>NZ_FOGB01000021.1:12288-53208 GCF_900111095.1 Amphritea atlantica | reverse complement strand
GTGTTGCGCACCGGTTCCAGCATGGCTGTTTTTATTTCTATAGTCATCTGCGTTATCCCATCTTGGGTTCATTGTTTTTATTGAATAAGTGCAGTGTTGCCGCAAGGCTCAGCTATGGTTGTTCGCCATCAGCGTGTCCTCTCCGTAGCGCCATTTTTCCATCTCGGCATCGACATTTTCCTGCTGTTCCCGGGTCATAAAGACCACATCGTTGGTGGTACAGAAATGTTTAAAGGCACCTTGAGGCATAATCAGTTCGACAAACAGAGAGGGGTCTCCAATAGCAAAATCAAACTCGACAAAACGAGCATTTTTATCACTACGCACCCGGATATACTTAGTCATCTGGTCTAAGCCGGACCGGTTCCCAGAAGCATGAGGGCTGTGTAGTTTCAGATCTGCCATATGATCACCTGTAAAATTAAGTTTTGATCACAGGGGTTACAGCAATGGCTGTGCCAGAGATAGAAAAAATCTGTAAAACGGCCAAACAGAACAAATAAGATATTGATTTTAAATAATAAAAAAAACAATACATCAGCCTGACTATGGCCAACAGCTACCCCGCAGTGGAACGGATAACAGGTGATGAAATAGTGAAAAGTTAATGAAAAAATTAAAAAAGCCCCTCTGAGTATGAGCTGTACACTCCCGAGGGATATTTAAAAATAGGTGTTGTTTTTTAGACAAAATAAGCGTCACAATAAAAAACAAGCAGGCCTCCGACGCCGATACTCATTAAAAAAAAAAATAACAAAAGCAGTGCCATATGACAGAACTACAACCTAAGCTTCCTGACGCTCAGGATCTCTTAGAACAGATCCGTTTCGACAATGAGGAGGGCAAAATCTGGCTGGATGAGCAGCGGATGTTGCTGATCCATTCCGCAGTAATGGGGTTGCTGCGAAACGAGTTGATCCAGACCCTGGGAGTCGAGAGAGCGAAAGGCTTTCTGATGCGCTTCGGATATCATACCGGCTGGCGGGATGCCGAACTGGCTAAAAAAGTTCGTCCTGATATGACCGCTGAAGAGGTTTTCATGGTGGGACCTCAGCTTCATGCCATCAAAGGCATGGTCAAAGTTATCCCGCGCTCTCTGGAGTTCGACGAAGATAGCCAGCATTTCTATGGTGCTTTTGACTGGTACAACTCCCATGAAGTGGAAACCCACCTGGCAAGCTCTGGCAATTCAGACGTTCCGGTATGCTGGACACTGCTCGGTTACGCCAGTGGTTTCTCAACCTATTACATGAACCGGCAGATCATCTTCAGGGAAACTCAGTGCGCTGCGACTGGAGCCGATCACTGTCATATTGAGGGGCGTCCGGCCGAAGACTGGGATGATGCCGAAGAGACAGAAAAATACCTGCTTCCCGACCCGATTATTGAACAGTTGCTGGCGCTACAGGATGAGGTCAGTGTTCTGAAAGATCAGTTTCGCAGTAACGATGCAGAAGAGGACCTCTTATTTAACAGTGTCGGCCACTCAGCAGCCTTTAAAAATGTCTGCCACCTGATTCGTAAAGCCTCAAAAAGTAAAGTGAGTGTGCTGCTGCAGGGAGAAACCGGCGTCGGCAAAGAGGTCGTAGCCCGGGGCCTTCACACAACCAGTGACCGGGCAAACCAACCCTTTGTTGCGGTTAACTGTGCCTGCATCCCGCCGGACCTGATTGAAGCTGAGTTATTCGGGGTAGAAAAAGGCGCTTACACCGGCGCAATCCAATCCCGCGAAGGTAAATTTGAACGGGCTCACCGCGGCACTATTTTTCTCGATGAGGTGATCGAGCTGACCCCAAGGGCGCAAGCCTCACTGTTGAGAGTTCTGCAGGAATCAGAGTTTGAACGGGTCGGTGATAACCGCACCCGGCGCATCGATGTCAGGGTGGTAGCTGCGACCAATGAGGATCTTGAAACAGCGGTCCAGGAGGGTCGTTTTCGCGCAGATCTGTTTTACCGCTTAAATGTTTATCCGGTGCATATCCCTCCGCTGCGCGACCGTACTGAAGATATTCCGCTGTTAACAGAGCACTTTTTGAAAAAATACTGCACCCTGTACAATAAAAAAACCTCCGGTATTTCAGATAAGGCGATGCAGGCACTGATTCAGTACAAGTGGCCCGGTAATATCCGCGAGCTGGAAAACATGATCGAGCGGGGCGTTATTCTGACTGAAAATAATCAGTCCATCAGTATGTCCAGCTTCTTTCCCTCACTGTCTGAGCCCTCTCATCCCCTGAATATTATTGGTGGCCGGGGACAACTCTGCGAAGAGGCACCCAAATCCAGCTTAACGACGACAGAACCGGTAGAGAGTTTGCTGGTTGACAACTTCAGCCTCGAACAGCTGGAGCAGAAGCTGATTGAGGAGGCGATGTCCCGGTGCAACAACAATGTTTCAAAAGCGGCACGTAAACTGGGACTCACGCGTCCGGCGCTGGCCTATCGCCTGAAAAAACTCGGCGATGGATAACCGCTTAAAGCTGCTTTAGAATGGCCCCCTTATCTCCATTCTGAGTCGGCCATGAACCTGATACTGCTGTTTGAAAGTGACTATAGTACAACCAACAGGGCGGTCATCAGTGACCGGCGCTTTCACCATATCAGACTGTTTCACCAACCCGCCCTGGGTCAGCAGCTCAGAGTAGGTTTGCTAAACGGCGCGACCGGCAGCGGCACGGTGATCGGTCTGACGGATCAGAGTATTACTCTGGAGGTAGAGCTGGTACACCAACCCCCTGCCGCTCTGCCGCTGACCCTGCTTCTGGCTCTGCCTCGACCCAAGATGCTGAAACGCACCCTGCAAACCATTACCAGTATGGGTGTCAAACAACTCTATCTGATCAACTCCTACAAAGTGGATAAAAGCTACTGGTCAACGCCGGCTTTACAGCAGGATAATCTCAGAGAGCAGTTACTGCTGGGCCTGGAACAAGCAGGCGACACAGTGCTGCCTGAAGTACACCTGCGAAAGCGTTTTAAGCCCTTTGTAGAGGATGAACTTCCCGAGATCGCCCGTCAGACCCGGGCGTTGGTCGCACACCCCTATCACGCCGTTCCCTGCCCCGGGGCCAGCGACGAAGCGACAACACTGGCGATCGGTCCCGAGGGCGGCTTTATTCCCTATGAAGTGGAAAAGCTTCAGGCCTGCGGATTTGAAGCGATCCATATCGGTCAGCGAATTCTGCGGGTTGAAAACGCAGTGCCGGTATTACTGGCCAGACTGTTCCCCATCTGAGTCACGCTTCGCTGTACCTGTCTGCAACCGCCATTGTGACCGTCGGATAACCCAGATATAAAAAAATTTAATTGAGAATCATCCTCATTTGAGTTGACATCAGCCCCAAGTTAAATAAGAATAGTTCGCATTATCACTGCAATATAAAGGGCTGACGCTTAACCCTTTTAATCATTCAGGCACAACTCAGGTGTTTCAACTATGCGAAAAACGTTCAAGCAGCCGTTCAAAAAACTCGCCTTTCTCGCTCTGCCACTGACAATGGCGGTCAGCTCTGTAGCCACCGCTGATGAAGTTAATATCTATTCATATCGTCAACCGTTTCTGATTCAACCGATGCTGGAAGCTTTCACTGCAGACACCGGTATCAAAACCAATGTTGTGTTTGCCAAAAAAGGGCTGATTGAACGCTTAGAGCATGAAGGTAAGAACTCCCCCGCGGACATTGTCCTGACATCGGATATCGGGCCACTCTACGATGTGGTCGAAAAGGGACTGACCCAACCGGTGCAGAGTGACGTCCTGACAAATAATATTCCAGCCCATTATCGTGACCCGCAAAACCGCTGGTTCGGACTTACCAGCCGTACCCGTCTGATCTACGCTTCAAAAGAGCGGGTCGCAGAGGGCGAGATTAAAACTTACGAAGAACTGGCGGATCCCAAATGGAAGGGACGTATCTGCACCCGTAGTGGCAAGCACACCTACAACCTGTCACTGATCGGTTCGATGATCGCCTATCACGGTGAAGCGGAAGCAGAAAAATGGCTCGAAGGTGTCAAAGCCAACCTGGCCCGAAAGCCTCAGGGGAATGACCGTGCGCAGGTCAAAGCGGTTAAAGAGGGAGTGTGTGATATCGCCCTGGGCAACTCATACTACTTCGGCAAAATGCTCACCAATGAAAAACAACCGGAACAGAAAGAGTGGGCCAATGCGGTCAACCTGGTCTTTCCCAATCAGGATGATCGTGGCGCACATATGAGCATCTCCGGTGCTGCTCTCACCCAGTATGCGCCCCACAAAGAGAGTGCCATCAAATTGCTGGAGTTCCTGAGCGAAGCCCAGGCACAATCGATGTACGCCGAAGCTAACTTTGAGTTTCCGGTGCGCCCCGCAACTCCCCGTTCAGCGCTGCTGAACCAATATATGGGAGAGTTCAAACAGGACAATATCAACCTGCAGAAGGTCGCTGAGTTAAGAGTGCAGGCATCACGGATGGTTGATAAAGTTGGCTTCGATAACTGATCAACCTTCTGTAACAGTGATCGACAATGATTCACACAAACGGTAGTCTCGTGCTACCGTTTTTTCGTTAACAGCAGAGAGTTGCGCGGGCAAAACCCGCTCCCCATATGGCCAGAGTGAGCGATTCAAAACAGAGTATTTCTGAAAACAACCGTTACCTGTTTGGCTGGTATAGCTGTACCTGGGGTACAGCACTGATGGTAGCCCTGCCGGTGCTGTCGGTTTTCTATCTGGCGCTGTTCCCCAGAGAAAATATCTGGACCCATCTGGCAGAAACGGTGCTACCCGTGTACATCACCACAACCCTGATACTGATGCTGGGGGTTGGCGCGCTGTCAATCGCTATCGGCGTCTGCGGTGCCTGGCTGGTGACCATGTGTCGTTTTCCCGGTCGTCGAATGTTTGAGTGGGCACTGCTGCTGCCCTTTGCGGTCCCGGCCTACGTGATCGCCTATGTGTATACCGATCTGCTGGAATACTCCGGGGCATTGCAGATTTTTCTGCGGGAGCTGTTCGGCTGGCAATCCGCCCGTGATTACTGGTTTCCCGATATCCGCACCCTCGGCGGCGCCATTCTGATGCTGGCTCTGGTACTCTACCCCTATATCTATCTGCTGGCACGGGCTGCCTTTCTGGAGCAGTCCACCACTATTCACGATGCCAGCCGCACGCTGGGCTGTACCGCGTGGCAGAGTTTCTACCGGGTATCCCTGCCGATCGCCCGTCCGGCCATCGCCGTAGGCCTCTCGCTGGTATCGATGGAAACCATTAACGATTTTGGTACGGTGGATTACTTTGCCGTCAAAAGTATGAGTGCCGGTATCTACGATACCTGGCTGAATATGAGCAATCTGGGTGGTGCAGCACAGATCGCCAGTCTGATGATGATATTTGTGGTCATCCTGATCTCACTGGAGCGACTGGCCCGGGCGAAGCAGCGACAGTTTCACAGCGCAGACCGCTTCAAAACGCTGACCGGATATCCTCTGAAAGGATGGCGCGCCTGGGGGGCCACGCTGTTATGTGCGCTGCCAGTGATTGCCGGGTTTATTATTCCGGTATGGGTATTGGCGGGTTACGCCCTGAATAACCTTGATCAGCTCTGGAGCAGCGATTTTCAGCTCCATGCCAGCCACAGCTTTATACTCTCAGGCTGTGCGGCACTACTGACCATTCTTGTGGCACTGCTACTGGCCTATTCAAAACGGCTACACAAAAACAGCAGCCTCAGTCTGGCTGCCCGGTTTGCCAGCCTGGGCTACGCGATGCCCGGAGCCGTGCTAGCGATCGGGGTCATCATCCCCCTCGCTGCTTTCGATAACTTCGTTGATAGCCTGATGGAGCAACTGCTGGGTATCTCCACCGGACTTCTGCTCAGCGGAACCGCCTTCGCAGTGATCTTTGCCTATGTGGTTCGCTTTCTGGCCGTCTCGGTGGGTTCAGTCGAGTCCAGCCTGAATAAGATAACCGAAAACATGGACATGGCTTCCCGTTCGCTGGGTCACTCGCCACTGCAAACCCTGGTAAAAGTTCATCTGCCGCTGATTAAGGGAGGGGTGCTGACAGCCGCACTGGTGGTGTTTGTCGATTGCATGAAGGAACTGCCCGCCACGCTTATCCTGCGACCCTTTAACTACGACACCCTGGCAACCTATGTCTATCAGTATGCTTCAGACGAGATGCTGGAAGCCTGTTCACTGGCCGCCCTGCTGATCGTTCTGGTTGGCATTATCCCGGTCATACTGCTAAGCCGGACCATCTCAGCGACCCGCGATAGCAACTGAAAACCATTAAAGCGCGAAGGCAATCGGCCGATGGGCCGCCACATGCAGTGACACCCTGGCTCCCACTTCCAGCATCAGGGGTTCATAGATCTCAGACTCAATCCGGCGACCGGAAGGCAGGCTTAACTGATACACCACAGAACTGCCGAGAAACTCTTTCTGTTCGATAGTGGCCATCACGGCACCGGGCTCAATACTGGGACGGATATCCCCCGGGCGGATAAAGAGCGACAGCGGTTTCCCAACTTCAGCACCAAAGGGCTCGGCAAACTCAATGGTACCCAGCTCGGTTCTGACCGTGGTCGCATCCAGGCATTCACCCGAAAACAACTCCCCTTTACCCACAAAACCAGCCACCAACGGGTTAACCGGGCGATAATACAGCTCTGTAGGCGTCCCCCATTGCTGCAGTTGTCCCTGCGCCAGAATTCCCAACTGATCACTGATGGCAAACGCCTCCTCCTGATCATGGGTCACCATAATCGCCGCTATTCCCTGAGCCTTGAGAATGGAACGCACCTCCAGCGCCAGCTGGCGGCGCAGATCGGTATCAAGATTGGAGAAAGGCTCATCCAGCAACAGCAGTTTTGGCTTCGGTGCCAGCGCCCGGGCCAGCGCCACCCGCTGCTGCTGACCACCGGAAAGTTCGTGGGGATAGCGGGCGGAGAGATCAGGCAACTCAACCAGTTGCAATAAAGCGGCGACCGCTTCACGTTTTTCATCGCGACTACGGCCCTTTAAACCAAAGGCGATATTGTCAAATACGCTGAGGTGGGGGAACAGTGCGTAGTCCTGAAAAACCACACCGATGCCACGCTGTTCCGGCGGCAGGGTAAAACCCGCTGCAGATATCGGTGTACCGTTCTGCACAATACTTCCGGATAGCAGAGGATTAAAACCGGCGATGGCCCGCAACACCGTTGTTTTACCACAACCACTGGGGCCCAGCAGGCAGGCAATCTCCCCCGCCTGCAACTGAAAACTCAGTTGTTGGGTAATCACTGTGTTGTCATAGCCGCAGCTGATCGATCTGAGTTCCAGCAGGGGGGTCATAAGTTGGGAACACTCTCACCTAAATGAAAATGATTCTCGCTTATAACGACGCTGATTTCAACCATATAACCCCGCACAAGAGAACTGCCTCGCTGCGAGGGCGCGCCTCCCATAAAAGCATCCATCTATGACGCTAGCATATCTGCTGGGAATTAAGGGCTTCTGGCGAGGGATACAGCGGAGTTTAATACAGCGGGGTTTCCACACCCAGCATTGTCAGCACACCAAATACCATTAACCACAGGATCGCTGATCGGCGGATCAACCGATTCAGGCTGATAATCTCTTCAGCCGCATGGTGTCGAAACTCTTCATCGCCACAATCGCCCGCAAACCGGTATTGCTGATAGCTCTCCTCTCCCACCGCGGCCAGAGCGATTCTGAACAGCCAGTCACTGACATTATGATCTTTGGCTTCCGGGTTATTAAGCTGGGTATAGGCACTCAGGCCGTTGCCGACAATGAAAAAGGTAAAGCCTAATAAGCGGGCGGGGATCCGGATAACCAGTTCAGCGATGCCCGGCAGTCGTTTGGTATGTTTATGCTGGATTAACCAGCCCGCCCACAGAGCCAGAAACAAACCCGGGATACCCAGCAAGATAAACCAGAACAACAGGGCAAAAAAGCCAACAAGCGACAGGTAGAAATACTGCTGACAAATCGCATAGTGGGCTGACTGACAATCCGTGACATCATCCGTGCGATTAAGCCCAAGCAGCTCCGCCAACTGCAACCAGGATGCCTGAAAATTGCCTTTACACCAGTCCCGATAGTACTTCCCGGTAATATCACTGGGCGACCAGTTCTCCAGATAAAGGTAGAGCGCCGCCAGCTCAATGGCCAGCACAAAGATGCCAAACTCCCAGCGGAAAAACTGCAATAGCAGGGCCTCCAGAGCCACCATATACAGGGTCAGCATAATCCAGTGAAGAGAACTCTGAGGAATGGCGGCACGGGCCAGCCTGATAACCTTAGGTGACCGTCGTGTATAGCGTCCCAAAACAATCACCAGCATCACTGCCAGAAACTTCATCCGTGTATCTCCTGTGTCAAAAGGCGATAAAAATAGTTCCGGTTAAATGCCGGACCGGGGTCTGTTTTACGCTGCGGCGCAATATCAGAGTGGCCGGTGATATGTTCAGTCCCCATCTCAGGATAGTAGCTGATCAATGCCGCAGTCACTCTGGCCAGTTGCCGATACTGCGCATCGGTGTAGGGGATATGATCTGCTCCTTCCAGTTCAATACCGATGGAAAAGTCATTACAGTTATCACAACCATCGTAGTTCGACTGCCCGGCATGCCAGGCGCGCTGATCAAAACCAACAAACTGAACCATCCGTCCATTGCGTTCAATCAGCAGGTGCGCTGACACCTGCAAAGCGCTGATCGTTTCAAAATAGGGGTCAGCACTGCTATCCAGGCGATTGAGAAAAAAATCCCGGATATAACCCCCACCAAATTTCATCGGCGGCAAACTGATATTGTGTATTACCAGCAACCGGGGTTGCATGCTATCTGGTCGCTGATTAAAGTTGGGCGATGGGCAGCGCTCTGCACCACTAAGCCAGCCCTCCTTGATTGTGTAAATCTCGTTAAACTGCGTCATTTTTCCCCTGCCAGCGACTACTTTACCCAGCGGCTTTCCGTTAAAATAGCGACCTTGGTGTGGCTCATATAAGTGCCCTTTGATAGTACCACGCCTTCTATTTCAGACAAGCTATCAGAACAGACAGACCCTTTGATAGCAGAACAACCGCAATCTGATCACCAACACGGAGCCCTTATGGCCACTAACCGACTGCTCAGCGATATCCCACCTACCGTAACCACCGCGCTGGCGGAAGATCTGGGTGACGGAGATATCACCGCCCAACTGATACCGGCAGAGCAGCAGGCCAGCGCACGGGTAATCAGCCGTGAAGACGCGGTTATCTGCGGTGTCGGGTGGGTCAATGAGGTATTTCGCCAGGTCGATGACCGTGTCAGGGTGAACTGGCTGGTCAACGATGGGGATAGGGTGACTCCTAATCAGCCCCTGTTTGAACTGCAGGGGCCGGCTCGCTCACTGCTCACCGGAGAGCGTTGCGCACTGAACTTTCTGCAAACCCTCTCCGGTACCGCGACGATCAGTGCCTACTATGCCTCATTGGTTGAAGGCACCGGCGTGAAGTTGCTGGATACCCGCAAAACCATTCCCGGCCTGCGTAACGCGCAAAAATATGCGGTGACCTGTGGAGGATGTTTCAACCACCGAATCGGTCTCTATGATGCATTTCTGATCAAGGAAAATCATATTATGGCCTGCGGTTCAGTCGCCAGCGCGGTCGCCACCGCCAAGCGCAACGAACCGGGCAAACCGGTAGAAGTTGAGGTCGAGTCTTTTGCAGAACTACAAGAGGCACTGGATGCTCAGGCCGATATCGTTATGCTGGATAACTTTGACCATGCCGGCCTGCGCCTGGCAGTACAGAAGAACAAGGAACACCCCACACCGGCTAAACTGGAAGCCTCAGGTGGCATCGATGCCAACACCCTGCGCAGCATCGCCGAAACCGGCGTTGACTATATTTCGATCGGCTTGCTAACCAAAGATTGCAAAGCGGTGGACCTGTCGATGCGGTTTATCTGAGGCAAAACGCAAAGCAAAAGAAAAATTCACCACTGAGGACACAGAGGACACGAAGAAGAGCTATTCATAGAAGCTCTATCCTCTCAGTTTCTTTGTGCTCTTCGTGACCTTATTATGCCCCCTGGGTACTGTGGTAAGTCTGCTTTTAATTGGACTGCAGAATATATTCCCAATTAAAGTGCGATGCGCCATAAAAAATCCGCCTGTCTGTGCGGATTTTTTTATGTTCAGAGCGGCCTATTAATTCCAATATAGAAAGAATAACAATAAAACTCTCATACTCACTTTGAGTAACAACCCTGCAAACTATCTGTTGATTTGCTCAAAAAAGCCTGAATTTGAATAATTACCCGGCTTTTAATGACGGAGCTTTCCATTACAGAGCTTTGAATTACAGAGCTTTGAATTACGGTGCTTTTAATTATGGTGCTTTGCGCCGACAATCCGCTGCGCCAATCAGTTCCCACTCATCACTTTTCTGAATCTGCAGGATATCGTACACCTCAACTACGGTTTTATTAACGTTATGCTTCCAGAGAATCTGACAGATCTCTTTGGCACTGTCATTGCGTTTTTCCCCTCCTTCACGGGGCAGCATACCGATCGCCAGAATACCACCATCTGACCACCATACCGGGGTCGCAGGGTATTTATCCGGCTGAGCGGCCAGATCCGCTTCAACCACTGCCCGTTTTTCAATAGGCAGCGGCTCTTCGTAGAGATAGTAGGTGACTGCCGCGGTTATAGCGATCAGGATAAGGAGGATGGTTTTTTTGTTCATTGGGTACCGGGGCTTTCTTATAATTTGAACCTAAGTAAATCATAACCTTATAGCTAAATATAGTAGCTGAAAGGCTAATTTCAGGCATAAAAAAAGCGCAAAATAATTTGCGCTTTTTTCACAAACCTATTCAGGTTATTAGTCACACAAACCTGCAGCAATACAAGTACCACCGCTTGAAGACCAAGTAAGACCGCTATTCACTTCTGTTGGTACGAGAATAAAGGTTTTATTATCAACTTCTGCACTACCGGTTGCTGTTATTGTACCATCTACAGCAGTAACAGTAGAAACATAAGTACCAACGTTTGCCATACCTACAGCAGTACTAACTGAACCGTTGCCCGCGGTATCACAATCAGCTAAAGCATTTCCTGTTTGATAACACACTTCAACTGCAGACTTAACACCTGTAACTGATTGTACCACTTCAGAAAAACGAGCTTTCTTGGTATAAGTGTTATACGCAGGCAGCGCGATTGCCGCCAGAATACCGATAATCGCGACCACGATCATCAATTCTATCAGGGTAAAACCCTGCTGTTTTTTAATAGTGTTTTTCATTCGTAATCTCTCCAGCGAGTAAAGTATTCATCATCATCCTTGCTCCGAACGACTCTTTCCCTTGCCATAGGGCCCATCCTCCATGCTCCATACGAGCCTGATACAGATAGTAACCTATTTTTTATGGCAGTCCAGTGACCTGAAGCAAGCGTCTGTTGATTCTCAAACCGACCGATAGATGTTACTTTACAAATAGATAATAATACAAGGCAGTTTAGGTTAAAGGTAAGATCTTATTCTTTATAACTTTTCATGAGTGGTGATGGTAGACAGTAATGGATGCCTTAGAGGTAAAGCCGTCGGTATTAAGAACTGACAAACAATAAGAGATAAAGGATAACAGCTTTAGCTATACAAATTCAGGCCGCCAACTTAAGCTATTGTTTCTGTCGCCGATATCAACAGATAAAAATGGATTCTCTGAATAATGAGCGTACAACCCTTTCAGCCGCTGAGTGGTCTGGCACGACGACTGGTTAATGACGGTGTGTTTTCATCCGATGTTGCCATGGACGCCCTGAAAACCGCCCGCAAGGACAATAAGCCCTTTATCGCCCATATTATCGAAAACCGCCTGGTGAGTGCCTATCGGGCTGCTGCGGCCGCTGCCGATGAGTTCGGCATGCCCCTGTTTGACCTCGATGTCATCGATATTGAAGCGCTGCCCCAGGGCCTGGTGGATGAAAA
This sequence comes from Amphritea atlantica, assembly GCF_900111095.1. Taxonomy (GTDB): domain Bacteria; phylum Pseudomonadota; class Gammaproteobacteria; order Pseudomonadales; family Balneatricaceae; genus Amphritea; species Amphritea atlantica. Next base: position 41,228 of record NZ_FOGB01000021.1, on the reverse strand, counting down.
GCTAATCACCAAACACCATGCCCTGCCTCTGATCAAGCGTGAGAACCGCCTCTATGTGGCAATCTCAGACCCTACCAATATTCAGGCGCTGGATGAGTTTAAGTTCCATACCGGCACCACCACCGAGGGGGTGATCGTTGAAGAGGATAAGCTCGCCCATCTGATCGACACCTTCCTCGATGAACAGAACTCCGCCCTCGATGGCCTGGAAGATGCCGATCTCGATAACCTGGAGATCGATGAGGGGCTTAATGAGCAGCAGGAAGACAATGGTGAAGAAGCCGCCAACGATGCTCCGATTGTACGCTTCGTCAACAAAATACTGCTGGATGCGATAAAAACCGGTGCTTCGGATATCCACTTCGAGCCCTATGAGAAATCCTACCGCATCCGCTGCCGTATCGACGGCATTCTGCAGGAGGTCGCCAAGCCCCCAGCCAATCTGGCTTCCCGTCTCTGCGCCCGACTGAAAGTGATGTCGCAGATGGATATCTCCGAGCGACGAGTCCCCCAGGATGGCCGTATCAAGATGAAGATCTCCAAAAACCGCGCCATCGACTTCCGGGTTAACACCCTGCCCACCCTCTGGGGCGAAAAAGTGGTGCTGCGTATTCTCGACCCCACCAGTGCGCAGATGGGGATCGAAGCGCTGGGTTACGATGAAGACCAGAAAGAGCTGTTTATGCAAACCCTGCATAAACCACAAGGGATGATTCTGGTGACCGGCCCCACCGGTAGCGGTAAAACCGTCTCCCTCTATACCGGCCTGAATATTCTCAACACCGTTGAACGCAATATATCCACCGCGGAGGACCCGGTAGAGATCAACCTGGAGGGGATCAACCAGGTCCATGTGAATAATAAAGTGGGACTGACCTTCGCAGAAGCACTGCGATCTTTCCTGCGACAAGATCCGGATGTAGTAATGGTAGGTGAGATCCGAGATCTGGAAACCGCTGAGATCGCTATCAAAGCCGCCCAGACCGGCCATATGGTATTGTCAACTCTGCACACCAACAGTGCCGCCGAAACACTCACACGACTACGCAATATGGGGGTTCCGGCCTTTAATATTGCTACCTCTGTGTCTATGATTATTGCCCAGCGACTGGGACGACGTCTGTGCAGCGCGTGTAAAAAGCCCGCCACCATTCCTGAAGCAACATTACTGGAAGAGGGCTTTACTCCGGAACAGATAAAAGCGGGTCTCAGTCTGTTTGAGCATAATCCGGAAGGGTGCAGTAAGTGCAATAAGGGCTATAAAGGCCGGGTGGGGGTCTATGAAACCATGGCGATGACCCCGGAGATTGCCCAGGTGATTATGGACAACGGTTCATCTCTGGATATTCTGGCAACCGCAAAACAGCAGGGGTTCCGCTCTCTCAGACAGTCAGGCCTGCGCAAAGTAATTCAGGGCGTCACCAGCCTGGAAGAGATGAACCGGGTTATAAAACTGTAAACCGCTGTTTGTTAAACCGACTGATTATTAAACGATTCTAAACCTGTAATACGGAAACAACCGGATGGCTAAGAAAGCAGCAAACAAAACGCCTCTCACCTTTAACTGGGAAGGTAAAGATAAGAGCGGTAATGCCAGCAAAGGGGCGATCAACGCTGAAAACCTCGCTGAAGCCAAAGCGATGCTGCGCAAACAGGGTATTATGCCCAAAAAGGTTCGTAAACAGAGCTACAGCATGTTCAGCAACCATAACAAACCGATAAAACCGCTGGACATCGCCCTGTTTACCCGCCAGACCGCCACCATGCTGAAGTCCGGGGTGCCACTACTGCAGGGCTTCGATATCGTTGCTAACGGTATCGAAAAACAGAAGATGAAACAGGTGATATACGATCTGAAAGCCGATGTCAGTGGCGGCACCAACTTTGCCAAAGCCCTGGAACGCCATCCAAAATATTTTGATGATTTGTACTGCAACCTGGTCCATGCCGGTGAAAGTTCCGGCTCGCTGGAAACCATGCTTGACCGGATCGCTACCTATAAAGAAAAAATGGAGACTCTTAAAAAGAAGATCAAAAAAGCCCTGACCTATCCCATTGCGGTAATTGTCATCGGTCTGGTAGTGTCCGCCATTCTTTTGATCAAGGTAGTCCCCCAGTTTGAAAGTGTATTCTCCAGCTTCGGTGCCGACCTGCCCGCCTTCACTATGTTTGTTGTGCATCTGTCGAAAATTGCCCAGGACTGGTGGTTTATCGCACTGATCGCGATTGCGGTCGCCGGTTTCTCATTTGCCAAAGCTCATGAAAAATCTCGGGGGTTCCGGGAGTGGCTCGATCGCACGGTACTGAAACTACCCATTGTCGGGAAGATACTGCATAACTCCGCTATTGCACGGTTTGCCCGAACCCTGGCCACCACCTTTGCCGCTGGTGTCCCGCTGGTCGATGCGCTGGATTCTGCGGCGGGCGCTTCCGGGAATGTAGTCTATGAAAAGGCGATTATGCAGATCAAGAACGGCGTTTCTACCGGACAATCACTGCAAAACGCCGTCACCATGACCGGACTGTTTCCAGCGATGGCTACCCAGATGATCGCCATCGGCGAAGAGGCGGGCTCCCTTGAGATGATGCTGGATAAGGTTGCCAGTTACTATGAGGAGGAGGTGGATAACGCCGTCGATAACCTCTCTACGCTGATCGAGCCGATGATTATGGCGATTCTGGGTATTCTGGTGGGCGGTCTGGTTATCGCCATGTATCTGCCAATCTTCCAGTTGGGTAATGTCGTACACTAACAATACAACGAACCCTGACTGAGAAAACCTAGATACTATGATGTTCGAACTGATTGCAGCTGATACCTGGTTGTCGCTGTCACTTACCTTTGTTTTTGCACTGATGGTGGGCAGTTTTCTGAATGTGGTTATTCACAGACTGCCACAGATGATGGAGCGGGAATGGCAGTTGATGGCAGCTGAAGCTGCTGAAGCTGCTGAAACAAGAGATCCGGAGGCACAGGAAACACCCGCAGAGCCATCCCCCCCCTTCAACCTGGCTCAACCTGCATCAACCTGCCCTAACTGCGGACATCTGATCCACTGGTATGAAAATATTCCGCTAATTAGCTACTTTTTGATTCTGGGTGGAAAATGCAGTGGTTGTAAAACCAGGATATCACTGCGCTATCCCCTTATTGAACTGGTCACTGCGCTGATATCGGCTTTTATTGTCTGGCAGTTCGGCTTTAACCCGGTGGCTTTTGCCGCGATCTTCTTCAGCTGGTGTCTGATTGCGCTTACCGCTATCGATATTGATCATCAGCTATTGCCGGATAAAATCACCCTGCCGCTGCTCTGGATCGGCCTGATCATCAATAGCTTTGGTTACTTCACCACGCTGCCCTCAGCCCTGTGGGGAGCGGTGCTGGGCTACCTCTCCCTCTGGTCGGTTTACTGGCTATTCAAACTGGCCACCGGCAAAGAGGGGATGGGCTATGGCGATTTCAAGCTGCTTGCGGCACTGGGAGCCTGGGCCGGCGCCGATATGCTACCACTGATTATTCTGGCCTCCTCACTGATCGGCGCTATTATCGGTGGGATCATGATCGCTTTCAGCCGTCAGCAATCGCAAACACCAATCCCTTTTGGCCCCTATCTGGCAGGCGCAGGCTGGATCGCGCTGTTATGGGGAGATGAGCTGACCAGCTGGTATCTGCATCTGCTAAACTTATAAACCTGTTTATTGATAAACTTCATTTCGTAAAGTCAGTTCATTCAGAGAGTCTGATATGTTTGTAGTAGGTCTTACCGGTGGTATCGGCAGTGGTAAATCAGCCGTTTCGCAGCTCTTTGAACAGCTGGCTGTCGATGTGATTGATGCCGACCAGGTCGCCCGGGAGGTCGTTGAACCGGGTGAAGCGGCACTGGCTAAAATTGCCCAGCGTTTCGGCAGCGATATTCTGTTATCCGATGGCAATCTGGACCGTAAAGCGCTGAGAAAAATAGTCTTTGAAGCACCCCGTCAGCGGGACTGGCTGGAGCAACTGCTCCACCCCCTGATCAGGGACCGGATTCTGCTGAAACTTGATAATTCAAAAGCGGAGTATGCTATTCTCGCCTCGCCTCTGCTGCTGGAAACCGATCAGCACCTGCTGGTAAACCATGTGGTCGTGATCGATGTCGATGAAGCCACTCAGATCAGCCGTACAACCGAACGGGATAATACCGATGCAGAGCAGGTCGAAGCGATTATTGCCGCCCAGATCCCCCGCGATCAGCGCATCGCTAAAGCAGACGATCTGATCGACAACAGTGGAACGCCGGATGAACTGAAACCCCTGGTGGAAAAACTACATACAAAGTTCCTGCAAAAAGCGCGACAGGAGCGGGAGTCTGATTTTGGTTAAAAAGCCTGACAACACTGATTCACACAAGAAAAAGCCACTGGTGGCCTGCCCTACCTGCAGTAAAGCCCAGGAGTGGAGCACAGCTAATCCATTTCGCCCGTTTTGCAGCGAGCGCTGCAAGCTGATTGATCTGGGTGCCTGGGCTGATGAGGCGTATCAGATACCGGCAGAGCCCAGTGTTGATGATTACAGCAGCAGCTTCGAAGATAGCGAAAGCGCAGACTATCTGGACCGGCCACTGCACTGAGAATACTGCTCCTCTGGAGCATTTCCACTACAGGGAATAACCTGTAAAAGCTGATTTATAAACATCTGGCTTTATCGCTGCAGGATGCAGCTCCTACTAATCTGTGACCTCGGTGGCGAACCAGCTTTATAGTGTGGGAGCCGCTTCCAGCGGCGAGGGTCTGCGCAACTGCAAAGCTTTATCGCTGCAAGATGCAGCTCCTACTAATCTGTGACCTCGGTGGCGAGTCAGCTTTATAGTGTGGGAGCCGCTTCCAGCGGCGAGGGTCTGCGCAACTGCAAAGCTTTATCGCTGCAGGATGCAGCTCCTACTAATCTGTGACCTCGGTGGCGAGTCAGCTTTATAGTGTGGGAGCCGCTTCCAGCGGCGAGGGTCTGCGCAACGGCAAAGCTTTATCGCTGCAAGATGCAGCGCCTACTGATTTGAAACCCCGGCAGTTTCACCACTCCCTGCTTCAAAAAAAACATCTAATCGCTGCGATCCCCTGGCCACCCGCCTGACGGGTTTGCTCAAGATCTGCCAGCGATACACCGCCCAGAGCATAAACCGGCAGAGAGGATAGACGTACCAGGCGAGAATATTCAGCCCAGCCCATTGGCGTGACCTCTGGATGACTGGCGGTTCTCTGCACCGGTGAAAGGGTGATGTAATCCGCGCCGATCTGTTCTGCCCGGCGTATCTGTTCCTCATTGTGGCAGGAAGCCCCCAGCCAGCGCCCACGATAGGTTTCTCGACTGTTCAGCTGCATCAGCCGTTCTGAACTGAGATGAAGCGCTGTGACTTCAGCATGGTTTGCTGCGTCCAGCGATCCATTCCATATTACTAACAGCTCAGGAAACGCCTCTGCCAGCTGTTGATAGAGGTTTAGCTGCTCTGTTTCAGCCAGGTGTTTCGCCCGCAGCATAACCGCCTCAGCCCCCTTCTGAAGGGCTTTATCGATATATTCACTGTACTGATCAGGTGATAATCGAGGGGTGATGGCTAACGCTGTCGGCAGCAGAAGCGCATTGACAATGGGTGTATTCGCTGCCGGAAACTGATAATTGCTCAGATCCGCCGGTTTAACCCAGTTAAGCGGCTGCCCCTCCCGGCCATAGGCCTGCCCCTTAAAGCGGTTAACGCGGAACACATCCAGCAATACCGATTTATCAGGATAGTGGAAGGGGACCTGTATCAGGGGGACGGTAGCAGACTGATCAATCTCAATCCCCAGCTCCTCCTGTAACTCTCTGGCCAGCGCACTGCGAACTTCTTCACCCGGTTCGACCTTACCCCCGGGAAACTCCCATAAGCCCCCCTGATGCTGCGCCTTATCACGCAGCGCCAGCAACAGATCACCGGAGTCATTGAAGATCGCCGCAGCCGCGACATGTATCAGTTTCAAAATCGGTACCGTTTCAGCGCTGGGCAGGGATCAGGAGCGGTAATCCGCATTGATTGCCACATACTCCTTACTCAGATCCGTGGTCCAGACCGTTTCCTGTTTATCACCACGATTAAGGATAATGCGGATAGTGATCTCTTCACGATTCATTACCGCCTGTCCGGCAGCCTCGGTATAACTGGCAGCCCGACCACCGTTTTCGACAATGCAGGCCTCTCCCAGCCAGATCTGCAGAGTATCAACATCCAGATTATCAATCCCGGCATAACCAACCGCCGCCAGAATCCGTCCCCAGTTAGGGTCGCTGGCAAACAGCGCGGTTTTAACCAGCGGTGAATGAGCAACCGCATAAGCGGTTTTCAACGCCTCTTCCGAGCTGGCGGCCTGTTCAACCCTGATGGTGACAAATTTAGTTGCCCCTTCGCCATCACGAATAATCGCCTGAGCCAGCTCCAGCAACACCTTATCCACAGCGGCGCCAAACTGAGCCAGCAGCTCGCTATTATCCTCTGTCACCTCTACGCCACTGGCACCAGTCGCCACCAGCATACAGGAGTCGTTGGTAGAGGTATCACCATCGATGGTGATACGGTTAAACGACTGGTCTGCGGCACGGCTTAGCAGTGACTGCAGCAGGGCAGGCTCAACTTTTGCGTCCGTCGCAATATAAGCCAGCATAGTTGCCATATTGGGCTTGATCATACCCGCGCCCTTTGAAATACCGGTCAGGGTGATCACCTGCCCCTGGTGTTCCAGCTGCATCGAATACGCTTTTGGCCGGGTATCGGTGGTCATAATCCCGCTGGCGGCTTCCAGCCAGCCATCATCAGACAGCGCATCAAACGCAGCAGGCACCGCGCTGATAATACGATCCGTGGGGAGTTTTTCACCGATCACCCCTGTCGAGAATGGCAGCACCTGCTGAATAGCAACACCGGCCCGATCTGCAACCGCCTGACAGACATCCAGAGCATCCTGATGCCCCTGCTTACCTGTCCCCGCATTGGCATTACCGGTATTGATCACCAGATAGGATGGCATCCCCTGCTGCAGATGTGTCTTACAAATTCTCACCGGTGCAGCGCAAAACTGGTTCAGGGTAAAAACCCCTGCAGTGCTGGCGCCCTCTGCGATCTCCATCAGCACCAGATCTTTTCGCCCTGGCTTTTTAACCCCTGCCGAGGTTGTACCGATACGAAAACCTGCAACCGGGTGCAGCGTTGGAAGCGTGCCAGGACCTACTGCCATTACAGACTCCTTAAACCTTATTGTTAATCTATAGACAAAAAGAAAGCAGCTTCGCTGCTTTCTCTGTATTAATCAATCACCAGATCAGGGTAAATACTCAATATTAATGATCAGCTCAGTTTACCGTGACACTGCTTATATTTTTTGCCGGAACCACAGGGACAGGGATCATTACGCCCCACTTTCTTACCTTCGCGAACAAAAGGCTCAGCACCGGCAACGGCCTCCTCATCACCAGCTTCATCAGCCGCCATCGCGGAGGACTGGTCATGCTGGAAATTCATCTGCTGTTTCGCCGCCTGCTCACGTCGCTGACGCTCCATCTCTTCAATCTCTTCCGGCTGGCGCACCTGCACGTGACTGAGAATCTTAATCACATCGGTCTTGATATTTTCCAGCAGCTGCTCAAACAGGATAAAGGATTCACGCTTATACTCCTGTTTCGGGTTTTTCTGGGCATAGCCGCGCAGATGGATACCCTGACGCAGCATATCCATCGATTGCAGGTGCTCTTTCCACAACGTATCCAACACCTGCAACATCACCTGTTTCTCAAACAGGCGCATATTTTCTACCCCGACAATCGCCGCTTTAGCCTGATAATCCTCGACGATATCGCGCAGAATGCGTTCACGGAGCGACTCTTCATGCAAGGTATCATCTTTATCCAGCCACTCCTGTACTGGCATCTCCAGGCCAAACTCCGACTGCAGATGCTTCTCCAGGCCGGGAACATCCCACTGCTCTTCCAGACTCTGCGGCTTGATATAGTCACTGATCGCATTATCAACCACCTCAGCTCGAATCGCCTCAATAGTCTCGGAAATATCGTTGGTGGCCATCAGTTCATTACGCTGATCATACACAGCACGACGCTGATCATTGGCAACATCGTCATATTCCAGCAGCTGCTTACGAATATCGTAGTTGCGGCCCTCTACTTTACGCTGAGCTTTCTCGATCGCATTGGAGACCATCTTATGCTCAATCGCTTCACCCTTCTCCATCCCCAGGGCTTTCATAAACTGACGAACCCGGTCGGAAGCAAAAATCCGCATCAGATCATCTTCCAGTGACAGGAAGAAACGGGATGAACCGTTGTCACCCTGACGACCGGCACGACCCCGCAGCTGATTATCGATGCGGCGTGATTCATGACGCTCGGTACCGATAATATGCAAGCCACCGGCTTCCAGCACTGCATCATGCCGCGCCTGCCACTCAGCTTTAGCCGCGGCAATCTGTTCCTCAGTCGGGTTATCCATCCCCTCAAGAACGGACTCGAACTTACCACCCAGCACAATATCGGTACCCCGGCCCGCCATATTGGTAGCGATTGTCACCGCCCCTGCACGACCGGCATCCGCAATAATCCCTGCCTCTTTACCGTGATTCTTGGCATTCAGTACATTGTGGGGGATTTTTTTCTTCTTCAGAAATGCTGAGATCAGCTCAGAGGACTCAACCGATGCAGTACCCACCAACACCGGACGTTTCTCTTCAACGCAGTGTTCAATCTCTTTGAGGATCGCTTCATATTTCTCTTCGATAGTGAGAAATACCAGATCGTTATAGTCGATTCGGGCCACCGGCACGTTAGTCGGAATAACCACAACATCCAGACCATAGATCTGATTAAGCTCGAACGCTTCGGTGTCCGCTGTACCGGTCATACCGGAGAGTTTGTCATAAAGCCGGAAATAGTTCTGGAAGGTCGTCGACGCCAGCGTCTGGCTCTCCTGATTGATATGGACGCCCTCTTTGGCCTCCACCGCCTGATGCAAGCCTTCTGACCAGCGGCGTCCCGGCATAATACGGCCGGTATGTTCATCAACGATCACCACTTCGCCGTCCTGAACGATGTAATCTACATCACGCTGAAACAGGTTATGCGCCCGCAGTGCTGCCAGCACATGGTGCAGCAGGCTCAGATTCTGTGGCGCATACAGGCTTTCGCCCTCAGTCAGGATCCCCTCTTTGGCGAGCATATCCTCAATCCGCTGATGGCCCCGCTCGGTCAGCTCAACAGTACGGTTCTTCTCATCAACCGCAAAATCGCCATCGATCTCTTCGTCGCTTTTAGGGTCGATCTCACCCTCATACTTTTCCAGCCCCGGAATCAGAGTGTTCATCTTGCGATACATCTCTGAACTGTCTTCCGCCGCTCCGGAGATAATCAGTGGGGTACGCGCCTCATCGATGAGGATAGAGTCCACCTCATCCACCACGGCAAAATAGAAATCCCGCTGAACTTTATCCTCGACACTGAACGCCATATTGTCGCGCAGATAGTCAAAACCAAACTCGTTGTTGGTGCCGTAAGTGATATCGGCATGATAGGCATCCCGCTTGGTTTGCGGATCCTGTCCCGACAGAACCACACCCACACTCAGCCCCAGGAACTCATACAGTGGGCGCATCCACTCAGCATCACGGCTGGCCAGGTAGTCGTTGACAGTAACAACATGCACCCCCCGCCCCGCCAGGGCATTGAGATACACCGGCAGCGTTGCCACCAGGGTTTTACCCTCACCGGTACGCATCTCAGCAACTTTACCCTCATGCAGGGTAATACCACCGATCATCTGTACATCGAAGTGGCGCATCCCCATCACCCGCCGTGACGCTTCCCGGACAACAGCAAAAGCTTCCGGCAAAATTGCATCGAGGGATTCATTCTGCTCGAGACGCGACTTGAATTCCGCCGTCTTCGCCTTCAGGTCATCATCGGAGAGTTGTTCAACTTCGCTTTCATAGCTATTGATCTGTTTAACGATCTTACCCATCTGTTTGAGTACACGCTCGTTTTTGCTACCAAAAACCTTCTTTAACATCGAAGTGAACATAATCTGATTATTTACCTGTTAGAAGCGGCGGTCTTAGGCCGGTTAAAGTATTAAATTAACGCAACATTCTACCTCTATTGGGGCATCAAATTGAATCTCAATAGGGATATTTTTTTTGCGGATATATCGACCTTAAAAAAAGTAAAAAGCCGGACTCTGGAGTCCGGCTTTCAGGGTGTTAATGCTAATCAGCTTACAGCTGCAGGCTGCAGATATGAGATTGGCACCGCTTGCTCGCGCCCCTCAAAGGTTACAATCTCCCATGCATCCTCTGTTTCCAGCAGTTTGCGCAGCAGCAGATTGTTCAGATAGTGGCCGGATTTAAAGCCGTGAAACTCACCAATCAGGCTTTTGCCCAGCAGGTAAAGATCACCCACCGCGTCCAGTACTTTATGTTTAACAAACTCATCGTCATAACGCAGACCATCCTCATTGAGGATGCGGTAATCATCCACCACGATAGCGTTATCCATACTGCCACCCAGTGCCAGATTCTGGGCACGGAGATATTCAATATCCCGCATAAAGCCAAAAGTACGGGCCCGGCTAACCTCTTTTACAAATGAAGTGCTGGAAAAATCCAGACTGGCTTCCATGTTACGGTCAGCAAAAGCGGGGTGATCAAAATCGATGGTAAAGCCAACCTTGAAACCATTAAACGGCTTAAAGGTAGCAATTTTGTCCTCAATCTGAACAGTGACCTCTTTCATGATGCGGATAAACTGTTTCGGCGCATTCTGCTCCTGAATACCCGCAGACTGAATCAGGAAAACGAATGGCGCGGCACTGCCATCCATAATCGGCACCTCTTCGGCACTCAGCTCGACATAGGCATTATCGATCCCCAGTCCAGCCATAGCCGACAGCAGATGCTCAACGGTGGAAACCCGTACATCACCCTTCTGCAGATTGGTCGACAGTGTCGTGTCACCCACATTTTTTGCCCGTGCGTGGATCTCTACAGCCGGCTCAAGATCCACCCGACGAAAAACAATACCGGTATCTACAGGCGCGGGCTTCAGAGTCAGATACACTTTCTGACCGGTGTGAAGGCCTACGCCAGTTGCTTTAATGCTGTTCCGTAATGTACGTTGTCCGATCATATTGTCTGCCAAGGCTGTTTGGTGTGTCGCGAATTAACGCGCCATATTAACAAAAATACCGCTATATCAGCAATAACTGATTCGCGTAACCCCTGCAACATCAGGCTTTCCAGTGGACTGCTTAATCCGCCTGACGCCGCAGAAATGTCGGGATGTCCAGATAGGTCTCAGTTTCCCCCTGTGTGCCACTCTTCGACTCCTGATTTCCAGAAAGTTCCCTGTGTGACACTCTATTTTTTTCAGCGCTGATATGGTCTGCCTTACGCCTGTGAACTGCAGGCAATTCCAGCTGATTCAGATCAAGCTGACCATCGGGTTTACGGTTATTGCTGACCACCTTAACCGTGGTATCTTCCTGCTTCGCTCTCTGCAGGCCGGTCGCCACAACGGTCACCTTAATATCATCCACCATCTCCGGATCGATAACGGTGCCCACCACCACAATAGCATTATCAGAGGCAAACTCTTCGATCACCTGACCCACATCGCTGAACTCGCCAAGACCCAGATCCAGACCAGCGGTGATATTCACCAGAATACCGCGAGCCCCCATCAGGTCGACATCTTCCAGCAACGGACTGCGAACAGCCGCTTCAGCCGCCTCAATCGCCCGGTTTTCACCCCGTGCCATGCCGGTCCCCATCATTGAGGTACCCATCTCTGACATCACCGTGCGTACGTCTGCAAAGTCGACGTTGATCATACCCGGGCGGATAATCAGATCAGAGATCCCCTGCACCGCCCCTTTAAGGACATCATTTGCTTCGTCGAACGCTTTCATCAGGGTGCAGTTTTTGCCCAGCACCTGCAGCAGTTTTTCGTTGGGCACGATAATCAGCGAGTCGACATGCTCGGACAGCTCTTTGATCCCCTGATCGGCGATCAGCATCCGCTTTTTACCCTCGAACGGGAACGGCTTGGTCACTACCGCAACCGTCAGAATACCCAGTTCTTTGGCCACCTGAGCGACAACCGGCGCCGCACCGGTACCGGTACCACCACCCATACCAGCGGTGATAAACACCATATCCGCACCGCTGAGCATCTCAACAATCTGATCGCGATCCTCCAGAGCCGCCTGACGACCGATATCCGGATTGGCCCCCGCGCCCAGCCCCTTGGTAATCTCACCACCCAGCTGCAGAACACTGCGTGAGCCCATATTGTTGAGCGCCTGTGCATCGGTATTGGCACAGATAAACTCGACCCCATCGACATCCGATGAGACCATGTGCTGTACGGCATTACCACCGCCACCACCGACGCCAATCACCTTAATGACAGCGTTCTGTGCGATATTATTAACTAGTTCAAACATATCCCTTCCCTCCAGGTTCAGTGCCCAACCCGCACCTGTTTTTTTGTTGCGTTCTGTTTCATTGCTGTCTGTCACATCCTGTGAACACATCAATCACCGGGGTTAATACTCTGGGTACCTGCCCCCTAAACTTGTCTTACGCGACCTCTCTGTCTGCGTCGAATTTCAGTTAGTAACTCATCAGAAGTTCCCCTGGAACCAGGCTTTCATCCGGTTCAGTACATTAGGTCGCTCTACTACATCTTCAACCACTACCGCTTCGCCCAGATGCTGAATATCCTGTTTGGCGTATTGCAACAGGCCGATGCCGGTGGCGTAGATCGGGCTGTTAAGGATATCTCCCATGCCCCGCACACCTTTTGGCAACGCCAGTCGCACCGGCATATGGAAGATCTCTTCCGCCAGCTCCACCGCCCCTTCCATCTTCGCCGTGCCCCCGGTCAGTACTATTCCCGCGGCCACCAGATCCTCAAAACCGCTGCGACGCAGTTCCGCCTGCACCAGGGTAAACAGTTCGTCATAGCGCGGTTCAACCACCTCTGCCAGCGCTTGTCGCGACAGATCCCGCGCCGGACGATCACCGACACTGGGCACCTTGATGGTGTCCTCGGCGCTGGCCAGCTGGGCCAGCGCACAGGCATATTTGATCTTGATCTCTTCTGCATGGGGTGTCGGTGTGCGCAACGCCATGGCGATATCGTTGGTCACCTGGTCACCGGCAATCGGGATCACCGCGGTATGGCGGATCGCACCACCGGTGAAGATAGCGATATCGGTGGTACCGCCCCCCATATCCACCATGCAGACACCCAACTCTTTCTCATCCTCGGTCAGCACCGAGTAACTGGATGCCAGCTGTTCCAGCACCGCGTTATCCACCGCCAGACCACAACGCTTAACGCACTTCTCAATGTTCTGCACCGCATTCACCGCGCCGGTCACCAGATGCACTTTGGCTTCCAGTCGCACCCCGGACATCCCCAGCGGTTCGCGAATGCCCTCCTGGTTATCGATGACATACTCCTGCGGCAGGATATGCAAAATCTTCTGATCGGCGGGAATCGCCACCGCCCGGGCCGCATCAATCACCCGTTCCAGATCATGTTCCATCACTTCGCCGTCGCGGACGGCAACGATACCGTGGGAGTTCATGCTGTTGATATGACTGCCGGCGACCCCCACCGTCACCGAGTGGATCTTGCAGCCCGCCATCAGCTCGGCCTCTTCCACCGCCCGCTGAATGGAGTGCACGGTGGATTCGATATTCACCACCACGCCCCGCTTCAGCCCCCGCGACTCATGGGAGCCGATACCAACGATATCGATCGTGCCGTCCAGGCCAACCTCGCCCACCAGACACACCACTTTCGAGGTGCCTATATCCAGTGCCACGATCATATTATTTCCAGGCTTCATCGCCATATTCACAGTATCAACCTTTTTGTTGTTCATCTGTGGCCGCCTCAGGGCGCCACTTAACGGCAATGCCGTTGTTATATCGAATATCGATCTGTTCTATCCGCCCGGCGTCAGCTTCCGCCTGCAATCGCTGCTGATAGACCGTCAGAAACCGTTCCAGTCTGGCCACTACCTGGTCCCGTCCCACCACAACTTTAATGCCGTTATTCAGCATCAGGGTCCAGGCCCCCCGCGCTTCCAGCTTCAGCTCAACCAGCTGCAGGCCGGCGTTGCGCAGCATCTGATTCAGGTCGTAATACTCCGACATCATCATCGCAGTATTACCGGAAGGTCCTGTCAAAAGCGGCAGAGCGCTGTATCGGGCGACCTGATCGGGCCAGAAAATATCCCCCTCATGGTTCAACAGAGCATCATCTCCCCAGCGGGCAACCGGAACCTCCTCTTTTATTTGCAGGTAGAGGGAGGCAGGCCAGCGCCGACTCACTCCCACCTGATACACCCAGGGGTTCTTCTGTATACCCGCCTTTACCGCGTCCAGATCGGCGCTCAGCAGCCCCCCCTTCATCAGGGCAACGGAGCTGGCCGCCAGCTGCGTCCGGTCCAGATGTTCTGTATTCCCCTCAAAAGTAACCCACTCAACCGGCTGATCCAGCCAGTGATAGAGCGAGCTGTAGCAGTAATTACCCAGGGCAATAAACACCGCCAGTGCCGTCAGTATGGTGGCGGGCTTGATCCACCAGTCACCATCAATACCATGCCAGCGCGCAGTCTCCTCTGCGGCCAGCGGCTCACGTTCTGTCCCTTCAGCGGATGTTTTGCTTTTCTGCTTCAGCAGACGCTCATCGGCAACCGCAGACCGTTCTGATCTCCAGAAGCGTTTTTTAGCGCCACTGGTCTCTGCTTTCCTGTGAACAGTGGCAGAGGCCCCCCTTTTAGGCGGCTCCTCTTGCTGTTCAGCCTGTGAAAACAGTTTTTTTAACATGCTTCAGAGGCTCCCCCGCAGAATGGTGACCACCAGTTCCTCAAAGCTGATACCCGCTTCCCGGGCAGCCATCGGTACCAGACTGTGATCGGTCATCCCCGGAAGCGTATTCACCTCCAGCAGCTGAAAGCCCCGTTGCTGATCAAGCATCACATCAACCCGTCCCCAGCCACTGCAGCCGACCATATCAAATGCCTGTTCTGCCAGATGTTTGAGCTCAGTTTCCTGATTCGCTGTCAGCTCGTTATCAAAGTGGTACTGGGTATCACTGGCCTGGTATTTGGCGTCAAAATCATAAAACTCATGGGGCGTTTCCAGACGAATAACCGGCAGCGCCTGGCCATTCAGGACCGCAATGGTAAATTCAGGACCACTGATCCAGCTTTCAACCAGAACAGCCCGGTCGAACTGCCGGGCCGCACCAATCGCCTGCGCTAACGCCCCGGCACTGTCAACCTTACTCATACCGATGCTGGACCCCTCATGGGCAGGCTTAACAATCATCGGAAAACCAAGCTGATCTGCGATCTGCTGCAGATCTGAGTTTTCATCTGGCACGACATAGCTCGGGGTTGGCAGGCCGGCAGCACTCCAGATCTGCTTACATTTAACCTTATCCATCCCCAGGGCTGACGCCATAACACCACTGCCGGTATAGGGTTTGCCCATAATCTCCAGCACCCCCTGGATCGTGCCATCTTCGCCACCACGACCGTGCAGAATCAGAAACGCCCGGTCAAACTCAGCGTTTTGCAACTGCTGCAACGGGTCGGCCCCCTCAGCACAGAGGTCGATACCAAAAGCATCAACATTGGCCTGCAGCAATCCTCGCAACACCTCTGCACCACTTTTCAGAGAGATACTGCGCTCCGCCGAAGAACCACCATAGAGCACCGCAACCCGGCCAAACTGGCTTCGTTCCTGTGCACTAATCATAAAAGTCGTCATCAATCTGCCTCCGCCGCCACAGTCAGATCAAGTTTGGAAAGCTCATGCGCCAGAGCGGTGATATTTCCCGCGCCCTGGGTCAGTAGCAGATCTCCCGGCTGCAGCAGGTTGTGTAACAATCCAGGCACCGCATCAACCGACTCAACAAACACCGGATCAACACTGCCCCGCTGACGTATACTTCGACACAGGCTGCGACTGTCGGCCCCCGCTATCGGCTCTTCGCCGGCGGAAAAAACCTCCATCAACAACAGCACATCCGCTTCAGACAGTACCTGGACAAAATCTTCATAGAGATCCCGGGTACGGGTATAACGATGGGGCTGATTGATCATCACCAGACGCTTATCCGGCCATCCCTCTTTCACCGCACGGATCGTTGCCTGAACCTCACGGGGGTGGTGACCATAGTCATCCACCAGCATCGCCGTGCCGCCCTTAACCGGAATCTCTCCCAGCACCTGAAAACGGCGACCGACCCCCTCAAACGTCTGCAACGCTTGACAGATCGACTGATCATCGATCCCTTCATCAGTCGCTACGGCGATGGTAGCCAGAGCGTTCAGGACGTTATGTCTGCCGGGCATATTCAGAGTCACCTGCAGATCGTCCCGTCCATCTGGACGTTTAGCGGTAAAACGGGTTTTCAAACCGTTCTGAACGATATTCTCTGCGCGGTAATCCGCCTCGTCATTAAACCCGTAGGTGACAACAGGCCGGCCGACCTCGGCTATAATCTCTTTGACCACCGGATCATCGGTGCACAGCACAGCGAGTCCATAGAACGGCAGGTTATGCAGGAAATCGACAAAGGTCTGCTTCAACTTGCCAAAGTCCCCCCCATAGGTGTCCATATGATCGGCATCGATATTGGTGACAATTGCCACCATCGGTTGCAGATGGAGGAAGGAAGCATCACTCTCATCAGCTTCAGCGACCAGATAGCGGCTGCCGCCCAGCTTCGCGTTGGTTCCGGCACTGTTCAGCCGCCCGCCAATCACAAAGGTTGGATCCAGTTTGGCTTCTGCCATCACCGATGCCAGCAAACTGGTGGTAGTGGTCTTACCATGGGTGCCCGCCACCGCAATACCATGACGATAGCGCATCAGTTCGGCCAACATCTCGGCACGACGAACAATAGGAATACGTCGTTCGCGGGCTGCGCTCACCTCCGGGTTATCATCCCGAACCGCTGTAGAGGTGACCACCACATTGGCGGCGGTAATATTCTCCGCCAGATGTCCGATAAAGATCTCTGCACCCATTTTCTGCAACCGTTCCGTGGTGGCTGAGGTTTTAATATCTGAACCGGAGATCTGGTATCCCTGGTTCAGCAAAACCTCAGCGATACCGCACATACCTACGCCGCCAATACCCACAAAGTGGATCCTGCGAATACGTCGCATCTCCGGTACTTCATAAACTTCTGTCGTATTCTCAGTCACTTTTTCATTACCTCCAGACAGATATCGGCTACCGTTTGACTAGCGTCAGGTTGTCCCAGTTGGCGCGCTTTCTGCGCCATCTCTAGCAGCACCTGCCGGTCATTCAGCTGCTCTGTCAAAATATTGATCAGCCGGTCCCGATCCAGATCTTTCTGCTGCACCAGAATCGCAGCACCCGCTTCAGCCAGAAACCGGGCATTTCCCGTCTGATGGTCATCCACCGCAAAGGGAAAAGGCACCAGTACAGACGCAACCCCGGCAATGCTCAGCTCGCTGACTGTCAATGCGCCTGACCGACATAACACCAGATCAGCCCAGCCGTAAGCTTCATCCATCCGTTCAATGAAGGGCACCACCCGGATCGTCTCCCGCTCTGCAAGTCCTGCCGCCTGATACAGCGACTGAGTCTGCGACAGATTCCGTTTACCCACCTGGTGCAAAACCTCCAGCTCACAGCTATCTGGTAGCTGGCTTAATACGGCGGGAAGTAACTCATTGATGGCGGTCGCCCCCAGGCTGCCCCCCACCACCAGCAATCGAACAGGCCCCTGGCGTCCCTCAAAGCGCTGTTCGGGTGCGGGCAGATTGAGAATATCGCCGCGCACCGGATTACCCACAACGGTGGTTGTAAATTTGCCGCGAAATGCGCCGCCAAACGCTTCAAGCACCCGCCGGGCCATCCGCGCCAGAATTTTATTGGTCATTCCGGCACAGGCATTCTGCTCATGCACCACAACCGGAACCCCGGTCAACCAGGCTGCCAGCCCCCCGGGCCCCGAAGCAAAACCTCCCATCCCCAACACCATGTCAGGTTTAACCCGGCGTAACACAGCCAACGCCTGATACAAAGCATGGAGCAACCGCAAGGGTGCCATCAGTAAGCTTAACTTCCCCTTACCCCGCAAACCTTTTACATCGATACAGTGCAAACGGATATCCGCGGCAGGAACAACATCGGCTTCAATACCCGCTGCAGTCCCCAGCCACTCGACAGACACTCCTTGCTGGCGAAGACAGTCAGCAGTCGCCAGCGCGGGAAACACATGGCCACCGGTGCCGCCTGCCATAATCAGTACTGTGCGGTTATTTTTCATCATCAGCGCCCGCTGTCTTTTTTCGCTGTTTTGTTGTGGCCGGAGCCGGAGCATCTGCCAACAACCTTTTCAGTTCGTAATCAACCCGCATCACGATAGCGATCATGACGCAGCTGACCACCAGGCTACTGCCGCCGTAGCTCACCAGTGGCAGGGTCAGTCCCTTGGTTGGCAAGGCCCCCACATTAACTCCGATATTGATCAGCGCCTGACCTGTCAGCATGATGGCGAAGCCATAGGCGATATAGGCCATAAAAAACTGCTGTAGTTTTTCCGCTCTGCGGCCAATACGAAACATACGCACGGCGATCAGGCCGTAAAGACATACCACCAGCAGCGCAAACACCAGCCCCATCTCCTCGGCGAGAACGGAGAACACAAAATCGGTATGCGCTTCAGGCAGATAGAACAGCTTCTGAACGCTGTTGCCCAGACCTTCGCCAAACCAGTCGCCCCGGCCAAAAGCGATCTGCGCCTGCGCCAGTTGATAGCCGGAACCAAACGGATCAGCCCAGGGATCAAGGAAGGTTTTCAGACGCACCACCCGGTAGGGCTGAAGCATCGCCAGTGAGGGGATCACAACGGCACAACCGATCACAATCAGGGCAAACTGACTGAACTTCATCCCGCCAAGAAAGATCATCCCCATAACACTGCCCATCAATACCACAGCGGCACCGAAGTCTGGCTCAAGAATCATCAGAAAGACAAAAAAAGCCAGTGGCAGCGCAGGCTTGGCAATCCCCTTCCAGCTGCTTCTGACCTCGGTCAGTCGCCGCACCAGATAACCGGCCAGATAGATCACCATGGCAAACTTGGCCACCTCTGATGCCTGCAGGTTTACCGGCCCCAGAGAGATCCAGCGAACCGAACCGTTAATCTCCCGGCCCACCGCCAGCACCAGTACCAGCAATACAAAACCTACCAGCAACAACCAGGGGCCACTGCGCTGCCAGAAGCTGATTGGAATTCGCAGTACAACAATCGCCGCTGCAAGCCCCAACAGAATAAAAACACCATGGCGAATCATATAGAAGAACGGATTATTGTTACGTACCGCAGCCACCTCAATCGAGGCGGAACTGATCATCACGAAGCCTATCAGGATCAGGCAGAGTACCGCGCTGACAAACAGCGGATCGAATGGCAACACCCGGTTACGGGCAGTGACTGGGGCAGTGGTGGCCATACTCATAGTGCCTCCACCGACTCAATAAAGGCATCACCCCGGGCCGGAAAACCGCTGAACATATCAAAGCTGGCACAGGCCGGAGACAGCAGCACGATATCACCGGGCCGGGCCAGACGGGCAGCCAGTGAAACCGCCTCCGGCATCGTGGCAGCGTACTGCCCGGGCAGGCAACTGACCGCCTGATCGATCAGCCCACCATCCTTTCCGATCAGCACCAACGCCCGCCCCGCTTGCTGCAACGGTTGGTTCAGATCACTAAAATCAGCCCCTTTGCCAACGCCACCAGCAATCAGCACAATTTTATTACCTGGGGTCAGGGTTGCCGCCAGCCCGTTAATGGCTGCGACCGTGGCCCCCACGTTGGTGCCTTTACTGTCATTAAAAAAGGCCACGCCGCCCTTATCATCAACCCACTGACAGCGATGTTTCAGGCCGGTAAAGTTTTTCAGGGTTTGCAACATCGATAGCAGCGGGATACCGGCCGCCTCTCCCAGCGCCAGCGACGCCAGTGCATTGGCGATATTGTGTTGCCCCTGAATTTTCAGTTCACTGATCGCCAGCAAGGGTTTCAGGCCCCGGGCCAGATACAACTCACCCTGCTGCTCCAGTAAACCAAACTGGTTAAGATCGGGGCGGCCCAGGCCAAAACTGGATACTTTAACTCCACTGCTCACCAGGGGGGATGTCAGTGGGTCATCACGATTAACAATAACGTTTGCAGCACCCTTAAATATACGGTGCTTCGCCTGGTAATACTGTTGCAGGCTGTTGTTGTAACGGTCCAGATGATCGGGACTGACATTGAGCACCGTTGCCGCCGCAGCCCGCAGGTCATTGACGGTTTCCAGCTGAAAACTGGATAGCTCCAGAACATAGAGCTGCTGTTCGCCTCCTTCCAGCATATCCAGTACCGGCGTCCCCAGATTACCTCCGATACCAGCATCAATACCCGCATCCAGCGCCATCTGACCGACCAGAGTGGTCACGGTGCTCTTGGCATTGGAACCTGTAATCGCAATGATCGGAGCAGTAACCGCCTGACAGAAAAGATCGATATCACCACTGAGTTTAACCCCGGCGGCAACGGCAGCCTGAATAGCGGGCTGATCCTTGGCAACGCCCGGGCTCAGCAGAATTTCGCCCGCCCGGCACAACAGTTGCTGATCCAGTGGGCCGCAATGCAACTCTGTCGCTGGGAACTCTGAGCGAATCAGGTCAAGATTGGGCGGCACATCACGGGTATCAACCAGAACAAACGGAACACCTTTGCGTGTCAGATAACGGGCGCAGGACAGCCCGGTCTGTCCAAGACCGATAATAATCCGCAGTTGATCTGTTGCTATCAGGCTCACAATCGCTCCGTTAACGTATTTTCAGGGTCGCCAGTCCGATCAGAACCAGCACCACAGTAATAATCCAGAACCGCACAATAACGCGGGGTTCCGGCCAGCCTTTCAGTTCAAAATGGTGATGCAGCGGCGCCATGCGAAAGATCCGCCGTCCGGTCAGCTTGAATGATGCTACCTGGAGAATCACCGATACCGTCTCAATGACAAACACGCCGCCCATAATCAGCAGCACCAGCTCCTGACGAACAATAACGGCGATAACACCGAGCGCAGCCCCCAGCGCCAGCGCGCCCACATCCCCCATGAACACCTGAGCAGGATAGGCGTTAAACCAGAGAAACCCGAGGCCGGCCCCGACAATTGAACCACAGATAATAATCAACTCACCGGAACCCGCGATGTAGGGTATATGCAGATAGTTGGCAAAGTTGACGTTCCCCCCCAGATAGGCAAAGAACCCCAGCGCACCGGCAACCAGCACGGTGGGCAAAATGGCCAGGCCATCCAGGCCATCGGTCAGGTTGACTGCATTGGAAGTCCCCACAATGACAAAGTAAGTGAAGACGATAAAGAACAGCCCCATCTCAATGGCGACATCTTTAAAGATCGGGATAATCAGTTGTGTCTCTGCAGGCCCATGGGCAGTTACATAAAGCACGATGGCGGCCCCCAGGCCACCAACCGATTGCCAGAAATATTTCCAGCGCGCTGGTAATCCCCGCGAACTCTTCTCGATCACCATCCGGTAATCATCGACCCAGCCAACAGCGCCAAAGATAAAGGTCACACCCAGAACGATCCAGGTGTATCGGTTACTCAGATCGGACCACAGCAGGCTACTGATCATGATCGCCAGAATAATCAGCGCGCCACCCATTGTCGGCGTTCCCGCCTTGCTGAAGTGGGATTCCGGACCATCACTACGTACCGTCTGACCAATCTGCTTGCTTTTCAGCTTGCGGATCAGCGCAGGCCCCAGCAACAGCGAGATCGCCAGTGCCGTCAGCACGCCAAGAATTCCGCGCAACGTCAGATAGCTGAATACGGAGAAAAAACTGTTATATTCAGCCAGCCAGTTGGCCAGAAGCAATAACATCAGTGACTACCCCCATCGGTAGAGCCTGTATTCGCCAGGCCAGTTACAATTTGATCCATCCCCGCACTGCGGGAGCCTTTTACCAGAATAATGCGCTGACGCGGTGGTAGCTGTTGCAGATAGCTGAGCAGAGCGGCTTTATCCGCGAAGTGTTCTGCTTTTTTGCCTCCGGCGGTACTAAAGCCTGCATGAGTCGCGGTGCTGAGGGCGCCGCAAGTCAACAGCAGGTCGATTGGCCGGGTTGCCGCAAACGCTCCCAGTTGCCGGTGCTGTTCCTCTGCGCCGTCACCCAGCTCCCCCATATCACCCAGCACCACTACCTTTTCACCGTTCAGTTCTGACAGTGTATTGAGTGCCGCCTTCACCGCATCAGGGTTGGCGTTATAGCTGTCATCAATAATCAGGGTGGAGCCGTCTGACTGAATCGGACGCATCCGCCCCGCAACGGCCTGGCATTGCCCCAGTCCCTGCGCTGCAGTTTCAGGCGGGCAGCCGTCGGCCAGTACTGCAGCCGCTGCTGCCAGCGCGTTGGCGATATTGTGCCGCCCCATTACCGCCAGACTGACCGGATACTGCTGCCCCTGATAGTTCAGTTTGAAGGCATAACAGCCGTTGCCCTGTAAGCAGATATCTGAGGCAAACACAGACGCCTCACTGCGCTCTACCGAAAAGGTCATCAGCGGCTGCTGTTGCAACATGCCCAGCCAGATATCAGCGTGGGGATCATCCAGATTAACCACTGCCGTGCCGCTGTCAGATAGCCCTTCGAAAATTTCCGCTTTCGCCAGCACCACGCCTCTGAGGGAGCCAAACCCTTCCAGGTGAGCACCAAAGGCATTATTCAGAATCGCCACATCCGGTCGGGTCAGCTGGGTGCTATAGGCGATCTCATGGGCACCACTGGCGCCCATCTCAATCACCCCATAACGGTCACCGGCCGACAGCCTTAACAGCGTCAGAGGAACACCGATATCGTTGTTCAGATTGCCCTGGGTTGCCAGAGTCTGTCCCCGCAGCCGGTTGATAGACGCGAGCATCTCTTTTACTGTGGTTTTGCCACTACTACCGGTCACAGCAAACATCGAACCGCTGAACCGTTGACGGTTATAAGCGGCGATATTACCCAGCGCCATGCGGGTATTACTGACCACCAACTGAGGCACATCAACATCGACCTCATGCTCAACCACCACCGCAACCGCCCCCTCAGCGACTGCCTGTTTTACAAAGTTGTGGGCGTCAAAGTGTTCACCCCGTAAGGCAATAAAAAGATCACCGCTGCCAATATGGCGTGTATCAGTGCTCACCCCCAGCACCTCGCAGCTTCCGCCAATCAGGCGGGCTGACAGTGCTGGCGCCAGCTCACTCAGACTGAACGGACCGTTCATTGGGAACGCCCCTGTTTAGCTGCCCGCATTACTAATGCCTCTCTGGCAACCGCCAGGTCATCGAACGGCATCTTCACCCCTTGTATATCCTGATAGTTCTCATGCCCTTTTCCGGCGATCAATAAAATATCGTCTGGCTGCAGCGCCGCAATCGCCTGTTCAATGGCCCGTTTGCGGTCAGTTTCAGAGGACACAGAGGCGCTGCGGCTAAAACCTGCCATAATCATTTGTATAATCTGCTGCGGATCTTCTGTACGGGGATTATCACTGGTGACCACAATACAGTCAGCCAGTCGCTCCGCTACCTGTGCCATCTGCGCTCTTTTACCGGTATCCCGGTCACCGCCGCAGCCAAACACACAGCAGAGCCGCCCCTGACAATGATTCCGCAGTGCTTCAAGGGCTTTTTCCAGCGCATCCGGCGTGTGGGCATAATCCACTACCACCAGAGGTGTCTGGCGGGATACCCGTTGCATCCGTCCAGCCACCGGTGTCAGGTGCTGCAACGCACGTTCAATCTGCTGCTGCGGATAACCCATCTGCTCAGTAATAGCGATGGCCAGCAACAGGTTACTCAGATTGAAGCGGCCGATCAGACCCGTATCCAGAGCAAAGGTTCCCCTTGCGGTCTCAATCCGGGCGATAATTCCGCTGGCCGACAGTACCACTCCGGTGGCTCGTACTTCCGCCCGTTCAGACTCGCCAAAACCGATCCGGTCCTGCCCATCTTTACGGGCCAGAATCGTTGCGCCGAAAGCGTCATCGGCATTCACCACCTGATGATCAATCTCCATCTCGAAAAACAACCGGGCTTTTGCTGCCCCGTAGCTGTCCATATCACCGTGGTAATCCAGATGGTCCCGCGACAGATTAGTAAAGCCTGCCGCATTGAAGTGCACCCCGCTGATCCGCTGCTGATCCAGTGCATGACTGGATACCTCCATAACCACAGCCGTTGCACCACTATCCCGCAGTTCTGCCAGCAGGCGATGCACACCAATAGCATCCGGCGTGGTATGGGTTGACTCCCTGAGTTGCCCCAGCAAACCATTACCCACGGTCCCTATCAGGCCACATACCTCGCCACAGCCCTGCAGCAACTGGGCGATATAGTGCGCGCTGGAGGTTTTACCGTTGGTGCCGGTGACACCCACCACCCGCATATGAAGAGAGGGTTCCCCAAAGAAACGTGAAGCTACCTCGCCAATCAGTGCCGCGACATCCGTCACACCGATCAGCGGGATAGTCACATCAATAGAGTCCGCTGCAGCCAGTTCTGCGTCATCAACAATCGCAGCAACTGCCCCTTCTGCTGCAGCGGAGCAAACAAAATCGATCCCTTTATGGCTCACACCATTACGGGCAAAAAACAGATCACCCGGTTTCACCTGACGGCTATCCTGACAGATACCGCCGATCTCCAGCTGTGCCAGATCACTACCGGCCAGTTGTGGCAACAACTCAACCAGATGAAAACTGACCCGGCTCATTTCATCACCATCTGCGTGTGCACTGGCTGCCAGTTATCCGGTGCCACATTCAACATGCGCAGAGCGCCACCGACCACCCGCGAAAACAGAGGTGCGGCCACTTCACCACCGTAGTACTCCTGCCCTTTCGGATTATCCACCATCACCACCGCCACGATTTCAGGATTATCCACCGGCGCGACACCGGCAAAAATGGAAACATACTGATCATCCGCATAGCCGCCGGTGCCAACTTTATGCACAGTCCCGGTCTTGCCCGCTACCCGATATCCGTCGATGGCAGCCCGGCGTCCGGTACCACCAGCCTGAGTAACGGTTTCCATCATCTCCAGCACTTCCCGTGCAACCTTTTCCGGCATCACCCGGGTGCCGGGCTCGGGCCGGTCAAGTTTCAGCAGCGATACATGGCGCACCAGCCCACCGGTGGCGAACGGCAGATACGCCTGCGCCAGCTGCAACGGGGTTACAGAGAGACCGTAGCCATAAGCCATCGTGGCACGCTCAACCTTCTGCCGTTCGGACAAATAGGGTAATACGCCCGGCTGTTCTCCAGGAAAACCGGTACCCGGTACCTGTCCCAGCCCGACATTCTGAAAAACATTCCGCACAGCATCCCCGTGCATACTCAGCGCCAGCTTCGTCACCCCAACGTTACTGGATTTAGTAATAATCCGGCCCAGATCCAGCTCACCATAGTTTCGGTGGTCACGGATCGTGTTGCCCTTCACCCGGATATAACCAGGCGAGGTATCAATCACACTGTCAGGGGTATACTTACCACTCATCAATGCCGCCGCGATCGTCAGCGGTTTCATGGTAGACCCCGGCTCAAAGGTGTCGGTCACCGCCCGGTTACGCAGCGACTTCATATCACTGCCGAGGTTGCTGCGATCATTCGGGTTGTAAGAGGGCTGATTGACCATCGCCAGCACTTCACCGGTATGCACATCAAGCACTACCATCGCCGCTGAATCTGCTTTATGGGCCTGCACCGCAGCTTTCAGCTCCCGATATGCCAGATACTGCAACCGCAGATCGATACTCAGCTGCAGATCTTTACCCTGCACCATCGGTTCCAGCTCGCGGATATGTTTAACCGTCCGGCCGAGCAGATCCCGCATCACCAGTTTTTTACCCGGTACACCCTGTAACCAGTCCTCAAACGCCAGTTCAATGCCTTCCTGGCCAACCCCATCAACACTGGTAAAGCCCACCAGATGCGTGGCAACCTCTGCAGCAGGGTAGAAGCGTTTATATTCGCGGTCTACATAGACGCCAGGCATGTGCAGATCTTCAATCTGCTCCGCCTGAGCAGGCGTCATCTGACGTTTCAGATAGATGAACTGCTTATCACGGAACTGCGCTACCCGCTTCAGCAGGTCGGATTTAGTACTGTCGATCAGGGTCGCCAGTTTATTGATCGAGGCGTTATGCAGGTCAAACTCTTTAGGATTCATCCACACCGTTGAGACAGGCGCACTGACCGACAACGGCAGACCGTTGCGATCACTGATCATCCCCCGATGCGCCGGAATCACCGCAGTACGCAGAACCCGGGCATCCCCCTGTTGCTTCAGAAACGCTTGCTCCTGCACATTCAGTGACAGCATCTTACCCGCCACCGCAGCCGCGATCAGCAACAGCAGCAAAAACACCAGCCATAAGCGCCAGCCCCTTGCAGCACGAGCTTGAAAGTCCTGCTCATCGCTCATCTCTGATCACCTCAACCTGCTCAGGAATATGCATTCCCAGGCGTTTAATTGCCACTGACTCAACCCGGTTATTCGCGGCCAGAGTCCCCTGTTCAAGTAGTAGTTGCCCCCATTCAACCTGCAACTCATCCCACTGCTGTACCAGCTCCTGCTGCTGGTTAAATAAGATCCGGTACTGATGTGCCGACCAGATCACCATCAACGATGACACTACTACCAGAGCGATCATGCAGAACACCATCAGCGCCGGCTTAACCAGCTCGACAGGCGCTATCACATCATCAATCGGTTGCTCATCCCGGGCTCTCAGCCATCCAGGCAGTGTCACTCCCAGTTTCATCGTACTTTTTTCGCTACCCGCATAACGGCACTGCGTGAGCGAGGATTATCCGACACCTCTTCCCGCCCGGCTTTCACCGCTTTACCCACCGCTTTCAGGCGGATATTCAACATATCATCGGTCACCGGAATACCCGGCGGCAGATGCTCATCGCCCTTGACATACTTACGGATAAATCGCTTTACAATCCGGTCTTCCAGAGAGTGAAAGCTGATCACTACCAGTCGCCCACCGGGTTTTAATACTTCCAACGCCTGATCGAGACAGTCTTCCAGGTCTTCCAGCTCCCGGTTAATAAAGATCCGGATCCCCTGAAAAGCGCGGGTGGCCGGGTTTTTCCCTTTTTCCCATGCGGGGTTAGCCTCTGTAATAATTTTCGCCAGCCGGCCGGTGGTCACGATCGGTTCCTGCTCCCGCTCATTCACAATAGCCCGGGCCATCCGTCTGGAGTGACGTTCCTCACCGTAGGTATAGAGCACATCAGCAATCTCTTTCTCTGCGGCATGCGCAAGCCACTCGGCCACGCTCTCTCCCACATCCGGGTTCATCCGCATATCCAGCGGACCATCAGCCATAAAGCTGAACCCCCGGTTCGGATCATCAAGCTGAGGAGATGAAACCCCCAGATCCAGCAATACACCATCGACTTTTCCCGCCAGCTCGCGCTGACGAACAAACGCCTCCAGCTGAGCAAATGACCCTCGTTCAATACTGAAACGCGGGTCATCACCAAATCGTTCTGCAGCGCAGGCTATCGCTTCAGGATCCTTATCAATCCCCATCAGTTGTCCCTGCGCAGACAAGCGACTCAATACCAGTGCAGAATGACCACCCCGTCCAAAGGTGCCATCGATATAAAAGCCATCCGGATCATCGACCAGGGTATCCACAGCCTCATTCAGCAGTACTGTGATATGTTTAAACTCTGCACTCATGTGCTAACCCCTGTCGGTTTAAAGTGATAAATTCTGTAACTCTTGCGGCAGTTCAGCACCGCCATCAACCTCTGCCAGATACTCCTCGCGGGTTGCCAGCCAACGCGTTTCGCTCCAGATCTCAAACTTATTCCCCTGCCCCAGCAACACAATCTTCTTATCAAGCTCTGCGTATTCCCGCAGTGGAGCAGGCAACAGCAACCGGCCATTGCCATCCATATCCAGATCGGTTGCATGACCAATCAGCAAGCGCTGAATACGCCGCGCCGCGGGGTTAAAACTGGGAAGTGCTTCAATCTTTTCCTGAATCTCTTCCCATTCAGCCAGGGGATAAAGCAGCAGACAGCGTTCCTCGGTGTCAATCGTTGCAACCAGTTGCCCACCGCAATGCTCCGTGATCTTGTCACGGTAGCGTGCCGGTATGGCCATACGGCCCTTGGCATCCAGATTGATTGGATTGACACCCCGAAATACCAAAAAAACTCACTCCTTAACCAAAACTGCCCACAATTACCCACAATTACCCACTAACGCACACTATAGAAATTAACCTACAGGTTTGCAAGGGAGAAACTCCCCGAAACAAGCTTATAAATCGACGGATTATTAGTGAGGCAAATACAGAAAAGCGGACAGCGAAAGCGCCGGATAAAAACCGTTTGAATAACAGAGAGTTAAAAAATTGAACGCCTACTAATCACAAACAAGATCACTGGCAAGATGAAAAAAAAGAAATCAACAGGATACACAACAGGTCAACGCTAAAAATGCAGAATCGAGGGCAATCATTCATCATATGAAAAACATGTAGAGCCCGCCGATAAGCCCTGAGCTTTTTTGAGAGCTGTCGTGGACAATCATTCACTGTATGAAAAAATGCAGAACTCGCCGATAAGTCCTGAGCTTTTTTTGAGAGCTGTCGTGGACAATCATTCATTGTATGAAAAGATGCAGAACTCGCCGATAAGTCCTGAGCTTTTTTGGAGAGTTGTCGTGGACAATCATTCATCATATGAAAAACATGCAAAGCTCACCGATAAG
>NZ_FOGB01000021.1:0-12278 GCF_900111095.1 Amphritea atlantica | reverse complement strand
GAGAGTTGTCGTGGACAATCATTCATCATATGAAAAACATGCAAAGCTCACCGATAAGTCCTGAGCTTTTATTAAAGATTGTAGAGTTCGCCGATAAGCCGGGTTTTGTCGTGGACAATCATTCATCTAGGACCTGCGTCGCCACAGGTCTCAAGCGACCTACCCGAATCCAGCATGGGCCATGCCTTAAGGATTCCTATTTGGTCTTGCTCCAGGTGGGGTTTACCTTGCCGTAACGTGTTACCACGTACGCGGTGCGCTCTTACCGCACCCTTTCACCCTTACCGGCTTCCTGTAAACAGGAAACGTAGGCGGTCTTCTCTCTGCTGCACTAGCCGTAGGCTTACGCCCCCCAGGCATTACCTGGCACCCTGCCCTATGGAGCCCGGACTTTCCTCCCCTCCCATACGGGAGCAGCGATTGTCTGGCGAACTCTACGGCGCACAGGATACCAGCAAGGCCGCCATAAGCAAGCAGAACCATAACCCCGGAGAGTATTATTTTCGATCCAGCGCAGCCTGGTAGATCACTTTCTTTTTAATCCCCGTGATTCTGGCCGCCAGCGCACTGGCCTGCTTAACAGAAAGCTCTTCCAACAGGATATCAAGCACCTCACTACTACGGGGATCAAGCAGACCCGCATCCTGTTGCGGTGCCCCCTCCACCATGACCACAAACTCTCCTTTTCGCTGATTCGGATCGGCCTCTACCTGCGCCAGAACCTCAGCCGCAGAGCCGTTGATAAAGGTTTCAAACGTCTTCGTCAGCTCCCTGGCGATCACCACAGGACGACCGGCCCCAAAAGCTGCCACGATATCCGCCAGGCTATCCACAATCCGATGGGGCGACTCGTAAAACACCAGGGTCCGGTTCTCGCCCGCCAGTGCAGTAAAAAAATTCAGCCGCTGCTGAGACTTAGCTGGCGGAAAGCCCTCAAAAATAAAACGGTCAGACGGCACACCTGAGGCACACAACGCCGCAATCAGGGCACAACACCCCGGCAGCGGCACAACACTGAATCCAGCAGCCCGGACCTCACGTACCAGAATAAAGCCGGGATCTGATATCAGCGGCGTCCCCGCATCAGAAATCAGCGCGATATCACTCCCCTGCTGCAACTTTTCAATAATTTTTTGCTGCTGCTGGCGTTCATTATGGTCATGAACTGCTATCATCGGCGTTTTGATATTAAAATGTGACAGCAAACGACCACTATGGCGGGTATCTTCAGCCGCAATTAATGCAACCGACTCCAGTATACGGAGCGCGCGCGGCGTCATATCTTCTAAATTGCCAATCGGCGTTGCGACTACATACAAAACTGCTTCGGACATCGGTATTCGAGCCATTTATTAATTCAGGATGTGAAAGTATATGACGTTTCCAAGCCGCCTGTCTCTGGTACTGACCGCCAGCATGGTACTTTTTCTGCACGGCTGCGGTTCCCAACAGGGCAATATTACAACACAGATATCGGGCGACCCGATGCAGCAGGTTGCAGAACTGATCCAGCAAGCGGAAACAGCCGCTCCGGTAAAAAGTGCCCAGCTCAAGGCGGAGGCCGCCCGTATTCTTATCATGCAGGAGCGGCAGGAGGAGGCTTCTCGTCTGCTGGATGAGATCGACATGTCGATCCTGACACCCGCCCTGCAGTTCGAGATATCTGAACTGAAAGCCCGCACAGCACTGGCGCAGCAGGATGGCCAGAGCGCGCTGCGTTATTTGCAACAACTACCTCCCGAAACCACCAGAAACCTGCC
Source organism: Amphritea atlantica (assembly GCF_900111095.1). Taxonomy (GTDB): domain Bacteria; phylum Pseudomonadota; class Gammaproteobacteria; order Pseudomonadales; family Balneatricaceae; genus Amphritea; species Amphritea atlantica. Next base: position 10,518 of record NZ_FOGB01000021.1, on the reverse strand, counting down.
TCCTGAACAGCAATATCAGATAGGCGAGATGCAGGCTGACGCTTACCATTATCAGCAAAACACCCTCAGCGAACTTCAGCAACTGATACAGCTGAGCAGCTACAGTCCCGCAGATAAAGCCCAGGCCCTGCATAACCGGATCTGGACCCTGCTTACCCAGATACCAACAGAGCAACTCAAACAACTGAGCCAGCGTCCAGACAACAGCTATTATCAACAGGGTTGGTATGAACTTGCCCTGAGCGCCATGAACGCGCAGGATCTGAGCCAGCAGAACAAACAGATGCAGCAATGGGAGATTCTGTGGCAATCACATCCGGCCCAGCAGACACCACCAGAAGCGCTTCAGGCGGTCACCGCGGCTGACACCCTCAGCGCCGAGCATATTGCCCTCTATCTGCCCATGAGTGGTAGCCTGGAAAAGCCGGCTGAAGCGATCTCCACAGGGTTTATGACCGCCTACTACAATGCGGTAAAAGCTGGCAGAACCCACGCCAGAATCACCCTGCTCGATTCCACCAGAATCACCTCCCCTGAACAACTTTACCTGGTAGCAGCAGAGAAAGGAGTCGACCTGATTATCGGCCCACTGGAAAAAGAGATGGTTGAAAGCCTGCTCAATTACGGCCCAGCCCCCATCCCGACACTGACACTGAACACCGTGCCAGGCAGCCAGCAAGCCAATGTATATCAGTTCGGCCTTGCCATTGAAGATGAAGCCATTCAGGCTGCCAACCAGGCCTGGCAGGACCAGAAAAAACAGGTACTGATCTACACCCCCGATACCGACTGGGGCGAACGCTCCGCCATCGCTTTCAAACAGCAGTTTATGGCTCTGGGCGGCACCATCCTTGATAGCTACACCTACGGCAACAATGCCAACTATTCAGAGCAGATTGCAACACTGCTGGGTACGGAAAAAAGCATCGAACGGGATAACCAGCTAACCCGAATCATCGGAGAACGCCCTGAGTTTGAGAGTCGCAGACGTCAGGATGTCGATGCCATATTCCTGTCAGCACTGCCGCAATCCGCGCGACAGATCAAACCCACCCTGGCATTTCATTACGCTGGCAACATACCCGTTTATGCCACCTCTCAGATCTACTCAGGAGCAGAGTCCCCCATTGAAGATCAGGATCTGAACGGCATCCGTTTTGTCGCAACCCCCTGGCTAAGCGCGCCTCCTTCCTCAGCCCACCTACAGCTGGCACAGCTGCGAGACAACACCAACAGCCGCTTTGGTCGCCTCTACGCCCTGGGCATTGACGCGTTTAACCTGTTCCCCTACCTGGCTCAACTGTCGGCATCACCATCCGCCATCATTGAGGGCGAAACCGGAACACTTTCCATAGGCGCAAACAATCAGATTGTACGCACCCTGAACTGGGTCACCTTTCAGCAGGGCATCGCGCAGCCGATAAACGAAAGCAACTAAACAGAGTTAGCAATGGACAGACAACAGATCGGCAGGGACGCCGAACAAAGAGCACTCGACTTTCTCAGGAAAAACGGCCTGAAGCTGATCAACAGAAACTACCAATGCCGCTTCGGCGAGATCGATCTCATTATGCGAGACCGTAAACAACTGGTATTTGTTGAGGTTCGCAGCCGGCGTCACAGCAACTGGGGCGGCGCCGGTCTCTCTGTTGATTATCACAAACAGAAGAAATTAATAAAAACAGCCAGTTACTATCTCAGCCAGCAGAAAAGCGGTAACCTGCCTGTATGCCGCTTTGATGTGATAGCATTTGAAGCGAATCGGGATAACGGGAGTGGAGATTCCTGCCCCATATGGTATAAAGACGCCTTCAGACCTGAAGCCACTTTCTGACAGGAGCACCGATGGTACTTCAAGACCGAGTTATTAGCCTGTTCCATCACAGCATGGAGGTTAATGCCCAAACCATCGAAGAATACACACCACTGATCTCTCATGCCGGAGAGCTGTTGCTCAGCTGTCTGATGTCTGAAAATAAGATCCTCTGCTGCGGCAATGGCGGCAGCGCTGCACTATCGCAACACTTCAGCAGCCTGCTGATGAACCAGTTTCGTCACGAGCGCCCGGGATTGCCAGCCATCTCCCTCAGTGCCGACGGTTCAGCGCTGACCGGCATCGCACACGATGGCCAGTTTAATGAGATCTTCTCAAAGCAGATCCGCGCGCTCGGCCAGCCTGGCGATCTGCTATTGATCCTGTCAAACGACGGTCGGGCAGCCAATCTGGTACAGGCCATTCAGGCGGCCCATGATCGTGATATGCTGGTCATTGCTCTGACCGGGGGAACTAATAACAGCATTCACTCTCTATTACTCCCGGACGAGGTCGAATTTTGCGTCCCTGCAGATGACCCGGCGCTTATATTCGGCGCCCAGACACTCATCCTGCATGCCCTGTGCGACCTGATAGATTATCAACTTTTTGGCGGAGAATAATTGATGAAACGGATAGCGATACTGATCCTGGCAGGCCTTCTAAGCAGCGGCTGCTCTACGGTTGTCAGCAGCTTAAAAGAGGAACCCATAAAAGAGGATCCCACCGACCGTACCACCGGCAGTTTTGTCGATGATGAACTGATTGAGATTAAATCCAACGTCAATATCAGCAAAGGCTCAGTAGAGCTCAGCAGCAGTCATGTCAACGTTACCAGTTTTAACGGCATCGTTCTGCTTACCGGACAGGTTGCTACCGAAGAAAGCCGTATGGAAGCCGAGCAGATAGTCAGCCAGGTGCGCAAAATCCGCCGCATCCACAATGAACTGACCGTCACCAGCCCCACTTCAACCCTGACCCGCGCCAGCGATGTCTGGATTACCGCCAAGATCAAAGCCAATATGATCGGCGACAAACAGGTTGATGCCACCCAGATCAAGGTTGTCACCGAAAACGGCGTCGTCTATCTGATGGGCCTGGTAACCCGCGCCCAGGCAGATAATGCAATCAGGATCGTGCGCGGCGTCAATGGCATTCAAAAGATCGTTAAGATCTTTGAGTATATCGATTAAGGGCTGATGCCCTCTTGTAAGAGCCCCGCTAGCATGCCCTCTGGGTACCCGGGGCGATGAAACTATCAGATGACACCAGTTTCAATAATCGCCGCGAGGGCGCGCCTCCCACAATAGCAATATGCAACAGCAACACACGTGGGAGCGACGCTAGCATGCCCTCTGGGTATCCGGGGCGATAAAATCTATCGCGGCTGGAAGCCACTCCTACAATACATTCCACCTCGTAGGAGCCCCATCCTGGGGCGATAAAAACATTGCTGCTGGTACCCGGCTGCTAAGAGCACAGGGTAAATTTATTTAAAAAGCTTCTCTGTGGATCTCTGTGTCCTCTGTGGTAAAAGCTCTTCTTTAAAATCTTATCGCCCCGGGACGGGGCTCCTACAACACATCACACTCCGCAGGAGCCCCGTTAGCATACCCTCTGGGTACCCGGGGCGATAAACAAGCGCAGCGTTCGGACATCAAACCTCGACTCTTACTTAACCACCTTCAACGAAGGCCGCTTATTCGGCGTAGGTGATTCCGGCGGTGTAGGATCATTATCAGGCTCATTGTTGTGCAGGGCCTCTACGCCTGGCTCGGCACCAAACCCCATCCCCTGTCCGTTTTCACGGGCATAGATCGCCATAACCGCGGCCATCGGGGCAAACACATTCATGGGTACTCCGCCAAAACGGGCATTGAAACTGACGGCATCGTTCTCAATCAACAACCCTTGCACAGCGCTGGGAGCGATATTGAGAACGATCTGACCATCACTGATAAACTGCTGAGGAACCATCACCCCCTGAATCTCAGCATCAACCACCAGATGCGGCGTCCAGCCACTATCCAGAATCCACTCATTCAACGCACGAAGAAGATATCCACGACTTGATTGCATTTCACACTCCCAAAAAAAAGGATGAGTAACAACTCATCCTTTAGTCATTATTTGCGACCGAAAATCAGTCGCGCATTTCGCGCTCTTCTTCGGACAGACTGATCTGGAATGCCTCGCGCTCGAACAGGCGATTCATATACTTAATCAGATCTTTACACTGCGCTTCCGGCAACTCAACACCGAGAACTTCCAGACGCCACAGCAATGGAGCGATACAGCAGTCTACCAGAGTAAACTCTTCGCTCATGAAGTAGTCTTTTTCACCAAAGATAGGCGACACAGCAACCAGGCTATCACGCAGCGCTTTACGGGCTTCATCCGCTTCATCTGCATCATCAGCGGTCAGAATGACATCCGCCAGCGAGCACCAGTCGCGCTGAATACGGTACATATACAGACGACTTTCAGCACGTGCAACAGGATAAACAGGCAGCAGCGGTGGATGAGGAAAACGCTCATCCAGATATTCCATCATCACATTTGGCTCATACAATACCAGCTCACGATCCAGAAGGGTCGGCAGGTTATTGTACGGATTCAGTGACGCCAGATCCTCAGGCAAATTGTTAGGATCACAATCATTTATCTCAACTGCAACACCTTTTTCTGCCAGAACGATACGTACCCGATGGCTGTAATGATCATTACCATCGGAGTAAAAAGTCATAGAAGAACGCTTGGCCACTACACCCATTAAATCACCCCGTTTCACATGTTGCATAAAAAAAATATACGCGGACCAACTTTATTGGACCGCGTATCGGTATTACTGACCAGCAGACGTTTAGTGCACGTCTTTCCAGTATTCTTTCTTCAGCGCGTAAGCAAAGAAGAAGAAGATAAACAGGAAGATCAGTACTTTATAACCAATTGCCTGTGACTCCAGCTTAACAGGGTTACCCATATAAGACATGAAGTTCACCAGATCATAGATCGTTTTGTCGAACTCTTCTTCAGAAAGGGAGCCCTTCTCAGCTACGCTCAGACAACCACCCATCTCCAGTCCGGTCAGAGGATCGATAGTCTTCTCGTGATGAGCCATCTCCTCTTTAGTGCAGTGATTTACCTGCAGCCCCTGAAGGCCCTCAAGAATGTTCGGCATACCTACATCCGGGAAGACAACGTTGTTGACACCCCAGGGACGCGCAGGATCCTTGTAGAAGCTACGCAGATAGGTATAAACCCAATCCTCACCACGCAGACGCGTTTCCAGCGTCAGATCTGGTGGCGGGTTACCAAACCAGGCAGCTGCATCAGCCTTTGGCATAGCGATAGTCATCTGCTCACCGACCTTAGAGTCACCAAAGATCAGGTTCTGCTGAACCAGCTCATTTGGAATACCCAGATCGGTTGCTGCACGCTCATAACGCTGATAGTTAGCAGAGTGACAACCCATGCAGTAGTTGACAAAGGTCTTCATACCACGCTGCAGTGACTCTTTATTGGTTGGGTCTGGAGACATCTTGTCCAGGTGAACCCCACCGGTATTCGCACTGGCAACTACAGGCACCAGTACCAACATGATTGCGATAAAAAACTTTTTCATTAGCCTGTCACCCTTTCCGGTACCGGTTTAGTGCTTTCCATTCTGGTGTAGAACGGCATCAGGAAGAAGTATGCGAAATACAGTGCAGTACAGATCTGCGCGACCAGAGTACGGCCCGGAGAAGAAGGAACAACCCCCAGATAACCCAGAATCACGAAGCTGATCGCAAAGATAACCAGCATCACCTTGCTAATCCAGCCTTTGTAACGCATGGATTTAACCGGACTACGATCCAGCCATGGCAGAACAAACAGGATAGCAATCGCACCACCCATCACCACAACGCCCGGGAACTGAGATGCCGCAATTGGCGGAATCGCACGCAACATGGCGTAAAACGGCGTGAAGTACCATACCGGCGCAATGTGCGGCGGAGTCTTCAGCGGGTTAGCAGGCTCAAAGTTAGGCTGTTCGATAAAGTAGCCGCCCATCTCCGGGAAGAAGAAGATGATCAGGCAGAATACGAACAGGAAGACCACAACACCGACAATATCTTTAACGGTGTAGTAAGGGTGGAATGGGATACCGTCCAGCGGCACGCCGTTCTCATCTTTCTTCTCTTTAATTTCGATACCATCCGGGTTATTAGAACCCACTTCGTGCAGCGCAATAATGTGCATGACAACCAGCCCCAACAGGACGATTGGCAGTGCCACAACGTGCAGCGAGAAGAAACGGTTCAGGGTAATACCAGAAATCAGGTAGTCACCACGAATCCACTCAGCCAGATCAGGGCCAATAACAGGTACTGCAGAGAACAGAGATACGATTACCTGAGCCCCCCAGTAAGACATCTGTCCCCATGGCAGCAGGTAGCCCATGAAGGCTTCAGCCATCAGCGCCAGATAGATCGTCATACCGAAGATCCATACCAGCTCGCGTGGCTTACGGTAAGAACCGTACAGCAGACCACGGAACATATGCAGGTAAACAACCGCAAAGAATGCAGATGCACCGGTAGAGTGCATATAGCGCAGCAACCAGCCGTAATCCACATCCCGCATAATATATTCAACAGAAGCAAAAGCGCCCTCTGCGGTTGGGTTATAGCTCATTGTCAGCCAGATACCGGTCAGCAGTTGGTTAACCAGAACCAACAGTGCCAGTGAACCGAAGAAATACCAGAAGTTAAAGTTCTTCGGAGCATAGTATTTTGCTAAGTGATCATCCCACATCGCCGTCAGCGGGAAACGATCATCGATCCAGCCCATGAAGCCTGGATTTCCTTTATTACGTGCGCCAGCCATTATGCAGTCTCCTGATCCACACCAACGATGATCACATTGTCGCTCTCATAATAATGAGGCGGAATCACCAGGTTCTTAGGTGCCGGAACACCCTTCATTACACGACCAGACAGGTCAAAACGGGAACCGTGACATGGGCAGTAGAAACCACCAACCCAGTCTTCACCCAGATCTTCCGGCGCAATTTCAGGACGGTAAGTCGGAGAACACCCCAGATGGGTACAGATACCAACCATGACAGCGATATCATCGCGCAAAGCACGAGCATCGGTGTGTGGTATATAGTCAGGCTGCTGTGGCACTTCTGACTTAGGATCAGCCAGTTTGTCATCCAGCTTAGCCAGGTTAGCCAGGGCTTCCGGACCACGACGGACAATCCATACTGGCTTGCCGCGCCACTTGACGATCATCTGCTGACCATCTTCCAGCTTGCTGATATCAGCTTTAACCGGAGCGCCAGCGGTTTTCGCCTTTGCACTCGGATTCCATGAAGCCACGAACGGAACTGCAGCTCCTACGGCACCCACTGCCCCAACAGCAGAGGTGGCACCGATCAGGAGACGTCGCCGCCCCTTATTCACGCCGTCATTACTCATTAAGATTATCTCCCCTCACTCAACCTTTGACCCCTGCGCTATTGCAGCGCAACAATTTTCCGGTTGCTCAGTAATGAATACCGAATTAACGGATTTTTAAAATGGCACAAATAGTAATGAAATTCACCCCTTCTTACAAGGCTAATTCCAGCCAAAACCGCCTTTTTACGCCTATAGTCGACTGACTCTTGACCTCATCCCGCAGCAGCACAAAGGAAAGCAAAAAAAACGCCCGGACCATTTCTGGCACGGGCGTTTCTCTGGGCGATACAGATATTGTATCGCAGCGAATTAACGCTTGGAGAACTGTGGCTTCTTACGTGCTTTACGCAGACCCACTTTCTTACGTTCAACTTCACGTGCATCGCGGGTAACAAAACCAGCGGCACGCAGTTCTGAACGCAGAGTTTCATCATATTCCATCAGCGCACGGGTAATACCGTGACGGATCGCACCAGCCTGACCGAAGCCACCACCGCCTTTAACGGTAATGTAAACATCAAACTTTTCAGTGTTACCTGTCAGCTCCAGAGGCTGACGAACGATCATGCGAGCAGTTTCGCGACCGAAGTAAACATCAAGTTCACGCTGGTTAACGGTAATTTTACCTGTACCTGGACGCAGGAATACGCGTGCAGTTGAGGACTTACGACGGCCTGTGCCGTAATACTGAGTTGAAGACATATTGACCTGCCCCTTAGACGTTCAGTTCTTGTGGCTGTTGAGCCGCATGCGGATGTTCTGCACCAGCGTACACTTTCATCTTAGTGTACATAGCACGACCCAGGGGACCTTTAGGTAGCATACCTTTAACGGCCAGTTCGATGGTGCGTGTTGGATGAGTTTCAACCATCTTCTCGAAAGAAGTTTCACGCAGACCACCTGGGTAACCAGTGTGGCGATAGTACATTTTGTCCTTACGCTTATTACCGGTTACGTTAACTTTTTCAGCATTGATAACGATGATGTAATCACCAGTATCAACGTGAGGAGTGTATTCTGCTTTATGCTTGCCACGCAGGCGACGAGCGATTTCAGTAGCCATACGACCCAGAGTTTTACCCTCAGCGTCGATAACATACCAGTCGCGTTTAACCTCTGCAGGCTTGGCGCTAAATGTAGTCATGATAAATTTACCTATACATCAGTCTGATCCCGCTATAACAATACGTTAACGATGATCGACGACCTTATAATTATTGGTTGCAAACCGCAGTTCACAACGTCAAAAATCCCCGGACCTATCCGAAGGAGCGCGGATTATACTGCAAGTTAAAAAAGATGCCAATAAAAAAACAGTTGTTAGTTGTTAGAACGCGACTACGTCGCTTGCTAGACGCAAAGCTCCGCTTTGCTTGCTAGATGTAGAAAAAGAAAAAACAAAACCTGAAATTTCACTTGGGAGCAACATCAGCACACTACAGGCCTTCCCGTCGCACTTAACTGAAAAGCCCAAACACAACTGCGGCCTTCAATGACACACAAAACAAGCCTTTACAGGTAATGTTCTTTTCTAGCAAGTCGCGCAGCAACGTCTAACCCCCAGCAAGCGGCGAAGCCGCGTCTGACAACTGCTCTTAAGCCCGATGCTCTTTCGCCAGATATTCGTGAGATTGCATCTCTAGCAGTCGACTCTGAGTACGCTGTATTTCAAACTCCAGCCGGCCTTCGCTGTAGATTTCATGGATCGATTTTTCCGCCGAGAGAATCAGCTTGACCCCACTGTCATAAAACTCATCCACCAGATTGACGAAACGGCGGGCGGCATCATCGTTTGTACGCCCCAGTTGAGGCACATTACTGATCAGCACCGCATGGAAGATCTTACCCAGCTCGATATAGTCATTCTGACTGCGCGGCCCTTCACACAACTCCTTAAAATCAAACCAGACCACATCCTCACAACAGCGACGCGCTTTGATACCGCGACCATTGATCTCCAGAGTGCAACCTTCCACTACCTCCTGAAGGTCCGGTGCCAGACTCTCAAAGCTTGAGTTCAGACTCAGATCGGCAGCCGCATCAAGCGGATAGTGGTAGAGTTCAGCCTGTTCCAGAGTACGCAGACGGTAATCAACACCACTATCAACATTCACCACCTCGGTATACTTATTCAGCATATCGATTGCTGGCAGAAAACGCGCTCGTTGCAGGCCGTTCTCGTACAGCCCGTCAGGCACGATATTCGAAGTGGCCACCAGCGACACTCCGTTTTTAAACAACTCTTCCAGCAGACCACCGAGAATCATTGCATCGGTAATATCAGTAACAAAGAACTCATCGAAACAGATAATCTGAAACTCACTGGCATACTTCTTACCGATGGCCACCAGCGGGTTGGATGTGCCATCCAGCAGCTTCAGCTCTTTATGCACCCGCTGCATAAAACGGTGAAAATGGGTCCGCTCTTTATTTTCAAACGGCAGACTGTCATAAAAGGTATCCATCAGATAGGTTTTACCCCGCCCGACGCCGCCCCAGAAATATAATCCCTTTACCGGCTCAACCTGCGTTTTTTTCAGCTTAGTGGATAGCCGCCCCATCAACCCCTTAGGTTTTGGCTGAACCTGCTTAGCCACCAGATCATCATAAAGACGCTGCAGATGCTTTACCGCCAGCTCCTGAGCCGCATCATAGGAGAAATCTTCACGTTCAAGATCTTTTTTATAACGATCAATAGGGGTCATACCGAAACCGTACCATTCAAACTAGTTCTGATTTAAAGAGGTAAAAGAAGGTTGGGCACTTTACTCCCAGCCCACGGGTTTTGCAACGCAACAAAGGGATAAGAGCCGGGGTCCGCGGTCCGAACGCTACGTTTCTCCGAGGTCAGGAAGAGCATAAAGCACTTTTCACCGCCGAGAACACTAAGGGAAGATATTTAATTTGTTATTGCTCACTGGTGCTCTCTGAATCACGGACAAGCAATCGAAGGCTGCGTTCAGACAAATGAAAAGATCGGACTAGCTGTGAAATTCAGAGAGGTTGTTCACAACTCGGTTGTATAGGAAGCTGTTGGTTGCGAAATCAATAGCCCTTTAAACAGAGGAGTGAACAACCATGCACAAGAATGCAAAATCTAGCCTCCATAGTCGAGTTTTAATTGTCAAAAAACATCTTGAAGAAGATGTGCCCGTCTCCGACCTGGCTGACTTTTTCGAGGTATCTAAAAGCCTGATCTATCGCTGGATCAGGCGCTATCATCAAGAAGGCCTCAATGGACTTCGAGATCGTAAA
>NZ_FOGB01000018.1 GCF_900111095.1 Amphritea atlantica | reverse complement strand
TGACGACGTTGAGCGTGGTCAGGTACTGGCTAAGCCAGGTACTATCACTCCTCACACTCGTTTCGAAGGTGAAGTATACGTACTGTCTAAAGATGAAGGTGGTCGTCACACACCATTCTTCAAAGGCTACCGTCCACAGTTCTACTTCCGTACAACTGATATCACCGGTGCTTGTGAACTTCCAGAAGGCGTAGAAATGGTTATGCCAGGCGATAACGTTAAAATGGACGTTACCCTGATTAACCCAATCGCGATGGAAGAAGGTCTGCGTTTTGCGATCCGTGAAGGCGGTCGTACTGTCGGTGCAGGCGTTGTATCTAAAATCATCGAGTAATCTTCGCTGATTTGAAAAAAGGCTCCCTCGGGAGCCTTTTTTTGTTTCTGTTGTTTGTCTTTTTGATATGGCTGGAATCTGGTGTATTTCTGGCTTCTGTGCGGCCATATCAAAAGTCGCATTGTAAATCCTGGCGCAAAGGGACTTTGCTTGGATTTGCTCGCTCGCATTTGCGTCCGCAAATGGTGGGATGGATAAGCACTTCGTAGTTTCTTGTTTGTTCGTGTTTGATGTATTTCAAGCATGTGTGCGGCCATATCAAAAGTCGCATTGTTAAGTCAGGCGCAAAGGCGTTTTTTTTAGCTGATATGGCTTAAGGTTTCGGCTTCTTTGCTCGTGATGGTGCGGCCATATCCGCTGTCGCATCGTAAATCCTCGCGCAATGGAACATTGCTTGGATTTACTCGCTCGCATTTGCGTTCGCAAATGGTTGAGCGGATGATCGCTTTGTTGTTCTGTTTCGTATATTTCAATTCTCAGTGCAGCTATATCCGATATCACATTGTTAAGTCAGACGCAAAGGAGCTTTGCTGGACTTAACTTGCTCGCATTTGCGTCCGCAAGTGATCTGGAAATTAAAGTTTTGTGCCTCTCTTCTTCTTGAATGCTGGCCCTTTAATTTGCTTTTTCTTTATCAGGCTTACCTGGTGAGTCGCTGCTGAGAAATCGGGCTGTATAATTCGTAACCGATACACGCTTGACTTGGGGGTATGAGGTAAGTAGAATGCGCTACCCCGTTAAATGGGGTTAGGTGGCGAAAGCCTTTTTTTAATTCTAGGAATTGTGGTCAAATGCAAAACCAGAAAATCAGAATCCGTCTGAAGGCTTTTGATCATCGCCTGATTGACTCTTCCGCTCAGGAGATCGTTGAGACTGCTAAGCGGACAGGTGCTCAGGTGCATGGTCCGATCCCGCTTCCTACTCGCAAAGAGCGTTTTACCGTTCTGATCTCACCACACGTGAACAAAGATGCACGTGATCAGTATGAGATCCGTACTCACAAACGCGTTCTGGACATCGTTGAACCAACAGAAAAAACTGTTGATGCTCTGATGAAGCTGGATCTTGCTGCGGGTGTTGAAGTGCAAATTAGCCTCGGCTAATTAGACGATTGCGCAGATGAGTAAGTCTGCGTGTGGAATGCCTTTTAGGCAGCCATAGCGGGTTTTAGCCCCGTACACAACTGGCAATGTGAGGTTTATAAGATGTCTGTATCTTTAATCGGACGTAAAGCAGGTATGACTCGTGTCTTCACAGAAGACGGCGTGTCAGTGCCAGTCACTGTCATCGAGGTGGAACCGAACCGCGTAACACAGGTTAAGACCGAAGAGACTGATGGTTATTCTGCTGTGCAGGTAACTGTAGGTACTCGTCGTGCTAGCCGCGTTACAAAAGCTGCTGCTGGTCACTTTGCGAAAGCAGAGACCGAAGCAGGACGTGGTTTGTGGGAGTTCCGTCTGTCAGGTGACGAAGAAGTAAATGTTGGTGATCAACTGACTGTTGAACGCTTTGAAGCGGGTCAGAAAATTGATGTAACCGGTCAATCCAAAGGTAAAGGTTTTCAGGGCGGTATTAAGCGCTGGAACTTCTCCATGCAGGATGCGACGCACGGTAACTCTCTTTCTCATCGTGCTCCTGGTTCTATTGGTCAGTGTCAAACTCCTGGTCGCGTGTGGAAAGGCAAGAAGATGGCCGGACACATGGGTGCTGAACGTGTAACCGTTCAATCCCTGGAAATTGTTCGCATCGATGCCGAGCGCAATCTGCTGTTAGTAAAAGGTGCTGTACCTGGTGCTACCGGCGGCGACGTAATCGTTAAATCAGCTGTTAAAGCTGGTGCCTGAGGGGGTTTGAAATGAATCTGAATCTTGCAGGAGCTGGAGGAAGCGTAGAAGTTTCCGATCTGGCGTTTGGTAAAGAATTCAATGAATCACTGGTTCATCAGGTTGTTACGGCATACCTGGCCGGTGGTCGTCAAGGCACCAAGGCTCAGAAAAACCGCGCCGCTGTAAGCGGTGGTGGTGCTAAGCCATGGCGTCAAAAAGGTACTGGCCGTGCACGTGCCGGTACTATTCGTAGTCCTCTGTGGCGTACTGGTGGCGTAACTTTCGCTGCTCAGCCGCGTGACCACGCTCAAAAAGTTAACAAGAAAATGTATCGCGCTGCGATGCGTTGCATCTTGTCTGAGCTGGTTCGTCAGGAGCGTCTGGTTGTTGTTGAAAACTTCCAGGTTGACGCGCCTAAGACCAAGCAGTTTGTTGCCAAGCTGAACGAGCTTGAGCTGACTAATGCACTGCTGATCACAGAAGACGTAGAGCAGAATCTGTATCTGGCCGCACGCAACGTACCGCACGTTGACGTTCGCGATGCAGCTGGCATCGATCCTGTCAGCCTGGTTGGTTTTGAGAAGGTTGTTGTGACTGTTGCTGCTCTCAAGAAAATTGAGGAGGCGTTAGCATGAATCCAGGACGCATCTATCAAGTACTGCTAGGGCCGCATATCTCTGAGAAAGCAACGATTGTTGCTGAAGGTTCTCAGCAGGTTGTATTCCGTGTAGCAACTGATGCAACCAAGCCTGAAATCAAAAAGGCTGTTGAACAGTTGTTCGACGTAAAAGTAACTGGCGTGAACATCGTTAACGTTAAGGGCAAAACCAAGCGCACACAGCGCGGTATGGGTAAGCGCTCTGACGTTCGCAAGGCATATGTATGCCTGGCTGATGGACACGACATCGACTTCATCGATGGCGAATAAGAGGGGTTACAAGAATGGCTATTGTTAAATCTAAACCGACCTCCGCTGGACGCCGTCACGTAGTCCGGGTTACTACTCCGGATCTGCATAAGGGCAAGCCACATGCTGCTCTGGTCGAGAAGAAAAGTAAAACCGGTGGTCGTAACACCTACGGTCGCATTACGACTCGTCACATCGGTGGCGGTCATAAGCAACATTACCGTGTTATCGATTTCCGTCGCAACAAGCTGGATATCCCTGCTGTTGTAGAGCGTCTGGAATATGATCCAAACCGCTCTGCGCATATCGCTCTGCTGAAATATGCAGACGGTGAGCGTCGCTACATCATCGCCCCTAAAGGCGTGAAAGCTGGTGATTCTCTGATATCTGGTCAGAATGCTGATATTAAACCAGGTAACTGCCTGCCACTGCGTAACATCCCGGTTGGTAGCGTGATTCACTGTATCGAGATGAAGCCAGGTAAAGGTGCACAGATTGCACGTTCTGCTGGTACATCTGCACAGCTGATTGCTCGTGAAGGCGCTCACGCGACTCTGCGTCTGCGTTCAGGTGAGATGCGTAAAGTGCTGGTTGACTGCTGCGCGACACTGGGTGAGGTCGGTAACTCCGAGCACTCTCTGCGTCGTCTGGGTAAAGCTGGTGCAACGCGCTGGCGTGGTGTTCGTCCTACCGTTCGTGGTGTGGCGATGAACCCGGTAGATCACCCGCATGGTGGTGGTGAAGGTCGTACATCTGGTGGTCGTCATCCTGTGACACCATGGGGTGTTCCGACTAAAGGTAAGAAAACTCGTTCGAACAAGCGTACCGATAAGATGATCGTACGCCGTCGTCAAGCGAAATAATCAGAGGATACAGCTGTGCCACGTTCACTGAAGAAAGGTCCTTTTATCGACCTTCACCTGTTGAAAAAGGTAGAAGCTGCAATTGAGGCCAATGATCGTCGTCCGATCAAAACATGGTCTCGCCGTTCTACAGTTTTTCCAAACTTCGTAGGACTGACGATTGCAGTTCATAATGGCCGTCAGCACGTACCGGTGTTTGTCACCGAGGATATGGTTGGTCATAAATTAGGCGAGTTTGCTGCTACCCGTACGTATAAGGGTCATGCTGCAGACAAGAAAGCTAAACGCTAATCGGGAGTTAAGAAAATGGAAGTAGCCGCTAAGCATAAAGGCGCCCATATCTCCGCTCAGAAAGCGCGTTTGGTTGCCGATCAAATCCGCGGAAAGGCGGTGGGTGAAGCCCTGAATATTCTGGCTTTCAGCCCGCAAAAAGGTGCGGTGCTTGTTAAGAAGGTACTTGAGTCTGCTATTGCTAACGCTGAGCATAACGAAGGTGCTGATATTGATGAGCTGCGTGTTTCACAGATCTTCGTTGACGAAGGTATGACTATGAAACGCATTAGACCGCGTGCGAAGGGTCGCGCTGATCGTATTTTGAAGCGCACCTCCCACATCACCGTCAAGGTAGCTGACTGCTAGGAGATACCACATGGGTCAGAAGGTACATCCAACAGGTATTCGTCTTGGGATTGTTAAAGATCACACTTCCGTGTGGTACGCAGACAAGAATGAATACGCTAATAAGCTGTTGAACGACCTTCAGGTACGTGAGTATCTGGAAGGCGAATTAAAAGCAGCATCTGTAAGTCGCATCGAAATCGAGCGTCCTGCACAGAATGCTAAAATCACCATTTTCACTGCCCGTCCAGGCATTGTTATTGGTAAAAAAGGTGAAGATGTAGAAAAACTGCGTAACGCTTGCTCCAAAATGATGGGCGTTCCGGTTCACATCAACATCGAAGAGATCCGTAAACCAGATCTGGATGCCAAACTGGTTGCACAAAGCGTAGCGAGCCAGCTGGAACGTCGTGTTATGTTCCGCCGTGCTATGAAGCGTTCTGTACAGAACGCGATGCGCCAGGGTGCTGAGGGTATCAAGATTCAGGTCGGTGGTCGTTTGGGTGGTGCAGAGATTGCACGTTCCGAATGGTACCGCGAAGGTCGTGTGCCACTGCACACCCTGCGTGCTGATATCGATTACGGTACTTATGAGGCGCACACTACTTACGGTGTGCTTGGTATTAAAGTCTGGATCTTCAAAGGTGAGATTCTGGGTGGCATTGAAGAAGTGCGTGCTCAGAAAAATGCTCAGCCTAAGAAGAAAGGTTCAAAGTAGGGGTAATTATCAATGCTGCAACCTAAGAGACTTAAATTCCGCAAGGTTATGAAAGGCCGCAACCGCGGTCTGTCAGAGCGCGGTAGTGCAGTAAGCTTCGGCGAAATTGCGCTTAAAGCGACAGAGCGTGGTCGTATCACCGCTCGTCAGATCGAGGCTGCTCGTCGTACTATGACTCGTCACGTAAAACGTGGTGGTAAAATCTGGATTCGCGTGTTCCCGGACAAGCCGATCACAGGTAAGCCACTCGAAGTGCGGATGGGTAAAGGTAAGGGTAGTGTTGAATACTGGGTATGCCAGATCAAACCAGGTAAAGTGCTGTTCGAAATGAGCGGTGTGCCTGATGAGCTGGCAACTGAGGCATTCAATCTGGCTGCGGCGAAACTGCCGCTGGCTACCACCATTGTTAAACGGACGGTGATGTGATGAAAGCAACTGAACTGCGTGAACAATCCGCCGAAGAACTCCAGCAGACTCTGCTGGGTCTTTTGAAGGATCAGTTCAATCTGCGTATGCAGAAGGCAACTGGTCAGCTGGCTCAGAATCATATGCTGGGTCAGGTGCGTCGCGATATCGCGCGCGTTAAGACCGTACTGAATCAGAAAGCAGGTAACTAATAATGGCTGCAGAAAAACGTACACGTACTGTGACCGGTAAAGTTATCAGCAATAAAGCTGACAAAACTATTACCGTTCTGGTTGAGCGTAAAGAGAAGCACCCAATTTATGGGAAATTCGTAACTCGCTCCACTAAGCTGCATGCGCATGACGAACAGAATGAATGTCAGATGGGAGATACAGTGACTGTTGCTGAATCCCGTCCGCTTTCAAAAAGTAAGTCTTGGACGCTAGTTAAGATTGAAGAACAGGCAGTAAAGGTGTAATATAACGCACCTTTGCTTCTGGCAGGCTATTTTTGAGCCCGAAAGAGCAAAGAAAATAGTCTGAATTTTGGAGTAGAGACCCATGATTCAAACAGAATCTATGCTTGATGTTGCTGATAACAGTGGCGCCAAGCGAGTACAGTGTATCAAGGTCCTGGGTGGCTCACACCGTCGTTATGCCGGTGTAGGTGACATCATCAAAGTTACCGTTAAGGAAGCAATTCCACGCGGTAAGGTGAAAAAAGGTCAGGTCCTTAATGCTGTTGTGGTACGTACCCGTAAAGGTGTTCGGCGCCCGGACGGTTCAATTATCCGCTTTGATACAAACTCAGCGGTTCTATTGAACGCCAACTCCGCCCCTATCGGTACTCGTATCTTTGGCCCAGTAACTCGTGAACTTCGTACTGAGAAGTTTATGAAAATCATTTCCCTGGCGCCTGAAGTGCTATAAAAAATCCCGACCGTCGCAAGTCAGGATTTATGCAAAAACGCTAAGCTCGAAAGGGCTTGGCGTTTTTAAGCATGAGAGGGTAGTAGGAAAGGATGGAAATTAATGCGTAAAATCATTCGTAACGACGAAGTAATCGTTATTGCAGGCAGAGACAAAGGCAAGCGCGGCAAAGTGTTGCGTGTTCTTGCTAATGATCGCCTGATCGTGTCTGGCATCAACATGGTTAAAAAACACACCAAGCCTAACCCAATGCTGGGTAAAGCTGGCGGTATCGTAGAGAAAGAAGCAGCGATTGCAGTATCTAACATCGCTATCTTCAACTCTGCTACCGGTAAAGGTGACCGTGTTGGTTTCAAAGTTCTGGAAGATGGCAACAAAGTCCGGATCTTCAAATCCAACGGCGAACTTATCGCTAAGTAATAGGAGTTGATGCCATGTCTAGATTAAAAGCACTCTATAACGAGTCCGTTAAGCAGCAGTTGAAAGACGATCTGAGCTGCCCTAACGTGATGGCTGTTCCACGCCTGACCAAAATCACCCTGAATATGGGTGTTGGTGAAGCGCTGGGTGATAAAAAGCAGCTGGATAATGCCGTCGCAGAGATGCAGGCAATTGCAGGTCAAAAGCCTGTTGTAACCCTGGCCCGCAAGTCTATTGCTGGCTTTAAGGTTCGTGAAGGTTGGCCAATTGGTTGCAAGGTAACCCTGCGCGGTGAGCGTATGTGGGAATTCCTGGACCGTCTGGTTGATATCTCGATCCCACGTATTCGTGACTTCCGTGGCCTGAACCCGAAATCTTTTGATGGTCGTGGTAACTACAGCATGGGTGTGAAAGAGCAGATCATCTTCCCTGAAATCGAATACGATAAGGTAGATAAGCTGCGTGGTATGGATATTACCATCACCACCACTGCTCGCACTAACGACGAAGGTCGTGCCCTGCTGGCAGCCCTCAACTTCCCATTCAAAAAGTAAGGGTAGAGTAATGGCTAAGGTATGTATGAAAGCGCGCGAAGCTAAACGCGCAAAAATGGTTGCTAAGTATGCTGAAAAGCGTGCTGCTCTTAAGGCAATCGTTAAGAACCCTGCTTCTTCTGAAGATGAAGTTTGGGAAGCTCAGGTAGCGCTTCAGAAGCTGCCGCGTGACGCTAACCCGGTTCGCCAGGTGCGTCGTTGTCAGGTTACTGGTCGTCCACACGCCGTTTACCGCAAGTTCGGTCTGAGCCGAATCAAACTGCGTGAAGCTGCAATGCGTGGTGATGTACCGGGCCTGAAAAAAGCAAGTTGGTAAGCACAGTGGTCTGGGCAGGGTGATTCCCATCCTGCTACCGCATTGCGCTGCACATAGGAAAATAAACCATGAGTATGCAAGACACTCTTGCGGATATGCTAACCCGTATTCGTAATGGTCATATGGCTGAGAAATCAGCTGTAACTATGCCTGCTTCTAAACTGAAAGCATCTGTTGCTGCAGTTCTGAAAGAGGAAGGTTACATTGCTGACTTCGCTGTTGAAGGCGAGGGCAAGCCAGTGATGACTGTTGAACTGAAATACTTTGAAGGCAAGCCGGTTATTGAGTCAATCCAGCGAGTTAGCCGTCCAAGTTTGCGAGTATATAAAGGCGCGTCTGATCTGCCTAAAGTTGCTGGCGGTCTGGGCGTAGCTATCGTTTCCACCTCTAAAGGTGTGATGACTGACCGTGCTGCACGTGCTGCCGGTATCGGCGGCGAAGTCATCTGCACGGTATTCTAGGAGCTGGAAATATGTCTCGAGTTGCTAAAAGTCCCGTTGTCCTACCGGCAGGTGTTGAAGCTAAGGTTGATGGTCAGCAGATCAATGTAAAGGGCGGTAACGGTGCCCTGGGTCTGACTGTTCACCCGTCTGTAGAAGTAACCACTGAAGAGAACACACTGAAGTTCGCAGCACGTGATGGCAGCAAGTCTGCTAATGCGCTGGCTGGTACTACCCGTTCTCTGGTTAATAACATGGTTGTTGGTGTAAGCACCGGTTTCACTAAGAAACTGCTGCTTCAGGGTGTTGGTTATCGTGCTGCCGTTAACGGCAAGACACTGAGCCTGACTCTGGGTTTTTCACACCCAATCGATTACCAACTGCCTGAAGGCGTTACCGCAGCAATGGAAGGCCAGACTACTATCGTGCTCAATGCAGCCGATAAACAAGCTCTGGGCCAGGCCGCTGCAGAAGTTCGTGCTTTCCGTCCACCAGAGCCTTACAAAGGCAAGGGTGTCCGTTACGCTGACGAATTTGTTCGCCGTAAAGAAGCTAAGAAGAAGTAAGGTAGGGTCATGAACGAAAAGAAAACATCTCGTATTCGCCGTGCCCGCCGTGCCCGTTACAAAATGCGTGAACTGGGCGCAGTACGTCTGTGTGTAACCCGTACACCACGTCACATCTATGCGCAGGTTATCTCCGCTGATGGTGGTCAGGTTCTGGCTGCAGCTTCGACTGTAGAGAAAGACCTGCGTAGTGAAACTACCGGTAACACTGATGCCGCTACTAAAGTAGGCACACTGATCGCTCAGCGCGCAAAAGACGCTGGCGTGACTAAGGTTGCTTTCGACCGTTCTGGTTTTAAATACCATGGACGTGTTAAAGCGTTGGCAGATGCAGCCCGTGAAGGCGGCCTGGAATTCTAAGGGGTTTGACAATGGCAAATCACGAACAGAAAGACGGTGACCTGCAAGAGAAACTTGTACAGGTAAACCGTGTTGCCAAAGTAGTTAAGGGTGGTCGTATCTTCGGTTTCACCGCTTTGACTGTTGTTGGCGACGGTAATGGCCGCGTAGGCTTCGGTCGCGGTAAGGCGCGTGAAGTGCCTGCGGCGATTCAAAAAGCGATGGAGCAAGCGCGTCGTAACATGATCACAGTTGAGCTGAACGGCACAACTCTGCAGTACCCTATTAAAGCCCGTCACGGTGCTTCTAAAGTGTACATGCAGCCAGCTTCTGAAGGTACCGGTGTAATCGCCGGTGGTGCAATGCGTGCCGTACTGGAAATCGCTGGTGTTCACAACGTACTGGCTAAGTGCTACGGCTCTACCAACCCAGTCAACGTTGTTCGCGCAACTATCAACGGTCTTGCTAGCATGACATCTCCTGAAGATGTTGCTGCTAAGCGTGGTAAGTCCGTAGAAGACATTCTGGGGTAATCAACGATGGCATCTACTCTCAAGGTAACACTTGTACGCAGCACCATCGGTATCCTGCCTAAGCACAAATTGTGCGTCCAGGGTCTGGGTCTGCGCCGTATCGGTCACTCCGTTGTTGTGGAAGACACTCCTTCCGTACGCGGTATGATCAACAAAGTTAACTACATGGTTCGTGTAGAAGGCGAATAAGGAGTCCGTTATGCGTCTTAATACACTGAGTCCTGCCGAAGGTTCTAAGCATGCTCCTAAGCGTGTAGGCCGCGGTATTGGTTCCGGCCTGGGTAAAACCGGTGGTCGTGGCCATAAGGGTCAGAAATCCCGCTCCGGCGGTTCTGTGAAACCAGGTTTCGAAGGTGGTCAAATGCCACTGCAGCGTCGTCTGCCTAAGTTCGGTTTTACCTCTCGTCAGGCTGCTTTCGTTGCAGAAATTCGCCTGAACGAGCTGGCTAAGATCGATGCTGAAGTGATCGACCTGGATGCACTGAAAAAAGCGGATATCATCAAAGACAGCATCAAGCGTGCGCGCGTGATCCTGTCCGGTGAAATCACCAAGGCAGTTACCGTTAAAGGTCTTAAAGTGACCAAAGGCGCTCTGGCTGCAATTGAAGCTGCAGGCGGAAAAGTCGAGGAATAAATGGCTAAGAAAGGACCAGTACCAGCAGGAAATCAGAACGGCTTAGGCGAGCTTAAATCCCGTCTGCTGTTTGTTCTGATTGCGATCGTTGTATACCGTATCGGTGCACATATTCCGGTACCTGGTATCAATCCTGATCGTCTGGCAGCACTTTTTGACCAGAACCAGGGCACCATTCTGAGCATGTTTAACATGTTCTCCGGTGGTGCTCTGGAGCGGATGAGTATTCTTGCGCTGGGTATCATGCCGTACATCTCTGCATCAATTATTATGCAGCTGATGACGGTGGTGAGCCCATCACTTGAGCAACTCAAGAAAGAGGGTGAGGCTGGTCGTCGGAAGATCAATCAGTATACTCGTTACGGCACCGTAATTCTGGCGACTGTTCAGTCGTTCGGTATGGCGGTTGGCCTGGCGAATCAGGGTGTAGCGTTCACTGCAGATGTCAATTTCTACTTCGTAGCGGTTGTCACTCTGGTGTCCGGTGCCGTATTCCTGATGTGGCTGGGTGAGCAGGTAACTGAGCGGGGTATCGGTAACGGTATTTCGATACTGATCTTCTCTGGTATTGTGGCCGGTTTGCCTCGCGCTATCGGTCAGTCCTTTGAATCAGCACGTCAGGGTGATCTGAATATCCTGGCGTTGCTGGCCATCGCTGTGCTGGCGGTTGCCACTGTTGGTTTTGTAGTGTTTATGGAACGCGGCCAGCGCCGTATCACCATTAACTATGCGAAACGTCAGCAGGGGCGTCGTATGTACGCTGCACAGACCAGTCATCTGCCGTTAAAGGTCAACATGGCTGGTGTTATTCCGCCGATCTTCGCTTCAAGCATTTTGCTGTTCCCTGCTTCACTTGGTCAGTGGTTTGGCCAGACTGATGGCATGGAGCTGCTACAGGATGTCGCACTTGCGCTGGGCCCGGGTCAGCCGCTGTACATCCTGCTGTTTTCGGTATGTATCATCTTCTTCTGTTACTTCTACACTGCGATTGTTTTCAATCCAAAAGATGTGGCTGATAACCTGAAGAAGTCTGGTGCATTCATCCCGGGTATCCGCCCAGGGGAGCAATCTGCTAAGTACATCGATAACGTACTGGGCCGCCTGACACTGTTTGGCGCTCTGTATATCACTGCGGTATCTCTGATGCCTCAGTTCCTGGTTGTAGCCTGGAATGTACCTTTCTACTTCGGTGGTACGTCACTGCTGATCGTGGTTGTTGTTGTGATGGATTTCATGGCACAAGTACAGTCGCACCTGATGTCCCATCAGTATGAATCCCTGATGAAGAAGTCGAATCTTAAAGGAGGCGGTGCTGGCCTGCTGCGCTAGCACTCCTGCTATTTGGAGTTGATCATGAAAGTACGTGCATCTGTTAAGAAAATCTGCCGTAACTGCAAGATCGTACGTCGTAACGGTACTCTGCGGGTTATCTGCAAAGTTGAACCACGACACAAGCAGCGCCAGGGTTAATTAACGCCTGGTCTGGGAGTGGTTGGCGCGAAGCCTTGATTTATTTTTGATCAAAGTGTAGAATCTCGCGCCTTCCATTAATAGAAGAATTTGCAGTACCTGTGAAAAGCACAGGTGCATGCTAATGAGTTGGAGTAAATTGAATGGCCCGTATAGCTGGCGTCAATATTCCTGACAATAAGCATGCGGTAATTTCATTGACTTACATCTTCGGAATTGGCCGCACTACAGCGAAGGACCTCTGCGCTACTTGTGGGATTGCAGAATCCACTAAGATTGCAGATTTGTCAGAAGAACAACTGGACATCGTACGTGGCGAAGTCGCCAAGATGACAGTTGAAGGCGATCTTCGCCGTGAAGTATCCATGAACATCAAGCGCTTGATGGATCTGGGCTGTTATCGTGGTCTGCGGCATCGCCGTAGTCTGCCTCTTCGTGGTCAGCGCACTAAGACTAATGCGCGTACCCGTAAGGGCCCACGTAAGCCAATCCGTAAGTAATGGTAAGCGATAGGAATTTCCAGTATGGCTAAGCCAGGTAATCGCACACGTAAAAAGGTTAAAAAGCAGGTTGTTGACGGATTCGCTCACATCCACGCTTCATTTAACAACACGATCATTACTATTACTGATCGTCAGGGCAATACCCTGAGTTGGGCAACCGCAGGCGGCTCCGGCTTCCGTGGTTCTCGTAAGAGTACACCCTTCGCGGCACAGGTTGCAGCGGAACGTGCAGGTGTAGCTGCTCAAGAGTATGGTCTAAAGAATTTAGACGTTTTTGTTAAGGGCCCAGGCCCAGGCCGTGAATCCGCTGTACGTGCATTGAATGCATGTGGATACAAGGTTAACAACATCACGGACGTAACACCGATTCCTCACAACGGTTGTCGTCCACCGAAGAAACGTCGCGTTTAATCCGGAGACAGTAATAATATGGCTCGTTATTTAGGACCAACATGTAAGCTGTCTCGCCGTGAAGGTACCGACCTTTTCCTGAAGAGCGGTGTTCGTGCTCTGGACAGTAAGTGTAAAGCTGAAAATGTTCCAGGTGTACATGGCGCTCGTCGTGGTCGTTTGTCCGATTACGGTTTACAGCTTCGTGAAAAACAGAAAGTTCGTCGTACCTACGGCGTACTTGAAAAGCAATTCCGCAGCTACTACAAGGAAGCTGCCCGTCGCTCTGGAGCGACTGGTACCAACCTGCTTCAGTTGCTGGAAGGGCGTCTAGACAATGTTGTCTATCGTATGGGATTTGGATCTACCCGTGCTGAAGCACGTCAGGTAGTTTCTCATCGCCAGATTACAGTTAACGGTCAGTCCGTGAACGTTCCCTCTTACCAGGTACAAGCTGGTGATGTGGTTGCCGTTCGTGAAAAGTCTAAGACTCAGCTGCGTATCAAACACGCACTTGAGCTGGCTTCTCAGCGCACCTCTGTTGAATGGGTAGAAGTTGATGCTGCTAAGATGGAAGGTACTTTCAAGTCCCTGCCAGAGCGTAGCGATCTGTCTGCTGATATCAACGAGCAGCTGATTGTCGAACTGTACTCTAAGTAAATATTGACTTCTTAATTGGTGGAACTATGCAGCGTTCAGTAAACGAGTTTCTAAGTCCCCGTCACATCGACGTTCAGGAAATTAGTGCAACTCGTGCAAAAGTTACTTTGGAACCACTGGAGCGCGGTTTTGGCCATACGCTGGGTAATGCGCTACGCCGTATCCTTCTCTCTTCTATGCCTGGCTGTGCCATCACTGAAGTAGAGATCGAGGGTGTGCTGCATGAGTACAGCACCATCGAAGGTGTGCAGGAGGACGTTATTGAAATCCTGCTCAACCTGAAAGGTGTTGCAGTCGCGCTGCACAATGGTGACGAAGCAACCCTGACTCTGTCTAAGAGCGAAGCGGGTCCTGTTACTGCAGCTGATATTCAGCTGAACCAGGACGTTGAAATCGCAAATCCAGAGCATGTCATCGCTCATCTGAGCGAAGGTGCGAGCCTTAACATGCAACTGAAGATCGTGCGTGGTCGTGGCTATGTGCCAGCTGATGCGCGCGTATCTGATGAAGACGAGTCACGGACCATCGGTCGCCTGCAGCTCGATGCTACCTACAGCCCGGTTCGCCTGGTTTCGTATGTGGTTGAAAGTGCACGTGTTGAACAGCGTACTGACCTAGATAAGTTGGTTATTGACATTGAATCCAATGGTACTATCGATCCGGAAGAATGCATCCGTCGTGCTGCAACTATTCTGCAGCAGCAACTGGCTGTATTTGTAGATCTGGAAGGTGGTAAGGATCAGGTTAACGATGAACCGGAAGAACCAGAGATCGATCCGATCCTGCTGCGTCCGGTTGATGATCTGGAGCTGACTGTACGTTCCGCCAACTGTCTGAAGGCAGAGCAGATCTACTATATCGGTGACCTGATTCAGCGTACCGAAGTAGAACTGCTTAAGACTCCGAACCTGGGTAAGAAATCGCTGACCGAGATCAAGGACGTTTTGGCGTCTAAAGGTCTGTCGCTTGGTATGCGCCTGGAAAATTGGCCACCGGCGAGCATCAGAAACGACGATAAAGTCGCTTCCTGATCTGCGGTTTTAAACCTAACAGTTTGGCAAGGATAAAAAGATGCGTCATCGTAAATCAGGTCGCCACTTTAATCGTACAAGTGCGCACCGTAAAGCAATGTTCAAGAACATGGCTGTCAGCCTGTTCGAACATGAGCTCATCAAGACCACGCTGCCTAAAGCTAAAGAGCTGCGTCGTGTTGCTGAGCCTCTGATCACACTGGCAAAAGTAGACTCGGTTGCAAACCGTCGTCTGGCCTTTGCCCGTACCCGCAGCAAAGAAGCTGTCGGTAAACTGTTTAACGAACTGGGTCCTCGCTACGAAGGTCGTCCGGGCGGTTATGTTCGCATTCTGAAATGTGGATTCCGTGCAGGTGACAACGCGCCGATGGCTTACGTTGAACTGGTTGACCGTCCAGCTGATGCTGTCGCGGTAGAAGATTCTGAAGATTAATCTCTTCGACTCTTACAAAAAACCCGGCTTATGCCGGGTTTTTTTTATCTTGAAAATAGTTGAGCTACGCCACTAATCGCTTTTCTAATATTTTAAGTACGATCGTAGCTGCTGCTCTGTAGGTTTGTGTTTCAGGCGTCAGCGTGCTTAGTATTGTTCAGCTTTTGACTATTCAGTTTGGAGCTAGTGTTAAGTAAACGTCATTAAGTAAATTTATACTAGGGGCATTATCGACGTTTTGAAATAGAACAATGAAGTCAGAAAGCTGCGATGTTTGTCGAGAGGTAGTAAAGGATCAGCCAATTGCCGTACCGACGGATTACATCGGATGAAATAAAAAATTTTACGAGACAATCTATCTGTGTGAAAGCTGTTAAGTGATAGTTCGGCTTACATCGATCCTCCATAAGTGGAGTTTGCTGACACCTTAATGTGCTTTTCGGCTTTTTAGAGTGGCTCTTGGTGTTGGTTTACGATTGGCTCAATGGCCCATCTAGGTGTGTCAGTTCTTCGCTTACCTTATTCCTTAAAAAATCCCGTAATTGCAGGACTGCCGGCGTTACCTGTTTTCGACTGGGGCAGATGAGCCACAGACCAACCGGTTTTGATTGGTATTCCGGCAACAAGCGGATGAGTTTTCCGCTATCCAGTTCACGCTTCACATCCAGTTCTGATTTAAATGCAATCCCTCTGCCAGCCCGCGCCCAACGTCTGACGATCTCGGCGTCGTCAGACTCGCGATCACCGCTTACAGGAATACGAAATTGCTCTCCGCCACGCACCATATCCCATCTATCGTAGGCACGGTTACCGAGCCGAAAAACTAGGCAGTTATGTTGGCGTAAATCTTCGGGATGTTGGGGGGCGCCAAAGGCCGAAGTGTATTTGGGCGAGGCGATAATAATGCGGTCGATGGACGCAATCTGAAACGCAATCATGGATGAATCTTGTGGTGCGCCATAACGTAGCGCCACATCCACCCGGTCGAGATAAAAATCCGACAGGTTGTCACTGATATGGAGCTTGATCGATAGCTCGGGATGCCTGGACATCATTTCATCAATCCAAGGGACCACTATATTACGGCCTAAATCAGACGGCATGGATAGGCGAAGCTCACCGGAAATTTTACCTTTTATGGCATGCAGCGATGCCTTGCCTTCCTCTAGTGCGATGAGTGCTTGGCGACAGAACATCAAAAAGTGTTCCCCTTCTGACGTTAGCCGTAGCTGTCGGGTCGATCGAATGAATAATTGGCTATCGAGTTGTTTTTCCAGTCTTTTAAGGGCCGCACTAGCCGTAGCTGGTGATAATCCCAGTTGTTCAGCGGAGGCGGTAATACTGCCGCAGTCAGCGATACGGGTAAATAATTCTAAGTCAGCCGTATTCATTATCAAAAATATATTGAAACTGATTGAGTGATTAGCATGTTTTTAGTTTATGCCTATCGGTTCACAATGTCGCTATCAATTTATGGAGGTCGAAAAAATGAAAGCGATAGGTTATTTAGTGTCACAGGGAATTACAGAGCAGGATTCACTGGTTGATATCGAGCTGCCGATGCCCGTTGCAGCGGGACGCGATCTGCTTATTAAGGTTAACGCTATTTCTGTTAACCCTGTGGATACTAAAGTTCGCCAGCGAGCACAGCCTGAGAATGGTAAATACAAAGTATTGGGCTGGGATGCAGTAGGTGAAGTCGTCGCTGTCGGTGAGCAGGTTGAATTCTATCAACCGGGTGATCGTGTCTGGTATGCCGGTGATTTGACTCGCCAAGGTACTAATGCTGAGTACCACCTTGTTGACGAGCGTATTGTCGGTCATGCACCTAAGTCTTTGTCTGATGGCGAAGCGGCGGCGATGCCGTTGACGACCATTACCGCCTGGGAGGTATTGTTTGATCGCCTAGGGATACAGCAGAAGAGCGTTAATGGTGGAACTTCAAAGCCAGAGCAGGTATTGGTTATTGGTGCAGCCGGTGGTGTGGGTTCCATTATTGTGCAGTTGGCAGTCAAACTAACGGATGCTGTCGTGATCGGTACGGCATCCCGTGCAGAAAGTCAGCAATGGGTTAAGGATCGTGGCGCTGATTTTGTTATTGATCACCGTCAGCCGTTGAATGAAGAGCTGAAGCGTATCGGATTGGATACGGTATCGCATGTCGTCAGCCTAAACGGCACCGACCAGCATTTCGATGCGATCGTAGAGAGCATTGCTCCTCAGGGTAAGTTGGCGCTGATTGATGATCCAGAAACACCATTGGACATCATGAAGTTGAAGATGAAGTCTGTGTCACTGCATTGGGAGTTTATGTATACCCGTTCGATGTTCAATACCCCTGATATAGCCAAGCAGCGAGATCTGTTGAATGAGGTCGCCGGACTTATCGACGCAGCAGAGATTAAAACAACACGGGGTGAGCACTTCGGACCGATCAACGCAGAGAATCTTAAACGTGCCCATCTTGCAGTCGAAAGCGGCACAGTGATAGGTAAGATCGTACTTGAAGGGTTTTAATGTCAGAGTCGCTTTTAAAGGGGCCTCTATGAAGGCAGCACTGACAATCATTGCATGTATCTGAGTCAGACAAGAAGAAGTTCTACGGGTAAAAAGCTGAGCTGATTACTTTGATTGAACCGAAATCGGCTGAACAGGGGGGATCGAGTATGACCCTTCATCAGGATAAGGAAAATGCGCAGGTCTTTGACTTCTATGTAAGCTGGGAATCCCGTGAATTATGGTTGAGGCACATGGAAAGTGATCACCTGAAACGCCATTCGGTAGTCATTGAGCGCTATCCCAAGCTCTATTTTGAATGAGATGAGCCGCGTAGATTGGCATATTAAAGGCTGATGCAACAAGCATCAGCCTTTCTGCTTTTATATTCTTTCTACATCTAGCAACTTTTCCGCTTTGTATTTGCCAAGGGGGTCCAACAATTTTGAACCGATCAATAAAGCTTCTTTACTGAGCTGATTATAGATTCCCGTGGGACAGGTCCCAGGTAGCGGCTATCGAACGAAGCGGCAGTGTTATCGCCGAGGATAAAGTATTCGTCAGGGCCCGTTTTATGAGTAACTATTTTGCCCTCTTTCTTTGTACGGAACTCATCCGCCGCGCGGTACCTGATGCCGGCCTGAGCTAGTTCGGTGGGAATAGGCTGGATTGCGTCATGAATATAGAGTTCCCCGTCGATAAGCTGGATGGTTTCCTGAGGCATACCCACAACTCGGCCTATGGAATTATCTCCACCCTTATTCTGGTATAAAACTACATCCCAGCGTTCTGGCTGATAGGAAAATGCTGCATAGGGTAGGAAGGTTACGGTCGAACCTTTATGAAGTGTTGGTTCCATATTTGTGCTGCCAATATTGATCAGCTTAGGGGTCAAGAATAGATAAGCTAATACGAGAAGCACAACGATAATAATGATCGCCAGCAGAGCCAATATGAGCTTGAATGTAGATATTTTCCTGATCTTTTGCACGGTCATAACGTCCCTGTTTACCAATATAGTTTATCAATAATACCGTATCTTTGTTTCTATTTGACCTCTGCTCCTGGTGTTCGACTAACCTCTATCCAGAAACCTATAAAAAGGCCGATGCACAAAACATCAGCCTTTCTGTCCTTACGCTTTTTCTAACAACTAGCAAGCGGCGCAGCCGCGTCTAGCGAGTCGCGAAGCGACGTTCTAGCAACTTCTTTGCTTTTCAAGCAACGGCTTAAGAAACTCGCCGGTATAAGACCCGGGAATCTCCGCTACGCTTTCTGGAGTGCCGGTGGCGATGATCTGTCCTCCGCGGGTGCCGCCTTCCGGACCTAGGTCGATAATCCAGTCGGCGGTTTTAATCACATCCAGATTGTGTTCGATAACCACAATGGTATTACCGTGATCCCGCAGACGATACAGGACATTCAGCAGTTGCTGGATATCGTAGAAGTGCAGGCCGGTGGTCGGTTCGTCGAGGATATAGAGGGTTTTACCTGTGTCCCGTTTACTCAGTTCCTTAGCCAGTTTTACCCGCTGGGCTTCGCCGCCGGAGAGGGTGGTGGCCGCTTGTCCCAGACGGATATAGGAGAGACCCACATCGATCAGGGTTTGCAGGCGACGGGCAAGGGCTGGGATGGCGTCGAAAAATTCACGACCATCTTCAACGGTCATCTCCAGCACCTCATGGATACTTTTGCCTTTGTATTTAACTTCCAGGGTTTCCCGGTTGTAACGCTTGCCCTTGCAGACGTCACAGGGGACATAGATATCCGGCAGGAAGTGCATCTCTACCTTGATAACGCCATCGCCCTGACAGGCCTCACAGCGGCCGCCTTTAACGTTAAAGCTGAAGCGTCCCGGTTTATAACCGCGGGAACGGGCTTCCTGAGTGCCGGCAAACAGTTCACGGATCGGGGTAAAGATGCCGGTGTAAGTGGCAGGATTGGATCTTGGTGTCCGGCCGATCGGGCTTTGATCGATATCGATCACTTTGTCCAGCAACTCCATCCCTTTCAGTTCTTTATAAGGGGCGGCATCCAGGGTTGTGGCACCATTCAGTTCGGTGGCTGCAATCGGATAGAGGGTGCCGTTGATCAGCGTGGATTTGCCTGAGCCGGAAACGCCGGTGACACAGGTCAGCAACCCCAGCGGTATATCGAGATTGACGCTGTTAAGGTTGTTGCCAGTAGCACCATGCAGCTGTAACCAGCGGCCATCCGGCTGATGACGCTCAGTTGGCACTTCAATCCGGCGTCGACCCGACAGATAGTCGGCGGTCATCGATTCGCTGCACTGCATCAGCTCTGCCGGGGTACCCTGGGCGATAATCTCACCGCCATGAACACCCGCACCGGGGCCGATATCGATAACATAGTCCGCCAGACGGATCGCATCCTCATCATGCTCCACCACGATGACGGTATTACCCAGATCCCGCAGGTGGATCAGCGTTTTCAGCAGCCGGTCGTTATCACGCTGGTGCAGGCCGATAGAGGGTTCATCAAGTATATACATCACCCCGACCAGGCCCGCGCCGATCTGACTGGCCAGGCGAATCCGCTGTGCTTCACCGCCGGACAGGGTTTCGGCACTGCGCTCCAGCGACAGGTAATCCAGGCCAACATTGACGAGGAACTCAAGCCGCAGGCGGATCTCTTTGAGAATTTTCTCAGCGATCTCTCCCTGCTTACCGGTCAGATGGAGGTTGTCGAAGTAATCGCAGCTGTCCCCAATGGACAGACGTACCAGTTCCGGTAGGGTTTTCTCATCAATATACACATGGCGAGCATCGCGTCGCAGTCGGCTACCATCACAGGCGGGGCACTCCTGCATATTGATATATTTGGCCAGATCCTCACGCACCATATCGGATTCTGTCTCGCGATAGCGGCGTGAGAGGTTGTTCAGTACCCCTTCAAATGGGTGAGATTTGCTGATGACATCGCCACGGTCATTGAGGTAACGGAAGGCGATATTATCCTTTCCGCTACCTTCCAGAATCACCTTTTGCTGTTTGGATGTCAGCTCCCGAAACGGTGTGTCCATATTAAAGCCGTAATGCTCGGCCACCGCTTTGAGTTGCTGGAAATAATAGAGTGCCCGGCGATCCCAGCCTCTGATAGCCCCTTCGGACAGTGTCAGCGAGTCATCGGAAACGACTTTTCGGGGGTCAAAAAATTGCTTCACGCCCAGGCCGTCACAGGATGAGCAGGCACCGTGTGGGTTGTTGAACGAGAACATCCGGGGTTCCAGTTCCTGAATGCTGTGGCCACACTTGGGGCAGGCGAAGCGGGCAGAGAATACCAGCTCTTCACCATCGCCATCCATATAGCTGATGGTGGCGATGCCGTCGGTCATCGCCAGAGCCGTCTCAAACGATTCCGCCAGGCGGATCTGCAGATCATCGCGCACCTTAAAGCGGTCAACCACCGCTTCAATATGGTGTTTTTTATTCTTATCCAGTTCTGGGATGCTATCGATATCACAGACGATGCCGTTGACACGGACGCGGACAAAACCCTGAGCCCGTAGCTCACTGATAGTATGTAAGTGCTCACCCTTGCGCCCCTGAATAACCGGTGCCAGCAACATCAGCTTAGTGCCTTCCGGCAATGCCAGCACCTGATCGACCATCTGGCTGACGGTTTGGGCTGCCAGCGGCAGATCATGATCCGGACAGCGGGGCTCGCC
Source organism: Amphritea atlantica (assembly GCF_900111095.1). Taxonomy (GTDB): domain Bacteria; phylum Pseudomonadota; class Gammaproteobacteria; order Pseudomonadales; family Balneatricaceae; genus Amphritea; species Amphritea atlantica. The sequence goes on along the minus strand of NZ_FOGB01000018.1, from coordinate 55,541 downwards.
GGCACGGGCAAACAGCAGACGCAGGTAATCGTAAATCTCGGTAATGGTGCCGACAGTGGAGCGGGGGTTGTGGGAGGTTGATTTCTGTTCGATTGAGATGGCCGGAGAGAGCCCCTCAATATGATCAACATCGGGTTTTTCCATCATTGACAGAAACTGCCGGGCATAGGTAGAGAGGGATTCAACATAACGGCGCTGGCCTTCAGCGTAGAGCGTATCGAATGCCAGTGACGATTTGCCCGAGCCGGACAGCCCGGTAATAACAACCAGTTTATCCCGGGGGATCTCAAGGTCGATATTTTTCAGGTTGTGTGTTCTCGCGCCGCGAACCACTATCTTGTCCATCGTTGTTTCCGTGTCCAATGCAAAAGCACAAGTATAAAGAGTTATGCCGGTCGCCAACACCTGATCTGAAGATATTTTCCACGGTTATTTATGATATGCTTTACCCCAATGCATTGGCTGTAAAAAATGTGCAGCAACCGTTGCGAAAAGTTAAAGAAAATTGGAGAAATCAATGGCACGCGGTGTTAATAAAGTCATCCTGATTGGTAACCTGGGCAATGAGCCTGAAACAAAATATATGCCCAGTGGCAATGCGGTGACCAATATCACGGTGGCGACCTCTGAGTCATGGAAAGATAAGCAAACCGGTCAGCAGCAGGAACGGACCGAATGGCACCGGGTGGTATTTTTTAACCGTCTTGCGGAGATCGCCGGGGAATACCTGCATAAAGGCTCTAAGGTCTATCTGGAAGGTTCGTTACGCACCCGGAAATGGCAGGATCAGCAGGGCCAGGACCGTTACACGACAGAGATCGTCGCCAGTGAGATGCAGATGCTGGATGGTCGTTCTGACGGCGGCAGCGGCGGTGGTTATCAACAGCCTCAGGCCGGTGGTTATCAGCAAGCACCGCAACAGGCGCCACAGCAGAACTATCAGCCACAACAGGCACCACAACAAAATTATCAGCAACCCCAGCAGCCGCCACAACAACCACGGCAGAATCCTGCACCGCAGCCTGCTCCGGGGCTGGATGATTTTGATGATGACATCCCGTTCTGAGTTGCACTGATCAGAAGAAAAAACCCGCATCCGCGGGTTTTTTTTATCTGTTGCTCAGGCCTTGTCCTACAGACTCAATAACCCGCAGTTTGGCGGCAATAAAATCCGTGTGTGTAACATAGATCAGGTCGGCGATGCGCCGGATTACGTGCTCTTCATAGTGATGTAGTTCACCATCGGCATAGGCCACCCGCCAGAGGTTCTCGATCAGTGAGATCTTCTCTCCAGGGGTGCATATCTCATTAATCTGTGAGGTAAAGCGGAAGTAATCGGTGGCATCCCGCTGTGCTTTCTCTGCCTGTTTCAATAGCTCGTCTGCAGTGATCTGATCCAGGGAAAAACTTGTTTTCAGAACTTCCAACAGCGTTTTTTGCTCTTCAGGTTTGCGCTCATAATCTGACAGTAGCACTTCAACCATCAGCGCGGCCGATGCCAGAGAGATAACCGCCTGTGGATCGCTGGGAGCGTCGCTCTCTGGTGGCAGGAAGGTTTCCAGAAAAGACATGAACTTTGTCATCATCGTACATTCTCCATTACATCGGGTAGACAAGTGAACCTCCGACTTAGTTCATTGTGTTGTTCGGATCGGTTTCGTGGCTGCTTCTTTTGACAAATATTAGCTGCCATGGCAGTATTTGTCATTACAATGTCTGCCTAGGCAGATATATCGGTTTTTTTTGAGAGAGCAAACGATGATCCACTACACCGAAGACAGCGTACCCACCCGCCTGAGTATTGCCCATCTGATCTTTTTGTTGAACCAGCATAAGGACCGGTTGCTGGAGAAATACCTCAAACCTTTCAATATCACCGGTGCTCAGTTTCGGGTGATGCGGCTGATTATGGTGGAACAGGTGGATACCCCTTCAGAGTTGACCCGTTTGCTTTCGATCGATAGTGGTGCCATGACCCGCATGCTTGACCGGCTTGAGCAACGCAACTTGCTGGTTAGGGAGCGCTGCCCCAATGACCGGCGACAGGTACGTCTTAAACCGACGCAAGAGGGCATAGAGCTGAGTCAGGAAGTGCATGGGCTGGCTGCGGATCTGCTGAATGAACTGACTGGTGAGCTGAGCAGTGATGAGCTGAGTGAACTGTATCGCATCATACGCAAAATTCTGGAGCCTACCGGGTTGATGGACGAGTGGAGTAAAGAGGCCAAGCCTGAGTGACGCTGTTCGAAGCGCTAGCGTCAGAGTTAAGAATTAAGTGGAACAGATGAGATGAGTGAAGCGATAGAGCAGGCGGAAAAGCAGCCTGAGTCTGTAAAAAAGAGCCGCCGGGTGCTATTGAGCAGCCTGTTTTTGATGGTGCTGGTAGCTGCTGCAGGGGTGTTTGGTTATGAGTACTTCTATGGCCGTTTTTATGAGGATACAGAAGACGCCTATGTTGATGGTGACCGGGTACAGATCGGCTCGCAGATAAGCGGTACGGTGGTACGTATCAATGTCGATGATGGCGATTATGTGGAGCAGGGGCAGGTGTTGGTTGAGCTGGACCCCAGCGATAAAACGATCGCTCTGGAGAAGGCCAAAGCCGATCTGGCAACCGCGGTACGCCAGGTGCGTGGTCTGTTTGCCAGTGTCGATAATTACCGTGCGCAGGTGAAAACCCGCAAACTCCAGTTACAACAGGCCCGCAGTGATTTTAACCGGCGGCGTAAACTGGGCTTGGCGGGGGCGCTGTCAGAGGAGGCGATGTCGCACTCCCGTGATGCGCTCGGTGAGGCGGAAAATGCTTTGACCAGCGCTCAGCAACAGTTAAACAGTACGCTGGCGCTGGTAGAGGGGACAACCGTTGCCACTCACCCTTCCGTGCAGACAGCGACAGCCGCGCTGCAACAGGCGTATATCAATCATGCCCGCACGCATCTGGTGGCACCGGTGAGTGGTTATGTGGCGATGCGTAATGTCCAGCCGGGTTCCCGGATTGAACCGGGTCAGCCGCTGATGGCGGTGGTTCCACTGAATCAGTTATGGATCAGCGCAAACTTCAAAGAGACTCAGATGAGCAAGATGCAGATAGGTCAGTCTGTTGATGTGGTTGCCGATCTGTATGGCGATGAGGTCCACTATCAGGGACGGATCGAGAGCCTGGGGGTGGGTACCGGAGGTGCCTTCTCTCTGTTGCCGGCGCAGAACGCTAGCGGTAACTGGATTAAAATCGTTCAGCGGGTACCGGTGAGAATTGGTTTGAAAAGTGATGAACTGCAGCAGCATCCGCTACGTATGGGGATGTCGACTCAGGTACAGGTTGATCTGCGCCTGCAGGATGGCGAGGTGTTGGCAACAACGCCCCATCGCCAAGCCCGTTATACCACCGATGTCTATGAACATCTGCTTCAGGAAGCAGATCTGTTGGCGGCTCAGCTGATTCGGGACAATAGTGCTGACCTGCACCCTGCTGCTGAGGTGACACAGGCCCAATGAGTAACGCCGGATTTATGCCGTCAAACCGGGTGCTCTGCACCATCGGACTGGCGCTGGCGACCTTTATGCAGGTGCTGGACACCACCATCGCCAACGTTGCCCTGACATCGATTACCGGCAACCTGGGTGCCAGCGGTGAGCAGGGCACCTGGGTGATTACCTCATTTGCGGTGTGTAATGCGATAGCACTGCCGCTGACGGGGTGGATGGCGCGGCGTATTGGTGAGGTCCGACTGTTTATTGGCTCGGTATTTTTGTTTATCTTTACCTCCTTTTTGTGCGGGATCGCAACATCGCTGCCCGAACTGGTGTTTTTCCGTGCATTGCAGGGGTTTGTTGCCGGTCCCCTCTATCCCATCGCCCAGACATTGCTAATATCGATCTATCCGCCAGCCCGGCGGGGAATGGCGCTGGCACTGCTGGCGATGGTGGCCGTTGTGGCACCGATTCTGGGGCCTATTTCGGGGGGCTGGCTTACCGATAACTATTCCTGGCCGTGGATCTTCTTTATCAATCTGCCCATCGGCCTGTTTGCCATGCTGGTTGTCTGGTCGCAGCTGGGCAAACGTCCGGATGAAACCAAAAAAGTGCCGATTGACTATGTTGGACTGGCGCTGTTAGTGCTGGGAGTCGGGATGCTGCAGGTGGTGCTGGATAAAGGTAACGACCTGGACTGGTTTGAGTCAGACTTTGTGCTCTATGGAGCGGCTGTCGCCGTGGTGTCACTGATCGCTATGGTGATCTGGGAGCTGACCGAAAAGCATCCGGTGATCAATTTGCGCTTATTCCGTCACCGTAATTTTACTTTTGGCACCATTGCTCTGGTGCTCGGCTATTCCGCTTTTTTTGGTCTTAATCTGTTGTTGCCCGTATGGTTGCAGACGCAGCTGGGTTACACCGCGGTGTGGGCCGGGCTGGCCGCGGCCCCGATTGGTATTGTGCCGGTCATTCTGTCACCGGTGGTGGGCCGTTTTGGTCACCGGGTGGATATGCGCTTGCTCACCAGTCTGGCGTTTCTGGCGATGTCACTGTCGAGTTTTGCCAGGGCGGCGTTTTCCATCGATATCGATTACTACCATATCGCTATGGTACAGCTGGGGATGGGGTTGGGGGTGGCGCTGTTCTTTATGCCAGCGACAACCATTCTGCTCTCCAGTCTGTCACATGATGAGATCGCTGATGGCTCGGGGCTGGCGACCTTTTTACGGGTACTGGGCGGGAGTTTTGCATCATCGCTGACCACCTGGTGGTGGCACCGTCAGGCGGCGGTTGAACATGCGCTGCTGACAGAGCATGTCACCGCTTATAGTCCTCAAACCCAGCACTATCTGGATCTGCTCGGCGGACCCTCGCTACAAAACTATGCCCGTATTGAACGGTTGATTGAGGGGCAGGCTTATATGATCTCGACCGTGGATTATTTTGCTCTGTTGGGATGGATCTTTCTGGCACTGATGGCAGCGGTCTGGTTTGCCAAACCGCCGTTCAGTTCTGCCAGAGGGCGTTAATCTTACCGCGGCAGAAGGATCACACCGAAGATCACTTCAGGCGGTCTCTTCAGCCCGGTAGGCGTAGGTGTTGTTGAAGCAGTAGATCATCCAGTTACCGGCGGAAATCGGCTCATACTTCGGCGTCTCGCCCGGGGCACAACAGTTTTCCAGACAGCTGACATCGGTATCAAAATCTGGTTCGACGAAGAAGGGCATGGAGTAGCGTTCCCGTCCACTGGGACTGAACACCCGGTGGGCGGTGGATTTGTAACGATCGTTACTCCAGCGGGCCATCATATTACCGATATTGATAACAAATGCGCCCTCAATGGGTGGTGCGTCTATCCATTTACCGGTTGTGTCCTGTACTTGCAGTCCGCCAGTTTCATCCTGCCAGAGAATGGTAATGCAGCCATAATCCGTATGGGCGCCTGCGCCAATATGTTTTTCGCCATTAACCTGCGGTACTTCCGGATAGTGGATAAAACGTAGTACGCTCAGTGGGTGCTCAAACTTGTTGGCAAAAAAATCCTTGTCGATGCCTAAGGCTATTGCCAGGGCGCTGAGTACCGTTTTACCCAGTTCCAGCATATCCCAGTAGTGGCGCTCCATTTTTTGCTGAAAGTCAGCCGGCTGTTGCGGGTACTGGTTGGGTCCATAAAGTGGTCGATCAGGTCCGATCAGCGGATGGTCTGGCGCAAGATTCAGCCCCATATCAAAGGTCTCTTTAATATCGCCAGGACGCTCTGGATCCAGCTGCTCTGCTTTCATTTTGCCATAGCCGCGATGGTTGGCAGACAGGGTGATATCGATTTTTACCTTCTCCGCCTCCGGGAGTGCAAAAAACGCTTTCGACAGCTCGCGCATCTCGTTTATGCGGGCGTTGCTGATAGGGTGGCCCTGAATATAGAAAAAGCCGCTGTTCTGACATGCGGCATCGATGGCCTCAGCTACTTTCAGTTTCTCGGTCTCATTATCAGAGTACAAACTGGATATATCGATCAGAGGAATATTCATAAGGGTTTGTAAACAACGGTTGGTGAGTCCAGCCCCCCGCTATCGGTGATAGCGGGGGATGTTGTTGGTGTCGCTATTTAATAATCAGGCGGGTCTTACTTCGGGATCTCAGAGGTGATGCCCTCAACGTACCAGTTCATTTTTTCCAGATCTTCATAGTTCAGGCGTTCGCCCTCAGCAACAACCAGCTCGCCTGCCTGATTTTTGATCGGTCCGGCAAACGGATAAACGCTGCCATCTTTGATGCCTGCAATCAGCTCTTTTGCATGGGTAACAACATCTGCTGGGATGCTTTCATTAAACCCTGGGATAACAATCGATCCCTCTTTCATCCCTTCGACATTGGCTTTTGCTTCCCAGGTACCATCCATAACGGCTTTAACGGTTCTGATGTAGTGAGGGCCCCACTCATCAACTACCGACAGCAGGTGGGCGTGGGGGCCGAAGGAGGACATATCAGAGGCCTGGCCTACCGCGTAGATACCACGGCGTTCTGCTGCCTGCATCGCTGCCGGGCTGTCCGTATGCTGCAGAATAACGTCAACTCCCTGATCCATCATGGCGTTGGCCGCGTCAGCCTCTTTACCCGGATCAAACCAGCTGTTTACCCAGATGACTTTGAGTTCCGCTTCCGGGTTGTATTTGTTCAGTGCCAGCTGTACCGCATTGATATCGCGAATAACCTCTGGAATAGGGAAGGAGGCAATATAGCCGATCTTATTGCTCTTGGTCACCTGAGAGGCGACGTAACCGGCAACATAACGTCCTTCGAAAGTCTTGGAGATATAAGTGCCCAGGTTCTTCGCCATCTTGTAGCCAGTGGCATGCTCAAAGACAACATTGGGGAACTGCTTAGCTACTTTCAGCGTCGGGTTCATAAAGCCGAACGAGGTGGTGAAGATCAGGTTGTGGCCTGTTTTCGCCAGATTATAAATCACCCGCTGCGCATCAGCTCCCTCGGCAACGTTTTCCACATAGGTGGTCTGCACTTTATCACCAAACTCCGCTTCAACGGATTTACGTCCCTGATCATGCTGATATGACCAGCCGTGGTCACCAATCGGGCCGACATAGACAAAGCCAACTTTGAGCGGATCGGCGGCCTGAGCTGAAAGGGTGGAGAGTGCTGACAAGCACACACCGGCAGCAAGACCGGTAACCAGTTTGTTAAATTGACGACGTTTCATGCGTCCATCTCCTGTTGAGTCATTTGGTTTGACTGGCAAAAAGTTGACCTATTGGTCAGTTGTAACTGTTTAAGCAAAAATCTGACCAATTAGTCATATTTTGGTTATCCCGTTGTTATCCTCTCATCCTGCTGAATCGGATCTGTCGAGGGTATCATCGAATAGGTAAAGTTGCCTTATTCTGGTGCATGGGCTCTGTGATTGCTTTAATTCAGATCACAAAAACAGAGCGCAGCTAAATTCAGACGGTCAGCCTCTGGCATGGAACGGATTCCCCAACGACATCGGTGCCACCAGGCGGCTACGGGTCTGATTGCTTGACAGAATCACCAGTACCACCACTGTAGCCAAATAGGGGAGTATCGCCAGCAGGTTTGGCGAAACCGCAAAGCCGAGTCCCTGAAATACCAGGTGCAGGATGCTGGCCAGACCAAATAGCCATGCCCCTAAGAGTACGCGTTCCGCTTTCCAACTGGCAAACACTACCAGTGCCAGGGCGATCCAGCCGCGTCCTGCAGACATGTTTTCGGCCCACAGAGGCGTATAGGCCAGCGAAAGATAGCCGCCTGCCAGCCCCGCCATCGCCCCGCCAAAGATGATCGCCAGATAGCGGGTTTTAAAGACCGGCAGACCGATGGCATTGGCGGCGTGAGGGTTCTCTCCCACCGCTTTGAGGACCAGCCCCGGGCGGGAGTAGTTGATAAACCAGTAAACCGCACCAAACAGAATAAAGGAAAGGTAGACGATCAGGTCCTGGCCAAACAACATCCGGCCGATGATGGGCAGGTCGGTCAGTACCGGGATAAAGACAGGGTCCAGACCCTCAATGGGTTTGCCAACAAATTCACTGCCGATAAATGCTGACAAACCGGTTCCAAAGATGGTCAGCGCCAGTCCGGTAGCAACCTGATTAGCGCTGAGTTCCATGGTGATCAGACCGAAAATAAGTGACATCAGAACACCTGCCACCATCGCCAGAATAAATCCAAGCAGGAGGCTGCCAGACAGCAGGGTGACGATAAAGCCGACCACGGCCCCCATCAGCATCATGCCCTCCTGGCCAAGATTCAGCACGCCACTTTTTTCACACACGAGCTCTCCCAGCGCCACGATTAGCAACGGTGTTCCCGTACGGATCATGGCGTAGAGTATATTGGTAATCAGATCTATATCCATGGGGTTATCCTCGGGTCTCAGACGCTAAAGGTGTTAAGGGCGTACTGGTTTTTACTTTTCTGGGTTTGAGGCGTATCCGGAATGAGATCAGTACATCGCAGGCCAGCAGGTAGAACAGCAGCATACCCTGAAACAGTCCGGTGAGTGCCAGAGGTAATCCCAGACTGATCTGTGCCATCTCGCCACCCATATAGAGCAGAGCCATGAGCAGACTGGCTAACAGAATGCCCAGAGGGTGAAGGCGGCCGAGGAAGGCAACGATAATGGCGGCGTATCCGTATCCGGGAGAGATCTGCGGGATCAGTTGGCCAATGGGGCCGGTCACTTCGCCGACGCCCGCCAGGCCTGCTAGTCCACCGCTCAGCAATAGCGCAAAGTAGGTCAGTCGTTTCTCTTTAAAGCCCGACAGCCGTGCGGCTCCGGCATCCATCCCCATCACTTTGATCTGAAAGCCGTAGAAACTGCGACTCATCAGAACCCAGACGGCAACCACTGCGAACAGCGCCAGCGCCATCCCAAAATGTACCCGGGTGCCCTCAATTAAAACCGGTAACAGGGCAGAATCACCAAACAGTGCTGATTCAGGGAAGTTGAATCCTTCCGGGTCTTTCAGTGGCCCATGAACCGCCCAGAGCAGAATATTGAGGGCGATATAGTTCATCATAATGGTGGTCAGGATCTCATTGGTATGGAAGCGTACTTTGAGGATTGCCGCGATACCCGACCAGAACATACCGCCCAGGATCCCGGCGATCAGGACGATGGGGAGAACCCAGAAGCCCTCTGCTTCAATCAGCTGCAGGGCGATATAACTGCCGAACAGTCCGCCCATCAACAGTTGCCCTTCGGCACCGATATTCCAGATTTTTGCTTTGAAAACCACCGACAGGCCGATGGCGCAGAGCAGTATCGGTGCGGTTTTAACACAGAGCTCGGCAATCCCGTGGGTATCAGAGATCGGAACGTAGAGAATTGTGATCAGTGCTTCCACAGGATCAACGTTCAGCAGGGTGAACAACAGTAAACCGGTTAGCATTGTCAGTAACGCCGCCAATACCGGTGAAAGATAGGCCATGGTGGCAGAGCGTTCGCCGCGGGGTTCGAGTTTAATCATAGGGTAGCACTCCCCTCATGGGCGGACTGGCTAAAATCGCCGGCCATCATCCGTCCCAGCTCCTGTATTGATGATTCGGGTGTGGGCTTAACCGGAGACAGGGCGCCATTGCAGATTGCACCGATGCGGTCTGATATCAGGAACAGTTCGTCGATATCTTCCGATACCACCAGAATGGCTGCTCCCTGATCACGCAGGGTAATCAGAGCTTTGTGAATGGCGGTTGCTGCACCGATGTCGACCCCCCATGTGGGGTGGGCTGCGATCAGAATTTTGGGGTTCTGCATGATCTCCCTGCCGATAATAAATTTTTGCAGATTACCGCCGGACAGACTATCAGCCTGAGCATGGCGGCCAGCGGCTTTGACTCGGTATTGATCGATAATCTGGTCGGCAAATGTTTCGGCTTTTTTCCAGGCCACCATCCCTTTGCTGAGCAGTCCGGAGAGAAACCCTGTCAGTAAGGCATTCTCGGTCAGGCTCATCTCCGGTACAGCGCCACGGCCAAGGCGCTCTTCGGGGACAAACCCCAGTCCCCACCGGCGTCGTTGATCCGGCGGAAGGTCAGCCACAGCATCTTCTGCAAAGGTGATGGTTTTCCCATCCGGGCAGAGGTGTTCGCCACTCAGGCTTGCCAGCAGCTCCTCCTGGCCGTTACCGGCGACCCCTGCGATGCCCACTATCTCACCGGCATTCACTGTCAGGTTGATATGTTTCAGATGCACCCCAAACGGATCATCGCTGTGCAGATTCAGGTCAGAGATACAGAGCAGCGGTGTACTCCCCAGTTTTTTGGGGTAGGTGGTGCTGACCGGTGTATCATCGCCAACCATCAGCTTAGCCATGCTGGTGGTATCTTCTTCTGCGGGAACGCACTCGCCGGAAACGCGGCCCGCCCGCAGTACGGTGGCGTTATGACACAGTGCTTTGACTTCGTTCAGTTTATGGCTGATGAACAGGATTGAGCAGCCTTCACTGGCCAGTTGTCGCAACGTAATAAACAGGCTATCCACCTCCTGAGGGGTTAATACGGAGGTGGGTTCATCCAGAATCAGCAGTTTGATGTTCTGAACCAGGCAGCGGACGATCTCTACCCGTTGCCGCTCACCGACCGACAGGGTATGTATCTCCCGTTCTGGATTGATCGTCATACCGTATTTTTCGGACACCGTACGAATTTTTTCTGCCAGTTGATCCAGTGCGCCGGCATCATCACCCAGTGCCAGGGCGATATTTTCAGTCACGGTCAGGGTTTCAAATAGCGAAAAGTGTTGAAATACCATGCCGATACCCATCTTGCGGGCCTGAGCCGGGTCCTTTACTTCGATGGGTAAACCATCCCAGAGCACCTCGCCACGGTCCGGTTTGACCAGCCCGTAGATCACTTTCATCAGCGTGCTTTTGCCTGCGCCATTCTCGCCCAGCAGGGCGTGAATCTCTGCGGGTGCGATATCCAGGTGGACATCATCGTTAGCCAGACAGCCGGGGTATTGTTTGGTAATGCCGCGCAGGGAGAGTCGTGGGGGCGGTGAATGCTGCTTCACGTGGGCTACCTCGCCGATGATAGAAGAAAAGGAAAACTATACTCAAACAAGCCGGTTGAGTCTTGTATATCTTACAGTTAAGCAAAAACCTGGCCAGATGGTCAGTATTTGTTTCACTGACCGATCACTATTCGCACTGAACAATCCTGTGGGGAGTGGTGTGTGGAACAGTGACAACATGCACTGTCGCAATGCACCAGACCGGTTCGTCAGTGTCATAACGCTGCACTCTTGTAAGGCATGCAAGCAGAGGCGTGACGCAGGAGGGCAGCCTCACAGATCCCTGGTGATGCCACTGCCTTTGAGAATGATGTGGCAGAGGGTGTTAATCGCTTGTTCGTAGTCCTGATCATCCAGGCTTTTTTTGCCCAGTGCCGACGAAACCTGCAGGGCAAAATCAGCGTAGTGCTGAGTGCTGGACCACAGCAGGAAAATAAGATGGCTTGGGGTGATGTTGGCATCCAGTTTTCCCTGTTGTTGCCACTGCTCGAATACCGCAGTCCGGGAGCGGAACCACTCCTCATAGCCTTCACTGAAGTAAGCCTGTAAGTTCGGACCGCCACTGATAATTTCGCTGGCAAAAATTCGCGAGGCCAGAGGGTGATCGCGGGAGAACTCAATTTTTTTGCGGATATACTGCGTCAGGCTCTGAGCTGCGTCATCCTCCGCTTTGAGATTGCTTAATGTGCTATCCCACAGGTCGATAATATCGCTGAGCACGGCGAAATAGAGTCCCAGCTTATTTTTAAAGTAGTAATGAATATTTGCTTTTGGCAGCTCAGCCCGGGCGGCGATCTCCCGCATACTGGCCCCTTTGAAGCCACAGGCAGCAAATTCATGCTCGGCGGCTGCCAGAATCCGTTGTTCATTGCGCTGGCGAATTCGCCCTGCAGGTTTTTCGCTCTTATGTGAGCTGATCTCTAACAGCATGAATCGGTCTCGTATTACCAAACGTTGCGTCAGAATTATAACGTAAAAGAATCTTTCGTCCGGTGATATATTCTGACTCTTTGCAACCATAGCCGAAACCGTGCTCCCGGTTCTGATCTTTTTGAGAAAACTTTATCATCCCGGTCGCTTTTTTTGGTTTCGCTATGGTTTTGATATGGTATCGTTGATTTGAAAGCAAAACTGCTGGAGTTGTAACTTAATGACACAGGATTTTCTGACCACGCCGGCGAAAATTTTAATTACCGGAGCGGATGGACAGATTGGCTATTTTTTAAATCAGGCAACCCAGAATGATCCGTTCTTTTCTGTGGTGGCCTTCACCGATGCGAAACTGGACATCAGCAATCGTCAACAGGTGCAGAAACGGCTGGATGAGCATCTGCCGGACTATGTGATCAATACCACCGGGTTTAATGCGGTTGACCAGGCTGAAGCTCAGTCTGAGCGCTGCTATGCGCTGAACCGGGACGCAGTAGAGAATCTGGCGATGGCCTGTGGCGAGTTATCTATTCCGCTGATCCATCTCTCCTCAGACTATGTTTTTGATGGGCACTACGAGAGTGGTTATAAAGAGGATGACCAGGCACGCCCCCTGGGGCTCTATGGTGACAGTAAATGGGAGGGTGAAGAGGTGTTGCGCGCCACGCTGCCGCGCCATCTGATTCTCCGGGTCAGTTGGGTATTCAGCACTATTGGCGATAATTTTATGCGCCGGGCGCTGCTTCAGGCGCGCCAGGAAGAGGAGATCGTTGCCGCGGATGACCGCCGGGGCTGCCCGACTTCCGCCAGCGATATTGCCCGGGTGATCGTTGCGATACTGAAACAGCTGCATAATGGTGCCGAAAACTGGGGTACCTATCACTACTGCTGTGCAGAGATCACCACCCGATACGGTTTTACGGAAGCGGTGCTGGCCGCTGCCGGCCAGTATGAAAAACTGAAAGTCGAGAAGCTGATTCCTATCAGCTCTTCCGAGCTGGGCAGTGATGCTGAACGCCCGGCCTCCTCTGTACTGGTCTGTACCAAGCTGCTGAATCACTTTGGTATCCGCCAGTTGCCCTGGCGCAGTCAACTGGTGGCGATGATTCGTGAGCAGTATCAGAATGAAGAGATTAACGATATCACCGCATAGCCGATCTCAGGGAAACGCAGCGTGGTGCAGTGCTACCCAGACGATATAGGCTGCACAGGTCAGCGCCAGAACAAATGCCAGTGTGCGGATTCCTTTAGTTTTCCCTCGTTTCAGGGCGATTGTGCCCAGCACTATATAAGCGATCAGTGCGATCAGCTTTGCTGTCAGCCAGCTATGGGTAAAGGGATACTGGCTGATGGTAATGGTGAGGGCGATGGCGCTTATCAGCAACAGGGTGTCGATAATATGTGGTGTAATTCTGACCCAGCGTTGTTGCAGCTTTTCCGGTGTTGAAAGCATCCAGTACCCGCGCAGGGTGAAAAAAAGTATGCTCAGAGCGGCAAAGGTGATGTGGGTGTGCTTAAGTGCCATGTACATTGCTTGAAAACTCGCCTAACAATTGATTGAATAACTGACTAAAATAATCAGGTATATTCTTACCTAAATACGCAAGAGATACTACCCAGGTATGCAGATAAATCAGAACAGCAGAGCCACTCAACTGGTCGACCGGTTTGGCCGGAAAGTTGAATATATCCGTCTGTCGGTCACCGACCGGTGTGATTTCCGCTGTGTTTACTGCATGGCTGAGGAGATGCAGTTTCTACCCCGCAGCGAGGTTTTATCGCTGGAAGAGCTGTATCTGGTGGCCCGGGCTTTTGTCGAACTAGGGGTGAATAAGATCCGTCTTACCGGTGGTGAGCCGCTGGTACGGCGGGGGATCCTGACGCTGGTGGAACAGCTGGGTCAGCTACCGGCTGAGTTACTGATCACCACTAATGGTTCACAGTTATCTGGTATGGCTGCTGATCTCAAGCGGCTGGGAGTGGATCGGCTGAACATTAGTCTGGATAGTTTGCAGCCGGATAAATTTAAACGCTTAACCCGCACCGGGCGGCTTGAACAGGTATTAGCGGGGATTGATGCGGCGATAGCTGCAGGGTTTAAGCGGATTAAACTCAATGCGGTGGTGCTGAAAGGGCGTAATGATGATGAGGTACTGGATCTGATCGCGTTTGCCCGTCACAAAGGTGTGGATATTACCTTTATCGAAGAGATGCCGCTGGGGGCGATCACCGAACATGATCGTGCCGAGATGTATTGCTCCAGTGATGAGTTGCTGGAGATGATCTCGGCTGAGTATGCACTGATCGACAGTGATGAGAAAACCGGCGGGCCTTCCCGCTATTACCGTATGGCCGATAGCGACAGCCGGGTAGGTTTTATCTCCCCTCACAGCCACAACTTCTGTAGTGAGTGTAACCGGGTGCGGATGACCGTGGAGGGGCGACTGCTGCTCTGTCTGGGCAATGAACACTCTATGGATCTGCGCCGGGTGGTCCGGGAGCATCCCAACGATATTGAGGTGCTGAAACAGCACCTGATACAGGCAATGGAGCTGAAACCCGAGCAGCACCATTTTGATCTGGCTGATGAAACACCACAGATTGTCAGGTTTATGAATATGACCGGAGGCTGAGCTGGATCGATTAATTTAAAGAATTGGTAAAGTGCGCTGAAATTATTCCTATCTCCCTGTAAAATACCCGCCTTAATATTCGCAGTGCCTCAGGAGGCAGAATGGCAGCCAGCTCTATCAATGATCCATTTCAGAATATCCGCCCCTACCATGATAGCGAGGTAAGTGATGTTCTGAACCGGCTGATCCATGACGATGAACTTATCTCAGTATTGACCCGATATCAGTTTCCCCAGATGGCATCTCTGTTTGGCTGGTTGCTGAAACCCGCAGTACGTATATATCTGGCGCAGAAAACCGGAGAGATCGAAAGCATTCAGGACTTCCAGTTGCTGATTGCCGGCTATATGACCAAGATGATTGGACGTACCACTAGCCGTCTTTCCTGCAGCGGTATTGAAAATCTTGAACAGGATGAGGCCTACCTGTTTGTGTCAAACCACCGGGATATAGCGATGGACCCGGCATTTGTTAACTGGGCTTTGTATCAGAACGGCTTTGATACACTGCGTATCGCTATTGGTGATAACCTGCTGCGCAAGCCCTATGTGTCTGATCTGATGCGTCTGAATAAGAGTTTTATTGTCAACCGTTCGGCGAAAGGGCGGGAGGTGCTCACCGCTTTAGGTCAGTTGTCCGCTTATATTGACCATTCGTTGGTGCAGGATGAGGCGAGTGTCTGGATTGCGCAGCGGGAAGGGCGGGCTAAGGATGGTAACGATTTTACCGACCCCGCTATCCTGAAAATGTTCTATATGGCGCACCGCAAACAGCGTAGCTTTGCAGAGTTTCTTGAGCGGGTAAAAATCGTGCCTGTTTCAATCTCCTATGAGTATGACCCCTGTGACCGGGCCAAGGCGCAGGAGCTGGACTGCAAGTCCCAGGGGGGGGAATATCAGAAAGCTCAGTTTGAGGATATCGACAGTATTGTTACCGGGATTACCGGCAACAAGGGTCATGTGCACGTTGCGTTTGGCGACGTAATCACCGCTAAGAATACCCCCGAAGAGCTGGCAGCGGAGATCGACCGGCAGATTATTGACAACTATTATCTGCATCCCTCCAATTTATTGGCAGCGGGAGTCGATCAGGACAGCATCAGCGATGAGCAGAAAACGCTGTTTACAGCCCGTACCGAGGGACTATCCGAGTCTGCGGCAAAAATTTTGCGACAGATGTATGCCAATCCGGTATTGAATAAACAGAAACCGCAGGAGGTTGCATGAGCCGTCTGACGCACCTGGATGAGAAAGGGCATGCGAATATGGTTGATGTGTCGGATAAGGCCGTCACCACCCGCGAAGCGACAGCTCAGGCTGTGGTTAAGATGCTGCCCGAAACGCTGCATATGATTACGGCGGGTGAGCATAAAAAAGGTGATGTGCTGGCGGTGGCCCGAATCGCCGGTATTCAGGCGGCCAAACGCTGTTCTGATCTGATCCCTTTGTGTCATCCGCTGATGCTGAGTAAGGTCTCTGTTGAGCTGACGCCTCAGCCGGAGTCAGATGCGGTGCTGATTCTGGCGACCTGTAAACTGGCAGGCCAGACCGGGGTTGAGATGGAAGCGCTGACCGCTGCATCGGTTGCCGCCCTGACTATCTATGATATGTGCAAAGCGGTGGATAAAGGGATGGTTATCTCTGAGGTAAAACTGTTAGAGAAACGTGGCGGGAAAAGTGGCCACTGGCAGGTGAACCCTTGAAACCTGTTGTAAACATTGATGAAAGTGCCCAAAAGGAAGATCAGGCGATGATGCGAAAACCCTCACTGTTTTTATACCTGCGGGCGACGCTCTTTTATATTGTTTTTTATCCGGTCACCCTGGTGTTTGCCGCGTTCTGTCTGCTGGTGGGCTGGGCGTTACCTTTTCGTCCCCGTTTTAAGCTCTTCACGCTGATGAACTACTTCACCATGTTATGGCTCTATCTCACCTGTGGCGTCAGATACCGGGTTGAGGGGCGGGAAAACCTGCCTTCAGGGAGTGAAGGGGCCTATGTGGTGGTTGCTAACCACTCCAGTGAATGGGAGACATTTTTTTTGCAGACCCTGATTCGTCCGCAGAGTGCGGTGTTGAAGCAGGAGCTGTTAAAAATTCCTTTTTTTGGCTGGGCTCTGGGGATGTTAAAGCCGATTGCGCTGGACCGTAGTAAACGTCGGGGGGCTTTAAAACAGTTGCTGACTCAGGGTAAAGAGCGTCTCGAAGAGGGGATTAACGTCGTTATCTTTCCTCAGGGGACCCGGGTCGAAACCGGCAAGCTGGGTAAGTTCAATAAAGGCGGTGCGATGCTGGCGGCCAGTGCTCAGGTGCCGGTTGTGCCGTTAGCGCATAATGCCGGGCTCTTCTGGCCGGGCAAAAGTTATATCAAATATCCGGGGACAATTACGGTTCGGGTGGGCACTCCTGTGCCGGTGGCGGATCGTTCCGTTGATGAGATTCACGCTGACTCAATCGGCTGGCTGGAAGCGCAGATGCGAGACCTGAAGGTGGTCGATGAAGAGTCTGTTTAACAGACAGGAATAAATAAAAAACCCGCCGGAAGGCGGGTTTTTTTATCGGCTAAAATACTCAGCCGGTGTATTTCTGGAACACCAGAGTCGAGTTGGTACCGCCGAAACCGAAGCTGTTAGACATCACCCGTTGCAGATCAACATTGTCACGACGTTCGGTGACAACCGGCAGGCCTTCTGCTGCAGGATCAAGCTCCTCAATATTGGCTGATGCACAGATGAAACTGTTTTCCATCATCAGCAGGCTGTAGATCGCTTCCTGAACACCGGTAGCGCCCAGAGAATGACCGGTCAGTGACTTGGTAGAGCTGACAGGTGGCATCTGATCACCGAAGGTCTCTTTCATCGCCTTCAGCTCCTGAATATCACCCGCGGGTGTAGAGGTGCCGTGGGAGTTGATGTAATCGATGCTGCCATCAACGGTGCTCATCGCTTGCTGCATACAGCGCACAGCGCCTTCACCAGATGGGGCAACCATGTCATAGCCATCGGAAGTGGCACCATAGCCGACCAGTTCGCCATAGATCTTGGCGCCACGGGCTTTGGCGTGTTCCAGCTCTTCCAGAACCAGCATGCCGCCACCGCCAGCGATAACAAAACCATCACGGTTGGCATCATAGGCACGGGACGCTTTCTCCGGAGTGTCGTTATATTTGCTGGACAAAGCGCCCATGGCATCAAACATCACACTCAGGGACCAGTGCAGCTCTTCACCGCCACCCGCGAAAACAATATCCTGCTTGTTCAGCTGGATCTGTTCCATCGCATTACCGATACAGTGGGCGCTGGTAGCACAGGCAGACGTAATGGAGTAGTTAACACCCTTAATCTTGAAAGGGGTTGCCAGACAGGCCGAAACGGTAGATCCCATGGTGCGGGTTACCCGGTAAGGTCCAACGCGGCGAACGCCCTTAGTACGCAGAATATCTGCCGTTTCAACGATATCAGCAGAGGATGCGCCGCCGGAACCTGCCACCAGGCCGGTGCGCACGTTAGATACCATATCTTCGCTCAGGTTAGCGTCTTTGATCGCCTGCTCCATAGACAGATACGCATAAGCTGCAGCATCACCCATGAAACGCACCAGTTTGCGGTCTATCAGGTCTGTGTAATCCAGATCAATACTGCCAGCTACCTGGCTGCGAAACCCCATCTCTTTATACTCTTCCTGAAATTTGATGCCGGAACGGCCCTCTTTCAGTGAGTCCAGGACGGCTTCTTTATCAGTACCCAGGCAAGATACGATACCCATTCCGGTAACAACGACACGTCTCATAGGATGCCTCTTTTATTCAGTAAAAACATTGTAAGTATAGATCTACAGCAGAGCTAAAGCCTGCATTCAGGCTTATAAGATTAGAAGCTATCGGTAGATACGAACAGGCCTACACGCAGATCTTTCGCAGTGTATATCTCGCGGCCATCGACTGAAACGGAGCCATCAGCGATACCCATCACCAGTTTACGTTCAATAACCCGTGACAGATCGATACGGTAGGTCACTTTTTTTGCTGTTGGCAGAATCTGGCCTGTGAACTTCACTTCACCACAACCCAGTGCACGACCGCGACCTTTATTGCCACGCCAGCCCAGGAAGAAGCCAACGATCTGCCACATAGCGTCCAGGCCTAAGCAACCAGGCATTACCGGATCAGTTGGAAAGTGACAGTCGAAGAACCACAGGTCAGGATGGATATCCAGCTCCGCTTCGATATAGCCTTTGCCATATTTTCCACCTTCGCCGGTGATCATAGTGACGCGGTCCATCATTAACATGTTGCCGACGGGCAGTCGTGCATTGCCCTCGCCGAACATTTCGCCATGACCGCACTGAAGAAGTTCTTCTCGATTGAATGAGGAAGGTTTTGTCATTTGAGCTGTATATCCACTTTTTTTTAGCCAAAATATCGGGGGATTATACCGGGTTAGTGGTCTGGGATCACGACCTGTATCACCAAAAACGGAAAATTCGGCCAGATTAGGTCGTTTTTGAGGGCTTTAAAGAAAATGCACAGCGAATTTTGGCACGAACGTTGGCGTAGCGGCCGTATCGGTTTTCATCAGTCGCAGGTTAACCCCCTGCTCAAACACTGCTGGTCTGAATTACAGGCTGATGGTGCGGGACGAGTCCTTGTGCCGCTGTGCGGTAAAAGCATCGATATGCTCTGGCTGCGGGAGCAGGGGCATGAGGTGACCGGTGTCGAGCTGAACGAACTGGCCTGTCAGGCGTTCTGGGATGAGCAAGAAGTGCCCGTAACGGTGCAGCAGACAGGTGATTTTAGTCTGCGAGAGAAAGATGGGTTGCGCTTGCTGTGTGGTGATTTTTTTACCTTGCCCGCCGCAGAGTTTAAGACAATCAATTGGGTCTATGATCGCGCCGCGCTGGTGGCATTCCCCGAACCGATGCGTAAACGCTATGCCCAGACGCTGACTGAGCAGCTTCCCGCAGGCGTCGGCATGTTGCTGATAACCCTTGAATTCGATGATGCTGAAGGCCCGCCCTTTTCCGTAACCGAGGAGGAGGTTCAGGCACTTTATGGTGATCGCTTTAGTATTGAAAAGCTTACGGCGCAGACGGGGATGGGGCGGAGCGGACGTGCAGAGGTGGAGTCGGTTTATATCATGAGGGATAGGAGATAGGGGCTAGATCGTCACAAAAAACGTGACTAGCTAGACGCTTCGCTTGCTAGAAAAATCAAACTCAAAGCAGCTATCAGGCCGCTTTGAGTTATAAGAGCAAATCAGCCGTGCCCACTTACTATGCACGTTATCATTAGAGCTTGTTAAGAAGGTTTTTTCTGACAACTAGTAAGTCACGTTTTTTGTGACGTTCTAGCTAGACGCTTCGCTTGATAGAAAAATCAAACTCAAAGCAGTTATCAGGCTGCTTGTAAGTTATAAGAATAAAGAGCGACCATCCTCACTTACTATCCACGTTCTTATCAAAGCCCATTAAGAAGGTTTTTTCTAACAACTAGCCAGTCGCGCCTTTTGCGACGATCTAGCCACTGCTCTTAACTGCTCCGCTTAACTGCGAGGTCTGCCAGTTGAATCATGGTCTGTTTGAATGAGCTGTCCGGCAAGACATCCAGTGCTTTAATCGCTTTATCCGCCTCGCCGTAAGCGATATCACGGGCGTAATCGATTGAGCCGGTAGCATGGACGATCTCCATGATCGGTTGCAGGTCGTCGAGTCCGCCTTTGCGGATCGCCTGGCGGATCAGTGCGCGCTGCTCGTCGTTGCCTTCGCGCATGGCGTGGATCAGTGGCAGGGTTGCTTTGCCCTCGGCCAGATCATCACCGACATTTTTGCCCATCTCTTCAGCGCTGCTGAGATAGTCCATCACATCATCAATGATCTGAAAGGCGATACCGATATGGCGGCCATAGAGGCGCAGTGCCTCCTGTTGCTCTTGTTCTGCGTCCGCCAGAATGGCACCGGTCTCGGTAGCCGCTTCAAACAGCATTGCGGTTTTCCCCAGAATAACCTGCATATATGAGGCTTCGGTGGTGTCTGGGTTGCGGGCGTTCAGTAGTTGCATCACTTCGCCTTCGGCGATAATCGTGGTGGCGTTGGAAATCACTTTCATGATCTCCATCTTGTTGATCTCAACCATGATCTGAAAAGCACGGGAGTAGAGGAAGTCACCCACCAGAACGCTGGGGGCGTTGCCCCACTTGGCATTGGCGGTATCATTGCCACGCCGCAGCTCTGAGTTATCAACGACGTCGTCGTGTAGCAGGGTAGCGGTGTGGATAAACTCAATCACTGCCGCCAGTTGAACATGATGCTCGCCTTTATAACCGGCGGCATTGGCTGCCAGTAGTACCAGTAGCGGTCTGATCCGTTTGCCGCCGCTCTCTACAATGTAATGTCCGATCTTCTCAACCAGCGGTACACCTGAGTGTAAGTGGTTGATAATATAATTGTTTACCGCTTCGAATTGCGGCTCAATAACTGGATTTAACTGATGTGGCAGCATGGGGACTGATACTAGACTCTGAAATTTGTATGGGCGCATGCTAGGGGGTGCTTATCCGGGTGTCAAGAAAGTCAGGTTATTATCTATATTTATACTTGAGTCGTTTGTTATGTTTCTATATAATCTCGCGCCCTAACCCATCCAAATTCGCTCCCTACCATATGGTTATTAATATCCATTAGAAGTAGGCGTCTTATTTAGTAGCAGGGCGGGTTTTAAACTGGAGATTAAAATGTACGCAGTAATTGTGAGCGGTGGTAAGCAATACCGAGTTCAGGAAGGCCACACGCTGAAGCTGGAAAAGCTGGCTGTAGAAGCTGGTTCAAATGTTGAATTTGACCGTGTTTTGCTGGTAGCTAACGGTGATGATGTTAAGATCGGTGCGCCGGTTGTTGAAGGTGCTAAGGTGACAGCTGAGGTTGTTAGCCACGGTCGCGCTAAGAAAGTTCATATCATGAAGTTCAAGCGTCGTAAGCACCACATGAAGCAGATGGGTCACCGTCAGCACTTCACCGAAGTAAAAATCACTGGCATTAATGCCTAAGACTGTTTGAGAGGAGAGTGACAAATGGCTCATAAGAAGGCGGCAGGTAGTACCCGTAACGGTCGTGATTCCGAGTCGAAACGCTTAGGTGTTAAGCGTTTCGGTGGTCAGGTTGTAACAGCAGGTAACATTCTGATTCGTCAGCGCGGTACTAAGTTCCACGCTGGTGAAAACGTAGGTATGGGTAAAGACCATACTCTGTTTGCAACTGCAGACGGCGTTGTTAAGTTTGTTGTTAAAGGCCCGCAAAAGCGTAAATACATTACTGTAGAAACCGCTTAATAAGGCTTTTATGCTAAAAAAAGCTCCGCGGTTGCGGGGCTTTTTTTGTTTTTAGTGGCTGATTGAGCTAGTTGTTGAAAAGGTCTTCGATACGGGTCTTATCAACAGCCAGTTTGTTGGCAGGTGGTGTGCACAGATTACCAGTATAGCTGGGGGTGTAGAATGAAGTTTGTAGATGAAGCGACGGTCACAATAGAGGCGGGTAAGGGCGGCAACGGCTGCATGAGCTTTCGCCGGGAAAAGTTTATCGCTAAGGGTGGCCCTGATGGGGGTGACGGTGGTGATGGCGGGTCGGTTTTTGTGGAAGCGGACGAGTCGCTGAATACACTTATAGATTATCGCTTTCAGCCCCGTTATAGCGCTCAGAATGGTAAGGGCGGGCAGAGTAGAAACTGTACCGGTGCCAAGGGTGACGACCTGATTATGAAGGTGCCGGTAGGCACCACCGTGGTGGATATCGATACCGATGAGGTGTTGGCAGATCTGACTAAGGTAGGTCAGGTTGAGAAGATTGCTCAGGGTGGCTTTCATGGCCTGGGTAATACCCGCTTTAAGAGTAGTGTCAACCGGGCACCGCGTCAGACAACCAGCGGCAGTCTGGGTGAGACCCGTAACGTCAAGCTGGAGCTGAAAGTGTTGGCGGATGTTGGCTTGCTGGGGTTGCCGAACGCGGGTAAATCGACCTTTATCCGTTCGGTCTCTGCGGCGACCCCTAAAGTTGCTGACTACCCCTTCACAACCCTGGTGCCAAATCTGGGGGTGGTGAGTACTGAGAAGCATAAGAGCTTTGTAATTGCCGATATTCCCGGCATTATCGAGGGTGCTGCAGAGGGGGCCGGACTGGGGATTCAGTTTCTGAAGCATCTGGCACGTAACCGTATTTTGCTACATCTTGTTGATATGGCGCCCTGGGATGGTGTGGCGCCAGCTGATTCTGCTCAGGTGATTGTCAGAGAGTTGGAAAAGTTTAGTCCGACTCTGGCGGCACAGCCCCGCTGGCTGGTATTGAATAAGCTGGATATGGTGCCGGAAGCTGAGCAGGAAGAGCGCTGTCAGGCGGTGGTTGATGCCTTGGGCTGGGATGGTCCTGTCTATCGTATATCGGCGATCAACAAGATGGGGACTCAGCAGCTGGTACGGGATATCCAGGTGTTTCTTGATCAGTTGGCGGTGCAGTTGGCGGAAGATTCAGAATTGGCTGAAGCTGAGCTTCAGGTGCGCCGGTCTATCGACCGCGAAGGTCGTGAGCGGATCGAGCAGATGCGTGCTGAGATCCGTGCTAAGCGTCGTGGCGATGATGATTTTGATGACTTTGACGATGATGATTACGATGTTGAAGTCGAATATGTGAAAAATTAATACCTGCTCAGGTTGTCCTGGCTGAGGCTGGAACCCAGGATGGGGCGGGTCTTTCAAGAGAGTGAAGTCAGTGAGTCAAGCGCGTAATAGGCTAAAAACCTCCCGGCGATGGGTGGTGAAAATTGGTAGTGCGTTACTTACAAATGATGGTGAGGGGCTTGATCTGGCGGCGATTGGTCGCTGGGTTGATCAGTTGGCTCAGCTGCGGCGTGAGGGAGTTGAGATCGTGCTGGTCTCCTCTGGTTCTATTGCGGAGGGTATAGTTCGTCTGGGCTGGAAAAACCGTCCCCATGAAGTCTACAAGTTGCAGGCTGCAGCGGCGGTGGGGCAGATGGGGCTGGTGCAGGCCTATGAGGCCAATTTTAAGCGGCATAACACTCTGACGGCTCAAATTCTGCTCACCCATGAAGATCATTCCAATCGTAAGCGTTATCTTAATGCTCAGGCGACTTTGAAGACGCTGCTGTCGGTGGGTGTGGTGCCGGTGGTGAATGAGAACGATACGGTGGTCACTAAAGAGATTCGCTTCGGTGATAACGACACACTGGGTGCCTTGGTGGCAAACCTGGTCGAGGCTGATGCGTTGATTTTACTCACCGATCAGCGCGGTTTGTATACCGCAGATCCCCGGAGTAATCCTGATGCGACATTGATCTCTGAAGCGATGGCGGGTGATAGTACGCTTGATGCTATGGCTGGTACGGGTGGTCGGCTGGGTCAGGGGGGGATGGCGACTAAAGTGCGGGCTGCCAGGCTGGCAGCGCGTTCGGGTGCTGTCACTGTGATTGCCAGTGGTCGTGAGGATGATGTTTTACTGAAGTTGCGGCAGGCGGATCATCTGGGAACGGTGCTGGTGCCTGAGCAATCGCCGATGGCAGCCCGTAAGCAGTGGATTGCAGGGCATTTGCAGGCACGGGGTACGCTGACTCTGGATGCGGGGGCAGTGACCGCTCTGGTTGATCGGGGTAAGAGTCTGCTGCCGGCGGGAGTGCGTGCAGTGACCGGTTCATTCTCCCGTGGTGAGATGGTGGTGATATCGGATGAGCATGGTCGGGTAATTGGCCGGGGCTTGGTGAATTATGGCGTTGAAGATGCGCAGAAGATTATCGGTCACCCCAGCTCATATATTGAGACAGTGCTTGGTTTTGTCGGGGAGCAGGAGTTGGTGCACCGGGATAATCTGGTGCTGGCATGAGTCTGGTCTCATCGATGTAAGAAGCAAAAAGTAAGAAACAAAAAAACCGGCCATGGCCGGTTTTTTTATCGCTACTTACGTCTTAAAGGCTTACGCCTCAAATCGAATCTCTGGGAGATTAGGCAGCCAGTTTCTTGATAGAGGCATTCAGGCGGCTCTTCTTGCGGGCAACCTGGTTCTTGTTGAAAATGCCTTTAGTTACAGCGCTGTCCATTAATGGCTGAGCGGTAACGAATGCTGCAGATGCAGCTGCGTGGTCGCCAGATTCGATAGCTGCCACTACTTTTTTAACGTAAGTGCGAACCATGGAACGCAGACTCGCGTTATTTTGACGGCGCTTCTCGGCTTGGCGAGCGCGTTTACGGGATCCTGCGGAATTTGCCACAATCCGACTCCTCTAAACTAGGTAAAAGTTAATCGATGTAAGTTAATCGATATTGTGATGCCCCGGCGTTCATTTATAACTACTGAGCATCGAAAATTAAGACGCGAGATTATTCATGTTTGCCCGGCAAGTGTCAATAGCTAAGTGTGAATAAATCGGTGGCGATTGTCCGGGTGCTGTAGCGGAGGGTCCAGGGCGGGGCTATATTTACGAAAGGTTTACGCAAGCATTTTGCCCACTTAATCGGTATTATCTGCACCATCGACTTGGCTGGCAGGAAAGCACCTCTTGAGCAATACAGAAACATCGCCGCAAGGCTCTCAACCCGATACCCCTGGCCCTCATAGCCCAGAGCCGCCAGACGCAGCTCCCAAAGCCCGCGGCTTGCTGCGTTCCAGTGCGCTGGTCGGGTTGATGACTATGCTTTCACGGGTTATGGGGCTGATCCGGGATGTCGTGGTGGCGAATTATTTTGGCGCTGGCAGTAGTGCTGATGCCTTTTTTGTTGCCTTTAAAATTCCTAATTTTCTTCGCCGTCTGTTTGCTGAAGGAGCGTTTTCTCAGGCGTTTGTGCCGGTATTGTCGGAATATCGTAGCCTTAAAGATCTGGCTGCGGTCAAGCATCTGGTTGACCGGGTAGCCGGTAGTCTGGGGCTGGTGCTGATTGTGGTGACCCTGTTGGGGGTTTTGGGCGCGCCGGTATTGGCGGCGATCTTTGCGCCGGGTTTCTATATGAACGATCCGCTACGCTACGGGCTGGCGGTCGATATGCTGCGTTTCACCTTCCCGTATCTGCTGCTGATATCCCTGACCGCTCTGGCGGGCAGTATTCTGAATAGTTATGAGCGTTTTGCTGTACCCGCTTTTACTCCGGTGCTGCTGAATCTCTCGCTGATCGGTGCGGCCATCTGGATGCAGCCACTGTTTCAACAGCCGGTGATGGCGCTGGCGATTGGAGTGTTGATTGCAGGTTCTGCGCAGTTATTGTTTCAGCTGCCGTTTCTCTGGCGGATTCAGTTGTTGCCTGCGCCAACCCTGGGGTTCAGGGATGAGGGGGTCAGGCGGATTCTTAAATTGATGATTCCGGCACTGTTTGGGGTATCGGTCAGTCAGATCAACCTGCTATTGGATACGTTGCTGGCTTCTTTTCTGCAGACCGGCAGCGTTTCCTGGCTTTATTATTCTGATCGTCTGGCGGAGCTGCCGTTGGGGGTGTTTGGCATCGCCATTGCGACCGTTATTCTGCCCAGTCTGTCACGCAGGCATGCGGAGAAAAGTACTGAGCATTTTTCCCGCACTCTGGATTGGGCGATGCGGATGGTGCTGCTGATCGGGCTGCCCGCCGCGATGGCGTTGCTGGTGCTGGCTGAGCCATTGATTGCAACCCTGTTTCACTATGGTGAGATGGCTGACCGGGATGTGACCATGGCGGCGATGAGTCTGCGCGCCTACGCCTGTGGTCTGCTGGCGTTTATGTTGATCAAGGTGCTGGCCCCTGGCTATTTTTCTCGTCAGGATACCAAAACCCCGGTAAAGATCGGTATTGTTGCTATGGTGGTGAATATGGTGCTCAATCTGATACTGATCTGGCCTCTGGCCCATGCCGGGCTGGCTTTAGCGACCACGCTTTCGGCATTTCTGAATGCCGGACTGTTGTTGCGGGGGTTGCTGAAAGAGGGAGTGTTTACCTGGCAGTCAGGCTGGTTTAAGTGGTTGCTGCAGGTTGGTGTGGCCAATCTGGCGATGATCGGTTTTCTGCTACTGCTTGCGGGAAGTGCTGAGCAATGGCTGCGGTTTGATATGTGGCAGCGGGTCTCGCATATGGCGGTATTGGTGGGCGGAGGTGCGACTGTGTATCTGTTGGTTCTGCTGATAACAGGGATGCGACTGCGGCATCTGCGCCATTAATCGGCCAGTATTGGTGCTGACGGATGGCGGATATTGCTCTAACTGAGGTATAATTTCGCGCTTATTTTTATTTGCTGATGAGATTGAGGTGATATGGAGCTGATTCGGGGTCTGCATAATCTGCGTGACAAGCATAAAGGTTGTGTTGCAACGATCGGCAATTTTGATGGCGTGCATCTGGGGCATCAGCAGGTGTTAGCCCAGGTGCTGCGCAAAGGGCGGGAACTTGGGCTGCCGGCCGTGGTGATTATTTTTGAACCTCAGCCAAGAGAGTTCTTTTCCGGTAGTCAGGCCCCCCCCCGGTTGACCCGTTTTGATGAAAAGGTACGATTGCTTAAAGCCAATGGCGTGGACCGGGTGCTTTGTCTGACCTTTAACGAACGTCTGCGCACCATGAGTGCAGATCAATTTGTCGATGAGCTGTTGCTGAAGGGACTGGCAGTCAGGCATTTTGTCGTTGGTGATGATTTCCGTTTTGGTTGTGATCGCAGTGGTGACTACAACATGCTGCGTCAGAGCGGTGAGCGTTATGGTTTCAGTGTGGTGAATACTGAAACCTTTGATGTGGATGGTGAACGGGTCAGCAGTACCCGGATCAGGACTGCGCTGCAGAATAATGATCTGGTACTGGCGCAGCGACTGCTGGGCCGCCCCTACCGGGTGACTGGACGGGTGATGCATGGTCAGAAGCTTGGGCGTACCATCGGTGTTCCCACGGCAAATGTGCGGATGCATCGGTTTCACTGCCCGCTCAACGGTGTCTATGCCGTGACAGTGACGGGTAAAAATCTGACTGCAGAAGGGATTGCTAATGTTGGAATGCGCCCGACCGTCAATGGCAAACAGCCAGTGCTGGAAGCACATCTGTTCGATCTGGACAGCGATCTTTATGGTCAGCTGCTGAGTGTCGAATTTAAAGCCTTTATTCGCCCTGAAAAGAAGTTTGAAGGGCTGGAAAAACTGAAGCAACAGATAGATAACGATATTAAACAGGTCAGAAACTATTTTCTGACAGGTGCCTTGTAAGCAGGGCCAAAATTAGACGATCCAGAAGCGATACGACAATGACCGATTATAAACCGACCCTGAACTTACCGAATACTAAGTTCCCGATGCGCGGCAATCTGGCTCAGAAAGAGCCTCAGATGCTGAAACAGTGGCAGAAGATGGATCTGTATCAGAAGATTCGTGAAGTCAGCGCAGGTCGTGAAAAGTTTATTCTGCATGATGGCCCTCCCTATGCTAATGGCGATATCCATATCGGTCATGCAGTGAATAAGATTCTCAAGGATATCATTGTTAAATCCCGCACCCTGGCTGGCTTCGATGCCCCCTATGTACCGGGCTGGGACTGCCACGGTCTGCCGATTGAGCACAATGTTGAGAAAAAGATCGGTAAAGCAGGCGTTAAAGTATCTTACGGCGATTTTCGTAAAAAATGTCGTGAGTATGCGGCCCGTCAGGTGGAGGGTCAGAAGAAAGACTTTATCCGTCTCGGGGTGTTGGGTGACTGGGATAACCCCTACCTGACCATGAACTTCGAAACCGAAGCCAACATTATCCGTGCGCTGGGTAAGATCGCAGAAAACGGCCACCTGGTGAAAGGCTATAAGCCGGTTTACTGGAGCGTGGTAGGTAGTTCTGCCCTGGCGGAAGCGGAAGTTGAGTATCAGGATAAGACCTCTCTGGCGATCGATGTGCGTTTTGCGCCGGTTGATCAGGAGGCGTTTCTGAGCTGTTTTGACGATCTTTCCGGTGAGGGCGAAGCGTCGGTTGTTATCTGGACCACGACTCCCTGGACACTGCCTGCTAACCAGGCGGTATCACTGAATGCTGAGCTCGATTATGTGCTGGTGCAGGTGGGTGGTGAACGACTGTTGATTGTCGAGGCGCTGGTTGAAGATGCGCTGCAGCGTTACGGTGTGGAAGAGTACAAAATTGTTGGTCACTGTAAGGGCGAAGCGCTGGAGCATCAGCAACTGCATCATCCGTTTTATGATAAGCAGGTGCCGGTTATTCTCGGCGATCACGTGACCGTTGAAGCGGGTACCGGTGCGGTGCATACGGCTCCTGATCACGGTGTGGAAGACTTCAGCGTGGGCCGCGCTTACGGTATCGGTACCCTGAATCTGGTAGGGCCTGATGGTGTTTATACAGAAAATGCCGGTGAGTTTGCCGGACAGCATGTATACAAAGTCGAGGGTGCGATCGTCGCGGCACTGGAAGCAAACGATCGTCTGATTCTGAAGAAACAGTTCAGCCATAGTTATCCACACTGTTGGCGTACCAAAACGCCATTGATCTACCGTGCTACGCCGCAATGGTTTATCAGCATGGAAGAGAAAGGGCTGAAAAAAGACGCTCTGGCTGCGATCAAAGGGGTTGAATGGTTCCCTGGCTGGGGCCAGAACCGCATCGAGTCGATGGTTGAACAGAGTCCTGACTGGTGTGTGTCCCGTCAGCGTACCTGGGGTGTGCCAATCGCGCTGTTTGTGAATAAAACCACTTCAGAACTGCACCCTGAAACCCCTCGCCTGATCGAAGATGTGGCGCTGAGAGTAGAGCAAACCGGTATCGATGCCTGGTTTGATCTGGATGCAGCAGAGTTGCTGGGTGATGAGGCGGATCAGTATGAAAAAGTACTGGATACTCTGGATGTGTGGTTTGATTCCGGTGTGACCCACTACTCTGTGCTGGACCGCACCGACGGCCTGCAGTTCCCGGCGGATATGTATCTGGAAGGTTCGGATCAGCACCGTGGCTGGTTCCAGTCATCCCTGAAAACCAGTATCGCCATCAAAGGCTGTGCGCCGTATAAGCAGGTGCTGACCCATGGCTTTACGGTGGATGGTGATGGTCGCAAGATGTCTAAATCAGTGGGCAATGTGGTTGCGCCCCAGGATGTGATGAACAAGTACGGCGCTGATATTCTGCGCCTGTGGGTTGCTTCCACCGATTTCAGCTCAGAGATGACTGTGTCTGATGAGATTCTGAAACGGACAGCAGATGCGTATCGTCGGATCCGCAATACTGCCCGCTTCCTGTTAGCCAACCTGGAAGGGTTTAATCCGCAAACCGATATGGTGGCGCCGGCTGATATGGTGGCGCTGGATCGTTGGGCGGTTGATCGCGCTGCGCGTCTGCAGGACGAGCTGGTGGGACACTATGATCAGTACCAGATGCTTCAGGTGTATCAGAAGGTGTCGCACTTCTGCTCGCTGGATCTGGGTGGTTTCTATCTGGATATTATCAAAGACCGTCAGTATACCGCTAAGGCTGATTCGGTTGCCCGTCGTTCCTGCCAGACCGCGTTGTATCATATTGCCGAGGCGATGGTGCGCTGGATTGCGCCGATTCTTAGTTTTACCGCCGATGAGATCTGGAATGAGTTGCCGGGTGAACGCGCTGAGTCAGTACAGTTGGTGACCTGGTATACCGAACTGGCCCTGCTTGAAGAAGATGCTGAATTAGGGCGTGAGTTTTGGTCGATAGTAAAAGAAGCTAAAATTGCAGTAAATGCAGAGCTGGAATGGTTGCGAAGGGATAAAGTAATTGGTTCAGGTTTGGATGCTGAAATAACCATTTATTGCGATGAGCGCACTAAGGCATGTTTGGAGCAGTTAGGTGATGAGTTGCGTTTTGTAATGCTTACTTCTGCTGCATCTATTGATGACTTCAAGAATGCTCCCAATGAAGCAAAAGTTGTAGGAGCATCTTCTGAAATGGAGACGCCTGCAAGTATTCAAGTTGTTGTTACTCCTTCTGAATATGCTAAATGTGGTCGTTGCTGGCATCACCGCGAAGATGTGGGTAACCATCCCGAACATCCAGAGCTGTGTGACCGCTGTGTTGAAAACGTTGCGGGTGCCGGTGAACAGCGCAGTTTTGCGTAAGGTTATCGTTATGGGCAAGGCAGGTACTGCTCTCAGCTGGCTTTGGTTGGTGGTTTTAGTCGTCGTGCTGGATCTGTTTACTAAGTATCAGGCCAGCACGCTGCTGTCTTATGGCGTGCCTCATCCTCTGCTGCCAGTGTTCGATCTGACGTTACTGCACAATACCGGTGCTGCATTCAGCTTTCTTGCTCAGGCCGGGGGCTGGCAACGCTGGTTTTTTGCTCTGATCGCTGTAGTTGTCAGCACTGTACTGCTGCTCTGGATGGCCCGTACTCCACGCGATAAGTACTGGCTGGGGGCTGGTCTGGCGCTGGTGCTGGGGGGCGCGCTGGGAAATTTATATGACCGGGTCGTACAGGGATATGTAATCGATTTTATTTCGTTGCATTATAACGGCTATTATTTTCCAGCATTTAATCTGGCCGATAGTGCTATTACCATCGGGGCAGGCATGCTGATTATCGATATGCTATGGTTCAGTGATAGCCGTCATAAATCCAAATAAAGGTCTGCATTTATGTCAGAATTTACTTCTCAAGAGACGCCACAACAGGCCATAGCGCCCGATGCTAAGGTAACCCTTCATTTTGCGATTAAACTGGAAGATGGTCAGGTAGTCGATTCCAACTTTGAGGGCAATCCGGCAACCTTTGTTGTTGGGGATGGTCAGTTGCTGGACGGTTTTGAGAACTCTCTGTTAGGGATGCAGGCCGGTGATGAGGCGGTGATCGATATCCTGCCTGAACAGGGCTTTGGTATGGCGAATCCGAACAATATGCAGCGCTTGCCACGCAGTCAGTTCGGCGATATGGTGCTGGAACCTGGCCTGGTGGTCTCCTTTGCTGATGCAGCAAACGGCGAATTGCCCGGTGTTATTGCCGAGTTTGATGAAAATAAGGTGACCGTGGATTTTAACCACCCACTGGCGGGCAAGAAACTGAAGTTTGAAGTAAAAATAATCGCTGTCGAATAGAGTGAACTTGCTCTGGATCAGTAAAACGGATGATCTGCTGGTAAATTACTTTTTCATTTTGTAATCTGTTACTTCTTTGATACAACATGGATGTTGTCATGAGCAGACAGGGATGTGGGCTCGCCCCCGGCGCGTGCTCGCGCACTTTTTTACCTACCTATATTATTCCCCGTCGTCAGTGCGGAACCTCTCTTATAGAAGTGCTGGTGACTCTGGTGCTGGTCGCTATCGGCATGGTCGGCATGATGACTATGCAGGCGCGTGGCTTGCAGCAAAATCAAAGTGCTTATCTGCGTACCCAGGCCATTGCGATAGCCAATGATATGGCAGACCGTATCCGGCTCAATAAGCAGGCGGGGCTGGACGATTACTATGCTTTAACGCTCAGTCAGGATGCCCAGAGCTTCTCTACCGCGGGGGTGACCGATAGCGCTAAGAAACTGGCCTACTCTGATCTCCATAACTGGCTTAGCTGGGTGGCTGTCAGTCTTCCTGAGGGGGATGCTGAAATTAAACGGTCCAGTCAGCGTATCACTATTGTCATCAACTGGAACGGTCGTCGGGATCAGGGTGGCATATCCCGTTATCAGCATGAGGTCGATCTATGAAGCGGCCTGTGACGTCCAGTTTGCTCACTCAATCAGGTTTTTCATTGGTTGAACTGATGATTTCAACCGTCATTGGTTTATTGCTTATTTCAGCCATGCTGGCCGCGTATGTGGCTTCCGCACGTACATATCAGGTGCAGGATGCAATGTCTGAGGTGCAGGAAAGCGGTCGCTATGCCATGACTGTTTTACTGACTGATTTGCGGCAGAGTGGTGTCGGTGTGGACAGCGACCTGCTGATAGAGGGGGTTGAAAATGACACCGATAAGATCGAGGCCTTTGAACTGGCTCACGCAGATAATACGCTGATTATTACTCCGGACAATGTGCGTAGTGAGATTGTTTATCTTCCCGGGCTTACAACCGCGGGTTCCGATGGCCGGGCATACTATATTGGCAATTCCGGGGGGAACCCCTCCCTCTACAGAAATAACGCAGCGCTGATTGAAGGCGCGACTGCTTTGGTGATGGAGTATGGCGTTGATACAGATGGCGATCGGTTGGTGGACAGCTATCAAAAGCTTGGTGCTATGTCCGCCTCTGACTGGGCGTCAGTGATCAGCGCCCGTTTTTACCTTTTGATGCGAAGTTCTGGCAGCGGTGTTACCGGTCAGGCGCAGGTATTACCTGTGCCATTTGATGCTATCGATACCTCTGACCGGCGACTGTATCAGGTCTATACAGCGACCGCCTTGCTAAGGAATGCATTAACCGTGAAAGGAACGGGTGGATGATCAGTTTAAGGGGAGTATACAAAGGCCAGCGGGGTGCAGCGCTGGTGGTAGCGCTGATTCTGCTGTTAATGATGACGTTGATAGCGTCAACGGCGATTCAGAGCAATCTGCTGCAATCGAGAATGACTGCCAATCTGCAGGATCAGGCTGTGGCATTTGAAGCGAGTGAGACTGCGCTATTGTATGCAGAAGAGTGGCTTGCCTCGCTGAAAGCAGAACCTGAGCTAACTGATTATGATGGCTGGAGCTCCGGTGACACTGAATTTGTGTTTGATAGTCGTAGCAGCTCATCCAGCAGTGCGACACTGAAAGATCAATTGGAAAAACTCAGCACCGTGGATGACTGGGTAGCCAGAGCTAAACCTGCCAGTGACTTCAATTCTAATAAGATCGCCAGGGTGTATGAGCAGCCAAAAGTCAGTCTGGAGTTGGTACAGCTTACCCCGGATGATAAAACCCTAGGCTATGTCTATGGCGAGGGTAGTGGTGTGGCAACCTTTCGTCAGTTGAGCCGAAGTACCGGTGTGACAGGGAATAGCGAAGTCGTACTGGTCAGCGAATATCGCAAGCGTTTCAGGTGATAAAAGTGAAAAAAACAGGGATGTTCAAACTAGTCTGTCTTGTCGTTTTTGTCAGTAGGTCGGTGTTGTCGGCTGAATATACCATCAGCCCAATACCGATTGGGGCCGCGGAAACTGCTGAGCCGAATGTCATGATTCTGATGGACACTTCCGGCAGTATGGATGATCCTCCTGCGGGACAGCGCCGAGGAAAGAAAAAAATCGATCAGGCCAAATCGGCTGCCCGGGCGGTGATCGAATCGGGCTCCGGAATGCAGTTGGGGCTGGCAAGCTTTAACTACGAAGAGGGGGGTAAAATCGACCAGGTTTGTGGCAGCAAAAAGGCCGACCTGCTAACAACCCTTGATGGCTATGGTGCAGATAACTGGACCCCGATGTCTGAAGCATATTATGAGGTAACCCGTTACTTCAGGGGAATGAAGGGGCACTTTTCGCACACCGGCAGTCGTTACTCCTCGCCGATTACCAGTCAGTGTCAGAAGAATTTTACGATTGTCATTACCGATGGCGAACCGACCAAAGATGGTAACTTTAGTCAACTCAACGACGCTGACGCCGGTAGCAATCTGCCGAACTGGGATACCAGCGATGATGACAGAAAGTTCACGAGAGACCGGTGGGGCAGGACTAGCTTAGCCAGTACTGAAAAATGGTACTACCTGGATGACCTGGCAAAATTCGCCTGGGACACCGATATGAGTGATCAGGCCGGTATGCAGAATATGTACACCTATACCATCGGTTTTGATATTAACTTTCCCATGCTTAATGATGCTGCTGTGAAAGGGCATGGAGACTACTTTACGGCAGGTAATGAGGCTGAACTGCTGACGTCTCTTCAAAAGGTGTTTGCTGATATCAGTCGAAAAGTGTTCAGCGATACACAGCTGAGCGCCAACAGTGGTTATATTACCAGCGGCCTGAATATCTATCAGGCCAGCTACAATACGGGTGGCTGGAGCGGTGAACTGTCGGCTTTCAGTACAGCCATCAACGCTCAGACCGGGCTTCTTGAGGTCAGTGATGTCCCGGTGTGGAGTGCTTCGTCTGGTATTCCCTCTGCTAATAGTCGGATGGTCATCACTAACAGGGGCTCAACCGGCATCGGATTTCGCTGGAACAGTTTTACTAGTGAAGAAAAAACGCTGTTATTTAATAATGACTCCTCACAGGTGGACTATATACGTGGCGAAAGCGTAAGCGATTTTCGTGCTCGTCAGAGTCAGTTGGGGGATATTATTCACTCGAATCCGATCTATGTCGGCCCACCGCAGAATTTTAACAGTTCCTCCTCCTATCGGGCGTTTAAAAAGACATATGCAGATCGCGAGCCGATGATCTATGTCGGAGCTAATGATGGCATGTTGCACGGCTTTCGGGCCTCAGATGGTGAGGAGTTGCTGGCGTATATTCCCTCTGTTCTGTTACCAAAACTTTCACTGTTGTCTAACACTGACTATCAGCATCAGTATTATGTCGATGGCACCCCGACAGTACAGGACGTATATATCAACAATCAATGGCACACCATGCTTGCCGGTGGTCTCAACGGGGGCGGTCAAGGGGTCTATGTGCTGGATGTTACCGACCCTGATGATTTTAGCGAAACGGAGGCTGCGAAGGTTTTCCGCTGGGAGTTTGACGACAGTGATGATGTCGATATGGGGTATAGTTATGCCCGCCCGGCGATAGCCAGACTGAAAGATGGCAACTGGTATGTGGTGTTTGGCAATGGTTATAACAGTACCGAAGCAGATGATCATCAGAGTTTAACCGGGGATGCAGTAATCTATCTGGTTGATCTTGCAACGGGTCAGACAGTGATTAAGCTCTCCACCAATACAGGCTTAGATGAGGCACCGGCAGGACTGAACAGACCTAATGGTATGTCCACGCTATCCCCCGTCAGTGATGATGGCGCTACGGTAAACGTGATTTATGGCGGTGACCTGTATGGTAATATCTGGAAGTTTGATCTGTCTGATAGTAACCCGGCCAACTGGAAGCTGGACTATAAGCTGTTTCAGGCTTGTCGAAGCTCAAATAAGGGCTCAACCCTCAGCACTCCATGTGCTGCTGGCGATATTCAGCCGATTACCTCACGACTGGCGGTGTCAGAAGATGTCTACGGACATAATATGGTTTTCTTTGGTACCGGCAAAGATTTTGAAATAGCAGATAAATCAGATATGGGCGTGCAGAGTTTCTATGGTGTGATCGATAGCGGCTCAGCGATCACGGGGAGTCGGTCACAGTTACTGGAACAGTCGATCTATTATCAGGGTAGTCATGACTTTAATGGTGTGACCCGCAACCTGCGCCTGACAACCAACAACCGTTTAACCGGCAGTCAGGCCGGCTGGTTTATCGATTTGAAAACACCCGATGGTAACGGGGGCTGGCTGCAGCTGGGTGAGCGCGTGCTTAACCCTCCCGGCATAAGAGATCGTCGTGTCTTGCTCTCAACCCGGACTTATACCTCTGATCCCTGTAAGGCGGGCGGAAATGGCTGGACCATGGAGCTGGATAAAAGCTCAGGTAGTCGCTTCTCCTATGTCACCGTTGATAATAATCGGGATGGCCAGTATGACGACGATGATAAGGTCACCGATGCAAATGGCGATAAGGTGAACGCATCAGGTCAGCAGCAGGGTAATGGCAATGGTCCGTTAATTCTGACGGATGGCATTGAGGATCAGATCATCAGTACAGGTGATGACAGTGACCCTGATAAACCGGGTGACCCGGATAAGCGTCAGCGTGACCCCAACGCAACGGGCCGATCCAGTTGGCGCTATCTGGAGGAGCGTGACTGATGAAGCTGAAATCGGATAACCAGGGATTCTCGTTGATTGAGCTGATGATCACCGTCGCAATTATCGGTTTGCTAGCTGCCGTTGCATACCCCTCCTATCTGCAGCATATCCAGGACAGCTGGCGTGAGTCAGCGAGGCTTTGTTTGTTGAATATGACGCAACAGCTCGAGCGGCAATATGCAGCGGATCTGACGTACAGCGGATGGGGTGATGCGGATGGCGATGGCCGGGATGATCTGCTGACCTCCGATTGTGCATCAGATGGAGATATGGCTACCCGTTACCGGTTTCAGGGCGATGTTACCCTGTATAGTTTGCAAGCGGTTCCTCTGGGTTCTCAGGTTTCAGACCAGTGTGGTCAGCTAGGCATTGACCGGCAGGGGCAGAAAACGGCAACGGGCACTGCGGGAGCACAGGAGTGCTGGTAACCCTAGGGAGAGATGGAGTTATGAGTTATGAAACAGAAACGGGTGTGACGCTGATCGAACTGTTGGTGGCATTAAGTGTATTGGCGATTTTGCTGACCGTGGGAGTGCCCTCTCTGGCGGGGTTCGTATCATCTCAAAAGCTCGATACGACGGTACAGCTGTTAAAAGACAGCTATAGTCAGGCCCGTTACGAGGCAGTTACCCAGCAACGTCCCGTGTTTCTCTGTCCTTTAGATATTGCTACAGGCGGTTGTGGTAATAACTGGAGTGACGGAGTAGTCAGTTATCACGATCTGGATGGTGATAACAGTTATGATCCACTCAAAGATACCAAGTTACTTCAGAATGAGTTTCCTGAAGGGGTGGTTATTGAATATAAAAAGAACTGTTTCCAGATAAAGCTGACGGCTAAAGGCACAACCGGAGATAATGGAACTTTCGCCATGACCGTTTCTGAAGAAACAAAAACACTTGTTGTTTCCGGTATGGGGCGCATCAGAAACGGCTGATTCCAGCTGATTTCCTAAAAATAAGATTCAAATCAGTTACAGAGCCTGCTGATTTGGTTTAATCTTATCCTTTTCTTACAACTGTTTGACTTAAAGTAACTGTTTTGGGTAGTTCTTGCGTATGGATAGTTGCAGGAGTGACTAAAATATAGTCAATACAGAGTGCAAATGGATTTGCTTCTATAATTCTATTCAATATTCAATGATGAATGGGTGGGGTGGTCTTTTTGCGTATTGTAAAGCAGCGCGGATTTACACTGATTGAGTTGATGGTGGCACTGGTCGTGCTGGGTATTCTGCTGGGCATCGGTATTCCCAGTTTTAATGCGGTTATTGAGTCAAACCGGCTTCGGTCAGTTGCCCATGATTTGAACACGGCAACCCAGTTGGCTCGTTCGGTAGCACTTACCCGAAGAGAAAACGCAGCTATTTGTCGTGCTAACGCGGGGTTTACTGCCTGTGATTTTGATTCTGACTGGAGTAATGGTTGGGTTGTGGTTGCGCAGACTGGAGCGGATTTAGAAACGATTGCCGATGTAGAGGTTATCCGGGAGTGGGGGGCGGTTGATCTTGTTGTTTCCGGTGCGACGAATGGCTTTGTATTCAATAGCTCTGGTCGGGCTACGACTAATGGAAGTATTGAGATACAAAATAATAATGATAGTCGCTGCCTATCAGTTAACGTCAGTGGACGGGCCATTGTTCAAGAGGGTGGGTGTTGATCATGCCGTGCTATAACGATAGAGGGCGCCAGGGTGAGAGTGGGACAACTCTAATAGAGGTGTTGATCGCTGTTGTAGTTATATCGATAGGATTGTTATCGGTTGCTGCCCTTCAGACTATGGCGCTGAAGAGTAATCAGGGGGCCTATTATAGATCCCAGGCCACTTTTCTGGCCTATGATCTGGCTGACAGAATACGAGCAGCACCTGATTCCGCCTTGGCTGGCGATTATGATGATGGCCAGGGAGGAGATCGGGCTTTATGGGATGCTGATGTTGCGGCTAAATTAGTCTCTGGGGCTGTGGGCACGCTAGTTTTGGATAAACCTAACAGAACAGCGACTATTACAATTAAATGGAACGATAATCGCGCCCGGATTCGGGCTGAGAATGAAGCCGACAATGGTGACACCAGTTTTATTTATAATATGGAGTTTTAATTAATGTCGACTCTGTTACTGAAAAAGCGAGAAAAGGGCTTTAGCTTAATCGAGTTAATGATCGCTCTGGTTCTGGGGCTGTTTATTATCGGTGGCGTCCTGGCTGTGTTTATAGGCAGCTCAGCAAGCTTTAACAGTAATGAATCTCTCTCCCGTGTACAGGAAGATGGTCGCTTTGCACTAGAGATTCTGACTGAAGATCTGCGTAATGTAGGTTATAAAGGGAATTGTTTTGTTAAGGTGCAGAACCTTATTGACACGGCCGATGCTGACTATGAAGCAGATGTCTTTGATCTGAACGCTCCGATAAAAGGCTGGACTGATGCCACCGGAAAGTTTTTTGAAAACGATTTAATTGGTTATACGGCCGGTACAGATATTGTCGTTATCAAACATGCTGTAAGAGAGGCGTCCGCTGAATTGAATATGGACCTCGAAGTGGATGATGAGACTTTTCCGACCGTTGGTGGGGAAGAACCGGGAGCCATTCTGATTATTTCTAATGGTGAAACCTGTGATCTTTTTCAGAATACAGCGGCAAATAACACTGCTGACCTGAAACGAGGCTCTGAAACGGCTGCTGCAAAAATTGGTAATGTGTCCGTAGCGGCTCAAGGTCTTGGAAGGCCCTATAAAGCTGATGATTATACTGATATATCTTTGTTGTCCAGCACGCTTTATTACGTGGGGCAAGGGCAATCTACACCAACCGCGTTACGCTTTATTAGCTATGACAATGGTGTTTCCGATAACGGTACGGCTGGAGGTGGTGATGATAACGTACTGGTTGAGGGGGTTACTGGCCTGACAATAAATTATGCTGTGGTATCTGGAGCAGGTCCGGCACTGGATTACTCTGCGGATGCTGATGGTATTGGTGATTGGGGTGATGTGGTCGCAGTTAGGGTGACAGTATCTGTGACAGAGGACAATATTAGTCAGGACTTTTCTGCAACGGTAGCGCTGAGGAATCGATTGGAATGATCAATAAGCGATTAATGATGCCTAAAAACAGGGAGCAGGGTGCCGTTCTTATTATTGCGCTTATCTTCGTATTGATACTGACGTTGATTGGCGTCAGCTCAATGCAGGGCACAACCCTGCAGGAAAAAATGTCAGGAAATCTCCGTGACCGTTCAGTTGCATTTAATGCTGCTGAGGCAGCATTAAGAGAGGGCGAGAATAGTGCTTATGATAGCTACGATAACGGAACTTTAGAATATATTGGTGACTCAGTCAGTGGTTCTTATGGCGATGCCAACTGGACTGCTACATTGGTTAGAATACTTGAAAATACCACCACTTTACCTGCTGCCAAGCTGGGCGTGGTTATCAGAGTTACCGCGTCTTCAAATGGGCTTTCTGATCAATCAGATGTCCAGTTAGAATCAATTTACGTAGTCAAAGATTAGGTTATTCAGTGGGCTACGGAGGACTAATAATGAAAGATCTAGAATCAGCATCCAGATATTGGTTGGCATTGGTATTTATTTCTATTGCGGGAACCGTTTCTTCCTCCTCGCTAGCCTCCACAGTTGCGCAAACACCTCTGTTTCTGGGACAGGGGAATGTTCCGGGTAACCTTGCTCTGGTTCCCTCGGTTGAGTGGCCGACAGTTTTAAGCGCAGCGAATATTGGCAGTTATGATGAAGATAGTGAAAGTATCGGTTACTTTGATCCAAAAAAATGTTATCGCTATCAGTATGATGCTGATGAAGCTGAGCGGCACTTCTATCCTGTTAGTATCAATACTAATTATAAATGCCCAGGTGATGTCTGGAGCGGTAATTTTTTAAACTGGGCTACTACACAGACGATTGATCCGTTTCGCTGGGCACTGACCGGTGGTTACCGGGTTAAAGATACAGCGACAGAGACCTGGCTGGAAAAAGCCCGGCATAGTGGTCAGAACAACTATTTTGATGTACGCAGTATCAGTGGTTCTACAGTTGTTAACAATGCGACGCCTTTCTCAACATCCTCTTTCGAAACAAAAATTGGTGGGCTAGGCAATAAGATGCAGTTTACCCTGCCCTCAGGGCATGGTTTTAGCAATACTACTGGTGCTGCGTCTTTCTCCGAGTTACTGAATGATACCGATTTTAGCTCGGGCTGGAGCGATTATTCCAGTGGAGCCGTGATCCGTAGCTCAACTGAATCGTTTGAGTCTGGCGGATATTCACTGAAAAAGATCAATAATAATGACCCTCATGGTGGTTATAAAGATCTTTCATCATCAGCCAACTACGATAACTTTGTGTTTGAAGGCTGGATCTATCGTCCAACAGTAGGCACTCAGAATGGTCAGTCTGACCGGCTGGCGTTGTCTGACAATAGTGCCAATGGATATGGTATTAATATTTCTGCGGGCACTATCAAGATTGAGAAGCGAAACGGTGGTTCAGCCAGTAATATGGAAACTGCCTCATGGACCCGGCCAACCGATCAGTGGTACCGTTTTGTATTTGAAAGTGTGCCAGGCGATAAATTCAAACTGACGGTGTACGATAACGGTGGTACAGAGTTGGCGTCTGTTCAGACAACCAGTGCAGATACCTCTTATAACACCTTTAACCGTCTCTATGTTCATGGTGGCCATGAGTACTATGTTGATAAATTACGTGTGGCTTCATATTCAGGCGGCGGAACTATCGCCTATGATCCGATTTCAACTAATACCTTTGGCACATCTGTTCGGATAAAAGTGTGTGACCCTAGCATTGGCGTTGAAGCTAACTGTAAACAGTATGACAGTGGCTGGAAACCGGAAGGGTTGATTCAACGCTATGCGGATAATATCAGGTACAGTATTTTTGGTTATCTGAACGATTCCAACTACCGTCGGGATGGGGGCGTTTTAAGAGCTCGTCAGAAGTTTGTTGGACCCATACAGCTGGATCCATCTGCCGGTGAGATTGCCAATTCGAATATGGAGTGGGATCCTTCTACCGGTATTCTGGAGCGTAATCCAGACCCAACTGATGCGTCGGATACAGCATCCTATTATGGTACAACGGTTTCTGATAGTGGCGTCATAAACTACCTGAATAAGTTTGGACAACTAAATAATAACAACTTTAAAAGCTACGATCCGGTTAGCGAACTCTATTACACCGCCCTGAGATATTATAAGCATCAGGGTAACGTCGACGAATACTACACCAAGTCACCGGCGCATAACTCCTCCCCTGGGAATACTGAAATTGCAAAATGGGTTGATAATTTCCCAGTGATTCGAAGCTGGAATGATCCTATTCAGTACGCCTGCCAGAAGAATGTTGTACTGGGTATTGGTGATGTGAATACTCACCGGGATAAGAACCTTCCAGGAAATACCAGTGGAACAGATGAGCCAACAAAGCCTACGGAGGTGTCCACTGATCTCTCGGTGAATGTGAGGACAGCCACAGATAAGATTGCAGCACTGGAAGGTATTTCCATTGATACCGGGGCCAGCAGCTATTCTGGACGGAACAACTC
Organism: Amphritea atlantica; assembly: GCF_900111095.1. Lineage (GTDB taxonomy): Bacteria > Pseudomonadota > Gammaproteobacteria > Pseudomonadales > Balneatricaceae > Amphritea > Amphritea atlantica. The sequence continues at coordinate 13,607 of NZ_FOGB01000018.1, read as the reverse complement.
CGCTTTTATGGCGGGTCTGGCATACGATGCAAATACCATGGATATCCGCCCGGTAGACTTTGCCGGTACGCAAACAGTGCAAACCTACTGGGTTGATGTGCTTGAAAACCAGTATCTTCGTAACTTAAGAAATAACCAGTTCTGGTTGACTGCTAAGTATGGTGGGTTTGTAGTACGTAAACATCCAAGTTGTTCCCTGGCCAGTTACACTCCGACAGGTACAGAGTGCGACGATCAGAGTTTGGGAGATCCTTATCTGCGTACGGACCCGTTACCTGAATGGTGGTGGTACACCAATACAGATATATTAAACCCCGATGAGTCTGGCAGTGACTACAAAAGAACGGATAACTTTTATACAGCAGGCGATGCCCGCAAGATGGTGGATGGTTTAACTGATGCGTTTGCCTCTATTTCTGCATCGGTTAAGGGGTCTGCTGCTGCCTTGACGGCTAATAGTTCGAGATTGGATACGGATACAGCGCTATTTAATGCCCTGATGGATTCGAGTTTATGGTCAGGTGATCTTGTTGCCCGAGAGGTTGATTCTAATGGCGCTCCATCACTTGTTGAGCTTTGGAGCGCTGCATCGATTCTGGATGCGCTTACGGATGCTGATATGACCAGCCGTAATATTTTCACCAGCACATATGCTGCGGAGGACGTTCTGACGGGTATTACACTGAATAGCAGTGGCGCTGACTTTATCTGGAGTGACTTGTCCGCTGAACAGAAATTGATGCTACGTTCAACACCTGCAAGTGGTGCCCCAACGACAGAAGCTGTTGCACAACAGAGGCTGGATTATTTACGAGGTAGCCGGGCACTTGAGCAAACACTTACAAATAGCTCTAAACCATTCAGGCGTCGCGGTAGTCGGCTTGGCGATATAGTGAATTCATCTCCTCAATATGTATCCAACAAGAGTAACTTTGGCTATAGCCGATTAGGGACATCATTCGGTACGGCTGTAAAAACGGCTTATAAAACTTATCGGTCTTCCTCTGACTATGTAAATAAGCCTCCTATTCTTATAGTGGGTGCAAATGATGGGATGCTGCACGCGTTTGATGCTACCGCGGATTCCTCGACAGCAAATAATGGAGGAAAGGAGCTGTTTGCCTACGTACCTTCTGGTGTATTCGGTAATCTGTACGAGCTGACCGATCCGAATTATGGTCATCGTTATTATGTTGATGGTGAGCCCCGGGTCTCTGATGCATGGTTTGCTCCTGCAGATGTGCCGACAGGCGTTTCATCAGGTTGGAAAACTGTTGTGGCTGTCACACCTGGAGCTGGTGGAGCAGGTGTTTCATTGTTGGATATCAGCAACCCTGAAAGTATGACGAAAGAAGATATTCTCTGGGAATTTAAACATAAAGACATGGGCTCTTTGATTCAACAGCCAACCATAACAGCTTTGCCTAATGGAAAGTTTGGAGTTGTTATAAGCAGTGGTTTTGTTCATGGGGCATCGCAGGGGTATATCTGGATTTTAAATGTTGCAGATGGTTCGATCATCAGGGAACTGGTTGTGCCTACAACGGGGGGCTTGGGAGAGCCCGCAGTAATAGATCTCAACCAGGACCGTATTGCTGATCGGATTATTGTTGGAGATACATTGGGGAATTTATGGAGGTTTGATATTAAAGGTGCTACTTCTGGCAACTGGGCTCCACCAACAGCCTTGCTTAGTGGTACGACTCCGTTGCCGTTCTTTGTTGCCAAAGACGCATCTGGCGTGCGTCAACCGATTACAGGCGCGATAAGGACTACCTATGATAGCCGGGGACGCCATATGGTGTTGTTTGGTACCGGTAGTTACTACCTGAGTGGTGATAATGAAGTGGCGGCTTCACCTCAGGTGCAGACTCTGTATGGTGTAAGGGATATCGGGGTGGCCATAAGCGATCGTTCGAACTTATTGAAACAAGAGATTGTTTACGAGGGGAATGTGGGGACAAATGGCGTAAGAGTAACGAGTAATAACTCCTTGGGAGGGACAGATAAAGGTTGGTATTTAGATCTGGAGTGGTCAACAACGCAAGGAGGCCCTGGGGCTCTTGGGGAGCTGGTTAATACTTCTCCCGTATTGTATGGATCACAGGTTCTCTTTGCCACAAAAATCCCTTCTGCTGATCCTTGTAGTTTTGGCGGAAGTAGCTGGATTATGGCTCTGGACTTGGAGTCAGGATCTCGATTTGGCTACTCAAGTTTTGATTTTAATGGTGATGCAGCTATCAATGATTCTGATAAAGTAACAGTGCCTGCGAGTGGTGGTAATACAGCTTATGTGGCGCCTGGTAGCGGGGTTATGATTAATCAGGGGGATGGTGGATTTTCCAATATCTCAGATAGTGTTGTAACCGGAGTGGGTGGTAAGCCTGATAATCTGTATGTAACGGAGAGCGCTGGAACAGAGCCTGTTCAAATGTTATTGAATTCTGGTTTTGAGCAGGGCCGCAAAGGCTGGAGAGAGATCAGATGAATCAGATGAAGTACCAGCGGGGATTTACCCTAATCGAGCTGATGATTGTTGTCGCTATTATCGGCATTATTTCCGCAATAGCCTACCCCAGCTATCAGGAGCAGGTGGCGCAGAGTCGACGTGTTGATGCGCAAGGGAGTTTGCTTTCGTTAGCTCAGTCACTGGAAAGGTATTATACGGAAAATGGGTCCTATACCGGGGCGGTTTTGCCCTATACGCAATCGCCAAAAGATGGTACTCCTAAGTTTTATGACTTATCAGTACCCGCGTCTACGGCGACGACCTATACACTTCAGGCTGCGCCAATAAATGGTATGGTGGGGGATCGCTGTGGCAACATGACAATCACCCATACTGGGCAAAAAGGCACGACTGGTGATCCTGTTGATGATTGTTGGTAACCCGCTGTTTTCTTGCAATAAATCAGCATTTGTCTAAAAAAAACGCGCCCCTGGCGCGTTTTTTTATATACTCAACCCTCTTTGTACCAACCATAAGGCTCAACTATGTCTGACTACCTGATAATTGGAGCAGGCGTGATCGGGATGCTGACCGCCAGAGAGCTGGCGCAGTCGGGTGCTGAGGTCACGCTGGTGGATATGAATAACTGTGCACAGGAAGCTTCCTGGGCCGGAGGTGGGATCGTTTCACCGCTTTACCCCTGGCGTTATTCTGATCCTGTGACGGCGTTGGCGACCTGGTCGCAAACCAGTTATATCCATTTGGCGCAACAACTGTTGGAAGAGACCGGGCTGGATCCGGAGTTGCGCCTGAAAGGGATGTTTATGGTTGGGGTGGATGATGCGGATGATGCGCTGGCCTGGGGGCGGCGGTATCAGAAACCGATGGAGCAGGTCGGAGCTGATTTTATCTACCAGAAAGAACCCAGCCTCGCGCCCGGATTAGACTCTGCACTGTGGATGCCGGAAGTGGCCAGTATCCGTAATCCACGTTTAGGCCGTTCGTTACGTCGCAGTATGGAGATCACCCCGAATATCAACCTGATTGAGCAGGGACGGGTAGAGGGGCTGAGCATAGAAAACTATGCGGTCACCGGGGTGCGTCTGGCCGATCGGGTGTTACAAGGCGATCAGGTGATTATCGCCGCAGGAGCCTGGAGCAGTGAGCTGCTTGCGCCTCTGGAGGTGGAGCTCCCGGTTGAGCCGGTAAAAGGGCAGATGATGCTGTTCAAGGCGCCCGTGGGGCTGATCAACCGGGTGGTGCTGATGCAGGGGCGCTATCTGATCCCCCGAAATGATGGCCGTATTCTGGTGGGCAGTACGCTGGAGCGGGTGGGTTTTGATAAACAGACCACCGAAGAAGCGAAAGCGTCGCTGTATCAGACTGCGTTGCAGATCTGTCCAGAGCTTGAAAAATATGAACTGGAACACCATTGGGCTGGATTGCGCCCGGGCTCGCCTGAAGGTGTTCCCTACATTGGCGCAGTGCCTGGATATGACAATCTCTACCTGAACGCCGGGCATTTCCGGAATGGTTTGGTGCTGGCACCAGCATCAACCCGCTTGTTGGCCGATATTTTGCTGAAGCGTCAACCGGTCATTGATCCGCTGCCCTATGAGCTGTTCGGACGGGTATAGCGCTGATGTGAAAATTTAGCTATAGAAAAGGCCTCATATGAGGCCTTTTTGAATGTTAAAGATCAGTTGTAGATCGTTGGAATAGGCTGTCGTTTATGCTGGGTACGGCTGTAGATTCCAATCAGCTTATCTTCGACTTCAGGGGTGACTGGCTTACCCTCGAGAAAGTCATCAATCTGATCGTAGGTTAATCCTAGAGCCACCTCGTCCGCCAGTTGTGGTGTATCACATTCCAGATCGGCGGTCGGCGTTTTATGAATCAGTTGCTCCGGGGCCCCCAGTGCCGCTGCTACCGCTCTGACCTGGCGTTTGCTCAGGCCAAACAGAGGCGCCAGATCGCAAGCGCCGTCCCCATACTTGGTGTAAAAGCCGGTGATGTTTTCCGCGGAGTGATCGGTCCCCAGAACCAGCCCGCCCAGCAGGCCAGCAATCTCGTACTGAATCGCCATACGGATGCGGGCTTTGACATTGCCTTTGGTAAAGTCGATGTGGGCCGGACTACCTGCATCAAGCCCGGCTGCTTCCATGGCGCTGAGGGTGGCTGAGTGGACACCATCAGCGCCCGGCTGAACGTTTGCTGTGACACAGGCTGAAGGGGAGATGAAAGCTACAGAGGTCTGGGCGTCTGCTTCATCCTGCTGGGTATGGTAGGGCAGTCGCACGGCGATAAACCGATAGTTCTCATGGCCTGCTTCACGGTTAAGTTGCTCAACGGACAGCTGCGCCAGACGACCGCAGGTGGTTGAGTCTACACCGCCACTGATTCCCAGAACCAGATGCTTACAGCCACTGGCCAGCAGGGTCTTTTTAATGAAATCTATGCGCCGTTGAATCTCGGTAGCGGTATCAATCTGCGGCTGGACCCGCATCGCAGCAACAATTGAAGCTCTGTCCATGGTTAACTCTCGTGGTTTGTAACGTTGTCTGCTATTCATTCTAAGGGAAAGTCCGGGAGGCTGTGAAGTGCTTTTCTGTAACGCGGAATGTTTGCACTATGATCGGGCGCAAGCAGAGAGAAAAAAGGCGCCAATTGGCGCCCTGATCAGAGTTGGTGCAGTTATTTGTCGCTCTCTGCTTCGTTGTCAAAGATGCCGAAAGTCAGCCGGCTGAACCATGAGCGTTCTTTTGTTTCTGGCTGGTCCGGTTTAGCGGTCTGAACCGGACGGGGAGAGTCATTGCTTCCCAGCAGGCCAAATGTAGCGGTGCTCAGCAGCGATTCTTTTTTCGCCAGTTGAATATTGGACTGATAGCCGGGAAAGTTCGCATCCAGTACTGCTTGTGAATCGGCGGCCAGATCGGTCATGCCCAGCTCATTATAAGCCAGCACCATCACTGAAAGTGCATCCGGTACGGCAGGCGTTTGCTGGTAGTTTTCAACGACATAACGCCCCCGGTTGGCGGCTGCAACCCAGGCTTCACGTTTAACGTAGTAACGGGCTACATGCATCTCGTAGGTTGCCAGGCGGTTTTTCAGATAGGTCATCCGTTTTTGTGCATCGGGTGCGTACTGGCTGTTGGGGAAGCGGGAGACCAGTTGCTGGAAACTCTGGAATGATTCCAGTGCACTGCCCGGATCACGCTGGGTTTCATCGATTGGCAGATACTTCTCGAAGAAAGTGCGGTCTTTTTCGAACGCAGTCAGACCTTTCAGGTAGAGTGCGTAGTCCAGATTTTCATGGTTTGGATTGAGTCGGATAAAGCGATCAGCGGTCGCCCGTGCGGCTTCAGACTCATAATTTTTGTGATAGGCGTAGATCAGTTCCAGTTGTGCCTGATCAGAGAATCGCCCGAATGGATAGCGAGCTTCCAGCAGTTGCAGCTTTTCAATTGCAGCAACATAGTTGGCGCTTTCAAGCATGTCCAGGGCTTCCTGATAGAGTTGCTGTTCAGGTACATCCGGAGCCTCTTTTTCGTCACCACCAAACCATGAACAGCCAGATGCAATCAGAGTGATCGAAACAATTGCGAGCAACTTTGCCAGGCGCATAAACATTTATCCTGCTATAAGTGAGAGTTTCCCGTTAGTTAACAGCGGCTACTGTTTGTTTCGGGTATACTGTGCAAAATTAATTCGGCCTATTTAACCATAACCGGATGGCAAGCCAAAGCGTCTCTGCGTTTTCCTTGCGATAAAGCTTATATTTTCTTAATTTTTCCGAGACTTAGATAAATCATGACTGAGAAGGTTCAACTTAATGCAACAGTGTCCGATGATCTGATCGGCAAGCGATTAGATCAGGCCGTTGCCGAACTTTTCCCCGATTATTCCCGTTCACGGCTGCAGGGCTGGATTAAGGATGGTCAACTGACTGTCGATGGTGAGGTTAAGCGGCCCCGGGATAAGCTGCTGGGGGGCGAGTTGCTGGTGATCGCTGCTGAACTGGATGTCATTGATCAGTACAAAGCGGTCGAGATGCCGCTGAATATCATCTTTGAAGATGACGATATCATCATTATCAATAAACCTGCGGGGCTGGTAGTGCATCCCGCTGCGGGTCACTGGGAAGATACCCTGCTCAACGGGTTGCTGCATTACTATCCGGCAATCGCACAGGTGCCGCGGGCGGGTATTGTTCACCGGCTGGATATGGATACGACCGGACTGATGGTGGTTGCCAAAACCATCCAGGCACAGACTGAACTGGTTTCACAGCTGCAGGACCGTTCCATGGGGCGTGAATATGAGGCGGTTGTCGGTGGCGTTATGACTGGGGGGGGGACCGTTGAAGAACCATTAGGTCGCCATTCACGCAACCGTCAAAAGATGGCTGTGGTGGGTATGGGTAAGGAAGCGATTACTCACTATCGGGTGTTGAAACGGTTCCGTGCACACACCCATATCCGTTTGAAGCTTGAGACTGGCCGGACGCATCAGATTCGCGTGCATATGTCCTATATTAATTATCCCCTGGTAGGCGATCAGCTCTACGGAGGGCGGTTCCGTTTGCCAAAAGGGGTCAGTCCGCAACTGCTGGAAAAATTAAAGGGCTTTAATCGTCAGGCATTGCATGCCAAACGATTAGAACTGTTTCATCCGGTCAGCGGTGAATTGATGGCCTGGGAAGTGGACCTGCCGGATGATTTGCAGAGCCTGCTTAATAGCCTTAAACGCGATGCCGCGCAACAGGAGAGCGAAGAGTGAAACTGATTACTGCCGATTGGTTAGCGCCTGAGCATATCAGGGCGTTTACCACTACCCGGTTGGGTGGCTGCAGTAAAGATGTTTATGGCTCTTTAAATCTGGGGGATCATGTGGGTGATGCTCCGCATCTGGTCAGTGCGAACCGGCAACTGCTGGCTGAGCATTGTAAGTTTTTAAAACAGCCGCAATGGCTTTCTCAGGTGCATGGCACCACGCTGGTTAAAGCCTGCCATAATGGACTGGTGATTGAAGCAGATGCATGCTGGTCCGATGAGTCGGGGCAGCCCTGTGTGGTCATGACTGCGGACTGTCTTCCGGTTTTCTTTACCGATAAACAGGGGGGGCGTGTTGCGATAGCGCATGCCGGTTGGCGTGGGCTGTTGGGTGGCGTGCTGGAACAGACCCTGGCAGTGTTTCCTGATCCCTCTGAGGTGTTAGTCTGGTTTGGACCTGCTATCGGTCCCCTGGCGTTTGAAGTGGGGGATGAGGTCAAACAGCAGTTCTGCGATGTGATGCCTGCCGCCGAGAGTGCTTTTGTTGCCACGCAACGACCTGGAAAATGGCTGGCTGATATCTATCTGCTTGCCCGGTTGCGCCTTAAACAGGCAGGGGTACAGAACGTCTTCGGGGGGGAGTATTGTACCTTCACTCAATCTGATCTTTTTTACTCCTATCGTCGCGATGGTGTGACTGGACGGATGGCGAGTGTGATCTGGATAAATTGATCTGTGTCAATAAAATCCACCGGGTCCACTTGATTGATTTTGATTACCATATAATAATGGTTCTCATTAACTTTTGAGGTGTTCGATGACACTTACCCAACTGAAAGCCCGTCAGCAGGCAAGAATTAAAGCAATCGCAGGCCCTGAGCCTCTGCGTCAGCGACTTGTTGCCCTGGGCGTTCTGAAAGGGTTGCAGGTTTCAGTTTCAGCCACCTCTTTGCTGGGTAATCCGCGAATATACTTCATTGGTAAACAACAGATCTGCCTGCGCAGTGCTGAAGCGGGTTATATCGAGGTGGAGTTGCAATCCTGATGTCCGATACCCGTTCCTCATACAATGTTGCCCTGATTGGTAATCCGAATTGTGGCAAAACCTCTCTCTTTAATCAGCTAACCGGAGCGCGACAGCGTACCGGGAATATGGCCGGAGTAACAGTCACCAGTCGGGAAGGCCATAAAACGTGGTGCGGCGTTGATTTTCACTTTATCGATCTGCCGGGTATTTACTCGCTGGCGAACAGCCGGGTTGAGGAGATGGTGGCCCGTGATTATCTGATAGAGACCCCTCCGGATCTGATTCTGAATGTTGTCGATGCCAATAATCTGGCCCGGAATCTTGCCCTGACCAGCCAGCTTCTGGAGCAGGGGTTGCCGGTAGTCATTGCGCTGAATATGTTGGATGAGCTGGAAAAACAGGGTGATAGTGTTGATCTGAGCGAGCTGAGTCTTGGTTTAGCTAAGCCAGTGATTGGCAGCGATGGACGGAGTAATAGCCATATCTCTGCGTTGATGGATATGCTGCTGGAGAATGTGGATCAGCAGGCAGAGCCGTTACTGATTAACTATGAGCCTCATCTGGAGCAGGCTATCACCTCTCTGGAACATGCGGGACTGACCCGTTGGCAATCTGTCAGGTGGCTGGAGTCTGCGGGCGAGGGAGTGGCGCTGCTTAGTGATGACCAGAGAGAAGAAGGGCACAGGGCGCTGGCTCAGCTTGCCAGCCGACATGACGAGTCTCCTGCTGAGATGGTTGCTGAAGGTCGCTACGGCTATATCCATGGTCTGCTGCATAAGAGCAGCAGTGAGCATCAGGATCAGTCTGCAGCCGATCACTGGCTCGACAGTATTGCGCTTAACCGCTGGTTGGGTATTCCGGTTTTTATTCTGTTGCTATGGGTGATGTTTGAAGCCACCTTTACGCTGGGCAGCTATCCCGCTGACTGGATCGATGCGGGTGTCAGTTGGATTGGGCAGCAGGTCGGCGCTTTCATGCCAGAGTCGTTACTGAAAAATCTCTTGGTGGAAGGATTGATTGCTGGTGTCGGCGGGGTGTTGGTGTTCCTGCCGAATGTGGTTCTGCTATTCTTTTTCATCGCCTTGTTGGAGCAGAGTGGCTATATGGCCCGGGCTGCGTTCCTCACTGATAATCTGATGAGCAAAGTTGGTCTGCATGGCAAAGCATTTGTACCGCTGGTGATGGGGTTTGGCTGTAACGTGCCTGCCATCATGTCAGCGCGAACCATCGAAGAGCCCCGGGCAAGGCTGATCACGATTCTGATCAACCCGTTTATGAGTTGTTCTGCCCGCTTGCCGGTGTATGTGCTGTTGGCGGGAATCTTTTTTACCGAGCATGCAGGTACTGTGCTGTTTGGCTTATACATGTTGGGAGTTCTGGTGGCGTTTGCCATTGCTGCACTGCTGGCCCGGACGATTCCTGAGCAACATGATGAGGCGTTTATTATGGAGTTGCCGCCCTGGCGGTTTCCCTCTCCTCGTTCAATGCTGCTGCATGTGTGGGACAAGGCTGGTGATTTCCTGCGCAAAATTGGTGGCGTTATTCTGGTCGGTTCAATCCTTATCTGGCTGCTGCAGAGTTTTCCGCAGCAAGGTACGCCATGGCTGGAGCAACTGGGTCACTTTGTTGCGCCCTTGTTTGCTCCGATGGGGTTTGGCTGGCAGGAAACGGTCGCCCTGCTTTCCGGATTTATTGCTAAAGAGGTGATTGCCGCATCGCTGGTGGTTGTTTATCAAACCGATATGAATGACATGGCCGGATTGCAGGCGGCTCTGGGTAGCGCCCTGGCTCCGGCATCCGGTTTGGCGCTGATGGTCTTTACCCTGCTGTATATGCCCTGTCTCGCAACTATCGCAACCATTCGCAGAGAAACTGGCAGTTGGCGCTGGGCAGGTGTATCGGTCATGATGGGGTTGGTGTTGGCCTGGATCGGTGCCTGGCTGGTCTATACCCTGGCCTCTCTGTGGATATAGTGTCTAAGGTGAATCTATGACTGTGTTTGACTGGATAGTGCTGGTGGCGGTTGTAGCCCTTGTGGTTCTGTGGTTCTGTCGCTATCTCTACCGCACCTTTAATAAAAAGTGCAGTGGTGGAGGGTGCAGCAACTGCTCTGGTTGTGGTGTGAATGACCGGTCTTCCTCTAAGTCACGATAAATACATAAGCAAATGCTGATATAGCCTTGAAATCCGCCCGATCTACCCATACTTATAGGTAGTATGAATCAAGCAACCCGCCGTCCGCTTTAATGAAAGCTCAAAACCGGCAGGGTTAAACAGATCAGGAGGGGATCATGCAACCCGAACGTTTTACCAGCAAATTACAATCAGCCCTGGGGGATGCTCAGTCCCTTGCTGTTGGCAAAGATCACAACTATATCGAACCGGTGCACCTGTTATTGGCGTTGCTGGATCAGCAGGGGGGCTCGGTCAGACCTCTGTTGTCTCAGTCTGGCGCTAATGTGAATCAGTTACGCTCATCGGTACAGCAGCTTTTCAACGATCTGCCGCAGGTGGCAAACCATGATGGCGAGCTGCGTTTCTCGCCGAACATGGGCAAACTTTTTAATCTTACCGATAAGCTGGCGCAGCAGCGTGGCGATCAGTATATCGCCAGTGAGCTGTTTGTACTGGCGATGCTGGATGATAAAAGCGGCGTAGGCAAACTCCTTAAAGACGCAGGTGTTACTAAACCGCAGTTGGAACAGGCGATTACTCAGATGCGTGGAGGAGATGGCGTGAATGACCCTAATGCGGAGGAAAGCCGTCAGGCGCTGGATAAGTTTACCATTGATCTGACTGAGCGCGCTGAATCGGGCAAACTGGACCCGGTGATTGGCCGTGATGATGAGATCCGCCGTACCATTCAGGTGTTACAGCGCCGGACTAAAAACAATCCGGTATTGATCGGTGAGCCCGGTGTAGGTAAAACTGCGATTGTTGAGGGGCTGGCGCAGCGCATTATTAACGGTGAAGTACCAGAGGGGTTGAAGAATAAAAAGGTTCTCTCCCTTGATATGGGAGCTCTGATTGCGGGTGCTAAGTTTCGCGGAGAGTTTGAAGAGCGCCTGAAAGGGGTGCTCAATGAGCTGGCCAAGCAGGAAGGTCAGGTGATCCTCTTTATTGATGAGCTGCATACTATGGTGGGTGCGGGCAAAGGTGAAGGCTCAATGGATGCCGGAAACATGCTCAAGCCCGCGCTTGCCCGTGGTGAGCTTCACTGTGTCGGTGCTACCACCCTGGATGAATATCGTAAATACGTCGAAAAAGATGCCGCGCTTGAGCGCCGTTTCCAGAAAGTTCTGGTGGATGAGCCCAGCGAAGAGGACACCATTGCTATCCTGCGTGGATTGAAAGAGCGTTATGAGATCCATCATGGTGTGGATATTACCGACTCAGCCATTATCGCTGCAGCCAAACTGTCACAGCGTTATATCACCGACCGTCAGTTGCCGGATAAAGCGATCGATCTGATCGATGAAGCCGGTAGCCGGATTCGTATGGAGATCGATTCCAAACCTGAAAGTATGGACCGGCTGGAGCGCCGCCTGATTCAGCTGAAAATGGAGCGTGAAGCGCTGAAGAAAGAGAAAGATCAGGCTGCGATAAAGCGTTTGGAAGAACTGCAAACCAATATCGAATCAGTGGAGAAAGAGTTCTCTGACCTTGAAGAGATCTGGAAAGCAGAGAAAGTTATGTTGCAGGGGTCGCAGCAGATTAAAGAAAAACTTGATCATGCGCGTACCGAACTGGAACAGGCAACCCGCTCGGGTGACCTGAGTCGTATGTCCGAACTGCAGTATGGCGTCATTCCAGAGCTGGAGAAGCAGTTACAGGCTGCCGCGGATGTTGAAGATCAGCCTCAGCAGAATCAGTTACTGCGTAACCGGGTTGGTGAAGAGGAAGTGGCGGAAGTTGTGTCTAAATGGACCGGTATTCCTGTATCAAAAATGCTCGAAGGTGAGCGGGACAAATTGCTGCGTATGGAAGATGCCCTGCATAAGCAGGTGATCGGTCAGCACGAGGCGGTGTTGGCGGTGTCCAATGCGGTGCGTCGATCCCGTGCTGGGTTGGCCGATCCCAACCGGCCTAATGGCTCGTTCCTTTTCCTGGGACCTACCGGCGTCGGTAAGACCGAGTTATGTAAAGCGCTGGCGGGCTTCCTCTTCGATACCGAAGAGGCGATGGTGCGGATCGATATGTCTGAGTTTATGGAGAAACACTCCGTCGCCCGGTTGATCGGCGCGCCTCCCGGATATGTGGGTTATGAGGAAGGTGGTTATCTGACGGAAGCGGTTCGTCGTAAGCCTTATTCTGTATTGCTGCTGGATGAGGTGGAGAAAGCGCATCCCGATGTATTCAATATCCTTCTGCAGGTACTGGAAGATGGCCGACTGACTGATGGTCAGGGACGCACAGTCGATTTCCGCAACACGATAGTGGTCATGACGTCCAATCTGGGCTCTGATCTGATTCAGAACTTTAGTGATGATGAGGATTATGAACTGATGAAAGCATCAGTGATGGAGGTTGTGGGCAATCACTTCCGTCCAGAGGTGATCAATCGTATTGATGAAGTGGTGGTCTTCCATAGTTTGCGTAAAGAGCAGGTCAGAGGTATCGCAGAGATTCAGCTTAACCGTCTCCGTAAGCGTCTGACTGAACGTGAACTGACGTTGACGCTGACATCCACTGCGATGGATAAACTGGTCGATGTTGGTTTCGAGCCGATCTATGGCGCACGACCACTGAAGCGGGCAATCCAGCAATGGATAGAAAACCCCTTAGCGCAGGAGCTACTAGCGGGTAAATATCTCCCAGGATCAATAATCGGAGTAGATGTCGAAGCCGGGAAGTTTACGTTTCGGTGAAGAGCAGTGGCTAGACGAGACTTCGTCGCTTGCTAGTGGCGAGAACGGAAACTGCGTTTCCTGCTAGAAAAAGCAAAGACAAAACATAAAAACCGCCGCGAGGCGGTTTTATGTTTAAGGTTTAAGAGATTTTATTCTACGGACGCGCGTACGAAGTGGGTTTTCACAACACTGATAAAGAAGGCTCTGCTAACCACTAGCAAGCGAAGCGTCTAGCAGCGGCGCAGCCGCGTTCTAGCCACTTGCTGTTAAAAACTCCAATACTGTTCATCAAATTGAAACTTTTTTCGCATCCCCTGTTGACTCCTCTGCCCCAGAATGTAGAATGCGCTTCCTCGCTTGAGACAGCCACCGGAAACGGTCTCTGAAACAGGTGAGGCTGTTGAGTTTAACGCCTTGATAAATCAGTGTTTACACGGTTTTTCAGGTGGCGATAAACAAAACAGGAAGTGGATCAGGCGGTTTGAAAATTTAGTTAAAATTCTCAAACA
>NZ_FOGB01000016.1 GCF_900111095.1 Amphritea atlantica | reverse complement strand
AGAAGAGCGCCGTCGGTAATGGCCTGACCAATGCCAATCCGGGGCCCTGGAATGAGGCCAGTGAACATGGTATTGCGCCGGTTCGACTGGACCACATGTTGTTGTACGGACCGAATGTGGCCGCTAACAAAAAGATCTTCGAAGAGATTCTGGGTTTCTTCCTGGTAGAGCGGGTATTGGCTGAGGATGGTGAGTTTGAAGCCGCGCTGTGGCTGTCCTGTTCCCACAAAGTCCACGATATCGCTTTTGTTGAACACCCGGAGCCTGGCAAGTTGCACCACTGTTCGTTTCTGATGGAGAGCTGGGAGAAGGTGCTGCGTGCCGGTGATATTATGTCGATGAATGAGGTTTCCGTGGATATTGGCCCGACCCGTCACGGCATTACCCGCGGCTGTACTATCTATGCCTGGGACCCTTCCGGTAACCGCTTTGAAACCTTCATGGGTGGTTATCAGCCCTATCCTGATTACGAAACCATCACCTGGGACTGGGATCATTTCCCTCAGGGGTTGGATTATCCGCAACGCAAACTGCATGAGTCATTCCTGACAATCGTCACTTGATAATTAACTCAACTGCATAGCGAATGATCGCTATGCAGTTTTTAACCTTCTTAACCTTTTTAAATTTGTACAGGTTACTGATTGCACCTTCCTGAAGGATTCTAAGCTTAGTTTTGATACCTAATAAGTATTAGTTGTGTCTATAAACAGTATTAGACGGTATCTGAATGGCTGCATAAACTGGATGGAATAGAAAGATGCCAGCAGTAATCAAACAAAGGTGAGCAGCAATGCATCAAGTTAATAACTTTATAAATGGTGAGTTTGTTGGGGCTGAATCGGGGCGCCGGTTTGACAAGCGCTCACCTGTGGATAACCGCGTCATTGCCACTGTCGCTGAAGCCGGCCGTGTCGATGTTGATCGTGCCGTGGCAGCAGCAAAAGCGGCTTTGACCGGAGAGTGGGGTCAGTTAACTGTCGATCAGCGGGTTGATCTTCTGTACGGCGTTGCCGATGAGATTACCCGTCGCTTTGATGATTTTGTCGACGCAGAGATGGCGGATACCGGTCAGCCGCACCATGTGATGACCCATGCTTTTATCCCCCGGGGGGCAGCTAACTTCAAAGTGTTTGCCGACATTATTAAGAATGTACCCACCGAAAGCTATCAGATGGCCACTCCCGATGGTCGTGGTGCCCTCAACTATGGGCTACGGGTGCCGAAAGGTGTTATTGGCGTTATCTCCCCCTGGAACGCTCCCTTCCTGCTGATGACCTGGAAAGTGGGGCCGGCACTGGCGTGCGGCAACACCGTGGTGGTCAAACCCTCCGAAGAAACGCCGCTGACCACCACCCTGCTGGGTGAAGTGATGAACAGCGTTGGCCTTCCTAAGGGTGTGTTTAATGTGGTACACGGTTTTGGCCCCGATTCGGCCGGTGAGTTTCTGACGCAGAACCGGTCGGTGGATGCCATTACCTTTACCGGTGAAACCCGAACCGGCACTGCCATTATGAAAGCGGCCGCCGAAGGGTGTCGCGATGTGTCTTTTGAGATGGGTGGGAAAAACGCCGGCATTGTGTTCGCTGATGCCGATTTTGATGCCGCCGTGGATGGCATTTTTCGTTCAGCTTTTCTGAATACCGGTCAGGTCTGTCTGGGCACAGAGAAGGTTTATGTCGAACGGCCTCTCTTTGAACGATTCGTCAATGCATTAAAGCAGAAAGCGGAAGGGGTGAAGTATGGCCGTCCTGAAAACCACGGGTCCAACTATGGTCCGCTGATCAGTCGGGAACATCAGGATAAAGTGCTCTCTTACTATCGCAAAGCGGTGGAAGAGGGGGCCACGGTGGTTACTGGCGGGGGAATCCCTGAGATGCCCGCTGAACTGGCTGAAGGTAACTGGGTTCAACCTACGATCTGGACTGGCCTGCCGGAAACGGCCAGCGTTGTCCGCGAAGAGATCTTTGGCCCCTGCTGCCATATCTGTCCCTTTGATAATGAGCAGGAGGTTGTTGGCAACGCCAATGCCAATGAGTATGGACTTTCCACTACTATCTGGACCAATGATCTGGCCCGTGCTCACCGCATGGCGGCAGCGATTGATGTTGGCATTACCTGGATTAACAGCTGGTTCCTGAGGGATCTGAGAACCGCATTCGGGGGGGCGAAACAGTCCGGAATCGGTCGTGAAGGCGGTGTGCACTCTCTCGAGTTTTATACCGAGATGCGCAATGTCTGCGTCAAACTGTGAGGTGGTTATGGATAAGGATTTAATTAACTCGTTGGGTGATGAGCTGTATAGCGCATTTCTGACACGCAGCACGATTACCCCTTTTACCGAGCGGGATCTGGATATCACGCTGGAACAGGCCTACCAGATACAACAACGTTTTATCGCCCGTCGACTGGAAGCGGGGGAGACCGTGGTCGGCAAAAAGATCGGTGTCACCAGTAAACCGGTACAGCAGTTTCTGGGGGTGTATCAGCCTGATTTTGGCATTCTTACCTCGGATATGCTGATCGCTGGAGACAATGTTATCGATCTGGACGGCTTGATTCAGCCGAAAGCTGAGGCAGAGCTGGCGTTCGTTCTTAAAGAGGATCTCAACGGCCCCGGTATTACCGCGATGGATGTGATCCGGGCGACCGACTATGTGGTGCCCTGTTTCGAAATTGTCGATTCCCGCATAACCGACTGGAAAATCAAAATTCAGGACACCGTTGCCGACAACGCTTCCTGTGGTGTTTACGTGCTGGGTGATGTGCAAGGCGATCCGCGCAAACTGGATCTGACCCTGGCGGGGATGGTGCTGCATAAAAATGGTGAACTCTACTCAACCAGTGTGGGGGCTGCGGTGCAGGGATCGCCGGCGAATGCGGTTGCCTGGCTGGCAAACACTCTGGGTGAGCTGGGTATCCCCTTTAAGGCCGGTGAGGTGATTCTGTCAGGCTCCCAGTCGGAGCTGGTGGCGGTGCAGCACGGTGACGAACTCGAGTGCAATGTCGGTGGTCTTGGCCGCTGTAAGGTTAAATTTTCCGGGAGAAGCGCGGTATGAAAACGACCCTGAGCCGAGAGGCGGTAGTCCGCTTATGTGAACGTGTTGAAGGCGCACAAACCCGGGCCTATGCAATCCCTAAACTGACTGATGAATACCCGTCGATGACCATGGCCGATGGCTATGCGATTCAGACTGAGTTACGCAAGCGCTTTATAGAACAGGGCCATAAGCTGATTGGCTGGAAAGCGGGACTGACTTCCCGGGCGAAGATGAAGCAGATGGGGGTCGATCAGCCCTCAATTGGCTTTTTGACCGACAAGATGGCCCGCCCGGAAAACTCGGTGATATCAACCGCTGATCTGGTGCATCCACGGGTCGAGTGTGAAATCGCATTTGTCACCCGGGAAAAACTGGTGGGGCCGGGCTGCACCGCAGAGGATGTGCTGCAGGCAACCGATTATGTACTGCCCGCGATTGAGGTGATCGATTCACGCTTTTCCGGTTTTAAATTTGATCTGGAAAGCGTGGTCGCAGACAACGGCTCGTCAGCGCGTTTTGTCGGCGGTGGTCGTCCCCGTTATGTGGACGAGCTGGATCTGCCCACCATCGGTGCAGTACTGGAAAAAAATGGTGAGATTGTTGAGATGGGTGCCGCTGCGGCGGTGATGGACCATCCGGCGGCCGCGGTTGCCATGCTGGTGAATATCCTCGCCGATATGGGAGAGGAGCTGCCTGCAGGTAGTTTTGTCATGAGTGGAGGGATCACTGCTGCAGTTGCCGTGTCGCCTGGAGACCACGTTATTGCCCGGTTCCAGGAGCTGGGTTCGATCTCTGTCCGGTTTGGGGAGTGAGGGATAATTATGCCGATTATTGAAGTTCATATTTTGGAAGGACGTAGCTCAGAGATTAAGGCCCGCGCAGCGGCAGCCATCTCTAAGGCTGCGGCAGAAGGTTTTGGTGTCAGCATCGATACCGTACGTATTCTGGTAACCGAACATAAAAAAGATGAGTTCTATGTGGGAGGACGAGCAGGGCGGGCATCCGATCAGGCCAGGTTAGCCTCCCTTATGGAAGAGGATAAGTCATGAAAAAGATCAGATGTGCATTGATCGGATCAGGCAACATTGGCACCGATCTGATCTATAAAATACAGCGCAGCGAACTGCTGGAGCCGGTGTGGATGGTCGGTATCGATCCTGAATCAGAAGGTCTGACACGGGCCGCTGCGATGGGATTGAAAACCACCTATGAAGGCATTGACGGCTTACTCCCTCATGTGTTGGAAGATGAGATTCAGATCGCGTTTGATGCCACCAGTGCTTATGTGCATGCCGAGAACAGCCGCAAGCTGAATGAACTTGGGGTGATGATGATCGATCTGACGCCCGCAGCGATAGGCCCTTTGTGTGTACCGCCGGTAAACCTGAAGCAGCATGCTGAAAAAGTGGAGATGAACGTCAATATGATCTCCTGTGCGGGTCAGGCGACGATTCCGATTGTCAGTGCTGTGTCGCAGATACAGGGCGTCGAATACGCTGAAATTATCGCCAGCCTCTCCTCTAAATCGATCGGTCCCGGCACCCGGGCTAATCTTGACGAATTTACCTATACCACTTCCAACGCGATTGAAGTGGTAGGCGGTGCGAAAAAGGGTAAGGCGCTGGCGATTATCAACCCGGCAGAACCACCGATGATTATGCGTAACACCATCTACTGTCTCACCGAAGGCGAGCCGGACGAGGAAAAAATCACCGCGTCGGTGCTGGCGATGATCAAAGAGGTGCAGAAGTATGTACCGGGTTACAAACTGGTGAATGGCCCGAGCTTTGAGGGCAATAAGGTCGCTGTGTTTATGGAGGTTGAGGGGCTGGGGGATTATCTGCCTAAGTATGCCGGTAACCTCGATATTATGACGGCTGCGGCAACCCGTACAGCGGAGATGTTTGCCGAGGAGATACTCGCCGGAACAATTCAACTAAACCCTGTGGAGGTGGCGTCATGAGCGATCTGAACGGACGTAAAGTCATTCTGCATGATATGTGTCTGCGCGATGGTATGCATGCCAAGCGGGAACAGATCTCGGTCGAGCAGATGGTCAAAGTTGCGACCGCTCTCGATGATGCCGGGATGCCCTATATTCAGGTGACCCACGGGGCGGGTCTGGGCGGCAACTCGCTGCAGCATGGTTTCGCCCTGGCCAGTAATGAAGAATATATTGAAGCGGTTGCGTCGCGGATGAAGCAGGCGGTGGTATCTGTCCTGCTGCTGCCGGGGCTGGGCACCATGAAAGAGCTGAAGTCCGCCTATGATTCAGGCGCCCGCAGCGTACATGTGGCAACCCACTGTACCGAAGCGGACACCTCGCCGCAGCATATTGCCTGTGCCCGTGAGTTGGGGATGGATACCACCGGTTTTCTGATGATGTCTCACCTGTCTGATGCCAGTTCGCTGGCTCAGGAAGCGAAAAAAATGGAGTCCTACGGTGCCAATACTGTCTATATCACTGATTCTGCTGGCTTCATGTTGCCGGAAGATGTTACTCAACGTGTCACTGCTCTTCGGGATGTCCTGAAACCGGAAACGGAGATCGGTTTCCATGGCCACCACAATATGGGGCTGGGAATCTCCAACTCCATCGCGGCTATTGCGGCGGGTGCATCACGTATTGATGGCTCAGTGGCCGGTCTGGGAGCTGGGGCGGGTAATACGCCACTGGAAGTCTTTATCGCGGTCTGCGAACGGATGGGCATCGAAACCGGTGTCGATCTGTTTAAAACTATGGATATTGCCGATGAGATTATCTTCCCGATGATGGATCACATTGTCC
Source organism: Amphritea atlantica (assembly GCF_900111095.1). GTDB lineage: Bacteria > Pseudomonadota > Gammaproteobacteria > Pseudomonadales > Balneatricaceae > Amphritea > Amphritea atlantica. The sequence goes on along the minus strand of NZ_FOGB01000016.1, from coordinate 105,802 downwards.
GGGTGGATAAGGACTCTCTGACCCTCGGCTATGCCGGGGTTTATTCGACTTTCCTTTTGCATGCCAAACGTGCTGCAGAAAGGTTTGGTGTTCCGGCCCGGGATATCCTGGTGGAACTGGGACGCAAAAAGATGATCGGTGGTCAGGAGGATATGATTCAGGACACCGCGATGACCATGGCGAAACAGCGTGGTTTATTGAAACAGAATTTTTAACGGGTCGACTGAAAGGCGGTTGAGATGAAAACAGATTTTAAGGGTGAAACGGCGATTGTGGTCGGAGCAACCGGCGCTTTTGGTCAGGCGATTGTCGGGCGATTATTGAATCGAGGGCTGAAGGTGGTTGCTGTAGCGCGTTCAGCAACCAGTTTGCAGGCCTTGTCAGAAACCCATGCGGGTGTCACTCCCTGTGTGGCTGATATCAGTGATGACAGCGCCATTGAGGCGATTCGTACAGTGCTGGATGGCGCTGTTTTGAATAGCGCTGTCAGGGCGGTGGTGCACGGCCCGGGTGTTGGCGTGGCTGGCGGAATTCTCGAAGCGCCAACGGCGACAATGGTTGATGCTGTGAATATCAAAGTCGGTGGCTTGTTGCGCCTGAGTCGGGCTGCCGACAGTTTTCTGACTGAGGGCAGCCGACTGATCTCTATTGGTGGCCACTACGGTCTTGAACCCACCGCCTACGCCGCCTCTGCTGGTGTTGCTAATGCTGCGTTGTTCAACGTTTCGCGGCAGCTGAGTCTGGCTTACGGTGACCGGGGTATCACAGCGCATGTCATAGCGCCAGGCCCTGCTGATACCGAACGGTTGAGAAATGTTGCTGTGGCCCGGGCAGAGATGCGCGGCTGTACGGTTGATGATGTGCTGGATGAGATGAAAGCGGAGTCCTCTATCAGTGCCTTCACCACGCCAGAGCAGGTGGCCTGGGCAGTGGATATGCTGATCGATCCGGAAGCGACCGCTATGACCGGATCAACACTGATGCTGGACTCTGGGCGTCGTCGGGGATTGCCATAGAAAATATAGCGAAGAACTCTGGATTCACGGAGTTCTTCTATTATTAAAACAACAGGCGCATAAGCAGTGATAACAATAACAGGATGCTAAACGATGCCAGTCGCAAAATTCCATCTGTCCGAAGCACTGATTACCCAGGAATCCGCCCGGCAGATATTACAACAGGCCAGTGCCATCTATGCTGAGGTGCTGGACAGCCCGATTGAACGGACGCGGGTGTTTATAAGCAGCTATAACCCGGATTATGTCGCGGTTGGCGGTGAGGTTTGTAGCGATTCTGAAAAGATAATGGCGTTCTTTGAGTTCATTGTGCTGGAGGGACGTTCTCTGGAGCAGCGAACGGCAATCGGCGAACAGTTTACTCAACTGCTATGTCATACCCTCAACATTGATCGCTCACTGATCAGAGGCTATTGCAGCTTAGTCAGGCCGGAGGACTGGTATATTGCCGGAAACCCCGCCAGTGCTGTGAGAAAAGCGGAAGTGGATGCCCGCAAACAGGGGCAGGGCAATGGCTAGTTTTCGGGTAACCCTGGCAGAACAGGATGAAGCCTATGATTGCCGGGAAAATGAATCAGTTCTCCATGGCATGGCGCGGCTGGGCAAAAAAGGGATTCCTCTGGGCTGCCGGGGTGGTGGTTGTGGGGTATGTAAAGTCAGGGTGCTGTCCGGCGAGTATAGCCGTCAGGTGATGAGTCGCTGTCATGTGAGTGAAGCTGAACTGGAAGCGGGCTGTGTGCTTGCCTGTCGCACCTTTCCTGAAAGTGATCTTGAGATTGCGGTGATCGGTAAAATGTCAAAAAATATTCTCGCCAAACGGGAACCATCCGAATAGCATTGCGCTAGCCCTCTTTATTTTTTTCTATCAGAGCTCTGGAGAGTGCTTCGGGGCACTGTTCTGCTACGCTTAGCACAGTTCATCCAGGCTGCGGTTATCCTTGATGGTACGAAACTCCTTCAGGGTTTCGAGAAACGCCTTTAGCAACGGTGACTCATCATCGTTTCTGTAGATGCAGCTCAGATCGACCTCTGCTTCATCCGGTGTATCAGACAGCGGCTTATAGACTACGCCGGGAATGCTTAGCACGGTGGCTGATTCGGGCACCAAACAGGCGCCAAAGCCACTGGCAACCAGGGCGACTCCGGTAACCGCATCACCGACCTCCTGGGATATATCGGGGGTGAATCCGGCCAGTTGGCAGAGCCTGATAGTCTTGTCGATAAAGTTAGGGCGCCCCGCTGTTGGGTACATCACCAGAGGAAACTCTCTGATTTTTTCAAAGGGTATATGTTCCAGTGACGCCATCGGGTGTTTGGTGCTGATCGCCAGTCTGAGCTTTTCCATTGATACCAGCTCTGAGCTGATATCCGCCAGGGGGGCCAGTAAGCGGTTAAAACCTACGCTGATACGCTTCTGTCTCAGTGCCTTAATTTGCTCACCCTTACCCATGGTATGAAGGACGATATTGACTTCCGGGTAACGCTCTTTGAAGAACAGCAGCATCTTGGGGATATCCCCCATGATACCGGAACCAAATATAGCGATATCCATACGGCCAAGGCGTCCCTGTCCCGCTTTCTGGGTGCGCTCAGTCGCCTGCTCTATGAGGCTGAAAATATTTCTCACCTCCTCCCTCAGTAGTGCCCCTGCATCGGTCAGCTCCATCCCTTTAGGGTTGCGACTGAAAAGAGTGACGCCTAATTCTTCCTCGAGTTGCTGAATCTGTCGGGTCAGCGGCGGCTGTGAAATATGCAGTACTTTGGCCGCTCTGCCGATATGTTTCTCATCCGCCACCACCTTGAAATATCTGAGTTTACGCAGATCCATTATTCGTTCACCTGTTTCGGTTTGAATTCATTGATACCTTAAAAGTATTAAGATGGAATATCAATAGTATTGGATGGTAATGAGTTGCCTGCGTTATTTTGTCTGTCAGGAGTGAGAATTCTCCCAACATTAGTAAACAGTGCAGGCGTAAGTCATGTTTATAAAAATAACAAATAACAGGCAGCTCAGATCAACGTTAGTTTTTGCTCTGACAACTTTTCTCGCAGGATGCGAGGCTCCCCTGAATCTTGAGGGGGTTGAAACAGAGATGAGTAAAGCGGTGCATCGCACCGATCAGTTGCTGGGTGTGGCAGTCAGCCAGAATCAGGTGGTTGTTGTCGGTTCCGATGGCGTGGTGCTGACCAGTCCTGCTAGCGAGCTTAACTGGCAGCGGCAGCAATTGAGTAACAATCCCAACTTTGTCGATATAAAACTCTGTCCCGATCAGTCACTTATCGCCCTGAGTATGGAGCATCAGCTGTGGATCAGTGAAGACCAGGGACAGCATTGGCACAGCAGTGACATCCCCACTCAGGAAAGCCTGACCTCAGTGGCCTGTGGGCCTGATAACAGTTACTGGGCTGCCGGTAGTTTCAGCACCCTGGTCAGTAGTCATGATAAAGGTGCCAGCTGGACTGAACAGAGCCTCAACGAAGATGCCGCCATCTCTACGGTGCAGTTTTTTGATAGTCAGAATCTGATTGCCACCGGGGAGTTTGGACTGCTGGCCCGCTCTGAGGATGGTGGTGAAAACTGGACGATGCTCGATCCGATCCCCAACGAGTTTTTCCCCATGACCAGCTATTTCAGTGATCCCTCAACCGGCTGGGTCGCAGGGCTGGGAGGCACCATTCTATACACCGATGATGCTGGCCAGAGCTGGCAGACTGAGGATACCCCGACTGATTCACCGATCTATAACTTTTACGCCCGGGATGGCCGGTTGTTCGCCTTTGGAGACCACGGCACGGTATTGGAACGGCAGGACGACCGCTGGCGCAAACTGGATAGCCCCAATATTCCGGTCTACCTGCGGGACGGCAAGTTACTGGATGACAAACGCCTGCTGGTATCCGGCGGCTGGGGAGCCCTCTTTACGGTCGATATCTGAGCCTTTCTGCAGGCGGATTTAAATAATAATAATTTCTGGAACTACGGATATGTCTGATAAAGCATCTGCACAATCCCATAAGATTACTCATCTGCTACACAATCTGGATGAGCGGATTTTCAATAGCCCTAAAATTGTGCTGGGGCTGATTCTGGTAGTTACTCTGTTCTTTGCCAGCCAGATTCCCGGCGTAAAAATGTATTCTGATTTTGCCGATCTGTTGCCTCAGGAACACCCCTATATCGTGTTGCATAACGAGATTAAGGAGTCCTTTGGCGGTGCCAATGTGGTGATCGTCGGGGTTGAGGTTGAAAACGGCGATATCTTCAGTAATGAAGCGCTGGCGCGGATTCACCGTATCACTCAGGCGGTGGATAACCTGCCGGGGGTTAACCACAACCTGGTGGCCAGTATCACCCATCGCAACTCCCGCAAAGTATGGATGACGCCTGAGGGCAACGTGAATTCTGAATCCTATTATGATCCGCAGGGTGGCGAATTGAGTGCGGCTGAGCTGGAAACGTTGCGTCAGGACATTGTCGCCAACCCCCGTGTCTATGGCCCTCTGGTCAGTCCGGATATGAAGATGGCGCTGGTGAAAGCGCAGCTTAACGAGGGTCAGCTGGATTACGTTAAAACCTTTGATGCGATTCAGCAGATGCGTGCCGATGAGGGCGCAGAGGGTTTCAGCATTCATGTGACCGGGCAGCCAATGCTGGTGGGCTGGGCCTATCAGTATCTGGGACAGATTATCCAGATCTTTATGTTTACCGCGCTGATTATGATTGCGCTGCTGGTGTTCTATTTCCGTAAAGCCTATGGCGTGTTGATCCCGCTGGCCGCAGTGGTGGTATCAACTATCTGGGGGCTGGGGATTATCTCCCTGTTTGGCTACAACCTCGATCCATTGGGGCTGGTGATCCCTTTCCTTATTTCTGCCCGGGCGATGTCTCACGGTATCCAGATTGTTGAACGTTACTATCTGGAACTGAATGACCATGCGGACCATCACAAAGCCGCTAAGCAGACCTTCGAAAGTCTGTTCCGTCCTGGCAGTCTTGGGGTGGTGTCTGATGCGATCGGTTTGTTGTTGATCGCCATCGGTTCCATCCCGCTGAACACAAAGCTGGCGCATTATGCCTCGCTGTGGGCTCTGTCGATCATCATTACCGTATTGCTGGCGGTGCCGATGTTGCTGTCGGTGTTGCCGAAACCAAAAAACTATGCCGTAAAACACAATGTATTTCGTAATGTGGGTTATGTCTGCGCGGACCTGATCAGTACCCGTAAGGCGGCTAAGAATGCATTGCTGATCGGTGCGCTGCTATTGGTGGGAGGCTGGTATGCCTCATCGAAAGTGGTGATTGGTGAATCGGAGCCAGGCTCACCGATTCTCTATCAGGATCACGACTATAACGTCTCTTCCGGTGCTATTAATGACAGTTTCCCAGGCTCGGAAGAGCTCTATATCGTCGCTGAAACCAGTGAGAAAGGCGGCATCAAACGGCCGGAAGTATTGAAAGCGCTGGCAGACCTTGAACGTCATATGCTGATGGACCCCGGCGTCGGTGGTGCCAAAGGGATTCCCGATCTTGTTAAACAGGTGAATCGTCTACTGCACAACGATGATCCGCGCTGGATGCAGATCCCCGATGATGCTCAGTATGTGGGGGGGCTGATGTTTACCTACATGATGTCCAGCCCGATCCCCGGGGCACTGAATGAGTTTGTCGATACCGATGAGCGGGTCGCCAATCTGGTGTTCTATTACAAAGACCATCAGGGCGAGACTATTCGCCGGGCAATCTACACCGCCAAGCAGTGGATCGATGCCAATGAAGGCAAGGTCGAGGGACTGAAGATCCGTCTGGCGGGGGGCACTATTGGGGTCACTGCGGCGATGAATGAAGCCGCCTATGAGACCAATCTCTGGGTGCTGCCGCTGGTGTTCCTGCTGATCTTCGCCATGGTGATGTTTTTCTACACCTCGCTGCAGGCTGGCATGATGATGTTCATGGCGATGATGTTCGCCACCACGCTGACCTACGCCTATATGGGCATCACCGGGATGGGGATCAATATCAACACCGTGCCGATCATCGCGGTCGGCGTCGGGGTTGGGATTGACTATTCCATCTACATGATGGACCGCATCCGCTCTGAGATGGTGTTGCAGCATAACCTGAGTGCTGCGGTACGTACCGCGATCCGGACTACGGGCCTGGCGGTGAGTTTCACCGCTATCACTCTGATCGCTGGCATTGTCATGTGGGTGGTGCTATCTGATCTGCGCTTCCAGTCCGATGCTGCACTACTGCTGAGCGTGATGGTTATTCTCAACGGTGCTGCGGCAATGTTGCTGGTACCTGCCTGGGTGCTGGTGTTCAAACCTAAATTTATTTGTGCCGCCTATGAAGATGAGGATGGTGTGATCCACGCGGATGCGCTGGGTGATGATCGTTCACCCAAAAGCGCTACGACACCCGTTTGTTAAAAACCAAAAACCTGAAAGGGGTTAAACATGTCGAAAACAATAATAATGACGATGAATAAGGTGGCTGCCGGTGTGGCTATGGGAGTCACTGCCATGTCACTGGGACTAAGCACCGCTGCGGTTGCGGCCGATACTGAGTGGGCAGGTTTCGTCGAAAATGCCACCTACGTGCGTGATGGTGTTGGTTTATCTAAGTTCCGTAATACAGCCCAGGCAGAGTTTTCCAAACAGCTGGAAACCGATGGTTGGGATAACGTCTCAATTAACGGTACGTTGCGGGCCACCTATGATGGTGTTTACGATCTTAACAGTGACGAGTACGGCAAAGATGCACAGGCAAACTATCTGGGTGAAAACTGGCATGGTCAGGACATCTCGACAGCGATTCTGGCACCCGGAACACCACTGCCATGTGAGAATGATCCTCAGCTGTGTAACAACCTTGATGGTTATATGGATCAGTCTGAAAATGATGTCCGTTATCCCGATTTTAATGATCAGCTGGACTTTATCCGCGAACTCTATATCAGCGCCGATAAACAGCTGGACAGCGGTACTGTTCTGAATCTCAGTTTTGGTAAGCAACAGGTCGTCTGGGGTAAAACCGACCTGTTCCGCGTGCTGGATGTGATCAACCCGGTGGATTACTCCCGGCATAATATCTACGACGAGCTGGAAGATATTCGTATACCTCAGTGGATGCTCACCGCAGAGTGGCGCATGGGTCCAAATAAGGTATTTGATGATTCCAACTTCTCCCTGGTGTGGAATATTGATAAGTTCCGTCCCAGTAATCTGGGTACCTGTGGTCAGCCCTATGCAATTCTTGATGGCGGCTGTTTCTTTGCGTCACGCATTAACGGTGGTGGCCCCTACGTCATTAATGATGTGGTTGATTATGAGTGGTCACTGAGAAATACCCAGTTTGGTGCCAAGTGGGAAGGCGTTTATGGTGATACCACCTTCTCACTGAATGCACTGCACTATCGTCAACAGCTGCCTTCTATCCATGCGTTGGGCGGACCGGGTAGTAATTTCGGGTTGTTCGATATCCATTTCCCAGAGGTCAATCTTCTGGGCGGCTCAATCGATTACTACTCGATGGATCAGGATGCTGTCTGGCGTCTGGAGACGGCCTATACCGAGGGTGAAGAGTTAGCCCGTGATACCGATGGTTATAAGAAGACCGATATGCTTCGTTATGTAATCGGCTTTGACAAAAACATCATTATTCCTGAGCTTGGCACCAATAGTGCCTTCCTGTTATCCACTCAGCTGTTTGGTGAACATATTCTTGATCACGAAAGAGATATGCCCAACAAGAAGGATAACTGGATCGCAACACTGTTATTCAAAGGCTTTTATATGAATAACCGTCTCAGCCCGCAAATTATTATTGCCCATGATTTTGCAGCAGAAGCCACCGCAGTCGCTCCCAGCATTGACTATCTGATCAATGACCACTGGAAGGTTAATGCGGCTTTCAATATTAAAGAGGGCGGCAAGAAAACCTTCCCATGGTCTGTGGCCGGCGGTGCACCTGCAGGCGGTCAGACCGAGCCTTTGGCGCGATTCCTGAACGGCCCGATCGGTGTAGCCAATCAGGAAGACGAATTCCAGCTGTCCGTGCGTTACAGCTTCTAAATAAATATAACGATAAGAAGGTAAACCATTATGTTTAAGAAAACCTTTATCTCTCTGGCGTTGACGACGATTGTATCTGCGTCAGCAATGGCTGCCACTGAGCAGGATGTACAGAATGCATTTTATCCGTATAAAAATGGTGTCCCAACCTATCAGGGCTTAAGTGCCGGGATGACCATCAACCAGGCAAATGTTGATCAGTTTAAAGAGATTATCGATCCGGCGATGTATGATTTTATTAAAGCCGGTGATACCGAGATAAAAGTGGGTGAAACCACCTCTTTCGATCTCAATAAGAGCTATGTTGACGCGACCCGTAAGTATATGAACGATGTCAAACTGGGCGATAAGGTCGGTGAGATCAGCGGCTCGGTAGCGGGCCGTCCCTTCCCTCAGGAACCCTCCATGGATGATCCGCGTGCGGGTGAAAAGCTGGCGTGGAACTTCAAATATGGTTACAACTGGGGTGATTCTGCTGCGATCTGGCCGTTTTACTGGACCTTCAAAGATATGAACAGCGGCAAGGCTGAGCGAACACTGAAGTTCAATTTTAACTTTCTGAACTTTACTCATCGTACTCAGCAGGCCCCGGTTCCGGCCATTACGCCAAACCCTTCAAATCTGTTCCGCGCCACCTATCTGGAGGTACTGGAACCCTTTGATGTGAAGAACACTCAGTTGCTGATTCAGCGGTTTGAGGATGATCTTAAGCGGGACAACGCCTATCTGTATCTGGGTTTCCAGCGTCGCGTACGTCGTTTGTCTTCTGGTCAGGTTACCGATGCATTTCTGGGCTCGGATATTATGATCGAAGACTTTGAAGGGTATAACGGACGTATTTCCGATATGAAATGGACCTACAAAGGCACCCGCAACATGTTGCTGCCGATGTATAACCACAATGATATGCCATTGGATACCGAGATTCCTAAGGATGAAGACGGTTATCAGATGATCTCATACGGTGGCAAGGGTAACTGTTTCCCGAACGTTACCTATCAGCTGCGTAAGGTGTATCAACTTGAAGGTGAGCCGCTTGATCCAAACCATCCGATCAGTAAACGTCAGCATTTCATTGATGCACAGACATTCACTATTCCCCGTACAGTAACGTACGACAGAAATGGTGCAATCTGGAAGAGCTTCAGTATTGGTCAGGCGCATCCTGATCATCACCTGCCGCAGAACAAGGGCAGTGGTGTTTCAATTGATGACTCCTTTACCATGATCGACATGCAGGCGCAGCACTGTACTACGGGTCAGTTCAAAGGAATTATCGATCCTGAACTGACACCGGAGAGTAAGATGACGGTACAAAATCTGCGGGCCTCCGGTAGGTAATCGTCACGACAACGTCGTGTCGCATCAGCGGGGTATCGGAGATATCCCGCCTATCATCAGCATGACCCCTCCATGCTGTTGTGGTTTAGCACTCTTTTGGCCAGGGATGGTCTTTTTCTAACCGGGTCTGCCGATTCTTCTTCAGTGCATCTGCCAATAGCGGCTACGCCACTCTTTCGTCTGTAGCGGATATGTCTGCAATATCTATAGTGGTAGAATGATTCTACTTATTAAGATGTTAAAGGGTTTAGAGATGCTGCTTCATAATCGCAATATTATTCGTGTGGTGAAGGATGGTCAGGTGGCCAACTGTATTATTCTGAAAATGTGTTATGACTACGCCCTGGTTAAATATGAGGAGAAGGAGTACCGCATCCCCTATGCAGTCATCGATGAAGTAGTAGGGCATGAGTTACTGATGAGTAATGAGTAGCAACGGCTCATCGTTTGCGATGGCGGCATGTGGTTATCAACGTCAGCCGGTTATTATTCAGTTTAGCGTATCGACCTTCAGGTCCCCTGTTCGGGGGATTCTCTCAACTCACTCCCACTTTATACTCTGCTGTCTATCAGCGGGGCATTTTTTTTAAGATCCTCCTGCCTTATTTAAAAGCTCAATAAGAGCTTAATCTAAGGTGCTATAGGCCGTTTTTCATTCCTTGGTTACAATTGGATATTAAATCAAAGGCGGGCTAACAACCCCTGTTCTTGAATGCTCGATGCTGTATTCAACGTGGTAATTTGAATGAGAGCGATCTATCTGTGTCAAAAAAGAAGCTAGATGGAATCGGTATTGGAAATCTGCTGGATAACATTCCGATTCCTGCCTTCATTATCAATACTCAACATGTGATTACCCACTGGAATGTCTCACTGGAAATTGCTTCAGGACTGAGTAGTCGTGATGTGGTTGGTACTCAGGATCAGTGGCGACCCTTTTACAAGAATAAAAGGCCGACCATGGCAGACCTGATTGTCGCCGGGGTGAATATACCCGAGCTGGATCAGTTCTATGCAGCTAAGTATCATCCATCAGACGTTCTTCCGGGCGCCTTTATGGCAGAGGATTTTTTTCCTGATATCGGTATAGGAGGGGAGTGGTTATCCTTTACAGCCTCGCCTATCAAAGATGAAAACAGTGAGATTATAGGCGCTATCGAAACACTGGTGGTTATCTCTGATCGTAAGAAAGCTGAGTTTGAGTTAACCGAACGCGAGCAACGCTATCGAGAACTGAGCCAGGTTGATGACTTAACTCAGCTGTACAACGCCAGACATTTCTATAACGAGCTGGAACATGAGCTTGAAAGATCTCGCCGCTATAAGCAACCCCTGACGCTGTGCATGCTTGATCTGGATTTTTTTAAGGATGTTAATGATCGCTTTGGGCACCCGTTTGGCGATCAGGTACTGCGAAAATTAGGTTTTTTAATAAAGTCACATCTGCGTTGTGTCGATAGCGCTTATCGCTATGGTGGTGAGGAGTTCGTTATCATCATGCCGCAAGTGGAGATCAATGATGCATTCACCGCGGTGGAACGGCTTCGATTAGAACTATCAGAAGTGGATTTCAGAACCGGCTCAGGGCAGGTTATTAATGTCAGCCTGAGCGCCGGGCTGGTACAGGCGCAAGCGAGTGATAACAAAGAGTCTCTGGTTGCCAGAGCGGATAAGGCACTCTATCGGGCCAAAGGCGGTGGCCGTAATCGGACCTGTTATTAGCAGGAAGTACTCTTTCTGGGATCGTTTTATTAGTTGATAGCTGAAACGACAGAATCAGGAATGGCCTCCCCGAAGGGACTCGAACCCCTATCTAAGCCTTAGGAGGGCCCTATTCTATCCGGTTGAACTACGGGGAGGCAGTGGCAGGGATTCTACTTGTTCTGGCGCCTGAGGTCACGGGTAAATCGAAAAAAATCAGGCTTTTCCCAGGCTGTTCTGGGCAGCGTAGTTACCTTTTCCGCCGCTTTGATTGTAAAGGGTATTTTTCTGGTTCTGGCCTCTGATGATGCTCATCAGTTGTTCCAGGTTGCGGCTGTTGCGGCTGATGATAATCTCATTGCGCTTATTCTTATCATTGACCTGATGCAGTGCCTGCTCCAGTTCTATCCAGCATGAGCGGAATGACGTTGATTCAGTATTGTTTAGCTGTACCTGATAGCTTTGCAGACCCTCTTTGTCGGGGGTTATACCGGCAGCGATAAAGAGTTGATTGCGGGTCTGGTTGTTTTCTTCCAGTTGTTGAAGAATATCGGTTTTCTTTTCTACCAGTTCCTGTAGATGCTCGATGTTGCGCTGCTGAAGCGCCTGGTACTCTGCATCAAGCAATTCACTCAGTGCTGTAAGAAAAGTAATGCCCTGAGTGGTCAGGGCATTAATTTGATCGAGTGGTGGCTGTGCGCTCAACGGTATCAATCCAGCATGCTTTCGATCTGGAACAGACCGCGAGCGGTACTTTCATAGTTGATCTGATAACTGCCGTCATCTATTGCAGCTTTCAGCTCGGCAACTTTCTGCTCATTGACAGAGATGCCCTCTTCAACGACCTGTCCGACACTTTTCTGTACTGCCTGTGCAGCATCGCTCAGGCTGACTCCCGCTGAGACGGGTGTCTCTGGCGCAGTAGTCTGCTGAGATTTACTCCCGGCTGCAGGCTGATCATTTACCTTGGCACGAGAGTTAGCCGCCTGTGAAGAAGACGTTAAACCCGTGATATCAATAACCATTTTCTGGTCCTCATGCTGTTCTGAATACAGCTATCGGCGCGCTGGTGGAAAACTTTAATGCTATTTGTAAATTAATGAGCCCAGTATAGCAGCTCAAATATCGGCCTGCGAGGGCTGCTATTGACCATTGACTGAAACCACCCCCTGGCTCTTTACATATCCGTGAACCTGTTTGCCTGAACGGCTGTTGATTACACTGATCTGCTCTCCCAGAGAACCGTCCTGTTCGGCGGTACCGGTCATGCGGACGGTCATAGTCCCTTTTCTGGCTTCGATATAGACAAGGTCTCCTTTTCGGATCAGTAATCTTTTTTCAACCAGCGTCGGAGAGATGATCTGGTTAGAGGCAAGCGACCGCTTGACCTCTCTGCCGATCAGCTCTCCGGGGTTGGTAAAGTAGGCTGAAGACAGACTTTTGGTGTCATACTCTTTCAGATAGATATCAGAATCACCCAAAATGGTGCCTTTACTCAGTGCCCGGCTGGAGACCACAACAGGTTGCCACTGCTCAATGGTAGCAGTGATAAAAATAGTCCATACAGGTTGATTACAGATCGCTTTGGCCGTTATTCGGGTTGCCCTGCCGGGTGCATGAATAAAGGATATCGGGCCATTGCAGCGGCGTTTATCCAGGGTGGGTGCCAGGGGGGATACTCTGACGACAGTGCGCGCCATGGGGGCTGTTTTCTGGTACTGTTGCTCCAGGAATCGCTGTGCTTTTTGGCTAATCGAGTCTGTTTCAGCGGCCAGAGTGCTCTTTACTGGCACGACTAACATAGCTATAAGTGTGATTATTGTGGAGAATATGTTTTTTTTCACGCTTGATCCGGAAGTTCGCATTGCTACTCATCAATAATGTTGGCAATGTTCAGGTAACGCATAGTACAGAGAGCATCATGTCAGGTATAAACAGTACTGTAAACCAACGTACCAATATGGCGGGACAGAACCGCCTGGAACTGCTTTTGTTTGGGCTTAATGATGACCAGGAATATGGTATCAATGTCTTCAAAGTCCGGGAAGTTCTGACCTGTCCTGAATTGACAGGTATTCCAAAGCAGACCACTGCTCTTAAAGGCCTGGCCCATATCCGTGGGGAAACGATTCCGGTGATTGATCTTTCTCAGGCAATTGGCGCAGAGCCCATCCCCGCAGAGGATCGGTTGAACTGTTTTCTGATCGTATCAGAGTATAACCGCCGGGTTCTGGCGTTTTTGGTGCGCAATGTTGATCGTATTCTGCCTGCCAAATGGGATCAGGTCAGTCCTCCACCTATTGAAACCAATGAGAAGAACTATCTGACCGCCGTTGTTCAGCATGAAGGAGGCCTGATTGAGATTCTTGATGTTGAGCAGGTGCTGGCTGATCTTATTCCTGTGAGTACTGATGTAAAGACAACCAAAGTTACTGAGAGCTTCAAGAAGAATGCTGCGCAATACCATATTCTGGTTGTCGATGATTCCAGTGTGGCCCGGACACAGGTAAAGAAAGCACTGGAAAACCTGAATATAAAGGTGACCACGGCGAACGATGGTAAGGCGGCCCTTGATATGCTGACAGAGATGGCTGACAAAGATCAGCGGATGACCGATACGTTTCTGATGGTGATTTCCGATATCGAAATGCCGCAGATGGATGGCTATACTCTGGTGAAGAAGATTCGTGAGGATATTCGTCTCAAGCCTTTATACGTGATGTTACACAGTTCACTGAGTGGTCGCTTCAATCTGGCGATGGTGAAGCGTGTTGGTGCTGATGCCTTTATTGGCAAGTTTAATCCGGACGAGTTGGCTGAAGCGGTGATTCAGCGAATAGAGTCAGTAGAGGGGTGATTAATACAATACGCAAGAGGATGGTGTTCTGAACGGCCAGAAAATAAGGATTACTCAACAGGAGTTTGATCAGTTTTGCCAGTTTCTTGAACAGGCATGCGGCATACTACTGGCAAAACACAAGCAATACCTGGTGGAGAGTCGCTTAAGTAAAATTCTTATTGATGGGCAGTTTGATTCATTGGGTCAGCTTGTGGTAACTCTGGAACGTCCAGGCAACAGTCTTCTGAAAGAGGAGGTCATCAATGCGATGACGACCAATGAGACTCTCTGGTTTCGCGATATACATCCCTATGAAATATTAAAAGATAAGCTGCTACCTGAGCTGGCCGAAAAGCAGGCGGGCACTCAGCGGCTTAAGGTCTGGTCAGCCGCCTGTTCTACCGGACAGGAACCCTACTCTATCAGTATGATTATTGATGAGTTTAAGGAGCAGAACCCTGCAGCGTTCAGACTGGGTGAGGAGATTATTGCTACTGATATCAGCACCCGGGTATTGGAGCAGGCACGCCTGGCTGAGTATGAGATGCTGGCGCTGGGGAGAGGGCTGTCGCAGGATCGACTGAAGAAGTTCTTCGTACCGGGGAAACATGATGGCTGGTCCCTGTTGCCGAAGATTAAAAAACGGGTGACCTTCAGAGAGATGAACTTGCTTGGCGCCTATACAGGTATTGGTCCCTGCGATATTGTTTTTTGCCGTAATGTACTGATCTATTTTTCGTCTGAGCGTAAGCGTGAAATTCTGACGAAAATCCATAAAACACTCAAACCAGGTGGTTATCTGCTTCTTGGTGCATCCGAGTCTATTGGTGAGCTGAATAATCTGTTTGAAATGGTTCATTGCCGCCCGGGCATCATCTATAAAGCTAAATAACGCGCCCTGAGTGCGTTTTTTAGTTATGTGGCTCTCGTCGTTAGAACGTCACAAAGCGTGTGCCTTACTCATCGCTCGCAAAAACCTTCTTTGCAACTGTTCGATAGATCATTAAAACAGACAGCACTTTGTAAGCACGCTGTCATATCTGTGTCTATCAGGCCTGGACGGAAAATTTCATTTTTGGCCTCGCCCCCTCTATTGCCGCTCTCCGTTTTGCATTGCCGCTTTGCCGCTATCTCCCGGATAAGTGTTGCCGCATCGCCATAGGAAAAATATTAAGCCTTTGTTTTAAAAGTAATTATTTGTATTGGTATCGCTCTTGCATTGTTGGAGTAAGAAGATCTGAAACCGGACACTTTGAGGCAAATCGATGGCAATCAGCTTTGACAAAGCACTGGGAATTCATGAACAGGCGGTGGGCCTGCGAATTCAGCGTGCTGAAATTCTGGCAAATAATATCGCTAACGCTGATACGCCAAATTACAAAGCCCGGGATATCGATTTTAAAAGTATTCTGCAGGGTGTTCAGGAGGGGCAACAGCCATTGCAAATGGCCCGCACCCATGCCGGACACAACCAGGGATTAATCGACTCTGACTTTGCTGCGGAGTTGATGTACCGGATTCCCAGTCAGCCGAGTATCGATGGTAATACGGTGGATGTTCAGGAAGAGATGGCTCGTTATAGCAAAAATGCTGTTGATTATCAGGCTTCATTTCAGTTTCTGAATAAAAAGTTCAAAGGTCTTAGTAATGCGATTAGGGGTGAATAACCATGTCTCTGGGTAATGTTTTTGATATTGCAGGCTCAGCGATGAGTGCACAGACGGTGCGGCTCAATACCACTGCCAGTAATATGGCCAATGCTGAGAGTGTCAGCAGCAGTGCCGGTGAAACCTATCGCGCCCGTAAGCCAGTGTTTGAGCTGAAACAAACCGATAATCTGCAGCCTGGCGGAATACCCATGGGGACGCAGGCGGGTCAGGGGGTTTCAATCTCAGGGATCGTTGAAAGTGATGCCCCGCTGCGTCAGGAGTATAACCCGGATCACCCGATGGCGGATGAGAATGGTTATGTCTACTACCCGAATGTGAATGTTGTAGAAGAGATGGCGGATATGATCTCGGCGTCACGCTCTTTTCAGATAAATGCTGAGATCATGAATACGGCAAAACAGATGATGCAGAAGGCTCTGACGCTGGGCCAGTAAGCCTTAGTGATGCGATGAAAGCCTGATGTGAGGTATATGTTATGAGTGTTAACGACGTTTCGGGAACGCAATCGATCTACGACAAGATCAATGCGCAGAATCAGAGTAATTCCACATCGACACAGGGCAGTGGCAACGCTGACAGTGAGATGTTTATGAAACTGATGATTGCACAGTTGCAGAATCAGGATCCCACGAGTCCAGCAGAAACCAGCGAGTTTATGCAGCAGATCGCCAGTATGAGTACGGTGGAAAATATCGCCAAACTGAATACGACGATGGAAAACATGTCGGCTTCACTACTGTCCAGTCAGGCTGCGTTGCAGGCGTCGTCCATGATTGGTCAGGATGTTTATGCCAAGACTGATGTGGCTCAGGTAGGTGAATCAGGTGAAATCAGAGGGGTAGTTGAACTGCCTGTGAGCACCGAGAACCTGCGGGTTTCTATCTATGACAGCGCCAACAATCTTATTGATGAGGTTGAGATGGGTAGTCAGAGTAGTGGAGACCACTATTTTGTGTGGAATGCCGGTGATCGTCCTCCAGGGGAGTATCGGGTTGTCGCTGAAGCGCAGGTTGATGGTAATTATAAAACGGCTAGCAGCTTTATTGCTTATAACGTCAATAGCGTCACGCTGGGGCAAAATGGTATCGGTATGAAGGTAAATACCGATGCTGGCTCGGTCGACTTCAGTGATGTCAAACGAATTGGGTAAATCGGAGAAGAATCATGGCGGGTTTTAATACTGCGATAACAGGGCTTAAGGCGGCAACAACTAATCTGGATGTAACCGGTAATAACATCGCGAACTCCAGTACCATTGGTTTTAAGGCCTCGCGTACAGAGTTTGGTGATATTTATGCAACCGCGGTTGTTGGCGCCGGTTCCAGTAATGTCGCCGGTTCCGGTGTGACCGTAACGGATATTGCACAGAATTTTCAGGCGGGTACTACTGAATTTACCAATAATAACCTGGATCTGGCGATTAATGGCTCCGGTTTCTTCCAGCTGGATGATGGGCAGGGCGGAGTGACCTACACCCGTGCTGGCGCATTTGAGCTGAATAAAGATGGTTTTGTGGTCTCTAAGTCGGGTAAATATCTGCAGGGCTACGGTCTGGATTCACAGGGTAACCGTCTGCCTATCGGAAATCTGGCAGTTGACCAGAAGGAAAGTCCTCCCCAGGCAACTAACAATATTGGTTTGTCGTTTAACATCAATGATGCAGCGGACCCAACGCTGTTGAGTACGCCTTATGATAAGGATGTACCTTCTTCGTTCACTTACAGTACGACAGTGCGAACCTTTGACAGCCTGGGTAATGAAAACACGGTTAAATACAATATCGTTGAGCAGCGTCCGGTTCGTGATGTTTATACGGTTTCTGCAGCTGTGCCTACTAACTTAACGATCAGTGGTGTCAACGTTAGTTTTGATGCTGCCGGTACTCCTGATCCGGTTGCTCTGGATACCCTGAAAAGCACTGATAAGCGTATTGATACAACGACCCTTGCTTATAATGCTGCAGAGGGAACTATCAGTTTTGAGACCTATGCTAAATACAGCAGCTATGGTGATATGCTGATCAATGACGCCGGCGGTGCTGATATTACACCTGAGCCGACTGAGCGTGACGCAAACGAGAACTACTCCTATACCTTAGCGGTGCCTGCGGCTGATACAACCCTGACGATTGGCGGTGTTCCGATTGAAATTGCTACCAGTCCGACGGTGCCAACACTAAATGATATAGCTGATCAGATCCGTGCAAGAGAGACCGATATTAAAGACCGAAACCCCAATGTTGAGTCAGTGACGGTTGTGGATGAAGCGGGATCGTTCAGGCTGGATATCCGTTTTAAAGCGGACTACGGCAACATCGGCTCAGAATTCAGTGTCTCAGAGACCGGTGGAACTGTTTTGACAGCGATTCCAGAGCGTACCTATGAAGGCGATAACAGTTATCGTGGGCAGTATCAGATGTTCGCCTACCTTAACGGTACTGAACTGCTGGATATCGGTAAAAGTGTGGATCCGGGTGAGTCAGGTTTTGCAATTAAACCGCAGGATACCCTGAGTGAAGTGGGTTCTGTGATGCTGGGCTTCGATCCCACGACGGGTTTCCTGAACAGTGTCAACGGAACGACCTTTTCCCGCGGCGCCACCGCGCCTCAGTTAACCATTAAGGGTGCTGATCCGGCGAATACGGAGACTCTGATCAATCTGGATCTGTCCAATAGTACACAGTTTGCGTCCGCATCAATTGTTAAAGCGTCTTCTCAGGATGGTTACACCAAGGGGGACCTGATCGGGGTGAGCTTTGCTGAAACGGGTGAGATGGTTGCTGCCTTCTCCAATGGTCAGAAGCAGAACCTCGGTGTAGTAGCGTTCGCAACCTTTGAAAACCAGTCAGGCCTGCAGCCAGCGGGTGATACCGAATGGGGTGCAACACTGACTTCAGGTAATGCGGTGCTTAACCCTCCGGGAACTGGTTTGAACGGTAGCCTGCGTTCTGCCGCGCTGGAACAATCAAACGTTGACCTGTCCACTGAGCTGGTACGACTGATTGAGGCTCAACGTAACTTCCAGGCTAACTCGAAAACACTGGAAACCCTGAATACGGTGACTCAGGCTATTCTGCAGATCTGATTATGGTTTGATGCATTATTTTCAAAAGGCGACTTCGGTCGCCTTTTTTATGTCTTTTATAAAGATTGGCACAGCCGTTGCATTTTACAGGGTAGTGAATTTTTAACCCTAAAGCGGCAATGTCTGACCGGTTTAGGGTGCAAACGGCAAACGGGGAATCCAATGGATAAAGTGTTGTATCTGGCCATGAGTGGGGCGCGGGAGAATATGCGTTCACAGCAGGCCCATGCGAACAACCTTGCGAATGCGACTACAACCGGTTTTAAAGCTGACTTTGCCCAGGCCCGGGCGATGCAGGTTGAGGGGGATGGTTTTGCCTCGCGGGTGTATGCCATGGCCGAACGCCCCGGAACCGATATGTCCAGTGGCACCATGATGCAGACGGGCCGCTCGATGGATGTGGCCATTGATGGTGAAGGCTGGATGGCGGTTATCGATGCCAATGGTAATGAAGCGTATACCCGGCAGGGCGAGCTGCAGGTCAATCAGTTTAATCAACTGGTGACCCGCTCAGGTGACCGGGTAATGGGTAATGGTGGAATTCCCATCACCCTGCCGCCGTTTGAGAAGCTCGATATTGGTGGCGATGGCACCATTACCATAAAGCCCGCTGGAGAAGCGGCGACCGAGTTGGCTATTCTGGATCGTATTAAACTGGTTAAAGCGGAGCCGGGGCAGCTGTTTAAGGGGGTCGATGGCATGATGCACAGCGGCAATAATCAGCCGCTGTTGCCGGCCAATGATGTCAAAGTGCGTGCCGGATTTCTTGAATCGAGTAATGTGAACTCTATCTCTGAGCTGACATCAGTGATCGATCTGGCCCGTCAGTTTGAGATGCATGTCAAAATGATGAAGACCGCAGAAGAGAACTCCTCTGCAGCGGCTCGTATCTTGTCACTGCAATAATAGAATTTTGATAAATAACACAGGTGGAGAATAAGTATGCATGGCGCCCTATTTGTTGCTAAAACGGGTCTGAGTGCGCAGGACACCTCCCTGAAGGTTATTTCCAACAATCTGGCAAACGTCAGTACGGTTGGATTTAAAAAGGATCGGGCTGTTTTTGAAGATCTGATGTATCAGATTCAGCGTCAGCCAGGGGCGCAGACCGCGGAAGCATCGCAACTGCCTTCGGGCTTGCAACTGGGCTCTGGGGTAAGGGTTGCCGGAACGCAGAAACTGTTTCAGGAGGGAGAGCTGCAGACCACTGGCGAGTCGTTTGATATCTCCATAGAGGGACGGGGCTTCTGGCAGGTTACCCTGCCGAATGGTGATACAGGTTATACCCGTCACGGGCAGTTTCAGTTGAATGCTGACAATGAGATTGTCAATTCAGAAGGCTATCTGCTTGATCCGGGTTTAACGCTACCCTCTGGGGTGCAATCGATGACGGTGAGCGTCGATGGCATTGTTAGTGTAGTTGTTCAGGGTAATGTTAACCCACAGCAGATTGGCCAGCTTCAGTTGGCCGATTTTGCTAACCCTCAGGGGCTGCAAGCCTATGGCCAGAACCTTTATCTGGAGACCGCCGCCAGTGGCAACGCAGTGTTGTCTAACCCCGGAGAGGGGGGCACCGGACAGCTGCGACAGGGGATGTTGGAAGGCTCTAATGTTAACGCCGTGGAAGAGCTGGTGAATATGATTACCACTCAGCGTGCTTATGAGATGAATTCGAAAGTGATCTCAACCGCAGACCAGATGTTGTCCTATGTGACACAGAACCTGTAGATCTGAGTTGAGGAGGTAACTAATGAAACAGCTGCTATTGATATGTGCCGCAACTCTGATGTTGGGAGGGTGTGTCAGCGCTCCACCAAAGCCGGACAGTCCGCATTTTGCACCGGTCCGTCCCCCCGCAATGCAGGCCCCGAGAGAGGTGACCGGTTCAATCTTCAATGCAGCAACGAGTAACAGCCTTTATAGCGATGGCCGGGCGCATCGGGTTGGCGATATTATTACCATCGTATTGCAGGAGAGTACCTCTTCGTCGAAAAGCAATAAAACCACGGTGGATAAATCGAATTCACAGACGCTGGGATCTCCGACGGTTTTGGGAATACAACCGACGGTGTTCGGTAAGCCTCTGAGTGTGAGTAGCGGTGATACCACCACAGCGTTCGATGGCGAGGGTAAATCCGATATGAGTAACAGCCTGGACGGCAATATCACGGTGACTGTACATGAAGTGATGCCCAATGGGTTGATGGTGGTTAAAGGTGAGAAGTGGCTGACTCTGAATCAGGGCGACGAGTATATCCGTGTTAGCGGTATGATTCGGCCTCAGGATATCTCTACCAGCAATACGGTTTACTCAACTCAGCTCGCCGATGCCCGGATCACCTACAGTGGTTCTGGTGCCCTGAATGACTCTAACTCTATGGGGTGGTTGTCGAAGTTCTTTATTGGTCCGTTGTGGCCATTCTGAGCAGATGAAGCGGAGAAAAATGATGAAACGTTTCTGGTTACTAGCTTTATCAGCAGTGCTGTTCAGTAACGCAGTGTTTGCCGAAAGGATCAAAGATCTGACCTCGGTTGCCGGGGTGCGTAGCAACCAACTGGTGGGCTATGGTCTGGTGGTGGGCCTGGATGGCACTGGCGATAAAACCTCATTCACCTCTGCGACATTCCGCAATATGCTGAATAACTTTGGTGTGGCGATTCCGCCAAATATCGATCCAAAGTCGAAAAATATTGCTGCGGTGGCAGTACATGCCGATCTGCCGCCCTTTGCCAAACCCGGCCAGACGATTGACGTAACCGTTTCCACGATTGGCGATGCTAAAAGTTTGCGGGGCGGCAGCCTGATTATGGCCCCGCTGAAAGGTGCCGACGGGCAGGTGTATGCCATCGCACAGGGCAACCTGGTGGTTTCCGGTTTTGGTGTGCAAGGATCGGATGGTTCCCGGTTATCGCTGAATGTTCCCAGTGTTGGTCGTATTCCAGGCGGTGCATCAGTGGAGCGTACCGTGCCTAATGCTTTTGCCCAGGGTGATAGCCTGGTGTTGAATCTGAACTATGCGGATTTTACCACCGCCCGGCGGGTCGCCGAACAGATCAATAGTCTGCTGGGGCCGGGTATGGCGAAGGCGATGGATGCAACATCGATTCGGGTATCTGCTCCCCGCGACGCTGATCAGCGAGTGTCCTTCCTCTCTGTGCTGGAAAACCTTGAGGTTCAGCCTGCTCAGGAAGTGGCGAAAGTGATTATCAATTCCCGTACCGGTACTATCATTATTGGTCAGAACGTCAGGGTTTCTCCGGTGGCGATAACCCACGGGGGGATGACCGTGGCGATCACTGAAAATCTGAATGTTGATCAGCCCAATGCACTGGCGGGGGGGGACACCGTTGTGACCCCGCGGACCGGTATCGAAGTGGATGCGGGCAGCGGTCATATGTTTGAGTTCTCCCCCGGTGCCTCGTTGCAGGATATTGTGGAAGCGGTGAACCAGGTGGGGGCTGCGCCGGGTGATCTGATGGCAATTCTGGAAGCCCTGCGACAAGCCGGTGCTCTAAAAGCCGAACTGATCGTGATCTGAGGTGGATGATGATAACTGACCCGACTCAACATGCGCAGCTGTACACCGAACTGGGGGAGATGGATAAGCTTCGTCAGCAAGCTAAAGATAAAGACCCTGCTGCATTAAAAGCCGTTGCCGAACAGTTTGAACAACTGTTTCTGAATATGCTGGTAAAAAGCATGCGTGAAGCAAACGCCAGCTTTTCCGAAGATAGCTATTTCAACAGCTCGCAGGTTGAATTTTATCAGCAGATGGGCGATACCCAGCTGACCAAGGAGATTGCCGAAAACAAAGGTTTTGGTCTGGCTGAGATATTGGTGCGGCAGTTGGGTGGCAATATCGATCCGCGGTTGGGGGAAGATAAAGACAAAGAGGAGAATCGGATAAAACCGCTGTCGGAGTCTGAGCGGATCCTAAACCGGACGGTGGATAGTGCGGCCAGTATGGCTGCATCGGCTATTCTTGGGCAGGCGCAAGCCAGTAGCCGGGTTCTGGAAAAAGCCCGGCAAGAGGCTCAACAGGCTCCTGGGGGCGTGTCTGAAACTGGGGTGGTTGCAGCCTCGGAATCTGCTGTCGAAACCGCCGGACCTGCTGCTGAAAAGACTCAACCGCAACGTTTTGAAACACCGGAACAGTTTGTCGCAACCCTGCTGCCGCTGGCAGAGAGTGTCGCGGCTGAGCTGGGGGTCGACCCTAAAGTGTTGTTGGCTCAGTCCGCTCTGGAGACCGGCTGGGGTCGCTATCTGATTCAGCGCCCGGAGGGGGGCAGTAGTCATAACCTGTTTAATATCAAGGCTGACAGCCGCTGGTCGGGTGAAAAAGCCCTTGTCGGTACGGTTGAGTTTCGTGATGGCGTTGCGCAGAAAGAGCGCTCGGCATTCAGGGTTTACGATTCTTACGAAGAGAGCTTTCGCGATTACGCAACGTTTCTGAAAAACAGTTCCCGTTACCAGCAGGCGCTGGAGCAGGCAGGCGATCCTTATCAGTATCTGAGAGGCTTGCAGCAGGCGGGCTATGCCACCGATCCAGAGTATGCTGAAAAGATCGGCAGAATTTTTGATGGGGATGTTCTGGCCGGACTCAGTTCAGATCTGAGAGACGGTTCAGGCACTAAAGAAAGTTAGTATCTGGCCGCTACAGAGAGCAGTATCTAGGTGAAACCTGTCTGCTCCCTGCTTTGCCGATAGAGTGTTCCCGGGAGTTATTGTATGTCCAGTTCCAGTTTATTAAATATAGGTATTCAGGCGACTCAGGCCAATCAGACGGCGTTGAGTACCATTGGTCAGAATATCAGTAATGTGAACACTGAAGGCTATACCCGTCAGCGGGTTAACCTGGTGACCCGGCCCGAGTTGTCGGGGGTGTTTGTTAAGGATATTGAGCGGATTACCGACAAATTCCTGACTCAGCAGGTGTGGACCGATACCTCTTCATACAATCAGGCATCCGCTTATGCGGCGATGTCCAGCCGGCTGGATGATCTGCTGGCTGCGGATACCCATAGTGTGTCAACGGCACTGGATGACTACTTTGGTGCGTTGCAAAGCGTTGTTGATGACCCTACCTCTACGGCTAACAGGGAACTCTTTGTTGCTCAGGCGGATGCTCTGGTAAAGCGTTTTAATAATCTGGATGCAAACCTTAAGAGTCAGGCCGAAACGATCAATGCGCAGATGGATGGCTATGCCAGCCAGATCACCAGCCTGGCAACCAGTATTGCCGATCTGAATGCTAAAATAAGCACTGCGGCTGCGACCAATCGCTCCACTAATGATATGCGCGATCAGCGGGACCTGCTGACCAATCAGCTTGCTGAAATTGTCGGGGTTACTGTGGTTGATCAGAGCTCCGATCAGTACAGTATTTTTATTGGCAACGGCCAGCCACTGGTAATTGGTGCGACTGCGGAGAAAGTCGTGTCAGTATTGGGGCCTGATAGTGAGCAAAAAGAGCTGGCGCTGATCAATAAGAACGAGACGGTTAACATCAATGACGAAATTGTTGGTGGCAAAGTTGGTGGCCTGATCAAATACCGGTCTGAGGCGTTGAATGATGCACGTAGTCAGTTGGGGCTGATTGCTGTTGGTTTTGCTGAAAGCATGAATGAACAACACCATCTGGGTCTGAACCTGAATAATGAGTTTGGTGCAGACCTGTTTACCAACATGAACGATGATTTTTTGCAGCAGAAACGGATCACTACCAACAGTAATAACCAGTCCGAAGTGAACATTGCCCGGGTCGAAATTCAACAAACAGATCTGTTGCAGGCAAGTGAGTATGAGCTGGTTGTGGGTGATGGTAACAGACTAACGCTGTATCGCAGCAGTGACGGCAAGCAGGTGCGTATCGATCAGTTGACCAGTGTCGATGATCCGCTATCGCCGCTGACCACTGGTCAGGGGGTTGATGCCGTCGGCCAGGGAGAGTTTTATCGTGACCCCGCAGGGCAGGTTTTATCATTTGCTGTAGATGGTATGAAGGTAACCATCGATACCAGTACCAAACTGATTAAGGGTGACCGGTTTCTTATTCAGCCGGTAACCAGTGGCGCGGAAGATCTGACTTTATCGCTGCATGATGGCCGGCTTCTGGCGTTAGCATCGCCGATAAAAGTAAGCAGTAATATTGATAATCAGGGCACCGGACTGGCAACGGTGACAATGACAGATGCCAAGGCTGATGCCTTTGCCACTGCGGGTGAGCTGTCGCCACCGATAGAGATCGTGTTTAATGATCCGGCTTCATCCCCCTCCGGAGAGATGACCTATACCATCTATGATATGAGTGACCCGAACAACCCTGTGGTACTGGAGTTAGATCCCGCTGTCGGCCCGCTTTCTGATCAGCCGTTTACTTCCGGTGATGAGATTCAGCTGGATGGGTACACGGTGACAATCGCTAACCAGCCGCAACCGGGCGATCGTTTTGGTTTTGATTATAACCTTGATGGTGTATCGGATAACCGTAATGCTTTCGCTTTGAGTAATCTGCAGCAAACCGCCCTGTTTGATCATGGCTCCTATCAGGAACTCTATGGCAGTCTGGTAGAAAAGGTTGGAACCCGGACGGCAACCGCCGTTATCTCTGAACAGGCTGGTAAGGCTGTACTGGATACGACCACCAGTGCTAAGGACAGTGTTTCCGGTGTCAACCTTGATGAAGAAGCCGCTAAGCTGGTGCAGTTTCAACAGGCGTATCAGGCCTCTGCTCAACTGATCCGGGTATCACAAACCATTTTTGATAGTCTGCTTCAAAGCCTTTAAGTAGCAGGAGAGGGTAAATTATGCGTATTTCAACTGCTCAGATATTTAGTCGCAATACCGATAATATCAATAATGCTAATAGCAGCTTGTTTAAAACTCAGCAGCAGCTATCTACCGGTAAGCGTATCTTGCAACCGTCGGATGATCCGGTTGCTACCGCTCAGCTTATTAAGCTGGATAAAGAGATCTCAAAGACCGATAAGTTTCAGGATAATATTGTGGTTTCCCGCCGGCGTCTCAATCTCGAAGAGACAACGCTGGATGCAGTCAATAATGCTACCCAGAGAATAAAGGAGCTGGCGATTCAGGCGAACAGTGGGGCCGTTAATGATAATGACCGTACCCTGATTGCCAGTGAGCTGAAAGAGTTGGAGTCGCAACTGTTTGGTCTGCTTAATACTCAGGATACTCAGGGCGAATATCTGTTTTCAGGCTATAAGGGGTTTGATGCAGCCTACCGTTATGATGGCGCTACCGATAGCTATGTCTTTAATGGTGATGAGGGGAGTCGGTCTATTCAGGTGGGTCCTAATGCCAATATTGTCTCTACCGATTCCGGTTTTAATATATTCGAGAATGTACCGAGCCAGTTAGCGCTGGTGCCTGCAACGGGTAACGAGTTTTCCGGACGAATCATTACCGACTTTGGCACTTTCGGTGAATTTACTGATAGCAGAGGGCCGGCAACCGTTACCTTCGACACCGTGGCTGGAACCTATAGTGTTACCGATGCCCAGGGTGACCCTGTTTTTGGTGGTAATCCAGCTGCCGAGCTTACAGATATCAGTTATCAGCAGGGAGATACCATTGAGTTTGAAGGCCTGAGCCTGGTGATCGATAGTCCGGCGGATGGTGCTGTGGTGATCGAGACCGAAACACAACGCACCAACGTTCTGAATATGGTACACCAGCTGAATGCCGCACTGACCAGTATTAATACGGTTGGTGATCCGCAGGGAACTGAGCGTTTAAATGAAGCAGTCAACCGGGCTTTATTGCAGATTGACAGTATCGAGAGCAAAAACATTCAGGTTCGTGGAAGTATCGGTGCGCGAATGAATACGCTGGATGCTCAGGAGTCGGTCAATGAGGAGTATAAGCTGTATACCAATGAAGCTCAGTCATCACTTCAGGACCTGGATTATAATGACGCGATCAGTCGGTTTACGCTGCAGCAAACAACACTGAATGCTGCATATGCCAGTTTTGCCAAGATACAGAATCTGAGTCTGTTTAATTATATAAACTGATTCAGTTACCCTGTCGGTAGTATGTTTCTCATTAAAAAGCCCGGTGATCCGGGCTTTTTAATGGGGGCTGGATAAAAGGTAAGATTACAGATCCTGCGCACGCTGATAAGCTTTAATGCTGCGGCCGGCTTTCTTGTGTTGACTGGACTGGTCAAGCAGAGCCTGCCTTTGATGGCTGATTGCGTTAATCAGCGACTGATGATTCTGTTGTAGCAAGGCTATTTTATCGTTTAGCTGAGCTACGTCTTCAGCATTGAGTTGGGCAAAGGGTAACTGACGAATCGCGAGGTCTTGCTGCTTCACCAGATTAGTGAGTGTTGTCTCATCTTCATCTGCTTTATTGGTCATGTGACCGAGCGCAGTAAAGATCTCTTGCTGCAGGCGCTCTATCTCTGTGAACCCCTGCAGCCACTTCCGGGCTGCAGGGCTAAGCTGAGGCATGACTATTTTTCTACCGGGCTCTGGGTCTTGTGGTGTTCTGCAGGGATCTTTTCCCAGGCAGACTTGATCTCCAGCAGTAGTTGAGTCACTTCATCCAGCTTCTCAACAGATGACTCGATATTGGCTTTCATCAGCGTACTGGACATATAGGTGTATAGGTTATCCAGATTCTGGGCGATCTCATTGCTTTCTGTATCCGCCAGTGAGGCCTGCAAGCCGCCGATAATCGAGATCGCTTTGCTCAGGCTTGTGCCTTTTAATTCAGTATTTTTACGCTCTATAGCGCCTTTTGCGGTAGCGATACTGCCCAGGGCACCATTCATTAGCATCAAAACCTGCTGGTGGGGGGTTGCATGCGCCAGGGCCGAGTTCAGGCCTATTTTTTGATACTGTTGAGAAGCAAGGTTACGATTCATAATAGATCCTTAAAAAAACGGTTTGCCGCCAGCTCATCAACTGGGACGGCTAAAAATTACTTGTTAGTCTGACGAACAACACCGGGTAGATTGTCCAGTGCGGAGCTCAACCATGCTCCGGTCGAGTTGAGTTGTGCAACTAACAGATCCATCGCATTGAACTGTTTATAAAGTCGCGCTTCAAGTTGTGCACTACGATAATCGAGCTTGGTTCTCTCGTCGCTTATACCTTCTAGCTTGGCGTTAATCGAATCCGTGCGACCATCAATGGTGCCGCTGATCTGAAGGTAGTTCTCCAGCATAGCGTCAATTTTGAAAGCGACTCCCTGTGTGTCATCTGAAAAGAGTGTGGTGACGCCTGTATAATCATCTTTCAGCGCGGTATCCAGTTTGCCCGAATCCAGTTCAAGTGAACCATCACTGGTGGTTGTAATACCGATTGATGCCAGTGAAGTGTAGCTGCTGTCGTTGTTATCGATCCGGCTGGTCAGAGTGTTTCGTATCTGTCGCTCAATTGAACCGATCAGGGAGTCACCAAATAGCGGGCCGGCTGTGTCAGAATCAGGATTGTAACTGGTTTGTTCATTAATCAGCGCGATTAACTCGTTATAACCATCAACCAGTGTCGAGATCTGATTTTTAATTGCACTGCTATTTTCGCTGATTGACAGTGTGATGGGCTCGCCAACATTGGTGTCAGCTAAGGTGATGGTTGCGTCTGGAATAACATCGGTGATGGTATTAGTGGCGCTGGTCATCGGTTGACCATCAACACTGAATACGGCATCGGCTGCTGCAACTACCTGGTCGTAGAAGGTGGCAACATCACCATTGACATCAGGAGTAGCGGTGCCCGAATTGTAATCATAGATATCAAGATCACCCGTTGTGGTTGTGCCGGTAATTGTGAGTTGGTTTTCAGCTCCGGTTTCATCTGCGTTAAATACCAGACGCTTGCTGCCATTAACTACGAGTATTGTGGCAGTGACGCCAATATTATCTTCAGCGCTATTGATCGCATCGCGGACAGATTCAATAGTCGCGTTATTGGTTCCATCCAACGTGACGGTGAAACTGCCTCCGGCATCGGCAAACTCAAGTGTTCCTTCACTGATGACATAATCCTGCTGGGTTACCAGTTTTTGTGCTGATGCCAGACTGGTTATTTCAAGAGAATAACTTCCTGCTGCCGCATTATTGTCGGCACTGAAAGCGGCAATTGCTTTGTCAGATGAGGCAGCGGTTCTATTGCTGAAAGTTGTGGCATCTTTCAGGCCGTCTAGTTTGGTCTGAAATTCGGACAGAGCACTTTTCAGCAGGCCGACTGCAGAGAGTTCGGCCTGAAGTGTGGCTTCTTTCCTGGCAAGTCGATTAAGTGTAGGGGCCCGACTGGCATCTACAAGGTCGGGAACCAGAGATTTTATATCGATGCCAGAGCCAATACCTGGTGATGAAATGGCCATAACTACCTCGCTTCGCTATTCTCTGAAAGAGAAGCAGAGAAGGCGTTTCAGGCCTTCTCGCTGAACAGCAGATTGTTCATCTGCTCAATATGTTTGCTGATTTCGATAAAATCCTCAGAGGGGATCTGTCGGATCAACTCATCATTTGATTTATCAATAACTTTTATTATCGTTTGTCCGCCTTCCTGGTCAACTGAAAAGTTCAGTGTCCGCTGGAACTGAGACATAAAGTCATTGATGGCAGCAACGGTTTCGTGAAGGGCTTCAACGCTCTGTTGAGAAAAATCTGCCGGGCTAGGCCCTGCCGGCTTCTGAACAGTGGATTGCTGTGGTTGCTGGGCTTGCTGTGTTTGCGTGGCGTTAGCCGACGGATCAACAGTGGGCTTTGCAGTGGCCTGAGTGGAAGAGACCTGCATTTCACTGGACATGACGTACCTCCTGGCTCAGATCTGAAGTGGTTAGCTAAAAAAGGCGGGCAAAGCCCGCCCTTTCCGTTAATGCTCTATGCTTACTGTAGCAGAGACAGTACGCCCTGTGGCAAAGTATTTGCCTGAGCCAGCATCGCAGTACCTGCCTGCTGAAGAATCTGGTTCTTAGTCAGGTTGGCAGTTTCTGCAGCAAAGTCTGCATCCTGGATCCGTGAACGGGCAGCAGTTACGTTCTCACTGATACTGCTCAGGTTTGAAATAGTACTTTCAAGACGGTTCTGGACCGCACCCAGGTCAGCACGTTGTCCAGCCATAAACGCCAGCGCCTGATCGATGACATCCAAAGCATTGTTTGAGCCGGTTTGTGAGCTGATATCAATTGCTGCAACTGAAGAAAGAGTTGAAGTATTTGCGGTAGTCGCTGCAAATAATCCACCTGCCGCACCTGAAGTAACGGTAAATGTTCCGCTGGCGGAGAAAGTTACATCACCCGCAACACGAGTACTGTCAGTATTGGTCGCTGTGGTTGATGCATCCACCAGAGTCGCTGCTGCACCTGAGTTTGTTGAATCAGCATTCAGGCCTTGTACGGTCATAACGTTAGTACCGTCGGCACCGTTTGTCGCACCTTCAATAATGATGTCATCACCATTAGCGCTAATCAGCGTAATAGAGGTTTTATCGCTGGACAGCTCTGCGGTAATACCGGTTGTACCGGTTTTCGCATTGATTGCTTCTGACAGTGCTGATACATCGGTAGATGTAACACCGTTAGCAGTGATGGCCTGTGCTCCCCCAGTAGTATCTCCAGTCAGAGTAAAGGCTACGTTACCTGCAGACACAGAAGTGATTTTTGCCTGGCTGACTGCTTTTGCGGTTACACCAGTATCGCTTTGTACGGCATTGACTTTTGCAGCTACAGTTTTAGCACTGTCGCCCGCAGCAACGTCAACCGCAGTGGTGGTTGAGCCTAATGGACCGCTGATTGTCAGGTCTTCACCCGCTACGGTAGTGCTTGCTCCTGCTGTCGCCGCAGCTGCTACTGCAGTTGACCCAGTACCGCCTGTTGTTAATGAGTAGTTACCCATGCTGGTAGCGCGAGTGCTGCCAATGGATACGTTGATAACCTGATCAGCCTCGGCACCAACATGGAATTTACCTGAGGTAAATGTACCATCGAGAATATTCTTGCCGTTAAAAGATGTTGTGTCGGCAATACGGTTCAACTCGGATTGTAGCTGAACAACCTCTTTTTGGAGATTGGCACGGTCAGATGCACTGTTAGTATCGTTGGCAGACTGGATGGCCAGCTCACGCATACGCTGTAGAATGTTTGTAGACTCTGACATTGCGCCTTCAGCGGTTTGAGCCAGAGAGATACCATCGTTAGCGTTACGTACAGCCTGGTTCAGACCACGAATCTGGGAGGTCATGCGGTCGGAGATCGCCAGACCTGCCGCATCATCTTTTGCACTGTTGATACGCAGACCAGAAGACAGACGCTGCAGGGATGTCTGCAGATTGTTCTGGGATTTGCTCAGGTTGTTCTGAGCATTGATAGAAGCGATGTTTGTATTGATAACTGCCATTTTCTCATCTCCTTAACCGAACCGGTTATGGAGTCCCCCCGGCTGGTTCTTTGAGCTTTCGAGACAGCGGTGCTGCCTCACGTATAAATTCATTTCGTGAAAGGGTTAACGGCGCACTGTTTTGAAACTTTAGGGGGCAGTGTGTGAAAAAGTCGCAATAAATGGACATTTTTACTAAAGGCCTTGTATTACGGGGGCTGGAGGGTAAACGGAGCATTACCCATTTTGTGTAATTTTTTATTAAAGGGGATCCGTCATGCTGAAGTACGTGTGTAATAAAAAATTCGTATCGACGCGATCACTGCTATTTTTTATGTAGTGTCAAAAAAACATCATGCAATAGGTTGTCTTTTGAATTGCCATGTCATAAATTTGACGTAGTGATACTAACCCTGATAACACACCGGAAAGAGCTCTGATGAGAGATGTGCTGGGAACCCTATGAGTAGCCCGCTACAAATTATATATATTGATGATGATGTGGAGAGTCGGACCCATCTGTCAGAACGGCTGGGCTTCGCCGAAATCAGTCACACCACCACCGATTATGTGTCCTGGCTGCAGGGAGATACTGCTGAACCGGGTGATCGTTCGGTGGTCTGGCTGGGGCAGTGTTCATTGCCAATCTCGCTGGAAAAACTGATGCAGCAGTTTGACCAGTTGGATGACAAGCTGCCGGTCATTGCCGTCTCCCCCTGGCCCGAACTTGAACAGCTGCCGGAACAACTTCAGGAAAAGATAATTGGCCGGTTGAATCCGGATGCCACCCTGGATGAACTGACGGTGATGCTGCACCGGGCGCTGATTTATCGGCAGTTGCAGCTGCAGTATGCCGGTCAGCCTGACCTGTTCTCCCCTAAATCGGTCGCCAGTCAGTTTGAGGGGATGGTGGGACAGAGTGAGGCGATGGCACTGGTGCGCAAGATGATCAGCCAGGTGGCGGGGCGGGATGTCAATGTGCTGATCACCGGTGAAAGTGGCACCGGTAAAGAGATTGTTGCCAATAATCTGCACCGGGCATCAAAACGGTCGAGCGGGCCATTTGTGCCGGTTAACTGCGGCGCTATCCCGGCTGATCTGCTGGAAAGCGAGCTGTTTGGTCATGAGAAGGGGGCATTTACCGGCGCGATTAACTCCCGGGCAGGGCGGTTTGAACTGGCTAATGGTGGCACGTTGTTTCTTGATGAGATCGGCGATATGCCCCTGCCTATGCAGGTGAAGTTGCTTAGGGTCTTGCAGGAGCGTTGTTTTGAACGGGTGGGCGGTAGTGTCACTATCGACTGCGATGTGCGAATTATTGCCGCCACCCATAAAAACCTGGAGCAGATGATTGTTGAGGGGAGTTTCCGCGAAGATCTTTACTATCGTCTCAATGTTTTTCCTATCGATATGCCGCCTCTGCGTGGTCGGATTGAGGATATTCCTCCGCTGGTGGATGAGTTTTCCCGGCGTCTGGCAAAAGAGGGGTTTGGCCGTATACGCTTCCATCCTGCGGCGATTCGTTCACTGCAGCAGCACGATTGGGCGGGCAATATCCGCGAGCTGGCGAACCTGGTTGAACGGCTGGCGATCCTGTACCCCGATGCGGTGGTGGGCGTGAGTGAACTGCCGCCAAAGTTTCGGCATATTGAGGAACCGGATCCCGATCTTTATCGCGGGGATGATACGCAGGAAACACTCAATGTAGGCGTGCAGCCCAACCGCCTGACTGAACTGCCGGAACAGGGGCTGGATCTCAAACTTCATATAGAAAATATTGAGCAGGCATTGATTACTCAGGCGCTGGATCAAACCTCAGGTGTGGTTGCCAGAGCAGCGGACCTGTTGCAGATTCGCCGGACCACGCTGGTGGAGAAGATGCGTAAATATGGAATTCAGCGAAAATAGATGATGACTGACGCAACTAACAGAATCGCTCAACTGGAAGCGGAAAATAGCCAACTGCGGGCGCAGCTGGATCAGATCCGCCAGACCAGTGTAGAAAAACAGGTTGAGCATGAACGCTTGTCAGGCCGGCTGGAGGATCTGCTGGATCTGTTGCCGGCAGGTGTGGTGGTAATCGATAACCGGGGTCGGGTCGCCGAGTGTAACAGTGCGGCTGAGCAGTTGCTGGGGCAGCCGTTGAAGAATGAACCCTGGATTGCCGTCATTCAGCGCAGTTTCGCCCCCCGCAGCGATGATGGTCATGAGGTTTCATTAAAAAGCGGCCGCCGGGTCAGTCTGTCAACCAGTACTCTGGCAAATGAGTCGGGCCAGTTGCTGATGTTGACCGATCAGACCGACACCCGGTTATTACAGGGGCGTCTGGCCCATTATCAGCG
The DNA here is from genome assembly GCF_900111095.1 of Amphritea atlantica. Lineage (GTDB taxonomy): Bacteria > Pseudomonadota > Gammaproteobacteria > Pseudomonadales > Balneatricaceae > Amphritea > Amphritea atlantica. Next base: position 72,379 of record NZ_FOGB01000016.1, on the reverse strand, counting down.
ATTGTCTGAGATGGGGCGGATGATGGCCTCGCTGGCGCATCAGGTGCGTACCCCGCTGTCTGCGGCTCTACTCTATGCCGGGCATCTGATGAAGCCGGAGTTGCGGCCGGAGCAACGGATTAAATTCGCCGGAAAAGTAAAATCCCGTCTGGAAAATCTAGAGCTGCAAGTGCGCGATATGCTGATTTTTGCCCGGGGTGAAACCCGACTGGAGGATCGCATCAGTGTTGCAGAGTTGTTCCGTGAACTGGAAGATGCGCTGGATATGCCTCTGCATAGCTGGGACGCTGACTGCGACTGTCTTAACCGGGTACCGGAGTTGCAGCTGCAGTGCAATAAAGATTCGTTGCTGGGGGCGATTATGAACCTGGTCAACAACGCCTTGCAGGCAGGCGGTAAAGGCACCGAACTGGTCATTGAAGCGCAACTGGTCGGAGATAAGCTGGGTATCGAGGTGCGTGATAATGGTCCGGGAATGGATGCGGAGCTTTGTAAAAAGGTGCTGGAGCCGTTTTATTCAACTAAATCCCATGGCACCGGTTTAGGGTTGGCGGTGGCACAGGTAGTGGCCAAAGCGCACCATGGCGAGTTTCTGCTACGCTCACAGCTGGGGGTTGGCACTCAGGCGGCTTTTCTTATTCCTTATCAAACGGGCGGTCAGACCGATAATCAGGCCAATCACCTGGCGGGTAATAACAGCAGTGAAAATAATGAAAGCGGGATCGGATAGTTTATGAGCATTCAGGTATTAGTGGTTGAAGACGATGCGGATCTGCGTGAAGCGCTGGTCGACACGCTGGAACTGGCAGGCTTTGATTATCTGGAAGCTGATTCGGGAGAGCAGGCGCTGGAGGTGATTGCAGAAAATCCCGTAGATATGGTGGTCAGTGATGTCAATATGGGGGGCATGGATGGTCATCAGCTGCTGGAAAAAATTCAGCAGAGCCAGCCCTGTCTGCCGGTGATGCTGATTACTGCCTATGGTCAGGTCAATAAAGCGGTGGATGCGATCCGCAGCGGAGCGGTGGACTATCTGATGAAGCCTTTTGCTCCAGAGGCGTTGATCGAGGTCGTGAAACGCTATACCGGCACGCAGTTAAGTGAGCAGGATAGTATTCAGCCGATCGCAGAGGAGACCAGCAGTAAGCAGTTGCTACAGGTGGCCCGGCGTGTTGCCGAGACCGACTCAACCGTACTGATTACCGGGGAGAGTGGTACCGGTAAAGAGGTGCTGGCGCAGTACATCCATATGCATTCCCCCCGGGCCGACAAGCCCTTCGTCGCGATTAACTGTGCAGCGATTCCTGAGAATATGCTGGAAGCAACGCTTTTTGGACACGAGAAAGGCGCGTTTACCGGCGCTTACACCAGCAACCCCGGTAAGTTCGAGCAGGCTAATGGTGGCACCATTTTGCTGGATGAGATCTCAGAAATGGATCTCGGGTTGCAGGCCAAGCTGCTGCGGGTGTTGCAGGAACAGCAGGTAGAGAGAGTGGGTGGCCGCAAAGTGATCAATCTGGATGTCAGAATTCTGGCAACCACGAACCGCAGGCTGGAAGAGTATGTTGCGGAGCATAAGTTCCGCGAAGACCTGTATTACCGGCTCAATGTCTTTCCGCTTCAATGGTTGCCGCTGCGAGAGCGGGTCGGTGATATCGTGCCGCTGGCGCAGCGCTTGCTGGCAAAATACTCCCGCAAAATGAATCGCACCGCGGTCTCTCTCAGCGAGGAGGCGCAGCGTACGCTACAGGCCTATCACTGGCCTGGGAATGTACGCGAGCTGGATAATATCGTGCAGCGGGCGCTTATTCTGCAGCAGGGAGCACTGATCGGTCCTGCCGATCTGCATATTCAGCCGGGCAGTATGCAGACCTCTGAGATGGCGGGTCGCTTTAGCTCTGGCAGTGTCAGTCCTGACGACAGCAGTCAGTTGGGAAATGATATGAAACAGCATGAGTTTCAGCTGATTATTGAGACGCTTCGGGAAACAGGCGGGAGTCGTAAAGAGGCGGCAGAAAAGCTGGGTATCAGCCCCCGCACATTACGCTATAAGCTGGCCCGGATGCGTGAGGCTGGTATTGATCTTGATGCTGAACTGAAAAGCTGAATCGTTCCATTTGGATTAAATTGTACGTCTAAGGTCGTAGAAAAAGGGCTTCCTACGACTAATGGCCAGCCCCGGATAGACCAATGTCTAATTCAGGAAGAATCGGTCACTTCGGTATAACATTAACCACAAAAATAATAGTTTCAGAGTCTCTGTTTATACTTTGGAAACTAATGACCTGAAAATCTCACCGTCAATAACAAAAATATGGGTAGAGCAGGGATAGGGAGACGTAGTTATCGGAAGTTGATGACTTGTGATTGATAACTACTGTTACTGCACAGAATAAATAACAAGCTAAGGGCATCTCACATGAGCGATTCAAAGATATATCCGGTTAGCGACGAGCTGGCTGCGACTGCGCATATCAATAATGAAAAATATCTGGCGATGTATGAACAGTCCATCAATGATCCAGATACTTTCTGGGGTGAAGAGGGTAAGCGCCTGGACTGGTTTAAACCATACACCAAAGTCAAAAATACCTCTTTTGATCCCCATAATGTTGATATCCGCTGGTTTGAGGATGGCACGCTGAACGCTTCCTATAACTGTCTGGATCGTCATCTGGCAACCCGGGGTGACCAGGTTGCGATTATCTGGGAGGGGGATGACCCGAGTGAGTCTGAGAATATCACCTACCGTGATCTGCATGAGCGTGTATGTAAATTTGCCAATGCGCTGAAATCGCGCGGTGTTGAGAAGGGTGATGTGGTTACCCTTTATATGCCGATGATACCGGAAGCGGCGGTAGCGATGCTGGCCTGTACCCGTATCGGTGCGGTGCACTCAATTGTATTTGGCGGTTTCTCCCCTGAGGCACTGGCGGCCCGTATTGAAGGGGCTAATTCTAAAGTTGTTGTGACCTCAAACTACTCGCTGCGTGCCGGTAAATCAGTACCACTGAAGCTGAACGTTGATAAAGCGCTGGAGCATGAAGCCGCGAAAGCCTGTGTCGATAGCGTGATTGTTGTTAAACGTGTCGAGCAGGATGTTGCCTGGAATGACAGCGTTGATGTCTGGTATGAGGATCTGGTGGCAAATGCTTCTGCTGACTGTCCTGCAGAGGAGATGGAAGCGGAAGCGCCGATGTTTATTCTGTACACCTCAGGTTCTACCGGTGCGCCGAAAGGCCTGAAGCACACCACCGGTGGCTATATGGTGTATGCCGCGATGACTCACGAGTATGCCTTTGACTATAAAGATGGCGATATCTACTGGTGTACAGCAGATGTCGGCTGGGTAACCGGCCACAGCTACATTGTCTATGGTCCGCTGGCGAATGGTGCTACCTCGCTGATGTTTGAGGGTGTGCCAAGCTATCCCGATAACAGCCGTTTCGGTCGTGTTATTGAAAAACATAAGGTTAACCAGTTCTACACTGCGCCGACCGCTATCCGTGCGCTGATGCAGCAGGGTGAAGATGTTCTGGGCGATTCTGATCTGTCCAGCCTGCGTATCCTCGGTTCTGTTGGTGAGCCGATCAACCCTGAAGCATGGGAGTGGTACTACCGTATTATCGGTCAGAACCGTTGCCCTATCGTCGATACCTGGTGGCAGACTGAAACCGGTGGCATGATGATTCTGCCACTGCCGGGCGCTACTGCAGCGAAGCCGGGTGCTGCTTCCCGTCCGTTCTTCGGCGTTCAGCCTGCGTTGCTGGATGCGGATGGCAATGAGCTGGAAGGTGCCACCGATGGCAACCTGGTTATCAAAGATTCCTGGCCGGGTCAGAGTCGCTCTATCTGGGGTGATCATGAACGCTTTATTCAGACTTATTTCACCACTTATAAGGGTTACTACACCACCGGTGACGGTGCCCGTCGTGATGAAGATGATTATTACTGGATTACCGGTCGTGTGGACGATGTTATCAATGTCTCCGGTCACCGTATGGGTACCGCTGAGGTTGAATCTGCACTGGTAGCACATCCGGCGGTTGCTGAAGCAGCTGTTGTGGGCTATCCGCACGAAGTGAAGGGGCAGGGTATCTATGTTTACGTTACCCTTCAGGCTGGCTTTGAACAGTCTGATGAGCTGCTCAAAGAGTTGCGCATGCATGTGCGCTCTGAGATCGGTCCGATTGCTTCTCCAGACCTGATTCAGTTTGCTCCGGGGATGCCTAAGACCCGTTCAGGTAAAATCATGCGTCGAATTCTGCGCAAGATCGCTGAGGATGATTTTGGTGCTCTGGGTGATACCTCCACTCTGGCGGACCCGTCAGTGGTTGATGATCTGATCGAGCATCGCATGAACCGTAAGTAATTGTGCTGCCGAACTAATTTCGGTCTACAATTCCCTTACTCCCTCCCGGTTTTTTAGGTCGGGGGGGAGTTTTGCTATAAAAGTGATGTTAATATAGTCAGGTGCGGCCAATGGGTTATGCACTCTATAAGCGGATATATTTACACGTTTTCACTGGCTGAAAGCGGGTAAGGAGGGAGATTAGCTGAATGCAATTGGCGCAGAAGATAATCATTGCGGATGACCATCCGCTGTTCCGGGCGGCACTGAAACAAGCCGTGACTCAGGCTGTTCCTGGCGTTGAAATCGTCGAAGCCGATTCCCTGGAGGCCGTTCAGGCCGCCGTAGAAGAGCATGCAGATGCGGATCTGGTGCTGCTTGACCTGCATATGCCGGGTACCAATGGTTTTACCGGACTGGTTTTTCTGCGAGGGAAAAATCCCGGTATACCTGTTGTGGTTGTTTCCGGTAGTGAAGAATCCTCAGTGATGAAACGGGCGCTGGACTATGGCGCTTCCGGTTTTATCCCCAAGTCATCGCCTCTTGAGGTGATCGCAGAGGCGATTACTACGGTTCTTGAAGGCGAGGAGTGGTTGCCTGAAGAGGTGGCTGAAGGGGTTGTCGATGTGACTGAAGAGGATCAGAAGTTCGCCAATAACCTTGCGTCTCTCACGCCTCAGCAGTTCCGTGTGTTGACGATGCTGACCGAAGGTTTGCTGAACAAGCAGATCGCTTATGATCTGAATGTATCAGAGGCGACGATTAAAGCCCATGTGACCGCGATTCTGCGCAAGCTGGGTGTGCACAGCCGTACTCAGGCCGTCATCGCGGCACAGCGACTCTGTGTTGATCCGCCTAAAACTGAGATGAATTGAGCTGTCCGGTGGCGAGTCAGCCGCCGACAGCAGAGGAAAAAACGTGCTCACTCCGGGCGCGTTTTTTTGTCTGATCATTGTAATGTCCTGCGGCACTCAGGCCGCAGTCAACTGGTTGTTATGACCTGGCGGAGGTGATCAGCTTGCTGATGATCGCTCTGAGTGCTGCAGGTTTGATCGGTTTATGAAGTATCTCTGCCTGGGTCTCATCGATCTCTTCTTTGACAGCATCGGTTCGGTCGGCGGTAATCACAACAGCTGGCACCTGGTGGTGCCAGAGCTCCCCCAGTTCCTGAAGCGCCATAACACCCGTACGGGTTTCATCAAGATGGTAATCTGCCAGGATAATGTCAGGCACAAACTGTTGCTCAACAACCTTCGATTTAGCCTCCGCCGCTGAGATGGCGGTCAATACTGAGCAGGACCATCCCTGCAGCAGGGCGCTCATCCCTTCAAGGATTTTTGGCTCATTATCAATCACCAGCACTTTAATCCCCTCAAGCCCTTTGCTGCGAATCCAGCCCCGTTTTTCTGGTCGGGGTTTCACTGCCTTGTCCTTGTCTCCCAATGGTACCCTGACACTGAATACTGTACCTTTCCCCGGCCATGAGCGTACCTGTATAGGATGATTGAGCATACGGGCGATACGTTCTGTGATGGCCAGCCCCAGTCCCAGACCATTGACCTGCGAGTGTTTTGGATTGTCTATTCTGCGGAACTCCTCAAATACCTCGCTCAGTTTATCTTCAGGGATGCCGACTCCGGTATCCCAGACCTCGATACGCAGAGTTTTCCCCTGACGGCGACAACCCAGCATAATTTTTCCCTGCTGGGTGTAGCGGATCGCATTGGAGAGGAAGTTTTGCAGAATCCGGCGCAGCAGTTGCTGGTCGGAGTGGACCACCTGACAGCATTTAACAAAATCAAACTGCAGCTGTTTCTCTTCGGCCAGTACGGTAAATTCGGCACTCAGATGGTCAAACATCCCGTTGATGGAAAAGTGGCTGAAGTTGGGTTCCAGTGCGCCGGCATCCAGCTTTGATATATCCAGAATGGTGGTTATCAAGCTCTCAGCGGCTTTCAGTGAACCATCCAGATTCTCAACCAGTTGATGCGTCTCCTCGGTATGTTTTTGCTGTGCCAGGGCAGAGATAAACAGCCGGGCAGCGTTCAGCGGCTGAAGCAGGTCATGGCTGGCAGCGGCAAGGAAACGGGTTTTGCCCAGATTGGCGGCATCGGCATCAAACTTTGCCTGCCGAAGCTCATCCTCGATCAGGGCGCGCACAGTATTCTCTTTACGCAGCTCTTTATTGACCACTGACAGGGTATGGGTTCTTTCCCGGACACGCTGTTCCAGATTCTCGTTGGTTTCCTGCAGTAACTGTTCGGCCTTACGGCGCTCAGTGATATCCTGATAGAGGGTGAAATAGCCGAGCAGATCACCGGCTTCGTTGGTGTGTGGGATATAGGTGACCTCAGCGAAGCGGAACTTGCCGTCAGTCGATGGCAGCTCTGTCTCAAAACGCTGCCGCTCCCCCTGCAGGACTTTATTCACATAAGGAAGACGTACTTCAAGTTCCTCCTTTGAGAGTGTTGAGGAGCTGTTAACTCCCGCAATATTATGCCGGTCGAGGCCAAAAGTGCGGGCATAGGCTTTATTGACAAAGCGAAAGTTGCGGTCGGTATCCAGAAAGGCGATCAGTACCGGCACATTATCGGTATAGGTGCGGACATTCTGCTCACTTTCGCGCAGGGCCTCCTGTACCCGTTTGTGTTCGGTGATATCCATATAGGTATTAACAAAGCCGCCATTAGGCATCCGGTTACCGCGCACTTCCAGTACTGAACCATCCATCCTATGACGTTCATAGGAGTGTGCCTTGCCCTCTTTTAATATGTTCAGGCGGCTTTTTACCTGCTCCTCTATCTCTCCTGCTCCGTATTCACCTTTAGAAGCGTTATAGCGGAATATCTCTTCAATCGGGCGGCCAACGCAGATCAGCCCATCCGGGTAGTCAAACATCTCAATATAGCGACGATTCCAGGCGACCAGGCGCATCTGTTGATCAACCACGCTGATGCCCATGGTGATATTTTCGATAGTGGACTGTAGCAGTGAACGGTTAAAGCGTAAGGCCTGGGAGGCTTCATCGACAATGGTGACCACATCGCCAATCTGCATATCTTTGCCGCGCAGTGTTGAAGCCAGCACGATGCGGGCTGAGGAGGCACCAATAACACCCGCCAGCAGTCGTTCGGTAAACTGAATCAGTTCCGGACTGGCTTTGTCCCCGGATAAGGGGGGTTCGATACCCGCTTTAAGGGCAAAACCGGTAAATGCATGCTGGGTGCGGCTGATGCCGAGAAAACGCTCGGTCAGAATCTGCAGGTCGCCGACGGTGGCGTGACTGAACACCCGGGAAGGTTCAGACAGGTCTTTGCTGTAAACGTCGACAAAGGCGCTTGCCTGGATCCGGTCAACCAGTCGTTGCGGACTGTAATGGGAGATCACTGCGTAGAGCAACGCATTGATTGAGATACTCCAGAAAGCCCCATGGGTAAGGGGGTCCATGCCACTCAGGCCAAACAGTTGGGTGGGCCTGAGCAGGTCAGAACCAAACAGGCCCTCCTGCAGAAAAGAAGTTGGCATCAGTCCGGCGTTAGCCATGGTGGGAAATACCAGTGTGTAGAGCCAGATCAGAAAGCCGGCGCAAAGGCCGGTCAGAATGCCGTGTCGGGAACCGGTTTTCCAATAGACGCCACCAATCAGTCCCGGCAGAAACTGAGCGGCGGCGACAAATGCCAGCAGGCCGAACGAGGCCAGTGTGCCCTGATCGCCGAGGATGCGATAATAAAAATAAGCCATGATCATCAGGCAGATAATGGTGATCCGCCTGACTCTGAGGAGCATTGCGCCAAGGTCTTTATTTTTTGACAGCTTTAGCCATGAGACCCTCAGCAGTAACGGCATGACGATATCGTTACACACCATGGTAGACAGGGTGATTGACGCGACGATAACCATACTGGTAGATGCAGACAGACCACCGATAAAGGCGAATGTGGCCAGATCCTTATAGCCTTCATGCAGGGGGAGCATCAGCACGAAGGTATCTGCGTTGATATCCAGCCCTTCAAACAGAGTCATTCCGGCGGTGGCGATTGGCAGCACAAACAACGCCAGTAGCACCATATAGAGCGGGAACAGCCAGCGGGCGGTTTTAAGGTTGTCGAGGCGGGTGTTTTCTACAATGGTGACGTGGAACTGGCGTGGCAGGCAGAGGATTGCGGCACAGGCGAGCAGGATCTCGGTGAGGAAGCTATTACCGAGAAAACTACCCTCCAGCGGGCTGCTGAAATTATCGTTGTGATACAGCTGGTCACGGATGTTGGCAATCAGATCAGGCACGCCATCAAAGATCTGAAAGGTCACCATCAGGCCGACGGCGATAAAAGCGGTCAGTTTGACGATTGATTCGAATGCCACGGCCAGCACCATCCCTTCATGATGCTCGGTGGCGTCGATATGCCGGGTACCAAACAGAATGGTGAAGACCGCCATCACCAGAGCCACAAACAGCGCGGTATCGTTGCCTTTACTCAGGGCTTCGGTCACGCCGGGGGCGATTGCATCATAGCTGATGGCCACCGCTTTAAGCTGCATCGCAATATAGGGGATGGTGCCGCACACTGCGATAATGGTAACCAGTACTGCCAGTGCCTGGCTTTTACCGTAGCGGGACGAGAGGAAGTCGGCGATGGATGTGGTGTTCTGCTGCTTGCTGACCAGGATGATCTTCTCAATAATTCGCCAGCCAAAAATAAATACGATCGCCGGCCCCAGGTAGGTGGCAAGAAACTGCCAGCCACTGACAGAAGCGCGCCCGACTGCGCCGTAAAAGGTCCATGAGGAACAGTAGATCGCCAGAGACAGGGAATAGATAACCGGATTGCTGGCGTAGGAGCGTCCCTGAGCACTGCGGTCGCCAAAGTAAGCGATAGCGAAGAGCAGACCTACATAGGCCAGTGAGATCAGAATAATTGAGCCGCCGGATAGCATAGTCAGGTCTGTCCGTAGTTACTGTGTTGGAGTGGGTAGTGTAACCGAACTCTGGCGAATAACCCTATTGCTCTTATACCTTTGTCTAATGTGTTGAGTTATAAAGGTTTTTTTAAACCCCCTCCAGGTCGCGCCGTGCTTGGGTTGCGGCCTGTTTGCCAGGGTTTTGATCCGTTTGATCAGACCAAAGTAGGGGATTTGTTTGCCAGAACACTTTGTTAAATTCTATCAGTCCACAACTTTTACTTAACCTTTAATAACAAAAATAAGGATGGTGCAAATGTCTACTTCTTCACAAGACAATGCTTCGGCCTACTGGGCCGAAAACCTGCGCATTATCATGACTTACCTGTCAATCTGGTTTGTAGTGTCATTCGTAGGTGGGATTCTGTTTGTTGATCAGTTGAACGCTATTCCCTTCTTTGGCTTCCCGTTGGGATTCTGGATCGATCAGCAGGGTTCAATCTTCGTATATGTAGCTCTCATCTGGATGTACGCATACAGCATGAATAAGCTGGATGAAAAATACGACGTTCACGAATAAGAACAATAACAGTTGCGCTGAGGATGACTACTATGAGTCTTGATCTACTTACTTATCTCTTTATAGGGGGCTCTTTCGCACTCTATATCGGTATCGCTATCTGGGCCCGTGCCGGGTCTACAAAGGAATTCTACGTTGCAGGCGGTGGTGTACCTCCGATTGCAAACGGTATGGCGACTGCGGCTGACTGGATGTCTGCAGCATCGTTTATCTCTCTGGCAGGTCTGGTATCTTTCATCGGTCGTGATGGTGCGGCTTACCTGATGGGCTGGACCGGCGGCTATGTATTGCTGGCTATGCTGCTGGCTCCATATCTGCGTAAGTTTGGTAAGTTCACCGTGCCTGATTTCGTCGGTGACCGTTACTACTCTACTTTCGCCCGTGTTGTTGCGGTTGTCTGTACTATCGTTATCTCCTTCACCTATGTGGCAGGTCAGATGCGTGGTGTAGGTATCGTATTCTCCCGTTACCTGCACGTTGACATCAATACTGGTGTTATCGTCGGTATGGCGATCGTATTCTTCTACGCCGTTCTGGGTGGTATGAAGGGTATAACCTATACTCAGGTTGCTCAGTACTGCGTACTGATCCTGGCATTCATGGTACCTGCAATCTTTATGTCTATGCAGATTACCGGTCACTTCCTGCCTCAACTGGGTCTGGGTGCGACGCTGGATTCTGGTATGTCTGTACTGGCGACGCTGGATAAACTGTCGGTAGATCTCGGCTTCGCTGAATACACGGCCGGTAAGAAATCAACTATTGATATCTTCTGTCTGACCGCTGCGCTGATGGCGGGTACTGCGGGTCTGCCTCACGTAATCGTACGTTTCTTCACCGTACCACGTGTAAAAGATGCCCGTACTTCTGCTGGCTGGGCGCTGATCTTCATCGCTATTCTCTATACTACGGTTCCGGGTGTTGCTGGTTTCGGTCGGGTAAACCTGATTCAGACCATTAACGGTACTGATGAGGCTAATGTCGGTACTGAATATGCGAAGATGCCTGGCTGGTTCAAGAACTGGGAGAATGCTGGTCTCCTGGGTTGGCATGATTATAACGGCGACGGCAAGGTTCAGTACTCTGCTGGTGCGGCGTTTGAAGGTGGTAAGCCTGCGTTTGATGGCGATGCCCGTGGTGCGTACGGTGAGCGTGCTGTAACCAATGCTAAGGTGAATCCTGCTCCGGCTCCTGGTGCGCCATTCGCGAACGAAGTGTATGTTGACCGTGACATCATGGTGTTGGCTAACCCTGAGATCGCTCAGCTGCCTAACTGGGTAATTGCCCTGGTAGCCGCAGGTGCGGTAGCCGCAGCGCTGTCTACTGCAGCGGGTCTGCTGCTGGTAATCTCTACTGCGATTGCCCACGACCTGATGAAAACCTGTATTAATCCTGATATAACAGAGAAGCAGGAGCTGATGTACGCACGTATTGCGGCTATTGTGGCGATCTGTATTGCAGGTTACTTTGGTATCAATCCGCCGGGATTTGTGGCGCAGGTGGTGGCACTGGCCTTTGGTCTGGCTTCCTCCTCTGTATTCCCGGTTATCGTGATGGGTATCTTCAACAGCCGTATGAACAAAGAGGGTGCGATTGCGGGTATGATCGTTGGTCTGGGTTCAACCATGGCTTACATGATCTACTTCACCTTCATGGGTGGTTCAAAAGACGATCTGTTCCTGGGTATCTCCACCGGTGGCTTCGGCTTCGTTGGTATGATTCTGAACTTTATCGTCGCCTACGTTGTATCTATGATGACTCCGCCGCCTCCTGCTGAAATTCAGGAGATTGTTGAGAACATCCGTGTACCTCGTGGTGCTGGTGTTGCTCACGCGCACTAAGATCTGAACAGATCTAACTAAACGCAAGGCGCGCCAGCGAGGGTTGGCGCGCCTTTTTTTATCGGTTCTGTTTAAGTGCTGTCAAAGTTTCGGCCTAAAGGGTTATGTGACTCTTTAATCAGGCACTTTGAGGTTGTTTTGGGTTGGGAGATTAGTCTATGCCGTCATCATTTAAAATCGAGAATATGCCGTTCAGTCTGCTCAGCGAAAAAGAGCAGGATGTTCTGTGTTCCAGTCTGGATATTGGCTATTACCAGGCGGGTGAGACGATTATCGCCGCTGGCAGTGTGCCTGAGGGGGTGTATGTCATTCTCAAGGGGCGCGTGGCTGAAAGCGATGTGCCCGAGGAGAGTGGTGCTCAGCAGCATCTCTATGTTCACTATACCAATGAGGACTATTTTGGCGGCTGGTCGGCGATCAGGGGTAAAGCGATTCACAACTTTATCGCGGTTGAGGAAACTATCTGCCATATTTTGCCCACCCGGGTGCTGCTTGATCTGTGTGCTGGTAATAGTCGGTTTGCCGACTATTTTCAGCAAAGTCTGTCTGCCAAAACTGAGATTCAGGCCCAGGAGGGTGGTGATCAGGATATGGCGGAGTTTATGCTGGCTCAGATTAAAGATGGCCTGATACGTGAGCCTCTGGTGGTCCTTGAGGGGACAACCATCACTGAAGCTACGGTGATGATGCGTGAGAAGCATGCTGACTGTGTACTGGTAAAGCGTGGCAATCGCTACGGTATGGTCACTGGAACCGATATTCTTGATGCGGTGGTGATTAATAAGCTCGGTCTTGATTCAGATGTTGCTGATATAGCCAGTTATAGACTGATCTCCACCACTTCCGACGATTATCTCTTTAATGCACTGATCACCATGACGCAGCAGCGCATCGAGCGGGTAGTGGTGGTGGATGATGGCAGTCTGACCGGGGTTGTCGAGCTGACCGATGTGCTGAGTTATTTCTCCAGTCACTCCCATGTTATCGGTCTGCGTATTGAGCGCGCCCAGACAGTCGAGGATCTCTATGAAGCAGCCCATGGTCTGAATGATCTGATAAAGGCGCTGGTTTCACAGGGGGTTAAAGCGCGTTTTGCGATGGAACTGATTGCGGCAATGAATGAAAGGGTTATTGCCAAGTTGTTTGGTCTGATGATTCCCCGGGATATGCAGCCCCATGTTTGTCTGGTAGTGATGGGCAGCGAGGGACGGGGTGAGCAGATCATGAAGACGGATCAGGATAATGCCCTGATCTATCGCGATGGGCTTATCTGGCCTGAGATGCAGGAGACCATGCAGCGCTTTAGTGAAACCCTTATCTCATTCGGTTTTCCCAAATGCCCAGGTAATATTATGGTATCGAATCCTGCCTGGGTTAAGTCGATTGGTGAGTGGACACAGCAGTTGAGTGACTGGTCCTATCTGTGTGAAGGTGAGGCGCAGATGAATCTGGCGATAGCTGTTGATGCCCATCCGGTTGCGGGTAATTCGGCGCTGTTTAAAACCTCCCGTAACTGGTTCCTGCGTCATCTGAAAAACAACGATCTGTTTTTTTCACATTTCGCCAGGGCAGCGATTGAGTTTGATACGCCGCTGACCTTCTTTGGTAATCTCAAAGATAAAGGGGAGCTGGATGTTAAGAAGGCAGGCATTTTCCCGATCGTGCATGGTATTCGTACCATGGCGCTGCAGTTTCGCATACTGGAAACCAATACCTTTAAGCGTATAGAAGCATTGGTGGAGATGGGGCAGATGAAGGAGGAGCATGGTCGCGAGTTGGCTGAGGCGCTGGCACTGTTTATTCAGACACGTCTGAAGCAGCAGGTAAAGCGTATCGATATATCTGAGGATGGTGTAGACCAAACGCCTAATATCCTTGAGTTGTCTTCATTGGATAAAATGGAACGAGATCTGCTACGGGACGGTATGCATATCGTTAAGGGTTTCAAAAAGCATCTGACACTCAGGTATCACCTGGGAGGCTAAACGGAATATGATTATTCCCAGAACTATAAGAAAAATGAAAGACCGGATGGATCATAAAAATGGTCCATATGCGCACCTGTTTCAGCCCTATGACGGGGATGAGGTGGTTTCACTGGATTGTGAAACCACCAGTCTGAATGTGAAAGAGGGTGAGATACTGTCGATTGGCGCGGTAAAGATCAAGGGCCGGAAAGTGATCACCAGCGACCGGCTGGATATAAAACTTAAACCGCCAAAGAGTCTTACCGGAGACTCCATTAAGATTCATAAAATCCGTGCTGCCGATCTGGCCGACGGTGTCTATATGGATGAAGCACTGGAGCGGCTGCTGGAGTTTGTCGGCAATCGTCCGATTCTGGGGTATTACGTTAACTATGATGTGCGTATGCTGGAGAAATACCTGCGTCCCCGTTATGGCTTTGGACTGCCGGGAAAAGCGATTGAGTTATCCCATGTCTACCACGATATTATCAAGTGGCGCTATGTTGGCGGCGATATCGATCTGCGCTTTGATACCATTTCCAAGCGTCTCGATATTCCGATGCTGGAGCGGCATACGGCGCTGGGGGATGCGATTACTGTGGCGTTGATGTATGTGCGGTTAAAATATGGTGAGCCGCCAGCGGCAGGATAAAAAAACAGGAATACGTCAAAAAACAAACGGGCCTATGGCTCGTTTTTTGCTTTATACTCAGATGAGATTAAAAATTGACACAGATTTGTGTCATATTTTTGGCGAATAGGTTGTTTTGTTGCTTGCTAAGTAGCTATTCAATCTTATAATGTCAATATATTGCCATTCTGGAGGGGTCTATGGTTGAGCGTGCAGACATCAACGCCGTTTTGCAGCAGATGCGAGAAGTGAAGATGCAGGTTCAGCAGGGTGTTTCGTCTAATATTCCGCAGCCAAATTCCATTCGTCCTGTTGCCGGAGAGCAGAGCGGAGAGAGTTTTGCTGATCTGTTCAAGGGAGCGATAGACGGGGTAAACAACTCTCAGGCACACGCCAAAAAACTGGCGACCGCTTATGAACAGGGTGTTGCGGGTGTCGACCTGCATCAGGTGATGATCAGTATGGAAAAAGCATCGGTCTCTTTTCAGGCACTGACTCAGGTGCGTAATAAGATGGTCAGCGCCTATGAAGACGTTATGAAAATGCCGATCTGATTAGTTTGATAAACACAACAATATGCAGCAGTAGCATCAGGGTGTCGGGTTAGATGGAGAGCGCAACAGTGCAGGCAGGAACAGGTGGGTCGGTAGCCTTTGGCTTTAACCGCTTGGGACTGGTGCGTCAGTTAGGTCTGATGGTGGGGCTTGCGGCCACTATTGCGATCGGCTTTGCAGTTGTGCTCTGGTCTCAGGAGCCGGATTATCGGGTGCTCTACAATAATGTCTCCTATGCAGATGCCAATCAGATCGTTGAACAGCTGCAGTTGAATGGTATTCCCTATAAGTTTGATTCAACCGGACACAACATTCTGGTAGCGGATGAGTATCTGCACAAAGCGCGATTACGCCTCGCTGCTGAAGGGTTTACCAACGATAACACGGTGGGCTTTGAGCTGCTGGATAAAGAGCAGGGGTTGGGCACCAGTCAGTTTATGGAAAATGCCCGTTACCGGCGTGGACTCGAGGGTGAGCTGGCTCGTACGGTGACCAGTATGCTGGCGGTGCGAAGCGCCCGGGTACATTTGGCGCTGCCGAAGCAGTCAGTGTTTGTGCGCGATCAGCGTAAGCCTACGGCATCGGTGTTTCTCGACCTGGTCGCTGGTAAGCGGCTGGAGCCAATCCAGGTGGAAGCGATTACCAATCTGGTTGCCTCCAGTATTCCAGAGCTTTCCAGTGAAGATGTAACCGTTGTTGATCAGAAAGGGCGCCTGCTGAATACCCGGGATATGGATACCGATGTGGTTCTGGCGGCTAAACAGCTGGAATATACCCGTAGAATAGAGGAAACCCTGGTTAATCGGGTGAACAGTATTTTACAGCCGGTAGTGGGGTTGGGGCGTTACCGGGCCGAGGTCTCTGCTGATATTGACTTTACCGCCGTTGAGCAGACCGATGAGATCTATAACCCGGATCTTCCTGCGCTGCGCAGTGAGCAGGTGCTGGATGAAAGCACAACCGGACAGGCCGCTGCAGGTGGCGTACCCGGGGCATTGTCAAATCAGCCTCCCGGAGCGAGTTCAGTGCCGGAGGTAGGGGCTAACGGTCTGCCTATTCAGAATGAAGGCGTTGTTGCGCGGCCGAGTGGACCGAAAAATGCCCGCTCACAGGCGACCCGCAACTATGAGCTTGATCGGTCCATCAGCTACACCAAGCACCAGATGGGTCAGATTAACCGGCTGTCCGTGGCGGTGGTGGTTGATGATATTCCTACGACCAGTCCTGATGGCGGTGAGACAACCCGAAGTGCCTGGGATCAGAATGAACTGGATCGATTGACTATACTGGTTAAGGATGCCGTTGGTTATTCCGCTGTCCGGGGGGACAGTGTGAGCGTAATCAACTCGCCTTTCGCCGTGCCTGAGGTGTATCAGGAAGAGGAGATCCCTATCTGGAAGCAGGAGTGGGTGCTCGATCTTGCTAAGCAGATACTGGGTGGTCTGTTTGTCCTGCTGTTGGTGTTTGGTGTGTTGCGCCCGATAATGAAAAATCTGGCGGTCAGTGCGGCCCATAAAGCGGCAGCGGAGGGAGCAGCGGTTAAGACTGAAGCTGATATGGCGTCAGAGCTTGAATCTCTGGATATGAGTGGCATATCGGCTGATCAGGTGACGTTCAGTGGTATTGATAACGCGCTAGCACCGACTCCGAATGAAACCTATGAATATCAGATGAATGCAATACGCAGTATGATTGCAGAAGATCCAGCCAAAGTGGCACAGGCAATACGTCAGTGGGTGATTGAGAATGAATGATCAGGTAACTGAATCCGGTGTTGAGCTGACGAACGTTCAGAAAGCGGCGGTGTTGCTTATTTCGCTGGGGGAGGCTGATGCGGCAGAGGTGCTGCGCTATCTGGGGCAGAAAGAGGTGCAGCAGCTGGGGCTCACCATGAGTAATCTGGATAATATCCCTCAGTCCACGGTCGAAGCGGTGATGGCTGACTTTATGGAAGCGATCAGCGATCAGACCAGTATCGGTATTAATAATGACCACTATATCAAAGAGATGCTGAGCCAGGCGCTGGGGAGTGATCGGGCTCAGACGCTGGTTGATCGTATTCTGATGACCACCAATACTTCAGGTCTTGAAAGTCTGAAGTGGATGGACTCGCGGCAGGTTGCCGAGATTATCCGTTATGAACATCCGCAGATTCAGGCGGTGGTTATCGCCTATCTGGACCCCGACCAGGCAGCGCATGTATTGCAGCGGTTTGATGAGAATGTGCGTCTGGAAATTATGATGAGGATTACCTCGCTTGATCAGATTCAGCCATCGGCATTGCAGGAGCTGAATGACATACTCGAATCGCAGTTCTCCGGCGCCAGCAGTCAGAGTGCCAGTCTGGGTGGTCTGAAAACCACTGCCAATATTATGAACTACTTCGATAGTAATATTGAGCAGGAACTGATGGAGAAAATCCGTGAAGTGGATGAAGCGCTGGGTGATCAGATCTCTGAGATGATGTTTGTCTTCGATAATCTGATCGATGTTGAGGATCGCGGTATTCAGGTGATCCTGCGCGAGATCAACACCGATACTCTGGTGGTTGCACTGAAAGGTGCGGAAACCGGGTTGCAGGACAAAATTTTCAAAAATATGTCGAAACGTGCTGCCGAGCTGCTGCGAGATGATCTTGAAGCAAAAGGTCCGGTGCGTGTCAGTGAAGTGGAAGATGCTCAGAAAGAGATTCTTAATGTTGCTCGCCGACTGGCTGATGAGGGTGAAATCGTGCTGGGTAGTGGCGGCGAAGAGATGATGTAATGCGAATGAAGGCGATCGATAAATCGGTTATCAGAATTCGTGCAGAGGATGCCCGGGCGGCGGCATTGTGGACGCTGCCGGTGGTGCAGAGCCATCACGTGGTGGGGCTGCAACGCAAACCTGAGCCGGTTGAAGAGGAAGCGGTTGAAGAGGTGGTCGATGGCCGCCTGAAGCTCTCTGAGCTTGAAAAGATTCGTGAGGATGCTTATCAGGAAGGCCTGCAACAGGGGCGTGAAGAGGGCGTACAGCAGGGGCTTGAAGAGGGGCGTGCAGCAGGTCACCAGGAAGGGCTGGCAGCATCGCAGGCTGAGATCGACACTCAGCTACAACTGCTAAGAGCATTGCAGCAGCAGTTGGATAAGCCGTTACAGCAGGTGAATGCTCAGATGGAGCAACTGGTGGTCGAGCTGATTACTGAGTTAAGCGAAGCGGTGATCGGGGCGCAGATAGAGCAGGACGGTGAAGCGGTGATTAAGGCGGTTGAGGATGCGATCGCGCAGTTACCCCAGACCGGAGCTGAGATCAAAATCATTCTTAACCCGGGTGATGTGCCGGTGCTGGAGCCTTTGCTCGCGCTGAATGAAAACTGGACGCTGGTAGAAGAACCCTCGGTCACCCGGGGAGGCTGCAAAGTCGTCAATGGTTATGGCTTGCTCGATAATACAGTTGAGCGACGCTTTGGTGCTGCAGCATCCCGTTTACGTAGCGCGCTGAGTCAGTTGGATGAAGCGGCCGACCCTTCCGTTCAGTCACCGGAATCTCATGAATGATCAACTGCTGAAACGTCTGTCCCGCTTGCGGGGACTGGACTATCAGATACCTGCGCCTGTGGCTCACGGGCAGATAACACGTTTGATCGGTTTAACTCTTGAAGCGGTGGGAATCAAGGCTTCTATGGGGGAGTACTGCCTTATCTATCCTCCGCATGGAGAACCGGTAGAGGCAGAGGTTGTCGGTTTTTCCGGTGACCGGATCTATCTGATGCCTGTTGATCTGCTGGAGGGGTTGGCGCCGGGAGCGCGGGTCAGTCCAATGCAGGGCGGGGGCGATGTTGAGGTCGGCTTTGAACTGCTTGGTCGGGTCATAAATGGGGTTGGCAAACCGCTGGATAGTCTCGGTCCGTTGGGGTGTAAGACCACAGTGCCGCTTCAGGGGCGCAATATTAATCCTCTTAGTCGACAGCCTATCAGACAGACGCTGGATGTGGGTATTCGCGCAATTAACTCGTTGTTGAGTGTTGGCCGGGGGCAGCGGCTGGGGCTGTTTGCGGGCAGTGGTGTGGGTAAAAGTGTGCTGCTGGGGATGATGACCCGTTTTACTGAGGCGGATATTGTCGTTGTGGGGCTGATCGGGGAGCGTGGTCGGGAGGTAAAGGAGTTTATCGATCACAGCCTTGGTGAGGAGGGGATGCGTCGTGCTGTCGTGGTGGCGTCTCCTGCGGACGAGTCGCCGCTGATGCGTCTCAGGGCTGCTCAGTTGGCCACCCGGTTGGCAGAATATTACCGGGAACATGGGAAAAATGTTCTTCTGCTGATGGATTCGCTGACCCGTTATGCTCAGGCGCAGCGGGAGATCGCCCTGGCTGTCGGCGAGCCTCCGGCAACCAAAGGGTATCCGCCTTCGGTGTTTGCCAAACTGCCTAAGCTGGTGGAACGCGCGGGTAATGGTGATAAGGGTGGTGGCTCAATCACCGCATTCTATACCGTACTGACCGAGGGGGATGATCAGCAGGATCCCATCGCTGACTCCGCCCGGGCTATTCTGGATGGTCATATAGTGTTGTCCCGGACACTGGCGGAACGGGGGCACTATCCCGCTATTGATATTGAACAATCAATCAGTCGTGCGATGCCGCAGATCGTCAGTTCAGACCACCTTAAAGCAGCCATGGGGTTTAAGCAGCTCTACTCTAAATTTCAGCAAAACAGCGATCTGATCTCTATCGGTGCTTATGTCAGGGGCAGCGATGCCGAGACTGATTTTGCAGTTGAGCGGATGCCGCTGATGAATGCTTTTCTGCAGCAGGGGCTGGATGAAGCCTATGCGTTTCAAAAGAGTCTTACCGACCTGGCGATGGTGTTGACGCCTAATCCCGGCAATACGAATACCACTGATCAGCAGGGGCGGCAGAATATTGCTATGGGTAATCAGACGCAGTGAAAAAACGGTCAAAGCGGTTGCAGGTAGTGCTCGATCTTGCCGAGCGTAAGCGTAAACAGGCGGATCAGTGGTTAAGTCAGTCCCAGTCCCGAGTTCAACAGGGGGAGGCGACGCTGGAGCAGCTTCGAAGCTATCACGCTGACTATGCCAATAGTTTCTATCAGGTGGGGGCTTCGGGTATTTCACCCGGGCAGATTGAGACTCATCAGGCCTTCATGCAAAAGTTAAGTGGTGCTGTACAGCAGCAGGAAAAAGCCCTGCAGACGGATCGTGCTCAGCTAGAGAAGGTAAAGGAGTATTGGCAGAGTGCTTATCAGCATTTTAAAGCGGTTGAGATGCTGGTTGATAAGCTCAGGCGCGAAGAATCTCTACAAGCTGAAAAGCAACTTCAAAAAGAACTGGATGAACGTTCGCAGTTAATCCGCCCGCCTTTTATCTGATGTTTCTGCTTCTCCCGGAGTATCTGGCACTGATTATGCTAATAACTCAGTGGATAGAACTCTGCCGGAGAACGCAGTATGGATCAAACACTTTCCGCTCCTAATGGGGTCGGATCACTATTGAATGTCGGTTCAGTACCAGGCAGTGGCGTATTAACCGGTATTGCGCCGGGTGATGGCGCAGCGACAAGCAATTTACCGTCCTTTGGAGAATCGTTGCGACAGGCGCAACGGATCCCAGGTGGTGATGGGCAATTGGGTGGTCAACAAGGTAGCGGCGGACAAAAGTTGCCGGAGAGTGGCCAGTTGTTGCCTGCAGGGAGCGCCGCTACAGCTGATGTGGTCGCGAGTTTGGGGCAGGATGATAGTAGTACCGTCACTGAGGCGGCTGTAGAAACTACTGGGGCAGTTGGGCAGCGGGAGCAGCGCCAGCAGCTGGAAAAACAGTTAGAGCAGCAGTTAGATCAGCGCTTTAAGCAAGTTTCACAGAAGCGTTCTGAGTCGGCAGACAGCAGCGACGCTCTTCAGGTAGTTCCGCAAGCAGGTGAGTATGCGCTGCAGCAGATTGATCAGTATCGGCGTGCGGATCTGGCTGTGGCGGTGGACTCTGCATTGAAGCAGCTGGCTACAGCGGATAGTCGTACTGAGCGAGGTGTAGTCGAGCAACCTGGGATGTCTCAGCAGATGGATGCAATTCCTGCTCAGGCGGCTGGTGGTGTATCAGGCATCTCGCAGACACGGCCTTTGGCTGAAGAGAATTCGGTGGCTGAAAGTGTTCAGGTAGCGCCAGTTACCAATGGTCAGGGCTCGTTGCCAAATCAGCAACTTCAGGTCGACATGACAGCGCAGAATCCGGTTGCTAAAGCTGATAGTTCTGCGTCTGACCCGGTGTCCCCTGTCATGTCGCGGGCTGACTATGTGTCAGCCAATCAGTATCAGAGTGCTTACCAGGATAGTCCTGTAGCGACCGTCATTAGTGAAGTTATAGCCGGCCGGGCAGCGGGAGCTGCTGCAGAAACGGGCGACAAACAATCTGGTGAGGCTGGCAGAAATGATGCGACGTTATTAACAGTGACGCCCGAAGTTGTAAGGTCCGGAGAGACTGTTGTGGCCGGTCAGGCAGTGGCGGCTGACATACAGACCGAACAGCGTCCTGCTGCGGGGATAGCGCCAGCTATCGAGCAGTCGGTTACCGCTCCTGCATCGGTGGCTCCGATTGTTGAGCAAACAGCTAATACTCCGGTTGCCAGGCAGTCAACTGAGCAGGGTATGGCGTCTGAGCCGGTAGATACGCCGGCTCGACCAGCGACACTGGCCTCCATTTCATCGCAGGTCTTGCCAGAGCGTGAGGCAGTTGGAACGCCACCAGAAGATAGGCAGGCTCGACCAATAACACCGGCCTCCATTTCATCGCAGGTCTTGCCAGAGCGTGAGGCAGTTGGAATGTCACCAGCAGATAAGCAGGCAGGTGACTCTGCCGGTTCACTATTAACAGGTAGCACAGAACAGAAGAGTCCGCAGGGGGCGGTAGCAATGGCCGGTCAGCCTGCAGTGGAGTCTGCTGCAATCGCTCAGGCGCCAGTCAGTAGCGTAGACCGGAACCGTGAAGCCGTTACGCGAAATCAAACCGATAAGGGGGGGAGTCGTACAGCGGAAGGTTTGGTTTTGCAGTCGCAGAATCTGGCTCAGAGTCAGGATCAAAGCAATCAGACCGCTGCGCGTCATGATTCATCTCCTTCTCAGGCTCAGTCTCAAATGCAGGCGACTGCGGCCTCTCTGTCTGGTGGGCAGTTGAGTGCAGATAGTGTCAGGGAACAATTAAAAGCGATCGCAGCTGATGCCGATAGATCGTCAGGCGGTATTGAGTCTGCCAGCCGTGTGGAGGGGCGTCAGGAGAGTCAGCTTACCAGTTTTGCCGACTCTCTGGCAGCAGCATCCAGAGGTGTTCGTCCTTCTCAGGAATCCGTTCAGCTGGTGATGCCTCATGGAGTGCGCCCCGGTGAAGCTGCATGGAGCCAGGCGGTGAATGATCGGGTGATGGTTATGGCGTCAAAAAATGGTCAGTTTGCGGATATTCAGCTTGATCCGCCGGAGCTTGGGTCGTTGCATGTGCGGCTGCATGTTAAAAATGAACAGGTTACTGTGGTGTTTAATACGCCCCACGGTAGTGTTCGGGAGGCTCTGGAACAAAATATGCCAAGGCTGAGAGAGATGTTCGCCGATCAGGGATTAAATCTGTCAGAATCTTCAGTGGAAGATCATAGCAATGGCGGTCAGCGGGATGATTCTGGCTCCGGTTCAGGCTCATCTTTCACGGGTTATCAGAATGATTTTGTCGATGATGGCCGGGTTGAATCGGTTGTCAGTGAGAGTCTTTCTCTGGTCGATTATTACGCCTGACTGGTAATCTTGGCAGGAATGTGCGGGCGTCTGCTTCCGCCGCTGAATCAGTATGTTATATTACGCTCTGGGTTGTGATTTAATGCACCGGCCGGTATTCCGGCTGGTTGATAGTGGGGCAGGTAATGGCTGAAGAAACGACTGAAGCGGTTGATGAAGAAGGCGTAACGAAGAAGCCTGGGAAGCTTAAGCTGATTCTCATTATTGTTGCCGGAGTGATTCTGGCAGCTCTGATCGGTGGCGGAGCCACGATGTTTTTGATGAGCGGCTCTGATACTGAGCCTGTTGCAGAGGAGGCTAAGCCTGCAAAACCAGCGCAGGCGATCTATACCAAGATTCGAACGCTTGAGGGAAGCCCTTACTTTACCGTTGTTGTTCCCAGTGCCGATGGGCGCACTCACTATATGCAACTCTATGTTGAAGCGAAGAGTCGCGATGATGAGGTCGCCACGGCGCTGACCAAACATATGCCGAAGATCGTATCTGTACTTAATCAGCTATTTTCTCAGCAGTCTTTTGACAAACTGCGAACTCCTGAGGGTAAAGTGATGCTTCAGCAAGCGGCCCTGGCTGGAATTCAGGGGGTTATGCAGGAGAAAATCGGCAAGCCCGGGGTCGAAAAAATACTGTTTACCGGATTTATAATGCAGTGATGGAAACGCATATATGACAGTCAAAGACCTGCTCTCTCAGGATGAAATCGACGCGCTGCTGCATGGCGTGGATGATGGCGATATTGAGACTGAAGAGGGCGTTGTCGAGGAAGATGGCGCTGTAAAGGCCTATGATCTGGCCAGCCATGAACGGATTGTTCGTGGCCGGATGCCAACGCTTGAGATGATTAACGAGCGCTTTGCCCGTCATACCCGGATCTCCCTGTTTAATCTGTTACGCAATAACGCGGATGTCTCCGTTGGTGGCGTACAGATTATGAAGTATTCCGATTATATTCATACCCTGTATGTGCCCACCAGTATCAATCTACTGCGTGTTACTCCTTTGCGGGGGACTGCGCTGCTGGTGATGGACGCTAAACTGGTGTTCAGGCTGGTAGATGGTTTTTTTGGCGGTGATGGCCGGCATGCCAAAATCGAAGGTCGTGAATTCACACCCACAGAGATCCGTCTGATCAATAAAGTGATTAGTCAGTTTTTTATCGATCTGGAGGGCTCCTGGGAACCGGTTATGCGGCTCAAGTTTGAAGTGCTTGGCCATGAAGTGAATCCGGCGATGGCGAATGTCATTAATCCGTCAGAAGTGGTCGTTGTCAGCAGCTTTCAGGTTGATATGGAAGGGGGGACCGGGGAGTTCCACGTGACCATGCCCTACTCAATGCTTGAGCCGATCCGGGATATTCTTGTCTCAGGTTACAAGCCGGTTGAGGAGGAGCTGGATGAGCAGTGGCTGACTGCGCTCAAGCATGACATGCTGGGAGCGCCGATAAATATGGACCTGATAGTTGCCGAGCGGAAGATGAAGCTGAGGGATGTGATGCAACTGGAGGCCGGGGATATTATCCCGATTGATATTTCTGATACGCTTCAGTTGAAGGCTGCCAGAGTGCCGGTTTTTAATTGTAAACTGGGGACATCCCGTGGGAATCTGGCGGTCAAGATTGTCAGCCGGATTAAAAATGATTAAACCGTTAAACAGAGCATATTACCCATGAGTAATGATGATATTGAAAACCAGGATCAGGATGAAGGTCTGGATGACTGGGGCGCTGCGATGGCTGAACAGGCTCAGGCGGAGGCTTCCCAGGGGCAGTCAATCGATCTTGATGAGCTGAAAGATGAAGGGGCTGCGCTGAGTAACCCCAGTCTGGATGTGATTCTCGATATTCCGGTTAAGTTATCGATGGAGGTAGGCCGGTCTGATATTTCGATCCGCAATCTGTTGCAGCTTAATCAGGGCTCGGTGGTAGAACTGGACCGGGTGGCGGGCGAGCCTCTCGATGTCCTGGTCAACGGTACCCTGGTGGCTCATGGTGAAGTAGTGGTGGTGAATGATCGCTACGGTATCCGGCTGACTGATGTTATCAGTCCGCAGGAACGCATAGATAAACTGAGGTAACCCGATTGCGCGTTCCCTCTTATTATTACCGTGCCTCTGTCATATTGCTGACGACGGGTTTCAGTGGTCTGGCGTCTGCTGCAGTGTCGACCGGAGCTGCAGTGATGCCGTCCCGACCGGTAGTCGCAGATCCGATTAATGCAGGCTCTGTGATGCAGTTGCTGGCGGGGCTGATTCTTGTGGTGGCTCTGATCCTGCTGCTGGGGTGGCTGGTGAAGCGGTATTCGGGGCTTCCGGGTCAAAACCGGGCTCTGCGTGTGGTGGCTACACTGCCATTATCAACCCGCGAACGACTGGTTCTGGTTCAGGCTGGAGAGCAGCAGTTACTGCTGGGAGTTACGCCGGGTCAGGTGAGCCTGCTGAAGAGTTACGATCAGCCGCTGATTGAACCGGGTGCGGCAATGGTTGATTTTGCCTCCCGCCTGCAGCAGGCAATGAGTCGTAAGGGGGCGGAGTGAAACGAGGCTTAGTGCTATTGCTGCCCCTTCTGCTGCTGCCAGGGATGGTCCTGGCGGCAGATTCCGGCATTCCCGCCGTTACCATGACTCCTAATCCCGACGGTAGTGCAGATTACAGTGTGACGCTCCAGATTCTGGGGTTGATGACGCTGCTGACTTTCCTGCCAGCGATCCTGATGATGATGACCTCATTCGCCAGGATTATTATCGTTTTTGCCATTTTGCGGCAGGCGCTGGGATTACAGCAGACTCCGTCCAACCAAATACTGGTGGGGCTGTCGCTGTTTCTGACTCTGTTTATTATGTCTCCTGTGCTGGATAAGGTGAATGAGCAGGCGGTGCAGCCCTATCTGAATGAAGAGATTACCTCAATTCAAGCGTTGCAGGCCGCCAGTGTTCCTTTTCGTGGCTTTATGCTGGCGCAGACCCGGGAAACCGATCTCAATCTTTTTATGGAGATCTCCAGAACCCCTGCCGTTGATAAGCCGGAAGATATCCCTTTTACCGTGCTGGTACCCTCATTTGTGACCAGCGAGCTGAAGACCGCATTTCAGATCGGTTTTATGTTGTTTATCCCATTTCTGGTGATCGATCTGGTAGTCGCCAGCGTGTTGATGGCTATGGGTATGATGATGTTGTCGCCGGTCATTATTTCGCTGCCGTTTAAGATCATGTTGTTTGTGCTGGTGGATGGCTGGGCTATGGTGATTGGTACACTGGCTGGCAGTTTTGTCGTATGACA
Organism: Amphritea atlantica; assembly: GCF_900111095.1. Classification (GTDB taxonomy): domain Bacteria; phylum Pseudomonadota; class Gammaproteobacteria; order Pseudomonadales; family Balneatricaceae; genus Amphritea; species Amphritea atlantica. The sequence goes on along the minus strand of NZ_FOGB01000016.1, from coordinate 46,520 downwards.
GATAATCTTAAGGCTGACTTGATGAGTCTGGAGGAGTTGTTATGACGCCGGAAATGGTTCTGGACCTGTTTGGTGAAGCGCTGTATCTGGTGGTTTTGCTGGTGGCTGTTATTGTCGTGCCTTCACTAATGGTAGGGTTGCTCGTGTCTACCTTTCAGGCGGCCACCCAGATTAACGAGCAAACGCTGAGCTTCTTACCGCGTCTGCTGGTTACCCTGTTGACGATTATGTGGGCCGGTCCCTGGATACTTGGGCAACTGATGGACCACTTCAATAACATCTTTGCCAATATTCCGCTGTTTCTGGGGTAGGGTGTGCTGCAGCTAACCTCGCTTCAGCTGGAACAGTGGGTCGCTCAGTTTTTGCTCCCCTTTTTTCGTATTGCATCGTTTTTTATGGTGGTGCCGATGATCGGTACTCAGCTGGTTCCGGCGCGCATCCGTCTTGGTCTGGCGCTGGCGATGACGGTGGTGTTGCTGCCTACCCTGCCTGAGATGCCGCTGTTAAGCGGGATGACTTTGCAAACCTATATTCTGATTGCAGAGCAGATCATCATCGGTACCGCCATGGCCTTTGTTATTCAGATATTATTTCAGGTGTTTGCCCTGGGTGGGCAGTTGATCTCCTCGCAGATGGGTCTTGGTTTTGCGTCGGTCAGTGATCCGGCTAATGGTGTGTCAGTGGTGGTATTATCACAGTTGTATCTGATGATGGTGATGTTGCTGTTTCTGGCTTTTAATGGTCATCTGGTGCTGTTTGAGGCGCTGGCGCGCAGCTTTTTTGTTTTGCCGGTATCGCAAGGGGCGATGCCCGTATCCGGGTATATGGCGCTGGTGAAATCGGGCAGCTGGATGCTGGCGAGTGCGCTGTTGATGGCTTTGCCGGCGGTGACTGCGCTGCTGGTGATCAACTTTGCGTTTGGGGTCATGGCGAAAGCGGCTCCGCAGCTGAATATATTCGCCATTGGCTTTCCATTTACGATGATGGTTGGGCTGGTGATCACCTGGGTCAGTCTGGAAGGGTTTTTGGGGCAATATCAGCGATTTGTCTCTGTTGCATTTAACTATCTTGATCAGGTTATCGGTGTGGGGGTGCTGTAGCGATGGCTGAGGACAGCGGTCAGGAAAAAACCGAACAGCCCACATCAAAACGGCTGCGGGATGCCAAAGAGAAAGGTGATATTGCCCGCTCGAAAGAGCTGGCGACCACTATTCTTTTGCTCACTGCTGCGGCTGCCGCGATGATGTTTGGCGGACTGGTGGCCGATAAAATGGCCGGGATGATGAAGTTTAACTTCGCCCTCGATCGGGAAGCGGTGATGGATCCCGCTTTGATGTTTATCCATCTTGGTTACTCATTGTCCGAAGCGCTGCAGGCACTTATTGGGTTCTTTCTGGTTCTGCTCGTTGCAGCCGTTGTCGGGCCTATCGCTCTGGGTGGGTGGAACCTGAGTATGAAGGCGATGGCTCCCAAGCTTAGCCGCATCGATCCTCTGGCGGGCATTAAGCGGATGTTCTCGCTGAAAGCGTTGCTTGAACTGTTTAAGGCACTGGCAAAATTTCTGGTGGTCGGTTCGCTCTCCTTTCTGGTGTTGTACTCCTCCCGGCAAGCGCTGTTTTCCCTGGGAACTCAGGATGTGTTTCCGGCGATGTCCCATGCCACTGAACTGGTCATTTGGGCGTTTCTGGTGATGAGTTCAACGATGATCATTATCTCGCTGATCGATGTGCCATTTCAGATATATGATTACACTGAGAAGCTCAAAATGACCCTGCAAGAGGTCAAGGATGAGATGAAAAACACGGAGGGTAAGCCTGAAGTCAAAGGGCGGATCAGACAGTTGCAGCGGGAGATCTCGCAGCGGAAAATGATGTCGGCGGTACCTGAAGCGGATGTGGTTATAACCAACCCGACCCACTATGCCGTGGCGCTGAAATATGATCAGTCAGGCGGTGGGGCCCCCTACCTGGTAGCCAAGGGAGGCGATTTTGTTGCGCTGAAAATTCGCGAAATCGCCGAAAAACACGATATCCCCATACTCTCTGCGCCACCGCTGGCGCGAGCGATCTACCACTCCACTGAGATTGATGAAGAGATTCCCTCAGGCCTGTTTAAGGCTGTCGCAGAAGTGCTGGCCTATGTGTTCCAGTTACAGCGCTACAAAAAACAGCAGGGTCCTGCACCTAAGGATGTTTCCAAAGATCTGGATATACCGGAGGAGCTTCGCCGCGATGAGTGAGAGGGTGCGAGAGAGGACTTCTTAATCTGGCGGGATTCTTGCACTTCTTACTCTATGGTGAGTAAAGCGTCAAAAAATTGGTGTTTTTAGCCTCTGTTTAATGTTATTTTTCAATCTGAAAATAATTATTTTTAATGTGATGTTTTTTTGACGCTTTGTCGGGCGGCGAGATCTCATTTGGGGCGTAAGTGGACAGAGCAGCGATCTACAATAATGTTCGTGGAGTGGGAAAGGGTAACCTGGGTATCCCATTTCTGCTGTTGCTGGTGCTTGGCATGGTTACCCTGCCGATGCCGCCTTTTCTGCTGGATACGCTTTTTACCTTTAATATTGCCCTCTCTATCGTTGTGTTGCTGGTCTGTGTCTATTCGATGCGGCCTCTGGATTTTGCTGTTTTCCCCACGATTCTGCTTATCACCACACTGATGCGTCTGGCGCTCAATGTTGCCTCGACCCGGGTGGTTCTGCTCTACGGTCACGAAGGCGGGGATGCTGCGGGTAAGGTTATTGAAGCTTTTGGTGAGGTGGTGATCGGCGGCAACTATGTTGTTGGTCTGGTGGTGTTTCTGATTCTGGTGATCATCAACTTTGTTGTGGTGACGAAAGGGGCAGGGCGGATATCCGAAGTGAGTGCCCGCTTCACGCTGGATGCGATGCCGGGTAAACAGATGGCGATCGATGCCGATCTGAACGCCGGGCTGATCAGTCAGGAGGATGCCAAAAAACGTCGTCAGGAAGTCACGCAGGAAGCTGACTTTTATGGTTCGATGGATGGTGCCAGTAAGTTTGTTCGCGGTGATGCCGTTGCCGGTATTCTGATTCTGGTGATCAATATTCTCGGTGGACTTGGGATCGGTATGCTGCAACATGGGTTGTCATTCGAACTGGCGGCCCGCTACTACTCGTTGCTGACGATAGGTGATGGTCTGGTAGCGCAGATCCCATCGCTGTTGCTGTCGACAGCGGCGGCAATTATGGTGACCCGGGTTAACTCCGCTCAGGATATGGGTAAGCAGGTTATTGGTCAGCTGTTTGGCTCGCCCAAAGCGCTGGCCGTCGCGGCAGCAATCCTGTTTATTATGGGGGCTATTCCGGGGATGCCGCATGTGGCATTTCTGTCTCTGGCGATTGCTGCGGGTGTGGGAGCGTATTTTATTCAGCAGCGAAACCTGGCCGCTGAGGCGAGTATAGCGCAAGAGAGTGCCACACAGGAGAAACAACCGGAGCCGGATCAGGATATTAAAGATCTGGATTGGGATGATGTTATGCCGGTGGATATGATCGGTCTGGAGGTGGGTTATCGTCTGATCCCGATGGTGGATAAGCTGCAGGGCGGTCAGCTTCTCAGCCGCATTAAAGGGGTACGCAAGAAGCTCTCGCAGGATCTCGGATTTCTGGTGCCTTCGGTCCATATCCGGGATAACCTGGATCTGATGCCTGGCGCATACAGAATCACTCTGATGGGGGTTTCGGTGGGAGAGTCAGAGGTCTACCCTGACCGGGAGCTGGCGATCAATCCGGGTCAGGTGTTTGGTACACTGAAGGGGATCGATGTAAAAGATCCCGCATTCGGCCTGGATGCGGTATGGATTGAGTCGAGTCAGAAAGAGCAGGCGCAAACTCTGGGATATACCGTGGTGGATGCCGGCACCGTGGTGGCAACCCACCTGAATCAGATTCTTCAGGCGCACTCTCATGAATTGATGGGGCATGATGAGGTACAGAAGTTGCTGGATCTTCTGGCAAAAACGTCCCCAAAACTGGTAGAAGAGTTGGTACCTGGCAAGCTTTCTGTGAGTACACTGTTGAAAGTATTGCAAAACTTGCTGATGGAGCAGGTTCCGGTCAAAGATTTCAGAACCATAACCGAGGCGCTGGCCGAGGCGGTTGCCCGAACACAGGACCCGCAGGGTTTGACTGCCGCTGTACGAATTTCGTTGTCACGGATGATCGTACAGAATATTGTTGGTAATGAAGCTGAACTGCCGGTGATTACGCTGGATCCGCAGCTGGAACAGTTGCTGCTGGGGTCGGTACAGCGGGGCGAGGGTGGCGATGGGCTGGTGATTGAGCCGATGATGGCGGAGCGGTTGCAGAGCTCACTGGCTGAAGTGGCCCAGCAGCAGGAGATTGCAGGCAGGGCGTCAATACTGCTGGTGGCGGCGCCTATCAGGCCATTGCTGGCGAAATTTGTGCGTTATGGTGAGCATCAGATCAGTGTGCTTTCCTATCAGGAGATTCCTGAAAATAAACGGGTTACGATTATTGCAACGGTGGGCGGTCAGAACCAGTCCGGTGCCTGATCAGGTAATGAATAGAGACGGTTATGAAAGTTAAACGCTTTTTTGCTCCGGATATGAGGCAGGCTATGCAGAGAGTCAGGGACGAGATCGGCCCTGATGCTGTTATTGTCTCGAATCACCGTGTGGCAGGCGGCGTTGAAGTTGTTGCCGCCCACGAACATGAGTATGAAGCCGCACAGCAAGCGTTTAAGCGCAAACGGGCGGTGGAAAACTCCCGCAGTGAAAACCCGCAGATGCAGCAGCGTGTGCAGAGCAATCTGGCAGAAGAGCTACGCAAGGTGCAGGCGCGGATCGCTACCGCTCAGGAAGGTGCGCCGGAACCACGACAGAAAAATCGTCAGCTGGATGGTGATGATGACGAGTTGAGTGAGATTCTGGATACTCTCAAGCGTCGTCAGCGTGGGCGGGTTCAACCGCCCCCCAGGGTCAACAGTGCCCCGGAAACACATAGATCCCCGGTAACACACAGTATTCCGGAAAAAATGGCTCAACCCCGGCTGGACCCTACTCGTCAGGAGCGGACGTTTCAATCACCAGCGGATTCGTCACAGCGGGAGGGGGAGACCCGTGAGACCATCGATTCTCTGCGACAGGAGATCGAGTCGTTAAAAAGTATCCTCAGCCAACCCCGTGAGCGCGAACCGCAGGAGGATGATTTACAGGCCTTCTCTGTGCCGCCGGAGTCTGATCTGTCTGAACCTGCTGCCCCGCGCGCACAGCGCCCCCGGCATGAGTATGCCGACTCGGCGGTGATCAAGGTAGAGCGCCGTCTGGAACGGATCGGTTTGGGGCCGCAGATTTGCCGCCAGTTATCAGCTACGGTGGCCGACGATGATGAACTGGATGATGCCTGGCGCTCAGCGCTGACCCGTTTTAGCAATAATATCCCGGTAATGGATGAAGATTTTGTTGAACGAGGCGGGATGATCGCTTTTGTCGGCCCGACCGGGGTGGGTAAAACCACGACAATTGGCAAACTGGCCGCGCGTTATGTGCTGAAACATGGCAGCTCCAGTGTTGCTCTGGTGACCACCGATTCATACCGGATTGCGGCCCATGAGCAGTTGCTGACATTTGGTCGTATATTGGATGTACCGGTGCGGGTGGTTGATGAGAATAATAGTCTGGACGAGGTGCTGCTGTCACTTCGCAGTAAACGCCTGGTGCTGATCGACACTGCAGGTATGAATGCCCATGAGCCGCACACTCAGGCGCAGCTGAATATGCTGGAAGATGTTTCTGTGCGGTTAAAAAAGCTGTTGGTGCTCTCCTGTTCTAGTCAGCGGCATGTTATTGAAAGTGCTTATGAGACTTATGCACCGCTGGGACTGAGTGGCTGTGTCCTGAGTAAGCTGGATGAATCTGGCAATCTGGGGGAAGCGCTCGATCTGGTGATGGAGAATGGGTTGTCAGTCAGTTATGTAACAGATGGACAGAGGGTGCCGGATGATATTGATGTGGCCCATAAGAAGGATCTTGTCAGTCGTGCGGTGATCACTGCGCAAAAGGCGACCCGTAGTCGTCGGGTATTCCACCAACACCAGCAGGAGCGGCTGGCCAAAGATGAACATTGGGAGAGCTGAGTTGTTAGCAGATACAGGAAGCCACAATGGGTAGCACTCGGCCGGTTAAAGTGATCGCTGTTACCGGAGGCAAGGGTGGCGTAGGCAAAACCAATGTCTCGGTCAATATGAGTCTGGCTCTGGGGGAGATGGGGCATCGGGTGGTGTTGATGGATGCGGATCTGGGGCTGGCGAATGTTGATGTCTTGCTGGGCGTAAAGGCGAAGCGCAATATCACTGATGTGCTGTCCGGTGAGTGTGGTCTGAAAGATCTGCTGATCGAAGTGGATACCAATGTGCGTATAGTCCCGGCGGCTTCAGGTACGCAGGCGATGACCTCGCTCAGTGTCCACGAACACTCAGAGCTGATTCATGCATTCAGTGAGATTGCTGATGACCTTGATGTTCTGGTTATCGATACTGCTGCAGGCATCTCTGAGGCGGTGGTCAGTTTTGTTAAAGCGGCTCAGGATGTTGTGGTGGTGGTATGCGATGAGCCCACCTCAATTACGGATGCTTATGCTTTAATGAAGTTATTGAACCGGGATTACAAAATGACCCGCTTTCGGGTACTGGCAAATATGGTCAGGTCTGAGCAGGAGGGGCGCAATATGTATAACAAGTTGCTGACAGTGACCGACCGCTTTCTTGATGTAACCCTTCAATACCTGGGGTCAATCCCTTATGATGAAGCAGTTCGAAAAGGGGTGAAGCAGCAACGTGCTGTTTTAAAAGCGTTTCCGCAGAGTAAGGCTGCCCTGGCGTATAAGCAGCTGGCGACTAAAGTTGATAGCTGGCCGGTGTCCTCCAGCCCCCGGGGACATCTTGAGTTTTTTGTTGAGCGCCTGGTTACCGGTGCATGAATGAATTAGCAGAGAAGTGAAGAGTCTCTATGTATAACCAGCGTCAGTTTCAGTCGAGTCAGGAGATTATTGAGCAGCACAGTACGCTGGTTAAGCGTATCGCTCATCACCTGTTGGCGCGGTTGCCAAGTAATGTCGTGCTGGAGGATCTGATTCAGGCTGGAATGGTGGGCTTGCTTGAGGCAGCAAAAAAGTATGATGCCAGCAAGGGCGCCAGTTTCGAAACCTATGCGGGTATCCGCATTCGTGGTTCGATTATTGATGAGGTTCGGCGGGGGGACTGGACGCCCCGCTCGGTGCACCGTAATGGCCGTCGGGTATCCGAAGCGATACAGGCGATTGAGGCGCGTACCGGCAGAGATGCCCAAGATGGGGAGGTTGCTGCGGAACTTAATATCAGTGTGACCGAATATCATGCATTATTGAAAGACTCGGCTGAGAGTCGCCTGTTCAGCTTTGATAAGCTTACCGGCCCTCAGGATGAAGGGCCGGGAGAGGGGATCGCCAGCAATGAACCAGATCCCTCGGAAGAGTACGAGCAAAAAGATTTTATAAAGGCGATCGCCCGTGAGATACAGGGGCTTCCCGAACGTGAAAAGCTTGTGTTGTCACTGTATTACGATGAAGAGCTGAATCTCAAAGAGATTGGTAAAGTGCTTGGTGTCAGTGAGTCTCGGGTGAGTCAGATACATAGTCAGGCGGCATTACGGTTGCGTAGTCGTTTAAAAGAGTGGCGGTGAATGCAGCAGAGAATAGCTGAAGCCATTGTCGCCGTTAAAGTGAGTGTTAGGAGGGATTGTCTTGAATAAAGACATGAAAATTCTGGTAGTAGATGATTTCTCAACAATGCGCCGGATTATTAAGAATCTGCTGCGGGATCTGGGGTTTAGCAATATTGTTGAGGCTGATGATGGTGCGACAGCGCTGCCTGTGCTTAAAGCGGGCGGTATTGATTTTCTGGTGACTGACTGGAATATGCCAAAGATGTCGGGTATCGATCTTTTGAAAACGGTTCGTGCCGACCCTGAACTGCGCCATATCCCCATTCTGATGGTGACTGCTGAAGCTAAGCGGGAGCAGATTATTGCTGCGGCGCAAGCGGGGGTGAACGGTTACATTATCAAACCTTTCACAGCAGCCGTTCTGAAAGAGAAAATCGATAAGATATTTGAACGCCTTCAGGGCTAGGAGGCGTTTATGTCTGACTTTGATATATACCGGGATCAGCACTGTTTTGAAGCCGAATTGCAGGCCCGCGCCGAACAGTTGGTTGAGCTGCTGAGTCGGGGGGAACTGCCTCAGGCGATGGAACTGGTTCAGCAGCTGAATGAGATGCGCCATCAGGCTTTATACCATGAGGTGGGCACGCTTACCCGGGCGGTTCATAATGCGATTGTCGGTTTTACTGAAGATGTTAGCTCCACTGAGCTGTTGCAGGATTCTAAACAACATATCGCCTCTATCACGGATGCCAGTGACCGCTTATCCTATGTTATTGAGCTGACCGAGAGTAACGCACATAAGACTATTGATGAGGTTGATGAAGCGTTGCAGCAGGTCAGTCTTATCGAAAAAGGGTTCCTGCGTCGTCAGGAGCTGATCGAAGAACTGGCGGCGTTAAAAGATGATCATCCAGCGCTAGAGGCACTGTATGACAAAGCCTGCCGCTATGCTGATGATCACTCTGCATCACTGGCCTCGCTGAAAGAGCGCCTGACAGGTATTTTGCTGGCGCAGGAATATCAGGATATTACCGGGCAACTGATCAAACGTGTTATCCAATTGGTTGCCGATATCGAAGATAAACTGGTTGGATTGATGGAAGTGGCTGCGCGGGTGAATAACCTTGGCGCGCTCCCGGCCGCACAGCATGACCCTTCGGAGACTGAAACTGAGCAGACGAAGGGTGCGTCAGAGGTTACAGCGGAAGGGCCGCAAATGAAGGGCCGCAATCAAGGGGAGGTCGCATCCAGTCAGGATGATGTTGATGATCTCCTGTCCAGCCTCGGCTTTTGAAGGGTATAACAGATGTCTTTGAATGTTGATCAGGAAATACTGGAAGATTTTTTAGTTGAGGCCGGGGAAATTCTGGAACTGCTGTCCGAACAGCTGGTTGACCTTGAACAGCACCCCGAAGACCGGGAGCTGTTGAATGCAATCTTCCGGGGCTTTCATACAGTTAAGGGTGGTGCTGGCTTTCTTCAGCTCGACCCGATGGTTGATTGCTGTCATAGCGCTGAAAATCTGTTTGATCAGTTGCGTAATGATGCGCTTAAAGTTTCTTCAGAATTGATGGACCTGGTGCTGCAGGCATTGGATTCAATTAACTCAATGTTTCAGTGTGTTCAGCAGGGAGAGTTTCCTCAGCCAGCGGATCCGCAACTGTTGGCAGGTTTGAATGCGATGGCGGCGGGTCAGACCACCGCAGCGCCGACACCTCCTCCTGTGGTTCCGAAGGCAGATGCTCCGCTCCACACTGATGCAGAGGTCAGCGCTGAATTTGAATCACTGATTTCCGGCCTCGATGAGACCGCTGGAGCGAAAACAGCGGGTGACTCTGATCTGATTACTGAGGATGAGTTCGACGACCTGCTGGATCAGCTGCATGGCCCCCACGGTGCTCCGGGTGTCGCTCCAGCAGCACCAGTGTCTGATCTGATTACAGAGGATGAGTTTGATAGTTTGCTGGATTCGCTGCATGGCCCCAATGGTGCACCGGGCCTCAGTTCGCCAGGTTCTGCAGATAACAGCGCCGATGAAGAGTTTGATCAGTTGCTGGGGGGGGGCTCCCCTGCCATTACTGAGACAACAAACTCGGCACCCACTGCCGCGCCTGCCGCTGACCTGATCACTGATGATGAGTTTGAGAATCTTCTGGATGATCTGCAGTCCAAAGGTGAAGGCGCGTTTGCGGCGACTCCACCCCCCGGGGTTCCCCAGCCTCCCGCGGCTATTCACCCCCCCGAGACTCCCCAGCCCGACCTTTCCGGGGCGGCTAAGCCTCAGGCAAATAAGCCCGTTGCCGAAAGTAATGTCCGGGTTGATACCCGTCTGCTGGATCAGATCATGAATATGGTGGGTGAGCTGGTGCTGGTGCGTAACCGTCTGGTTCGTCTGGGAGCAGAACTGGATGATGGGGATATGGCAAAAGCTCTGGGTTCGCTCGATATGGTGACAGCCGACCTGCAGATGTCAGTGATGAAAACCCGCATGCAGCCGGTTAAGAAGGTTTTTGGCCGTTTCCCGCGTCTTGTCCGGGATCTCTCCCGTCAGTTGCATAAAGAGGTTAATCTTGAGCTGCGGGGGGAAGATACCGATCTGGATAAGAACCTCGTTGAGGCGCTGGCTGATCCGCTGATTCACCTGGTCAGAAATGCGATTGATCATGGTATAGAAGAGCCCGAGGTTCGTGAGCGAAATGACAAACCCCGGGAGGGGCACGTGCTGCTCTCTGCCGAACAGGAAGGCGATCACATCCTTCTGATTATTGAAGATGACGGCGCCGGTATGGACCCGGATAAACTCAGGGCCCTCGCTGTTAAAAGAGGGATGCTTGATCAGGAGGCCGCCGCCCGTCTGAGTGATCATGAGTGTTATAACCTGATTTTTGCTGCCGGGTTCTCCACCAAAGAACAGATCTCTGATGTCTCGGGTCGTGGCGTGGGAATGGATGTGGTAAAAACCAAAATTTCCCAGCTCAATGGTAAGCTCGATGTTGATTCAACCCTGGGTATGGGGTCCCGAATCGAAATCCAGGTACCGCTGACACTGGCGATTATGCCGACTCTGATGGTGCTTCTGGAAGGTCAGGCATTCGCGCTGCCGCTGGTGAATGTAAATGAGATTTTCAATCTCGATCTGACGCAGATTAATATGGTTGATGGTCAGCAGGTTATTATTGTTCGTGATAAAGCGATGCCGCTGTTTCATCTGAAACGCTGGCTGATGAAAGGCTTTGAGAAAGATCCTCTGCCACAGAATGGTCATGTGGTGATCACCAATGTTGGTACGATGCAGGTTGCATTTGTCGTCGATCAACTGGTTGGACAGGAGGAGGTTGTTATTAAACCGCTGGGTTCTATTTTGCACGGTACGCCGGGACTGTCCGGAGCGACTATTACGGGGGATGGTCGGATTGCTCTGATTGTCGATATTCCTAGTCTGTTGAAGGCATATGCTAATTGAGCATAATGTTTGTACAGCAGGCCTATACTGGATAACTGTATGGCAGTTCGAGTTTTAGTCGTTGATGATTCGGTTTTTTTTCGCAATCGGATTAAGCAGATACTGACCCATCACCCTGATATTGAGGTTGTTGATACCGCCAAAAATGGTACAGAAGCGGTCGCTAAGGTAAAACGACTGCACCCCGATGTGGTGACGATGGATGTGGAGATGCCGGAGATGGACGGTATCACTGCGCTGAAACAGATTATGGCTGAATCTCCCTGTCAGGTGGTCATGCTGTCTTCATTAACCCGCCGCAGTGCTGCGGTCACCCTTGAAGCCTTAGCGTTAGGGGCTGCTGACTATATGGAAAAAGATGCCCGGCAATGGCTCGCGGGCAGCGGTGGCGATGATGTGGAAAAGGTGCTGGCAGAAAAAATTCTGGCGCTGGGTGGGCGTAAACCCCGTCCAGGCCTGAACAGCCGCTCTGAAGCGGTTGCGCAATCGGGTTCTGCCCTGCGCTCACCGGCTTCTGCCGCTGCGCGACCAAAACCCGCTGCACCTGCAACTGATACTGCAGGGGGGCGGTCGGGCAGATCAGATGTGAATGTCAGAATCCCGGACTGTGGAATTGTGACTATTGGCTCATCGACAGGCGGACCCGCTGCGCTACAATTTATCCTGACTCAGATTCCTGCTGATTTTCCGGTGCCGATACTGATCACTCAGCATATGCCTAAGGCATTCACCTCAGTTTTTGCTAAACGACTTGATGATCTGTGCGCGGTCAGTGTGAAGGAAGCTGAGAATGGTGACAAGTTATTTGCCGGGCATGTCTATCTTGCGCCGGGTGGGCAGCAGATGATTCTTGACCCGTCCAATTCAGGCAAGCTTATTATTCGCGAAAGTGACGAGCGGATGACCTACAAACCGAGTGTCGATCTGACGTTTGCATCGGTAGCAAAAGGTTATGGTCGCAGAGCGGTGGCTCTGGTGCTCACCGGAATGGGCGCGGATGGCTGTGATGGTGCCCGGTTATTGAAAAAAGCAGGGGCAACTGTCTGGGCGCAGGACAAAGACAGTTGTACTATCTTTGGTATGCCAAAAGCCGTGATTGAGGCGGAACTGGCAGATGCAGTATTGAATCTTGAAAGTATCCGGCAGCTGTTTAAGCATTGGGGACATTGATGAATCTGGTAAGTATTAGTGGGATACTACTGGCAATCATAGCAATCGTTGGGGGGAATTATCTCGCCGGAGGCGCCTTCGATGAGCTGCTCAATATTCCCGCTCTGCTGATTGTTGTGGGGGGCACGTTTGCGGCTGTCTTTGTTCAGTCCTCGCCAACCGAGCTGTCGCGCGCGATCACCCTGTCGGGGTTGGTGTTTGGCCATCATGATCAGAATTATCGTGAGGGTATAAACCGTATTGTAAGCTGGTGTGTCATTGCCCGTCGCAAAGGTCTGCTGGCACTCGAGGATGAGATAAGCAAGCAGCAAGACAGCTTTGTACGTAACGGCTTACAGATGCTGGTTGATGGACGCACCCCGGATGTCATCCGTTCTACTCTGGAAACAGAACTGGTTAGCCGTGAAAACCGGGATCTTCAGGCGGCAAAGGTGCTTGAGAGTATGGGGGGCTACGCGCCCACAATGGGGATTATCGGCGCCGTACTAGGGCTGATTCATGTGATGTCAAACCTGGCGGATCCGGCAAACCTGGGGGCGGGCATCGCTACGGCGTTTGTAGCGACCATCTATGGCGTGGCAATCGCCAACCTGCTGTTCCTGCCGCTGGCAAATAAGATTCGCTCGATGGTACTGAGGCGGTTTTATTTTCAGGAGATGATGCTGGAGGGGTTGCTGTCAATCGCTGAAGGCCAGAACCCCCGGATTATCCAGCTTCGGTTGCAGGGATATCTGGAACAGGGGGCGTAGAGTGTCAAGACGCAGAGTAGAAGAACAGGATCTGCATTCGCAGCGCTGGGTCATCTCCTATGCCGACTTCATTACCCTGTTATTCGCTTTTTTTGTTGTCCTGTATGCGATCTCTTCGGTCAATGAGGAGAAATACCGGCAGGTCACCGAATCATTTGCCGGGATATTCTCCGGTCAGGATGGGGCTTTACATCCTCCGATTGGTGGTAAGTCTGACAGCGATCCTGCAGGAATCGGTATTTTTCAGGGTGGGGAGTCCAGCAAGGAAAACCCGACAGTAAAAATTATCCCGCCAAAACCGGAAAACAGTGCGGCATTGAAAGCGATTGGCGAGCAGATGCAGATGCAGTTTAAAAAACTGATCAGTAGTGGCAATGTCGCCGTGCAGAGTAATAACCTCTGGGTCGCACTGGAACTGGGGGCTAACCTTGTATACCCTGAAGGCGGCGCACTACCGGCAATCACAACAGATCCGGTCTTTGAGCGGGTGGCTAAAATACTCAAACAGTACGACAATCCGATCCATGTAGAGGGATATACCGATAATCAGTTTATCTCTTCAGATCAGTATCCCTCAAACTGGGAACTATCTGCGGCGCGGGCTGCGGGTGTTGTACGTATTCTGGAGATGAATGGCGTGAAACCCCAGCGTATGGCGGCCGTTGGTTTTGGCGAGTATCAGCCGCTTGCCGATAACGACACGGAGAGTGGTCGGCGGGTTAACCGCCGAATTGTGATTGTGGTTACCCGGGATCGTAAGACACAAAGGGTCGTGTCAGCGTTTGGTAGTGAACAGGTCAGTGAAGATGCCATCAGAGGTATTCTGACGGAAAGTGGTTTGCCCGAGTCGGCGATTGAGCCGGTTAAAGATGAACAGGGGCGGGTAACCTTTCGCCGTAAAGAGGCGACTCAGCCTCTGGATACAGAAACATTAACGTCACCGGAGAGCTTCTCTCCGCAGACACAGGAGTCACCGCAGTAATGCAGGTATGGGCGGTAGCCAATCAGAAAGGTGGAGTGGGCAAAACCACAACCGCAGTCTCACTGGCCGGTTTGTTGGCTGATGCGGGGCAGCGCGTGTTACTGGTGGATCTCGATCCCCACGGTTCGATGACCAGCTATTTTAAGTATGATCCGGATGAGCTGGAAAACAGCGTCTATGATCTGTTTCAGCCCGGCAGTGAAGTGGACATGAAACTGCTGGAACCGTTACTGATGCCGACTTCAAACAGAGGTATCGATCTGATTCCGGCCACCACTGCACTGGCCACGCTGGAGCGTAAGTCGGTAGGACAGGAAGGGATGGGGCTGCAGGTTGCAAAGGCTTTACGGCTGGTAAAAGATCGCTATGACTATGTGGTGATCGATAGTCCGCCGGTGCTGGGGGTGCTGATGATCAACGCACTGGCCGCTTGCGGTCATCTTTTGGTGCCGGTACAGACAGAGTTTCTGGCGTTGAAAGGGCTGGAACGAATGTTGCGCACCATTACGATGATCAACCGGGCAAGAAAACGTCAGTTGACCTATACCCTGATTCCAACGTTCTATGATCGCACAGTTCCAGCCTCAGTCAGCTGTTTGCGGGAGTTGCATCAGCGCTTTGCTGAAAATATTGCAGCATCGGTGGTGCCTGTGGACAGTAAGTTTATTACTGCCAGTGCTAAAGGCATAACCCCATCAGAGATGGATCTGACGATGCCGGGTGTGCAGGCATATATCCGCATTTTACGCGGTCTGGCGGAGCGGAGCAGAGGATGAGTGAAGAGCAATTGAACCGGCAACAGCAGTTGGTAAAAGAGTACCTTGATGCGTTATTGAAGGATGACCAGTCTCCATTCAGTATTGAAGCCGAGCTGGCGCTGTCGGAAGAACAATCCGACGACCTGATTGAAACGCCGTTGGTTGCATCAGAGCTGCCAAAAGCGGGCCCGGAGCTGGAAGAGGTTGATCTGGATGATCTGGAAATATCGCTGGATATTCAGTCGGATCATATCGCCGCTGAAAAGTCGGAGCCTGACTCAGAGTCAGCATCGCAAACTGCGATTGAATTGGCCCCCGGAGCTGTTTATCCCTCGGTACCTGATACTGATACCGGAATGACAACTGAACAACAGACTGAACCTGCTACAGAGACTGCAGCGGAACTGGCCCCCGAGCTTGTCTATCCTACCTCCAATGTAAAACAGGCCCCAGAGCATTCAGATGATCTCCTGTCTGAGGCAGCAATTAATCCTGTGGCAGACAGTCTGATAGAGACTGTTCAGGATGTTGTTGAGTCGGATCAGTCTGTGCTGCCTGAATATGCAGCGATTGAAGAGCCTTCTGCGCCAGAACCTGCGCCAGAACCGGAGCCTGCACCAGAACCAGAACCTGCGTCAGAACCAGAACCTGCGTCAGAACCGGAGCCTGCGCCAGAACCAGAACCTGCGCCAGAACCAGAACTTGCTCCAGAACCGGAGCCTGCGCCAGAACCAGAATCTGCGCCAGAACCGGAGCCTGCGTCAGAACCAGAACTTGCGTCAGAACCAGAACTTGCGTCAGAACCAGAACCTGCGCCAGAACCAGAACCTGCGTCAGAACCAGAACTTGCGTCAGAACCAGAACTTGCGTCAGAACCAGAACCTGCGCCAGAACCAGAACTTGCGTCAGAACCAGAACCTGCGCCAGAACCAGAACTTGCGTCAGAACCAGAACCTGCGTCAGAACCAGAGCCTGCGCCAGAACCCGTGGTTGAAGTGGATTCTGAGCCTCTGCAGTGCTTATTGGTTAAGATGTACGGTGTGAAACTGGCTCTGCCGGTTAAATATCTGCAGAGGGCGCATGATCTCAGTGCTATGAATCTTGAGTTGAGTGCTGACGCTGACTGGATTCTGGGTAACTATGAAGAATCGGGTAAGTTGGTTCGGGTTGTGGATACCGGCATGTGGATTATCCCCGAACGGTATGAACCGGATAAAGCGGCCTATACCGAGCTGGTTAAGTTCAGGGATGTTTGCTGGGCGGTGACAATTGATACCATGATTGGTGCTCAGGAGATCGCCCCGGATCTCATCACCTGGAATAAAAATCCTCAAAGCCGACCCTGGCTGCTGGGTACCTGTATGAAGTATCAGTGTGCTGTCGTCAATATTCCGGCGTTGCTGCATGGACTGAATACAGCCCTGGACTCGTAAGGAGATATGATGATCTGGTTAGCTCTGGCGGTGGTTGCCATCGTTTCATGTGTATCGATTGGCTACTCAGTCCACGCCCGTCGTCAGTTACAACAGCATCAGCGACAGTATGAAGCGCTGATCAATGTGCTGCGCAATGAGATTCAGGCGCTCACCAGTAGCTCTATCGGTATGGGTCACCGCCTGATGGATGTGGAAAATAAGCTCAATATCACCGCTGAAAAACAAGAGGAACTGGCTAACCGTGATCCGGGCGTGCTGGCTTACAATCAGGCCGCCCGGTTAATGGAGATGGGGGCCGATGTCGATGACCTGGTTAAGAATTGTGGTATCGGGCGCCCTGAAGCAGAGCTGATGGCTCTGTTGCATAAAGAGATTGCTGCACCGGATCGTCGCAACTGATCAGCGGTATCTCTCTTAAGGCTAGCTGTTTTTAAGCTTGTATGTGAAGGCGATGATCTCTGCAATGGCGCGATAGAGACTTTCCGGTATCTCATCACCCAGCTCCAGACGCAATAAAACCTCCACCAGTTCCGGGCTTTCGTGGATATGCACGTCATGTTCCCGGGCCAGCCGGATAATCTGTTCAGCGATAACCCCCTGTCCTTTGGCGGTTACCTTTGGTGCACCCTGATGATCATAATTCAGGGCGATCGCCTTCTGATACTCATCTGTTTTTTTGTTCACATCTACTCCGTTTCAAGTGACCACATCGATGAGCTGTTCCACCTGATTGACCGGTTTGGGGGCGGTGCCCTCGCTGCAATGGATTGAGTTGATACTATACCCCTGCAGGTGTAACTGGCGATTGAAGTCCGGTAATTTATCGTTCAGTTGTTCGGCGGTTGCTGCGAGGCTGCACCAGAAATGCGCCGTAATCTGATGTTCCTGTTCCAGTACCAGTTCCGCATCAACGCTGCCCTGCTCCTCAAGATCGAAGTGGAGCCTGACCCGCCAGAGTCGTTGCCATTCATCTTCAGAAAGTTGTTTGCGGTGTTCCGATATTTTCAGTTCAACATTATCCAGTCGCTCCCCATTTCTGACTGGCAGATCAAGGGCAAAATAACGTTCCAGACCACCATCGCTGTTGATGCGGGTATTCTGAATACTTTCCAGTTGGTTACCGGTCACCCGGTTCAACAGTCCTTTCACCAGTTCATGCAACTGCTGCCGCGCCTGTTCCGGTAACCTGTCTGCCTGGCGTAAAAGCTGATTCAGTTGATGCTTCATCTCTCCGGCAGGGATCTGACTGCGGGGATCGGCGAGGTTACGCTCAGTGAACAGACCTCCATTTAGCAGGTTTTGCTGGATGCCGGACTGCCCCGCAGCGGCAGATTCCGTCTTGACCCCAAACAGGTTGATCAATGAACTGATAATACTGTTTATCGGGCTTTTCTCACCGCCGGCGCTATTGTTTAGCTGCTGCAGCTTTATCAGACTATCAGCCACAGGCTGTTGCGCCGGTAAGACATAGCGTAATGCATCGGTGATACTGCGGTTCAGATTCTGATTTTGTAGCGGCGATGTTAACGGATGTATCTGCACCTGATCAGTGGCGGTTCTGATCAGGAGTACCTTGCCATCAAAAGGGGGCGGTTGTTGCAGGGTGAGGGGCAGTGTCCGGCCATTCATACTGGCAATCAGATTCCCCTCGCCGCTTCCGGTTCTGATCGCTACAGAAATATTGGCCAGCACCGGCTGATTTAGTGGCAGTAATCGGTTCAGTCCCGGTATTGAACGGGCAGGGACAGTCGCTGTCGGCGGTTGTGGTGACTGAGCTGTTGACGTCCCCGGAGGCTGCGGTTGTTGGCTACGCGGTTCCTGTGGACCCTGCTGCGTGCGGCCTTTAATCTGCACCACCGGGGGCTGATCAGGGGCGATGGTCTGGTTGTTACCAGGCGGGGTTGTGGCACCACTCTGTTGTATCGGCTGGGACTGAGTGGTGGCTGGTTGATTAAGTGTCTGAGTCTGAGTCGTGGGCTGGCTGGCAATACTGCTCAGCAGTAGTTGTCCCGCTGCGGTGCGGGTTAATGTCGCCGAACTGCCTGGGGGCAGTGGTTGATTTCCCCTTAGCTGGTATAGCTGAGTGCCAAGTTGCACCTGTAATTTGAACTGGTTTGGCTGGGTCGGATCCGCACTGACCTGACGGATCGTTATTGGAGTTGGCGTATTCAGGGGCAGGGTGCGCACAAGCTCTGCTGCCGAAAGCGGTTTTCCGGCGCTGTTCTGCAGATTTTGTATGCTCAGTGGATTCAGCACTGTCGGTTTTCCTGCACAGTTTCAGAGTGGATATAGTTCTTTTGGCCGAGTAATGCACTTCGGCTGTTTATTTTGTATATAATGCCTTGCTTTCGGCGGGTATTGCTAATTATAAAGGCGACTTTGCCTGTTTTGCTTTATTGAGGGTGTCCAGTTGTCTACACCAAGACTGAAAATCGACAATCTGTTCTGCGAACGGGATGAGCGTGTGCTGTTTGAAGGTCTCTGCTTCGAGGTCAACGCTGGTGAGGTGATCCAGATTGAGGGGCAGAACGGCAGTGGTAAAACCACGCTGTTACGCATTCTCAGCGGTTTGTCGCGTCATTTTGAAGGCGACATCTACTGGCAGGGCGAACATCTGGATAACTGCGCTCAGGCGTATCGCGAGTCGTTGCTCTATTTTGGACATCAGCCGGGTGTCAAAGCGGTGCTCACGCCGCGAGAAAATCTGCAGTGGTATGCGTCTCTGCACCCGGAGATGGATCTGACTAAACTGGATTATGCACTCGTTAAAGTAGGCTTGAAGGGTTATGAAGATGTACCTTGTCATACGCTTTCAGCCGGTCAGAATCGCCGTGTCAGCCTGGCACGGCTCTATCTTAGCCGGGCGCGGTTATGGATTTTGGATGAGCCCTTTACTGCGATTGACAAACGCGGGGTTGCGGAGAAAGAAGCGCTGATTACTACCCATGCTCAGGAGGGAGGGACCGTTATTCTGACGACCCATCATGAGCTGGCAATGGGGGATAAGATCCGCAGGCTTAATCTTGATCAATTAGCGGGAACTTTATGAACGATAGTGTGCCTAACCAATCGACAGAAGAGTCGATGGTCCATGTATACAAGGTTGATGGCCCTTTCTGGGGGGCGTTGAAGAGAGATCTGTTACTTTCTTATCGACGTAAAAGTGATCTGGTCAATCCGCTGATTTTCTTCCTGATGGTCGCAACGCTGTTTCCACTGGGGGTAAGCCCGGATCCAACCTTCCTTGCTGATGTGGCACCTGGTGTGGTGTGGGTTGCTGCATTACTGGCGACGCTTTTGTCGATGGACAGTATGTTCCGTTCTGATTTTGAGGATGGAACGCTGGAACAGATTTTACTCAGTCCACAGCCACTCTATCTGGTGGTGCTGGCGAAAGTACTGGCGCACTGGATGCTCACTGGTTTACCGTTAACATTACTGGCGCCGGTATTGGGAGTTATGCTTTTTTTACCTGGAGACGGTATGTGGGGGCTGGTTCTGAGTCTGCTGCTGGGTACACCAACCCTGAGTCTGGTTGGCGCCATCGGTGCTGCTCTGACCGTTGGGTTGCGCAAGGGAGGTGTATTAATCTCCCTGCTGGTGTTACCGCTCTATATTCCGGTGCTGATTTTCGGCAGTGCTGCGGTGCAGGGCGCAGTGACGGGGTTACCCTTGGGGGGGTATTTGGCCATTCTGGGAGCGATGCTCTCGCTTGGGTTGGTGATGGCGCCGCTGGCAATTGGTGCCGCATTAAGAATTAGTGTAAGTGGGTAATACCCCGATAAGGTTGAAATATGGCTGATAAGAAGTGGATGCCACGTTGGTTTTATCAACTGGCTTCTCCCCGCTGGTGTTACGAAATTACCGGCAAACTGCTACCGTTGTTTGTCATTGCAGCAATACTGCTGTTAGTGACGGGGACTGTCTGGGCACTGGCGTTTGCGCCAGCCGACTACCAGCAGGGCAATAGCTTCCGGATAATCTATATTCATGTACCGTCCTCTATTCTGGCGCAGTCATGCTATATGCTGATGGCGGTTGCTGGTGCGATCGGTCTGATATGGAAAATGAAAGTTGCAGACATGGTCGCTAAGTGTTGTGCCCCGATTGGCGCATCGATTGCGGTGTTATCTCTGGCAACTGGTGCCATCTGGGGTAAGCCTACCTGGGGCTCCTGGTGGGTCTGGGATGCCCGGCTGACCTCAATGTTGATTCTGTTCTTCCTCTATCTGGGTATTATTGCCCTGAATTCCGCCATCGAGAGTGAGCGCACGGCGGCTCAGTCAACTGCGGTACTGGCGCTGGTAGGACTGGTGAATATCCCGATTATCAAATACTCCGTGGACTGGTGGAATACGCTCCACCAGCCTGCCACCTTTAAACTGACCGAACGCCCGGCGATGCCTGCAGAGATGTGGGTGCCGTTGCTGGTGATGGTGATCGGTTTTTACTGTTTCTTTGCTGTAGCGATGATGCTGCGGCTGCGTAACGAAATTATTCAGCGTGAGCGTCGCAGCAGTTGGGTGCGCGACCTGATAGCTGGTTGAGGGTATTATTTTGAGTTTTGAATCATTTGCCGAATTTATCGATATGGGGGGGCACGGCCTCTATGTCTGGCTCAGTTATGCGATCGCTCTGGTTGTGATTGTGATAAATATTGTCAACCCGCTGATGTACAAGCGTCACATCTTTACAGAACAGGCCCGTCGCCTGCGCAGGGAGAAACAGAGCTAATGAATCCGAAACGTAAACAGCGACTTATTATCGTACTTTTCATCGTCTTTGGTGCCGCGATTGCGGTGGGACTGGTGATGTATGCCCTGAAGCAGAATATTAACCTGTTTTACTCGCCAACCGATATTGTTGAGCATAAAGCGCCGGAAGGCACCCGTATCCGGGCCGGAGGAATGGTGGTTGAGGGGAGTGTGAAACGAGACCCCGAGAGCCTGCAGGTCACCTTTGATATGACCGACTTTGCTAATAAGGTAACCGTCACCTTCACCGGTATCCTGCCTGACCTTTTCCGCGAAGGGCAAGGAATTGTTGCGCAGGGCGCGATGAACAACCAAGGGGTGTTTGAAGCGGTTGAAGTGCTGGCCAAGCACGACGAGAACTACATGCCTCCGGAAGTTGCCGAGGCGCTTAAAAAGGCCGGTAAAATGCCTGAACAGATGCGCGCTGCAGGAGCTGAATAATTATGATTCCAGAGTTGGGTCAATATGCGCTGATTATGGCGTTGTGTATCTCTTTACTGCTGGCAGTTGTACCGATGGTAGGGGCATCTGTCGGCAATACCCTGTTGATGAACTATGCCCGGCCGTTGTCGATAGGGATGTTTTTCTTTCTGGCGATCAGTATTACCTGTCTGGGGTACTCCTTCGTTGTGGATGACTTTTCGGTGGCTTATGTTGCCACCAACTCAAACACCCTATTGCCCTGGTATTATAAGATAAGTGCGATCTGGGGTGGTCATGAGGGGTCCTTGTTGCTCTGGGTTGTTATCCTCAGTGGCTGGACCGTGGCGGTTGCCTTTAAAAGCCAGAACCTGCCAGTGGAGATTGTCTCCCGGGTGTTAGCGGTGATGGGGATTGTGGCTGTGGGATTTATCCTGTTTACTCTGCTGACCTCCAGTCCGTTTGATCGTCACCTGCCGCAGTTTCCCTCCGAAGGTGGCGACCTTAACCCACTACTGCAGGATATCGGCCTGATTATTCACCCACCAATGCTGTATATGGGCTACGTAGGGTTTTCGGTTGCTTTTGCCTTTGCGATCGCTGCGCTGCTGACCGGACGTCTGGATTCCGCCTGGGCGCGCTGGTCGCGGCCATGGACCAATATTGCCTGGGCGTTTCTGACGCTGGGTATCTCGTTAGGTAGTTGGTGGGCATACTATGAACTTGGCTGGGGTGGCTGGTGGTTCTGGGATCCGGTTGAAAACGCTTCCTTTATGCCCTGGCTGGTGGGGACTGCACTGGTTCACTCACTGGCTGTCACCGAAAAACGTGGCGTGTTTAAAAGCTGGACCGTGTTACTGGCGATTTTTGCCTTCTCCCTGAGTCTGCTGGGGACCTTCCTGGTTCGTTCCGGGGTGCTGACATCGGTACATGCGTTCGCCTCTGATCCGGATCGCGGCTACTTTATTCTGGCACTGCTGGCGATCACCATTGGCGGCTCTCTGATCCTCTATGCGGTCAAAGCAGGGAACGTGAAAAGCGAATCCAGTTTTGCGCTGCTATCGCGGGAATCATTGCTGCTGCTGAACAATATTCTGCTGGTGGTTTCAGCGATGATGGTACTGCTGGGAACAATATACCCTCTTATCGTAGATGCGATGGGCTGGGGTAAGATCTCGGTTGGTCCTCCCTACTTTAACTCCCTGTTTATTCCGCTGATGCTGCTGATTCTGGGGGCTCTGGGCCTGGGTGTCGCTGCGCGCTGGCGGGAAACGTCAGTGGCGTTTCTGTTGAAACAGCTGTGGCTGCCTGCGGTTATCAGTGTCATTGCCGGTTTGCTGGTGCAGTATCTTTACGCTAAGGAATTTAACCTGACCGTTGCGGGTGTGATGGCGCTGGTGTTCTGGGTAGTCTTCAGCAGCATCAGGGACTTCTGGAAAAAAGTGGCCGGTCGAAGCAGCGTTAAAGCTGCGGTTTCCGGTATGTCCCGAAGTTACTTTGGTATGATTCTGGCGCACACCGGTATTGCGGTTGCGGTCGTAGGGGCGCTGATGGTGAGCATCTACAATGAGGAGCGTGATCTGCGGATGGCGCCCGGTGATGTGCTGAGCTTCAGTAACTATCAGTTTGAGTTTTTAGGTGCTCAGAAGAAGCAGGGGCCAAACTACAGCTCAGATATGGGCGTTATCCGGGTGAGTTTTAACGGCAAACTGTATGGTGAGCTGCGACCGGAAAAACGTTTCTACCCGGCCCGGGGTAATGTGATGACGGAGGCCGATATTGATCCCGGACTGTTCCGCGATCTTTATGTTGCACTGGGGGAGCCGCTGGAAAACGGCGCATGGGCCGTGCGGGTACAGCATAAACCCTTTGTCCGGTGGCTCTGGCTGGGTGGTCTGCTGATGACTGCCGGTGGCCTGCTGGCTGCCACAGACCCCCGTTACCGTAAACAGGCCCGGCGGGATGCCGCCCGGGCAGCCGCCTGATTAAGTGTTTCGATAGGTATAATGATGCGTCGATTAATTGTTATTTTGCCGCTGGTTTTGTTTGTCGCTCTGGGGTTGTTTCTCTGGAATGGCATCGGAAAAGACACCAAAACCCTCCCTTCACCGCTGATCGGTAAGCCGGTGCCAGAGTTCAGTCTGTCGGCACTGCTGGACGAGCAGAAAACTATCACGGCAGCTGACCTGAAGGGGCGTCCGGCGTTACTCAATGTATGGGCCACCTGGTGCCCGACCTGTAAGCAGGAACATGCCCAGCTAAACCGCATGGCACGGGATGAGGGAGTCACCATCTATGGGGTTAATTACAAGGACGACCGGGCTAAGGCTAAGATCTGGCTGGATAAGTATATGAACCCCTATGCCCTGAATATCTATGACCCTGACGGTCATCTGGGACTCAATCTGGGGGTTTATGGCGCGCCGGAAACCTTCCTGCTGGATGCCCAGGGGATCATTCGTTACAAACATGTTGGGGCGATTGATCAGCGTGTTTGGGGTGAGCTGCGGCAGAAAATGAAGCAGCTGGAGGTGAACTGATGGTTCGTCAGGTTTTGTTAGTGGTTTTACTCAGCTTCAGCAGTTTGGCGAGTGCCGCGATTGATACCTACCAGTTTAAAGATGATGCGACCCGGGAACGGTTTCAGTCATTATCCACTGAACTACGTTGTCCTAAATGCCAGAACCAGAATATTGCCGATTCTAATTCACCTATCGCCAAGGATCTGCGGGATGAACTCTACCGGATGCTGGAAAACGGCGCGGATGATGAACAGGTAATCGATTTTATGGTGACCCGTTACGGTGAGTTTGTGCTCTACCGTCCCCGGATGTCAGAGCAAACCTATCTGCTTTGGTATGGACCCGCAGCATTATTGTTGATCGGTGTTATCGTGGTTTTACTGATCAGTGGCAAGCGTAAGAAAACTGAACCGGGCAAACCAGACGGCAATTTAAGCGATGCCGAGAAACAGCGACTCGATCAGATACTCAAACAGGAACAGAATAAATGACGGCGTTATGGTTAGGAATCGCACTGCTATCACTTCTGGCAGTGGCATTTGTTTTAGTGCCGGTTTATCGGGGACGTCAGGTTGAGGATGCTGTCCAGCCCGATGTTGATCGTCGTGAGCTGAATATCAATATTTATCAGGAACGTCTTGCAGAGCTGGATGCTGAACGGTCTGCAGGTAGTCTCGATCAGGAAAACTATGATTTTCTGAAGCTGGAGCTGGAGCGTAACCTGCTACAGGATGTTGACGATACGGTTGCCTCTTCCAGTAAGCCAGTACGCATTACCCGTCAGTCGATCATTACCGCCTTTCTGCTGGCTGCACTGATACCAGCAATGGGGCTGGCGATTTACAGCCAGTATGGCCGTTCCGGCGATCTCGCTGTGGCAATGAACCGGCCTGCAGATCCATTTAATGGCCGCAAGCCAACCGTTGAAGAAGCGATCACTGCGTTGCAGGAGCGCCTTAAAGAGGAACCTGAAAACCCAGAGGGCTGGTACCTGTTGGCGAATACTTTTATGAGTATGCAGAACTTTTCTGCCGCCGCTGATGGCTATGGCAAGGCGCTTAAATACCTGCCGGAAGATGCCCCACAGTATGCTGGAGTGAATGGCCAGTATGCACAGGCGCTGTTCTTCGCAAACAGTGGCAAAATGAATCAGCAGATCCGTAGTGAGGTTGATAAAACCCTGTCGCTGGACCCGTTTGATGTGACCGCGCTGGGGTTGCTGGGAATCGAATCTTACGAATCTGAAGACTATCGTGCTGCGATGGAGTTCTGGCGTAAAGCATTGACTAACGCCAGCACTGAACAGGCAGATTCGCTGAAATCAGGAATTATCTCTGCCCGGGATAAACTGATTGCTGCAGGAGAGACTGTGCCCGATCTGCCGGAGCTCGCCGAGGTGAAAATCCAGCTGGCGGTTAGTCTGAGTCCTGAGCTGAAAAGCCGGGTAACGCCGGATATGACAGTGTTTATCTTTGCCCGTCCGGTGGGAGGCAGAATGCCGCTGGCGGCAAAACGGGTGACCGTTGCTGACCTGCCACTCAACATTGTCCTGGATGACAGTATGGCGATGAGCCCACAGGCTAAGCTTTCTGGCGCTGAAACGGTTGAAGTGACTGCGCGGGTATCCGCTTCAGGACAGCCGACTCCGCAGCCTGGAGACTTGAGTGGAACCATTTCTCCTGTTGCTGTTCATGACCAAGTTGATATATTAGAGCTGTCTATTGATCATATAGTTGAATGATTGACCAAATTCAGGACAATAGAGAATCGGCAGACCGCATTTAAATTAAAACAAGGGTAATATCTGGCAATGGAATTAGGATTACGCGAATGGCTGATTATCGGTGGCGCGATAGTTGTTCTCCTGATTGTGTTGGATGGCTGGCGCCGCATGCGGGGCGGCGGTAACCGGCTGAAGATGAAGATCGACAAGTCGTTCAATGATATCCCTGATGTGCCTGAAGAGACATTTAATCCTGAACTGCCTGGCGGTGGTGCAAGGGTGGTTGGTCGGGCGTCCGACAGCGCTGCCGATACACGCCGTGAGCCCGTCTTTGGTAATGCAGAGTTGGGAAATGAAGGGCTGGGAAATGAAGAGCTGGAGTTGTCGATTCCCAGAGCTGCCCGCTCGGCTGCGGAACAAGAAAAAACAGAGGCTCGCAAGCCGCTTTCTCATAATAAACCTGTACAGAATCCGGTTAGTTCCAGTCCTGCTACCGAGCCGTCGGCTACTCCGGGGCGCTTCGCCAAACCCGGCTGGATGAAAAAATCTGCGCAAGAGCGGTCAGAGCATATCAGCCCAACCTTCTCTGAGGACGAGCATGATCCTTTGTTCGCGTCTTCCGACAGTTTTCCGCCACACCACGATGGTCCCTCCTTTGATGATATGGATGAAGGGATCTCCGCCGTACGTGTAGTTCGCACTCCGAAGCCTTCTGAGAAGGATAACGAACACCCTGCAGATAAACCCCCTTATACTTCGCCACAAGATGATGCTGTGGATGAGGATATACCGGTTGTTAAACATATTGTAACTCAGCAAGAACGAGACGCTGACGCGAAAACAGGATCAGCGTCCGGGGAGGCCACAGCCTATTCCCCTGCAGAGCCAGAGTCGTTCAGACCTGAACACTTAGTACCTGATAACCATGAATCTGAGACCGAGGAACTTGCATATCAGGAATCCGAATACTTTGAAGATGATAGTCCTGACGCAACCCGCTTTGAAAAAGGCAGCATTGACTCAGAAAATCGGGAGTCAGAACGTGCTGAAATAGAAAGCTCAGAGTTTGAAAGCCCGGAGTTTGAAAGTTCAGAATTAGAGAGCTCAGAACCTGAAATTGCCCAACCTGAAAACGTCGAACTGTTTCCCGCTGATGAGTCAGACAGGGAAGCCGTCCCTGCGACCTCTCAGCGCCGCGCCTCATATTCGGCTGAGGATGATGATCTGATCGACTCCCTGCCTGAAGGCTTTCGAACAGGCCCTGTGGCTGAGAACGATGATGATGACGATGAAAACGAGTTTGATTATACCCGCCCGGTGAGTGAGCTGATGCGTCCGGTGCGTGAAGAAAATAGTCAGCTGCAACAGACTGCAATGGATCTGCCGGAGCGTCAGGAATCAATATTTTCTCTGATTGATGAGCCGGCGGTTGAATCTGAGCCACCGTTTGAAAAGTCTGGACTGGCAAGGGTCAAGGCTGCGCTGAAACCAAAACCAGCTCCCCAGCCTGAACGTTTCTCCGCTATTGATGATGAACCTGAGGAGATCGCTGATGGTTTCTCCGACGATCAGCCATCAGCCATGGCAGCAGATAAAACGGCAGCAAAACCGGCAAATACAGCAGATAATCCGGACAGCAGTATTGGTATTAAGGGTCAGTCTCTGCAGAAGATTCCGGAAGCCGATAAAGTGTTGGTGATCTCGGTGGTTGCTGCTGAGGGGCAGGATGGTTTTTCCGGTCGGAGTCTACTGCAAATTCTGCTTGCGTGCGGTATGCGCTATGGCGATATGAAGATCTTTCACCGTTATGAAGATGGCCTTGATAAGGGCGCCATCCAGTTCAGTATGACCAACGCGCTTGAACCGGGCTATTTTGATATCGATACCATGGATAGCATGGAAACCCGGGGAGTAACCTTCTTTATGTCGATGGAAGAACCCCGTGATGTCATGAATGCTTACGAGTGTATGCTGGCAACCGCGATTGCCGTGGCAAAAAACCTGCATGGGGTCTTGCTGGATGAGAATCGCTCCACCATGCGGGATCAGACCAAAGAGCACTATCGTGAGCGCATCCGTAAGTTTGAAATGCGTAAATTGAAAAAAACAACATCCGCCTGAACCTTCCAGATACTTGCCAATGAAACCTGATATCTCCATTACGCAACTGCTTGAGCAGTTGCGCGATCAACTGCGTCACTATAACTACCAGTACTATGTGCTTGATGATCCTCAGGTACCGGATGCTGAATATGATCGTTTGTTTCAGCAGCTGAAAAAACTGGAACAGGAATATCCCGAGCTGGTAACCCCGGAATCTCCGACCCAGCGCGTCGGTGCTGAACCCCTGGCCGCCTTTACCCAGGTACGCCATGAGATGCCGATGCTATCGCTGGATAATGCATTTTCTGCTGATGATATGCGCAGTTTTGAAAAGCGGGTGCGAGACCGGCTCAGGCTGGGTGAGGCGGTTGAAATCGAGTTTGCCTGTGAGCCTAAACTGGATGGTATCGCGGTTAGCCTGCTATATGAGAATGGCGTTCTGGTCAGAGGCGCCACCCGGGGCGATGGCACTACCGGAGAGGATATCACCCTGAATGTGCGCACCATCAATTCGATCCCGCTACGGCTGATGAGGGATGATTATCCGCAGCGGCTGGAAGTCCGCGGTGAGATCTATATGCCCCGTAAAGGCTTCGAAAAGGTTAACGAGCAGGCCCTTAAACGGGGTGATAAACCTTTTGTTAATCCCCGTAATGCGGCGGCTGGTAGTCTGCGACAGCTCGATCCTAAAATTACCGCCCAGCGGTCTCTGGAGATGTGCTGCTACTCTGTGGGGGTTGTCAGCGGGGGAGAGCTGCCTGATAGCCATGCAGCAATTTTGCGCAAACTGGCTACCTGGGGACTGAAAATTAATGCAGAGATGGCCGTTGTTGAAGGGGCAGAGGGGTGCCTTGAGTATTTTGACAAGCTGTCAGCGAAACGTAATCAACTGGCCTATGAGATCGACGGCATTGTCTTTAAGGTCAATGATATAGCGTTGCAACAACAGTTGGGTTTTGTGTCCCGGGCGCCGCGCTGGGCCATTGCACATAAGTTTCCGGCGCAGGAAGAGATTACCCGGGTCAAAGCAGTGGAGTTTCAGGTGGGGCGAACCGGAGCGATAACACCGGTAGCGCGACTTGAGCCAGTGTTTGTCGGTGGCGTAACGGTAAGTAATGCCACGCTGCACAATATGGATGAGGTGAAGCGGCTCGATGTCCGGGCAGGGGACAGTGTGATTATCCGCCGTGCCGGTGATGTTATTCCCCAGGTGGTATCCGTCGTCACGGAGCGTCGTCCAGAACAGACTCAGCCTGTCAGCTTGCCAGAGTGCTGTCCGGTGTGCAATGCAGAGATTGTCCGGGTTGAAACGGAAGCGGTTGCACGCTGTTCCGGTGGCCTGAGCTGTGCTGCCCAGCGTAAAGAGGCGCTGAAGCACTATGTATCCCGTAAAGCGATGGATATCGATGGCCTGGGTGAGAAGCTGATCGACGCTCTGGTAGAGAAAGAGCTGGTGCATAGTCCGGCGGATCTGTATCGGCTCCACCATCTGCAGCTGGCCAGTATGGAGCGGATGGGCGATAAGTCAGCCACCAAGCTGTTGCAAAGTATTGAGAAAAGCAAGGCAACCGAGCTGGCTAACTTTATCTACGCCCTGGGGATCCGCGAGGTGGGTGAAGCCACGGCAAGAACACTGGCGATTCACTTTGGTTCTCTGGAGGCGGTGATGGCGGCCACCGAAGAGATGTTGCAGGCCACTCCGGATATTGGCCCTGTGGTGGCACAATATATCGTCAGCTTTTTCCATCAGGTGCATAACCGTGAAGTGATTCAGGCTCTTCGTGATGCCGGTGTTCACTGGCTGGATGTCGAGGTGGACCAGAAAGCTCAGCCTTTAGCGGGGCAGACCTGGGTGTTGACCGGAACGCTGGAACAGATGCCCCGTTCAGAGGCGAAAAAACAGTTGCTGGCACTGGGCGCGAAAGTGGCAGGCAGCGTATCTAAGAATACCGATTGTGTGGTGGCAGGGCCGGGGGCAGGGTCTAAACTACAGAAAGCGGAAGAGTTGAATATTCCCGTAATGGATGAATCAGAGCTATTGGCTTTGCTGGCGAAATATAACGGCTAAGGATATCTGACAGATGCACAGTTCGACGTTTTACAGATCAATACCGCTGTACTTGCTGAGCGCTTTTGTGCTGCAGGGCTGTAGTCAGATGGCTCAGGTGGTACCGGAACGCTTTGTAAAACCGGAAAATCCATTTTGTCTCGGGTTGTATGAGAATAATGACTGGCTTGATGCAGCGGTATCGACTGAAAGTCGCTGGGGTTTACCGCTGCATATCGCATTGGCGGAGCTGAATATGCCGGTTGGCACGGAGGCCAGTGAGTATATTGCGCCGGTCTCTTCCGATTGGGAAGAGTATCGTCTGGCCAGTGAAAACTGGTCTGGTACGGTTGCTGATATCACCACTGCGCTGGATTTCCTTGGCTGGCACGCTCAGATGGCCAGCCGGCGTAACGATCTGAATATGAATCAGGCCGGCAAACTGTACATCGCGTCGAGAATAGGCCATGGCGGGTTATACCGGATCGAATATCATCCCGATCCGGTGTTGCAGGCTCAGGCAGAAGCGGTTGATCGGCGGTCGGAACAATACCGGCAAGACCTGAAAAGTTGTCCCCGCATCCGGGAAAGAGCAGACAGCTTCTTTCGCTGGCCCTGGTGACCGATGATTATCCCCTGGGAACAGCTTCAGCCAGACACACTGACAAACCTTATAAAGGAGTTTGTCACCCGTGACGGTACGGACTATGGCTTTAAGGAAACAACCACCGAGACGCGCATAGAGCAGGTTAGAGCTAAACTGAGACAGGGGGAAGCGGTTGTACTGTTCAGCCAGAGTACAGGACAGTGCAATATAGTTGCCCGTAATAGTTTGTAGTAGGCCGGGGTGTCATTATGGATCAGTTGGAACAGATTACAGCGCTGATTGCGCTGACCATGGGGGTTGGCTGGGCCAGCGGTATTAATCTCTATGCGACCATTCTGATGCTGGGGCTGATGGCCAATACCGGCAATCTGCAACTGCCTGCAGGGCTGGAGATTGTTGCTGATCCCATGGTGTTGATGGCTGCCGGGTTTATGTATTGCGTAGAGTTTTTTGCCGATAAAGTCCCCGGCGTCGATACCGGTTGGGATACTCTGCATACCTTTATCCGAATCCCCGCGGGTGCGGCACTGGCGGCTGGCGCCGTGGGTGATATGAATGAAGCGGTTATACTGGCTGCCGCACTTGTCGGTGGTTCACTCTCGGCCACCAGTCACGCCCTGAAAGCTGGGGGGCGGGTGATGATTAATACATCACCGGAACCGGTGACGAACTGGACCGCATCGATCACTGAAGATCTGGCAGTATTTGGCGGGTTGTGGACAGCACTCAACTATCCGGTGGCATTTCTGATCGGTCTGGTGCTGTTTATCGCACTGGTGGTCTGGTTGCTGCCAAAAATCTGGCGGGGTGTTAAAAAGCTATTTGCCTTTCTGGCCGGGCTGTTTGGTTCCCGGGAGGATGATATCCGCTTCCCGGAGGATAACAGCAACGCTCTGCCCCATCAGAATGGCAGATATAAAAACTAAGGCTGGCTTAGCGGCTGTCCAGCCATTCATTATTAATCAGTGATTGCAGCAGATCCGTGCGAGTGATGATTCCCACCAGATTACCATTCTCCTGAACGATGGGTATGCAACTTAGCTGGTGTTCCACGCAGCTGACCGCCAGTTGGCGGATATTGGTATCGGGCGTTGCTGTAATAACCTGTCGGGTGTAGCACTGCTCAATGGTGTCTTCAATGGTATGTGACTGGGCTCCCTGATAACTCAGGTACTGCAGCAGTAGCTTTTCTGTCACGGTTCCCATGAGTCTGCCGGCCCCTGAGAGAACCAACAGATGGCTGATATCAAACTGTTTCATCTTATACAGGGCTGACTGAATCTTGCTGCCCTGTAACACTGCCTGAACCGGGTGCGACATAATCAGCGATGCGGGAATATAGGAACGGGGCTGTTCCTGAGCGCTGCCGCCGGTCTGAGTATAAAGCGTGGCGGCTTTACGAGCGTTGCCTTTGGCTGGTGGCCCATATTCATGGTGCTGAATCTGGTCCACATGATCCTTCTCATGATCTTTTTCGACCCCCGCCTCTGCGGTATGGGGAGACGCGGCCAGTTGCTCTACCCCGCGGGGGGTAAATATTGATTTAACCGGTGTCTGGATACGATAACCCTGATCGTAAATTACCAATGCCATAACTGTTGCGCGCTACTCTGAATGAACGATAGAGATTATATCGCCCGCCTGATCAGATTCTTGATGATAAATCGAGCAGGGCTCAGCTTATCTATTAACTCCTTTTCCAGTGGTAGGGGCTCGTTTTCAAGCATAGACGCGATAATCTCTCCACTTATTGGACCACTGATCAGCCCTTTAGATCCATGCGCCAGGTTTGCGAATAAGCCGGGATAGTGCTGCGGCTGAGTATCAATGACCGTAGTGGCATCATGACGCAGTCGGGCATAATCATTGAGAAAAGACTGATACACCGCCACCGGACCAATGACAGGCAGCTTATCGGGCGATGCACAACGGAATCCAACACGGCCTTGTAGTCCGTTTTCAGTATGGTACTGAGACAGGCGCTTGCCAAGTTCAGGTGCCATGTCGCACACCTTATCAAGGTTATGCTGGTGGCCAGACTCACGGATCTCGGTGGCATCATCCTTAAGATCAAAGGTGGCACCAAAGCAGAAAGCACCCTGCTTGGCTGGGGAGATATAGCCCTCGCTACAGAGAACGGTTTTCAGTTGCGGCGCATTAATGTTTGCGTCGGTAAGCGAGACCTGCCCCCTGATCTTCTGCAGTGGCAGGTGGTTCAGCTGTTCAAACTGCATGCTATCGGCTGCGGAGGCGACGACCACCACATCAGCGGTAAGTGTCTGATTATCGTCTGTATGGGCGCGCCACTGGCTGGCTTCACGTTCCAGCCGGGTAATCTTTGTATCAGTGATGACTGTGATAGCGGGGTGTTCAGTTAACCACTGACAGAGTCGTGGGGGCGTAACCCATCCAGCCGCAGGGAAAAACAAGCCGCTATTATTCACCGTCGTGCCAGCAATCGCTGACGCCTCAGCCTGACCGACAAAGCGAACCACATCATCGGGATAGTTACCGGACTCCGCCAGCTTATGCTGTTTAGTCAGTTCTTTATCATTGGCTGCCAGTTGCAACAGACCGCAGGGTGACCAGATATCTGAGCGATCAGTGAGATGTTGTCGGAGCAGATGACCGCTGTAGAGAAAGCCGGAAAGGTGAAAACGGCTGGCGGGTATCGGATCAACCGGTAACTTGGCATAGAGCGCCCCCTGACGATTACCCGAGCCTTCCGTCGCGATCGCACTGTTTCTGTCCACCAGTGTCACTTTCCAGCCGCGCTGCGCCAGAGACCAGGCAGTCGAACAGCCTGCTACACCGGCGCCGATAATGAGTGCTGTTTTATCGCCACTGTGTTTATCTGGTAACCCGAACCAGGTGGGAGAGACACCAGAATGGTTCAAAGAAGGCGGTGTTTGCTGATCTGCATCTGTAAAAGTCCCGGTGAGCATCTCTCTTTTCCTGCCAAAACCGGGTACTTTCCTGATCTGGAACCCAACATCTCTCAGACCTCGCTTTACAATACCTGCACAGGTAAACGTCGAAAATGTTGAACCCGCAGAGCTGAGTCGGGCGACCTGTTGAAACAGCGCCGGACACCACATATCGGGATTCTTGGCAGGCGCGAAACCATCCAGGAACCAGGCATCAACGTTTGCCTCTAACTGGCGGTAACATTCGATGGCTTCGCCCAGCATCAGCGTCAGAGTGACCCGGCCGTTGTCAAAACAGAGACGATGAAAACCGGGGACTAGTGATGGGTATTGTGCAATGAGTTTATCTGAGAGTGTGTTAAGCTCAGGCCATAACGCGAGGGCCTGGGTCAGATCATCCAGCGTCAGTGGATACTTTTCCACAGTGACAAAATGCAAGCGTGCGGATGGCGGAGCAGTCTTATTGAACAGCCGCCATGCCGCCAGAAAGTTGAGCCCGGTACCAAAGCCCGTTTCGGCGATGGTGAATGAGTCTGCCTCTCTGAAGCGTTCGGGAAGTTGGTTGTTCTCGAGGAAAACGTGGTTGGTTTCAGCGAGACCGTTTTCAGTGGAGAAGTAGATGTCATCAAACCTTGTGGATAAAGGTGCTTCAGAAGACCAGTCCAGATTGGCAGTTGTGTATGGTTTTTTCATAAGTATTTAAGTCATAACATTAGACAGTAGTACCGCGCTAAGCGGACAATTGTATAGAATCTGTCTAACCCTCGCTTAAGTTTATGAATAGTCTGCTCAATCAGAGACTTTTGTATGAATATGAAAGGAATGAGTGAATGAAGATATTGGTTACAGGGGGCGCTGGTTTTATCGGTTAAACTCTAGAAAGTTTACTGATATTAATGTTTGCGAATGTTATTTATTACGGCTGATGATGACTGAATAGGCTTGAAAACCTGTATGTTGAAAATCAGACTAAAGCGTGCCTCACGGCAATGGCATTGAAACGTCAGCTGGATGTTAACTATGTCACAGCCTGGATGATGAAGCATAAGTTACTGCAAGCGATGAAAGGGGACGATGACCGGCACCCGATTCATCCAACTTGATGATGTGTATTAGGATGGTCGCCGTTATGGCGGTAAGCGAGGGAGGGGACGCCGGAAAGATTCTTTTCGTTGCCGCCCTAGCTCTAAACGAATAAGGGCTACCCATTCGGATGAGGATGGGTGTTTTGGATGTATTTAAAACACGCTCATTCGGTGACTGGGCGAAACAACATCTGAAAAATGACCGCATAATCCTGTCAGATGGACCGGCTTGTTTCAAGCCGGTAAAAGAAGCTGAAGGTGAACATCTGGGCTTTTTTGTGGAGTTACGGGATTACAAAGCGTTCAACTGGGATAACACGAAGACTGGTAACGTTAAAAATTAACTTCGAGTTGGTTACCATTCAATAGGAACAAGACACTTGCTGAGGCATCTGGCTGAGTACCGTTTTCGTTTTAATCATCACTCTGACCTTCCTGTGATACTGCCCCAGCTTGGTCGTACAGTTGCCATACCAACACCTGACGCTGGCTGAGCATTATGCATAATCAAGTAAGAGAATAAATATAAAAAAATTTATTTACCGCAGATTTTTCACTTTATTAGACAGCTATTTTCCGAGGCTGTAGTTAGACTGCTGGGAATAAGAGTAAGGAAAATATTATGTTAAGATAGTAAAATTGTAGTCGCATGTGCAATAAACATTAGTTATTATTTTTCTTTGCTTGATTTTAATTTTTTTTTGCCTGTTAGATAATGTAACATTAGCCTAATAAATTTTGTGAGTATTATATGAGGCAGAGAGGTTTTATGCATTATTCCATTATTATGCCGGTTTATAACGGCAGAGATTACTTTGAAGAAGCTTTGCTATCGGCTATCGGGGCTGCTGGTCAGTACGATGAAATAATAGTAGTAGAAGATGGGTCAACTGATGGAGGTGTAGAGGATATTGTTAAGCGTCATAAGAGTGAGATAGATATCAAGTATCTTTCGAAAGAGAATGGTGGGGTCGCTACTGCACTTAATCTTGGAATAGAGAATGCAACCCGTGAAATTTTTACCTGGCTAAGTCATGATGATATATACCTCCCAAATCGTCTTGAAGCGGATAGAGCCTTGCGAGCACACTCTCCGGATGTGGTCACTGTGTCAGATTTTTATCTGTTGAATAACGATACCGGCTTTCTATCTTACATCAACTCAATAGTGAACCTTACAAGTCGACAGAGATTTCGTTTACTCAGTCGTCGTTTCCTGAATGGTAATTGCCTATCGGCCCCAATCGCTTCATTAAAATATTATGGAGGCTTCGAGAAAGAGCTTCTGCACACCCAGGACTATGATCTGTGGCTTCGTTTGCTTCAAAGACAGGACTTTGTTGCTATTCCAGTACCGACAGTTCTATCGCGCCAACATGGAAATCAAGATACTAGAACTCAACCAGCTATTTCTAAAAGAGAGTATAAAGTGCTGTTGAAAAATTACCTTAGTATTTCTGATTTTTTTGATCCACGGAATACTCTTGATTTGATTAGAATTTTAAAGTCTTTGTTGTTTTAATAGTAAGAATAATATTATTTGTAAGCTGGTAAGATTCTTATGGTTATGTTCTCCTGAATTTATTGTTTATCGTATGTGTTGAATATGATTTACAATCTATTTTATTTGAATGTAGTGAGTTTTTTTTAGTTGTTTGTTTTTTTATCTGTTTTGTGAATGTGATTGGATGATGCTTTTTGGAGGGGTGGATGTATAAGCAAATAGTTAAAATATCTAAGGGGGTGTATTTTATTGTTCCTTTTTTTCTTGTGCTCGTGGATCTTTTTTTCTATGTTTCGGTTTCTTTTATATTTTTATATTTTTTTGGTGAAGAAAAAGAAATGCCAGGTTTAAGTTTTCTTCAATATGATATCGGGTTGGATAAAAAAGTTATTGTTGTTTTTTTATTGGCGTTAATTGTTGTGTTTCGTATGCTGGTAGTTAGCTTTTCACAGTGTTTATTCTCGCGTTCTTTGTCGGAAATATATACTAGCCTAGGTGATGATTTCGTGAGGGTGGTGCTTAAATCACAGCATGAGAATAGAGCTATTGACTTGACAAGGATTAGGAAAGTATTAAATTCAGAGATGAATAATTTATTCTTTGGGCTTGTGATTCCGCTATCATTTTCTCTAGCTGAGGGTGTGTTGGTTTTTATTGTATTTTGTTATGCATTCTACTTATTTGGATTTTTTACTCTTGTTATAGCTTTCTTCTTGCTGGTTTCGTTGTTTATTGTAATGTTGGCTTTAAGGAAAAAGGGGTTGGCAGTAGGGGGCGAGCGAAGTTGTAATGAGAAAAAACGTCTCGAATATGTAGAACTACTTATAAATAGTGGGTTTTCAGTAACGATTAATAGTGGGGGGGCTTGGTTTTGTAATCGTTTCTCTGAGGTTTCTAAAGGTTTTTCATCTGCGTTAGGTACGCAGGTAGTACTGCCTTTTTATACTAAAGCGCTTGTGGATGGAATTTTATTACTAGTAGCTGCAATCAGTGTAATAAGTATCGATTTTGATATAAAGGATAGTGAAATTGCTGTGCTTGCTGGAATGGTGCTTCGTGTGATTCCCTCTATTTCACGTATTTCTGCATATTTAGAAACAATTCGTATAAATAGTGTGGGTGTGCGTGATGTTTCAGAAAAGCTTTTTGAAATGAAAGTGTCAAGGAGAAAATCATTTGAGAGTGAAGTGGTTTTAAATATTTTGGAAGCCATCGAACTTCCCGGGATTTATATAGTTAAAGGCCCTTCAGGAGTGGGAAAAACAAGTGCTGTTAAAAAGTGGTTGCCGGAAATTTCAGAGAATTCGTCAGTAGCGTATTTGGATCAGTCAGGATTTGTTGAGAGTGCATCTTTACATGATTATCTTAATCTCGTGGGTGTTACAGAAATAGAGAGTGTAATTGATAGTGTTATCGATGCAGGAATTCCTGCTAATAATTTGTCAGAACTTTCAGGAGGGCAGGTTAAATTTTTACAATTTACTGCTGTGTGTGATAAAAAATCAAGTTACTTTGTTTTTGATGAGCCGAGTGTAGGATTGGATCCATTTCTAAAACAACGAATGCTGAACCGGATCGTAGAGTTGGCTAAAGAAAAAGTAGTGGTTGTTATTTCTCATGATGATGAGTTTATTTTGCGCTTAGTAGCTCAAGGAGCAGACTTGCATGAGTTGTGATCGTGTTCGATGGGTTTCTGCCGTTGGTGATAATGCCGTTCAAGGAGGAGGGGTTGCTCGGGGGGTTAGCCTTTTTAAGGCTTCTGGAATAATTAATTCCTGTGATAGTGACTTTTTAGATTTGTCCTCTATTGGGAGGAATAAACAGTTTGTTTTCGCTATTCGTGATGTGATATTTTATCGATATCGATGCTTTATCGTGCATTCATTTTTTTCTCCATATGTGGTAATGCTGATGTTATTGCCTGTCCGTATTAATCTAGTATTATTACCTCATGGTGAATTGAAAGAAGGTGCGTTAAAGATATCTGAAAGGAAGAAGAAAGTAATTATAAAAATTATTAGTAAATGCAGTTTTTTAAATTCGAAGTTGAAAAGAATATCTGTGTTGGCTAGTAATGAAGAAGAACTTTTTTTTGCAAAGAAAGTTCTAGGAGAAATTGTTGGTTATAGAGTTGATGATATTATTGGGCCTAATATGATGCTGGCAGATAATTCGGCTTACGTGCCTGGGGAGGGTGTGAACATAATTAATGTGGCGAGGATGGTTCCAAATAAAGGAGTGGGTGATTTTCTTGATGCTTTATTTGAGCAGCTCCAAAAAAAAAATGGACGATCTTGGTTTGATAATGTGAAGTCTATTCATTTGTTTTTTGTTCCTGAATGTCATAAAGAACTGGAACGTGTGAAACAGTTAGCCAATCTTTTGCAACAGGTTAGTGGGCCAAAAGTGTATTTATATGAATCTTTAGATCATTCTCAGATTTCGAAGATCCTGAAAACATTACCTAACCGTTTGCCTTTTATTACATCTCAGTTTGAGTCTTTCAGTTATGCGCTTGTCGAGTTAAGTGGCTTGGAATTTAAACCGATTGTATGGTTTAAAAATGAACTTGTTGATGAGATGTGTAGTGCTGATATTTGTGTGCATTTAGAATATGGAAGTCTTGAAACTTTCGATGGTAAAACGCCTGTCTTGCGTGCAGATCCTAGTGCATCTAAAGAATATTTTTATGCTATGAAAAAAAATGTAGAATTAGAATATCGGGCTATTCTAAAAAAGGAATTAGGTAATGACTTTAGAAAATTCATGTAGTGTATTGTCTTTATTTATGGAGAGACGGTTTGATGGCATTGCATTAAATGAGATAAATGTAGATTTAGAGAGGATTGGGATCTGCAATGTTTAAAAATAAGGTGTTGTTGATAACCGGCGGTACAGGGTCATTCGGGAATGCAGTCCTACGCAGGTTCCTTGAAACTGATATTGGTGAGATCAGAATTTTTTCTCGGGACGAGAAAAAACAAGATGATATGCGCAAACGCTACCATTCAAGCAAATTAAAATTTTATATCGGTGATGTTCGGGACTATCAAAGTATTCTTTCAGCAATGCGAGGCGTTGATTATGTTTTCCATGCAGCGGCTCTGAAACAGGTGCCATCCTGTGAATTTTATCCCCTTGAAGCGGTAAAAACCAATGTGCTTGGTACAGAAAACGTTTTAGAATCGGCTATTAATTGTAGTATTGAAAGAGTTGTTTGTCTAAGTACTGATAAAGCAGTTTATCCAATTAATGCTATGGGAATATCTAAGGCAATGATGGAGAAAGTTATTGTTGCTAAGTCCCGAAATGTACCTAAAGGGACAACTATTTGTGCCACCAGATATGGTAATGTCATGGCCTCTCGAGGTTCTGTCATACCTCTGTTTATTGACCAGGTGCTCAATGGTAAAGCGATATCCATAACAGATCCCAATATGACCCGGTTTATGATGACCTTGGATGATGCTGTTGATTTGGTTCTTTATGCATTTGAAAATGGCCAGAATGGCGATATTTTTGTTCAGAAGGCACCTGCGGCGACTATTGAGACTCTAACCCTAGCTCTTCTAGAGTTAATAGGTAGGTCGAGTCATCCAATAAATATAATAGGCACCCGGCATGGTGAAAAATTATATGAGGCGCTTTGTAGTCAAGAGGAGATGCTCATAGCTGATGATCATGAGGCTTATTACAGGATCCCCGCGGATAATCGTGATCTGAATTATGAGAAGTACTTTGATGAGGGGTCCAGAGAGTTATCATCAGTGGCCGATTACAATTCTCATAACACATATCGGTTAAATGTTGAGGAAATGAAGGAGTTACTTCTAAAACTTGATTATATCCGATGTATTGTGACAGGGGACAAGGTAGCTCTTGATGACTAATAAAATCTTAGTGCTCGGTGCTAATGGGATGCTGGGCGGTAGCATGTTGCGGTATTTTAGTAAATGTAAAGACTACGACGTTTTAGGTAGTGTCAGAGACAAAAGAGCTTCAGATCAACTAGAAGAGCAAGGGTTCACCAATGTTCTTACTGGGTTAGATGTTTCAAACTTCAATAAGATTAGAGAAGTAATTTTGGATTATAGACCAAACTACTTGCTGAATTGTATTGGGGTGATTAAACAACTTGACCAGTCAAAAGCGCCAGTCCCATCAATTGAAATTAATAGTTTGCTTCCTCATAAACTAGCAGCTATATGTGATGAAGTGAGGGGACATCTTATACACTTTTCAACTGACTGTGTATTCTCCGGTAAAAAGGGTAACTATAAGGAAGGTGATTTGCCCGATGCGTGCGATCTGTATGGGCGCTCGAAGTTATTGGGGGAAGTCGATTATGGAGGACATTTGACTCTCAGAACGTCTATAATTGGACATGAAATAGCGAGTAATATAAGTCTTGTTGATTGGTTTTTGAGTCAAAAAAAACCAGTCAGAGGTTACGCAAATGCGATATTTTCTGGGTTACCTACAGTCTGTATCGCAGAGTTCATTGAAAAGCACGTCATTGATAAACAATTATATGGTCTATATCATCTCAGTTCAGATCCGATAGATAAGTTTACTCTTTTATCTCTAATAAAAGATCGTTATTCAGTTATAAATAAAATCGAAGAATATGCGGACTTTAAAATTGATCGAAGCCTCAATTCTGATAACTTGAAATCTAAAACAGGATTTATTTCTCCTTCCTGGGAATATTTAATTAAGAAGATGCATGATGAATACATCGAAAACTTTGAGTGATGAGACTCGGCTGCGGGTAATGACAATTGTTGGAACTCGGCCAGAAATAATTCGACTATCGAGAGTTGTCTCGAAGTTAGACCGTTATTGTGAGCATATTTTGGTTCATACGGGTCAAAATTATGACTATGAACTAAATCAGATATTTTTTGAAGACTTGGGGATTCGTGCACCTGATATGTTTCTGGAATGTGCTGGAAAGAATGCTGCAAATACAATTGCGGAAGTGATTTCTAAGGTTGATTCAGTATACGATTATTATAAACCTGAAGCCGTATTGATTTTGGGGGATACAAATAGCTCCATGGCTGCAATCCCGGCTAAGCGAAGAAAAATTCCGATCTTTCATATGGAAGCAGGTAACCGTTGCTTTGATCTTCGTGTACCTGAAGAGATTAATAGAAAGATAGTCGATCACATTTCTGATATTAATATGCCTTACAGTAATATCGCACGGGAATATCTTCTTAAAGAAGGTGTTCCTCCAGATATGATAGTGAAAACAGGAAGTCCTATGGAGGAGGTCCTCAATTATTATATCGATAAAATAATGAGTTCTGATGTGTTGCTTAGAATGGATCTCGAGGCTGAGAAATATTTTGTTGTGAGTGTTCATCGTGAAGAAAATATTGATTCAGAATGCAATATTAATAAATTCGTAAAAACGCTTGATACGTTGGCGGAGACTTATGCGCTCCCAATTATAGTATCTACGCATCCTCGAATGCGTAAAAAAATTGAACAGGAGCATTTGATTTTTCATCCTCTTATACAGTTACAAAAGCCTCTTGGGTTTAGTGATTATATTCAGTTACAAATGAGTGCGAAAATTGTGCTCAGCGATAGCGGTACAATTACAGAAGAGTCATCTATCATGAATTTCCCAGCAATAAATCTTCGTGATGCCCATGAACGTCCGGAGGGTATGGAAGAAGGAGCCGTAATGTTCACTGGAATGAATACGGATAGAATATTGCAGGCAATAAGAATTCTTGAAGATCAAACACGGGGAGATAGCCGATCTATAAGTTTAGTCTCTGATTATTCTTCACCTAATGTCTCCGATAAAGTTCTCCGGGTTATTCAAAGCTATACTGATTATGTGAATCGTCTGGTTTGGAAGAAAGTTTAAATATGAGGATTGTAATCCTTTCTGACGATTATTTGCCTGAAAGTACAAGAGTTCATGCAAAAATGTTGCATGAACTTGGTGTTGAATTCTATAAGCTGGGGCATCAGGTTGTCGTTGTGACCCCGGGAATGCCTGATCAATCCTGCTTACTATGCGTTGAGCATATTGAAGGAGTGGAAGTTTGGTTTTTTAGAGCTGGAAAAATAAGAGGTTGTGGTTACTTAAAAAGAGCAATTAATGAAACGTTAATATCGTTTCGGGCGATAAGAGCAATTAGAAATGGCGGGAAAGACACGGGCTTTGATTTGTGCATTAATTATTCCCCGACAATATTTTTTTGTGGACTTGCTCGTTATTTTAAGTCTAAGGGAGCTTTTGTATATTTAGTATTAAGAGATTTTTTTCCTCAGTGGATAATTGATGAGGGAATTATTAAAGAGAAGTCATTGGCAGCTATGTTCTTCCGGTTTTTTGAGAGAAAAAATTATTTAGTGTCCGATCGAATTGCTCTTCAGTCTCCAGCAAATGAGGTGGTTTTTTCTTCTATTTGTAATATTGAAACTAGAAAGCTGACAGTTCTTTATAATTGGACTGATCCAGAGAGAGTCACAGATTTTGGATATGGAAAACAGGTGATAGAAAGCTTCCTCCTAGATGGGAAAATAATTTTTTTCTACGGGGGAAATATAGGTCATGCTCAGGATATGGAGAATATTATGCGTTTAGCTCGTAGAATGCGGAGTTTTCCTAGAGCGCATTTTTTATTGGTAGGTCAGGGTGATGAGTATCAGTTGGTTCAAGATCGCTGTCAAGCGTGGACGCTGGATAATGTTACTTTACTCCCTTCGGTTTCCCAAGAACAATATATATCGATCTTAACGCAAGTAGATGTGGGCTTGTTTTCACTTTCTTGTAATCATCGGGCTCATAACTTTCCAGGAAAGCTACTAGGTTATATGGTTGAAGGGTTACCTATTATTGGTAGCGTAAACCCGGGAAATGACGTTATTGATTTAATAAATGATTCTGGTGCTGGATTAGTTAGTATTAACGGAGATGATGATTGTTTTTATTCAAACGCTATAGCCATTCTTTCTGATTCGGAGAAGCGAGAGGAAATGGGTATTAAGTCTAGACAGTTGATGATTGATGTTTTTGCCGTTTCTACTGCCGTAGGTAAAATATTAGAAGATGTATCAATGGGGCGTTTCCTTTGAAGATAGCGGTAACAGGTGGTACAGGTTTTATTGGTGCTGCTTTGATGAAAGGGTTTACAGGCTATGAAGTTATATCTATAGGGAGATCAAAAATAAAAAGTGGCAATAAACATTATAATTTTCAACTGGAAGATACCGTTGATTATGGCAATGTATTTGAAAAGTGTGATGTGTTAATTCATACAGCTGCCCTAGTTCATAGTATGGTTCATAAGCCTTCAGAGTCTTTGAATGAGTTTCGTGCAGTCAATGTTAGTGGAACGCTTAATCTTGCTCGCCAAGCAGCAGATTCTGGAGTAAAGCGTTTCATCTTTATTAGTACGATAAAAGTCAATGGTGAGCAGACCTTCTTAGGGCACCCTTTTACTGCTGATGATATTCCTCGACCTGAAGATTCTTATGCGATCTCTAAATTGGAATCTGAGCTTGGGCTGCAGGACTTAGCTGTATCATCGGGCATGGAGGTTATAATTATACGGCCTCCACTTGTTTATGGACCTGGTGTTAAAGGTAACTTTGCCAGCATGATTAATTTGGTTAAAAAAGGTGTGCCATTGCCCTTGGGGGCTGTTTTTAATAAACGCACCCTTATAAGTATAGATAAT
The DNA here is from genome assembly GCF_900111095.1 of Amphritea atlantica. Classification (GTDB taxonomy): domain Bacteria; phylum Pseudomonadota; class Gammaproteobacteria; order Pseudomonadales; family Balneatricaceae; genus Amphritea; species Amphritea atlantica. The sequence goes on along the minus strand of NZ_FOGB01000016.1, from coordinate 2,872 downwards.
CTGATTGATTTGGTCGTAACATGCATAGATCATCCCGCTGCTGCCAATCAGGTTTTTCTTGCAGGGGATGGAGAGGATCTGTCCACTTCTGATTTATTGAGAGGGATTGCCAGGGCGATGGGGAAACCCAGCCGACTAATCCCTTTTCCTGAAAGCTTTTTACGTCTGAGTGCTACGCTCATAGGAAAAAAGGCGTTGGCTGATCGCTTGTTGGATTCTCTTCAGGTTGATATCTCTAAAGCCCGCGATCTTCTTGGGTGGGAGCCTCCTCTTTCGGTTGAAGAGGGATTGAAGCGTTGTTTTGAAGCGGAGAATAACCGTTGATTCGTTTTTTAGATTTATGTTTTGCGTTCGCGGGTTTGGTACTGGGTTTCCCTGTGCTGCTTTTGCTAACTATAATAGGCCTTTTTGACACAGGTTCCCCTATTTTTTGTCAGACGAGGGTTGGGCGGTATCAAAAGCCTTTTACTCTTCTTAAATTCAGAACAATGTCCTTAGATACCGCTTCTGTTGCTACTCATCTGGCAAGTGCCAGTTCGATCACACGGTTCGGGCATTTTCTTCGCAAAACAAAACTTGATGAGCTTCCGCAGTTATGGAATGTACTAAAGGGTGAGATGAGTCTGGTAGGGCCACGACCAGGTCTTTTCAATCAGACTGAGTTAACAGATGCGCGTTCTAAACGAAATGTTTTTAATGTGCGTCCAGGTATTACCGGGCTTGCCCAGATCAGTGAGATAGATATGTCGACTCCGGAACTGCTTGCAGAGACGGATGAGAAAATGATCAAGACAATGTCGTTAAAATCCTATTTTCACTATATAGTAGCTACAGCCTTGGGAAAGGGCGCCGGTGACCGGATTCACTGAAGAGCCAATGCAATTTTAGAAGGACTACTGCTTGCTTCACTTCATTCTTAATTCATCCCGGCAGTCGAAGAAAGTAATCTTTGTTGTTTTTGATCTGTTAGTCCTGCCGCTATGTTGTTGGCTGAGTTATGCTCTCCGATATGGGGACTGGACAGCAATGGGTTTTGTTCACTGGCCCGCCTATCTGATCGCGCCAGTCATCGCCATACCTATATTCATCAAGCTCGGGCTGTACAGGGCAATCATCCGTTATATTGGCTACCGCGCTCAGTGGACAGTGATCAAAGCGGTATCGCTTGCCGTGCTTGTCTGGTGGGTCGCGGTTTATCTGATGGCGCTTGAACTGAATACCCCCCGTTCTGTTATTTTCATATTCTGGTTGGTGGCAGTGCTGGTGATTGGTGGCAGCCGGATGATGGCCCGATGGGTTATTCTGTACCAGTTTCCCGGCGGTGATCATAGTGCACAAAAAGATTCAGAAAGAGTTCTTATTTATGGGGCAGGAACGGCAGGGCGGCAACTGGCGACTGCCTTGCATCATTCAAGTGAGTTCGTTGCAGTTGCCTATATAGATGATGACAGCTCGTTAAGGGGTATGGATATCAATGGTATCAGGGTTTATAGCCCATCGGATATTGGAGGTCTTGTAGAGCGTTATGATATCAATGCTGTATTGCTGGCTATTCCCTCAGTCTCTAGGTATCGGCGTAAAACTATTGTCGATTCTCTCAGTGATTTTCAGTTAAGAGTTCTCACCCTGCCTGCGCTTTCCGATATAGCCGGTGGCAAAGTTACAATAAACGATGTGCGTGAAGTCGATATCGCTGATCTGCTTGGTCGTGAGGAGGTTTTACCCAATCAGGATTTGCTTGCCGCTTGTATTCTTAATCAGAGTGTAATGGTTACCGGTGCCGGGGGCTCTATAGGCTCTGAGCTATGTCGTCAGATAGTCAATCAGCGGCCTTCCTCCGTTATATTGTACGAGCAGTCAGAGTACGCGCTTTATACGATCGAGCAAGAGTTGAGCAAGCTTACTGATGGTCTGGTCGATGTGGTTCCGGTTCTGGGTTCTGTCCTTGACAGAGTTCTTCTGCAAAGAGTCATCCGTCAATATCATGTTGATACTATCTATCATGCTGCAGCGTATAAACATGTGCCACTGGTCGAGTCTAACGTTGTTGCAGGTGTGCGAAATAATCTTTTTGGCACCCTGAATACAGCTGAGGTCGCCATTGATAATGGTGTCAAAAACTTTGTACTGATTTCCACGGATAAGGCGGTGCGTCCGACTAATGTTATGGGGGCCAGTAAGCGTTTTGCTGAGCTGGTACTGCAGGCGTTGAGTAAGCGAGAGCAAGGGAGTGGAGTTCGCTTTGCTATGGTTCGCTTTGGAAACGTGCTCGGTTCATCGGGGTCTGTTATTCCGTTGTTCAGGCAACAGATAAGTCATGGAGGGCCGGTTACGGTTACGCATCCTGATATAACACGGTATTTTATGACCATACCTGAGGCGTCCTCACTGGTCATTCAGGCAGGATCAATGGGGGCCTCTGGTGATGTTTTTGTGCTCGATATGGGAAAAGCGGTAAAGATAAAAAGCCTGGCTAAGCAGATGATAAATCTGACAGGATTGTCCGTTAAAGATGAAAATCATCCTGATGGTGATATTGAGATAATTTACACAGGTTTACGTGATGGTGAGAAGCTTTATGAGGAGCTTCTGATTGGGGATAATGTCAAACAGACTGCTCATCCTATGATTATGCAGGCGGAAGAGCTGATGATTGAATGGGGTGATTTAGTGCCGGTTATAGCTCAGATGCAGCTTGCTTTAGACAGCTTCGACTATGAGGCAATTCGTTCACTGCTGCTGGAATCGGTCAATGGGTATCACCCTCTGCACGGGATAAAAGACCCAATGTACAGTAAAGGATCTGCTCAGGTCCTGTAATATAAAATACAGTTATCTGGCAGCGGACGATTTTTAGTTTTTTGGCTTGTGA
>NZ_FOGB01000030.1 GCF_900111095.1 Amphritea atlantica | reverse complement strand
TTTGCCGGTTCCTACTCGAGCGCATCAAATGTCGTGGACGATGAAACCACTGCAGCCCGGGTTCGGTTCAACTATACCTTCTAACCCGTTCAAGCAGCGTGAGTCCGGTTGTTGTCCCCCTTCACGGCTACCGGACCCACGCACCAAACAGTTCCACAGCACAGCGATAGCTACCGCTGTTAATGTACTTTAACCACTGACCAGCCTTTCACTTCGCACTCACCGCAATGACCCAGCTCGACGGTTTTGGTAAACACCACGTTGGCATAGTTAAAACTGTCAGATTCGGCCATTCGTTTTACCACAGGAACCTGATATCTAAGCGGATACACGCTGTCCGATTTTATATAACGGCCACAATCACCGTCCGTGCGAAATACGCAATACTGATAGCTATACCCGGCGGGTCTGATAAGCGGCACCGTTTCAGATGACAGGCAACGACGATCGCTGTCGCCGATACTACCGGTGACTGAAAACTTACTGCACACATGGGTAGTCCCTGCATACAGCATCAGATCGCCGTTGTTATCACGGTAATAACTCATTTCAGTCACTTTAGCCCAGACCACCTTTGAGCCTGAACCATTAGCAGCATGCACATAAAACGGCACCGCCGGTACCACCGGATAATGAAAACGATCCTGGTACAGCTCACTTATTGTGCTTTCCGGCCCTATCCCAGCAGCGGCCTGCAACGGAATAATGGCCAACAAAGGCAAGATTAGCAGACGTGCAATGAACTTATTCATAACCTGACTCCCGGCATTCAAACGATGGAGGATAGTCCGCCTGTACCTCCGGATAATCGGCCCCTCATCACCCCCCCTGACCCCGACAATCCCTGAAAACAGCATTGGTACTGACAGACCACTACAAACGCTGATGTTTGCAAAGAGTAACCAATGACCTGATGAGAAACCTCTGATAAAGGATATGCCCTAAACATGAGATCAGACTGAAAATCCGCAGAAACCACTCTGTTTTTTTAGAATCGTTCGCTATTTAGCATGAGCCAAAGCATATATACAGCCTTAATTACGTTTTATTACTTATAAAAATACAAATATAGATTCATATAAAACAAAATATACGTTATATTTACAAAATTATTGTCCACAAGAATAACCGACAGGAGACCATCAGCATGACCAGTATCATCGAGAAGATAGTTGCACGGGAGATCCTGGACTCCCGGGGTAACCCAACCGTTGAAGCCGAGGTGATACTGGCCTCAGGTGTAACCAGCGTCGCTTGTGCGCCCTCAGGGGCAAGTACCGGATCAAGAGAAGCACTTGAACTGAGAGATGGCGATAAAAGCCGTTACAACGGCAAAGGGGTTTTAACCGCTGTTGATAATATCAACGCAAAGATCGCCGTTCTGCTCAAAGGCTTTGACGCCCAGAATCAACGCACACTGGACCAGGCGCTGATCGAGATGGACAACAGCGAAAACAAGTCTAACCTCGGTGCCAACGCGATGCTGGCGGTTTCTCTGGCCGCGGCAAAAGCCGCCGCAGCGGATCAGAACCGCCCTCTTTATGCCCACATCGCCTCTCTTTATGGACAGCCTGGCGTATTCAGCATGCCTCTGCCGATGATGAACATCATCAATGGCGGCGAACATGCCGACAACACGGTTGATATTCAGGAGTTTATGATTCAGCCGGTCTCTGCCCCCACTTTTCGTGAAGGCTTACGCATGGGTGCTGAGGTATTCCACTCTCTCAAGAAAGTACTTCAGGCGCGGGGACTGAGTACTGCCGTGGGTGATGAGGGTGGTTTTGCACCGGATCTGAAAAACAACGAGGAAGCGCTGATCGTGATTCGTGAAGCGGTTGAACAGGCAGGCTACACACTGGGAACAGACTTCACTCTGGCGCTGGACTGTGCCGCATCTGAGTTTTATCGTGATGGCGAGTATCAGCTCAGCGGCGAAGGTAAGTCATTCAGTTCAGAGGGTTTCAGCGATTACCTGGCAGAACTGACTCAACACTATCCGATTGTATCAATTGAGGATGGTCTGGATGAATCCGACTGGGAAGGCTGGGCTTACCTGACAGAGAAACTAGGTAGTGAAGTTCAACTGGTAGGTGATGATCTTTTTGTCACCAATACGCAAATACTTCAGCGCGGTATCAATCAGAAGATCGGCAACTCAATCCTGATCAAGTTTAATCAGATCGGCACCCTGAGTGAAACCCTGGATGCGATCAGAATGGCACAGGATGCAGGCTATCGCGCGATAATTTCCCATCGCTCCGGCGAAACGGAAGATACCACCATTGCAGACCTGGCCGTTGGCACCTGTGCCGGACAGATTAAAACCGGTTCTCTCTGCCGTTCAGACCGGGTGGCCAAATACAACCGTCTGTTGCGTATCGAAGAAGCGCTTCAGGGTGCGGCTCCCTATCGCGGTCGTGGCGAGATTTTCGCACAATAACCGGGATTCATGATTCAGCGATACCTGGTTACAATTGTTAACGGGCGTTAACCTCTCAGACATCGACGGTTAACGCCCCTCCTTTTAAATAGAGCCATTATACTCAGGGGAATGGAGCCGTTTTTTGCCCCCTTCCCTAATAACCGTTCAGGAACACAACCATGCTAAAGGTCATCTCTTTTGGCGAAGCTCTGGTCGACATGCTCTCCAGCCGGGTCAGTGAAAACCGATCTAACGAGATTGAGCAGTTTGCGAAATACCCCGGAGGCGCCCCCGCCAATGTCGCGGCGGCCGTAGGGAAACTAGGCGGCAACAGTTACATGGCCGGTAAAATTGGCACCGATATGTTTGGTGTCTTTATGCGTCAGTCATTACATGAAGCTGGCGTGAATACCGACTACCTGTTGAATACCGACGCAGCCAACACCGCACTGGCGTTTGTTTCACTGGACGCAGAGGGCGAGCGCAGCTTCACTTTTTACCGCAACCCCTCTGCCGATATGCTGTTTACAGCGGATGAATTTGAGGATCACTGGTTTACAGATGCGGGCATCTTTCACTTCTGCTCCAATACTCTGACGGCAAGCGGCATCAGAGAAGCGACGCTGACCGGGATAGATAAAGCCAAAGCAGCAGGCTTTCTCATCAGTTTTGATGTCAACCTGCGCAACAACTTATGGCCCGCGGGCAGCGACCCGGCAGTCCCTATCTGGCAGGCCCTGGCACTGGCCGATCTCGTTAAACTGAGTCAGGAAGAGATGAACTTTCTTGCCGCCAGCACCTCGCAGGATGAGGTGCTGCAACGACTTCTGGACAGCGGCGTGTCGCTGGTGCTGCTGACCGATGGCGGCAACCCTTTGCGTTACTTCAGTGCACAGAACGCCGGAACAGTCACGCCACCCAGTGTCTCTATGGTGGACAGCACCGCCGCAGGTGATGCGTTCATTGGTGGATTTATCTATCAGCTTGCCGCATTGGACTGTCAGCCTGGTGACCTGAATTCACTGCTGAACACGCCGGACAGACTAGAGCAAGCACTGCGATTCGCCTCCCATTGCGGTGCCTACGCGGTATCCCATAAGGGAGCCTTCACCTCACTGCCCGGTATAGACGACCTGCAACTATAAACGGCGGTACTCTGATAGCAGATCAGAGGCAAGCAGATCAACGCGTCCCAAAAGGCCCTGATTGCAATCATTCGATCAGGGCCTTTTTTTGTCTGCAAGCCCACCCTCTGATAACAGTTATCGCTTGCCGACAGGCAATCTCATACCGGGACGATCTGAAATTTCCATCAAGCATTTCAATTATTAACAGGGCTCTGAATGAATAAAATCAGAGGTTAACCCTATACCTTTTCAATAGCAGTCAGCGTATCGCAGGAGATCAGACTCATCCTGATGAGCTCGGCCTGCGACACGCTGATCTGAAAATAATAAAACGAAAAGGTGAATCACGTTGAAAACGTCCATTTTATTAACGTCCGCTGCGATTGGCTGCCTATTAGCCGGTACAGCTCAGGCACAGCTCGCATTTGATGCAAATCTTGAACTCGATACCGATGCGGTTGATACCGCAACCTCCTCCACAACCTATGACCAGAACGGTTTTGTCGAACTGAATGTCGCCTCAAAACGTGAAAACGGCGAGTACTTCGTTGCGGCCAAAGGCGGCGTGCGGCTGACCACCGATGGCGATAAAAATGTGGCGGTGCGTGATGCCTATATTCAGCTGGGCAACAACAGCTGGGATGCGCAGATCGGCCGCTTCGAGGCGATCAATCTATTCCCTCTGGGTAAAGACA
>NZ_FOGB01000020.1 GCF_900111095.1 Amphritea atlantica | reverse complement strand
CACCCTCAAAATACTGAAAGCAATGGATGTGAAGGTAAAACGGGTGCTGACGGATAATGGTAAGTGCTACACCAGCAGAGCCTTTAGAAATGCCGTCAAAGCGATCGGTGCACGCCCCATGAATACGCGCCCCTATCGCCCTCAGACAAACGGTAAAGCGGAACGTTTTATACAGACGCTGATTCGGGAGTGGTCTTACGGCAAACTGTATAACAATTCCGCTCAGCGAAATGCGACACTATCCTGTTATCTGAAGTGGTATAACCTTGTCAGACCACATGGTAGTTTAAACAAACAACCACCTATAAGCCGGTTACTTGTGAACAACGTATCTGAAATCTACAGCTAGATCGCGGCTGCGCCGCTGGCTAGTGGTTAGAACGTCGCTGCGCGACTCGCTAGAAAAAGCGCAGATAACGTGGGATCTGCGTATAACCATAACTGTTACACTTTTTCAAAATGCGTAGCGGACATTAACATCAAAAACTAAAGGCGTTGACCCCTTTAAGTCCCGCGAGGCTCAAGACGCAGGTAGCTAGCGCATTCCGCAGGGTTTTATGCATATTGGGACTGACAAGCGTGAGGATTTTGTTCAATATAGTGGTCGTATTCATAGCTCTGGCGGTAATTTTTTGGCGAAATAATTGATCGCCAAGGGCTATGAACGCTCCCTCCTTAAGCTAGCTATTTGTTATTTATTGAAAATTCGTGGGAATACCACAGACTCTGACCCCATTAATCTAAAAATTTACTAATTGCACTCAGGCCTCTACCTCTAGCAAAGTCCTCAGCAGAATAACCGCTCTCATTTTTTGCTTTTGGATTTGCTCCCTGAAAGACTAATCTCTTTACAAGATCTAAATCATTGTTCACAACAGCCTCAATTAATTTTTTATTGATGTCCGATAAAGGCTCCACTGAACTTTTCTTACTATTTCTAGCTCCCTTATGAGATTTAAATACAAGATAGACGTAACAGAGACTAAGAATAGAAGGAATGACTAATAAAGGGGGTATCATAAGGCCGCTGACGCCACCAGAACCTAAACTACTAAGGAAATCATAGATTCCAAAAAGAGACCCCACAGACAAAAGCCAACTTCCAGTGGCGGCATTACGGTAACCACAATGTTTCTTTGCTTTAAAATGGCTATACGGTACTTCTATTAGGCCAACAACGATAATTATTGCCGCTGGAATACATAGAACGTACCCAATTATAAACAGAGAGCTAAATATTATATTTTCCATCGTTCCCTGACTCCTCCGATGAAACAAGTAAGCGAACTTTGATAGAACATCCTATGCTATCACTATCGCGTAGACAAAAAGGGGGGATGTCCGCATTTGGCACATAGCAGACCATCTCTAATGACTCCCTTATAAAAAAACCGCCTTACGAAGCCCGCATTTATCAATCAGCGCGAATAGTCCATAAAAAAGGTTTTTCGAGCCACGGGCAAGTCACGTTTTTTGTGACGTCGAGCTACAAGCAACGGCTCTTCTGGAAGGCTGTTTTCTGTGCTTTTTCTAGCAAGGAAACGAAGTTTCCGTCTAACAACTAGCAGCCGCGCAGCGGCGATCTAGCCTCGGTGCTTTTACATCCGCTTTTGGCACAAAGCAGAATCGCCCGCTAGCTTCTGACGCCCAGAAACCAACCATAGATAATCTCCCTGTAGATCGCACTTTGCGCTTTTTCTAGCAGTCGCGAAGCGACGTTCTAACAACTAGCCAGCCGCGCAGCGGCGATCTAGCGACTGCCCCTCTCAGGCCCGATCAAACGGCAGAGCGATCACATCACTAATCTGCTCAGTCCCCAGCGCTAACATCACCAACCGGTCCAGCCCCATTGCAACGCCGGCACACTCAGGCATACCTGACTCAAGCGCGTCCACCAGCAGGCTGTCGGTAGGTCTGATGGGTAACCCTTCAGACTGTCGCTGAGCGATATCCAGCTGAAAGCGACGCGCTTGCTCTCCCCCATCGGTGAGTTCATAGTAACCATTAGCCAGTTCAACACCCGCGACAAAGAGTTCGAATCGACAGGCAACCGGTTGACCCGTTTCATCTTCAGCTATACGGGCCAGTGCCGCCTGACTGGCCGGATAATCGTACACAAACACTGCCCCCTGACTATCCAGCTGAGGCTCGATCACATGAGACATCAGCAGGTTCAACCAGTTATCCCGGTTGTCATCTTCCATCTTAATGTCGATATGCTGGCGGGTGATGGCTGCCAGCTCCTGCACGGTAGCTGTTTGCAGATCCAGCTGAAGGTATTGCCGAAACAACGCGCTATAGCTAATCCGTTGAAACCTGTCGATGCCAATAAGCGGGGCGACCAGCGCTTCAACCTCATCCATCAGTTGATGGTGATCAAAGCCGGGGCGATACCATTCCAGCATGGTAAATTCCGGGTTATGGCGACGGCCGCACTCACCATTACGAAACGCTTTACAGATCTGGTAGATCGCACCGCTGCCGGACGCCAGCAGCCGTTTCATCGCATATTCAGGAGAGCTTTGCAGATAGCGGGATTGTTCCTGTTGCCCCGGTAGCGGATGGTAGCGACACTCAATGGTATCGATATAGGGATCACTGACTGCCGCAGAAGTCATCAGGGGGGTTTCCACCTCCAGCACATCACGCGTGGCAAAAAACTCCCGGATCTGCGCAAAGATCTGCGCCCGCTTGCGCAGATTATTCAGCGGAGCTGTCGCTCTCCACAATTGACTCATGGGTGATTACTCTTCAATAAAAAAAAGGCCTTCAGAAACAGTTCCCTGTAGATCGCCGCTCTTGCGCATCCCTGCGCCCGCGGCATACCGTACATCCTGTCATCGCCGCTCTTGCGCATCCTTGCGCCCGCGGCATACCGTACATCCTGTCATCGCCGCTCTTGCGCATCCTTGCGCCCGCGGCATACCGTACATCCTGTACATAAAAATGGCAGCCGTGGCTGCCATTGGAATCGTATAAATTGAATTGAACGTGTTAAGAGCCAGTTATCACCAGCTCAATAGCGTTCAAACCATTTTTAAGCGCGGGACACGTACTCGCCACTGCGGGTATCGATCTTCAGGATATCGCCCTGTTCAATAAACAGAGGCACCCGCACAACCGCGCCAGACTGAAGTTTGGCTGGCTTAGAACCACCCTGCGCTGTATCCCCCTTAAGGCCGGGATCGGTTTCAGTCACTTCCAGCTCAACAAAGTTGGGTGGTGTAATCGAGATCGGATTGTTATTCCACAGGGTCACCAGACACTTGTCCTGCTCTTTCAGCCACTGATGAGCATCACCAACCGCGGTTTTATCCGCAGCAACCTGCTCATAGCTTTGTGGATCCATGAAGTGCCACATCTCACCATCACAGTAGAGATATTCCATATCGGTATCCATAACATCAGCACTTTCAGCGGTTTCATTCGATTTGAAGGTGCGTTCCCAGGTACGCCCGGTAATCAGGTTTTTCAGTTTAACGCGGGTAAACGCCTGCCCCTTACCTGGTTTAACGAACTCAACATCTACCATTGAACAAGGATCACCCTCGATCATCACTTTCAGGCCATTTTTAAACTGGTTGGATGGGTAATTTGCCATATCGATCTCGAATTAGATTAGACTCAGGTGAACTGCTGCCACCGCAAAATTGACACACATTCTACTTGAAAGGAGAATGCGAGCAAATTTTCCAGCGAAATTATTCTACTATGCACTCACCTATTCAGTTGCCGGATACCTGGCAAACCCTACTCAGTCAGACGCTGGAAAGTCCGGAAGCGTTGTTACGCTACCTCCAGTTGCCAGATTCGCTATTGGCAGGAGCCAACCGCGCCAGCCTGGAATTCGCCATGCGGATCCCCCGCCCCTGGCTGGACCGCATTGAGAAGGGCAACCCGGATGACCCGCTGCTGCGCCAGGTTCTGCCGCTGGCTGAGGAGCTGGAAGAAGTACCTGGATTTACCCTCGACCCACTGGAGGAGAGCCACAGCAACCCGGTGGACGGGCTGATTCATAAATACAAAGGGCGGGTGCTGGTGATACTTACCGGCGCCTGTGCGATCAACTGCCGTTACTGTTTCCGGCGTCACTTTCCTTACGCCGAAAACCGTCTGGGACCGCAGCAATGGCAAAATATTCTTGACTATATTACCGCTGACCCCAGCATCACCGAGGTGATCTTCTCCGGTGGCGATCCTCTGGTTTCCAGCGATTCACGGTTAAATCAGCTGATTACTGATCTTGAGCAGATCCCTCATCTGGCCCGGCTGCGTATTCACAGTCGACTGCCAGTAGTGCTGCCACAGCGGATTACCGATTCTTTCGTCAATGTACTGAAGCAGACCCGCCTTAAGGTAGTGACCGTTATCCACAGCAACCACCCCCAGGAACTGGATAGTCATGTTGCCGCAGCGGTGCAACGGCTGACCGGGGCGGGGATTACTGTGTTGAACCAGGCCGTGCTCCTGCGGGGTATTAACGACAGCGTCACGACGCTGAAAACACTCAGTGAGCAGCTGTTCGATATCGGTGTACTACCTTACTATCTGTTTACCTTTGATCCGGTTAAAGGTGCGGCACACTTTGATCTGCCGGATGATGACGCCCGGCAACTGATGCAACAACTTCAGGACCAACTGCCGGGCTATCTGGTTCCCAGACTGGCACGCGAGATTCCGGGCAGAGGCTCTAAAACCCTGCTGTTTACGGATCAGGAGTAACCCCGCGATGAGTACAACACCACAGTCACAGATACAAACGGTATTACTGTTTATCGCCGCACTGATGTTTGGTTTTGGCGCACTGGTACAGATCGCTGATCAACGCGATCAGTCCGCGACCCCGGTAACTTACAAAGCTCTTAAAACACCTGCCGATATAGTCCATCTGACCAATCCCGTTGAAGCCGTTGCCTATACCTCCGTCGTATCGCTGGCACCACTGCCGGTCGCGGAAAAGAAACAACGCTTTATCGCTTTGCTGTTGCCGGCTATTCTGATCAGTAAGCAGCACCTGCAACAGCAAAGAACCCGGCTGGAACAGCTACTCTCCCTATCTGCTCTCAATAGCGAGGAGCAGACCTGGCTGGAGCAGCTTAAATCAACCTACAATACCGACTCTCCGGCAGAGCTGCGTCAACGTATGGTCGACCTGCCAAACAGCCTGATTCTGGCACAAGCCGCCATTGAAACTGGCTGGGGCAGTTCTCGGTTTTTCGTGCAGGCAAATAATGTGTTTGGTGTCTGGTCGTTTGACCCGAATGAAAAGCGCATCATGGCGAGACAGACGAGAGATGGTCGGGCGGTCTTTGTTAAGCGTTACGACTCTTTACTCGGCGCGATTGAGGACTATTTTCTCACCCTGGCGCGGGGCAACGCGTATATCGAGCTGCGCCAGGCAGCCCGACACACGCAGAACAGTCTCGAACTGATAAAACACCTGCACCGCTATAGTGAGCTGGGGGATGACTATGTTAAGCGACTGGAGACGATGATCGTGCAAAATCGTTTACGGCGCTACGACAGCTACCAGTTGTCAACCCGAAGCAATTCTGTAAGCCAGTGAAACTACCGATCATCATCCCCGCTTACCTGCTGTAACAGCGCATCCAGCGGCTCAGGCATCCCCAGTCCGTAACCCTGACCATAATCAACGCCGATCTCTCGCAGCATCTGACATATCTCATCATTTTCGACAAACTCCGCAATAGTGGTTTTGCCCATGACATGACCGATATCGTTGATCGACTTAACCATCGCCTGGTCCAGTTCATCATTGAGAATCCCTTTCACAAACAGACCATCAATCTTGAGATTATCCACCGGCAGGTTTTTCAGGTATGCAAAAGAGGAAAGCCCACTGCCAAAATCATCCAGCGAAAACTGACACCCATAAGCCTTCAAGGCGTTAATAAAACGCTGCGCTTCGACCAGGTTAGCGATTGCCGAGGTTTCGGTAATTTCGAATTTAACCTTGTATGGCAGCAGGGAGGAACGTTCCAGATGTTTGATAATCGCCTCTTTGATGCGCGGGTCTCCCAAACTCCCACCAGACAGGTTAATCGCACAGCAGCCAAAATACTGACTGAACTGGGTGAAGTTCCGATCCAGCCACTGAAAGGCGTTACCCACCACCCATTCATCGATACGACCGGCCAGTTGATAGCGCTCAGCTGCCGGCAAAAAAGCGCCTGGAGGCACAATATTACCCTCCCGGTCCTTCATCCTCAGCAACAGCTCTACATCCGGCTTCAGCTGAGAGTTTTGTAATGGCACAATCACCTGGCCATAGAGCATAAAGCGGTTCTCATCGAGAGCAGCATTAATCTCAGTAACCCAGTGCATCTCCCCTTCACGCCGGGCCAGCATCTCATTCTCCGGTGTATAGAGATGCACCCGGTTTCGCCCGGCATCTTTGGCGGTATAGCAGGCAGAGTCTGCCTGCTTCAGAACTTCCGTTAAACTGGCCGAGTGTTCATTAATCGCTACCACACCGATACTGACGCCGATATTGAATGCCTGCTGTTCCCAGCAAAACTTAAAGTCAGCAATAGCATCCCGGACCGTTTCCGCGACAACCTGCGCCTTTTCCAGAGGACAATTCTGCAACAGAATACCAAACTCATCCCCGCCAAGACGGGCCAGGGTGTCATTGGACCTTACCCGGCTTTGCAGCAGTAGAGAAACCTGCCGCAATAGCTCATCCCCCGCAACATGACCGCAGGTATCATTAACCACTTTAAACTGATCCAGATCGAGGAAGCAGAAAGCATGCTGACAACCCGGCTGGCGTTGAGTATTGAACAGAGCCTGCATACGTATCTCAAACTCACGCCGGTTGATCAGGCCGGTCAACTGGTCATGACTGGCATGGTAGCTGATCTGTTCAGAGATCAGTCGATTTTCGGTAATATCCTGCAGAGTGACCACATAGTTTGTCAGCACCCCATGAAAATCATAGATGGGGGCGATGTTAACCTGCGCCCAGTAGTAACCATTCGATTTTTTACGGTTAACAATCTCTCCACGCCAGTTAGGTCTGTCAACCAGCTGCGGCCAGAGATCCGCATAGGAGGTCTCTCCTGGCTGGGGAAAATGGAGCATATTTATCGGCTTTCCGATCACATCTCCGGGCACAAAGCCGGTCTCTTCGGTAAATTTAGGGCTGGAATATTCAATCTCACCATCCGGCAGGGTAATTAATACCATGTTGGGGCTGAACTCTACCGCTTTAGATACTTTAACCAGCGCCTGTTCGGCCTTGCTGCGCTCCTCCACCTCATGTTGCAACGAGGCGGTTTTTTCTCTTACCACCTGGCCGATACGCAGGGTGCGGCCAGTAAGCGACAGCAACCAGCCGCCGAGCAGGGCCGCGAATAACATCCCTCCCAGTAATACAATCCAGCTGCTCCATTGCGAAAAATGCACGAAGAAATCGGGTTTGGCGCTGTAAGTAAACTGATAAACCCGTCCCCCGACTGAATACTCTTTGCTCAGTCTCAACGGCTCATAAGGGTTATCCATGATCTCATCACCGGTGTATATCGCTTGCCGGTTATCGGTCACATCCATGACGATCACACCAACCTGTGCAGCCAGATCCTGTCGTTCCCTCAGCACGGAGTTGATAAAATCCCCTACCCGGTACACCGCCGCAACCACACCTTCGTCAGACAATCCCCGATCGACTCCGTTATGATTGACCTGCAGATAGGCCACAATGCCCTTCTGCTCTCCCGACTCCTGAATCAACCGGATCGGAGCGGTAAATGCAACACCGCTGTGTTCACGCGCCCGTTGCAGCGCCTCCTTCGCCAGCGGATTACTGATCACATTAAAACCAAAAGCCCGCTCATTTTCGACAAACGGCTCAACGTAGGTGACCGGATAATAGACCTCTCTTTGCGGGGCGCTGACCAGCTTCCCGCTATCACCCAGCTCTACGATAGGCAGGGGGATAACGGCGGAAGTTTCATACTCAGCACGGAGCCCGCCGGGTATGCGGGGAATCCACTCCAATGCCTGTATTTCAGGATAGCGTTGCAGCATATGCAGGGTAAAATTGTGAAAATCAGCCGCGCCTATGCTCGTACTGCTCTGAAACAGACTACGTAATGAGAACAGTACCTCTATACCACCATCCAGGCGCACCTTCATATTGGAGTGTAGCTGTTCCACCTCCTGTTTAAACTTCAGAGCCCGTTCCTGCTCCTCATAGTTTCTGGTGATCAGAAAAAGGATCACAATCACCATCAGCAAGCCGCTCATCGGCAACACGATGGCCCATTTACGGGTAAATAAAGTACTCCGCGGACCTGCAAAAAGTGCCAGCAACATCGGTGCAACCACAATCGCGCCGATAGTGTCGCCAATCCACCAGGTTAACCAACTGATGAAAAAGCTCTCCCAGCCAATAACACCAAATACCAGCAGGGTGATAATAGCCATCAGACTTGCCGCAAGTGACGCCAGGGGCCCGATAATCAGCAGAAACAGGGTGATCTGTTTATCATCAATCAGATCCGGCATCCGGCCAAAAAAGCGATATATCAGCCAGACCGCTCCCGCCGCTTCAAGAATAGCCGCCATACTCAGCAACAGCATCAGGCCCAGAGAGCGAAACAGCCCAGCCGTACTACCCGCATCAAGCCAACTGCCAGCATAGAACACCATAAGGGCGATAAATAAGCCGAAACAGGCACGATACCCACGCAGCAGAATAGCCGTGATCGAGACCCCCGCCGCGGGCCAGACTGCAGACGCATCGCTGGGTGGGATCGATAGCAGCCCCACCGAAACCTGCGCCAGAAAAAGATAAGCCAGACCGGGCAGTACATGCGTACAGAACAGGTCAGAAATACTACGTTGCGGCGATTTAACTCGTGGTAAATTTGACGACATACAGCGACTGCGTTCTCTATATTAATGCTAGCGTGTTTTAAACTCTGTAAACAATGTACCCTAAATCGCTCTTCATAATGAGTTTTAACTACCCAATCTGCCAAATCCGCTATACAGATTGTCTCACTCAGTCACTCATTCCGGGCCGGATGAGATATACAAACAGAACCGTGACTTTCATCAACTCAGATGACTTGATATTTAACTCTATTGCATTAATGTATGGCCGGCTATAAGACGATGTGCATATTTTCGCACCGCATCAGTTATAGCCACTATAGCCAACCGTGGCTGGCTAAGCGTTTTATCAACCGGACCACCGGATCAAAAAAAGGATTTTAAAATGAATACTGATATTTACGCCTCCCCTCAGGCGGCTTTAGACCACCCCTCCGATAGCATTACCCCACTCACGCTGAAGCAGATTCTGTTCTCATTTGAGGGACGGATTGGCCGGAAAACATTCTGGCTGGCGTCACTGGCCTCTGCGCTGGTCACATGGGCTATTACGGCAGGCCTGGTGGCTATGCTGGTCGCCGCCATAAACACTTCAAGCGATCCTGCCTCGGGCATTATCACCTATATAGCCCTTACCTTTTTACTCTGTATACCAACAGGCTGGATCGGACTGGCCCTGCAGGCAAAACGCTGGCATGACCGCAACAAGTCCGCCTGGTGGATTCTGATTATGTTTGTACCGCTTATTGGCCCGTTCTGGGTGCTGATCGAAGCGGGCTTTCTACCCGGCAGCCCAGAAGCTAATGACTATGGGGCCCCCAGCGCCTGACTAAAACAAAAAATGCGCAACGCCTGAGCAGCGTTGCGCATTTTTCAATGCCGGCGATAGTCGTAACCGACTGGTCTGCGATCAGTTTCTCGGCGGCATCACCGGAAACTGTGTCACGGTACCTTTCACTTCGGTAATTTTTGCCGGACCTTCATGTTTGACTTCATCGATGCGAATAATCGCCTGCATCGGAATATAACTGCGTTCCACATCTTCAAACTGTTTTTTAAGCTTCTCTTCAGAGGGATCAACCACCATCGAGCTCTGACTACCAAAAACGATGTTTTCTATTTCCAGAAAACCCCATAAATCACTTTGGTAGACATTATGTGCATAGATCTCATAGATCTCGTTCTGATTAAGAAATTTTATCCGGTAGATTGGATCACTGGCCATGTTTCACTGCACTCAAAAAGGGTTTACTGGCGTTATTATGGGGACGCTTTAGCTGATTACAAGTGATTTCCTGAGCGGTTAAAAACTATGCAGCCGGATTGCCATAAAGTATAATTCCCGCCCTTTTAATTTCTCCACGATGCAGAACAGGTGTGCAATGGCCAAAAAGCTATTCATTAAAACCCACGGTTGCCAGATGAACGAGTACGATTCAGCCCGTATGGCGGATCTGCTGGGCGAAAGCCATGAACTTGAGTTAACCGACAATCAGGCCGAGGCGGATGTACTGCTCCTGAACACCTGTTCCATTCGTGAAAAAGCGCAGGAAAAGGTGTTTCATCAACTGGGTCGCTGGCGCAAGCTGAAAGCGAAGAATCCGGAGCTGAAGATCGGTGTCGGCGGCTGCGTCGCCTCCCAGGAGGGAGACGCTATTCTGAAACGCGCCCCCTATGTCGATATGATCTTCGGGCCGCAAACCCTGCACCGCCTTCCAGAGATGATTGATCTCACCAACACCGGCACGCAGAAGAAAGGGATTGTCGATATCAGTTTTCCTGAAATCGAGAAATTTGATCACCTGCCCGCGCCCCGGGTTGAAGGTGCTGAAGCCTTTGTCTCGGTAATGGAAGGTTGCAGCAAATACTGCACGTTCTGCGTGGTGCCCTACACCCGTGGAGAGGAGGTCAGCCGGCCGCTGGATGATATCATTACTGAAGCGGTGGAACTGTCCGAGCAGGGGGTACGGGAGATCCATCTGCTGGGTCAGAATGTTAATGCTTATCGGGGAGCCACCCACGATGGCGACAGTGCAGATCTGGCTGAACTGATTCGCTGCGTGGCTGCCATCGATGGTATCGATCGTATCCGCTTTACCACCTCCCACCCGGTTGAATTCAGCGACAGCCTGGTAGAGGTTTATCGCGAAGTACCTGAACTGGTGAGTTTCCTGCATCTGCCGGTACAAAGTGGTTCTGACCGGATTCTGATGGCGATGAAACGAGGCCATATGGCGTTGGAATACAAGTCCCTGATTCGTAAAATCAGGGCCGCCCGGCCCGACATCACCCTGTCATCCGACTTTATCGTGGGTTTCCCCGGTGAAACCGATGCCGATTTCGAAGCCACCATGAACCTGATCGCCGAGATCGGCTTTGATAACTCCTATAGTTTTATCTATAGCCGCCGCCCGGGGACCCCGGCCGCTGATCTCCCCGATGATGTCTCCGACGACACCAAGAAAGAGCGCCTCAATATTCTGCAGGCGCGTATCACCCAGCAGGCGATGCAGATCAGCCGCCGGATGGTCGATTCGGTACAACGGATTCTGGTCACCGATTACTCCCGTAAAGACCCGGGTATGCTACAGGGACGCACCGAAAATAACCGGGTGGTTAACTTTCGCTGCGATAATCCCGATCTGATCGGCCACTTCGCCGATGTCCGTATCGTCGAAGCATACAGCAACTCACTGCTGGGGGAGTTAGTCGCCTCAGAACTGGATCAGGGCTGGCAATGATTCAACATGCCGGTCGGCATAACCCGGCATCCTGCTAAACTTAACAGTATCTCTCTATTAAAGGACTCGTTTTTGAACACAGCGCAAACCATTCAGCTCACTCTGGAACCGGATAATCCGCAACACCTGTCCAACCTGTGCGGCCAGCTCGATGAGCATCTGCGTCTGATTGAACAACGACTCGGCATAGAGATCAGCAACCGGGGCAACAGCTTCAAACTGGCGGGCAGATCCAATGTCGTCCGTGCGGGAGCCAAGATGCTGGAGCAACTGTATGAAGATGCCCAGCAGGGCGAGCAGATCACTCCGGATCAGATCCACCTGCTATTACAACAGTCTGGCGTTGAGCAACTGACCGGTGGCACACCAGCAGCACCGGTCTACCAGGCAGATATTACCATCCAGACCCGCAAAACTCTGATCCGCCCCCGTGGCCCCAATCAGCAGGGCTACGTACGCTCTATCCTGACCCATGATATCAATTTCGGTATTGGCCCCGCCGGCACCGGCAAGACCTATCTGGCGGTGGCCTGCGCCTGCGAAGCGTTGGAACGCGAGGAAGTCAGCCGTATCCTGCTGGTCCGCCCGGCGGTTGAAGCGGGTGAAAAGCTGGGCTTCCTCCCCGGCGATCTGAGCCAGAAAGTTGACCCTTACCTGCGCCCACTGTATGACGCCCTTTATGAGATGTTGGGGATTGAGCGGGTCAGCAAACTGATTGAACGCAATGTGATCGAAGTCGCCCCACTGGCCTATATGCGTGGCCGGACCCTTAATGGCTCTTTCGTTATTCTCGATGAAAGCCAGAACACCACCCGGGAACAGATGAAGATGTTTCTCACCCGGATCGGCTTTGGCTCTACCGCAGTGATTACCGGCGATACCACGCAGATCGACCTGCCCAAAGGGGTCCGGTCCGGTTTAATCCATGCCAGTGAAGTACTTCAGGATGTGAAAGGGATCGGCTTTACCCGGTTTACCGCCAAAGATGTGGTGCGTCACCCACTGGTGGGTCACATTGTTGAAGCCTATGACGAGTACGATAAACGCCAGGAACAACGCGCCGATCAGCCACAGGACAAACGATGAGCTATTTTGTTGACCGCCAGTGCCAGATAGAGGATCACAACCTGCCCTCGGAAGAGCAACTGACACAGTGGGTTGCTGCGGCATTGCATGGGCGGCTGGACGAAGCGGAACTCTCGGTGCGTATCGTCTCTCCCGAGGAAAGTCGTGAACTCAATCACCAGTACCGGGGCAAGGACAGTTCCACCAACGTGCTATCCTTTCCCTTCGAGGTACCCGAAGGTATAGAGCTGTCACTGCTGGGCGATCTGGTAGTGTGTGCCGAGGTCGTCGCCAGGGAAGCCGACGAGCAAAACAAGCCATTATTTAACCATTGGTGCCATATGGTAGTACACGGAGTCTTGCATCTGCTTGGATTCGACCATATAAATAGCGATGAAGCGGAAGAGATGGAACAGCTGGAGCGGGAGATTCTCGCCAGTCTGAATATTCCCGACCCCTATCTGTTAACTGAGTAAGCGAGATAGTGAAACTACGGAGCACCACATGAGCGATGAGCGATCGGGAAATGGTCAGCAAAAGTCCTGGCTGGGGAAACTCACCCAGATATTTTCTGATGAACCTAAAACCCGTGAAGACCTGCTGGCAGACCTGAAAGACGCCACCGACGAAAATGTTCTCGACCAGGAAGCATTCAGTATAATCGAAGGGGCGATGCAGGTAGCCGACCAGCAGGTGCGGGACGTGATGATTCCCCGCTCACAGATGGTGGTGGTTGAAGCCGACCAGACCCCTAAAGAGTTTCTGCCGATTATTATCTCCTCAGCACACTCCCGTTTTCCGGTTATCGGTGAAAACCCGGATGATATTCTCGGCGTGCTGCTCGCCAAAGACCTGCTGTCACTGATTCTTGACGACAACAACCTGGAAAACTTTGATATCAGGCAGCACGTCCGCAAGGCTACCTTTATCCCCGAAAGTAAGCGTCTTAACGTGCTGCTCAAAGAGTTCCGTGCCACCCGTAACCATATGGCAATCGTTGTCGATGAATATGCCGGTGTCTCCGGCGTTATCACCATCGAAGATGTACTGGAACAGATCGTCGGCCAGATCGAGGATGAGCACGATGTTGAAGATGATGAGGGCAATATCAAACCCTTTGATGATAACGGTTATATTGTCAAAGCCCTGACGCCGATTGAAGATTTCAACGAGTTTTTCGATATCGGCATGCCAGATGATGAATTTGACACGATCGGCGGACTGGTGACACAGAAATTTGGCCATCTGCCTCGCAAGGACGAAACAGTGGAAATTGATACATTTACCTTTAAAGTTCTCAGCGCAGACAACCGGCGAATCCGTCTGCTTCAGGTTATCCGGACAACCCCGGCAGATTACTGATGGCTAACCGCACAGCGTTTCTTTTCTGGCGGATCATACTCTGTATGATCACCGGCGCCCTCGCCCCCCTGTCGCTGGCCCCCTTTGACTACTGGTATCTGGGCGGCGTTTCTGTTGCCATACTGTTTATTCTGTTACACAACTGCACACCCCGGGCAGGCGCCTGGCTGGGCTGGTGTTATGGACTCGGTTTCTTTGGCGCCGGCGTGTCATGGGTGTTTGTCAGTATCCATGAGCACAGCAATGCCTCGGGGTTGCTGGCCGGTTCAATGACGGCACTGTTTGTCGCCGCCCTGGCGCTTCTGTTTGCCCTGCAGGGTTGGCTCTACAGCCGTTTTTTTCGCAATGTAGCTGGGTTCTGCGCGCTCTGGATAGCCTTCGAGTGGCTGCGCAGCTGGCTGTTCACCGGTTTCCCATGGCTCTATCTGGGCTACGGTCTGATCGATACGCCGCTGGCCATCTTTGCGCCACTGGGGGGAGTCTGGCTGCTCAGCCTCTATGTAGTCCTGAGCAGCACCCTGTTGGTCACCTTTTTTAAGCGCCTGAAACATCCCCTTCAGGCAGCAACCATTCTGATGACTGTAGGGCTGCCCCTGATTGCCGTACAGCAGCATCAGATTCCCCAGAGCTGGACGCTCCCGGTGGGTGAGCCGGTCAGCGTCATGGCGGTTCAGGCCAATATCCCGCAACAACAGAAGTGGCAGCGGGGCGAACTTGAACATATCCTGCAAACCTATGTCGACCTGAGCCTGGACAGCGATAAAGTGGACCTGCTGATCTGGCCTGAAACAGCCATCCCGACCTTCTATCCGAAAGCCAGAGTAATGCTCAGCCCGTTCACGGAGAGGCTGGAGGAGAGCCATACCGCGATGATCAGCGGTATTCCAACGGTCTATATCGATTCGGAACAACCAAAGGGAAAACGCTACACCAATAGCCTCACTCTGTTTGCTGGCGGCAGCGGCAACTACGATAAACAGCGACTGGTCCCTTTCGGCGAATATGTGCCACTGGAACGACAGTTACGCGGCATTATCGACTTCTTTGACCTGCCGATGTCGGAGTTCAGTCTCGGATCACCGGATCAGCCGCTACTGGAAGCAGCAGGCAGCCAGATTGCGCCATTTATCTGCTACGAGATCGCCTATCCGGAGTTAGTGCGACAGCAAAGTCTGAGCAGCGATCTGCTGCTGACTGTCAGCAACGATACCTGGTTTGGCCATTCAAGCGCACCGGCGCAACATCTGCAGATAGCGCGGATGCGGGCGCTGGAGACCGGCCGCTGGCTGATTCGTTCAACCAATAACGGTATCAGTGCACTGATCAGCCCTGACGGAAATATCAGCACCACTGTACCGCAATATCAACAAGCGGTGATGATCGGTGAGGTGCAGCGGATGCAGGGGCTGACGCCTTATCAGGAATGGGGGATCAAACCCCTGCAGGTAGTAACAGGCCTGATGTTGCTATTCGGTCTGTTCACCGCTCCACGGCGCCGACAGTCGCGTAAAGGTTTCTGAACCACACTTGGGGCAGGCGCTCAGGGGCGCGGTATGGGTGTTAGAGATCTGCTCACCACAGTCGACACAGACAAAAGTGCCTGCCGCCGCCGTGTCACCGGCGGCGTAGTAGTCCTCTCCCTCCGCCAGGCGCTGTTCCAGCTCGGTGATGCCGATACGGGTGCGATCAGCCAGATCCATTAACTGTTGTGCCACCGTCTGCTCCAGCGCATTGAGATCAAAATTAAGCCATGCAGCAACCCCTTCACCGGTCTCATGGGCATAATAACCGAGCTGTTTAAGATCTTTTTTCAGATAGGCACTGAGCAGATCCATCTCATCCCGGGTCATCTCTTCGGCAGTCAGTTCCAGCTCGACAGCCTCTTCAATTTTCTCCTGCAGATACTCCCAGGAACGATGCTCAGCGGATTCCAGTTCACGACGTAACCGGCTCAGCACCCGATCATACTGAGCACTACGATCTTTTCCACTGCTATTGTTGCTCATATCCATCTCCAAAGCCGACTAAAAACTATATGTAGCATGGCATATATTGTATCCTATGCGCCACAGACAAAATATTCCATTGACCGGCGTCCAACATCCGCCGGTTTTTATCATCAGAGTCAAAATGAACGAACAATACAAACCGCAGCATATAGAACCTGAAGTCCAGAAACACTGGGTCGACAACCAAAGCTTCAAAGCCACGGAAGACCAGTCCAAAGAAAAGTTCTACTGCCTGTCGATGTTTCCCTACCCAAGCGGTCGGCTACACATGGGGCATGTACGCAACTACACCATTGGCGATGTGGTTTCACGCTACCAGCGGATGCAGGGCAAGAACGTCCTGCAACCGATGGGGTGGGATGCGTTCGGTCTGCCTGCGGAAAACGCGGCTCTGAAAAATAATGTTCCGCCCGCCAACTGGACCTATGAAAACATCGATTACATGCGTAATCAGCTGGACCAGATGGGCTTTGGTTATGACTGGAGCCGCGAGGTAGCCACCTGCCACCCATCATATTATCGCTGGGAGCAATGGTTCTTTACCCGCCTGATGGAAAAAGGTCTGGTATACAAAAAAGACTCTGAGGTGAACTGGGACCCGGTCGATCAGACCGTTCTGGCAAACGAACAGGTAATCGATGGCCGCGGCTGGCGCTCAGGTGCGCTGGTTGAGCGTAAAAAGATTCCTCAGTGGTTTCTGAAAATCACCGATTATGCCGATGAGTTGCTCGATGATCTGGACAAGCTCGAAGAGTGGCCGGAACAGGTCCGCACCATGCAGCGCAACTGGATCGGCCGTTCTGAAGGTGTTGAACTGAGCTTCCACGTGGATGGTTTTGGCGAGCTTGAAGTGTTCACCACACGCCCTGACACCCTGCTGGGTGTAACCTATGTTGCCGTCGCCCCCGGCCACCCTCTGGTGCAACAGGCAGCAACCAATAATGCCGAGCTGGCCGCCTTCGTCAGTGAAAGCAAAAATATGAAAGTGGCTGAAGCGGATATGGCCACCATGGAGAAAAAGGGCTTTGCCCTGGGCATTGAGGCAACCCACCCACTGACCGGACAGAAGGTTCCGGTGTGGACAGCTAACTTCGTGTTGATGGAATACGGTTCTGGTGCCGTCATGTCTGTTCCGGCCCACGACCAGCGCGATTACGAATTTGCCAAAAAGTATGGTCTGCCGATCAAGCAGGTTATCCGTCCTGCCGACAGCAACACCCCGATCAATCTCGATGAGGAAGCGTTCACTGAGAAAGGCGTACTGGTAAACTCTGGCAGCTTTGATGAACTGGATTTCGATGTTGCCTTCAAAGCGATAGCCTCCGAGCTTCATAGCAAGGGTAAAGGCAAAATCACCATCAACTACCGCCTGCGTGACTGGGGTGTCTCCCGGCAGCGTTACTGGGGCACGCCGATTCCTGTTATCAACTGCGACAGCTGTGGTGCTGTGCCAGTGCCTGAAGATCAGTTGCCGGTGGTTTTGCCAGTTGATGTTACCTTTGATGGCGTTGGTTCACCGATCAAAAAAATGGACAGTTTTAAGCAAACCACCTGCCCCAAATGTGGCGGTGCAGCTGAGCGGGAAACCGACACCTTTGATACCTTTATGGAATCTTCCTGGTATTACGCCCGTTACGCCTGCCGTAATGCAGAGTCCATGCTGGAACCTGAAGCCGCTAATTACTGGCTGCCCGTGAACCAGTATATCGGTGGTATCGAACACGCGATTCTGCACCTGCTCTACTCCCGCTTCTTCCACAAGCTGATGCGCGATGAAGGTCTGGTGAACTCTGATGAGCCATTTGAACGCCTGCTGTGTCAGGGAATGGTGCTGGCTGACACCTACTACCGCGAAGATGACAATGGCGGCAAAATCTGGATCTCCCCCACAGAGGTCAAAGTTGAGCGGGATGAAAAAGGCCGGGTAATCAAAGCGGTCCATATTGCCGATGGTGAAGCGGTTGAATCGGCAGGCATGGGCAAGATGTCTAAGTCGAAGAACAACGGTATCGATCCACAGGTGATGATCGACAAATACGGTGCTGACACCGTGCGCCTGTTTATGATGTTTGCCGCTCCGCCCGAGCAATCACTGGAGTGGTCTGACTCCGGCGTGGAAGGCGCTCATCGCTTCCTGCGTCGCCTCTGGAAACTGGTTTATGACCATCTCCAGTATCCCGGTGAGATCGTTGCGCTTGATCCGGACAGCCTTGATGACCGTCAGAAAGAGCTGCGTCGTAAAACACACGAGACCATCAAAAAAGTATCCGATGACATCGAGCGCCGCCAGACCTTCAACACCGCTATCGCGGCGGTGATGGAACTGAGCAACGCAATCAGCCGCTTTGTTGATGCCAGCGATCAGGGGCGCGCCGTCGTTCGCGAAGCACTGAGCGCCGCCGTACAACTGCTGGCGCCGATCGTACCGCACATCACCCATCAGCTGTGGGCCGATCTGGGTAACAGCAGTAACCTGCTGGATGCCCCGTGGCCTGTAGTCGATGAATCTGCGATGACACTCGCTAACGTACAGATGGTGGTGCAGGTGAATGGCAAGGTAAGAGGCAAAATCACCGTACCTGCAGACTCGGATGAGAGCATTGTGCTGCATACAGCCCTGGCTGATGAAGGGGTTCAGCGCCACCTCGATGGCAAGACCATCCGCAAACAGATTGTCGTGCCAAATAAACTCGTCAACATCGTTGTTGGTTAAGGGGTCAGGGATGAAACGCTGTCGGAACCGTTTTTCAGCTGTTATTTTGCTGACGGCTTGTTGCCTGCTACTGTCCGCATGCGGTTTTCACCTGCGCGGTAGTGCAGATATCGCTGAACCGTTACGGCAGCTCACGCTAATCACCCCTGAACGTTCCCGCAGTCAGCTCGAGCCTGTGCTTCGCCGACTGCTGGAAGCCAACGGCATAGCGGTTAACGCAGGCGCCGGTTATCTGCTACAAATCATCTCTGAGAAGCGCAGCCGCCGTGAAGCGACCCTGGGTGCCAATGCGGATATTGATGAGTATGAACTCAGCACCAAAGTCAATTTCATAGTGAAAGATCCGCAGGGCAACCCCGTTCTCCAGCGCACCCTGCTGGCGGAACGCACATATGACTATGATTCTGATAAAGAGACCGCCAGCAGCGCTCAGGAAGCACAGCTTTATATAGAGATGGATCAGCAACTGGCCAACCAGATTCTGCGCCTCTACGCCAACCTGAAACCTGCGACTCCCTAGATCACGATGAAGATAAAACCGGAGCAGCTTGCCAACAAACTCGGCCCGCAACCGGCTCCGGTTTATCTGCTCACCGGCGACGAAACCCTGCTGATTGAGGAGAGTGGCGACCTGCTGCGTCAGCACCTCCACTCGATCGGTTTCAGTGAACGGGAAACCCTGCATGTAGAGGGAGGCTTCAAGTGGGAATACCTGCTCGAATGTGCCAATGCCCTCTCCCTGTTTGCCGAACAGAAGATTATTGAACTCCGACTGGGCAGTCACAAACTCAACAAGCAGGCCAGCGACATACTTCAGGAATACCTGAAACGGCCCGCTGAAGACAATGTATTACTGATCATTGCGAATAAACTCGACGGTACAGCGAAACGAAGTGCCTGGTTTAAAGCGATTGATCAGCAGGGCATAATTGTTGAAGTCTGGCCGGTAGAACTGCAACAGCTTCCCGGCTGGATCAATAATCGCGCTCAGCAGATCGGCCTGACGCTGGAGTCTGATGCAGTTCAACTGCTCTGTGAACGGATCGAAGGTAACCTACTGGCAGCCAAGCAGGAACTGGATAAACTCAATCTGCTGTACGCCGGACAGACCGTTACCGCAGACATGGTAATGGACAGTGTCTCTGACAGTTCCCGTTACGACATCTACGGGCTGACTGAAGCCGCCATCCTGCAACAGATTCCCCGTTGTAATAAGATTATCGAGGTCCTTCGCCAGGAAGGTACCGAAGCCTCAGTTGCGCTGTGGGCGATCGCCCGGGAAGTCCGCTCGCTGATCGCTATCCAGAATGGCCTGCAGAAAGGCACCCCGCTGGATACCATCTGCCAGCGTGAACGGATCTGGGGCAATCGTAAAAACCAGATGCGCAACGCGGCCAGCCGTTTTTCACCTGACACGCTCAACAGCATGCTCAGCCACTGCGCAGAGGCCGATGCACAGATTAAGGGCGCCCTCGGTGATCCCTGGCTGACACTAAGCGGAATCACCCTCCAACTGGCCGGAATCGAATTGAATTTAGAGCGCTAAGAGAATAGCACCGCTACGTGGCTGAAACCCGCAAACGAAAAATTGCCGTTCTATCTGCCAGAATGAGTGCTTTGATATGTACGTAAAACGATGAAATTGACCTCTGCTGAGCAGATAAGCGATACTCATAACAGGTTCTCAGAAGGAAACTGGCTGTGATAGCAACAAGACCCATCATTTTATCCATTATATGCATCCTGTTTCTAAACGGCTGCTCTGATAGCACTCCTCAAACCGACTCAACCGATGGCGAAAAGCTTTATGGTCTCTACTGCGAGACCTGCCATAAAAGCGATGGCAGCGGTAAATTTCTGAAAGGCATCCCTGCGAACAGATATACCTCCCTGCAAAAAGACCAGGTAATCATGCTAATCCGCCAGGGAGACCCCTCACGCCCCGACATGCCAGCCTTCACCAACCTCACAGAAGAGCAGGCCTCCGCAATAGTCGAATACCTTTTCAGTCTGAGGATTTATTAAATTCAAAGCAGACCGCTGAACAAGTTCAGCGGTCTGGCTACCAGCAAGCGGCGCAGCCGCGTCTGACTTCTAAACTAAAGAGTGGGTAACTTTCGTTTCCAGCGCTATATTGTCATCCAGAGGACAACGGTGACAGACCGCTTCAAAGAATGCCTGTTTCTCTTCTTCACTCAGGTCGGCGTCGATCTTTGCACTGACGGTGATGGTCTGGAAGCCAACCCGGTCCTCTGTGGGTTTACCCAACAGGCCGGCAGGATTCATAGTGCCATCGACATCGATGTCGATAGAACGCATCTCAATTTTCTGCTGAGTGGCGGCAATACGGGCAATACTGGCGATGCAGCCTCCCAGTGAAAAGAGAAAGAACTCCAGAGGGGTTGGACCTTCATCGGTGCCGCCCGCCTGCTTGGGCTGATCGATGGTAACTTTGTGGCCACGAATATCGGCATGTACCTGACAGCCCTCTTTCATGGTGGTTGAGACAGAGATAACTTTGTTGGCAGACATAATAAACACCCTAAATTAACAATATATAAGAAAGATCTAATATATGTATTATTGCACAATTGCAGCGGTGATTTAAAGATAAATACAAGCGGGAAAGGTAGTTTACTATCGATAAGAATCAGCGAGGTCTGGAATGCCGTGCTGGCAGAAAGTATTCACAAACAAAGACCAGTAGCGCAGCAAAAGCGATCACTTTGGCAAACAGCTGTGCCTGCGGATAACCACCGTTGTGTCCCGACATAATCATCAGTGCCGCCACCAGCAGCAAGAACAGAATAAACAGGTGCATCGGTCTGCTAAAACCAATATTGGATAACCTGGCAGTCTTGATCGCCGCCACAGTCATCAGTATTCCCAGTGCGCCACCGACCAGCACATCAACTGGCCAGTGCGCTGCAACCATCACCCGACTCAAACCGATCAGCCCACCTGACAGCAGCAGACCAAGACGCAGGTGTCGATGGTTAAAGAAGTAATAAGCCACTGCGACAAACGCAAACGCCGTAAAAGAGTGACCTGAGGGAAAACTGCCATTTCTCAGCGCCTTGCCCACCAGATTATACTCCCCGCTTAATAACGCCACGGGAGGACGCTCAGCGCCGAACAGCGTTTTCAATCCGTGGGTCGCCAGGGTGCCATAGATCGCTGCAATAAACAGCACCCAGAGCAGCTCGGGCTTGCGTCGGGCAACCAGCAGCGCCAGGGTCAGCACAAAGGTGGTATCCCCCATAAAGGTAACGATCTGCCAGAAGGTTGCAGGAAAACAGGGGGTAAACTGATTAAACAGATGAAATGCGCCGTGATATCCGGCTACCAGCCAGAGCAGCAAAGCCCCGCCCAGCATTGCCAGAGCGATCTGTGTTAAGCGTTTTAACGCCAGCGAGTCATCCCGCTCGCTAAAAAGCTCTTTGGAACGGTGCAACTGCGCAGGCAGCTCAGCGACGATAAAGCAGGTTTTAATTTGCGACAGCAGGTTTTGCATCACGCCACTCCACCAGTCTGATACCACCCTTACTGAACAGCAGCTCCAATACTGCATCCGGATTTTTCTGTTGCAGCTTCAACAGGTTATCTGCATCCGTGAAGATCACATCTCCCGCTTCAGGGGAACGGTCCTGCGGCGTTATCGCATCACGGTAGACACTGAAGCTGGGCCGGTGAACGCCATAGGCGATCACATGTTTGTCGCTCAGCTGACGGGCAATCGCCGCCGCTTCCTGAACCGGTTGCTGCTGTAATCCAGCCATCACCTGAATAAAAAAGGTAAATACAAACAGCGTCTGAATAAAACCGATCGCAACAAACTTCGCGGGACGCTCCAGTTTAGCGGTAAAGATGACTGCTAACGTTAACAGCAAAGCAACAATACTGGCGGTAATATAAGCGGTGCCGGCCACATCCCAGACCCGCGCCAACATCTCACGCTCGTACAGTTTTCTACTGCTGCCTGCAGCAGCTTCTAGAATCCATGGCAATGCCAGCATCAGCACGAAGAACAGTAGCGGAAATACCAGCCCCCAACTGCGGAACAGACGTTCGCGATTATGGGCAAACAACATCAGCAAACCGCTGATACCGTACACCACATAATGCGGTAGCTGAGTGCCCGAGAATGAAACCAGTACAAAAACCACGCCCAGCCATATCATGAGATAAAGCGTTAGTGAGTCCTTACACAGCTCACGCAAATTACGCAGCAGGGTAAACAATGCCGCGCTGAACGGTAACAGCACCAGCGGCAGAGCAAACAGGTAATACCAGAGCTTACCGCCATGTCCCTCCCGGGTATCACTGAAACGTTTCAGGTTGTGGTCCAGCAGAAAGCCCTGAAAGAATCCCAGCCCCTGGTCCTGATATACCAGCCATAACCATGGCGTCAGGATAGCCAATAGCAACACCCAGCCCGGCAGATAGAAGATAGCGGCCAGCCAGCGACGCCATGCTCCCTGAATCAGATAGAAGATACCACTGACCAGCAGTGGCACCAGCACCGCTACCGGGCCTTTGGCCAGCAGACCCAGCGCCATCCACAGATAGACCCGCAACAGCAGCGACCGTGTCGGGTTCTCCCAGTGTCGCCACATATCCAGCAGGGTCAGGGTGAGAAACAGGTTGAGCCAGGCATCAGCGATGGCGGCTTTACCAATAATGCCGATCCACAGGGTATTCGCCATAATCAGCACGGTATACAGCGCGGTAGTGCGGTTCCATTGCTGACGAGCGAAGCGATAACAGGCCAGCAACCAGCAACTGGCTGCAATGGCGGAGGGCAGCCGCAGTGAAAACTCGCTCAGATCAAACAGCGTAACGCTGAGTGCCTGAAACCAGTAACTCAGTATGGGCTTATCGTAACGGGGTTCACCATCCAGATAGGTCGCGGCAAAGTTGCTGTTGGCCAGCATCTCCCGGGTGGCTTCAGAAAAGGCTCCCTCATCAAGATCGAAGAGAGAGAAGCCCCAGATATTCCAGAAGAAAGCTATAAACAGTGCGGCAAACAGCAGCCCGTAATGCAACAGATTACTTTGGCGCAGGGTCGGCGTCATGCGCAGTGGTCCCATCCGTTACGTCGGGTTGCGGGGCATACCAGCGCCCTTCATCGTCATTATTCAGTTTTTCCCGCAAGGTATAACCGCGGGTATTAGACGTTTCAAAGAAGATCCGCGACATCATCTCTGCCAATACACCGGTGGTGATGAACTGAAGAGAAACCACCAGCAGGAAGATACCGATCATAAACAGCGGACGGCCACCAATATCTTCTCCAAGGAACAGTTTAACCCCTGTCAGCCAGGTCATAATCAACGAACCCAACACCCCCATGCCCAGACCGAGGTAACCAAAGAAGTGGCCGGGACGGGCTTTAAACTTCAGGAAGAAGAATACCACCAGCAGATCAAGGATGACCCGGAAGGTACGGGACAGACCGTACTTAGACTCGCCAAATTGACGGGCATGGTGATCAACCACGGTCTCACCAATACGTGACGGTTTGGTCACCGAAGCAACCCATACCGGAATAAAGCGGTGCATCTCACCAAACAGGCGCACCTGCTTGATGACACTGGCACGATAAACTTTCAGGCTGCAGCCATAGTCATGCAACCGTACACTGGTCACTTTAGCGATCAGACGGTTGGCCTGACGGGAGAAGAATTTACGGGTCGACTCATCTTCCCGCTGTTTGCGCCAGCCCTGCAACATATCCAGGTCACGCTCTTCCATCTCAACGATCATGCGCTGTATATCGGCAGGATCATTTTGCAGATCGCCATCCATGGTGACAATAATTTCACCCCGGGCGGCATCAATGCCCGCCTGCATCGCAGCGGTCTGACCAAAGTTACGCTGCAGCTCCACTACCCGCAGATGATCTCCCCACTGAGTCTGAGCTTCATAAAGCCGGGAAACCGTGTTATCCGGACTACCATCATCGACACAGATAAGTTCCCACTTACCGGCATAATCGCTGAGGCACTCGTGCACCCGCTCAACCAGCGGAAAAACACAATCCTCTTCTTTATACATCGGTACGACGATCGATAATGATTTCATAAATTATCCGGATTCAGATCATTAAAAAGTGTAAGCGGACTCTATCACAAAGCCCTTTTGATATGAAGGTAAAGCCCGTCATATCAAGCACTGCAGCTCATTCAGCTTCGGCTGGCAGCACCCCTTCACGATAAAAAACTTTCGCCACCAGCCAGCCTAAGCCAAAAGCCACAAAGGACATCAGCAGCAGAAACAGATGCAGCTGTACTGCAACTTTAAGCAGCGCCGTGGTATCGATTGCATAGAACTTTCCAGCCAGCACAAAGGCTGCCTCAAAGGTGCCAGAACCCGCGACGCCGTGGATCGGCAGAATCGAGGAGAGATCCGCCACCGCAACACTGGAAACCGCCTGCACCAGAGTCAGCTGAGACAGCTGTAACACCACCCCCAGAAACGCCAGCAACTTGGTTAACCACACCGCATAGGTAACAATAACAATCGCGCTAAAGTGTCCACCCCGGGTTGGTAATACCGCAAATGTCTGCGCCAGTTGCTGCAGTTTCTGATTACTGAACCGTCCCAGCAGCCAGATAACCACACGCTTACCCCGATCAAACAGCAGCAGGGCGGCGACCGTAACCAACGCCAGACCAACAGCGGCCATAGCGTTCAGCTGCCACAGTGCCAGAACCCCGGCAACCGACAGCAACGCCACCAGATCCAACAGACGATAGAGCAAGAGGTGGGAAGAGGAACTCATCAGCCCAATACCAAAATAGCGTTTGATCAGTACCGGAAACGCCACCTCACCGGTGCGCATCGGTAACAGATTGTTGAGCAGGTTATGGTTGGTGCTGAGGTAAAACATTCGGGGATAACGGGAGGCAGGTAACTCAAAGCTGATTTTTATCCGCCATGCCCGTAGCGCATTACTGCTGAGCGACAGGATCGCCAACATCGCCAGCGTTTCAGCTGAGAATCCCTGCCAGGATGTCAGCAGGCTGTACCAGCCGATTTTATATTCCACCACCGCCAGGGTGATTAGCAGAATCACCACTGACAGCAGCAGTTTAAGCAGTTGAGCGCGCCGCATCAGCTGATTGTTTCACCTTTAGCCTGCAGATCGGCATGATAGGATGAACGCACCAGAGGCCCACTGGCAACCTGTGAGAAGCCCAGTTCTTTTGCTACCTGCGCATATTCATCAAACTCTTCCGGAGTGACATAACGATCCACCGGCAGATGATCGCGGCTGGGCTGCAGATACTGACCAATAGTAAGCATATCCACATCATGAGCCCGCAGATCTTTCAGCACGGCGATAATCTCCTCCTTGGTCTCACCCACGCCAACCATCAGGCCAGATTTAGTCCGCACATCAGGACAACGCTGTTTATATCTCTGCAGCAACTCTAATGACCACTGATAATCAGCCCCCGGACGCACCTTACGGTAGAGTCGCGGTACGGTTTCCATATTATGGTTAAACACATCCGGCGGCGTTTGTTGCAACACATCCAGTGCGATATCCATGCGACCACGGAAATCAGGCACCAGGGTTTCCACCTGAATCGACGGAACCGCTTTGCGGGTTTCGGTGATACAACGGGCAAAATGCTCTGCCCCACCATCGCGCAGATCATCCCGATCCACCGAGGTAATCACGACATAGCGCAGCCCCATATCCGCAATCGCTTCAGCCAGTTCAGCAGGTT
The DNA here is from genome assembly GCF_900111095.1 of Amphritea atlantica. Lineage (GTDB taxonomy): Bacteria > Pseudomonadota > Gammaproteobacteria > Pseudomonadales > Balneatricaceae > Amphritea > Amphritea atlantica. The sequence goes on along the minus strand of NZ_FOGB01000020.1, from coordinate 34,873 downwards.
CATTTTCTGGCAACGGTTTGGGACGGCCATGGGCAACATCACAGAATGGACAGCGACGGGTACAGATATCCCCCATAATCATAAAAGTGGCGGTACCATGGCTGAAACATTCACCCAGATTCGGACAGCTGGCTTCCTCACACACCGAAGCCAGTTTATGCTTACGCAGCTTGTTTTTGATCCCCTGCACTTTGGGCGAGGTGCCCAGGGATACCCGCAGCCACTCAGGCTTACGCAGAATCTGATCCCGCTCGGTGGGAATCACCTTAACCGGGATACGGGAGACTTTTTCGGCCCCGCGCAGTTTGACACCCGCTTCAGCACGCTGCGGCTTATCAGCTGCAGCAACTGCACTTTGCACATTTTCACTATTCTCAGACATCAGTACCTTCCAACGAGTTAGCATTGGTGCGCTCGTTATAGTCGAGTCTTTTCACCAGTATTTCTGTAAGTAAATCCTTAACGGACTCCCTGTCGAGCGTGTCGACCAGGTTTTTCAATCGGGTAACTGCCATACCGGCATAACCACAAGGGTTGATCCGGTTAAAAGGTTCGAGATCCATATCCAGATTAAAGGCCAGTCCGTGAAACGAACAGCCTTTACGCACCCGCAATCCCAGCGAGCAGATTTTTGCATCATTGACGTAAACACCGGGCGCATCCGCCCGGGCATAGGCGTCGACACCATAGTGCGCCAATAGCTCAACAATACTGGCTTCCATACGCGCAACCAGCTCTTTAACGCCAAACTTTTTCCGCCGCAGGTTGAGCAACAGGTAGACCACCAACTGACCCGGCCCGTGGTACGTAACCTGGCCACCACGATCAACCTGAACCACCGGAATATCGCCGGTGCTGAGGAGATGTCCGGCATCACCGGCATGTCCCTGAGTAAACACCGGGTGATGTTCCAGCAGCCAGATCTCATCAACGGTATTATCATCCCTTGCGGCAGTAAAGTGTTGCATCGCCTGCCAGGCAGGCAGATATTCCACCAGCCCCAGATCACGTACCACTATCTGTTCAGACAGTGCCATCACATCACCATCTGCACACGCCCGGTGCCCAGCAGATCCTCATGCAACGCTTTAAGCTGGTCATGCCCGGTGGCGGTAATCTTCATACGCAGCGAGACAAAAGTTCCCTTACGGCTACCCTGAATCTCAATTTTAGTGATATCCAGATCGGGCACATGGATACGTACCACCTCGATCACAACCTCCTGAAAATCGGGGCCATCCCGGCCAATCACCTTGATCGGGTAATCGGGACAGGGGAACTCAATTTTCGGTGCGTCTTGTTCAGTTTGTTGCGCCATCGCTATCTCTCGCATACTCAGCCGTTCATCAGATCATTCTGATAACGGGTAAACAGTTCAAACATTCTTGCCCACAGAGGGCCTTTATTTCCGTCAGCCACCGGCTGACCATCAATTTCAAGCACCGGCACGACCGCCCGGGTTGAACTACTGATCCAGACCTCATCAGCGGCCATCAGACGGTCATAATCGATATCCACTTCCTGAGTAGGAATCCCGTCTTCCGCTGCCAGCTCCAGAATCAGCTCGCGGGTAGTACCTCCGAGAATTTCAGAGCCCCGTTTAGGGGTGTAGATCACCCCCTTATCCACCAGCATCAGGTTACAGGAAGCGCCTTCGGTCAGCAGACCATCCCGGATCATCAGGGCCTCATCCACCCCTGCCTGCCGTGCCTGCTGCATCACCAGTATATTGGGGAGCAGGCCGGTACTCTTAATATCACAACGTCCCCAGCGCAGATCGGCGGTTACAATCGCCCGCACACCAGCGATAGAATCAGCCCCGGCAGCATATATATTCTTGATCGGGCTGCAGCAGGCAAACACCGTGGGCACCATATCAGCCGCATAAATATGACTGCGGTTACCGGAACAGCCCCGGCTGATCTGAAGGTACACTGACAGATTGCCGCCACCATTCATATCTACCAGTCGGGTTAAGATCGTTTTCCAGTCGTAATCTGCATTGATCTGAATCGCTCGGAGGCTATGCTCGAGTCGCTGCAGATGCTCATCCAGCCGGAACCCCCGGCCCCGGTAAAAGGGGATCACTTCATATACGCTATCGCCAAACAGAAAGCCCCGGTCAAATACCGAGACGGTCGCCTGCTGTTGCGCAATGAACTCGCCATTCAGAAATACTGTATCCATCTTTATTTAACGACAGATGCCCGGACTCAGATTGGATCCTGAGCCCGGGCATCTGTGTCCAGCCCCTCGGGGTCAGTTAATCAGGTTATAAAAGAATAGCGCTATAGCATCCCAGATGCGTTGTAAAAGTCCCGCTTCGGCAATACTTTCCAGTGCGATAACCGGTGCTTCAGCAACCACTTTATCCTCAAGCATCACTTTCAGACTGCCAAAGCTCTGACCTTTCTCGATCGGTGCCTTAATCACTTTATCGAGATCCAGAACCGCTTGTAGTTGCTCACCCTCACCCCGGGGAATGGTGATTGCCATCGCATTTTCCAGTCCAACTTTCAACTGATTCTGCTGTCCGGCCCACACTTTAGCGGTTTCCAGCACCTGACCCGCATCATAGAGTTTATGGGTTCTAAAATAGCGGAACGCGTACGCCAGCAGTTTCTGACTCTCCTGGGCCCGCGCCTCTTCACTGCTGGTGCCCATCACCACGGTGATTAAACGCATACCGTCCCGTTTTGCAGACGCCACCAGGCAGTAACCTGCCGCATCGGTGTGGCCGGTTTTCAGACCATCAACGGAATCATCCCGCCACAACAGTTTATTGCGGTTAGGCTGACGGATCTTGTTGTAGGTAAAATACTTTTCAGAGTAAACCCCATACTGTTCCGGGTATTTCTGAATAATAGCCTGGGCCAGCAGCGCCAGGTCGTACGCTGAAGAGTAGTGATCTTCTGCGGGCAAACCGGTGGCGTTCATAAAGTGAGAGTTTTTCATACCCAACAGGGCGGCATGCTGGTTCATCATATCCGCAAAAGCCGCTTCGCTACCGGCAATATACTCCGCCACCGCCACGCTGGCATCATTACCCGACTGGATGATGATACCCTTCAGCAGATCACTCAGAAGTACCTGCGTTCCCTCCTGAATAAACATCCGTGACCCCGGAGCACGCCAGGCCTTGACCGAAACCGGCACCATATCGTTCTTACTGATATTACCTTTGGTCAGCTCACCTTCAAGAATATAGCTGGTCATCATCTTGGTCAGACTGGCGGGAGGAAAGCGCTCATCCTCCCGGCTGGCCATAATCACTTTACCGGTATCGGCATCCATAACAATATACGCCCGGGCAGCTACCTGAGGCGGAGCCGGGGTAATCTTCGCCGCCTGCACCGGCAGTGACGAGAGACAGATTGAGAGGAGAAACAGGCGAAACATCAGCGAGCGAAAAGCAAATTTTCTAATCATAGTGTTTTATAAATACTTTTATTTCGGTTACAGAGGGTCCAGATACAGCTGAGACCTGAAAACAGCCCAAAGGTTCGACCGCACATCTGCGGTTTACTTCAGCAAATCCAATTAACGCCGCCTAGTCTACCAAATGTGGACGCAGATAGCCTGCCGCTTCTATTTTTGATACCAGTGCCGCCAGATTAGCATTCAGCTGCACCGGCCCGACCTGCACCCGGTATAAGGTTCGATCAGGCAGGTTCAAAGGTACGATGCGGACCTGATAGCCCGGCAGCATCTGCAGCAGTTGCTGCTTCGCCTCCAGCGCAGTCGTTTGCAGCCCAAACGCACCGACCTGCAGATAACGTTTGCCGACAGTCGTGGGACTGGGCTGCGGCGGAGCCGTGGTTTTGACGCTGTCAGCGACTATCGCGGCTGATGAAGTACTCCAGCTAGCGGGATCAATCGCTTCAACCTCAACATGGGCGGTTCCCCCTCCAAGCATATCCAGCTTAGATGCTGCAGCGTAGGACAGATCGATGATGCGACCGCCATGGAATGGCCCGCGGTCATTAACCCGGACAATCACCCGCTTGCCATTACTGAGATTGGTCACCTGAACATAACTGGGCAGCGGCAGCGACTTATGGGCGGCACTCATACCGTACATATTGTAGGTTTCGCCATTCGAAGTCTTGTGACCATGAAATTTTTTGCCATACCATGAGGCCACGCCGCGCTCTTTATAACCGCGGCTTGAAGTCATCACATAATAGGTTTTACCCAGCACTGAATAGGGGCTTTTATTGCCACCACTGCTTTTTGGCTCGACCCGGGGCACCGCATCCGGCACATGGGACACATCCACCCGGTTTGACGGGCCGTAATCCTTCTCGACAGCGTACCGGCCACTGGGGGCAGAGGAACATCCGCCCAGCACCACGAGCAACAATAACGCTGTCAGATAGGGAATTACTCGTTTCATGAATTAACCTGCCACTCCATTCTGTTGTCTGGCCTGCACCTGGTGGCGCTTCTCCGTTATCGCCTGACTCAGTTCATATACTGCCATGGCGTACAAGCGGCTGTGATTGTAACGGGTGATAACATAGAAGTTGTGTAACCCAAACCAGTGCTGGAACTCACCATCAGTTTCCAGACGGATCAGAGTCGCTTTGCTGTCAGCATCCAGTCCTTTACGGGTACGGATACCCCGTTCCGACCACTGTGCCAGGGTCAGCTCAGGCTTCAGATCGCCATTAATCCAGGCTTCATCCGCCAGTTTTTCCATCACTACATTACTGCGCACCGGTTCACCCGCTTTCCAGCCATGAGCCTGGAAATAGTGGGCAACGCTGCCAATAGCATCGACCGGATTATTCCAGATATCTTTCTTGCCATCGCCATCAAAATCAACAGCAAAGCTTCTGAAGCTGCTGGGAATAAACTGTCCGAATCCCATGGCGCCAGCATAGGAGCCTTTTAAACTGAACGGATCAACCCCCTCTTCCCGCAGCAGGTAGAAATACTCTTTTAGCTGCCCCTGGAAGAATTTGCCCCGCGGTGGGTAATCAAAGCCAAGCGTCGACAACGAATCGACCACCCGATAGCTGCCCATATTACGGCCATAGCGGGTCTCCACACCAATAATAGCGACAATAATCTGTGCAGGAACACCGTAAGTCTGTTCCGCCCGTTGTAGCGCTTCAGCATACTGATCCCAGAACTCAAGGCCCTGATCTATGCGGGCATCGCGCAGAAAGATATTACGATACTCGCCCCAGTTAAGGCGTTTTTCTGCCGGCCGGGAGATCGCTTTAAGAATACTTTCCTGACGTTCAGCTGAATCCAGAACCGTCCGGATCTCCTTTTCATCGAACCCTTCTTGCGCCATTTCGGCGATAAACGGCTGGGCTGCAGGGTGATCGCCATATCCATGAGCCGCTGCCTGAGCCCCCCATAGCAGACCCGTACCGAGAACAGCGCTACTGAGCCACTGTGAAAATTTTGTTCTGAACATATCACCCTACCTATATTTGCCAAAACCACCTGGCATTCCCTGAACCATTGAAGCGTTTAACACGGCTCTCAGCTGAATCCTGACTTTATCACAGTGACACCAGAACAAAACCGCTGAGTTATTATGTTTATTGAATCTGTCCTCTTAATGGCTGATCATCTGCCGGTGCGCCTGAACCGACATCAGCAAGCCAAACCCTGCCATCAGAGTCACAATCGAGGTACCCCCGTAGCTGACCAGCGGCAGCGGCACCCCCACAACCGGCAAGATGCCACTCACCATACCGATATTGACAAAGACATAGACAAAAAAGGTCAGCGTAACACTGCCCGCGACCAGACGGCCAAAGCTGTCCTGGGCCTTAGACGCAATAACCAGCCCCCGGGCAATAATCATCAGATAGATACCCAGCAGCATCAGAATACCGATCATCCCCAGCTCTTCACCCATGACCGCAATAATGAAGTCCGTATGACTTTCCGGCAGGAAGTCCAGCTGAGACTGGGTGCCCAGCATCCAGCCTTTACCCTCGATACCGCCGGAACCGATGGCGGCCTTCGACTGAATAATGTTCCAGCCCGCGCCCAGAGGATCACTTTCAGGGTCCAGAAAGGTCAACACCCGCTGCTTCTGATAATCTTTCATCACCATCCACAATCCGGGCAAGCCCGCCGCTGCAACCGCCAACGCGCCAAAGATATAACGCCAGTAGATACCGGAAAGCAGCAATACAAACACCCCGGAGGCGGCGATCAGCAGTGATGTCCCCAAATCCGGCTGTTTCATAATCAACACCACCGGCACGAAGATCAGCACCAGTGAGATCACAATATGACGAAAGCTGGGCGGTAATGGCCGGTTAGCCAGATAACAGGCTACCATCAGCGGCAATACCAGTTTCACAATCTCCGCCGGCTGGAAACGAAACCCGGGCAGGGCGATCCAGCGTTGCGCGCCTTTCGCCCCTACCCCCACGAGCAGCACGGCCAGCAGCAATCCCAACGAGATGACATACATTGCCGGTGCCCAGCGGGCAAACAACTGAGGCCGCAACTGGGCAAACACCGTCATCACCACCAGTCCCGCGCCCATCCGTACCGCCTGACGCACCACATAGCCCATATCACCACCGGAGGCACTGTATAGCACTAACAGCCCATAACCACACAGCACCAGAATAAACAGCAGCAACCAGGCATCCAGGCGGGTGTAGGACCAGAGCCCCCGGCGTCGCGCCAGGTGCGGCTGAGCATCGGGCATCGTACGCTGAAAATCAGCCATCCTTTGCGACTCCTGCCAACTCATCCACTTCCGAATCCTGGCGTTTAAGTTGCATAAAAGCGTCGATCACATCCCGCGCTATCGGTGCCGCTGTACTTGATCCCCCGCCGCCATTTTCAACGATCACCGAAACCGCAATCTCCGGATTGTCGGCTGGCGCAAAAGCGATAAACAGGGCGTGATCGCGATGACGCTCTGCCATGCTGTCAGCATCGTAGACCTCATCCTGCTTAATGCCGACCACCTGAGCCGTACCGGTTTTACCGGCAATCTGAAAGTCCAGCCCATGGCCTATTTTACGGGCAGTCCCCCGGGGGCCGTGAACAACGGCGATCATGGCATCGATGATCCGCTTCCAGTACTGGTTATTTTTCAATTTAATATCCGGTAATACCGCTTTGGTGCCTTCCAGTCCACTGATATCAACCACACTACCTTCGGTCAATTTGTCAGCCTTGTGCTTGTTATGCTTCATCACGCCTTTCAGCATACGCGGCTGTTTCCACTCGCCACGATTGGCCATCACCTCGGCGGCGGTTGCCAGCTGCAGAGGGGTTGCCAGCATCCACCCCTGCCCGATACTCAGGTTAAGGGTATCTCCGGCAAACCAGGAACCCCGGCCGGTTTTTTTCTTCCATGCCTTTGAAGGCAGAATACCTGGCAGGGCCTCCGGCAGATCAAGACTGGTGACCTGGCCAAAACCAAACCGCCCAAGATAATCGGAGATAATATCCACCCCGGCACGGTTGGCAACATCGTAGAACCAGACATCGCAGGACTGATAGATCGCCATATCCAGACCCACTGTGCCATGTCCCCCATGCTTCCAGTCACGGTAACGGCGCCCGCCACTCGTCAGGGTATAAAACCCTGGGTCGAAGATGGTATGCGTGGGGCTGACCACACCGCTATCGATCACGCCCATCGCCACCATCGGTTTAATCGTAGACCCCGGTGGGTACTGTCCCCGCAACGCGCGGTTAAAGAGCGGCAGATCGGGCGATTCCCGCAGTGCTTTATAGTCTTTGGTACTGATGCCGGTGACAAACAGATTGGGGTCATAGCCCGGATTACTCACCAGCGCAAGGATACCGCCGGTTTTAGGATCGATCGCCACAATCGCAGCCCGACGCCCCTCCACCAGCTTTTCAGCTGCCTGCTGCAAACGGATATCCAGATAGAGGACGATATCTTTACCCGGCACCGGATCCGTTTGTTCAAGCACCCTCATCACCCGTCCCCGGGCATTGGTTTCCACTTTGTGATAGCCAACCTCACCGTGCAGCAGCGGCTCGTAAAACCGTTCAATCCCCAGTTTCCCGATATAATGGGTGGCACTGTAGTTTTTCGGATCAACCCGCTTCAGTTCTTTTTCGTTGATACGGCCAACATAGCCCAGCGCATGTACCAGACTCGCCCCGAACGGATAGTAACGAATCAGATCTGCCTCGACCTGCACCCCGGGTAAACGCTGATAGTTAACCGCGATACGGGCAATCTCATCGTCGGTCAGACGAAACCGCAAAGGCACCGTTTCATAGGGGCGACGACGCTGTTTGAGACGTCTATGAAATGATTCCAGCTCCCGCTCACTGATGGGAATCAGCTTTTGCAACTCTGTCAGGGTAGCTTCGAGGTCCCCGACCTTCTCTTTCAGCAGGGTGACACTGTAGCTGGGGCGGTTATCCGCCAACAGGGTTCCGTTGCGGTCATAGATCAGACCACGGGTGGGGGCAACCGGTTGTAACTGGATACGGTTATCATCAGACACGGCAGCAAGCTGATCATGCTGAATCACCTGCAGGTAGTAGAGACGGCCGATCAGAACCCCCATCAGCAGCACCACAATCACAAAAGCGATCAGCGCACGTGACAGAAATACCCGTCCCTCTTTTGTGTGATCCTTCAGGCTATCAAACGCGGACATCTAAGCAATTCTTCACAGATATGTGTATCAGATTATTTATGATAGGGATGGCCCTGCATGATACTCCAGGCCCGATATAACTGTTCAGCCAGCAAAATGCGCACCAGCGGATGCGGCAGGGTAAGACCCGAGAGTGACCATTTCTGATCAGCGATAGCAACACACTCCGGTGCCAGTCCATCAGGCCCTCCAACCAGCAGGCAGAGGTTCTGCCCGGACATCTGCCACTGTTCTGCCTGCTCCGCCAACTGTTCAGTACTCCAGTTTTTACCGCCCACTTCAAGTGCAATCACCCGATCCCCCCTGGGAATCGCCGCCAGCATCTGTTCTCCTTCCTGACGTTTGGCCCGGGCCAGATCCGCCCCTTTTCCCCGATGACCGAGAGGGATCTCCACCAACTCCAGAGAGAACTCATTGGGCAACCGTTTGAGGTATTCATTAAAACCTTCAGTTACCCAACCAGGCATTTTAGTGCCTACGGCGATAAGGCGTATTTTCATGTTAAAGCGGATCCCTTTTGTCGCCGCTCCCCCAAAACAGAGGTGAGCGCACGACAGACAACGATGACTTAGTCGCAGAAGCGTTTAATGTGCTGTGTCCTGCCCCACTTCCTCATCAAAACCCCAGAGTTTTTCAAGATCATAGAAGCTTCGGGCATCCGGCATCATCACATGCACCACCAGATCACCCAGATCTACCAACACCCACTCGCCGGTATCCTGTCCCTCGATCCCCAATGGCATCAGGCCTTTATGCTTCATCTCTTCCTGCACATGCTGTCCTATGGACATCACATGTCGCTTAGAGGTTCCGCTGGCAATCACCATCCGGTCAGTCACTGTTGATTTATTGGTGACATCAATCTCGACGATATCCCGTGCTTTCATATCATCAAGGGCTTCACGTACAGCGCTGATCATCTGATCCATTTCCATTAGTAATTATTTACCTTCATTATGTTGCTCAACATTATAGAGCCGGTTTTGTTTTATATAGTTCCACACCGCATCCGGTATCAGATAACGGGGAGAGCGCCCCCCACTGATCAGTTCCCGGATCTGGGTGGCAGAGATTCCCAATGGCGTCAATTCACGAAAAATCACATGACCCGCAGGTTTTTGCAGCATGGCGTCGACATCATCGATCTCATGCTCGAGGCTAATCTGCTGCATCTGAGCGCAGGGTTCATAGATCCAGCCGGGCCGTTTAACCACCACAATATGGCAGAGATTCAGCAGTTCAAACCAACGGTCCCATTGCGGCAGTGACAGATAAGCATCCATTCCAAGAATCATGCAGACCGGCACTTGCCGCCCCAGTTCCCGGCGAAAAGATTCCAGTGTCAGTACAGTATAGGAAGCATTGGCTGAGATAACCTCCCGCTCATCAGCCACCAATGCTGGTTCATCGGCAACCGCCAGACGAACCATATCCAGACGCTGCTGACCACTGCGTTCCGGCTGTTGCCGATGCACCGGAGCTTTGGAGGGCATAAGGGTTACCTGCCTGACGCCCAGCCATTGTTGAATTTCCAGCGCGGTGCGCAGGTGGCCATTATGAATAGGATCAAAAGTCCCACCCATAAAGACTTTGACGGATTCGCTCATCAGGCGTTACTGACGTATATGGCCATCACCCAGCACCACATACTTTTGTGAGGTCAGCCCCTCAAGACCTACCGGCCCGCGGGCATGAATCTTATCCGTTGAGATACCAATCTCAGCCCCCAGCCCATACTCGAAACCATCAGCAAAACGGGTCGATGCGTTAACCATTACCGAACTGGAGTCCACTTCACGCAAAAAACTGCGGGAGCGGGTGTAATTTTCCGTGATAATGGCATCGGTATGATGAGAACCGTACTGGTTGATATGTTCAATCGCCTCAGCCATATCATGGACTACCCGGATCGACAGGATCGGTGCCAGATACTCGGTTTGCCAGTCCTCTTCGGTTGCCGCGATAATATTCGGCAACACTTCACGGGTTTTGTCGCAACCGCGCAGCTCAACCCCAATCGCCTGATAACACTCAGCTAACTCAGGCAGAATCTCTGCCGCACGGGATTCGTGCACCAGCAGTGTTTCCATAGTATTACAGGTGCCGTAGCGATGGGTTTTGGCATTAATCGCCACATTGACCGCCTTGGTTTTATCGGCATCTTCATCAATGTAGACGTGACAGATACCATCCAGATGCTTGATGACCGCTACTTTGGCATCACGACTCACCCGTTCAATCAGGCTTTTCCCCCCCCGCGGCACAATCACATCGACATATTCAGGCATCGTAATCAGTTCACCCACTGCTTCACGATCCGTAGTTTTAACCACCTGCACCGTGTGCTCTGGCAGCCCCGCGACCCTGAGCCCTGTCTGAATACACTCAGCAACCGCCGCATTACTGTGAATCGCTTCCGACCCGCCCCGCAAAATAGTTGCATTGCCGGACTTCAGACAGAGACTGGCCGCTTCCACCGTCACATTGGGACGGGACTCATAAATAATGCCGACCACCCCGAGAGGCACACGCATCTTACCCACCTGGATACCGCTCGGCAGGTAGTTCATATCGGTGATCGCGCCGATCGGATCCGGCAGAGCAGCAACCTGGCGTAAACCTTCAATCATGGTATCGATCTGAGACTGCTTCAGTTCCAGACGATCCAGCATTGCATCATCCAGGCCATTGGCACGGCACTGCTGCAGGTCTTCAGCATTTGCCGCAACCAGCTTTTCACGGGACGCATCAATCGCATCCGCCATCGCCAGTAACGCGCGGTTCTTTATTCCGGTATCAGCTTTCGCAATGTCGCGGGAGGCAACGCGTGCCTGCTGACCCAGTTCTGCCATGTACTCTTTAACGTTCATAACCTTCCTTCTCCGTCGAGACCGGCCATTATAACCTGCCCGGCAGCGGGGGTCATCGACAGAGAAAGCAAAACAGCAAAAAAGCCGTTTTTGCGAAGTGACTTAACTGCTATTATCTGCAGGCTTTACTGCCCCGGAATATGTAGCCGTCGGAATATGGATAAACCGCTTCGTTTTACAACCATGATCAATCAGCGTACCCGGCTGATGATGACGCTTGGCTGCATCTTGCTCACCGGCCTGCTGCTATCCGGCATCTACCTCACCGTTGTAGCAGGGAAAATTGCCCAGCTGCAGACTCGCCAGCAGGGAGAGCTGCTGGGGCAACAAACAGTTACCATGATCAAACCCGCGCTGCTGGCGGGAGACTCTGTCAGCCTCAACTACGTTCTCAATCAACTGGTGAAGCAGCCTGACATCGACGCCATTATCCTCACCGATCCGAGAGAACGGCTACTCGGCCGGGCAGGAGATATCCGCCAGGACAATCTTATCCAGCAGGATGTGCTGATCCGGCAGCAGGATGAGACCCTGGCCATCCTTGAGCTATACCTGAATCCGCAAGCGAGCAGATCAAACTTTAACGCGCTGCTGGTACAGGCTGCCATTCTGGCCCTGATAACCGTTATTGCAGCCCTCACCGGTTGCTGGTTCAGCCTGAGCCGCAACACGCCCTCCCCGGCAGCTAACACTGAGCCTGCGTTAAACACAGACGATGCCGTCGTCCCACCAGTAGCAGAGGATGACGAACACTCACCAGAGTTGCTCTCTGACAGATCCGCGCAGCACAACGAAAGCCATCCGGATGAGCTGGTGGAGCTGTTAAGACCGGATGAAGCGGCACCACATATGCCTGGCTTTGCCCCCTTCTGCGATCACAAAGAGCGGGCTGAAACCAAAGCCCCAACCGAAACAATGACCGATGAGGTCAGCGTAGAAGAGATCAGTCTGGAGGCACAACCCCGCCAGCGGACGCCCAATCCGCTGTTTGGCAACAGTCAGCATGAAATTCAGTTGGATCTGTACGCGTTTGAACAGGAACTGGAACTGATCGTCGCCGCAGAAGAAGCGGGCTATCTGCTCTATCTTGATCTGTCATCAGGGCACTCAGACAACCTGGCCAGCGAAGAGCAACTGGAACTGCAGGAATACTATTACCGCATGCTCGACATGGTGATCGCCATCTATCAGGGTGAAGCCACCCGAATCGGTAACGGCGATCTGCAACTGGCATTTCTGAAGCCCCACAAGGATGACTCCCACGGCATCAATGCGATCTGCGCCAGCCAGCTGTTTAATCGCCTCTACAAACTCTTCAACCAGCAACGTATCCGCAGCTTCAAACCCGTCCTGAATCTGCATATGGCGCTGGTGCGCGGCCATTATAAGAAACTCCCGCGAATGCAGGAGGAAGCCCGTTATCTTACCCATAGCACCGACAGCAACGAACTGGTGACCCATACCGCCCTCAGCGAAGCACCTGATCTCAAAGTCAGTCTGCTGGCCGGTGCTGATATCCTGCGCGCCGAAGAAGATAAAGTACTGATCAGATCCGTTAATGATAACTATCAGAAGTTACTGGATAAGCAGGCCCGCCATCTGCTCAGCAAACTTTTTCCCTGAGCCTGCACAGGGTAAAGGCGATACAGATCCGCTATAGATTGCACAACACCTGTATCTGTAATGCCGGGCGGTATTCACCTATGCTCAGCTCACTGATGACAACCCGGGTATTCCCATGCTAACTGAACTGCTGATCCTGTTTACTGCCGGCTTCTTTGGCGGAGTGCTCAACTCCATTGCCGGAGGTGGCAGCTTTATCACCTTTCCAGCACTGCTGCTGGCAGGGGTTCCCCCTATCAGTGCCAACGCCACCAATACATTCGCATCCTGTTCAGGTTATATGAGTGGCACCTGGGCTTTCAGAAAAGACCTTATGGAGATAAAGGACCAGTTGCCTCGCTTTATCCTGATCAGTCTGATTGGCGGTATCTGCGGTGCATGGCTGCTACTGCAGACCCCGGAAGCCTCTTTTGAGACTGCGGTCCCCTGGCTACTGCTATTTGCCACCCTGCTGTTTATCTTCGGAGGACAACTAAACCGGACTCTCAGGCAACTGGGGACAAGGCATCGTCATGCCTCAACGGCGGCAGCAACACTGCTCACCCTCCTGCTGTTTGGCGTGTGCCTCTATGGCGGGTTCTTTAATGCCGGACTCGGCATTATATCCCTTAGCTATCTGGCGCTGGCCGGATATACCGATATCAACCGGATGAACGGTCTGAAACTACTGATATCAACCTTTGTATCGCTGATTGCGATTGCGATGTTTATCTATGATGGCGTGATCGCCTGGTATGAAGGCTCAGTCGTACTGACAGGCACAGTGGTTGGGGGCTATGTCGCCGCCCATCTATCACGAAAACTGCCTCAACAACAGGTGCGCAACTTTGTAAGTGTTGCCAGCATTGGCATCACCCTGTATTTTTTCTATGACGTATATCTGTAACCAGCAGATATCATCGCAACAAGCGGACACTGATTGCCCACAATAACCGGTCAGACTCATGGATATAATGACACTGCTGCTGTTTATACCAGCATGTTTCGCACTGAACATGTCCCCAGGCCCCAACAATCTGATGGCGATGAACAATGCCACGCGTTATGGCTTTCATAGCGCCCTATTTGCCGGTGCAGGACGACTGATCGCCTTCGCGGGGATGATCTTCCTCGCAGCAGCCGGACTTGCCGTTGTCCTGCACACATCCGAAGTTATCTTCACGGTGATAAAAGTTGTCGGTGCCGGCTATCTGTTCTGGCTGGCATTCAAGCTCTGGACAGCCGATACCAGCCGCGGGGAGACAGCGCAGACACAGGAGAATAAGAAACAGCTTGAACTGATGCAGCAGGAGTTCTTTCTCGCTGCAGGTAACCCTAAAGCGATCCTGATATTCACCGCCTTTTTACCGCAGTTTGTCACAACTGAGGCACCAGCAGGCCTGCAGTTTTTTACACTGGGGGTCACCTTCCTGCTGCTTGAGTGGCTGGCGGTTGCGATTTACGCACTGTTTGGCCTCTATCTGCGCCAGTGGTTTGCTGAACCGCTTAAACGGCAGCTATTTAATCGCAGCTGCGGCACCCTGCTGGCAAGTGCTGGCATCGGGCTGCTGTTTACCCACCGCAACTGAATGACACCGCACCGCTGGCTGACACGTCATCCGGATGCACGGCTATTCTACCCAATCCGAGCATTAGCCTTCGTTAAAGTTGATGAAGATCAACTCCCGCCGTAACACTACGCTATAACTTTATTATAAGGCAGAGAGCTAATCTCCCTGATACAACATTTCTCTCAGACTAATTGTTATCAGAAATGACCCAAAGCCTGTGCTACAACGTATAGCCACGGTTGGGATTATCCTCAGCATACATCTCTGTATATGGAAGGAGTATATACATGAATCAACTACTTCGGAGCGTCAGCGTCCGGTCAAAGCTCTTGCTATTGGTTGCAATCGCCATTATCAGCCTGATCATGATTGTTACGCTCTCCCTGTTAAAACTTCAAGGGGACCTTCTCGATCAGAGAAAAATGGAGATGGAAAACCTTACCGGCGCCGCCTACTCATTAATTGACCATCAACAGAAAATGGTTGAGTCGGGGAAAAAGTCTGAGGAAGCGGCCAAACAAAGCGCTCTGGAGTCAATCCGAAGCCTGCGTTATGGCGAAGATGAGTATTTCTTTGTTCTCAATACTCAGTCCAAAATGCTAATGCACCCAACTAATAAGAAGCTTGAAGGTAGCAGCGTCGCGGATATGAAAGATAACAACGGCACGCTGTTTATGCAGGAGTTAGTTAAAGCCGCAACACAGAACAGCACAGGGGGCTTTGTCGAATATCTGTGGCCTCACCCTGGCCTCTCGGAACCACAAAGGAAAATTTCCTTTGCTCGCCTTCACCCTCAATGGAACTGGATAATATGCACCGGCGTATTTACCCACGATATTGATGAAGAGTTCTGGCATGTGTTCTGGCAGGAAGTAGAGATCCTGGCGATAGTTCTGATCATTATGGGAGTCGTATCAGCACTGATTGCCAAATCAATCATTGACCCGGTTAAAGCACTAACCACTGTCATCTCCAGAGCCGCTGAGACTAAAGATCTGACACTTCGCTCAGAGATCCGGAATAAAGATGAATTTGGCGCCATGGGACTGGCATTTAATGAGATGATGACCAGCTTTCACGACCTTATTATGGAACTCACCGCTGCAACATCACAGGTTGCCAGCTCAGCCACAGAGCTATCCGCCACCACGGCTCAAACAAGTCGCGGAATGGAGCAACAGCAGGATGAAACCTCACTGGTTGCATCCGCCATGACCGAGATGACCGCGACGGTTCACGAAGTTGCCAAGAACACTCAGGACGCCGCTTCGGCATCCACGCTGGCAGCTGAAGCCGCAGAGTCCGGAAAACAGATCGTTGATGCAACCATTACTGCAGTACAAACCCTCTCAGAACGATTAGCCAAGTCTGCTGAACTGACTCATACTCTGGAGGCTGAAAGCACGAACATCGCCAACATACTGGAAGTGATCAACAACATTGCTGAACAGACCAATCTGCTGGCTCTTAATGCTGCAATCGAAGCGGCGCGCGCAGGCGAGCAGGGACGGGGATTTGCAGTGGTTGCCGATGAGGTCAGATCGCTGTCCAGCCGAACAGCTGAATCAACACAGCAGATCGCCCAGGTGATCGAGCGCTTACAGTCAGGAACCAAAGCCGCCGTTAATGCGATGCAGGCCAGCAGCACCGAAGCTGACACAGTGGTTCAGCAAACCCTGACAGCCGGAAAGTCTTTAAATGAGATCACTGTAGCGGTTGAACAAATCAACGCGATGACCATTCAGATTGCCAGTGCCTCGGAAGAGCAGAGCCTGGTTTCTGAAGAGATCAACCAGAGTGTGGTTAAGATAAACGGTGTATCAACTGACAGCGCAGAAGGCTCCAACCAGATCGCTCAGACCTGCGAAGAGCTGGCACGGCTGGCTGAACATCTGAAAGAGATTTCGGAACGTTTCACCGTCTGACAAGCCAACGGCAGGGTAAAAAAAAGGAGCGCATCAGCGCTCCTTTTTTTATCGCTTAAAGAAGTATTACTTCTTCGCTTCCATCTGTGCCTTGATCAGGTCACCGATAGTGGTAGGACCAGCAGTCTCAACCGGAGCATCAGCCACAGCTTTGATAGCCGCTTTCTCATCTGCCTGGTCTTTAGCCTTGATAGACAGAGTGATAGAACGGTTACGACGATCCAGGTTAACGATCTTCGCTTCAACTTCGTCGCCTACTTTCAGGACAGTCGAAGCATCTTCGATGCGATCGATGCTGATATCAGACACTTTCAGGTAACCTTCAATGCCTTCAGCCAGCTCAATGTTCGCGCCTTTAGCGTCTACAGACTTAACGATACCTTTAACGATAGCGTTTTTGTCGTTTGCAGCAGCATACTCAGAGAACGGATCGCTTTCCAGCTGCTTGATACCCAGAGAGATACGCTCTTTCTCAGCATCGATAGACAGGATAACGGCTTCAACCTCTTCGCCCTTCTTGTATTCACGCAGCGCAGTTTCGCTATCCGCATCCCAGGAGATGTCAGACATGTGAACCAGACCGTCCAGATCGTTATCCAGACCCACGAAGATACCGAAGTCAGTGATAGTCTTGATAGTACCAGTCACTTTGTCGCCCGCAGCAAACTGCTCAGCGAAAGTAGACCATGGATTAGCGATGCACTGTTTCATACCCAGAGAGATACGACGACGCTTCTCATCAACATCAAGAACCATAACCTCAACTTCGTCGTTCACCTGAACAACTTTAGATGGGTGGATGTTCTTGTTAGTCCAGGACATTTCAGACACGTGGATCAGACCTTCAACGCCATCTTCGATAGACGCGAAGCAGCCGTAGTCAGTCAGGTTAGTTACACGAGCAGGAACCTTAGTGCCAGCAGGGAAACGCGCCAGGATAGAAGACCATGGATCTTCGTTCAGCTGCTTCAGACCCAGAGACAGACGGTTAGTCTCTTTATCGAACTTGATGATCTGTACAGTGATCTCATCACCCGGTGTCAGCATATCGCTAGGATGAGAGATACGCTTCCAGGCCATATCAGTGATATGCAGCAGGCCGTCAACACCGCCCAGATCTACGAATGCACCGTAGTTGGTCAGGTTCTTAACGTAACCTTTAACCTGCTGACCCTCTTCCAGGGTACTCAGCAGCTCATCACGCTGCGCACTGTTAGCTTCTTGCAGAACAGCACGACGAGAAACAACGATATTGTCGCGCTTCTGGTCCAGCTTGATCAGTTTGAATTCCAGTTCCTGACCCATCAGGTGGTCAACGTTCTTAACCGGACGTACATCTACCAGTGAACCTGGCAGGAAGCCATTGATCTTGTTAACGGTAACGGTGAAGCCACCCTTAACAGTACCGCTGATGTAACCTTTAACAGTTTCTTCAGCTTCGAATGCAGTTTCCAGAACACCCCAGGATTCAGCGCGCTTCGCTTTCTCACGGGACAGGCGTGTTTCACCGGAACCATCTTCAACGCTTTCCAGAGTAACCTTAACCATGTCACCCACCTGAACTTCAAGTTCCTGGGCATCATTAAGGAACTGGCTGCGGGCAATAACTGCCTCAGACTTCAGTCCAGCGTTTACGGTAACCCAGTCACTATCGATGTCGATAACTTCACCCATAACCAGGGTACCAGGTACCATTGCAACGAGTTCAAGGGATTCTTCAAATAAGTCAGCAAAGCTTTCGGTCATGCTTTTTCCTATACAGCGAACACGATTCAGGCGCATGTTCGCGGGGGGTAATACCTGTATTGTCAGTTGATACAGGGCAGTTTAATTATCCTGAGCGGTTGCAAATACTGACTAAAAAACAACCATTCGGGAGAGTGTCAGGCGCGGTATTTTACAGATAACTTGATCAAGAAGGAAGCAATTGCGTACTCTGAGTGGCTATTTTTCAGCCACCCGGGACTAAAATAGTCACCTGACGCCCGATGCAGAGCGTAAAATATAAAAAAAAGAGTGACCGAAGATCACTCTTTTATCCATATCAGTGGCGCTATTCAGCGTCGGAGACAGGCTCTTCAGCCGAGGCTTTAACAATCACATCGAGGGAATCGACCCGCTGATAGCCGCGGGGCAGTTTGTTACCCCGACGCCCCCGTTCACCGCGATAGTGTTCCAGATCGGAAGGCTTCATCTTCAGATGCTGACGACCGGAGTTGACCTGCAGTGTATCCTCGGCAGACAGCGTCACCATCGCCACCAGCAGCTCATCTCTTGAAGCCGCCCGGGCGGAGGGGATATTAATAATTTTATTACCTTTACCCCGGCCCAGCTCCGGCAGATCTTTAACCGGAAATACCAGCATCCGCCCCTCGTTAGTCACGGCCACCAGGAGATCTGTTGCCTTATTTTTCAAACGCATCGGCGGCATTATTTTAGCGCCTTTTGGCAGCGTCAGGGCTGCTTTACCGGTGCGGGTCTTACTGGTCATATCGGCAATTTTTGTCACGAAGCCATAACCGGCATCCGACGCCAGCAACACCGCATCGTCATCCTTACCCGCGATAGCACCATCGATGGTGGCGCCTTTTGGCAGTGTCAGCTTGCCGGTAACCGGCTCACCCTGCCCCCGCGCTGATGGCAGAGTATGCGCTTCAAGTGAGTAGGCCCGTCCGGTTGTGTCCATCAGAATGACCGGTTGATTCATACGTCCCAGACACGCCAGTTTAAAGCCGTCACCGGATTTATAGCTAAGCCCCTCCGGATCAATATCATGACCTTTGGCAGAACGGATCCAGCCCTGCTTGGAGATCACCGCAGTAATCGGTTCAGCGGTCAGCAACGCTTTCTCATCCATCACTTTTGCCTCTTCCCGGGCAACGATGGGTGAACGGCGATCATCGCCATACTCTTTGGCATCGGCTTTCAGCTCATCACGGATCAGTTTGCGCATCAGCTTTTCAGAGCCCAGAATCTCTTCAAGATAGTTCCGCTCTTCGGTCAGCTCATCGATCTCGCCACGGATCTTAATCTCTTCCAGTTTGGCCAGTTGACGCAACCTGATCTCAAGAATCGCTTCCGCCTGAATCTCAGTGATACCAAAACGCTCAACCATCACCAGCTTCGGCTTCTCTTCAGTACGGATGATCTCAATCACTTCATCAATATTGAGATAGGCGACCATCAGACCTTCAAGAATATGCAGCCGGGCCAGCACCTTATCCAGGCGGAATTGCAGCCGGCGACGCACCGTTTCAGTACGATAAACCAGCCACTCGGTGAGGATCTCTCTAAGGTTTTTCACCTTAGGGCGGCCATCAATACCGATCATATTCATGTTAACGCGGTAGGTGCGCTCCAGATCGGTACTGGCAAACAGGTGCGCCATCAGCTGCTCAACATCGATGCGGTTGGAGCGCGGCACAATCACCAGACGGGTCGGATTTTCATGGTCAGACTCGTCCCGCAGATCCGACACCATCGGTAGTTTTTTCTGCTGCATCTGCTGCGCAATCTGTTCCAGCACTTTCGCCCCGGACACCTGATAGGGCAGAGCAGTAATCACAATATCGCCCTGTTCGCGACTGTAAACGGCACGGGCACGCAGGCTGCCCTTACCGGTTTCATACATTTTCTGCAGTTCGTGGCGCGGGGTGATCAGCTCAGCATCGGTGGGCATATCCGGCCCCGGCACTATCTCGCACAGCTCTTCGATGCTCATCCCTGGTCTGGACAGCAGTTTGATACAGGCCTCGGTGACCTCCCGCAGGTTATGGGGCGGGATATCGGTCGCCATACCCACCGCAATCCCGGTGGTGCCGTTCAACAGAATATTGGGCAGCCGGGCAGGCAGGGTCATCGGTTCCTCAAGGGTACCATCAAAGTTTGGCCCCCACTCGACCGTCCCCTGTCCCACCTCTTTGAGTAGCACCTCGGCGTATCTTGCCAGTTTGGACTCGGTGTAACGCATCGCGGCAAAAGACTTAGGGTCATCGGGTGAACCCCAGTTACCCTGACCGTCGATCAGTGGGTAGCGATAGGAGAATGGCTGCGCCATCAGTACCATCGCTTCATAGCAGGCACTATCGCCGTGAGGATGGAATTTACCCAGCACGTCACCCACAGTACGGGCCGATTTCTTATACTTCGCCGTCGATTTCAGCCCCAGTTCCGACATCGCATACACGATACGACGCTGAACCGGCTTCAGGCCATCGCCGATATTCGGCAGCGCCCGGTCAAGAATGACGTACATGGAGTAATCCAGATACGCCTTCTCGGTATATTCTTTCAGTGACAGGCGTTCAATGCCTTCATCGATATGTACTGTTCCGCTCATTTTTTGTCCCGGAGCTTATAAACTCATTGTTCGCGCGATCTTTAACCTGACAGGAAAAGGCTTAAATATCCGCCAGATTACCCTTGCTTTCCAGCCACTCTTTCCGGTCCGGCGAACGCTTCTTCGCCAACAACATATCCATCACATCGTTGGTGCCATCGCCCGGCTCAATGGTTAGCTGAACCAGCCGGCGGGTATCCCGTGACATGGTGGTTTCACGCAGCTGCAGTGGGTTCATCTCACCCAGACCCTTGAAGCGCTGTACGCCGATCTTGGCGTTCTTACGCTCCGCCCTGATGCGCTCAACAATACTGTCTTTCTCATTATCATCCAGGGCATAAAAAACATCTTTAGCGACATCAATACGATACAGTGGCGGCATCGCCACATAGACGTGCCCGGCGGACACCAGCGGTTTGAAGTGGCGTACAAACAACGCACACAGCAGGGTGGCGATATGCAGACCATCCGAGTCCGCATCCGCGAGGATACAGATCTTGCCATAACGCAAACCATCAAAGTTATCCGATCCCGGTTCGACGCCTATCGCAATGGAAATATGATGCACCTCCTGAGAGGCCAGCACATCGCCGGGTTCCACTTCCCAGGTATTCAGGATTTTACCACGCAGCGGCATCACCGCCTGATACTCCCGGTCTCGCGCCTGCTTGGCTGAACCACCCGCCGAGTCACCCTCGACCAGAAACAGTTCGCCCTGCATCGCGTCATTACCGGTACAGTCCGCCAGCTTACCCGGCAGCGCAGGTCCCGAGGTCACCTTCTTACGGATCACCTTTTTATTCGACCGCAGTCGCTTCTGAGCATTGCTGATCACCAGTTCTGCCAGCTTCTCGCCATCTTCTACATGACGGTTAAGCCAGAGACTGAAAGCATCTTTGGTTGCCCCGGACACAAAGCCCGCAATCTGGCGGGACGACAACCGTTCTTTGGTCTGTCCCGAGAACTGTGGGTCCTGCATCTTCGCAGAGAGCACATAGCAGCAACGCTCCCAGATATCTTCGGCGGAGATTTTAACCCCCCGGGGTAGCAGATTACGAAACTCGCAGAACTCCCGCATCGCTTCCAGCAGACCGGTTCGCAGACCATTAACATGGGTGCCACCCTGAGCGGTAGGAATCAGGTTAACGTAGCTTTCACAGGTCAGATCGCCACCTTCAGGCAACCACTGCAACGCCACATCCATCGCGTCGATCTCTCCCTGAAAGGAGACCGTAAAAGGCTCTTCCGGCAGGGTTTCATAGACCTGAGTGGTGCCTTTGAGGTAGTCCACCAGACCATCCTCGTAGTACCACTCATCTTTCTCTTTCGTGGCACCGGTCGCATCCGTAAAGGTGACCCGCAAACCGGAACAGAGCACCGCCTTGGCGCGCAACATATGGCGCAGTTTGGTCAGATGATATTTGGGGGTATCAAAATACTGCGGATCGGCTAAAAAGCGCACCTCAGTACCGGTGTTGCGCTGACCACAGCTGTCCACGATCTCCAGATCGGACACCTTCTCGCCATCCGCATAGGTCATCCGGTAAACATTCCCCCCGCGACGGATGGTCACTTCCAGCAACTTAGAGAGTGCATTTACCACCGACACACCAACACCGTGCAGACCACCGGAGTAGTTGTAGTTCTCGTTGGAAAACTTACCTCCGGCATGCAGCCGGGTGAGGATCAGCTCGACGCCACTGACCCCTTCTTCCGGGTGGATATCCACCGGCATCCCCCGGCCGTTATCCCTGACGCTGATCGCGCCATCTTTATGCAGGGTGACATCCAGTTGCGTCGCATGGCCCGCCAACGCTTCATCGACACTGTTATCGATCACTTCCTGAGCCAGGTGGTTTGGCCGGTCGGTCTCGGTGTACATACCGGGACGGCGCCGCACCGGGTCCAGCCCGCTCAGTACCTCAATTGCATCAGAGTTATAGGTGTTACTCATCGGAAGTTTCAGTCCTTATCCGCCCGATTGTCAGGTCAGTGACAGCAGGCAACTCAACCCGGCCTTCGGCAAATGCCAGTATCGCCGGTATAACAGATTCAAATTGGTCAAAACCGTGGGAACCACCCCGCTGTACCAGCATCGGTGAGTCCCTGAACTTTTCTACCGCCTCCCGGTAATCCAGGGTTTCATCCCCGGTCTGGGTCAGCAACAGATAACGTGAAGGCTCTTTTACACTGTGACAGTTAATCTGTAACAACTGCTGCAGATGCTCAGGGGTCAGTTCATATCGTTCATCGCTGTAGTAGTTTCCCTGCTCCCCCAGCATCGCTTCCAGCAGTTCAAACGGCCGCACAGCGGGATTGATCAGTACCGCACGCAAATCATACTTCTCACCCAGCCAGGTGCTGTAATAACCGCCCAGGGAACTGCCGATCAGCGTGATGGAGCGATCCCGGTGGGTTTCGATCAGTTGCTCAAGCAGACGGATAGCCTGAGCAGGCCAGTGGGGCAGCGCAGGGACAATCACCTGGTCGGCCTTCCCCTTAGCAGTCATCCAGTCAACAAAAAACCGCGCCTTAAACGACTCGGGAGAGCTGTTGAAACCGTGAATATAGAGAAACAGAGGCTGTGCCATCAATAACCTTTTTAACTACTGCTATTTTATCTGTATATATATACATGTTTTCGGTAAAGTACCGGAGAGCGCCGGGCGATGCAACCTTAACCCTCGACTCTTTTGATCGAGGTCTCTATCTGGCCATCCCGGTGAAGCGTCAGCAAGCGGTATGCAGGTTGCCGCAGCACCGGATCATCCTCCAGAACCATCTGCTGACAGCCCGCTTTAAACTGCACCGAAGTTGCAGGGGTCATGATTACCCGAACCTCACCACGTAGTTGATCAGATGCCTGATGGACATGACCATTAATCACTGCTCTGACACTATGATGTTGCCCCAGAACGGCCCAGAACTGATCAGCATTGGCCAGCATAATCTGGTCCTGCCAGTTACTCCCGACCGGCAGCGGATTATGGTGCAGGACCACCAGGCAGTGATGGGTAGAATACTGTTGCAACTGCTGTTCAAGAAAAGCCAGCTCAGTCGATGACAAACTGCCACCGCCCTGACCATCGGGGCTTGCGGTGCTGTCCAGCAGGATGATCGCCCACCCCTGCGCGACAACGGAGCGCTGGTTCAGCTGTCCACCCTGCTGATCACCAGACTTAAGCATTAGCTGAGCATCATCGTGATTACCCGGAATCCAGTAACTCGGCACCGGCAGTCTGGCGAGTCGCCGACTCAGGCGCTGATAGCCTTCGGGCCCGCCATGGTGCACCAGATCACCGCTGCAGATAATCATATCCACCGCGGGCGTCTGTAACAGCAGATCGTCAACCACCCGGTCCAGATGCTGTTCAACATTGAAACCACGATAATCCTGATCAGGATTATTCTGCAGGTGAAAATCGGTAATCTGCGCAACAACCAGCGGGATCATGAGAAACTATAAACCGGTTCGGCGGCCTGACCGTGGGTCAGACAGTGGCTGAGCCACTCTCCCAGATATTGATTCAGCTGTGCCTTTTCATCTTTCTGATGCATCCGCTCATTCGGGTAGTTGTAAACCCCGCGAAAATGACGCCGGCTTTTCAGACAGATCACCTCAGCAGCCCGGGCATCATGATAGATCCGCACCACCAGACTGGGGGCCTCCAGCCAGCTGCTATCAAAACTTTGTGACACCAGAACGGTGGTGGTGTAGGTAAAACGCTCCTCAACCCGCAGACGAACGACGCTCTGCTGCTGATGCCAGTGAACCTCAAACTCGCGCTCATCGCACTGTTCAAGATCCGGCATCAGCCGCATCAGTCGCAGATAGTTGGCCTCACAATCGGCCATCTGCTTTACCAGGTCAGGGATATAACGTTTTTTCATCTTCTCCAACACTCAGATCGCATACTCAGAGGCCGCCTTACACACAACCCCAGCGCTGTAACAATCGCTGCCGATTCAGCTGTAACCATTGTACCGCAATTATGGTGGCAGCATTATCAATAGTACCGTTTGCAACCAATTCACATACCTCAGCAAAGGGTAGCACATGAACCAGAATATCCTCACCCTCATCAGCCAGACCGTGAACACCACCCACGTCGGCGCTATCGACCCGGGCACACAGCAAGTCAACGTATTCATCACTACCACCGGCACTGGGCAGATAACGGGTAATCGGGACAATATCGTAAATTGCCGCACCCGCTTCCTCCTGAGCTTCCCTCATGGCGACATCGTCAGGTGTCTCGCCCGGCTCAACAATCCCCGCCACCAACTCCAGCAACCAGGGACTATCAGCTTTACCCAGAGCACCGACACGAAACTGCTCCACCAGCACTACGCTCTCTTTATCCGGATCAAAAAGCAGTACACACACCGCATCACCGCGTTGAAACTGCTCACGCACAATCTCAATCGCCCCCCCTTCAAACAGTGAGTGGCGGATCGTTAAGCGATTAATTTTAAAAAAACCATCGCAGGTGCGCTGCTGCTGAATAATCGCCGCATCCGCCGCGGTAAATCTTGGTTGCCAGTGGGCCATATCAGAACTCCGGATTCAGACTCTCGATGTGAGTAACAGATGCAGATCTGTTGACAGGGCGACAATATAGCATGTCTGAAGCGTATTTCAGGAAGGTTCAGGAGCTGGGCCAACTCAGAACTCAGGAGACGACTCTGGGGACGCAGGGTGAATAAAGCGCAAGCGGTATCTGAAGCCAACAGTCAGGCGGTCTCCCAATCAGAGGAAACCGGCGAGAGGGTCGGATCAGCTGAGGCGTAATTTACGACGGCGGGAGACAAACAGATAACTGCCCTCCCGCTTTTTCGCCTCTTTTTTGGCCTGGGCGGCGAGTTCCGCGACCTCATGATAACTGACACAACGATAGGGGTCGGGGTAGACAACACCACAAGAGAGGCTGAGAACTGGATAGAACACCGAATCTCCGGTACGGCTGGACGCCCAGATTCCTCCCTGTTCAAGATCTTTTGGACTATAAAATTCCCTTATAGCCTGGTCAAACTGCAGCAGAATCCTTTCGCAGCGCTCCTTCCAGTCATCGGTACGAAACACCACAACAAAATCATCCCCCCCAATATGGCCGGTAAAGTTTTCACCATTGGCATTATTGGTGAGTAGCTCACCCAGCAACTGTATCAACCGGTCGCCTTTAACATAGCCGTAGCTATCGTTAAAGGGCTTAAAATAGTTGATATCAAAATAAGCCACCCGAAAGCTCTCGGTCTGTTTCAGCAACCCATCGATCTCCCGATTGATCGGTACATTGCCCGGCAGCAGTGTCAGTGGGTTGGCATACCGGGCATTGCGTATTTTCAGCTCGGTGATCCTTTTCAACAGATCCCGAACGTTACCGATGCCCTGATAATGGCCATCCTTGGTAATCACCAGCCCCTGATGCAGATAGACCGCATCCTGCTCGGTTATCAGACGGGATACCTGTTCCAGACTGGTGTCCGATTCAATAATGATCGCCCTGGTATCAAGAATACGGGTGACCGGACGCGTTTCATACAAAGCCCTGCCATATTGGGTCGAGAACAGCTCCAGCAGATCAGACCGGTGTACAGTACCGATCGGCCGGCCCTCCTCAAGCACCGCCAGAATATCGTACAGCGGGTTTTCCCGGAACAGTTTAGCGGTATACCCCATCTGATCATCGAAACTCAGTGCAGGCGCCGGATGAATCAGCACAGCGGCCGTTTCCGCCATATCCTTTTCACTGCCAGCCCGCCGTTTACGGGGCAACCACTCTTCACTATTACAGAGCATTCTCGGTGTCTGGGTTGGCCGCCCCAGATAAAACCCCTGGCCAATATTCGCCCCCAGCTCCTTCAGAGTGACCAGCTCTGAACGGGTTTCCACCCCTTCAACAATCACCTTGGAACCGACACCATTAGCAATACTGCAGATCGACTTTACAAACTGACGTTTAACCGGCTCCCGGTCGACATTATGAATAAAATGACGGTCAATCTTCACGTAATCCGGCTGTAACTCTGACCAGAGTTTGAGGCCTGAATAGCCGGTTCCCAGATCATCAACAGCCACCTTAAACCCCATGCGTTTGTAATAATTGATCGCTTCAAGGGTAAGTCCATAATTATCAAACGGGTGCTGCTCTGAAATCTCGATAACAATGGAATCCAGAGGAATTTCAAGGGACTCCAACCATTGCGCAGTCAACCCTTGCTTATGTTCCGGGGTGCCCAGCAGGGACGCGCTGATATTGAGAAACAGTTTTCCTTCCAGTGATAACCGGGCAAAAGCCTCCAGCGACAGTCGGCGACACAACAGCTCCAGCCGATGTTCCTGTCCCGCTTCGATGGCAGTGTTAAAAAGCATCTCTGGCGTATGCAACTCACTGCCTTCCGGCCCGCGAATCAGCGCCTCATGACCCAATACTTCACCCCGCCGAAGATCGACAATCGGCTGAAAATGGGGATACAGCTGTTCAGTTTCAATCAGTTCATTAAGCTGGGCATAACGATCAGGTATAATCTGCGAAACGGTCATCTTGGGTCTGTAGGCGATTAAGGTTAATACCCACAGCTTATTAAGTTGGCATGACAGCAAGATGACAGCGCCGAGGGTTTTATAACCTTTCCGGTTACGATACAGTCAGCTTTCACAAGAAAAGGATTTCACCATGACTCGCTTCACTACTCCCGCACTTTATACCGTTCTGCTGCTCGCACTCAGCGCGATAAGCCATGCAGAAACCCGACTGCGTCCCGACGTCTGGGCCACCCCGGTTATCGGCTCAGAACTGGACAATTTCTACCGTGTTGATAATTACCTTTACCGCTCCGAACAACCCGGCGACGAAGCCTTCCCCCAAATAGCGGCGTTCGGCATCAAAGAGGTGCTCAACCTGAGAGAGTTTCATAACGATGACGATGAAGCCGGCGAAACCTCGCTAACACTCCATCAGCTGAAACTACGCACCGGCAAAGTCACCGAAGATCAGTTAATTGAAGCCCTGAGAATTATCAGAAACAGCAAGGGACCATTGCTGGTGCACTGCTGGCACGGTTCTGACCGCACCGGCACCGTGGTAGCAACCTACCGGATTGTCGAACAGGGCTGGAGCAAACAGCAGGCACTGGATGAAATGATCAACGGCGGCTACGGCTATCACGCCGCCATCTTTCCCAATCTGGTGGAGCTGATTAAGGGGCTGGATGTCGAGCGGATAAAGACAGCATTAAGCGATGATAAAAGTCTGTGACGCTGGCAATTGTCATAAACTCCGAGCTCTCACGATAATATCGAAGCAACAGCCGGGCAAGCCCTCCCAGGCTTACCGGCTATCCGTTTCATCAGAGCCAGACTGGTCATTCAGCGCCGACCGATTGGCTCGTTGCTTAAGATGAAGGACTACGGCCATCAGTAACACACCCCAAGAGCCCCAGAAAACATAGACCGACAGCACCAGCATGTCTTCGGTACTCTGGCTGGCACCTGATCCGGAAACACCGGCAGCGATGCCGCCGAGAGAAACCATTATCATCATGACTGAGCCCACCAACAACGCGAGCCCCAGCCAATAAAACTTTCGGTAATGTTCAGGCATAATCCAGACTCCTGTTACACACGACAGTTCGGGATAACCCGGTTATCTGAAACATTTTTGTAAGATCCCGGTTTATCAACTTTCTGCTATTCCGTTTCCGAATCCAGATCCAGCTCAAACTCTTCGGGTTTATCTGTCACGGATTTATCAACGCTATATTGAATATGCGAAACAATGGCTATGGCAAAAGTAGCCATCGACAACCAGAATAATCCGACAACAAAGCTCCACAGGGTTTCCGCACCAGCACTATTCCCCGACCCCGACACGGCAGCAGCTATGCCCGCCAGGAAAACTAACAGTGCAAAGCCCGAGGCAACCAACAGAAAAAAGGCAATAACATAAAGAGAGACATACTTTTTTTTCATAGCATTAACATCCTTGTCGTTTAATTTTCAGAGTATCTTTTATTTCTCCGGCATCTCGTTCTGGTCGGTTTCGGGGTTATACAGACCTTGTTCCGGATGCGGAGGAAGAGGACAAAGCTCGTTCAGGTTTGGAAATTTAAGATCAGGATTTTTTCGCAAACGGTAGTACTTCTTATCATAACATTCAGCGAGAACTTCATTTATCTCATAACCAAAATCACCATTTCGAAACACACCTTCGAGAGTTTGCATACTTTGTCTTCGACCTAACGCCGCCGCCACCTGATAATAATAGAGAGCTTTAGGATAGTTTTTTTCGACAATTTTCGCGAATGCAGCCAGCGCATTGGCTGACTCACGGTAATTTTGTTTCGCCGCACACTGATGATAGGCCACACCTTCAGCATCCTCATGACGCTGATACAGATAAATCTCACCCAAGCGATATTGCGCCTGAGGACTTCCCAACTGCGCTGCTCGATGATAGTACTGCCATGCACCTTCTTTATCTTCCTTGAGTGCCAGACCTTTCTCCGCCATAGCCGCCAGGTTGTAATACCCCAGAGGGATATCCCGGTCAGCCATCCACTGAAACCACTCCAGTGCTTTAAAATAACTTTGCTCTACACCGCGTCCATGAAGGTAACGCATGGCTAACTGACTAGCCGCTTTCCAGTGGCCCTGATCCGCTAATAGCTGATACTGGTTGGTGATATTGACTTCATCTTTATTGGGGATCTGTTTTTTCTCATAAGCCCGGATCTCCTGATATTGTTTTTCCAACTCTGGATCAATATCAGGTAGGTGGTCTTTTTCAAAAGCGCAAGCAAAGGGTTCTCTGTTGGCGGTACTCTTGTCTGTCATCGAGCTTTTCCCTTGTGATTCACTGTTGCAGGCACACAGGGTCATCGTTAAAACAGCCAAGTAAAACCATTTAGCTAACATTTGAATCTGACACTCCTTGTCATCATTAAGCCGGTTACGGCATCTCGTTCTGGTCGGTTTCGGGGTTATAACGGCCCAGCGTTGGGTGGTAAGGCAGCGGGTAGCGCTCGGCTATATTAGGGAGTTTATAGAGGGGGTCTTTATCTAACTTTTTCGTAAAACCTTTCAACCTTAAGCCATAGGCTTCATCTTTTTCATAGCCTAGTTCACCATAAAGAAAGACTCCTCGTATAAATATGGCGGCACGATAGTCCCCCCCCCAGCAGCCAGCAGATAATAGTAGGCGGCTTTAGGGTAGTTTTCATCCACTACATGCAGCCCCAATGTACTGTTCTGTTGTGCTGCACAGGCATAATAGGCTGCAGCCTTATCATCTTCCTGATCTTCTCTTGGCAGATCATATCCGTAATGCTTTCCAAGTCGTACCAGAGCATTGGGCTCGCCCATTGACGCTGCCTTATGCAGATATTGCCAGGCAGCTTTCCTGTCTTGGTATACACCCCGTCCCCTTTCTAACAGCACCGCCATATTGTAATAACCGATAGGGACATTCATCTCGATCAGCTTTTCAGTCAGATCCAATGCCTTGCCGCTGTCGGTTGGCACTCCTATCCCATCCAGATAACGACGGCTAAGATTATGCATCGCCTTCCAGTGGCCTTTATCTGCGGCCAGTTGATAGAGGCCACTGATATTCTCCTCATCTGTGTTACCTGGTGTCACCTCTGCTCAACGGGCCTGCATAAACAGTTCATCGGCATCTTTATCCAGTTCTGGCAGATAATCCACCTGACGGACGCATTCAAACTCAAAGGCCATGGCGGGAGCTCCGGTTAGTAGTAAAATAACCAACCAACCGGCTTTCAGCATCCTTGCTGTTAATCTTACATCCATCGTTTATTCAGGCATCTCGTTCTGGTCGGTTTCGGGGTTATAGCGGCCCTGCGTTGGGTGGTAAGGCAGCGGGTAGCGCTCAGCTATATTAGGGAGTTTATAGAGGGGGTCTTTATCTAACTTTTTCGTAAAACCTTTTAACCTTAAGCCATAGGCTTCATCTTTTTCATAGCCTAGTTCACCATAAAGAAAGACTCCTCGTATAAATATGGCGGCACGATAGTCCCCCCCCCCAGCAGCCAGCAGATAATAGTAGGCGGCTTTGGGGTAATTCTTATCAACTATTTCAAGCCAATCTGCATACTCATGTTGACCCAACGCGCTATTTTGCTGTGCCGCACAAGCATAGTATGCAGCGGCCTTTTCATTCTCCTGATCCTCTTTTGGCAGATCAAAACCATAATGCTGCCCAATTCGCACCAAGGCATTGGGCTCGCCCATTGACGCCGCCTTATGCAGATATTGCCAGGCGGCTTTCCGGTCTTGGTATACACCCCGCCCTCGTTCAAGCAGCACCGCCATATTGTAATACCCGATGGGGACATTCATCTTGATCAGTTTTTCGGTGAGATCCAATGCCTTACCGCTATCGGTTGGCACTCCTATCCCATCCAGATAACGACGGCTGAGATTGTGCATCGCTTTCCAGTGACCTTTATCAGCCGCCAGTTGATAGAGGCCACTGATATTCTCCTCATCTGTGTTACCTGGTGTCACTTCTGCACGACGAGCCTGCATAAACAGCTCATCGGCGTCTTTATCCAGTGGTGGTAGATAATCCGCCTGACGGGCACATTCAAACTCAAAAGCCATGGCGGGAGCTCCGGTTAAAAGTAGTATCAGAAAAAGCGGTAATAGTAACCATCGGTTTAGTCCAGCGCCTTGCTGTAGGGTGTCTGGGTATCCCAGAATCGGGTTAAAGAACATGTAAGCGGCTCCTTTTGCATACGACGTTTCCAGTTTTTTGTTGCAGTTTCTTCCCAATGAGAAAAATCATCTTTTGAGGTGCCTTCCCTCCGCCCTGCATGCAGATTCCAAAGATGATCGGTAAACTGTTTTGCAATATCAGGCCTGGGGGCATGAACCCCCAACTCACTATCAGTTTCTAAGCTACGCTTATTAATGTTGGCTGAACTGAGCAGGAAGTAGTGGTCATCCACAACCTGAAGTTTGCTGTGAATATAGATATCTTTGTATTTACATTTCCCTTCTGGAAGCTTTTTAAAGCTAACCAGGGTCGCAACAACCACATTTAGCCCCGGCTGTGTAATCAGGTGAGGTTCGATCAGTTTGTAGCCATGTTTTTTCCGAAGATCTTCCAATTCCTTCTGCTCGGCAACGGTCATGCCTTGCCCCTCTTCATCCATCTCCTCTAGTTTTTCCATCCGGTTGATCTCTGCTTCGCTCTGCTCCAACCGTTGCTGTTCATCTGCATCCAACCGGATCTCCTGCTCCAGATCCTGAATCTCTTTTCTCAACCCTGTGTCCTGGTACCGCTGCCTCGGATTAGCCATTAAGCTCTTCAATCTGAGACGTTTCTCTTTTAACAAAAAAACCCGGTCACGCTGAACCTGTGGCATCAGCTGTTCCTGACCTACCTCATGCATCATCTCGTAGGTGCTACTGGAATAAAAACTATTCTTAACAGTATTCGTCACTACGAACCAATAAAGCTCACGCTTAGCCCCTTGTTTCTTCAGTAGTATGGCCTGTTCCTTCATCCACTTTGCAAGCTGAGGATAACGGAAGTACTGATTTTCGGTATAGACAAAGTCAGTCGCGTTACTGATCGCGTTTTTGTAGCTTTCCAGTATTGAGGTTTCCTGTCCTTTACCAGAGCGACCATCATACGGATGTGTACGAATAATCTGAGCCATTCCACTATAATTTACATCATAAAAATCTTTATAGGTGATCTTCGAACGAACGTCAGCCAGCGTAGTCCCCCACCAACGGGTCCAGAAATGAGATTCCCTATCCCAGGCGGTACAAAAGTTTTCGTTCAGATCACACAGAATAGGACCCTTAACCTCGGTGGATATATCCTGCCAGGGACCAAACCCCCAGTCCCGCCGGGGTTCATCGAAGTTATGGGCATCTGTGTCCCAATAATTGCGGTGGAGGTTATG
Organism: Amphritea atlantica; assembly: GCF_900111095.1. GTDB lineage: Bacteria > Pseudomonadota > Gammaproteobacteria > Pseudomonadales > Balneatricaceae > Amphritea > Amphritea atlantica. The sequence continues at coordinate 1,987 of NZ_FOGB01000020.1, read as the reverse complement.
CCCCATCACAAAGCCCCGGGCGATTTCTGGCTGCATATAATCGGTCAGCACCATTTTCTGATGATGGCTGGGGAAGAATCCAAGCGCGCCAACCATTTTCCATGTTAACGAGACATCCCTACCCGACAGTTTATCCGACAGTAAGCGCAGCATCAGCTTTTCCCGATGGCCGAAAAACATGCCTAAATATGGGTGCCTCGCCTGGTGAAATTCAAGCTCTTCGAGTTTCTTATCGAAGTCACGGGTTTTAAATTCGACGCCAGGAAAGCCTCCGCTATGAACCTGCTTGAACCAATCGCGGGTATAAATTTCAGCATCCGCATCCATGAATGTGCCACCACTGCCGCGTACTGTGCCACCATAGTCATGATCTTTATTCAACTGCTCTTCAATGTGCGCTAAACTAAATTCAATCCGTTCCAGATTTTTCTGGCTATTAGTACCACCACGTTGATGTTTATACCGATCACGCAGCACAATCAGCTCTAACCGTTCATCCAGTAAATTCTGATACGCATCGTGTGGGGAAGAGGTCGACATGATACCTGAGCCGGCCATGGTGCCTCCTCTACTGAATAGCCCATCACCCACCACTGTATTTTCCAAAAAATTAGCCAGCGCGTTCTTCCAAATCAGTACCCGAACCTCAACCCCCTGTTTAGCTTTCTCCGCTAACAGTGTGCCAATCTCCTTACCTTTTAACCCTTTACTTTCAGGCCTGCTAAGCCGCATGGCGGGATCAAACCCCCAGCTAATAATATCGATGCTGCTTTTAGCATGTATTATTGCGTCTTCAACCGCGCCAAAGGCTCTTTCACCATTTATTAACGGCTTAATATCACTGTGCGGCCGGGGATCGTATTTATTCTCTTTTTGTGCCCACCAGTTTAGTGTTGCTGTTCCGCGCAGAGTCCGTTCTTCAATTGCCGCCTGTTGAATATCCATATTAGTCATCGGCATCTCCTGTCGCTATTTTTCCTTTTGCATCCTGATATTGCTGGCGCAGGTACTTATCCGGATCATTCAGGCCGTCTGGATGCTCCGCCCCATCAAATCGCCTGAAACCTCTGTTGGAGGCCTTCTGTAATTCGCCTTCAGCACCCTCACTGAATTTTTCCAGCACATCAAACTGAATTCGGGCACCGTTATACAGCTCAACCTCATATTGAGAAGCCCCTTCCTGATGGTGTGCAGAGACCATCCCGCCAGGCCCGGTTAAACCTTCACTAATTAACGCTCCATCCCGATAAAGTTTATAAGGTACGCCGTCATACCCCTTCGCGCCCGGTACCGGGGCGATTTTAAAACGCACTTCATCTTTTTTCTCAAGGAAGTCGAGGGGCAGAGGGGCCTGGATGATTTCAGCTTGCTTTGGATCGGAGACAAAGCCCGCTACGCTGTTATCCGCTTCCAGCGGGCGGTTGGGCTGTATGGGACCGGCTTTGGCGGCGCTGCCACCACTGCCGCCTTCATTGAGTTTGAGGCCTGCACCCACAATGGTGACACCGCCGGGATCAAGTTTAATCAGGCCACTACCCGCTTTCAGAGTGAGCTCGGTACCTACCTCGATAATGATCTGGTTGCCTGCCTTATAGTGCATCTCGCTGCCAGCATACTGCATCAGTTTTTCAGCGATAGCGCTGAACTGAGACTCACCAATGGTGATGTGCTGGTTTTTGTTGACCTGCTGAAACTGATCGCCCTGGGTCAGGTGGTGCTCATCGCTGCGATATTCACTGTAAACTTTGCCTTCGACAATTTTATGCCGGTCATTACCCAGCCAGCTGCGGTGATCGTTTTTGGTTCGCTGATCAACATCTTTTTCAGCGTGATAGAAGACCTGCTCTTCACCCTTTTTATCTTCAAAGCGGATCTCATTAAAACCATCGCCGCCTTTGCTGGAGTTGGTCTTAATGGTGCTGCGGGTTTTATGTTCCGGCAGTTTGTACGGCGGACGGTTAAGGCCGTGATACACCCGACCAATCAC
>NZ_FOGB01000010.1:124151-178325 GCF_900111095.1 Amphritea atlantica | reverse complement strand
CGGATTAGAGTTTGTGCATACTCTTCTCGACTAAAGAGTTACAGGATTCGAATGACGCTTTGAGCATAGGTTAACACTGATGTTCAAATCGTTAGAGCAACCAGTTTTGCTTGGCGACAATAGCGAGATGGAACCACCCGATCCCTTCCCGAACTCGGAAGTGAAACGTCTTAGCGCCGATGGTAGTGTGGAGCTTCTCCATGCGAGAGTAGGTCATCGCCAAGCACCTAATTACGAAACAGCCCCGATCATGAAAATGATCGGGGCTTTTTTCGTTTAGACGCCGCTACGCGGCTCGCTAGAACGGCGCTGCGCGCCTGCTAGTGGTTAGAATAAGCGGAAGAGCAAAAAACTGATTAATCGGGTATGGTGTGATCTTTGGGCAGAGAGGATTCGTAAGTGTATAGTTCTCAGCGCTTCGTATCACTCGGCCATGCTTGTTCTGGATACTAGCAAGTGGCGCAGCAGCGGTCTGGCGACTGCTTTTATGACTGCTTTTAATGTAGGTACTTTATGTCTGAAACAACGCTATATATTTTAATCGCGGTAAATCTGTTTATTGTGCTGGCTCTGGTGTACTACATTCTGCGGTTAGTACAGCAGCAGAAACAGAAGCGTATGGATGCTGAAAACAAATTAAAGAAGATAGCCGCTGAGGTCAGGGATCATCGGTTGCATATTATTGAGAGCTTACAAGTGATTGGCCGGGCTATACTGAGTGATGAGATACCGCTTACTGAGGCGAGTATCAGGTGTAAAGTGTTGCTCGATAACTTAGACCCGCAGTTAGCTCAGTCAGAAGCCTATATTGTGTTTAATGAGGTCTTTGAACAGAGTAAGCATATTCCGCGTAAAGAGGCCTGGAAGAAGCTCAAAGGGCCTGAAAAGCTAGAGTATATTGCACACATGGATGTATTGGAGTCTGACTATAGCGATCAGGTTATCAGGGCTGCTAAATGTTTACTCTCTCAGGATTTCAATCGTTATCATTGAGGTGTAGATGGAGTTCTTCGTTGTTTTTCTGGTGAGTCTTTTCATACTCATGTTGCTGGTTGTTGGGCTACTCTTTGGTCGTCCACCGACTTATCGGCCCGATAGAGAGTATGTTCTTAAATTGATGCAGGGGGTTGAGGACCGCTCGACAACGGAGCAGGCCTGGAGTCTGTTTGTGCATACCCCTATTACCCATGATGCTGATCTCGAAGAGTTTCGTCGTCGCTGTTATAAGCTGGATCAGGGGGAGGTGGACAACATCGCTTCAGGGCCGGGCTTAAATGGCTATCTCTATGACCTTAAGGGCCGAGACTATATCAAACAGCTGGCGGCAGAGTTACAGGAGTTTATCCGTAATGCTCCTTTGACGGTCAATTTCTAATCTAATCAAGGTATTGTTGGTGCATTATCAGCCGTCGCAAACGGGTCAGGGTCTCCCATACCAGTCTGGTGTCGCCGGCTTTTGCAGCATTGTTTAACGCTATACTACAGTTTTCCAGCTCTGGTAGCTCAAACAGTCCGGCAAGTCCGATAAGTTGATGGCTATGATCCCGTATACCTCTGTTGTTGTTATGATTAAAAGCCTGCTGTAACCCTTCTATCTGTGTTATCAGTTCTTGATGAAGATCCTCTTTGCTCATCTGATACTTGTGCAGGTTCGTGCTCGCCACCGGTTCGCTTTGCGAGGGAGTGTTTGCATTATGGTTCTGATTCTCTTTTGCGCAGAGCATCTTCAGCAGCTTGATCAGGCGCGTGTCATTGATCGGTTTATATTCAATGCGGGTTACCCCTGCCTGGCGTAGTGCGTGCTCTTCGCTTGAGATAACATCGGCGGTTAGCGCTATAATCGGCAGGTCGGGAAAGTTCTCACGTACCGAACTGGTTGCTCTGATACCATCTATTCTGGGCATGTGTACGTCCATAATAACAATGTCAGGCTTTATTTCATTGATCCGTTTGATCGCTTGCTCACCGTCCCGTGCTTCGAACACCGTGGCGCCGGTTGACTCAATGATCTTTCTTAATAGTAATCGGTTAAAGTCATTATCTTCAGCAACCAGAATGACCCGGTCGGCCAACAGGCAGTCATCGCTGTGCTCTGTTTTCAGTCGCTGATGATTGACGGGGGCATGCTGTAGCCATTTTTTTAGCATTTCCCGCTGCAAAGGCTTGCTGTTAATTGTGAGGCGAGGGTTATCGATGAGGTGGGAAAACTCATCGGTATTACCCGCAAGGGCGGGCGTCAGTAGCAGGATATTGCCTTTAAAAGAAGCGAATATTGTAGTGATTTTAAGCTTTTGCTGATTGGCTATATCCACATTGGCACTCAGACCGAAGATCAGTCCGGCTAAATGCCCTTCAATACCTGATAGTGTCTTTTCAAGATCCTGGATAGTTGCACAGGTCTGTATATGTGACGCGAGCGGCTGTGCCATATCGCTGAGTGCATGGAGGCTTTCGGGGTGTCTGTCAAAGATGATCAGCCTGGTTTCAGAAGGTTCAAATGCAGAAGCAGGCAGTAACTTATGGTCTGTTTTGACGGTAAAACTGCAACAGATCTCCGTTCCAACTCCCAACTTACTGGAAAGCTTAACACTCCCCTGCATCAGCTGTACCAGCTTTTGTACAATAACAAGCCCCAGGCCGCTACCGCCAAAACGGCGTGTTATCGATGAATCCGCCTGAGCGAATGCATTGAAAAGGAGTGTTTGTTGCTCCTCAGAAATACCGATGCCGGTATCTTTGACGCACAGCTGTAACTGTTTTACTCCATGGGCTTCTTTCAGGGTTCGCAGTGTAACCTGGATCTGCCCTGTGTCGGTAAACTTTATGGCATTGCTGATAAGGTTTGTTGCGATCTGGCGCAGTCGGGTTGGATCGCCTAACACATCAGCATAGGCCGTTTCATCAACCTGATAAGACAATTCAAGTCCTTTAGCCGCTGCGCTTTGGGACTGCATCTCAATCGCTTCAAAAATGACCTGCTCAGGATTGCACTGTATACGCTCCAGTTTTATAGCATCGGATTGCAGCTTGGCAAAATCCAGTATGTCATCGATGATCGATAACAGCATATTGGAGGTCTGGTTGATAATCCGGCAATGTTCCTGCTGCTCAAAGCTAAGGTCTGTCTGGCGCAGAATATTGGTGAAACCCAGAATAGAGGTTAGTGGCGTTCTGAGTTCATGACTCATGCGTGCGAGAAACTGATCTTTCGCCATATTGGCCTGATCTGCCCGCTGACGGGCTTTTTGCAGGGCAATATTCTGGTTTTCAAGGTGGTGAAGGGTCTTGCGTAAGCGTTCAGTGGCTTTTTCTACCTGGCTTTCCAGAATCTGGTTTGAACTCTGCACCTGCTCACCCAGGAGATTCACTCCTTTCTCCAGAGAGCCCAGTTCAGCGTAAGACTGAATATCCACCCTGGCGTCGAGGTGTCCCTCCTCAAGCTTTTTGACCACGGCTGTCAGGCTGATGATCGGTTTAGTCAGTGTTTCTGCAAATCGTGCCGCGATGATAAATGTGCAGACCAGACCTCCCAGCAGAATCAACAGGCTATTGGTAATAATCTGGTTTTCACGGCTATGCATGGGCTGAGTCGACATGGCAACCACGACCCAGCCAAGAAGCTCCCTCTCGGCCAGGGTAGAACTGGTCTCGGGGGAATCGCCAACGATGATTCCCTGGGTGGTCACCGGTGTGGTGAATAGCCAGACAGAAGTATCAGTCTGATGACTGGGCTGTGGTTGGAGATTGGGTTTCAGGTGGAAATCGTTGGAGCGGTAAAGCACTCGTTTATCGCGATTAATAAAGATGACATCGGCGACATCGGCTTCCTGTATAGGCCCCTGACTGAGCGCCGATAACTGATGGGTTAGTTCTGATATCAAACCAAACTCAGACGCCTGAGCCAGCAGGCGTGACATGGTTTCTCCCCGTTCAATCAGGGCAGACTTATTATCTGCTATACGGGTTGAGACAAAATAGCCTGCTAAAATCAGCGTCATGGCGACCAAGGGGATCAGCGCTATCAGTAATACCTGCTGGCGAATCCCGTAACGATTTTTCCGGTCCTTTGTCACTGGATTTCTGCCTCCATAATCTGTTTCTGGAGTTGTTCTGCTGTTTGTATTGACAGGTTTAACTGTCTGGCAATTCGTGGATTAGTGATCACTTTGAAATAGGGGCTGAAGGACGGCGGCGGTAGTGTGCCTCCGGCGATCAGGTGCAGCTGTTCAGCGGTGAAGCGGCCGATATCCTCCGGGGTGGTGATGCATGCGGCGATAGCTCCTGCCTTAACGTAGTTCTGCGAGAAGGCAAGTAGGGGCACCCGGTTGCGTAGAGACATATATAACAACCACTTGGCGGTGGTTTTGTTGAATGTGCTCTGGTCTGGAATGACGAGAAAAAGATCAGAGCTCTCCATGATTGGCTGGATACGCTGAATAGGGTTGTCTTCAAGGCTCAGTGTCTGATAGTTAAGGGTGAGCCCCATGCTGGCTGCCGCGTCTTTAAGTTGCGGTAGCATATACAGCGAGTCAGGCCCAAGAGTGAACCCCAGGCTTTTTAGTTCCGGCTTTATATGCGAGGCGAGTTTGAGCTGACGCTGCAGCGGTTGATCCAGATAGATAGCGGTTATGCTGATTTTTCTCTGTTTCAGTTCAACAGCGTATTTCTGTGATAACTGCTGGAATCGCTGACTGGGGATAAAGGTGCTGACGATAGTACTGTTTTGCTGGGCGAACTGCAGGGCAAATTCAGTCGCCTGGCTGCCGACAGTGATGAGCAACTGGTAAGCGGCGAGGTGGGCTGTGGCATTCTCCGTCAGGTGTTCCGGATACGATGTATCCATGCGGATGGTTGGCCCCTGGCTGATGATTGTCGATGCAACACTCTGATAGGCAGGGTTATCGCTGCTGAGTAACAGCAGCGAGTCAGCCGCCCTCACATTACCGCAGGCAAGCACAAGAGCTATCAGTAAACAGATGATCTGACAGTTGTGAAAGGTGTTTTTGACTACTTCCTGTGTCGCGTTCGGCATAATCCGTTTTGACAGAAAATCAGAAACTTAGCTGGGCTTGTAAGTAGGTTCGTTGTTCAAACATATTCTCAGCATAAAACTCAGAATAGGGTTTATCCAGTAAGTTCTGCACAATCAGCGCAATACTTAGCTCATTTTGAGGAGAGAGTCTGAATCCCTTAGAAATTTTCAGATCGGTTCGGTGGTAGGGGGCGTTAGGAGGATCAGTGTCCTTTACTCCTTCTTGCCAGCGTACAGAACTAAGATAGTAATGGCTAAGACTGAAATTCAGATTGTCAGGCAGTGTAATACTCGCCAGGATGGAACCTGTGTGTATCGGGTTGCGGGTCTCAAGTCGATCAAAAACATCGGTGACACTACCTTGCTGGTTGCCATCATTCCGATATCCATTGCTGTCTATATAGCCGTAGTTGATAACGAGCAGAGGCTTAAGGCTTTCTTCTGATTGATATTTATACTGGAATTCAATGCCCTGGTTGCTCCATTCTGCCCGGTTCATATAACTACGATACAGATGGTCTGGATCAAGGGGGGCTGAGGCGATCATGGCTGCGTCCTGCAGTTGATAGCTGGTTGTTATGCCATCCTCAATTTTTTCATAATAGACGCGTGTATCCAGTTGAGCGTTTAGTTCTGGCCATTTGAAGATGATGCCCAGATCGATGGAATCAAGCTTTTCCGGTGAGAGATCTTTGTTGGCGATAAAATCATAATCATAAACATCTCCGTATAATCCAGTGTAAGGCGGTGGAATATAGATAATATTTTCGAAGTTGGCTTCCAGAAGAGAAGGCATACGATAAGCCCGGTTTACGGACGTTCTTATAGTACTCTGGTTGGATAGCTGATAGTTCGCAGCGACGCGTGGAGATACTCGGGTACTGCCATTGCTAACATGCTCAATTAAAGCTCCCGTATTTATTGTCCAGTCCGTAAATCCAGAATATTCCCAGTTTGTAAACAGCCGTGTACTTTCCTCTTTAATCCATTCACGGGTATTCAGGAGTTGACGATTCTGAGCGCTTGCTGATCGGTAAGCGAGTCCTGATATTAGTTTTGAGTTATATGAAGGTTGTTGTTTTAATGCTATTTCAACGTCATGTTGCTCCATATTGCCGGTTTCAGCAGTGATTGAAATCGGTGCATTGGTATCAAGAAACTGCTGAGCAACGCTGATTGGTTGTTGTATGAGCTGGGCTGCTTCGGCTGCAGATAATAATCTTGCGTCGAAGTTATTGACCGCGCGGGCGTAACTTAGCTTGAGTTCATCAGTATTCTGAAGGGTGTGAGTCCAGGAGACTTGCTGGAAATTAGTTTCAAATTCCCGCCGTTTAAAATTCCAGCCAGGTTTTGGTCTGATATCCCCCACAGAGCTATAACCATCAGAGTAACCCAGATCAACAGTGATGGTATCGAGCAATGTTGGTGATGATGTGCTTTCGAAACTAAAATATCTTTTTAAATATGGGTCTTGAGCATCGTATTCAAAAGAATAACCGTCATTGCCAAGTATGCCAGCAGCAACCCGATAATGACCGTGAGATGTTTTCTGGTTATGTTCAGCTTGAGCATTCCGGGTATTAAATTCACCCTGAGTGTAGCGGATAAATCCCCCCTGATCGCTCAGAGGTGTATGGGTAATAATATTGATTGCCCCAAGAAACGCATTTGATCCCTGGGTAACAGTGTTTGTGCCCCTGATGACCTCAATACGTTCGATATCTGCCACCGATATTGGCAGACTCTCCCAGATAACTGCAGAGAAAAGCGGAAGGTATACAGATCTACCATTGATCATAACTTCCATTCGGGGGGGGAATTTATCACTCATACCGTGGTAGGCCACTGCTGAAGCATTTGTGGCGATATGGTATGACTGCATACCCGGTACCAGCCTGAACAGTTCCGGAATCGTGGTGGCACTGGACGCCTCAATCATCCGGCGATCAATAATGGTAACAGAGGCAGGAGCCTCGCTCAGGGTTTGCGGTAAACGTGTGGCTGAAAAGGTAACCGGAATATCATTCAGATAATCCAGCTCAGACAGTTCGCTCTGATCGGCACATAATGCAGAAGTGGGAGACAAGATGACTACAGACAGTGTAGCGACAAACCTGCGTATATTTACAAATGACATGGTTGTGGTTTTAACCTGCAATTAGGTTTGATCAGATCCGTGTACCAACCCAAATAACAATAACACCCATCAATATTGCTTCGATAATGAAACCATTGTGTTCGATTATCCATTGCATACTCAAAACCTACGACATGTTTACCTGTTCCTGATAAACAAATGGTTAGAAAAATCTGGGAAAATAAAGGCTACGAATATACCTGATATCACCTTGCCGGTCGATTCAGATTCTGACGAATATTCTCAGAAAATGTAAACATCTGTTTTAAAAATGAAGCATCTTCCCGTTAAAACCGCTTTATCGCTATCACGCTTTGTCTTGTGGCTGATACTCATGGGCCTGATACGACAACAGACCCGATGCTTAGCGCTTGATTGCTTTCAGAATAACAAACTTAGTATTGCTGGCGATGGTTGAACAGTTGCCGAAAAGCTTTTTCAGCTTGGCGTGGTAGTTAAGATGACGGTTGCCTATCACCCAGAGTTCGCCGCCTGATTTAAGAATAGTTTTGGCTTCGGTGAACATCTGCCAGGCGATAAAGTCTCCGATAGCATTCTGTTGGTGAAAGGGAGGGTTGTTGAGGATCAGATCACTGCTATCAGATGGTATACCTTTCAGGCAATCGGTTACCTCGAACTGCGCCTCTCTGTCAGGAAATGCAAGGCTGAAATTTTCCCTGGCAGACGCTACTGCCATATAGGATTCATCAACAAAGCGGAGGGATGCTTGTGGATTGGCCGCTGCCGCCATCAGACCGACAATACCATTACCACAGCCCAGGTCGATAATTTGTTGAAAACGGTTATCTGTGGGGAGGTTTTCGATCAAAAAACGGGTGCCAATATCCAGTTTTTCCCGTGAAAATACGTTGGCATGGTTGAGAATCTGATACTCAGTGTTTGCTAGTCTGTAAGATCGTGGATAGCTGTTTTCAGGCGGAATCAGTTCTGGATCGAAGTGGGCAAAAATCAATCTGGCTTTTTTGCGTGCCAGTGAGGTTTTCGTCTGACCGATGATCGTTGTAAAAAGCTGCAGAGTCGATGTGTGAATCCCCTTTGCCATGCCTGCTGCGATAATTCGACTGTTGTGCGTTATATAGGGACGGATGCGATGCAGTTGGTCTTCCAGTTGTGCCAGGCTTTTAGTGACCTTGAACAGCACTATATCGTAAGGCTTATCTGCCTGACCGTAAGCCATCAGTGAGTGCCTGAATTCTACTGCATCCGGGTCAAGCTGGTTCTGGTTGAGGTTTAGTTGCATCCCTTGCTGGGCAATAAATGAGTCACTCACCGATACGGTGTCATAACCTGAGAGGGCGCAGGCCAGCGCGCCGAAACTATCATTCACAATCAGTATATGGCAGTTGCTGTGTAGCAGCTGTTCATCATTCAGGTAGTCTAGGAGATACTCATCAGCTGCATCCCAGGCGCGCAGCGTCTCCTGTTGTCGGACCGGAAAGCGAGACAGTTTAAAATTCCCCTGAGGGACCGCAAGGGTTTCCATCGTAATCCTGTAACCTGAAAAGTGGGAAGCTGATTATAAAGCATCAGCTGCGCGAAACCAGATAAACTCCTGCTCCCATCATAATACCCCCGGCACACTGATTCAGTCGCTTGGTTGCCGTAGGGGATTGCAATCGTTTACTGGCCCAGTGAGCGCAGAGCGCGATCAGCATCAGCCCCAGCATCAGGGCTACCAGTGTCAGTCCCGCCGCCAGGGCAATGTCCCTGCTGTCGAGTGAGGACAGATCCATAAAGGTGGGCAGGAAGGCGATATAAAACAGTATAACTTTGGGGTTGGAGGCCGAGATAAGAAAGCCCTGCATAAACTCCATCGATGAACGTCTGGCGATAGATGTGGCTGCGGGATCAATACTGGGTTTGCTGGTAAACAGTTTGAAGCCCAGCCAGATAAGGTAAGCAGCACCAATCCACCGGATCAGAGTGAACAGCCCCCCCCAGTGTTCGGCGATAGTAGCCAGCCCCAGGCAGGCAAGGGTCAGGTAGATAATGTCGCTGCAGGTCATCCCCAGTGCCAGCATAAAACAGCGTCGGGAGCCTTCTACCATCGCTTTGGCCAGGATAGCAAACACGCCGGGGCCGGGGGTGATGCCAAAGATAAATATAGCGATAAAAAAGGTGATAGCACTTTCCAAAGACATGAGTGTCTCCTTGGTATAAACGGGGATCAGTGTACTATTTCGCCTTCTTTAAGGCTATTGTCATCAATGGTTTCCCTGCAGCTCTGCAACGGTTTTCCTTTGATTCCCCTGAGCCTTGCAAACCCGGTTTTTACCTGAAGACTTGGCCCGGTAAAGAGCCTGATCAGCCCGGTCAATAACGCTGTTAATGGTGTCCCCCGGTTCGAACTGTGCAACACCAAAACTGCCGGTGATCTGCGCGGCCGTAGATAATGTGAAATCATGTTCCTCTATCGCCCGGCGTAGTTTTTCAGCGCTGGATTGCGCATCTTTCAGCGTTGATTCGGGCAGAACAATCAGAAACTCCTCTCCTCCCCAGCGGCCATAATGATCACTCAACCGACAATTACTGTGTAATATATCGGCGACCACTTTAAGTACCCGGTCTCCTTCATTATGGCCAAACCGGTCATTAATCTCTTTAAAGTCATCCAGATCGAAAAAAACAATCGAAAACGGGCGTTTATAACGTCTGGATATCTCAATACTGTCAGTGAGCGCATCGTTGAGCATGCGCCGGTTATACAGGCCGGTAAGCTGATCATGGCGGGCGATTTCGCGCAGTTGCTGGTTGTGCATATGGATCAGCCGATAGCGATAAATAAGAAACAGAAGTGCAATGCTGATGATGGAAACAAACCGCCAGAGCAGCGAGTAATCGGTTTCATGCTCAAAGGTTATCCTGATCCAGCGGTTGCGTATCTCATCTCGCTCCGCTGGGGTAATCGAGTTGATCGCCTTGTTGATGATCGAGAGTAACGGCGTGTCCTGATAGGAGCGGTTGATTGCAACGCTGATATCCCAGGTGTCTCTCACCTGATCGATCACTTTTATCCCGGATAGCTGACGTTGGCTGATAGCAGAGCTGAGACCATCGGGGGTATTCAGCAAGGCAAAGACCTCGCCGCTCTGAATTCGCTTAAGGCCATCGGTAACCGATGCAACCGGCACGATATGGGCGTCAGGAATACGCCCGCGAATAATCTCGATAAAGGCTGATTCTTCGATGATTGCTACCGGGTGGCTGAATATCTCCTGTAGCGGCATATCTGCTGGCGTATCCGATCTCACCGCCAGTACCGCTGGCATGCTCAGATAGGGGTGGGAAAATTGCATGTATTGCGCCCGGTTCGGGGTTTGCATCGCCCCGGCGATAATATCGCATTTAGCCGCTTTCATGGCGGCAATGGACTGACTCCATACCTGAGAGGTGATGGTTTCAAAGCGGAGACCGGTGCGCTCACTTATCAGTTGCAGATAATCAGGGATTACCCCTTCGTAACGGTTGAATGTCAACTGACTATAGGGTTCCCAAAGAGGATCGCCACAGACTTTAAAGGTTGGATTGTTAGCCAGAAACTGTTGTTCTCGATGGTTCAGTGACAGCCGGTTATGATCTTTCGGCTGGTAGATAAAGTTGCCAATGGTGTAATCGGATGGGATTAAGTTAAAGAGCAGATAAAGCTGTGATATTGCGTTAAGCTTCTCTTCATTAATCGATCCGAATCTGCCCTCCTGATCAAATGCCAGGGTTGCCAACTGCTCTCCTTCATAGACCAGAGCTTCTTTTGAACGATTCTGGCTGTTGTATTCTGCGAGAATCAGATCTGCGGTTTCCTCAATATGGCTGAAAGCGTAGCGCCAGCCTTTAATGGTTGCCTGTCGGAAGGCTTCAACCAGTTCAGGCTTCTCCTGTAATAGGGTGTCTGAGGTGAACAGCAGATCTGAGTACATACTGAAACCGAATTTTTCCGGCCGGATCATGGTGTAGCTGATCCCTTTTTTCATTAGCTGAAAGGGTTCATTAGACCGGTAGGACGCCATCGCGTCGGTTTTCCCGTCGATCAGATCGTTGATGTCAAAACTATGATTCTGACGTTCAAAATCCGCTTCAGTAATACCGGACTGATGTAACATTGCCAGCAGCTCAACCTGTTTCTCTGCATCGCTGGTCATCATGATACGTTTGCCCCTGAGGTCGGCAGGCTTTGAGATTCCAGACGCCGTGGTGGTCAGCAACATCAGCGGGGAGCTTTGAAAGGTGGCGAACAGGGCGGTAACTCTGGCTCCGTTGATACGTTGCGCCAGAATAGTTGAGCGGCCCAGAGCAAAATCCCGTTTGCCACTTAGCACCGTGGCGACAGGGTCTTCATCATTTTCAAATTCGTGAATGGAAACATCGAGCCCTGCCTGTTGGTAAAACCCTTTGTGTTTCGCCACATAGTATCCGGCAAACTGGAACTGGTGTTTCCAGATAAGCTGCAGACTAACAGGGGTCAGATTATCGGTATTACTTTCCGCACTATGGCTGATACTGGCCAGCAGTGATAGCAGTAAGAGTGAAAGCAGTTTTAACGCATGATGCAGCATATAGTATATCCGGCGCAGGTGTTCAGGCCCTGATACAGCGAGGGGAGCGACTTAAGATCAGATGAATATTAACGCAGTCTGCTTCAAACCCGTATTCGTTTTCCCAGGCTAATATTTGTTACAGGGTGGTAAGCCTCCTTTCAGCATAGACCGGGAGTTATTATTTTATGTGTTTAAAAAGTAAAGTTTATCAAACAGGTGTTTGTATTTTTCATTGATTTTCTATCTGCATTGCTTAAACAAGCTGCATTATCATGGGGGAGTGTGCGAAAATAGCCGCCTTAACTTTACTGATTATTCAGGAATGAAAAAATGCTCAGAATATTGATCCGTGGATTGTTTTTAATGCTATTAGCGGGTGCTGTTAATGCTGCCCCGGTCTTCGTTTTTACTGCCATTCCTGATCAGGACGAAACTCAGCTGAAGCAGCGGTTTCAGAAAGTGGCTGATTATCTGCAACAGGAGCTGAAAACTGAGGTGCGGTTTATTCCGGTTAAATCATATGCCGCTTCGATAACCGCATTCAGAAATAATCAGGTGCAACTTGCCTGGTTTGGTGGGTTGTCCGGTGTGCAGGCCCGGGAGTTGGTGCCAGGGTCTCGTGCTGTGGCTCAGGGGGTTGAAGATCCCGAGTTCAAATCGTTTTTTATTGCCAACACCAGCACCGGTATCAGTCCGTCTGATCATCTGCCGGAATCTCTGCGGGGGCTGACCTTTACCTTCGGTTCAAAAGGCTCAACATCCGGGCGCCTGATGCCTGAATATAACCTGCGGGAGCAGTTTGGTATCAGCCCTGATGAACTGTTCAGCCGGGTCGGTTTCAGTGGTAACCACTCACGCACGATTGCGCTGGTCGAATCCGGAGCCTATCAGGTGGGTGCACTAAACTATAAAGTCTGGGAAACGGCTGTGGCTGAAGGCAAAGTGGATACCTCTAAGGTACAGGTTATCTGGGAAACCCCCACCTATCCTGATTATCAGTGGAGCGTGCGCGGCGATCTGGATGCTGTCTATGGTGACGGTTTCACCGCCCGCTTGGAAAAAGCGCTGTTGGAGATGAATGATCCTGAACTGCTGAATAGCTTCCCCCGTTCAGGCTTTATTCCCGCATCGAATGATGATTTCGAGCCGGTACGTAAAGTGGCCAAGCAGGTGGGTTTGCTGGATTAATGTCCCTGCTGGCGATACAAAGCGATGCGCTGGGCTACGGCGATCAGCGGGTTTTGGGGCCTGTCAGCCTGGATATCCGGGCTGGCGAGCATCTGATTCTGCTGGGTAAAAGTGGTTGTGGTAAATCGACTCTGCTAAATCATATTTATAGCGAGAATCGTAGCGAATGCGCCCTGATCCCTCAGGGCCTGGGGTTAGTCGAGTGTCTGAGCGTGTTTCATAATGTTTATATGGGACGTTTACCGCGCTACACCGTCTTGCACAACATTCGCAACCTGATCCGCCCTGCTCAGGCCCGGGTGGCTGAAGTACAGCCACTGCTGGAGCGGCTGGGGCTGGCCGATAAGTGCTTTTCGCTGGTGGCGGACCTGTCGGGAGGTCAGCAGCAACGTGTCGCCGTCGCCCGGGCGCTTTTTCAGGATGCCCCGGTGTTATTGGCAGATGAACCGGTATCCGCATTAGACGGACCGGAAGCTGATCGGGTGATGTCACTGCTTGGCCAGAACTTTTCCACCGCAGTGATTACTCTGCATGATGTTGACCGGGCATTACGCTATGGTCAGCGGATTATTGCCATTCAGAATGGTGAACTTGTCCTTGATCAGCCATCCGGGCGTTTGACTGCAAGTGCGCTGAATGAATTCTATTAAGCCTTTGCCGCTGCCGCGCTACCGCTGGCCCGGAGGTGTCCGGACCGGGGTGTGGTTTTTATTGGTTGCGCTGTTCTGTTTGCCCTTCGCTGATCTGGATGTTTCCAGCCTGGATCCCTGGCGTGAGATAGGCCGGATGCTGCAGGGGGTTATCTCTCCACAGCTGATGGATCCCGCCCTGGTGATCGAAGCGTTGCTGGCAACGCTGGCTTTTGCCTTCGCTGGTGTGGCGCTGGCCGTGATCTGTGGTTTTCTGTTAGCACTGATGTTTCAAAACCTTATTGTCCGTGCTGTCTGTGCGCTTATCCGGTCGATCCATGAACTGTTCTGGGCGCTGATCTTTTTGCAATTCTTCGGTCTGCATCCGTTAACCGGTTTGCTGGCTATTGCGGTTCCTTATTGCGGGATTTTTGCCCGTATGTATGCTGAAATTTTTGATCAGGTGGAAACCCAGCCAGAAAAAGCGCTACCCGTGGGCAGTGGCTTTCTCAGTGCGCTTCTCTATACCCGGTTGCCGCAAGCCTGGCCCCATCTGGTCAGCTACACCTCCTATCGCCTTGAATGTGGTATCCGCAGCAGTGCGATTCTGGGGTTTGTCGGTCTGCCAACCCTTGGATATTATCTGGAATCCTCTTTCTCGCAAGGGTACTACTCCGAAGTTGCGGGGCTGATGATCCTGTTTTACCTGTTAATAGCGACGAAAAAACTGTGGCTCAGGCGCTGGACGCTGCCGCTTTTTTTGCTGGGGTCTCCTTTTTTTATGGGCTCGGGGATGCCGATTATCTGGGGGAATGTCGGACGCTTCTTTTCTCAGGATATTATCCCGTCCCCGTTGCGCAGTGACGATGCATCTCTGCGCTCTCTGGCGGACTGGGTGGGCACTATTGTAATGGATCAGGCGCTGCCAGGGGTGTGGAATACACTGCTCCTGTCACAGATAGCACTGGTGGTGACGGGCCTGTTTGCGCTGCTGTTTTTCCCCCTGATCAATCGTTATTGCTTTGGTACGGTGGGACGGCTTCCCGGCCATATTTTTCTGGTGATTGCCCGTTCTACGCCTGAATATCTGCTGGCTTATATTCTGTTGCAGTTACTGGGGCCTTCGATGTTACCGGCGGTGATCGCACTGGCGATTCATAATGGCGCCCTGATCGGCTATCTGACCGGGCGAAATAGCAATGAAATACAGCTTAGACCCGATGCTCCAGAGAGACGCACAGACCGCTATTTTTATGAGCTGCTGCCCCGCAGTTATCCGGCATTTTTATCCTTTATGCTCTATCGCTGGGAAGTGATTATGCGGGAGACCGCTATTCTGGGTATTCTGGGTATTCAAACGATCGGTTTTTTTGTCGATAGCGCGATTCAGGAGATCCGCTTCGATGTGGCTCTGCTGCTGATTCTGATCGCGGCGATGATGAACATCCTGGTTGATCTGCTGGCACGCCGGATTCAGCTGCATCCCTGATTTTATCCCCCATTTTGTTGGCTTAAAGCTGCACAAACCTGATCAGACGCTATGATGAAAGGCAGGCTTACCGTTACCGGGCGAGTACCCAACGTGGAGAGAGGCGTTGTGCCAGTTATGTCAGAGCAGCTTTCAAATGCTCCAGGCTTCAGTGCTAAGGGGCTGTTAAACCGACGAGACACACCGTCCGACAGTGATGCAACCGTCTCAATGAGGGTGTTGCTACTCTCTGTATGCTGCTTGCTGGGGCGTTGCGAGTGAACCTGCTGACCAAAATCCTGCTCTGGATGTTTCCGGTCGCACTACCGGTGATGGGTTTTACCTGGAGCTATTATCATGTGCAGCTGGATGCGAGCGCCGAACAGATTGGCAATATTGGTTCTCTGGCATCAACTTCAGGTGCTCAGCGGCTTAACGACTTTCTCCGTTTAAGAGTCAGTGAGTTCGAGCTTCTGGGTAGCAGTATTAACAGCTGCGATAACGTGGGCAGCACTGATAATTTTGTCTTGTCAGTGCGCAATGTGTTGCAACAGAGTCAGGGTTTTTCGGCGCTGATCATTGCCGATGAAAAGGGCAAAGTGGATATCAGCCTGACAGCCCGTGCCAGCAGTTCTCAATCCGAGCTACCACACACTCTGCAAGGGAGCTGGCTATTTGATGCCTGGCACTTTGAGCATATAGACGCATTATTTCAACGCTGGCGGGATGACTTACCTGAACTACAACAGCAAAAGAACGAACTGTTTATGCAGGCGCTGGAGATGGAACGCAGAGGCGATGCCGATTCTGTTGATTACCGCCGTTTGCAAAACCGAATATTCAGGCTGACCTCACATATCGCCCGACCTCCGATTCATATTGACTATGCCGGGGGGCAGGAAGCCGCACTTCTGGGGTTGTTGTTTGAGAGGGATACATTCCTCTTTACCCAGCCTCTGCTCTCCTGTGATGGGCATCTCAAAGGTTATGTAACGGCTTTTCTGGACCGCAGTAAGATCGATGAGATCCTTAATGATCTGCGCAACAGTCTGGCAGACCGGGGTATCAACACGGTGGATGTCGTGCTGCTGAGAAATAACCCTTTACGCTTTGAATCTGATTACCGCTATCTGAGTGTCGCAGCATTGCAAAAATCGGGTCTGCCATCGGGGGCATTCAGGCATCAGTTTGATGGTTTTGTGGCATCAGCCCCCGTTGCCGATGAACAGGTGCTCAATCAACTGATGGAGCAGGTGAGTACAACGACTCTGAATGTGTCCGCTGCAGAGTATCAGAAGGCTATCAACCAGTTATCATCGTTATCCCTGTTGGTGTTTATCGCCGATCACGGCTGGCGGGAAGGGGGAAAAAAGCTGCTGCTGGAAGCGTCTACATGGCTGCTGGTGAGTATGTTTCTGCTCTTTGTTCTGGTCTTTATGCTGGCGCAGAACATTGTCGCCCCGGTTGTCAGACTGAAACAGTCGGTGGCTAAAGTTGAGGCGGGAGATCTTTCGGTAAAAGCCGAGGTGAGTTCATCCGATGAAATAGGTCAGTTGGCCAGCGCTTTCAATCGTATGACCAATGCTTTGCAACGCAGTGAAGACAAACTCACCCGTTTGGCCCGGGAGGATGCACTGACCGGGCTCATGAACCGCCGGGCCTTAAATGAGGAAGCGATCAAAGAGCGCCACCGGGCGCAACGGTTAAACACCACAATAGCGATTGCTATGATCGATCTGGATCATTTCAAGGAGATCAATGATCGCTATGGTCATGCTGCCGGAGATTGGGTGCTGAAAGAGTTTGCCCGAATCATGCAGGGAGTATTGCGAAAAACCGACCTGTTTAGTCGTATTGGCGGAGAGGAGTTTGTATTGCTTCTGCCTGATACGGATCTTTCGACAGCCCACCGGTTGGTGGAGACACTGCTGATCTCTGTGCAGCAGAGTCAGATAGCGCTTGAAAACGGCGCAGTGGTGCAGCTGACGTTCAGTGCTGGAGTGGTCACCTGGCCAGGAGACTGTGGCATTGATGAAGTGCTGCACCAGGCCGATGATAAACTCTATCAGGCTAAGCTAACCGGTCGAAATCAAGTGGTTAGCTGAGCACTCTGGCCCGTAATGGGTATCCTATTATTTGATTTATTAAGCGGGCAAGTGATAGATTGCTGCTCAAAGAATAATTTAAACACGCGTTTGGTTTCTATTATCTGAGAATTAACCCTGGCAGAGCACATGCGATACTATATCAACCTTTGGTTGTCGGCAGCGGACAGGTCAGGGGGATTTACAGGCAATTATCCTGACCGGTCTGATATAGCCTGGCTATGGATATGGATATGAAGTACCTAACCCATACCCCCGGAAACCTGATATGAACTTAGTTCCGTTTGTGAAGTACACATCATGCGGTAACAACTTTGTCATTGTAGATGCAACGGAGCACTCGTGGCTCACCGAAGCTGAGATGTCCAGGTTTGCCTTTCAGGCGACTAATACCAGCTTCGGTATAGGGTGTGACAACCTGCTGGTTATCCAGCGTTGCAATGCGGCAACACTGGAATCGATCGCGGTTGCAAGGCGCTATTGGCACACGCTGCCGAATGCTGACCAGGCGGAATATCTGTTTCGTATGTTTGAGCCAGATGGCGAAGAAGCTCTCTGTTGCGGCAACGGCTTAATGTGTGTCGCCAGCCATCTTTTCAATCAACATGGTGTGTCATCCGCTTCGATTATGACGGAAGTGCCATTGCAGACCCCAAAAGTGATTCAGATCGGTGCCGGTGATGATCCGCAGGGTGGCTGGGTTAACCTTGGGCATCCCCGCCGAACGCCTGTTGAACTGGCGGGGGCAAAGCATTCGACCCCTTTGACCGCGACGATCGACTTTTACCCCGAGATGACCATCAGGTTTCGTGAAGGAGACCTGCGTGGTTTTACCCACGCAACGCAATTGAAAGTCAGGGCGCATCTTGTATTTACCGGTGAACCTCATCTGGTGATCTTTCCGGACCGGGATTTCTCACTGCCCGAACTGGCGGACTGCATCTTCGGTAGCACTGCCCCGGGAGGGACTAAAGAGCGTCGAGAGAACTTTGGTACCTGGCTGGTAGAGCATATCGGGCAGTATTTCAATCAACGCTATAGCTCGATTTTTCCGGTCGGGATCAACGTTAACCTGGCACGACAACAGAGTGAAACAGTGATTGAAAACCGGTGTTTTGAACGGGGGATTAACAGGGAAACACTTGCCTGTGGTACCGGGGCCCTGGCGGTAGCCTATATCCATCATCATATCTGCCAGCCTGATCTGGTCGAGATCGATATTTTACCGCATCGCTGTCGCTGGCATGATAAAGAAGCCCGGATCCGGATCCATTGTTCTGATGGCGGCTGGTCCCTGGCGAGTGTTCCGGTCATGCTGTTTGATGGAGTTTACCGGTTGTTACCCGATAATCATCGGGTGGTGGGCAAGCTTTCCCCTTCACTGGATGAGTCAGTTGAGCTTAAAAGGCTGATAACATGACGGCACAATCAGGTCAGGGGCAACGGTTCAGGGCATTACTGTGGGGCGGTTTGCAGCTCTACGCTGTTCTCCTGTTAGCCGCTTTACTGCTGTTTGCTGCCTATCAGCGGGCAGGATTTGGCGTAGGTTTAAATGAGATCGTTCTCTGGGGGGCCGCCGCTGCCTCCACCTCGCTGTTATTGCTGTTTTTGTTGGTTCTGGGGTTGCCAGGCCGCAGTGGCGCGTTAACAGGTAAAGCGATGAGCCGGATGATGATGGGGCTTAGTGGTGCCGCTCTCGGGTTGCTTTGTTGGCAGCATTTCTGGTTGGGGAATAAACAGTTGAGCCTGTTTGATCTGGCCACTGTACTCCTAATTGCCTGTCTGGTATCGCTGGAGCTGGCTGTGTTGCAGCAGAGCCGCTGTCGCCAGAGGCGGATTGAACCTCCTGAACGTTACAAACAGATGCGCCCGGCTATTTTTCTGTTTCTGTTTGGTATTGACCTGTCGATGGCGTTTATTCCGCTGCATATGGAAACATTGCCCCAGAGCTTTAGTGGTTTGAGTCCGGATCTGTTAATCGGCCTGCCGATATCGGTTGAGTTTCTCTGTGTCGGCGTGGCGATCCTTTGCTGCGGTGTCTGGTTAGACCGAAGCGGCTGGAAGCCTCCCTTCTATACCGGTCTGGTGCTGACGGGGCTGGGGTGTTTCTATTCCTGGCTGGCTCCGGATGCGGTGCAGTTTATTCTCTCCCGCGGGGTACTGGGGCTGGGTTATGGATTGACGCTGCTGGCATCGCAAAGTTATGTGATCCGGAACACGGATAGCAGTAATAAATCCAGAGGACTGGCGCATCTGTTTGCCGGGCTGTATTCGGGCAGTATATGCGGTGCTGCAACCGGAGCGGTGCTGGCGGAGCAGTTTGGTTATGGCCCGGTATTCCTGACAGGTGCGGTTATCGTCTTCAGCGTTATCGTCTATGGCTGGGTTACGTTTGGGGAAACACCTGAACCGGTGACAATCACCCAAGGGGCACATCCCGACCCTCAAAAGCCACGGCCGATCGGCGGTTTTCTGACCTTTCTGGGAGATCGGCAGGTGTTGGCGGCGGTGCTCTTCAGCAGTATGCCGGCATCTATTGCTGTGGTGGGTTTTCTAAACTACTTCAGCCCTCTCTATCTGAATCGTGCAGGGGTTAATGACGCCGCCATTGGTCAGGTGCTGATGTTGTTTGGCGTGATACTGGCGCTGTTTGGGCCGGCGATAGGTCGCTTTGCCGATCTGAGCGAATCAAAGCGGGCGCCGATCATTCTGGGCTGTATGCTGGGTGGGTTTGCTTTTCTGGTCTTCGCTATATTTGATGGCGTTATCGCCGTTACCCTGGCAATTCTGTTGCTGGGGTTGTCAAACTGTCTGGTGCTTTCTGCCCAGAGTGCTTTTGTCCTGAAACAACCCGTGACCGCGCAGTATGGCGAAGGAAAAGCGATGGGAATATTCCGTTCCAGCAGCCGGGTCGGTCAGATGCTGGGACCGGTTCTGTTTGCCGCTATTATTGCGATGACCGATATAGAATCCGGAGTGATGCTGTTTGGTTTAGCGTATTTGATGACAGCGGTACTGTTTGCTTTGCTCACCTGGGTTCCAAAGCGTGTTGAAGCGGCCTCCAGAATTAAGGTGGTTGTCAATGAATAGAGGCGAGGTTGGCGCCGGTATGGCTGAGCAGTTGCTTGGCGATGTTTGTCATCGGGTGCCGGTGGTTGATCGGGTGTTGCGGTTATCGGGCGACAGCACACTGTCTGAATATCTTCAGCAGGTTTGTCAGTTCAGCCCGCAGAGCTATCAGCCTCGCTCAGATGTGGCTGATGTTATTTACGAGTATGTCGCCCCCTTGTTGGGGGTACAGATAGCAGAGCGGACCGCAGCAGATTTTCTTCAGCATCCGATCGCCTTGACGACGAATCACCATGGAGTTGATTTTTTTGCCCAATCCGTTCAGGGCAGCTTGCTGTTTGGGCTGGCTAAACTTCAGGTTGAAGGGGTTACAACACTCCCGGTTTTTTCCTGTGCCAATATTCCATTGGATAATCTCACCTATCCCCGGGGGGCTCTGCTGTATGCCTGCAACTGGGATGCCGGGAGCTGGCCGCTGCGAATTCCTGCTTTCTCCAATAAATATAGGCGTCAGTTGGTAGCCCGGGTTAAAGGGCTGGACAGGCCGATGTTGCAGCAACTGGTTAAGCGTGTCCATGATTTGATGGGAAATGGGATTAATGCTGCTTTACTTGAAACGTTGCTTGAGCTGATTGAAGCAGAGTATCTGTCTGAAGATGTCTTGTCGCAGCAGGGGTATGCTGCCCAATCTGTGATCTTAAACCAACGGATCTGGAGTCGACTCTTTTGTTCCTCTGCTAGTATGCCAGACTTGGTTACGATTGAGCTTGAAAAACTGGCAGAGGGATTGTTTCTTAAAGACCTTCACAACGAAGCCAGTCTGGTTGCACAATTATTTAATGATCCGCTGATAACGGCTGTCTGTAAACGGCTGAACTCGGTGCCTGGTTGTTGGAATCAGGCTCTTTTAGAACAACGTTGGTCCCATAGGCGTGAGCTTAAACAGCTGCAAACATCGGGTTGTGGAACCTTCTGTTTCTGGGGGATTGATAAGCGCTTTCGCCGCATTCCACTGATGCTGACAGAGATCTCAGGTGGGTTACAACTCTGTGGTTGCGATGATAATGGAGAGGAGTATTACTTTTGCTTCGAGCCTGCTGCACTTTCTCAAGCGATTCGTGACGGCCGGCTTTTACCATCGGTGTTCGGCTGCTTTCTTGTTATTGCACTGGCGCGGGGGGGGACCTGCCTGGGGGGGTATTATCAGGGAGACTACCTGCCACAGATACAGGCAGGTATTGTTGAGGTATTGCAGCAGAATAATTTACCGGAACTGGCTGCGGTGATTCATGACAGTGTCACCAATGGTTATCTTTCGGGTATGCAAACGATCTTGGTGGAGCAGGGTGAGTTTTTGCTGCCGGCCGGATTACTTGAGATACTGGCCAGCGGCAGCATTAGTGCTGCAGAGCTTGAGGTGATTCTGAAAATATCTCTGCGGGACGCGCACTTAGCTTCGCTGACCGAAACCGTTGCTGATGTAATGCCTGGGGCATTACAGATGGAAAACCGGTTTACGCAGCTATTGAGGTCTCAGCGAGAGCAGCTATCTGAGAAAATCACGATAAGGCATCTTTAATTGATGCGGGCCTGTTTTAAACAGGCGTATAAAAGAGTGTAATGTTTCTGTAGTCCTAGTTAGGAGAGAATAATGCGATCTGTTAAACGTCTGTTGCTGCTGATGATCTGGATGCTGGCTGTGCCTTTAACCCAGGCGGGCGGGCTCACTGATAATGGTGAATTTTCTTCTGCTCCGGTAATGAATCAGGGTGAACGCTGGCGTATTGGTTATTTTGAAGGTGGTGAGTATGTTGATTATCAGAAAGTACTCATTGAAACGATTAAAGGGCTAATGCAACTGGGCTGGATTGAAAAGACTGAAATCCCGCAACAGCAGGGCGAACAAACAGATCAGCTCTGGCAATGGCTGCAACAGGGCATACACAGTGAATATATTGAGTTTGTGCCCGATGCGCACTATACCGCGAAGTGGGACGAAACAGTGCGTAGTCAGTTAACTGAGACGATCATTACCCGGCTGAACCAGAATGATCTTGATCTGATGATTGCGATGGGTACCTGGGCGGGGAAATCGCTCGCTAATAATCGCCATCATACTCCCACCATGGTGTTGTCTGCCAGCGACCCCATCTCCACCGGTATTATTAAGAGCGTATATGACTCTGGATATGATCACGTTCACGCTACGGTTGATCCTAACCGTTATGAGCGTCAGGTGCGGGTCTTTCATGATATTGTGGACTTTAAAACGCTGGGGGTTGCGTATGAAGATACTGAGAACGGCCGCAGTTACGCTGCACTAGATGTTATCGAAAAGCAAAGCCGGCAGCAGGGCTTCAAAATAGTCAGCTGTCATACCCTGAGTGACATTAGTGACACCGCTAAGGCGGAGGCCAGCGTCATCGATTGTTTTCGCAAACTGGCTCCTCAGGTCGACGCTATCTATGTGACGGTTCAGGGAGGGGTTACCGCTAATAGCATCGGTCAACTGGTGAAAATTGCGAATGAAAACCGGGTACCCACGTTTTCTCAGTCCGGATCAGATGAGGTTCGCAAAGGTTTGTTGCTGAGTCTGTCCCAGGCTGGTTTTCGCTATATCGGTGAGTTCCACGCCTCCACCTTTGCCAAGGTATTTAATGGTGCAGAGCCTAACCAGCTAACCCAGTTGTTTGAAGAGCCCCCTCGCATGGCGGTCAATCTTAAAACGGCTGAGATTGTTGGCTTTAATCCTCCTTTACTGCTCCTGGGTGCCGCGGATGAGGTGTATCGGGATATCCCTTCAGAGTAAAGCCAGAATAAAAAAATAAGGATATATGCGCGAGTGATACTTATAAAATCAGGGAAAATGAGAAGGCTGACATGGCTGGTGGGGATGCTTTTGTTGTTATCAACGGGGTGGCTTCAGGGGGCTGAAGCAGACACCTCGCCTGTGTTGAATCATGGGCAGAAGTGGCGGGTGGCGTATTATCATGGTGGGAAATACTACGAGTACTATCAATACCTGAAAGCCACTACGGAGGGGCTGATGGCACGGGGGTGGGTGACCCCCCAACGGATCCCTGAACACCTGACAACCGCCCGGGAATTGTGGCGTTGGTTAACTGAGAGTGCTCACAGTGATTACCTCGAATTTTTGCCGGACGGCTTTTATAGCGCAGGCTGGGACCGGAGTAACCGTGCGGCGTTGCGCGAAGAGGTTATTGCCCGGTTGAACCAGGCCGGTGAGATTAATCTGCTTATAGCGATGGGGACCTGGGCCGGGATCGATATGGCTGTTGATCGCCATAGGGTACCGACGATGGTTATCTCCGTTAATAACCCCCGTAATATCGGGCTGATTCGGGATTCGGAGCGCTATCAACATATCTATGTCACTGAAGACCCTCAGCGTTATGAGCGTCAACTGACCCTGTTTCATGACCTGATCCGTTTTAAAACCCTGGGGGTTGCCTATGAAGACAGTGTTGAAGGCCGCAGTTATGCGTCTATCGATACGGTTCAACGACTCGCGAGAGAGCGAGGTTTTCAGGTAGTCAACTGCTATACCCAGAGTGATGTGGCCGATCAGTCGCTGGCCAATCGCTCAGTGATTAACTGTTTCCGGGAACTGGTAGAGAAGGTCGATGCCATCTACGTGACCGCTCAGGGGGGGATTAATCATGACACCATTCCAAAGCTGGTTGAGATAGCCAATCATCGCCGTATCCCAACCTTTTCACAGTATGGACAGGATCAGGTGAGACTGGGGTATCTGATGAGCCTGTCTCAGGCGCAAGGGTTTCCGGAAGAGGGACAGGCTCTGGCTGACGTGGCAATAGGCATTTTTAAGGGAGGCGTGCCGGCATCATTGGCGCATCGCTCTGCGGAAGCAAACCGAATCACCCTGAATCTGAAAACGGCTGAGCAGATAGGACTTTACCTCAATGCAGATCTGTTGGCTGCAGCGGATCAGCTTTATTGGCAGATAGAACAACCCTGAGTACTGAGTATGTTGTCCAGTTTCAAGTTTAAAATTATCGCCCTGATTGTCGCAGTATTGCTCTGCACGGCTGCAGGTGTGATGTATTTCACCCAGCGTGATGTGGGGCAGGCGATGCTGGATGCTGAACAGAAATCAGCCCGCAACGTGCTGCAGCTGGCAGATATGAATATCCGTGCTGGCTATGAACAGCTGATCAGTGAAAAGGTCGATATCCTCAGTAAAATTAAAGCGGATATGCGTCAGCTCACCCGTCTGGGGCAAACGGTCCTGGACAGTTATGCGACCGTCTCAGCACAAGGACTGCTGAGTGAGGAGGCCGCGAAACAGGTGGCCCGTCAATGGCTTTCAGATGTTGATTTTAATAACGGCGACCTTATCCTGTTTGCCCCGGACGGGGTGATTGTTGGTTCAACTGATCCAAAACTGACCGATACCTCAATAGCGGGGTTGCGTGACCTGAAAGGGCGGCAACTACATCAGGCGATGCGTTTCGATCAGCTACCGCCTGATGGTGATAGTGGTATTTTCTTTTGGCATAAGCCAGGCGAACCCGAAGGGGGACGTTATATGGGCTATTTTCTCCCTCTGGCAAACTGGGGCTGGACGATGGGAATCATTGTCAGTTTTGCCGATGTTGAGGAGGAAAGTCAGAAGCAGATGAATCGTATTGTCGATACGCTGCGGCTGACCTTCAATAAGCTTCAGGTGGCTGAGACAGGCTACGCTATGCTGTTTAGGGGTGACCGGGAGATACTGATAGAGCCGCCTTCGCAGCGGTTGAGCGACACGATCACAACGGATGATCTGGATTGGAACAAAGCGGGGGTTCTGGAACAGATAATCAGCGCCTATCAGCGGGGAGAAAGCTCGATCAGTCATCATAGCGCGTTTACCGGTGGGCGCGAGGTGCAGATCTATTTCAGTTACTTTAAAGCATTTGACTGGTACTCCGCTGTGGTGGTGCCGGTTTCTGAAATTGCGGCCCCTGGCCGGGCGGTTGTCGCGCAGCAAAGTCTGATAATCGGGTTGATATTTCTGGGCAGTATCAGCGCTGCATTTATTCTCGTATACCGTATGGCTGCTCCTCTGAACACACTGGCCTCTTATGCCAAATCCCTGCCAGAGCAAGACTTTATCCGTCAGGGGGAGCAGAGTCAGAAAATTCTCAACCTTGTCCGGGACAAGCCGGACGAGATTGGTCGCCTGGCCGAGTCATTCCTGTTTATGGAACAGGCGATCAGATCCACCATTCAGCAGGTGCATAAAGAGAAAGAGATCGCCATCAGTGCCAGTAAAGCCAAAAGTGAGTTTCTGGCCACCATGAGTCATGAGATTCGCACTCCCATGAATGGTGTGCTGGGGATGACTGATCTGGTACTGGATACCCAACTGAGTAATGAGCAGCGTAGGTTTATGCAGATGATCCGCTATTCCGGAGAAGGGTTGCTGGATATCATCAACGACATACTGGACTTCTCAAAAATTGAAGCAGGTAAGTTGCAGCTGGATTACCGGCCTTTGAATCTGACAGAGCTACTGCGGACTCAGGTCTCCATCCTCAATCTGCAGGCACAAAAGAAAGGGCTGAAACTGACCTGCAACCTGCCAGATGAGCTGAATACCGTTGTAATGGGGGACCCTGTACGGCTGCGCCAGGTGCTGACCAACCTTATCGGTAATGCTATTAAGTTTACCCGCGATGGCTCAATTGAAGTGACCGCAGTGCTGTTTGAAGAAACCGAAGAGAATCTCTCTTTTCAGATTCGTGTTGCGGATACCGGTGTGGGGATTTCACCCGAGCATCAGAGTGTAATATTTGAATCTTTCGCTCAGGCTGACAGCACTACCACCCGCAACTATGGCGGCACAGGGCTAGGGTTGGCTATCTCTCGTCAACTGGTTGAAATGATGGGCGGCCTGATCGATTTTTCCAGTGAGCCGGGTAGAGGAACGACCTTCTGGTTTGGTCTGACACTGGCCAAAACTGATGCTCAGCCCGAGGCTGAACCCTCTGAGTTGCAACTGTCCGGGGACCGGGAGGTCATTGAGGGGCATATTTTGCTAGTGGAAGATCATCCTGTGAATCAGGAATATGCACTTCAGGCACTAAAGGGGTTGGGGGTCAGGGTTGATCTTGCCGCCAATGGTGTTCAGGCACTGAAAATGATCAGTGAGAACGATTATCAGCTGGTATTGATGGATTGTCAGATGCCGGAGATGGATGGTTATCAGGCTACCGCAGAGATTCGCAAGCAGGAGCAGGCTGAACAGCGGGCCCACCTGCCCATAATAGCCCTGACGGCTAATGCGATGTCAGATGACCGGCAGCGCTGCCTGGATGCGGGTATGGATGACTATCTGGCGAAACCGTTTGGCAAAAAACAGATCGCTCATATTCTCAGGCACTGGCTGCCTCAGGGGGTAACAGAGGACAGTGGTGCCGGGTTGACAGACTATGTCGCCGGAGAAACCCTGTTAAATGACCGGGAGTTCCAGCTGGACAAAGCCGTTATCGATGAGGGGGTTATATCTCAGTTGATCGAAATGGATGCCAATGGCGCTTTTCTGCGTAAAATTATTGATGCCTATCTGGAAAAGTCGCCGGACGATATCAAGCGGTTGAAGCAGGCACTGGCAGCACAGGATGGACAGATGCTGAGGATTGCTGCCCATAGTTTTAAATCGAGTAGCTATAATTTGGGGGCCATGACACTGGCCGAGTTATGTAAGGCCTTAGAGCAGGTAGGCAGGGATGGCATGCTGGACCAGGCCCCGACACTGCTGACAGAGATAGAAGAGGCCTACCTGAGCGCCCGGGAGATATTAATAGCGATCAGACATGCAGAGGGCAATGATGACAGTCACGCAGGTGAGTAAACCCGCAATCTACCGGGTGCTGGTGGTGGATGATGACCTCACTGCCCGGATACTGGCGAGTCACTCCCTTGAGCATGAGGGGTTTGAAGTGTTGCTGGCTGAAAATGGTATTGCCGCGCTGCAGATTTTCCAGGAGGCTCAGCCGGATATTGTTCTGATGGATGTGGAGATGCCCGGCCTGAACGGTTTTGAAGTTTGCCGTCAGCTACGCAATATGCCCTGTGGCAAGCTGGTTCCTATTCTGATGGCGACAGGACAGGACGATATTGACTCGGTGCGCGAGGCTTATGCGGCCGGCGCTACCGATTTTGTTTCCAAGCCTTTCAACTGGAAAATACTGGGGCACCGTCTCAGCTATATGATCCGGGCCAGCAATACCACTGAGCAGTTGCGCCAGTTGCAGAAGAGTGAAACCCGACTGGGTAACGCTCAGCGGATTGCCCGGCTGGGGAACTGGGAGTGGCATCTGGAAAGTGGCGAAGTCTACTGGTCTGATCAGTTTTTTCAGCTGTTGGGGGGACGGCGAGGAGTGACTGATACCGGCATTCGCAGCTTCTTGCGCTGCGTGCCCGCCAACGAGAGGCCGCAGATGCGTCACTGGCTTAAACAGCTGTTGAACTGCGGTTATTCCGGGTTTATGTCCGGGATCAATCACAGTATCAGTGTACCCGGACAGGAGATTAAGAATGTACAGCATCAGGCAGAGGTGTTTTGTAATGATCAGGGTAAAGCCACCATCATTGCCGGAACCATGCTGGATGTGTCTGAGCTGAAGCGGGCTCAGGATCAGGTCTTAAGGCTGGCGCGGTTTGACAGTCTGACAGGGCTGTCAAACCGGAGTGTCTTCTGTGACCGGGTGCAGCTGGCTATCGATCAGGCAGAACGTAAAGGCTGTCTGGGCGCGGTGCTGTTTCTGGATCTGGATAACTTCAAGCGGATAAACGACACCTTTGGACACGGAATCGGTGACCTGCTGCTGAAGGAGGTGGCGCAGCGCCTGACGGAGAGTGTCCGCCTGACTGACCGACATGCTGACCACTCTGCAACAGCGGGTCTGAATGATCACTTCACCAATACTGATGAGGATCTCTTGCCCCCGCTGGTGGCCCGGTTTGGCGGGGACGAATTTACCGTTTTGCTGCCTGAAATTAATCAGGTGATGGATGCCGAAAATGTTGCCCGCAGAGTGCTCGACTCTATCGGTCTGTCGATCGACCTTGCCGGGCATGAAGTCGTTATAACGCCCAGCATTGGGATCGCTGTTTTCCCCCATCATGGTGAGGATGTAGACAGCCTGATGAAAAACGTTGATGCCGCTATGTACTATGTAAAACATGCGGGCAAAAACGGCTATGAACTATTTGTTAAGTCGATGAATGTCGTGGCAAAACGACGGTTGGAGCTGGAAAGTCATCTGCGTCACGCGATAGCTGAGAATGAATTGTCACTGAACTATCAACCTCAGATCGAGATGAACAGCGGTAAAATCGTCGGTGTCGAGGCACTGCTGCGCTGGAACAGCAAACAGCTGGGCTTTGTTTCGCCGGTTGAATTTATCCCTATCGCCGAAGAAACCGGGCTGATTGCACCGATTGGTGAGTGGGTGATGCGGGAAGCCTGTCGGCAAACCCGTCAATGGCAACTGGAAGAGCTGCCGCAGATCAGGGTTGCGGTGAACCTTTCGGTGCGCCAGTTTGCGAAGCAAAACCTTGAAAAACTGGTGTACCAGGTGCTGCTGGACACCGGCCTGCCGGTGCACTGTCTGGAGCTTGAGATCACCGAAAACATGCTGATGGATGATGTTGATGGTTCGGTTGAAACCCTGCACCGCTTAAAGGCGTTGGGGGTACAGCTGGCGATTGATGATTTCGGCACCGGTTATTCCAGTCTCAGCTATCTGAAACGCTTCCCCATTGACCGCTTGAAGGTTGATCGCTCCTTTATCACTCATGTGACCACGGATCCGGGAGATGCCTCAGTAACCCAGGCTATTATCGCGGTGGCCCATAATCTGGGGCTGAGTGTTACCGCAGAGGGGGTGGAAGATGAATCGCAACTGGCATTTCTGCAACAGCATGACTGTGAAGAGGTGCAGGGGTATCTCTTCAGCCGGCCGCTGAGTGCGGATGACCTGGCAGGGTTACTGCGGGCCTCCAACGGCTATATGCCACTTAAAAAGTCTGAACACTGATCAGAATCAGTGGTTTCTTCGCCGGGGGAATCGCTCCCGGTCTTTCAATCAGTCTATGCAATGCTGCGCCACAATGATTAACCTGTGGCCGCTATTTTCTCTTGTTTTTCGCGTATTTATGCGTTTTTTTATACCTGTATTGCATTGCCTGTCTAAACTGTCATTAAATAAACAAAGGCTAAAGGTCGGAATGCGTTCTCTTATGACAGGCGGGGGGATGGCTGTTTGTTTCATCCCTGGTGCTGGGTTTCCGATGCGAAGGGTAGTTTGATCCTGGCTATACGGTTGAAATTTATAGAGCAGAGCCTGACGCTTTTGACCTGTTATTGACTCAGGCCCTCGACCGGATAGCCGATTCTGAGCAGCAGAACGAGAGACGGTTTACGGGGGCATTGAAATGGATATTGTGGTGTAAACCTGTTTGCACCGTTTACCCGCGAGTGTGTAAGGAACGATTGAGGAGCGTAGTGACCACATGAGGTTTCTGATCATAGCGAATAGCACCAGTAAGACTCAGCCATTATCTGTGCTGAAGCGGGCTGCCGGATGGAATACCCTTAGTCGCCAGGCTGAGGGGGTTGGCTCGTGAGCCGGGAAGAGACGTCTTTAGAAAAGAAGATCCGACGGGGGCTGATGCTACTGATGGTACCTGCGTTTGTCTGCCTGTTATTGTTGTTGCATCTGACGATGGCACGCATTACCGATGAGTATGTTGGTTCGCGTCTGGGGGATGATGTTGAAAATATTCTCATGGCATTGCAGTGGACTGATGCCGGTTGGCAGGTCGATGAGAGCCAGGTTGGCGAAGCCTTTAAACGGGTCGGCAGTGGCCATTACTTCATTATCCGCTGGGATAGTGGTCAGTTGCGTGCAGGCAGTCTGTCGGATCCGGCGCCTGACGTAAGACTGTTACCCCCGGGTCAACAGTTGCAGTTTCAGATTGCCGGGCCCGCTGAGACACAATGGATGGTACGGCAACAGGGTGTTCGTAAAGCGGAGCGGGATCTGACCATCTGGGTCGCTGAAGATATCACAGCGTTTATTACTAAACAGAACGAATATGAGTATTCGCTGTTAACCATCTTAGTGGGTTTAACCCTGTTAATTATGTTGTTGCAGCGACGCATTTTACATTGGGGTTTTGCCAGCCTTAAGCCGATGCAAACCGCCTTATTAAAGGGAAAAATTGATGGTGCGCTGGATCTGCCACAAGGAATTCCTGTGGAGGTAAAACCTTTGGCGGATGCCATTGAGCGTCTGATTGAACATTCAAGAAAACAGTTAAGCCGCTCAAGGAGTGCCACCAGTAATCTGGCCCATGAGATGAAGTTGCCACTGGAACATCTACTGTTGCTGGCTGAAGCGACAGAGGTGGAGGATAACCGTGACAATCTGAAGCAGATATACAGCCAGTTGCAGCGTCGTATTGAGGGAGAGTTACGACGCGCTAAAATTTCCGGTTCACCTGCGCCGATGGAGCTGTTTAACCCTCAGGAAGAGCTGCCCTACCTGGTACAGATATTAAATCGTAAACGGGAAGGTCAGGAGATCGAAGTGGTTCAGCATATTCCTGACTTTGCCATTCCATTTGACCGGGATGACATGTTGGAGCTGGTGGGTAATCTGCTCGATAACGCCTGGCGTTATGCCAACTCCAGAGTGTTACTGAGTATCAGGGAGAACCGGGGATTCTGGACCATTATCGTTAGCGATGATGGTCCGGGGATTGCTCCGGAATGTATTGAAGATATGATCCCGAAAAATCAACAGGATACTTCCGATGGCAGCAATAACCATAGAATGGGGTTATCAATATGCCACTCCGTGGTCAGCAGCTATGGTGGCAAAATGCAGTTGCATGCAGCGCGCTTAGGCGGTTTGCAGGTAATTATCGATATTCCACTGGCGGGTAGCGAATCCCAGGAAGGTGACAGCGACAGGGACGGATGATGGTGCGCTTTTCACTCTTCAGACTAAATGGGCTGCCAGATGATCAACCAGCATTCTGACTTTGGAGGATAAGTGACGGTTATGGGGGTAAACTGCCCAGACCCCCTCGCTTGAATGCTGGTAGTTTTGTAGTAACGAGATCAGCCCTCCGTCTTTAATATAGGGTTCGACATAATAGTCGGGTAGCTGCACTATGCCGATCCCTTTCAGCGCTGCATCCAACAGTGCCTGACCACTGTTACAGTGCAGGTTACCGCTGACCCGGATATTACGTTCATGTCCCTGTTCCAGAAAACGCCAGTACTCCAGCGTGCCCAGCAGACAGTTATGGTGACTTAGTTCATTCAGGACATGGGGTTCACCATGGGTTGCCAGGTAGGCAGGAGAGGCGCAGACATATAACTGCCGGGAGATCAGTTGCCGGGCGATCATGCTGGAGTCTTCCAGCTTACCCAGACGGATCGCCAGGTCATATCCAGAAGCCACCAGGTCCACGGTCTGATTGGTCAGATGGCACTGTACCTCCAGCTCCGGATATAGATTGATAAAGTCGTTGATCAGCGGGGCGATCTTTTGCTCACCGTAGGTGGCTGGAGCAGTGACCTTCAACTTACCCCGTGGCGTGTTCTGTAGATTGTTGACGGCCCGTTCGGCTTCTTCCAGGCCATTCAGCAGTTGCCGACAGTACTGATAATAGGTTTCCCCCGCCTCTGTTGCAGTCACCCGACGGGTGGTGCGGTAGAACAGTTTGGTCCCCAGACGGTTTTCCAGCGAACTTATCTGACGGCTGACCTGTGCCGTAGAGATACCCAGTCGCTTTGCGGCGGCCGTAAAACTGGTTGTTTCCGTGACCGCAATCAGTTCAGACACCCCTTCCCATCGGTTCATTATTACAGTCTCGTAAAAGTATATTGACAAAAAGGTAGATTATCCTGATTTCATAAACAACTACAATGGTGACTTAACTGACTATCCCTCGTCATAAATACAACCCAGAATGAGAGTTGAAGAGAATGACTATGATTAAATCTAGAGCGGCTATTGCATGGGGGCCGAATCAGCCCCTGTCTATTGAAGAAGTGGATGTCATGCCACCTAAGGCAGGCGAGGTGCTGGTGCGCATCGTCGCTACCGGTGTTTGTCATACGGATGCTTTTACACTGTCGGGTGAAGACCCTGAAGGGATTTTTCCGGCGATTCTGGGCCATGAGGGCGGCGGCATTGTTGAGCAGGTTGGTGAAGGCGTTACCAGTGTGGCGGTTGGCGACCATGTTATCCCGCTGTACACCCCTGAGTGTGGCGAGTGTAAGTTCTGTAAATCGGGTAAAACCAACCTGTGTCAGAAAATCCGTGAGACCCAGGGTAAAGGTCTGATGCCTGATGGTACCACCCGCTTCTATAAAGACGGTCAGCCGATCTATCACTATATGGGGTGCTCTACGTTCTCTGAATACACTGTTTTGCCGGAGATCTCGCTGGCTAAGGTGAATAAAGAAGCGCCGCTGGAAGAGGTCTGCCTGCTGGGTTGCGGTGTGACCACCGGTATGGGGGCTGTCATGAATACCGCCAAAGTTGAAGAGGGTGCCACGGTCGCAATCTTCGGTATCGGTGGTATCGGCCTGTCGGCAATTATCGGTGCAACGATGGCAAAAGCCAGCCGTATCATCGCGATCGATATCAATGAGTCTAAGTTTGATCTGGCACGTAAGCTGGGCGCCACCGACTGCATCAACCCGCAAAATTTTGATAAGCCGATTCAGGAAGTAATTGTTGAGCTGACCGACGGTGGTGTTGATTACTCCTTCGAGTGTATCGGTAACGTTAATGTGATGCGCTCTGCCCTGGAATGCTGTCACAAAGGCTGGGGTGAGTCTGTCATCATCGGTGTCGCCGGTGCTGGCCAGGAGATCTCTACCCGTCCGTTCCAACTGGTAACCGGTCGTGTATGGCGTGGTTCCGCCTTTGGTGGTGTTAAAGGCCGTTCTGAGCTGCCTGAGATTGTTGAACGTTACCTGCAGGGTGAGTTTGCACTGAATGATTTCATTACCCACACCATGGGTCTGGAGGATATCAACAGTGCCTTTGATCTGATGCATGAAGGTAAGAGTATCCGCAGCGTTATTCATTACGACAAGTAACCATCAGCGATAGCGGCTGCTGTTTCAGCATGGCAGCCGTTGAGGACAGGATCTATGAGTCTTGAGCTTGTAAGTCAGACCAAAAGCTTTGGTGGCTGGCACAAACAGTATAACCACCAGTCATCGGCGCTGGGTGTGACGATGCGATTTGCCATCTATCTGCCACCACAGGCGCAGAGTGGCGAGAAGGTGCCGGTCGTGTACTGGTTGTCCGGCTTAACCTGCACCGATGAAAACTTTATGCAGAAAGCCGGTGCTCAGCGGGTTGCAGCAGAACTGGGTATCGCCATCGTCGCGCCGGATACTAGCCCCCGGGGAGATAATGTTGCGAACGATGAAGGGTATGATCTGGGACAGGGCGCGGGTTTCTACGTCAATGCCACAGAGGCGCCCTGGAGCGAGCACTACCGGATGTATGATTACATCGTTGAAGAGCTGCCTTCGCTGATTGAAGCAACTTTTCCGGTGTCTTCAAAGCGAGCGATTGCCGGTCATTCAATGGGGGGGCACGGTGCCCTGATGATCAGTCTGCGTAATCCCGGGCGTTATACTTCGGTGTCCGCTTTCAGCCCGATCAGCAATCCGGTCAGTTGCCCCTGGGGGCGTAAAGCGTTCACCGCCTATCTGGGCAGTGATGAGAGCAGCTGGCAGCAGTACGATACCACGGTTCTGTTGCGCAACAATCCGGTTCACCTGCCAACCCGGGTGGATCAGGGGCTGGCAGATGATTTTCTGGCAGAGCAGTTACAGCCGGAAAAACTGGCAGAGGCGGCGGCTGAATCAGGCTATCCGCTACAGCTTGAACAGCATGAGGGCTATGATCATAGCTACTACTTCATCGCCAGTTTTATTGAGGATCAGCTAAGATTTCACCAGCGATACCTGCTGGCGGAATGATAGCGATTAAAGTTGTTTGTTGAGGTATGTTTTGGGGCTCTTTATGAGCCCTTTTTTTTAGCGATTTTAAAACACCGATAGCAGCGACAGCAGCGAATCGTTTTGATACTGATCTGACAGCAGCTTAGCCGACATGATCAGCGTGATAATGACCACCAGAGGTCTGATCAGGCGGGCGCCCTGATTAACCACCAGATGAGCGCCTATCTGGCCTCCGATCAGCTGTCCTGCCGCCATGATAAAGCCTGCCAGCCAGAGGATATTGCCTCCCAGAGCAAAGAAAATCAGTGAAGCCAGGTTGGAGGTAAAGTTCAGGATCTTGGTGTGAGCGGTTGCCCGTGACATGCTGAAGCCGAGTAGTGATACAAAGCCTAGCGCGAAGAATGTTCCGGTGCCGGGCCCGAAAAAGCCATCATAAAACCCGATGGCGGTGCTGAACAGCAAGGCGAACAGCGCGTGACTGATTTTGCGGTCGCGATCCAGATCACCAACCCGCTTTGAAAACATAAAGTACAATGCGATGCCGACCAGCAGGAGCGGCATAATGGATGCCAGCAGTGAGGTGTCCAGCTGCTGTACTATCAGTGTACCCGTAACGGCCCCCGTGAAAGTACAAAGGATCATCAGCTTCATCTGTGTCAGATCGACCAGCTTTTTACGGATGAAGTAGACAGAGGCGGCAAAGGTGCCAAAACTGCCCTGCAGCTTATTGGTCGCCAGCGCCTCCACCGGACTCATACCGGATGCCAGTAGCACCGGCAGGGTAATCATACCGCCACCACCGGCGATTGCATCGATAATGCCTGCGCCCAGACCGGTCAGTATAAACAGCAGGATAAGTGTCAGGTCCAGCTCCATCGCTACCTCTTTATTTAAATTTCATGGTTTAACAGAAGGCACTGTAACAGCTGTTTTTGTCTCCGCGATAGTAAAGTTCTGAAGCAGATCAGGGGTACTATCCGTAAAACTACGGAGAGCTTTCTACGTAGTCTTTCATCTCTGGTTGCGCACTTTCACGAATAGTGGCCATCGTCCTGTTTTGTCAGACTGTTTGCTATGCGAATACCGCTTTATGGCGGTTATCGGCGTTGATAAATCTGCCCTTAATCCTGAAGGGGTGGTGCAAACAGAGGAAGATAATAACAATGTTAAAACTGAACTTTGCGAAAAAGTTACTGGCGGTTGCAGCCTGTGCATCACTGCTGGCGAGCCCCCTGATGGCCGCCGAGAAAGTGTACCGGCTGAAGCTGGCTGAAACCTGGCCAACTAACTTCCCTATCTTTGGTGATGCGCCAAAAAATATGGCGGCGTTGGCAGATAAAATGTCGAATGGCCGGCTTAAGATTACCATTGATTCCAAGAATAAACATAAGGCGCCGTTCGGGGTCTTCGATATGGTGCGCGCGGGGCAGTATGATATGGGCCACTCCGCATCCTACTACTGGAAGGGCAAGATCCCGAATACCCTGTATTTCACCACGATGCCATTCGGTATGACTGCGCCGGAGCAATACGGCTGGTTCTATTACGGTGGTGGTCAGGAATTGATGGACGAGGTGTATGGTAAGTTTGGCGTCATGTCATTTCCCGGCGGTAATACCGGCAACCAGATGGGTGGCTGGTTCCAGAAAGAGATCAATTCAGTTGAAGATCTGCAGGGGCTGAAGATGCGGATTCCCGGGTTTGCCGGTGAAGTACTGGCGAAACTGGGTGCCAAACCGACCAATATCCCCGCAGGTGAGCTCTATACCGCCCTTGAACGACGCACTATCGATGCACTGGAGTGGGTAGGTCCATCGCTGGATCTGCGGATGGGCTTCCATAAGATCGCACCGTTTTACTACACCGGTTGGCATGAGCCTGCGACAGAACTGCAGTTTATGATCAACAAGAAATCCTATGACAAACTGCCTGCGGATCTGCAACAGATTCTGAAGACGGCAATGCGCACTGCTGCCTATGACATGTATATCCAGTCATACCATGAATCGGGCGTGAACTGGGATCGCATGAAAAAGGAGTTCCCGAATATTCAGGTGAAATCCTTCCCGGCTGATGTGATTGCCGCGATGCGTAAAGCGAATGACGAGTTGCTGGCTGAAAAAGCGGCGGCCGATCCACTGGCCAAGAAAATTCTCGATTCTCAGTCCGAGTATATGAAGAAAGCCCGTGTCTGGACCGAGATCTCCGATAAGGCTTATCTCGATAATATGAGCGAATAATTCGGCGTCATTAACTCATTGACGGCCTGTCCTGTTATTCAGGTCAGGTCGCTTTTATTACTGTTTCAGGAGCTGTGATGTTATTAATCAGACTCGAGCAGATGATTAACAGTTTCTCGGAGTTGTTAGGTAAGACCTCTGCCGTACTGTTTGTTGTCATGCTGTTTAATGTCTTTGTCGACGTCGTCATGCGATACCTCTTTAACGATGTCTCTATCGGCATGCAGGAACTCGAATGGCATCTCTATGCGTCGGTATTCCTGCTGGGTGTGCCCTATGCCCTGAAGACCGGGGGGCATGTACGGGTCGATCTTATCTATGAACGTCAAACGGCGAACACCAAAGCGTTAATCGATATGTTTGGCTCTGTTTTTTTGTTGATGCCCTTTTGTGCACTGGTTGCCTGGTATGGCTTTGATTTCGCTAAAGAGTCCTTTCTCTTGGGAGAGACCTCCGGTGATCCGGGTGGCTTGCCGTATCGTTGGTTGATTAAAGCGATGATTCCCCTTTCTTTTCTGGCGATGCTGATCAGCGGCATCGGCATGTTCCTGAAATCGTTGAATATTCTGCTGGGCAATCGTCAGGCAGATAACTATCAACCCCCACAGCATTAAGAGGCGTATACGATGATTGGTATTGTGATGTTCGCGGTGGCGTTGTTGATGTTGCTGCTGGGCTTTCCCGTAGCGTTCACGTTTGGTGGCGTCGCGTTGGCTTTTGGTGTTTTCGCTGAAGGCCCTGAAATTTTTGCCTTTATGCCGTTCCGCATTCAGAGCATTATGGAAAACACCACGCTGATGGCGGTACCGCTGTTTATTTTTATGGGGATTGTGCTGCAAAAGACCCGGTTGGCAGAGCAACTGCTGGAGGCGATGGGGAAGCTCTTTGGTGGCGTGCGAGGCGGTCTGGCAATCTCAACGGTATTGGTGGGCGCGTTATTGGCGGCATCGACAGGCGTGGTCGGCGCTTCTGTAGTGGCGATGGGACTGATCTCGTTGCCGGTGATGCTGAAATACAACTATGACAAATCTCTGGCCTGCGGCACCATCTGCGCGTCGGGTACCTTAGGGCAGATTATTCCGCCCTCGATTATTCTGATTATTCTGGGTGATGTGCTTGGTATCCCCGTGGGGGATCTGTTTAAAGCAGCCGTTGGCCCCGGATTTATTCTGATCGGCGTATATATTATCTATATTCTGTTTTACGCCTGGCTTAAACCGGAAAAGGCACCGGCGTTACCTCTGGATAATGACGGCAGCAGTAAGCGACAGCAGTATGTTAAGGCGTTGATAGCGATTGTCCCACCACTGACTCTGATTCTGGTGGTGCTGGGCTCTATCTTTGCCGGTATCGCGACACCGACTGAGTCCTCAGCGTTGGGCGGGGTAGGGGCTATTATACTGGCGACTCTGTATCGTCAGTTTAGCTGGAAGATGGTGTTAGATTCAGCGTCTGAAACCGTCAAAGTGACCGCCATGGTGTTTGCTATTCTGCTGGGTGCGACCGCATTCTCTATGGCCTTTACCTATACTGGTGGTGATTACATCGTTGAGGAGATTCTGACCGATCTGCCGGGAGGCACAACCGGGTTTCTGATATTGTCGATGCTGGCTATTCTGGTGCTGGGTTTCTTTATCGACTTTGTTGAGATCAGTTTTATTATTGTGCCTATTCTGGCGCCTGTAGCGGATGCGCTAGGTATTGCGCCGGTGTGGTTTGCGATACTGATTGCGATGAATCTGCAGACCAGCTTCCTGACGCCGCCGTTTGGCTTCAGTCTGTTTTATCTTAAGGGGGTATCACCTCCAGAGGTGCGAACAATCGATATCTATCGCGGTGTGATGCCCTTTATTCTGATGCAGGTGGCGGTGCTGGTTTCTATTCTGTTATTTCCAGGTTTTTATGGGTTAACCTAATAAACACTGGAGGGGGCTGAAAGGCCCCGGTTTTCCCCTGACCTGTATTCAGGAAAGGTTTAAGGAACGTTGCTATTAAATTAATCAGACTGTGAACGCATGAAAACGCCTGCCACATCGTTGAAAACAAAGATGCTGTTGCTATCCATTATCCCTCTGATTCTGGTGACGGTGGCGATTACGCTTATCAGCCTGAGTCAGGCTCGACAACTGTCGGAGCAGGAGATTAAAACATTCGAAGAGAACCTGCTGCGTTCCAAGCGACAGGAGTTACAGCACTATGTTGAATTAGCGATGACATCCATTGCCCATATCGTTGCTGAAGCGGAACCGGGCGATAAAAAAGCGGAAGCTGAGGTTAAAGAGATCCTGCACAGTATGACCTATGGCGAGGATGGCTATTTCTTTGTGTATGATGCCGGGGGTGTCAATCTGGTACATCCGATCCAGCCGGAACTGGTCGGTAAAAACCTCTATGACCTGCAGGATCGTAATGGTAAATATGTGATTCGTAATCTGCTTCAGCTGGCGAGTGAAGGGGGTGGTTTTTATCGCTACATCTGGCGTAAACCCTCCAAGGGTGGTTTAGAAGATAAGCTGAGTTATGTGGTGCAGATCCCAAAACTGAACTGGATGATGGGCACCGGATTATATATTGATGATATCTCTAAAGAGGTTGCTTCAACCCGCCTGAAAGTGACCCACAATATTCGCAATACATTTTTGACCGTCGTAGCAATTCTGGCGGGTACCGTCATAGTAATCGCTCTGCTGGGATTCGGGATCAATATACATGCCTCGCAGCTGGCGGATGCCCGGTTGCGGCAAGTGGCACATCGATATGTGCAGTTTCAGGTCGCCCAGCGCCGCAACTTTGCCCGTGAGCTGCATGATGGCATTAATCAGTTAATGGTATCGGTTAAATTTCGCATAGAGCTGGCCCGGAATAAGCTACAGACCCATGACACCAAAGCAGATATCGAGCTGAGTAAAGGCAGTGAAGCACTGAATCAGGCGATTCAGGAGGTACGGCGACTGTCCCATGATTTGCGGCCTATTTTGTTGGATGATCTGGGGCTGAAATCGGCCCTGCATAGCCTGCTGGATGAGTTTTCCGAACGCACCGGGTTAAAAGTGTCAGTTCATCTGGATCTGCCGCAGCAACGGCTACCCGATGATATTGAGATCACGCTGTATCGTATAACCCAGGAAGCATTAACCAATATTGAACGTCATGCGCAGGCAACGTCCGTTGCACTGAGACTCTGGAAAGAGGACGGGATGATCTGGGTGGAGATCAAAGATGACGGGCAGGGGTTTAACAAGCATGATAATGTGGGTGAAGGGATCGGTCTACTAAATATGCGCGAGCGTACTGAACTTCTCAGTGGTCATTTTAGTGTCCGTAGTAAGCCCGGAAGCGGCACCCGTATCCGGGCGGGGTTCACTCTGGTGTAGCGATGGCAGAGGAGGGTATATGAGCACTGAAAAAATCCGCATTGTGTTAGTCGATGATCATCCTTTGGTTCTCGAGGGAATTATTGCGCGTCTCGAAAATGAACCCTCTTTAGAGGTTGTTGGCTCGGCTAATGACGGTGCTCAGGCGTTGACGCTGATTGCTGAGGTGCAGCCCGATGTGGTGTTGATGGATATCTCCATGCCGGTGATGAGCGGGTTTGAAGCAACAGAACGACTGCGTGCTGAACAACCCAATGTCCGGGTGTTGATTCTGAGTATGCATGAGAGTCGTGAGTATATCCTTAAGCTGATTCAGTGTGGTGCGGCAGGTTATGTGTTAAAAGATGTATCCTCTGACGAGCTGATTACCGCTATCAAGACAGTCTACAGCGGCGCGACCTATTTTAGCGCGGGGGCGTCTCAATCCCTGTTTAGTCAGACCGATTTTCAAACGCCGGCCCCGGCCTCTGAGTTAAAAGAAGCGTTGACCTGCAGGGAGCAGGAAGTTCTTCGGCTGCTGGCGCAGGGGGCCAGTAATAAAGCGACGGCCCGGCAACTGGATATATCGGTCAGGACGGTTGAAACCCATCGTCAGAACATCAAAACGAAACTGGATATTCAGACAGCGGCGGGTTTGGCCCGCTATGCGATTGAACATAATCTGATTGACTGATGCGGGTCACAAGTGTCCGCGAGTGGTTAGCCCCTGCTTCCCCCCAGAGTGATCGGTTTCAGGTGTTTTAGAGCGCAAAGGTTCGCAGTCTTAAAACTTAAACCGGCTGATTAACTGATTCTGTTCCCGGCCCATCTGGGTCATCTCATCGCTCAGTGTCGCCGACTCTTTCGCCAGGTCGGTGACCTCTTCAGCAACCGTACGAATTGTTTGCAGGGTCTGGCTGATATCCCCGGCCACCATGCTCTGTTCTTCGGCTGCGGTCGCTATCTGGGTCGATCGATGGGTGATCTCCTCCACTGCGGTGGCGATCGTATCAAACATCTGGCTGGCATCGAGTACCTGAACGGCGGAGTCTTTAGCTAAGGAAGAGCTTTCCTGGATACTGCTGACCACATAGTGGGTGGCTTTTTGCAGGTTGTTTATCACCATTTCTATCTCGCTGACAGAGGTTGCCGTGCGTGCCGCCAGGGCTCTCACCTCATCGGCGACAACGGCAAATCCACGGCCCTGATCGCCGGCCCGGGCGGCTTCAATTGCGGCATTGAGGGCCAGCAGGTTAGTCTGCTCAGCCACCGAACGGATAACCAGCAGCACTTCAGCAATATTTTCACTGTCAGCGGCCAGCCCCTCAACCCGGGACATTGATACCTGCATCTGTTGCGCCAGTGTTTCAATGTTATGGGTGGTCGTCTGGATCGATTTCCGCCCCGACAGCGAGGCTTGTTCTGCCCGGTGAGAGGCATCGGCGGCGTGCGCTGCATTTTTTGCCACATCAACCGACGACTGGGACATCTCCTCCGACGCGGTGGCAACCATGACAATCTGTTGCTGCTGTTGTTCCACATCATCGTTGGTTTTGAAAGCGAGCTTTGTGGCATG
Organism: Amphritea atlantica; assembly: GCF_900111095.1. GTDB lineage: Bacteria > Pseudomonadota > Gammaproteobacteria > Pseudomonadales > Balneatricaceae > Amphritea > Amphritea atlantica. The sequence continues at coordinate 136,937 of NZ_FOGB01000010.1, read as the reverse complement.
TTCGGATCGGTGCAGCGCCTCTTTTATGGAGTGGGCCATACTCTGTATCATATCCGCTAACTGACCGGCGAACTGGTTAAAATGTCCTGCCAGAATGCCGACCTCATCCTGTGATTGCACTCTTATGCGCTGGGTCAGATCGCCCTCGCCACTGGAAATCTGTGCCAATGCATCGGTCACCTGACGCAGCGGTTTGGTAATACGAATAGCCAGCCAGATGACGATCAGTGAACCAAACACTACGATCAGCAATCCGGCTATGATAACCCCGGTGGTCTGTTTGTTTTGTCCCTGTTTCAGTACTGAGATAACACTATCTACCTGTTGCAAAACATGGCTGGTGGGTACCTCAATATAGAGCTTCCAGGTGGCCAGTTTATTCAGATCGAGGTGTCGGATCAGGGTGTAGCGCTGATCATCCTGTTGCGTCAGGGGCTGGTTGAGCTGAACATTGTCCGGCAGCAGCTCGGCAACATTCTGTCCGGCAGTGCCTTTATTCTGACTGTCGGCTACCAGAGTGTCTGACGCAGAGATCAGCATCACCCGGCCCTGTCCTTCTGCCAGTTTACGACCAAAGGCTTGCGCCGATGCCTGCATCTGCGACAGCGGCAGATCGATACCGATTACCCCGACCAGACGGTCTGAAAAATAGATCGGTACTGAAACCGATGTCATCAGCGTTTTTATACCATCCACTTCATCGGTATAGGGATCGATAATGCAGGGACCCTGACGCTCAATAGGACAGCTAAACCAGCTATTGTAAGGGTGTCCGCTGCTGCTGGGGGTTGTGTCGCTGAGCGCCTGTTCAGGGAGCACCTCCTGAACCGCTTCGCCTTTAGCGTTGTGGGCCCAGTAGACAGCGAAACGCCCGGCGTCATTGGAGGCGAGGTCGGTTTCACCTTTATGGGTTTCATCGGCACCATCCAGAGCTTTTGGGAGGAAGACGGCGTAGACGCCGAGGACATCCGGATTATTCTGCAGCGTGCCGGCGATATACTGGTTGATAATATGGCGAACATCATCCGACGGGATATAGAGTGAGCGAAACTGCGTGCGCAGAAACGCTATATCACGGGCATAGCCTGTAGCGGCCAGTACGTTGGAGGTAAAGAGTTTTTCTATACGTAACTTCTCGGCACTGGCAAAGGTTTCCATCTTATCCTGAGCGGCATCACTCAGGGCCGGTTCGATGGTGTTACGCAACTGTTCTGTTGTGGCGTTGATCAGCAGGGTGGATATGATCAGTTGGATGATGACGGTCAGTCCCAGTAGCAGTGCCACTGGCAGGGATATTTTGCGTATTAAAGAGGTCCAGCTCATAGATCACCCGCTTTTATATTAAGCACGGGATCGTCTTATGTAACGGCCGGGGATTCAATACCTATCAGGAGGTAGAACGGGGGCGGGGGCACTACTTCAGCATTAGCGCCGCAGGCTTTCTCCCGCTTCCAGACGAAATGGAAGATCGATTATCTGTCGGGCTATGGGGCTGCCCTGTAAGCGGGCCAGCAGGTTTTCTGCCGCCAGTCGTCCCATCTCCTCGCGGGGGGTAACCACCGTCGCCAGCCGCGGAACCATCGCACCTGATATATCGTGGCCGTGAAAACCAGCGATGCCGATCTGCTCTGGCACCGGTATTCCCTGACGCTGACATTCATAGAAAGCGCCGATGGCCAGGTCATCATTGGTGCAGAAGATACCGTCCAGAGACGGGCGCTGTTGCAGTGCCTGACGCAGTAGCAATGCGCCGCGGGTAAATGAGGAGGCTTCCTCTGTCTGCAAACTGAAAGGCTCAAGGTGGTGTTTGTGCATCGCCTGTTCGTAGCCTTTTATTTTAAGCCGGGTACGGGCATCCATACGGGCGGCAAAATAGACAATGTGGTGGTGGCCCCGACTGATCATCAGTTCAGTCATCGCAAGCGCTGCTGCGCTGTTATCGAAGCCGATCGCCTGCTCAATTGCCGGTGAGACGGAGTCCATCAACTCGATAACAGGTACTCCGGCGGTTTTGATCATCCGTCGCACCCGCTCGGTATGAACACTCTCTGATAGAATCAGGCCATCAACGTTATATCCCAGCAGTGTGGCAATTCGTGCCTCTTCGGCGCTCTGGCTATAACCGTAGTGGGCCAGCATGGTCTGGTATCCGGCGGGCTCAGTCACCGATTCAAAGCCGCGGATCACTTCGGAAAAAACCTGGTTGGTCAGCGAGGGAACGAGTACACCGATAGCATGGCTCTTCGCACTGGAGAGCATATCCGGCACTTTATTGGGAATATAACCCAGTTCATCCAGTGCGCTCTGGATCTTTTCATGCAGAGCAACCGAGACCTGTTCAGGTTTTTTCAGGTAACGACTGACGGTCATTTTGGTGATGCCAACCCGGTCGGCGACATCCTGCAGGGTGGGTCTTTTTTTCTTCGTTGTCATTATTCGCCCGGAGTTTCCGTTACCCGTAACATATTACCCTGATCGGTCAATCAGGCAAAGTCTGATTAACCGATCCAGTGGCGTTAGCTGACCGTCTCACTGCTGATGGCGAGGGCTTTGAGAATATCTGCGAGTACCCCTTCGGCAGACTGATCGATACTGATTTCAATCGCTTCGCCGGGCTGTGGGGCAACCAGCTGCTGGAACTGATTTTCGAGCATCTCCCGGCCATTGAAATAGTGGCCTTTGCGGCTGCTATGACGTGACCAGATGGTTTCGATATCGCCCTTCAGGTAGATCAGTTGGGCATCATTGTTGCTGCATAACAGCTCACGGTATTGTGGTTTCAGGCCTGAACAGGCCAGTACCAGACTGGCTTCGCTGATAATCAGTTGGTTCAGGGTCTGCAGCCAGCCGTGACGGTCCTCATCATTCAGAGGGCTTCCCTGACGCATCTTCTCAACATTTTCCGGCGGGTGAAAATCGTCGCCATCGAAGAATGGCACTTGAAGTTTTTCTGCCAGCAACGCACCGATCAGCGATTTGCCGCAGCCGGAAACACCCATGACGATATATTTCTTGTTCATCGTGTCTCCTCCTATTTCCACCACAACGCCAGTTGAGGAAACGCGATGACCAGTCCCAGCGCCACTACCTGCAAAGCGATAAAGGGCACCAGGGCAGAGAAGATCTCCCCCAGACTGATATCTTTGGGGGCAACCGATTTCAGGTAGAAAGCGGCAGGGCCGAATGGCGGTGACAGGAACGAGACCTGCATATTGAGACAGAATACGACGCCAAACCAGATCGGATCGAGTCCCAGGTTGGTGATGATCGGTACGAAGATCGGCATGGTCAGCAGGGCAACTCCTACCCAGTCCAGGAACATCCCCAGCACCAGCAGGATCGCCATCATGATCAGCACCGTCGTCATCACATGGCCATCGCTCAGTGACAGAATGACAGACTCAACAAAGTCGATACCGCCCATCAGATTGTAGACACCGACCAGCGCACTGGCACCGATGCCGATCCAGATGATCATGCCACAGGTCTGCATGGTGGCTTTGGCGCTGTCTTTAATCATCTCAGCATTCAGCTCACCCCGGATCAGCGCACTCAGCATAATGCCGACCACGCCCAGTGCTGAAGCTTCAGTCACCGATGCCACTCCGGTGTAGATGCTGCCGAGCACGATGGCAACGGTCAGGCCCGGGAAGAACAACGCTTTGAGATAGTTGATATCCCGCTCATCATCGGCGGCAATCTCCTCGGCACTGGGCAACGGTGCCAGTGATGGATTGAGATAACAGCGGATCAGTACATAAGCGACATAGAAACCTGCCAGGATCGCCGCAGGCAGGAACGCGGCCTTAAACAGTTCACCAATCGAGACACTGGCGGTCATACCGTAGATGATCAGCACGATACTGGGAGGCATCATGGTGCCCAGAGCGCCGCCAGCACAGGTGGTGCCGATCGCCAGTTTACGGTCATAGCCCAGACGCAGCATCTGCGGCAGTGCGAGAATTCCCAGCAATACCGTTTCGCCGCCAATAACACCGGACATTGAGGCCAGAATAACGGCGACAACCAGGGTCTGTACCGCCACTCCGCCGCGCAGTTTACGGCCCACTTTTTTCATCGCATCAAACAGATCCACAGCGATACCGGAACGGTCCAGCAGCGCTGCCATCAGTACGAACATCGGTACCGCCAGAAAGACGTAACCATTCACAAAACTGTACATGCGGCTGGTGATCAGCGGCATCGCATCGACACCAAACCAGCCGATGGTGAACACCAGTGCGACCAGTCCGGTGACGAACGCCAGCTGCATACCGGTGAGGAGAAGAAATATCAGCAGCCCTAACATCAACAGACTGCCGTAGGCGATACCGATTACAGAGAGATCAAACATCGGATACCTCTCCACGATTGATCCGTCCCAACTGACGGAAATCGTCAATCAGATGGAGCAGAAACTGAATAAACATAACGCATACAACTAACAGAATCAGCGCCTTCGATAATGCCGGAAATATCGGGTTCCAGGCAGAACCAGAACTTTCCGGATGCAGCTCGCCCAGTGGTGTTAACCAGGCATTGGTGGTCATCATCCAGGCACCGTAGGCTAGCATTCCGGCGAACAGCAGCCCCCCCAGTGCATGAAAGATATTCAGGAAGCAGCGGGTTCGGGGTGAGACCACATCATAGATCAGCACCACCCGGACATGTTTGTTGTTAGCCAGCGCATAGGCGCCACCGATGATGAACAGCGAACCGCCAATAAAGGCTGCTGATTCATGCACCCAGATGGTGGGGGCGTTGAACAGATAGCGCATCAGAATTTCGAAAAACGAGATCGCGACAGTGAATACGAACAGCAGACTGAGCAGGTTGCCCACCCGGAGAATAGCGCGGTCCAGCCAGGTACGGCCGGGCGCGTCCGCTTCTCGAACTGCTTCTTCGTGAATGCGTTCTTGAGCTTTCATAAAGTCATCCAGAGAATTAAGTGGGGCTGAACGCCCCACAGTCAGTTAACGGACAGTGCGGTGATAACCGCTTAGAGCAGGCCGTTTTCTTCGAGATATGCTGTGATCGACTGATACACTTTCATTGCGTTATCCGACCCCTTGGCAAACTCTTCCCACTGGGAACGGGCGATCGCACGGAACTTTTTGCGCTCTTCAGCAGACCAGTTGTGAATAGTGATATCAGGGGTGCTTTGCGCTTCCTTCACCGCCTGTTGATCGGCGATACGCAGCTGGGTGGTGATATCCTGAGCAAAATCACGTACGGATACGGTCAGGATCTCCTGCAGATCAGCGGGCAACTTGTCCCATTTCTTCTGGCTGACAGAGACATCGATCAGGGGCAGTGAATGGAACCCCGGCTGTACCGGATGGGGGGCGATATCATTCAGGCCGGCTTTCTGGTTAGTCGAGAACACCGTGTAATCGGCGGCATCAATAACCCCTTTGCTCAGCGCAGTAAATACCTCGGAACCCGGCAGGTTAACCGGCGCTGCACCGGCCGCCGCAAACACTTTCTGCACCAGGCCTTCCGGTGCACGCAGCTTCAACCCCTTAAGGTCATCAACACCATCGACCGGTACTTTAGAAACGAAAGATTCAACACCGGTGGTCGATCCCCCAACAAATTTCACGCCATAGGGGGCATAGAGATCGGTCATCACCTGATAACCACCGCCATAGTTGATGTATTGCAGCAACTGAGAGGTGTCAGACCATGCGCCAACCGTATTACCGATCAGACCGAATGCGGGATCTTTGCCGGAAAAGTAGGCGGTGGCCGTGACGTGACCATCCAGAATCCCCATCTTAATCGCGTCGAGGGTTTCGGTGTGTTTGATAACGCTGCCCACGGGCAGCAGCTTGATCTCAAGGCGTCCACCGGACATCTTGCCGACCCGCTCTGCCCACTGTTGCTGAATCTGGAAGTTCTTGTCACCTGATGGATCTGACGATTGCACTTTAAAGGTAAAGTCAGCGGCGAAGGCCGAGACAGAGATCAGACCGGACAGCGCTGCGGTCAGCAGCTTGGAAGAGAGTTTCATCTGTAGGTTCCTGTGTTTTTTATTTTAGGGTCAGTGTGAGTGAGCAAGTGCTTAATTGATTTTTTGCTACATTGTTACCGGTAACATAATTAACTTTACCGGTAACATTGGTATAAATCAACTGAAAATATTTCGCACAATCTTTTCTGTTTCAGGATAACTATGTTTGCAAAGGGGGTTCGCAAAGGGGCGATCCGTGACGCCTGTCGACAAACAGGAGTAGCACTTTTGCAGGTTAGTGGTAGTTCTGTGGCGGATAGGGAGGTCCTGCCGTTTTCAGGCTCTCAGGGGAGAGCAGTGAACAATATCAGACCGGCTGATCGCACTAAAAGCAGGCAGTCTTAACCGGCAAAATCACACTTCAAGGCCAAAGGTTGAGCTCTGCTGATCGAGTTGCTTCACAAAGTCGCTGATCAGCGCCTGAACCTTGAGCACTTCGGGACGCTCGTTGTGTTCCAGCGATGACCACAGTGCTATATCCCGTCGTGAGGAGGTGACGCCTTCCACCCTGAGCATCTGCCCGGGAGCGATCTGCTCTGTCATCAGGGCTAAACGGGCAGGCAGCCAGACCAGCATATCGGTTGTGTTCAGTAGGTGAATTACTGAGCGGATACTGCCGGTAAAGGCCATCTGAGCAGCATTGGCTCCGGTCACTTCCGTCTGGCTCTCGAGAAAACCGGCGCTGGCCCCGGCGATAAACCACTTTTGCCGGGCGATATCCTCTTTTGTCACCGGCGTGTTTGAATCGATCAGTTTTGATTTCTTGCCTGCAAATATGCCTGAGCGGTCACGGAACAGAATCTGACGGTCCAGCGATTTCTGTGATACCGACAGGTGTGCCGGCGCCAGCAGGAAATCTAACTCACCGTTCTGTAACAGGTTGATTTGTGATGCAGCGGAGCCGGTGCGGAAGTGAAATGCGTAGCGTTTCTCCTGCAAAAAGTAATCGGTCATGCTGCTCACCGTGGCAAACTCCCAGAGTGGATCGATGCCGATAACAAACTCGCTTTTATAACCGCTGTGAAACTGGCGGATAACCTCTTCGCCCCGGACCGTTTCTGCCAGAATCCGCTCACCAATCTGCGACAACCGTGCCCCAATTTCTGTGGGAATAACACCATAGCGGGTGCGCTTTAACAGAGGAGCCCCCACCTTCATCTCCAGTTGCTGAATACTCCGGGTGAGGGTGGGTTGGGTCACATGCAGCTGTTCACAGGCACTGGTGAGCGATCCTTGTTTAACGACGATGGCTAATTGTTTCAACAGGTTAGGATTCATATATACGCATTCTTTGTATCTGGGGCTAAAAACTGATTATTCCTTATATTGTCTGTGGTTTAAAGTGATCATTCTAATAATAAGAATGGCAGATTAACGATGCAGCTTTATGTTGAAAACGCTTATCGGGGATATCCCCGTTTCTCTGATCCTCTGGTTTCTGTTGTGGTGGCGGTTTTAAGGCCAAACCCGACACGGAACAATATCCCGGTTTCCGGCTTCAGGTCCGCATGTTGCAGTGAGTGTTGAGCCGTACTCGTCAGTTTATAACACCTTTTGGATATATTATTTAAATCAATTGGTTATAAATGTTATGTCCTGAAAATAACAAAACAAAAATAATCTAAATGGAATCTATGCAATGAAAAAACTAATTTTAGGCAGCGTTCTGGCTATGGCAGCAGGCGCAATGGTTCAAACTGTTCAGGCGGCAGACTTCACCTTGCGTCTGGCGCATTTTTTTCCTCCGGTGGCGGCGATACATAAAAATGTTGCTCAGGCGTGGGCAGATAAAGTGATGGCTGACTCCAACGGGCGTATTGCGGTAGAGGTGTATCCCTCTTCAACACTGGCTAAACCCCCGGCGCTGTATGATGCCGTGACCAGTCGCATCGCCGATGTGTCACTCACCGTACAGGGTTACACTGCCAACCGTTTCCCGCTGACCCAGGTGGTTGAGCTGCCCGGCATTACCAAGAGTGCAGCCCAGGGCTCCTGTATTATTCAGCGCCTGTACGATGAAAAGCTGATCAGTGACGAATATAGCGATACCCGACCGCTGTTCCTGTTCACCCACGGCCCCGGTCATATTCATACCACCGAAAAAATGATTAAAGAACCTGCTGACTTTGAAGGGCTGAGAATCCGTCGCCCTACTGCGGTTGTGGCAAAACTGTTGGAAGGATTAGGGGCACAACCTGTCGGTATGCCTGCGCCGCAGGCGTTTCAATCGGTTCAGCGGGGAGTTATCGATGGCGTTGCATTACCTTGGGAGGGACAACTGACCTTTCGTATGAATGAGCTGACACCGAAACATACTGAGGTGGGTGGTTTGTACACCCTGTCGTTTCTGGTCACTATGAACAAGGATGTGTACAACAGTATGCCTGCCGATCTGCAAAAGGTCATTGATGATAACTCCGGTGAAACCTGGTCTCAGATCGCCGCCGGTGTGTTCGATGACGCGGATATTAAAGGGCGTGCGCAGGCGGTAGCGCTGGGGCATGAGATCTATACCGTTGAAGGCGGCAGTGAAAACCCGGCCTGGAAACCGGTGTTGGATAAAGCGTCTGAAGACTATCTGGCCGAACTGGAAGCGAAAGGACTACCCGCACGAGCCGTCTATGCGCGTGCTAAAGAGTTGGCAGAAAGCTGCAAATAACCCGCTAACGTCAGCGTCAGTGAACCGGTGCGGTCTGTGATATCAGGGCGCATCGGTTTATTTCTATAACCGGGTAGGATGGGCCCTACTGTCAACTGCTGTGATCAGAGGTTAACCGCAGCACTTTTTGTATTTCTTGCCGCTGCCACAGGAGCAGGGTGCGTTTCTTTCCGGTGTTTTTTCAACCTGCACGGTCTTCGGTGTCGCCAACATCGCCGTCAGTTCAGCGATATTCTCTTCAGCATCACCATCCACAACAATCGTTGCGACCAGTCCATGTTGTGCCACCAGTGCGGCAACTTCCTGCTCGCGCGCTTGCGAATTGACCGTCAGCGATAATGGGCTGATGTCGCTACCCGGCTTAACCTTCGCTTTGGTGTTATAACCGCTTTTACCGTAGTGGCCCATTATATCGGGAGTACCTTTATAGAAACATTTAGACATGGGTGACTCCTGATCGTGTTATTTCGCTGACCGTTGCTGATCGTAGTGAAAGGGGCGGCATTCTAGCAGGAAAACGGGGACGAGCGGGAAAATTGATTGCACCGCCTATCTGATTGGGTCAGCTTTGATCGTATAGTTATGCTAGTCTTTGGTACTGTAAAGAAAGTGCTCCCGTTTCTGACGTTTTTCCCACTCATTTTCTCCAGGATTGTAGTGTAAACCCGGCTGCATTCATCGATTCTTAATGCTTTTCGCGGTGAATGATCCATTATGCGTGGATTCTTCGGGCATTCTGCATGGGCCTTTACGTTCAAAGCCTGACGTTTTACCCTTTTCTTTGTCTATTCAATTTCAATACACAGGATCTGATATGAGTGAAAAGATGGACGAAGATGCACTGAAGGCATTAAAAATAGCCTTTACTTATATGCCCAAAGCAATTGAAGTGACTCAGTATGAGTACGGTGATCGCTACCAGGCTGTTCTTGCTCATATTGAAACTGTCAGAGAGATCCTGCTGCTGAATGATGTGGACCCTGAAGAAGTATATGGAGAGGTTGATCCTGATAATACGCCTAACTCCTGTTATTAAGGGAAATCATTGTTCTGGCTGCATTATGAGGTACCCCTATGAACAATCGAAAGACCGAGGAAGCCTCACCCGTTGTTGCGACCCTTGACGATCTCGCACCGTTGGCAAACTACTCGCTCATGGACAGGCTCAACGCCGACCCTGATGCCAAAGCCGATGGCGCTGACCACGCGCCACGCCAAGTGTTTACGGGCCACTATGTCCCGGTAAAACCCACGCCCATCGCCGATCCCGAGTACATCACCCACAGTAAAGCGCTGTTTCGCGAACTGGGTTTCGCTGACAGTCTGGCACAGTCAGACGACTTTATGAGGATGTTCTCAGGCGATCTCTCTCAGGTGCCTGCGCCTCTGCGCAGGGCCGGTTGGGCCTGTGGTTATGCACTGTCCATCTATGGCACTGAATACGATCAGCAGTGTCCGTTCCGAACCGGCAACGGCTATGGCGATGGTCGGGCTATCTCAGTGCTTGAGGCGGTGATCAGGGGGCAGCGCTGGGAGATGCAGCTCAAAGGTGGCGGTCGGACTCCGTACTGCCGCGGCGCGGATGGGCGCGCGGTGCTGCGCTCCAGTGTCCGTGAGTTTCTGGCGCAGGAGCATATGCACGCCCTGGGCGTGCCAACCTCCCGCTCGCTGAGCCTGTACGTATCTACCATTGAGCAGGTTCAACGACCCTGGTACACAGAGGGTTCGCACTCGATGGATCCCGACACCATGGTATCGGAGCCCGTCGCTATCTCGACCCGGGTCGCACCATCGTTCCTGCGGGTTGGACAACTGGAGCTGTTCGCTCGCCGGGCCCGTAAACAGGCGCATCCCCATGCGCTGCAGGAGCTGGTGATGATCGTGCTGCATCTGATCGAACGAGAGTACGCCGACGTTATTGACAACGCCCAGTCCCTCGCTGAGAAAGTGGTGTTGCTCGCGGACGCGTTCCGCGACCGCCTGACCTCGCTGGTGGCGAACTGGATCCGCGTTGGATATTGTCAGGGCAACTTTAACAGCGACAACTGTGCTGCGGGTGGTTTCACCCTCGACTATGGCCCGTTCGGATTCTGTGAGCAGTTCGATCCGCAATATCAACCCTGGACCGGCGGCGGCCAACACTTCTCCTTTCTGAATCAGCCCGCCGCTGCTGAGCGAAACTACCACATGTTCTGGACCGCATTGCGGCCGCTGCTGGCCGCAGATGAGGCGGCTTTGCAGCAGCTGGACGATATTCGCAGTGGTTTTGCTACCGTGATGCAGGCGAAGCTGGAAGCGATGTGGGCCGCCAAACTCGGGCTGGAACACTTTAACAAAGAACTACTCAATGAGCTGGGCGGGTTGATGGTGCAAACACCGGTGGATTACACCATCCTCTTTCGCGAACTATCGAATCTGCCTGACGACATCAGTTCACTCAAGAAAAGCTTCTACAAAGGCGCGGTCTACCAGGCCGATCCGGAAACGATGGATCAGCGCTGGTCAGCGTGGCTGGCAAAATGGAATACCCTGATCGACAGCCAGTCCGGTTCCCGTGAGGAGATTGCGCAGCAGATGAAACAGGTTAACCCGAAATACAGCCTGCGGGAGTGGTTGGTTGCTCCAGCTTATCAGCAAGCCGCAGAAGGCGACTACGCGTTGGTGCGGGAACTGCAGGAGGTGATGACCCAGCCCTATGATGAGCAATCACAGGAGGTTGAAGATAAATACTATCGGCTGAAACCGTCCGAGTTCAGAGAGCTTGGCGGCGTATCTCATTACAGCTGTTCGTCGTGAATTTTTAGCAGCGGGTGGGTGGGCTGTTAGCGCCAGCCCTATCTCTTTCTTATCTCAATAAATATATATATCTTTTTATTTATATTGGGTAGTAAGCCGAAATGCAAAACTCAATACCTGACCCCAAAGATGGAGTAGGCAAGACGGGGCGACCAAAGAGATTTATTGGTTAAAAGGGCTTTGACCCCTTTATGTTGATTTCTTCTGAGACGCAATAATTGCTTTAGCTTTTTCTAGTTCGTCCTCTAAATTATTTTTCATCTTATAATGTATAGAATAAATCAAGGTGGAATTTCCGATAAGAAAGTGTTCCCACTCTTGCCATTCTTCTGGAGAATACATCTCTTCGGAAATTTTTAATGCAGGATGACCATATATAGTCATAGGAAGGTCTTGAACTATCACTCCACCAACCATTGTTAATGACATCGCCTTCAAGGCTTTTACTTCTTCCAAGTTGAGCATGTTTGCTATAACCATCAAATACATCTTTGATGTTACTTGGAGGCTCTCATCAGATAAGTGGGAAAATTTATCATTCACAGAGGAGTTTCCAATTGTTCGAGAGCGTAAATCTTCTAAGGTTATACTTCCCATCACAGGCCAGAGCACTTCGTTGACTATTCTTAGCTTCTGTTGATACAGGCTTTCTTTTGCATAGGCGCTATGGTTAATAGCTATCAATACTAATATTGAAGCTATAAAGTATTTCCACAAATTTTTTATGGAAATCATTTCTCGTCCTTTGAGTTAGGCTATGGTATTCACGGAATCTGAAATTGGTGAATATCCAAGCTAACATAGCACTAATGACATTTCTACTTTGTGTCGATAGCCAGTCATAGACTATTGCACATTCTTAATGTCTGCATCGGGTCAGATAGTGAACTTCCGCGTTTCAGTTTTATATTGGGAAACGGATGTAGGGGAGGCTTATATGAAAGATAGACAGGCTTGTATCGTCAAACGACGCTCAAACTCCGATGTTGGATAGAGTTGCCTTCCGATGGATATCCTTGGATGAAGTGACGCAAAGAAACCGTGCAGACGAAAGCTAAGATATCGACTTGGGAGGAGACACAAAAACTGTTAAGAAACAAAGCTTAATTGATGTCGTTCATGGTGTCAGAGACCACTGAATCGGGTTCATGAACGGCACGCTTTTAAGGGCGGGCGATGATCTTTTAGAAAGCGAATCCCCTATATCGCTCTACCCAAACGGCAGGCACAAAAAAGCCCTGCTTTTCTATTTATGAAATAGCAAGGCTTAATTGATTTCGTTCATGGTACCAGTGGCCGCTGATTCCAGAGCTCGAAT
>NZ_FOGB01000010.1:70839-123601 GCF_900111095.1 Amphritea atlantica | reverse complement strand
TTCTTTAGGTTAAAGAGTAACGAGGCTTAATGTCTTACGATCATGGTACCAGTGGCCGGACTCGAACCGGCACGCTTTTAAGGGCGGGGGATTTTGAATCCCCTATGTCTACCAATTCCATCACACTGGCACAAACGTGGAGCGTATTATACGGCTCGTTTGCAAACGGTCAATGCGATTAGTGAAATATCTTTGAAATCGTTGCGTCACAACCGCTGCATTCAATCAGACGGTTGTTCCAACGTTCCTGTTTCAACGTTCCACAAAAGCCCGCTCAATCACATAGTGCCCCAGATCGCCGTGGCGGGCTTCGATAAAGCCCATCTGGTCGAGGATATTCGTGGTGTCTTTCAGCATGCTCGGGCTGCCGCAGATCATAAAGCGGTCATTCTCAAGGCTCAGGTCGGGCAGGCCCAGATCGCGTGTCAGCTTGCCGGTAGAGATCAGGTCGGTCAGCCGGCCCTGATTACGGAACGGTTCGCGGGTGACGGTGGGATAGTACAGCAGCTTGTCGCTGACCATATCGCCAAAGTACTCGTTGCTGGGGAGGTGCTCCTGAATCACATCGGCATAGGCCAGTTCCGACAGTTGTCGCACCCCGTGGGTGAGGATGACTTTGTCGTACTGTTCATAAATTTCCGGGTCTTTGATGATGCTCATAAAGGGAGCCAGTCCGGTACCGGTGCTGATCAGGTAGAGGTGTTTGCCTGGCAACAGGTGATCATTGATCAGGGTGCCGGTGGGCTTGCGGCTGATCAGGATCTGGTCGCCGGGTTGAATGCGCTGCAGCTTCGAGGTCAGAGGGCCATCCTGTACCTTTATGCTGAAAAATTCCAGCTGATCTTCATGGTTAGCACTGGCGATACTGTAGGCGCGCATCAGGGGGCGGCCTTCGTGCTCCAGACCGATCAGGGTGAAGTGACCGTTCTTGAAGCGAAATCCGGGATCCCGGCTGGTGGTAAAGCTGAACAGGGTATCGTTCCAGTGGTGTACGCTGAGAACCTCTTCACGACCGATATTTGACATGGAACTACCTCATACTTATGCAACTGATAACACTGTTGATTCAGGTTATAAAAAAGGGGCTATCTATTTCCTGAGTGCATAGTAGATCGGTCTGCTATATTGTTAAAGACGATTATTATGGTAACAGTTATCGGAAAAACAGGTTATGAAGTATAGCTTACGACAGCTGGAGGTATTTCTGGCGGTTGCCCATTTTGACAATATCTCCCGCGCGGCGGAGAGTCTGTCGATGTCGCAATCGGCGGCTAGTGGTGCATTGCGGGATCTGGAAGCGCAGTTTGATATCCAGCTGTTTGATCGGGTGGGTAAGCGGCTGAAGATCAATGAGCTGGGGCGGTTGCTGCGTCCCCGGGCAGAAGCGCTGTTGGAACGGGCCCGCAGTCTGGAACAGGATATGGCGCAGCATGAGGCGGTAGGGCAGCTGAAGATCGGCGCCACCATGACCATCGGTAACTATCTGGCAGTAGGGCTGATCGCCCGTTATCTCGACGAGCAACCCAGAGCGAAACTGGATCTTCAGGTGGCCAATACCTCGGCCATCGCTGCCCGGCTGGTCAATTTTGATCTGGATATCGGCCTGGTGGAAGGGGAGGTGCAGCACCCCGACCTGGAGGTGATCCCCTGGCTGAATGACCGCCTTGAGGTGTTCTGTGCCCCGGATCATCCGTTGACGCAGAAACCGCAGTTGAGTGATACCGATCTGCTGTCAGCCCGCTGGATTCTGCGGGAACAGGGGTCGGGTACCCGTCAGGCGTTTGACTGGGCGTTGCACGGACTGTTGCCCAATCTGAATGTGTTGCTGGAGCTGGAACACGCCGAGGGGATCAAACAGGCGGTGGCGCAGGGATTGGGGATCGGTTGTCTGTCGCGCATCGCGTTACAAGAGTCGTTTGAGCTGGGAACCCTGGTGCCCTTGTGGGTCGCCGGACGAGATTTCAGTCGTCAGCTGTATCTGGTGATCAATAAGCATAAGTACCGTAGTGCCGGGATCGAGCGCTGGATTGAGCTGTGTCATCAGGCATGATTAAACAGTCCGGCGGTGTTTGAAGATAAGCACGCAGACCGGACTGCAATAACATCGCCAGGTATCAGTTGTTTTCCTGCTGCGCCAGACGCTCCTGCAGTTTACGCTGCCGGCGTTTGCTGCTGGTCTCGTTGGCATCGGCTCCCAGGTGGGCCTCGCCCCGCTGCTGTGCCAGTTGCATCTGCTTCTGTCGTTCGATAAAACGCTCACGCTGTTCATCGCTGAGGCTGTCATAGCAGTTGGGGCAGCTGATACCGGCCTGGTATTGATCGCTCTGCATCTGCTCGGCAGTGAGGGGCAGGCGGCAGGCGTGGCACTGATCGTAGCTGCCCTTTTCCAGTTGATGATTTACCGTCACCCGGTTATCAAACACGAAGCATTCCCCTTCCCATAAGGAGTTGTCCTGGGGCACCTCTTCGAGGTATTTCAGGATGCCGCCCTCCAGATGATAGACCTCATCGAAGCCCTGCTCTTTCAGGTAGGCGGTGGATTTTTCACAGCGGATGCCGCCGGTGCAGAACATCGCCACCTTGCGGTTTTTCTGTGGATCGAGATGCTCTTTTACATACTGAGGAAACTCGCGAAAGGTCTCAGTGTTGGGGTTGATCGCCCCCTTAAAGGTGCCCACCTGAACCTCGTAATCGTTGCGGGTATCTACCAGCACCACTTCCGGGTCTGAGATCAGCGTGTTCCAGTCGCGGGGTTTAACGTAGGTGCCGACCACCCGTTTCGGGTCGATCCCTTCAACGCCCATGGTGACGATCTCTTTTTTCAGCTTCACCTTGGTGCGGTGAAACGGATTGCTGTCGTCCAGAGATTCTTTGTACACGATATCGGCCAGTCGGGGATCGTTCTGCAGCCAGGCCAGCAGGGCATCAATGCCTTCGCGGCTGCCAGCAACGGTGCCGTTAATGCCTTCACTGGCCAGTAGCAGGGTGCCGCGGACGCCGTTATCCAGCATCACTTGGTGCAGCGGTTCGCGCAGGGTTGCAAAATCTTCCAGCGCGACAAACTTATACATTGCGCAGACGATGGTCTGTGACATTTTTGTTCTCCTCAGCCGATCGGAACGTAAATCCGGAGCCTTTGGGTTTATGGGGTGTAGGGTATTACATCAGGGGCGTCATTGTACCCGGATTAACGACGCAGGAAGACGGACAAACTGTAAGGGTTAGCGGGTAACGCGGCGGGCTTGCTGTGTGGCCAGAGTGGTCGCGCAGCTGCACAGCCGATCAATATGGTCATAGTGTATAGCCGGTTCATTTGGCTTCCGGGTTCGCACTTTCGGCGTTTATAGGCTTAGCTGTAGCGTAAGGGTTTAAAAAAGGAGAGGGGGGACTCTGCTATATCAACTCAGAGAGAGGATTAAGCTATGCGAAGCTTTATGCAAACTCCAGCAGGTTATATAGGGTCACTGGTACTACTGAGTGGCGCCGCTTTAAGTTGTGCGCTAAGTAGTGCCGTGCAGGCCGCCAACGAGACACTGACCAGTGTAAAGACTGATACCACCATTATCCTTGATGGCATGGCTGAAAGCGCATGGGATAAAGCCCCTGAGTTGAGTATTCAGCTTGATAACCTGCCCTATAAAGCCGATAACTATGGTGGTATGAGCAGCGTTAATGTGCGACTGAAATCCCTCTACGATGAACATTTTATCTACCTCCTGGTTCAGTATAATGATCCGACTAAAAGTCTGGCCCGCTTTCCCTGGGAAAAGCAGGCTGATGGCAGTTGGAAACAGCTGAAGGGGAAGGATCAGACGGGGCACGACAACGTTTTTTATGAAGATAAGCTGGCGCTGTTGTGGAACATCAATGCCCGGGGATTCGCCAAGAAAGGCTGTGATGTCGCCTGTCATATGCAGGATGATAGCGGCAAAATTAATGGCTTTGATCAAACCGGCAAAGCACCGGGACGGAAATATACCCGCGACGGTGAGACCATCGATATATGGCACTGGAAAAGTGTGCGTATGAATCCGCTGGGGCTGATTGACGATCAGTACATCGACAGTGTAAATGACCCCGCAGTGAATGGTGAATGGGGCCGTCATGGGGATAGTAAAACCGGTGGTGGCTACGTTGATAATGTGAATGCCGAAAAGACCGGACCTGCTTTTATGAATCGGACACAGGGCAATGTGGATGGCTATACCATTACACCTTCGCAGAAAACGCCGTTCGTTGATACGTTTAGAGAGGGTGACCGGATTCCAGGCATTATGTCTGAACCCTTTACCGGGTCCCGCGGGGATATCTGGGCAAAAGGGGATTGGCGGGATGGCCGGTGGACTATCGAAATCAAACGGGCGCTGGTGACAACCGGAGAGAATGCCGGGGTTCAGGATGTTCAGTTCAGTGACCTGAGCAAAGCTTACAGTTTTGGGGTTTCGGTGTTTGATAATTCACAGATTGATCACCTCTACCATGAAGGTGCCTATGATCTGATCTTTAAGTAACAGCATTGATGCTATGACCGGCGTCTCAACAGATGGTCTCTTCTTCCGGCGGGGGAAGAGACTCCGCTTATGTGGTGCTACTTATCAGAGGTTAAGCTATGCGTATCTCGGTACTTAACGTTTCGGCAAAACTGGCACTTTCCGGCTTTCTCATCACTGTTATTTTGGCGGCGCTCAGCGCGACCACCCTGATCGGTCTACTCTATTCATCCCATGATCGGGGCTTCAATATCCCGGAGATGGACAGGGTTCAGTCACACTACAGTGATTCACGCCTGATAGCGGCGATGAAAGGCCCGATGTATCAATATGTCACCGAAGATGGTGATATTGATGTGATTGCGAAATGGATTGCCGACGGCGCGCAGGATGATGGCTTCTTTAAAGATGAGGTGATGTATATCATCAGCGAGGACTGCCAGAAGTGCCATAGTCGCAATTCGCAGATGAGCAAGGCGATCACCTCTATGCCCTTCAGCAGCTACGAGGATATTGTGCAGTATACCGAAGGCGGGTACAGCTGGACCCAGATGGCAAGAACTGCACATATACATCTGTTCGGTATTGCTGTGTTTCTGGTGATCGTATCGATGATAATGGCCTACAGCAGTTTCCGCCCATGGATGAAAAGCCTATTGATCTCTGCAGGCTGGATCGCCTTGTGGCTGGATATTGGCTCCTGGTGGATGGCCAGATTCTACAGCGGTTTTGCCTATGTTATATCGGTGGCGGGCACAGTTGAAATTGTTGCGGTGTGTGCCATGAGTGGACTCTGTCTGTTGAATCTCTGGTGTCGGTTGCCCGCGATAGTGCTTGAGCCTGCGGAACAATGAGTTGAGTCACATCCTTAAGCTGTCTATCTGCCTGGCTGAACACTCTGTCAGAGTGACATAGGCCTACTGAGCCCGGGTAATGCCTGTGCCGGTTATCACGCGTTATTTCGTCTCTCTTTGGTCGCGCTGACACCGCTGACGCCCTTTTCCCCTCTGTTTTACCGGTGACTGATGCCTGAGATCATTTTTCATCGTCTAATTTAGCTGAATTTTGACCGCAAATCGGGTAGAATACGCACCCTTTTTATCGGCCGGTCAGAGAACAGGTGGCCGGTTTCAGCTAATTTATTGCGTCTCAGGTTAACGTTTATCTATGCAGGTAAAAGATTTTCATTTTGATCTTCCCGACGAGCTGATCGCCCGCTACCCCCTGGAAAAGCGCAGCGACAGCCGTTTGTTCTGTGTGGATGGCAATAGCGGTGAGTTTCAGCACCGGCAGTTTTTTGAGGTTCTGGATCTGCTGGAACCCGGCGATCTGGTGGTGTTTAACAACACCCGGGTGATTCCCGCACGGATGTTTGGTGAGAAAGCCTCCGGCGGCAAGATCGAAGTGCTGATTGAGCGGGTGCTGGATGAGCGTTCAGCTCTGGCTCACATCCGCTCCAGCCGGTCGCCCAAGCCGGGGGCCGAGCTGACTCTGGAGGGCGGCCTGAAAGCCACCATGGTTGCCCGTCATGATGATCTGTTTGAACTTGAGTTTGATCTGGCAGAGGGGCATCTGATTGAAGCGTTAGAACAGTTCGGACACATGCCGCTGCCCCCCTATATGAAACGGGAAGATGAACTTTCTGACCGGGAACGCTATCAGACAGTGTATAACGAGAAACCTGGGGCGGTGGCCGCACCAACGGCGGGGCTGCATTTCGATGATGCACTGTTAGCCAGTCTGGAAGAAAAGGGCGTTAATAAAGCCTTCGTGACCCTGCATGTGGGCGCAGGCACCTTCCGGCCGGTCAAGGTCGAGAATATTCAGGATCACAAGATGCATGCTGAATATATCGAAGTGCCGGAAGCAGTGTGTCAGGCGGTGCGTGAGACCAAAGCCCGGGGCAACCGGGTGCTGGCAGTGGGTACGACCTCGGTACGCTGTCTGGAAACGGCCAGTCAGGCGGGAGAGATTCAGCCGTTTTTTGGCGATACCGATATCTTTATCTTTCCCGGATATCGGTTTCGCACCGTGGATCTGCTGATCACCAACTTCCATCTGCCGGAGTCGACCCTGCTGATGCTGGTGTCGGCGTTTGCCGGTTATGAACAGATGATGGCGGCATATAAAGAGGCGGTGGCGCAGTGCTATCGTTTCTTCAGTTATGGCGATGCGATGTTTTTGTCGAAAAAGACCCGCCAAAATGGTGCGGACTGAACCGAAAAACAGTGATGAGCCTTTAATTTATATTATTCAGCCTTATATAGGGAGAAGACCGCAAAACTCCCCAGGCGAAACCTGAGTTCAGGTAACTTATTTAGGACCGATTGTGACCAGAGAATGTTTTATGACGTTTGAGCGTCTGGCGACCGATGGCAAAGCCCGGCGTGGCCGCTTAAGCTTTCCCCGGGGGGATGTCGAGACGCCGGCGTTTATGCCAGTGGGGACTTATGGCTCGGTAAAGGGGATGTTGCCGAAAGATATTGAGGCGATCGGTGCGCAGATCATTCTGGGCAACACCTTTCATCTGATGTTGCGCCCCGGTACCGAGGTCGTCAAAGCTCACGGGGATCTGCATGACTTTATGAACTGGAAAGGTCCGATTCTGACCGATTCCGGTGGTTTTCAGGTGTTCAGTCTGGGGGCAATGCGCAAGATTACGGAAGCGGGGGTGCATTTCCAGTCGCCGGTGAATGGCTCCAAAGTGTTTATGGGGCCTGAGGAATCGATGCAGGTTCAGCGCGACCTGGGCTCTGATATCGTGATGATCTTCGATGAATGCACCCCATACCCGGCCACTGAAGTTGAAGCCGCGGATTCGATGCGGCTCTCTCTGCGCTGGGCGAAACGTTCTAAAGAAGCTCATGGTGATAGCCCGTCGGCACTGTTTGGTATCGTGCAGGGGGGGATGTATCCGCACCTGCGGGATGAGTCGATCGAGGGACTGAATGAGATCGGCTTTGATGGTTATGCCATTGGCGGTTTGTCGGTGGGCGAACCGAAAGAGGAGATGGTGAAAGTGCTGGATCATCTGGCGTATAAGATGCCAGAGGATAAACCCCGCTACCTGATGGGGGTGGGTAAGCCCGAGGATATTGTCGAGGGTGTGCGCCGTGGTGTGGATATGTTCGACTGCGTGATGCCGACCCGCAACGCCCGTAACGGTCACCTGTTTACCCGTCACGGGGTGGTGAAGCTGCGAAACTCCGCCAATAAAACTGATACCCGGCCGCTGGATGAACAATGCAGCTGCTACACCTGTCAGAATTTCAGCCGTGCTTATCTGCACCATCTTGATAAGTGTAAGGAGATCGTGGGTTCGCAGCTGAACACTATCCACAACCTGCACTATTATCAGGAGCTTATGGCTGGATTGCGTCAGGCGATTGAACAGGGTAAATTGGACGACTTTGTTGACCAGTTCTACCATTTAAAGGGGATGGAAACACCGCCTCTTGATAGTGAGATTTGATTTTAATTTATTGATTTTATTAAGTATTAGGAGAAGCCTTGATGAGCTTTTTTATCTCTCCAGCTTACGCTGAAGCAGCTGCCGCACCGGGTGGTTTAGATCCAAGTATGTTCAACCTGATCTTTCTGGTTGGCTTCGGTGTCATTTTTTACATGTTTATGTGGCGTCCACAGGCCAAGCGTGCCAAAGAGCATAAAGCACTGCTGAGCGGACTGAGTAAAGGTGATGAAGTGATCACCGCCGGTGGTCTGATCGGTAAGGTTGTACGTCTTAATGAAGACTACGTGGTATTGAGCGTGAATGACACGACTGAGCTGACTTTCCAGAAAACTCATGTCAGTGCTGCGCTGCCAAAAGGCACCATTAAGCAGATCTAGTAACAAATCCATAACCAAACGCCACTATCGTGGCGTTGTTTTTATGTGATTAGAGCCGCGATAGCGCAGGCTGTCGTCTGCGCTGGTTAAAACGTTAAAATCTAAACATTGGTGCCCGGTCAGAACAAACGTTTGCAGGCATAAGCGTTTGATCTGATAGCCGGGCTAGTTAGGGACAGAGCGCCATGCTCAATAAATATCCACTGTGGAAAAATGCGCTGATCGTGCTGGTACTGCTGGTTTGTGGTCTCTATGCCGCGCCCAACCTTTTTCCTGACGATTATGCTGTTCAGCTTTCCGGTACCCGGGAATCAAATGTAGTCAATCAACCGTTGCTGGATCAGATGACAGAGGTCTTGCAGCAGGCCAATATCAGCGTTAAAGGTGAAGAGCTGACAGAACAGGGTGGTCTGATTCGTTTCAAAGACAGCCGCACTCAGCTTGAGGCAAAAGAGGTTATCAGCCGTACGCTGGGTGATAAGTATATTGTGGCCCTCAACCTGGCGCCAACCACGCCGGAGTGGCTCAGATCGATTGGGGCAGGCCCGATGAAACTGGGTCTCGACCTGCGCGGTGGTGTGCACTTCCTGCTGGAAGTGGATATGGTGTCCGCAGTGGCACAGCGTCTGGATGTCTATGTCAGTGAGATTAAAACCAAGCTGCGTACCGAGAAACTGCGTTATCGCTCGGTAGAGCATCGTGAAGATGGCAGTCTGGAACTGAAGTTCTCGGCGGCCGATGTGCGCGATCGGGCGGCGACTCTGCTGCGTAAAGATTATTCCGAATTTCTCATCAACACCGAGGACAGGGATGACGCTTTCTACCTCTCTATTACTCTGGTGGAGAGCAAAGTCCGTGAGATCGAAGACTATGCCATCAAGCAGAACCTGACCACCCTGCGTAACCGGGTGAATGAGTTGGGTGTTGCTGAGCCGCTGGTGCAGCGTCAGGGACGTAACCGTATCGTGGTTCAGTTGCCGGGTATTCAGGATGCCGCTGCGGCGAAACGGATTATCGGTAAGACTGCGAACCTTGAGTTCCGTCTGGAAGCGAAAACCGATGCGCCCCGGGTGACCACCGAAACCTACGAGTTCCGTAATGAGAACCGTGAGGCGACCCTGGAAAAAGATGTCATTATCACCGGTTCCAGCGTGTCTAACGCCCAGTCATCCTTCGATGAAAATGGTCAGCCGCAGGTGAATATCACTCTGGACGCCAAGGGTGGCCAGCTGATGAACCGTACCACCCGTAACGCGATCAAACGGCGTATGGCGGTGCTGTTTGTTGAACATAAGAGCCGTACCCTCTCTGAAACCGTCGATGGTGAGCAGGTGACCAAGCGGATCCCCTATGTCGAGAAGAAGATTATCTCACTGGCAACCATTCAGAGTGTTCTTGGCAACCAATTCCGCATCACCGGACTGGACAGCGCTACAGAATCGTCTGAGCTGGCGTTGTTGCTACGGGCTGGTGCGCTGGCGGCACCCATCTACTTTGTCGAGGAACGTACTGTCGGTCCAAGCCTGGGTGAGCAGAACATTGAGCTGGGGATGATGTCGGTGCAGATCGGTTTTGCCCTGGTGCTGCTGTTTATGCTGGCGTACTACCGGGTGTTTGGTCTGCTGGCCAATATTGCCCTGACACTTAACCTGGTGATGCTGCTGGCAGTGATGTCGATTCTATCGGCTACCCTGACGCTGCCGGGCATCGCGGGTATCGTACTGACCGTGGGGATGGCGGTGGATGCTAACGTGCTGATTTTCTCGCGAATACGGGAGGAACTGAAAAATGGTATGCCTCCACAGTCGGCGATCAACGCCGGTTTTGACCGCGCATTCTCCACCATATTTGACGCCAACATTACCACTCTGCTGGCGGCGGTGATTCTGTTCGCGATGGGCTCCGGCCCGGTGAAAGGGTTCGCGATTACCCTGTCGGTCGGTATCCTGACCTCCATGTTCACCGCGATCATGGTTACCCGGATGCTGGTTAATCTGACCTACGGCGGTCGTACGCTGAAGAAACTGTCGATCTGACGGAGTAGAGTAAGATGACGACTGAAAAAATTTATAACTTTATGGGGCTGCGAAAAATCGCTGCTGCATTTTCGATCACCCTGTTGCTGATCTCGGTTGGCTCACTGGCGGTCAACGGACTTAAGTTTGGTCTTGATTTTACCGGTGGCTCACTGATCGAAGTGGGATATCAGCAGGAGCCAGACCTCAACGGCATCCGCGATAAGCTGAAGAATGCCGGCTATGAAGATGCCATTGTGCAAACCTTTGGCTCTCCGGTCGATATTCTGATCCGTATGGGCGTTGCTCACGATCCGAAACTGGGAGATATGGTTCTTCAGACGCTGCAGAGCGGTGAGACTCAGGAACTGACCCTGCGCCGTAACGAGTATGTGGGCGCTCAGGTGGGTGAGGAGCTGCGTGAACAGGGCGGCCTGGGTATGTTGCTGGCGCTGTTTATGGTGATGGTCTACGTCGCCTTCCGCTTCCAGCTGAAGTTCTCTATCGGCGCGGTAACCGCGCTGGCCCACGACGTGCTGATTGTGCTGGGCTTCTTCTCCGTGCTGCAACTGGACTTCGACCTGACGGTGCTGGCCGCTATTCTGGCGGTAATCGGTTACTCGCTGAACGATACTATTGTCGTGTCTGACCGTATCCGTGAGAACTTTCGTCGGATGCGTAAGAGCGAGCCGATTGAGATTATGAACGTCTCACTGAGTCAGACCCTGGGTCGTACGCTGGTCACCTCCCTGACCACTCTGCTGGTGCTGGTGGCGCTGGCGGTGTTTGGTGGTGAGATGATCTTTGGCTTTGCGGTTGCGCTGCTGGTGGGTGTCTTTATCGGTACCTACTCCTCTATCTATGTGGCGGCGAACATCCTGATCATGCTGGGCATCTGTAAAGAGGATCTGATCCCGCCAGAGAAGCCGGATGGTGATGAGATCGACGAAATGCCATAAACCGCATTTTTAGTGTTAAAAAAACCGGCTATCAGCCGGTTTTTTGTTAACCGCTCCGGCCACCTCCGGGCTACCGGTTTGCAACTGGTTGACTAAACTGCAGGAACAGGAAAACGCTCCAGATTCAGTAATGGTTGGAGTATAGTTATTCAAAACGGATATAACAGAAGATCATTAATGTCTGATTCAAAGAATTTTTCTGAAGACCCTTATGCCGACCGCGAAGCGGAAAAATATGATCGCCCGATAGCCAGTCGCGAGCTGATAATGCAGTTGCTGGCAGAGCAGGGAGAGCCTCTCACCCGTCCCCAGCTGGAGGTGTTGCTGGAGATCGGTGATGAGGACAGTGCCGAAGCGTTACGCCGTCGTCTGAGGGCGATGGAGCGTGACGGACAACTGATGCGCAACCGCAAAGCTCAGTATGTGCTGCTGAGTAAGCTTGATCTGGTGGCCGGGAGGATTACGGGGCATCGGGATGGTTTTGGCTTTCTGGTTCCTGATGAAGGCGGCGATGATATCTTTCTCTCGGCGCGGGAGATGCGCCAGGTGTTCGATGGTGACCGGGTGCTGGTGCGGGCCACCGGTGAAGACCGTAAAGGACGGGTAGAGGGGGCGATTGTCGAAGTCCTGGAGCGCAAAACCCGCAAGCTGGTAGGGCGTTTTCATGGTCATGGTGGGTTCGGTTATATGACCCCGGAAAACCAGCGGATTACCAATGATATTCAGATTCTGCCCGACCCAGATAGCGGCCTGGAGTATAAGCAGGGGCAACTGGTGGTGGTTGAACTGATCACCCCGCCTTCGAAGCGTGCCAAAGCCACTGCGCGGGTCACCGAGGTGCTGGGAGATCATATGGCACCGGGTATGGAGATCAAGGTTGCCATCCATAACTATGATATCCCCAATGAGTGGACCGATGCGATTCGTCAGGAGGTCAGTGAGTTTGGCCCGGAAGTACCCGATTCTGCGGTTGAGAATCGTGTTGACCTGCGCGATCTGCCGCTGGTAACCATCGATGGTGAGGACGCTAAAGATTTCGACGATGCGGTCTACTGCGAGCCGAAACGCGCCGGAGGCTGGCGGCTATGGGTGGCTATTGCCGATGTGTCCTCCTATGTGCATCCCGATAGTCAGCTGGATATTGAGGCGCATAAGCGGGGCAATTCGGTGTATTTCCCCGAGTTTGTGGTGCCGATGCTGCCGGAGATGCTGTCCAACGGGCTGTGCTCGCTGAACCCCGATGTTAACCGGCTGGCGATGGTGTGTGAAATGACCATCAGCGCCAGTGGTAATCTTAGCGAATATACTTTTTACGAGGCGGTGATCCGCTCCAAAGCACGACTGACCTACACCAAGGTGGGAGCGATGCTGGAGGAGCCCGATTCTGATTTCGGTGCGGCGATGCGTCAGCAGTATGCTGAGGTGTTGCCCCATATTGAAGATCTGCATGAACTCTATTGTGCCCTGCGCACGGCCCGGGAGGAGCGGGGCGCGATCGATTTTGAAACCACGGAAACGCGGATTCTGTTCAGCGAAGACCGCAAGATCGAGAAGATCGTTCCGGTGGTGCGCAACGATGCCCATAAGATTATTGAAGAGTGTATGCTCTGTGCCAACGTTGCTTCCGCGCAGATGTTGCAGAAACTGAAACAGCCGGCGCTGTTCCGGGTGCATGATGGGCCGAAAGAGTCTAAGTTGCAGGCACTGCGCACCTATCTTGGACCGCTGGGGCTGAGCCTGGGCGGCGGCGATGAGCCAACCCCGCCAGACTATCAGGCGCTGTCTGAATCGCTCGAAGGGCGGATTGATAAGCATGTTATTCAGGTGATGATGCTGCGCTCTATGTCGCAGGCGGTATACAGTCCTGAACATAAGGGGCATTTTGGCCTTAACTATCCCGCCTATACGCACTTTACTTCACCGATCCGCCGTTATCCTGATCTGCTGGTGCATCGGGCAATTCGCGGCCTGATCCACTCCGATAGTGATAGCCAGCATATTACCCGGCCAGCCAACTTCCGGCCTGATAAGCGTTTTATACATCGCTATACCATGGAGCAGATGGTCGAGCTGGGTGAACACTGTTCTATGACCGAACGGCGTGCCGATGATGCCACCCGGGATGTGATGGCCTGGCTGAAGTGTGAATATATGCAGGACTGTGTTGGCGAAGAGTTCAGCGGTGTTATCTCAGCGGTCACGGGTTTCGGGGTATTTGTCGAGCTGGAAGAGGTCTATGTTGAAGGCCTGATCCATATCTCGGCGTTGCCGGGGGATTATTATCACTACGATGCCGCACTGCAGCGTCTGTATGGTGAACGTAGTGGGAAGTCTTTCCGTCTGGGTGACCGGGTGCAGGTTCAGGTGGCCAGAGTGGATCTGGATGATCGCAAGATCGATTTTGATCTGGTGAAAAAACTGGATGCTGCCGATAAGCAGGCTGTGGGGTCTGCGGAGCCTGGGAGCGAAGCAGAGGCGAAACCGAAACGGCTGAGTAAGCGTGAGTTGCTGCGCACCGGTAAGATAGCCATGGCTGAGCTGGAAAGCCGCCAGGGGCGCAAACCTTCAGGGGGGCGTCGCTCAGACAAGCCGGGGTCGGGCCGCTCTGAGCCGGAAAGGACTGGTTCAGCCAGACCGAAGCGGTCATCACCGCGTAAGGACGCTGAGAGCGAAACGCCCTGGGGAGGTTCTGCCGATCGCAAAGCCTCTGCTAAGCCCGCCCGTAAACGCTCACCTGAGCCGAAAGCGGATAGAAGCTCGCGGCAAAAGTTAGAGGCGAAGCCGGGGAATTCTGGCGGCGCACGGTTAAGCGAATCTGAACTGGAAGTGATCCGGCTGTCGAGGAAACCCTCCAAAGGCCTGAGCAACCGGGCTAAAAAGCGTAAGCTTAAAAAACTGCGCGGTAAAACATCACGCTAAGGTTTCATTGTAATTGCGGTTTCAGTAGGAATTTTAGTACGTCTTAACTAAGGCAGATATCAGTCCCGATGATATCTGCCTTTTTGTTTATTCGTATTAAGTGCTGTCGGGAAAACGGCAGTCTTGTATAGAAATTGATCAGTAGCTTACTGTTTGTCATTGAGGACACTAATGTCTCTGTATTATTCGGCTGTTTGAAAACTAGTATTGCTCATTATGAGTAGTTATATGGTAGGTAGTTAACATATTGTTTTAAATGTTTTTTGTTTCAATTATTTGAGTTAAAGTGGCTGATTTTCTGGTGAAAATGTTCAGATCTGTTGACTTTTTTTTTGTTTGAATGTTGCGTGAAATGTAGCCATACTCCGTGGAGGAAAAAAATGTTCTATGCGGTTTTATAAACTAATAACAATGAATAGCAAAGGATGCTGACTCTCCTGTATGGTTGCCAGGCAGAGATTCCTCAGGATGAGGTCGAGGGGGAACCATGGAAAACAAAAAAATAATCCGTGCCATTGCCAGCGCGGGTTTATGTTCTGTATTGCTCAGCTCAGTTCAGGCACAGGCTGAAGATTTGATTGATATTTGGAAAGTAGCTGAAAAGAACGATTCTAAATACCTGTCTGCATACCATAAATTCCGATCTGATCAGGAAATTGTCAATCTGAGTCGAGCAGACCTTCTTCCTACCATCTCCTTCCAGTATGAGCATAAAGAGACCAGCCAAACCATAAACGAGTCAGATAACGCTGTCTTTTATGGTAACTCTGCTGATTATCCCACTGATAGCTATGGCCTGACACTCACCCAATCAATATTTGACTACTCCCGATGGCAGCGTTATGACCAGTCAAAAATCAGTGCCAACCGCGCTGAGATCGAATATAAGCAGGCCAGGCAGCAATTGTTGTTAAGATTGTCAGAAAGCTACTTTCTGGTTCTCGAACGAAGCGATCAGCTAGAGGCGATTGCAGCTGAAAAGAAAGCGATGCTTAAACATGTTGAAGTGTCCGAAAAGAAACATAAAACGGGGCTGGTAAGAACCGTTGATCTGCAGGATGCTTCTGCACGTTATCTTAATGCGTTGAGTAAAGAGACCGAACTGCAAAGTCGCTTAATGGATAGTCGGTATGCACTGCGAGAATCTCTGGGCTCTATGCCGGGCAATCTGTCCCGATTGCGAAGTGATGTCAAACTTGAGATGCCCGTACCATCTGATCCAGAGGAGTGGGTCAGGCTTGCTGCAAAGAACAACCCCGAATTACAAGTGCTTAACCTCTCTCTAAACGAGGCTGATAAAGAGATCAAGGCGTTGCGCGGTGGCCACTATCCCACTCTTGATCTGCTCCTGACCCATGGTAATGAAGCCAAGGAGGGGTCTCCCTTTGGTGGTACCAGTGATATCGATACAACTGAGGTGACCGTTCAGTTGAATGTCCCTCTTTATTCTGGCGGAAAAACCTCTGCGAAAGTTCGTCAGGCAATTGAGAAGCGTAATAGTGTGCTTGAGGATCGGAATGATAAGCAGCGCTCTGTTGAACGTTCCGCTCATGATGCTTATCGCCGTATCAATGAAGCCATTGTACAAATCGACGCTCTTGAGAAATCTCTTCAGGCGCAGGAACTCCGTTTGAAATCTAAGTCAGCAGGCCACCGTAGTGGTCAGAATAGTCTGGTGGAGGTTCTGGATGTTGAGCAGGATCTTTCCGATGCCAGGCAGGCGTTGATCAAAGCACGATACGATTATGTATTGAACGTTTTGCGGCTGAAGTTTGCGGTTGGTGCTCTTCAGGAAGAAGACCTGTCAGCAATCAATAACTGGCTTACAAACGATCAGTCTTAGTCTGCATGTTGCTCTGGCGCATTGTTTATTTTCGTTCTGTTGCCCTGAGCCACCCGCATATCTCCTGTATCAACTGAAAAAAGCTTACTGGTGCGCGGCTTTTTTCAAATGACAACATCATTGGATGAACATTATGTCGTATATATTTAATCGTCTATTCAGAATGCGTTATGACAAATTCCGCAATTTAAGACAATTCATATGGAGCAGTCAGGGGATCACTGCCCGGCGACGTAATACCTATCTGATGGAACAGATGGAAAATCGTTACCTGCTCTCAGCGGATGCGGCACCGCTTGCACTAAGTGCAGAGTTGCTCAACGAAAAAGTCGTTGTAGAACAGTTGATTGACGCTGGCTTAGCTGAAGCAAGTAACTCACAGGAACTGCAGTTAGTTCGTCAGCATGATTATGATCTGGATGGTGCAGATAGCAACAGTAATACCGGGATTGAGAATCTTCAGCCTGCTGAGTTTCAACCAGAGCAGCTTCAGTCAGAAGAGCCTGAGGCGGAGGAATCTCAGCCAGAAGCGCTCCAGTCAGACTCTGATAGTGAGGTTGAAGCGGTTCAGCCTAAAGAGGATGCTGCTGAGGTCGCTGTTGATGCGACGGCTGATACGGAAGCTCAGACGGCAAAATCGGCTGCTGCGATTCGACATATTCAGCAATTGTCTGGGCATCAGTTTGTTGTTATCGATCGTTCAGTTGAGGATTATCGCGCCCTGTTAAGTACCTTTATGGGCGAGACCGCCAGTGGGCTTGAATGGCATGAAGAAACCACCAGTGCGGGTAATGTTCTGGTCGCAGACTGGTACCCTACTGATGAAAATACCGATGAGAGCTTAACCACTGATAACGAATTGAGCGATGTTTTATCTGAGGTGCCAACCAAGCGCACCCAGGCGGATCGTGTCACGGTCGTCTTGCTGGATAGCGAAGGAGATGGTGTTGAACAGCTAGCGAGTGTGCTGTCGGCGTATGACGATATTGCTGCATTGCATGTGTTATCCCATGGGGCGACAGGTTTGCTGCGCCTGGGTACTGCGACCCTGGGTAGTGCTTCGTTAGAACGTTATCGTCAACAGCTGGAAGCCTGGGGCAGGGCATTAAAGTCAGACGGCGATATTCTTATCTACGGCTGTAACGTTGCCCAGGGTGAAGTGGGTATCGCATTTGTTGACCGGCTGGCGGGCGCCACGCAGGCAGATATTGCCGCGTCTGATGACCCGACGGGTAATCGATTTATCGGCGGCGACTGGATACTGGAAACCGAGTCAGGGTATGTCACTTCTACCCTTGATATGATGCCCTCTGAGCAGTTGTTTTTTGCATCGAATGATCCTCTGTATGCGGGGCTTTTGGCTGCCGATAAATCTGTTAGCTTAGGTGAGCTGAATGGCTCGGTGACACCGGTAATTTTTGCTGCGGGTACCGATACCATCAACTTTACCGGTGTGAGTAGTGACATCCGCATTACTGTGACGGGCAAAACCGCCACCACTCCGTTCAAAATCACGGCACAGTCAATCAATGAAACCACCGGTGCCCTGGTGCCTAATACGTTGCGCACTTTCCAGTTTGCCGACGGTGATGATTCCACTATTAAAAATATTAAAGTGGGTCGGGTTGGCTATAAAACTGAGCTTGAATTGCAGACCAAAA
This sequence comes from Amphritea atlantica, assembly GCF_900111095.1. Lineage (GTDB taxonomy): Bacteria > Pseudomonadota > Gammaproteobacteria > Pseudomonadales > Balneatricaceae > Amphritea > Amphritea atlantica. Next base: position 105,865 of record NZ_FOGB01000010.1, on the reverse strand, counting down.
TAGATGTTCTGGATACATCCGCACTAGCTGCCGCGCACATCGCTATCAGCAAAAAAGGCACTGCGCTATCGAGTGATGATGCCTTTAAATGGGTTAAAGACTATGCGGCGATGGGAATTGACCCAGCCGCTGCCGATGCCGCTGCACAACTGAATGCTAAAAGTACGGTTGCGGTGGTAACCACCGGAACGGGCGAAGTAGGCAAGTTATCGATTGGTAAGACCCTGGATGCGGCAAATACCCGGCTTATTATCGATGATACTGGTGCACCAATAGACATCAGTAAAGCCAATGCCAATTATACCGGCAAAATTGATCTGCTGTATAACTCTGGCAGTTCAGGCACTGTGCTGACCAATTACGTCAACCTGTCAGCGAGTAATATCATCAAAGGTGTGGGCACCTTAACAGGCTTTACTACTGCATCATTCGCATCCTTTAGCGCCGACAAAGGCGCTCAGAAATTTGATGTCACCGGTTTAACTGGTGTGACTGTGGATGCCGGTGCGGGTGAAGATTACCTTGTTGGTGGCGCGGGTACACAAACCTTAGTGGGTGGTGCTGGAACCGATACTTACGTGTTTAAAGACAGTTGGGGGGCGGATCAGGTTATCGAGAAAGCCGATACCAAAGATGGCTTAACGGTGATTAAGGGCGGCGATGCTGATGCCCTGGATTTCTCTGCGCTGACTCAGGCGATTACTGTTGAGTTTCACCCTTCAGTTAAGTCGACCAAACCGCTGTCAACCGCAACGGTTCCGGGTATTCCGGTGGTCTCTGGAGTGTCGGATACCGACCGGACATCGGCCGATAAATATGGTGTTCAGGTTTTTCAGGGGCAGAATGTAACCACCAGCACACACTCGGTCAAAAATGCCATCAATGTTGAAAAAATCATCGGTGGCCTGGGGGATAATACCTATAAATTCAATAATGACTGGGGCCAGTTTTATCAGGGCGCAACACCTGCACTGACAGAAACGGTTAACTTTTTTATTGATGACACACAGTCTACCAGCAAAAAGGGGACGCTTGATTTCCGTGAGGTCACTCACGATCTGATTTTTGAGCTGGATAGTGTCAGCACCACGTCGACCGGGACTCCGGCGATCACGACGATAACGACAAAAGTGAAAGTAACGGCTGTCGTCGAGAAGCAGATCAATATTGGTACAACGGCAGCACCTGTTTTAAAAACGGTCACTTACACCTATGTCGTTAACGCAGATAATATCGCTAACATCATTGGTGGTCAGGGCAAGAATACCTATATCATCAAAGACCAGGATGCCTTGCAGGGCAAGATTCTGACCGCTAAGACAACGGGCACCCTGGCCGAAGGTTTGGTGACCGGTAACGTCTATGTGGCAGGCGCCAATATTGCTAAAACCGATGGCGTTAATATTCTCGATTACTCGCAATACAAGTCTACTAACACGAAAGATGTGATTGTGGATCTGGGTAAGTCGACTACGGGTGTCATTAATAAAGCGGTCACTGGTATTTTAAATACTGGCGATGGTGTAGTCGCCCCAGCGGCCACCAACGAAGTACAAAAACTGACCATCCCAAAAGTGAAAACCGCGCCAACGGTTGCTCAGGAACTAAGCAACATACAAAGTTTCAGGCTGTCTTTGGGTGGGGTAGAAACCAGAGAGATCAGCAACTCAGGCAGTGCCGCTTCGATTGCTGCTGAGATGGCTGCAGCGCTCAACTCTCTGGCGTTGAAAGCAACGCCGGTGACGACTACCAACACGACCGCGACGCCTCCCCCGGCACCCTCGCTTCCGCTGGTGACTGTGACAGGAAGTGGCTCGGCTGCCGGAACTACTCCTTACGAGTTCACTATCACCTTCCAATCTTTATCCGCTGGACTGAATATCCCGGAAATTAAGCTGATAGCGGAAGCGCGTCAGGAGAAAAAAACCACCGGAGGAACCACTCAGGCCACGGTGATTTTAAGTGCAGAGACTGAAACGAATCCTGATCCGCTGACGATCATAAAAAAATACACCTCCAGCGGTCCTGCCCCCGAAGACCGTTACACACTGACCACCACCATTAAGACCATCATCATTGATGCGGTGGAATTTACCGCAGCCCGTACGGGATTAAAAGCGGGTGGCATAGACCGCATCGATGGTTTGAAAGGCACCACCGATACAGGTGCTGGTACGGTTAAGAGTATGACCGTACTGGGTGACTTTGGCTTATTGGTCAATGGTACCGGTAGTGGCGACGACCTTATTTTTTCTGATAACTACACTCAGGCGGTCAGTGTTAAAACCGGACGAGTCTGGGATGGCGGTGCTGGTCAGGACATTATCACTGGCACGCTACAGGGCGACACTCTGTATGGTGGCCTGGGCAATGATGCCATTGGTGGTGGCGAAGGCGATGATAACCTCAGCGGTGGCGCAGGTAATGACCGCATCAGTGGCGGCCAGGGTGATGATGTTATCAACGGTGGAGCAGGCAATGACCATCTGAGTGGTGGTCTGGGTGATGACAGCATCGTGGGGGGCGCTGGCCATGATGTCCTCTATGGAGGCATCGGTGACGATACCCTGATTGGTGGTAAAGGCTACGATCACTATGTGTTTATCAATGACTGGGGCCAGGACGAAGTTATTGAAAGCCAAAAAGGTAAAGATGATAAAACCACCGACGAAGGGCTGAAAACCCGTGGTGATGTGCTCGATTTCTCCAATGTTACTCAGGAGATGACCTACCTGTTTAACAGCAACAGCTTATTGGCAGGCACCGGTACTTTCATTAAAGATAAAACCAGCTGGACTAAAACCCTTTCCGGGTTTGGTGACGTGTCTGGTCATTTTGCGCTGACAGCCAATACGGTCCGGGTTAACAGTGAAGGTAACGCCAATGACGTTCAGAGAATATTTCTGGGTGGCGCTACATCTGGCAATTTTACGGTAAAACTGAACAATTTTCCTAAGCCGGATGGCTCGGTTGAAACAACTGCGCCGATTACTATAACGGTAGGCAGCACCAAAACGGCGACGGCGACCAATATAAAAACCGCACTGGAAGCTAAGCTCAGGACCCTGCTGACTGAAAACGGGGTAGCCCCGGTCGGTGATCTGGTGACAGTTAAATCCGCAGGCACCGGGACCGGAGCGTTTGATGTCGAGTTCAAAAAACCGATCTACACCAACATCCCATTAATGACGATTGTCAGTACCACCGGGTTGACCTATGCTGCGCCGGTGGTTGGCTCCGTGGAGCCAGGTTCTAACATCATCGATGCGACCACGGGGCTGATTACTAAACACACCAACGGTTCAATTAATATCGACCTCGGACTGGCCGAATCCGGCAGCTTTACCTTCGGTTTCAAATATACTAAAACGGTTGCCGGGGTAGAAACGCCCAACCTGGCTGTCTCTGTTACTGTACCGATTGCATCGGGTTCAACCCCCAGCGATGTTGCAGCCCAGATTCAGCAAAAACTAAACGAACACAATCCACAGATATTTGCCAATGTCGTTGTTGCCGGGGCAGGCAATAAGTTTGAAATTACCGTCTTAAACCCTGAAATCAGTGGCCTGAATACCGCTACGATTACTAACGCTTCAACGCTTAAAGGTAAGCCTGCTATCTGGACAACAGTTGAGGGCTCTTCTGTTCGTGAAGTTAAGCAGCTAACACTCAACAATGTTACTGAAGGTAGTTTTGTTTTAAAGATTGGTAAGTATTCCACCGGCCCTATTACCATTGATACAACGGCCGCGACAGCTGAACTGAAAAAAGAAAATACGCGCTTAGCTATTCAGACCGCATTAAATAATCTGAAGCGTAATTTTGTCCAGAAATACACGGTTGAGGTGCAGACTGAGAGTTTCACCGCGGATCTGAAAGAGTGGAAAATCACCTTTAAAACCCCGGGTGAAAATGATGTCACGGATATGTCTGTCGATGTGACAGGCTTAACCGGGACGAATAATTTACAGGGACGGGTGACGACTCTGGCCGATGGTAGTCTGCCTGGCAATATCCACGCATTTGAGACTATTCTGGCCCCCAATGCTGATGCGACCTTTATCTTTGGCTCCGCGTCGATGGCCGACATGCTGGCGGCGATTGCGGTGCCTGAAGCGTTACGTAAAGCCAATAGTGTAACCATCGACACCAGTACACTGACCGCGAATGGTCATGTACTGGATATCGATTTTAGCCAGGTTGCAGATGAACTGAATTTCAATTTTGAACAGGTGGGTGCGGTTAAAGAGGTACAGCCGCTCATTATTGATAACACGACTGAGGGTGAGTTTGCGCTGGATTATAAGATTCAAGAGGTGCAGCGACTCGCGTTTACCGGTGCTGAGCTGCCCACCGGGACTTTCAAGTTAAGCTTTAAGGACCCAGGTGGTTCTAATGCGCTGAAAACCACCGCAACACCTATTCAGATTGTTACCGATGCCGCGACTGGTAAGGTCGACGTTAAAGCCACCGCTTTAAAAATCCAAACCGAACTGAATAAGCTTAAGTTTACGTCGGCGACAGGCTCTCAGGTGAATCTCGCAGTGAAAGTGACAGGTGTGACCGTGGATGGTTCACCGGTCACCGCCGAAACAACAAATGAAAGCTTCAAAGCCAATAGCTGGAATATCACCTTTACCAATAAAGAACTGGTCAATGTCGATCTTTTGCAGGTAACCGCTGCATCGGTAACGCCCACTGTGACTACCGTCAGAGACGGGGTGCACAAAGTAACCGATATGATTACTTTTGTTGCGGACAATAAAGAGGCGAATATTGTCGAGCTGAAGAACAAACTTAGCGAGATGCTGGGTGAAGGCTCGGTGAGCGTTAAAGAGCCGCGCTTTGGCAGTACGGCGGCTAACACGAAGTTGAATATTACCTTTAATGATCCGGGCGATGTTGTATTAACTAAAGCGCTTAAGAATCTGGATGGCTCAGCGTTGAGTTATACCACGACGGCGGTAAGTGGCAAATTTGAACTGGCTACAACGGCTGCAAAAGGCAAGGTAGAGGGTAATGCCGGCCAATTGTCGCTCACTGTCGAGCGTGTAGCGCCAAGGCCCACCGCGTTAAGTACCGATGCTCAGGCATCAGGCTTGGTGGACAAGTTGCTCGGTGAGAGTGTTTTCGAGACCTTTGTCTTTACCGATGTCGGTGAAAATACCATCGTGCGTGGTGGTGTAAATGCCAATACCTTTTCCATCGCGGGTAAAACGACCTTTAAGGGAACAGTGATCGGCGGTACGGGCATCAAACCGCTGTCAGCACAGCTACTCAATGTTGATGGCCTGGTGGGAATGTTATCGTTAACCGCGCCTGATTTTGCGGTGAAAAATACCGTTGATATATCCGGTGGGACGTTCGCAGACCTGAGACAAATTTCATACGTTAATCTGGCGAACACCTCGAAGTCATCCGTCGCGGTTGATACCGTGGTCGATGGTCATCGGGGGGCTGAAGTTCAGCGCCTGTCTATTCCCGAAGCTCAGCGTGGCAGCTTTACATTAAGGGTGCAGGGTGACACTACATCAGTCACCACCGCCCCCATCTATCTGACCCCTCCGATACAGCAGCAGCTGTTGGTAACCGATTCGACTGACTTCAATCTGAACTATGTCACCACCTCCACCGCAGGCGTTCAAACCATTGAAACCATTACCGGTTTAAGGACCGGCACTGCAGCGGACGATATATCGACGACCATTGCCAATAAAATAAACGCGAAGTTAGCGACAGAATTTGGTCTGGCTGCGGGCTCAAAAGTTGTTTCGGTGGCTAAGAATGAGGCAGGCTACCTCATCACCTACACCAATCAGAACAACATGGTTGAGTTCACCGGTGTGCTGCCCCCTGCCTCTGTGTCAGGCAGTGTAGCAGTCTTTACTAAAGAAACGACGGCCCCCCTTAACTATGCTGCCGTAGCGCAACGTATTGAAAATGCTATATACAAGGCGATGGCGCTGCCTGCCGGAACACCAAAAACTGTTTTGGTCAGCGCCGGTGAGACTGCGGGAACATATGATCTGCGTTGGCGTGTAGCGGGTGATAAAGCGATCACCACGCTGACTGATATTTCGCTCTCGGCGCCAGCGGTTGATCTGGTGTTAACGCCCTCAACTACCGCAACGCCACAGGTTCACGAGATTACCATTACTCATGGTGCCAATTCAGATCCTTATAATTTATATATCGGTACCTATAAGACAGCAGACTTAGCCCAGAATGCCGATAAAAATGCTATTCAGGCCGCACTACAGCAGCTCATTAATCAGCAACCGACTCTAACGGGTACGGTGACCGTTACCGGCACCGGCCCGTTCACCATTAGTATTGCGGGTGGCTCTGTGCCATCCATTGTCGCTAAGAATAGTATCTTTACCGGTACTGTTCTGGGCACATCGACGATTACAAGTCAGCTTACCAATGGACAGGAAGTTCAAAGTCTCAACATTAACGGTGCTTCGCAGGGAATCGTGGGGCTGAAGTACAATCTGAGGACTGTGACGGATAACAGTTTGGTAACCGGTTCCGTCTTTGTGGATGTTGCGCTGAGCACAGCTGAAACGGCTGATACGCTGCGCGGACGTATCGAAACCGCACTCAATACTCAGCTGGCGGGCAAAGCGACTGCAGCGGTGACGTTGAGTGGTGATAAGTTCATCATTACATTGACCTCACTGACCCATATTGTCGAGTCTATGGGGGGCACCGGTTACGGCTTATCAGCGGCCACAACCGATCAGTCCTTAACACCGGTTAAGGTGGGTCGGATTGATGCCTATCTGGATCGCACCGATAGTAGTAATCCCACTCTGGTTGAAACTAACCGGATCTATAAGTTTTCAATGCCTCCCGTGGTTGCCGGTGAAACCATCAGTGGAACATTTACACTTAGTTTTGGTGGTGTAACCACAGATCCCATTGCCTATGACGGTGACAATAATGTGTTGCTGGCGAGTATTAATGCGGCGCTTGACGCATCGGCTATCAACACCCAGGCCGCTACCCTGGTGGGTAATGAGTTCCGGGTTGAAGTAGTGGCGGATATCAGCGCGGCTGAGCAGCCTTTAATCGTTGATGGCACAGCCCTGCAGATTGTTAAAGACACCGCCATTGCTGCCCCGGGAGTGGCAGCCAATATTGTCACCATTGCCAATGGCAGTGCAGTGAATGTGGCAGAAAAGCAACGTGTCACCTTAGTGGATCAGTCTCTCACTACGTTCCGTTTATCTGTCAATGGCGTCAGCACCCTTGATATCCCGGTTAACCAGAACGATGCAACCACCAGGGGCGCCATTCAAAGCGCACTTGATGCGGCGCTGGGTGCAAACAAAATTACGGTTAGTGTGAATCCGGATAGCAGTAAGACTAAGTCCTGGATACTTGAGGTCACCGCTGCCAGCCGCCTTAACGATACGGATAGCCTTGTGATTGGCGATAACGCTAATGCTCTTACTGGCTATGCCAAAGATGATTTCACTCAAACGGTTTTAACCAGTCTGTTAGGTAAGAAGGCAGGTTTTACCGGGCGCATCCAGAATATCGATAATGTAACCTACGGCGCCGGTTTAAACATCGCTTTAAACACCACCCTTAACCCTGTTGCGGCGTTGGGTAATGCCTCATTAGGCAGTAATCTGTTTGAGGTGGGTGGTAATCTGATTGAAAACACGATTGCTAACCCTTATGCGCAATTTGTTGCCAATGCAGTGGTTTCCACGGCGATCAACGGTGAGCCTTCACTGTTCTCAGAAAATGTTGTTGCCCCCGGTATTCATGTGCTAGCCGGTGGCTGGGGTGCAGATACCTATAAGTTCAGTGGCTTGTGGGGTGCCACTGCAGTTATTGAAGCCCCCGATATTAAGGTCGCAGGTGTCAGCGACTTCTTTGACACCTTAGATCTTTCCGAGGCGGGCTATGGCCTTAAAGGCCAACTGGGTAGCAGTGATGTAAAAAATACCCTGCATTATGATATCTGGGAAATTACCACCGATAACATTAGTGAACTTACCGACCTGATCAGTATTGGCCGGGATGATGCCGAAGTGCCTCTGTTAACCATTGGTGCCAATTTTATTATGGTCCGGGACGAGGTCTTTGGTTCAGCACTGAAACGATTCGGTATTCCCCTGTCTGACGACGTTTTACTGGGTAACTACGTTTTTGCCACAGGGATTGAAAATATTGTTGGCGGTGGTGGTGACAATATCTTCACCTTCCACGGGAATGCCCGTTTACGGGGGGTGATCTCTTCTGAGGGTGATATTACCCTGAATTATCAGGATTATGACAATAATACCGATGCTTCAGATACCGTTACCGGGGTGGCAGTAGATGGCACCGCCGGGGTTAATTATACCTTATGGAATGCGGTTGAGGTGCCGGTGTGGGGTGAGATTGCCGAGTCTAAAGTGCTGTTTGGCAGCGCGACCTCGGTACTGGGTGAGCGCTGGAACTCGTTGTCCGGTCTTATCAATGCAGCGGTCGCTGCAGACTCACAGTTCAACCTGTCTAATAACGCTGTTGCCGGTTTTACCAAAGTGATCGGTTCCAGCGGTGATGACACCTTTGTCGGTAACGACAATGACAATATCTTTGTGATTGGTCAGGGCGGCGTCGATACGATAGATGGTGGCGAAACTGATGAGAATGGCAACACCCTGAGTCTGGACGGTCAGACCGACAACTATTCTGTCGATCTGACACGGGGTACCGCCTTGCGGGAGCAGGGAGATGAGCAGCAGTCTATAGCGCTTAATGCGGTTGCCGGCGATCAGTTTACCCTTGAACTGCCCGTCAGTGATTACTCAGCGGTTGGTGGCTTCACCACGGCGGATATTACCGTGGCGGCAACCGCCACTGCCACCGCTGCGAATATTAAAACTGCGCTTGAGTCTTTTCTCGGGGTGAATAATGTCAGTGTGACGCCTGATGCGGCGACGCCGGGTACGTTTACGATCACCTTTTTGAATCTGGACCGGTTTGATAACCCCGGGAAGTTAATCTTTACGCCAACCCATTTAACGGCTGCAAGCGATAGTCTGGTTCAGGCCGCCGTTGCGGCGAAGGACCCATTAGATGGTACCGAGCTAAACTATATCCATCAGATTACCCTGGGTAATCAGATAAGTGGTGGTGAGTTTACGTTCACATTTGATCACCCTGATGGCACAACCGGCGCGGTTTCAGTGAATATTGCGGCAGTTGCTGATTATCAGCAGATGATGCAACAGATCGAAACCAAGCTGAATGAAGTTGCGGGTCTGACGGTTAATGTCACTCAGCCCGATCCTGCTGCGGCAGAAGATCAGCGTAACTTTACTTTCAATATTGAGTTTACCAGTCCGGCTTATACCGATGTGACCGGTATTGCTCTGAATACGGCTAATCTGGAGATGGGATCGGGCATTACTACGATCCTGGATGGCGCTGTTATTGTTGCCAACTACAAGAATATTCAAAACCTGGAAAGCGGTTCCGGCAATGATATTTTCAGAGGCAACAGCGGCGGTATCGTGATCACCGATCTGTCGACCGCTTCGTCCTTGTTTGAACTGGATTTAACCGCCAGCTCTTTTGCCGAAGGCGAATTAATTACGCTGTCATTTGCCAATTTTGAACTGTCTGCCGGTGTGACTCCCGACCCTGCCCGTCTGGAGGCTGCTTTTGCTATTGGCGCTGATAATGCAGCAACGCTCGCCAATATTGAAACGGCACTCAATGGGTTGGAGGGTATAGCGGTAGCGGTAACCAGTGCGGTTGATGATAAGTTCAGCATTGAGTTTACGACTGCCCCCGATCTGGTGGCCGACTTTAAAGTGGACGTTGCTAAAGCGACCTTTAGTTTTAATGAAAAGTTTGGTCAGGATAAGGTGTTCTCTACCGGGTCGGCAGATATCCTAGACTTTTCATCTATCTCGGAAAAAATTACTCAATCGGCGCCGCAAACCGATGCCGATGGCGAGTACACCGCGTACTCTTATACCGATGAATCCGGCACTTTACATGAGGTCAAAGCCTACGGCTCCTTCGCAACCAAAGGTTTGGATGCGGTTGCTTCGGGTGAGGGGCTGTGGACTGCCTTTAAAACATCCCAGGGCTTTGGTGATTTTGTTACTACGGCTGAGGTCGGAACGGGCGCGACAATTGATGCGACCACTGATGCCGCTGCGCTAGAGGCGCTGAAAGCTGAAGCGATTGCCCGCTGGACCGCAGTCTTGCCTGCGGCAGCACTGATCAACTTAGAAAATGTTACGGTTACCGTCGGAGACATTGGTGGCAATGTCATCGGTCGGACGACCAGTGCGGCCGGTGCGAATGGCCTGGAATACACCATTACCCTTGACGACAATGCCGCGGGTGCGACCTGGTATGTCGACGCCACTGCAAACAATGACACTGATGACGGAGCCTATGACAGCATTGACCTGCTGACCGTGCTGATGCATGAGATGGGTCATGTGATGGGTATGAGTCACCCTGATTTCGTCACCACCGATCTGATGATGGAAGAGGCGGTTAAAGGGCAGCGCTTGCTGCCGACCTCCGATCACTTTAAGAGCTTGTCGGATCAAACCAAGTTAAGTATCGGTCTGGGTGAGCTGGCGACCTGGTCTTCGCATCTGGGTAGCAAAATCGATAACTATCTGGACGATACAACAACTATTCCGTTTACCGATCTATCCTTGTCTGATCTGCTGGGTGATAAAGTCACCAACTTAGACGGCACTATTCAGACTAAAGTGCAGGCGTTTGTCGACACGATTGATGCCTATCTTGAAGTCAACAGTTCTGCCACCACCAAAGACCTGCTGCAGCACCTGCAAACCACCGGCTTGAATGATGGTTTTGCTATTAATGTCGCCTCGTCGTCGAATTTAAAAGAGTACAGTGTTGCCCTGACACTGGAAAGCTTCAGCGAACTGGTCAATCTGGATCTGAATGAACTGATCTCGTTTGGTGACTTTAACTTTGACCTGCCTATCGATATTACTCAGTCTCAGCCGCTGGTGATCAGTGGTGGCATCGACTTCATGTTCAACTTTGGTGTTGATGATGACGGTGACTTCTATGTGCGTGATCCGGGTCTGGATGCGCATTTCAATTTCGGCGAAGAATATATTGATATTACCGGTATTACTGCCGGTTCTGCTGATACCACGCCTGCCACGATTACTATTGCAGGTAATCATATTGGTGCGATAAAAAGCACCAGTGCCGGTAAGCTTATGGTCGGCGACACTTTCTATCTGCAAGGGTCTGGCAATACCGATGAACTCTATACCGTTGCGGCTATCGAATTAAGCCCTGATGGCAACTCTACGATCATTACGGTCGCCGAGGAAATTCTGGCCGCTGATCTGGCGGATGAGGTTGCCGGTAATCTCATAAAAGCCTTCGATTTTGGCGTGAATTTAGGGCCCGTTGGTTTTGAGGTGAATGATGCGGCGCTATCCGTGGGCGCCTCTGTCGGTATGGGCTTCGATGGTGTGCTTCATTATCAGGATATGCTGAGTGATAGCTCCGCATCGCTGATGGGCTCGCCTGGCTTGGAGGGCGATGCTCACTTTGAGGTGTTGTTGCCTGTCTCGCTCTCGGGTGCGCTGGATGGTTTCAGCAATGAGGTTGGGTTTATCACCGCCAGCAGCAGTAGCTTGCCAGAAAATGCGTCAATGTCGCAGTTCCTCTCCAGTATCCCCAGCTCTGTTCAGTTTGATAATTTAGAAGAAGTTTTCTCATTAGGCGGCTTGTCACTGGATATGATTATCGGTGGGGTCGATGAACTTCTTAAAGATATTGTTGGTACCGATCGTGAAGTACTGGGCCAGCAAACCGGTAATGTCGTCAACTATTATGAAGAGCGTTGGGGGGCTGGCGCTGTTCTGGCAACCGATAGCTATGCTATCTCTCCGGCGGGAGGGCCACAGGCCAGCCGCTACGAGATCCTTGAAGACGGAACCGGCATCACGCTGCTGGAGTGGGAAGATACGGCCACCTCGGATACCTTCTGGGGCGTTGAGTTGTTCCAGAACAATGTGCGTGTTGTGCAAACATACTCCCAGACATCATGGGAGTTAATGGGCAGCTACGATGCGAACGACGTATTGATAGAGACCATTATCGATGATGAGATAACGGGCGCGACCTTTATCGACACCACCGGTGTCAATCCATCGACGACCGGAGAAAGTCTGTCGCGCTTCAATATCAAAGATGGTGTGCTGTATGACAAGATCGCCTTAATCGATGCCAGCCTTGCCGATATTCTCGGTGATGGCGGTGTCAGTTTTGCCGCAGGCCTTAGCAATGCTGTTAGCACCGTTCGAGATGCGGCGCGTAACGTCCAGCAGCTGGAAGATATGCTCAATGAAGAGCTGCGTATCTTGTTAGCGCCTCTGGGCATTGCTCCAGACGCCGACATGGTTGATATGAGCTACGCCAACTCTGCGTTTGATTTCGATCTGAACCTCGATCTGATTGCTGAAAAGCAGTTTGATCTGGCGCTGGATATTGATGCCCTGGGTATCGACACCTGGTTAGGCCTGCCTGATGGTGCATTAGACGCTATCAACGTTGAAGCGAACGGGAAAATAGATCTGCGGGCGGAAGCTGGCCTCGACCTCGGTTTCGGTTTTGATCTGAGCGATGTTCGTACACCTCTGTTCTACATTGATGAAGCGACAGGCATCAATGCATCGCTTCACGGAGGGGTCGATGATCTTGATATTGCGCTGGGCTTCGACGCAGGTCCATTAGGGACCATCGGTTTACTGGGAAAACACGGCAGCGCTAATATCGATCTGGGTTTTTACGCCAATATGGGTAACCCAGGCGCCGACGCCAATGGTAACGGCTATTTAGACTTAACCGAAGTGAAAGACGGCTTCCAGGCGTCGGCTTATGGTTCAGCCGGTCTTAATCTGCCGATGTTCTTCCCAATTGAGGCACTGCCGCTGGGCGGCACAGATAAAGACCTTGATGCGGATGGCGTTGCGGATAATGTCCTGTTTGCCAAAGCGGCATTCAGTGTCGATCAAAGCCAGAACTTTGTCAGCACCTTCGATTACAACCTGCCGAAATTCAATATGAATTTCGACGTTATCGTGTTGCTACTGGATCTGTTGAATGACCCGAAAACCGTTCGCGAAGGTTTGGAAGGCGCATTCTCGGCCATTAACGAAGTGGCCAATGGTATCGATAATATCGAACTGCCGCTGGTGGGTGGTGAGCCGTTTGATGATCTGGCGAATAGCCTGCGTAGTCTTGAGACCAGTGTCCTGGGTGAAAAGGATGCCAGCGGCTATATCAATGGGCTGGGTAAGAAATTACAGGATCTTGAAGCCGTTGGCGGCAAAGTGTTTGAAGCGCTGCTGAACGAAATCCGTCAGGGGCTTTATGACGGGCTGAAAACGATTAATAGCCCGCTGTTCTCCTTTGTGGTGCCATTATTAGATGCTTCCGGTGCGGTTCAGTACGATGAAAATGGCAAGATAAAAACACGCTTGCCCACCAGTGCTGACGACATTGAGTTAACTTTCTCAGCTAATGGCTTATTAAGTTTTGATATCAAGTTTGGCGGAGTGTTGGTCGATGGTGAGCTGCCGGTTGATTTTGCCGTGGGCATGCCCGGATTAGGTTTGGATGTTGATGCCTCCCTGATTGCTGAAATCGATTACCTGATGGGGTTGGGTATCGGCTTAGGCAATATGGCTCCGTTAGGCAGTGGCCCTGATTTTGGTTTGTTCCTCAATACCTCAGGTATCAACGCTAAGGGCGAAGAGATCGCTCTGGATGTCGACGCGCGCCTGAAAAACGGTTCTACCGCGCAGGGTACTCTGGGCTTCTTAAAGGTCGATGTGACTGACGAAACCGGCGGTAAGGTGCTGCAATACGACAGCGCCGGGAATGTTATCAACGACAAAGGGGCAGGTATCAGCGGCCACTTTGGTTTTGATATTAAAGATATTGGTGGAACAACCGGCACCGTTGCCGCAGACGGCCGTTTAGAGCTGGGCGAAAAAGTTGAACTGGTCATCAATGCCAACGCATTTGCCGAGGCGAAGTTGTTTACCAAGGTGTCGACGTCGGCGGCAGATGTGTTGCCGTCTATTGATACAACCATCGTTTACTACCAGGATTTAGCCAGCGGCTCCCTCTCTACCAAAAGTGGTGCGAGCATCTCCTTTGGCGACCCGAATATCACTTTACAGAATGTCCGCTTAGATGCGGGCTCGGTATTTGAAAGTTTCCTGGGTGATACCTTCGACACTATCTCCGATATTATTCTGCCACTTAAGCCGGTTATTGATCTGCTTAATACCGAGATAGATATGGGCGTTGCGAAGCTTAAAATCCTCGACATTGCCTACCTTCGATTGCCTGCCACAACGGTTGATACTGCGAAGAAAGTGATTGCCGCTCTGGCAGCCACCATCGACTTTCTGGACAAAGCGAAAACGTTAAAATCTGCCGGTTATATCGACTTTGGTGACTTTAATCTGACCGGAGGCTATGCCACAGATACCTCCGCGCCGGTCACCTCTAAAAATACCGCCGGCGCAAAATCAGAGACCGATCGTAATGCCCAGCTGGGTTCCCACGCGTCAACTATCGCCGGTCCGTCGCAGGATGGCGTAGAAGGTGGCAAGTCCAGCGCGAATAAACCAACCAATAACCGGGCAACCTTTGGTAATCCTCAGGGGCAGAAGAACTTCAGAATTCCGATTCTGGAAGATCCGGCCAGCCTGCTGCAATTTATCACGGGCCGGGGTGAGGTCGATCTGTTCTGGTACGACCTGCCTGATCTTGATCTGTTTTTTGAATATCAGAAGACCTTCCCGGTTTATCCTGGTTTTAACGTCGGTTTCTTCGGTGAGATCGGGGCCAGTACCAACTTTGATTTCGGCTTTGATACCCGTGGCTTCCGTGAATGGATGAATACCGATTTTGATGTGGCTGAATCCTGGCGCTTATTTGATGGCTTCTATCTGGATGATCACGGTCTGGAAAATACCGTTGATGATAAAGCGGAAGTCACACTGCGCGCTGCTGTGGGTGTTATCGCCAGTCTGGGGCTGGGTGGCCTGGTTGAAGCGGGTGTCAAAGGGGGTATTGAAGCGATTATTGGTTTTGATCTCAACGATAAGGAAACCAATTTCCTTGATGATCTGCCGGTGGGTGATGGCAAGCTCTATGGTTCAGAGCTGGTTGAGCGGATTACCCATGGCCCGCAGTGTTTGTTTGATATGTCGGGCACCCTGAACCTGTTCCTGGAGGCGTTCCTGTGGGTCGGTATCGATGCTGGTCTGACTAAGATAACCCTGTTTGAAGCACGCAACCGTTTCGTCAATGAGGTGTTGGCAACCTTCGAACTTGAATGTATCCATCATGCACCAGATCACATCGCTTCCTGGGAACGTGATGATCAGAGCACTGGCAACCTGATTTTAAGCTATGACAAGGGAGCCGATGCGGATGCCCATAGCTATACCGTTGATGTTATTACGCCGGATATTGATTTAACCCTGCAAAAGCTGTCGGAAGAGGGTTATCTCGATACCGAGTATTACACCAAAGCGGAAGAGACCGCCTTGCGTGACCGTATACGCAGCCTGAAAAGCAACAACCCTGGTGAAGATATCATTGTTGTCAGTACCGGGCTGGTCGCTGAGGTCTATCTGGCTAAAAATGTAAATACCTTAACCATTGCCGGTACATCAGGTAATGACCGCTACAGCCTGAAACGTCTGAATGGTCGCGTGGATCACATCGACGTTGAGCTGGGTGGCGGTAGTGACTTCATTGAGATGATTGCCGATCCTGAAAATACCGCGGTCCTCGCGGGGCTGTATATAAATGGCGGAGCAAACACTGGTAACGCATTGGAAGCGGGCATCGAAGACGATGTTATATCCATCGATACCGGTTATCTCGGTGCAGGAAATGCGAACGATACCTATCTGATTGAAACTGGTGATGGCAATGACCAGGTGGTGGTTAAAGGCGAGAACTTCACCTATGACGGACTGACGGTCCGTGGTAACGCCGGTGACGACATCATTTTCACCGGTGACGGTCATGACCGGGTCTTCGGTGGTGACGGTTTCGATACCATCGCAACCTATGGTGGTAACGATTACGTTGAAGGTGGCGATGAGGATATTACCACTGATATCGCAACCTTTATCGACCCGGATGGTGAGGTGCGGATAACGCCAATTTACCAATTGGATGGTACCCCTTACGCGCATTACAACGATCAGGGTATGCCCACTGATGGTGCGGGTGGTCCTGTGTTAACCATTACCAAAGAAAACTCTCAGTTCAGAACCCAGTTTGGTGATTTCATCGACGGTGGTTTAGGCAATAACACCATCAGAGGTGGTGCGGGTAATGATGAGATTTCCGTGGGTGGTGTGGATGAGAATGGTAACCCTGTCCTGGGTGGTGTGAATGATATTCAGGGTAATGCCGGAGACGATATCATTAATGCGGGTACCGGCTCTGTCAATGTCGATGCCGGTGATGGTGATGATACCGTGGTCTGGCAGTATGCGCCGCTGGCGGCGGGTGCCAATCTGCTGATGCTGGGTGGTCTGGGTACCGACACCTTTGATATCACCGTTAATGACGATGCCAGTCATGTCGATCTGCGCAAGCTCAATGCTGCGCTCTTCTTAGCAGATGGTGTAACACGGGATACCCGGGCTAAATTAACTATCGATTTTGCGTCTGACTATATTGTTATGGACGATATCGAAGCGTTAAAACTCGATACCCAGAAAGAGAGTGACGATATTGCCATCGGTGACCTGATGGATACCTCGCTGCTGAGTGTGGATATCACGCTGGGTCGGGATAAAGCCCGTGAATGGCAGCCAGACCGGGATGTCGACGGTAATTATCAGGTGTATCCTGCGGATTACTCCGCCTTCCTTGCACAAACACCGCAGTTGGATGAAAACGGCGATGTGGTCAAAGATTCCAATGGCCATGTGATTTATGTACCGCAAGAACCTCAGAGCTATATCACCAACGTGCGTCAGGGCGAGTACTTCTATCGTTATGATCTGCAGGAGGGGGGCAAGTACCTGACCACATCTAACGGGGCTCCGATACTCGAATCCATCGTTAATGTGGCAGACTATCAGGCGTCATCACCGCAAAACAACCAGCAGGAACTGTGGCTGGCGGACGGACTGGATAACGTCACGGTCTTTTACGGTTACGATGACACGAAAACCGATGATGGCCGAACAGTGGGCAACTCAGTAACGATTACTGCCGGTATGAGTGCGGCTGAGGTGCAGGCAGCGCTGGAGTCTATCACCGCTATCGGCGTGGGTAATGTCACCGTTACGCCAGCGGCGCCAGCCACCGAGAGCACTCATGGTACGCAAGCCAATCCATGGGTGATTACTTTCAATGGCGCGACGACCGATCTGAACAGTAACTATCTGATCCTGGCGCACCAGTACTACGTGCAGAAGCATAGCGGCCCAATGACTGAACGCAACGATACGCGGGCGCAGCAGTATCTCTATCATCTGGATGTGTTGGGTGCTGAGTATCTGTCTAACGCGGATCACGCCCCGAATGTCACCACTATCACCGATAGCATGAGCGAAGTCCCGCGCAATGGTGCCCAGCTGCTGGCATTTGACGTACTGGACTACAACGAAGATGCTCCCGTCAATGTAAATGGCATTGTCTGGTACAACAATGAAGGTGTTGCGCTATCGTCAACAATGACAACCGCAGAGGTGCAGGCAGCACTTGAAAGCCTCAGCGGTATTCCCGCTGGAAGTGTCGGTGTGAGTGGTCAGGGAACAATCAATAACCCCTGGCTGATTCGCTTCTCCGATAACCCGTCCGGACCTGCTGCTGATGAAGCAGCCAAAGGCGCGGATGGTAATTTCCATACCCTTGAATTTGTTGTCGGTGGCAGCGCCCTGGGGGCCGGAATCATCACCAGAACCACGGTGCTGGGTGATGATATTAATCTGCCGACCAATATAGAGCAGTCGTTTACGGTTCCTGCGGGTAGCAAAATCACCTCGGTCAGTTACGGTGGCGGCACCGTTGCTGTCGATGCTGATGCGACGCAAGCGTCGATAGAAGCAGCGTTGTTAGCGCATTTCGGTATTGACGACGTAGTGGTGACGGCCGGTGATACCGCTGGCAGTTGGGTGGTGCAAATACTGGATGCTATCAAGGATGCGGATGGTAACTATAGTCTGTTGAGTTTTGATCTGGTCGACAGCAGCGCGGCCGTCAGCACGCAGACGGCAATCTCTTCGACGGTAACCGATCATGTGGTTTTCCCGGGGAATGACCGTCAGGCCCTGAGTGTACCGGCCGATGCGTTTAAAGCTGAGTTTTCCTATAACGGCCAGACGGTTGAGATCTCCCTGGACCTGGCCGCGTATAGCTTTGTTAATGGGGTTGGCGAGACCGTACAGGTGTCGTTGGCAGAGGCAACGGCTGCGGCCATAGAAGCGGCGCTGCTGAACCATCCGGATATCAGTGCGGTGAAAGCTACCATGGGCTCTGAACCGGGTCAGTGGATTATTCAGTTGCTGGATGCCACAACAGATACCGATGGCGATTTCTTTGACCTGAACCTGACCGTAGTGGAAAAAATCACCGATGCGCTGGCCGTTTCTGCCAGCGACACTACGCTGCCTAACCCAGGCTATGTCGACGGTGTGAGCGACCCTGCAGATGCTGTGTTCACTTTCACCAATGGTGAACAGCATCTCAATTTCAGCACCGACTCCGCGATGGTCTGGTACGGCACTGAGCGGGTATTACTCAACAGCACAATGACCGAGGCCGATATTGTGGCCGCGTTTAATACTATTGATGGCTTACGAGCCTCGACTGTTGCTGTTGTCATTAATGGTGTGGGTGACTGGAGCATCAGTTTCACTCCGCTGGATACGGTTAATACGCCTTATGAAGTGATGAAGCTGGCTGAAATTTCCATGCTGGCGGTGGCCGATCAGGTGGTTATCCAGTCACAGGAGATGAACAACAACGGGCGAGTGCAGAATTTAACCCTGGCCGCTGGCCCGGTATCGCTTTGGTATGGCGATAAAGCGATTGATATCAGTGTATTGAGTGCGGCGGGAATAGAAACCGCCCTTGAAAAGCTGGATGCCATTGACGATGTTCATGTGACCGGAGCGGGCTCTGCGGCTGATCCGTGGCAGGTCACTTTCTTGCAGGCCGGGCAAACCGAAGAGGGTGCTTATCTGCAATTGCGTGCAGAACAATACTCTCTGGGCGGCTCCGTGGTGCAGACGACTGAGGCATTCTCCCGCAACCTGAGTCATGGGGTTGTTGCCACGCAAGAGCTGTATCTGGAAGACTGGCAGGACCATGCTTACTTCACCTATAACGGTGAATCGGTGGTCTTGCAGCGTGACATGAGCGCCCTTGACGTGGAGTTGTATCTGGAATCGCTGGATACCATTACCGATGTCTGGGTCGGAGGTTCGGGGATTGAAAATGATCCATGGACCGTCGCCATTCTGGATGCAGACCAGAACAGCGGTGCCAACTATGTTATGGATCGCTTCATCAACATCCAGAATATGGAAGTCAAAGCGGATGTTAATACGGCGGATAACAAACAACAGCAATACATCAATAAGACAGATGTGGTTGCCGGAACCTATCTGTATTACGGCGATTTCAGTGTTGAACTGACAGCTGCTGATCTGACGGCGGCGGGCTTACAGACGGCATTGATCAGCGGTGGTGTGAATGTGCTGGTGTATGATGAGGCCAGCGTTTACCGGATTGAGTTCGTTAATCCCGCGAGCCAGGCGATTGTGGTCAACCCTGGTGGGGGCGGTTCACTCGAAGACTTAACGGTGGCTCAGGACATTAATGTCAGTATGACGCTGCCTCTGGGAGTCTCCAGTACAACATTCAGCCACCCGGATTACCCATCCATTACGGTTGATCTAACCACGCTGAATGCCGCCAGGAGCGCGGCCGAAGCTGCTGCAGAGGCGGAGACTTTAGCGATTGCTGCGGCAGCCGCAGCACCGACAGATGCTGCACTGCAAACGGCGTCTGCCGCTGCCACAGCGGCCGCGACAGCCGCTGCAACGACCGCTTCTGATGCGGCGCAGGATGTTGTGTCAGAGCTGCAAACAAAATTTGCCGCCTGGAACGCGGTTGACCAGTTGGGTAATGCGACTCAGATTACGGTCAATGGTGATGGCTTAAGCCGCAATACGCCTTTCACGATTGCGTTAGACGGATTCTCATCCACGCTTGCGATCACCCAGACATATGACTTCAGTGGTGCCGGTGTACAGGCGCTGATTGACAATATTTCATCCAGCTACAAGGTGATTGAACGGGTAGATGCTGCGGGTAACTGGCATATCGAGCTCAACGGCGCAGGTGATTATGCGGTCCTGCCGCTGAATTCACCGACAGGTGCGGCGGAGGGATATTTGTCATCGTTCCAGACTATTGAACAGAATGTGCCCCGCATGATCGAGAAGCCTACCTGGTCCATTCCTGAGGGCGGCGGTGAAGCGGTTCTGGATGGTGGCACCGACTGGTTTGAAGACCCGACCTACAATACCGATAACGCCAACGACAGCGTGTTAATCGAGGGTGGCGACGATGCCAGTATCCGGGATTACTTTACTGTGGGTCACGAGTTACAGGATACCGGTCTGGTTGATGCCAGCCTCAATCCTGTTCTGAAGAAAAACACCGAAACCGTGCAGGTTGTGCACCGCCGGGTGGATGACACCCAGGCGGATCACTTAAGCGAGCGGCAGGTGACGATTACCGTTCGAGGTATTGATCGCAAAGCGAATGAGTCGGATACCACAGACAAGTTCGACACTATTAATATCGATGCGCTGGGCGGGGATGATTTCATTATTGCGGGCTTTAGCCCGAATGACGAACCGATTCTGGGCAACACCATTAATTCTGATGCGGTCATACTGTCACGGGCTGTGGATAATCTGGGCCTCAGCGGTGGTGACGGCGATGACCGTCTGATCGGCAGTCAGTACAACGACCGTATCAATGGTGGCGAGGGTAATGATGTTATTACCGGTGGTCGTGGTACCGATATCTTCGAAGATATCGATGTCGATAATAATGATATCGATACCCTGATAGAGCAGAGAGATCTCAATTTCAGCTTGTCGGATGCTTCCTTCAAGGTCACGGGGCAGCAGCAATCCTTGCTGGACCCAACCAAAGATGTCGCCATTAATGAAGATGAGACAACAGTTGGGGTGTTTGAGCAGTTTGAAATATACGGTGGCGCCAGTGGTAACGACTATGGCGTGAGAGATTTCACCAAGAGCGCCTATTTCGATGGTGGCTTTGGTTCTGATAACTATGTGATGACCCTGAGTGGCACTGTCGATGATCAGTCCAACATCCATATCATGGATAGTGGGACCGGCGCGACAGAGAGCGATGTGCTTGAAATTCGCGGTGCTGATGATGCCGATGACCTGATGCACTTAGATGTTGATACCCAGTATCAGCTGTTAGAACGGCACAGAGACTCAGCCACTAATGCGTTGAGTGATTTTGTGCTCAGCTATTACGATAGCAACATCAATGTCTCTGCGACAGATACCGCTGCCACCATCCAGTCGAAACTGGCGGGTGCCGGTATTGTTGCCCGGGTGGCTTCTGTGGGTGGCGATGCGCTGATGATCGAGCTGGTGGATGCCCCCCAAACCTCAGAGAAGAAATTTATGCGCTTTGAGGTTGATGATGCGACGGCGGCGTCGGTCTCTGTTATTCGCTCCTTTGTGGAACGTCTGGCGGAAGATGGTACCGGTGCTGCCCTGCTGGCGGGTAAACCAGATATCGACGCGATGTTTGAGCGTAAAGATAATGAAATTCAGGTTTACAGTCTATTGCCCGGTCAGACCGGTAGTTACACCCTGAGTTATGATGGGGTGGCGACCAGTCTGTTAAACAGCAGCGATGATGCAGCCACTATTAAAGCGGCGCTGTTAGCGCTGACCGATCCGCTGACCGGTGAGAAGAAGATCACCGATGTTAATATCAAGGGGACAGGTACTAACCGTGACCCCTGGTATATAACCTTTAAGGGCGCGACTCAGGATGTGCAGGGTAACTTCCACTTATTGCAGTCCAGCAACCCGGCTCTGATCAATAAGCCGGTTGATATTGCGGATGCGATTGCCAGCACTACACCGTCAATCTCCATGGCAGACCCTGAATTCTATCAGCGGGTTTACTACAACGATGGCCTTGGCACCGTGTCTGTGCACGGTGGCGGTGGCAACGATACCTTTGTTGTTGATGGCACCATGGCGTCGCTGAATGTTTCCGGTGATGCCGGTGATGATAACTTCCTGATCGGACGTGTTATCGAAACCCACTTTGTGGATGATGGCCATGGCGAGCTGATCGAAGTGGTTAAAGGCCTCAACGGTATTACCGCCGGTGTGAATAACAATAGCTTCTTCTACGGCGGTACAGGTAATGACTACTTTGAGGTCAACCATAATATTGGCCAGCTGTCTTTGTATGGTGAAGCGGATGACGACACCTTCTTCCTGAAATCCCATCTGCAAAGTGGGGTATCCCCGTCGAGTGCCGCGAGCGATACGGGCGGTGGCGGTATCGTTGCCGGTGCTGGCGATGAGAATAATCTCACCGCCGAAGATGAAAAAGACACCATGATTAACTACGTGCAAAATAATCGCGTATCTATTTTTGGTGGTTCTGGCTTCGATACCCTGATTCTGTCGGGCACACGTCTTGGCGATGAGTTTAATATCTTCACCGATGAAAACGATAAACAGTACATCTACGGTGCGGGTCTTAAGGTTGAGGGGGTTCAGGGTATTGAACGTCTGGCCCTGCTGACCGGTGCAGGTGAGGATGTCATTAACCTGTACGGCTTGAATGCCGATATCACCCTGTTGCTGAGTCTGGGGTCTGGCGATGACCATATCAATTATGGTGGTGCAGGTGGAACCTTTAACGTTACTTATCCTGAATCCAATGCCACCTATACCGTTGAGCAGAACATACTTGATGACGTGCTTGATACGCAAACTATCACCGATAATAAGGTGGTCTTCAGCAAGCGGGAAAATAGTTATGATGCTGCCGCGTGGGAAGCGTTCTTCCAGAAATGGGTGAAGGCCGATGCCAACCCTGTGATTGATGAGGCTCACTGGCGTCTGTTTGAAGCTAACTTAACCGTTGCGTTAAAACTCTTTGCTCAGGGGGTTGAACGGGCACGCTACAACCCCGTGCATGGGGTTAGTTTGTCCAGTCTGGTGCAGAAACGTTTTGGCAATTGGATTTTTAATGTCCGCCAGGACAATACTGCGGCTGTCGATGCCTATGTGGCGAATACCAACTCGCTGGAACAGGCGCTGAACTTCGCTGGCCAGGAGTGGGGGCAAAACTATCCCGATGGTGACTGGGAGAACTACTTCGCCACGGATGTTGCCCTGGAGGGTAAACCCGGTGGTCGTTCTATCGTTGCACCCAAACTACCCGATGAGATCGATTTTGATCTGTTCAATAGCCTGGCTGATAGCGGATCTATCAAAGCGGGCAATATGACGCTGGACGATGTTTTCTTCGGCACCTACTTAAACTGGGTTATCGGCCAGACGGTCACCGGCAGTATTATTCAGAGTGATCAGGTACGTCAGGGCTCGTCTAACAGCGCGCCTGAAATTGATAATTGGGGATACGATCCGGATCTGTTTCTGACGGATGTCTACGTGCGCAATGTGCCGGTTTATCACCAGGCGAGTTACTGGTTCTTTGGTACGCATCATTACACCTATACCACTGACTGGGGGGGCGTGACTGGTGTAGGCGATGAAAAATACGCTTCATATGACCGCGTTGGTGTTGCCGGATCGACGCCTGGCAAAGATCTGTTCTGGGATATGATCTCATTGTTCTACGATGTCGAAGCGAAGAAGGAGAGCGATACCACGATTAATGTCGTGCAGAACTATAGTGCGGCAGAGATTACCGGCACAGCGGCGTATAAATTTGACAACCTGCCTGAACGGACCGTGGCTAAAATACTGCCTGAAAACTACGATATGTCGCGTATTGCCGGCCTGGTTCGGGTTGTGGGTGGCGCGGATACCGACACGGTGACGGTTAATGCCAGAGATAATGCCGGTCTGGACATTACCTTAGCGAAGCAGCAGCTGGAAACGGTTGATTTTGATTTCAATCTCACCAAACTGGCTGAGCTGACCACCGGTACCGGCTTTACACCGGATGATCTGAAGAGCGCGTTAATCCGCGCCCATAAAGATACTCAGGTGGGGGTTCTTGACGATCTGCTGAATGGCGATGTGGCAGAGGCCAGTGTCACCTTATCGAAAGATGTTCTGGTCGAGAAATTTACCGCACTCGAATACCTCAATCCTTTGCTAGGGGCTGTTACCGCACTGGCAGATTCAAACCCTGTGGTATCGGACACAACCTTTATTGATCGCTTAGATGGTTTTGTGAAGCGGGGTCTGCAGTTGATGGGTGAGAACCTCATCAGCACCTATGACTTCTCTATGGATGTACTGGATGCCCTGCTGATCGATCCAATGCTGGATGAGATATCCGATGCTACCGGCCTGGTGACCAATGTGGTGACGGCGCTTGAGAATCTGAGAAGCTATCTGGATCTGTCGGGGGTTCGTGACCAGCTTAAAAATGGCAGCTTACCGGATGGCCGGGTTTATGACATCGCCTCTGACTCCGCACTAAGGGTGTATAAGCAGACTCAGCTGGACACATCGATTCGTTCGACCAGCTACGAGTACTCTCAGAATATCTGGGATAACGATACCTGGGATGCGGCGTATGACTGGAATGCCTCACTGGGTGATTATGTTGGCCGTTTAGACCCTAATGCGGATGATGTGCAGGCGCTTACCCGTAACGATAATGGTTATGGGGATGGACCGCAGGCCGATAGTACCGCGGGTAAAACCAACTATAACGTGGTGCGTGAAATTGATACCCGTGAAATTCTGGCGATCAATTACACCGTTGGTGATACGTCTGGTGTTCAGGGGGTTAACTGGGTCAGCGGTACGGTGGGTAATAGCGATGCGACCCGGGGCAAAGAGATTCTGCTCAATACCCTGTATGCAGAGATAGTCGATAATCTGGATCACTCCTATTACAGCTATTCCTACTACGGTGTGGGCGCCCAGCACCAGGAAATTCTGGAAGCGGTCGCCCTGCGTCGCTTTAATCAGGACAGTGCTGCCAACGATGTTGCCGCCAGTCATGTGCTGGATGACGGTGTTTATCTCACCGCGGCTAACTGGAAAGCTTACGCCAATGCCGTTGGCCAGAGCGCTATCGGTGATCTTGAATTCAATGATGCCAACGTCACCCGCTTAATCGAAACGCTGGATGGCGGTCAGGCTCTGCGTACCGATGTCGAAGCGCCACTGCTTGATGGTTTAATCATTACCCGTGATATCAATGGCCAGGCCGTGGATCACGAGATTAATATCAATGGTGTGCAGGATGACTATGGTTTCTATTTAGCTGAGTCGGTAGAAGTCCTCATGACGATCAGTGAAACGCTGGTGGTTACAGATGAGTTTGTGACCGGTAAAGGTGCAGTTGAGAACGTGGTATCGTTTGATACGCTGCAAGGCCTGGGGGAATACGCCGTGCGTATGGTGGGCGTCGAAGATATCGTCCTCAACCTGAATGCCGATGATGCCAATGACAACAGTCAGATTGTCGTGGATAGAGTCTCAATTGAAAGTCTGCACCATGCAACCGACGTTACGGTTAATACCGGTGCCGGTGGTGACAAACTGTTTGTTTCCGCTGCAGGCGCTGCGAATATCGAACTGAATACGGGGGCGGGCAATGATTCGGTTACCCTGTCCGACACCGGGGCCTATGCTGAAGTGAATGCGGGGGCCGATGACGATACGATTCGGGTTAACTACAACGCCAGTGATCTGCAAACCAACCGCGATGGCATCGGTGGTGAACTGGTGCTGCGGGGTGAAACGGGTTCTGACTGGTATTACATTGGCCTGGCCAGTGAAGGTGAATCCGTCATCACGATCGATGATGATGCCGCTGACACCGGTTTTGACCGGGTTGCGATTCAGGGAACCGATCAGGCGGATAGCTTCCTGTTCCGGCCGGATAGTATCTTTGCCCTGCAGGTGGATGCCGCGGGTAATACGGTGGTCGGTGCACCTGTCCAGCGTGTTAATTACAACATCGATAATAACGACGAAATCAACGTCTATGGCCGTGATGGTAATGACAGCTTCACTTTCGATGACACCACCGCGAAGATGTCGGTGTATGGTGATGCCGGTGACGATACCTTCCAGGTAGGACAGGTATTCAATTCGGCCCGGGATAATGTTGAATCGGGTCTGAAGCCGGAAGACTATTTCGCGACGACACTGGTGTCACAGGGCTATATCAGTAACGGTATCAGCTACGATGCGTCTCTCAATGGTGGTATCGGAGAGGACAATTTTATTGTCTATCGCAACGTTGCCTCTGTTGATCTGAATGGTGATGAAGATAACGATACCTTCTTAGTCCGCAGTTTCGTGTTGGTAGATCCTGACGATGAAAACGCACCGGTCGCCAATATTAATGGTGGTCAGGGTGCCGACTTCATCAACTACGCGATGAACGCTCCGGTCAATATTCGCGGTGGCGATGGTCTGGATACTGTGACTATTCTGGGTACCGAGTTCGGTGATGATTATGTGATTACTGAAGAGGGGGTTTACGGTGCCGGTCGCTTTATCGGCTTTGAAGGGGTTGAGCGATTAATTATTAATGGCATGGAAGGCAACGATAACTTCTATGTTTACAGCACCAGTGAAAACCTCGATCTGAACCTGATCGGTGGCTTAGGCAGCGACACCTTTAATACGGCGGGTGGCAACGATGGCAAGCCGGTCACCGTGGTTGCGGATGACCTGCAGGGCCACAGTGGCTTGCTGGAACACACCCTGACGACCGGTGATGCACGCTTCCAGGCACTGACTAAAACCATCTCCGCCGATGTCATGGACGATGATGAAGCAGGTGTCATTATTCGCCCTGTCGGTTCATCTATCCGTACATTTGAACATGCCGCGGGTGTTGTACTGGCGGACCGGAACAAAACCAACAATACCTATGAAGTGGTTCTGACCCGAGCGCCGCAGGATGTTGTGCGGGTAACCGCCAGTGCCGTTCTGGCAACTGAACTGGAATTGAAGCAGGGCGGTAAAGGCGTTGCGCTGAATGGCAGCGAAGACTCCACCACGCTGCTGTTCGATCGTACCAATTGGTTTATTCCGCAGCTGGTCACCGTCACCGCTCCGGATGATGATCTGGCTGAAGGTGTGCGTAATGTGGTGATCCGCCATGCGGTTCAGGAGGGCGATACTGATCAGGATGGTGATGGATATGATCGCCTTCAGGTAAGCCAGATCTCTGCAGAAGTGGTGGATGATGATCTGACGTCCCATAAAGTGATTGATGATAATCCTGATGTGGCAGTGACCCTGATGGCTAATAACCGCTACCAGGTGGCGTTGTCGCAGGCACCCACAGCGGACGTTAAGATTGAAATTGATGCCCCTGATTCGATGGTGACGGATAAAACCGTTTTAACCTTCACGGCCGCGGACTGGGGACCACAAATCGTCTCCTACAGTGCCGCGAATGGTGGCGATCCGGATGGTCTGATCTCCCACTTAGTGATCACCGATGATGCCTTCTATAGCGGGCAGGTCATGGGCAGCATTGATGTGCGTTCAGTGTCTCCGACGGTTCTGATTGCTAAGAGCAGCAGTGAACCACTGGTGGCTGAAGCGGTTGCATCTTTGCGTAGTGACAGTTATGAGCTGATGTTAAGTCATAAGCCGTCAGCTAATGTGACGATCACCATCGCCAGCGATGGACAGTTATCAACCGGCGGTGTCACGACACTTACGTTTACGCCGGACGACTGGTATAAAGCACAAACCGTTACCTTTACGGCTATCGATGATGCAGAGGTTGAAGGCATTCATTACGGTCGTTTAAGTCATACAGTGACCAGTGATGACCCTTATTACGATGGTCTTACCATGGGTGTGGTTGATGTCACTATCGCCGATGATGAATCACCAACGTTACTGATCCTGCAAAACAATGGTCGTGCACAGGTTACTGAAACCGGTGCTGAAGCGGTGCTGGGCGAAGGCATGGTTCTCGTGAGCAGTTCCGGCAGTTCGGCTCAGGCGAGTTTTGGGCTGGCTGAGGTGGAAGAGTTGCAAGGCAACGACACCGTTAAGTCGGCTCAGGATGTGAGTGCCGCACGCTGGACCACCGCCACTGATCCGACGATTTCCAACTCTAAAGCGGCACCGCACATCACCGTTAATGGTCGTGGCGATGGCTCGAAAGATTACTTCAAATTCACCGTTACCCAGCCGATGATTGATGCTGCGGGGGCTGCCGGAATTAGTTTCTGGGCGGATGTGGATTCGGATTATGCTGCTGGTGACAGCGTCTATTGGCAGAGCAAAACCAACCTGCTGAAACTGGATCAGGGGAAAACCTCGGTTCTGCCCGCTACCTATTACAACAACAGCTACATTAATTACAAAATCACCGAAGCAGGCACTTACTATGTCGAGGTTGAAGGCAATACCAATCGCCTTAATCCGGTATGGGAAGGTGTACCCGAAGGGACCGATTATAAGTTGCATCTCAGCTTGCCGCAGCAGGTTACCACGGAGTTTGACTTCACCCAGTCACCGCTGCTTGAAGATGAAGATGCAACCGGCTTCGCTAATGGCACCGGTGGTCAGATCATCAGTGACACTGATGGCGTAGCCGGTACGGGGAGTGACAATAAGGGTTGGTATACAGAGTCCAACATTCTGATCGGCAACTCCGAAGTGGGAGGGGCAATTAACGACTCCATGTCGCATATCACCATTGAAGGGGGCGGCTCAGATAAAACGGATAGCTACCTCTTTGAAGTCACCGATGAGATGCTGTTCAGCGCTGCCGGTTCTGTTAATAGTGATTCTAAAGCCGGCAGTACAGGCGGTTGGTACACCTCCGCGGGTATTAATTTCCCAGCTACCGTTACTGTGGGTGATCGGTGGCATGTCACTGTCTCCGGTGAGACCTATGACGTAGAGGCTACTAGCACCAGTGGTGCTGACCTTGCTACGGCGCTACTGAATAAGCTGAAAGATGCCAATACCGGGCTGGATAGCTTCTTTAGTGCGGCTAAGGGAAGTTCCGCCGACGATGTTGTGATCACCAATGCTGACAACGGCTTTAAGTTGTCGATCACCCATGAAACGACCTATTCTGCGGTGCAAACATCCACCGCATTGCAGCAGACCAGTCTGGTTCTGAAGGCGCCTTCATTCGGCATTGCCAATGGGCAGGACTGGATTGTTACCATTGATGGTCAGGATTACACCTTTGCTAAGTCTTCCGGTGCTAATAACCTCAACACGGTGGGTACAGGCATGGTTGGCGCTGTGAAAGCAGTGTTGGGGCAGGACTATCGGATCACGTATGACAATGCCACTAAAACCCTGATTATTACTGACGATGCCAGTAAAGCGATCAGTGTCAGGGTAGTTGATGATCGTGCCGTCGATACAGGCACCACTCAGCTGGTTGAAGCGACCTTTACGGTATCCGGGCCAGTCAGTACCGCTAAGACCTGGTGGGTAGAGGTCGATGGTCAGCGAGGCAGCTATACCAGCAGTTATACCAAAGCTGCTGACGCGCCCAGCCTGGCAGATATCGCTGCGGCTATCCAGACCGATCTGAATACTAAGCTGCAGGCGTTGGCTGCTTCAACCTATCAGCTAACGGCAACCACCAATGGTTTCAGTGTCAAACAGCTGAAAAATCAGGATATGACCACCGCTGACAGTGGCACTGGTGGTACAGGGGCCGTGGCCCGATCCGCAGAAGTTATTCAGCAAACACTGGTTCTGGATAGCTCGCTTACGGCTGAAAACTGGCGTGTTCTGGCTGGCTCAACAGCCGTGGCCAGTAACCTCAGTGCGCCTTCCAGCGATGCTGAACTTGATGTTGTGGGCGCAGATCTGGCCACTCAGCTGACATCAGGTGCGTATACCGCTGATTATGTGACAGCAGATAATACCCTGAGGATTACCCGTGATAGTGGTACGACCAGTCCGGGCCTGACCCTGAATGCCGTGGTGACTGAAAACACTGAAGCCTCCCGCAGCAGCGCTAATGTGACAGTTTATTCCCAGGCGCTGACCATTGATGCCGGATACAGCTACAGCAGCAGCGATGTCTGGACTATAACGGTTAAGGACGCTAATGATAATGACGTGGCCTACACCGGCAGTTCATTGTCGACGATTTATGGTACCGCCGGAGCAACCGGTGGATTAGCGGGCGTTGCCACAGCACTGACCAATGGATTGGCGGGCATTACGGTGACTGTCGATGCGGGAGCCTTAGTGTTCGTTGCGGATGATGAAAGTAGTGTCTCTGCCAGCCTGACGATTACAAACAATGAAGCGGTTAATCTGCCACAGGCCGATACCCGGGATCGTTGGGACCTGTACGTACTGGATATTGATTCTGATGCATCACCCGCCGTGGGGGATGCGTGGTCGATTACGGTGAATGGCATCACTTACACTCATATCGTGAGTCAGAGTGATATCGATGCCGCTGATCCGATCAATGATGTCGTTGCTGACGGCTTGATGAGCCAGCTTTATGCGGCGGGTCTGAGTGACAGTGCTACCGCAACCGGTCATCAGGTGTTGGTTAATAACAACATCGATGATGCGCTTATTTCCAATGGGCGTAAGACTCAGGTTCAGGGCCTGTTCGATATCGATTATGGTCATGCCTATAGTGATGTCACTACGAGCATCACCAGCAGTAAATCGTTGTCATCTTCAGGCAATATCCTGACGGGGGCCACCACGACCCTGCGTGTGGTGGAAACACAAGTGACTTCCACACAGTCCTATGTGCCGTACATGAAGGTGTTCGACATGACATCCGGCGCCGTTAACGGCACCGAGATGACCTATGATAAAGACTTTAGCTGGTTGGCGGATAACGGCAGCAGCAGTAGGCAGGATCCGATGCTGGAATTCCTGTTTGCCAATAAAGGCAGCTATCGTGTCGAAGTGGGCTATTCGGTTACCTACACCACCGATACTAACGTGCGCACGGAAGTGACGACCTTAAAGCAATCTCTGTTTAGTAGCTCTACCAGCACGACGGTCACCTACGACAGTAAGACCGCTTCAACAACCTATCTGGAGGGAATGACAGAGAACTACAAGCTGAATATCTCACTCGATGGCCATGCGACGGACAGCAACTATGTGAAAATGGATGGCATGTTACTGAAGGTAACCAGCGGAACCAATGCCGGGAAGGTCGCGATTATTGAGAGTTATGACCCGCTCACCGATAGCTATCGGTTTAAGGATGCTGCTGGTGTACTGGCTGATCCGAACTACGCCGAATATGCCCAGCGTCACGGGGCAAATCTGGTGTCCAGTCTGAGCCTGAGTGCAGGTGACCGGTTCGAAGTCAGCTACCTGATGACCGATGTCGATGGATATGTCGATCAAACCTGGCAGGATGACTCCTATCAGGTGGTGCTGTCCGGGGCGCCAATGGTACTTGATCCTGCCACCGGTTTGCTGGTGCCAGATCTGCTGACCGTTGATTTCGCCGGAATTGAAACCCGTACCTATCATAGTAACTACGCATTCGAGGACGGTAAAACCGCCGAGCATAATCTGGTTCAGGTCAACCCAGGCAAATCCAGTATCACCTTTGCTGCGGGTACACCAGGTGCTGGCCAGGTGGCCTGGGATGATATTCAGACGGTTACCCTGTCCGCCGTTGATGACAACATTATTGATGGGGGGGATGCGCAGGTATTCGAACCGTTAGGCGAACGCCTCAACCGTATTCGCGGGCCGATCTCTATCGACGGTGGTTTGGTTGAGAGTGCCGGTCAGAGCCTTAAGGATCCACTCTTATTACCGGAGGAACATAACTGGTATAAAACCGAAGGCACGCTCACCTCGATTACAGAGGTCGGCGGAAAAATTGTGGTGACTGACACCGCCTCAGAATACTGGGACAAAGACAGCTTCACTCACAAACCGGGCTTTAATCTCGACCTTGAGAACGGTCTGTTTGAACTGGTTGTGGTTGATAACGCCACCGGCGAAACTGTCACCATGGAGATTGAGTCTCAAAATGGCCAGAGCTTTACCTTAGTCGGTGACTGGCCAAATGGCACGGTGCCAGCGGCACGCGACTATTACATTAATCCGGTTAACATGAACACCCGGGTGACCGAAGAGACCCAGGTGGATGTGTTCAATCTGTATAACGGCGCCAGCCCGGCTGCGGAAAGTGGCACCTTAACCTCTGACACCATCACCGGTTTTGGTATGGGTGATGACATCAGACTGGGTGATGAATTAATCCCCGGTGGCATCCGTTATGCCAATATTGAAGCGCTGTCGATTGAACTGGGTGAAGGCGTTGATGATCTGACGATTGAGTCGACTCATACCGGCAGTACCACGATTGATACCCAAGGGGGAGATGACCGGATAGCCGTTGAGACGGTGGCAGGCGCTCTGACCCTGAAAACCGGTGATGATGACGACAGTGTTACTGTGGGTAGCCAGCAACAGTTAGCCGATGAAATTGCGGCGTTGCTGGTGGTTGATGGTGGTACCGGTAATAACCAGTTGATT
Source organism: Amphritea atlantica (assembly GCF_900111095.1). Classification (GTDB taxonomy): domain Bacteria; phylum Pseudomonadota; class Gammaproteobacteria; order Pseudomonadales; family Balneatricaceae; genus Amphritea; species Amphritea atlantica. The sequence goes on along the minus strand of NZ_FOGB01000010.1, from coordinate 73,055 downwards.
GTGAATGATTCTGGTGATGCCGATAGCAATGAAATGCAGCTGACGTATGACAGTATTACCGGTCTGGATATGCCGTCCCTGTCAGAGGTGCAATCGCTCTATATACGCGCCGTATCGGGCCATTACACACTGGATATCGATGGTGTGGCGATCGAGATCGCTGATCTTGAGGAATCGACTCTGCTGACTGCACTGAAGACTCACTTCAATGCGGGGCCTGGTTTGCTGGTAGAGCGGCAGGAGATCGTGAATGGCTATACCTTTACCATCACCTTTGGTGGTGAATTGGCTGGTGAGTCTGTCCCTCAGTTGCAAATTACCGATATAACCGGGTTGAACGCAGCAGCGGACGCCACCGTAGAGATTAAAACCAGTACCCTTAGAGAGGGCGCTCTGAGCGCACAAACCGGCCGGATTCAAACGCTGACTCCGGCATCAACGGGTGCCTATCAGTTAGAAATTCTGGGCCAGTTAACCGCTTCAATTGCGGTCACGGCCACTCAGGCGGAGATCATTGAAGCGCTACGGCCGATTCTGAACCCGAACAACAAGCCTGCATCCTATGTAAACAGTGACTTGTCGGATCAGCAGGATTACCTGCCTTACACTGACAATGTGTCGGTAACCCGGGTGGGTGATGAGTGGCTGATTCAGTTCCAGGGGGCATATGCCGATGTTGAAATTACCCGGGTGATTGGTGATGCGACCGTTGAAACCCGCATGGAGGGTATTAACTACTACAACATTGGTCAGCTTGAAATTAATTTAGGCAGCGGCAGCGATACCGTGAATGTGCTCTCGACTCATCAGGACACGGAAACCAGTATCAACACCTTTGCCGGTGAAGATTCAATCTACGTCACCAGTGATGCAAACGCTGATCTGAGCAATCAGGACACGGCTCACGGCACTCTGGATGGTATCAACGGCCTGCTGAATATAGATGCAGGCAGTGGCTCTAACGCGTTGTATATCAGTGACTTTGATGACACCGATGCCGATAACGCCACCTTAAGTGATGGCCGCATTGTCGGTATGGCGGCCGGGGATATTACCTACACCGCCAGCCATGGTGATTACAATAATGATCTGGTTATCTGGGCAGGTCAGGGTGCGGATCAGATCACCATTGATGGTGTCTATCTTGACGGGGTTAGCGTGACCTCCTTCTATGCCAACGCTGGCAACGACAGCATTACGATCACCGCCACTGATGATCTGCTGAGTCCGGCTCACGGAGTACTGGCTCCATTGGGTGATAGTGAGGCCCGTCGTCTGGATATCTTTGGTAATACCGGTGACGATGAAATTTATGCCGGTGCTGCCACGCTGGCGATCCGTGTTCATGGTGATGAAGATAATGACCTGATCTTTGGTAGCCAGGGGGATGACATACTCTATGGCAATGACGGTGATGACCGTCTCTATGCCAACGGCGGTGATGACTTCGTTTACGGTAATGTGGGTCGCGATACCCTGGAGGGTAACGACGGTAGCGATACCCTGAGAGGTGGGTTCGGGGACGATATTATCAGCGGTAATGCCGGTGATGACTTTATCTTCGGCGAAACCGGCAACGACATCCTCTTCGGTGATGACGGTTCAGTACAGGACGCAGCAGGCAATGCACTGCTGGCCCGTGAACTGGACAGCCTTGCACTGATCACCAGCGATGACATCACTGCTGCTGGCAAAGATAGCATCGAGGGTGGTGAAGGCAATGACCGTATTATTGCCGGTCTGGGTGGTGACTCTGTCACTGATGCCACCGGCGACAACGTGGTGCTGGGCGATCTGGGGTCAATCAGTTATACCGGCGTCAGTGCCACCAGTGCGGGTATGGTGACCCGGGTTAATGCCGGTAACACTCACGGCGGCGATGACACTATCGCGGTCGGTACTACCTCCGGTAACAATATTGTTATCGGTGGTCAGGGCAGTGATGCGATCACCACTGGCAGTGGCTCGGATGTCGTGCTGGGTGATAACGGTGAACTGGTATACAGCAACGCTATCCTTACGCGTGCAAGGGCGACTGAGACCAGTATCGGTGGAGCTGACCTGATTAATGTGGGTGAAGGTGATAACACCGTTATCGCCGGACAGGGTGCTGATACGGTCAGAAGCGGAAGCGGTAATGACCGGGTGATTGGTGATAACGGTGAGATCGTTATTGGCAGCAACGGTGTGGTGCAGACGATTCAGACTACCGATAT
>NZ_FOGB01000010.1:0-70279 GCF_900111095.1 Amphritea atlantica | reverse complement strand
ACCGGAGCCGGTGATGATGATATCTTTGGTGACAATGGTCTGATTGAATACACTAACGGGCTTGCCGTACGACTGGTGTCTACGGATGTCGACGCAATCAGTACCGGTGTGGATATCATTGATGCCGGTGAGGGCAATAACCGGGTGATCGCAGGCTTTAACGCCGATACGGTTACCTCTGGTAGTGGCGTTGATGTGATACTGGGGGATGCGGGCGAGCTGATCTATCTCGATGATGTTCTCCAGCGGGCCACCACGGCTCAAACACCTTTAGGTGGTGCTGACACGATCAGAAGCGGCGATGGCGATAACCTTATTCTGGCAGGCGCCGGGCCGGACAGCGTTGAGACCGGAAACGGTGCTGACGTTGTTCTGGGGGATACCGGCGAAGTCATATACGAAACCGGTCAGCTGAAGAGTGTTATCACCAGTAATGAGGGTAACGGTGCTGACAACATCAGTACCGGTGCTGGCGATGACGTTGTCTTTGCTGGTTTGGGCAGCGATCTGATTAATAGCGGCGCCGATAACGATATCGTCATTGCTGATACCGGTATCCTGAATTATAACTTTACCTCTGAACCTGCAATCCTGATCAGAAATGATGTTGATCCGACGCTGGGTGGCGATGATATTGTTTATCTGGGTGCAGGTAATGATATTGGTCTGGGTGGTGCGGGTTCCGACACGATCAGCGGTCAGGATGGCGAGGATGCGATCTTTGGTGACTTTGTTGAAATTACCATATCGGCCACCGGGCTGAGGGACTTCCAGTCTACCTTACCGACCTTTGGCGCGAGTGATCTGCTCTCTGGTGGGGACGGCTTTGATATTATGGTGGGGGGTAGTGGTTTTGACTATTACGACGGCAGTTTCACCACCGATGTCATTCTGGGTAACTATGCCCGGATTCAGGACTCCGCTGACTTTACCTCGTTGTTGATTGTATCCGACCCAACTGACCGGGAGGTTATATCTGCCAGCCTGTTTAATATCTATGGGGCAGGGTCTGGTCCGTTTGCTGAGCGACCAGATGATATCTTTGTGGATCGGGAGAGTTCTGACGAATCGCCACTAAGGACAGATACCGCCTTGCGCTTAATGCCACTGCTGAATGGTGAAGAACTTTCCCGCATGACAGACAGTGAGCTGAAAGAGTTTTTACGGAATCTGCCATTACTTGGGGTAGAACACAGAAGACATTCCGGTCATATGGCCAAGCCTGGGCCTGAGCCAGAAGAATCGAAGCAACCGGCTGTACCTGTTGCAGCAGAAGATGCCATAATCCCAGCCACTGCGGTTAATCAGGCGGCAGAGACGTATGGATCATGGACGCCTGGGGATAACTATTCTGAGAACCGCTCTCAGGAGGATATTGCTGAAGAGGGAGGTGACTATTCGATAACCTCGAATGCATCCCTGTCGGATTCACTGGCGGTCGGACTTCTGTTAGCAGCCAATGTGGCGGGTCAGCGAGGATGGAAGCTGGGACGCTTAAGTGATGAAGAGGGTGTTATCCAGGGAGACTTGCAGGACTTGCGTAAAAAACAGTCCAGCCGGAAGTATTCGATCTGGCAGAAACAGGACTTTTAATTAAATCTTTCAAACGGAAAATATTGGGGAACATAGATGTCTGGCGATACTGTAGATAATAAAAAAGCAAGTGGACCTAAAATCCGGTGGGACGACAGCAAAATGCGTAGCACTTACGCAAATGTCTGTAATGTCTCGAGCACACGCGAGGAAGTGACTCTGTTATTTGGCACTAACCAGGCCTGGCGTGCAGGACAGAAAGAGGTGGGTATCGAGCTGACAGATCGTATTATCGTTAGCCCCTTTGCTGCTAAGCGTTTATCACTGCTGTTAAACAACGTCGTGGAGGAGTATGAAAAGCGTTTTGGTACCCTCGATGATGCCGGCATCAATAGAAATTAAATAACCGGAGTTGGCTGACGTCTGAACGCTTCGGTATGTTTGACATACCGGGGCATTTTTATATTTATAGAGATAACAAAGAATGTATTTATGGGTGTGATAACTGCTTCGTTGCCGGATTCTGTTCAGCAACTGAATGGGTTGCTGGATACCCATCATGAGAACTGGCATTTTACCTGGCTGGAGTGGCTGTGCAGTCAACTGCCTCAGGTACGTGTAGCATTAGTCGTCGCCGATGAAGCGCAAAGTGGACAGTTTCACTCGGTTGCTGTCTGGCCTGAAGAGGGGGGGCAGGACAAGTTATTACTGGATGCAACGGAAGAGACCCTGAAAAAAAAGCAGCCGCTCATCCTGCCTTTAAATGATGGTAAACATCATATTGGCAGTTACCCTGTTTTTGTTGATGGTGCCTTGCGGGCGGTTGTCACCCTGATGCTCAGTGCCGAGGATGAAACTGAGCTGCATAAAGCGTTGGCGCTGATCGAATATTGTGCCGGATGGCTTGAGTTACGCCTTTCCCGCAACCTGTTAAGTGTGGTTGCCCGGGATAATCAGCGTCAGCATATTGTCATCGACAGTATTGCTTATGTTCTCGGCGAACGTGATTTTGAACATGCGGCGCTGCGTTTTGTTAATCTGATGGGACAAAACCTGGATGCTGAGAGAGTGGTCCTGGGATTTGTAAAAAACGCTGAGTTAGAGGTTCATTCCCAGTCAGATAGTAGTGGTCATAGTAAAAAGCATGAGTTGGTGAAACTGACAACTCAGGCGATGCAGGAAGCTGTCGATCAGCAAGAATCCATTTTATGGCCCGAGCTGGATGATCATAATCGCGTCACCCATGCGCACAGTCAATTAGCCAGTGAAAAAGGCCAGCGAGCACTGATGACGGTCCCGCTGGTGGATAAGGAGTCATGCTATGGTGCGGTGCTTTTCGACCGCCCCTCAGAACACCCTTTCACCCGTGAAGAGCAACTGACGGCAGAAGCACTGACTAATTTCGTCGGGGTAGTGCTTGAAGAAAAGCGCCAGTCCAGTTTACCTCTGTATGCGTACATTTTCCGAAGCATTAAAAACCAACTGAGTCTTCTGCTGGGCCCGGGGCATCTGGGGCGCAAGATTACCCTGTTTTGCCTGCTGCTCTTATCGATCTTTTTTAGTCTGATGCCGGGGCACTATAACATCAGCGCGGATGCTGTTATTGAGGGCGCTGAGTTACGTTCTATCGTCGTACCCTATGATGGTTATTTACAGAAAGCTACGCTGAGGGCAGGCGATACCCTGAAAAAGGGAGAGCTGTTAGCCGAACTGGATACCCGCGAATTGCGCTTGCAGCTGATGAGCTGGGTAAATCAGGAAGCAACATCCCGGCGTAAGTATGAAGAGGCCCTGGCGCGAAGTGAGCGCACACAAGTGCAGATCAATAAGGCCCAGAGTCAGCGAGCCCGGGCTGAAATAGAGCTGCTCGAATACCAGATATCGCAAGCGGCAATGAAGGCTCCCTTTGATGCTCTGATTGTGTCGGGGGACCTGAGTCAGCGGATAGGCACGCTGGTTCGTCAGGGCGATGTGTTATTTGAGTTATCACCGCGTAGCGATTTCAGATTAGCGATGTATGTCGATGAGTTTCGTATCAATGATATCCGTCAGGGGCAAACTGGTCAGTTGGTGCTGTCTGCGCTGCCTGATCAGAAGTTCTCTTTCAACGTCACCCGCATAAACCCCATGGCGGAGGTGATTGAGGGGGCAACTGTTTATCGTGTGGAAGCCGATTTTGAAAACCGGGATGAGATGTTACGCGTTGGTCTTGAAGGTGTATCGCAGATATATGTTGACGACCGTCTGCTAATCAGTATCTGGACTCGGGGTCTGATTGACTGGATGAAACTCTGGTTGTGGCGTTTCTGGGGATAGTGCACTTGTATCAGCTGACTGACACGGAGTTATCATGAGCGCTAACCTGTTTTCCAGCGACTGGTATCAGATTGCCGAACTGAAGCCCCACCTGCGTCATCATGTGACGGTCAATGCACACCGCTACAGAGGACGACGCTGGTATGTCCTCGAAGATCATGTGACCGGTCAGGTACGCCGCCTTTCGCCGCAGTCTTATCTGATCGTGGGCCTGATGAATGGTGAACGGACCATCGACCGGCTATGGGAGTTATCGTCGCAGCGGCTGGGTGAAGAGATGCCGACCCACGAAGAGATGCTGCAGCTGCTGGCCAGTCTCTATCAGGCCAACCTGGTCAGCATGGATACCAGTGGTGATATCAGTGAACTGTTTGAGCGGGGAAAAGAAGCCGAAAGAACACGCTGGATGGCCAAGCTGAAGTCGCCACTATCAATTAAGATCCCTCTGCTCGACCCCGAACGTTTTTTAAGTGCAACGCAGAAATATCTGCAGCCACTATTCTCCATGGCTGCGCTATGCGTCTGGTGTGTAATGGTGATTGGCATGCTGGTGATGGTTGGCCAGCATTGGGATGAGTTAACGTCCAACGTGACTGACAGGGTATTAGCGGCGGATAACCTGCTACTGTTATGGTTTGTTTATCCGGTGATAAAGCTCTTACATGAACTGGGACACGGCTACTGCGTAAAGCGTGGTGGTGGCGAAGTTCATGAGCTGGGCGTCATGTTGCTGGTACTCCTGCCGATGCCCTATGTCGATGCCTCGTCAACCAATGCCTTCGCTGATAAGAAACAGCGTATTTTAGTCAGCTCAGCCGGGATTATTGTTGAGTTATTTATTGCTGCCGTGGCGATGTTTATCTGGGTGAATTCTGAACCCGGCATCGTTAAATCTATTGCTTACAACGTTATTTTCATCGCCGGATTATCCACCGTCATGGTGAATGGCAATCCGCTACTGAGGTTCGACGGTTATTACATACTGGCGGATTGTGTTGAAATTCCCAACCTGGGGCAGCGTGCTAATCAATACTGGGGATGGCTGACCAAGCGGTTTATGTTTGGAGTGAGTGGCCTGGCCTCCCCCGCGTATGACCGGCGCGAAGCGATCTGGCTGTTTGTTTACGGTTTTGCCTCCTACATCTATCGCATGTTCCTGATGGTCACCATTGTGCTGTTTGTGGCACAGAAATATTTCTTTGTGGGTATTGTCCTGGCGATATGGGCGCTGGTTGGGACATTAATTGTGCCAAACTTCAAACTGTTGAAAAAAGCCTGGCAAGACTCCGATATCCGGTCGGGACGGCGGAGTCCTTCAGTGATGATTCCAGTGACTGCCGGCATCGTATTGCTGCTGTTATGCGTACTGCCTTTGCCGTTGACCACCAGTGTTGAAGGTGTGGTGCAGATGGACAAGCAGCGTCGTGTTCTGGCTGAGGAGAGCTGTTTTGTGGAACAGTTACATAAACCCTCAGGTGTCACTGTTCATCAGGGCGACTTGCTGGTCAGTTGCACTAACCCTCAGCTGCGTAAAGAGCAATTAGTGTTACAACAGCAGTTCGCAGAGGCAAGTGCCGAACGGCAAGGTGTCTGGAACGACCCGGTTCAGTTAAAGATATACGATAATCAATTGTCGCGTTTAAGGTCGGAACTGAAAGAGAACGAAACAAGGCTCGCGTCCTTAAATCTATATGCTCAGGCGGACGGAACCTGGTCTCTGAGAAATCCTGCAGACCTTCCCGGGAGATTTGTGCGGCGGGGCGATCTGATCGGCTATGTCATAACCGATAATGATATTTCGATTCGAGGAATGGTACCGGAAGCCGATATTGAGCTGGTTCGGGACAGATCTGAAGCGGTATTTGCCCTGCAAACATCTGATCTGAATACCCGGTTGAAGCCGCAGAGCTGGTTTGTCTTTCCTGCTGCGACAAAAGAGCCCGTGAGTGGAATACTGACGGAATCGGCCGGGGGAGATATTATTATGGACCCTTCCAGCGCCTCAGATACCCCTCAGGCGCTGAGGCGATACTTCATCGTTGCGCTTGAGTTTGAACATTTTCCCTCAGTCTATGTTGATGAACGTATCCATCTGAAGTTTGAGCACCCGCCTGAGGCGATCATCTACCGGCTCTATCGTTTAGTGCGTCGTACTTTCCTGGAGTACTTCAGTGTCTGAGTATGCGAGTAAACAGCCGGTGATTGCCGGTTTACGTAACGAGTATAAATGGCAGGACAGTAATCGCCTCGATACCTTTCTCAAGCGATCAAAAGAGCTTGCGAATAAGCTCAATAATAGGCTGTTAAGGCGCAACGAGCGTATCGTCAACTCAATACTTAAACGCTCGGCAGCGCTTGAGCGTTGTACCGCTGATGAACTTGATCAGGCACTCATCAGCATTCGTCAGACACTGCGCCTGGAAGGGATCAGTACAGCGACCATTATCGAAGCCTTTGCCGTTATCCGGGAGGTGAGTGGCCAGGTGCTTGGTATGCGCCATCACCATACGCAAATCAGGACCTCACTGGCGATGCTGCGTGGCGGAATTGCCGAGATGGCAACGGGGGAGGGCAAAACTCTGGCAGCGACGCTGGCTGCTGCGACTGCGGGACTTGCTGGCATTCCTGTGCATGTGGTGACCATTAACGATTACCTTGCGGAACGGGATGGAGAAGAGATGTTACCGCTGTATGAGGCTCTGGGGTTATCGGTAGGGGTTATTGTTCATGAAAAGGAGTTACAGGAACGGCGGCAGATCTACGCCTGTGATATCTGCTATTGCAGCAATAAAGAGCTTACCTTTGATTTTCTGAAAGACAGCCTGGTACTGGCTCATAGAAAAACAACGCGCATTCAGCAGGCATCGTTACTGACGGGGGATTTATCCTGGTCAGACAATTTATTATTACGCGGTTTACATTTTGCCATCGTGGATGAGGCCGATAGCGTTTTTATTGATGAAGCCAGAACACCACTGATTATTTCCGGCCAGGAAAAGTTTGGTCAACGGGAAGAGCGCCTGTTGAAGACCGCCATGGATATTGCCGCAAAGTATGAAAAAGAGATCCATTTTAAACAGGATGAAAACTCTCAGATTCATCTTACTCCGGCTGGTCATGCGTTATTAATTGAGAGTTGTGAACCGCTCGATGGTCTGTGGAATAGCAGCTTTTATCGTGAACCGCTGGTGAAACAGGCTCTGTCGGCCCTGCATGTCTACCATCTGGACAGGGATTACATTATCGATGAAGAGGGTGCGGTGCAGATTGTCGACCTGTATACCGGTCGTGTCATGCCCGGACGCAGCTGGGGGCAAGGCCTGCAGCAGATGATCGAAATGAAAGAGAAGTGTGAACTGACCAAGCCCAGGGAAACCAATGCAGAGATCAGTTATCAGAACTTTTTCAGAAAGTATCATCATCTATGCGGTATGACCGGTACCGTCCGTGAGGTGGCCGGAGAGTTATTGGATGTTTATCGCCTGCGCAGTGAAACGATCCCCCTGCTGAAAAAAAGCCAGCGAAAGAAAGGCTTTCGTGAAGTGTATCTGACGGAAGCGGAAAAGTGGCAGCGGGTTGCACAACTCACCCATGAACTTGTGTCACAGGGGCAAGCGATACTCATCGGTACAAACTCGGTTGCATCATCAGAAGCGATCAGCGAGGTGCTGACCCGCGAGTCTATCAAGCATAAGATATTAAACGCACGCCAGGATAAAGAGGAAGCGGAGATCGTCGCTGTCGCCGGTCATCCCGGAGCCGTCATGGTGGCGACTAGCATGGCCGGGCGGGGAACAGATATCAAGCTGACTGAAGAAACACGGGCTTCAGGAGGGTTACATGTCATTATTACCGAGCTGCAGGATGCCGCCCGGATAGACCGGCAGTTAGCTGGGCGAAGTGCGCGCCAGGGGGATCCTGGCTGTGTCAGTGAGATCTTATCATTTGAGGATCAACTGGTTAAACGGATGGCCGGTCCGCTGCTGAGAAAGTTTTTAAAGGCCGTGAGCACGACCGGCATCAAGCTGCCTCATCGGTTGGGTTATCGCATTCAGCTGAGTTGCCAGAACAAACTATCGCGCAGTCATTACCGACAGCGTATGCAACTCATAAAAGTAGATACGCAGCGTCAGCGGACGCTGGCATTTACCGGGGATAAAAAATGAACAAACAACATGTCATGTTGATGCTTGCTGCAGGCCTTATTTTCACTCAGTTCGACACTGCTCACGCAGAAGAGCTGACCCTGTCAACGCTGGGTTGCATGTTAGAACCGAGTGAGAAAGTACAGATAAGTTCACCCGTCACCGGTGTTCTTGATGATGTGCAGGTTAAACGGGGTGACAGTATTAAAAAGGGTCAGTTGTTATTCCAGTTAAAAGCCGGTGTAGAAAGGGAGGCAGTTAAACTGGCAAATGTAAGAGCGGAGTTCGCTAAAAGAAAGCAGCAGCGCAACAAGGACCTGTATGACGAAGATATTCTGACCGCAAATGAGCGCGATGAAATTGAAACAGAGGTGCTGATTGCAAAGTCTGAGCTACGTTTAAAGCAGCAGGAACTTAAGCTGCGCAAGGTTTCCAGCCCCATTAACGGTGTCGTTGTTAACCGTTTCAACAATGAGGGCGAGTACGTGACGACAGACCCTATTTTGTCACTGGCCACATTAGACCCACTGCATGTGGATCTGCTATTACCCTCCAGCTATTTTGGCAAAATTTCGCTGCAGCAGGAATTTCTGATCAAGCCTGAGTCTGATGTGCTGGCTGCCAGCTCCGCCAGAGTGGTTATTGTCGATCCTTTAATTGATTCCGCCAGTGGTACATTTCGGGTGCAGCTAGTGATGCCGAATCCTGGAAATAAAATTCCTGCCGGTATCCGTTGTTCAGTTCAGCCGGTCAGTAACCCTTAAGGTCACCATGAGCTTCATGACGTGGACTTTAACGCTGCTGAGGTTCTGCCTCTTTCGGTATAAAGTCCACTATCCGTTTCGATCTTTAACAGCAATAAATTATAGCGATGGTATAATCCGCCCATCTTTAGCACGCAATGCGAATAGGTCATGAAAGAGATCATCCTGCTCAACATCTCCGGCCAGGACAAGCCGGGCGTTACCTCCTCAATTACCAGTATTCTTGCCCAGTTTGAGATCGATATTCTCGATATTGGCCAGGCGGTTATCCATAACACCTTGTCACTGGGGATTCTGATCGGTGTTCCGGCCCGGGCCGAAGCGTCCAGTCTGCTTCGGGATATCCTGTTTAAAGCCCATGAGATGGATATGAATATCCGCTTTGAACCGGTCACCGAAGCTGAATATACCGGTTGGGTCGGTGAACAGGGTAAGTCGCGCCATATTATTACCCTGCTGGCGCGTAAGATCACCGCTGAGCATATCGGTAAGGTTACCCAGACCGCTGCCGACCACGGTCTGAATATCGATAATATCAGTCGCTTGTCGGGGCGGGTGTCTCTTGATGCAGCCTCGCAGGAACAGAGTGGCGAAAAGACCCGCGCCTGTGTTGAGTTTTCCGTTCGTGGCGCACCGGCCGATTCGGCCCAGTTACGTGAAGATTTTCTCCGTATTGCCAGCGACCTGGATCTGGATATTGCCTTCCAGAAGGATGATATCTATCGCCGTAATCGTCGGCTGGTGGTGTTCGATATGGACTCTACCCTGATTGAAGCGGAAGTGATTGATGAACTGGCCAAAGAGGCTGGAGTTGGTGAGCAGGTGGCGGAGATTACTGAAGCGGCGATGCGCGGGGAGATCGACTTCACCGAGAGTTTTAAACGGCGCATGGCGCTGCTGAAGGGGCTGGACGAGTCCGTTCTCGAACGGATCGCGCACAGTTTACCGCTTACCGAAGGTGTTGAAGAGCTGGTGTCAAAGCTTAAGGCGTTGGGCTTTAAAACCGCGATACTGTCAGGTGGCTTTAACTACTTCGGTAACTATCTGCAGCAGAAGCTGGGGTTCGATTACGTCTATGCCAACGAACTGGAGATTGTTGACGGTAAAGTCACCGGCAACGTTACCGGCACCGTCGTCGATGGTAAGCGTAAGGCCGAGTTGCTGCGCAAAATCGCCGAGAAAGAGGGCGTGAGTCTGGAACAGACCATCGCCGTCGGCGATGGAGCCAATGACCTGCCGATGCTTTCCATCGCTGGCCTGGGCATCGCTTTCCGTGCCAAGCCACTGGTACGCCAAAGCGCCAAGCAAGCGATCTCAACGCTGGGGCTGGATGGGATTCTCTACCTGATCGGCTTCCGGGATCGGGATACGTTATAAAAGCAAAGAAGTCGCTAGACGCGGCTTCGCCGCTCGCTAGTTGTTAGTTGCTAGAAAAATCAAGAGCTTAAAGCCCCGCCTTCTGGCAAGCTATTCCACTCGTTCCCACGCTCCCGCGTGGGAATGTATACGCTTCTTCGAGCAAGGAAACGAAGTTTCCGTCGAGCCACAAGCAAGATGCGAAGCATCGATCTAGCAACGGCCTTTTATGCTTTTTCTAGCAGTCGCGAAGCGACGTTCTAACCACTAGCTAGCCGCGAAGCGGCGATCTGAAGTTATCAGAGAAGCCGCGATCTAGCCACGGCTTTTCATGCTATTCAAAAAAATCGTAGGTCATGTCTTCGGCAGGGGGTTGCAGGTAGTAGCCCTGAATATAATCGACCCCCAGTTTCCAGAGTTTACCCATCAGACGGGTGTCTTCAACCAGCGGGGCGATACTGCCGATGCCCGAACCTTTCAGGTCTTTAATCAGGGCCGCGAAGGCTTTGTCTGATTCCGATGAATTACTCAGATCCTGGATGTAGAAACCGTCCAGTTTAACCAGATCGGGTTTCAGTTTTTTGCGCAGCAGCTCACGGTTTTCAGACACTCCGAAATGCTTGATGCAGAACTTGCAGCCAAGCTTTTTCAGGCCAAAGCGGAACTGTTCGGCCTGTACCTGGCTGGTACTCAGGTCCGACTCGCTGGCCTGAAACACGATCATCTCTGCTGGGATACGGTGTTCCTTAAGCTGATCTGCAATCCAGTTCAGAGCATCTGCATCCTGATAAAAGCCTGTGGTCAGGTTGATAAATAACCGGCTTCGCTGATGCTGCTTGAGTTGCTCTGCGACACGGACAAAAGCGTGTTGAATAACCCACTGATCGATTCGGATACTGATATCGGCGTTGTCCATGGTCGCCAGGAAAACGTTGGGCGATAAGCCCTCCTCACCCTCGTTCTCCTGCAAGCGCAGGAAGACTTCATAGTTACCCCAGCCATTGGCGGAAGCGAGGGCGACTATGGGCTGGAACAGGATACGGAACTTGTCGTTTTCCAGTGCATCGACGATCATTTTGATCGATGAATCATCGATATCATCATGATCTTCATCTGCCAGTTCAAACAGTTTGACGCCGTTACCCCGCTGACCATTGTTAAGCACTTCATCTGCAGCAACTCTGGCACGGTCTATCAACTCGATGTAGTGGGGGGCATTATCATTGATTGAACAGACCCCGATGCTGCAGGTGGTCTGTACGCTGCTGCCGGTGACATCAATATTCAGCTGCGCGATCGATTGACACAGCAGGTCGGCAAGTTTCATCGCTTTATCGGGGCTGGGGTCATGGAACAGAATGGCAAATACATCCTCTTCCAGGCGGGCGCAAATATGGGTTTTGTTGATCTTCTGTTGCATTAACTCGGCGACATCTGCCAATACGATATCGCAACCGCTGGTCCCCAGTTCAGACTGCAGAGCGCTGTAATTATCAAATCTGATATACAGGAGATGGCAGTCCGATCCACCGGTGAGTGCCCGGTGAACGGCTTTTTCAAGGGCACTTATAATGTAGTTGGCATCAAACAGGCGGGTGGTCGGGTCGAGGTTTTCGAAACTCTCTTCATTGCCCCTGATCTCCGGGCTGATAATGACCTGAAGGCAGTCCTGATTGAGATAACGCGTCTGCTGGATATTGAAGTGCGCCTGGAAGTTTGTGCCATCGACACGGCGTGCTTTCAGCTCGGTTTTAACGCCGTGACTGTTACTTTGCAGAGCGTCCTGTAGTGCTGTTTTTAACAGATCACGGTCTTTTAATACGGTGAACTTATCCAGCGGTTCATACTGCTGGTCGTTATTGTCATCCAGACCAAACAACTCAGAGAATGCCGGGTTGCTATACAGGGTTACCAGATCAGAGGTGAGATAGATAACCGGTAGTTTTGACAGTTCTGCCAGTTGCTGACAGCGCTTGTCAGATTCGGCCAGTTGTGCCTCAACAATGCGCAGACGTCGCCGGTTTTCCAGGTGCTCCAGTTGTCTGCGAATCTGAATCAGCAACAGCTCCTGCTCCTCCAGCGAGATCACCGTTGCCATCCGGGCCTTCAGCCCCTGCAGCAGGGCCTGACTGTTGCTTTTGGGTACCAGTTGAATAATCGGGATATCTTTGTTCAGCCGGTGAAGAATCTGTACCGCCTCTTTGGCGCCGAACTGGCCTTCAACCTGAGGGCTCAGGATCAGGTCCCAGGAGCGTTCGCTGAGGGCCTGGTGAAACTCTTCGGCTGACTGTGCCTGCTGGCCTCTGGGGGCGAGACGTGCGCCCCGTAACAGTGTGATTATCGGATCCGCTTCCTCTGCGGTCAGGCCGAGAAACAGGATATGCACATTTTTGCGCAGTCGCTGTCGCTTTTCAGAAATAATCCTTTTTAACAGGCCATCAGGCGCGCCTGTTGCTGCTTGTCCGCTCATGGTTTTCTTCTGCAGTTAAAACACTCTATGGATCTCTGAGTGTATCCGCTTTGAGTTGATCTGTCAGCGGGAAGGCTGTTAAAAAACAGTAGCTCGTAGCTTATCTTGAAGGTGATAAGAGCCGTCGCTCGTTGCTCGACGTCACAAAGAGCGTGACTTGTTCGTTGCTCGGAAAAGCCTTCTTAGTTGAATATGTGATGATTGAAGGAGTAAGAGCCTTGTAAGAAAGTTATTCTATCTGTCTGGCAGGATCAATTATTTGCTTTTCCTAGCTACTAACAACTAGCCACTTATCGTTTATGTGCCAGGTGGTTGTGTGGACTTGGGATTATTTTAAGAACTGAGTAGCTTGAAGCCAGAAAAGAATGGCTGGGGTAGGAGGATTGATCCTTAACGTCTTCGACGCTAAGTCCCCTGCGGGCTTCGCTGGCGCTCGTCTCAAATTGCTGCGCAATTTGTCGAACCTCGAGGTTCTCGTACAAACTGGAAGTCAGGGAGTTTTGTTGAACATTGCAGAGAAACAAAAGAATGGCTGGGGTAGGAGGATTCGAACCTCCGCATGACGAGATCAAAACCCGTTGCCTTACCGCTTGGCGATACCCCAGCAAAAGAATGGTGGCAATAGCGGGACTCGAACCTGCGACCCTCGCATTATGAATGCGATGCTCTAACCAGCTGAGCTATATTGCCATCTATATAACAGTGGGTTTAATAACCGTTATATAAATTGGCTGGGGTAGGAGGATTCGAACCTCCGCATGACGAGATCAAAACCCGTTGCCTTACCGCTTGGCGATACCCCAGCATTACCTGATAAGTGAATGGTGGCAATAGCGGGACTCGAACCTGCGACCCTCGCATTATGAATGCGATGCTCTAACCAGCTGAGCTATATTGCCTTAGCACTTATCAAGGCCGCGAATTATTCTCTTTTTTACCAATCATGTCAACCAATTGGCGGGAAAAAACCGGTCAATTTCGCTGCCTTTTGTCAGGCAAAAAAATAGCCATCCTGAATGACTTCAGAATGGCTATTTTTTGTACGAAAAACAGGGGAGGAGTCGTAAATACTCTCCTGTTTTCGTATTAAACGTTAAAGCGGTAGTGAACTACATCGCCATCTTTGAGGATGTAGTCTTTACCCTCAAGACGCCACTTACCGGCATCCTTGGCACCCGCTTCCCCCTTGTACTGAATGAAGTCATCATAGCCAATCACTTCGGCGCGGATAAAACCCTTCTGGAAATCGGTGTGGATTACGCCAGCACCTTCAGGCGCCGTTGCTCCCTGTTTGACTGTCCAGGCACGCACCTCTTTAACACCGGCGGTGAAGTAGGTGTGCAGCCCCAGCAGGGAGTATCCGGCACGGATTACCCGGTCAAGACCTGGCTCTTCCATGCCCATCTCCTGCAGGAACTCGAGCTTTTCTTCATCTTCCAGTTCGGAGATCTCGGCTTCCATCTTGTTGCAGATGATAACCACCTCAGCGCCTTCCTCTTTGGCCAGCTGGATCACTTTGTCCAGATGAGGGTTGTCTTCAAAGCCATCTTCGGCAACATTGGCGATATACATGGTTGGTTTAACGGTCAGCAGGTGGAACTGACGGATCTCTGCCTGCTCTGCCTCATCCAGGTCCAGCGCCCGAACCGGTTTCCCCTGTTCCAGCTGCGCCAGAATTTTTTCCAGGATTACTTTGGATTTCAGCGCATCTTTATCGCCGCTTTTGGCAACCCGCATCACCTTATTCAGTTGTTTTTCAACTGATTCAAGATCTGCCAGTGCCAGTTCGGTATTGATGATCTCAATATCATCGATCGGATCGATCTTATTGGCAACGTGAATCACGTTTTCATCTTCAAAACAGCGAACCACGTGTGCGATGGCGTCGGTTTCGCGGATGTTGGCGAGAAATTTATTGCCCAGTCCTTCGCCTTTGGAGGCACCGGCTACCAGACCGGCGATATCGACAAACTCCATGGTGGTTGCCAGAACCCGCTCAGGTTTGACGATCTCTGCCAGGGCATCCAGACGGGGGTCTGGCATAGGAACAACGCCAGCGTTGGGTTCAATCGTGCAGAAAGGAAAGTTTTCCGCGCCAATGCCCGCTTTGGTCAGGGCGTTAAACAGAGTCGATTTGCCTACGTTTGGCAAGCCAACGATGCCGCATTTGAAACCCATGGCTGTAATCCTGTCGTCAGTTGTTCGGCTTAAAAGAGTGTAAGGTTGTCATCGCTTTGTGCCAGTCGCCACCGGCGGCCTGTTCCAGTACCCGCATTGCTTCATCGCAAGCCGCTTGGGTCATGCTGAACTCGGACGCGGGGGCTTTTTTCAAGACAAAGCCGGTGACCTCGCCTGCGCTGCCGGGGTGTCCGATGCCGATGCGCAGGCGATAAAAATTCTTGTTGTTGCCCAGTTTGCTGATAATGTCGCGTAACCCGTTATGTCCGCCGTGACCTCCGCCTTGTTTAAAGCGGGCAACACCGGGGGGCAGATCGAGTTCGTCATGGGCGACCAGTATCTGTTCAGCAGGAATCTTATAAAAATTAGCCAGAGAGGCAACCGCCTGGCCACTGAGATTCATAAAAGTGGTTGGGATCAGCAGGTGAACGGGGTTGCCATTCAGTGTGATCTTGCCATACAGGCCGTGAAACTTCGTTTCGGGCTTGAGTTGGATAAGGTGTCGGGCAGCAAGCTGCCCGACAAAGTCGGCTCCGGCATTGTGACGGGTCTGGTCATACTTCTGGCCTGGATTGCCCAAGCCAACGATCAGTTGTATCTGGTCTTGCATACCGGAGCCTGTGGTCAGCTATTACTTGCCTGCTTTAGCTGCGCGAGGTGCGTAAGCCTGAGCGATACCCTGGTCACGGTCAGCACCACGACGCAGTTGTACAATCTCAACACCTTTTGGCAGAGTGATGTCAGACAGGTGGATAACCTGGTCCATCGCAACGCCAGACAGATCAACGTCCAGTGCTTCTGGCAGGTTTTCTGGCAGGCAGAGAACTTTCGCAGTGTTTTGCTGGATAGTGAATTTACCTGACGCTTTACCGGCTGGAGACTGGTTGAAGTTAACAAAGTTCAGCGGCACGATGATTTCGATAGGCGTAGATTTGGTGACGCGCTGGAAGTCAACGTGCATCACAGAGCTTTTAGCCGGGTGACGTTGCAGGTCCTTAACGATCACTTTTTCTTCTTTACCTTCCAGTTCCAGAGTCAGAATAGAGGAGAAGAAGCTTGGATCTTCGATCTGTTTAACCAGAACGCGGTTTTCCAGGGAGATAGACACAGGCTTTTTACGCTTGTCACCGCCATAAACTACAGCAGGAACAAAACCAGTATGACGCAGGCGGCGGCTCGCACCTTTCCCTTCGTCAGTACGAGGCTGTGCATTCAATACAAAATCGGTCATTTTAATACCTTCAGTAAAAACAAAACTGCAAACACCTTGCGACCAGGTACTTGCAGTTATTTCAGTAAGCCCATAATGGGCACGTTTTCCCGTTTGGGATATGTATCAGCTACCGTTAAGATCGCGGCCTTAACGGAACATTGCGCTGATAGATTCTTCGTTGCAGACGCGGCGTACCGCTTCTGCCAGCATCGGTGCCAGAGTCAGCTGGCGGATCTGTGAACAGTTTGCTGCCGCTTCACTCAGCGGGATGGTGTCAGTGACAACCAGTTCATCAAGATCAGAACCTGAGATATTGCTGATTGCTGCGCCGGATAGTACGGCGTGGGTTGCATAAGCAACTACCTTCTCGGCGCCATTCGCTTTCAGGGCTCCGGCGGCTTTACACAGCGTGCCTGCGGTGTCACACATATCGTCGACCAGAATACAGGTACGACCGCGCACATCACCGATCAGGTTCATAACCTGCGCCTCGTTGGCCTTCTCACGACGCTTATCGATAATCGCCAGGTCACAACCAAGCTGCTTGGCAACCGCTCGGGCTCGTACCACACCGCCAACATCAGGCGAGACAACAATCGGGTTGTCATAGCTCTGACGAGCGATCTCATCCAGCAGTACCGGAGATCCATAAACGTTATCAACAGGGATATCAAAGAAACCCTGAATCTGGTCCGCATGCAGATCGACGGTCAGTACCCGGTCGATGCCTACACCGGCCAGCATATCGGCAACCACTTTGGCGCTGATCGCAACCCGGGCGGAACGAGGCCGGCGGTCCTGACGGGCGTAGCCGTAATAGGGGATCACCGCTGTAATCCGGCTGGCAGAACCGCGACGCAGTGCGTCAGCCATGACGATCAGTTCCATCAGGTTGTCGTTGGTTGGCGCGCAGGTGGACTGGAGGATGAATACATCCTTGCCACGGGCGTTCTCGAGAATCTCAACGCTGATTTCACCATCGCTGAATTTTGTTACTGAGGCTTCGCCCATGGGAATATCCAGGCGCTCTACAACTTTCTCAGCCAGCTGGCGATTTGCATTGCCAGTGAAGACCATCATTTTAGGCACAGTGTCTACCTTCTCGGATCTGCAGTCGTTAAATTGAGATTCGTACTTTGTTTGTGACGGGGCTTCCACTCTACTTAAACCTCATTAAAAAGGGTCAGGAGCCGTTGCCCGGCCAGGTTCTTTAACACCCCCGGTCAGGGGCAGGTTAAAGTTGGCTGGGGTAGGAGGATTCGAACCTCCGCATGACGAGATCAAAACCCGTTGCCTTACCGCTTGGCGATACCCCAGTAACCCAAATCTACGAGCTGAGCCCGTAAAAGAGGCGCACATTTTCCCGGAACAGGAAGTTAAAGTCAAACATATGGCGCTTAAAATCGGTAATTTCAGAGTTGTATCTGCCACTCTTTGGCGATGATGGTCAGTCGCAGATCGTTGCGGCTGATAGTCAGCTTCTCCGGGAGCATATATCCGTTCTGGTTGGTGAATCTTAAGTAGTTGATTTCCCAGTTGTTCTGCTGCAGTTTTTGCAGATGTTGCTGCTTCATACTGAGTTCGAAGGGGTGACCCGGTGCGGGAACTCCCCTGATCCAGTAGGGCAGATCCCGCACCGGGAACTGCCACCCCAGAGTTTGTTCCATCAGTTGTTCAGGGGTCGCGGCCCAGAGAGGCTCCTCTCCGGCGATATCGATGGTGATGCCATCATCGTCACCTTCGATGCGGGCGCCTCCCTGACCCAGTGGGCCGGTCAGCTCAATCTGATAGTGCTGTTGCAGCTGCTGCCAGAACAGGCTGGCGTTGTTGTTCTCACGGGCGGTACGGATCGCGATTTTGCCTTTCAGTTGCCAGCTGTCCGCTGCTAACAGAGCGGGGTATTGCTCCTCCCAGGGACGTTCTGTAGGCGCCACCTGGTCTTTAGGTGTCAGTCCGGTACAGCCGCTCAGTAGCAGGACCGCGGCTAAGATCAGTAAACGTAATCGCATGGTGTTATCCGGTCACTTTTTCCAGAGCTTAATCCAGATCTTAATCCAGAGGAGCGTTAATAGAGGTGGCCGCTTCGATTAAGAACTCATTATCCGGGTGCTTCAGTTGCTCCTGTTTTAATAGCTGCAGCGCCTGTTGCTGCTGTCCCGCGGCATGGTAAGCCTGAATCAGATGGGCGCTGACCTCCGGATCGGGAAACTCGTCGTAGGCCTGTTGCAGGAAGCCCACCGCTTCAGCGGCTTTGCCCTGTTTCAGCAGTATCCAGCCCATGCTGTCGAGGATTGCCGGATCGTCCGGGGTAAGCGCTAAGGCTTTGCTGATCAGCTCAAAGGCTTCATCAAACCGGTCGGTGTAGAGCGTCAGTGTATAACCCAGCGCGTTCAGTGCCATACTGTTGTCCGGTTCCAGCGCCAGTACCTGTCGCAGATCTTTCTCAATCAGGCTGATATCCTGGGGATCAAGGGTCATCGCCCTTGTGTAGAGCAGGTTGGCATCATCCGGATGCAGCTGCAGGGCTTCATCAAGAATACTCAGCGCGGCATCCTTAAAATCATGCAGGTTGAGCCATTCCGCCTCCATGACGTATAGCTGAATATCGATTTCGGGCATGCTGCCGCGTGCATCCTGCAGAATATTCTGCAGTCGGGTGCGGTTGTTGGGGTGGTCGAGCAACGCCCCGATACGCCGGTAAGCCTGGAGGATATTGTTAGGGTCTTTGACTTTAAGGAAATGGCTGATCGCCTCTTCTGTATTGCCTTCATGCTGCTCAATCAAGCCCAGATAGTAGTGGGGCGTGGTATTGTCCGGGTAGCGCTGTAGCAGGTCCTGCATAATGCTGCGGCTCTGTTCCACCTGTTCGTTTTCCAGCAGGAGCAGGGCGGTGTAGAAGGTTAGCTGCGGTTCATCCGGGAAAGTATCCACCAGTAGCAGGGCCTGTTTTACCGCTTTTTTCGTTTGTTTTGACTGGAACAGCAGCTGGACATAGAGGGTGAAGATTTGCTGATCAGGCTGATCGGCGGCCAGCTGTGGCTCAAGCACTTTGATCGCCTGACGGTAATCCCCTTGTGACCGCAGTAGTTCCGCTTTCTGTATCACCGCTTCCTGGTGATCCGGGTCTTCAGCGATGGCCGCGTTAAAGCGCTGTAAGGCCTTGATATTGTTGCCCTGAACTCCGTAGAGAATCCCCAGGGTTGTCAGCAGGGTGGCATCGGTCTCCTTGCTGGCGTGCTCTTCCAGAAGCTTAATGTAGGCGTCGGCTTCTTCCGGACTGAACTTGTCAGCCTGGGCGCTGATGATCATCAGTGTCTGTTTATCGGAGTGGTGTAGCGCTTTGCGCAGCAGCGGTAGGGCAGCGGTGAAATCGCCTTTGCGCAGTAACAGACTGGCAGAGATCAGGTAGGGCTCGGGGTTGTCCGGCTCTGCTTTTTGCCAGAGTTTGCTGGCTTCCAGCAACTGATCATCCCGTTGCAGGTACTGGGCAATATAGGTCGCGCGCTTGGCGATCTCCGGATCGCCGGTCATCTGTGCCTGATGCAGGTAGTTGTTCAGCGACAGATCAAACTCCTTTCGCTGTCCGGCAATTTCCGCCACGATCAGCTCGTACAGGGTTTCCCGGTTGAGCTCTCCCGGATGGTATTCCACCGGGGCGAGAGGGGGAACCTCAGTGTCGGGTCCAGGTTTGCTAAACTTGCCGGTGCAGCCACTTAACGTCATCAGTGCGGCTATTAAGGTAACGGCAACCGATGTTGCGGCTGTTTTTACAAGAGTAGGTGCTTTCATTTTGCTGATTTTATCTGTCGCAAAGAGATTGATGGCTCCACTATAGATGAATCGCAGGGGTGTTGTCATATATGGAAGTAAATCGTAAAAAATTGACCTGATGCGGCACGGGTATTTTAACCTTTCAGTGAATAAAGTGTATTATTACGCGCTATTTCAATCTGGGTGATATTTTCCTTTATGGCTTTGCTCGCATTAGGCATCAATCATAAGACAGCTTCGGTCTCGGTCCGGGAGAAGGTCGCTTTTGCGCCAGAGCAGATGGCCGATGCACTGGCGCAGGCCTGTGAACTGGCGCATCTGAAAGAGGTGGCAATTCTCTCGACCTGTAATCGAACTGAGCTTTACTGCTCCACAGAGCTGGAAGGAACCCGTGCGCTGTTAGAGTGGCTGGGCAGTTATCACAGTCTTGATCCGGATGAGTTGCAGCGCTGCAGTTATGCCCATTGGGGGCAGGAAGCTGCTCAGCACATGATGCGGGTAGCCAGTGGTCTGGATTCTCTGGTGCTGGGTGAACCGCAGATTCTCGGGCAGCTTAAGTCCAGCTATGCGGTGTCACAGAATGCCGGAGTGGTGGGGGCGGAACTGGATCGGCTGTTTCAGCAGACCTTTGCCGTGGCTAAGAAAGTCCGTACCGATACGGCGATTGGTGAGAACCCGGTCTCGGTGGCTTATGCATCGGTGAGTCTGGCGCAGCATATCTTTGCCGATCTGAGCCAGAGTAAAGCGTTGTTGATCGGTGCGGGGGAAACCATTGAACTGGTCGCCCGGCATCTGTCCGAAGCCGGCGTTAAACAGATGACCGTAGCCAACCGGACGCTGGTACGGGCCGAGGCGCTGGCGGAAGAGTTTAATGCCCGGGCTATTCTGTTGGGGGATATTCCTGACGCGCTTGAAGATGCCGATATTGTTATTGCATCGACCGCCAGCCAGCTACCGATTCTGGGTAAGGGGGCGGTTGAGTCAGCGCTGAAAAAGCGCAAACACCGTCCCATTTTTATGGTGGATATCGCGGTTCCCCGGGATATTGAGCACGAAGTTGCTGAGCTGGATGATGTCTATCTCTACACCGTTGATGACCTGAAAGAGGTGATCGAAGAGAATGTGCGCAGCCGTGAAACCGCCGCGCAGGAAGCGGAAACCCTGGTAGAGGCGGGTGCCTCGGAGTTTATGCGTCAGCTGCGCGCTCTGGGGGCCGTAGAAACCGTGATGTCGTTACGCCAGCAGGCAGAACAGCTGCGCGATGTCGAGCTGGAAAAAGCGCTACGGCAACTGAACAATGGCAAAGATGCGCAAATGGTGCTCAACAATCTGGCGCGTGGTTTAACCAATAAATTAATTCACAGCCCCACCGTACAGCTGCGTAAAGCCAGCGCCGAGGGGCGTGATGACTATCTCGAGATGGCGCAGGATCTGTTTCAGCTGTCTCATAATGTAAAAGAAGACTGATTAGTGATGAAAGAATCGATTGCCCATAAACTGGAAAGCCTGGCCGACCGTTATGAAGAGCTGGCGGCGTTGCTGGGGGATGCCGGGGTTATCTCTAATCAGGATAAGTTTCGTGCTTATTCTATGGAATATTCTGAGCTGGAACCGGTGGTTAAATGCTTCCAGTCATACCAGGCTGCTGAAGCCGATCTGGAAGAAGCACGGGTGATGCTGGATGATAGTGATCCGGATATGCGGGAGATGGCGAAGGAGGAATTTTCCGCCGCGAAGGAGAATATTGAGACGCTGGAGCAGGAACTGCAGATTCTGCTGTTGCCGAAAGATCCGAATGACTCCCGTAACGTGTTTGTTGAAGTGCGGGCGGGAACCGGTGGCGATGAGGCTGCTATCTTCTCTGGCGATCTGCTGCGAATGTATACCCGCTATGCAGAAAATCAGGGCTGGAAACTGGAGATTATCAGCGCCAGCGAGGGGGAACACGGCGGTTATAAAGAGGTTATTTCGCGCATAGTTGGTAAAGATGTGTATTCGCGCCTGAAATTTGAATCCGGTGCGCATCGGGTGCAGCGGGTCCCGGAAACCGAATCCCAGGGGCGGATTCACACGTCCGCCTGCACCGTGGCGGTGATGCCTGAGATGGATGAGGTCAGTGATATTGAGATCAATAAGGCTGATCTGAGAGTTGATACCTTCCGCGCCTCGGGGGCCGGTGGACAGCACGTCAACAAAACTGATTCTGCGATCCGTATTACGCATATTCCCACTGGCGTCGTGGTTGAGTGTCAGGATGAGCGTTCACAGCACAAGAACCGCTCAAAAGCGATGTCTCTGCTGGCGTCACGTTTGCAGGCGGCAGAGCAGGAAAAACATGCTGCGGCTCAGGCCAGCACCCGTAAGTCACTGGTGGGCAGCGGCGACCGCTCTGAACGGATTCGCACCTATAACTTTCCGCAGGGGCGGATTACCGATCACCGTATCAATCTGACCCTGTATAAACTTCAGGAAGTGATGGAAGGTGCTCTGGGTGCGGTGGTTGATCCTCTGGTCAGCGAGTACCAGGCGGAGTTACTGGGTGCCCTGTCTGACGAAAGCTGATGATGAAGATCAGTGATGCTCAGGCCTGTGCCGGGCAGCTTGCCGCGACCAGCGATAGTCCGGCAGCCGATATTGAACTGCTGCTCTGCCATACCCTTGAATGCAGTCGTACCTTTCTGTTTACCCATCGGGACGATCCCCTGACTGCACAGCAGCAGGCAACGTTTGAACGGCTGATTCAGCGCCGTATTCAGGGGGAGCCTGTGGCGCACCTGACTGGCAGTCGCGGCTTCTGGACACTGGACCTGGAGGTGAATGCCACTACCCTGATCCCCCGTCCCGATACCGAGTGCCTGGTAGAAAAAGCGCTGGAACTGCTGCCGTCGCAGGCTGCCAGAGTCCTGGATCTGGGCACCGGAACCGGTGCCATTGCACTGGCGCTGGCATCGGAACGCCCCGCCTGGAGTCTGGTTGCCGTTGACCGGGTGCCGGAGGCTGTTGCCCTGGCAGAAAAAAACCGGCAACGAATCGGGCTGGAGAATGTCATAGTATCAGAGGGTAGCTGGTTTGAGCCGGTTGCTGGGCGGTTTGAGCTGATTGTCAGCAACCCGCCCTATATCGATCCTGATGACCCACATCTGGGGCAGGGGGATGTACGCTTTGAACCGCTGAGTGCGCTGATTGCAGAGGATCATGGGCTGGCAGATCTTCGCTATATCGCCAGCGAAGCGCGCAATTATCTGGTGGATGGTGGCTGGCTGCTGTTTGAACATGGCTATGATCAGGCGGTGAAGGTGCAGCAGCTGCTCGCTGATCTGCACTACCACGAGATCGGAACGGCACAGGATTATGGGGCAAATGACCGCATCACCTGGGCCCGCTGGACAGAATCAGTGAAACAAGAGAAGAGATGTGATGCTGAATGATGATCAGCTGTTGCGCTACAGTCGCCAGATTATGCTGCCTGAGGTGGATATCGCCGGACAGGAGTCCTGGTTAACCGCCTCTGTGCTGATTATCGGCCTGGGAGGGCTGGGCAGTCCGGTGGCGATGTATCTGGCTGCAGCGGGTGTCGGTCGTCTGGTGCTGGTGGATGACGATCAGGTTGAGTTAACCAATCTTCAGCGGCAGATTATCCACCGTACGGCGACCATTGGGATGGCCAAGGTTGATTCGGCGAAAGCGACCATTGCCGGGCTCAACCCCGATACTGAGGTGGTGGCAATCAACACCCGGCTGGATCAGGCTGCGCTGGAAAAGCAGGTGGCTGAATGCGATCTGGTGGTCGATTGCTGTGATAACTTTACTACCCGTTTTGCGGTGAATGCTGCTTGTGTAAAGCATCAGACTCCTCTAGTTTCAGGGGCGGCGATACGCCTCGAAGGGCAGGTGGCGGTGTTTGACCCCCGTCGTGAAGATGCCCCTTGCTATCGCTGTCTCTATCGGGATGGCGATGATGAAAATCTGACCTGCGCCGAAAGTGGCGTGCTGGCACCGCTGGTTGGTATTATCGGCTCGGTGCAGGCGATGGAAGCATTAAAAGTACTGGCGGATCTGGGTGAGCCGCTGGTGGGCAGGTTATTACTGCTGGACGGTCGCCATATGGACTGGCGAACACTGAAGCTGCGACGGGATCCTGAGTGCCCCTGCTGCGGCGATAAAAATAAATAAGAGGTACCGTGTTTCATGGACACAATTCGTCAGATATTAACCAATACCAAAACTATTGCGATGGTGGGAGCAAGCCCTAAGTCACACCGTGCCAGCAATCAGGTGATGCATTTTCTGCTGGCCAAAGGTTATAACGTGATTCCGGTGAACCCTCTCAAAGCGGGTGAGCAGATTTGCGGTCGGGAGGTGGTTTCCTCGCTGGCGGATATTAAAGAACCGATCGATATGGTGGATATCTTCCGCAACTCGGCTGAAGCGGGCGATGTGGTCGACGAAGCGATTGCCGTGAAAGCCAAAGCGGTCTGGATGCAACTGGGCGTGATCAATGAGCCTGCGGCAGAGAAAGCAGAGGCGGCCGGCTTGCAGGTGGTCATGAACCGTTGTCCTGCGATTGAGATTCCCCGTCTCTGAGCCGACAGGCAGGTTTTGGGGTTAGCTGTAGTATTATTTTCTGATATTTTTTCGACTTCCTCTCTTTTTTCCGTCGATGCTCCTGAATTCAGGGGCATCTGGCTGGTGTCTCCATGGTGATTCACTACAATATCCGGTTTACATAAAGGGTGAATACTGATGTCAATTGAACGCCAGGAGATCGGCCAGCGGATGAGCCGTATCGTGATCCATAACGATACGGTATATCTGTGTGGTCAGGTGGCTAAAGATGCCACTGCCGGAATTAAAGAACAAACCTCCACCATGCTGGAAAAGGTTGATGCACTGCTGCAACAGGCGGGCAGTGATCGTGAACATATCCTTTCAGCGACCCTGTATATTCGTGATATGAAAGACTTTGCGGATATGAATGAGGTGTGGGATAACTGGGTACCGGAGGGTCATGCGCCTGCCCGTGCCTGTGTTGAAGCCCGTATGGCACGGCCCGAACTGCTGGTGGAAGTCTCCGTTATCGCAGCGCTTAAAAAGTAATTAAGCCTGCGCATGCTGATTAGCCCAGCATCATCTGTCTGATTTTAAGGTCATCGGCCAGTCTTCTGGCGTAGCCGATGATCTCTTCACTACAACAGCCCTGCGGAATTTCATCCGGCAGCTCGGCTCCACTGTTTATCAACATCTGAACCAGTGCTTTATAGTCAGATTGCAGCGCCATCAAAAGCGGTGTTTTACCCTCAGCATCGCGCCTATTCAGATCCGCGCCGTACTCATTCAGGCGACTCAGGTGCAGCATCAGTGTGTCGTCAGAACAATATCTGAAACAGGCAAACAGAGCCGACCCGGGGTCGTTATCCGGGTAGTCAACAGGGGCGTCAGCCTGAAGCAGCACCGTCATCAATGCCAGACTCTGTTGCGGGTGTTGCAGTGCCTGATAGAGCAGTGGGTCACTGTGAGTCGATTGGCGAGTACAGCCGGCCTGTAGCAGGTGAGCCAGTGACTTTGGCTGTCCCGAGCGGATCGCCAGTTCTGGCAAGTTACAGACGCTGTTGTCATAGTTGAATCTGTGTTCAGTCAACAGCGTCTGATCCAGTTTAGTAAACTGCTTTTTCAGCAGAGTGAGGTCGCCCGAGATGACGGCTTGTTGGAGTTTGTTGAGGCTGCGACGGGTAAAAAAACTCATGTGCAGGTTGCTGCCTCTGTTTTCCAGAAAATCTGCCGCAGGGGTTTAACGGCAAGCAGAAACAGGATGATCGCAGCGATCCACTTAATCGCTACATAAGCCTGAGAATCGTGATGCTCCATGGCAACGCCAACGGTGAGTGACTGACTGGTCAGGATCGCATCGGTTGCCAGTCCTAAGGCGACCGCGCAAACACTGATTCCGCACAGATAGATAACCACCGCCCTGGCACCCAGTTCCCGGGTAAGAATGCCCAGCGATGCAATATTCGTGGCAGGGCCTACCAGCAGAAATACCAGAATCGCACCGGGCGACATGCCAGCAGCCAGCAGTGCTGCTGCCAGCGGTGTGGAGGCGGTAGCGCAGATATAGAGTGGCAGGCCAACAACCAGCATCAGCAGCATCCCCGTCAGTCCGCTGCCCCACTGACTCAGGCTGGCAGGCTCGACCAGTGTCGCAATGACCGCCGCCAGCACCAGGCCAAAGGCAAGCCATTTAGAAATATCATCGAGGATATCGACCATTGCAAACTGCAGTCCGGCCAGAATCCCTGCTTGCTCCGGCACTGTGGTTTGCTCGCCGCAACAGCCTGTTTTCCCAGCAGTTTCGAGTTTGTCAGTTGTTTCCGATGGGGCGCTACAGCAGCTGGTTTCGGTTTTTGCTGGTTTGCTGCAGCAACTTTTGCTCACTGCTTTCTCTTCGTCACAGGCACTGCTGATGGTTGTTTCTTTGCTGCTACAGCAGCTGGAGACGCTCTCTTGCGCAGGACTACAACAGCCAGACAGGGCTTTTTCTTTGCTGCTACAGCAACTGCTCGTGGGTTTGGTGTCGGTTGTCTGTTGCGGTGCGCTATCATCACGATCAAACATAAGGATCATAATGCCGCTGACAATAGCACTGAAGATGGCTGATACCGGTCGGATGATCGCCATGGCCGGGCCAAGAAGGGCGTAGGTTACCGAAATTGAGTCAACCCCGGTTTCCGGTGTGGCAACCAGAAAGGAGACCGTGGCGGGCTTGGATGCGCCGGAGCGACGCAGGCCTATGGCGGTGGGTAGTACGCCACAGGAGCAGAGCGGTAGTGGCGCGCCAATAAAGGCTGCCCGGATGACGCCGCCTGGCCCTTTGCCGCTAAGCCATTTTCTGACCAGTGCGGATGGGATCCAGCCTTTGAGTATCGCAGCCAGAACCAGGCCTAACAGCAGCCAGATTGCCGTATCCAGAAAAAGGTCCAGTAGATTGTCGAAAAATTCCTGCAGCATCACAGTCCCTCTGTATTGACTACTGGATATGTTATCAGAATCAGATCAGGTTCCATAAACGTAATAGATAGATGCCGCTGCTCAGGGTGATCACCGAACCCAGGGTGGTGGTCAGAATGATATTGGCGGCCAGTTGGGCATTACCACCCATCGCTTTGGCCATAATAAAGCTTGCTGCCGCAGTTGGGCAGCCAAACAGAACAAACAGGATTCCCAGTTCCTGGCTTTTAAAGCCATATAGCCAGGCTCCTGTGGTCAGCACCAGCGGCATGATGACCAGTTTAATCAGGGTTGACCAACTAGACTGGCCAGAGGTATCTCTGAGGCTTCTCAGGTTGAGCGAACCGCCGATCGCCAACAGGGCCAGCGGTAACGTCAGGCTGGCGAAGTAGTTGCCGATCTTGTCTCCCACCGCTGTCAGTCCCCAGCCAAAATAGGAAAAAGGCAATGCCAGCAATACCGCGATAATCAGTGGGTTGCGGGCAATCTCTTTGATCGGGCGGGTGATGCTGGCGCCACTGGTTTGCTGCGTCGGCAGTGAAAGTGCGAGCACTGAGAGAATATTGTACAGAGGGATCACGCAGACCAGCAACAGAGATGCCAGCGCCAGACCGCTGTTGCCGAACATGTTAAAGCTGACCGCCAACCCGATAATGCCATAGTTGCCCCGAAATGAACCCTGAATAAAAACGCCCAGGTCTTCGGGTTTTTTGATGAAATATTTACTTGTCTGCCAGAGAATCGCAACGCTGATTAGGGTGCTGATGATGAAGTAGCCCAGCAGTTGTGGATTGAACACGGCCTGAAAATCCATCCGGGATATGCTCATAAACACCAGAACCGGCAGGGTGATGGTAAACACCAGCTTTGACGAGGTATCAATAAAGCCCTGATCAATAATCCTCAGCCGCATCAGCAGATAGCCCAGTGAGACAATAAAAAAGATCGGTGCCACAATGTTACTGGTGAATAACAGGGTATCAATATAAAGGTTCAACGGGATGTTTCCATTTCACGGGTAGAGAGATGTCGGTGTTGAGACAGTATATCACCTATGCTGCAGTTGCTCTCCAGAGAGGAGGGGATTATTGATGCAGTTTCGGATAATCCAGGGCTTCGAGGCTGCCGCAGGATTCCGAGAGTTCTTCCCAGCAGGTAATGCTCAGCGCGATCTGCATCACCCCACTGGTGGGGAAGTGGGGGATATTTTCATCGGTGAGGTAGTGGCCGGTCATCTCCAGTGTCGGGTTGTGTCCCACCACCATCAGATGGCGGTAGTGATCTGATTGCCCCTGTAACAGGTTGATCAGGGTCTCTACCCGGGCGTGATACAGTTCAGGCACTTCAATGATCTTGCTGACTGGATACTCCAGCGCTGTAGCTATCTGTTCGGCCGTGGTGATCGCTCTGCGGGCGCCGCTGCTGAGGATCAGGTCAGGTTCAATCCCCATAGCCAGCAAACGGGATGCCATCAGGGGCAGGTCCCGTTTGCCGCGTTTGTTGAGCGGGCGGTTAAAGTCGGACAGTTCGGGGTTTTCCCAGCTTGATTTAGCGTGCCGTACCAGCGTCAGCATTTTCATAAACTGTCCTTAAACTGCGGGAATGATAACCTCAGTATTAACTAAGCTGGATAGAAAAGCTAACCGCTAACTGGCAATACAACTGTCCAGCTCCCGGGTTTGCTCCTCTGCGCCGGTGACCAGCTGCGACCAGAGCTTGCGCATATGACCGGCTGGGTGGCTGCCACTATGTTGCAGGTTCATCGGCCCTTCATTAAACAAACGAGGGTCCATCAGCACCAGGTTATCGTCGATAACGGGTTGGAACTCCATCTGGTCGAGAATATCGCTTTGCAGATCGACCCCCGGGGCAATTTCGGTGAGCCGGAGTCCTTCGGCGGTGAGCTTAAAAACCGCCCGCTCGGTAATAAAGGTGACGGAATGGCCCTGCTTTACCGCATACTCACCATTGAAGGTGATCTGTTGAACCTGCCGCAGAAATTTTTTCACCGGCCCGTTTTTAATGACCTGTAGCTGACCGTCATTGATCTCAATCTGCTGAGGTCCTGAGGTGAAGGTGCCGAGAAAGTAAAGGTCACGAGTGTTCTGGGTAATGTTAATAAAGCCACCGGCGCCAGCCAGTTTGTTACCAAAACGACTGACATTAACATGCCCCTCAGAACAGGTCTCTGCCAGCCCCAGAAAAGCCTGATCCAGGCCGCCGCCATCGTAGAAGTCAAATTGTGCCGGCTGATCGATCACCGCCGCGGCATTGCTGACGGCGCCAAAGCTGAGACCGCTGGCTGGTTGCCCGCCGATACCGCCAGGCTCCACTGTCAGGGTGAAATCATTGAGCATCTTCTCTTCCGCTGCCACGGCTGAAACCATTTCCGGCATGCCGATACCGAGGTTTACCACCGCGTGTTTTTGCAGGGCTATCAACGCTCGTCTGCCGATGATTTTTCGCGAAGATAGTGGCTCTGTTTCCTGGCTGGCCGGGGCAACAACATCGCCACAATAAGCTGGATTAAAGGGCTCGGCAAATGTCTGGGGATGGTCAGCCGGGTCTGCAACGACATAATGATCGACCAGTATGCCGGGTATTTTAACCCGGTCGGGTGTCAGATGGTGCTGGTGGGTGGTGCGTTCCACCTGAACAATCACTTTTCCGCCGCTGTTATGGGTCGCCTGGGCAATCGCCAGAGCTTCCAGCGGCAGAGCTTCCCGTTCCATGGAGATATTGCCATCTGCATCGGCTGTCGTGCCGCGCAGCAGGGCGATATCGATAGGGAAAGCTTTGTAGAACAGGTACTCCTCGCCATGGAGGCTGATCAGTTCAACCTGATCGGTGCGGCTGCGGCTGCGGCTGTTGATCTTACCGCCCCCCAGGCGAGGGTCAACAAAGGTGTGCAGGCCTACTTTGGTGAGCGTGCCGGGTTTGCCTGCGGCAATATCCCGGAACAGGTGGCAGATCACGCCCTGAGGCAGATTGTAGGCTTCGATGCGATTATCCGTTGCCAGTTTACCGAGGCCCGGCGCTAATCCCCAGTGACCGCCGATAACTTTACTGACCATCCCCTCGTGAGCAAAGTGATTCAGTCCCCGGTGTTGCGCATCTCCCTGGCCCGCAGCGTAAACCAGTGCAAGTTTCTGCGGTTGCTGGCAAGCGATAAAGCGCTGCTCTACTGCTTTGGCGATCGCTTCAGCGAAGCCGATGCCAATAAAACCTCCGGTGGCGATGGTTGCGTTGTCTGGGATAAGTTGCGCGGCTTGTTCTGCACTGATCTGCTTAGACATAAATCGATCCTGACGTTGTTATTTTTTTAATATAGACAGATATATAGCAAACGCTGGGCCATAGCTTTAAAGCTCTTTTTAATCAATTATTTATAGTGATTTATATCAAAGATTGATAATAGATTTGTCTATATTTTTAAACAAAGTGTAAAGATATGTCTATTTTGAGTTTTATGATTTTACAGTTTTAGACGCTTTATCCGGTTGTAAAGTGTCGCACGGGAGATGCCCAGTAGTTTAGCGGCCTGGGTTTTATTATGCTGGCACTGCTGCAGTGCCTGTTGCAGAGAGCTCACTTCTGCCTGGCTGCGAATCTGAGACAGGCTGTTAGCTGAAAACGCCGGTGTGGTCTGGGCAATATCATCGGCACCCAGGTCATCCGGGTAGATCGCATTCTGTTCCGCCATAACGCAGGCGCGTTCCAGCCGGTTGTGCAGCTCTCTGACATTGCCGGGCCAGTGGTACTGCTGCAGCCAGGTGATCGCCTCACTGCTGAGCTCCTGTGCAGGCAGGCCTGAGTCCCGGGCGATTTTCTGCAGCAGATGGCTGCACAGTGCCGGGATATCGGATCTTCTTTCCCGTAGCGCCGGGAGTCGTAGCGGCAGAACATTTAACCGATAGTAGAGATCCTCCCTGAAGCGTCCCTGATCAACCAGCTGTTTGAGGTTGCGTGAGGTCGCGGCGATAATTCTGACATCAATCTTCTCTAAGCGGTTGGAGCCCAGCGCTTCCACCTCCCGCTCCTGGAGCACCCGTAACAGCTTTGCCTGAATCGCAGCAGAGATGTCGGCGATCTCATCGAGAAACAGGGTGCCGCCAGCAGCCAGCTGTATTTTGCCTTGCCGACCGCTTTTTGTCGCGCCAGTAAAGGCGCCGGCTACGGCACCAAACAGTTCAGACTCCACTAGTGTTTCCGGTAGTGCCGCCATATTGATCCCGACAAAGGGGCCGTCCCTGCGGGGCGATGCGTTGTGAATGCCCTGAGCCAGCAGTTCTTTGCCGGTACCGGTCTCTCCCAGCAGCAGAATGGTGGTATCCAGTTGCGCTGCCCGCAGTGCCTGGCGTCTGACTTTGAGAAGTGGGACTGAATCCCCCACCAGATCATCCAGTTCATACTTACTGGTACGCAACAGATTTTCCGAGACCAACTGCTTTTTCAGGCGCGCGAATTTATCAAACAACGGTTGCAGATTGTTCAGATTGTCATAGAAGATAAAGCCGATAGCACCAAACACTGAGCCATCGGGATTTTTCAGCGGCAGGCGGGTGACTGCGCACCAGCGATTATTAATCTGCATCAGATCCAGAAAGCTTGGCTGACCAGTTTTCACTACACGGGGAAGCTGGGTGGTAGGCAGAATCTCTTCAACCGGTTGTCCGGTAAGAGGTGCATCCGAGGGGAGGTTAAGAAACTCCCGGTATTGTTCGCTTAGCCAGACAACCCGGCATTGCTGATCGATGGCGATAGCGCCCTGGCAGAGGCTGGAGAGCAGGGTAAGCAGGTTTTCGTCGCTGCTGTTAATGAGGGTTTCAAGCTGGCTCATCGGTATCGGCACTTATACTTAGATGTACGCAGGTATGCGCGCAGGGACATGTACACACCAGTGTGCCAGATTTTACTGCTGAATGGCAGAGCCGCTGTAAGACTCCTGTTCGAGCGCCAGGCCTGGCGCTCAAAATAAAAAATCAGGCGACGCGCTGATTTTCGGTATACGGCATCAGTTGCCAGCTGTGAGGCACGCTTACCAGCCCAATCTGCGCTGAGCAGTCTTTGCAGATATAGAGGGTGTTGTTGTGTATGTGCTTAACTTCAACCAAGCCACTGTGGAGACTGATGCTTTGATGTTCCAGTAGTGACTTGCACTGTGGGCATAGACATCTCATGTGTGTTACCTCAAAACTGTATTCTGGACGTTTACTTCAAAATCCTTAACAGTACTTGCTGTGTTTCTGTTGCTTCTGTGTGACAAAAAACAGTCTCAGAAGAGTGTTTTTGTGTCGTTTATATGCGACTTATATTAGCACAATAATGATGGATTAAAAATGTTGACGTAAATCACTGTAGTGTAAGCAAAAATTGCTGTTTTGGTTGATTTTAGTCAGTTTATTAGGGTGATTCTGAACATTTCTCCGACTAAAGAACGAAAAAAAACCAGCCAACAGGCTGGTTTTGTATCTTTTTGGAGACGCTTCTAGCCCCCGAGATAGGCCTTTTGAACCGATTCATCGGTGAGCAGGTTAGCCCCGGTATCGGTTTTAACGATTCTGCCATTTTCCAGAACGTAGGCCCGGTCGGCGATTCGTAAAGCCTGGTTAGCATTCTGCTCCACCAGAAAGATGGTGACCCCCTCATCCCGCAGACGTTCGATAATATCGAAAATCTGTTTGATGATGATCGGTGCCAGCCCCAGAGAGGGTTCATCCAGTAGCAGTAGGCGGGGTCTGCTCATCAGTGCCCGGCCAATGGCAAGCATCTGTTGTTCGCCGCCCGACATGGTACCTGCCCGTTGTTTAAACCGTTCTTCGAGACGCGGGAACAGCTTAAGAACATATTGAACCGTCTCTTCAGCCTGCTCTTTGGTGCGAAAATAGGCCCCCATTGAGAGGTTCTCTTCTACCGTCATCGAGCTGAACACCCGGCGTCCTTCGGGGACGATTGCCAGCCCTTTGCGCATGATCTCAGGGGTGTTGCAGTGTTCCAGCTCCTCCCCTTCAAAAACAATCTTGCCGGATGAGGCTTTGGGGTCGCCGCAGATGGTCATCATCAGGGTTGTTTTGCCCGCGCCGTTGGCACCGATGAGCGTAATGATCTCCCCCTGACGGATCTCAATGCTGACATCATGAAGTGCCTGAATCTGCCCGTAATGGGTGTTTACATTTTCGATCTGCAGCATCTTATTCCTCTCCGAGATAAGCTTTGATGACATCGGGGTTGCCTTTGATCTGCTCGGCGGTTCCGTTGGCCAGAGGGGTGCCCTGGGCAATCACATAGATGTGATCGGAGATGCCCATAACCAGGCTCATATCATGCTCAATCAGCAGGATCGAGATCTCATGCTCATCACGCAGCTTAATGATCAGCTCGTCCAGCTCTTTGGTCTCATTAGGGTTCAGACCTGCGGCGGGCTCATCCAGCATCAGCAGTTCGGGCTGGGTTACCATGCAACGGGCAATCTCAAGGCGGCGTTGCTGCCCGTAAGCGAGGTTGCCCGCTTCCCGGTTGGCATATTCCAGCAGTCCCACCTCTTTCAACCAGTGTGCGGCATGTTCCATCGCGTCTTTTTCAAGG
The DNA here is from genome assembly GCF_900111095.1 of Amphritea atlantica. GTDB lineage: Bacteria > Pseudomonadota > Gammaproteobacteria > Pseudomonadales > Balneatricaceae > Amphritea > Amphritea atlantica. Next base: position 36,943 of record NZ_FOGB01000010.1, on the reverse strand, counting down.
CGACGATAGTTCGGCGTTTTCAGCAAACCGGAGAACAGGTTGGTATTCAGATGCCGGTGCTGTGCAACCAGCATATTCTCAATCACGGTCATCTTCTGAAACAGACGGACATGCTGAAAGGTGCGTACCAGACCCTTGCGTGAAATCTGATAATCTTTCAGGCCGGCAATCTGCTCATTTTTGAGCATGACACTGCCTTCCGTGGGAATATAAAAACCGGACAGGCAATTAAAAACGGTTGTTTTCCCGGCACCGTTCGGGCCGATAACTGAAACGATCTGGCGATTTTTTACCTTCAGGTTTACCCCGTTTACCGCTACCAGGCCGCCGAAGCGCATGGTCAGACCGTTTACATCCAGCAGTAACTGACTCATTGTTGTTTCAACTCCAGATTCGGTCGTTTCATCGGTACCAGTCCCTGAGGGCGCCAGCGCATCATCACTACCATCAGCAGGCCGAACAGCAGCATCCTGTATTCAGAGAACTCCCGTGCCAGTTCCGGCAGAATAGTCATAATAATGGCGGCGAAGATGATGCCCATCTGCGAGCCCATACCGCCCAGTACCACAATCGCCAGAATGATGGCTGACTCGATAAATATGAATGATTCCGGGCTGATAAAGCCCTGCCGGGCGGCAAAAAAGCAGCCTGCAAATCCTGCTGTTGATGCCCCCAGAGTGAACGCTGATAACTTGATGGCGGTGCGGTTCAGTCCCAGAGAACGGCAGGCGATCTCATCTTCCCGCAGCGCTTCCCAGGCGCGACCAATCGGCATCCGCATCAGACGGTTGATCAGATAGATGACACAGATCACCAGCAAGACTGCGATCAGATAGAGAAAGATCACTTTGTAGGAACTGGAGTAATCCATATCAAAGTATTCATGGAAGGTCATCGCGCCTTCCTCTTTGGCTCGGCGGTTGAACTCCAGACCAAACAGGGTCGGTTTGGCGATGCCTGAGATCCCGTTGGGTCCGCCGGTCAGGGAGGTCCAGTTGTTTAGCAGAATGCGGATTATCTCACCGAAACCGAGGGTGACAATTGCCAGGTAATCACCTCTGAGACGCAGCACCGGAAAGCCCAGAAGGAAGCCAAAGGTGGCCGCCAGCCCCGCTGATATTGGCAGGCAGGCCCAGAACGACATACCGAAATACTGGGATAGCAGGGCATAGGTGTAGGCGCCAACCGCGTAGAAAGCGACAAAGCCCAGATCCAGCAGGCCGGCAAGGCCCACCACGATATTCAGTCCCAGCCCCAGCATAATGTAGATCAGTGTCAGGGTTGCCAGGTCAACCGACCCTCGGGAAACCATAAATGGCCAGATCATCATTACGACAATGATCGCTGCGATCAGCCAGGGCTTCAGGGTGGCAAACTTTTGCTGTTGCGGCAGCAGCGCCTGGATATCAGGTTTGGGAATGGCGCGGAAGAGGGCGTCAACCTGGGTACTGAACAGTTGCGACAGAAATACCACCGCGATACCGCCAATAATCCATGCCCACTGTTCGGCGGTGGCGCCTTTGACAGCCAGTACGGTACTGTCGGTATCCAGTTTAACGCCGATCATCAGGCAGGCGAGGATGAAGGAGATACCGGCGGCAAAAACTGCATTATAAAGCTTACTGGAATTCATACTTTTTCTACCTCCGGCTTGCCCAGGAGTCCGCTTGGACGGAATAGCAGGATAAGCACCAGCAGACCGAATGAGACAACGTCTTTATATTCTGAGGGGAAGAATGCGGAGGTCATCGCTTCGGTAACGCCGAGGATCAGGCCACCGAGCACTGCGCCGGGAATTGAACCGATCCCTCCGAGTACCGCTGCAGTAAATGCTTTGAGACCCGCGATAAAACCAACAAAGGGGTTGACCACTCCATAGTAGAGCCCCAGCAAGAGGCCTGCGATGGCAGCCAGGGCGGCGCCGACAATAAAGGTGAGAGCGATAATCTTGTTGGTATCGATCCCCAGCAGGTTGGTCATCCCCAGATCCTCTGAACAGGCGCGACAGGCGCGACCCATGCGGGAGCGGGAGATAAACAGCGTCAGCAGAGTCATGCTGATAAAGGTGATGATGAAGATCAGTACCTGCATATAGGAAAGGGAAACCTCAAAGACACTGGGGTCACCAAAGTTCCAGCCACCGGTAATCTGCGGAGGCAGGGCAACATCCCGGGAACCCTGGGACAGGACGACAAAGTTTTGCAGGAAAATTGACATGCCGATCGCGGAGATCAGTGGAATCAGCCGGTTTGAGCCCCGCAGGGGGCGATAGGCGACCCGCTCAATCGTCCAGCCATAGGTGCTGGCGATAAACATGGCGACCACGAGGGCGATTATCAGGATGATTGGCAGGCTTACCATACCCATGCCCAGCAGACCTGCGATAACAATAAAGGTTACGTAGGAGCCGATCATGTAGATCTCGCCGTGGGCGAAGTTGATCATGCCGATGATGCCATAAACCATGGTATAGCCGATGGCGATCAGGGCGTAGGTAGAGCCGATGGTTAGCCCGTTAATGAGCTGTTGCAACAGATAAAGCGAGAATTCTGACATTTGCAGGGACCATATAAAACGAATCCCCGATGCCGGATCGCGGCATCAGGGAATCGGGATTGACGAATTGCAACAGGGTGCGTTGCAGTTCGATAATCTATTGATATTACAGTAATTTACTCAGCAGGAGTCTTAGAGCCATCCTTGTGTAAGCGGTATACCAGGAAAGTTGACTCCGTCAGGTCGCCTTTCTCGTCATACTTTACTTTACCGATGGCTGTATCGAAGTCGTGGCTGCGGATATAGTCAGCCAACGCTTCAGAATCAGTCGATTTTGTCGCTTCCATCGCATCGGTCATTACTTCAACCGCAGCATAAGCTGTGAAAACAAACGGACCGGTTGGGTCTTCGCCTTTGGCCTTGATGGCCGCAACGCGTGCTTCGTTGACCGGGTTCTGGTCAAAGCTCTTCGGTGCTGTGGCCAGCACGCCTTCAGCTGCGTCGCCAGCGATCTTAGCCAGATCGGAGTTAACTACGCCTTCGGGGCCCATAAACTGTGCATTGAAGCCTTTTTCAGCAGACTGACGCAGGATCAGACCCAGCTCTGGGTGGTAGCCACCGTAGTAGACAAAATCAACGTTCTCTTTTTTCAGCTTGGCAATCAGGGCGGAAAAGTCTTTGTCGCCGGGGGTGACACCTTCAAACATAACCGCTTTGACGCCGTTTTCAGCTAGCTGATCGCGAACCGCTGTTGCCAGTCCTTCACCGTATTGCTGCTTATCATGGATAACGGCAACACGGGCCGGCTTAGCTGTATTAAGGATGTACTGAGCGGCCATACTGCCCTGAAGACTATCCAGGCCGATGGTGCGGAAAACCATCTGGTAGCCCTTCTCGGTGATCGAAGGTGAGGTGGACGCGGCGGTAATCATCAATACGCCTTCCTCTTCGTAGATATCTGCGGCAGGTTCAGTGGAGGAGGAGCACAGATGGCCAACCACCTGAGTGATACCATCATTGACAATTTTGTTCGCAACGGCGACGGCTTGTTTGGGATCACAGGCATCGTCATAGATAACGCCTTCCAGCATCATACCGTTCACACCGCCTGCTTTGTTGATATCGTCAATCGCTGCCATAACACCGATTTTTTGCATATCACCATACTGGGCGACAGGGCCTGTCGCCGGGCCGGCCAGAGCGATTTTCAGGGTGTCGGCCTGTGCAGCAGCGGTTAAACCCATTATGCATACGGCGGTGCTCAGACCGAGCAATGTTTTGCGGAATTGATTCATCGAGCTAATCTCCATTTATTGTTCTTTGCAGAGGTTTTTGAGTGCACCATCTGAGAACAGCCGGTTGTTGATTGAATTCGGGTCTGTTCACAGATGTTATTACCTCTGTCGCAGTGGCTAACTCTACCTCTGGCCGTCTACAAATTGCAATCTAAGCAGAGGACTTTTATACATTTATGTTGATCTGGAATGCTTTACTCTGTGCTGTGGCGAAAGTGTTAACGAAATTGCCACTATTTGTTATTGAGCATCTGACCGTTTTTGTTAATGATTCCAGCCTAAGCGATTTATTTCGGACGGTTGCTGAAGGATGCGGGCGTCGGAGAAAAAATTAATTCCTGCATAATGATAATAACTGGGAAACGTATGGATCTGATCCGGTCACTCACTGGCTTTATTATAGTATCGGCTACTCTGATGGCGGGCGCTGCTGCGGCGCAATCTGGAGTGGATCGGCTTACTACCCCCGCTTTACCCTCCTATCGTGCTGCTCAGACGCTGTTGCTGGATATAGCCGCCAGCGGTAATCAGTTGGTTGCTGTGGGTGATCAGGGCGTGGTGATGCGCTCAACCGATCAGGGACAAAGCTGGCAGCAGCAGTCAACTCCGTTCAGCGTGATGCTGACGTCGGTCTGCTTTGCTGATGCTCAACATGGGTGGCTGACCGGGCACGATGGCCTGCTGGCCGAGACCGACGATGGTGGTGTCAACTGGCACTTGTTGCTGGACGGTAATCAGATCAATCAGCTGCGCTTGCAGCGGTTGCAACAGAAGATGGCAGAGTTACAGGCAGCGCTTGATGCCCAGCCGGATAATGCCCAACTGGCTGAGCAGCTGGACAATGTGTCCTGGCAGGCGGGTGACGCTGCTGCGGCGGTGGATGATGGGGCGGGGGTGCCGCTGCTGGATATCTGGTTTGCCGACTCTCAGCGCGGCTTTGCTCTGGGAGGCTATGGCCTGTTACTGAAAACCGAGGATGGTGGTGACAGCTGGGCATACTGGGGTGATCGGCTGGACAATCCGGATAACTTTCACCTGAACGCTATGAGAGCGGATCATCGGGGAAATCTGTACATCGTGGGTGAGGCCGGGTTGCTGTTTCGCTCAGAGGATGGCGGCGATCACTGGCAACGTATAGAGACTCCTTATGATGGCTCTTTTTTCGGCATCACCGAATTCAACAACCAACTCTATCTGATGGGGCTGCGAGGCCACCTCTTTCGTTCGACCGACGGGCTGGAATGGCTGCCGGTGGAGACCGGGCATGCAGCAACTCTGGTCAGCGCGGTGACTCAGGCGCAGCAACTGGTATTACTGGGGCAGGGGGGGCTGATCCTGCAGAGTGCCGATGGTCAGCATTTCTCGCAGCTGCCCAGTGGTGGACGGCACTCTCTGAGTGCCGGGTTGGCGTTGAATGGAGGGTATATTCTGGTAGGTGAGGGCGGTTTGCATACGCTGGAGGTGGCCCATGAATAAGCTCTCCCGGCTCCTGTTAGCACCGATCAAAGGTTCTGAAGAGTTCGCTGAACGATTTCTGTTTCACCACCGGTTACCGGTATTGCTGGTGTTTGCGGCCCTGACCCTGTTCCTCGGTTGGCAGGCGGTGCAGATCCGTCCTGATGCCAGTTTTGTGAAGATGATTCCGACCTCTCATCCCTACGTTGAGAACTATCTCAAAAACCGGGATGACCTTGCCGGACTGGGTAACAGTGTCCGGGTTGCGGTCGCGGTACGAGAGGGGGATATCTTTACCGCTGAGTTTCAGCAGACACTGCAAAAGATTACCGATGAGCTGTTCTTTATTCCCGGCGTTGACCGGGCGGCACTGACCTCAATCTGGACCCCCAATGTCCGCTGGACCGAAGTCACCGAAGAGGGGTTTGTGGGTGGTCCGGTGATTCCGCCGGATTATGATGGCTCGCCCGAGAGTCTTGAACAGATTAAGCTGAATATTCTGCGTTCAGGGCAGGTAGGCCGGTTGGTGGCGAACGATTTCCGCTCGGCGATTGTGCAGGTGCCGCTGTTTGATAAGCATCCGGATACCGGTGAAAAACTCGACTATCAGGTGTTGTCTCAACAGCTGGAAACCCTGATACGGGACCGTTATCAGTCTGACAATATCAGCATTCATATCACCGGTTTTGCCAAGATCGTGGGGGATCTTATCGAGGGTGCCGCGCAGGTGGCGGTGTTTTTTGCTATCGCCCTGCTGATCACCCTGGTACTGCTGTATCTCTATTCCCGCAGTATTACCGGCACGCTGGTGCCGCTGGCCTGCTCTGTGATAGCGGTGATCTGGCAGTTAGGGCTGCTAAAGCTGCTGGGTTATGGGCTGGACCCCTATTCGATGCTGGTGCCGTTTCTGGTATTTGCTATTGCGGTGAGCCACGGAGTACAGATCGTTAATACTATCGCTCTGGAAAGTGCCCGGGGCGCAGATCGATGGCTGGCAGCACGGCGGGCGTTCCGGGCATTGTATATTCCGGGCCTGACGGCGCTGTTATCGGATGGTATCGGATTTGTCACCCTGATGGTGATTGAGATCCGGGTAATTCAGGATCTGGCGATCGCTGCATCGCTCGGGATTGCCGTGATTATTCTCACCAATCTGTTTCTGTTGCCGGTTATCATGTCGCTGTTAGGTATTGGCGAAACGGCGACCCGGAGAGCCCGGGAAGCGGAGCAGAAACAGCACAGTGGCTGGCAGCTGCTGACCTGGTTTGCGACCCCCTCCGGTGCCCGGGTTGCTGTGGTGATTGCGCTGATGATGTTGCTGGGTGGCGTGTATCAGGGGCAGAAGCTACAGATCGGTGATCTTGATAGCGGTGCTCCGGAGCTGCGTCCGGATTCAAGATATAATCTTGATAACCGCTTTATCACTCAGCACTATTCGACCTCCAGCGATATCTTTGTGGTGATGGTCAGTACCGATAAAGATCAATGCTCCAGCTTTTCCACGCTGTCGCTGGTGGACCGGTTTCAGTATTACCTGACCAATATTGCCGGGGTGCAGTCCAGTGTATCGCTGGTGGATGTGTCCAAACGGGTGACATCCGGGCTCAATGAGGGCAGCCTGAAGTGGCGTACTGTGAGCCGTAATCAACTGGTGATCAACGCCTCTCTCTCCTACGTGCCCGCGGGACTTATGAACCCCTCCTGTTCATTGTTGCCGGTGATCATCTTTCTTGATGATCATAAGGCCGCAACCCTGAATAACCTGACCCGCCAGATCGCGTCGTTTGCCGCGGAGTATGGTTCGGACCGGATACAGTTTGAGATGGCAGCCGGCAACTCCGGTTTTGAGGCCGCCACCAATGAGGTGATCGGTACTGCTCAGTATCAGATGCTGGCCTGGGTTTACGCGGTGGTGGGTTTGCTCTGTCTGCTGACCTTCCGGTCACTGAAGACTCTGGTGTGTATCATTGCACCGCTGGCGCTGACCTCGATTCTCTGTCAGGCCTTGATGGCCAGCTTTGGTATCGGCGTCAAAGTAGCGACCCTGCCGGTGATTGCTCTGGGGGTAGGCATTGGTGTCGATTACGGCATCTATATCTATTCCAAACTCAATACCTATCTGGTGCAGGGGATGCCGTTGCAGGAGGCTTATCTTAATACGCTTAAAACAACCGGTAAATCGGTGGCTTTCACCGGCTTAACGCTGGCGATTGGCGTGGTGCTGTGGGTCTTTTCTCCGATTAAATTTCAGGCGGATATGGGCGTGTTACTCACCTTTATGTTCCTCTGGAATATGCTGGGTGCTCTGGTGTTGCTGCCCGCGCTTGCCTGTCTGCTTAACTGTGGAGCGAAAGCTACTGTTACAACCCCTCCGGAGGTAAAAAATGTTGTTAAATAAACGGTTGTTGCTGGTGCTGGATCAGCAGGATCAGTCGTGCAATGCATTGCAGCGTTGTCGTCTGATCGCCGGACGTTTGCATAGTCAGGTAACCCTGATCTGGCTTGGCGACAGCATTGAAAAAGCGGAAGCCGCTGTGCAGCAGCTGGAGAGTGATGGCATCTCTGTGGCGCTTCATGTCGTCGCCAGAGATAAGCTCTTAAAGTTACTGGCTAAGTTTCTGCAACAGCAGCCTTTTGGCTTGTTAATAAAGAGTTGTGATCCCCGCAGTAAAGGCTTTATGACTTCGGTGGATGGTCAGATTCTGCGGGAACTTCCCTGTCCGGTATTGATGGTTAAGCGAGATCTGCTCTGGCAGGATGGCGTGGTGATGGCCGCCGTTAACTCGCTGGCTAATGATGCTCACCAGCGACGACTCAATGATGATGTCCTTAAAGTTGCAGCTCAGATTGCCCTGGCGACCGGATCAACCTTAGCCGCTGCGGTTGCCTGCCCCTCTGCGATGATGGGCGCTGATCCTGTGATGCAGTCAGAGGAGTTGATTCAGAAGAAAGCGCATCAGGCTCTTGAAGCACAGTTAAGCCGGTTGCAGTTGCAGGCACAGGATGTTGCTGTAGGAGAGGGGCCTGCTGAATACTGGATTCCTGAAGCTGCAGCGAAGCAGTCTGCGCGGTTGGTGGTGATCGGTACCCGGGCCCGCGGCGGCTTAAAGGGGGCGTTGATCGGGAATACTGCCGAACGGATATTGCCGCGGCTGGATTGCGATATTCTGGTACTGCGGATCGGGTTGTCTGATCAGGTGGTTCCTGTGTTACAGCAGTAAATAGACTTCAGTCCAGAAGCCCGGTTTATCCGGGCTTTTTTGTTAATAAAAAATACCTATCTATTATTTTTTAAGTTTATGAAAAATAAGGATTAAATGGTTTTAAATATCGATATGATTTTTTGTGTTAGTGATAATGGAAGGTTTTGTTATTGGTAATGTGGGGTATTTGATAGATCCTCATGGCATACAATAATTAACACAAGATACCTGTGTCCCTGATGCAGGTGCGATACAGGATCTGTCGAGGTGTCATCATGCCGGAATATAAAGCGCCCTTAAAAGATATACAGTTTGTACTGGACGAAATGCTGCACAGTGAACAGCACTACCAGAGCCTGCCGGGCTGTGAAGAGGCGACCCCGGATATGGTGGCCGCTATTCTGGAAGAGGGGGCAAAGTTTGCTGAGCGGGTGCTGGCACCCCTGAATCAGGTGGGTGACCGGGAAGGCTGTCAACTAACGGATGGCGAGGTGAAAACGCCTACCGGTTTTAAAGAGGCCTATCAGCAGTTTGTTGAAGGGGGCTGGCCCTCTCTGGCCCATGATCCTGAATGGGGTGGGCAGGGGTTACCGGAATCGATCGGTATTGTACTCAATGAGATGGTTGGCTCCGCCAACTGGTCCTGGAGTATGTACCCGGGGTTGAGCCACGGGGCGATGAATACCATTGAAGCTCATGGTACAGAAGCGCAGAAACAGACCTACCTGACCCGGCTGATCAGTGGCGAGTGGACCGGTACTATGTGTCTGACCGAATCCCATTGCGGTACCGATCTGGGGATGCTGAAAACCAAAGCGGAACCCCAGGCCGACGGCAGCTATAAAATCAGCGGCACCAAGATCTTTATCTCCGCTGGTGAGCACGATATGGCAGATAACATCGTTCATATCGTGCTGGCCCGTCTGCCGGATGCTCCCCAGGGGACCAAAGGTATCTCGCTGTTTATCGTACCCAAGTTTCTGCCCAATAGTGATGGTAATGTCGGTGAACGGAATAACCTGAGTTGTGGTTCACTGGAACATAAGATGGGGATTCATGGTAACGCTACCTGTGTGATGAACTTTGATGGCGCTACCGGCTATCTGATCGGACCGGAAAACAAAGGCCTGAACTGTATGTTCACCTTTATGAATACCGCACGTCTGGGTACCGCGCTGCAGGGGCTGGCCCATGCGGAGTGGGGCTATCAGAACTCACTGGCTTACGCCCGGGACCGTTTGCAGATGCGGGCGCTGAATGGCCCTGCCTGTCCCGACAAGCCTGCTGATCCGATTATTGTTCATCCTGATGTGCGCCGCATGCTGCTGACCCAGAAAGCCTTTGCTGAAGGCGGACGGGCGCTGATCTATTACTGCGCGCAGCTGGTAGACAGAGTTAACCTGACCACCGATAGTGATGAGCGGCAGCAGGCCGACACTCAGCTGGCTTTCCTGACACCGATAGCTAAAGCGTTTCTGACTGAAACCGGCTTTGAATCAGCCAATCTGGGATTACAGATCTTTGGTGGGCACGGTTATATCAGTGAGTGGGGGATGGAACAAAACGTTCGTGATAGTCGTATCTCGATGTTGTATGAAGGCACCACCGGGATTCAGGCGCTCGATCTGTTAGGCCGTAAAGTGCTGATGACTCAGGGCGAATCCCTGAAATCCTTTACCAAAGTGGTACATAAGTTCTGCCAGTCCCAGGCTGAGAATCGTGCCATGCAGGAGTTTATCAGTCCGCTTGCCCGATTGAATAAAGAGTGGGGTGATCTGACCACGCGTATCGGCATGAAAGCGATGATGAACCGGGAAGAGGTCGGTGCCGCTTCTGTGGATTACCTGATGTATTCCGGCTATGCAACGATGGCCTATTTGTGGGCCAGAATGGCCGTCACTGCGCAGCAGAAACTGGATGCCGGTGAAGGCGACCGGAGCTTCTATCAGGCGAAACTGAAAACCGCTAGGTTCTACTTTGAGCGGATTCTGCCCCGGACGAAAACCCTGGAAGCGACCATCGATTCCGGTGCGGATAATCTGCTGGCGATGGATGAAGCAGAGTTTTCCTGCTGAACCGGGCCGTTGAAATAACAATGAAACTATTTGCCACCAAGTTGGTACGAAGCAAAGCCGGTCAGGCATTACTGACCGGTCTGATCAGAGTTAATCATCGCGTGCGGCGTCAGGGTTCACGCATGTCGTCGCAGCTAAAAGCAACAGAGGAGAGGGATATGTCAGAGATTCAGGGGCTGTTTGAAACCATGGCCGGGCGCTTTAACAGCGATGCCGCGGCAGGCCTGGAGGCGGTGTTTCAGTATAAGTTGGATGAAGGCGATGCCTATTATGTGGCTATTTCAGGTGGGGAGTGTGCGCTGGATAAAGGGCTGCATGATAATCCCAGTGTGGTTCTGATGATGGACAGCGAGACCTTCAAAGAGGTGCTGGAGGGAGAAACGAACGGTATGCAGGCGTTTATGGCTGGTCGCATCCGTGCTGAAGGCGATGTGATGCTGGCAACCCGCCTGGAAGCCCTGTTTCCTGCCGGTTAATCCGTAAATCAGCAGTACTGCGTCACGGTTACTGCTGATTATATTAGACTTTTTCCTCTGAGCACTTATGCTGAGAGCAACGGGTTTAACGCTGCACCCGGTATAAAAAACAGCTTAACAACAATAACAATGACAGTAGACGGGATCTGAATATGGATCAAAAAGTACGCGGTAGCTGGATTCCAGAAAGTCTGAATCCAAAAGGCTATAACACGCTGACCGATGTTATCCAGCGAATCGTCAGCGAATATGCCTCTAAAACCGCCTTTACCAGCTTTGGCAATGCGATGAGCTATGCCGAACTGGGGCAGTTGTCGGATGCGTTTGCCGTTTACCTGCAGCAGGAAACCGATCTGCAACCGGGTGATCGTATTGCGATTCAACTGCCGAACCTGAATCAGTATCCGGTGGTGCTGTTCGGCGCGCTCAAAGCGGGCCTGATCATCGTGAATACGAACCCGTTGTACACTCCCAGGGAGCTGGAAAAACAGTTTAATGACTCGGGCGCTAAAGCGCTGGTGGTCTACAAAGGGGTTGCACATAATGTTGATAAAATTATTGCTAACACCCCGATAAAATATGTTTTTACCACCCAGATTGCCGATCTGCACCCGCCTTTAAAACGGCTGCTGATCAACTCGGTGGTGAAATATATCAGGAAGATGGAACCTGCGTACCATCTGCCCCAGGCGATCGAACTGCGGCATGTGTTAAAGCAAAAGGCAGGTCAGAAGCCCCAGGTGGTGCCTCAGAACTGCAGCGATATTGCGGTGCTGCAATATACCGGCGGCACTACCGGTGTCTCCAAAGGTGCAATGCTGACCCATGGCAACCTGATCTCCAACTTCCTTCAGGGGGTTAAGCTGATCTCAGATGCCGATAAGCACTGGGCGGAGATGGTGGTCGCGCCGTTACCGCTTTATCATATCTATGCCTTTACTATCACCATGGCGGTGCTTGAGCTGGGCGGTAATAACCTGCTGATTGCCAACCCCCGTGATATATCTGGCTTTGTCAAAGAGCTGCAAAAGCATGCGGTATCGGCGTTTATCGGACTGAATACCCTGTTTGTTGCGATCTGTAATCATAAAGACAGCCATCTGATCGATTTCAGCCATCTTAAAGTCACTCTGTCCGGCGGTATGGCGCTGACCTTAGCTGCGGCGAAGGCCTGGGAGAAGCTGACCGGTTGCCAGGTGCTGGAAGCTTACGGCCTGACGGAAACGTCGCCGGCGGTGGCGATGAACCCGCCGCGAAATATCCGTGTGGGCACAATAGGCCCACCGGTGGCGGAGACCGAGGTAAAAATTGTCGGCGCTGAGGGCCAGGCTCTGGGTGTCGGCGAGCCAGGGGAACTTTGTGTTAAGGGGCCTCAGGTGATGCTGGGATACTGGCAGAAAGAGCAGGCTACCCGCAGTTGTTTTACCGATGATGGCTTCTTTATTACCGGTGATGTGGCGATTATTGAGGCGGATGGTTATCTGCGAATCGTTGACCGGGCAAAAGATATGATCAATGTGTCCGGCTTTAATGTGTATCCCAATGAAGTTGAGGATGTCGTCACTCTGCATCCTGCGGTGGTTGAGTGCGCTGCAGTGGGAGTGCCTGATGTTCACAGTGGCGAGATCGTAAAGCTTTTTGTGGTGACGAAAGAAAAGGTCACCAGCGAAGAGATTCGCGACTGGTGTAAAGAGCGCCTGACCCCTTATAAAGTGCCTAAGATCGTCGAGTTTGCCGATGAGCTGCCCAAATCAAATGTGGGCAAAGTGCTGCGGCGTATGTTGCGCAACGAGAAGCCCGGTAGTCATGCTGCCTGAAATATTGTCGAAATCAGATTCTGACTATACAGGAGTCGGCTATGAGTGAACTGCTGAGTATCACCACCCAGGGGCATCTGTGTCATATTCGCCTGAACCGTCCCGAGAAGAAAAATGCCCTCACGCTACCGCTGTATGAGGGGTTAACTACAGCACTGATCAGTGCGGATGAGAACCCTGATGTCAGAGTCATCGTGCTGGGTTCCACTGGCGACAGCTTTTGCTCCGGTAACGATATTGCTGATTTTATCGCGGCAGCAGGGCGTCCGGATGCCGTTAAGATACCGTTGCTGTTTTTGCATACTATCGCTTCCCTGAAAAAGCCGATTATTGCCGTGGTGCCCGGTGCTGCGGTCGGTATCGGTACTACTCTGTTGCTGCATTGTGATCTGGTGATCGCCAGTGATCAGGCCCGTTTTCAGCTGCCCTTTGCCCGTTTGGGGTTGGTGCCTGAAGGTGGCTCTAGCTTGCTGATACCGCAACTGGTGGGGCATCGTCGGGCATTTGAACTGCTAGTGATGGGCGAGTCTTTCAGTGCCGCAACCGCCCGGGATCTGGGGCTGATCAATCAGGTGGTTATGCATCACAGTTTAGAGGATCTGGCAATGTTGCAGGCGGAGAAGCTGGCGGGTCTGGCACCTGAAGCGGTACGGCAGAGTAAGGCGATGCTGCGCAGCTATACCCAGTCTCAGCTGGAGGAGGTAATGGTGGCGGAGGTTGAACAGTTTGCTGCCCGGTTGGGTTCAGCCGAAGCTGCCGAAGCGTTACAGGCGTTTATAGAGAAGCGTGAAGCGGATTTTTCCCGTTTCTGAGGAGCGTCTGTCAGGTGAGTTCACGCGAAAGCGTTATGATTTACTGATTTCCCTTATGGCGTAATAACAGGTCGCCATACAGAGCTTTAATTTCCTCAAGGTCTTTATCGATATCACCACTGGTTGTATAGCTGCAGTAGATACCGGCTTTACGGGCTCGCAGGTCCAGATAGGCGGTCAGAACCGGAACCCCGGCCTGATGGGCGATATGGTAGAAGCCGGTTTTCCACTCGTCGACCTGCGAGCGGGTTCCCTCGGGAGCGATCACCAGATAGAGTTGATCCGCATGGTCAAACTGAGCGGCTGCCTGGGAGACCACATTGAGGGATTTTGAACGGTCGATGGGAATTCCACCCAGCCACATCATCAGGTGACGGAAGGGAAATCTGAATATCTGTACCTTGCCCATCCAGTAGATGGGAAGTTCCTGGCTGAACGCCAGCATCAGTGCGTAGGGCAGATCCCAGTTACTGGTATGGGGAGCTCCGATCAGCACGCACTTATCGATCCCCTGAATGGCGCTAAAATCCAGTTGCCACTTGTTCATCTTCAGAAATTTGCGGGAAACCCAGCGCAGCGCGGGTTGTAGTACCGGATTGTCAAAAATAGTCGAGTGCATGAGATATCTGAAAGTGTCGCTGTTTTGACGTTATTGTAATGTTAATTGTCCCTGTCTGATACGTAACAACCCTTTAGTCCGTTGGCGGCTGTCCCGCATTACTGATCGAGAAACACTATAAAAGCCGTAGCCGATCATTTTTTTGCTCATAATTGTGATTCAGTTGTTTCTTGTAATCTTTTGTTTTTAAACGATATAAATTAAATATAGACGATTTTGTTACTGATAAAGGCTATTTTTGTTATTGCTGGAAAATCCCCCGCGACTAGTATTAAAAAGTCTGTACTGTACGCAGTGTTATCTCCCTGTTTCTGATTTGGCAGTCCGGCGTACAGAGAAAGAGTCAGATGTTTACTATGACGAACAATAATTATCCTGAGTATGGAGTGCACCATGCAATTTGAAGGAAAGGCTATTCAGGTTCGGGAGATCGACAACGGCTTGTATGAGCTGTGTTTTGATCTGAGCAATGAACCGGTGAATAAGTTTAATCAACTCACCCTGGGGGAGCTGAAAGATGCGCTGACCCAGCTGAGTGCGGTTGAAGACATTAAGGGTGTGCTGTTCAGCAGTGCCAAAGAGAGTTTTATTGTCGGTGCCGATATTACAGAGTTCAGTTCGCTGTTTGAACAGGGTGAGGCGGGACTGATCGCTAAACTGCTGGAAACTCACGGGATTTTCAACGCGGTGGAAGATCTGCCCTGTCCGACGGTTGTTGCGATTAATGGTCTGGCGCTGGGAGGGGGATTTGAGCTGTGCCTCTCCACCGATTATCGGGTGATGGGCGAAAAAGCCAAAGTGGGGCTGCCGGAAGTGAAGCTGGGGATCAACCCAGGCTGGGGCGGTATTGTGCGCCTGCCCCGGATTATCGGGATCGACAATGCCAATGAATGGATCTGTACCGGTGCCGAAAAACGCGCCGATGCGGCACTGAAAGATGGTGCAGTGGATGCGGTTGTAGCCCAGGACCGGGTACGTGAGGCGGCGCTTGATCTGCTGCGCCAGTGTGCCGAAGGTAAATTCGATTATGCTGCCCGACGTGTTGAAAAACAGAGTCCGGTGAAACTGAATCAGATTGAACAGATGATGGCCTTTGAAACGGCTAAAGGGATGATTGGTGCCAAAGCTGGGCCTCACTATCCTGCGCCGTTACAGGCAGTGAAAACGATTCAGAAGTCCTGCGGTATGGATCGTGACAGAGCGATTCAGGCTGAGGTTGAGGGCGTTGCTAAACTGGCCTCCGGACCCGTGGTGAAAGCCTTGGTCGGCCTGTTCATGAAGGACCAGTATGTGAAAAAAGTCAGCCGGGGCTATGAAGCGAAGGCTGAAAAGGTGACCCAGGCGGCTGTTCTGGGGGCTGGTATTATGGGCGGCGGCGTTGCCTATCAGTCGGCCTCAAAAGGGGTGCCGATTCTGATGAAGGATATCAACGAAGCGGCGATTCAACTGGGCCTGGATGAGGCTAACAAGCTGCTGGGTGGTCAGTTGAAACGGGGTCGCATCGATGCGGCGAAGATGGCGCAGACGATCAACCGGATTCGTCCGACCCTCAGCTATGGTGATTTCAACACCGTCGATCTGGTGGTTGAGGCGGTGGTTGAAAATCCAAAAGTGAAGGGGATGGTGCTGGCAGAGACCGAACAACATATCGCCAGCGATGCGGTGCTGGCGTCAAACACTTCAACGATCTCTATTACCGAACTGGCCAAATCGCTCAAACGGCCGGAAAACTTCTGTGGTATGCACTTCTTCAACCCGGTACATATGATGCCGCTGGTGGAGGTGATCCGCGGAGAGAAAACCTCTGAAGCAACCATCGCCCGCACCGTGGCGTATGCTACTGCGATGGGGAAAACGCCGATTGTGGTGAATGATTGCCCTGGGTTCCTGGTAAACCGGGTGCTGTTTCCCTACTTTGGCGGTTTTAATGGTCTGTTACAGGATGGTGCGGATTTCCGTCAGGTAGATAAAGTGATGGAAGGCTTTGGCTGGCCGATGGGCCCCGCTTATCTGCTGGATGTGGTCGGTATCGACACCGCCCACCATGCGGATCAGGTGATGGCCGCGGGCTTCCCGGAGCGCATGGCGCACGAAGGTGAGTCGGTGATTGACCGGATGTATAGTCTGGAGCGTTATGGTCAGAAGAACAGCAAGGGCTTCTACCGTTATGAGTTGGATCGCAAGGGCAAACCTGCCAAGCTTGCTGATGAGGACGTCGATCAGTTGCTGCAGGGGGCTGTTGGCAGTGCCAGGTCGTTTGAGGATCAGGAAATCATTGAACGGATGATGATCCCGTTGTGTATCGAAACGGTTCGTTGTCTGGAGGAACAGATTGTTGCCTCACCGGCAGAAGCGGATATGGCGTTGATCTATGGTATCGGTTTCCCGCCGTTCCGGGGCGGAGTCTTCCACTACCTGGATGAGATGGGGCTGGCCGCATTCTGTGAGATGGCTGATAAGTATGCTGAGCTGGGACCGCTGTATCAGCCAACCGAAACGATGCAGCAGATGGCGGCCAGTGGTGCCACCTACCTGAACGCTCAATCAAACAAGCACGCTAACTAAGGAGGAATCGAAGATGAGTCTGAATCCAAATGATGTAGTCATCGTCGATGCGGTGCGCACCCCGATGGGCAAGTCAAAAGGGGGTTCCTTCCGTAATGTGCGGGCTGAGGAGCTGTCTGCCAGGGTGATGAACGCTTTGCTGGAGCGTAATCCCAATGTCAATCCGGCAGAGATTGAAGATGTGATCTGGGGCTGTGTTAACCAGACCAAAGAGCAGGGCTTTAATATCGGCCGTAATGCAGCGGTGCTGGCAGGGCTGCCCCATAGTGTGGCAGCGCAGACTGTTAATCGCCTGTGTGGTTCCTCTATGGCGGCACTGCATACCGCGGCCCAGGCGATCATGAGTGGCAACGGTGACCTGTTTATGGTTGGCGGGGTTGAGCACATGGGGCATCTGGACATTCTTCACGGTATCGATATCAATCCGCAGATGAGTAAGCAGGTGGCTAAGGCTGCGATGATGATGGGCCTGACCGCAGAGATGCTGGGGCGGATGAACATGATCAGTCGTGAAGAGCAGGATGCCTTTGGTGCCCGTTCTCATCGTCTGGCTGATGAGGCCCGCCGTGAAGGTCGTTTTGATAATGAGATTGTGGCCGTTGAAGGACACGATGAAAACGGTTTCAAATCTCTGCTTGAGCAGGATGAGGTTATCCGTCCGGAAACAACCGCAGAAACGCTGGCAACACTGAAGCCGGTCTTTGTACCCAAGGTAGGTACCGTCACTGCCGGCACCTCCTCAGCCTTCTCCGATGGTGCATCGGCGATGCTGATGATGTCGGCAGCCCGGGCTCAGGCGCTCGGTCTGAAGCCCCGGGCGAAGATTCGCTCAATGGCGGTGGCTGGCTGTGATCCTTCTATCATGGGTTACGGGCCGGTACCTGCTACTCAGAAGGCGCTGAAACGGGCTGGTCTGCGAATCGAAGATATCGATTATGTTGAGCTGAATGAAGCCTTTGCTGCTCAGGGACTGGCGGTGTTGAAAAACCTTAAACTGATTGATCAGATGGAGGAGAAAGTTAACCTGAATGGCGGCGCCATCGCCCTGGGCCATCCTCTGGGATGCTCCGGTACCCGGATCTCTACCACCTTGCTGAATGTGATGGAGCAGAATGATGGTAGCCTGGGACTGGCAACCATGTGTATCGGTATGGGGCAGGGGATCGCGACCGTATTTGAACGACTCAACTGATCACCGCGGCAGCGGTGGTTGCCGCTGCTGATAAAACCCCGGATACTGTGACCTGGTGTTACATGATCCGGGGTTTTTTATTTGAATTTTTTCGCGCATCTGGTGTTGGCTGACACAACGGTGGAGTCCCGGGTAGGCAATCTGCTGGGGGACTTTGCCCGTGGCATCGATCAGCAGATGCTGCCCGCGGAGGTTCTGCAGGGGCTGATTAATCATCGTCGGGTCGATCAGTTTACCGATCAGCATGCTGAGGTACAGCAGATGAAGCGTCTGTTTAGTCGACAGCGGCGTCGGTTTGCCGGTATCGCACTGGATGTTTTGTTCGATCACTACCTGCTGAATCACTGGCAGCAGTTCAGCTCTCAGTCTAAGACCCGGGTGGTCGATACTCTGTATGACGATCTGATTGCCGGACAGTCGCTGATGCCACCGCGAATGCAACAGGTCACCCAGCGTATCGTCGGGTCTGACTGGTTTGGCAGCTATGAGCGCCTGGACGGGGTGAGCTACGCGCTTGACCGGATTGCCGGACGGATCAGGTTTAGCAATCAGTTTACCGGAGTGGGGGAGGAGCTTGAACGCCATTATCCCCGGTTTGAAGCGGGCTTCAGTGTCTTTTTTGCAGATCTGGTGCAACAGTTCCCATCACCGCTGATCGACTCCGGGAACTGACAGATTGGCTGCCCTTTAGCGGTTGCGCTGGGCTAATCTGGCCTGCAGAGTACTGATCAGTTCCTGCTGACCATGCCCTGTTTTGCTAACTGCAGGTTCTGCAGTATTGCGGTAACGGGCAATGGTATGGGCTATCTTTTGTTCTTTGTTAAGACCGGGGCGCGCATTCAGACGGGCGGGAGTGGTCTGTTTCTGTGTCAGAGAGAGCGCTGTCGTAGCGCGATTTTTTTCCTGCTGTAACAGGGCAATTTCGGCACTTTTAACGCTATCCCGGTCCAGTTCCAGCCGGCTATCGCGGAGGGCTTCCGCCGGTTTCTTCGGTGTCAGGCTCAGACTACTGCGGATCGCTGATTTGGGTTTGGTTTTGGGCGCGGTTTTACGCATCCCCTGAGCGCGGGCATCGATACGCGCCATCACTGCTGCCATCTCCTGAGCTTCCGCTTTTTGCTTTGAAAGTTTGCTGCTTTCGCGATTTTCCCGCTCCAGGGCAATCTTTTCCCGGATCAGTTTTTCCTGTTTTGCGGAGGCTACTTTACCGCTTGCCAGCTTCGGAGCGGTGGACTGACTGGCCGGCTTTACGGCGGCTTTTTTTGCTTTTGTTTTCGCGCCGCCACCACGTTTACGGGAGTCCATTGCGGCAAGCACCTTGTTCATCGCCCTGGTTTCCTGCCGTTCACGCGCGATGCGTGCTTCCAGTTCGGCATCCCGCTGTTGGGCCAGCAGTTTCAGGTCAACTTCACCGGAGGGCTTGGCGACCTCGCCTTTCAGCAAGGCTTTCTGTTCTGCTTCTTCCAGCAGGGCGAGTGCGGCTTTGCGCTCTTCAGCGCTCTGACGATGCACCTTGCTGGGTTTGGGTTTGGTGATCAGACCCTGCAGGCTTTTACCGTTGAAGGTTTCCAGTGCATCCGCGGTCAGCTCGCGGGCCTCGCTGAGGTTTTCAGCGAAACCGTACTCGCTCAGTGCGAAGCTGTGGGCTCCGGCATTACGAATGTCATTATAAAGTTCGGCCTCAACGCCAGACTCTGCTGCGATCAGCAATGTCTCCCAGTGGCTATCGATATCGTTTCGGGTGGAGCCGACATAAACCTGTTGTGAAACTGTGTTGGTGATGGTGAAAATAATCAAGATATTACCCGGTACCGCTGGCAAAAAGAGGGCGTATTATAGAGATCCGGGAGGCAAAGGTAAGACTTGAAATTTTGTTTTTTTTCAGACAGAAAAATGAGTCGGGCTATCTGACTGATTTCATGGTTTATTCAGCCGATGAGCAGAGCGTCTGCTGGAAAAAAAGTTTAAAAAAAATCCCCTCAGCGGTTCAGCTGGGCGATCCGCTCCGCCAGTTGTTTGTACTCTGAATAGGTGTCGATAGTGGTTTTTCGCAACGAATAAGGGACCTCGGCGAGGGGGTTGATGTTGCCTTGCGGCAGTAGCAGTTGCCAGGCCCGGGTAAACTGGGGTTCCTCATTCAACAACAGTCGGCAGGCAGAGCTGTTCCAGAGGGTCGTTAAATTGTTGCTGGCATCAGCCTGCTGCCGGCAGGCGTTGATCAGGGGCCGCAGCTTGATGATGTAAACGGCTGCGGATCGCGGATCGGTCAGTTGCATCGCGATGGCCGATCCGGAGATGGACAGCAGCATAGCAAACGCCAGCGCTGACAGATAACCCGTGGTATACCGTTGCCTGTGGGACAAACTGCTGCTCCTGTTGAAGGTCTTTAGCGCAGTTTATCCTATTTTTATCGATCGCTCAGCTATGATAGTCACTGTCTGAGCGTTATCCATTGTATTACTCGCTAAACAGACTGAGCAGTTCACCATATCCCTCGGTAACCAGTTGCTCCCGCGGAATAAAACGCAGTGCTGCTGAGTTGATACAGTACCGCAGCCCGGTGGGTTGCGGACCATCGCTGAACAGATGTCCCAGATGGGAATCAGCATACTGGCTGCGCACTTCAGTACGGGTCATAAAGAACTTAGTATCGGTATGCTCCGTCACCGCAGTGGAGGTGATCGGTCGGGTAAAGCTGGGCCAACCGGTACCGGATTTAAACTTGTCTGTGGACGAGAACAGGGGTTCACCGCTGACGATATCCACGTAGATCCCCTCCCGTTTCTCATTCCAGAACTCATTATGAAACGCCCGCTCGGTGCCCTCCTCCTGAGTAACCTCATATTGCAGTTCGGTTAGGGTGTTGCGCAGCTGCTTTTCAGAGGGCTTTCTGAATTGCGCGAAACGGCTGGCCACTGCGGCCTTCTGAGTAGTATCTTTCATCGGGGTTGATGCCTGTGGCAGGTCACGGCCGAACTGAGTAAAGTCCGGGTGCAGGTCATCGCCCCAGGTTTTCTCCAGATACTGATCGCGACCGGAACGGAAGCGGTAGTATTTATACCTGAGGGGATTATGCTTGTAATAATCCTGATGATACTCCTCAGCCGGGTAAAACCGGGTCAGTGGGGTCAGCTCTGTTGCTAACGGTTTGCTATAGCGGCCAGAGGCTGCCAGCTCCTGCATCGACTTTTCTGCAATCAGGCGTTGCTGTTGGTTGTGATAGAACACGGCCGGACGGTACTGATTACCCCGGTCAACAAATGAGCCATCGCCATCGGTAGGATCCATCTGACGCCAGAGGGACTGCAGTAAGCCAGCATAGGTAATCACTTTGGGGTCATAATAGACCTGCACTGATTCTGTGTGCCCGGTGGTGCCGGAGGAGACCTGTTTATAGGTTGGGTTAATCGCCTGACCGCCGGCGTAACCGGAGATCGCCTCTACTACCCCGGGTAGTTTTTCAAAGCCCGCTTCGGTACACCAGAAGCAGCCTCCGGCAAAGGTGGCGACTTTCAGACCCTGTTGTTCAAGATCTTCGCGCACCACGGTCTCCGGACCGGCGGTTACGCTGAGTACGGTTATGCCCGTCAGGGCGACCAGAAACACCGCTATCTTTGTTCTCATCGTTCTAATACTCCATAAACACTGAATGATCTAAGCCTACCGCCGGGCAATGAAATCAAACTGAAAATTCCAAAATGGTGATGTTTGCTTTGACCCCTGAACAGTGCTGTAGTATTGATTGACCTGTAAGCACTAAGATAAATGGAATACTGATGCCAAGTAGAAATGCGAGTGTCATCCTTGATGAACTGCCAGCGATTGAACAGGGATGTGTGATACAGGTTAGTGATGCTGGTGGAGGTCTTAAATATATCTCCCGTTTCTTTGGTGTTGATGGCAAGGTGGTGATCACCCGTTTACCCGCGGTCTCGCAGCTGAAGAAAAGCGGTATGGGGACCGATGAACTGACCTACCGGGATACGTTTACCAGTAAAAGAAAGCTGGTGATGCGGATGATCTCCCATGGTCGGGTTTATGCCTTTGAAACCGAAGTTGTTGATCTCTTCCTGCAGGGCGGCAGGTTGCTGATGACAACCTATCCAAACAAGATTCAGTCGCGGCTGTTGCGCAAGGAACCACGCTATCCCTGTGCGATTCCGGCTGAGCTGGTGATTGGTGAAAACAGTATCAGCGGCATTATGGTCAACTTTAGCAGCGGCGGCGGGCTGCTGAAACTGACCTCATTGGAGGATTCTGAACTGTTGCAGACTGCCCGTAGCGAACAGCAGGAGTGTATTCTGAGGCTGCAGCTGCCCTTTGATGAGCAACTCTCGGAAGTGCACTCCAGGGTGATGTCGTTGTCGGTGGCAGATCAGCAGGTGGGGGTTGCGTTTACCGCTGATCGTGATGTGATTCTGCGTTACATTACAGCGCTGAAACTGGAGTCTATCAGGGACCATTTCTGATCCGGGTATTGTCTGTCGCCACTAGGTTCCGTGCTATCTGTTAAACGCCTTTATCCTTCTACATCAGGGTAACCGAACCGTTGCCCTCGGGTCTGATACTGCCGATGGCGCAGGCTTCGGGGTAGCCTGCTGCCTGGAGTTCGGCAACCACCGCATCCGCCTGATCTGAACTGACCGCTGCGAGCAGTCCGCCAGCGGTTTGCGGGTCAAACAGCAGCTCAGTTAGTGTGTCACCACTGAACTCATCCAGGTTATCCAGGACCGGCGAAAATTTTCGGTTTTGAGGGTGAAGAGAACTGAATAGCCCCGCTCGCAGGCAGGCCAGGGCACCTTCCATGACCGGCAGCTTCTCCAGCCATAGCCGGGCACCGAGGCTGGAGCCATCGAGCATCTCATGCAGATGACCCAACAGGCCAAAACCGGTGATATCGGTACAGGCATGCGCTCCGGCAGCGGTGAGAATTTCGCTGGCGCGGTAGTTGGAGTGCAGCATATGTTGCAGCGCCTGACTTATCCAGCGTCCCTGCGCCTGGCTGCGCATGTCGCTGGCAAACAGCGTGCCGGTGCCCAGGGGTTTGGTGATGATTAACCGGTCTCCCGGTTGCAGTCCCTGTTTGGTGAGCAGTTGCTGACGTTCGGCCAGCCCATTAATGGTGAAGCCCAGCGTCAGTTCGGCACCTTCCGATGTGTGGCCGCCGATCAGGCCGATGCCGCATTCGGTAAACACCTTACTGGCGCCGAGCAACAGATGGCGCAACCGCTGTTCAACAATCTCATCGCTGGCATAGGGCAGGCAGACAATCGCCTGAGCACTCTGCGGGATAGCCCCCATGGCAAAGATATCCCCCAGCGCATGGTTTGCCGCAATCTGACCAAACAGATAATCGTCGCTGACCAGTTGGCGAAAACTATCGACTGACTGCACCAATAGCTTGCCCGGCGGTACCGCTATCACTGCAGCATCATCGGGGCGGTTCAGACCGATCTCAATGTCGTTGGACGGTGGTGGCAGCTGTTTCAGCACCCGGTTGAGAATACTGTGGCCCACTTTGGCGCCGCAGCCACCACAACGCATATCCGGATTTTCGATTTTCAGCTGAGCGCCGGGAACCTGGTCCGGCAGTTGCGTCAGATCGCTGAAACGTTGCATGAATTTCTGATCAATATGGTCTTTCCAGCGCCACACCCAGGCACCAGCAAAACTGAAGGGCCCACGGGAGGCAACTGCATAGCGATCGCCAGTGCTGATCAGACTGAGAAACTGTTGCTGTGGCCGGAAACGGATCAGGGGTTGCCCGGCGAGGGCGGCCAGCAAGTTGCGTAGTAGCGGGGCTCCCTGACGTACCGCAAACACCCCCGCTTTGGGGCGCGGGTGGTTAACCATATCGGCAATATCACCGGTGGCAAATATCTCTGGATGGGAGATCGACTGCAGATAGTCATTGACCCGGATACAGCCGTTATCAGAGCACTCAAGTCCTGCCCGGGCAGGCCATTGGGCACCGCTGGCGGAGGTTGCCCAGATTATCTCGTCCAGTTCGATAACCTCTCCGGTGTCACTGATCACCCGCCCCTGTTTTACCTGAGCGACGCGGAACCCGGTGTGCAGCGCAATGTTTCGCTGTTTCAACACGTTCAGATAGCGTTTTTTTACCCGGTTATTGTGGCCCGTCAGAATCTGCTGTGGGCCGCAAATAATATGGAAATGCAGATGGCTGGTACGTCGCTGCTCTTTACTGAGTAACTTGTGCAGTTTGTACTGCATCGCCAGCATCACTTCAACCGCACTGGCACCACCACCGACTGTGCCGATATGAATATCCTGCTGGTCATCCCCCTGCAGTACACGGTTCTGCAATGCGTCCCAGTAATCCAGTAACGGTTTAACCGGTTTAACCCCGGTGGTGAACTCTGTTGCGCCGGGAATAGTGCTCAGATCGGGGGTTGAACCGGTGTCGATACTCAGCAGGTCGTAACTGAAATCTGGGTGGTGAAGGCACTGCACAGTGCGGTTGAGCGGATCGATACCGGTCACCCTGTCTTCGATAAAGTCGATTCCGGCATAGCGGCAGAAACGGCCCAGGTCGATATGCACCTGATCGAAACTGTAATGTCCGGCAATTAATCCTGGCAGCATGCCCGAATAGGGTGTCTGCACCAGGTTAGAGATCAGGGTAATGCGCACTCCAGCGGGCTTGTTCATTGCCATCATGAGCAGGGCAATAGCGTGGGCGTGTCCACCTCCGATTAAGATCAGGTGTTTACTGGCGGGGGTAGGGTCCTGTTGCATCGGTGCTCGGCCTGTGAAAAAAGTTTGCTATATATTAGCGAATAAATGGCCAGAGATAAGAAAAAAATACCGGGTGATTGCACCCGGTCAATATTAACAAGAGCCTGATATTACCAGCGGGCATGCTGGTAAGCGCTGCAAGGCCAGCGTTTACCATAAACATGATCCCATCGCTGCATATCATTGCCCGTAAGCAAGACGCAGGGACTGGCCAAATCAGTCTCTGCGCCGCAGACAGATAACCGGTGAGGTGAGAGTCATCTGCCAGTACTTACGGACAGAGCTGATATTAATGTAAATGAGAATGACTATCAATATTATTTGTTGGTTTTGTTGCTTATAAACTGACCCGGCCTCACAACTGCCGTTTTTGCAGGGGCTGAGAGGAGTTATAAGTTGCTGTGCAAAGGTTTTCCCAAAGGATATCCACAGAAACCGGGGATAAAAACTGATCCTGTCGTTGCGTATTAACATTGAAGAATAACCGGGCTGCGTCTTAACTGAATGTAACCAGGCACCGGAGTGGAACTGATAATGGGACTTGAGATTAAGAAATCTGAATTTACCCGGCAGGACTATGAGCGTTTTACCCGCAGGCTGTTTGCTAATCTGGATGAGTTGGCACAGTTACTACGTGAGCCTGGTTTCGGTCTGGGGGGGGCTACCCTGGGGGCCGAGCTGGAGCTCTACATCGTTGATAAGCTGGGGCGGCCGCTACCGGTGAACAGTGAGGTCCAGAAACAACTGGGAGACCCGCAGCTGACACTGGAGCTGAATCGTTACAATCTTGAATATAATCTGACCCCGGTCGGGATAGAGGGCAGGCCATTTTCAGCTATCGAGGCTGAAATCCGTACAATACTGGAACGGCTCAATGAGCTCGCTCAACCTTTCGATGGCCGGGTGCTACCGATCGGTATTCTGCCGACACTGCAGCGAAAAGACTTTGGACTGCATGCGATGACCGATCTGTCCCGTTATCATGCGCTGACCCGGGCGCTGGCTGAGATGCGGGGAGAGACCGTCGCGATTCGCATCGATGGTGAAGATCCGATCTCCCTGCGCGCTTCGGACGTCACCCTGGAGGGGGCGAATACTTCGCTGCAGATGCACTATCGTGTTACTCCTCAGCAGTTTGCCGATAGCTATAACGCGATTCAGCTGGTCACCCCTCTGGTACTGGCGATCTCAGCCAATTCACCGTTCCTGCTGGGCAACCGGCTCTGGCATGAAACCCGGGTACCACTGTTCAAACAGGCTATCGATGGCAGCGGTAACTGTTCGGTGAAAACCGGAGAGGCTGAGCGCGTGAGTTTTGGTCATGGCTGGGTCAGGCATGGGGTTCATGAGCTGTTTGCCGAAGCCGTCTATCTGCATAAGCCAATTCTGCCGGTGTGTGAAAGCGGCCATCGCCGTACTGCTAAGACCGTTGGAGATGCCGATAACCACTCTCTGTTTGAACTGACGCTGCATCAGGGGACCGTCTGGCCCTGGAATCGTCCGGTGTACGATCCGGTTGATGGCGGGCATCTGCGTATTGAGATCCGTTCATTACCGGCGGGACCCAGTCCCTGCGATATGATGGCAAATGCGGCGCTGATTATCGGCCTGGCCGAAGGGCTGCGTGGCCGCATCGAGGAGATTATTCCGGCGATGCCCTTCAAAACCCTGGAGTATAATTTTTATCAGGCCGCCCGCTTTGGTATGGGCGCGCAACTGATGTGGCCCAGCGGCCCCCGTGAACAGTTAACCCGGCGTGCGGCGGTGGATATTGTGGCTGCACTGTTGCCGGTGGCCCGGAAAGGCTTACTGAGGGCGGGAATCGATGCTGCAGAAGCTGATCACTATCTGAGGATTATCCGTCAGCGTTTGCAGGCGAAAACCAATGGCGCCTGCTGGCAGTTAAGACAGTTTGAACGGTTATCAGCATCACTGGTAAAACGACGGGCGTTGCGATCTATGCTGGAACACTATATTGATCACTGTGGCAACAATCGTCCGGTGGCTGAATGGGAGGATATCTGATGCCACGACAATCACACCCGATACAGTTTATTCATAATCCAGACCCGGCTTCTCTGCCACCGGAGGTGGAGCTGTTTCTAAGGCGGCTGGGTGGCCCCACTCTGATTGTGGTGGATGGCCGGGATAACAGCCGCTGCCGGGCTGTTGCTACCCTGCTGCATGGCAATGAGCCTTCCGGCGTTAAAGCTCTGCTTAAATGGCTGCGCACGGGTGAGCGTCCTGCGGTTCGGTTGATCTGCCTGATCGCTTCCGTGCAGACCGCCCTGCATGAGACGCTTTTCTGTCATCGCCAGATGCCGGGACAGCGGGATTTAAACCGCTGCTTTGCTCCTCCATTTGAGGATAATCCGGGACATATTGCCCGGCACTTCATCGAACTGCTGGCGCAGTATCAGCCAGAAGCTCTGCTGGATATCCATAACACCTCCGGCATGAGCCCCGCCTTTGGGGTGGTGGTCAGTGAAAACCCTGAACATGAAGCGCTGGTGGCACTGTTTACCCAGCGGATGATCGTCACAGAGCTGCGTTTAGGGGCTCTGATGGAGTTGAGTTGTCAACAGATGCCTGTCGTAACCATTGAGTGTGGTGGTGCCGGACAAGCCGGGTCGGACCGGGTGGCAGAGGAAGGGTTACAACGATATCTGTTCAATGAGCAGGTGTTACATCCGCCATCCGGGCTGGTAATGGATCTGTATAAAGATGCAGTGAGACTGCAGTTGTTACCCAGTTGCCGGATAGCCTTTGCTGAGCAGCCGGTTGCGGGGGCTGATCTGACCGTTCCTCCTGATGTGGAGAGGTTTAATTTTGGTACGATACCGGCGCTGACCCGGTTGGGCTGGCTTGGTTCTGAGGGGATGTCGGTATTCCGGGTGCAGAGCGCTACGGGGGAGAACCTGCTGCCACACTATTTCCTCAGCCGGGCATCAGGGCTCTATTCTGCCCAGCAACTTAAACTGTTTATGATAACCACTAACCCGGCGATTGCGCTCAGTGATTGCCTGTTCTACGCCTGTGCCGATATTGAGCTTGAGCAGATGGTTGATCCCAGAGCTGACAATGAGCACTGACCAGAACCTGACCAGCTTTGAAAGGGCCCGGCCTGACAGGCTCTGGCGAACCATTAGGTGGGTTATGCAGAGTTTTCCCCAGAGGTTATGCACAGATTCTGTGGGTAACTTTTCACACCAGCTCTGCACGTTTCAGAGGCACTTTTTAAGTATCGCAACGCCCTGTTTATACCCCAGTCCGCCATTACCATGAACCGCGCCAACCTGATGATCGGGGCTGGCGGTGAGCTGCTGATGCATCTCGATCAGACTGTTGAGGGCTGGATTGTTCCACGGGCCTTTTGCCAGGTTCATCCCGCCGGTGATGGTGATCAGATGCTGTTCCAGAAAAGCGGGCACCTGCTCCAGCAGGTCGACCAGCCCACTGGTCAGTAAAAAGGCGATCGGCACCACCGGATAGCAGGTGTAAACCTCCAACAGGGCATCACCATTGCGAAACCGTTGGGCGAAGTCGGTATCTGCCTGTTCACAGGCGGCTTTGTAAGCGGTTTCAAGATGGGTGTAACTGACAATGTCTTCTACATGCTGCTGACCATCAGCGGGCAGGAAGCCCAACCCGACTCCGGCGACCTCAAGGCATTCCTCAGGGGGCACCAGCTGTTGGGCGATCGCTGCACTGCAGAGCAGTAACCGGCCGGAGAAATCGATCAGCGGATTGGCGCAATCGACCCCTCTGAACAGGGGAGTGATATGGTTATACCAGCGCTCATCGGGTAGCTGTTCAGCTAATAACTGGTCTGAAACTACGTTTCGGTAACTGCATTTATAGTTTTCAAACAGGTGGTGAGCCAGTTGCTGAAATAGCTGAGCATCGGCGCCATGGCGGTGGATAAACTGTTCCGCCAGTTGATTATAGGCAGTGGTCAGGGGGTAGTCGTCACCATAAATTGCCATCAGATCAAGCCGTTGCTGACGCTCATAGCCGCTACGCAGCATATCTTTACCGCTGATCACTACGGCATCGGTTGAGCCGCTGATAATCATCTGCCGGGCATCGGCCAGTGCTTCAATCGGGCCGCAGCCGCTGCGGTAGTGATGTTGTTCCAGTGCGCTGTGCCAGGGAGTGCTGAGCGGGTCGATGATCAGCTCAGTTAAGCGGATGCCCTGCTGATGCAGGGTCGCTTCCAGATCCAGACAGTGCTTCAGAGAGCCGCGAGCATCTACGGTTTTTGCGGCGGCAATTATCAGGGCCTGTGTCATAGCGCTACTCCTCGGGTCGGGGAGGCTATCTTATCAGGGTTTTCCTGTATTTTGTAAGCGCCAGATGAGGAATCCCCCTCGCTGACTACTTTTTCAGCAGGCGGATACCATCCGCTTCTATCGCAATACGGCGCTCTTTGTAGAGGCGCCCGATCGACAGTTTGAACGCTTTTTTACTGCAGCTGAACAGACGTTTTATCGTTTCCGGTGAGGTTTTGTCATTGGCGGCAATATAACCATCATGCTCTTCCAGCAGGTGCATGATACGTTTACCCAGATCATCGGTTTTGCCATACCCCAACTGCTGCAGGCTCAGGTTGATCTTGCCATCCGGGCGGATCAGTTTGATAAAGCCCTTCATGCGCTGACCATAGCGCACCGGCTTGAACAGATCATCATCGTAGATCACGCCCCAGTGCTGACCGTTGATAATCGCTTTGTAACCGATGTGGGTATGTTCTTCGATGATCAGGTCTACCTGCTGGCCCTTCTCGTAACGGTGCGGGTAGTTATCGAGAAATTTGTTCAGCTTAGTGGAGCCGGCAATGCGGTCGGTTTCCTGATCCAGATAGAGATAGACGATCTGTTCCTGACCCTTCTCTACGGTTTTCTTCTGTTCGCTGAAAGGTACCAGCAGATCTTTTGGCAGCCCCCAGTCGAAAAAAGCACCGGTGCGGTTCAGGTCGACCACTTTGAGACAGGCAAACTCGCCGATCTGTGCTTTTGGCGTTTCGGTGGTGGCGATCAGCAGGTCATCGGAATCACGGTAGATAAACACCTCCAGTCGATCTCCTGGCTGAGTGTTATCGGGCACATAGCGCTGAGGCAGCAGAATATCCCCCAGTTCTTCACCATCAAGATAAACGCCGAACTTAACCTGCTTGGTTACTTCCAGAGTGTTGAACCGGCCGATCATTGCCATGGTTTGTGTTGCCTCTTAGTCAATAAAAAACGGAGCCATACTCGCTTTAGCCTGGCTCCGTTCCGGATCAGAAATCTGCGCTAATCAGGAGTGAGACTGCAGAAACTCAGGATCAAGTTTCAGTTCATCATTGCTGTTAACGCCCACGCCACGCTGGCGGATAGTGTCAGCGATCGCTTTAGCCTCATCCAGAGAGTGCATATGGTAGGTGCCACACTGATATTCGTTCAGTTCTGGAATCTGGTTCTGTTGTTCAACCTTCAGTACATCATCCATCGATTCCAGCCAGGCGCCAGCGACACTCTGCTCTTCCGGGGTGCCGATCAGGCTCATATAGAAACCGGTGCGGCAGCCCATAGGGGAGATATCGATAATCTCAACGCCGTTGCCGTTCAGATGATCGCGCATAAAGCCGGCGAACAGGTGCTCCAGCGTGTGGATCCCTTTTTCACTCAGGATCTCTTCATTCGGACGACAGAAGCGCAGATCAAAAACCGTAATGGTATCGCCACCGGGTGTTGTCATTTTTTTAGCAACACGAACCGCCGGTGCATTCATTCGGGTGTGGTCAACAGTAAAACTATCTAGCAGAGGCATGTCTGAATCTCTCGCTTGGGTAAATAACAGGAATAACCATAGTATAGTCGCCGATTATCCCAGTATTACGCTGGGAAATTAACCCTTTCTCCGGATTTCTTTTGTGTCGCCCGCCGTTCAGATCTCCTGTAGCCGGTTCAGTAGTTTGCGGGCGGGAAACCCCAGCTGCTTCTCCAGCTTTTTAGCACCATTAAGCAGTACTCTGGGGTTTGATTCCGGCTTGCCGCTCTTGAAAGCAAAGGCGATCAGGTTGCCGCTATCGACGGTACAGCAGAGCCAGTTATCACCAAACAGGTCTGATAGTTGCTGGTTAGCCAGCGGATGATAACCGTTACCCTCATCCCACAGGTTGAGCACCAGTACTCCATGATCCGTCAGCAGACGGTAGCACTGTTCAAGGTACTCTTTTTGCAACTGCTGATGCTGCATACCGGCATCGCTGAACAGATCGGTAAAGATCAGGTCGCAAGGGGTGGTTGCTTGACAGAGGTATTCCAGGGCATCGCTGATGGTGATGCTCAGGCGGTCGGTGTCCGGCAACAGGAAATGCTCGCAGGCGATATTCAGCACCTGTTGCCGGAGTTCCGCAACACAGATCGACAAGTTGGATGAATAACTCAGCAGTGCGTGTACCAGTGATCCGCCCCCCAGACCCAGCATCAGTGCCCGTTGTGGGTCGGGCTGGTATAACAGGCCCAGCAGCATCGCTTGCAGGTATTGATAGACCGGGTATTCCGGACGGCTACGATCGATCCGGCTCTGTTCACCGCCGGAGCCAAAGCTCATGTAACGATAGGGGCCATCATCGTAAACGTAGATCGGGCCATACTCATCAAAATGGCGGGCGATCTCAGTACCCTGCATAGTCACTGTCCGGAATGGTGTTCAAAGGTTTCTCCCTAAAATATTCGTGCTATTTGCTGCATCGCACAACAGGTATTGATCTGGATCATGATTTTGTGGCTGAAGTGTAGATCTGTTCAATGATTCTCTCAGCAGTTGATTCTTTTTCATCTCAACTAACTACTTAGTTGAACGGAAAGTGGAACGGGTTTGATCTATTATTACCTGCTTGCAGTAAGGATAAAAACAAAAAAGTGGGAGAAACTCATGAAGCAGAGTGAGCTGGTGCTGGCCCATTGTATCGGCTGCGGCTGTGATGATCATCACAGCTGTGATACCGATTATGGCAAATGTACCTGGATTATTGTTGACCGGGAACTGAATGTTGGCGTGTGCAGTGGTTGTGAAGATGCTCTGGCTGCCTGGCAGCAGGGGGCAAGAAGCGCTGCGGCCGTTCAGGCGCGAGCGCTGCATCGTCACGGTTAATGGTTCAGACAGCAGATAATAACAATAAAAAAGAAGGAGCCTGAGGGCTCCTTCTTTACTTTCTGCAGGCGGATTAACGAATGCCCATGCGGCGGATCGCCTGTGGCGTAAAGTCGCTGTGCTTAAAGCGCGCTTTAAAGTCGAATCCATCGCCCTCCTCATTGGTCAGACTGCCCACCAGATAGCGCCCGGACTGCAGGTCATAGAGTGCTTCAGCGGTTAACCAGGGCACCTGAGCATCCTGATACTGCATCTCATGAGCTTCACCGACGCGCCACAGCTGACCCCGACCATCATAGTGGTCAACAATCGCTGCCTGCCAGGTATCTTCATCAATATAGAAGACCCGTTTCGCATAGATATGTCGTGCCCCCTCTTTCAGGGTCGCTTCAACCTTCCACACCCGGTGCAACTCATAGCGGGTATAGTCCGGGTTCATATGACCTGGTTTCAGAATATCGTTGTATTTCAGGTTGCGGTCCGCCAGTTTATAGCTGTTATAGGGGATGTAGATCTCCTCCTTACCAGCCAGTTTCCAGTTGTAGCGGTCGGGCGCGCCGTTAAACATATCCAGATTGTCTGAGGTGCGCTGGCCGTCTGAAGCGGTGCCCGGTGCATCATAGGCGATCTGCGGAGCGCGACGAACCCGGCGCTGCCCGGCATTGTAGATCCATGCCTGACGGGGTTTGGCGATCTGATTCTGTGCTTCATGCACCAGCAACACATTGCCGGTCAGTCGGGCGGGTGCCTGAATCTCCTGTACAAAGTAAAACAGAATATTATCATCCTGCTCCGTACGCCCCTCTTTCAGGTAGCTGGGCCAGGACATCTTCTCGGTAATCTTCACCGGCACAAAGTTGCCATTCTCATGCACCGGCACCTGTACGAAGGTGCGCTCAAGGGCTCCGCCGCGGTAACGGGACATATGGTTCCAGATAACTTCCAGGCCATTCTGAGGAATTGGGAAAGGGATTCCCTCAAGGGTATTTGCACTCAGTCCGTTACCATTGTCTACCAGTTCCGACTGCACCGCATTTTGACGGGCGTGATCATACTGAGACTGGGGCAGGGAGGCACTGCGATGGGTTGGATAGATGTTCATCCGGAAGCTGTCCGGGTATTTGGCAAACAGTGCTAACTGGCCCGGCGTCAGATGTTGTTTATATTCAGCAGCGTTTGCCGCCGTAATCGTAGCGAGAGGTTGTTCATCACCATAAGGGTCATTAAAACGCTCTCCACCCGCGGGCAAACCACCATCCCACGCAGGGATGGTGCCGTTTGCGTTGCCGGCTTTTTCAGCCCCCATAGGGGTTAATGATGCACCCAGCTTGGCGGCTTCTGTGTCTGAAACAGCGGCCAGTGTCTGCAGGCTTAAACTTAATCCCAGGGCAGAGCCAAGGATCAGGGCAGTCGATTTAAACGTCATAGAAAATTCTCCTGTAATCCTTAACTGTTAGAAAGAGACCGAAGCGCTGAGAGACAGAAAGTCGCGGTCGTCAACCGGGTTATAGTCACCACCAAAGAAGTTGGTATAGCCTAGTTGAACCTGATACTGGTTCAGGTAATCGGCGGTCAGGCTGATAGTGGCTGTTTTTTCGCCTTCGTTAAAGGCTGCGCCTGGTTGAGGGCCATAACCGTTAATACCATGTTTAAAGCTGATTTCAGGTTTGAGGTTAACCCCGGCAAAGGCATTCGGGTAGGTGAGATTTGCCCGGACAACGTAACCGAAGGAGTCCTGGGTTACAAAACCTTCAGTATCCCCCGGAGTATAACCAAAGATACCGTTTCGACCATACTTCAGTGCGGTTGCACTCTCATCAAGGTCGTGCACATGGGTCCAGCCCAGTTCACCAATCAGTGTCATCCGGCTGGCGCCCATCACCTGATCAACAAATTTTACAAAGCTGGTTTGTACCTGAGTGATATCAAAAGTACTGTAGCCATGAATATCTTCGCCGAAGCCGGTTGAAGCTACCAGTGAGTTGGCAGGGTTGTTGCCGGATACTGCCGGGTTACCTAATGAAAGCATTGCGGCAACCAGCATCGGTCCATTCATTTGTAGAGGGACATCCATCTTATGGCTGACCTCTCCCGACCAGGCGACATCACCCAGGCTGGTGCTAAAGCTAAGTCCGATCAGTTTGGTATCTTCCGGGTATTCAACAAAATACTGCGACTGGAAGACGCCCAGCTGGCCCAGTGTACCCAGTGAAACAAGATCGGCCTTAATACCACTGATCAGCGGTAGCCGGCTGTGATATTGCGCCAGATACAGACCAAACTCCGTACTGTTTAGCTCTTCGGCAAAATAGCGGAAGGCAACACCAAACTGACCACTGTCATCGGCTTCTCTGATGCCATC
Source organism: Amphritea atlantica (assembly GCF_900111095.1). Lineage (GTDB taxonomy): Bacteria > Pseudomonadota > Gammaproteobacteria > Pseudomonadales > Balneatricaceae > Amphritea > Amphritea atlantica. The sequence continues at coordinate 2,677 of NZ_FOGB01000010.1, read as the reverse complement.
TGCAGCTCTGTTTACCACCAGATCGGTACTAAAAGGGGGGCTGCCGTCAAAGGTGTTGAAATATACAGAGTCTGGGCTATTCGTCGCTGCCAGCGCAGGGTTATCACTGCGGATGCGGATGCCGTTACAGCCTTCAGCGGTGAAGTCATTAGTTGAGAAATATGTGCCGCAACCATCAATCGCGGTTTTTTCCCATTCAAGCTGGTAAAAACCCTCAACACTAAGATTGTCGGTCAGACCCAGTGAGGCAAACGCCATGTTAACCGGTAACAGTCCCTCTTTTACTTCAGCGCCTGCCCGGCGAAATGCACTTACGTCGAATGGGTTAATGACGTTGATGCCGCCCTGTATGAACGTGCTTTCACCCCAGTTTACGACCTGACGGCCGAGGCGGATGTCGAGAGGCTTATCACTGAGGTCAAATGAGCCAAAAACGTAAGCGTCGAGAATTTCTGCCCCGGAAAACTGAGCATAATCATTAAAGCCGTTGTCATCCAGTGGGGTATTTGACACATAACCATTTGGGATATTGCCGTGGTTCGCATTGCCTTCATTCAGGGCATAGTCGTACCAGTATTTACCGCGGATAAAAACGCCGACATTGTCCTTGCTCAGTTGAAGATCATGTACGCCTTTTAGAACAGTCGAAAAGGCATCACCTTTGGAATAGTTCTGGGTACCATCATCGTATGAACCTGAGCCTGCACTGGTACCACCGTTAGCCTTAGAGATCAGACCCTCGTTCGGGTTGCTCATCCGCCAGCTCGAGCCAACCGACAGTTGAGAATCAAATCGCCCTTCGATCTCTCCAAGGTTAAATTCTACAGCGGATGCCGGTCCGGCGATTGAGGCTGTCAGCATTGCAAGGGTTACACTTCGCGCGAGTTGATTGCGCACAGGAGTGGCACGCCAGGGGGCTGACGTCCTTATCGATCTCTTTGCCATTTAGTTCACCTTCTCGGTAACTTGTTATTTTTGTTTGTTCAGCCTGCCCGTCCCTCGGACCGGGTTGCAGACTTCAGGCTTGCTTCATCTGAAATTAAGGCAGAATAGATAATCCTTCAATTCAACCTGTTTGCTCAATAACAATAGCTGTCATTTTCACTGACAAAAAATGTCTCGGCTATTTTTTTCGTTTTTCATGATATAAGTTAAAGGAATACTATCTGAAGTTCTTAAAATTACAAAAATATTAGCAGAGCAGAGATAAAACGATGGAAAAGACCATCACCGTTCCAACAGGTTATGTCCGTTACCTTCTGACGCAGGTTGAGAAGCAGGGCTATAATCTTGATGAACTTCTGGCTGTCGTCGGCATAGATCCAACTGAAATAGAGCAGCGAACTGAGTTTTCTGCTATCAAATTCGGTCAGCTATACCAGAGAATTATGTGGACTGCTCAGGATGAGTCGTTTGGTATGGTGTCTGGAGGGCGGGTGCCCAATGGTACTTTCCGGATGATGTGCCATGCCATTATTCACTGCCCGACGCTGGAACGGGCGATCTATCGCTGCAGCTCTTTTTATGAGATCTGTCGCGGCACTAAGGTAAAGCCTTATCTGGTGCGCAAGGGGCGCTACGCCAAGCTCTCCTTTGCACCGGTCAGTTCCGTACCCGAAAAAGAGGTGCGCGAGATGCTTCAGAACGAAGCGCCGGGAGTAGTGCGGACCGGACTGTCGATGTGGCACCACTTTATCAGTTGGCTGATTGGTTCACGCCTTGATCTGAAGGCGGCTTACTTTACCTTTCCACCGCAGGACGACAGTTATCATTATGAGACACTGTTTCAGTCGGAGATAAAGTTTGGTCAGCACGACAATGCCATCGTGTTTCCGGCCCGCTACCTTGATTATCCCATTATCCAGAGTGATGAAAGCCTGCGTGGGTTTCTGCAAACAGCCCCCTATCAGCTGATTGTCATGGTGGATAATGATCAGAGTCTGCGTTCGCAGGTTAAAGCGATGCTGGGTAAAGATTTCAGCCGCGAGTTGCCCGGCGCGGAAGAGGTGGCTTTTAAACTGAATATGTCGGTATCAACCCTGCGCCGCCGTCTGGCGGAGGAGAACAGCTCATACCAGAAGATTAAGGATGAGTGCCGTAAGAAAGCGGCGATTAACTATATGGACTCGCCGCAACTGTCGATCAATGATGTGGCAGCCCTGATGGGGTTTGATGAGCCGTCGGCGTTTTTCCGTTCTTTCAAAAAATGGACCGGCATGACACCGGGGGAGTATCGGCGCAGTGAGACCTATGGTGAGAAGTACAGTCTGGGAATGAGCTGATGGCTGACGATATTTGCCGGGATTGCGATCCGATAAAATTCTGCAAAAAATTAATTTTTTCCCTTCTAAAGTATTGACACAAACACGGAATCCTTTAATATACGCGACCTCACTGGAGGGGTGGCTGAGTGGTCGAAAGCACTGGTCTTGAAAACCAGCGAGGGTTGATAGCCCTCCCAGGGTTCGAATCCCTGCCCCTCCGCCATAGTGAGAACGTTGTTCCTCGATAGCTCAGTTGGTAGAGCAGTAGACTGTTAATCTATTGGTCGCTGGTTCGAGTCCAGCTCGAGGAGCCACAGCGGGTCGTTAGCTCAGTTGGTAGAGCAGTTGGCTTTTAACCAATTGGTCATAGGTTCGAATCCTATACGACCCACCACTCTCTCTCAGGAGAGTAG
>NZ_FOGB01000017.1 GCF_900111095.1 Amphritea atlantica | reverse complement strand
CGTCCGCAAAACAGAATCCAAAAACATAAAAACCGCCTGACGGCGGTTTTATGTTTTTCGTTGCTTTTTCTAGCAGGAAACGCAGTTTCCGTTCTAACCACTAGCAAGCGACGAAGTCGCGTCTAGCTCCTAAAATAGACTAACCGCCTACATAGTTGAGAGGGATGACAGTACTCCACATAATAACCGTTACCGCCAGAAGCCCCACCAGAACACAGAGACCAACAGTCAGAATTGAAGAGGCGAAGAAAAATGCTCTGTCCTCAGGAATCTGCATGATTTCAGGCACTCCTGTAAACAACAGATAGACCGTATAGGCCAGTGCCACCATCCCTACGATCACATTCAGCCACAGAACCGGGTATAAACCGACAATACCCGCCATAAACATAGGTGTCGCGGTAAATGTCGCCAGCACCATGCAATCATCCAGGCTGGCTTTCCCGCCATAGGTTCGCTCCATCCAGTGGATAACATAAGCAATAAAGCCCACGCCTATCCACATCGCAACGTAAAATGCGATAGCCGCCATCATTGCACTCTGTATAGACAGTTTGACGAACTCTCCCCCGGAAATACTCCAGCCTATCTGGGTTGTACCAATAAAAAGCGACAGGGCCGGGATAGCTGCCAGAATGCTTATCTGTGACAAGAAGCAGTGCATCATTGAGTAATGCTCTTTACGTATATCTCGCCACTCATGTTTAGGGTCGTAGATGACACCCCACATATGTTGCAGAAACATAGGTCATTCCTCCCAAGGCTCGGATTCGTTCCCGGCCTTACTCTTGTTTTTGGGTAACCGCACTCTCCTTAACGTCCGGTTTTCATCTGTCGTTGACAGTCTTTAAAAATCAGAAAATCAAATCGATTGAAATTGTGTGTCCTATTTTAATCAGTGTAGACCTATTACGTAGTGATCGACCAATAACACGACAAATAACCACATAATATATTTCACACTGAACCAGAACATCGACATCGGCGCTGTTGAATCATTCGCCATATACACTCTTACAGCCCACTGGAAAAACCGCAGGTTCAGCAGCGTCACCCCTATAAGGTATATCAGACCACTCATACCGGTCATAAAGGGGAAAAGTGTCGTCAACACCATCAGCACGGTATAAAGCAGAATCTGCAGCCGGGTATAGCCCTCCCCATGAGTCACTGGCAACATAGGCACGCCTGCCCGGGCATAGTCATCTTTTTTATGGATGCACAGCGCCCAGAAATGCGGTGGCGTCCAGGCAAAAATAATCAGTACCAGCAGCAGACTATCCGGCTCGATCCGGCCAGTTACTGCAACCCAGCCCAGCAGTGGCGGGGCGGCCCCCGCGATCCCTCCGATAACGATATTCAGCGGTGTCGCCCGTTTTAGCAGCATGGTATAGATCAAGGCATAACCGATCAGTGCCCCGAGCGTCAGCCATGCGGTTAACAGGTTGGTCCAGAATATCAGTACTGTGATACCAGACAGGGATAGCAGGGCGGCAAACAGCAGCGCCCGGGTCTCATCAATCTTTCCCTGTGGTAATGGTCGGCGGTGAGTTCTGGCCATTTTGGCATCGATATTCCGGTCCATCACATGATTAACCGCTGCTGCTCCCGAGGCCATCAGGCCTATCCCCAATGTTGCACTGATCATGGTTGCTATCGGAGGGAGCTCCGGTGTTGCAAGACACATCCCCACAATAGCGGTGAGCAACATCACTGCCACGACTCTGAGCTTACACAACTCAAGGTAATCACGGCACAGAGCAAAGGGTGAATGGAATACTCGCTGCAGACTATTATTCATAGTAAACCTCCGATTCGTAACGCGCCTTAAGCCATAACAAGCACAAGAGCAGGGATACAGCTCCCACATGGTGCAACCACGCCAGCCAGGTGGGCACCCCATAAACCACATTAGCCCCTCCCATAAAAATCTGCACAATCAGCAGAGTGAAGAGAATCAGGGCCGGGGTTCTGCTGGCGCTGTGGCGCAGTGCCAGGGCTCCGGCCAGGAACATAGTCGCCACCACCACCAGCGCTCCAACCCTGTGGGTCATCTGTATCGCAGCCCTGGCTGGCTGGGAAAGGGTTCCGCCCTGATGATTCTGACCAATATCAAAACTGAGACTGAAACCTGACCTGAAATCCAGTTCCGTGCGCTGCCCTTCGACACAGCTTAACCAGTGAGTACAGGCCCAACCAGCGTAGTTCGCACTGGTCCATCCCCCCAGCAGAATTTGCATAAACAACACCAACACTGCCAACCGCATAATCCACCGCCCTGAAACAACTTTCGCTGGTTTAGCAGACTGACGCAGTTTGCCCGCCAGCAAAATAAGCATCATCAGGGTCAGCAAGCCTCCCAGCAGGTGCCCGGAGACCACGGGTGGCAGCAATTTGAGAGTAACCGTCCACATACCAAACACGCCCTGGCAGACCACCAGCACCAGAAGAAAAAGAGACAGACCCACCGGATATCCTGACTCTTTGCGTTTTTGCCAGGCAACCACCGCCAGCAGCAGAATCAGCAGTCCCAGTGTGGACGCCATATAACGGTGGATCATCTCCAGCCAGCCTTTTGCAGCATCAACCTCGACGCCGGCAAATTTTTGCTGTGCCTCGGCTATATGTGCTGCAGAGATGGGCGCAGTCATCTGCCCGAAACAACCGGGCCAGTCCGGGCAGCCAAGTCCGGCATCCATAATCCGGGTCCAGCCCCCCATCAGAATCACCAGCACAGCCAGAACAATGGCCAGATAACAGATAATCAGTGGGCGCCGGGTATTCATCTCATCCCACCTTAGAAATCCGTAGTAAACGTTTCAGGTCTTTGATAATCGATTGCGGCGGCAGTGACAGACTGTAGCGGGTAACCATAAATCCCTGAGGATCAGCCAGCAACAGTCCCACTCCCTGCTGGTTGTTTTCAACCTGCTGCCAGAGTAACCGATCCCTGTCCTTACCCAGTGAGGCATGCAGGTTTGGCAACAAAGCCTGCCAACGATGACATTCGTCACCACACTTGTCACCTACCAGCAAAATCAACCGCCAACTTCCCTCTGCGGTTAACGCCGGGTCGCCCAGTTGCAGATCACTCAGCGTCACACCCGGAGGGTAGAGTTCACCCTGGGTAATGTGCTCTGCAGGCCGCCAGCCCGAGAAATATGCCAGTGACGCACCCAACAGGGGTAACAGGGCAACCGCCCATACCAGCCAGAATACAGTACGCGGATAACCTGTGTTGCTCATAACACCTCCTGCCTGCGATGCCAGATAAGCCAGCCACACCCACCCATCAGCACAAGCGCCAGACCGAACCATTGAACGGCATAGCCGATGTGCCTTTCGGGTAACATTGTTACCACTGGCCAGCCGACCCTCAATTCGGGCAATAACGGTTTCTCCAGTCGAATCACCGCCGGATACAATCCGGGATGTCGTAGCCTCAGCCGGGTCATATCCAGTTGCTGTATTCTTACCAACCCGCTCTGCGACCAGGTATCAGGAAGCAGCTGTAACGGTGCTGACGGAGTAACCAGCCGGCCACTCAGACTGACAACCTTCTGCGGCAGATCAATCTCAGGCAACTGATCGCGATACTGACTGGCCGCTATCCAGCCCAGATTAACCAGCACCAACCGCTCCTCTCGCATCGATTTCTCCGCTTTAAAGGGCACAACCACCTCGTAACCTGCCCGTCCCTCTCGTGTTCTGTTATCCAACAAATAAATCACCTCAGGAACAAATCGGCCTCTCAGATGCACACCTACAGAGTCAGTCACAGACTCTGGCAACGCTGTCAGATTGGTACGGGCACTGTTCCAACGATCCAGCAATTGCTGCTTTTCGGCCGCCCGCTGCAACTGCCATACCCCCAGCCATAACAAAAGAGGGATCAGCAACACTGTCAACGTAACGATCACCCACTTGCTAAGCGGGAGCCTCTGGACTTTACTCATAGAGGCGTGTTTTAAAACAGTTTTACTCATTTCGAAACCGAGTACTGAATATGTTTAAGATCATCATTGTTATCATCTTTGCTCTGATCATTATCAGTCTTTTTGCAGGCCTCTATTTTCTGTTGAAGGATCAAAGTCGCTCACGACGTACCGTGCAATCGCTGGTTTTACGGGTATCCCAGGCGGCGTTCCTTCTGCTTATCATTCTGATTGGCTTTTACAGTGGCGAACTGCAACTACGCACCCCGTTCCCGCTGATGCCATCATCACAACAGCCCACGTCACAACAGCCCATTCACAACAGATAGACAAACAGGAATAATCCAACCCAGACTACATCCACGAAATGCCAGTACCATGAAACCGCCTCGAAACCAAAATGATGGTCTGGTTCAAAATGTCCCCGTATCACCCGCAGTAAAATAATTATCAGCATCAGCGTTCCCAGCGTCACATGCATGCCGTGAAACCCGGTCAGAATAAAGAATGTGGCACCATAAATACCGGCATGAAGTGTGAGCCCTAATTCGTGGTAAGCCTCGATATATTCCACCGCCTGGAACACCAGAAATGCCGATCCAAGGGCGATTGTGAGTAGCAACCACAGTATCACCTGAGGCCGGCGATCCTGCTTTAAGCGATAGTGAGCAAAGGTGACTGTAACACTGGAACTTAACAGTAACAGAGTATTCACCAGTGGCAGATGTAGCGGATCGATCAACCCACCAGGGCCAGGATAGGCAGTCATATCGGGGGTTTTCATCAGCGGCCAGGTGGCTTCAAAGCCCTGCCACAGCATATTCGCCACGCCTTTCTCTCCCTCCCCTCCCAACCAGGGCACTGAAAGATTTCTGACATAAAACAGAGCGCCAAAAAAGGCTGAGAAAAACATAACTTCAGAGAAGATAAACCAGCTCATTCCCCAGCGAAACGAACGATCCATCTGGTCTGAGTAGAGCCCCTGACGGCTTTCATCGATAACATGACCAAACCAGCCGGTGAGAATAAGCCCCATACAGAGCGCACCGGCCAGCAACAGTGTTAGTCCAAGTCCGCCACCGGCATCAGCACTCAGTGCGTTAATGAGTGTTCCGGCCCCGAAGGCGATCAGAAACAGGGAAACCGAAGCCATTATTGGCCAGCGGCTTTGAGCGGGTACATAGTAAGCCTGAGTACTCATAGAACACTCCTTGCAGGTGCAACAGCAATACCGCTGACCGGGCTGGATTCGGGGGTAATATCAAACAGGGTATAAGAGAGCGTGATGGTGGAGATATAGCCCGGCAATTGATCATCCACCATAAACACCAGCGGCATGGCGCGCTTTTCACCGGCAGCAAGCGGTTGCTGTTCAAAGCAGAAGCAGTTCACCTTGTGCAGGTAGGGAGCAGCTTCAGAGGGAGCCACACTGGGTATCGCCTGAGCGACCATATTCCGCTCGGTTGGATTAAATGCCAAAAAAGCGGTTTGCGTCATCTGTCCCGGATGGACCGAGATCTCCGCCTGCTCGGGTCGCAAACGCCACGGCATCGATTCATTATTGACCGCCAGAAACTGCACCCGTATCTGGCGTTTGCTATCAACTTTATATTCTTGTGTCAGAGCCCCCGTGTTCTGCAGTTTGCCGTTTAAGCCGGTCACATCGCAAAACACGTCATACAAAGGCACCAGTAAAAAGCCAAAACCAAACATCAGCACGGTCCCGGCTAACAGCTTTATTAACAGGGACCGATTACGTTGCTGCAGCTGATTCATCACACACCTCGGTCATTCTCTTTGTAGGGATGTGTAAATACTGGCGGCTCAGTGAACGAGTGATAGGGCGGTGGCGAAGGCAGCGTCCATTCAAGCCCATGACTACCTTCCCAGACCCGGTCTGTTGCTTGCCTGCCCGAGCGGATGCAACTGATGATGTTATACACAAACACCAGTTGGGAAAATCCAAACAGGAACGCGCCAAAGGTGGCCACCATATTGAAATCAGCAAACTGCAGCGCATAATCGGGAATGCGTCGGGGCATCCCCGCCAGACCCAGAAAGTGCATCGGGAAGAAGGTGATATTGACACCGATAAAAGAGAGCCAGAAATGTAGCTTAGCCATCGACTCGTTATACATATGCCCGGTCCACTTAGGTAACCAGAAATAGGTCGCTGCCATAAGCGCGAAAATGGAGCCGGGTACCAGTACATAGTGAAAATGCGCCACCACAAAGTAGGTATCGTGATACTGGAAATCCGCTGGTGCGATCGCCAGCATCAGGCCGGAAAAGCCGCCAATAGTAAACAGCACCACAAAAGCCAGCGCAAACAGCATCGGCGTTTCAAAGGTCATTGACCCCCGATACATGGTGGCAACCCAGTTAAACACCTTCACCCCGGTAGGCACGGCTATCAGCATCGTGGTAAACATAAAGAACAACTCACCGGCCAGCGGCATCCCTACAGCAAACATATGATGTGCCCAGACAATGAATGAGAGTATCGCTATCGATGCAGTGGCATACACCATTGAGGTATAACCAAAAAGACGCTTACGGGCGAAGGTGGGAATAATTTCAGACACAACCCCAAACGCGGGCAGAATCATGATATACACCTCCGGATGACCAAAGAACCAGAACACATGCTGAAACAGCACCGGATCACCACCACCGGCAGCATCAAAAAAGCTGGTACCAAAATGGATATCCATCAGCATCATGGTCACCACACCGGCTAAAACAGGCATTACCGCAATCAGAAGAAAAGCGGTTATCAACCAGGTCCAGACAAACAGAGGCATATCCATCAGCTTCATGCCAGGGGCGCGCATATTAAGAATCGTGGCGATCACATTGATCGCCCCCATAATCGAACTGATTCCCATCATATGCACGGCAAAGATGAAAAACGTCACACTGGGCGGAGCGTATGTAGTGGACAGCGGAGCATAAAAAGTCCAGCCGAAATTGGGGCCACCACCCTCCATCAACAGCGTGGAAAGCATCATGGTGAAAGCAAAGGGCAGGATCCAGAAGCTCCAGTTATTCATCCGCGGCAGCGCCATATCCGGGGCACCGATCATCATTGGGATAAGCCAGTTTGCCAGACCGACAAAAGCGGGCATCACCGCGCCAAACACCATAATCAATCCGTGAGAGGTGGTCATCTGATTGAAAAACTCGGGTCTGACCAACTGCAATCCTGGCTGAAACAGTTCGGCACGAATGGTCAGCGCCATACAGCCACCAATAAAGAACATTGTCAGGCTGAAGAACAGATAGAGCGTACCGATATCTTTATGATTGGTCGTGTAGAGCCAGCGGGTGATACCTGTGGCAGGGCCATGGTGACCTGTACTATGGACTGATTGCTCTAAGCTACCCATCACCCTACTCCTTCAACAACTTACTGATTTGTTGAACCGTAACCACACCGCCCTGGTTACCCCATGAATTACGTTCGTAAGTGATCACTGACGCCAGATCGACCGCTTTGAGCTGTTCACCAAACGCCTGCATCGCGGTACCGGAGCGGCCATGCAGTACCACATTGATATGCTCAGCAGGATCTCCTGTCATTAACGGGCTTCCTGCCAGTGCCGGGAAGATACCTGGGAGCCCCTGTCCTTCCGGCTGATGACACGCGGCACAGGTGCCTTTGTAAACCTCTTCTCCCCGGGACATCAGCTCAGCCTGACTCATCTCCTTCTGCGCCGATACTGCCTCTGCAGCTTTAAGGCTGGCTTGCTCTGCAACCCATAGTTGATAATCTTCAGGAGATTTAACATCGACCACAATCGGCATAAAACCGTGATCCCTGCCACAGAGCTCGGCGCACTGGCCGCGATAGATACCCGGTTCATCAACCAGGGTCCAGGACTCATTAACAAAACCGGGAACGGCATCTTTCTTAACCGCCAGTGCAGGCACCCACCAGGAGTGAATGACATCGTTTGACGTCAACAGGAAACGCACCTTTTTACCGGCAGGAATGACCAGAGGATTATCCACTTCCAACAGATAGTGTTCCCCCTTGAGCTGTTCATTACTGATCTGTTCGCGGGGAGTCGCCAGGGTACTGAAAAAATCGATATCCTGATTGAGATATTTATACCGCCATTTCCACTGATATCCGGTTATCTGAATATCGATGTCCGCATTGTTTTTATCGTACATCTGAATCAGCGTGGTACTGGCGGGCACCGCCATCGAAACCAGAATCACAACAGGGACAATGGTCCAGATGATCTCGACCCAGGTGCTTTCATGAAAATGAGCAGCTTTCGCTCCACGGGATTTGCGGTGCCAGATGATCGACCAGAACATCACGCCGAACACCACCACAGCAATGGCCACACAGATATAGAAAATGATCATATGCAGGTTGTAGACAGATCGACTGATCTCAGTTGCCCCTTCAACCAGATTTACCTGCCACTGCGCTGTCACCAGCGGCGCATAAAAAAGCCCCGCAAAAAACAGGACCCTTCCAATACGTCGTCTCATTCTCAGGCCTCCTTTCTGTTGAATACTCAACAGCTGCATACCAAGCCTAAAATGATCCTTTTTAGTCCAAACCAATATCCCAGTCGATCACTTGGTTATAAGCCAGTATAGCAGCAGATTTCAGAGTGCAAGGGGAAAGTTCCGTCGCTAAACAGAGGACAGGGGCGCATGAATGCCGCCCCTGTAGGAGAGAAAAAACCGATAAATTTTTCTGAAAACTGCCTATCCTGCCAACGTCGTTAAAAGCCAGTACAGTAACGAAATCAGTGCAATCAGAAACACTGCTGAAGCCAGCAGCCCTAACCACATCGATTGCATAGGAATATTATATTTCCTTTCCCTTTCATCGGGTGGCTTGGTAAAAACCATGCACCACGATCTGTGAATTCTGGCGATCCAACTTATTAACAGCAGCAGTTTTTCTGAGAACAGGTTCGGATACATAAGAACCACCCCTCTTATTAACTGCGCCTCTTAAGGTATAGTCGATAGCCAAGCAAAATAGCCAACAGAATTGCAAAAATAAGTTGTTGAAAGAAGTCTGAGCGAATCTGCCAGACGAAGTGAAACAGCACCAACAGACTGGCAGGATAGATCAGCAAATGCAGTTTTTTCCAGCGTCTGCCAAGCCGGCGCTGCATCTTCTGCGTGGACGTTACGGCTAAGGGCAGCAATAACAATAACGCCAGTGATCCCATGACAATATAGGGACGTTTTGTCAGCTCAGTCATCAGCATATCCCAGCGCCAGCCAAGCAGGAACGTAGCGAATGCCAGCAGATGCAGAACCGCATAGAAAAAAGCATACAGCCCGAACATGCGCCGATAAGCCATTAGCCAGCGCCAGCCGAAAAACTTTCTCAACGGCGTAACCGCCAGCGTCAGCCATAGCCAACACAGCGCCCAGAACCCCAGCTCTTTAACAATATACTTAGCAGGATCAGCCCCCAGGTCATTGGTCAATAAACCTTCAACCAGCATCCCCAGCGGCAGCAACAGTAATAAGAAAAATAACCACCAGCGAAAAAGCCTCATGGGTGCCACTGACACCATCAGAACCACTGGGTCAGATCCATCCCCTTATAGAGATGGGCAACCTGGTCGGCATAGCCATTAAAGGGCAGTGTATCAATAATATTGGGTGTTAACAGTGAAGAGGGTAAACGCCGCTCGGTCGCCTGGGACCAGCGCGGGTGGTCAACTTCAGGGTTAACATTGGCATAGAAACCATACTCATCCGGCGCAGTCATGTTCCAGCTGGTTGCCGGCATGGTTTCACTGAAATGGATCCGAACAATGGATTTGATCGATTTAAAACCGTACTTCCAGGGCACAACCAGCCTTAACGGTGCGCCATTCTGAGGGGGCAAAGCATTACCATAAAGCCCCACCGCCATCAGTGTTAGCGGGTGCATCGCCTCATCCATTCGCAGTCCCTCCACATAGGGCCACTTTATCGTGCTAAAAAAGCCCCGCTGTCCCGGCATCTGTTCTTTATCCAGCAGCGTGGTGAACTGCACATATTTCGCTTTCGAGGTGGGCTCGAACCGTTTAATCAGATCCGCCAGCGGGAACCCCAGCCAGGGAATCACCATCGACCATGCCTCGACACAGCGCAGACGGTACACCCGGTCCTCCAGTGCATGGGGGGCAAGAATATCTTCCAGATGATAGTTGCCCGGCTTAGCCACTTCACCGCTGATCTCAACCATCCAGGGGTCGGTTTTAAATTCCTGGGCATTGCGCACCGGATCACGCTTATCCGTACCAAACTCGTAGAAGTTATTGTGGGTGATTACATTGTAGTAGGGTGCGAGGGTTTCACGGGTTGATAACTCTGCATTACGGCCAGCCTCTGCCAGCTTAGGTTGCAGCCAGTCAGGCCCTTTATATCGCGGCAGGTCCGCCGGAATATCATATCCGGCCGCCTCTGTCAGGGATGGAAGCCCCACCACAGGGAGTGCCGCGACAGACAGCGCCGCCTGCATAAAACGACGCCGGTCACGATACACTGACTCGGGCGTGATCTCAGATGGCAGGACCGGTTGCGATCCGCCAGATTTATACCGCTTCACCATAACCACCTCCTGCCTGTATTGGACAACAACTAACTGCTAAGTGCTTTACGTTTACGCAGCAACCAGAGAACCGGACCAGAAAGGGTATAAGCCAACAGCAGCAGCCAGAGGAAGATAGGCGGGCTGATAGAGATAACACCGATCGTTAATACGATCACCAGCAGAATCATAAAGGGAATTTTTCCCTTGGGATCGACATCTTTGAAACTGTAATAGAGCACGTTACTGACCATCAGCACACCCATTAAGGCCACATAGATAGCGATAGGGTAAACAAAGCCGCTGACATCGATGCCAAACTCAACACAGGCCCAGACTAAACCCGCCACCGAGGCCGCAGCTGCCGGGCTTGGCAGCCCGATAAAGTAGCGCTTATCAACCGAACCGATCTGGGTATTAAAACGCGCCAGTCGCAGGGCTGCCCCGGCAACATAGATAAAGGCACAGAACCAGCCAAATTTACCTGCACCACTCAACGCCCAGCTGAACGTTACTAACGCCGGCGCCACGCCAAAAGAGACCATATCTGATAATGAATCATACTCCGCGCCAAAGGCACTCTGGGTATTGGTCAGACGGGCAACACGACCATCCAGGCCGTCCAGCACCATCGCCACAAAAATTGCGATGGCGGCATTATCAAAAACCCCGTTCATACCAGCCACTACAGCATAAAATCCACAGAACAGCGCCCCTGTGGTAAACAGGTTCGGCAGCAGGTAGATCCCTCTGCTGCGAGGCTTAGGCCCCGTTTGATCAGGACATGACTGTTCCTGATCGGACTGTTCAGATGGTTCTGGTTTGTTTCCCTGTGGGTCATTCATAGAGCTATTTACACCAATGGATTAACAAAATGTAACGACATTCTACTTTTCCGAATCCGGGAAAGCTATGTCTACACGACAGCCGGGGACAGAAACAGGGTCAGGTTCCCAGCAGCACCCGGTCAACAAATTTACGCACCAGAATATTCGACTCCGGGGTTTCAACCGCCGAACTCAACACCTGCTCCAGCTGACCATCGCCCTCGGTATAATGTGACTTATAAAAAGTCAGTCGCTCAATCAGGGTGGCTTTATCGACCTCAGGGTGGAACTGAAAAGCCCAGAACGGCTTCCCCCTGAGTTTAAAGCTGTGAACACACTGATCGGTATAAGCCAGCAACTGGCAGGTTTGCGGCAGGGTTTTGGCGTACTGCCGGTGTACTGAAACGGCAGCAAACTGATCCGGTGTATCATAATAGAGCGGATCATGGGTGGCAGCTTCTGTCAGCGTAATCGGAATAGCCCCCATTTCAAAGCCGGTATCCCGGTGAAAAATCTGCCCTCCCAACGCCAGTATCGCTAACTGAAAACCAAAACAGGAGGCAAATACAGGCTTGCCGGTGTCTGCACAGTGACGGATCAGCGACTCACACCGGGGGATAAAACCATATTGATCAGGTTTGAGAACGTCCGCCTCACTGGCACCGCCCACCAGCAAAGCATCGTAATCATCAGCCACCGTGAGCGGAAAATCCGGCGTATCAAAAACATTGAGAATCGCTATCTGTTGCGGCTTCAAACCACTGTACTCAGCAAAGCTATGATGTTCTTCCCGACGCACCTGCTCGCCATCACGGATCTGCAACAGCAGAATTTTCAGTTGTTCACGGGTTTTCATAACAGGCCTCTGCTCAGGCAACTTTGTTGTTACCGCAGTTCTAAGAATACCTTCCCCGATTGAAGACTCAATAGAAAAAGGGCGGTATCACAGCGATACAGCCCTCAAAGCGATGCTGTTAACAGAATGCAGCTACTATTTCAGCCCTGGCAGAAAGAAAGGGATATCGATCCGCTTCTCAGTCAGCTTACGGGTGATCACTTGCTTCAATGGAGAAAAGTTATTAGCAATTCTCAAAGTCGCCTTGCGGGCAATCTTGGCCGCAAAGTTATCATTGGTAAACAAACCAACCACAAGATTAGTGCCCATATAAAGCGGTTTAGTGACCCGCATATGGTTGCTCTGGTATTTTTCCAACACCGTATAACTGCCGATATCCATTCCCTTAGACAGCGCCTGTTTAATCTCTTTGGTAAGGGTCTCCTGACTGCGTAATCCCAGATTAAATCCGTGAGCGGTCACCGGGTGCATCCCCACCGCAGCATCACCTATCACCGCAAACCGGCGACCAATAAACTTGTTGGCATGCACCGCTACCAGCGGGTAGAGATGGCGCCGACCATAGAGCTTCATACTGCCCAGTTGGCCCTGCAAACGCTGCTCAATATCCGCAGCAAACGCCTCTTCACTCATATTGAAAATGGTATCGGCCTCAGCACTTGAAACAGTCACCACGATAGAGGAGAGATTGCCGGTCATTGGCAGAATCGCCAGAGTACGCCCATAGTGGAAACACTCGAAAGCGGTTTGATTATGAGGCAGTGTATGCTCCATACGACACACAATCGCCGTACGGGAGAAATCCTTCATGGTGGCCGGAACACCCATTTTCCGGCGGGTTTCTGAGAAACGACTGTCCGCAGACACCAGCAGATCACACTCAACCCGCTCTCCATTAGAGAGGATAACCCAGGCGCTATCACTGCCACTGCCGACCTCCTCAACGGAGGTTTCGGTTAACAGCTCAACATTGTCGATACCTTCAACCACCTCAAAATAGGCTTTGCGTATTTTGTCGTTTGGCACCAGATAACCCAAAGCATCCAGATCGGCATCATCATTATCGAAATCCAGGGTATAGCTGGAATTACCATCCAGAACTTTTGCGGCACAGATCGGTGATACATCTTTATCCGCAAGCTGCTGCCAGGCTCCCGAAGCTTTCATCATCTCTACCGACAGATGGGTCAGGGCGATCTCACGACCATCTTCCGGGGGTTCACGCAACGTCGTCAGGGATGAACGCTCTACCAACAGCACTTTCAGGGATGTTTCCCCCAGTGACCGGGCAAAACTCAGTCCGGCCGGGCCTGCGCCAATTATTACGATGTCATACTTCATATCAGACCTCAGGGCGACAGCGCGCCATTGCAACGTGAATATGACCGCAAACACTACCCTCTATAGCCTCAGATTTCCCTAATCCAGATCAAAGATGAATACACAAAAACAGGGTTACCCCGCCTGAATATATTGCACTTTCAGAAACATATGAAAAAATACATTTCTAATACTGCAACAAAGTCTGCCGACGACAGCGTTGCATCCGCCCAGCCAACCGTTCTTTGGAAACCCTCTGCATGGACACCCGATCGCTGAAGTTATTCATTAGTCTCTGTGACACCCTTCACTTTGGCCGGGCCAGCGAAGCCTGTCATATCAGCCCTTCAGCACTGACCCGGGCGATAAAGCAGCTGGAAGAATCGCTGGGCGTGCAACTGTTTGAACGGGACAACCGCACCGTCAGTCTGACCCGTGAGGGAGCCCGGTTTCAGATATATGCCCGGGAAGCGCTGACCCAGTGGGATGTGGTACGTAACTCTCTGCTGGAAGGGGTACAGGAACTGCAGGGGGAGATCAGTGTTTACTGCTCCGTCACCGCCAGTTACAGCTTTCTTTACGATATTCTCAGTGATTTTCGCAAACAGCACCCCAGAATTGAACTGAAACTGCATACCGGCGATCCGGAAAACGCCATTCAGCGGGTGCTGGCTGGCACCGACGATATCACCATTGCCGCTAAACCTGACACCCTGAACGCCAGCCTGGCCTTCAAACATATTGCCACTTCACCACTGCTGTTTATCGCTCCACAGAAAGATCTCCAGCTTGACCCGATGCTCAGAGGTTCACCCGACTGGTCGGCCATCCCGATGATTCTGTCGGAGGAGGGTGTGTCACGTAAACGGATAGATCAGTGGTTCAAAGCACGCCAGAGCAAACCCCTTATCTATGCGCAGGTGGCCGGTAATGAGGCGATTGTCAGCATGGTCAGTCTGGGGTTTGGGGTTGGAGTCGTGCCCAAAATCGTACTGGACAACAGTCCGCTGGCAGAGCGGGTACGCATCCTCGACATTGAGCCGCAACTAAAAGCTTACGACGTAGGCCTGTTTGCCCTGAAAAAGAAACTGCAAAGCCCGCTGATCGATGCTTTCTGGTCACAGATCCGCTAGCCTCAGCTACACCCGCCGACCCGGCTTATTAACCAGATAGATGCCCAGTGCCACCAGCAACAGTGCTCCCAGCATATCGTATGTTAACTGCTCATCCAGAATCATCCAGGCAAACAGCACGCCAAACAGAGGCGTCAGGAAGGTAAAACTGGCAATTTTCGCTGCCGGATAGTGGCTGAGCAACCAGAACCAGGCGAGATACCCGGCAAACGCCATCAAAACGGTCTGAAACAGCAGCGACCCAACCACCCATGACGACAACTGCGTAATACCCGGTTCATTCATCAGCCACGAAAGCAAAGGCAGTGCCAGCGCCGAAACCACCAGTTGATACAGCAGCACCCGGGAGGGCGACTGGTGTCGCTGGGGAGAGGCTTTCAGCACCACCGTCGTGGCACCCCAGAAAAACGCCGCGGCCAGCGCCAGACTATCACCCAACAGGGAAGCCTCACCATCGACTGAATCTCGGAAGGCGAAGAAAACCCCGGCAAACGCAATGAGCAACCCTACCACCTGTGATCGTTTCAGTGACTCATCCGGAACAAACAGATGGGTCCCCAGGGCGACAATAAAGGGCGAGGTATAGAGAAATATGGTGGTATGGGATGCGGTAGTCAGCGTCAAAGCGATATAGATCAGCAGAAACTCGATGGCAAACAGCGCCCCCAGTAATACCCCCCACCAGAAAGCACCGTCGTCACGAAAGATCTTCTCTCCACGTAACGTCATCCACAACATCAGCAGCAGTGATGCACCAACAGAACGCAGACCGGCCTGCATCAACGGCGAGATGCCTTCCAGACCAAACTTAACCACCGTCTGATTCAGGCCGAATAACATACAGAGCCCGATCAATAGTACAATGGCCGGGCTATCAAAAGCGGTTTTAATCATGCACTGAACAGCGCATCAAGCTCAGGTGAGATATAGGGGCGGCCACGCTCATTCAGTGCCGTGCCGATCACCAGGCCGTTTACACACAACCTGTCATCGCTGACTCGCACAACCCGTTGACGGAAACCAAACTTCACTTTACTGATCCGCTCCAGCTCAACTTCCACCCGAAAACGATCGCCACTCTTCAATGAAGACTGGTAATCCAGTTCAGAACGGATCACCACCAGATGGATACCCGCTTCGGTCAATGCTGCAAAATCAACACCGCTGCTAAGCAGAAACTCATGGCGGGCGTGCTCCAGATAATTAAAATAGACGCCATTGTTGACGATGCCCTGCATATCCAGTTCATAATCCCTTACGCTCATTTCGATACTGAACATTTTACTTCCCCGACAAAAAAAGAGGGTGCGATCATAGCACCCTCAGATAACTGTGTAATTAAGGTCGGATTAATGCGTAGAACGGGCCGGTTTAACCGACTCGGGTGCCAGCGACTCAATCAGTTTCAGCAATGCATCAACGCCATCCTGCAGATTGGAGTTATTATCAATCAGCTGAATATTGTCCGGCAGGCTATCAACAAACTGACGATGCCGGGCCAGCCGTTTGATAATCTCGGCTTCACTCTCCCGGCCCCTTTTTGTCAGCCGCTGATGCAGAATATCCTCTTCAACTTCAACCAGCACAGGAATCAGATTGGGATAAGCATGCATTGCGATCTGCAGATATTCACGGGAGCCGTTGATCACCACATTAACCCCTTTCGACAACCAGTTATCGATCTCTGAACCGATACCATAGCTGTAATCATGAGAGTACCACTGCATGGCAAACATCCCCATGCTGGCACGCATATCAAACTCTTCCGGTGAGAGGTGGATATGATTTTCGCCACCGACATTCGGGGCTCGGGTGATATAACGATGAGCCACAAAGCAGCCATGATTTGCCTGCAGGCGCCGACGACACCCCTCGAGCAAGCTGTCTTTACCGCTGCCAGAAGCGCCCACCAGATAGAGCAGTTTTCCACTCATAGGATGATCTCTGAGTACTATAACCAGTTATTGTGAGACCAAGAGTAATACGCTTAAATTAGAAACACCAGTATTGATTAACCCGGCACCATCTTCGTGGCGAACAAAACCTCAGGCCAGCATCTTCTGCTCAAATACAACAACATAGGTATCGTTCCAGCGTGGGAACAGACTCGTCTGCCACCATAAAGGTTGCTGAGAATACTGGCTAAAATCTCTGGTCAAATCACTGGACATATAACTGACAACGCTGCTGACAGTGCCGCTCCTGGCATTAGCGTCCTGATACTCGACTGTATTGAACGAACCCAGCTGGGCAACCACGACGATCGACGACAGAGCGATCAGCCTGACTGAACGGATCATAATAACCTCCTCAGACCGGAACTCTGTTGATAGGCCATCCTGGCTCTCTGTGCGCCAGAAGACTGCAGATTCCCTGTGACGCCGGTCTGCTTCCCCGGTTTTTAGCTTTTTCTGCCGGGGGAATACTTAGTATAGTCGGAATCAACGATTCACCAGAAAATTAGCCCCTCTTTGTTTCCCACCCTTCACAGAGACCAAAAAAAACCGCTCAATGAGCGGTTTTTTAACAGTTCGAAAGTGTTACAGGCTCAACACCTTTTCACCACGGGACAGACCGGAGACACCAGTACGTACCACCTCCATAATATGGCTGGTGCCCAGGGTTTCGATGAAAGCATCCAGCTTATCACTGGCACCGGTCAGCTGAACCGTATAGGTGGTCGGCGTTACATCGATAATCTGACCGCGGAAAATATCCGCCGTACGCTTGATCTCCGCACGCATCTGGCCACTGGCTTTCAGTTTGATCATCATCAGCTCACGCTCGATATGATCACCTTCAGTCAGATCAACCACCTTCACCACATCGATCAGCTTATTCAGCTGCTTGGTGATCTGCTCGATCACCCGATCGCTACCGATCGTGGTGACCGTCAGGCGTGACAAAGTGGAATCTTCCGTTGGTGCTACCGTTAGCGACTCAATATTGAAGTTACGCTGGGAGAACAGACCCACAACCCGGGACAGCGCACCTGGCTCGTTTTCCATCAGCACAGAAATAATATGTCTCATGATCAGGTTCTCTCCGTCTTGCTCAGCCACATATCCCGCATAGAGCCACGTGGTACCTGCATCGGGTATACATGCTCAAACGGATCTACAGCGATATCCATAAACACCATGCGATCTTTCAGGGAGAACGCTTCAGTCATTGCCGCTTCAAGGTCTTCATACTTCTCAACCTTCATCCCGACATGTCCATAAGCTTCAACCAGCTTAACGAAGTCCGGCAGGGACTTCATATAGGACTGCGAGTGACGTGATTCATAGTTCATATCCTGCCACTGACGCACCATGCCCAGAGACTGATTGTTCAAACAGATAACCTTAACCGGAATATCGTACTGACTGATGGTCGACAGCTCCTGAATATTCATCTGAATACTGCCTTCACCGGTGACACAGACAACCTCCTCATCCGGGAAGTTCATCTTTACACCCATCGCCGCAGGCAGACCAAAGCCCATAGTGCCCAGACCACCGGAGTTGATCCAGCGATTCGGTTTATTGAACTTATAATACTGTGCCGCAAACATCTGGTGCTGACCGACGTCAGAACAAACATAAGCATCACCTTTAGTGACCTTGCTCAGCATCTCGATAACCTGTTGCGGTTTCATCAGCTCCGAATCATCGGTGCGGAAACGGCCACCGTGACGGCCACGCCACTCATCGATCTGCTGCCACCAGGCATCGATCGATTCTTTGCCAGGCTGTTTTTTGCTGCTTTTAACCAGTTCGACCATCTCCTGCAATACATGCTTGGCAGGGCCTACAATTGGCACATCGGCCTGGATAGTCTTCGAAATCGAAGCGGGGTCAATATCCACGTGGATAATTTTCGCGGTTGGACAGAACTTATCCACACCATTGGTTACCCGGTCATCAAAACGGGCACCCACCGCCAGGATCAGATCCGCATGGTGCATCGCCATATTCGCTTCATAGCTACCGTGCATCCCCAGCATACCGATAAACTGACGATCGGTACCCGGATAACCACCCAGCCCCATCAGGGTGTTGGTTACCGGCGCATTCAGCAGCTTAGCCAGTTCGGTCAGCTCCGCGCTGGCATCACCCATAATGACACCACCACCCGTATAGAGAACCAGACGCTTGGCACCCAGCACCATATCGATCGCTTTCTTAATCTGGCCGCTATGCCCCCGGGTGACCGGGTTATATGAGCGCAGCTTAATACTTTTCGGATACTCGTAATTAAAGCGATCGGTCGGATTAGTCATATCCTTGGGAATATCAACCACAACCGGTCCCGGACGACCACTTTCCGCAATATGGAACGCTTTCTTAATGATGGAGGGAATATCTTCAGGGTTCTGCACACTGAAGCTGTGTTTCACTATCGGACGGGAGACACCGATCATGTCGGTCTCCTGAAACGCATCTTCACCGATCAGGAAGCTCATGACCTGGCCGGTAATCACCACCATCGGAATCGAATCCATATATGCTGTTGCAATACCGGTAATCGCATTGGTAGCACCCGGGCCGGAAGTCACCAGTGCCACACCGGCTTTACCGGTTGCACGGGCATACGCATCAGCCATATGGGTAGCGGCCTGCTCGTGGCGAACCAGCACGTGTTGTACATCTTCCTGCTGAAACAGAGCGTCATAAATATGCAGCAGCGCTCCGCCCGGATAGCCGTAGATGTGTTTCACACCCTCATCTTTAAGGGCGCGAATTACCATTTCGCCGCCTGAAAGTTGTTCCACAATAGTATCCTCAAATTACACGCATCAAAGCATGTATAAAAATTCTGATACTGGAGGATGTTATGACGCGCCTACTGGTGTGTAATAACATCAACCAGCAGGCTTTTGCGAAGATGACCGGTACGGTCAGAGAAAGGCAAAAGCAACTCTTCATCCGGTGATTAAGTGTGGGTACACACTGTAAACCCGGGAAAATAAGCTGGGTGTGCTTATCAGGTTTCTGCTTCGGGGTGACCTACTTAGCGCAGAAACAACTAAATTGTGCCGCCATTCTGCCAGCAGTACAGGAATTGATCAAGAGATCATCCATGATAAATACTATATTTTTCAGATGCTGAAACGGATAGCTGCAGAGCGATGGAGGAGAGTGCTATAGTGGTGAAAAAGCATTTATCATTTTTTGAGTCGGAGATCGTTGCATGAGCACTGCGGAAATTAAAAACAAGGAACGCGCACTCAATGAGTTTGTACTGGTATTGCGCAAGATAATGGTTGAACCCAGCATCTGTGAAACGGCACTGGAGATCACCCGCAAATATATAGACGATAAGCACGCCAACGTAAAAATAGCGGATGAGCTGTCCGCCACCACCAGCATTAAGATCCCCGCAGAACACAGCGAGGCAGACACCCTGTTTCTGGAGATGCTGAAAGATCTGGTACGGGACGAGAAAGCTTTGTATTAAAAGCTTTGTATTACAAGTGTTGTATTAAGAGCTTTGTATAAAGAGCGCGCTGTATTAAGAAGGCCGTACCAGTCACATCTTAAACCAATAACAGAGGCCCGAAAGGGCCTGCCTTTTCCTCAAAAAGCAGCCCCCCCCTTAACATAACTGACGGTATAACTTAAACTCCCCACATCTAAGGCAGTGAAGCCACATACCAATAGCCAATAGTGCCACACCTCCGTTTCATCCAGCACGGCACTCACAATTCATGACCCCGGGAATTAAAGGAATAATTCAGATGTCACGTCCAAAAACCGCCTGTTTTGACAACTACTTTTTCATCAGCGTCAATGGCACCCATCACAGCTCAACGCAGACATTTCAATTCTATAGCAGCGATGATCAGGTGCAGCAGGAATACATCGAAGCCAAACAGCAACGGATGGAACAATCAGGCTATAGTATTTTTAGCTGGGACTGGACACCTGAAACCGAAAAACGCAACGTCTGGCTCAGCATCGAATGCGACGAAGGCGGGCCAATCAAACTGCCATTATTCAAAGCGGTCGACAAACAGGAATATCAATATCGGGATGAAAATTACGAACAGAATTATCATCTGCAAGCGGTCGTTCCCCTCACGCTGCTACCCAGTTATCAGCCACAACAGTACCCAGAGCAATATATGGCGCCCGTACGTAATGGCTATATCTATATTTTTCAGGGCAATCAGCTGTGGCGAGAGATCGAGATAAAAAACAGAGAAGACAGCGGCGCAGAGTTTCGTGACACCCATCTTTATCGCCACCGGGAAGGCTTTGACAAACCGTTCAAAAAAGGCCCTCGCAAAGCCGTCGGCAAACCACTCAAAGATATCTGGCTGCCCACCAAAGCCAATGGCAGCCCTCAACGCTTGCATATCGCATATTCGGAAGTTCAGTGGAGCGCTGCCTACCTCAACTTTCTCGAACACCCCGATAATCAAACGATCCTGCAACAACGTACCAGCCTGATTACTCACCGCAGCATTAATGTGCTGGGAGAAAAACTGAACACCACCTTCAAAACGATGCGCCTGCGCGAACCGGAGATTGAACACAAGCTGGCCGACCCCAGTCGCTATAATCAAGACCTCAGTGGCAACCATCTGCGTTATCTTTACGACGGCCTAAGCTTCGAAGTCGATTCGCTGCGCAATAACAGCAACAGCCTGCTATCAACACTGGAGAATAGCACTCACCAACGGCTGGAATATGGCGCCCGTGCAACCCAGTACAACCGGAAAATGAATAACGCCAGCCAGGAGGACAGCCTCTGGCAGGCTCACAGCTCGATCGATTATCTGGCCGATGCCAAAGCCCGGCAACTCAAACTCATGGTGTTGCCCGACCCGCTATTCGAACTTCGCCACCATACTCAGATGGCGATGCAGACCAGCGCCTGCCTGTTTCATATACTGGAAGATGCGGGCCAGCAGAAATATTTTCAAAATGCCGAGCTGGTGCAACGCTTTGTGGTGCCAGACAAACTGCCCAACGGCCAGGAAAACCCCAACCACAAGCACCTGGACAGCTTTAACTACAGCCCTATCGGGGTATTCCAGCGCACACTGCGCAGCATTGAACGTCGTCGCTGCCGAGAGGATATGGCGTTGTTTCAACAAGCCCTCGGGCAAACACTGGATAATCCAGCCACGGCAGCCGTCATCCGGGATATAACCAGTCTCGATTGCGGCGCCCCCGGGGCCTACGTCATTGTCGGCAACGCCATGCAGGCTCTCAGTCAGAATTTAGCCGCCATTGATCCATTACAGGATAAAACGCAAACAACAGACTGGCCCGGTCACGATATCATATCCAACTTCTACACCCGGGGCACCAGCCATCCGCTGCATGCCCTGCTCTACCCCCCTGCCGATCAGGTGCCGCTGGACACCGCCTACACCGCACCCGTGCCAGTGAACGACGGCAGTGGCCTGGCAACCACGGAAAACATCGCCCGTTGGGCAGGTGATAACCTGCTACTCAGCGACAATATCGAAATAATGGAACACGCGACGCTACTGGCCGAAAATAATGAAGATGGATTTGCCGGCAGCCGCCGTATCCTCAATACCGCCGACGGAGTCCTGAGTGGTTTCTTTACCGCTATGCTGGCGCTGCAGAACAAAGCCAGCGCCCGCGCCAGCCTGAGCCAGCTTGTAGAAACTATCGAATTCAAGGCCGCCTACCTCGACAATATCCGTCTGGGCAAACTGATAGCGCCGGACAGTTTCGGGCAAGCCACCTTTATTCCCACCTCCGGCGAATCGATTGCGGGCGCCTATGTGGTGGGGGTACACAGTAAAAAAGCCGGGCTGCATTTCGGTCTCACCGAAGGGCAGCGTCAAAAAACCACCTCAAAGCGCACTGGCATACTTCAGGAAAGCAACGGCAGACTGCTGGCCTCCACCAACAAGCGCAGCCTCAAAGGCACCGAGCTAAGACAGGGCGCCACTGCCCGCAGCAAAGCCGACCTTAGAGTACTGATGGTACCCGAGGATAACCTTATCACCCAGATGAAGGTCGAACAGTTAGCCCAAGAAGCGGATCTGGGCAACGAAATAAAACCCCAAAGCAAAGGGGAAAAGATTGCAGCTAAAGCCTACTACCGGTTAGGCATGCCCTATTTTATTGTGGTGTTGGAAATTATGAACCTACAGAGAACTTCGGCTGGATTTGATGAAAAACATAGTGACTACTATAAATTGACTTCACGAACAAGCGCAGTCTTGGACTTAGGAGTTGCTATAGTAAATGCCTCGAATTTTCTGACGCAAGAAGCTGGCCGTGTAGCTGCTTATTCAACTAAAACAGTTATTAAGTTACCAGCCGGAATTGTTCGTTTCCTATCGTTCCCCTCTATGAATCTCCAGCTCACCGCTACTATGTCCCGCTTACTGATAGCCGGAGTCATCGGTGGCGCGCTTACCACAGCAGTCGCTGTATGGGATACCAGCCTGCTAATAGCAGCCCAGGACAATGATGCTGCATTCGCTATGGCAATGGTCGCCACAGGGACCGCTGTTTCGACCTTTGCTGGTCTTTACCCCACCACATCTCTCCTGGGTCCACTAGGCTGGATAGGTTTGACCATTGCCCTGGCAGGTTACGGCCTCTACATGCTGTTTAAAGACAGTCCGATGGAGACCTGGCTTAAAAACGGCCCTTTTGGCGCAAGTCCCGACCGGACCGGCGACTATAAGTATCTGCAAAAGCAGGACAAAGCCTGGCAGCACTTTATCAACCTGATTATGAATCTGCGGATTAAAACCTACCCGATACAGCAGATCGAACTGCCCACTAAACTACACCTGCATCTGGAAAATCTTGGAGTCACTCACGGCGTCTGGGTCACCAGCAATCTGTTTGGCCTGAGCAATCCAGATCAGCAAGCACTGCGCTTCCATGCCCGACAGGCAGTATTAAAGAGCACCGTAAAAGTCACACGTAACGGCCGAAAAAAACCAATTTTCACCGCTGAAAAGATAGAGCATCAGGATGCACAATCCATCTATAAACACAAAGTAGATAACGGTTTTATTTATTTTTACTGTTACAGAAAATCAATCCCTCGCTCAGATGCCGAATACAAAGTGTGGCAAGGCAGTACCTATATCTATGACTACAACGCCCATTTCCATACCCGGGCCCAGTTACAGATCGGCGAACATACCTTTCCCACCCCACCGTTAAGCAAAGAGGAAGAGGCTGGCAGCCCTACTAGCACCCCGAACTTTACAAAAGGAGAATACTGGTGGGCCAATGAGTTTGGCTGGGAACAGTAACAGGATAAATGATGAATAGAGCAGAAACACCACAGAGTCGCTATAGAGATACCGCCTGGAACAGCCAGAGCTACCGCAACCAGAAACCCCGGCCGGAACAGGGAGCCCTTACAAAGCTTCTGCAGGGAGGCGATCCACTGCCCTGGAGCCGGGCCAACGAAACCGTTCCCGTCAGTATGATTGAGGAACCCACCCCAACCGAGATCAAGCAGCGCATCAAAGACAATAAAGGCGAAACCCACTGGGATGAGAACCAGCATAGTGCTGGGTCACTGAATAAATATGGATTAATCTACTTTTATCTTACTGCTATAGCCAAAGGAATATGTACCATATTACTACCTGTGTTTATTGCTGTATTACTTTCTTTTGCTGTTTTTGACGGCTGGGGCTTTACAAAAATAGCTGGGGCCATATATATATATAGCATTTACGTGTTCCTTCCTTCAGGCCTAATCTGGGGCTACTTCGAAGCCTCTGGCCGCGGCTACCTCCCCATGCCCTGGTTTATGAAAGCCGTCAAACATTTCACCTTCAGCCGTAGTACTGGCATGGTCACCCGCTACAAAAACAACAAAGAGCTCTACAGTCACCCCTTCCCGGAGTTCGACTGTTATCTGGTTAGCAGCCCCAGCCATCAGGGTATACTCAGCTATCAGCTGCATCTGATACATCGCTATCACCGTTACTTTGACAGTATTCCCCTGCACGGTTTCAGCACCAGCCAGCAACCGGACGAGTTTGAGCGGATCTGGAACCTGATTCAGCGCTATATGGACACCAGCCAGCCGATGCCCGATATCCCGGAACTGGAACCCGCCCGGCCCCGCGACCCCACAACAGCCGCCTACGATGCTAAAACCAACCGTAAACCCGATTACTGGTTCTCAATGGATGATGACGAGTTTGAAGAGGCAATCAATCAACTACGCGCCGAGCAACGTTTTATGCCTAGTATGGGCCCGGAGATCGATCTGTTTAATGGCGGCATACAAGCCTGATAACGCCTGAGCACACTAACGGACTGAATAGATAGAAATGGACTTCCAACAGATAACGCCCTATAGCAGCACGGCCTGGAACAGCGAGCGCTACTCCAGGCAGAAACCACGCCCGGAACAGGGCTCGCTGATTAAACTACTGCAGGGCGGCAATCCCCTGCCCTGGAACCGGGCCAACGAAACGGTTCCCATCAGTATGATCCAGGAGCCAACACCCGCAGAAATTAAACAGCGCATCAAAGACAATAAAGGCGAAACTTTTTGGGATGAAAATCAGTGCACCATAGGCTCACTTAATCGCTGGGGATTAATCTACTTTTACATCACCATGTTTGCGAAAGGTTTTTGCGTCTTCCTGGGCCCACTTTTTCCATTCATTACCATATATCTATATTTTGATGACCCTGAAGATTTAAATGGACTACTCGACTTTATATATATATAGCGTTTATGTGTTTCTTCCTTCAGGCCTGATCTGGGGCTACTTCGAAGCCTCGGGCCGCGGCTACCTCCCCATGCCCTGGTTTATGAAAGCGGTCAAACATTTTTCGTTCAGCCGCAGCACCGGCATGGTCATCCGCTATAAAAACAATAAAGAGCTCTATAGCCATCCTTTTCCGGAGTTCGACTGTTATCTGGTTAGCAGCCCCAGCCATCAGGGCATACTCAGCTATCAGCTGCATCTGGTGCACCGCTATCATCGCTACTTCGACAGTATTCCCCTGCACGGTTTCAGCTCCAGCCAGCAACCTGAGGAGTTTGAGCGGATCTGGAACCTGATTCAGCGCTATATGGACACCAGCCAACCGATGCCCGATGTGCCAGAGCTGGAGCTAGCCCGGCCCCGCGACCCCACAACAGCCGCCTACGATGCTAAAACTAATCGTAAACCCGATTACTGGTTCTCAATGGATGATGACGAGTTTGAAGAGGCGATAAATCAACTGCGTGCCGAACAGCACTTTAAGCCCACCCTGGGCCCGGAAATTGATATGTTTAACAGTGGAGTTCAAACATCCATGACATAGATATAAGCAATCGTTGGCACTCTATTCTTCTAATATTATTGAAAAGGAAATCTACAAGCATTATGAACAGGGATTGTGACGGGCTTACAATGGAAGAAGCCAGGCGAATGGAAATCACATTAAAGTTTTACGTGGCAATAAAAAAAGAAGGAGATACCTTTATAAACTTAGTGGAAGCTGGAGACTGGGAGCCGTATCATCTCGATGATTCAGGGCCTGAGATAGGCTTAGGAAGGTTTGTCAGAGACAACGAACCATCCATATACGTTTCAGTCACTGATAATATTCTCTTCGTGCCTCCTGACTCCATTGGTCAGGGGACTATGGAACTGTTTACTCTATCATCTATCGAAAAAGCAGTTGAAGAAATTGACGACTCAATTGAACCAGAGGAAGAGTCAGACTGGAGGATTACTCTAATATGTTCAGCCTTTATCATTTATGTGCTTGTACGAGTTATAGATGCTTCTTATTGAAAACAGTGTCTCCGCTTTAATGTAGAAAATACAATCAATAGGCCGAATGGTGGCACTCAAGCCTGAGCAGCGTTGCATTGACTGTCATAGTAGTTAACACATGGAGGTGTAACCGATGAATCATTCTGTATTGAAAGATCTGAGTTTTTCCAAAGCCAGTGAATACAATGAGAAGATGGACAGGTTAAACAAAAACCTGAACCGTCTTAAGTACCAGCGGTTGTTCGCTTATCTGTTATTAGCGTTCACACTCTTCGCGATGATAAATTTTCCCTACCTACCGGTTTACGCATTTGTCATTATTTTCATATTCCCGGTTTTATCTGTCTCGCGGCAAATCAAACACTATGAACACGCTATTCAAGCACTAAAAGAGTCCGTCGAGGATTTTGACTTCTATATGCACTGATTCTGGTCATAAAAAAACGCGCTGACTCTTTCGGGTAGCGCGTTTTATTTAGTAGTCAGGTAAACAATCAGATCACAAACAGGTGGTGCTTTTTCTTGCCCAGTTTCACCAGGAAGAAGCGACCGAAAGTGCCGTTTGCCGCGGCAAACAGTTCAGCCGCTTTCATATTGTCATCCATCCCCTTCTCAGCACCGTTGACGATCACCGCATTACGCTGCAGAGCATCTTTGATCTGCTTACCGGAAGCCGCCAGACCTGCATCACTCAGCAGTGTGGTCAGGGGCGTCTCTGCCAGATCAACGTCCGTCAGGCTTGATGAAGGCAGTCCATCCAGTTGCAGCTGTTCAAAATCCGCTTCACTCAGATCAGAGAGGTTGCCGCTGAACAGGGCGTCTGTGATGCGCATGGCGGCTACCAGCCCCTCTTCACCATGTACCAGACGGGTCACTTCCCGTGCCAGAACAGACTGCGCTTCAGGGCGACCTTCACGTTCAGCATCTGCTTTTTCCAGCCCGTCGATCTCTTCAATCGATAAAAAGGTAAAGTATCTGAGGAAGTTATACACATCAGCGTCATTAGTCTGCAGCCAGAATTGGTAGAAGGCGTAAGGCGATGTTTTTGCAGAGGACAGCCAGATGGTACCGGACTCAGTTTTACCAAACTTAGTACCATCAGACTTAGTAATCAGCGGCAGGGTCAGACCAAAGGCTTTGTTGCCATTCATGCGTCGGGTCAGCTCGGTACCACCGGTAATATTACCCCACTGGTCAGAACCCCCAATCTGCAGGGTGCAGCCGTGACTGGCGTTCAGTTGCTGATAATCGTATGACTGCAGAATCATGTAGGTAAATTCGGTAAAGGAGATCCCCTCACCTTCCCGGTCGATCCGCTGTTTGACCGACTCTTTAGCAATCATCTGGTTAACGGAGAAATGCTTACCCACATCCCGCAGGAAGGTGAGAATATCCATCCCCCGGGTCCAGTCGAGGTTATTCACCACTTCCGCACTGTTTTCACCACAGTCGAAGTCGATAAACTGACTCACCTGACCTTTGAGTTTTTCAACCCAGCCCGCCACGGTGCTGTCATCGTTGAGTTTGCGTTCCTGAGCTTTAAAGCTCGGATCACCGATCAGACCGGTGGCACCACCCACCAGCGCCAGCGGCTTGTGACCGGCCTGCTGAAAACGTTTCAGCGCCAGCAGTGGCACCAGCGAACCGATGTGAAGGCTATCGGCGGTGGGATCAAAGCCACAATAGAGGGTGACAGAACCTTCAGCCAGGTGTTGTTCCAGCTCTTCTTCACTGGTCATCTGCGCGATCAGTCCGCGCGCATTGAGATCCTGTAGCAGTGTTTTGTCTGTCATTGCCTTCTATTTACCTTCTCAAAATAAGTAGTCATCATGGATTGGGGGCGTATTCTACCCTTCCACATCAGATCCGACAAACCTATGATGCTGATATAGAGCGATAACCGTCACTTTTTCTGGACTGCCTGCGCCTGAATAAAGCAACGGGCAAAACAGAACTTTTCTGACAAAAGATGCTCTGATCCAGACTTACCGAGCGGGTAGACCTGCCGGGCTGATATAAAAAAGAGACAATCGTGTCTGTGGATAGCCGAATATTCGCTTAATTTGTAATGATTTTCGCCGATACAGAGTGAATATTTCGGTTATGTGACAGCATCCGGTATAATTCATCGAATTTTACAATACTGAGGTAAACTGCCGTGTTTCTAGTTGAGCGGTTAAAAAAGCATCTTCCGGTCACCCACCTGATGGCGGTCATTATCTGTACGGTAATCATCGGCCTGACAGCGATGCTGATGCCCTCTGCGGAAGCACCCGCTTCGGATGCACCAATAACCTTTACTCAACCCCATATCAACGACCCACAACCGCTACCCTCGGCAGCGCAGCAATCTGATCCTGACAACAGGCACCCATCTGACGCAGGGAACACTCAGGTCGCCATGATGGTCCCCTCAAAGCTAACGTCCCCCGCTCAGCCAGCAACGCAGAAAGCGGATGTATGGAAGGATGTGACCGTACGCAGTGGCGACACCCTGACCTCTGTTTTTAAACGCGCGGGACTTACCGGTCGGGATGCTTTTCTGGTCAGCACTGCCGTGAAAGGCACTGAGGCTCTGAAACGGATCTACCCCGGTCAAACCCTGAGCTTTGTCATCGAAGATAAACAGCTGATAAAGCTAAAGCATATCCGCAATCAGCTGGAAAGCTCACTGCTCACCGCCACTGATCAGGGATTCAGTGTTAAAGAGATAACCAAGCAGCCAGACATCGAGACCCGCTTTGCCTCAGGCAGCATCGAAAACTCGCTGTTTCTGGATGCCTCTGCGGCGGGCCTGTCTGACAAGATGATTATGGAACTGGCGGCTATTTTTGGCTGGGATATCGACTTCGTTCTCGATCTGCGCCAGGGCGACCGTTTCAACCTGGTCTACGAAGAGAAATATCTCGAGGGTAAAAAGATCGGCGAAGGCAATATTCTCTCAGCCCAGTTTATCAATCAGGGAGAAACCTACACCGCTATCCGTTATACCGACAGCGATGGCAATAGCAGTTACTACACCCCGGAAGGTGACAGTATGCGTAAGGCATTTCTGCGCAGCCCGGTGGACTTTGCCCGCATCAGCTCCAGCTTCAAAGCACGTCGAAAACACCCCGTGCTTGGCCTGACACGAGCCCATAAGGGCACCGACTATGCCGCTCGCACCGGCACACCGATCAAGGCGGCGGGCGATGGTAAAATTATCTGGCGCGGCAAAAAAGGCGGCTACGGCAACTGCGTTATCGTCCAGCATGGCGGTAATATCACCACCCTCTATGGCCATATGAACAGTTTCCGCAAAGGTCAGAAAACCGGCAGCCGGGTCAGTCAGGGGGATGTGATCGGTTATGTCGGCCAGACCGGACTCGCCTCCGGCCCCCATCTGCACTATGAGTTCCGGGTTAATGGGGTACACAAAAATCCGCAGACAGTTAAACTGCCCCACGCGGCACCAATAGATAAAGCGGAGCGGCAGCAATTCTTCTCCGTGGCGAAACAGACACTGGCTCAGCTGGAATCGTTTAAAGCAACCCAGCTGGCCTCAGCAGCCCACTGATCTTCGTAAGCGACAGGCAGATATATTGATGAACGGCTCCATCTGTGCACCCATCTATATAGGCCTGATGTCGGGCACCAGTCTCGACAGTATCGATGCGGTGGCGGTTCGCTTTGAGCCCCAATTTGAATTGCTCGCCAGCCATAGTGAACCGATCCCTTCAGCGATCCATGCGGCCATCCTGGCCCTGTTAACCCCCGGTGATAATGAGATTGAACGGCTGGGGCGGCTTGACCTTCAACTGGCCGAACTGTTTGCCAGCGCGGTTAATAACCTGATCAGCACACACCATCTGGAGCAGAAGCAGATTGCTGCGATCGGCAGCCACGGGCAGACCATTCGTCACCGACCCGAAGCAAACTTTACCCTGCAGATCGGTGATCCGAATCTGATCGCCGAACGCACCGGCATCACCACCATCGGAGACTTCCGCCGCCGTGATATGGCCGCTGGCGGTCAGGGTGCACCGCTGGTGCCCGCGTTTCACAACGCCCTGTTTCGTCACACAACAGTGAACCGGGTTCTGGTGAATATCGGCGGTATGGCCAATCTCACCATTCTCGAAGCCGCTGAAGACAAACCCATCAGGGGTTACGATACTGGTCCCGGCAATGTGCTGATGGACAGCTGGATAATGCAACACAAGCATGAAAGCTATGATCGGGATGGACGCTGGGCGGCCCGGGGGAAAATAGTCCCTCAGTTGCTGCAGCAGATGCTGGCGCTGCCTTACTTCAGTGAACCAGCCCCGAAGAGCACTGGCCGCGAGCAGTTTAACCGGCACTGGCTGGAGCAGAAGGTGAATGCCCTCGCAGTAAGCCCTCCGCCAGAAGATGTTCAGGCCACCTTGCTGGAACTGACCGCTGTGTCGATTGCCGATGCCATCAAAAGCCATCAATTGAGCGATCTGCAGGTCTTTCTCTGTGGCGGAGGCAGCCATAACAGCCGGCTGAAGGCCCGCCTGACTGAGCTGCTTGAACCGCACTACCTGAGCACCACCGCAGAATTAAACCTCGACCCGGACTGGGTTGAAGCGGCGGCATTTGCCTGGCTGGCCTACCGCACCCTCAACCGACTGAGCGGTAACATTCCTGAGGTGACCGGCGCGGCAGGATACCGCCCCCTGGGCACAATCTGTTGGGCAACCCAGTCACCAAACTGACACCAGATCGACATTCCGGACACCATCAATCATTTCTCTTCCTGCCAGAAACCGTTACCACGGCCTGTTTGCCCGCGCCAAAATAACGCCGTAAGATAAAAAAACAATAAATACGCAGAACACTAAAAATGCACAAAGATGAGAGCATTGAAACCCCCTTCTTATTAGAAAATGAGATTCTCGATAAAACAGCAGAGGGAAAGATCTATCTGCTGGGACAGCGCATGCTGTTGTTACACGGTTATACCCTGGCCAGCCTTCGCAGAGAGTTTATTGAAAGAATCGGCCTTAAAACCACCCGTGAGATTTTTACCCGCCTGGGTTATCAGCAGGGTACTCAGGATGCCCTGCAGCTGAAAAAGCAGGGGATCACCGCCCTCGATAAACTGTTCACCTTCGGCCCTAAGATAAGAGAGCTGGAAGGCTTTGTTCTTAACCGGGCGGTGAAAAAGATGCATTACGACGAAGATACCGGACGCTTCTGGGGCGATTATATCTGGGAGTCGTCCTGGGAATCCAAAGCCCATCTGGAACACCTGGGCGTCAGTGGATCTCCCGCATGCTGGCTGATGACCGGCTATGCCTGTGGTTACACCACCACGGTGATGGGACGCCCTATCGTCTGGAAAGAGACTGAGTGTGTCGGCATGGGACATAAGCACTGCCGTGTTGTCGCTACCCCACTGGAGGAAGCCGATGATATTGATGAACATCTCGGCTTCATGCAGATTGAAACCTTTATCTCCCGGCCAAAATCCAGCAACTGCATACCATTAACAGAGCCTGCAGCAGCCCCGGACACCGTTCTTCCCGATATGGTGGGCTCTTCACAACAGTTCAATGCGGTGGCCAGCAAGCTTAAAAAAGTCGCAGCCACTCACTCCTCGGTCTTGTTAATTGGGGAAAGCGGTGTCGGTAAAGAACGCTTTGCCCAGGCGTTGCACTCGATCAGCCAGCGAGCCACCGGGCCATTTATCTCGGTCAACTGTGCAGCCATCCCTGCTGACCTGGTAGAAGCAGAACTGTTTGGAGTGCAGAAAGGTGCTTTTACAGGAGCGGTGGAGTCGAGGCCCGGACGGTTTGAAAGGGCTGATGGCGGAACCCTGTTTCTCGACGAGATCAGCAGCCTGCCATTAGCCGCGCAGGGTAAACTGCTACGGGCATTGCAGGAGAAAGAGGTCGAGCGGGTCGGAGGCACCGAAATCATCAGGGTGAATGTTCGTATCGTCGCCGCAGCCAATACTAATCTGACCGAAGACGTTGCCAACGGTCACTTCCGGGCTGACCTCTACTATCGGATCAATATTTTCCCAATTAAGATTCCGCCGCTACGGCAAAGAACCGATGATATCGCCCTGCTGATCAATCTGTTTATAAACCGCTTTGCCGCAGAGATGCAGAAGCCGGTCACGGGTATTTCCAGACAGGCATTCAATCAACTGCTCAACCACAGCTGGCCAGGCAACGTGCGCGAGCTTGAGAATGTCTGCGAGCGGGCCGTTATTCTGGCAGAGGAGAACAGCAATATTGATATCGAACATCTGCTGATTGATGAAGACTATACCCTTAGCGCAAACAACAGGGTCCTGACTTCCGCCGATACACGCAACAGCTCAACCACCGACCCGGGCGAACAGACAAATATAACCGGGGCTGCCATCGAGGAGATACTGTCGGGAATCAGCTCATTTGATGAAATTGAACACCTGATACTGCAGCATGCACTGAGCCGTAATGGCGGTAATATTTCAGCTGCAGCCCGATATCTGAATCTCAGACGCGGGCAGTTCGAATACCGGCTTAAAAAGCATCAAAGCGGTGATACTGACTAAGCGTCAAACTCAGCAAGGATGCTGATCTCCCCTCTTATGCTTGCTCTGCTATGTGGCCGCGCACTTCCTGATTTGTAGAAAACTTTCAGCAAAATATTCCTTATTTATTCAACTCCGTTCGACACAGGCGTTCAACGTATCGCCTACAAACCATATAATATCCTGTTTTTATTACCTTTTTAATAAAATGGCCTGCCATATGCTTTGTCATTACTGTCAATTAAAAAAATAAACAAAGACAGTTACTATGCCTACTATTGATCATCAAAAAGCCATCTCCACGCCCGGCTGCCCCGGGCAGCCTTCTTCACAGGGTTGTCTCAGCACCCCAAAAGAAAACACTGATCTCTCCGGACAGGCCGCTCGCCACCAAGCGAATGCGCCACAGAACGCTCTGCCAACATCAGGCGAGCTGATCTGTTCACTCTGATCGACCCGATCACAGACCAACGATTCACCCGGTAATCCCGGGCGTTTAGGGAGTCCGTATTCTGGTACGGCCTCGATTCATTAAAAATAAAAAGAGAACAAACCCCATGGAACTGATCACCAAGACAAAGCTCACCTTTCTGAAAAATGCCTGGTATGTCGCCGCCCTGACAACCGAACTCGACACTGAAACCCTATTAACCCGCAAAATCATCGACGAGACGGTGCTGTTTTACCGCAAGGAAGATGGTTCTGTCGCGGCACTGCGTGACCGCTGCCCCCACCGGTTTGCGCCGTTGAGTAAAGGCATCCGCAGCGGCGATGAGATCACCTGTCTCTATCACGGCCTGAAGTTTAATGAGCTGGGCGAGTGCACCCACAACCCCCACGGCAACGGCAAAATTCCCAAAGCCTGCGCCGTAAAAAGTTATGAGATAGAGGAACGGGACGGCTTTAT
Organism: Amphritea atlantica; assembly: GCF_900111095.1. GTDB lineage: Bacteria > Pseudomonadota > Gammaproteobacteria > Pseudomonadales > Balneatricaceae > Amphritea > Amphritea atlantica. Next base: position 66,235 of record NZ_FOGB01000017.1, on the reverse strand, counting down.
CTGGATCTGGATGGGCAACCGCAGTAAAGCTGATCGCAGCAAAATAATGGATTGCTCGGTACTGTCCCAAAAGCCGGACACCGCTGTCGGACATATCTACATGTATAACAAATGCAATTACCAGCTGCTGACCGACAACATCATGGATCTGAGTCACATCGATCATCTGCACGGCCCGCTGATCAATACCGGGGGGAAACTCAGCCCGTTACTGCCAAATGTACAGGAAGAGGGTGAGGTGATCTCGGTACGCTGGGACTGGCTGGCAGAGCCTGCCATGCAGCTGTTTGCGGTGCACCTGCCACGCCCTGAAGATGAAGCCAATCAATATTTTCAGGTTGACTGGCACGCGCCTTCAAACATGCACCTGAAAGTCGCCGCCGTTCAGGACAGCACCGATTACACAAATGATGGTCTGGAACTTTATGACTTTCATATCATGACCCCGGAAACCGAGTTTTCCACCCACTACTTTTTTGCCTCAGCCCGCAACTATCTGGAAGAGGATGGGGAATACAACGCGGCAAAAATGGCAGGGATGGAACAGGCATTTATCGAGGAGGATAAACCGATGATCGAAGCCCAGCAGCAGGAGATGGGAGAATCTGGATTCTGGGAACTGCAGCCAGTACTGCTATCCAGCGATGCCGGGGGGATTAGGGTCAGACGTAAATTGAGCGAACTGCTTGAAATCGAATCGGCTTAAATCCAGAGCCAGGGTTTACACAAACCCTGGCTTAACCCTGTGAGATAATGATCATGATTGAAGTTACTCTGATAAAAAAACAGATGATTGCCGAAAATATCGTTTCGCTGGTACTCGCCAGCGCTGACGGCACCCGCCTGCCAGCCTTTGACCCCGGATCACACATCGATCTGCATATCGATAACAACACCATCAGACAATATTCGCTGATCAATAGTCTGGATAAAGGCAAAACCTATGAGATTGCTATTCTGCGTGAAGCCGGCGGACGTGGAGGATCGATTAAGCTGCATGACAGCCTGACGCCGGGAAGCACGGTCACCATCAGTGAACCAAGAAACCACTTTCCACTGCAGGAGTGTGAGCATACGGTACTGATCGCCGGAGGGATAGGTATCACCCCCATCCTCTCTATGGCTCAGTACCTGCACAGTCAGGGAAAGTCATTCGAACTGCATTACTGCGCCCGCTCCGACCGCAGTGCTGCATTTCTGGCAGAGATACAAGCCTCGCCCTTTGCTGAACATAGCCGCATCTATTTTGACCAACAAAAGCAGGCATTTGCCCCACAGACACTCGCACACCGTAGTGACGATTCGCGGCTTTTTGTCTGCGGCCCCGAAGGCTTTATCCAGTTTATTTCCAACACTGCGTTAGCGGCGGGCTGGGCTGAGGAACGTATCCATTATGAACTGTTCAAGCGATCGGCTCCTCCTGCCAGCGGTCTGGGTCAGCCCTTTTCTATGGTGATTAACAGCAGCGGCGATGTCATCAATGTCGCTGCAGATGAAACAGCTCTGGATGCTCTGGTCCGAAGTGGCTATGAAATACCCTGCTCCTGTGAGCAGGGTGTCTGTGGAACCTGTGTCCTGGAGATTCTGGAGGGTACTCCTGATCATCAGGACATGTTTCTGACCGATAAAGAGCGCCAGCAAAACCAGCACTTTACCCCATGCTGCTCCCGCGCACTCACCCCGACGCTGACTCTCAAGCTGTAACGTCAGTAAAACAGGATCGAACGATAAAAAGCGGTGTAAAAAGCGGTACAACAACCGTTGCAGTACCGCTTTTTCATCTGAATACGTCAGGTCAGGACGCTTAGAAAAGCGTCATTCAGCACCCGGTCATGATAGAAAATCGCCTTACCCAATTGCTCAGCATCCCAGGTGATCGGGCCATGATCAGGATAGAAATAATCGCCTCCGGCAAACACCTCATTCCGATTCCCTGAAGGATCAAAGAAGTAGATTGTCTTACCGTGCGTAATGCCATGGCGGGTAGGGCCGATATCAATGGATGTATCGGTCATGCTTATCAGATCCGCTGCGCGTAGCACCTCATCCCAGGATTCCAGCAGGAAGGAGATATGATGCAGTTTCCCCTTCTCCGGACACTCAATAAAGGCAACATCATGAGCTTTCATACCACAGGTGAGAAAGCCTGCCAGACGGTTGCCCTGGTTATCAACAACCTGTTCCGCCAGATCGAACCCCAGCACCTTCTCAAACAGCTGGATCGTTCCGGCAATATCGGGTCCATAGAGCAGACAGTGATCAAAGCGTTGAGCTTTCATCCCTCTCAGCCCCCGGGGCCAGGCTTCAGGATTATGGTTACCCACCCCCCAACGGCCTGTCTGCTCTTTGCTGGCATAGAGTTCGAACAGATGGCCGGTAGGTGAATCAAACCGGACTCGTCTACCGCACCCCTTCAGTTCACCGGGAGGGATCTCCTCAACATGGCAGCCAAACTCAGTCAGCTCCTGTTGTAAACGCTCAACGGCGGCTTCATCAAGACACTTGTAGCCGACATAATCCAGCCCCGGAGCATCGGACTGCCGCAAAACAAGCGAGTATTTATCCACCTCTGTCCATGCTTTAAGGTACACCCGCCCCTGATCATCACGATCTGTTTCAATCAGCCCAAGCACCTCAGTGTAATGCTTAACGGCCTCATCCAGGTCCAATACCCGAACCTGTACATGGCCCGGTCTCAACACACCCTTTTTCATAAAATAGTTCCTGTTCTTATTAGTGTTTTTATGACTTTTCAGGACGCAAGCATCCTGTCGTGAAAAAGCAAGAAACGCTCCAGAAGAACAGCACTTTCAGTTTTTATAAAATCAATTAAAATTCAGCGACTTACAAATGAATCAAATTAAAAATATCATTATTTAAAAGAGGGATTTATCGATATATTTCAGCAAAAAAATCACCATTTGAATAAACAGTGATGAAATCATTAAATATTCGCTATCGGGCCGGTCAGCGACTGCAATATTGAGGGAGATCGTTTAATAATGAAGAGGATAAAGCGTGATTCAGCTTACCCGACTGAAAAGCCGTTCTGAACTGGCACATCATTGGGCAAAGAATCAGCCTGCGGCCAGCAACGGGATCAGTTGCCGCTTATTCACCATCAGATCGGCCAGCGTGTACTGACGCATGGTATTGATAAACGCCCGCATCCCCTCCATCAGTGCTTTTTTTAATTCACAGCAAGGCAGCAGTTGACAGGACGTTGACAGACAATCAACACCATCCAGATGGTTTTCCAACTGTTCGATGACATCGCCAATATTGATCGATTCAGGAGACTGCGCCAGCCGGATGCCGCCATTCTTACCGCGAATCGTCTGCACATACCCCAGTTTAGCCAGTTGCCCAATTACTTTCACCATATGACTCTGAGACACCTGATAGACGGCGGACACTTCTGCCACGCTACTCAACCGCGCTTCTTCCAGAGTAGCCAGATACATCAATGTTCGCAGGCCAAAATCGGTAAAAGCGCTTAGTCTCATAGCCACTCCTCAAGTCAGAAACAATAAAAAACGGGGCATAGACAACTATACCCCGTTTAATTCCCTCGCCATAGCGGAAGCAATCATAATCGCCGTAACAACAAATTGCAGCATGCCGCGAGTGCCGCCGCTTGTGGATAAAGTTTACTCCACACGCCCAACTGATCAGTACTGAAACAGAAGAACAGCGACATCACTCCGGCAACCATTGCACTCTTAAGAATCAGTTTCATCTGTTTAAGCCAGGCTTTCCCCCGGTCCAAAGACTTCATAGTGAAGTCTTTCATCCTCGACACCTCGCGCTTTCAACTGCCGATAGATCGCTTTCATAAAGGGGACGGGGCCGCAAAAATAGTATTCTGCATCCTCCGGGCAATAATGCGCCAGCCAGTCCGCTGTGATATAACCCTGGTGGTCATAATCAACCCCTTGCCGGACACCAGCCGGGGCATCATAAAAGGTGGCTGCGGTCAGATCAGGGTAGTCCCTTTTCAGACAATGAATATGTTCTGCAAATGCATGACTCTTTTGGTTACGGGTACCATGCAGCCAGACAATTTTTCGGTCATCCTGATTGAGCATCAGTTCATTCAGCATACTCAACATCGGGGTGATCCCCACGCCTCCGCTAATCAGCACCACGGGACGCCTATTCTGCTGCAGCAACAGATCACCCCCGGGCATATGGATCGCCAGCTGACTCCCCTCCCTGATCTGTGTATGCAGATAATTAGACACCCGCCCTTCAGGAATGCCAGCAACAGGCGCAGGCTCCCGCTTAACTGAGATGCGATACCCCTCGGGGGTATGACGGTCAGACAGGCTATACTGACGTATCTCTTCATGTTCCCAGTCCGGGTTGACGACTTTCATACTGATGAACTGACCAGGAAGGTATACAGGCAGCGGTTTACCATCGACTGGACGCAAATAAATGGAGCGGATTTCATCGCTCTCATCGACGATACGGGTAACACTGAACGCTTTAAAACCAGACCATCCCTCTGCTTCAGCCTGGGCATAGAGCTGTTGTTCGCGGCCAATCAGAATATCCGCTAACTGTTGGTACGCTTCTGCCCAGGCCTGCAAAACACTGTCTGTAGCAACCTCTTCACCTAACACCGCCCTGATCGCCTTTAGCAGATTACGCCCGACAGTCTCATACTGTGGCGGGGTTATATCCAGACTAAAATGCTTCATGGCGATTTTCTCAACCGCACCACCCAGCGCAGCAAGATTGTCGATATTCGCGGCATATCCCAGAATCGCAGCGGCCAGGGTTGACTGCTGCCGACCGTTTGCCTGACTGGCCATATTGAACACATGCTGAAGTTCCGGATTCTCGGCGAACAGCAGCCGATAAAAATGTTGTGTGATCGCTTCTCCCGACGCCTGAATAGCAGGCACTGTCGCTTTCACAATAGCTATTGTTTCTGTTTGCATAACCACCCTTTAGATTGACAAAGCTTTAATTTGATTTATGTATTACCAGACGCTGCATCACTACTTCAGCGCATCTGATTCTGTTGCAAGACCTCGTAATAACGCGCTTCTAAACAGGGAAATAGCTCTCGCTCTTCAAAACGAATATGCTCTCTGAGCAGGTTAGCAAATCGCTTCAACTGGTCGGCATCCTCACTCTTGAATAACGCTCGTAGCTGCCGGTGCTCATCTCTGAAGCGCGCCAACAGCGGCTCACTGATCCCCTCAACCAGCTTCTCTTCCTCGGCAAAATGGGTCTTGAGCTCTGCTTGCACAGCCTCACAAATATCCCGCCAGTAGCTCTGCATTAAACGGGTGTCTTTTTGCGAGAGATCCAGCAACCGTTTGGCATAAATCAATGCGCCATGATGCTCACGGCTAAGAGATTTAAGAAGCGCTGATCTTTTCATTGCCTGACTCCTGAACAGACCCTTTAATATTCATTTGAAATGAATGTTATTCAGATATAATATTCATGTCAAATGAATATTATTGGAGAGTCAGACAATGGTTATCTGGTCTACAAGCGAAATCTGTGTCTTTATTGCAGTTATCGGAATGATTGTTTTTAAGCTCTGGAGCGTCTGGCACGTATCGCTGAAAGCGGGAGCTAACCGTGAAGGGCGGACTATTTTTCTCGGAATATTAGGGGGCCTGACACTGTTTGGTCTGACAGCAAAAATATATATTTCCCACGTGCTGGGTTAATCACCCAATGACCAAAAAGCAAAAAGCCAGCAGATGCTGGCTTTTTAACTGTGGTAACAGATGTGCAATCAGATGGAGAAAGAGGAGCCACAGCCACAGGTAGTGGTGGCATTTGGGTTATTAATCACAAACTGGGAGCCTTGCAGCCCCTCCTTGTAATCCACCACTGATCCCACCAGATACTGATAGCTCATCGGGTCTACCACCATGGTGACGCCATGATTTTCTATTGCGGTGTCATCGTCGGCTATCGCCTCATCAAATGTGAAGCCATAAGAGAACCCAGCACACCCACCACCGGTAATAAATACCCTCAGTTTAAGGTTATCGTTCTGTTCCTCTTCGATCAGACTTCTTACCTTTGCCGCTGCGGAATCGGAAAAAACCATCTCCGGCTGCTGGTCAGTCATCTCTGTCATATCTGCTCCACTTAAATCGATTTTGCCTGTTCAGGCGCTATTATCTTATTAACCAAGTAAATTAGTCAAGTATAGATAATTCCTGTTTATGGCATCATCCCAGCGTGACGCAGGCCCTCTGTTTCTTCAAAGCCAAACATAATGTTGAGATTCTGAATTGCCTGTCCTGCTGCCCCTTTGACCAGGTTATCAATCACCGACAGTACCACCACGGTATCGTCGTTCTGTGGCCGGAAAACACTGATCCGGCACATGTTGGCACCTTTGACGCTGCGGGTTTCAGGCAGACTGCCCGCAGGCATCACGTCCACAAACGGCTCATTCGCATATCGTTGTTCAAACAGCTCCTGCAAACCATCAACCGGATCTTTCAGAATGCCATAAAGGGTTGCATGAATACCCCGGATCATCGGTGTCAGGTGGGGTACAAACGTCAGACCAACGGGGCGGCCTGCAGCTTCACTTAATCCCTGTTTCACCTCTGGCAGGTGACGATGGCCGGCAACTGCATAAGCCTTCATGCTTTCACTGCTTTCACACAGAAGCGAACCGACACTGGCGCCACGACCGGCACCACTGACACCAGATTTCACATCGGCAATCAGACGACGATGATCGATCAGACCATTTTCAACCAGTGGCAGAAAACCCAGCTGAGTCGCTGTTGGGTAGCATCCCGGGCAGGCGATCATCTGCGCGGTCTTAATCGCTTCACGATTCACCTCAGGCAAACCATACACCGCTTTCGCCGCCAGCTCTGCGCTGGTGTGCTCCATGCCATACCATTTAGACCAGAGTTCCAGATCTTTAATGCGGAAATCCGCCCCCAGATCGATCACCCGAACGCCCCGTTCGACCAGTTCAGGAGCCATTTTCATCGCCACCCCGTGCGGGGTTGCAAAGAACACTGCATCACACTGCGCCAGGGTCTCCACATCCGGAACCGTAAACTGCAGATCATAGTGACCACGCAGGTTGGGGTACATATCGTCGATTCGCATCCCTTCCTCAGAGCGGGAGGTAATGACCTCGACCGACACCTGGGAATGGTTCGCCAACAGCCTGAGCAGCTCTACGCCGGTATATCCGGTGCCACCTACGATACCTACTTTGATCACTTTGACCTCACAAATCGTTCTACGGTTTTCTATTCTGTCTGCGTATGATACAAACCCTTGAGGGGCATTACTATTGGGTATCAGTAAAATACACCACGAAAAGCCCCGCCACGTCGTTCTTTAAAGCGGTTTTAAATACAGGCTGACTCGTTCCGGATGTTCAAAGACTCCCTCTCATTCGCTCACTTTCGCAACCGGCTGGCCCATGCTGAAGCTTTACCGCAACTGGTACTGCTGGGAATTGTGTCAGGCCTGGTTGCAGGTCTGTTCATTCTCGCCTTCCGACTGGTGATAGATATCCCTCTGGAGTTCTGGCTACCGGATCATAACAGTGAAAACTTTGAGGGCTTACCCACCTGGGTGCGCATTATCCTGCCGCTTGGTGGCAGCATCGCAATCTTAATGCTGCTATGGAAATTACTCCCCTCCAGCCGCAAAATCGGTGTTGTCCATGTACTCGAACGACTCAGTTACCATCAGGGACAGCTGCCTGCGAAAAATATGCTGGTGCAGTTTTTCGGCGCTGCTATTGCACTGCTAACCGGCCACTCCGTTGGTCGGGAGGGGCCGGCCATCCATCTGGGTGCGGCCTGCGGCAGTCTTATCGGTCAGGTGCTTAAACTGCCCAATAACACGCTGCGATTATTAGTCGGATGCGGGGTGGCCGCCGCGATATCCGCCGCTTTTAATACACCGCTGGCCGGGGTGATCTTCTCCATGGAAGTGATTCTGATGGAGTATACCGTGATCGGTTTTACCCCGGTGCTGGTTGCCTCTGTCACCGCGGCTCTGCTGATCCGGGTGACCTATGGTGTGGAGTCAGCGTTCACTATCCCGGCATTGCAGATTCAGTCGGTCGCCGAAATCCCTTTTGTAATTTTACTGGGCATTATCTGTGCGCTGCTCGCCGGGGGATTTATCCGCATTATGGTACAAACGCAGAAGTCAGTTAGCTGGCCTCTGGGGATCAAACTTCTGATTTCAGGCGCGCTAACGGGTCTGGTTGCGATCTGGTATCCACAGGTCATGGGGCTCGGTTATGACACCATTTCAGAAGTTTTACAGGGCCATTCCAGCCTGGCACTACTGGCAGGATTACTCATCGCTAAATGGTTGCTGACACCCATCGTTCTCGGCCTGGGCATCCCCGGCGGGCTGATCGGTCCAACGCTTTATATCGGCGCAATCACCGGCGCCACCTTTGCCATGCTGATCGGTTACTATAGTGGCGAGAGTCATTCCGGTGTTGGCTTCTACGCCATGCTGGGGATGGGGGCGATGATGGGAGCCGTACTGAATGCACCACTGGCGGCCCTGATCGCACTGTTGGAACTGACCGGTAATCCAAATATTATTTTCCCCGGGATGCTGGCCATTGTGGTCGCCAGCACCACTGTACGGTTCTTTTTTAATCAACCATCGATCTTCCTCAGTTCTCTCAAAGCACAGGGGCTGGATTACCGTCAGGAACCGCTGACTCAGGTGCTGTCCCGCCTGGGAGTAGCCAGTGTGATGAATACCAGCTTTGTCTGTTGCGATCGGACTATCGGTTGTGAATCCGCCATAAAAGCACTGGAGCAACGGCCTGAATGGCTGGTGCTGGAGGATCGTCCGGGGGTTCCCCGCTATATGATGTTACCGGCCGATTTACAGTATTTTATCGACCGGGAAAGCGAACTGAACGGCTTTGACCCACAGCTGGAACTGGATCTTATGGAAGTGCCCGCCATCCGCAAAGATATTGTCTCTCTGGGCATCAACGCAACCCTGAAAGAGGCTCTGGACCGGATGAACAGTGAACGTCTGGATGCCCTCTGGATACAGAACTACAGCAAGGAGATTACCGGCACCCTGACCCGGGAACAGGTGGAACAGTTCTACACCCAGAAAATCGATTAACCCACAACACAGCAGCGATCCACCGATGACAAAACCCCCATTACATGGCCTGTACGCCATTACCGATAGTACTCTTATGCCGGATACCGACAGCCTGCTATTCCAGGTAGAGCAGGCTCTGCGGGGTGGTGCCCGCATCATTCAGTACCGGGACAAATCAACCGATCAGGCAAAACGTCTGCAACAGGCACTGGCACTGGTGGATCTGTGTAATCAGTTTCATCGCCCTCTGCTGATCAACGATGATACTGAGTTAGCCAGGGCCTGTGGTGCCCATGGTGTTCATCTGGGCCAGAGTGACGGGAACATCAGCCAGGCCCGTGAATATCTGGGCAGGGAAGCTATTATCGGCAACACCTGCCACAGTTCATTGACACTGGCACAGACCGCCTGTCAGCAAAGCGCTGATTATGTTGCCTTTGGCGCCTTTTTCCCCTCCAGTACCAAACCCGATGCCACGCCTGCCCCCATTTCTCTGTTAGCTGAAGCTGGATCAACACTACCCGTTCCGGTGGTAGCGATTGGCGGCATTAATATGGATAATGCAGGGCAGGTAATTTCAGCCGGGGCGGATATGATCGCAGTGATCCACAGTCTGTTTGCCTGCGATGATATTTGCGCCCGGGCCGGACAGTTTGACAGTCTGTTTAACTGATCCGCTCACGACACGAATTTAAGAGAGTTCATCATGTCCCGTTCAGAATCTTTATTTCAGGCCGCACAGGCCCATATTCCTGGTGGCGTTAATTCACCGGTTCGCGCCTTTAAAGGTGTCGGAGGTACACCGATCTTCTTCAAGCGCGGTGAAGCGGCCTATCTGTTCGATGAGGATGACAATAAATATATCGACTATGTTGGCTCATGGGGACCGATGATTCTGGGTCACTCACACCCAGCGGTTATGGATGCTGTCCGCAACGTCATGGACTCAGGACTGGGCTTTGGTGCGCCCACAGCGATTGAGATCGACATGGCGGACAAGGTCTGCGAGATGATGCCGGGCATGGATCTGGTACGGATGGTTAACTCCGGTACCGAAGCCACCATGAGCGCGATCCGCCTGGCCCGTGGCTATACCCGCCGAGACAAGATCGTAAAATTTGAAGGCTGCTACCACGGCCACTCCGACTCGCTGCTGGTGAAAGCCGGTTCCGGTATGCTGACCCTGGGCGAACCAAGCTCTCCCGGCGTCCCCGCCAGTCTGGCTGAACACACCATCACCCTCACCTACAACGATCTCGACAATGTCCGTGAAGCATTTGCCGAAGCGGGCAACGAGATCGCCTGTATTATTGTTGAGCCGGTTGCCGGCAATATGAACTGCATTCCACCGGTTCCAGGCTTCCTGGAAGGACTGCGTGATATCTGTGACCAGTACGGCACCGTGCTGATTCTGGATGAAGTGATGACCGGCTTCAGGGTTTCCCTGACAGGCGCACAGGGTTATTACGGTGTCATTCCCGATCTGACCACCATGGGCAAGGTTATCGGCGGTGGCCTGCCGGTCGGAGCCTTCGGAGGCAAACGAGAGATTATGGAACACATCTCACCTCTGGGACCGGTTTATCAGGCTGGCACACTGTCCGGCAACCCACTGGCGATGGCGGCTGGTCTGGCGATGCTGACCGCCCTTCAAGAGGAGGGGTTTCACGAGAAACTCAGCGCTAAAACCGAACTGCTGACGCAGGGCTTCGAAGCGATGGCACTGCGTCACGGCGTGCCATTCACCACCACCCAGGTCGGCGGTATGTTCGGTCTGTTCTTCACCGATCAGGAACAGGTCACCTGCTTCGCTGAAGTGATGAAGTGCGATGCCGATAAGTTTGGCCGTTTCTTCCATGGCATGCTGGACGAGGGTATCTATCTGGCACCGTCTGCGTTTGAAGCAGGCTTTATGTCTCAGGCTCACACCGAAGCGGATATCAACGCCACCATCGAAGCGGCTGGCCGGGTATTTGCCAGACTGGCTGCGGAGTAATCTGTATTGCTCACCCTGACACTGGTTGCGCTGATCATCAGCTCAATGGCCTCGGCTCTGCTCCTTAAACGCGCCGCGCAGCCCCTTGTTGATGATCAGCCTAAAGCCACACTCCAAGCCGCATCCCTGAGTCTGGCATTTATCGGCGTTGCCGCCCTTGCTGACCTGCTGACCACGCAGCTGGTTGCCAGCAGCGGCATGGACCTGCAAACCTTCCAGCGCCTGCTAAGCAATCTGGCCTACTATGCCGCCATCCCGCTGCTGGCCAGCGCTATGCTGGTCAGCGCCCGCAACAATCACTGGAGTCGCCCCGCCTGGGGACGCTGGCTGATCGGCCTGTTCGCTCTGTTTGAACTGTTACGGCGGATGGAGCATGGCGAGATCTATACACAGATGGTTGCGGTTGCCGTCAGCGCGGCCATGCTCGCCTCAGCCTTCATGACCGGCGAGAAGCAACTGCGCAGTATTACCCTGCTGGCTGCAATCAATATGGCGGTCGCCCTGATGCTGACCGGCCCGGGCAATCTGGTCGTCAATCCGCTGGCAGATAGCAGCTATCTGTATCCACTACTTCTGGCAGCAGCTCTGCCCCTTTGCGCGATGTCAATTAAACAGATGATTCGGTTTAATTCTGAACAAACTTCTGACAAATTCAAAAAGCAGGTTTAACTTAACAAGCAACACTTACTTATCAATAAACAAGGAAGAGCAATGAATAAACTCCTTATTGCAACAGCTGTAGCAACATCTCTATTAGCTGGATGTGCCTCAGTCCCCATGGAAAGCAAAGAAAAAGCGGATGTGGCTAAGCAGTTCAATCCCCCATCAAACAAAGAAAATGCTGGGTTATATATTTACCGTGCTGGTGTATTTGGTGCAGCTCTGAAAAAAGATGTGTGGGTTGACGGAAAATGTATTGGAGAGACAGCACCCGATATGTTTTTCTACGAAGAGGTAGGTGGAGGTGAAGAACATAAAGTATCAACTGAATCGGAGTTCTCTCCTAACGATCTCTTGGTTAAAACAGAGGGCGGAAAGAATTATTTTGTTAGACAATATATAAAATTAGGGGCCTTTGTCGGTGGTGCTGGATTGGAATTAGTCGACGAAGAGAAGGGGAAAAATGAGGTCGCACAGTTAGAGATGGCCAAAAAGGGGTCATGCAGTAAATAGAGTATAAGGCAGAGTAAGGTTCGTTTTTTATATTTTACTCTGCCTCTTTTCCCTGCTCTCGGGCTAGCAGCTTAGACAGATAAAAAGAGGATGGCGCCTGGTGATACCCCGCCTGGGGTCGGTGAAACCGCCGTGGATCGTGGAATCAACACCCTACTTCTGGCAGCAGGTCTGCCCCTTTGCGCGATGTCGATTAAACAGATGGTTCGGTTTAATCAGCAACAAGCCTGACAGAGCTGACAAAAGCGAACGTCAGAAAAGCCGGTCAGGCTTCACCTTCCCGGGATGAGCTCTCCCTCACGACGGGCCACTGGAATCTCACTCTGATCTGATACACTATCAGTTCGATTGGATAGTGAGACTTTACCTCTGTCGCAATAGACAAGGAACACTTATGATTAGCCCCAGCTATTGTCAAACCATGGCCCGCTACAACGCCAGAATGAATGATCAGCTCTACAACGCCTGCGCCACCATTCCGGATCAACAACGCCGGACGGATATGAAACTGTTCTTCAAATCGATCCACGGCACTCTGGATCATCTTATGTATGGCGATATTGCCTGGTTATCCCGCTTTATGGGGAAGGAAGATGAGGTGCCGGAATTCGGCGGCATTCTTTACCCGGATTTCTCCGAACTCGCTGACACTAGAAAAGTGTGGGACCAGAAAATCATCGATTGGGCGGATCGTCTGAAGCAAAGCTGGCTGGAGAGTGATTTTTCCTATATCAGTAAAATCGATGGAACGGCGAGGACTAAACCTGCATGGTTGCTGGCAGCCCATATGTTTAACCACAGCACTCATCACCGGGGACAGCTCACCACGGCCCTGAGTCAGTTGGGTATCGATTTTGGTGTAACCGATCTGCCCTTTGTGCTTTAGACCCACCACTGATCACAGGTCTGTGTATCACCTTTACCGCATTTGGCATGCATCAGGCGAGGCGTTATCCCCGTCTGGTTGCTCTCGGTTATTTTCTCGGTTCGATCATGGTCTACTGCGGTCTGTTCGATCTGGTGCAGAATACCAGAGCAGCACTGCTCTATCTGGCCGTAGCCGCCTCGGGTCTCTATGCCTGCGTGGTACTGCAAAGCCGGGCACTGCTATTAACAACCGTTCTGGCAATGCTCGGCTTCATGGTCTATTTCTCCGAGAAGTATTTTGCCAACTCGCTGGGCCGGATAAAGCTGAATACTGGTAACCTCCCCTCCGTGGATCACAGATAAACTCAGAAACTTATATACAAGTCCGCACTAACTCTATACAGTGATCGGCAGCTAGAAAGAAGTCTCATATTTACATCCTACATTTCGTTGTTTTATTCGTAACACCACGTCCTGCAGTTTCTAAGTCTCAGTCTACATTTTGATGCGATTCAAGCCTTTTGAAGGCACTACTCTATTTAAATTTCAGGATATTATTATGTCTAATTCAACAACCGGCACGGTTAAATGGTTCAACGAAACTAAAGGTTTTGGTTTTATTGAGCAGCTCTCCGGTCCCGATGTTTTCGCTCACTTCAGCGCAATCGTCAGCGATGGTTTCAAAACCCTGGCTGAAGGCCAGCAGGTACAGTTTACTGTCACCAGTGGTCCTAAAGGCCCTCAGGCTGAAAATATTGTCGCTATCTGATCGATAGCCAGATGTAAAAAAGGGCAGACCCTGCAGGGCCAGCCCTTTTTTTATCTCTGTAATATCGCGGGCTCAGCTGCCGGGAATCGTCAATGACCAAACGCCCGAAGCCCCTGCAGATCATGCACCTGTACCTCAGCCCCGTTCACCTCAATCAACCCCTGGGTCTTCATCTCTTTGATCAGTCGGGAAAAGGTTTCCGGTTGCATGCCTAACTGCGATGCGATCAGCTGTTTCGCCATCGGCAGTTGGAAGACACTCTGTTTTGCCGCCGGATCCGGCGCCAGCCCGAACAGATAGTTGCCCAGCCGGTGACGGGTATTTTGCAGTGTCAGGGTTTCGATCTCTTTGATCCGCCGATGCAGTTTAACCGCCATGGTGCCCATCAGCTTCATCGCGCTCTGGGGGGCGGCCAGCAGCATCTCTTTATAAAGCTTATTGGGGATCACCATCACCTCGGCACTCCCCATCGCTGACGCATTGACAGGGTAACGTATCTGATCCATAAACATCAGAGCCTCAGCAAAGGTCTCGCCGGCATGAATCACCTCGATCACCTTGGTCTGACCATCCGGGGACACCCGAAACAGTTTCACTGCACCGCTGAGTGCCAGATAGAAGCTATGAGCTTCGCCCCCCTGACTGAACAGAGTTTCATCATTTTTCAATTTAATCGTGCGACAGTGTTGCACCAGTGTTTCACGGGCCTGTTGCGATAACGATGAAAACAGGAAGTGATCACCGATAACCGCCTGCAACCTGGATTCTGACATGGTAGAGCTACTCATTTTTGAACAACGAATAGCACTATCATAACCGGAGTTTTGCCAACAACCAGAGTCAATATTCAACTTTTTAACCGGCACACAACTTTCCTGTCAGGGTCATATAAAGCTGAGGTGAACGTTTCGGTAACTGTTCGGCGTATCTGATAAACCGGTTTATGACTCAGACACTGTGAAGATTAAAAGCCGCCTAAACCGCTACTCAATCATAGCGGCAATGGCGGTTCGTAACCGGTTTAACTCAACAGCGATTGCCAGCGATAACGCTGGATTTCATAACATGTTCGCTTTATCCCGGGCCACCGCCGCGCCGCTGTGATCTCCACCCTCACTGCGAATATCCGCAATCAGAATCCAGAATTTGCGCTCCATGGCCGACTGTCCACGGGCCAGGGTCAGCCCTTTGAGGGCAAACTGTTCTGCCTGCAGATACTGTCCCTGCTGACGACGCAGATCAGCCAGCCGCATATATACATGGGGATCACGGGGTGCTATCCGCTGAGCCCGCTCAAGGCTGCTTTGCGCTGCACTGTACTCGCCCTGTTTTTGCTGTTCAAGTGCGCCCTGAAGCAGAGCGATAACGGCCGGATTGCTGCTGGATACAGGCGCTGGCGCGGCAACCTGACGGTTCACCACCGTGAAGCCCTGACCGGTATCAACCGGCGTCGCCACAGCAGTATCTGAACCGACATTCGGATCAACCGCGACCCCGCTGCCGGATTCTGAACGGTCCTCCACAATCGGGTTAATATTGGCATTACCGCCCATACAACCGGCGAGTAATGATGTTAAGAGCAGCCCACAACCTGTCGATATCACTTTTTTCATCTGTTTATTCCGTTCTGAACCAGCGCTTGAGAAGATCAAGCGGATTACTGATAACATTGTCACCGCACCCGGATGATTCCTTAGGTTCAGTGCCCTCGATAAAGGGTAGTTCCCGGGCTCCCTCACACCCTTCACCCGACATCAGCCCGGTGCTATCTTCTACCCAATGGTACTTGATTGTATCCGGTCTTTCCGCCATGAAAGGCTGCGGTCGGGTCTGCGCCATAAACTCGGTCCATACCCGCAGCGCGCCGCTACTACCGGTCAGCGGCAACGGCTTGTTATCATCCAGTCCCAGCCAGACAACCGCCAGCCGGTCACCGGCAAAACCAGCAAACCAGCTATCCCGCTGATCATTGGTGGTGCCAGTTTTACCCGCCACAATAAGATCCTGAGGTAAGCGATTATACACCGAACGGGCGGTGCCCTCGCGCACCACCTCCTGCAAACCATACTGGATCAGGTGTACCGGGCCGGATGCCACCGTCTGCAGGATGTTGTAAGGGTATCGGGACAGCTCCTCATTGTTGCTATCGGTCACCATCCGGATCGCCCGCATCGGCACCTGATAGCCGTTTCCGGCGATGGTTTGATACAGCTGAGCGACCTCCAGCGGTGATAGCGCAGTCGACCCCAGCAGCATTGAAGGGTATTCATCAACATCACGCTGCAAACCCAGTCGCCTGAGCATATCCACCACCTTAGCGGTGCCAATCTCAAGCCCCAGGCGCGCAGATGACTGATTGTAGGAGTGTGCCAGCGCGGTGTGCAACGGCACCGGACCGTGACTGGTACGACTGTAGTTCTGTGGTTGCCACACGTCACCATTGGGCAGTTTCACTTCGAGCGGTTCATCCTCTATGATCGAAGCAAGGGTATAGTCTCCCTCCAGCGCCGCCAGATATACCACCGGTTTAATCAATGATCCCACCGGACGCAGCGTATCCAGCGCCCGATTAAACCCCTGGTAGCGGGTATTGCGCCCACCCACAATAGCCAGCACCTCACCACTCAGCGGGTTGCTCACCACCATCCCGCCCTCCAGCTCTTTAACTGGTTTGCCGTAACGTTGCTGTAGCTTACCGATAACACTGACCAGACTGGTTTCAGCCCGTGTCTGGGCGATCGGGTCCAGGGCCGTAAACACCCTCAGCCCCTCACTGTTAAGCGCCTCTTCGGGGTATTCCTGTCGCAATTGCCGCTTCACCAGATCCAGATATGCCGGATAAGCGCCTTTGAGCAGACTCTGCTGTTTCACCACCCCCAGCGGTTGTTTCTCCGCCTGTTGCCGCTCTTCCAGAGTGATGCTGCCCTGCTCCTGCAACACTTTAAGCACCAGATTTCGCCGCTCAGTGGCCCGTTGTGGGTGGCGACGGGGATCATAAAATGAAGGTCCCTTAACCAGCGCCGCCATCAACGCAACCTGATGCAGCTTCAGTTCCCGAATCGGCTGTGCAAACAGATACTGGCTGGCCAGACCGAAACCGTGAATCGCCCGGGAACCCTCCTGCCCCAGATAAACTTCATTGAGATACGCCTCGAGAATCTCATCTTTGCTATAGTGCAGATCCAGCAGCACCGCCATCGGAATCTCGGCCAGCTTACGGCTGAGCGAACGTTCTGAGCTGAGGTAGAAGTTTTTAATCAACTGCTGCGTCAGAGTGCTGCCACCCTGTACAAAACGACCCGCTTTAACATTGACGACCATCGCCCGGGCGATCCCCCGCGGGGAGATACCGAAATGGCTGTAATAGTTGCGGTCTTCGATGGCGATCAGAGCATCCACCAGATGGGGGGGCGCTTCAGAGAGCTGGATCAGATCGCGGTCTTCATTGTCTTTGGGGTAGATACCGCCAATCAATACAGGCTCTAAGCGTGCCAGCGGCAACTGACTGCCCGACTCATCACGAATACGGGTCAGCGTATCGCCACTGAAATCGATCAGTAGTTTACGGGCGCTCTCCTGACCGTCGGGAAAATCAAACCCACGGGTATACAGCCGCACCCGCGAGGTTGCCCATTCGGCACTGCCCGGCTGAGTGGCGCGTGAGGTAAACTGATAGCCCAACCCTTTCAGCTCGATTTTCAGATCGTCACGACTCAGCTGCTGACCGGGAAACAGCTCCAGAGGCCGGGCATACACCTTCGCAGGCAGCGCCCAGCGTTTACCCTCAAACTTCGCCCGCACCTGAGCATCCAGATATACCAGCCCGGCAGCGGCAATCACCAGCATTACCAGGGACACTTTCAGAAACAGTTTAAACAGCCGACGCTTCCAGGAGGGCTTATTTGACTTCGTTTTGCGACTCTTTTGGGAACGGGATGCAGCTGCCCCTCTCTTTTTTGCCATTGGCTACGTATAATCCTCTGTGAATTCCGGCAACTACTAAAAAATATATGACTCAAGAACTGATCACAGCCCTGTCAGATCCAAACAATTATCCTCATCCGGTCGCTGAGATCCGGGTGATTGAGACGCATATCTCCTGGGTAATTCTGACCGGCGAGATCGCCTATAAAATCAAGAAACCGGTCAATTTTGGTTTTCTTGATTTTACCAGTCTGGAGAGTCGCAAACACTACTGTTATGAAGAACTCCGCCTGAATCAACGATTAGCTCCGGATATATATCAGGAGGTCGTCGCCATTTGCGGCTCGCCGGCCAGCCCCACACTAACCGCTGTGGAATTAACCATTCCTGAACCGGCCAACACATCTTCAGTGACAGCCTCACCGGTGGAGAGCGACGCACCTGCTGCTGATACAGACAACTCTGAACCGAATAGTTCGGCGGAACCGTTCGAGTATGCGGTAAAAATGCGCCAGTTTGATGACGGCCTGCGGCTGGACCGGCTGTTACAAAAATGCGCCCTGACCAACGCTCACATTGACGCGCTGAGTCAGCAGATTGCAGACTTTCACCTTGCTGTACCCCACGCCAGTAACGATGGCCCCTGGGGCGAAACTGACACGGTCTGGCAGGTGGTCAGCGATAATTTCACCCACACCGGCGAGCATCTGCATTCACTCGATGACTGGCTGGAACTACAGCAATTAGCCTATCAGGTCAGTCAGCAGTTCCGCAGTCTGTCTTCAAAGATTGAACAACGCAAGCGCGAAGGCAATATTCGTGAGTGTCACGGCGATCTGCACCTGGGCAATACCACCCTGCTGGATAACCAGGTCAGGCTGTTTGACTGCATTGAATTCAATCTGGAGTTTCGCTGGATCGACACCATCTGCGATCTGGCATTCCTGCTGATGGACCTGGAAGCCAATCAACAGCATGCCTTTGCCAATCGCTGTCTGAACCGCTATCTGGAAATTACCGGTGACTACGACGGCACCCGGTTACTTAACTTTTATAAAGGTTATCGGGCAATGGTACGCGCCAAAGTTGCGGTGATTGGCCAGCAAGTCGACCTTGCGGAATACCGCCGCTATATCAGGCTGGCACTGAGCTATGCCAACAAGCCCTCCCCGGTTTTGTTTCTGATGCATGGTGTATCAGGCAGCGGCAAAAGCTACCTGAGCCAGCAGCTGCTGGAGCGCAGTGGTGCTATCCGAATCCGCTCAGACGTTGAACGTAAACGATTGCATCGGGAGTTGAGCCTGAAAGGGGAAAAACTGCAGCTGTATGGCAACGAGATGAATGTGCATACCTTCAACCACCTCAAGGCCCTCACCGAGAAGCTGCTCAGAGTGGGAGAAACAGTGATCGTTGATGCCACCTTTATCCGCGAACGTACCCGTCAGAGTTATCGCCGCATTGCTGAAAAACTGGGGGTTGAGATGCGCATTATCTCCTGTACCTGCAACCAGACCTTAATGGAGCAACGTCTGGAACGCCGCGTAGCGGAGGCTGCAGACCCTTCCGATGCCGATGTACAGATCATGCGGCAGCAGCAGAAAACCAAACAGCCATTAACCCAGGCAGAGCAACGCTATTGCTATAAAGTGGATACCAACTGCGCAGATCCAGTCGAAAGTCTCTTTGAGCAGATCCGGCGGGATCCGCAAATCAGTTTATCATTAAACGATTAAGGGCCGGACTGGCTGATAAAGACAGGACCAGACAGGGTGTCGGTTTTTCGCACAGTCACCTGATAAAGATCGCTGAGCTGTCGTTCAGTCATCACACTGTCCACCGGCCCCACGGCGGCCATCCGCCCCTGCTGTAACAGCACCACCCGGTCTGCCAGTTGCGCCGCCAGATTGAGATCATGCAGCACACAACAGACCGATACCCCCGCCGCGGCGACCATTCTGATCTGTTGCAGCAGCAGTTGCTGATACCTCAGGTCCATCTCACTGACCGGCTCATCCAGCAACAACACCTGACAATCGGGCCCCGCCTGAGCCAGCACCCGGGCAACCTGCACGCGCTGCTGTTCACCACCGGAGAGGGAGGTATAATCGCGCTGCGCCAGCGATTCCAGTTGAAACTGCTGTAAACAGGCTGCCACCCTTGCCGCTGTCGCTGACCGGTCCAACAGCAACGGGTAGCAGCCCAGTGCCACCACCTCCGCCACCCGGAAAGGAAAGTTGAGCGGCTGCTGCTGGGTATACATCGCCAGATAACGCGCTCTCAGTTGCGGCTCCATCCCGGACAACTCGACGCCAGCCAGACAAACCCGGCCACTGTCCGCCCGGTTCAACCCACAGAGCATCCCTAACAAAGTGGATTTACCTGCACCATTTGGTCCGAGCAATACCGTTATCTCCCCCGGCGGCAGTTCTACAGAGATATCGTCCAGCAGCGTTTGCCCATTGCGTTTCAGACAGAGACCGGTAGCGGTTAACATATGTTCAACTCCCGCTTACGCCGGGTTAACAGCAACAGAAAAAATGGCCCGCCCACCAGCGCGGTGACAATACCGACCGGCAACTCAGCAGGACTCACCAGCAGTCGCGATACACTATCGGCAACGGTCAGCAACACCGCCCCCAGCAGCGCCGACAGAGGCAGCAGACGACGGTTATCAGGGCCGGTTAACAGACGTACCAGATGGGGGACGACCAGACCGACAAAACCGATAATACCGGTGAGTGCCACAACGGCGCCGACTCCCAGAGCGATCAGCAGAATCATCAGCCGCTTACAACGCACCACATTCAGCCCTAACAAGCCGGCCTGCTGCTCCCCCAGCAACAATAGATTCAGTTTCTGGCCATAGCGGGGTAATAGCCATAATACCGGTACTGCAGCCACCAGCAGCACCAGCAAATCCTGCCAGCGACTATGATTCAGACTGCCCAGTAACCAAAAGCTCAGCTGACGCAGCTGCTGATCACCCGCCAGATATTTCAGCCCGCCAAGACCGGCCAGGGCAATCGCATTGATCGCGATACCGCAGAGCAACATATTGGTGACTGACACCCCCTGCAGGGTGACCGATAACCGCGCCACCAGCAAAGTGGTCAGCACTCCTCCGGCAAACGCCGCCAGTGGTAACATCAGCCCCCCCAGCAGGTAGACCGAACTACCCAGCAACACCATCATCGCCCCCGCGCTGAGGGCCGCCCCGGCGGAGATACCGATCAGACCGGGATCGGCCAGCGGATTACGAAATAACGACTGTGCAGCCGCTCCGGTGATCGCCAGCAGCGCTCCGGCCAGCAACGTCAGCATCAGGCGTGGCAGACGCAACTGCCAGAACACCTGACTGGCGACAGAGTCATCAAGCACGCCACTCAGATCGACAGCCACGGGACCGGTCATCAGTGAAAAAAGCGCCGATATTAGCAATAACACCCATAATCCAATCACTATCGTGCGATGACTCATCAGCGTTTCTCCAGAACAAAATCAACCGGCACCCGGACATAAGACGCCACCGCTAATCCATTCTGTCTGGCCGGAACAAACTGCCACTGCTGCACCGCGTCCCGGGCGGCCTGATCCAGCAAGTCAGAGCCTGAGCTGTGTTCCACCCTTACCCCCTCGACAGCGCCATCCCGGCCGATTTCAGCCCGCAAAACCACCTGCCCCTCAATCCCCCTTTTACGTGCCAGTCGTGGATACTGAGGCGGCGCTGGCGACACCCTGAATTCCGGGTGGTTCTGATACACCGGTGTGCTTTGAGAGGACAGCAGTTCTGCCTGATGACGCGTTACCGGTGGCTTCTCAGGCGGTTCCCGAACCACCGCAGGAGCCTCGGCTTTGGGTAGCTGAGTCTCAGCGGAGTCAGCTTTCGAATCCGGCTCAGCGGCGGGGGGAACATGATCAGGCACCCGTTCGGGGGAGGTCGCAACCGGCTGAGCTGCAGGCCTGACAGGCGGTTTGGCTGCAGACATCACTGCCGGCTGATCGGTTGCCGTTGCAATAACAGGCGCGCTGCTTTCATGTGGTGCACTACGCTCATGTGATTCATTCACCTCCCGGCTGCTTTCCTCACTGCCGTTGTCGCTGCGGGGAGCGGTCACCCGGACATTCAGCTCCTGTCCGCCCAGACGAACCGGTTGTGGTGAAGACAGCCAGCCGCTACCGATCAGTGTCAGATGAACAGCACCCGACACTAACAGGGTAATTATAAAAACACGCAACTCAATCAGAGTTGCCAGCAGGCTATTCACAGATTAAGGGCACCCTCTTTTTAATAAGACGCTATCATTGGCAATGAAAGTTGGCGATTATAATAGCAGTATCAGCACAACGACCTGATATTTTCTCAACCGAAGATTAACCGGATTCACTATGCCAACCGTTACCCCGTTATTCGACATCAGTGAGCTGACTGAAAACAGCGCGAAAGGGATAGAACTGAATCAGCGCAAGCTGTTTGCGGTCTGTCGACAGGGGCGCATCTACCTGTATGAAAACCGTTGTCCCCATAAAGGTGTTCCGCTGGAGTGGCTGCCCGATACATTTCTCGATGTGGAAAAACAGTTTATCCAGTGTTCCACTCATGGCGCGCTATTCACCATCGACAAGGGGCTATGCATCGCAGGCCCCTGCGCCGGAGCCAGCCTGATCCCGGTTAGCTATGAGATTATCGACGGGCAGCTCTGCATCCCGGAATAGGGGTCACAGACAGACCGGCAACGGCTGACTGATCACCACCTGCTGTGGCGAAATCGAGGCGCCATAGGCGTAAACCTCAACGCCCGCAGCGGCCGCCTCGCGCAGCAACTGACCATAGGCCGGATCGATATGATCCGCCGGACGCACCTGTTCAATACCGGTGTGGGGGACACAGAACATCAACACCGCCCGATATCCCTCTGAGACCATCAGCATCAGCTCCCGCAGATGCTTGGCCCCCCGGGTGGTGACGGCATCGGGAAAGGTGCCGATACCGTTCTGTTCCAGCAGGGTGACATTCTTGATCTCCACATAGCAGGGGGGCCGCTGCTCATCCTCCAGATACAGATCAATACGACTGTTCTCATCGCCATACCTGACCTCCTGCCGGATTGAGCTGTACCCCTGCAATTCAGTAATCACTCCGTTTTCAATCCCTTCCCGGATCAGCGCATTCGCCCGACCGGTATTGATACAGGCCCAGAAGCGCCCCTCAACCTGCACCAGCTCCCAGCCAAAGGGGTATTTACGTTTCAGATTGCCGGAGTCCTGAATCCAGACCTGACTGCCAGGATCAGCACAGTTTTTCATTGACCCCGTATTCGGGCAGTGGACTGTCAACTGTCGCCCATTATCCAGCTCGATATCCGCCAGAAACCGTTTGTAGCGTTTGATCAGCCGGCCGGGCTGCATATTGTCCAGTAGCATCAGCTCAGCCTTTTTCGCAGTCGTTCAAGGGCTTTTTCGATCTGTGTCAGACTGGTGGTGTAAGAGAAACGGATATAGCGGTTGGCCCGGTACTCACCAAAATCGATGCCCGGGGTGACCGCCACTTTATCCTGTTCCAGCAGTTCCCAGCAGAAATCGAAAGTATTGTCGGTAAACCGGGAAGCATCGGCATAGACGTAAAACGCGCCTTCAGGCATCAGCGGGATCTCAAAACCCAATTTCCGCAGGCCGTCAACCAGCAGGTCCCGCCGCTCCCGGAACGCTTCGCGGCGCTGTTCGAGGATATCAATAGTCTCAGGACGAAACGCCGCCAGAGCAGCGTGCTGCGCAATAGTCGGAGGCGAGATAAACAGATTCTGCGCCAGCCGTTCAATATCCGCCACCGCTGCGTCGGGCACAATCGTCCAGCCCAGTCGCCAGCCCGTCATGCCAAAATACTTTGAGAAACTGTTCAGAACAAACGCATCCTGATCTACCGACAGTACCGTGGGGGCATCAAAACCATAGGTCAGACCGTGATACAGCTCATCGACTATCAGGTGACCCGCTCTGCTTTTGACCGTCTGCGAGATCAGCTCCAGTTGCTCTCTGTGCACCACACTACCAGTTGGATTAGCGGGGGAAGCCAGCAGAACCCCCGCAGTATTGCTGTTCCAGTTCTGCTCGATCAGCTCCGGGGTTAACTGGTAGTTGTCATCTGTGCCAACCGGCACCAGTTGTCCCCGCGCCTCCAACAAACGCAGGAAACGGGGATTACAGGGGTAACCGGGATCAGCCATCATAAAGGTCTGCCCCGGGTTAGTCAGGGTCGCAAACACCATCAGCAATGCTCCGGAAGCACCCGCCGTAACAATCACCCGTTCCGCCGGAATATTCAGACCATAGCGTTGCTGATAAAACCCGGCGATCGCCTCACGAAGCGGGGGAATTCCGGCCGCCGGAGTGTACTGGGTGTGGCCATCACGAATCGCCGCGATCCCCGCCTCGGCAACCGGCGCCGGGGTGGCAAAGTCGGGTTCTCCGGCACACATATGCACAACATCATGCCCCTGAGCATCCAGCTCTTTGGCCCGTTTGAGCAGATCCATAACTTTAAAGGATTCGATATCAGCGACCCGATCCGACCAGTGATTCATCACACGCGGCTCCCTCTGTTGACCGTTTTTGAATGGTCAGGATTATACATTAGTCATAGCCTGAAAGAATAACGTCACTCCCCGGAATCACCACATCAGCCACGTAACGATTGCGATAAAACAACTAATCGCTGCTATAGTTAGTCGTTGTGCCGCTTTGAATGACTCTGGACTACACAACAGATTGAAAAAAATCAAAAATGTGGCCGTTTCAGATGATTTACAGTTTTTTGATCTTGGGGCTGGTGAAAACTCAAAGGTTCTGGTAACTTCAGCTCCCTTCTGATGGTTGGTTTAAACACCTTCAGCATCATGGCCGTTGGTAGAAGCGTTCGGGCACCATTGCCCGACCTGTTGAGAGAGAAGCGAGGCAGAACTATGCCGAATCAAGAAACACAGTTCACACACTTTGTGCCTTATCCTATCAAGGATGGCGAAGAGTACATGAACGAAGCTCAAAAAGATCATTTCCGCCAAATTCTGAACGCCTGGAAACAGGAGCTAATGGAAGAGGTAGACCGTACCGTTAACCATTTGCAGGAAGAAGCAACCAACTTTGCTGATCCCAGCGACCGCGCCAGCCAGGAAGAGGAGTTCAGCCTTGAACTACGCACCCGGGACCGGGAGCGTAAGCTGATCAACAAAATATCTAAAGCGATGGAAAGCATCGACGAAGATGATTACGGCTACTGCGAAGCCTGCGGTGTAGAGATCGGTGTGCGACGTCTGGAAGCACGCCCGACAGCAACACTCTGCATTGACTGCAAAACACTGGCTGAGATCAAAGAGAAACAGCTGGGTATCTGATCTGTTCGCGGCTGACCCTGTCAGCCGCTTCTGCAATGATCTATACCGGTCGCTTCGCTCCCTCACCCACTGGCCCGCTCCATTTCGGCTCCCTTCTGGCTGCTGTTGCCAGCTATCTTGACGCCCGCGCACATAAGGGTCGCTGGCTATTACGCATCGAAGATCTTGACCCTCCCCGCGAGGTTGAGGGTGCCAGCGACAGCATCTTAAAAACACTGGAACAGTTTGGACTGCACTGGGATGGCGAAGTCATTCGTCAGAGTGACCGACACGCGATCTATAGCGATATTCTGTCACAGCTCATTCAAAGTGGCGCGGCCTATCGCTGCAGCTGCTCCCGACAGCAGATTCGCAAACGCAGCGGCGGCTTACTCTATGATCGTTATTGTCGCAACCACCCACCTGTGACCGATGCGCACTGTGCCATTCGCAGTCGCTGTGATCAGGATCACCCGTTCGATGACCGGATTCAGGGCCACCAGCAGTTCGGAGATCAGGTTGAGGATTTTGTCATCTTCCGCCGGGATGGTTTTTTTGCCTATCAGCTGGCGGTCACAATTGATGATGCCGCGCAACAGATCAGCCATATCGTCCGCGGTTCCGACCTGCTTGATTCAACGCCGAAGCAGATACAGCTGCAACAACAACTGGGATACCCTCAGCCAGCCTATGCCCATATTCCTGTCGCAACCAACATCGGGGGGCAGAAGCTCAGTAAACAAACCCTGGCCCCGGCACTGGATGAAGATCAGGCACTACAGCTGATCATCCGCGCCCTGGATTTTCTTGGTCAGCAACCCGTGGCAGAATTAACCGACAGCAATATTGAAGAGTGTCTTAGCTGGGCCTCTGCGCACTGGGATATCACCGCTGTGCCAAAACAAACAGGCATTATTCTGGAGGATAGCTGATGCATTTTTACCGCGTCCTGATCGTCCTGGTCATCGGAGGGTACCTGCTGTCTCCTATTCTCGATCAGTGGTGGCCTGATTCTTCCACGCCCTGGTACAGGCCCTATATTATCTGGGCTGCTCTGATCCTGATTGTCGCCATACTGGAAAGGAGACGGCGTAGCGATGAATTTTAATCTGGCTGGCCTGCTGCTGATCGCCATCGCCTATCTGACCGCCCTGTTTGGTACTGCTTACATCACTGAACGGGGCTGGGTTGCCAAACGCATCATCTATCATCCGGTCACCTATGTGCTGTCACTGGGGGTATTCACCAGTGTCTGGACCTTTTATGGTACCTTCGCCATTGCCAAAGAGTCTGGCTACAGTTTTCTGGCATCCTATCTCGGTGCGTCTGCCGCCTTCTTTCTGGCGCCGGTGATACTGATTCCGATTCTGCGGATCACCCGCACCTACCAGCTAAGCTCGCTGGCCGACCTGTTTGCCTTCCGCTTTCGTTCCGCCACGGCCGGCGCCCTGACAGCGATTTTTTCCCTGATCGCAATTCTGCCACTCATATCGATTCAGATTCAGGCGGTCTCAGATTCACTGCATATTCTTAATCAGGACTTCTCTTCAGATCAGATCGCGGTGGGTTTCTGCACCCTGATCGCTCTGTTTTCGATTCTGGTGGGGGCCCGCAACCCCTCTCTGCGCTATAACCGTACCGGTCTGATTGTGGCGATGGCAACGGGATCACTGATCAAGCTGTTCGCCCTCACGACCATAGCGCTGTACGCTCTGTTCAATGTGATGGGAGGTCCTGGCGGACTGGAGTTATGGCTGCAGCAACACCCTGAAGAACTGGCGGTATTCGACACACAACTGGACAGCGATATGTGGCGCACCATGCTGCTGGGCTTTTTCTCAGCCATCATCGTGATGCCGCACACCTTCCATATGATGTTTACCGAAAACACCTCTTCCAACAGTCTGCACAAAGCCAGTTGGGGGGTACCGCTTTACCTGCTGATACTGGCGTTAGCAGTGCCCCCTATTCTCTGGGCGGGCATCCGCCTGGGGGTTGCAGATCAGCCCGCGTTCCTGATTCTCAATCTGGGCATTAAACTGGAATCCGGCTTTATCACCACCCTGGCCTTTATCGGCGGCCTGACCGCAGCCAGCGGAATCATCATTGTAGCGACCATTTCAATCGCCTCGATGCTACAGAACCATCTGATCCTGCCACTGGTTCCGCCGCTATCAACACAGCGGTTATATTCCCATCTGCTGTGGCTCAGACGGATACTCATTATCGTGATGATGGTTAGCAGCTATCTGTTCTATGCTGAGGTCGGCCTGAATTACAATATCCACTGGCTTGGTACCCTGGCATTTATCGCCTTTATGCAGTTTTTGCCGGGCATCCTCGCAACACTTTTCTGGCCGGGAGCCAACCGCACGGGCTTCTGCCTCGGACTGATTGTTGGCATGAGCACCTGGATTTTCCCGATGCTCACCGCCCTGCTGAATGGAACGATCAGCGATGACGCATCGATTATGTATCATCAGAACTGGCACCACATCGCCATCTATGCGCTGACAGCCAATATTATCGTCTTCCTGCTGGCCTCCATCATTACCCGCAGCTCACCGGAAGAGATCGCCAGCGCCAGCGCCTGTCTGCATAACAGCCTGCAACGTCCGGTTGGCCCTCAGTTAAACATCAGTCACAGCGACGAGTTGGTGACGTTACTCAGTGCCCGACTGGGAAAAGCGACAGCCCAGAAGGAGGTTGAACAAGCATTACAGGAGCTGAATCTGCACCGCGGCGAGCTTAACGCTATCGACCTGATGCGCCTCAGGACCCTGATTGAGAGCCGGCTTAGCGCTCTGTTCGGACCGGTTGAAGCCAGCACACTGTTAAACCAGCAGATTCACAAAGACACCCTGGATCAGTACCGCACCCGGGACATCCATCTGCTGGAGGGACAACTGGAAAACTATCAAACCCGGCTCAGCGGCCTGGCAGCTGAACTGGATAACCTGCGCCGCCACCACCGGATGACCCTGCAACGCTTACCTGTGGGCGCCTGTTCGCTGGACGAAAAAGGCCAGATTATCTTCTGGAATCAGGAGATGGAACAGTTTACCGGCTTACAAACCTCATCAGTGCTGACTCGCAGATTAATCAACCTGCCTGAGCCCTGGGGGGCGCTGCTGCATGACTTTTCAACACAGGAACAAAACCATCTGCTCTCTCACCACCTGCTGATCAACGGAGAGAACTGCTGGCTGAGTCTGCACAAAGCCAGTCTGGCGGAAAACTCAGAATCGATGGTGATCCTGCTGGAAAATGAAACCGAAAACCAGATTCTGGTCAACCGGCTATCCCACAACGAACGACTCGCCTCAATCGGCCGCTTTGCTGCCGGAGTAGCACACGAAATTGGCAATCCGGTCACCGGAATCGCCTGCCTGGCGCAGAACCTGAAATATGAAACCGATGATGAGATCATCCTTGAAAGCGGCGAACAGATTGTTGCCCAGACTAACCGCATCACCCGTATAGTGCAGTCGCTGATCCGCTTTGCGCATACCGGTCAGAGTGAGGGCAAACAGCTGCAGGAAGATATCAACCTCAAAGCGCTGACCGATGAGGCACTTCACCTGGTGTCGATGGACAGCCGTGGACGCGAGATTAATCTGATCAACAATATCGATGCCACCGTCAATATCAGCGGCGACCCACAGCGGCTGATGCAGGTGTTTGTCAATCTGATCAATAATGCCTGTGATGCGACCCCAATCCATGGCCGGGTATGGCTGGATGCCAAACGCAACAGCAACTCCATCGAGATCACGGTGACGGATGAGGGCAGCGGGATCGCCCCGGAACACCAGAACAAGTTGTTTGAACCCTTTTTTACCACCAAAGACCCCGGTAAAGGCACTGGATTAGGGCTGCCTTTGGTCTATAACATCATTGAAGAGCATTATGGTAGTATTAGCATAGTGAGTCCCGCCAATAAAAATCAGAACAATGGCACTCAGGTGGTTATCACCCTCCCGGTCACGTTGCAGGATTAAGTTTGTAAGATAACAAACACCTGCCGACCAGAGGACAAGAAGCAAAGGTAAACCGAATGAGCCGCATTCTGATCGTAGAAGATGAGTCTATTATACGTTCTGCCCTCCGGCGACTGCTGGAGCGCAACAGCTACAGTGTCGACGACGCAGGGTCCGTTGACGAAGCAACCAGCCAGTTCAATCTCAATGATTACAACCTGATCATCAGTGATCTGCGCCTGCCCGGTGCCCCGGGCACTGACCTGATCAACCTGGCCAAAGCGGTCCCGGTGGTCATTATGACCAGTTACGCCAGCATGCGCTCCGCCGTGGATGCGATGAAGCTGGGGGCCGTTGACTATATTGCCAAACCGTTTGATCACGAAGAGATTCTGGAAACCATCGCCAGCATTATCAAGCTGCGCGGGGGCGATGACAAAACCGCTGACCGTAGTGCAGGAGCACAACTGCCGGAAAACCAGATGGTCGGTAACTGTGCCGCGATGAGAAACCTCTTCAGCCGGATTCACAAGGTGGCGCGCACCGATGCCACCGTTCTGATTCAGGGCGAATCTGGCACCGGTAAAGAACTGGCAGCCAGAGCTATCCACCAGCAGAGCGACCGTTCAGGCTCGCCCATGGTATCCGTAAACTGTGCATCGATCCCGGAAACCCTGATCGAATCAGAGCTGTTTGGCCACGAGAAAGGGGCATTTACCGGCGCAGATTCGGCCCGCAACGGCCTGATCGAAGCCGCTAATGGCGGTACTCTGTTCCTTGATGAGATTGGCGAACTGCCTCTGGAAGCACAAGCCCGACTGCTCCGCTTTTTACAGGAGGGCGAGATCCGCAGAGTAGGCGCGGTCAAATCGACCCACGTTGATGTCCGGCTGATTGCCGCCACCCACCGCAATCTGAAAGCCCTGGCCAAAACGGGCGAGTTCCGCGAAGATCTCTATTACCGGCTCTATGTCATGGAGCTGCAAATGCCGCCACTGCGGGAACGCGGTGAGGATATTATCGAGATCGCTCAGCAGTTCCTGCAGAAAAGCTGCGAAAAACTCGGCTCCCCGCTGCTCAGTTTCAGTGCCGATGCCTGCGACACGATGATACGGTATAACTGGCCAGGCAATGTCCGCGAACTGCAGAATGCCATTGAACGGGCGGTTATTCTGGCGGATGATCACCACATCACCACAGACCTGCTGGGGCTCGATATCGAGTCCAATTCTCTGGCAGAACTGGAATCCAGCTTTGCCAGTGGTCACTCACTTGTCGCGGAAACAGAGATCGATCTCCGTGAGCGCCGCCCGGACCAGAACCTCTCTCTGGATGATTACTTCCAGCGCTTCGTACTGGAAAATCAGGACAACATGAGTGAAACCAAGCTGGCAAAAAAACTGGGCATCAGTCGCAAGTGTTTATGGGAGCGCCGCCAGAAGCTGGGTATTCCACGAAAGTCTAAAGAGGCATAACAAGGTCTGAAAAGACTGCCATCAGAACGGGAGCAAAAGTGTTACTTATCCCCCATTGAGCAGATGCAGCATGAGTAAAAAGGTAACACTTTTTGTTACCCTCTATTGCGGTAACAGGGTAACAAACAGCTCTCAAAAACAATAAATATAATAAAAACATATAGTTAACAAAACTGGCACAACTACTGCTGTATATACGGACAAGAAGAAGAACAATACTTACCGCCAATAATCATAATAAAAATAAAACCCAGATTATGGTCGATAAGTACACCGCCTCGAATAAAAATAAAAATGAGGCTCTACAAGCTGATCGCTGAATTGACACCCAATACAACGGTCCCGAAACAGTGCTCTTAGAAATAAAAACAACAAGCTAAGACAGAGTTGTTGTCTAAAAGCGGTCAGCTTACCCATCTCCTTTTGTCCTGTTATATTTCCTACACCCTTTGCACTATAGATCAGTAAAACTGCGGCTTTAACTGCGTTTTTGATTAGATTTCATGCTATTATTCTGCGCTCTTATTTCTGCGCAAGTTTCTCAGTGTTATATGGACAAAAACTCATCACCAATAGGCTCGTTTATCCGTAAACTATTCGGTAGTCATCGAAAACGCTCAGCCGGCGAAGCCAGCCCGCAAACCAGCGGCCCTCAGCTTATTCCCGAAGAGGTTCATCAAATTCCTCGCCGACAGCTGAACGACGCAGCGATGAAGACCGCTTATCACCTGCAGGATGAAGGCTACGAAGGCTATCTGGTGGGCGGATGTATCCGCGACCTGCTGATGAATAAGCACCCCAAAGATTTTGATGTTGCCACCAATGCCACCCCGGAGCAGGCACATGCGCTGTTCCGTCGTTCACGCCTGATCGGCCGGCGCTTTAAACTACTGCATGTCCGGTTTGGCCGGGACATGATCGAAGTAGCCACCTTCCGCGCCAGCCATGACAGTCACCCCAAAAATAGCGATGGCGAGCATGGCCGTCAGAACGACAGCGGTATGATCGTGCGCGATAACGTCTACGGCACCATTGAAGAGGACGCACTACGGCGCGATTTCACCGTCAATGCACTTTACTACTGTCCTAAAGACCACTGTGTTTATGATTTCACGCACGGCTACAACGACCTGAAAAACCGCACTCTGCGGATGATTGGCGATCCTGACGCCCGCTATCGGGAAGACCCGGTAAGGATGCTCAGAGCAGCGCGCTTTGCTGCCAAACTGGGGTTTACCATTGAGCCAGAAACAGAAGCCCCGCTGTATGAGCTGGGCTATCTGCTGAAAGATATCGCGCCGGCCCGATTGTTTGACGAAGTACTGAAAATATTCCAGTCTGGCCATGGTGTGGAATCTTACCATCAGTTCCGTAAATACGGTTTGCTGGAACATATCTTCAGCCAGACCGCATACTGTCTTGATAACCCGCAAGGGGCTCCGGTAGAACAACTGGTA
The DNA here is from genome assembly GCF_900111095.1 of Amphritea atlantica. GTDB lineage: Bacteria > Pseudomonadota > Gammaproteobacteria > Pseudomonadales > Balneatricaceae > Amphritea > Amphritea atlantica. Next base: position 34,116 of record NZ_FOGB01000017.1, on the reverse strand, counting down.
CTGAATGCCCTGCAGAATACCGATCGCCGGCTGCAGCAGGACAAGAGCGTCACTCCAGCCTTCCTGTTTGCCGCCCTGCTCTGGTATCCAATGCAGCAACGGATGCGTAAACTGCAACAGCAGGAAGGGCTGCATACGGTGCCGGCAATGCATGAAGCGGCCAATCAGGTAATTGGCGAGCAGATAAGTCAGACCGCTATTCCACGGCGATTCTCCACACCGATCAGAGAGATCTGGGAGCTGCAGTTCCGCCTTCCCCGCCGTCAGGGCAAACGGGCCGACCGGCTGATGGAACATCCACGTTTCAGGGCCGCCTATGACCTGCTGGTGTTGCGCGAAAACAGCGGTGAAGATCTGGAAGGCCTGGGTAAATGGTGGACTGACTATCAGACACAGAACCCGCAGATACGCAGCCATATGTCCCGCGAAGTCCCCAAAGACGAGGCCCCCAAACGACGCCGCAGACGCCGCTCACCAGCAAAAAAGCATGAGCAGAATAATGGCTGAGTCTCCCGCATCCAGCCCCTGGACCCGTTGCTACATAGGGCTGGGCAGCAACCTTGAAAATCCGGTGACACAGGTAGCCACCGCACTGCTGGAGCTGCAACGTTTAGACAACTGCCGCCATCTGATCCACTCCAGCCTGTATCGCAGCGATCCGGTTGGTCCGCCCGGTCAGCCCGACTATATCAATGCAGTTGCCAGCCTGGAGACCAGCCTGTCTCCGCTTGAGCTGCTTGATGCACTACAGGCACTGGAACAACAGCATCAGCGGGTCAGAGTTCAGCACTGGGGTCCCCGCACGCTGGATCTGGACCTGCTGCTCTACGGTGATCAGTTAATCAGCAATGAACGATTAACCGTCCCCCACCCCTACCTTCATGAGCGCAATTTTGTGCTCTATCCTCTGGCAGAAATCAACCCAGACCTGACTATTGCACAGCAGAAAAGTCTCGCCGAATGCATTAAGCAGTGCGAAAAAGGCACTCTCGAACGAATTTAATAAAACATAAAATTCTTTAAAAACAATAATATAAATCGTTTTTTACTGCTATGCACAATAGATAATAGTTAAACGGAAAAGGGCTATGTATAATCCCCCCGTCTGAGTAATAAATAAGCAGGTTCTCTTATGAGCAGCATTACCCTTCATACACTGATGGCTCGTAAACAGGCCGGTGAAAAGTTTGCGGTGCTTACCGCATACGACGCCTGTTTTTCCCACCTTATCAGCACCGCTGGTGTTGAGGTGATATTAGTGGGCGACTCCCTGGGCATGGTATTGCAGGGCAATGACAGCACTCTGCCGGTCACCCTAGAAGAGATGGCTTACCATACCGCCGCCGTAAAAGCAGGCAATCAGGGTTCGATGATCATGACCGATCTGCCCTTTATGAGCTATGGCACCCCCGCGCAGGCAATGGACAGCGCCGCCGCGCTGATGCAGGCCGGCGCCCATATTGTCAAACTGGAAGGTGCTGCCTGGCTGGACGAAACAATTACCCTTCTGGCAGAACGCGGAGTTCCGGTATGCGCCCATCTTGGGCTCACACCACAAGCGGTCAATGTCCTGGGGGGATACAGAGTACAGGGACGTGATAACAGTGCCGCAAAAAAGATGATCGAAGATGCCGTACGTCTGGAACAGGCTGGCGCAGCGATGCTGCTGCTGGAATGCGTTCCCGCACTGCTGGCAGGCGAGATCACTAAAGCGGTAGACATTCCGGTTATCGGTATCGGCGCTGGTGCAGACACAGATGCTCAGGTGCTGGTGATGCACGATATGCTGGGAATCACTCCGGGCCGCAGCCCCAGGTTTGTCAAAAACTTTATGGCTGACAACAATGATATCGCCGCCGCTTTCAAAGCCTATGCTGACGAAGTGAAGGCCGGTACCTTCCCCGGACCTGAACACGGATTCTAACCATCATGAAAACCATCTATTCTATCGCTGAGCTGCGTGAAGCCCTCGGCCAAGAGCGTCGTGCGGGCAAAAAAATCGGTTTTGTTCCAACCATGGGCAATCTCCATACCGGGCATATCCAACTGATTCACCAGGCGAACAATCATGCCGACATCACCGTCGCCAGCATCTTTGTCAACCCACTGCAGTTTGGTGAGAATGAGGACCTGGATGCCTATCCACGCACCCTGACATCAGATCAGGAAAAACTGACAGCCGCAGGCTGCGACTATCTGTTTGCGCCGAATATCAATGAGATGTACCCCAACGGTCAGGTAATCCAGACACTGATCGAAGTGCCAGGGATCTCCGATATCCACTGCGGTGCCAGCCGTCCAGGACATTTTCGCGGGGTTGCCACCGTGGTGTGTAAACTGTTTGGAATCGTCCAGCCCGATGTCGCTATCTTTGGCGAAAAAGATTTCCAGCAACTGATGGTTATCCGTCGTATGGCTGAAGACCTGTTTCTGCCGGTTGAAATCCTTGGCGCGCCAATTGCCCGGGCCCAGAGTGGCCTGGCCCTGAGTTCGCGCAACGGCTATCTGACCGAAGCAGAATTAGCGACGGCTCCTATTCTGAACCAGACGATCTGTCAGACTATTGCCCAGATCAGCGCTGGGCGCCGCGACTATGCCGCATTACAGGAAGAAGCTCAGCAGCGACTCGAGCAGGCAGGCTTTAAGCGGGACTACTACACCATCTGCAACCGCAAGGATCTGCAACACGCCGGCCCGGACGATACCCAGTTAGTACTGGTGGCTGCCGCCTATCTGGGCAAAGCCCGTCTGATTGATAATATGGTTGTTGATCTCTGAACATAACCCTTATGTGGCATCTTCACCTTTGGTCGGCTTGGTAATCGATTAAACAACTGCTAAATTGAACGATCTGGCGTCATTTTTTATTCTTCATGCCGCCAGATTAGGGGAAACCCCATTGCAGTTGGCTTTCGACTATGCTGTACTGCACTGCACAAAGATGATTACTACAAAAAAAGCTGCAGAGTGTTTCGTGACAGGTTACTGGCTGACCTGCCATTAAATAGTCACAGTACGTGACTACACTACCGCAGCAATCTTACAAGCAAGAGGAATGATCATGCGTGATGTTGTTGTTGTAGCTGCAGGCCGTACGGCCGTAGGTAATTTTAATGGTTCTCTGGCATCTGTTCCTGCCAGCGATCTTGGCGCTACCGTTATTAAAGGTCTGCTGGAAAAATCCGGCATCCAGGCTGACCAGATCGATGAAGTTATTCTGGGTCAGGTGCTGACCGCTGGCTGCGGCCAGAACCCTGCCCGTCAGACAACGATCAATGCCGGCCTGCCGATTGATGTCCCGGCCATGACGATCAACAAAGTCTGTGGTTCCGGCCTGAAAGCACTGCAACTGGCCACTCAGGCGATCCGCTGTGGCGATGCTGAGATGATTATTGCTGGCGGCCAGGAAAACATGAGCGCCTCTGCGCACATCCTGCCTAACTCCCGCAACGGTGCCCGCATGGGTGACTGGAAGATGGTCGACACCATGATCAAAGATGGCCTGTGGGATGCGTTCAACGACTATCACATGGGTATCACCACTGAAAACATCGTTGAGAAATACGGTTTCACCCGTGAAGAGCAGGATGCCTTTGCCGCTGCGTCTCAGAACAAAGCGGAAGCCGCTCAGAAAGCAGGCAAATTTGCTGATGAGATAATCCCCGTGGTTATTCCTCAGCGCAAAGGTGATCCAATCGTTTTTGATACAGATGAGCAGCCACGTCACGGCGCTACTGCTGAAGCGCTGGGCAAACTACGCCCAGCATTCAAGAAAGACGGCACCGTTACTGCGGGTAACTCCTCTACGATTAATGACGGCGCTGCTGCGGTAATCCTCTGCTCTGCAGAGAAAGCCGCTGAACTGGGTCTGCCGGTTCTGGCGACTATCAAAGCCTATGCGTCTGCAGGGGTTGACCCTTCTATCATGGGTACTGGCCCAATCTGCGCCACTCAGAAAGCGCTGGAAAAAGCGGGCTGGACTATTGATGATCTGGAACTGGTTGAAGCCAACGAAGCGTTTGCGGCACAGGCGATGTCAGTTAACAAAGACCTGGGCTGGGATACTAACATCGTCAACGTGAACGGTGGTGCTATCGCTCTGGGTCACCCAATCGGTGCTTCAGGCTGCCGTATCTTCGTTTCGCTGCTGCACGAGATGGCTCGTCGCGATGCCAAGAAAGGTCTGGCGACTCTGTGTATCGGTGGTGGTATGGGTACTGCGCTGGCAATCGAACGCGCTTAATACCCGACTGAAAACAGAAAAGCCCTGACTGACCAGTCGGGGCTTTTTTTGCCTTATCGCGGGGTGTCCTGCACTCTGGTGGCCCAATCGCCGCGAGGACGCACCTCCCACATCACTCAGGCGGTGGCAATGGCGCCCTTGCCGACCCCTTCAAAAGCTCTCACCATCACGTCACGATCAGGGTATTCCGCTTTTACCTGCCCCGCCAGATGACAGGCAATCTGCTCAACAGTCGTTTCCGTATCGATCAGATAACAATGCTCTGCCGGTAATCTGATCTCAAACTGGCCCTGCGGCGCATCATACTGATAGTGGTGCTCTGTGGAGGGTTCTGCCAGCAGGTGGCTGCGGGTACCGATATAGATATCATGAAAGATTTCAGCCCAGTGCTGCTCTACGCCGGTATCACGCTGACCATCAAGATATATCTCAATCCGCGAGCGATGTCCGTGGGCGATGCGCTGACAGTTGCCATCGTGCTGCTGCAAACCATGGCTGTAGTGATAGAAGGCGCCACTGATCGACTCAGGCACAAAACTGATCTCCAGCCCCTGCACCTCATCAGAAAACAGCGCCAGCAGCTGATCTTTACACCACTTAGCCAGACTGGTCTCCGTCACCTGTTCCAGATCCACCAGCACTATCGCCTGTTTGGGTGAACGGCAGAAAAACTCTCCGCCATCAGGGTACTGCCAGGTCACGGTTGTTTCCCCACCGGTCTGAATGGCTGACAGGTTAGCCATTGCGGTGGGCACCACTAAGCCATGGTCGATACAGTTATCAAACCACTGCTTTACCGCTTTTTTTACAATAGCGAAGTCACAGATCATACCCTGCTCATTCAGGTTGCCATCCAGCACCAGCTGGACCAGCCAGGACTCTCCCAGCAGACCTCTTTGCGGGTGCAGGTAAGAAAAGTCAACGTTGGTCAGGTTATCTACAAAAAGCTTCACAGGCAGTCACACGGTCAGTTTAAATTAGTCATTAGACGGGCGGCGTATATTAGCTGATTACCAGCTCTATTGCATTCCGGCTGCTACCGGTATACTAGCTGTTTTTTGATAACAGGCAGATGAAATTCGATGCGACTGGATAAATATCTGAGTCAGGCAACCGGTTTACCCCGCAGTCTTATTAAACGACAGATCAAATGCAAGAATGTCGAGGTCAACGGTCAGATCTGTCAGGATCACGGGTATAAAGTGAGCAGCGATGATGAGGTGTCACTTGAGGGCCGGGAAGTTTCACCTCCGGGCCCCAGATATCTGATGCTGAACAAACCGCAGGGCACCGTATGTGCTACTGAAGATGCAGAACACCCAACAGTGATCGATCTGCTGGAGCTGGACAACATCCGTGACCTTCACCCCGCCGGACGACTGGATATTGACACCACCGGGCTGGTACTGATCACCAACGATGGTCAGTGGTCACACCGGGTCACTTCGCCCCGACATCGTTGCGATAAAGTCTACCTTGTCACCACGGCAGACCCTATCACCGAGGACTACGTCGAAGCATTTGCCAATGGCATCCTGCTGCGCAATGAGGATAACCCCACCTTGCCAGCCACACTGGTAGTGCTTTCAGAGACTCAGGCCCGGGTGACCCTGCACGAAGGCCGCTACCATCAGGTTAAGCGGATGTTTGCCGCCATGGGCAATAAAGTCATCGCCCTGCACCGTGAACAGATCGGCACGATCATCCTGGATGCAGAACTGGAACCCGGCGAATTTCGTTTTCTCACCGAAGCAGAGGCCAACTCTTTCTGATGACTGACACCGCCTTCTCTCTGGTAAAACCCGAGCTGGACAGCGCCCACGGCATCGCACTATGGATTGCCGATGAAAACCTGCTGAATCAGACCAGCCGGGTTAACCCGACCGTTACCGTTATCAGCAACCGCTTTGATCTCTGCCAACAACTGCAAGAAGCCGGTTGGAACAGCCAGTTTTCTGACTTTGATTTCAGCCCCTATGAAAATCATAGCGTAGACAAAATTATCTACCGGATCTCGAAAGAAAAACCGGTAGTGCACCATGTGATCAACCAGGCGATCCGCATCCTCAAGCCCGGCGGCACTCTATGCATCTCCGGGTTGAAAAACGAAGGGATTAAAACCTATCTGGATAAGGCAAAAAAACTGTTTTCCGGACAGATGGAACAGTCCAAGTCAGACAAAAATACCTGGATGGGTGTGCTGACGTCACCGGGAGTCCCTGATACAGAATTGCTCGAAGATCAGGATTACACCCGCCTTCGAGAAGTGGCGGCTGACGAAAATTTCAGTTATATCAGCAAACCCGGGGTCTACGGCTGGAATAAGATCGACAAAGGCAGCGCTTTTCTGGTCGCCGAACTACCCCGCTTTATCGAACGACTACCAGGCCCACCGCAAACCGCCCTTGATCTGGGCTGCGGCTATGGTTATCTGTCGCTGAACTGTGCCCCTACAGGCTGCCGGATCACTGCCACCGATAACAACGCCGGCGCCCTGCAGGCCTGCAAGGAAAACTTTAAGCAGCAGGGAATCGATGCCGAGGTCATTGCGGCCGATTGTGCAGAGGAAATTGTGGCGCGATTCCCACTGATCGTTTGCAACCCCCCGTTCCATCAGGGCTTCGGTATCGAGGGTGACATGACCGACCGGTTTCTGGAGGCTGCCCGTAAACATCTGCAGACTGATGGTGTCGCCTGTTTTGTGGTAAACCTGCACATTCCCCTTGAACGAAAAGCCCAAAAGCGGTTCTCAATCGTAGAAACAATCGCCGATAATGGCAGTTTTAAGCTGATATTACTGGCCCAACCGAAATAAGAGATGAGTTAAAAACACAGCATGGTCTCCACCTACCTTAAACAAACCTGGTTTTTCTTCCGCGCCAATATGCAACCGATAATGCGTATACAGCTGCCGTTTATCATTTTGATAACCCTGATCAGCATGAGCGCGATGCAATCGGTCGATCCGGAAAACCCGGAGTTAAACAACTCAGTCCTGATGTTCTATCTGGCCAGCCTGATCTTCCTGCCCCTCTATGCGGGCGCCACCATCGCCTACCTGGAGTCAGTGGTCAGTAATGCTCCGATCAGCACTACTGCAGCCCTGAAAATCGGCCTCCAGCGCTGGGGATCACTGTTTATCACCAAACTGCTAGGCGCCTTCGCTATCGCCATTGGCCTGCTGCTGTTTTTTATTCCTGGAGTGTTTGTCCTGATCCGTCTGGGCTTCGCTGAATATCACAGCATTATCGAACGATCGGCTCCGGCTGATGCCCTCAAAAACAGCTGGCAGGACACCTCCGACTACTTCTGGCCGCTGCTTAACGGACTGGCTTTTCTGTTTGTCGTGCTGCTGGGCGGCAACCTGTTAATCGAAACCCTGCTACAGGCTATGGGCATCGATTCACTGATCATCCGCGCCCTGTTTGATATCGTCTTCGGTTTTCTTAACTGTCTTTACACGATTTATGGATTCAGACTGTACTGCGTTATGCGGGAAAAACAAAGTGGCTAGAACGTGACTTCGTCACTTGCTAGTGGTTAGACGGGAAGCTTCGCTTCCCTTGCTAGAAAAAGCGTAAAACATTGAATCTCGATAAATATATGTGCTCATAGGGAACTCCTTCGAAACTTACATTAAGGCCGAAAACAACCAGTCAACTGTATATAGCTACGAGCCCTTAATAACTCAATTATATTCAGACTATTCTGATGCCCTTTTATACTCTGGAAACTATCTTAAAGCCTGGTATCAAAAAGGAATCTATTAACAGCTCGAAAGTGACGCCGTCACGTATAACTTTGCTGTTGGGATTCGGGCCTCATCCCAACCTACTTCTGATAACCGGTTTATAATTGCACAGAACCAAGCTTACCACGCAGATTGTCATACACTAGTTAAGAAGGCCTTTTCTAGCCACGAGCAGGCGCGAAGCGCCGTTCTGGCTACTGCTTTTAAGCGAAGCGACGTCTAACTACTCACGAAGTAATTCGCGAATATCTTTTTCGATCGCCCTTGCCTGCGTCGACCCCGCATGCGTCTCACCGATATAGATGGAACGCACCCGGCCCTGCTTATCGATCAGATAGAAGGTCGGCCAGTATTTGTTACCCATCATCTGCCAGTAGGTAAAGTTATTATCCATCATCACCGGGTGATGCAGCTCAAACTCATCGATTTTAGCCTTCACATTAGCCCTGACACGCTCATGGGGGAATTCCGGGGTATGAACACCAATGACAGTAAACGCCTCGTCAGCAAGTGTCTGCTCAAGCTCATGCATCCAGGGAAAAGAGCGATAACAGTTCCAGCAATCAAAGGTCCAGAAATCCAGCATCACCACTTTTCCCCGCAGCGCCTTCAGCGAGAGCGGCGGACTGTTAAACCAGCTATCGGCATCGGTCTGGCTAAACTCAGGAGCAGGCAAAGGGGTATCCAACTTCCCAGCGTATACACTGAAGCTTACACTCAGGCTTAAAAAAGCCAGCAAAAACGTCCGGCCAATCCCATTCATATTCTACTCCCGTTTTAATTAAGACCTGTGCCACACCTTCAAGTTCATCATCGCCCCCCTGCTGTGCCACTCCAGTCTAGAGCAAAAGGTATAAAGCGTTGCCCCATGACTTCGCTGATAACTCTTCAGATGAGAAACCTGTAAAAAACTGTTGCATTCTCAGCCGGAACAAACATAATGAGAATCATTATCATTTAAATATGGAGATGTATTGATGAATGTTCTCAGAATAGATGCCTGGATGGAACGCCGCGAACCTGTTATCAAATTGCACAGTGGCCTGTCTGAAAATCTGATCGCTGAGTGGCGCGGCAGTGCCGTGTGCGAGTTGATCGAGCAGGGGATTGTCACCTGCGGTGAGCTCTTTTCAACTGATCGCAGAGTGCAGCAACAAGCAGCCCATGAACTGCTGCTCAACGCCTGTGCAAACTCACTCTGTCGCAGCAACGGCCCGCAATGTTTCACCTGCATTACCGGTCGCCTGTTGCAGGCGCTGGCACACAGTGACAACCAGGAGCAGCCTTCCATTGCAGGTCTGACACTATACCAATCCGCAAGCTAATATTATTTAGTCGATGAGTAACTAACTCGTGGCTGCCATGTTATCCCCAGATCCCCCAGAACAAGCCTGTGCATAACGTTGGGACAACTAGCTTGAGCACCATCAATGCTGGGCTTCGGGGTAGCGGATAATAAATACTCAACGCAAAAAACTGAATAAAGAACGCTTTTCTAGCACGGCGAGAAGCGCCGTCTGGCAAGTGACGCCATCACGTCTAGCGACTGCTGTTATAGGCCTGTGTCCCCCATAACGGCACCGTCGACAAGCTGTGCTTAAAGCTGCCGTTGGTCTCTTTGGTGGAGTAAGACAGATACATCAGTGTCTGTGATTCAGGATCAAAGATGCGTCGGACCTTCATGGTCTTAAAGAATACACTTTTCGACTTCCGAAACACGATTTCACCATCTTTGGAGCGGTCGATAGCAGCGATCATCTCTGGCGTTATCGGCCCGGTCTGACGGCAGGCGATCGAAGAATCACTGGGGTCGGAGAAATCCAGATCCGCTTCAATACTGGCGATATGGCAGGTGACTCCAGTGACCACCGGATCTACCAGCACATTCAGCTTAATATCTTTCGTGGTCAGTAATCCCAGTGAGACATCCCCTACTTCATCGCCACCACAACCGGCCAGTAGCAGGGTTAATATAACAGCGGTGATCGCTTTCATCTTCAATCCTCTATGAAATTCCAGTCAATTGAAACTGGGGCTATAAACAAAAAAGCCCTGCATCAGCAGGGCTTTTTTAACCGCGGAACAGAATCTTATTCTACAGACTCATCCTGCTCCAGATCACGCATGGTCAGCTTGATACGACCACGAGGATCAACTTCCATCACTTTAACTTTAACCACATCATCCATCTTGATGTAGTCGGTGACTTTCTCGATACGCTTGTTAGCGATCTGAGAGATGTGAACCAGACCATCTTTACCCGGCAGGATGTTAACGAATGCGCCGAACTCTTCCAGACGTACCACTTTACCTTCGTAGATCTTGCCGACTTCAGCTTCTGCAGTGATCTCGCGAACCTTATCAACAGCCGCTTTCGCGGCAGCTTTATCAGCTGCGTAGATACGGACAGTACCGTTATCTTCGATATCGATAGTGGCTCCGGTCTCTTCGGTCAGCGCACGGATGGTTGCACCACCTTTACCAATAACGTCACGGATCTTCTCTGGGTTGATCTCCAGCAGCGTCATCGCTGGCGCGTTGTCAGGCAGCTCTGGACGAGCATAACCGATCACTTTAGCCATCTCTTTCAGAATGTGAGCACGTGCTTCATACGCCTGCTCCAGAGCGATCTCCATGATCTCTTCAGTGATACCGGTGATCTTGATATCCATCTGCAGCGCAGTAACACCCGCTTCAGTACCGGCCACTTTAAAGTCCATGTCGCCCAGGTGATCTTCGTCACCGAGGATATCGGTCAGGACAGCGAAACGCTCGCCCTCTTTAACCAGACCCATCGCGATACCGGCAACGGGCGCTTTCAGAGGTACACCCGCATCCATCATCGACAGAGACGCACCACAAACAGACGCCATAGAGCTTGAACCGTTGGATTCAGTGATCTCAGACACGATACGGATGGTGTATGGGAACTCTTCCTGGGTTGGCAGAACCGCAGCAACACTGCGACGCGCCAGACGGCCATGACCGATCTCACGACGACCGGTTGCCCCCATACGACCCGCTTCACCAACAGAGTATGGAGGGAAGTTATAGTGCAGCATGAACGGATCACGACGCTCACCTTCGATCGCATCGATGATCTGGGAATCACGGGCAGTACCCAGTGTACAGGTAGCGATCGCCTGAGTTTCACCCCGGGTAAAGAGTGCAGAACCGTGAGTACCGCTCAGTACATCAATCTCTACGTCGATACCACGGACAGTCTTGCTGTCACGGCCATCGATACGTGGCTGACCATCAAGAATACGACCCCGGACAATCTCTTTCTCCAGTGATTTGAAGATACCGGACACTTCACCGGCAGAAGGCTGACCCTCTTCACCACACAGAGCCTCGACCGCTTTATCACGGGCCGCATTCAGAGCGTTCTGACGCTCCATCTTGTCAGCTGTCAGGTAAGCGTTGTTGATATCTTCGCCTACCACACCACGAACCTGTTCAATCAGGGCTTCGTTCTTCGCTTCAGGGGTGTATTCCCAACGTGGCTTACCCGCTTCAGCAACCAGCTCGTTGATTGCATTGATAGCAACCTGCATCTGCTGGTGACCAAATACAACCGCACCCAGCATCTCATCTTCAGACAGTTCCTGAGCTTCAGATTCAACCATCAGCACTGCATCAGAGGTACCGGCAACCACCATGTCCAGCATAGAGCCTTCCAGCTCTTCGTAGGTTGGGTTGAGCATGTAACCCGCTTCTTCAGTGTAACCCACACGGGCCCCACCGATTGGCCCCTGGAACGGAATACCTGAAACAGCCAGGGCTGCAGAGGTACCGATCATGGCAGCGATATCAGGATCGTTGATCTTATCCGCAGACATAACAGTACAGATAACCTGTACTTCATTCATGTAACCCTTAGGGAACAGTGGACGGATAGGACGGTCAATCAGACGGGAGGTCAGCGTTTCTTTCTCAGATGGACGCGCTTCACGTTTGAAGAAACCACCCGGGATACGGCCGACTGAATAGTACTTTTCCTGGTAGTGAACAGACAGTGGGAAGAAGTCCTGACCTTCGCGGGCAGATTTAGCCCCCACCACCGTACACAGTACCTGTACGCCAGCCATAGTCACCAGTACAGCACCGCTCGCCTGACGGGCAACCCGACCGGTTTCGAGGGTCACTTCATGTTTACCGTATTGGAATGTCTTTGTAATTGCTTGTGGCACGATACAATTCCTTATCTTTATGCAAAACAAAAAAATGTCTGTGCGACGTCACACCGGCCTCTTTATAGCCAGTACTCTGCTGGGCTCTCCGTCACTAAAGAACGCACCAGAGTACAGGCTGGTTGGTGTAAAACGTTGTACAGACGCATATAGAGATCGCTTTTCAGCCGATCTTAAAGCACCGGGGCCATCATAGATGGCCCCGGAACATTATCTTAGCGACGCAGGCCGAGACGCTTGATCAGATCAGCGTAACGAGTTACATCTTTCTTCTTCAGGTAATCCAGCAGCTTACGACGCTGGTTTACCATGCGGATCAGACCGCGACGAGAATGGTGGTCATGAATGTGACCTTTGAAGTGAGACTGCAGACCAACGATGTTGTGGGTCAGCAGAGCAACCTGTACTTCAGGTGAACCAGTGTCGCCTTCGCCACGAGCGTACTCAGCAACGATCTCAGCTTTCTTTTCAACAGATAATGCCATTTTAATAACTCCAAAAATAATATGCACACCACAGCATCTGTGTGGTGGATTAATAGTCGCGTTGTACCGAGCATATTTTCAGTTCAACGTCATATTGTCAGTGTCGCCTGAGCCACACTCACAAATTCAATTAACTTTCCTGAGTACTCATCAGCCGCCGGGGTAACAAAGTCCCCTCAGCATCGATCTCACCAATACCCAGAAAGCGTCCGCTGTCCCCATCAAGCAAACGTACCAGCGGCTGTGCCGGGTTCGCGCCATCCGATGTGTCCAGCACCACCGTCTGTCCAAAACAGAGGGTGCGGGTCTGCTGCCCGGTCAGAATAACCTCAGGGGTATCTGCTACCGGACTCCAGGGCGGCAATAATAACTCATCCAGACGCGTTTGTATGCGTTCCGGAGTCGCCTCACTGCCCATTTCTTCCACCAGTTGTTCGAGATCAGCCAACGGCATCATACTCGCCGCTTTATAGGGGCCGGAATCGAGACGGCGAAGCATTTTAACATGCGCGCCGCAGCCCAGCATCTCGCCCATATCCTGAACGATGGAACGGATGTAGGTGCCTTTGCTGCAGCGGATATCCAGATCCACTTCATCGCCGCGAAAATCCAGCAAATCGATACTGAAAACCGTCACCTGACGACTTTTCACCTCGACCTGAATCCCCTGACGCGCCAGTTTATAGAGCGGCTGACCATTATGCTTGAGCGCCGAAAACATCGAAGGCACCTGAGTGATCTGGCCGGTAAACTCGCGCTGCAACAGCTCATCAACCTGCTCTGCCGTCAGCTTTTCCGGTACTGGCCGCTCTTCAACGACCTCCCCATCGGCATCACTGGTATCGGTTCGCTGCCCCAGTTTAGCCGTCGTGACGTACCGCTTATCAGCATCCAGCAGGAACTGGGAAAACTTGGTCGCTTCGCCGAAACAAAGTGGCAGCATCCCGGTTGCCAGTGGATCCAGCGCACCGGTATGGCCCGCCTTAGCGGCCCCATAGATCCGTTTTACTATTTGTAGCGCCCGGTTTGACGACATTCCACCCGGTTTATCGAGCAGAAAAATACCGTTGACCGGCCGGCCTTTTGCCCGCCTTGCCAAAGGTTACTCCCCGTCGTCCTGACCGTGTTTGCTGTCCGCCCGTGAGGCCTGAATAATCAGGTCATTGAGGCGACGGCCCCGGTCAACACTCTCATCAAAATGGAAGCGCAGTTGCGGCATCACCCGCAGTTTGATCTTGCTGGACAGTTGTCCACGCAGGAAGCCCGCAGCGTTATTCAGAACCTTAAGGGATTCCTTCACCGCCGTAGCTTCATCTTTTCCCCCCATCGCCATCACGGTGATATAGATATCAGCGTAGCCAAGATCCTTGGCAATCTTTACGTAGCTGATAGTCACCATCCCCAGGCGGGGGTCTTTAATTTCACGCTGGATCAGCTGTGCCAGGTCCTTCTGGACCTGGTCAGATATCCGTTGTGTACGACTGAATTCTCTTGCCATAATTGTCTGTTAATTCACTCTTACAACGTACGCGCAACTTCAATGGTGTCGAAGACTTCGATCTGATCGCCGACCTTCACATCATTGTAGTTCTTAACACCGATACCGCACTCCATGCCCTGACGGACTTCAGCCACGTTATCTTTAAAGCGACGCAGAGACTCCAGCTCACCTTCATAGATAACCACGTTTTCACGCAGTACCCGGATACGCTTGTTACGGAAGACTGAACCTTCAGTGACCATACAGCCCGCTACTGCACCGATCTTAGGTGCACGGAAGACATCACGTACCTCTGCGATACCAACTATCTGTTCCTTAAACTCTGGAGACAGCAGACCGGTCATCGCTTGTTTAACATCATCGATGATATCGTAGATAACGCTGTAGTAACGCAGTTCCAGATCTTCACGCTCGACGATAGCCCGCGCCTGTGCATCCGCACGGACGTTAAAGCCGATCATGATCGCACTGGACGCTACCGCCAGGTTGGCATCGGTTTCAGCAATACCACCGACACCGCCGGAAACGACATTGACTTTAACTTCGTCGGTGCTCAGATCCGTCAGCGAGCTGGTCAGCGCTTCCAGAGAACCACGAACGTCCGCTTTTATGATGATGTTCAGTGTCTTAACATCACCGGCCTGCATATTTTCGAACAGGTTCTCAAGTTTGGCCTGCTGCTGACGCTGCAGTTTCACTTCGCGGTATTTACCCTGACGGAATAAGGCAACTTCACGGGCCTTCTTCTCGTTAGAGACCACGGTGAACTCGTCACCCGCTCCTGGTGTACCATCCAGTCCCAGAATCTCAACCGGGATAGACGGGCCCGCTTCTTTAACGGGCTTACCATTCTCATCCAGCATCGCCCGAACACGGCCATACTGCAGACCAGCCAGCACGATATCACCCTGTCTCAGGGTTCCGTTCTGCACCAGCAGAGTGGCAACCGGACCACGCCCTTTATCCAGACGGGATTCAACAACAACACCACGTCCAGGCGCTTCAGGGATCGCTTTAAGCTCCAGAATCTCAGCCTGCAGCAGAACCGCATCCAGAAGTGCATCGATACCTTCACCGGTTTTAGCTGAGACGTTAACAAACTGAACATCACCGCCCCACTCTTCCGGCAGGACATCACGCTGGGCCAGTTCATTCTTGACCCGCTCGGGATCGGCATCCTCTTTATCGATCTTGTTGACCGCAATAACCAGAGGCACTCCTGCCGCTTTAGCGTGATTCACCGCTTCTTCAGTCTGTGGCATCACACCATCATCTGCAGCAACCACCAGAATAACGATATCGGTCAACTGAGCACCACGGGCACGCATTGCGGTAAAGGCGGCGTGTCCCGGTGTATCCAGGAAGCTCACCATACCGTGACCGGTTTCAACGTGATACGCACCGATATGCTGGGTAATGCCTCCGGACTCACCGGCAGCCACCCGGGTTTCACGAATATAGTCAAGTAACGATGTTTTACCATGGTCAACGTGACCCATTACCGTCACGACCGGCGCACGCTCAACCTGCTCACCGGCAATCTCTTCTGCAGCACCGGCACTTTCGATCAGTTGATCTTCAACGGTATTTTCCTGCATCGCAACAGCGGTGTGCCCCATCTCCTCAACCACCAGGGTTGCGGTGTCCTGATCGATCACGGAGTTGATGGTCGCCATCGCCCCCATTTTGAACATGACCTTGATCAGGTCGGCCGCTTTGACTGACATTTTCTTCGCCAGTTCAGCCACGGTAATCGATTCCGGAATCGCCACTTCATGAATCACCGGGGCGGTTGGCCGCTCAAACGCCTGAACGTTGGAACTGGTCATACCCCGCTGAGCAGGCTTGCCGCCACCTCGACGGTTGCCACCATCACGGCCACCCGGCTTACGGGATAAGCGCTTGTTATCACCGCCTTTGCGGCCCGCAGCAGGCTTATCCTGGCTACGGAAATTCTTTTCCCGGGTCTGTTTACGATCCTGCTTGGGTGCAGCTGTCGCAGGCTCAACATCTGCCACCGCAGGAGCCGCGGTTTTTACCGCAGCAGGCTTAGCCATTGTCGGTTTAGACACCGCGGGTTTAGCTTCAGACTGCTTCTCTGCCGCATCACGCTCCGCTTTGGCTTTCGCCTCGGCTTCAGCCTTCAGGCGTGCCTCTTCACGCTGTTTCTCCTGCGCGGCCTGCAGCTCGGCATCCCGACGAGCCTGCTCTTCCAGCTCAGCCTGAAGATTCTTACCTTTAACTTCTGCTACCGGAGTCTCTTCAACATCAGCACGTTTGACATAGGTACGCTTCTTACGCACTTCAACATTGATCGTTTTCTTACCCGCCGCACCGGACACTTTGATCTGGCTGGTTGTTTTGCGTTTCAGGGTAATCTTCTTAGGCTCGCTATCGGATTTTTCACCGTGGCTGCGCTTAAGGTGGTTCAGCAGTTTCTGACGCTCATCTTCGGTAACTGAAGCGGCTTCATTTTTGCCTGCAATACCTGCTTCTTTCATCTGCGTTAACAGACGATCAACGGGAACGCCAACTACTTCGGCAAGTTGTTTTACTGTGACTTCTGCCATCTGGGTTTATCTCCTCCGTTGACTTATTCTTCGTCCGCAAACCATGGGGCGCGCGCAGTCATAATCAGCGCTGCTGCCTTTTCACTATCCAGCTCTTCAATCTCAAGCAGGTCTTCAACCGCCTGCTCAGCCAGATCTTCCATGGTCACGATACCTTTACTGGCCAGAACAAAGGCCAGATGACGCTCCATACCTTCCATCTCCAGCAGATCCTGAGCCGGCTCAGAATTTTCAAGAGCCTCCTCATTCGCCAGTGCCAGATTCAGCAGAGCATCTTTCGCGCGATTGCGCAGTTCATCAACAATCTCTTCATCGAAACCATCGATTTCGAGCATCTCATCAGCGGGAACGTAGGCGACCTCTTCCAGCGAGGTGAAGCCTTCATCTACCAGGATGCCCGCAATATCATCATCAACATCCAGGTGCTTAATAAACAGCTCCAGGATTGAACCGGTTTCAGATTGCTGTTTTTCTGCAGCCTCATCTTCGGTCATGACGTTCAGTTTCCAGCCGGTCAGCTCTGACGCCAGGCGAACGTTCTGACCGCTGCGGCCAATCGCCATCGGCAGATTCTCTTCAGCGACAGCAACATCCATTGAGCGGGAATCTTCATCCACAACAATAGAAGCCACCTCTGCCGGAGACATCGCGTTTATCACCAACTGTGCCGGATTATCATCCCAGAGGATGATGTCTACACGCTCGCCGCTCAGTTCGTTAGAAACGGCCTGAACACGAGCACCACGCATGCCTACACAGGCACCCACCGGATCGATACGTCCATCATTCGTTTTAACGGCAATCTTGGCACGCGAACCCGGGTCACGGGACGCTGCACGAATCTCGATCACCTCTTCAGAGATCTCAGGTACTTCGATACGGAACAGTTCGATCAGCATCTCAGGACAGCTGCGGCTCATCGCCAGCTGTGGACCACGTCCTTCGGTGCGAATCTCATTCAGCACTGCCCGCACCCGGTCACCCATACGGTAGGTTTCCCGTGGTAGCAACTGATCCCGCGGCAGAACAGCTTCTGCGTTGTTACCCAGGTCAACAATAATGTTGTCCCGTGTCACTTTCTTTACGGTACCCGAGATAAGCTCACCCAGACGGCTGCTGTATTGTGCAACAACCTTAGCGCGCTCCGCTTCACGTACCTTCTGCACAATAACCTGCTTAGCAGTCTGCGCAGCAATGCGGCCGAACTTAACCGACTCGACCTCTTCTTCGTAGATATCGCCAGGCTGCAGGCTTGCATCGATCTCTTCCGCCTCCTGCATGGTCAGCTCAGTGCCCAGCAGAGGCACACCTTCGTTGCTCACCACAGCCCAGCGCCGGAATGTCTGGTAATCACCGGTTGCACGGTCAATGACTACACGGATATCCGCTTCTTCGTCGTAGCGTTTTTTGGTCGCTGTTGCCAGCGCCAGTTCAATCGCCTCGAAGATCACCTCTTTAGAAACATCTTTCTCGTTAGATACTGCTTCTGCAACCAGTAGAATTTCTTTATTCATACAACTGCCCCAACCTCAAAATTCAATTCTTTACACTCAGAACTGAGGAACTATGTTTGCTTTTTCAATATGGTCAATCGGTAACAGGTATTCTTCCTGATCGACAACCAGCACAATATCTTCATCTTCAATACCACTGAGGATGCCTTTAAACCTGCGACGCCCCTCAAATGGCATGCGCAGCTTCAGCTGCACCACATGTCCGACAAACGCCTGGTACTGTTCCAGAGTAAACAGCGGGCGGTCCATCCCCGGGGAGGAAACCTCTAATGTATATTCACCGCTAATCGGATCTTCTACATCCAGAATCCCGCTCACCTGACGACTGACGCTGGCGCAATCCTCTACCCCGATGCCCTGTTCGGCATCAATGTAGATCCGCAGCATGCTGTGACGCCCCTGGGATATCATCTCAATACCCCATAACTGATAACCGAGAGCCACCACAGATGGCTCAATCAGTTCCTGTAACACACTCAACTTTGCTGACACGCAAAAACCTCTAAACGCACTTTCTTAGGCAAACAAAAAATGGGTCAAAGACCCATTCAACATACGACCCCGATGGGCCGCAAGTACGAAAAAGCCCCTAAAAAGGGGCCAATCAACGTACTGCTTGATCGACAATCCCAGACCGGTCGCCAAATCAGCAACCCACTGGAATTGGTAGCGGGAATCAGCATCTGCCGTTACTTTCCCGAAAGAACATAACAACGAAAGATGATGCTGAATCTTATTAACCCTCAAGAGGCCGTTACACGAATCTCTTGCTTCTGATCTATCATCCTAACAATGGTAGCGGGGGCCAGATTTGAACTGACGACCTTCGGGTTATGAGCCCGACGAGCTACCAGGCTGCTCCACCCCGCATCAGAAATCGGCGAGAATTATACTCCTCCTGTCTGAGTAGTTCAAGGACACCTTCCCGGGATTACCCGACGCGCATCAACATTTCACCCTTACACTACATTAGCACGCGACACATACCGCCGGACACCTTCCAAACCAACCAGCAAGCGGCCCGATCTGCTCATAAGCGTAGCGATAGATAAGAGCCTCTACTAAAAGAAGCCCCGCTCAGACAGAAATAAAAAAGCGCATCAACAATACGCTTCCTTAAATAGAGTGCCGACTATATAGATACATATTGGGCGTCGGAGCCCGCGACGACGGTCCAAAGGACTTCATCGAAGATGAACCAACGCGGGACGCAGTCACGCCGAGGCCAAAAAAAGCGCATCAACAATACGCTTCCTTAAATAGGGTGCCGACTATATGGATACATATTGGGCGTCGGAGCCCGCGACGACGGTCCAAAGGACTTCATCGAAGATGAACCAACGCGGGACGTAGTCACGCCGAGGCCAAAAAAAAAGCGCATCAAAGATGCGCTTCCTTAGATATGGTGCCGAAGGCGGGACTTGAACCCGCACGACCATTAGGTCACCACCCCCTCAAGATGGCGTGTCTACCAATTCCACCACTTCGGCATTAAACAAGGATCACTCAGCAGGCGGTACGTCCGCATCCCCTGCTGGCAATTTATTCTCTTCCAGAACCGGCACCTGCTCAGCATTATCAGCAGCACTCTGAATCAGTTCTGCCGCAGGCACACCGGCATCACTCACCGATACAGCCTTATCTTTTGCATAAACAGCCAGCACAAAACTGGTAATAAACAGTCCGGTTGCAATAATCGCAGTCATACGACTCAGAAACGAGCCGGAGCCCTGGCTACCAAATACGGTCTGAGACGCACCTGCACCAAAAGATGCACCAGCCTCAGCGCCTTTACCCTGCTGCAACAGCACCAGAGCAATAATGGCAATAGCCAGCAGAACATGTACAGCAAGAACCAGAGTTTCCATTATTTTTCCACTTACTTACGACTCTCTGCCGCCGCAGCGCAGATCGTCAGGAATTCATCAGCTTTCAGAGATGCGCCACCAATCAGGCCGCCATCAATATCCTGTTGAGCCAGGAGCTCAGCCGCATTACCGGCATTCATACTGCCGCCATACAGAATCGACAGTTTATCAGCTACCTTCATACCACTACCAGCCAACCGGGCACGGATTGCAGCATGCACTTCCTGAGCTTGCTCAGGCGTCGCGGTCAGACCCGTTCCGATCGCCCAGACCGGCTCATAGGCAATCACAACCGATGCAAAACGTTCAATACCAACCCGCTGAACAACTGCATCAACCTGCGTCGCCACAACCGCAAGGGTTTCACCCGCCTCACGCTGTGTCAGCGTTTCACCAACACACAGTATCGGAGTCAGCCCGGCAGTCAGGGTTGCATCAACTTTATCTGCAACATCAGCATCCGTTTCTTTAAACAGACTACGTCGCTCAGAGTGCCCCAGAATAACATACTCACAACCCAGATCCTGAAGCATTTCCAGTGACCACTCACCGGTAAACGCCCCTTTTGGCTGAGCGGATACATTCTGAGCACCGACAACAACCGGAGCATTGCCAAGCAGCTCTTTAACCTGCGACAGGTAAACAGCAGGTGGGCAGACCAGCGTCACCAGACCATCAACAACGGGTACACCTGCGGTGATACCATCCAGCAAAGCCCTGATCGACTCACTGGTTCCGTTCATTTTCCAATTTCCGGCGACTATCGTCTTACGCATGAGTTTCCCTCTGTGCAAAGCGGCGCACATAGTACCCAGTTTCCTGATAAGTTACAAGCAGCTATCCACTGGTAACGAATAAATTTTCGCACCCGCCCAATAATATTAAAGTGCCTGACGAACAGCCTCGGCCAGTTCCTCACAAAGCGCTTCCACCCAGGCCTCATCGTCTCCCTCAACCATCACCCGAACCACCGGTTCAGTGCCGGAAGGACGCAGCAGTACCCGGCCACGCTCTCCGAGACGCGCCTCAATATCCGCCACAGCAGACTGCACTGCTGGCAGCTCAGCCAGGTCTACTTTCTCAGTAAGACGCACATTGATCATCGTTTGCGGCATTTTACGCATGCCTGATTTAAGATCATGCAGTGATTTCTGATCGTCAGTCATCGCTTTGAGAACCTGTAGCGCAGCAACAATACCATCGCCGGTTGAGGTCAACTGACGACAGACCAGATGGCCTGAAGATTCTCCACCCAACAGCCAGTCATTAGCCACTAACTGTTCAAGCACATAGCGATCCCCTACCTGAGCGCGGATAAATGGAATATCAGCCTGTTTAAGCCCCTGTTCAAGGCCAAAATTACTCATCAGCGTGCCAACCACTCCACCTTTCAACTGATTCCTGCGATGCAACGCCATAGCGATGATAAAGAGCAACTCATCACCATCCACCGATTCGCCTTTATGATCAACCATGATCAGCCGATCACCGTCACCATCCAGCGCCACCCCCAGGTCTGCCTGGGTTGCAATAACCGTTTTTTCCAACAGCGCCGTCGCAGTGGCACCACACTCTTCATTAATGTTGATGCCATCAGGCGAAGCACCAACCTCAACCACTGTTGCACCCAGTTCGCGAAACACCTTGGGGGCGATGTGATAGGTGGCGCCATTGGCACAATCAACGACAATCTTCATATCCTTAAGACTCAGATCACCAGAGACTGTCCCTTTACAAAACTCGATATAACGACCGGCAGCATCTTCGATCCGCCGCGCCTTGCCCAGCTCCGCCGCCTCTACGGTAGTCATCGCCATATCCATCTGCGCTTCGATGGCGTGCTCAATATCATCGGGCAGTTTGGTCCCCAGTTCGGAGAAGAACTTGATGCCATTATCATAATAGGGGTTATGGGAGGCGCTGATCACGATACCGGCATTACAGCGAAAAGTGCGGGTCAGGTAGGCAATTGCCGGTGTTGGCATCGGCCCAAGCAACAGCACATCAACCCCCGCAGCCGAAAGCCCCGCCTCCAGTGCTGACTCAAACATATAACCCGAGATCCGGGTATCCTTACCAATAATGATCTTGCTGCGTCCCTTGCGGGCAAACACCTTTCCGGCAGCCCACCCCAGCTTGAGCATGAAGTCAGGTGTAATCGGCGCCGTACCGACCTTACCGCGAATGCCATCCGTACCAAAATATCGTTTAGTCATTTGCAATCCTGCCCTCATTCATTATGGCTTCGGTCATCCGCACCACATCCACCGTTTCCCTGACATCGTGAACCCGGAATATCTGTCCGCCCTGCTGAACGCCGATAGCGACGGTGGCCAGACTGCCTGCCAACCGCTGATCTACCGGGCGGCTAAGCACATGGTCAATCATGCTTTTACGGGAGGTACCCACCAAAAGGGGCATACCAAGTTGATGAAGCTGACGCAGATTATTCAGCAAACGCAGATTATGCTCAACAGTTTTACCAAAGCCAAATCCCGGATCAAGAATGATCCGGTCACTGCTTATACCTGCGGCGTTGCAAGCTGTGATCCGCTGTTGCAAAAAGTAGTTCACATCATCCAGCACATCATCATAGTGGGGCGCATTCTGCATGGTGGCAGGACTTCCCTGCATATGCATCACACACACCGGCAGATTTGTCTCGGCTGCGGCTTCCAGCGCTCCCTCACGTCCCAGAGCACGCACATCATTGATTAGTCCAGCCCCGAGCCTGGCAACCTCAGTCATCACCTGAGGCGCACTGGTATCAACCGAAATTATCACATCGAGTTCAGCATTCAGCCGCTCCACAACCGGCACCACCCGGTCCAGCTCTTCCTGCAGCGAGACTGCAGCAGCACCTGGCCGGGTGGACTCGCCACCAACATCGATAATCGTTGCGCCATCCTTTACCATCTGTCGGGCCCGTTCAACGGCCTGGTCAACACTCAGCTTACGCGCTTCATAAAGGGTCCCGCCGTCGGAGAAGGAGTCGGGCGTCACATTAACAATACCCATCACCTGAGGACGGCTCAGGTCCAGTGTGCGGCTACCGAAACGGTAAGTGGAAAAGTCGTTCACAGTATCTTCCATTCGGTTTTTTATTAAAAAAGGCCGGTCTGGGACCGGCCTTATCATTTGACATAAATCGCTTAGTGCAGATTGCTATCCGATGCATCTGAATCAGAAGAGGGGTCGTCCTTCTTAGCGCTTTTCAGGTCGCTATTATGATCATCATCCAGATCAAACTCCTCTTTTTTATCTGCCGCAGCCGCTTCATCTTCTGCTGCTTTTGAGTCAGCCTCCTGCCATCCTTCAGGCGGCGTAACCGGCTTACGATCCATCAGCTCATCAAGCTGTTTGCTATCAATCGTTTCGTATTTCATCAATGCCTGAGTCATATTTTCGAGAATATCCCGGTTATCCTCCAGCATCTTATAAGCTTTCGCGTAACACTCATCGATAATCTTGCGGGTTTCAGAATCAATTTTACCCTGCAACTCTTCAGACATCGCTTTGCCCGGCTGACCATAACCACGATTGAACGGATCCTGCTCCTCATCATCATAGAGGATTGGCCCCAGCTCATCGGTCAGACCCCAACGGGTCACCATATTACGGGCCAGACTGGTGGCGCGCTGAATATCGTTAGACGCGCCAGTGGTCACGCCATCTTTACCCAACGTCATCTCTTCGGCGATACGGCCGCCATAGAGACTGCAAATATTGGAGATCAGCAGTTTACGGCTGTGACTATAACGGTCTTCCTCAGGCAGAAACATAGTGACACCCAAGGCCCGGCCACGCGGGATGATAGAGACCTTATACACAGGATCATGCTCAGGCATCAGTCGACCTACAATGGCGTGACCGGATTCATGGTAAGCGGTATTTAGACGCTCCTCATAAGACATCACCATTGATTTACGTTCCGCACCCATCATTATCTTATCTTTGGCTCGCTCAAACTGCTCCATTCCCACGGTCCGCTTGCTGGAGCGGGCAGCAAACAGGGCCGCCTCATTGACCAGGTTAGCAAGATCCGCCCCGGAAAAGCCAGGCGTACCACGGGCAATCAGTTCAGGTTTGACATCATCGCCCAGCGGAACTTTGCGCATATGCACTTTAAGAATCTGCTCACGACCACGAATATCAGGCAAACCAACATGCACCTGACGGTCAAACCGCCCGGGACGCAGCAACGCGGGGTCGAGTACATCGGGACGGTTAGTCGCCGCGATAACGATAATACCTTCGGTGCCTTCGAAACCATCCATCTCAACCAGCAACTGGTTCAGTGTCTGCTCCCGCTCATCATTACCACCACCCATACCAACACCACGGTGGCGACCTACCGCATCAATCTCATCGATAAAGATGATGCAGGGGGCATTTTTCTTCGCCTGCTCAAACATATCCCGAACCCGGGATGCACCAACACCGACAAACATCTCAACAAAATCGGAACCCGATATAGTAAAGAACGGAACCTTCGCTTCACCGGCGATCGCTTTTGCCAGCAGGGTTTTACCAGTACCCGGGTTACCTGACATCAATACACCGCGGGGAATATGCCCCCCCAGGCGCTGGAATTTGCCCGGATCACGCAGGTAATC
This sequence comes from Amphritea atlantica, assembly GCF_900111095.1. Taxonomy (GTDB): domain Bacteria; phylum Pseudomonadota; class Gammaproteobacteria; order Pseudomonadales; family Balneatricaceae; genus Amphritea; species Amphritea atlantica. The sequence continues at coordinate 9,375 of NZ_FOGB01000017.1, read as the reverse complement.
AACCAGCTCTTTAACCTCTTCCTTCGCCTCTTCAACACCGGCGACATCATCAAAAGTGGTCTTGATCTGATCCTGCCCCATCATGCGGGCTTTAGACTTACCAAAGGACATCGGACCGCCTTTGCCGCCACCTCCGCCCTGCATCTGCCGCATAAAGAACATAAAGATGGCAAGAATGATCAAGATTGGAAAGCTGGCAACCAGTAACTGCGTCCAGACGCTCTGTTTTTCTGGCTGCTTACCTTCGATAACCACCTTGTGGTTATACAGGTCATCAACCAGCTTAGGGTCCTGCAGTGCAGGACGAACTGTGGCAAAACGCTCGCCATTGGTCCGCTCACCCTCAATGGTATAACCGTCAATAACCACCCGACGAATCTGATCATTCTTCACCGCAGTGATAAATTCAGAATAGTTGAGCTTCTGCGAGGTGCTTTCGCTGTTGAAGTTATTGAAAACGGTTAACAGTACTGCCGCGATAACCAGCCACAGTACCAAATTCTTTGCCATATCGTTCAAAGGTAAACCCTCTGTTTTCTCAAAATTAGTGTCCGTCCGAAAACAAACAAAACTACAGTAGTTACACTGTATTGACTATATCAGGGACGGAAGTTTCGTCCAATCAGATAGACTTCACGCGAACGGGCTCTGGAAGAGTCCGGCTTCCGGCTATAAACCTTAGTAAAGCTGCTGCGCATATCGTTCATATATTCATCAAAGCCTTCACCCTGAAACACTTTGGCAACAAAATCACCGCCGGGCTTGAGCACCTGACGCGCCATATCCAGTGCTAATTCTACCAGATACATCGCCGCAGGCTGATCAACAGCATTCATACCACTCATATTGGGGGCCATATCTGAAATTACAAGGTCTGCCAGCTGATCGCCCAATGTTTGCAGAATCTCATTGAGCACTGACTCCTCAGTAAAGTCTCCCTGAACAAACTGTACGCCGGGCAGTGGATCCATTGGCAGTATGTCAGATGATACCACCCTACCATGATCACCAACCAGCTCTGCAGCAATCTGAGACCACCCTCCCGGAGCGGCCCCCAGGTCAACCAACGTCATCCCGGGACGAATCAGTTTATCCTTTTCATTGAGTTCAAGCAGCTTAAAGCTTGCCCGTGAACGATACCCCAGCTCTCTGGATTTCTTCACATACTGATCGTCGAAGTGTTCCTGCAGCCATCGACCGCTGCTTTTTGATCTTGCCACCAACATCCCCGTCCGGAATTTGAGTCAATGTCTACTTTCTACACACTAACTCAGGTAAAATCTCTACATTATGGTTCGAAGCGGATCTTCCGCTCCAAAATTTAAAGGTCAAGTATTTTAGTATGAGCTTAACCCCTACGCAAAAGAAGCAGTTCCGAACAATCGGTCACAGCCTTAACCCTATCATCACTGTTGCCGGAAATGGCCTGAGTGAAAACATTCTTCTGGAAGCTGACCGCGCCCTCGAAGACCATGAACTGATCAAAGTAAAATTTGCCGTGGGTGACCGCGAAGCTAAGAAATTACTGATCAGCGAGATGGCCCAGATCGTCGAGGCCACCATCGTTCAGGAGATCGGTAATGTTGCACTGCTCTATCGGGCGGCCAAACATCCGGACCCCAAACTGTCTAACCTGCTACGTTAATGTGACCGGAACAGATCAACAACAAAAAAACCGCCGATAGGCGGTTTTTTTTATCCTTCAGGATCAGATATGGTGCACCTGATCAATTTCATACTCAACACCGCCACCAGGCGTCTGCACAACAGCGACATCGCCCTCCTCTTTGCCAATCAAGGCCCGGGCAATCGGTGAGCTGATAGAAATTTTACCGCCTTTGATGTTCGCTTCATCATCCCCGACAATCTGATAACTCACTGTTTCGTCAGTGTCCATGTTAATCAGATCGACCGTGGTACCGAAAATAACCTTTCCGGTATGCGGTATCTGCGTTACATCAATCACCTGAGCGGAACCCAGCTTACCTTCAAGTTCCTGAATACGCCCTTCAATAAACCCCTGCTGCTCACGGGCAGCATGGTATTCAGCATTTTCTTTCAGGTCACCATGCTCACGCGCTTCCGCAATGGATGCGATCACGGCAGGACGCTGTACTGTTTTCAAATCATCCAGTTCTTCACGCAGCGCTTTCTCACCGCTAACAGTCATTGGAAATTTTTGCATAATCTCAGCTCCTTAGTGCAGGTTTTGCAAACGGCGTACTGTTTTTTCTTCGCCGTACTGCATCGCCATGATCATCGCTTCAGCACCCGCCAGGGTTGTGCTGTATGGCACTTTATGTTGCAACGCTGAACGCCGGATCTCAGCCGAGTCCGCAATCGCCTTACGGCCTTCAGTGGTGTTAATGACGTAAACAATTTCGTCGTTCTTCAGCATATCGACGATGTTCGGACGCCCTTCCATCACTTTATTGACAACCTCAACCTCAAGCCCATTCTCTCTCAGCAAGGCCGCTGTTCCGCGGGTAGCAACCAGGGTAAAACCAAGACTGACCAGATCGCGGGCAACTGGCAGAACATTTTGCTTATCGACCTCACGAACCGAGATAAAGGCTTTACCGGTTGCTGGCATCTTCTCGCCTGCACCCAACTGCGCCTTCATAAAGGCTTCACCAAAGGTTTCACCCACACCCATCACTTCACCGGTAGATTTCATCTCCGGAGACAGAATCGGATCAACACCCTGGAACTTATTGAACGGGAACACCGCTTCTTTAACATTAAACAGCGTCGGAACGATCTCTTCGGTGAAACCGATCTCTTTCAGGGTTTTACCGGTCATCACCTGAGCACCAATCTTCGCCAGCGAGACACCGATACACTTCGAGACAAACGGTACGGTACGGGATGCACGCGGGTTCACTTCGATGACATAAACCTCACCGTCCTGATAAGCCAGCTGAGTATTCATCAGGCCCACTACACCCAGCTCCAGTGCCATCTTGCGCACCATCTCCCGCATCTCATTCTGGAGAGCTTCGGGGAGGCTGTACGGCGGCAATGAACAGGCTGAGTCACCGGAGTGAACACCGGCCTGCTCAATGTGCTGCATGATCGCACCGATCACCACGGTTTCGCCGTCACTCACCGCATCGATATCGACCTCTACTGCGGCGTTAAGGAAGTGATCCAGCAATACTGGTGCATCGTGGGATACCTTAACCGCAGAGGTCATATACTGACGCAGTTCAGATTCTTTATAGACGATCTCCATCGCCCGACCACCCAATACGTAAGATGGACGAACAACCAGTGGATAACCCAGCTTGTCAGCCTCGATAACCGCCTCCTCAAGAGAGCGCACGGTGGCGTTCTCTGGTTGCTTCAGCCCCAGACGCTTAAGCATCTGCTGGAATTGCTCCCGGTCTTCAGCCCGGTCGATCGCTTCCGGAGAGGTACCAATAATCGGCACACCGGCATGCTCCAGCGCCAGCGCCAGCTTCAGCGGAGTCTGGCCACCGTACTGCACGATAACCCCTTTAGGTTTCTCGACATGTACAATTTCCAGCACATCTTCCAGGGTAATCGGTTCAAAGTAGAGACGGTCAGACGTATCGTAGTCGGTAGACACGGTCTCAGGGTTACAGTTAACCATAATGGTTTCGTAACCATCCTCACGCGCCGCCAGCGCCGCATGCACACAGCAGTAATCAAACTCGATACCCTGTCCGATGCGGTTAGGACCACCGCCGATAACCATGATCTTCTCTCGCTCGGTAGGATTCGCTTCGCACTCTTCCTCATAGGTGGAGTACATGTAAGCGGTATCGGTAGAAAACTCAGCGGAGCAGGTATCCACACGCTTAAACACCGGACGGATATCCAGCTTGTGACGCTGCTTGCGTACCTGTTTCTCAGACACACCCAGCAGAACAGCCAGACGCGCATCAGAGAAACCTTTGCGCTTCAGGCGATACAGTTCAGTCTTATCCAGCTCAGACAGCGTCATGGTAGACACCCGCAGCTCATCTTTAATAAGATCTTCAACCTGAACCAGAAACCACGGATCGATGCCAGACAGTTCGTACAGTTCTTCCACTGTCATGCCCAGACGGAATCCATCACCCAGATACCAGATTCGCTCAGCGCCCGGCTGTTTCATCTCACGCACGATCTCGGTACGGGCGTCTTCACTGCTCAGATCCACAATCGGATCAAAGCCAGTCGCCCCCACTTCCAGCCCCCGAAGAGCCTTCTGCAGAGATTCCTGCTGAGTACGGCCAATCGCCATCACCTCACCCACAGATTTCATCTGGGTTGTCAGACGGTCATTTGCCTGTGGAAACTTCTCAAAGGTGAAGCGGGGAATCTTGGTAACAACATAATCGATTGCCGGTTCAAATGAGGCTGGAGTCGCACCGCCGGTAATATCGTTCTGCAACTCATCCAGGGTGTAACCAATCGCCAGCTTCGCCGCTACCTTAGCGATTGGGAAACCGGTCGCTTTGGAAGCCAGAGCGGATGAGCGGGATACCCGGGGATTCATCTCGATAATCACGAAACGCCCGGTTTTCGGGCACTGGCCAAACTGAACGTTAGAGCCACCGGTTTCAACGCCGATTTCACGCAGTACTGCCAGGGAAGCATCCCGCATCCACTGATACTCTTTATCCGTCAGTGTCTGTGCCGGAGCAACGGTGATTGAGTCACCGGTATGTACCCCCATGGCATCGAAGTTTTCAATCGAGCAGACGATGATGCAGTTATCGTTTTTATCACGAACCACCTCCATCTCATACTCTTTCCAACCGATCAGGGATTCATCGATCAACAACTCGTTGGTGGGCGACAGATCCAATCCCCGTTCACAGATCTCGATAAACTCTTCTTTGTTATAAGCGATACCGCCGCCGGTGCCACCCATCGTAAATGATGGCCGGATAATACATGGGAAACCCAGTTGCGACTGCACCTGCAACGCCTCTTCCATACTATGCGCAATCGCAGCACGGGGGCATTCCAGGCCGATAGACTTCATCGCTTTATCGAAACGGTCACGGTCTTCGGCTTTATCGATGGTATCTGCATTCGCACCGATCATCTCAACGCCAAACTTTTCCAGGACGCCTTCGCGTTCCAGATCAAGGGCACAGTTAAGCGCTGTCTGACCACCCATGGTCGGCAGCAGCGCATCAGGACGCTCCTGCTCAATGATCTTTGCAACTGTTTTCCACTGAATCGGCTCGATGTAGGTCGCATCCGCCATCGATGGGTCTGTCATAATGGTCGCTGGATTAGAGTTAACCAGAATAACGCGATAGCCCTCTTCACGCAGAGCTTTACAGGCCTGGGCACCGGAGTAATCAAACTCACAGGCCTGACCGATAACGATAGGACCCGCACCGAGGATCAGAATACTTTTTATGTCCGTACGTTTTGGCATGTGTAAATAACCGATCGAAAATTTTAATTCTTTAAAAGCTGCCCGGAGATAGCTCACAGGCAGTACGTATTGACCTTAAATCAGGCGTATCAGGCCTTTCGCGCTTCAATGTCGCGAATAAAGCGATCAAACAGCGGCGCAACATCGCGCGGGCCGGGGCTCGCTTCAGGATGCCCCTGAAAACTGAAAGCCGCACGGTCGGTGCGTTCAATCCCCTGCAGGGAACCATCAAATAACGACTTATGTGTCGCCCGCAGGGTGTCAGGCAATGAACTTTCATCAACAGCAAAACCATGGTTCTGGCTGGTGATCATCACCTGCTTGTTTTCAAGGTCCTGCACCGGGTGGTTTGCACCATGATGACCAAACTTCATTTTCATGGTCTGTGCTCCGGAAGCCAGGGCTAACAACTGATGTCCCAGACAGATACCGAATACCGGCAGGTCGGTTTTACAGATCTCCTGAATCGCTTCAATCGCGTAATCACAGGGTTCCGGATCCCCGGGGCCATTGGAGAGGAATACACCATCAGGGTTGAGTGCCAGCACGTCTGCCGCTGGCGTTTTCGCAGGCACCACCGTCAGACGGCAACCCCGTTCAACCAGCATCCGCAGAATATTGCGCTTAACACCGTAATCATACGCAACAACGTGATGCGGAAGTTCGGCCTCAGACAGATCCTGATGCCCATCAACGGGATGCCAGGTTGTTGCGGTCCACTGATATTGCTCATCAGTGGTCACCTCTTTGGCCAGATCCATTCCCTTCAGACCTGGGAACGCTTTTGCACTTGTCAGAGCGGTATTTTCGTCGATATCACCGGCCATGATGCAGCCATTCAACGAACCCTTTTCACGCAGGATACGGGTTAATCTGCGGGTATCGATGTCAGCAATACCGACGATGTTTTTCGCTTTCAGATAGTCATCAAGGCTCTGCTCACTTCGCCAGTTACTGGCCGTCAGCGGCAGATCCCGGATCACAAGACCTGCAACCCATGTTTGAGAGGACTCTTCATCCTCTGTATTTGTTCCCACGTTACCGATGTGTGGATAGGTCAGGGTTACAATCTGACGGCAATACGATGGATCCGTCAGAATCTCCTGATAACCAGTCATAGAAGTATTGAATACAACTTCTCCGCTGGACTGGCCATCCGCGCCAATCGCTACTCCCCGGAAGATACTGCCGTCCTCAAGGGCCAGAATGGCTGGTCTTGTCAAAATTAACCTCCCCGCTTAGTGCGAAAATCTAAACAGAATAAATAAAACTGTAAGTTGCAAAAAAGCGAGGTAGAACCATAAGCCCGCCTCGCTTTTCTGTAGAGAATTCTTCTAGTGCATTTCCAGCATGCAAATCGGCGGTATTTTAGTCCATCTGACCGGCCTTGTCTATGTAACCTGACCCACCATTCTGAGTATCTCAGAAAAACCCCGAAACACCTCAGTAACATAAAAGAAATATAAATGACGGTTTTAAATATCCGGGCAGTTAGCGATGAAAATATCCCACATCAACCTGGTAGCCGGGGCTACCTTATTAGTTATTGTTACCGCAATGGCCAGCACAATGCTCTGGTCGCTACAGCGTCTGGAAAACAGTTTCAACCAAACCCGTGACTATCAGCGACTCCAACAAGAGATTAACACCCAGGTAAACCGGCCAATCCTTATCTATCTGAGTTCAGGTAATGCGTCACTGCTATCCGACATCGATAACGCCCTTAGCCGCCTCATAGAGAAAGACCCGCAGGTTAAAAGCCTGACAGACAGTGGCGCACCGGAAATACAAAATACCCTGACTGAGTTACAGACAACCGCCCTGTTGAAACTTCGGGCCGCAGGCAAACTCAGACAACCACAGGAACTGCTGATCAACAATGAGCGCGAAATTCTCGCGACCCTGAGCCAGCTAGCGGATTACGCCGCTAACGGAGGCAACGATCAGCCAGCACTAAAACAGCAATACACCTCAATCCTGAGCAAGTTCATTGCCACTATCTCAGGTCTGGCCCATAGCCGTCAGCGTTATTTTTCATCCAGCCAGCCAAACCGTTCGGATATTAATATACGCCTTGATGAATTAACGCAGATGAGCAAACAACTCGATCAGCTACCACGGTTTGGCATCTATCAGGAAACTGACAGCAGCGACACTCTGGCAACACTACTGGGCAACAGCATGACGGAAGTCCAAACGAGTCAGGATGAACAGGGAAACCTGCTGATTCAGGAACTGCAGAGCCTGGTTCGACGATACAGCAAAGAGCTCAGTAATATCGAGAAGATCTATACACAACGGACAACATCTATAGAACAAACAACCTCACTGGTTGATCAACTCAACGAACAGTTGCAGATAAACCAGAGCCGCTTGCAAAAACATTACGACACTACCGGCCAGCAGGCAAACACACTGCTGATCACCAGCATTCTGTTAATCGCGATCATCGGGTTCATTATGGGGATTCTGAACACCCGCCTTAGCCAGATTATAAGCAACACCTGCCAACAACTTGATGCGCTGGCAAACGGCCAGCTTAATGGTCACCCCAATACACCAAGTAAGATTGTTGAACTAAAAATTCTGAGCAACTCAATCACCAGCCTGCGTCAGTACTTTATGACACTGATCGACAAGATCCACACCGAGAGCGATGCTCTGAATCTGCTTGGCAAAGGGCTGAATAACAGCTCAGATACGCTGACACTGATCGTCAACAAACAGCAACTCTCAACTGAGCAGGCAGCAGTTCAGATCCAACAGCTTAGCAGTTCATACCAGGAGGTCGCTGAAAACGCTGTACGAACATCGACCGCCACCCGCCAGGCCACAGAGATCGTTGTCAATGGCGTTGAGGATATGGAACATACCCGAGCCAGCATCCATCAGCTGGAAGAAGAGACCGAAGCCACTAATGCGACACTTCTACAGCTCAAAGAGGACGGAAAGGAGATTGGATCGGCGCTCCACGTAATACAGAATTTTGCTGAACAGACAAACCTGCTGGCGCTTAACGCAGCCATTGAAGCAGCTCGCGCTGGAGCCAGTGGCCGGGGATTCGCAGTGGTTGCTGATGAGGTCAGGTCCCTTGCTGTCAACACTGCAAAAGCAGCCGACAATATCGGTCTCATTATAAAGAAACTCAATGGCGCTATCGATCAGATGTCCGACAAGGTAGAACGACAGGCTGAACATGTCCATAACACCGTCAACCTTGCTGAAAACGTCAGAAAAAGCGTTGAGAAGATCCGTCTTTCGATCGATGAAATAGACAACATGAGCAGCATGATCGCTTCAGCAACAGAGGAACAGTCAGCTGTGACCGGCCAGATATCAGAAATCATCAATATGACCCTCGAACATGCCCATGATTCAGCAGAAGAAGCCGAGAAAAACAAGCAATACGCCCAACAGGTCAACCACACCGGAAACAGCCTGATGCAACTATTAGAGCAATTTAAGACGAGCAACTGATAAAAACAGTCGCTAGACCGCTGCTTCGCAGCTCGCTAAACGCGACTGCGTCGCTTGCCAGAACGGAGCCTTCGGCTCCTGCTAGCAAAAACTATCGCGACGGGTACCCAGAGGGCATGCTAGCGCCGCTCGCTACAGGGCCTTAGCTTCTTCAGAGAACGAAATATCCTTTCTGTGAAGATTACCTATGCTCCCGACTAAGAAGGCTTTTGCTCTTGATCTTACGCTTATTCTAACCACTAGCAGGCGCGCAGCGCCGTTCTAGCGAGCCGCGTAGCGGCGTCTAAACGAAAAAAGCCCCGATCATTTTCATGATCGGGGCTGTTTTGTAATTAGGTGCTTGGCGATGACCTACTCTCGCATGGAGAAGCTCCACACTACCATCGGCGCTAAGACGTTTCACTTCCGAGTTCGGGAAGGGATCGGGTGGTTCCATCTCGCTATTGTCGCCAAGCAAAACTGGTTGCTCTAACGATTTGAACATCAGTGTTAAC
>NZ_FOGB01000013.1:72169-115993 GCF_900111095.1 Amphritea atlantica | reverse complement strand
GTTTCAGGCCGGTCAGTATATTAATCTGAAGCTGCCGGGCGTTGAGGGTAGCCGGGCGTTCTCTATCGCCAACAAACCCTCCGATGCCACCACACTGGAACTGCATGTCCGTCTGGTGCCGGGCGGGGCGGGCACCACCTACCTGCATCAGCAGCTGGAGGTGGGGGATACCCTGGATGTGAGTGGTCCCTATGGTCAGTTTTTTGTGCGTAAATCGGATCAGCAGGGCGCGATCTTTATCGCCGGTGGTTCGGGGCTATCCAGCCCGCAATCGATGATTCTGGATCTGCTGGAAGAGGGCGACAGCCGCCCGATCACCCTGTTGCAGGGCGCGCGCAATCTCTCTGAGTTGTATAACCGGTCGCTGTTTGAAAACCTCGACAGAGAGTTTGCCAACTTCACCTATGTGCCCGCGCTGAATGCGCCGGAGCCGGAGGATGACTGGCAGGGCTTTACCGGTTTTGTCCATGAAGCGGCCCAGGCGCAGTTCAATGGTCGGTTTGATGGCAATAAAGCGTATCTCTGCGGTCCGCCACCGATGATCGATGCGGCGATAACCACCCTGATGCAGGGACGGTTGTTTGAGCGGGATATCCATATGGAGCGCTTTGTCACCGCTGCTGATGGTGCTGAAGAGCAGAGCCGCTCGGCGCTATTTAAACGGATCTGATTGTTCTGATCTTTCACCGCTATACATACCGATAGCTTTGAGACAGACAAAACCGCAGCGCTATGCTGCGGTTTGCCTGTTCCAGTAGGCAATAAATTGCTGCGTAAAGGTTGTTACTCTGCTCGACAGGTGTTGACGGTGGGGATAGATTACATTAACCGGTATCTGGGTATTACACACTTGGGGCAGGAGGCTGACGAGCTCCCCCTTTTCTAGCATGGAATGAATGGCAAACTCCGGGCAAAAAGCGATCACTCTGCCGGTGAAAGCCATATTCGCCGCCGCCAGAGCGCTGTTCACCCGGGCAATAATCCTCGGTTTTATTTCAACTTTCTGTTTGTCTTGCAAAAAGCCCCAGCTTCCCGCTTGTCGATAGTTGCTATCAAATACACAGGGCAGGTCTGCCAGTTGTTCTATTGTGTCAGGCCGACCATAGTGCGCTATAAACTCAGGCGATGCGCAAAGGATCATCCGGGTGAAACCTGCAGGCTTTGCAATCAGCGATGAGTCCGCCAGCTTGCCAATTCTCAGGGCAACATCAAAGCCTTCGCTGATCAGGTCTACAAAGCGATCATTCAGTTGCAGTTCGATTTTCAGGTCAGGGTTGGCGGATGTCAGTTCTGCGATAAACGGCATTAACACCAGCTCGCCAAAGGTCGTTGGTGCCGAGATACGTAATCGTCCAACCAGACTTTGGCTTTCGTTAAGGAGCTGAGCTTCGAGATTGACAATATCATCCAGTATTTTTTTGGCCTGTTCATAGTAACTGTAACCTTCGCTGGTGACCTGCATGCTGCGTGTCGAGCGAATAATCAGTCTGACTTTCAGTAGCGCTTCCAGCTGTGATATATGCGTGCTGACGAGGGCTTTGGTTTTGCCTAAACGGTTTGCTGCGGCGGTAAAGCTGCCAGCCTCTGTAACGGTCACAAAGGTAGACATCAGGTTCAGTTTATCCATTCTCGGAAAGCCTTATCGGAAGTATTAACTAATTGTTAAATTATATTAAACAATATGTATATTAAATGGATTATTGTTTGTTTTATTGATTGAGTCAAAATGTATCCATCAACTACGAATCAATTGATGAGGATAACTCAATGAATACTTCTCCTGCTTATGCGGCAACGCTGCTGCGCCTCGCTCTGGGTAGCATGTATCTGGCACATGGCTTGTTAAAACTGCTGGTGTTTACACCGGAAGGCACGGCAGGCTTTTTTAGTTCACTTGGACTGCCAGGCTTCTTCGGGCCTGTCACTATGGCGTTGGAAATCGCTGGCGGTACTGCACTGATTTTAGGCGTTTATGCTCGCTACGTAGCGGCAGCCCTGATCCCTGTGCTGCTGGGCGCCGTCATCCTGGTTCATGGAGCCAATGGCTGGGGCTTTGGTAATAAAGGTGGAGGCTGGGAGTATCCGGTGTTTCTGATCGCGGCATCTGTTGTGCAGTTTTTGCTGGGCGATGGACGCTATGCCCTTAAGTCTCAGGTGGCAAAGTCCGCCGCAGCCTGAATTGTATGGGGACGCTGGCGGTCGGCTGTCGGCGTTCCTGTTGGCCGAGCTCAAGGAGTGGAATTATGTTAGTTAATGGCGTGTGGCAAAGTAAATGGGATCCGGTACAGAAAAAAGATGAGCAGGGGCGCTTTCTCCGTCAAAGCAGTGCCTTTAGAAAAACGATCGCTGCAGATCGTATTGCCGCGGTAAAGTATGGCGCTGTTGAAACGCTGGGGGTGAAACTCTATGTGGCATATATCTGCCCCTGGGCAACCCGCACACTGATCGCCCGGTCTTTGCTGGGGCTGGAAAAGTATATACCTGTCAGCATTGTTGATCCGCAACTAAGTGATAGCGGCTGGCAGTTTCACGGATATCCCGGGAGTACACCGGCAAAGCAGGAATCGATAAGCTATATTTATCAGCTGTACACCGAGGCCGATCCTGACTATACCGGACGTGCAACAGTACCTGTTTTATGGGACACAGAAGGTCACACGATAATCAATAATGAGTCTGCGGACATCATCAGGATTTTTAACCATGATCTGCGGCCTGTACATAACGCTGAGATTGATCTGGCACCTGAATTACTGCTGCATGAGATAGATCGCTTTAATGAGCGGATCTACGATACCTTAAATAACGGGGTCTATCGTGCCGGCTTTGCCTCCTCTCAGGAGGCGTACGAAGAAGCTTACAACGATGTGTTTACAACCTTAGCCTGGTTGGAAAAGCATTTTGGACACAGTGTGTATGCGGTTGCTGATCAGCTTACCGAGAGTGATATCCGTTTGTTTGTTACTCTGGCTCGTTTTGATGTGGCCTATTATGGATTATTCAAAACCAATAAGGCGCGAATCTCTGACTATGCAAATATTTCTGCGTATATGGCGCGGTTGTTAAAGATTCCGGCGTTTAGTCAGAATACTAATATCGATCATATAAAAGCCGGTTATTACTCCATCAAGGAATTGAATCCGATGGGAATAGTACCTCAGGGGCCAGAGTTAGACTGGTTTGATTATCTGAATTAGGAGATTGTTATGTCGGAAGTATCTGCACCGGTTATGTTTATCGGTCACGGTTCACCCCGCTGGGCGCTGTCGCCAGGTGCCGCGGCGGCCCGGTTGCAGGAGTACAGTGTTTACTTTACTCAGGTGAAGGCGCTACTGGTGATATCACCCCACTGGATTACCCGAGGGATGCAGCTGACTGCATCTCCTCAACCGGAAACCATCCATGATTTTGGTGGCTTTGACGAGGCGCTGTATCAACTGCAATATCCGGTTGCCGGAGACCCCGGTCTTGCGGGTCATATTCAGACCGTCTTGCAGGACCAGGGAGTAGCGGTTTCACTGAATCAACAACGTGGCTTAGATCATGGCACCTGGGTTCCGTTGCTGCATATGCTGCCGGAGCATAAAATTCCGGTACTGCAGTTGTCGATTGATGCGGGTTCGACACCAGAGTCTCTGGTAGCGTTGGGCGGGGCATTAAAGAGTCTTCGTAGTGAGGGGGTTGCGATCATCGCTTCCGGAAGTCTGACTCATAATCTCTATCATATGGGTGATGAGCAGGGTTCACCACTGGACTATGTGGTGCGGTTTCAGTCCTGGGCCAGAGCGCAGGTCATTGAGCGCAATATTTCAGCCCTGAGTCAGCCCCACCTGGAATCAGATGATTTTGCCCAGGCTCACCCGAGTGCTGAGCACTATCTGCCGCTGTTGATAGCGATGGGCGCCAGTCGTGAGTCCGATCAGCTCTCCGTATTAGACAGCCCGGTGCTATACCGCGCGTTATCGATGGAGTCTTATGGGTGGAGCTGATTAAATAATTAACTCAATACTGAAATTATTAACCATATGATCAACAGGCCTTGCGACTCAGCAGGGCTTTTTTTTATCTCATAATCTATCCTGATTAATAACTCTTTTTAAAACAGAGGGTTGTACCATGTTTTTCTGTTCAGCTTCGATGCTGGCACAGTGGTTGCTCATCTATTAAGGCGTAATAACTATAACAAGCGCCAGAGGAGATTCGTATGCCGGATCAGAACACCCATTTGATCAGGGTTGTTAACCGGGATCAAAGCTTTAAATGTGCATCAGATCAGGTGTTGCTGATTGCGATGGAGCGGATGTGTGCAAATGTGATTAACGTGGGATGTCGTGGTGGTGGTTGTGGCGTTTGTAAGATCCGTATTCTTCAAGGGGAGTATGAGTGCAAACGGATGAGTAAAGCGCATATCTCTGACGCTGAACAACAGCAGGGCTTTGTTCTGGCCTGTCGGGTTTTTCCGCGAACAGATCTTGAGATTGAAGCGGATCACTATCAGCCACGGGAATCATATTATACAAACAGGGACGCCAGGAAGGCGGCCTGCTAAATACTGAAAGCAGTTGAGCAATCAGTTGAACACTCAGCTGAACAATAAAAGCAAAGTGCAGAGGAAATCGAGATGAGAAAAGGTGTAATGCGCCCCGGTCATATTCAGATCCGGGTTTTGGATGTTGAAGAAGCTCTGAAACACTACCGGGACCTGATGGGCCTGATCGAAGTTGAACGCGATAGCCAGGGACGTGCCTACCTCAAAGGCTGGACCGAGGTGGACAAATTCTCCGTTGTCCTGCGGCAAGCCGATGAGCCGGGTATGGATTTTGTGGGTTACAAAGTGCTGGACAACCAGACGTTGGAAAAACTGCATGGCGAACTGGTTGAATATGGCTGCAACGTCGAAGAGATCCCTGCCGGTGAACTCAATGGCTGTGGTCGTCGTATCCGTTTTGATTCACCTACTGGCCATATGTTTGAACTGTTTGCCGAGAAGGAACAGACCGGTAAATGGGGCCTGTCTAAAGTAAACCCCGAAGCATGGCCCCGTGGCCTGACGGGCATGAAGGCGACCCGTTTTGACCACTGTCTGCTGTATGGGCCAAACATCGCCGGTACTCTTGATCTGTTCCAGAAAGTGCTGGGCTTTGAGCTGGCAGAGCAGGTGCTGGATCCCGAAGGTACCCGCATCGCCGGATTCCTGACCGCCAGTATGAAAGCCCATGATGTTGCCTTTATCGAGTGTCCTGAGCCGGGTAAGTTGCACCATGCCTCGTTCTTCCTGGATACCTGGGAAGATGTGCTGCGCGCCGCCGACCTTATCTCAATGGAAGATGTTTCTCTGGATATCGGTCCAACCCGCCACGGCCTGACCCATGGTAAGACGATCTACTTCTTTGACCCATCCGGTAACCGTTCAGAGGTATTCTGTGGTGGTGATTATCACTATCCGGATCATGAGCCAGTCACCTGGAAAGCGGAAGATCTTGGCAAGGCGATTTTCTACCATGACCGGGTGCTCAACGAGCGTTTCCTGACTGTTCTGACCTGAGCCCTGACTGGATAACCTGATAATTATAAGGCTGCACTGTTGTTTCAATCTGGCAGTGCGGCCATTGTGACGGGGGTTATAACCCCGTCGGATATAGTTCTATTGTCTGTTGTTCCCTGAGACTGCGAGCGTCAGACAGATTTTCCCCTGAGGTTAGCGAGTACCGACATGCACGAATTTAAAAACTTTATTAACGGTGAATTTGTCACCACGGCCAGCGGTAAAACCTTTGAAAACCGCAACCCGGTCGACAACAGTCTGCTGGGGCTGGTTCATGAAGCGGGGCAGCCTGAAGTGGATGCAGCCGTAAAGGCGGCTAAAGCCGCGATGCAGGGGCCCTGGGGGAAGATGACTCAGGCGCAGCGAATTGCTCTGCTGGATAAGGTCGCCAACCGAATCAATGAACGCTTCGATGAGTTTCTCGATGCCGAGTGTAAAGACACCGGTAAGCCCCACAAGATCGCCTCTCATATCGATATTCCCCGTGGCGCAGCCAACTTTAAAGCGTTCTCTGAAACCCTGGCGAACCATCCGACGGAAGCCTTTAAACTGGATACACCGGATGGCCGCGGTGCACTGAACTATGGCCACCGTACCCCCAAAGGGGTGATCGCCGTGATCAGCCCCTGGAACCTGCCACTGCTGCTGATGACCTGGAAAGTGGGCCCGGCGCTGGCCTGCGGTAACACCGTGGTAGTCAAACCTTCAGAAGAAACCCCCGCCACGGCAACATTGCTTGGTGAAGTGATGAACGAGTGTGGCGTTCCTAAAGGTGTCTATAACGTCGTCCATGGTTTTGGCCCGGATTCAGCCGGAGCTTACCTGACTGAGCATCCCGGTGTGAATGCGATCACCTTTACCGGTGAAACCCGCACCGGCGAGATCATTATGCGCGCAGCCTCTGTTGGCTTGCGTAATATCTCTCTGGAGTGCGGCGGTAAGAACCCCGGTATCGTGTTTGCCGACTGCGATATGGACAAAGCGATCGAAGGCACCATGCGTTCGGCGTTTGTTAACTGTGGCCAGGTCTGCCTGGGTACTGAACGGGTTTATGTTGAACGTCCTATTTTCGACGAGTTTGTGCAGCGTCTGAAAGAGGGGGTCGAAAAACTCAAACTGGGTGTGCCGGAAGACCCCGAGGTGGATTTTGGTCCGCTAGTGAGTCAGGAACACAAAGAGAAAGTATTGTCCTACTACCGCCTGGCGGTGGAAGAGGGTGCGACTGTGGTCACTGGTGGAGGTGTCCCCGAGATGGGTGATGCACTGAATGCCGGAGCCTGGGTTGAGCCAACCATCTGGACCGGCCTGCCTGATGATGCCCGTGTTGTGCGTGAAGAGGTCTTTGGGCCCTGCTGTCACATCCGTCCGTTTGATACCGAAGAGGAAGTGATCGAACTGGCCAACGATACCAAATATGGTCTTTCGGCAGCGATCTGGACGGAAAACTCTGCCCGGGCGTCCCGCGTCGCGGAAGCGATGGAAGTGGGGATCTGCTGGGTTAACAGCTGGTTCTTGCGGGATCTGCGGACCGCCTTCGGTGGCGCGAAAGAGTCCGGTATCGGCCGTGAAGGCGGGGTACACGGTCTGGAGTTTTATACCGAGCTGAAAAACGTCTGCATCAAGCTGTAATGGCTGATTCACTGACAACTAGATATTGAGACGATGATGAATACAGAACAGATAAAACTACTGGGCGATGAACTCTACCAGGCCCTGTGTCAGCGACAGCAGGTGAAGCCGCTGACCTCACGATTCGAGGATATCACCATCGAAGATTCCTACCATATCTCCTTGCAGTTGTTGCAGCGCCGGCTTGATGCGGGTGAACGGATTATTGGTAAGAAGATCGGCCTGACATCAAAAGCGGTGCAGAACATGCTTAAAGTCGATCAGCCTGACTTTGGTTATCTGACGGATAAGATGGCCTTCAGTCAGGGCCAGGAGATGCCTATCTCCCAGCAACTGATTCAGCCGAAAGCGGAGGGTGAGATCGCCTTCATCCTGAAGAAAGATCTGTTGGGACCAGGTATTACAGCAGCCGATGTTCTGGCGGCAACCGACTGTGTGATCCCCTGCTTTGAGGTGGTGGATTCCCGCATCGACAACTGGCAGATCAAAATTCAGGATACCGTGGCGGATAATGCCTCCTGCGGACTGTTTGTCCTGGGCGATAAAGCGGTCGATCCCCGCAAAGTGGATCTGTCCACCTGCGGTATGGTGGTGGAGAAAAATGGTTCGGTGATCTCAACCGGTGCCGGTGCTGCGGCGCTGGGCAGTCCGGTGAACTGTGTCGTCTGGCTGGCGAATAAGCTGGGTGAGTTTGGCATCCCGCTTAAAGCTGGAGAAGTGATTTTATCTGGTTCACTGGTGCCGCTGGAGCCAGTGCAAGCCGGGGATTATATGAGCGTTAGTATCGGTGGTATCGGTTCGGCTTCTGTCCGTTTTGTATAACCACTAGCAATATTTGGCTTCCTTATTCAGAAGCTTAGGGTGAAATTTTATGAGTAAGAAATTAAAAGCAGTGATTATCGGGCCGGGTAATATCGGTACCGACTTGCTGATGAAGATGAAACGGTCTGAGTGGATCGAACCGGTGTGGATGGTGGGGATCGACCCGGAATCCGATGGCCTGAAGCGCGCCCGGGAGATGGGTATTAAAACCACCGCTGAAGGCGTTGATGGGGTGCTGCCGCACGTCATCGAAGATGATATCCGTGTCGCCTTCGATGCTACCTCGGCCTATGTTCATGCCGAGAACAGCCGCAAGCTGAACGAACTGGGCGTCATCATGATCGACCTGACACCGGCAGCGATTGGCCCCTTCTGTGTGCCACCCGTCAACCTGCGAGCGCACGCACAAAATCTGGAGATGAACGTCAACATGGTCACCTGTGGTGGCCAGGCAACGATCCCGATGGTCGCCGCTGTGTCCAGCGTGCAGCCGGTTGAGTACGGTGAAATTATCGCCACCGTCTCCTCTAAGTCTGCTGGCCCTGGTACCCGCAAAAATATCGATGAGTTTACCCGTACTACCGCCGGTGCCGTGGAAAAGGTCGGCGGCGCGAAAAAAGGTAAAGCGATCATCATTATCAACCCCGCTGAGCCACCGCTGATGATGCGCGACACCGTGCACTGTCTCACCGAAGGCGAGCCGGATCAGGCGGCCATTACCGCCTCCGTTCACGCCATGGTGAAAGAGGTACAGAAATATGTACCCGGTTATCACCTGGTCAACGGTCCGGTATTTGATGGCAACCGCGTCTCCATGTTTATGGAAGTGGAAGGTCTGGGTGATTATCTGCCGAAGTATGCTGGCAACCTGGACATCATGACCGCCGCGGGGTTGCGCACCGCTGAGATGTTTGCGGAAGAAGCCGCTAACGGCAACATTACCCTGCCAGCACGCGGCTAAATGGAGGAGAAAACAATGAATCTGAAAGGTAAAAAAGTAGTCCTCCACGACATGAGTCTGCGGGATGGGATGCACGCCAAACGTCACCAGATCTCGCTGGAACAGATGGTGAATGTGGCCACGGCACTGGATGAAGCGGGTATGCCGCTGATCGAAGTCACCCATGGTGATGGTCTGGGCGGTACCTCGGTGAACTACGGTTTTCCGGCGCACAGCGACGAAGAATATCTCGGCGCGGTGATTCCGAAACTGAAAAACGCCAAAGTCTCTGCCCTGTTGTTGCCCGGGATTGGCACGGTCGATCACCTGCGCATGGCGAAAGATCTGGGTGTGAACACTATCCGTGTTGCCAGCCACTGTACCGAAGCCGATGTGACTGAACAGCACATCGGTCTGGCCGCCAAACTGGAGATGGACACCGTCGGTTTCCTGATGATGGCGCACATGGCCAGCCCAGAGAAAATTCTCGAACAGGCGCGGCTGATGGTCTCTTATGGCGCTAACTGCATCTACTGCACCGACTCTGCCGGTTACATGCTGCCGGATGAAGTAACCGAGAAGATCGGTCTGCTGCGGGCTGAACTGGACGCCTCTATTGAGGTGGGTTTCCACGGCCACCACAACATGGGGATGGCGGTCGCCAACTCCCTGGCCGCTATCGATGCCGGTGCCGGGCGTATCGATGGCTCGGTGGCTGGGTTAGGTGCCGGTGCCGGTAATACCCCACTGGAGGTGCTGGTAGCAACACTGGTACGGATGGAAGCGGACCACGGTATCGATCTGTACAAGATCATGGATGTTGCGGAAGACCTGATCGTACCGATGATGGACCAGCCGATCCGTGTCGATCGTGACGCGCTGACACTGGGCTTTGCGGGTGTTTACTCCTCATTCCTGCTGTTTGCGAAACGGGCGGAAGCGAAGTATGGCATTCAGGCCCGGGACATTCTGGTCGAGCTGGGGCGCCGCGGCACCGTTGGTGGACAGGAAGATATGATTGAAGACCTGGCACTGACCATGTTTAAAGAAAAGCAGGCAAAAGAGAAGGGGTTAATCTGATGGCTGACGTTCAGGAAAATAAGTTAACACAAGCACAGATCGAAGAGCTGGCGATTCACCTGGAAAACGCCGAACTGGAAGCATACGAAGTCACCAAGATCACCGATGATTTTCCGGAGATGACCTATAAGGATGCTTTTGATATTCAGTGGGAGATCCGTCGTCGTAAAGAGGCGAGGGGCAACAAGATTGTTGGTATGAAGATGGGCCTGACCTCCTGGGCGAAGATGGCGCAGATGGGGGTTGAACATCCCTGCTACGGCTTCCTCGCGGACTACTTCTCCGTGCCGGACGGTGGCGAGATCAAACATGATGAACTGATCCATCCGAAGATCGAAGCGGAACTGGCGTTTGTTACCAAAGCCCCGTTGAAAGGGCCCGGCATCCATATCGGTGATGTACTGCGCGCTACTGATTTTGTCATGCCAGCCGTTGAAGTGATCGATTCCCGCTATAAGGATTTCAAGTTCGATCTGAAGAGTGTTATTGCGGATAACTCCAGTTCCAGCCGCTTTATCACCGGTGGGCGTATGGCTCCTCCGGCGGATCTTGATCTGAAAACCCTGGGGGTTGTGATGGAGATCAATGGCGAAGTGGTGCAGACCGGTGCAGGTGCAGCGGTGCTGGGCCATCCGGCGTCATCTGTGGCGATGCTGGCGAATATGCTGGGTGAGCGCGGCGAAGAGATTCCGGCGGGCACCTTCATCATGATCGGCGCGATCACTGCGGCGGTGCAAGTCAATAAAGGCGATAGCTTTAGCGTTCGCTATCAGGATCTGGGGACCATTAGCGGTAAATTTGTTTGAGACCGCTGGGCCTGATCATTTATGATTGATCAGGCTGATCTTTAAACAAAGCGTTTAATCAGCAAGATCCGAAGCAGCCCTGATGATGGGCTGCTTTATTTTTTAGAGGTAAATCATGGCGGATAGCTGCATTCAGAGTCAACTGACGGAGCCGGGACAGGAAGGGCCGGTGACTGTGAGTATCTCCCGAAAAGTAAAACCCGGTTTCGAGGCTGACTATGAAGCCTGGATCTCCGGGGTCATTGAAGCCGCCTCAGAATATCCAGGGCATCAGGGCAGTAATGTGCTGCGTCCTTCAGCGTCAACAGGGAACCGTTATGTGCTGATCTACCGCTTTGACAGTTATGAAAACTGTGAAAGATGGGAGTCCTCAGAACTGCGAAAGCAGTGGCTTGATAAACTTGCCCCTCTGATTGAGGGGGAGGCCGAGGTGCAGCGGGGAACCGGTCTTGAGTTCTGGTTTGATCTTCCTGAGTTGCCAGTTAATAAACACCCTTCACCGCATAAGATGGCGCTGGTTTTGATTGCGGTGGTCTATGTACTGATTATGGCGATCAACCTGAGTCTGGGGCCCTACCTCAGTGGCGTTGATCTCTGGTTAAAAACCGCAATAATTGTAACCCTTCAGGTATTGCTGATGACCTATCTGGTGATGCCCAGAGTGACCCGTCTGTTGAAAGGGTGGTTATTTAAATAAGCGTTAACATAAGGACTGTTTTTAAATAAGGATGGTGTGATGCCAATAGTCTCTATTAGTATGATGGAAGGCCGCTCTGACGAGCAGAAAGAGCGGATGATAAACGAAGTCAGTGAAGCGATTGCCCGTTCTCTGGAAGCGCCGAAAGAGAGTGTCCGGGTATTAATTTACGAAATGCCAAAGCAGCATTTTGGCATCGGCGGACAGTCCGCAAAGGCGCTGGGTAAGTAAGTTGTGTTTTAAGCCTCCTGCCGGAGGCTTTTTTATCCCCCTTTGCTTTTCGGGTCAATAAACCGCTGTCGCGGTGTTATCATGGGCCTTCTACTTTTCCCCAAGCTAAATGAGCCCCGTTAAATCGTGAAGCCTGATCTTCTCAATGGTGAAATCCGCCCAACGCTGATTAAGATGACACTGCCGATGATGCTCGGCATCGTCAGCCTGATGCTGTTCAATGTGGCGGACAGTTATTTTGTCAGCCGGCTGGGGACTGAACCCCTGGCAGCGCTGGGTTTCACCTTTCCGGTATCGTTTACGGTGATCAGTCTCTCTATTGGTCTGAGTGTCGGTACCTCAGCCACAATCGCCCGGCTAATCGGATCAGGCAATGCCAGTGGTGCACGTCAATTGACCACGGATAATCTGTTACTGACGACACTGCTGATGGTGTTGATTGCTTCATTCTTCGTCCTGTTTATCGATCCACTTTTTCGGCTTCTGGGAGCAGGGGATACCTTGATGCCCTATATCCACAGCTATATGTCGGTATGGTTTTTTGGCTCGGTTTTTTACGTTCTGATCATGGTGTCGAATAGTTCTCTGCGTGCTTGTGGCGATACCCGCACGCCGGCGATGCTGATGGGGTTTTCCTCAGTGATGAATCTGCTTCTGGATCCGCTGCTGATCTTTGGCTGGGGGCCGCTCCCTGCTCTGGGCATTCAGGGGGCGGCTATTGCCAGTCTGATTGCCTGGGGAATTGCTGCCGCTGCTGCGCTGGCAAATTTATATCTGCGCAAAGGCTTGCTGGTGCTAAGAATCGAATCCTTGTCTGTTGCGATGCAGCATTGGCTGATGGTGATGAAAATCGGTTTTCCTGCGGCCCTTTCCAATATGATGACACCGATAACAGCAGCGATTATGACAGCGGTTGTGGCAACCCACGGGCCTGAAGCGGTGGCTGCGTTTGGTGTCGGAAACCGGCTGGAATCGCTTTCGCTGCTGGCAAACCTGGCGCTCTCTATGACGCTGCCCCCTTTTATAAGTCAGAATTTTGGCCGTGGGCAAGTAGTGCGGGTGCGGGCGGCATACCTGAGTGCTGTCCGGTTTGCTTTGCTCTGGCAAGCATTGATTTATATTATTTTATTTATTTTTGCCGGGGGAATCGGTGCGCTTTTCAGTGATCAGGCAGAGGTGATTAATCTGATCAGTTTATGGATTTTGATTGTCCCTCTGGGATTTGGTTTTCAGGCAGTCACTTTTCTCACCGCTTCAAGTTTTAATGCGGTTCATCAACCTATGAAAGCGATGCGTATCAGTGTTTTTCGTCTGTTCATTCTCTATGTACCCTGCGGTTATCTGGGGAATTACCTTGCCGGGCTGGAGGGGATGTTTGTGGCGTTTGTTATTGCAAATATGTGCACTGCAGCAATGGCGTTCAGGTGGATGCAGCGCCATCTGAACAGTCTTAATCCTTTGACAACGCTTAAATAAGTTGTATCTTGTCTTAACGTTGTAACAGAGACGCAGTACTCTTTCGCAGCGAAACAGGGCTGCTAAATTGACCTACTAAACGAAAGTCATATTACGCCTGTTCGTTGATAGATATATGATCTGGAAAAATACAAAAAATAAAAAACTATAACTACAACTCGAAACAACAAATCTCAAGAAGCAAAGGGGACGTGAGCATGACACAGAAAATTGCTCTGGTAACAGGTGGTACCGGTGGTATCGGTACCGCTATCTGTCGCGCATTGGCGGACGCAGGTGTAAAGGTCGTTGCTGGCTACAATTCCGGTGGTAATCACGAAAAAGCAAAAGCCTGGCAGGAAGAACAGAAAGCGGATGGCTACGATATTCTGGTAGCCTATGGCGATGTAACAGATGAAGAGTCATGTGCTGCCTGTATTAAAACGGTTGAAGAAGTGGCCGGTGGCAGTGTTGATATTCTGGTGAACAATGCAGGTATCACCCGTGATGGTACCTTCCGCAAGATGAGTTGGGAGCAGTGGAACGAAGTGTTGTCTGCCAACCTTGATTCTATGTTCCATATGACCCGCCTGGTGATCAATCCAATGCTGGATAAGGGCTGGGGACGGGTTATTAATATCTCTTCTGTTAATGCTCAGAAAGGTCAGTTTGGTCAGTGTAACTACTCTGCTGCGAAAGCGGGTATTCACGGCTTTACCAAGGCTCTGGCGCAGGAAGTTGCAGCGAAAGGGGTTACCGTTAACACCGTTTCACCGGGTTACGTTATGACGCCGATGGTTGCTAAGATTCCTGAAGAGGTGCTGGAAAAGATTATCCGTCAGGTACCCGTGGGTCGCCTTGGCGAGCCTGCCGAGATTGGCAAGGCGGTTTCTTACCTGGCCAGTGATGACTGTGGTTATGTGACCGGTTCTGACTTCTCCATTAATGGTGGTCAGCACATGTCGTAAGCTGTATTCAGCATTAAAAAAACCCGCATCTGCGGGTTTTTTTGTTACTTTAATAAGCGTTTCATAACCCTGCAGGGGTTAGTCGTGCGCCAATTAACCTGCTTGCTGAAGGTTGCTATAGAAGCGGATCTGCAATGCTTCATGTTGCAGGGTAAAGGGCTGACACTGCCACTCCAGCTCCAACAGTTTAAGGTCGTTGCTGTTGTCGGAGGTCTGACGTTGCTCCAGTGCTTTTTGCAGTCGGTCCATCTGGTATTCCATTCGCAGTGTATGATCCTGCTCTGGAGAGTCCAGTTCCAGCAGAATCTCAAGTCGGATACAGAGTTGCCGCAGGGCTTTCTCTGTCAGAGTCAGTAGTTCCTGCATCTCCATACGGCCCGAGATCAGTTCCAGAAGCAGTTCGTATCGGGCTTGTATGAGTGTTTCGAAATAATCATCAGCCGGATCGCACCGGTCCCAGACCGATTGAATTTCATCGAGCACTAATTGATCCAGTGTGCCGTCATCGATAAAGTTTTCCAGTTGATCACACAGTTCTATGCGCTGTAACAGGGCCTGATAGGATCTGCTTTCTGTGAGTGACGTGGCTGGTTGTTCATCTGCCTGGGTGTGTTTTTTCTCACTCTGTCTGCTTCGATTGAGGTTTTCAAACACCTCATTACAGGCTTTGCGGAATTCGGGCCAGAGTTTGCGTTCCAGACTGTGGAATGTATTGCCCGCCTCTTTCCAGCGTTTTTGCAGTGCTCTGGTCTGACTGGCAGCAGCGTGGGGATCTTCATCAGTAACCAGTAGCTGCGCCTGTTCCAGCAGGGATCGTTTTTCTTCAGCGATCTGTTCCCGGTGGGCGGCAATCTTGTTATCCAGCTGTTTTAGCAGGGCATTGAACTCGGTTTGCACCTGGCGCCCCGGTGTCCGGTCCACCGGTGCATATGCTTTCCACTCCCGTTTCGCGGTGCGGCTGACCTGCTCGATCAGGGACCAGTCAGGTTGTTGCCAGTCGATCTGCCCGAGGAAATCGTTTAACTCAGTCACCAGTTGCTTACGTTTACTGAGGTTATCCGTACGCTGTTGTTTCTGTTGTCGGAAGTACTGTTCACAAGGCGCATATGCCTGATCCGCTGCTGTTTTAAAACGCTGCCAGGTCTTATGGGAGTGAAGTGGATCATCGCTGTCGAGTTGTTTCCACTGTCCCTGAAGTGTATGGATCTGCTTTGCCAGCAGGGGAGGCTCAATAGCACTGTCAATCAGCGCTTCCATCGCTTCGCAAAGCTGTTCCTTCTTAGCCGAGACGGCAAACCCCTGCCAGTTTTTCAATTCCGCCAGGCGTGCTAGCAGGCCCTTATGGCGTTGCAGAAGATGCTTGGGGGTGGTGCCATTCATCCCGCTTAACTGAGCTTCAGCCTGTTGTTCCAGCTGGCAGGCGTGTTTAACCTGACCTGCTTCTATCTGCTGTTCCAGAGCGTCGAGCAGTTCTGCGAGATCCTGACTGCAGTGTTGCTGTTCAAGTTTCAGCTGGCTCAGTTGTTCAAGGATATTGCTGCGTTGTTGTTCTACTGTTTGTAGCAGGGCTGGGCGCTTAATCTCTTCTGGCCAGTTCAGCTGTTCATTCAGCCGGTCAAGCTGATGCAGATGCTGTTGGAGTCCGGCGCGATCGGCGTCACCGGATAATCCGCTATCTAACAATCCTGAAATCTCACCACATAGCTCCAGCCACTGACGGCCGGTGTGCTGATAACGTTCAAAGCGTTCTGATAACTGTCTGAAAGTCGATGTTATTGCGTTTTCAGCATCGCTTTGCAGCTGTTCGCAGGCCTGATTCCAGCAGGCTTGTTCCGCGTCGAGATCCGCTTTGCAGAAGTGTTCACCGCAGATCAGAGTGGTACAGCGATGCAGGGTGTCTTCAAGTTTCTGTAACAGAGCCCGGTTCTGTTGCGCCTCCGCTTCAGCCTGTTGCTGCTTTTCTTCAATCTGATGGCATCGGGCCTGCTCTGCAGACAGGGTTTTCTGACACAGTTCTACAAGCCCTGAATAGCGCTTTTCAATATCTGCATCTGTAACCTCATCCAGGCTATTCCACTGTTGGCAGAGGGCTTCGAGTTTGGCGCCGTATAATGGAAAATGATCCGTTCGGCTCAACTGTTCAAGACTACAGAGCAACTCCTCTTTACGCAGCAGAATCTGCTCCTGGTGGCGGGCGGTTTCCTGTAGCTGTTGCTGTTTGTTGCGGATAATTCTGAAAACTGATTTATCACGCCCCTTAATCGCTTTAAGGGTTTGTTCCAATAGTTCTGGCGAGTGAAGTTTTTCGGCGGCGGCCTGACGAAGCTGGGTGCTGCTTCCGTTGATCGCCAGTGAGCTGAGGCAGTGCTGATCGCTGACACGCTGGATAGCTTGTAGCTGAATATCGGATCTGTCACTGTTCAGGGCAATATGGGCGAGCATATTCTCATCGTGGAGATAGTTCAGACATTCGCTTTGTTGACTGTGGGTGTAGGACGGATCCAGAATCACTTCGCAGATCCGCTTAGCGGCACTTCTGCGGATATCCGGATTGATATCATGGGTCAGAATATCTGACAGAAGCTCAGGAGCCGCAATTTTTTCAACCGCAGCCAGCCGGACTTCGATACTCTGATCCTGACGGGCAAGCCGTGCGAGTACTTCTCTGTGCTCAGTCTTGCCTGGGCTCAGCCGGTGAACTGCCCGGATGCGGACAGCGGCTTTATTATGTTTCCATCGGGGTTTGAAAAACTTCGCAAACATTACATCGATCCTGCAAGGGCCACTATATATACAACGGTGCCTGTGGCCAGGTGCTCATATTCTAACGGCTCTTAGCCGTGCAGGAAAAGCCTTGACAGAAAAGAAAAGTGTCTCCCTGGGCAGACAATTGAGGCGATTGGCTTGTCTGCCGGGCTTTACAGTGGCTTATGAGGGGATAATTTATTTATTCCTTGGGTAGAATCTCAACCTTTCCGTCTACGTAATACCAGTGGTTGTCGTGTTTCTCGAAGTTTGATCTTTCGTGCAGGTCGGCTATCTGTTCTGCCGTTTCAAAATGCGCAATAAACTCAACCACCCCCTTTTGATCGTCTGCCTGACCTGCTTCGGTGCTGATAATTTTCAGCCCGGTCCAGGTGGTAGCTTTTATCTGTTCTGCGATCAGTGCGGCATCATCTGGCTGGCGGTGCGCCTGCAGCGTCGTTTTAATCAGGTAATCAACGGCGCCCAGGACAAAAGCGGTGTAGCGTGAACGCATCAGTGCTTCTGCAGTCGGGGCGGGTTTGTGGCCCTCGATCGCTGGTTCGCAGCAAAACGAAAATGGCTTATTTGAGCCACAAGGGCAGGCTAGCGTGGTATCTTTGTGGTCATGAAGCATAAGGGCCCCGGCTTAGATAGAATTCAGATATGAATAGGCTATTATAGGGAGCTGTAAAATTAAGCATATTGATCAAAAGCATAACCATACAGATATCATTGGTTTTACGGCCGATGATTTTAAGGCGAATAGAATGGCGGCATCCTCAAACACAACTTTTTTCTGGCATGACTATGAAACCTCCGGTGCAGACCCTAAGCGCGACCGCCCGCTGCAGTTTGCCGGTATCCGCACCGATGATGAGCTGAATATTATCGACGAACCGGTAATGTTCTATTGCAAACCCGCAGAGGATCTTTTGCCCCACCCGGAAGCCTGTCTGATTACCGGTATCACGCCGCAGAAAGCGCTGCATGATGGTTATTGCGAAGCCGAGTTTATGGCGCTGGTGCATGAGCAGCTAGCCCGGCCGGGCACCTGCGGCGTGGGTTATAACAGTATCCGTTTTGATGATGAGATAACCCGTTATAGCCTGTATCGTAACTTCTTTGATCCCTACGGCCGGGAGTACCAGAATGGCTGTTCCCGCTGGGATATTATCGATATGTTGCGACTCACCCGGGCGCTGCGGCCAGAGGGTATTGAGTGGCCTAAATATGAAGATGGTCGCCTCAGTATGCGTCTGGAGGATCTGACTAAAGCCAATGGTATCGATCATGGTAATGCCCACGATGCTTTAGCGGATGTATATGCCACTATCGCGATGGCTCGCCTGGTCAGAGAACGTCAGCCAAAACTGTATCAGTATGCGGTGAATAACCGGGATAAACGCACCATTCAGGGAATGCTGGATGTGATGACCATGAAACCGGTACTGCATATCTCGTCGATGTATCCGGCAGAGTGG
This sequence comes from Amphritea atlantica, assembly GCF_900111095.1. Classification (GTDB taxonomy): domain Bacteria; phylum Pseudomonadota; class Gammaproteobacteria; order Pseudomonadales; family Balneatricaceae; genus Amphritea; species Amphritea atlantica. The sequence goes on along the minus strand of NZ_FOGB01000013.1, from coordinate 97,594 downwards.
GGGAATGCCGCTATCGTTGCTCCCCTGGCGATCCATCCGGTGAATAAGAATGCGGTACTGGCATTTGATCTGCGCTGTGATCCGGCGCCACTGCTTGAGCTTCCGGCCAGTGAGGTTCGTCGGTTGCTTTATACCCGCGCTGAGGATCTGGCAGAGGGCGAGCAACGCATCCCTGTGAAGCAGATTCACACCAATAAGGCGCCGGTGATCGCCCCCGCCGGGATGCTGACAGCCGTGGAGGCGGAACGTCTCAATATATCGGGAGAGAGCTGCCGCGCTCATCTGGCGATGTTGCGCAACAGTCCTGATCTGAAACAGAAACTTGCAGAGGTGTTTTCAGAGTCCGGTTTTGAGGATGACCTTGATCCTGATCATATGCTCTATAGTGGCGGATTTTTCGGAGATGCCGATAAGAGGAGTATGGAGCTGATCAGAACCACTGATCCGCAGCAGCTTGGAAGCCTTGAGCTGGCGTTCCAGGATAGCCGTCTGGAGGAGATGTTTCTGCGTTATCGGGCCCGGAACTATCCGTTTACTCTGAGTGAGGAGGAGCGGGGACGCTGGGAAGAGTTTCGCCGACGTCGCCTGTTGGGGCCGGATAATAACGGTCATCTCACCATGACCGAGCTGTTCAGTAAACTAAACGAACTGTATCAGCAGCCAGACCTGAACCCATCTCAGAAGGGGATTCTTGAGGAACTGGCGCTCTACGCTGAGGCGATCTATCCAATGGATGAGGTGTATTGATGAGAGATTCTGTTTGCACAGTGACTGCTGGACTGATGGCCCTGGCGATCAGTGGTGCAGTGCTGGCGGACAGAAAAGAGGATCTGGTCAACCCGATCCCCTATGCGGTGGTTAAACCGGCAGGACATATCGATTCACCCGTCGACCCGGAGACTATTTACGATAATAAACGCCGTGGCTTTGTTGACAGTGAGCCGATGCCTGAGATTGAGCCCTATGTGATTCCAGAGCGGCAGCTGCCGCCGCCCACCGTTGTGCCTTATAGCGATCCTGCGCCTGTTGAGCGGGTTGTCAGTGCGGAGAAGAAGGCGCCCCCCCTGAAAGGGGAGGACCGCATTTTTGAGCAGATTGCCCGTGATCAGCTGGAGATCCAGTGTACCCTGGATGATACCCTGGATCAGTGTGAGGGGATCGAGATTGAAGCTCCGAAAGAGAACAAGCCCCGCTCACACAGGGTGATCGACCGTCAGATTCAGGCTTCCGGCACAAACTGACCCTCAACTTTTAAACGCGCAATCTCCGGTTCGCAGTTCTGCTGCAGCGCTTTTTTATCCACCTGATCACGATGTTGCTCACCGAAGGAACGGACGGTCAGACGGCGTTCGGGCAACTGGGTATAACATCTGAGCAGATCATCGAGCGATAATTCTCTGACGGCGGTGACCAGCTTTTCCCGGCTGTCAAAGTTGGTATCGCCACGGTCGATCTCCTGCCAGTAGCGTTCGCTCAGTTCACCCATGCGATTCTCTTTCTGGTTAATCCGGGAGATAACGCTGCTCTTAAAACTGTCCAGCTGCTGTTTATTCATCGCTTTCAGGGTGCCTGTCATGTGCTCGATGAATGTGTTGATCTGGGTTTCCAACCCAACTGGATTAGTGTTAGGAGACTGAATCACAAATGCTAATCCTGGGGCTTTACGCATCGGCAGTGCGGTTGCGAAGACCACATAACCCAGTTGTTGCTCGGTGCGCAGACTGCTGTAAAACGGCGTCGAGAGAATCTCGCTCAGCAGAATATACTCAGCGCGGGTTTTGGTTTCACTGTTATCACCCTGAAAATAGACACTGATTGCTGAGTCGTTATGCTCCAACGGCAGGGTCTGAGTCAATTCGGAATCCTTGGGCAGCATAATAACCGGCAGAGTATGACTGTTGGCATTTATCTGTGCAGCGGGCAGGGCTGTCTCGACCGTTTGCGCCATTGCCAGCGCTTCAGTCCGGGTCAGGTTGCCATGGGCCAGCATGCGAACTTCGACTCTGTTTAGTAGCTGAGGTATGAAGGACTGTAGCTGTTCAAGGGTGACCGACTTTAATGCGGCGAGTTTTTTATCTGCGTTCCAGCTCTGTAATAACAGGTTATAAACCTCCCCGATCGTTTGATTAAACGGCTTATCCCGGCGGCTGTTTTCCAGCTCCTGAGCGTAGTTCTCTTTGATTCTGGCGAAGCGACTCTGGGTGAATTGTGCCTGTTGTAGTGCGTTGACTACCTGGGTTAGCAGCTGTTGCTGTTTATCATCATAGCCAGAGATTCTTACGCTCAGGCCTCGCATATGAGGGTAGATGCGGGTATCCAGTCCGGCCAGCGAGGCATCGTAGAGAGTTTCATTCAGCTGATCACTGACCAGTTTGGTGTAGAGGGCTGTCATCACTGCGTTCTCCGCAGTACGGTTGGCCTGGTCTGAGATAACCGAGAAAAAGAAGTCCGCTTTGGGCAGTCTGAAGATCTGATCCTGCTTATGCCAGAGAGAGTATCCACCCTGTTGCAGAATAAGTTCCGGCTTTTGTTGCGGATGTGCCACCGGTTTTATGTCAAACTGGTCAGCGATAAAGGGGTTAAGCTGACGTACCTGTAATGTGGGATCTGTCGCCGGATGGGCCCACTTTTGCAACCGTTCTTGACTGATCGGCTTAACACTATACCCGGCCTGGAACCAGGGGTCTTTCTGATCGGTTTCCACTGTTTTGGCCTGCAGGGTAACCAGCAGGTTGTCGGGAGTCATCTGCTCAAGAATATTGTTGATCAGCTCCGGTTCGAAGCGCTCCATCAGATAATCGGCGCTGATAACAGAATCGGCCGGATAAAGTTGCAGGTTATGGGAGAGCCGGGCTACCTCATGAATCGGTTCTGATTTCTCTTTGAAGCGGAAACCGATACGACTGATCTTCTGCTCCTCCTGGTACAGCGCTTCAGAAACCCCTTTTTGTTGCAGCAGGCGAATGGCCGCGAAAGTGGTTTCGATTACCTGATCAGAGTGTTTGAGCCCCTCATCGGTGAGCGATATCGACAGCTCAATCGAGGACTGGTCGGGCAGATCGTTACCACGGTAAGCGCCGAGTCCGTTTGCCCAGCCTTTGTTCTTCAGGGTAGCGAGCAGGCTGCCCTTGCCCTCATAGCCCAGCATCGATGCGATATACTGGGCAGGTTTTTCGCGATAGTAGTCCCGGGTTGCCTGAATCGGAAAGGTGAGGGTCAGCTGCTGAAGGTCTTGCAGGGTTTTGATGTTTTGTTGTTCCGGCAGATCGCGGTACAGCGGCACCGGTGAAATAAAGGGTTTGGCCTGACGGTTTTCTACCGCAGAAAACTTCTCTTCAACCAGACGTTTCAGCTGTGCCACCGGTTCTTTGCCCAGGACGACCAGAGACATCAGGTTGGCTGAGTAGTAGCGCTGATAAAACGCAATCAGGTCATCTCTTAACTTACCGTCATCATTAGACAGGGTTTCGAGACTGCCCACGGCAAAACGACTCATACTGTGTGCGGGATTCAGCACATGTTTACCGGCAGAGAAACCCCGGCGGCCATCATCTCTCAGCTTCGACTGATACTCTGAATTGACGGCATGGCGTTCCCGGTCAACATACTTTTCAGTAAACAGCGGTTCGATAAAAAAACGCGAGAAACGGTCCAGTGCCGGCGCCAGTTTGTCTGCTTGAATATCGAAAAAATAGTTGGTGTTTTCGAACGCAGTAAAGGCGTTATGGTTGCCGCCATTATTGCTGATGTATTGCTGGTAACTATCCGCTTCTGGGTACTTTTTCGTGCCCAGAAACAGCATGTGCTCGAGGAAATGGGCCAGACCAAGACGGTTTTCCGGGTTGGCATTGGAGCCGACATTGACATCCACCGACGCGGCGGCCTTATCGGTAGTGGGGTCTGAGATAACCAGCACCTTCATCTGATTGGGGAGTGTAAATGCAAGATAGTCGCGATCATCGGTGGGGCTTTTTATAACCGCGGCTGACACCGCTTTTGTGGTGAAAAACAGCAGCAGAAACAGTGTGTAACAGAACGTCTTCTTAGTCAGCATAGGGTGCATTCACTCAAACCTCAGGATGATGGAACTCAGATTAATTCATTCAAAAAGGATTGTCTTCAGGGGGACTTTACAGCGATTAACATTGCCTTGCCTGTTTATCAGCCTGCGGGAAACGCCGCAGGACTCGCCCAGTTGTCATGATCAGCGGATTATTGTGATGGTTATGTTGGTCGTTGGACATCAGTTTAAGCCTTACTGCTATAGCGTTATTCTGGGTGATCAGGCAATCTGGGATATTGGACCAGAAGTTTTACCGTAGGTTCGATTGTTTCTTTATTATTCTCGTATGCTTTACAATCAGTTGCAGCAAACTTTTGTTGTTATAACTTTTTGGGTGGGATGGATTCTATGAATCGCGAAAAGGTGATTTACGCTTTCTTTATTGTGCTGGCCTTAACCATGAACTTTGGCTTTTTCATCGGCGAGATAGATGATCCTGCACACCATAATGTCTATGAGTTTTTTGCTGCCATCGTCGTGAGTATGATCTGCACGGTGCTTAAGTTCGGTGACCGCACACATCTGGGTGCACTGATGATGGCAACCAGCCTGGTGGCAGACCTGCAGCTGGTGATTGCTGCGCTGATCTGGGGTTATGGCGCCCAGCTGTCAGATGTCGGTGTCACCACAGAGATGTTCAGCAGTGTGATCTCGATGTCCGGAGGTGCGTTGCTGGCGAATATTGTGTCGGTGATTCTGCTGATGGTCGAGACAATCGTTGTGCGCCGTTAAGAGCGCTTCGTTATGAACGATATCTTCTATGTGATGTTGCGCCGCCTGCGACATCCCCTGATCACCCTGATCTCTATCTACTCGCTGGCAACTCTGGGATTTGTCATGATTCCCGGTCAGGATGATCAGGGCAACGTCTGGCATATGGATTTTTTCCATGCCATCTACTTCGTCAGTTTTATGGGCTCGACCATCGGTTTTGGCGAGATCCCCTATGCCTTTACCTCGGCTCAGCGGGCCTGGACTCTGGTGTCGATCTACGGCACGGTGATTGCGTGGTTGTACAGTATCGGTTCACTACTGGCGCTGTTTCAGGAACCGATGTTTGGCCGTATGCTCCGCCGCCGGGCCTTCGCCAAAGAGGTCAGAAACTTTAATGAACCATTTTATCTGATCTGTGGTTATGGCATCACCGGCAGTGCCATTATCAAAAAACTCTGTAATCGGGGTATCCGTTCGGTGGTGATCGATATCGAACAGGAACGCATCGATGAACTGGAAGTTGACGGGCTAGTACTGCGTGTCCCCGGGCTGTGTGCCGATGCTTCTCTGCCTGAGGTGCTGGATGATGCGGGGTTGCAACATTCCAGCTGTATCGGGGTTTTGGCGCTGACCAATGATGATAACGTTAATCTGTCTATCTCAATCGCCAGCAAACTGCTGGCACCGGGCCGGCTGGTGGTGAGCCGCACAGAGTCTGAAGTGAATGCCCGTAATCTGGCCTCTTTTGGCACCGACTATATTGTCGATCCGTTCAGGGACTATGCTGAGTACCTCTCTCTGGCTGCCCATGCTCCCTATACCCATCTGGTCTATGACTGGCTGGTTAATCCCTATCATCGGCCACTGTCCAGTGCTTACAAGAAAACCAGTGGCCGCTGGATCATTTGCGGCCTGGGTCGTTTCGGTAAGGCGTTGACGCGGGAGTTTGCCAAACATGATGTGGAGCTTATCCTGCTGGATGATGATCCCTTACAGCTGAAGAGTTTTAATAACACCGTGGTCGGGCTGGGCACAGAAGCGCAGACCCTGGAGCTGGCGGGTATTCAGGACGCGGTAGGTATTGTTGCAGGCACCGATAACGATGCCGATAATCTGTCGATTATTATGACCGCAAAAGAGTTAAATCCAAAGCTGGTGACGGTGGTTCGTCAGAATCTCAGTACCAATATGCTGGTGTATAAGAACTCCAAGGCTGACTTCATTATGGAGCCCGGCAAGATCATCGCCAACCGGATTCTGGCGAAACTGAAAACGCCGTTACTGCCGGTTTTTATCGAACAGATGCAGTTGCAGGATGATGTCTGGTCACATACCCTGCTTAACCGGATGAGTAGTATCGCCTCTGACAGAGAGCTGGATAGCTGGTCTATTACCGTGAGTCCGGAGACAACCCCGGCAATTACCACACTCTCGGCTGAGGGGGTTGGCGTTAAGCTGAGCAACCTGATGAAAGATCCGCGCCATCGTAAGGATCAGTTGCCCTGTTTTCCGCTGATGTTTCGCCGCAATGGCGATCTTAAACTGTTACCGGGTGAGTTGACTGAGCTGGAAGAGGGGGATGAGATACTCTTTTGTGGTCTGGCGGAAGCCAGCAATCAGATGAGCTGGAGTATCAATAATTACAATATTCTTTACTATCTTCAGACCGGCGAAGAACCGAGTCATAACCTGCTGGCCAAATTGTTGAAGCGAATCTGATGCCCTATTTTCTATTGACCCTGACAGTCCTGTTCTGGGCGGGTAACTTTGTTACTGCCCGGGGCATTCATGCTGATTTTCCCCCTCTGACCATGTCATTTATGCGCTGGGGGCTGGCGTTGCTGATCATCCTGCCCTTTGTGCTGCCACGCATACTGCGCAAATGGCTCCTGATCCGGCAACATCTGCCCATATTAATCCTGTTATCGGTACTCAGCGTGGTCTGCTTTAACTCCTTTATCTATCTTGGCGTACAGACTACCCAGGCGACCAATGCGACGCTGATGCAGTCGGCGGTGCCTATTATCATTCTGGTGTTTACCTCGCTGTTTCTTGGGGAAACCGTGGTTCGCCGGCAGTGGCTGGGGGTCATTATCTCGCTGACCGGGGTATTGATGCTGGTGGCCAAGGGGGATCCGGAGATTCTGATGACCCTGTCGTTTAACCGCGGTGATCTGTGGATTTTAGCCGCGGTGCTGAGCTGGTCCGCTTACTCGGTGATGTTGCGACTGAAACCGGTTGAGCTGGATGGTTTTACCTTTTTCGGTTTTACCGTGGTGGTGGGCGTCGTGGTGTTGTTTCCTTTTATGCTGTGGGAATATCTCGCCGGAGCGCGTCCACAATGGAGTCCGCAGACCCTGTCAGCGATCGTCTATATGGCGATCTGTCCGTCGATTCTTTCCTACATCTTCTGGAACCGGGGGGTGGCGGAGCTGGGGCCGGCTAAGGCCGGACTGTTTATCCACCTGATGCCGCTGTTTGGCCTGATTCTTTCGGTTATCTTCCTCAATGAGGCGGTGGAACCTTTCCATTTTATAGGGATGGGGCTAATATTCAGCGGCATCTATCTGGCGATCCTTGCCGGTCGCAACCATAACGATAAAAAGTCATCAGCATAATCATCTGTACCGCTGAATGGCTGAAATACAGTTCTAGGAGTTTCTATGCGTACCCTGTTGGTCTCATTATTTGCACTGATTATCGGTTTTGGTCTGCTAGTACCCGATGCCGAAGCAAAACGTTTTGGTGGTGGTTTCAGTTTTGGTAAATCCTATTCAACGCCGAAGAGAGTTCAGCCTGCGGCTCCGACTCAGCAGAAAGCTGCGCCAACGGGCAGTACAACCAATGCAGCAGGTCAGCCACGTCGCAGCGGCTTTGGTGGTCTGATGGGCGGTCTTCTGGCGGGTGGTTTGCTCGGCGCACTGTTCTTCGGTGGTGCTTTTGATGGCATTCAGTTTATGGATATCCTGCTGATCGGATTATTGATCTTTGCCGCAGTGAAGATCTTTTCGGCGCTGAAAGGAGGTTCACAAACCCAGTATGCAGGTCATCAGCGCCCCGCAGATGCGATGGCTCAACCCCAGCAGCGGGAGCCATCAGCAACAGCCGCCTATCAGGATATTTCTCCGGCGACCGGGTCCGGGTTTAATTTCGCAGCAGATGCGTTAGAACTGCCACAGTGGTTTAACGAACAGGCCTTTCTGGAAGGGGCCAAAGGGCATTTCAGTCATCTGCAGAACGCCTGGGATAACAGTGACTGGGATGATATTGCCACCTATACTTCTGCAGAAGTTCTCGATGTTCTGAAACAGGAGCGGCTAAAGCAACCGGCTGATCAGACAACCGAAGTGGTTTCCGTCATGGCCGAACTGGCAAACTTTATCGATAACGGTGATCATGTGATCGCATCAATCAACTTTTACGGCTGGCTGAAAGAGGATAGTGATCAGACCACAGAGTTCAGTGAGATCTGGCACCTGCAACGGGATATGAATGGGACTGAGGCTAACTGGATTATTGTTGGCATTCAGCAGCCCTGATTCAGTCTGATCGCCCCAGAGGTGACTAACCCCCAAAACGCAGCTTCTGAATGAAGCTGCGTTTTGTTATGCCTGAAAATCTTTTTCAGTGGAAAAAGATCAGCTTTCTTTGCGGGTAAAGACCCAGGTATCGCCACTCGAAAGGCTGTCATCATACTGATAACCGGCCAGATCGAAATTTTTCAGCTGTTCAGCATCACTGATCTGGTTTTTGATCGCGTAGCGACACATCAGTCCCCGGGCTTTTTTGGCAAAGAAACTGATGATCTTATATTGCCCATTTTTCCAGTCTTTAAACACCGGGGTGATGATCCGTCCATTGATCTCTTTAGGCTTAACGGATTTGAAGTACTCATTAGAGGCCAGGTTAATCAATACCGGTTGATCGTTTTCTGCCAGGGCCTGATTCAGGTCATCAGTGACAATGTTGCCCCAGAACCCATAGAGATCCTTGCCCCGGCTGTTTGCCAGTTTGGTTCCCATCTCCAGACGGTAGGGCTGCATCAGGTCCAGAGGTTTCAGTACGCCATAGAGGCCTGACAATATACGCAGGTGTTGCTGGGTAAACTCCAGTTCGGCTTCGCTGAAATCTTCAGCGTTGAGTCCACTATAGACGTCCCCGTTGAAGGCCAGAACCGCTTGTTTGGCATTGTCTGGAGTGAAGGGTTGAGACCAGCTTTCATAGCGGGCAACATTCAGCGCCGATAGCTTGTCGCTGAGTTTCATCAGTTCGGCAATATCCTGAACTGAGTAATCCCGCAGTGTCTGAATCAGTTGTTCGGCATGATCCAGATGCTGCGGTTGTGTATAACGCTCGGTTGTGGCCGGCGTATCGTAATCGAGATTTTTAGCAGGAGAGATAACCAGTAGCATAGTATATGTGTGTCATTTTCTGATAATGCTCTGATCCTAAACTAAAAAGGCCAGCCCTGAAAAGGGCTGGCCGATAAGTTATCGCTATGATCCTGATAGTCAGGAGTGAAGTCTGGTATTCAGATCATCCACTACCTCACACCAGTCTGAATCTGTTTCCAGACACTCTTTAATAAAATTGGCCTGGCTGTCTGTCCAGAATGTGGCTTCAGACAGCTTAACATCCTGGCTGAACAGGGTGTGGGTGCGGATAAACTGATCGATATATGAATCATCGCCGGGCATACCCAACTGTTCAAACAGGGCGTTCATCGTATGTGCTGATCTGTCCATCACGACCTCCATTTTAAAAATTGCCCATTAAGTCTTGGCCAGGATGGGGGCTTTGTCAAAGTGCTGGCGGTGAAGCTGATCGTTCTGTGTTGATATGTCTGGTGTTCAGTCGTTGTTGCCCCGTTGCCGCTCTAGTTTCTGTTTTTCATCCAGTTTGATATAGATTGCCAATGCCCCGAATGTACCGATAGCGACCAGAATCGCAATAATAAACGGGCTCGAGTTTTCATTGCCTACGGCACGGGTATACATGGCAGAGATCAGCATGCCTCCGACAAAACAGAGCGCGCTCATAATGATGTTGTTAACAATCGTTGCAGGTTTACGGTCAGGTGCGCGGCGTATCATGATAACCAGGGTTATCAGCAATGAACCCAGAACAATAAAAGAGGGGAGAAGCGAGGTCATAATGATTCCTTACATAAGAGATGGCTATTTGTACCACTGATCAGGGTCTGAAAAAACCCTTGTGATCATTTCATCGGCGATAACCCAGGCCAGCCACTTAATTTTCTTGTATTATAGGGCGCAATTTTCGTTAGCTTTCAGTAAAAAGATAATCCGATGACCAAGCAGACCGTTCTGACCGGTATTACGACCACCGGTACCCCACATATTGGTAACTACCTGGGCGCCATTCAGCCCGCGATTGAAGCCAGCCTGAACAGTAACTATAACAGTTACTTCTTTCTGGCTGATTTTCACGCTCTGATTAAATGTCACGATCCTGACCGGGTGGCCCGTTCCACCCGTGAGATTGCGGCAACCTGGCTGGCGCTGGGGCTGGATACCGATAAGGCGACCTTCTACCGGCAGACCGATATTCCAGAGATTACTGAGCTGACCTGGATCCTTACCTGCATGACCTCTAAAGGTCTGATGAACCGCTCCCATGCGTATAAGGCCTCTGTCGATGCTAACCGTGAAGCGGGCCGTCAGGACGACGATGATGTCACCATGGGACTGTTCAGCTATCCGATTCTGATGGCGGCGGATATTCTGATGTTTAATGCGGACATTATCCCCGTGGGTAAGGATCAGATTCAGCATATTGAGATGGCGCGTGATATCGCCGGTCGTTTCAATCACACCTACGGCACACTGTTTAATCTGCCGGAAGCCCAGGTGGATGAGCAGACCCAACTGATTCCGGGCCTGGATGGCCGCAAGATGTCGAAGAGCTACGATAATACTATCCCGTTGTTCAGCCCTTCCGATGAGCTGTATAAGCTGATCAAACAGATTAAAACCGATGCCCGGGAACCGGGTGAGCCGAAAGATGCGGATAGCAGTACCATTTTCCAGCTGTACGCAAACTTTGCTACCGCTGCTGAGCAGGAACAGATGCGCGCGAAGTTTGATAATGGTATTGGCTGGGGTGATGCGAAGAAAGAGCTGTTTGAGTTTCTTGACAGCTATCTGAGTAAGCCCCGCGAAGAGTATAACCGGCTGATGAATGACCTCGGATTTGTTGAACAACAGCTGCTCAAAGGTGCTGAAAAAGCCCGTAGCCATGCGGCGCCATTCCTCGAGGATATCCGTGTCGCGGTGGGCATTCGTCCTCTGACCTGGCAGGGAGGGGATTCCACGGCGGCTGCAGAGAAAAAAGAGAAAGAGCAGTCTGCCGAACAGCTTGCCCGGGCGGAAGAGGGACGTCGCCGGGCGATCCTGATGCAACTCAAGCCGTTGCTGGATCGGGTCAACAGTGCTGACGACAGTGCGGCGGAGGCGAAACGACTGATTGCCGAGAAAGCGGCTGAAGTTGAGACGCTGAAGAAAAAGGCGAAGCAGAAAGCGCAGAATGAGCTGGACCTGCTGCGCGAAGAACTGGCCGCGTTGCTGGTCTAACTACCCTTGCTGGTTTAAGTATGACAACTGTTGTCAGGGGGAGGTCTGCCCCCTGGCGATAGTGCTCCTGAATGATACGGACTCTGGAGAGATACAAATGTATACCACTCTGATCTCAGTTACACAGCTGGATACTCTGCTTCAGGCAGAGCCTGCGGCAGTGGTTGTGCTCGACTGCCGTTTCTATCTGACGGCACCGGAAAAGGGTGAAGCGGTCTACCTTGAGGGGCATATTACAGGCGCGGGTTACCTGAATCTGGATACTGAGCTTTCATCTCCTGTCACGCCCGCCAGTGGTCGGCACCCACTGCCCGATTTTGCAACACTCTGTGCAGTGCTGCGTAAGCGTGGCGTGAATAGTGGCACTCAGGTTGTGGTCTATGACGATTGCAATGGCGCGATGGCATCCCGCGCCTGGTGGCTGTTGCGCGTGCTGGGGCACAAGCAGGTCGCTGTGCTGGATGGAGGCTATCCCGCCTGGCTTGCCGCGGGTCTGCCCGTCAGCGATCAGTTGCCTTTACCATCAGCGGGTGACTTCAGTGGTCAGCCTGATCTTTCGATGATCCTGCCCTTGCAACAGGTTGCCCGCTATCCTGAAGAGGGCGCACTTGTCGACGCCCGTACCCCTGAGCGCTTTCGCGGCGAACAGGAACCGATCGATCCGGTTGCAGGACATATTCCCGGGGCGATTAACCGCCCACTACAGCTGAACCTTACAAGCGATGGTCTGTTTAAATCTGCCGATCAGTTACATCAGGAATGGCTGAGTTTTCTGCAAGGCTGCCCCTCGCAACAGGTGGTTCACTACTGTGGCTCAGGGGTGACCGCCTGTCACAATCAACTGGCGATGGAACATGCCGGGCTCCACGGCTCGAAGGTCTATCCGGGCTCCTGGAGCGAGTGGATTCGTGACCCTCAGCGACCGGTGGCAACCGGTCAATAGTTGCGCTGAGGAGAGTCTTATGGATCACCAGAGTGCGCGTAATTACCTGCTCAGTCGCCCTGAAGCCTGGGAAGATTTTCCTTTTTACCCCCATATCGCTGTTATGAAGGTGCGCACTAAGATGTTCGCGACACTGTCCGTCGAAGACGGTGTCGCGCGGATGAATCTTAAATGTGATCCTGCAGAGGCGCAGATGCTGCGGGATATATTCACAGCTGTGCTGCCTGGCTATCATATGAATAAACGCCACTGGAACACGGTTATACTGGATGGGAGTATCCCTGCCGGAGAGCTGCAGAGGATGATCGATCGTTCCTATGGTCTGGTGGTGAAAGGGATGACCCGGAAAGAGCGACTGCCGCTGGAACTGAAATATGGTTGTGAAACTTTATACCGTTAACTTCTGATCAGCCCGGCTTTGTCAGGAAATCCTGAAAACGAGTTTAATCTGCTGGTCATAAGCGGTAAGCTCTGTATCAGTTGAGATAGCTGTTATTAGCACTGAATATTCACGATATGGAGTTCGTTATGACCCGTTTTCAGTCAGGGGTTATTGCCGAAGCTAACGCTGATGCCCTGTTTATTACCCTGAATATCAACCGCTCACCCGAGTCAGCAGACTGCCTGCGTCAGGTACTCGCTGAGGTGCCTGCGACCGAACAGGGTTTCAGACAACGCTACCCTGATGCGGATATGCACATCACCGTTGCCATTGGCAGTGAATACTGGGATCAGCTGAGTCCGCAACAACGGCCTGCGCAGTTAAGGGCATTTCCGGCCCTGAGCAATGACGGGATCAGCATGCCCCATACACCGGTTGATCTGTTGCTGCATATCCGCTCTGAACGACACGATCTTAATTATGAAGTGGCTGCGTTATTCTCTGAAAAACTCACCGGCCATGCTGAACTGGCTGAAGAGGTTCACTGTTTTCGTTATCTCGACAGCCGGGATCTGACCGGTTTTGTCGATGGTACAGAAAACCCCGAAGGGGATCATCGGGCAGAGGTTGCACTGGTCGGGGAGGAGGATTCTGTTTTTGCTGGTGGCAGTTATATACACCTGCAGCGCTATGAACATGATCTGAAAGCCTGGAATCAGATCCCGCTGCAGCAACAGGAAGATATTCTCGGCCGGACCAAAGCGGATAACCGCGAATATGCCAGCGCTGATAAAGCCGCTTTTGCTCATACTAAACGGGCATCACTGAAAGGCTCTGAAGGGCGCTCAATTGAGATATTGCGCCACAGTATGCCCTACGGCAATCTGACGCGCAGAGGGCTGATGTTTGCTGCATACTGCCGCTCGGCTGAGCCCTTTACCAAGATTCTGGAAAGTATGGTGCTGGGTGATGGTTCGGGTCATCACGATCATCTGATGAACTTCACCACAGCGGTGACCGGGCAGGCCTTTTTTGCACCCTCTTCAGCGTGGCTGGAAAAGCTGATCTGATAACTTTTTGTGTAACGGGATCGACTGCAAAGTGTCACCGGTTTGTCAAACTGGCTCAATAGACTAAACTTAAGGAATTGGAAAATTCTGGAGATACGAGCTGCAGTCCAGATTTCGTAGTCTGCGGAGACAGGCACGTGAACGGACTGTAAAAGAAGCAGAGTGCTAATATAAGAAAGCGGAGCCGACTATGCAAAATGAGGCGATAAAAAGAACGATTGCAGTACTGGGAGTAGATGGCGAAAACTTTGAAGTGGATGGTCATTTTAGTGGGGACGAGCGTAAAGCGCGTTGGTACACTGTTAAGAAACTGAGCAATGGCAAAGTTTTTGTTGATCATCTTCCTAAGTTCCCCAGTCACGAAGAGATTCGGAGAATGGTTTCCTGAAGACTTAGGTTTTACTGTGAAGATCGGTTTTACTGAACAGATAGAGTTTCACGGTAAGGACAAGGTTTGACGGAGCAGCTAAGAATTTCGAATCAGATAGACGTTTACGGAACAGTGAGTGATTTCCGTTAAAAAAACCGGGCCAGGCCCGGTTTTTTGTTGTCGATAGAGCGAGTTACTGAACTAACTCATTATCGCTGAACATCCCTTCAAATAGCGGCGTGGAGAGATAGCGTTCGCCGGAGTCGGGGAGAATGACAATGATCATCTTACCTTCATTTCCCGGCTGATCGGCAACCTTCATCGCGGCGCTCAGCGCTGCGCCACAGGAGATACCTGCCAGGATACCCTCTTTCTGCATAAGCTGGCGAGCCATCTCGATAGCATCCTCATTGGAAACCTGCTCAACCTGATCGACGATAGACATATCCAGGTTTTTAGGCACAAAACCTGCCCCGATCCCCTGGATTTTGTGCGGCGAGGGTTTAATCTCTTCATGATTAATCGTCTGGGTGATCACCGGAGACGCGGTCGGTTCAACGGCAACCGTAGTGATCGCTTTGCCCTGTTGCTGTTTAATATAGCGTGATATGCCGCTGATTGTTCCTCCGGTACCGACCCCGGCAACCAGAATGTCGATCTGACCATCGGTATCGTTCCAGATCTCCGGCCCGGTGGTTTTTTCATGAATCTCTGGATTTGCCGGGTTCTCAAACTGTTGCAGCATCAGGTGGCTTTGGGGATCGCTATTGACGATCTCCTGGGCTTTTTCGATGGCCCCTTTCATACCTTTGGCCGGTTCTGTCAGCACAATTTCAGCTCCCAGCGCTTTCATGAGCTTACGACGTTCAAGGCTCATAGAGGAGGGCATTGTCAGAGTCAGATTATAGCCCCGTGATGCGGCAACAAAAGCCAGCGCGACACCGGTATTGCCTGAAGTCGGTTCAACCAGCGTCATCCCGGGTTTCAGTGTGCCATTCTCTTCAGCGGCCCAGATCATGTTTGCCCCGATGCGGCATTTAACTGAGCCAGCAGGGTTGCGGCTTTCCAGTTTAGCGAAGATTTTCTTTCCAGGGGCGATTCTGTTCAGGTGAACCAGGGGAGTTTCACCGATGGTCAGTGAATTATCTTCAAATGTTTTCATAAAAGTACCTGTAACGACTTAAAAACGCGGCCGCAGAGGTGTTCGTGAAGACGCCTTCGACCGGACTAAAATATTTAACTTCTGCTTAAATATATTCTTTATAGCTATAAAAAATCATTTTTCTATAGCTAAACTGTAACTGATTTAAGCGCAATAATCGGTTTATAGCAAGTGATTGAGCCACACACTTTGTCAGGGAAAGAGTGGGCTGTCGATTCAGTATAAAACGGCCCAGGTCTGATCGACTCTTGTTATAAGAGAGTCGAGTAATAAGAGAGGCGAGTAATAAGAACTCTTTACGAAAAGTTCTCTGTGCAAGACGCTGTGTTTGAGTGAGACTGGTCTATGATAAAAATATGCTGGTAACGGCCAGTTTGCTAAGCTGGGATGTTAATCCTTAACTTTAATCAGTTTTAATATCAGACAGTTCTGATATTGTTGCGGCTCAGATTTTCTATTGGCTAAGGTGTTCTGATGCGTTTGTTTATGACATTGATCGCTCCACTGCTGGGCTGGATCGCTTTCCAGCTGTTTCATCTGCCCCTATTCAAGGGGTCGAAGGCTAAACATCGGTTTGTCATGAAACTGTTTCGGTATGCTGCTGACTATGGCAGCGTAAGGGCTCTCTCGGTGTATGGCCATCTGTTGCACTTTCGGGGCGAGGGGATGAACAACCGCATACAGGGGTTGATCTATCTGGAGCGGGCGGCTGATAAAGGTGATAGTAAAGCGGCTTACCAGATGGGAAAGATCTTTGAAGAGGGGTATCAGACCTATCCGGCAGACCCGCTTAAGGCAGTTAAGTATTATCGTCAGTCGGCTGAATCCGGGCATATTCTGGCTCTCAGGCGAATGGTCGATATCTGCAGTAAGGGAGAGTTGCAGCAGGAAAAATCCGGCATCGATGCAGCCTATTGGCTCGATCAGCTCGAAGCGGGGCACTATTAAGTAAGCATCTGCGTTAAAGGGCTGGTTTAATGCCTCCAACATCGTGATGAAAACAGCACCCCTGGAACTCCGTCGGGGTGCAGATTCCGTGCTTTATTAGTTTTTCTTCAGCAGACTTTTAAGTTCAGTTTTAAATTGCAGGTGGCTGGTGCTATCTGCCGGTAGACTGATGGTCCAGCGCAGCTGACTGGCGTTTACCCGGGTATAGGGGTGGCTGCTCTCGGTCACCTTCCAGTCCTGATGGAAGTTTGCGCTGATCTCTATCTCTTTTGGCTGATGACTGCTGTTGCTGAGCTTCAGGTCATAACCACTGAGAATGCTGTTGTCGTGTTTCTCAAACAGGGTTTGTTGCTGCCTGATGGTCAGATCAAATGCTTTGCCTATTGGCAGGTTGATGGTTTGCCCTTTGCTGCTGTTTGGGATAGCGGCGCTGCCAATAAAGTGTTTCAGCCCCTCTGTATCAGGACTGAACACTCTGGCGGTACCGGCTGGCAGAGGAAAGCCCAGTCCCTCTTTTTCCCCGTTGCGAAAGCTGATAGTAATATCCGGTTTCTGATCAAGGGTCTCTCGGTTTAGTGAGGGGTATACCTGAAACTGATAGTGATAGGTTTTGTTGGCAGTAACCTTATCGGCACTGATCAGGCTGACCTGCTTGGTTTGCCCATTTAGCAGGCTGGCCCGTTGAGGCAGTTTGTACAGTTGATAATCCTGAAATGCCTGTGGCGCACCGCTGTCTGCCATCGACTCGGCCATCAGCATGGCTGTTTTCTGGCGCAGCATCGGCGCAGGAGATTGATTGACCTGACCGGCCATTAACAGCACTTTGCTGTTTTGGAAGTCCACCCCGGTATTGTTGTTCAGGGTTGCCAGTCCATCGAGTTTAAGCTGATCGCCCTGGGTATTCAGCACCAGGGCATAATCCATCTGCCAGCTGAGTCCCGAGGTGAGGTAGGTCAGTACGGCATCACTGGCTTTGGGGGTGCCGGCTGAGCGGATCTCCAGGCTTGGACGGGCCTGCATCCCCTCCGGTATGGATGGAAAAATAAAGCGCCAGCCCTGCTGATTTACCGGTACGGTTTCGATCTGTCCCTGTTGTTCAATCAGTGCCTGGTTGCCGTCGGAACTCAATAACAATACATCCGCAACGGTTTCGTTGCCGGTGACGCTGTTAAAGCGTGCCAGTTGCACGGTCTTGCCGGTATAGGCGTTAAGCAGCGCATAAACGGAGATCAGATTATTGTTGAGATTCTGCTCAAGAATTTTTCCGGCATTCTCTACCTGCAGGGTCTGGCTCATTATCTGGTGGCTGACATCGCGGATATAGAGAGTCTGCCCCTGATTGATGGGGGGGAGGCTGCGGACATCTCTGACCAGTCCCAGGTTCTGATTGTAGAGGGTAATACTCAGATCCTTTTGTTTTTCAGCATCCACGGACAGTGGGGCAGCGTGCAGTGCTGTGCTGGCTAACACGCCTATCATCATTTTGGGTAATAGTGCGGGCAGGCGGGTGTTGGTCTGGTATTTAGGCATCACTCTTACTCGTTTGGTTTATCGGACAGGTCGAGTGCTATACGGAATCCCCAACTGTTCTTACTGCTATCTGGCAGGTGGCGGTAGCGGCTTGATGAGCGGATTACCCGGCCGATATCGAACCAGGAGCCGCCGCGCATTACACGGAATTCACAATCACCATCAATCATGGCAGAACCATCTTCGGGGGCTCCAAAATAGGAGTCCTGATAGCAGTCCTCAACCCATTCATCGACATTACCGTTCATATCATGAATGCCCCATGAATTTGGTGGAAAAGATGCCACTGGGGCGGTTTTCTTACCGTCCCATTTTGTGCCGCACTCACCACACACTGCGCGTTCCGCTTCAAGCTCGTCACCCCACCAGTAGTTGGTGTCGGTTCCTGCCCGGGCAACATACTCCCACTCTGCTTCAGTGGGCAGGCGGTAAGGCTGCCCCGTCAGTAATGCCAGCCACTGCACATAGGCTTTCGCATCTTTCCAACTGACATTGATCACCGGGCGATTGCCGCGTCCCCAGCCCTCATCGCTGGGTAGTGGCCGTCCCATGGAGCGGGCATAGTAGTCATAGTCGTTGAAGGTGACCTCGTTCCGCGACAGCGCAAAACGGTGGCTGATAGTCACCTGGTGGGCGGGTAGCTCGTTGTCATCACCGACCAGTTTCTGGTCGCCCATGATGAAGCTCCCCCGGGGAATAATGATCATCTGTGGGCCCTTGAATCCGTCGTCCAGCTGATCGGTGAACACGGTCAGCTTATCCGGGTCAGCAAACTTTACATCCATCAGCTCTTTATGCAGCGACTGGGCTTCATCGGCCTTGCTTTTTAGTTCATTACGCAGCGTTTCGGTTTCAAGGGCTCGATCCTGACGTTCCGTCCTGAGCGTTTGTTGCAGCGCTGCGATATCTTCCCGGGCGAGTTGCAGTTCTGTGCGGACCTGATCCAGAGCCATCTCAACCTTCCCGGTGTTGTCTAAACCGATGAAGAAGGCAACCGTAAAACCCAGTAGAAAACCAGAGATGAAAATCAGGACTGAGATCGCCCAGTCGGGTACATGGATGGGCCAGAATCTGCGTCGTTGTACTGAGTCATCCTGTAGCGGTTCAGGAATATCATCCTCAGGCTGAGGTTCCTTTTTATCGCCAGCTTCAATGATATTTTTGAATAACAGAGTGGCCTGGCGTGGCCGCTGCTCCGGATCAGTTGCAAAGGCTGATTGCAGAATTTCCCACTGCTCCGGGTTCAGTGAAGCTGGTTTTTTAAGCTCTTTGCGTACCCGGGTTGATTCATCATCAGTAGCCAGGAAGGGAGCTTTACCACTCAGTAGCTGGTAAACAATACAGGCGAATGCGTAGATATCGGCTTCGACGGTGACCGGATTAGGGTGGAACGACTCAGGCGCCTGATAAGCCAGATGGGAGGAGGGAATATTGCTCATCTCATCGGCTATAGTCATCGCTTCATCGAAGGCAAAGTTAGCCAGCTTTACTCCGCCCTGCTTGTTGATAAAGATTGATGCGGGGCAGATCCCTTTATGCGCTTGGCCTGCTCCGGCATGGGCGGTATCGATGGCCGTCGCCAGCTGCTGTAGCAGCCCTTTTTTCTGGTTATCCTTGAGCTTATTGGCCTGGCCGCTGCTGAGTAGTTTTTCCAGAGTCAGGCCGTCCATCAGCTCAATGGCAAAGAACAGCAGTATCCCTTTATGGCGGAACATTCCATAGTATTCCGCAAGGTGTGGGTGTTTAAACTTTTTGCTCAGAACGATATGTTTCTGGGCCGAATCGATAAACCCCTGATGCTTCAGCAGCGCTGGGTCAAAGATCTGCAGGGTAACAGGTACTGACCGGCTGGTGGACAGGTCCTCTGCGTACCAGAGCTGGCCAAAGCGGTTAGTCTGAAACTGGCTGGTGAGCCTGAACTGATGATGATCCGGGCCGATCACCTGGCCCGGTTCAAGTTTGTCGTAGATGAGGTCGCTTGGTGTAGCCATTCCTGTGCACCCTTAATCGATAATCCTGGCGATTCTGTATGATAATAGAGTATGACTAACAAAGAGTTAAGGTTAACAGCTGTCAAAACGACAGGTATCTTATCAGAAAGGTAACAGACAGGCTGTTGGCGGCCCCGAAAGGGCCGCCACACGAGGGTTATTCAGTGATCAGTGGGGGGAAGCTTTTTACCAGTTCATCCACAGCCTTCATCTGGGCCAGATAGGGTTCCAGCTTGTCCAGTGGCAGAGCGCAGGGGCCATCACATTTTGCCTGGGTAGGGTCTGGGTGCGCTTCAAGAAACAGCCCGGCAATGCCCTGAGCTAGTCCTGCTCTTGATAACTGGGCGACCAGTGCGCGACGACCATCGGCCGAGTCACTTCTGCCGCCAGGCATCTGCAGTGCGTGAGTTGCATCGAACATCACCGGGTAGCCCATCTCTTTCATGATGGAGAAGCCGAGCATATCCACAACCAGGTTGTTATAACCAAAGCTGCTGCCCCGCTCACACAGAATCAGATTGCTGTTGCCTGCCTCCTCACATTTTTTGAGGATATGTTTCATCTCCTGAGGGGCCAGGAACTGGGCTTTCTTAATATTGATTACCGCCCCCGTTTTGGCCATCGCCTGTACCAGATCGGTCTGGCGGGAGAGGAAGGCTGGCAGCTGAATAATATCGCAGACCTCTGCAACGGGTGCTGCCTGATAGGGTTCGTGCACATCGGTGATCAGAGGGACTTGAAACGTTTCTTTGATCTCCTGCAGAATTTTCAGGCCTTCATCCAGTCCGGGACCACGGAAAGAGGTCAGAGAGGAACGGTTGGCTTTATCGAAAGAGGCTTTAAAAACGTAGGGGATATTCAGTCGGCGGGTGACTTCAACATAATGTTCTGCGATCTGCATCGCCAGATCTCTGGATTCTAAAACATTCATGCCACCAAACAGCACCATTGGCATCTCATTTGAGATTGAGATCTCCCCGGCTTTAACCACTTTCTGTTGCATATTCACAAACCCTGTCAGTATTAATACGCGGGAGATTATACGTTAATCTGCCGGGCAATGGAGTATATTTATATTCAGGCGGTTGATTAATAACCATTGGAGGAGGTCGCAATGCCAGAGACGCAGGCCGGTGATCAGGCGGTTGAACAGTTGAATCATTTGTTGCATGACAGTAGAACGCTGCAGCTGGCGACTCAGGGCGAGAGCAGCCCTGAAGCAAGTTATTCACCGTTCGTTTTAAGTGACCGTCAGCTCTATATTTTTGTCAGTCAACTTGCCTCTCATACTGTTAACCTGATGCGCTCGCCGGCCGTTGGGGTCATGTTGATTGAGGATGAGGCGGTCAGTCGCAACCTGTTTGCCCGAAACCGGGTAAGCCTGCAATGTCAGGCCAGTGAGGTGGATCGTAATACCCCGGAGTATGATACGGTGATGGAACTATACCGCGAAAGACATGGACCGACGGTGGAGTTGTTGAGCACCCTTCCGGATTTCATACTGTTTCGACTGACCCCAGGACAGGGGCGCCTGGTGCTGGGATTTGGGAAGGCATTCAGTATACTGATGCCGGGCTTTCAGCTACAGCCGGTTACTGCCGACACGCTACAGCGCTGAGCTCTTTTAAGGGCGGTTTTGATTACAGAACACTGATATAAACGTTTTTATATCAGCCCTCTATCATGTATACAACCACCGTTTTCACCAGAAAAGCAGCCAGACCCAGACCCAGTGCAAAGAACAGAACGGCCGTGCCAAACTTGCCTGCATTTGATTTTTTGGCCAGATCGTAGATGATAAAAAACACATAGGCGGCGAAGACGGTAATGCCCACATTCAGAGAGATCGCTTCAATTTCAGCCAGACGCACCAGGTAATCCTTATCTTAATAAACCTAAAGGGACTCGGATTGTACAGATTCTGGGCGCCGATGTGCAATCGGAACGGGCGTGGCGGAGCATTTTTTGCTGGATGTTTTCGGTATAAGCTTATGCCTCAGGTTGGTGAAGGCGTCAGGTTAACGCTCCACTGCATCCGGTTATCGATCTCCTGCTTTAGTGTCAGCAGACTGAGTTGGTCACTGCAGTGGACCCCCAGTACCTGGTTGTCAGCCAGCATCACCAGATAGTAGCCCTCTGTCCCGGTACGCAGGGTAAAGCTTTCGATGGAGCCACAATCATCTATCCGACGACGCACCGCAGGAAGGTCGGCAGTAAACGTCAGCAGTTGCTGTAGCTGATGATGTTTAAGAGAGGAGTATTCAGGTTGGTTGTCGACGTTCAATAGCGCTGCGCCGGTCACCGGGCCAATCGATTCAATCTCAGTGATCAGTGCGGGAGTGAATAACGGATAATCATGTGTCGTTGCAAACAGGTCTTCGAGGCTTATTTCTTCTTCTGTCTGCGACACACCATAATCACATGCGTTGGCATGCCCGGGCAATTCCGGTTGCAGGATCTGATCAATCAATAACTGGATGTCTTCAGCCCGGCGGGCATCGATAAAAAACAGTGGGGCCTTTATCTCCAGTTCGGTGAGCCATGCAGCATAATCAGCCCGGGTTGGTGTGGGGACCAGGTCGCTTCCGGTGACGCCGATAACCAGGCGGGTATGAGGATTGTAAATAGTGAAGTTATGCAGGTAGAACTCGAGATCTTTACGGGGGTGGTTGCGGGCATTATCCAGCAGCATAATGTGGCCACTACAGTCCTGGGCGAGCTCGGTTGAGACCATTTCCCACATAAACCGGAACCGCTCCTGTCCCGGGGTACCGTAAAGATGGATCCGTTGGCCGTCGTTTTCTAACAGCGCATAATCCATCGCTACGGTGGTTCTGCTTTTGCGCCTCAGGCCGGTATCCGAGATACGGGCTTCGGTGGTGGCGCTGTTATTGTTAGTGATTGTCGCGATAGCGGTTGTTTTGCCAGCGCCTACCGGACCAAAGAAGACAATTTTGGGATCTTTCATCGCTATAAATGGCCCGTTGTAAGCGGGCGCTTTGCCTCTTTTCTCTACTGATTCTTTCTACTATCTCTCTACTGTAGGGAACGCATGCCCGCTGTCGGTCTCAACAGATCCTTCTGGCCCTGTCAGCCAACAGGGTATGAGAGTATAAGGTACCGCTTTTATAAGCAAAGGTTTCAGGTTTTTTTGTACAGAGCGAGGGTCGCCAGCAGTGTGCCTATAACGGCAACGGCTGAAGTCACCAACAGTGCTTCTGCCATGGTAATACCGAACATCAGTTCTGGGGTCCAGCCGCACAGTTCCCAGGGTTCAAAAATAGCGGGTAGCCAGCGGTCCAGTGCAAACCAGTCAGGCAGGCCTGTGCCCATCGTGCAGCTGCCTTCAATCAGGTTGCGCTCAATGGCAAAGGTCATCCAGGAGCGCTCGGTTAAACCCACCGCAGCCACCACCGTCAACAGGCTGATCAGAATACTCAGGGGCCGGCTGTTGTGGCACAGTAGCCCAAGAATCCCCAGCAGGATAAATGCCAGCACCCAGATGCGTACGTGGATACAGAGTACGCAGGGACCATAGTTGAGGACATACTGATAATAAAGTGCTACGCCTTCCATAGCCATGCCGACCACTATCATGGCCAGCCAGTACCATGGGCTGCGGAAAAAACAGTTGAGAGTGTTGAGCATTGCCAGTCCTGTATGCAAAAGATGAAATGTTGCAGGTCAGATTCGTGATGCCAGCGGAAGTTCCGTCAGCGCTTTAATATATCCTCAATAATGGGATGTATCGATACTGCCAGTTGTTGATGTTGTTCCAGATCGAGGTGGATACCGTCTACTTTGCTGGCGCTGATTACACTGCCAGTGTCAAAAAAATCGCACTGAGTGTCAGCGGCGATTTTTTTCAAAGCCTGGTTGAATCCTGACCACTTGGTTTCAGCTCCTCTGAATTTTGCAGCAATGGCCCCTTTAGGCTGGATAATAGGGGGTGGGCAAAGCAGTAAGATCGGGGGGATCGGCATGCCCGGTTCTACGGGGGCTTGTCGAATCGTCTGTACCAGTGTGGCAACTCCCTGAGCGGCTTCCGCTGCGGTAAACGTATGCGGGCTCTGAAAATCATTATTGCCCAGCATAATGATGATCAGTTCCAGAGGGGTGTTTATCTCGATACGTTGTTGCAAGCCTGTGGCGGCGTTACGCCCCGGTTTGAAAGGATCATCCAGTACCGTTCTGCGACCATTGAGGCAGTCCTCGATCACCCGTATCGATGCCCCCGTCTTATTGATCAGCTGTTCCAGCCGGCCGGGCCAGCGCTGGTGAAATTCAAACCGTTGGCGTGTATCGGGGATAATGCCCCAGCTTAGCGAGTCTCCATAAACCAGAATCTGTTTCATAGGGCCTCCTTTTAACGTTTATTCCTGAAAATGGATCTGACTGTTAAAGGCGATAATAACCCGGTCTTGCTGACCAAAATAGGGCATCGCTGCATGCTTGAGATAGGAGGGGAAAATAACCACCTGCCCCTCAACGGCGGCAAAATCCCAACTGCCAGTGCCGTTGAGATAGGCGGTGCCTGCATCCAGATACTGGTCCGCGCCGTGGCGTGGATCGTAGAAGCGGTTTATGCCATTACGACTCTGGATGTCGCACTCCCCGGCGTCAACATAGTAGATGCCGCACCAGGAGCAGTTCGGATGCGCATGGGTGTCATGATAACCCCCGTTTTCGGTGACATGAAACCAGGATTCGACGATATCTGCCCTCGCCTGGGCGCCTTCAGGCCAGAACGGTTCATTGACGGCACTGGCAACAGTAACCAGCATCTCCTCAATAAACTCCCGCAGCTCTGAAATAACCGGATCGGGGTGCTGCAGCAGATCCAGCGTACTTTCATAAAGTGCGTGTTTAGCTGTTGGCGCGACGTCACTCTCTATGGCCTGTTGCTGATTATCCCGCAGGCTGTAAATCAGTTTCAGAAGGGGAGCCCGGATAGTGCTGTGCAGCGGATTTTGCACAGTAAACATCTGGGTTTCCCAGACGTTGATATCTTCAATGAGGATCTCTGCTTGATGCATGAACGGGTTCTTTTTTCAGGTCTTGTTGCACGTCTTATTTAGGCGCGTTGAGTATATTCAGCAGGGCGTGAGCCTGATCTGCTGCTTCGTGTCCAAGGGGCGTCAGATAGCCGCCGTCAATCTGTGTAATGAGTTTCTTATCAAACAGACGCTGAGTTGCGTTAACCAGTTCCGCTGCCGCTACATCCTGATGTACTTTGAGTCCCTGATGATCACTGCTCTGGCTGAAACGAATCAGCATATTGATCTCTTCCTGGATATCGTTTGTCAAAGGCATATTGTTATTCTCCAACTGCTATTCAGATATTTCCCACACATTGGCACAGGAGAACGACAAGGTACAGAGGCGGAAGTGAATAAATGTGCGGGTTATTGATTTAGGGTGGACTTTATCGAAGTCAGATGTCTGGGAGTCACAAAGAACGAGGCTTGTCTTGTGTCAGCGCGAGTGCTGGTTAGTCGGTTGGAACGTTAGCTTTTTCGAGCAACTCGTAAGCGACTAGGTCGCGTCTGGCGAGCCGCGTTCTTTGCTGCGGTCTGAACGAAGCGTTCGGATGGATTACGGCTGCGCAAAGAACGCGCAAGGTTTGTCTCCGTTCGCAGGCTCACTTCGACTCGAACCA
>NZ_FOGB01000013.1:0-71450 GCF_900111095.1 Amphritea atlantica | reverse complement strand
CACCCACCCCCTGTTCATAAATCTCAGATACAAAAAAGCCCCGTGGATAAACGAGGCTGTTTTGTTTTGCATTCGATGGTGGTGGGGGGTGGATTCGAACCACCGAAGCTCGCGCGTCAGATTTACAGTCTGATCCCTTTGGCCACTCGGGAACCCCACCACAGGGAGCGCGTATACTATTGATTTGTTGCGTCACTGTAAAGCGTAATGACAGATCTTTTTTCACAGTGTGGGAGGTCTTTTTGACAATTATCAAAACTTATTGCGATTTCATTTTTAATTAAAATTTTTCTTATTTTTGAGTAATATTGTGAAGCGCTGATGGCACGGGCGTCTGGCCCATTTTTAACGTTTGACTACACTCATAAAAGGCAAATTTCAAGTATTGTAATTAAGTTGTTTATAACTATATTTAGTGCCTAATGTTCGGGTGCGCACAACATGTAGTGTGCCAGATGAAGGCTCAGCACCTGTTTCTGGCAGGCCAGAGTGAACATCAGGGAATCCGGGGCGCGTCAGGTGAGGTGGCTCCGCTCCCGCCGTTGAAAAGGTTCGGTTAAGAAACCTTCGTAAATCTGATTTATTTCAACTTGGGAAAGCGAAATGCAGGACATATTGGTAACGAAACGGGATGGTCGTCAGGAAAAACTGGACCTTGAAAAAATTCACCGAGTCGTTATCTGGGCTGCGCATGGCCTTCAGAATGTCTCAGTCTCACAGGTAGAGCTGAAAGCCCATATTCAGTTTTACGATGGTATAAAAACCGCCGATATTCATGAAACCCTGATCAAGTCTGCTGCCGATCTTATCTCTGAAGATGCTCCGGATTATCAGTATCTGGCTGCCCGTCTGGCGATCTTCCACCTGCGGAAGCGGGCTTTCGATAGCTTTGAACCGCCACACCTTCTGACCCATGTGGCAAAGATGGTCGATGCTGGTCGTTATGATAAGCACCTGATAGAAGATTACTCGGAAGAGGAGTTTAATCAGCTGAATGAATATCTCGACCATAGCCGGGACATGAACTTCAGCTATGTTGCCGTCAAGCAGCTTGAGGGTAAGTATCTGGTACAGAACCGGGTAACCCATGAGATCTATGAGAGCCCGCAGATCCTTTATATGCTGGTGGCGGCCTGTCTGTTTGCTAACTACCCGAAAGAGACCCGCCTCGAGTACGTCAAGCGTTTTTATGATGCCTGTTCAATGTTTAAACTGTCGCTGCCAACGCCGATTATGGCGGGTGTCCGTACCCCGACCCGACAGTTCAGTTCCTGTGTTCTGATCGAATCAGGTGATTCGCTTGACTCTATCAATGCAACAGCCAGCGCGATTGTAAAATATGTCAGCCAGCGCGCGGGTATTGGTATCAACGCCGGACGTATCCGAGCACTGGGCAGTCCTATCCGGGGTGGTGAAGCGTTCCATACCGGTTGTATTCCGTTCTATAAGTATTTCCAGACCGCCGTAAAATCCTGTTCTCAGGGTGGTGTTCGTGGTGGTGCTGCAACACTGTTCTATCCTTTGTGGCATCTGGAAGTGGAATCTCTGCTGGTATTAAAGAATAACCGCGGGGTAGAAGAGAACCGCGTACGCCATCTGGATTATGGGGTACAGCTGAATAAGCTGATGTACACCCGTCTGATTAAGGGAGGCGATATCACCCTGTTCAGTCCCCATGAGGTGCCGGGCTTGTACGATGCCTTCTTTGCCGATCAGGATGAGTTTGAACGCCTCTATGTTCAGTATGAGCAGGATCCCTCCATCCGTAAGAAAACCATCAAAGCGGTCGAACTGTTTGGTATTCTGGCGTCTGAGCGGGCCTCTACCGGACGTATCTATATTCAGAACGTCGATCACTGCAATACTCATAGTCCGTTTGATGCGAAGGTGGCACCGGTTAAGCAGTCTAACCTCTGCCTGGAGATTGCGCTGCCAACCAAACCGCTCAATGATGTTAACGATCCTGAAGGTGAGATCGCCCTTTGTACTCTGTCGGCGTTCAATCTGGGGGCACTGGAAAATCTGGATGAGCTGGAGAATCTGGCAGATCTGATTGTACGGGCGCTGGATAGTTTGCTGGATTATCAGGATTACCCGATTGAAGCAGCGCGTACCGCTTCAATGAATCGGCGTACGCTGGGTGTGGGTGTCACCAACTTTGCCTACTATCTGGCGAAAAATGGCGTCCGTTACTCTGATGGCTCCGCTAACGGCCTGGTACACAAAACCTTTGAAGCGATTCAGTATTACCTGCTTAAAGCGTCCAATCAGCTGGCGAAAGAGCAGGGCCCCTGTAAGTTGTTTAGTGAAACCAATTACGCCAAAGGGATTCTGCCAACCGATACCTACAAGCGTGAAGTGGATGAGTTCTGTGATGAGCCGCTGCACTATTTCTGGGAAACACTGCGTGAAGATATCCGCGAGTTTGGTTTGCGTAACAGCACACTGACAGCGCTGATGCCATGTGAAACCTCCTCTCAGATCACTAACTCAACCAATGGTATTGAGCCTCCACGGGGCTATGTCAGCGTCAAAGCGAGCAAAGATGGCGTTATGAAGCAGGTGGTACCGGAGTATGCTGAGCTGAAAGATGATTACGAGCTGCTCTGGCAGATCCCTACCAATGAGGGGTATCTGCAATTGGTGGGCATTATGCAGAAGTTTGTCGATCAGTCTATCTCAGCTAACACTAACTATGACCCCACAAAATTCCCGGGTGATAAGGTGCCGATGAAACAGCTCCTTAAAGACCTGCTGACCGCATACAAGTATGGCGTTAAAACCCTCTATTATCATAACACCCGCGATGGAGCCACCGACCAGCATGAAGATATGAGTGGTTGTGAGAGTGGTGCCTGTAAGCTCTGAGCGCTTGCAGCACTGACTGTATAATGGATTTCAGGCCGTTGGCACAATGCCATCGGCTACCCGTTTTGACCTCCCTGTAAGCAGGGTAAGAGTATTAATGCAATATGCTATATTCAACGTTTGATCCGACTTTCAACGATGCCACCAAAGAGCCGATGTTTTTCGGCCACAACGTCAACGTTGCCCGTTATGATAAGCAAAAATACCCCATTCTTGAGAAGCTGATTGAAAAGCAGTTGTCATTCTTCTGGCGTCCGGAAGAGGTGGATCTGTCGACCGACCGTAAAGACTTTATGGCGATGCCAGAGCATGAGAAGCATATCTTTCTCAGCAACCTTAAGTATCAGACACTGCTGGATTCGGTGCAGGGGCGTTCACCCAATATCGCATTTCTGCCGATTGTTTCGCTACCCGAGCTGGAAACCTGGCTGGAAACCTGGTCTTTCAGTGAGACGATTCACAGCCGCTCTTACACCCATATTATCCGTAATATACTGACTGAACCCTCCGAAGTGTTTGACGCGATCGTCACCAATGAGGAGATCGTCAAGCGGGCTCGAAGCGTCACCCGTCTGTACGATGAGCTGATTGAGTTAACCAACATCTACATGATTCAGGGGCCTGGTGAGCATACCATTGGCGGGGAAACATACGATGTCAGTATGCATAACCTGAAAACCAAGCTCTATCTGACTCTGGTATCGGTCAATGTGTTGGAGGCGATCCGTTTCTATGTCAGCTTTGCCTGTTCATTCGCCTTTGCCGAACGGGCAATCATGGAGGGCAATGCCAAGATTATTAAGCTGATCGCCCGGGATGAGGCGCTGCACCTTACTGGTACACAGTTTATGCTCAATATGCTGGCTTCTGGAGCTGATGATCCGGATTTCAAGCAGATTGCCAGAGAATGCCAACCTCAGGTTTATGAAATTTTCCGTGAAGCAGCCGAGCAGGAAAAAGAGTGGGCCAGTTATCTGTTCAAAGATGGTTCGATGATCGGTCTGAATGCGCGCATCCTGTCAGATTACGTCGAATATATTACTAATGTGCGGATGAAAGCGCTTAACCTGGAAGAGATCTTTCCTGCCAAACAGAACCCGCTACCATGGATGAATGCATGGCTGGTCAGCGATAACGTTCAGGTTGCACCGCAGGAAGCAGAGATCAGCTCGTATCTGGTAGGAGCAATTGATAATGAAATGGGTGAAGACGACTTCGACGGTTTCGACCTCTAAGGAACGGGTCATGTCTGGTATACCAAGAATTAAGGTCAACAACTACAGTACCTTCTATTATCAGTATGAGTATTCACTGCTGGATGCCTTGGAGGCACAGGATATTCCTGCGCCCTATAACTGTCGGGGTGGCTACTGCGGTTGCTGCCGGGTGCGCTTGATTGATGGGGATGTGGAAGAGGTTCAGGATGCTCTCTATGATACCGTTGGCGATGAGATTCTGGCCTGTTGTACCAAGCCGGTATCCCATGTCGAGATCGAGATTCCAGACGAGTAAGGCTCTGGAGCCGATCCACTAAGCTCGCTGGTCTGAGTTATTTTTCCACCCTGCCGGGCGCTGCCCGGTAAGTCATTGTCAAGCTTTTTCAAAAAGTTCTTAACAGCTTAAAAAACAGTCATCTGTACTGTGGATTGTGCGTTGCACAAGTTTGATAATAAAACAGTTGTTTTTCTATAACTTATTGAAAATAAAAAGAGTTATTCCTGTTTGGTGTTTTTATAAGCAATTAGCTGAAGGCCCCATACTATCGCTTTTACAGCCACTTACTAAAAAGTAACCCACCGAGTTATCCACAGAAACTGTGTATTACAATACGCAGACTGAATTGTATGCCATAGACCTGCGTTAGCGGGGATTAAACTCTCTTCTGAACTCAACGCCAAACTCAGATAGAATAGGCATTCCTAATGACCGGACAGGGCTTCAGGCTCAGCATTGATGAACAGAAAGAAGAAGATAAACAGTATATTGAAAAAGCGTGCAAAAAAAGCCAACGCAAAACTTCATGTAGCGACAAAGCCCCGTTATATCTCTAAGGATGAACGTGCCAGAATAGCCTTGCAGGAGGCAGAACAATGACCGCAGGGCAGAAGAATAATCCGTTGCATGGTATCACCCTGCAGCAGATTGTGACTGACCTGGAAGCTGAATATGGTTGGCAGGAGCTGGGACAGCGAATTAATATCCGCTGTTTCCAGAGTGATCCCAGTATTAAATCCAGCCTGAAGTTTTTACGTAAAACCCCCTGGGCGAGAGAGAAAGTGGAGCAGCTGTGGATACAGTTGCAAACCCGCAAGACGATCTGGACGCGACCCGAATAAGAATACTTGTGCCAAGCTGTTCTTATTGGAACTCTACGATAATCTATTCTGATCCATCGACTCTATTCTGTTTGGATGCGGTTTAGCGATAACTTCGATGGAACCGTTCTACACCGGCTTTAACCAGACGCCTGAATTACCCTGCCATCTGATGAATGTTCATGGCGATGTTTGTTATGCATTGATCACTGTTTTTAACCCCTGCTGATTACCTGAGATATTTACCGCGTAAACGCAATTTATACGATAGATACCTGTGGTGTTGCCTCTATTTCAGTGTCAGCAAAATGATACAAAAAAATGTGTTAGTAACTACTTTCAATACAGGTCGCTAAGTGACAGCTTTAATCAGATTGCAATATTTAATTCACAGCAAGCTGAACAAATGCTGCGGGCCATTTGAAAAATACTTAAAAGTATTGATAAATACCTATTGAATTACATAAGTTATTGAAATTAATAGGGTAATATTTTTGTGTCGTTTATGTGAACGATTTGTTTCGGGGCCAATAACCACGGGTGTTTTAGCCAACTACCCCAATAATACTCACAGTTTTATCCACAGAATCTGTGTACAACTCAGACGGTTGATAACCGTGTTTCAGTCTGTCAGATACGCTTTGAGTGACGCCGAAAAATGACAGTTATATGAAATGAAACAGGTTAGTTGACTTGCGATGACGCCGGTCAATTTCTACACTCCTAAAACCTATTAAAGTTCACACGTTACCGATGAACCTGGCTTGTCTGCAATAGATGTCGGAGGGGCTATGCAAGTGACCAATGAAGATACACCTGGAGCTGTTCGCTGGATCAATGAGCAGTTTGATTGCAATGGCCGGTTTCCGGCACGTTGTGCTCTGCATGAAACCACCAACTACGGTATAACACTTCAGCATGTGAAGGCCTACAAGGAGTGGAGTAAAACACCCTCTACCTGCGATGCTGTTAACGGCTGGGTGCATGACTGGCTCAGTGCTGATGAAATCGCTCAGTTGCGGGGATGCTGTGGAAAGTCAGGCTCAGGGGGTATCCTCCGATCAGGGAGAAGACAGCAAAACGGCTGAAAACAGATAAAGTCAGCCCCAACTGTTAGTCAAGCTTCTCTTTATATTCACACAGGTCTTCTATCAGGCAGGAGCCACAGCGTGGCTTCCGGGCAACACAGGTGTAACGGCCGTGGAGAATAAGCCAGTGATGGGCGTCGATCAGAAACTCTTTAGGGACAAAACGCATCAGCTTTTTTTCGACCTCAAGAACTGTTTTTCCCGGTGCTATTCTGGTGCGGTTGGAGACCCTGAAGATGTGGGTATCCACCGCCATTGCGGGCTGACCAAAGGCGGTGTTCAGCACAACGTTAGCAGTCTTTCGACCTACACCTGGCAGTGCTTCCAGGGCCTCGCGGTTGTCGGGTACCTGGGAGTTGTGTTGCTCCATCAGAATTTTACAGGCCTTGATAATATTCTCAGCTTTAGCGTTATACAGGCCGATAGTCTTTATATACGCCTTTAAGCCATCCACCCCCAGCGCGTAGATCGCTTCCGGAGTGTTGGCGACCGGGAACAGCTTACGGGTTGCTTTATTGACGCCGACATCGGTTGCCTGTGCAGAGAGTGTTACTGCAACCAAAAGCTCAAATGGATTGCTGTATTCCAACTCTGTGACCGGGTTGGGGTTGGCTTCCCGCAGGCGGGAGAAAATTTCGTGGCGTTTTGCAGCGTTCATAAATTCCGGCAGACTGGCTTCTGTTAAGAGGGGAGTATGTTAACGGGGAGCGGTCCCAGGGGCAACAGCATCGGGAGTTCTGTCAATGCTACTGTGTATGGAATCGGAGGTGTAATGGGATAGATAATTTCCCGATAGCGCTTTGGTGTTATAGCAATCAACTGCTAAACAGAGCTATAGTTCAGGGCAGTGTTACAGAATTATTTAATAGCCCATAGGCTTATATATGGCGTGTTCAAATGGTTAGTGATTTACCTTTGCCTGACGAGAAGAAGCTGTTGATTATCTACCGGGTAGAATCGGGCTGTCTGGGACCTGATGGTGCGCAGCTTGTCGATCGGTTCTGTGAATTTGCTCAGAAGAAATTTGCATCAGAGCATTCAGGGATTATTCGCTGGAATATCCTACCGAGAAACAGTAAAACACTTCCCGAAATAGAATATAATGTATTAGGTAAGAAGATAACGCACTCACAGGCTGAACGTTACCTGCTGTTCTTTGATAAAAACCTCGGAGGACTTGAGGGCTACCTGAGTGAGAGTATTGCTAAATATATTGAGGCCTTTATGAGTCGTTCCTGATCACTCAGTCGTTCAGCCTCTTATATCTTATCTCATATGTATAGCCGCATGACTAAATGGTATCGAGCAGATATACCAGCCACCCTTTTGGAATCATAATGAAAAAGACGTTTCACTTAACGCATCCCAAGCTCACCGTTCCAAGACGCGTCGATGCTATTAAGCACGAAGTTAAAAAATATTTAAAAAGAGAGCGCAATAAGGCGCTACCTGAGAATGCTGATTTTTGGGATTTCGATTGTCGCTTCGGCCTTGATGAAGCCAGTAGCGAACCGGTTCATCTGGCTGAGATCAATAAAAAAATCTCTGAAGTTGAAGCCAATCAGCAAGACTCATTTTATTTGGAGATTCTGGCAAAGCCCGGTTTTCGTAGTAAAAACCGGGAGTAAGCGTAATCTCCCGTTATAGAATTAAAAAAAGCGACACAGGGTCGCTTTTTTTTTGTCCTGCTGTTTAAGCAGGAATTATCTGCAATAAGTCAGATCCGGTGGATCAGGCCTTTGCTCAGGTATCCCTTATTACAGCAGAGGTCAGTACGGTATAGTAAATTAATGACTCCGGTGCTCACCCAGTAAACCTACAGATTCTCCTTTCTCTCTTTTGGCCGTTTTCTTCTCTTTCTGAGTCATGAGAGGCTTTTTCTTAGACTCTTTCTTACTGTTCTTATCTTTGCTCATTTTAGTGCTCCAGAAAATATTAAATACTCAGCAGGTAGGCTGTAGCTAACTGTTTTTAATCGAAGAAACAACAGCAAGATCAGTATGTAACCGGGGAGTACAGGGTATTGATGTTTTGGAACTTAGCCGAGGCTACACAGAGGAGATTAGGAATATGTGCAGGAAAGACAGACCATAATAGCACGGCCAGAGTGGAAGTGTTACCACTGTTAGAGTCCGGGTTTGTTTATATAGCCGGGCTTCGCTTTTGTATCAGTCAATGAGCGGATCAGTGCGCTATGTTGTGGTGCTGAGGGCCTCTCTGGCTCTTTTCTCTTTGAGATACGTATCGCTTTCCGGATACCTATGGCTATGGTGCGTATCAACGATCTTTCCTGGGAGCGAAGAAAAAACCAATTGTTTATGTAGCGCTTAATATTAGCCCATATTTTAAAGGGTCTAATCAGGGGAGTGCTTTTTATAAACAGGTCGTTACAGAACTGGAGATTACAGAGTTACCTGTGTTGTGGACAGGTTTAACCGCTGAACAACAACGTATGATTGATAGGGCTCTTAAACAGCAGATTGAAAAAACGATAAATGAAGTGATAGCGCAGCTCGGTATTTAACTTACTGGTTTAGGATATATAAAAAGCGACGATATCGTCGCTTTTTTGAGGCTGCTCTTAACCGCCATGAAGCTGTTTTATTGCAGCTTTAGAGGTTACGAAATGTTCCCCGTTACCCGGACACGGCGCGATTCGCCACTGGGTTCAACGGGAGTAGCAGGCTGTTTCCGGCGCTCTTCCAGGCGCTTGTCGATAATGTTTTTCAGAGCGATCAACAGCCCCATACCGACAAACGCTCCTGGTGGCAGGATGGCAAACAGGAAGCCAACATAGTCATCCAGAATCACCAGCTTCCAGCTTTCAGCCGCCGGGCCGAACAGCAGTTGCATATCACTGAACAGGGTGCCCAGTCCCAGTATTTCACGCATACCGCCGAGCACCACCAGTACCGAGGTAAAGCCAAGACCCATCATCGCCCCATCCAGCAGGGATGCACCGACCGGATTTTTAATGGCGAAAGCGTCAGCCCGGCCCATGATGGCGCAGTTGGTCACGATCAGCGGGATAAAGATGCCAAGGATGGTGTACAGCTCATAAGTGAAGGCCTGCATCAACAGTTCAATACAGGTAACGAATGAGGCGATAATCATAACAAATACCGGCAGGCGTACCGATTCCGGAATAAACTTACGGAACATTGAGATAGAGAGGTTGGAGCCCATCAGCACAATGGTGCTGGCCAGCCCCAGTCCTATCGCATTGACCACAGTGCCGGTGACTGCCAGAAGCGGACAGAGGCCAAGCAGTTGTACCAGAGCAGGGTTATTGTCCCAGAGCCCGTCGAGGGTTATTTTACGATAATCATTGGCCATATTATTCAGCTCCCGCCGCTGTGGCGTTCAGATCTGACCGGGTTTCCAGCAGTGCAGTTTTGTGTTCACGAAAATAGTGAATTGCCCGGGCAGTTGCGTTAACTACCGCACGGGGGGTGATGGTCGCTCCGGTAAACTGATCGAAGCGTCCGCCATCTTTTTTCACCGCCCAGGTCGG
Source organism: Amphritea atlantica (assembly GCF_900111095.1). GTDB lineage: Bacteria > Pseudomonadota > Gammaproteobacteria > Pseudomonadales > Balneatricaceae > Amphritea > Amphritea atlantica. The sequence goes on along the minus strand of NZ_FOGB01000013.1, from coordinate 61,665 downwards.
ATCATCATCCCCTTCATAACGCTGGCCGTCAAAGCTGAGTAACCAGCGAGATTTTTTCAGTTCGACCTTATCGCCCAGCCCCGGGGTTTCCTTATGGGCAAGGACCCGGACACCGGCGACGGATTCATCCGCATTGATGCCAACAATCATATTGATGTTGCCGGTGTAACCATCGGGTGCTGTCACCGGGATGATCACGGTGACCACCTGCCCATTACGGCGTCCCCGGAATGCTTCAACGGGCTGATTGCTGGCGGTCAGGGCCGGGTCGCTGATCTCAACGGTATCTTCCAGCAGGTTATTATCAATGCTCTCTTTCGGAATGATCTGATAGAGGGCTTTTGCCCGTGCTTCCCGCTCATTGATCTCAATCTGAGATTTGGTCGACACCTGAGTCAGTGCGATGGCGCCAGAAGTGATGACGGCAAAGATGCTCAGTCCCAGAGCGCTGTTACGGATAGCAGTCAACATCTCCATTACTTCATCCCCCGGTTGGGTTTTGCATGGCCGTAGCTGCGGGGTTGAGTGTACTGATCGATAAAGGGGGCACAGAGATTCATCAGCAGGACCGCAAAGGCGACCGCATCCGGGTAGTTACCCCAGCTGCGGATAACAAATATCAGCAGACCGATGCCAGCACCAAACCAGAGTTTACCCCGGTTGCTGGTGGCGGAAGTGACCGGGTCGGTAGCGATAAAGAACGCTCCCAGCATGGTCGCTCCGGCAGTCAGGTGGAAGAAGGGATCAGGGAACTGATCCGGCATCAGCAGGAAAAACAGCGTGGAGATAATCGTCAGGCTTCCCAGCATCGCCACCGGGGTGTGCCAGGTAAAGATCTTTTTGTACAGCAGAAAGACACCCCCCATAAAATAGGCGGCACTGACCGCATGCCAGGCCCCGATGCCGTTGGCCAGCAGTGCATTTTCAACCCACATCTCTTCGGTGGTAAATCCACCCCGGTGACGCATAACATCCAGCGGTGTCGCCATGGTATGGGCATCAACTGCGGTGCCTGCACTGCCAAAAATAGCACTCAGGGTATCCCCCAGAGAGAGTACCGACCAACCCTCACCGGTCATGACAAATGGCGCAGCCCAACTGGTCATCTGTACCGGAAACGAAACTAACAGCAGGGCGTAGGCGACCATAGCGGGATTAAACGGGTTGTTGCCCATACCACCATACAGCTGCTTGGCAATGACAATTGCAACGATGATGCCCACCGTCATCACCCACCAGGGGGCAAACGGAGGCAGCGCCAGTCCCAGCAGTACCGCCGTAACAACGGCACTGTAGTCGGTCAGGTAGAAACTGACAGGTCGCTTACGCAGTCTGACAATCGCAGCCTCCATGGCCACGGCCAGCAAGGTCCCCCAGATTATCTGAATCAGGGAGCCCCAGCCAAAAAAGAAGGTCAGTGCAGCCAGCCCGGGGAGGGTTGCAATCAGCACCGTTAGCATCACGTTGCCGGTGCTGCCGGCGCGGTGAGCGTGGGGTGATGTGATTCGGATCAGTGCCATTCTATGTACTCAGGTCTGCCGCTTTATTGAATAGAAACGGGTTATTAGCGACGTTTCTGTCAAACGTCTGGTTAATAATGGTTCAATGTTATTCTGAAAAACGTTCCAGCGTCGAATTCAGTTTTTCTGCCTCAGCCCGGGCTGCCAGAAGCTCCTCTTCGAGCGTCTGCTTATGATCCTGCTCCGCTTTACTCAGTGCCCGCTCAGCCTTGGTGACTGCCGCCCGTGCCATGGCCGCATCGATCTTAAGTTGTTTCAGGTCGATACCCTGTTGTGCAGCCGCGGCGGCTTTTTCCGCTTCGGCTGCATCAAACAGCGCCTGCGCGGCATCATGGCGGGCTCTCAGTTCAGCTATTTCAGCGTCCAGAGCGGGGTCTTTCTCTCCCTCCGGCAGTTCAGCCTGCAGCTTCTCCGCCTTTTTCAGTTTGGTGCGCATAATCGACACCTGCTGTTTCAGCTCTTTGATACTGACGTGCGCTTCTGTCCCGGAGTCTGACGTTGCTTTTGCTGTTGAACCGGCGTTTATCTGTGCCAGCTCATCCTGCAGCGTTTTCAGCTTATCTTTCAGTTTTTCGACCCCTGCGGCCATCTTGTCGGCAGCCGGGCTGCCAGATTCAACCGCTGCTTTCCAGGCGTTCTCTGCTTTGTCGACTTTGGACTGCATTGCCATTATATCGGCTTCCAGTGCGGTACTGTCGACTGTCGTCGCCGGAGCTGCCGAAGCTGAGGCGCGGGCCGTTGCCAGTTCATCCTGCAGCGCTTTCAGCTTATCTTTCAGTTTCTCGACCCCTGCGGCCATCTTATCGGCAGCCGGGCTGCCAGATTCTACCGCTGCTTTCCAGGCATTCTCTGCTTTGTCGACTTTGCTCTGCAGCGCGGCGATATCCGCTTCCAGTTCAGTTGTATCAATACCGGGAGTTGTGACCGGGCTGTTACCGCTTTCCGCTTCACTATAGGCTTTTTCAGCGGCGATGCTTTTGGCCTGTAGTTCAGCGACCTGAGCTTTCAGCGTATCGATATCACCGTCCCCGGTTTCCTGTGCCGCCGCCAGTTGCTTCTCCGCTTTCTTCAGCTTGGTACGCGCGATGGCGGCATGACTCTTCAGCTGTTTAATGTCGGTCACTGGTGCGGTCGGGGTTTGCTGCAAAGCCGGAGCGTTCTGGGCATCAGCATAGGCTTTTTCTGCCTGCTCTGATTTAACCTGTAGCTGTTGCAGGGTGGCCTGCAGCGTCTCAATACCGTCGAGGCCTTTTTCCTGGGCGTTGGCCAGTGCTTTCTCCGCTTTTCTAAGCTTAGTGCGGGCGATAGCTGCATTGCTTTTCAGCTGTTTCAGGTCAGGAACGGATGCCGCAGCAGGGCGGTTGCCAGCGGATGATGAGGCGATGTTCAACGCGGCATCTTTTTTTGCTGCCTGCGCTGCAGCCGCTTCAATTGCACGCTGTTTACGGCGTTCTTCTTTCTCTATTTTTTCCCGTTCAAGGCGCTCTAAGCGGGCTTCAAAGCGGATCCTGGCATGGTCGGCTTTACGCTGTTCCTCATCCTCTTTGCGGATCTCCGCTTTAGCAAAGCGGTAATATTGTACCAGCGGAATATTGCTTGGGCAGACGTATGAGCAGGCGCCACATTCAATACAATCGAACAGGTTATGATGGCGGGCTTTATCAAACTCTTTGCCTTTAGCAAACCAGTGCAGTTGTTGCGGCAACAGCTCTGCCGGGCATACCTGCTCGCACATGCCACAGCGGATGCAGGCTTGAGCCGGGGGTTGCGGGGGCATCTCTTCGATGGTGCCTGCGATCAGGCAGTTGGTGGTTTTAATCACCGGAATCTGCTCATTGATCACAGTGATACCCATCATCGGGCCCCCGACAATCAGGCGATGCATCTGTTCGCGTCTCACTTCAGAGTGATCCAGCAGATCCGCGAAACGGGTGCCGATACGTACCTCATAGTTTTGCTTGTGGCCAGCCGCCTGGCCGGTCACAGTGACGATGCGCGAGATCAGGGGTTCGCCATGGATCACTGCCCGGTAGATTGCGGTAGTGGTGCCGATATTCTGACAGACAATACCGACATCTGCCGGAATTCTGCCGCTGGGGACTTCTACTCCGGTTAGCAGCTTGATCAGCTGTTTTTCACCACCCGAGGGGTATTTGGTAGGGGTGATAACGATATCCAGGTTGAGAGGACTGTTATCCAGGGCCGCATGCAGGGCACGGATGGCCTGCGGTTTGTTATCCTCAATACCGACCATAATATGCAGCGGTTTCAGCAGATGTGCGATGATCTCAATACCGCCCAGCACCTCCTCGGCCCGCTCCCGCATCAGCATATCGTCAGCGGTGATGTAGGGTTCACACTCAGCGGCGTTGATGATCAGGGTGTTAACAATATGATCGTCGCCCAGATGCAGTTTTACATCGGTAGGAAAGCCAGCGCCTCCCATACCGGCAACTCCCGCCCGACGGATATACTCGATCAGTTCCTGTTTTGGCAACTGGGTATAATCCTCCAGCCCCTGATGTTCAATCCATTCATCCCGACCATCGGATTCAATGATCAGGCAACCCGCTTCCATCCCCGACATATGCGGGACCGGATGGGGCTCTATCGCGACCACGGTACCGGAGATCGAGGCGTGAATATTAGCACTGATCCGTCCAACCGCTTCAGCAACCAACTGGCCTTTTAAGACCTTGTCACCAACACTGACAACCGGTTCCGCGGGCAGGCCGATATGCTGTTGCAACGGCAGTATCACCCGTGAAGGCAGTGGAGCTATTGAGATCGGGGCCCCGGTAGACTGCTTCTTATTTTCAGGGGGGTGGATACCGCCATGGAAACCATGCACTTTGACTGTGTTTTTCATCTGTCAGCCTCCAGTGCAATACCGGGGTTGCGGTCGGTGGCGATCAGTTCAACACCGGATTTGGGTACTGGCCACTGCCAGCTGTTCAGCGTGGTTTCGATGGGTAGCATATCAATACAATCAACAGGGCAGGGCTCGACACAGAGATCACAGCCGGTACATTCGGACACAATCACGGTGTGCATCTGTTTTGCCGCACCGAGAATCGCGTCAACCGGGCAGGCCTGAATACACTTGGTACAACCGATACACTCATCTTCGCGGATGTAGGCGACCTTTTTGATCTGTTCTTCGCCGTGTTCAGCGTCCAGTGGAATAGCCTCTACATCCAGCAGATCGGCCAGCGCTTCGATAGTGCCCTGACCACCGGGAGGGCATTTGTTAATGGCCTCATCATTATTGACGATCGCTTCAGCATAGGGGCGGCAACCCGGATGCCCGCACTGACCACACTGGGTCTGCGGCAGCAGAGAATCGACCTGGTCAACCAGAGGGTTGCCTTCGACTTTAAAGCGGATTGAGGAGTAGCCCAGCAGAATACCGAATACCAGGCCCAGTCCTAACAATACCAGCACGGCAATTAATACAGCGCTCACGGTAACTCCTTAAAACTGAACCAGGCCGGTAAAACCGAGGAAGGCGAGTGACATCAGGCCCGCAGTCACCATGCCGATGGCGGTACCCTGGAATGGACCCGGCACATCAGCCACAGTGATGCGCTCCCGCATAGCGGAAAACAGAATCAGTGCCAGGGAAAAACCCACCGCGGCACCAAACCCATAAGCGATCGACTCGATAAAGCCGTTCATCTTTTTGATATTTAACAGTGCCACACCCAGAACGGCACAGTTGGTGGTGATCAGGGGGAGAAAGATCCCCAGTAGTTTGTAGAGCAGCGGGCTGGTTTTTCGCACCACCATCTCGGTAAACTGCACTACCACCGCAATCACCAGAATAAAGGAGATGGTTTTGAGGTAGGTCAGATCCAGCGGCGCCAGCAGGTAGGTGTATACGAGATAACTGCAAATCGATGAAAGGGTTAGCACAAAGGTGGTGGCCAGTGACATCCCCATCGCTGTTTCCAGTTTATTGGACACGCCCATAAAGGGGCACAGTCCGAGAAACTGAACCAGTACGAAGTTATTTACCAGAACAGTGCTGATAATTATTAGCAGATAATCAGTCATAAGATTTGTTACATCATCACCGGTATCAGAATACCGGAACTGCCTTAAAATTAGAAAGTTCTAAAGTTTACCGATTTTGGAGGCTTTCCGGTATAGCTTTATGGTTGATGTGCCTCAATTTTTCTGCACCTGCGTCATAAAAACCGGACGGTCTGGCCGAAACCTCCAGCCCGTCCTGGTTGAATGACTGTCCGGGCCTGAACAGAAAAAGGCCCGGAACATCTGAAATCTGAATCAGCGCGGGTCAGATAGCGCCGTTTTCCCGCAACAGTTCCAGAATAGCATTAGCCTGTGCAGAGATGGCTTGTGCCGTTGCGTTCAGGCTGAGGTCCGCTGCCGCACCATCCAGATCGACAGTCAGAGTTCCTTCAGGCAGGGCCGATGTAACATCGGTCAGCACCAGCAGCCCGTTGTTGTTGAACAGACTGGCTATCCGACCCGCATCTTCAGCGGTTTCCCTGTTCAGTACGGCGACGGCACGTCCCTGATTGAACAGTTGACGCTCGGTGGTGTACAGCAGTGTGTTTCGCTGCTCCTGAGAACCACCCTGAATCACCAGGGTAATCGCTTTCTGGCCGAAGCGGCGCTCTCGGTCCTGTTTGCTGATGGCGCTGCTGGTGGTGACCAGATGATCGCTGACTGCACTGTTATCAACATCGTCAGCTGCAATCATGCCCGCGGCAACCGTGATATTGGTCAGACGGTCAATGATGATAAATGATCCGGTGGTGTGGTGAGCGCGGTAATTATCAGTCACTACCGGGCGTTCAAGGGTTATTTCACAACGGCCAATCTCATTCAGTTTCAGCGTAGCTGCTGGGTGCTGTTGCTGCGTATTAACATCAACACAGTGACGGATGCTGCTGATCCCCCCCGCAACAGTCTGGGTTGCCATCTTGATATCATATTGACGGCCAGGCATCAGCTCCTGCTCGGCCATCCACACAACCATGGCATCGAAGCGGTTGCTGACGCGGACATTATCGCTGCTGTGTACGATCATATCGCCACGGCTGATATCGATCTCATCTTCCAGTGTCAGGGTCACCGCCATCGGTGGAAAGGCTTCCTGCAATTCACCCTCAAAAGAGACAATCGATTTTACCCGGCTGCTCTTGCCCGATGGCAGCACAGTAATGGCATCGCCGGGGCGGACAACACCGGAACCCAGGGTGCCGCAGTAACCACGGAAATCCAGGTTAGGGCGGTTAACATACTGAACCGGAAAGCGCAGCTGATCGAAGTTCTGGTCATTGGCGATCTCAATCGTTTCCAGATACTGCATCAGAGGCGCTTCATTATACCAGGGCATATGTTCGCTCAGGTTAACAACGTTATCGCCTTTCAAAGCGGATAATGGTACGAAGTGGATATCTTTCAGATCCAGGTCCTGGGCGAACTTAAGGTAGTCCTGCTTAATCTCTTCATAGCGGGCTTCGCTGTAGTCCACCAGGTCCATCTTATTGATTGCGACGATGGTATGTTTGATGCCCAGCAGAGAGACGATGAAGCTGTGCCGCTTAGTCTGAACCTGCACACCATGGCGGGCATCGATCAGAATGATGGCCAGATCGCAGGTCGACGCACCGGTAGCCATGTTGCGGGTGTACTGCTCATGCCCAGGGGTGTCAGCGATGATAAACTTACGTTTGTCGGTCGAGAAGTAGCGGTAGGCCACATCGATAGTGATGCCCTGTTCGCGTTCGGCCTGTAAACCATCGACCAACAGTGCCAGATCCAGCTCTTCTCCGGCATTGCCGACTTTGGCATTATCTGAGTGCAGTGCTGCCAGTTGATCTTCATAGATCATTTTAGAATCGTGCAGCAGACGACCGATCAGGGTCGATTTACCATCATCTACGCTACCGCAGGTGAGAAAGCGCAGCAGCTCTTTGTTTTCATGTTGTGCCAGATAAGCTTCGATATCGCTGGCGATCAGATCGGACTGATGACTCATGATTGTATTCCGTATTCTTAAATTCTGTACAGTGCAGTCACTGATAGTCTGGAAAGACAGTAACCGCTACAACTGAATGAATGGGTTAGCGTCTGTGGCAACAGTGTCAGAAGTAACCTTCCATCTTCTTCTGCTCCATCGATCCCGCGCTGTCATTATCGATTACCCGGCCCTGACGCTCCGATGTGGTGGTCAGCAGCATCTCCTGAATGATCTCGGGCAGAGTCTGGGCTGATGATTCAACGGCTCCAGTCAGCGGGTAGCAGCCGAGGGTACGGAAACGCACCATCTTCATCTCAGGCACTTCACCCTCTTCCAGTGGCAGACGTTCGTCATCCACCATGATCTCAACGCCATCGCGGACCACTATTGGGCGTTCAGCGGCAAAGTAGAGCGGTACAATCGGGATGCTCTCCAAGTAGATATACTGCCAGATATCCAGCTCGGTCCAGTTGGAGAGAGGGAATACACGGATGCTTTCACCTTTATCGATGCGGGTGTTGAAGGTGTTCCACAGTTCTGGCCGCTGACTTTTCGGATCCCAGCGGTGGTTTTTGTCACGGAAGGAGAACACCCGCTCTTTGGCGCGGGACTTCTCCTCATCGCGGCGGGCACCACCAAAGGCAGCATCGAATTTGTATTTGTTCAGCGCCTGCTTCAGGCCCTGAGTTTTCATGATGTCAGTGTGCTTTTTCGAGCCATGGGTAAAGGGGCTGATGCCCATATCAACGCCTTCCTGGTTGACATGTACAATCAGATCCATACCGGCTTCTTCTGCCATCTTGTCACGAAAGCTGATCATCTCTTTGAATTTCCAGGTGGTGTCAACATGCATCAGCGGAAAAGGAGGCTTGCCCGGATAGAACGCTTTGCGGGCCAGATGCAACATTACGGCGGAATCTTTACCGACGGAGTAAAGCATGACCGGGTTTTCGAACTCCGATGCTACTTCGCGAATAATGTGAATGCTTTCTGCTTCCAGCTGACGCAGATGTGTCAGTCTGTGTTCCGGCAATTGGCTCATAGTGATTAACTCTTTCCACATAGCTGATAAATGTTATGACAGCGTGGCTTTGCCTCCGTCTTTCAGAGTCGGTTGGCATAAAACGCACGCTACCTAATTATTGGCGGCCATTATGGCAGATCTATCTTTAAAATCAAAAAGAATATGTTGGAATGTTTTAATAGCTTTTTGGAATATGTGAGATGGGTTTGGTCATATCTGTGCCGGGTGTCCGTTGAGAACTCTTCTTAGATCAAAAAAGAATTAACAAATTAATAATTATTATTTTGCGTTATAAGAGGTGGCCGCTATTATAGCTCATTCTGATTTTGCGGTGATCCGTCTGAAATATGATGGTTCTGTTTATTCGATGGCAGCTGAGAACGTTGATGGAAATAGCATACAGCTTTGCCGGCCTGGTGGTTGGTTTTATTGTCGGTCTGACCGGAATAGGGGGCGGTGCTCTGATGACACCTATTCTGATTGTGGGCTTTGGCATCCCTCCGGTCACGGCGGTGAGTACAGATCTGCTGTATGCGGCGATAACCAAGTTCGGTGGCAGCATCTCCTATGCCCGCAAGAAACTGGTTGAGTGGCGGGTGGTGTTTTTCCTGCTGGGTGGTAGTATCCCCGGTGCATTAATGACCCTGCACTATCTTGATGGGCTTGGTGGTCTGGAAAAAGTTGAGCACCTGATGAACATCACGCTGGGTGTGTCGTTGGTGCTGACCTCAGTGGCGGTGTTTTTTCGTGCCAGGATCCGTGCGTCGGTAGTGAAACTCGAAGGCACCCGGTTTGAAAAGCATGGGCGTCGCTACCGCCCCTATGTGACGCTGATGATGGGTGTCGTTCTCGGTGGCCTGGTGACACTTTCCTCCGTGGGGGCGGGTGCGCTGGGCACCGCGTTACTGATTTTGCTCTATCCGCGGATGAGTATGCAGACGCTGGTGGGAACCGATCTGGTGCATGCCGTGGTTCTGACCGGTATCGCCGGAGCGGGCCACTACACCATGGGGAATGTCGATCTCTGGTTGCTGCTCTGTCTGGTGATTGGTTCGCTGCCGGGGGTATTTCTGGGGAGTCACTTTGGCAGTAAATTGTCTCCCCGGGTGATCCAGCCAATTATGGGAACCCTGTTACTGGCGATCGGCATGCGTTTTGTACTGGCCGGTTGAGCCGTGGTTTGCAGACGTAATACTGAATTTCTGAATTTTAATTTTTAAAAGGGTGAGGGCCGGTTAGCCGGCGTTAATATACGATGTATCAATATAATGAACAGGATCAGAATCTGATCAATGCGCGGGTCGAGCAATATCGCGATCAGACCCGCCGTTTTCTGGCAGGTGAAATTCCCGATGAGGAGTTCCGTGGCCTGCGTCTGATGAATGGCCTTTACATTCAGCGTCAGGCTCCGATGCTGCGTATTGCCGTGCCGTATGGTCTGATGAACTCTGTTCAGGTGCGCAAGCTGGCTGATATCACCCGTAAATATGATAAAAACTACGCCCACTTTACCACCCGCACCAATGTTCAGCTGAACTGGCCGAAGCTGGAAGAGGTGCCTGATATTCTGGCAGAACTGGCGGAAGTGCAGATGCACGCGATTCAGACCAGTGGTAACTGTCTGCGAAATACCACTACGGACCATTTCGCCGGGGTTATTCCGGATGAGATAGAAGATCCACGGCCATGGTGTGAGATGATTCGGCAGTGGACCACCCTGCATCCTGAGTTTGCTTATCTGCCCCGTAAATTCAAAATTGCGGTGACCGGCGGTCCGGAAGATCGTGCAGCTTCCCGGGTGCATGATATCGGTTTGCATCTGGTGAAGAACGCTGCCGGAGAGACGGGTTTTGAAGTGCTGGTGGGTGGCGGCCTGGGTCGTACACCGGTCATCGGTAAAGTGATCCGTGAATTCCTGCCACAGCAGGATCTGCTGACCTATCTTGAAGCAATTTTGCGGGTCTATAACCTCAATGGTCGTCGTGATAACAAATACAAAGCGCGTGTCAAGATACTGGTTAATGCGCTGGGTATCGATGAGTTCAGAAAGCTGGTTGATGCAGAGTGGGAGATCATTCGTCGCACCGAGCTGGCTCTGACCGATGACTATATCGCTAAGATTAAGGGGTACTTTGAGCCCCATCCATATGCAGCTGATGCGGTAGATGGCCTCTCGGTGCTGGAAAATCAGCTGGAAGACAATGCTGATTTCCGTGCCTGGTATGAGCGTAACACCCGGGAGCATAAGGTTACTGGTTACCGTGCGGTTGTTATTTCGCTGAAGCCCCATCTTAAGCCACCAGGCGATATTACCGATGTGCAGCTGGATGCGGTGGCTGATCTTGCTGATACCTATAACTTTGGAGAGATCCGCAGTACACACGATCAGAACCTGGTGTTTGCTCATGTTGCTGCCGGTGATCTTTACACCCTGTGGCAGTCGCTACGTGATCTGAATCTGGCCCGTCCGAATATCGGTACCCTGACCGACATGATCGTGTGCCCGGGGTTTGATTTCTGCTCCCTGGCAAATGCCCATACACTGGGGGTCGCTGAGCAGATCAACGAAAAGTTTGATGATCTGGATTACCTCTACGATATCGGTGATATCAAACTGAACATGTCTGGCTGCATTAACGCCTGCGCCCACCACCATGTTGCCCATATCGGTATTCTGGGGGTTGATAAAGGTGGTGAAGATTTTTACCAGATCACTCTGGGCGGTTCATCCCGGGAAGATGCCACTCTGGGTAAGATCATTGGTAAAGCGGTGCCTCAGGCTGAAGTGGCCGATACGGTTGAGAAGATTCTGCAGGTGTATGTAGAAAACCGCTTTGAAGATGAACGTTTTATCGAGACCGTACGCCGCATCGGTCTTGATCCGTTTAAGGAGAGAGTTTATGCCACTGTTAATTAATCGTGCCGTTACCGAAGACAGTTGGTTGCTGGTTGACGAAGCTGATTTTTCCGCGCATCTCAATGAAGATATTGTTGTGCCCTATGAGCTGTTTGCTGAACATAGCGAAGCATTGTTGAGCGCTGAGGGTAAACTTGGTGTGCGTATCAACGGCGATCAGGATCTGAATCTGTTGCTTCAGAATCTTGATAAGCTCTCTCTGATAGCAATTGAGTTTCCGGCCTTTACTGATGGTCGGGGTTTTAGTTTTGCCCGAATCCTGCGTCGTTCAGGGTTTATCGGACAGTTGCGCGCTGAAGGTGATGTCACCCGTGACCGCCTGGAATATATGGAACGCTGTGGCTTTGATGCGTTTGCGATTCCTGCTGACCGTTACAGCGATGATATTACCAGCGCCTTTGGTGAGATCCCGGTCCACTATCAGGGCTGCGCTGATGATGAACGACCCATTTTTCGTCAGTAACTGATCAGGGACCATAGTGATGAGCGAACCAATAACCACTGAACTCGAAGCGAAGATAGCCCATACGATCTCTGTACTGCAGCAGGCCGCTGCGGAGTATGCAGAAGGAAAGGTTGTATTTGCCAACAGTCTGGGGGCGGAAGACGTAGTGATTACCGACCTGATCAGCAAACATACACCGCAGATCGGCATGTTTGTGCTGGATACTGGTCGTTTACCCGAAGAAACATTAAAGCTACTGACCGATGTTCAGGCTTTGTATCGCAATCTGACGGTTGAGGTGTACTACCCTGAGGCGGCGGATGTCGAGCAGTATGTGCGGAAAAATGGTGTCAATGCCTTCTATGAAAGTCAGGAGATGCGCAAGGGGTGCTGTTTTGTACGTAAGATTAAGCCCCTGAAACGGGCTTTGGCTGCACGGGATGCCTGGATTACCGGTCTGCGCCGGGAGCAGTCAGTTACCCGCGATGAGATTGGTTTTAAAGAGTTTGATGAGGGTAACGGCATCGATAAGTTCAATCCCCTGGCGGACTGGACTGAAAAAGAGGTGTGGGCCTATATCCACGCCCATAAAGTGCCCTACAATGAGCTGCATGATCAGCACTATCCCAGTATTGGTTGTGCCCCCTGTACCCGCGCCATTGCTGTCGGCGAGGATGTCAGGGCTGGGCGCTGGTGGTGGGAAAACCCGGAAACCCGGGAATGTGGTTTGCATCCGGCAACTCCCGCCGCAGACCAGGAGCAGGCCAAACCGGTCAATGTGATGGACTTCCTGCCAAAATAGATCTCTCACTGAGATAACCCAAGAGCCCGCTACCAGCGGGCTCTTTTCTGCTATCTTTTCAACAGAGCGTCTTTAAAATAGGGGCTATGTTGAACGCTGCTTTTTCACCGGTTAACCCAGCCGCTTTTCAGAGGATGACACATTGGATTACCTGCCATTATTTTTTAAGCTGAATGATCGGACGGCCCTGCTGGTCGGCGGCGGACAGGTTGCCCTGCGTAAAGCAACCTTGCTGACCCGTGCGGGTGCGCGGGTTATTGTGGTGGCGCATCAGGTGGAACCTGAACTTGTCGAGCTGATCGAGCTGCACAACGGGCAGGTGATTATTGGCGAATACCATCCCGCCCTGCTGGATGAGGCTTATCTGGTGATTGCTGCCACCGATGATGATCAGCTCAACGAAAGGGTTCATTTAGATGCGGTTGCGCGCCATATTCCTGTGAATGTTGTTGATAATCAGCCTCTGTGCACCTTCATTTTTCCGGCTATTGTTGACCGTTCCCCGATCGTGATCGGTATCTCCTCCGGGGGGGAGTCGCCGGTGCTGGCCCGGTTACTCCGGGCTAAACTGGAAACCTGGATTCCACAGGGCTACAGTCGGCTGGGGAGGCTGGTGGGACAGTTCCGGCAACAGGTTAAAGCGACGTTTAGCAGTGTAGAACGCCGCCGTATTTTCTGGGAGAAGGTGTTGCAGGGGCAGATTGCTGAGAAAGTATTTGCCGGGCGGGATCGTGAAGCCCGTGCACTGTTGGAAACTGCGCTGGAGACCGCCGATCCTGAGCATCAGGTGGGAGAGGTCTATCTGGTGGGGGGCGGTCCCGGTGATCCGGAACTACTGACTTTCAAGGCGCTCAGGCTGATGCAGCAAGCAGATGTCGTGCTCTATGATCAGTTGGTTTCACCTGCCATTGTTGATCTGTGTCGCCGCGATGCAGATCGTATCTTTGTTGGAAAACGCCGTGATAATCATACTCTGCCGCAGGCCGGTATTAATGAACTGCTGGTAAAACATGCGCTTCAGGGACGCAGGGTGTTGCGGCTTAAGGGCGGTGATCCATTCATCTTCGGCCGGGGAGGGGAGGAGCTGGAAACGTTGAAACAGCATAATATCCCCTTTCAGGTGGTGCCCGGTATTACCGCTGCCAGTGCCTGTTCAACCTATGCGGGTATTCCACTGACTCACCGCAATTACGCTCAGTCAGTTAAGCTGGTGACCGGACAGCTGAAAAACCGCACTTCAGATCTTAATTTCGATGAGCTGGTTCATCCAAATCAAACCATCGTTTTCTATATGGGGTTACATACCCTGAGCGCACTGTGTGAACAACTCATTTCCCACGGCAAATCTGCAGAGACACCCGCCGCGATAGTCTCAAATGGTACCCGGGCTGATCAGCAGGTGCTGACCGGTACATTAGAGAGCCTGCCTGAACTCCAGAACCAGGCTCAGCTACCGGCTCCCGCACTGATTATAGTCGGTGAAGTGGTGCAGTTGCATGAAAATCTGGCCTGGTTTGGCGAAGAGGTTCTGCATAATCATGGTTTGATTTTGCCGGATGCTCACTAATGGCGGGTTGGCCGATCCGATAGTGTGAAGTCCGGTCGGTGTCAGACTGTAATTTCTGACTGAGTGGCCGATAACCTGAGTGTATAATTAACAACAAATATAATAACTTATACTGTGAGCCTGTGGCGGGTGAGCGTATCAGTACCTGCTATTGACGAACCCGAAGGTGATAACGATGGATGAGGATCGTAAACGGATATTTACACTCGATTTTGTAAAAGACCGAATTGATAATCTGCCTCTGATACCCTTTGTGGTTGAGCAACTGAGTACGCTGAGTCATGATGCTATCGATTTCTATTCCAAGGTGGCAGAGCTTGCCGAACAGGATCCGCCACTGGCGGCAAAGGTGCTTTCTGCTGCGCACAGGGTTCCCTGTGGTCCTTTGAAGCCGGTTTATAATATTGAGAAAGCGCTCGAGCGGATGGGGGTTTTCAATACACTGGCGCTGATGCAGGAGTTGACGGCAGTACCGGTATTTGAACCGACCAGCCCTGGACATAAAATTGGTTGGCGGCACTCCCTTGAGACGGCCCGGTTCAGCCGCTTTCTGGCACAGAATACCCCGGGCTTCAATGTTAGTAGCGATCTGGCCTATATGGCAGGTTTACTCCATGATATAGGCCGCTTTGTGCTGCTGCAGATCGCCGTTAAAGCGGTTGAAGTGGTGGATACAAAGGGTTGGAACTCTCCGGAAGAGCTTTCCGATGTAGAGCAGCAAACTTATGGATTTACCCATGCCGAAGTGGGTTATCTGGCCGCGCAGCACTGGAACCTTCCCCGCACCCTCACCAGTATGTTACGGCTGCATCATGATTATGATCTGTGGCGCTATGATTCCGTCTCGGTGCCCTTTAAGCAACTGTTGACGATTGTTCAGTTTGCTGATTTTCTCAGTGTTTTTTTGATAAAAAATCCGGAATGGCCGGCCTGGTCCTCCACTCAGCTAAAAGGGGCTATCTGCGGATTCTGTATACATAAAAACTGGCCAGAGGTCGACTTCCCTGTCGATAAACTGGTGGCGCAGCTGCCGGCAATCTCTGAACAGTGTCAGGCGGTGCTGCTCAAAGCAGGCACCGCCTGAGAGTGTATCCTTATTAAGACTTTTTCCTATTTTTGCGGCGAAGTGAATGGTTTAAGCTAGTCTTTATATACTGTTAACTCATTTCGATTGTTACGCTTGTCAGTTGTCAATCACTCCTCAATCGCTTCTGGTGAGCATGGTTGAGTGAGTCATTGTTGTTACTCCTGGAGAACGAAACGCTTTACAGCCAGTCTCAGTAGAAGGGGGGAGCAAATGAACAAGAATAGCGCCCAGTATCAAAAGTTAATCAATCTTGATTTTGTTAATGATGAGATTGAATACCTGCCAATAGCCCCTTCGGTTATTGATGAACTGAAGCAGTTGAGTTGTGACTCAGTTGATTTTTATATCAAAGTTGCGGCGTTAGCAGAGCAATACCCGCCCCTGGCTGCCAGGGTGCTTTCATACGCGCACGCCATGCCACAGGGTCAGGATAAGCCGGTCTATAATCTTGAGCACGCACTGGAGCGGATTGGTGTTTTCAAAACCCTGGAGCTGATGAAAACGCTTGTTAAAATTCCGTTTCTTGAGGTCACCCGACCTGGAATTACGATGTGTTGGCGTCACTCAGTCGAAACCGCCCGGATGTGCCAGTTTCTGGCTGAACATACCACTGATTTTAACGTTAATCCTGAACTGGCTTACATCAGCGGCTTAATTCATGATTTAGGCCGGTTCATTATGTTACAGATAGCTGCGGATACGGTTGAATTAATTGATCAGACGGGGTGGGACTCACCTGATGAGCTGAATGACCTGGAAGATCAGCAATTTGGCTTCAACCATACTGAGCTGGGCTGTCTTGTCGCCCGGCAATGGCGCTTGCCGGATTCGCTTACCAAGACATTGTTATTGCACCATCAAAGTGACTTCTGGCAGTGTGATGAGCTTTCCTTACCTGTCAGGCAACTGCTGACGCTACTGCAGTTTGCCGATTTTCTCAGTGTCATGACGCTCAAAAATCCAGAGTGGCAAGCCTGGTCCCACACTCTGCTCAGGGGGAATATTTCAGAACATTGTATTAAGAGTGACTGGCCTGAAATCGATTTTCCCATCGACAAACTGGCGGCTGAGCTCCCCAGAATTACCGAACAGTGTGAAGCGGTGTTGTCCATGCCCGAGCTGACAGAATCCCTGACAGAGTAGTGATAGCCCCGATAGATAATATCCACCGCCAGTGTTAACGGGGTATAGAGGGTAACGGGTATCCACAGAACCCGGCGCTTTAAATTGCTGCTGCAGAATCCCGGGGGCATGGCCGGGCATTGATGACTTTCAGAGTCCGCCAGTAGATGAGATCAGGTATGTATTCAGTCGAACTGGCCTCTGCTATATCGTTGCAACGCTGAGGTGATATTCTTTATCCTTGAAGGGTTGCAAAAGTCAGGAACTTTACGGCTTTGCACGCTATGGAAGCCGATACCGTTCAGTTCGTGAGTGATCGCTTTCTCGCCAAACCGATGCATCAGTCGCTGGATCATATCCTGTTTGTTATAGCGGATATTACAGGTGACGGCCGCACCGAGGCGGGACCAGACGGTTTGCAACTGCTCATCGTAACCCAGAGCATCGCTGCCGGTGAATCCATGCTGATAATGATAGAGGTATACGATGGGATCAATATTCCACTGGGTCATCCCGCCGCTACCGGAATATTCCTCGTGTGCCGGTTTAACCGGGTTGGAGCATCCTGCCAGAAGCATGGCTGATACTACAATAGTACCGAAAGTTGTGTGGCTCATCAGGGGTCCGGAGTTCAGTTTTATTGGATAATTTATCAGGTTTTTTCACAGTGTATCGGCCAGCACCCCGGAGGGGAACTCAGTTTCTTTTACCTGATTGTGGTCGCGTCACTACTAATAACCTGTTTCAACCTGTTCAGATCGGCATACAGCCGGTTCAGGGTGATCAGAATCAGATAAATTGCTGACAGTGGTTCACTGTTTTTATGATAGCTGTTGTTATTACCTGTTCTGGGCAGTAAGCCCTCTTTTTAAGCAGAGTATTGCTTTTGTTATGGGTACAACTTCTTTATATTAGAACGCACTTTTTAGCGCCGGTAGCGGTTCATTTTAGCACAAGGAAACACCATGCCCAGTTTTACAGTCAATGACCGGGAATTGCATTATCTCGATCAGGGAAGCGGATTTCCTCTGCTTCTGGGGCACAGTTTTCTTTGGGATAGCCGAGTCTGGGCCCGTCAGTTGCAATCGCTGTCAGAACATTTCCGCTGTATAGTGCCGGATCTCTGGTCCCATGGTCAATCACAGGTGGTGAGTGAAAGCGGCCTCAGTATCGAAAGCCTCGCTGAAGACCACCATCAACTGATGCAGCATCTTAATATCGATCGTTATAGTGTGTTGGGGATGTCGACCGCCGGGCTCTGGGGAGCGAAGCTGGCGATGAAATACCCGGATGCAGTTGCCAGTCTGGTGCTGATTGGATCGAGTCTGAGCGATGAAACGGTTACTAAAAAGCAGCAGTATCTGCAGCTGATTGATACGGTTGAGACGCAGGTGGAGCTCACACCTGAACTGCTGGATAGCATTGTGCAGATCTATTTCAGTGAAGAGGCTCAGGTGCTTTACCCTGCGGTGGTGGAAACGTTTCGCTTTGATCTGATGTTTCTTGAACCTGAACAGATTCGTGGTTTAGTCAGTCTGGGACGGGTTCTGTTTCAGCGTCAGTCGATGCTTGAAGACGTTGCAGCGATAGGCTGTCCGACATTGATCATTACGGGTGAAAATGATTCCGCCTATCCGGTATCTGATGCTCAGGCTCAGCATGATCTTATACCGGGCAGTCAACTGGCCCTGATTGAAAATGCCGGTCATATGCCGACGCTGGAGCAGCCCGATCAGGTTAATCTGATCTTGCTGAATTTTCTCGCCTCAATGGACGGGGTTGATCTGGATATGAGTAAGCTGGATTATCTCTGATGTCAGCCCCATCCTCCTGTTGGTATGTGTATATTCTGCGTTGTGCCGATGGTTCACTTTATACCGGCGTGACAACCGACACCGACCGCCGGATTAAGGAGCATAACCTGAGTGACCGCTTGGGGGCCAGGTATACCCGGGCCCGTCGTCCGGTCAGTCTGGCCTACAGGGAACCCTGCGAAAACCGTTCAGTAGCGTGCAAAAGGGAAGCACAGATCAAAGCGCTGTCCCGTTCTGCCAAGCTTAAACTGCTCCAGTCTGCGGTTGGTCAGTAGGCCGCCTGCAGCATCGGGTTTACTTAACGGATCACCAGAAACAGCGATACATTATCCCTGATGATTTTCAGCAGGACTGATGAGCGGTCATGACTCAGCGCCCGACGCAGGGTTTCAATATCGTGCAGTGCGATCCGGTTAGCACTGACTAAAATATCGTCCGGACGAAGACCATTGTAGGCTGCGGGGGAGTTGGGCTTCACTGCGGATACCACGACACCGCCTTCGGGATTGTTTTCAAACTGGGCGCCTTCCAGCAGCGGATGGAGACTTTTTCCGCTGTAGGACAGGTCTTCCCGGGCGACCACTTTGACGCCGATCTTCAGTGTTTTGTTCTGCCGCAGAATGTCCAGCCTGAGCATATCCCCGATTGCGGACATCGATATCTGGCTGCGGAAATGGGCAGATGACCCGGTTTTGGTGCCGTTGATCCGGGTTATGATGTCCCCCGGTTCGACACCGGCAGCAGCGGCAGGTGAGTGCTCATCTACCTGAGTGATCAGGACCCCCTGTTGACCATTTTTGAGATTAAACGCTTCCGATAGTTGCGGTGTAATATCCTGAACGGCAAGACCAATATCGCCGCGCTTTACCTCGCCATAGGCGAGTAACTGTCGCATACTGGCGTTGACCATATTGGCCGGAATTGCGAAGCCGATGCCGACATTGCCTCCTGCGGGAGCGATAATGGCGGTATTGATCCCCACCAGCTCTCCCCTCAGGTTGACCAGCGCTCCGCCAGAGTTGCCCGGATTGATTGATGCGTCGGTCTGAATAAAGTTTTCATACCCTTCGATACCCAGGCCGCTGCGACCAATGGCACTGACAATGCCGGTTGTGACGGTCTGTCCCAGCCCGAAAGGGTTGCCGATAGCGACTACGAAATCGCCGACCCGTACCGCAGATGAATCGGCAATACTCACCTCTGAGAGGTGTTCTGCCTCAATTCTCAACATGGCGATATCCAGTTCCGGGTCGGTACCGATGACCTCAGCGGCAAAACTTCGGCCATCAATCAGACTCACCTGCACCTCATCCGCACCTTTGATTACATGGTAATTGGTGATCACAACGCCTTCACTGGCATTGACGATGACTCCGGAACCGGCACTTTGTTGCTGCCTTTCCGGCTGCTGATACTGTTTAAACTGAGCATCCGGGAAATTAAAAAAACGGCGGAAAAAGGGATCGTTCAGTAGTGGATTGTAACGGTTCACCTGGGTGGAGTAGGTGGCGATATTGACAACTGCCGGATTGATCTTTTCCAGCATCGGCGCAAGGGATGGCAGCGGACCCTGGTCAGGCAGGCTTACCGGCAGGCCGGCTGATGCAGTCTGGCTGCAGATCAGGCAGCTTAGTAACAGGATGATCGCAGTTAACTGATTTGCCATGGAGAATATCCGTTGGTTGTGATCATGAATGGCTCAGCTTTCCGGTAGAAAGCTGAGCCGGGTTATCTGTCAGTGTGCCTGGTCTATCGTTTCAGGCTGATGATTCAGCGATTGCGGCGGAGCATCACTGGTATCACTGATCGGTATCTCTTTTGGCTTCATCGCCTCGGGAATCTCCTTAACCAGAGAGATTTTCAACAGACCATTTTCCATTTCTGCGCCGCTCACCTCAATATGCTCGGCAAGGTCAAATTTTCGCTCGAAGGTGCGGTGTGCTATCCCCTGGTAGAGATATTTTCGGTTCTCGTCTTCGGGTTTTGATCCTTTAATGATCAACAGATCACGATCAACTGTGATATCAATATCTGATTTTTCAAAGCCCGCTACCGCCAGCGAGATAACGTATCTGTTCTCGTCAAGCGCCTCAATATTGTATGGCGGATAGCCGGATGACACGGTGTTGCTGCTCAGAGCGCTATCCAGAAGTGAGGCGAGCCGGTCAAAGCCGATGCTGTTGCGATAGAGAGGAGTAAGATCAATTGTGTTCATAAGATATCCTCCGTCAGAAGCGATATAAAATAAATCAACATAGTGTCCGGACGGCCCTCCATGAGAAGCGACCCTCCGGTATTGTTTAAAATTGGGATCAGCAGGAAAATTTTCAAGTCTTTTTAAGCGGATGACCGCGAAAACCTGCTGCTTGCTTTTCGCCCTGCGTCTGCACCGCTATAATACGCCGACTCAATACTCTCAGCGTTTAGGATTCCCGCTCTATGACAACCCTGACCATCCGTACCCCCGATGACTGGCACCTGCATTTCCGTGATGGCGATATGCTGGCGGAAACCGTTCCGGCCACAGCCCGCTGTTTTCAGCGCGCCATTGTGATGCCAAACCTGGTGCCGCCGGTGGTGAATGCACAGATGGCGCAGGCCTACAGGACCCGCATCGAAGCAGCCCGTCCATCAGGTTCAACATTTGAACCGCTGATGACCCTGTATCTGACTAACGCGACCTCCGGTGAGGATATTATTCAGGCGAAAGCAGCGGGAGTAGTTGCTGCCAAGCTCTATCCGGCGGGCGCGACGACCAACTCGGCAGCAGCGGTGACCGATCTGGAGGCTATGTATCCGGTGTTTGAGGTGATGGCTGAGCAGGGGATGCCCCTGTTGGTGCATGGTGAGGTCACCGATCACCATATTGATATTTTTGATCGGGAAAAAGAGTTTATTGATCAGAAGATGAGTAAAATCGTGGCGCGTTTCCCGCAGTTGAAAGTGGTTTTTGAGCATATTACCACTGCTGATGCGGCGCACTTTGTGCTAGACGCGTCTGACAATGTCGCAGCCACCATTACCCCGCAACATCTGTTGTTAAACCGTAATGACCTGCTGGTGGGAGGGGTGCGTCCCCATAATTTCTGCCTGCCGGTACTGAAACGCAATACCCATCAGGCGGTTCTGCGGCAAATGGTGCAGTCAGGTTCACCCAAATTCTTCCTCGGAACGGATTCTGCACCCCACGCCAAAGAGGCGAAAGAGAACGCCTGTGGCTGTGCCGGGTGTTACAGTGCCTGGAGTGCTATTGAACTCTATGCTCATGTGTTTGAAGAGCTGGGAGTACTGGAGAAGCTGGAAGGGTTTGCCAGTAACTTTGGTGCCGATTTCTACGGCTTGCCGCGCAATGAGGGTACCATCACCCTGATACGTGAAGAGTGGACTCTGCCGGAAGAGATTACCCTGCCGGATGGTCGCCCAATCGTGCCATTCTTTGCCGGCCAGAAGGTCCGTTGGAAGTTGCAGGCATAAGCAAGCAGTCGAGGCCCGGAGCTATCCGGGCTTTTTTATATCATCCCGGCAGTGTCATAATTAACGCTATGAAACGAAACATATTGATTATCTATGCGGGCGGCACTATCGGAATGCAGGCCTCTGAAAAGGGTTATGTACCGGTGGCCGGCTTTGAACAGCGCTTGCGGGCACAGCTGCGCCGCACCACCGGCGCATCTGAGTTACCGGCGTTTGAGGTGCTGGAGTTGGAACAGCTGATCGACAGCGCCAACCTGCAACCGCACCACTGGACCGAGCTTGGCGGTATCATTACCGCGCACTGGCAGCAGTACGATGGTTTTTTATTGCTGCACGGCACAGATACCATGGCATATACCGCATCGATGTTGTCGTTTATGTTGCAGGGCATGGACAAGCCGGTGATCGTCACCGGGTCGCAGATTCCCCTGGCACAGTTGCGTAACGATGCGCTGGATAATCTGCTGTCATCGCTGATGTTTGCCGCAGGCGATGCTATTCCAGAGGTTTGTATCTGCTTTAATGGACGCCTGCTGCGAGGCAATCGCGCCAGCAAGCTGAAAAGCAGCGCGTTAGATGCCTTTGACTCGCCAAACTTCGGCTGGCTGGGACAGGCGGGCATCGATATCGAACTGCATACCGAGCTGCTGCTACAGAGCGGCACGGCTGATTTTAAAATTCCCGACTTTAATCCGGACGCGGTGGTGATATTGCCGGTCTATCCGGGTATCTCCGCACGTATAGCCCGGGATCTGCTGAGCAACCCGGCGGTTAAAGGTGTCGTTCTGCACACTTACGGAGCGGGTAATCCACCAGATGCCAACGGCGAGTTGATGGCCGAGTTAGACAATGCCGTCCGGCGAGGCGTCACCATCGTCAATATTACTCAGTGCCTGCAGGGCCAGGTCAGTCAGGGCGCTTATGCGACCGGGGCAACACTGAACCGGATCGGTGTCATTCCCGGCAGGGATCTGACCCTGGAAGCTGCTTTTACCAAACTGCACTTTCTGCTGGCCACTCAGCCTGCAGATCGGGTTAAAGGGTTGATGATTCAGAGCCTCTGTGGCGAGATGGCGCAGTAGGTTCACAGTTTTCCCAGGCCCTTTAATACTCACTCAGTACACTGATTTTATGCTGATGGGGTAGTGATACCGCTCTGGTTTATCCATATCGGTAGTGGTCTGGCTCTCTTCCGGAGTATATCGCTCCAGCAAAACATCTGTTTAGTTTTTCGTCACATCTGATGGCATTGCCCCTGTGCTTGGCTACACTCAAAGGGGTTGCCATGGGCTATCTCCATCCGCTTTCTGCTCCTTATCCATGGCGTGCCGCTCTTTTGTGACATGTGAGAAGCCGCTGAATTAAGGCTGGCGTCAGGACAGGTGAGATCCGACAGAGTACTCCCATGAATATCAGTACCTGGATCTGTCCGGTTGATTAACGAGCGGCCCGGGTTCGTGCATACCTGTGTCCTCACAACCCATGAATGGATATGCCCGGCATTGTGGCGTATCTGAGTATTACAGGAGGTATTGAAGATGATGAGAGTGAATGCTGATAACCGGCTGATGCTGGGTTGCGTACTGCTGATCCTGTTGCTGACAGGGTGTGCTGCACAGTTAGCCCCAAAATATGACTCTGCTCTGTTTAAAGGTGTTACCCAGACCAATGTCAACATTATGGAGCTGTTTGCCGCGGTTGCCGAGGGCACAAACAGCGCAGATTGCGATAAGCGTGCAAAGACGTTTAACCGCATCATTGGTTCCGTCGATGCTCTGGCTATTCAGGCCAGTGCACGCCCTGTGCCGGACAGCTCGGTTGCTGAAAAAGTCAACGCGTTTCTTGAGTCTAAAGGCGTTGCTGCCATGAGTGGTGGGAAAGCCCCCAGCTCATACTCTCTTGAGCATGTCTCCAGGGTGTTGACGAAGATGAAGCAGGTTGATTGCGCTTCGGGGCTGAAGCCCGGGGCAGTGGCAGCATTCAAAAATGATGTGGTGGTGTCAATGGATCAGGTCATTACCTATGAATCCTTTCTTGAAAGATAGGGGAGATGATAATGTCTATAAATACTGATCAACTGGTTGAAGATATGAAGAGTGCCGCCTCACAGGTGATTAATCAGGATGTGACGGTGTTGCGCGGGTTTTCTGAACGACAGCTAAAAGCACTGGCCAAACAGGCTCAGTTAATTGCCGCTGGCGTTATTTCCGGAGATATTGATGCCGACCTGCAGGATTTCTTTCTCGATTCCCTCGAGGATATGGCACTCAATTTTGCTAAAACCCTGCGCGGGTTACTGATGGTGACCATCGAGAAAGTCTGGAATGCGGTTGTCGGTGTTTTATGGAATGCGATCGGTTCAGCAACCGGCCTGGACCTGTCGACACCCCCGGGTTGAGGCGATATCGCTGATTAGTCTGTGGTGAGATCGTTGGCCGGGCTGTTTCCAATCGCGTAACTGGCTTTACCGCTGTTTTTGACACGGTACATGGCCTTATCGGCAACTTTGATAAGTTGTTCCAGAGTCTTGCCATGTTCGGGAAAGAGGGCGATACCAATACTGGCACTGACGCGCACCTGAGTGGGGATGGCTGCAGAGTCTTTCAGGCTGATCTTCCCTTCCAGGCGATGGATAATCTTTTCTGCTACCGTCGTGACACTGTTTTCATCGTGTATATCATCCACCAGAATGATAAATTCATCGCCGCCGATACGGGCGATCTGATCGGCATCCCGTAATACTCCGGATAATCGCTGGGCTATCTCCCGCAACACCTGGTCGCCGGTATCGTGGCCCCAGCTATCATTGATGGCTTTAAAACCATCGAGATCGATAAACATCACTGCCAGCTGTTGTCTGCTTCGTTCCGCTCTGGCCAGATAGTTGGGCGCATGCTGCATCAGAAAATTAAGCGAGGGCAGGCCGCTCACCGCATCGTAATGGGCCATTTTTCGAAGCTCTTCCTGGGCTTCATGGGCTTCATTGAGCGCTTCATACAGTGGTGTCACATCATATTCCGCCATCAGAATCAAAAAATCGCCGCTCAGGGGGTGACGGGTAATACGAATATCGAGAGTGTGCTGACGTAAGCCTGCACTGGTATGCATCAGATGGGTCCAGCGTCCCCCTTTTTCACTGATCGCTTGCTGCAGCAGGGATTCACCCTCTGCAGGGGTGGCGAAACGGGCACTGAAGGCTGACCGCTGGTCAGATATCTGTTTAGGATCGATGTGGTTATAGGCTTCCGTGGCGGCTGGGTTTTCGATCACGATCTCCCCCTCAAAGGTGAAACTGGTGACCATCACGGTGGTATAGCGCATCGCCTCAACCAGCAGCAGGTTTTCCGGTGTTTCTCCCAGATTAACCTCTTCGTTGATATAGGCAATAATCGCCCGGTGACGCTCAGGACCGACCAGCACGGCGCGGTGTTTCATATAAAGTGTTTTGGGTTTGCCGTCAGGATAGGTGGTCCAGGGGTCAATCGTCAGGCCATTTTTGGCTGCCAGCTCAAAGGTCTGAACGGTCCGGTCCCGGGCGCCCTGGGTGTCACCGGACAGATCCTTGTTGATCAGTTCATCCAGTTGACTGAGTCCCCAGAATTTCAGGGCGGGCTGGTTGCCCCACCACCATCCGTGCTTATCCAGATCAAAGATCCAGACGACATCGGGTATCAGCTCATAAAGCTCCAGTTCGTCATGGCTTTTTATATGGATAAGGTGCTTGTAATCGTCTTTCATCAGTTGTTTCGGTCTGCCTCTCTGAAACGCTTGGGTTAGCAAATGCCTGAGTAATAAAACTGGAGGGAACGCCCGATAAGTGTTGAGCCTAAACAGGCGAACGTTAAGCGCTTTACCAAGTCTGATTATGGCACTGTTCAGTTGATTGCGTAGGGTGGGCTGATGATTTTTATACCCGAAATAGTAACTGTTGTTACCATGGTTCAGCGCTAATCAGGGAATAAGAGAGGTTGAGAACGGACTTCGTCAGCGGCGTAAAATCGAGTACACTAGGCTGCAATTTTACAGCGGATATTGATTCATGCGAACAGCAATTCCTTCAGCTATTGTTTCATCAGCACTCATCGAGGCAGGCCGCTGGATCGACGCTCAGGGCTGGTGTCCTGCGACCGGTGGTAATTTCTCTGCGAGGCTATCTGATGATCAGGCGCTGGTGACCGCGTCAGGACGGCATAAAGGGCGGTTGACGGATGAAGATCTGCTCACGGTGGATCTCGATGGTCAGCCGCTTGAAAGCAAACTTAAGCCCTCGGCAGAAACGCTGCTGCATACCCGGTTGTATCAGCTCAATTCCGCCATCGGCGCGGTGCTGCATACCCACTCGGTCGCCTCTACGGTGCTGTCACGATTAGAGAGAGACGACTGGCTTACTCTTTGTGGTTATGAGATGCAAAAATCACTGTCCGGAAATCAGAGCCATGAAGCGACGATACAGCTGGCGGTGTTTGATAATACCCAGGATATGCAGGCGCTGGCAGAGCAGTTAGCCCTGCGCTGGCAGCAAGCGCCACTGAACTGGGGATTTCTGGTACGGGGTCATGGCCTTTATGCCTGGGGACACGATGTGAATGAGGCCCGACGTCACCTGGAGGGACTGGAGTTCCTGTTTGCCTGTGAGCTGGAGATGCGCCGCCTGCGTCCCTAAAAAAGTGCTGAATCAAGAGTGTATAAAGGGTAACTCATGACGATTAAAGCGATTCTGACCGATATTGAAGGCACCACAACTGATATCAATTTTGTTCATAAGGTGCTGTTTCCCTATGCCTATGATCATCTGGCAGGTTATCTTCGTGGCCATGAACAGGATGAGATTGTACAGTCAGTCCTGGAGGATGCCCGGGCGGAACTGGGCCAGCCAGAGGCAGATCTGGAAACACTGATCCGCGCATTTCTTGGCTGGATAGAGCAGGATAAAAAAGTAACTGCGTTGAAAACCCTGCAGGGACTGATCTGGGTCGCCGGCTATGAACAGCAGGATTTTACCGGCCACCTGTATGATGATGCTTATGAGTATCTGCAAAAGTGGCAGCAGCAGGGGCTGAAGCTGTATGTCTTTTCATCGGGTTCGGTTAAAGCGCAGAAGCTGTTATTCGGTTACAGTGATTTTGGTGATCTGACGCCGTTGTTCGGTGGTTACTATGATACAACCACCGGTCATAAGCGCGAAGCGACCGCCTATCGGGCAATCGCCGCCGATATCGGTTTGCCTGCGGCTGAGATTCTTTTTCTGTCTGATATCAAAGAAGAGCTGGATGCGGCGCGCGAAGCGGGAATGGCAACAACGCTGTTAGCCCGGGATCAGCTTCCGGCACAGAGCGATCATACGGTGGTTCAGACTTTTCAGCAGATAACGCTGACGAATATTTAACTGAGGACTAAGCAGTGAGTGAATTAACAATATACTCTGATGATAATGCCCAACCAGTATACTCCAGCACGGATGGTGCAGAGATCGGTACTAAACTGGCTGACATCGGTGTCCGTTTTGAGCGCTGGGAAGCGGGGCAGGCGATCGATGCCAACAGTAGTGCTGCGGATATCCTCGCGGCTTACGATGCTGAAATTCAGCGTCTGAAAGATGAACAGGGTTATATCACTGTTGATACCATCAGTCTGGCCAGCGACAACCCGGCTAAGGATGAACTGCGGCAGAAGTTTCTCAGCGAACATACCCACAGCGAAGATGAAGTGCGTTTCTTTGTCCGTGGGGAGGGGATGTTCTACCTCCATGTTGCCGAAAAAGTGTATAAGGTTCTCTGCTGCAAAGATGACCTGATCTCCGTACCCGCCAATACCACCCACTGGTTTGATATGGGGCCGCAACCGGACTTTACCGCGATCCGCCTGTTCAATAACCCTGAAGGTTGGGTAGCCAACTATACCGGTAGTACCATTGCTGATCAGTTTCCTAAGTTTGAGGCCTGAGGCGTCAGTTGGACTATCAGCCTCTCTGAATTTCACATCTCGGTGCTTTATCCTGAGACGAAGTGCCTGATTTCAGGCTCTTCTCTCACAGCGTCTTCAATACCCCAGCGGCGATCTGTTCCTGGCTGTAAACCCCGGTATCTAGAATCCAGCCGGTGACCAGCGCTGCGGGGGTAACATCGAAGGCTGGGTTATAGACCGGGGTATTATCCGGGGCCCAGTTCACCTCGCCAAAACTGCCACTGACACCCTGTACTTCAGCCGGGCTGCGTTGTTCTATGGGAATCGCTTTACCATCGGGGCATTCGGGATCAACGGTGGTGTAGGGGGCAACCACATAGAACGGTACCTTATGGTGGTGGGCGATCACTGCCAGTGAGTAGGTGCCTACTTTGTTGGCAAAATCACCGTTAGCAGCGATCCGGTCAGATCCGACCAGCACCACATCGACTTTACCCTGGGCCATCAGCGTGGCTGCCATATTATCGCAAATCAGGGTGTGGGGAACGCCCAGGCGGGCCATCTCCCAGGCGGTCAGGCGCCCCCCCTGCAGCAGGGGACGGGTTTCATCCACCCAGACATGCAGCTGCTTGCCTTGTTGTTTCACCTCACCGATAACGCCGATAGCGGTGCCCACGCCAGCCGTGGCCAGGCTTCCGGTGTTACAATGGGTGAGAATATTGGCGCCGTCGAAAATCAGCTCTGCCCCAAAGCCTGCCATGCGGTTGCACAGATCAACGTCCTCTTCGAAGAGCTGCTCGGCACACCGGCTTAAGCCAGCCGGGCCTTCGTTTTCAAGTGTCGCCAGCATCCGGTCGATGCAGTTCATCAGGTTAACCGCAGTCGGTCGTGCTGCCCGCAGCCGCTCAGCCTGAGTATG
This sequence comes from Amphritea atlantica, assembly GCF_900111095.1. GTDB lineage: Bacteria > Pseudomonadota > Gammaproteobacteria > Pseudomonadales > Balneatricaceae > Amphritea > Amphritea atlantica. The sequence goes on along the minus strand of NZ_FOGB01000013.1, from coordinate 33,075 downwards.
CAGCTCATCTGCAGTCAGCCCCTGTTCTGACAAGTACGCCAGTAGCAGACTGGCACCAATGCCAATCAGTGGAGCACCACGAATCTGCAACTTTTTAATCATCGCAATCATGGCATCGCTGCTATCACAGGGAAGCCACTGCTCTTGGTGAGGTAACTGGTGCTGATCCAGCACGTAAAGAGCTCCGTGTTGATATTTGATACTGGTTGCGAGCAGGTCTTTCATGGAAGCTCCATCAGGAAGGTTTTCAGGCCGCCTAAGTTATCAGGAACCGAGGGCTCAGAAAAGGGGTAGGCAGAGCAGAGCAGATTTGCCACAATGCAGTCAATCCCAGCAGAGATGTGCTTTTGATACGTTCTCCCAGGACGCTCTTTTCTCGCTTTCTTTAATCGCTTTGGAATTGATAATAACAATGAGCTTCAGAAAATTTTCCTCAGATACCGATGTGATCGCTTTTGCCCGTCAACACAGCGATCTGTTTACCTCCGAAGAGTCTTTACAGGTGGAAGAGATCGGTGATGGCAATATTAATTTTGTCTACCGGGTGACCGGTGCAGCCAACAGTCTGATTATCAAACAGGCGCTGCCCTATATCCGTATTATTGGTGAGGGCTGGCCTCTGTCTCAGGACCGGGTACGGATCGAGGCGGAAGCGTTGCAGCTGGAGGCGAACCACTGTCCTGACTTAGTGCCGCAGGTATATCACTATGATGCTGAGCAGTGTGCCATTGTGATGGAGGATATCAGCGCTTTTGAAAATCTGCGTATAGCCATGGTAGAGCGAAAACAGTTGCCCTTGCTGGCGGAGCATCTGGGACGTTTTCTGGCGGATACCCTGTTTTATACCTCAGATCTTTATCTGGATACCTATGAGAAAAAATCTCTGGTACAGCGGTTTATTAACCCGGATCTGTGCAAAATTTCGGAAGAGTTATTCTTCTGGGATCCGTATTGTGATCATGAGCGTAACAGCATCAATGCCTCTCTCCGAACTGATGCGGAAAAACTGTGGCAGGATAGTGCATTAAAACTGGAAGTGGCCCGTCTGAAGATCAAGTTTCTTAATCAGGCTGAAGCGCTGTTGCACGGTGATCTGCACGCCGGATCGGTCTTCGCTAATGAACATGGCACGAAAATTATTGACCCTGAGTTTGCCTATGTTGGTCCGGCAGGCTTCGATATTGGTACTGTTATCGGTAACTATCTGTTGAATGTTGCCGGGCAGGCAAATCAGCGGGGGGAGTACGCAGAACGCAGCGACTACCAGCAGTGGTTGCTGGCAGGGATCAACACTCTGTGGCATACCTTCGAACAGCGCTTCCGGCAGCATATGTCAGTGGAAACCCGTGATCCCAGCCTGCAACTGGGAGAATATGCAGACTGGTATATCAGCGAGCTGTTGGCTGACTCTCTGGGATATGCCGGAACCGAGATGATTCGCAGAACCATCGGTCTGGCACATGTTATGGATATTGAGTCGATTGAGGATACTGAACGTCGTGCCGACTCTGAACGTCTGGCGTTGACCCTGGGGCAGATACTGATTAAAGAGCGTACGACATTGAGCAGTATTGCTGAGGTTATCGATAGAGTACGCGGTGAGCTTTACTGCCGTTAAGCGCCGCCTGATAACGTTAAGAGCCTGCTCTGATGTCAGTCAGTGCAGGCTTTTCAGGTTCTGGCCGGTGTGAACAATCATTGCACGTAGACCAGCGGCGTTGTTGTGCTCCAGAGAAATACGGTGGCCGACCTTAAACCCACCAGTAATACCAACCCCACCGTCAGAATAGAGATGCAGAACAGAAAGCCCCGTTCTTCAGGAATCTTCATAATGATCGGGACACCGGTAAACAGTAACCAGGTGCTATAGACCAGAGCCACCAATCCCACCGCAACGCAAAACCACAACATGGGATAGAGTCCGGCAAATCCAGCCAGTAACAGGGGGGTGGCCGTATAGAGCGTCAGATTCATACAGCGCTCCAGTGATGCATGACCGCCGTAGGTTTTTTCCATCCAGTGCATGGTAAAGCCCATTAAGCAGAGGGCGAAGCAGGTTGCCAGATAGAATGCGATGGCTGAGTTAAGTGCGCTGATCAGGCTCAGCTTTATCGCATCTCCCCCAGGGGTCAGACTCCAGCCGAGCTGAGTAGTACCGATAAACAGTGAAACGGCGGGTATCAATGCCAGCAATGCCAGAATCACAAGCACCTCTCCAGTGCCCCTGAGTTTTTCATCCCGTAAATGCTGCATTGCCAGGTGGGGATGATAGAAGATTTCAGACATCGATTTTATGGTCATGAGAATCACCTGCTATGTTGTGGGTGGTGCCAGATTATTACGTGTCTGAATAAAGGGTAGATCAATATCGTCAATCTGTACTGCTGTACCTGAGTAAAAACTGTATCTGGTGCCCTGCTCTGATAATTTTATATTCTCTGTAAACGACATGAGTATGGAGAGTAAGCATGAAAACAATCGGTCTGTTAGGCGGAATGAGCTGGGAGTCCACCACCAGTTATTACAAGGCAATCAACTGTGGTATCAAGGAGCAGTTAGGTGGATTACACTCCGCTAAAATGGCATTGTTCAGCGTTGATTTTGCGGAGGTTGAAACGCTGCAGCAGCAGGGTGACTGGCATCAGGCCGGGGTGATACTCGAACAGGCGGCGCGGGCGGTAGAGGCCGCCGGAGCAGATTTCTTTATGATTGGCACCAATACCATGCATAAAGTCGCGCAACAGGTGGAGGCGGCGGTGTCGATTCCATTGCTGCACATCGCCGATACCACGGCAGAGCAGTTAAAAGCAGACGGTATAGAAACGGTTGGTCTTTTGGGTACCCGCTTCACCATGGAGCAGGATTTTTATAAAGGCCGCCTGACCGCGCAACATGGTATCCGGGTGTTAGTGCCCGATGCGGCTGATCAGGCAAGTGTGCATCGCATCATTTATGATGAGCTGTGTCAGGGCCAGATCAATGACGACTCGCGTCAGGTGTACTTGAAGATAATCGCCTCGCTGGCGGAGCAGGGGGCACAGGCGGTGATTCTCGGATGTACGGAAATCGCGTTGCTGATACGCCAGTCAGACACCTCAGTACCAGTGTACGATACCACGGCTATTCACGCTGCCGCAGCGGTAGACTTAGCCCTGTCCTGAGGTGGTTAATTAGCCTAATCGGTTCCGGGCGCCACCCGTTTACAGTGCTGGCGAATCAGTTCAGTGATCTCCTTATTGAGATGTTCATAGGATGTCTGCCCGACCACTGCCTGGCTATCGACGGTCACTGTACAGTTTCTGCCACTCTCCTTGGCTGCATACATGGCGATATCAGCGCGTTTGACAGAACCTTTGATATCGCAATGGCGGCACAGTTGAGTGACACCGAAAGAGGCGGTGACAGAGTGCAGGTGACTGTGATGGCTGATACTGCTGTTTGCCAGTTGCTTGCGGATACGATCTACTACAAGCCCCGCCTGCTCCAAGCGCATATCCGGAAAGATAAACAGAAACTCTTCACCGCCATAGCGTGATACGGTGTCATGACGGCGTATAGCATCGTTGAATATTTTCGCTGTGTGACTTAGCAGCAGGTCTCCCACATCATGCCCCCAGAGATCATTCACCTGTTTAAACTGGTCGATATCGGCCATGGCAACACAGCAGTAGTAGTCATCGGCCCGTTGCATCCGGCTATATTCATTGGCCAGTACCGAGTCTACAGATCGACGGTTCATCAGCCGGGTAGTGGGATCAAACTGCTGCTTATTCAGGACTGAAAATTCAAACAGCATCATCACCATATCGAAGAACTCTTTTTGCAACTGCATGAATTTCTCAAACGCTGCAATATCAACCTCTGCGTGGTGGTTCAGCTGATAAATCAGGGTGCGGGCAGCATCGTGTAATTGCCTGTGATACTGCTCAATTCTCAGAAAAGAGCCTTGTTGAAACAGCTCATCCTGAAAGATTTTTGTCAGCCAGCGACCAAAGTGGCAGTGAAGGTGGGCATCCACCGCAATAAACTGGTTTTCCTCTAACGGTTGCCGGGCCACCAGCGCAGTGGTAATTCTCTGCATCCAGTGGCGGTGCGCTTCCAGCGATTGCTTGATATCGGCAGCGAGCTGTTCGAAATCATCATGGTGCAAACTTTCAAGTAGGTTATTCATCACGTTATCAGTCCCTGATCTGCTTGTATTGGCATGCTGGCGGCCAGTGTTAACGGGGAGCTGATCATCTGCTTTTTTCATTAGGGTGAGCCTAATGCAGTGCCAGTTGTTCAGGTATAAGCTGCTGCAGTACCTGATGCTGATAGTGTTTTGCAGAACTACTGATTTTTCCGCTTTTGCCCGTTGTGAGCCAGCGTTTAATCCGACCGGCATCTCCAACCGGTGTGCGTTTACCGTACGAGTTTAGCATGACCATTACGGTTTCTCTGCCATTAACCCGGGTCATCATGACCAGACAGCGGCCGGCTTCATTCAGATAGCCGGTTTTGGTAACGTCAATATCCCAGCTTTTGCGGTGAACCAGTACATTGGTATTGCCATAGCGCAGAGAATATCGCGGTTCACTAAAGCGGGCCGTGTAGCTTCTGGTTTTGCTATATTCGGATATCTTTGGGTAGCTGGCGGCAGCCCGCACCATAATGGCAAGGTCCGAAGCGGTTGAGACATTCGCTTCTGACAGTCCGGTTGAATCGACAAAGTGGCTATGGGTCATACCCAGTTGTCGGGCTTTACGATTCATCGCGTTAACAAACGCTTTGATACCGCCGGGATAGCTGTGTCCAAGCGCCGAGGCGGCCAGATTTTCAGAGGACATCAGGGCGATGCGTATAACATCTTTGCGGGGCAGCTCAGAGCCAATGCGGATTCGGCTATAGTAGTTATGGTTGGCCCGTTTTTGTGTTTCAGTGAACGTTATCTTCTCTGACAGGGAGAGCCCTGCGTCCAGCGTCACCATCGCCGTCATCAGTTTGGTGATGGAGGCGATCGGCAGCACCAGTTCAGCATGTTTTTTATACAGAGGGGCGCCGGTTTTGTTATCAACAACAGCGGCACTGACTGAGGCCAGCTCTATTTTTTCCGGATCGAGGTTAAGTAGACGTTGAGTCGTACTGGAAACCGCTCTGGCCTGGACTGCTACAGCCGACTGGGCCGAAACCGGTAGCGGCTGGAACGACAGAAAAACAGTGCAAATCAGTAAACACAATCGCTGTATCAGACGATTAGCCAACCACTGCGCTATTTTGGCTTCAGCGTTACGATTGTGGGACAGAGGTGTTGCTGAGATCGTTTTCAAAACAGAGCCGTAATTTTAGATTGCTATTTCAACAGTTGATTGGCCTGAGGTCCCTGTCAACATAGCCGTATAGTTGCAGACTCTATCATAGCTGGATCGCATTATCGTTGGTTTCGTTACTCATTTTATGTTTTTATGGCGGCAGATCGGGTCAGGCCAGTAAGAAGAAATATGCGCAGAAACATGATGAGTTAGAATACAGTTCCGACAGAGTAAAATGAACAGCGCTATTTCTGGAGCGAGCAAAATTTAAATGGAACAGATTATTACACTGATTCTCGATTCTGGCCGAACGGCTATGGATATGGTGTTGTATGTGTTGCTGCCGGTGATGGTGGTGATGTTGGCACTGATGAAACTGCTGGAAAGTAAAGGCGTACTCGGCTGGATCTCAAACAGACTGTCGCCGCTGGTGAAACCGTTTGGGGTACCAGGGCTGGGGATCTTTGCGATGCTGCAGATTCTGTTTGTCAGCTTCAATGCGCCGGTTGCGACTCTGGCTATTATGGATCGGGACGGTACCGCGCGGCGGGCAATTGCGGCCACTCTGGCAATCGTGCTGACCCTGTCTCAGGCCAATGTGGTCTTTCCAATGGCCGTGGTGGGGCTGGATGTGCCGGTGATTATGATAACCTCGCTGATTGGCGGGCTTATTGCGGCAGCTGCAACCTATTATCTATTCGCCCGTGATCCGAGCCTTGATGATGATTACAGCCACACTGAGCATCTGGCGCCTGAGTTGCATGAAAAAAAGAATGTGATTCAGATTTTGTCTGATGGCGGTCAGGAGGGGGTGAGGATTGTGCTCGCCTCTATACCGTTACTGATTCTGGCGCTCTGTTTCGTTAATCTATTGAAAATTACCGGCTCGATTGAGTTGCTGACGGCGCTGCTTGCTCCGGTACTGGCGCTGGTTGATCTGCCCGAATCTACCGTGTTGCCGATCGTGACTAAGTTTATTGCTGGCGGCACCGCAATGATGGGGGTGACCATTGATCTGATCAATCAGGGGGCGATGACCGCAACCGATCTGAACAGGATAGCCGGGTTTATTATCCATCCGTTTGATGTGGCCGGAGTCGCGATTCTGATGGCCGCCGGTAAGCGGGTCGCATCGATTGCCAGGGCTGCTGTGCTTGGGGCTATCGTTGGTATTCTGGTGCGGGGTGTGCTGCACCTGTTGATTTTCTGAGCAGACAGTGGGTTCAGCTTGACCCCCGGCCAGAGCAGACTTAGAGTTGACCCTATTGCTGTAATTCACAGCGCGCCTTAAAGGAACAACACACTGATGCAATACCCACCGACCAAACTACCCAAAGTTGGTACCACCATCTTTACTGAGATGTCGCAGCTGGCCGCAGAGCATGGAGCGATTAACTTGTCGCAGGGTTTCCCCGACTTTGATGGCCCGCTGGCGTTGTTGGATAGGGTAACCTATTACCTCGAGAATGGTCTCAATCAGTATGCCCCTATGGCGGGAGTGATGGCGTTACGCAATGCGATTGCGTTGAAAGTTGAGAAACTCTATGGCTGCACCGTTAACCCGGAAACGGAGGTGACGGTCACCTCCGGAGCCACAGAAGCGCTGTTTGCTGCGATCGGCGCTGTGGTGTGCCCGGGGGATGAAGTAATCGTCTTTGATCCGGCTTATGACAGCTATGAACCCGCCATTGAACTGAATGGTGGCACGGCTGTGCATCTGCCGTTGCGTGCCCCGGATTTTGCCATTGACTGGTCGCAGGTTAAGCAGGCGATTAATGACAAAACCCGCATGATTATTCTTAACAGCCCCCATAATCCAACTGGTTCTGTGTTGTCATCTTCAGACCTGGATCAGCTGCAGGCACTGGTAAAAGGTAGTGATATCCTGTTGCTCAGTGATGAGGTCTACGAACATATCTGCTTCAACGGCCCGCATCAGAGTCTGCTGCGCAGACCGGCACTGGCGGAGCGAGCCTTTGTGGTTTCATCTTTTGGTAAAACTTATCACACGACCGGTTGGAAGGTGGGCTACTGTGTTGCGCCGGCGGCGCTGACCACTGAGTTTCGCAAATTGCATCAATACCTGACATTTTGTACTGTGCATCCGATTCAACTGGCGCTGGCCGATTTTATTAATGATTACCCTGAACACTATCTTGAATTACCCGGGTTCTACCAGCAGAAGCGGGATCTGTTCTGCCAACTGATGACACCCGGTCGATTCCGTTTTACCCCGGCAAACGGCACCTATTTTCAGTTGATGGACTATTCTGATATTCAACCGGAGATGGATGATCTGACCTTTGCCCGCTGGCTCACCACCGAGGTGGGGGTTGCCGCGATTCCGGTATCGGTTTTTTACCAGTCACCGCCGGAGCAACGGTTAGTACGTTTCTGCTTTGCTAAAAGTGATGACACGCTGAGAGAGGCAGCGGAAAAACTATGCAGGATCTGACAATAACGCTGATTCAGCCCGATATGCAGTGGCAGAATCCCGCTGAAAATCGTGCTATGTATGAACAACTGATGGACCAGCACGCTGAGGGTACCGACCTGGTGTTGCTTCCGGAGATGTTTTCCACCGGATTTACTATGGACAGCCGGACCGCTGCTGAACCGATGGGCGGGGAGACCTGCCAGTGGTTGCAGCAGCAAGCCCTACAGCGGGGAATTGCGATAACTGGCAGTCTGGCCATCGAAGCGGGTAACGGTTATGTCAACAGGATGATCTTTACCTTTCCGGATGGTAGCCAGACATTCTACGACAAACGACACCTGTTCCGTATGGCGGGTGAACATGAGCGTTATCAGCCTGGCGAAAAGCGGGTGATCGTTGACTATAAAGGCTGGAGAATTTTGCTGCAGGTCTGCTATGACCTGCGTTTTCCGGTGTTTTCCCGCAACTGTAATGATTATGACCTGGCCCTCTATGTGGCCAACTGGCCATCCCCCCGCCGGCAACCCTGGCGGAAGCTGCTGCAGGCCCGTGCGATCGAAAATCTCTGTTATGTGGCCGGAGTTAACCGGGTAGGAGCGGATGCCAATGGCCACGATTACAGCGGCGATAGTCTGCTGGTGGATTTCCGGGGGGAGCTGTTGATTGATCGGGAGCCCGGAACGCCTTTCTGCGAAAGCTTCTGTTTATCCGCTGCGGAACTATCTGATTTTAAACAGAAGTTTCCGGCCTGGATGGATGCGGATAGTTTTACTATTCAGGATGGTTAGAAGCCAGTCCCCGGATCGCGCTTGATGCCGGTGCAGTGATTGTGGCCGGAGGCGTCCGCTGGAAAAGTCACCGATAATCCACTATTTCTGGCAACAGTGTAGCGCTCTGTTGTGTATTATATAGCCCTCAAGATACAGCTCCGCGGCCGTAGGCGCCGATATTTAGTTAAGGATATCTCAATTGCACCACCAGAAGGATAAGGCGATCCCATTTGCCGAGTTTGTAACCCTGATTGCGCTGCTGATCTCTCTGGCGGCACTCTCAATAGACGCGATGCTGCCGGCATTGGGGATTATTGGTAATGATCTGAATGTTGCCGATCCCAATGATAACCAACTGGTTATCGTGACTTTTTTTGTCGGTATGGCTGTCGGGCAGTTTCTCTATGGGCCGTTATCGGACTCATTTGGCCGCAAATCAGTGATTTTATTTGGCCTGGTGATCTTTGCTGCCGGAACGCTGTTATCGGTCACCGCGGATAGTTTTCAGCAGATGTTGCTGGGTCGGGTGCTGCAGGGCTTTGGTCTGGCCGGACCCCGGGTTGTGTCGGTCGCGCTGGTCAGGGATCTGTACGCCGGTAGGGCAATGGCGCGGGTGATGTCGTTTGTTATGACGGTGTTTATTCTGGTGCCGATGATGGCGCCAGCCCTGGGACAACTGGTTTTGTATTATGCCGATTGGCGAATGATCTTTATCGGTTTGTTGTCCGCCGCTATCGTGTTGAGTGTGTGGCTAATGATACGGATGCCGGAAACGCTGGCAGAGGTAAATCGTCGCTCATTTGCTGCAGGGATTTTATGGCGTGGCTTTAAAGAGGTGGTCAGCCATCGCGTCGCGATGGGGTTTACCCTGGTAACAGGACTGGTGTTTGGTGCCTTTATTGGTTATCTCAATCTGTCGCAGCCGGTATTGCAGGATCAGTATGCACTGGGAACACAGTTTCCTCTCTACTTTGGTTGCCTGGCGGGCGCCATCGGTCTGGCTTCGCTGATGAATGCCCGCCTCGTAGGACGCTATGGTATGTGGCGGCTGATTATTCTCTCGCTGATCAGTATTACTCTGCTATCACTGATCTACCTGCCTGTGGTGATATTTTACACCGGGCATCCGCCTTTGCAGACCCTGGTGATCTACCTTTTTCTGGTGTTCTTCGCTGTCGGACTCCTGTTCGGCAACCTCAATTCGATGGCGATGGAACCTCTGGGGCATCTGGCGGGTATCGGCGCAGGCCTGGTGAGTGCTTTATCGACCCTGCTGAGTATTGTGTTCAGTCTGATCATTGGTCAGCTCTACAACCAGACTATCTACCCATTGGTCGGTGGTTTTCTGGTGTTGATCAGTATTGCGCTGCTGATCTGTTATTGCCTGCATCGATATGCCGACGTGGGCCACTAGCCCGGAATATCTGGAGTCCTTGTTGATGTACCCTTCGCTGGCAGTGGGATGATGTGAACTATAAATAGATCGGTTTCATTTTAATCCAAAGCCCGTTACTCTGATGGGCTTTTTTGTATCAGCCACAGATCTACCGATCACGGTTGGGGATCAGCAAGTTGAACTATACTTGATACATTCATAGCGGCCGACAGGCCGGGAGGTATGAAATGAGACGTTTAACTTTTCTGACGCCGGATCTGGCTCATGCTGAACTTGTGGTTGAGGAGTTACGGCAACTGGGGATCGGTGATGAAGCGATGCATCTGGTTGCCAGCGATCACTCAATATTGCAAAAAGCCCATCTGCACGAAGCCACCGACATGGAAACGTCGGAAGTGGAAAATGATTTTAACTGGGGCATCGTTGCTGGCGGCGTAATAGGGCTGGTAGCCGGTATATTTGCCTACGGCTCCACTATTTTTGGGTTTGAATTTGGCAGTATTGCCCTGTTAGTCATTACGATCTTCTGTTCTTTCTGTGGCGGGCTGGTTGGTAAAGCGATTGGGGAGAGCACACCAAACTCCGATCTTGAAAAATACCGCCATGCGATCGAGGCAGGGCAGATTCTGATGATCGTCGATGTTGCCGTGGAGTTGCTGCCGGATGTCTATAAGAAGGTTCGTATGCATTGCCCCAAAGCACTGATAGAGAGCAGCCATGTTTTTCACGATCATCCGCTTGCGGCGTAAAGGATCTGATCAACAAACGCTATGGATAGCTGGGGTGACCCAGGCGGATGAGGTGTCGTTGAAACAGCAGGAGGCCTGATTCAGGTTTTGGATTGCTGATCTCATCTTTCGCACACAGAGATCAAGCCATAAAAATGAACCGGGTGCCTGCATGCTGCACAGAGAGATCAGGGGTGTGTAAAATATTGTCGATAGCGTGGATGAGTGTCATTAAAGATGATAATCCTTTATAATTGCTGTAATTAAAATTGTTAAGAATGTAAATAATTTAATGGCTAATCTAAATTCATCGGAAGATATCGATTACGGAATCCTTGATACTCTTGTTGGTTATAAACTGCGAAGAGCTCAGGTGAATATTTTTAATGACTTTTCTGAGCACTGTTCCCGGTTTGGCATTACGCCGGGTTTATTTGGCGTTCTGTCTATCGTCGAGCGAAATCCGGGGTTAACCCAGACCGCTATAGCGAATGCGCTGGGCAATGACCGTTCGGCTATGGTCAGTGTGGTTGATCGTCTTGAAAGCATGAATATTGTCGAGCGTAAGCCTTCAGCATCTGATCGCCGTTCACATGCGCTGTTTCTGACGCCCCATGGGGAGATTTTCTATAAGGAACTGGTGGCTGAAGTACTGAAACATGAAGCCAGCTTTACCAGTCTGTTGAATGAGGGTGAGAAGCCTTTAATTATCGACATGCTGGATCGTATAGCAAACCATAAACCTGCTAAACAATAGCAACAGTCAGTTTCACGTTTAATAGCCACAAAAAAGCCCGCTTGCGATCTCTGTATCAAGATGCAGGCGGGCTGTGTTTTCCTTATTGGCTGATTACAGTCCCAACAGTCTGACGGCGTTCTCCTTCAGAATCTTCGGCTTTACCTCATCCTTGATGCCGATAGTATCAAAGTCTTTCAGCCAGCGGTCCGGTGTGATAACCGGCCAGTCAGAGCCAAACAGCATCTTATCCTTGAGAATAGAATTGGCGTATTGAATCAGGATTTTGGGGAAGTACTTAGGTGACCAGCCTGACATATCGATATACACATTGGGCTTATGGGTCGCGACAGAAAGCGCTTCCTCTTGCCACGGAAACGATGGATGTGCCATCACGATGGGCATATCCGGGAAGTCCGCTGCTACATCGTCCAGATACATCGGATTAGAATATTTCAGACGCATATTCATACCGCCACGGCTACCCGCCCCGACGCCAGTCTGGCCGGTATGGAACAGTGAGATTGCACCCTCTTCGGCAATCGCTTCATAGAGCACATAAGCGGACCTGTCGTTGGGATAAAATCCCTGCATGGTTGGGTGAAATTTGAAACCCCGCACGCCGAAATCACGTACCAGGCGGCGTGCTTCGCGGGCGCCTAAGCGACCCTTAGCCGGATCTATCGAAGCGAAAGGGATGATAATATCGCTGTTGTCAGCGGCCAGCTGGGCCACCTCTTCATTTTCGTAGCGACGAAATCCGGTTTCTCTTTCCGCATCCACAGGAAATAGTACACAGGCAATCTTCCGGTCACGGTAGTAGGCTGCGGTTTCCTCTATGGTCGGCAGCATGTTGTGGCCTGCCGGATTCTTAAAGTATTTGGCAAAGTCCTGCTGAAACTCATAGTAACCATCGTCACGGGCACAGGTGCAAGGCTCTTCAGCATGTGTGTGGAAATCAATAGCAATGATCTCATCGATATTCATAGTGTCACCCTGTTTCTTTTAAAAATGTGATCCGGTGCAGTCAGTTCAGTTGCTGTGGGCTGAGTGCGCCGGATTGTATAAATATCGTCCGCCTAACTTAACAGGTGTACCAGCGCCAGAGTAATCGGCGGGAACAGAACCAGCAGAAAAACCCGGGAGAAGTCGGACAATATAAAGGGTACAACACCTCTGAAGCTCTCTTTCAGTGAGAGAGATTTATCAAAGGAGTTGATGATAAATACGTTCATGCCCACCGGCGGTGTGATCAGTCCCACCTCAACGACCACCAGTGCCAGAATACCAAACCAGATGCCAGTATCCTCAACCGACATACCGAAGTCCATTGCCACAATAATGGGGAAGTAGATCGGAATGGTCAGCAGAATCATCGCCAGGCTGTCCATAAAGCAACCCAGTATGAAGTAGCTGAGCAGCATCAGAGCAAGAATCAGATAGGGAGACATCTCCGCATTCAATAATAGCTCTGCACCGAGATTTGGCAGGTTTGTCAGGGCGATAAAGACACTGAACAGATCGGCACCGAGAATGATCATAAAGATCATAGCACTGGAAACGGCTGTCCTGATGATACTGTCCTTAAACTGTGCAAAGGTTAACTTGCCGTGGGTCAGTGCCAGTATTCCGGTGAGAATAACGCCGACCGCTGCCGCCTCCGTTGGGGTAAAGAAACCCAGGTAGATCCCCCCCAGCACAATCAGAAATATCGTGGTGATATGCCAGACATCCCGGGTGGATCGGAACTTTTGCCCCCAGGTGGTTTTTTCTCCCTTGGGACCTGCTTTAGGGAAGATGCGGACATAGATAGCGATGGCCAGAATATAGCCCCCGGCCGCGAGCAGTCCGGGAACAAAAGCCGCGATAAACATCTTGGATATATTCTGCTCAGTCAGCACAGCAAAGATGATTAACACCATCGATGGCGGAATCAGTATTCCCAGTGTGCCGCCCGCCGCCAGGCAGCCTGCAGCCAGTCCGCCAGCATAGTTATTCTTCTTCATCTCTGGCAGGGCCACCTGACCCATGGTCGAAGCGGTTGCCAGTGAGGAACCACAGATGGCGCCGAAGGCAGCGCAACCCGATACCGCCGCCATCGCCAGGCCGCCCTTAAACTGGCCAACCCAGGTATTACAGGTGCGGAACAGTTCGGTGGTGATACCCGCCCGGGTGGCCAGTTCACCCATCAGTAGAAACAGGGGGACCACTGACAGGTCGTAGGTCGAAAACTTCGAGTAGGGAACCGTACTCAGATAGTTAAGTGTGGTGGGGAAGCCTGCCAGAATGGTGTATCCCAGCGCACCACAGCCCAGCATGGCAATGGCAATGGGTATTCTGATCGACATCAGCACCAGCAACAGGGCCAGCATAGAGAGGGCCAGTTCAATATTACTCATGATCTCAGGTACTCCCTGAAGCCCAGCAGGGTATCAATAAAACAGCAGAGGGTAAGCAAAGCCAGACAAAAGACGGCGGGGATGTAGGCGATCCAGACCTGGAGCTCAAGAATCATCGATTGTTCCAGATACTCATAATAGTCAAGGCCACCCAGATACATCTGCCAGGTCAGCGTGGCAGCAATAATTGTAAACATCAGATTACCCATCGCATCGAGGAAGTAGATCTTCCGTTTGGCCAGGTTGAGGGTGAAAAAATCGACAATTACATGTCCTTTTTTCAGCTGGCACTCTGTCAGAAACAGGAAGATCGAGATCGCCAGTCCCATCTCCACCAGCTCATAGTCCCCTTCAACGGTAATGCCGAACAGAGTTCTTCCAATAATACTGATGACTGTCATCAGTGCGAGCAGAATCATAATGACACCCCCCGCCAGCGCCAGCTGACGGGAGATGAACTCGATTCCCCTTCTGGTTTGAGAAAGAAGCGTATACATAGCGAAGCCTATTACTTGTCAGCCGCGGCGTACTTAGCGATAAGTGCGTGGGCTTCATCCAGAAGTTTCTGAGCGTCGTAACCGTCGGATTGCATATCCTTCAGCCAGTCTTCGGTGACAAACGACAGCTTCGATTTCCAGCTCTCAACTTCAGCTGGGGGCAGTTGGTAGATCTCGTTGCCCTGCTCAACTGCGGCTTGTCGGCCGACCGCTTCATACTGATCAAACAACGCACCGATATGACCGGCCAGCTCGATACCGGAATTGTTATCGATGACTTTCTGCAAATCAGCAGGAAGTGAATCGTAAGCTTTTTTATTCATGCTGAAGATAAAGGTGTTGGCATACAGACCTGGAACTTCAGTGTGATGTTTAACCAGTTGATGGATTTTCAACGGTTTAACCACTTCGTAAGGCAGTACGGCTACGTCCAGTACACCTTTCGACAGGGCGCTGGGCATCTGAGGTACTGGCATGAATACCGGGTTAGCCCCCAGCTTAGCAAACGCGTTCGCCATGGTTTTGTTGGGCGCGCGCAGTTTCATACCCTCAAGATCAGCAGCGGTATGGATCGGCTTCTCACGGGAGTGCAGCGAACCGGGTGCATGAACATGCATGGCTAACAGGTGAACATCTTTTAACTCATCAGCCATCTCTTTTTCCGCATATTCCTGCATTGCCATGCTCATTGGTTTAGCGTCAGTGGCAATGAACGGCAGTTCAAAAACGGTTGATTTTGGAAAACGTCCCGGCGTGTAGCCGGTAACCGTCCAGGAGATATCGACGATCCCTTTACGCACCTGATCAAACAGGGCGGGTGGTTTCCCGCCCAGCTGCATCGCTGGATAGAGGTCGATCTTGATGCGTCCATCTGATTCAGCCATCACCTTATCTGCCCAGGGCTGGAGGAACTTGGAGTGCGCCATGGAAGGAGGTGGCAGGAAATGGTGTAGCTTGAAGGTATATTCAGCTTCGGCAGAGATCGCGTTACCGCAGCTTAGTAAAAGCGCACATGCGGCGAATGATTGCTTCAGAGAGGATTTAATGCCCATGTTCAGATCCTTTGGATTCTTTATTGTTGTAGGATGCCAGAGTACTGGTATTTGTATTTATGCATAAACTGTTTAGTTTGGCAACAATAGTGGCCATAAGATAAATGCCCGACTTATAGGAATTTGCGGTAGTGTCACCTGCATCTGGCGTAGAAGAGGGTCTTTATCTGCTAGGTAATCATATAAATTATTGTATTTAAATCTTTTTAATTGGTTTCTTTGTTGGGGGTTCTTAAAAAATCAGTAATTTGTTACCAATATTGTTGATTAATACAACAATATTTCGTATAAACATAAATATGAATTTTTGACGCTGGGAAGAAAACCGGCAGTTATCGCTTTGTGCAACAGAGGTGTCGAATGGCCGAGTATCGTTATATCCAATTTTCTGTAGAAGCCGATATTGGCCATCTGCAACTCAACCGTCCTGAAAAAAAGAATGCGATCAATGATGCGCTGCTGCTTGAGATAGAGGATGTGTTTATCAATATGCCTGAAGAGGTGTCCGTGGTGCTCTTCTCGGGTAACGGTCCGGAGTTTTGTTCCGGTCTTGATCTGTCCGAGCATGTCGCCCGCGATCCTTACGGTGTCGTATTGCACTCGCGCATGTGGCACCGGGTGTTTGGGCGTATTGCTAACTCTCCTATTCCCGTTGTTGCCGCACTGCATGGCGCGGTGATTGGTGGTGGTATGGAGCTGGCCTCCTGTGCTCATGTCCGTGTCGCGGATGAGACGACATACTTCCGTCTGCCGGAAGGGCGTCATGGCATTTTTGTGGGCGGGGGGGCGTCGGTCCGTGTGGGCAGCATTCTGGGCTCAAGCCGGATGATGGATATGATGCTCACCGGCCGAACCTATAATGCAGTTGACGGTGAACGTCTGGGGCTGGCCCATTACTGTGTCGAGCCGGGCACTGCGCTGGAAAAAGCCACTGAGCTGGCTAAATCAATAGCACAAAACTCACGTCTGTCTAACTATGCCATGGTAACTGGCTTGTCCCGTATTGAGAGTATGTCGATGGATGATGGTTTGTTTACCGAGTCGCTGCTGGCGGGAATGACGCAAACCAGTCCTGAGGTTCAGGAACGCATCCAGGGATTTTTGAATCGGAAAAAGAAGTAGACAGATTGTTTGCCGGCTCAAAGCAAGGTGCATTTTTGTCTTTGCACAGATGGTTTCTTTGTAAAAGGTAGTGCCGGAAATCTGCAGTGACTGAAGAAAAGAATAATTGAGGACACTCATATGGATATTAATCAAAAGGTTTTTATCGTTACCGGTGCCAGTTCTGGTTTGGGAGAAGCGGTTGCCCGTCGCCTGGTAGATCAGGGTGCGTCGGTTGTGCTGGCGGATATCAACGCAGAGCGTGGCGCTGCTGTTGCTGATTCTCTGGCAGATAAAGCGGTTTTCTGTAAAACGGATATCACTGATGAGCAATCGGCTCAAAACTGTATCGATACTGCGGTAAATACGTTTGGCTGCCTGAATGGCTTAGTTAATTGCGCCGGTATTCCGGGGGCAGAGCGCGTATTGGGTAAAAATGGTGTGCACCGTCTGGAGACGTTTAATCGTGCATTGCAGGTTAATCTGCTGGGGACCTTTAATATGGTTCGCCTGGCTGCCAGCGTGATGAGTGAACAGGATGCTCAGGAAACCGGAGAGCGGGGTGTGATTATCAATACCGCCTCGGTCGCGGCATTTGATGGTCAGATCGGTCAGGCTGCCTATGCCGCATCCAAAGGTGGAATGTGTGCCATGACTCTGCCGCTGGCCCGTGAGCTGGCGCGTTTTGGTATCCGCGTAATGACTATCGCTCCGGGCATTTTCAAAACCCCAATGATGGATGTTTTGCCGGAAGATGTTCAGGCCTCTCTGGGGGCCGCAGTGCCGTTCCCATCGCGCCTGGGTGAGCCGTCTGAATACGCTCAACTGGTGCAACAGATTATTGAAAACTGCATGCTCAATGGCGAAGTTATCCGTCTGGATGGCGCTATCCGGATGGCGGCGAAGTAGGTAACGATTATGGCTAACTATGTCGCGCCGCTTAAAGATATGACCTTTCTGTTAAACCATGTTGCGGATAGTCGCGGGTTTAATCAGATAGAGCATTTTGCGGATTTTGATCCGGCGCTGGTGTCGGCCGTTTTTGATGAAGCGGCAAAATTTGCCGGTCAGGTGCTCTCTCCGCTGAACCAGTCCGGTGATATTGAAGGCTGTCATTTCAATGATGGCAAGGTAACGACTCCAGCAGGCTGGAACGATGCCTATCAGCAGTTTTGTAGCAATGGCTGGCTGGGGCTGGCTCTGCCTGAAGCATATGGTGGACAGTCGTTACCCCGCTTTATTGCCGCAGCGGTGCATGAGATGTGGCTGAGTTCAAATCTGAGTTTCGTCATGTTTCAGGCGTTGACTCAGGGGGCTGCGGAAATTCTGCTTAGCGCCAACGATGACAGTCTTAAGCAGCGCTACCTTGAGAAGCTGGTCACCGGTGAGTGGGCAACCTGTATGTCGCTGACTGAGCCGGGTGCCGGGTCGGATCTGGGTAACATCCGTACACGTGCGGTGCGGCAGGCGGATGGACGCTACCGGATCACCGGACAGAAGATCTATATTACCTATGGCGAGCATGATCTCACCGAGAATATTGTTCATCTGGTACTGGCAAAAACGCCGGATTCACCTCCGGGCGGTAAAGGTGTTTCACTCTTTATCGTACCTAAATACATAGTCGATCAATCGGGGCAGTGCGGCGAGCTGAATGATGTTCGCTGTGTGTCGATAGAACATAAAACCGGATTGCATGGCAGCCCCACCTGTAGCATCAGTTACGGCGATGATGGTGGTGCTATCGGTGAGCTGGTTGGTGCTGAGAACCGTGGCCTGGAGTATATGTTCATTCTGATGAACGAAGCTCGTCTGAGTACGGGTCAACAGGGCGTTGCTATTGGTGAAATGGGGTATCAGCGTGCCCTTGAGTACAGTCAGGAACGCACTCAGGGGCGTGATCTGCTCAGCGGCGATACCGATGTTCAGATCGCTCGTCATCCGGATGTAAAGCGGATGCTGATGGGATTGCGGGCACAGGTTACTGCACTGCGCGCGCTGAGCTATCAGATCGCTTCCCGTCTGGATCTGGCTGAGGCAGATCCTGAAAAACGGGCAGCACACCTGCGTTTTGTTGCGCTGATGACTCCGATTTTTAAAGCCTTCTCAACCGAGAGTGGCAATCTGATGGCCGGGACTACGATTCAGATATTTGGCGGCATGGGGTTTGTCGAGGAGACCGGCGTTGCACAACTGATGCGTGATATCCGGGTGACCACCATCTACGAAGGGACCACAGGGATTCAGGCAAATGATCTGGTGTTTCGTAAAGTTCAGAGCGATCAGGGTGAAGCGCTTACAGAACTGATCGCAGATATTGAAAGTGACTTTGCCTGTTATGCCGCACTGGAGATTGCAGGCAGCGAGACTGAGATGCTGGTGCAACTGATCGCAGTGTTGAAAGAGAGCTCGCAGTTCATTTTACAGCAGGGAAAAGAGGGGCGTGAAACCCTGCTCTGCGGGGCGGTGAACTTCCTCGAGCTGATGGGCATCGCCTGTTGCAGCTGGATGATGATGCGCACTGCCGTGGCTGCTTATGAACAGAAGCAACAGAGCACAGATACGCTCTATCTGGATAATCTGATCGCGTTAAGCCGGTTCTATTTTGCTCACTTTACGCCAAAGGTGCTGGCGCTACACAGAACATTAATCAGTGCTGAAATGGGAATTCAGGACTACCGGTTTGAAGAATAAGTCGGCCCTGCAGGCTGACGGAAACAGAATAAAAAATTGAAAGTGAGAATAATAATGAACGCACAAACTCTTCCCGTAAATGTCGTTACCTATGATGTTAGCATCGAAACAAGAGATGACGGTTCTATGCTGGTCCGGTCAGATTCTGAGTTGCCTCCCTATGCAACAAAAATGACCGACAAACTGGAATACTGGGCCGCCACCGCGCCTGATCGGGTGATGGTGGCACAACGGACAGAGGACAAGCATCACTGGGAAACGGTGACTTATGCCGAAGCGCTGGAGAAGGTAAAACACCTCTCTCAGTATCTGCTGAATCAGAACCTTTGTGCTGAACGTCCTGTGGTTATCCTCTCAGGTAACAGTATCTCCCACCTGCTGGTCGGTCTGGCTGCGATGTATGTGGGAATTCCCTATTCACCGATATCCACCGCTTATTCACTGATCTCTACCGATTTTGGTAAGCTGCGCTACATCGTTGAAAAACTGACTCCAGGGCTGGTGTTTGTTGAAAATCTGGGGCCGTTCCGTGATGCGATTGATGCGGTGATGCCATCCGATTGCCGTGTGCTGGCGTATGAAGCGGACCACGGTGTTGACGATTTTAGTTTTGATCTGAGCCTGTTTTCAGATGCTGTTAACACTCCGGTCACCGATGAAGTCGTTAGCGCGAATGCTGCAGTCAATGGCGATACGATCGCTAAGCTGCTCTTCACTTCCGGTTCCACAGGGATGCCTAAAGGAGTCATCAATACTCAGCGAATGATCTGCGCCAATCAGGAAATGATCGCGACCTATCTGAATTTCGTTCACCAGCAACCGCCGGTATTGTGCGACTGGCTGCCGTGGAACCATACCTTCGGTGGTAATAAGAATACCGGGATGGTGATCTATAATGGTGGTTCACTCTATATCGACGGCGGTAAGCCGGTACCCAAGGGCATCGCTGAAACCGTTGCCAATCTGCGAGAGATTGCGCCAACCATCTACTTCAACGTGCCAAAAGGTTATGAGCTGCTGGTGAAAGAGCTGAAGCAGCATCCGGATATGGCTAAGGTGTTCTTCTCCAATCTGCAGGTGTTGTTTTATGCTGGTGCGGGCCTTGCCCAGCATGTCTGGGATGAGCTGATGGAATTATCGGTTCAGTACACAGGCCATAAAGTGCCAATTCTGACCGGGCTGGGGGCGACTGAAACCGCACCCTCTGCGATGTTCACTTCCATTGAAGAGTCGGCTTCCGGTGTTGTTGGCGTTCCGGTTCCCGGCGTTCAGCTTAAACTGGTTCCTAATCAGGGTAAGCTGGAAGTTCGGGTGAAAGGGGTCAGCGTTATGCCAGGATACTGGCGTGATGAGGTACAAACCGCGAAAGCCTTTGATGAGGAAGGGTTTTACTGCCTGGGTGATGCACTGAAGTTTATCGATGAAGAAAAACCATCTCGTGGATTTTACTTCGATGGACGTGTTTCTGAAGATTTTAAACTGGATACCGGCACCTGGGTAAGCGTGGGCACCCTTAAAGCACATATGATTCATGAGTTTGCGCCCTATATTCAGGATGTGGTGATTGTTGGCCGGGATCGTGGTTTTATCAGTGCGCTGGTATTTCCGGATTTCGAACACTGTCGCCATCTGATCGATAGTGAAGAGGGGACGCTAAGTCTGGAACAGATCGTTAATCATGCAGCGGTTCGTCAGGTGTTCAATGATCATCTTGCCAGCATGGCTGAAAAAAGTACCGGAAGCTCTACCCGCATTCAGAGTCTGGTGCTGCAAAGCGAGCCGGCAGATATTGACGCCCATGAGATGACCGATAAGGGATCGCTTAACTCAAATGCGGTGATCAGTAATCGTGCGGATATTGTTAACGATATATACAGCGCAACGCCATCAGCGCAGGTGATTACGCTTTAACGCTGTTAATTCAATAAACATATAACCAGATATCTATTCTCGTGAATATGGTTTGGTAGATGCCATATCCAGAAACATGTTTTGAGTTGCTTTTTTGACTCTCCTCAGTGCCCCTTTCTAAGGGGCTTTTTTTTGAGGCTTTTTAAAAGGGGATGTTAAAGGGATAAGAACTCTTATTTTTAGATAGGTTGATGCAGTTTTCTTATAACCTGATTTTTTTATTATCGTGTTAATATATTAAGGATCATTAATTTATTATAAATAAAGTGATTAGACAAAAAATAAAAATAAATGCCTGCATGAGGAAATTATGAAGCATAATTTCGATCTAAGGATGAAGGGTGGTGATAGGGATGTTATTGTTAAAAAATCTACTGAGATTGTTCATTCATTGGCTGGATGCGGTGATGAGATCACGGTTTACCTGCTTCCTGAGGGGCTGGAACGGACCATCCGGATCAGTGTTCATCAGCGTATCTTTGTAAACTACTTTATATTTGATAGTTGTGAAAATCACCCGGAGCCCTCGCTCTATGCTGAGAGTTCAGCAGAGAATATGATCTGCCTGGAATCAGCTCCACTCAAAGCTTTGATTCTTCATCTGTTAGAGCTTAAAGAGACCGTTACACCTGAGTTGCAACGCCACTATATCGATATCATTTTCCACTATATCCAGATGGAAATTGGATTTGACCGGCGGGTTGAAGAGGCGAGTCGTAATAAGCAACTGATAATGGGCAAACTGCGGGAGTTTATTGATCAGAATATAAAGCGCAACCTGTCTGTAAAGAGTCTGACGGGTGTGTGTCATATGAGTGAGCGGTCGCTCTATTACCTGTTTCGGGAGAGTGAGTCTACGACGCCGCTTAGCTATATTCAGCAGCGCAAAATAGCATTGGCGCATCGCGAGATTACAGCGGGGAGTTCAGCCCGGAGTATCACCCAGATCGCTATGGATTATGGTTTTACCAATATGGGTCGTTTTTCACAGCTTTATCGCAAACAGGTGGGAGAACTACCATCGGTGACCCGTTCCAGATCGGTTGAACAGCCGTTAAGGGCCTGACCGCTTAGGGTTTTTTAGGTTTTAAATATCAGATATCAGGTATGGCTGTAACGTCTGACAGAGATAGGTTTATCTCTGTCTGTCACGTGGATCTGCTAACGCTTAATAACGGTAATGAAAGGAGGATAGAGATACCGGTGAAGGGGGCCAGTATCTCTATCCAGATGTATCGGTTCTAAGAGTTGATGAGCTTAGAACTTGTACATTGCCATGACTTCAACCTGCTGCCCAGCTGGACGCAGAGGGTGGTTGGCCATGTCCTGATCACGCCACTCAATACCAAAATCCAGACCCGGCAGATAGGTATAGATCAGGGTTGCGGTGGTCTCGTAAGCTGATGTATTGGCTGTGTCATCGACCTCTACTTTGCCGTAACGCAGCGTGCCGTTGAGGTTTTCGGTCAGGTTCTGAGTCACACCCAGGTTGAAACCGGTTTGAGAGATCAGATCTCCTGAACCATCGATATCACAGGTTGCTGTATTTCCTGGGTTCCACATACCACCAACACAAACACCCGTATACGGGCCGGTACCTTTACCCGTAAATGCACCGGCAAACAGAGCGCCTTTGCCAACGGCCAGCTTACCCAACAGTGAGATAGTTGCACCAATTTTAGAATCGTCAACAGAGGTTGTCTGAACTTCACGGGCTGTTATGGCAACATTGTAAGCACTGCCGGATTTAAAACGATTGGAATAAGATGCAACCAGGTCAGGCATGGAGGCGTTATCATACAGCGGATCCTGCGCAGTAAAGCGGAAACCGTTGGTGGTGTAGTGAATCACGGTAGAAGGGCGAACAGTACCTCCGTTACCGCCAATGGTGCCGAATCCAGGTCCAAAGAAGTTGATCATCCGCGCGTCAAAGGGGGCAGTGGCAAAGAACTGGCCATTCCAGGTCTGGCCAATGGTCAGGTTATCAATGCTGATGTAGGCGTGACGCAGACGTAATGCAGCAGCTGAGTTGTAGCTTTGGTTTTCCCAGAAATCGGACTCAATAAAGCCGGAAACTTTATGGCCTTCGATCTCTCTGCTGGCCTTCAGGTTAAAACGTGACTGGCGGGTTGTAGTTTCCAGAGTATTGTCGCCACTATCGGGCATACCCCAGATCGCTTCTGCCTTAAGGTATCCGCCAACGCTGAAAGTCGTGCCTTTAAACTCGCCCAGCTCAACAGCGCTAACGAAAGAGGATGCGGTTGCGGCAAGAATTGCAATACTTAGTTTATTAAGTTTTTTCATCTAAGTGAAGCCTCATTATTATTATATAGGTGAGGTCTTATGATCTCATATCGATAGAAATCTAATACTTGAATACTGCAAATCTATGTACAGATACTGCAAAAATTGCAGCAGGGAGATCGCTCAGCGTTTATGACTGTGTTATTAAGAACGTCCTACTAATAATGTGTTAATAGATAGGATGCGAGTCGTATTTGTTTTAGACATATTAGCTATATTAAGTTTGACTGCCTGCATTTATCTATTAAATGACAGCTGGGTGCTTATGTCGGACCAATTACACTACTCGGTCAATTCTCAGACAACTTCGCATCAATAAGTTCAGATTAGTTTTATCTCTTATTTCTCGCTTTGTTAGTGAATATAAGCCGATGAATCCTTCCTATCATGCTTCATTACAGGTTTGAACTGGCCGCCGCAAAGAGCGCTGTGGGGGATAGAACGGCCGGATTTTATCTATGAAAGCATGAGGTCCGGGGAGTGCGGCTGGCAGGCTTTTTTTGAGCGTCTGTCAGCCGCTACTGGTTGTTGGGTGTCGGTTCATCAATCAGGTTAGCGATAGAATTATGTCTTCTTAAAAAGATACATATATGTATTTATGTTTGTTTTATAAGCAGTTTTTACCCGCCTTTCTACGGTCTATTTACAATGCTTTTATTGATTAATATGAGATAAATTAATTTAAAAACAATAGCTTATAGATTTGTTGTTAGAGGATGGTGCGTTTTATCAGAAAAGATACAGTTGTGTATTTTTTTATTGACAAGCCGGATTCTGTTGTTAGTATTGTGCATACAGTTATGTATGTTTAGAGGTGCGGCATTGTGAAAGAGAGCGAACGTAAGTTTATCCAGGCAGCGGATCATAAGACGGGTTACTACCGGGCAGGATCGGGCAATCCATTGGTTCTGTTACATGGTTCCGGGCCGGGCGTATCTGGCTGGACTAACTGGGGAGGGCTGATTGATGAGCTGTCTGTTGATTACGATGTCATCGTTCCTGATATTGCCGGTTTTGGTTTTACCGAGTTTAAAGAGGGAACCCAGTACGATATTAAGTTCTGGACCAACCATCTGGTTAAATTCCTCGATGCCATTGGTGTCGATAAGATTTCGCTGGTAGGTAACTCTTTTGGTGGTGCTGTGGGTATCGGCCTGGCGCTGTTTAATCCTGAACGCCTGGATAAGCTGGTTCTTTTAGGAACCCCAGCGGGAACCTTTGAACAGACTAAAGGGTTAGCTGGCGCCTGGTTGTATGAGCCATCTATCGAGAATATGCGCTCTCTGATGGAGCTGTTTCCTTATAACAAATCCCTGATTACAGACGAGCTTGTCCAGAGCCGCTATGAAGCCAGTGCCCGGCCTGGTGCGCAGGGGGCGTTGCGTAAGCTTCTGCCAAAACCGGCAGAGGAGGGCGTCACTATGGTGAAAGCGTTCCCGGTTAAAGCTATTCAGCATATCACTGCACCGACACTGGTTCTGCATGGCAGAGAAGATCATGTTGTCCCTCTGCAGTGTGGCTATACCCTGGTGGAGAACATTCCTGGTGCCGATCTGTTTGTCTTTGGGCAATGCGGCCACTGGGTTCAGACCGAGCAGCGGGAAAAATTCCTCGCCTGCATCCGTAACTTTGTCAGCAAATAAAAATGAAGAAGCAACAGCGGGGCTCAGAATAACAATGAAAAGAGATGTGCTGGAACGCGTTCTCTGGAGTCTGTCAGTGGACAGATTTTCAAAAGAGAAATTTAAAGAAAATCCCGAAAAGTACCTCAGCCGTTTTCCTCTGGATGCTGATGATGTCGAGATGATTCTCAGTTTTGATGTGAAGAAACTGCAGCAGATCGGTGTCAGCTCGCTGCTGACCATGGGGTACTGGATTGAGATGTCGCCCGATAAAAGCATGGTGACTTATAACAAAAAGCTCGGGTCTGAGAGCAGCTACTCGGCATCGATAAAGGGGTAATAAAGATGGCAAAAATTGTAGGCGGTTTTTTAGTACCGCACGACCCTATCATGTTTGTTGCACCCAACGCCCCTGACAAAATTGTCGCGGATAAGGCCTGGGAAGCATATGAAACCTGCGCTCAGAATCTTGCTGCGATGGATGTTACCACGGTGATTATTGTGGGCAACGATCACTACATGCTGTTTGGTACAACCTGTCTGCCAAAATATTGTATTGGTACTGGCCATGTTGAAGGTCCGATAGACCGTCTGCCAGGACTTAATAAGGCACTGGTCAATAACAATGAAGCGCTGGCCAGCTTTATTGCCAGCGATGGTGCAGAGCAGGGATTCGACTGGGCCGTGGCCCGTTCATTTACGACCGATCATGCGTTCTCTATTCCTTATCAGTTGATTGTTCAGCGCGCTGAAGCGATCAGTGGTCGTGAAATCAAAGCGATTCCAGTCTATCTGGGCAGTGCGGTTGACCCCTTTATCTCGATGAAACGTTGCCGCGAACTGGGCGAGCAGATTGCTGCGTCTGTTAGCCGTTTTGACAGTGATGAAAATGTTGCGGTGATAGGCAGTGGCGGTATCAGTCACTGGGTCGGCGTTAAAGAGTCGGGCAAGGTAAACCCTGAGTTTGATCAGCGGATTATCGACCTCTGTTGCAACCAGGATCTGGATCAGATGATCGCACTCTCTGATGAGCAGATTCTGGAGCAGGGGGGGAATGGCGCGATGGAGTTGCGTAACTTCGTGTGTGCCATGGCAGCCGTTGGCGCTGGCACAGTATCACTGATTGAGTACCAGCCGGTGCCTGAATGGGTAACCGGGCTTGGATTTATGGAACTGAGAGCGAGTTGAGTCCCATGGAAAAAGTCTATCTGTGTAAAGCCACTGACCTGGAAGCAAACCAGGTTAAGAAAATTGAAAATAATACGTTTGGCGATATCGCTGTGTATAACCTGGGTGGCCAGTTCTATGCGACCGCTGATCTGTGCACCCATGCAACCGCTTCCCTGGCGGAGGGCGATATTGAGGATGACATGATTGTCTGTCCTGTGCACTGGGGAATGTTCCATATTCCAAGCGGCGAGGCGCAGGGGTTTCCCTGTGAAACTGATTTGCAAACATATCCTGTCGAAGTTGTGGGTGATGAGGTTTTTGCAGTCATTGAAGTCGATGAAAACATTATTGCTAAAGCGTAAAGGTACCTGATATGAGCAACTTGATAAAAACGATAGATACGACAGATTGTTTGGAAGGCATAGAGTCTGTATGTGATATTGAAGGTGGCCGTATTTCCGGTGAAATTTTCTACGATCAGAAGATCTATGAACAGGAACTGGAAAAAGTCTTTGCCCGCTGCTGGCTGTTTGTCGGACATGAGTCTCAGATTAAAAAAACCGGTGACTATATCACCACCACGATGGGTGAGGATGAGGTTATCGTTATTCGTCAGAAAAGTGGCGGCGTTAAGGTGCTGTTGAATGCCTGTCCACACCGGGGTAACAAAGTCTGCTTCTCTGAGTCAGGGTCCACCCGTGGCTTTATCTGTAACTATCATGGCTGGTCTTTCAATGTTGAGGGTAATCTGATTGGTCAGCATGAATCAGGTATCTATGAAGACAGTAATTTTGACAAGTCGAAGTGGGGTCTGAAAGAGGTTGCTAAGGTTGATTCATACAAAGGGCTGATTTTTGCAACCTTTGATCCGGACAGCCCAACCCTTGAAGAGTATCTGGGGCCAATGACCTGGTACCTCGATTCACTGTTTGATAATCAGGAGGGGGGCACTGAGTTTGTCGGTGGTTGTATCCGCTCTACCTATGAGTGTAACTGGAAAATCGCGGCGGAAAATTTTGTCGGCGATATCCTCCACGCGGGCTGGACACATGATTCTGCAGCGCGGGCTATGCTGGGTGGTTCGGTTGCTAAAGTGAGTGATTTTGACGAATCCTACTCCGTTAACTGGAACGGCCACGGTTATGAATTTGCGCTGGATACCGTCGGCAATGTCGCCGTACTGGGGGACTCTCAGTTAAATAAGTATCTGCATACCATTAAGCCATCAGTGGCTGAGCGACTGGGTGAATTCCGTTCCAATATGATCGGTTCGGTTTCCTCCTGCACCATCTTCCCTAACTTCTCATTCCTCGCGGGACAGAACACTGTACGTATATGGCAGCCCCGTGGGCCTAACAAAATCGAGCTCTTTACCTGGGTGGTGGTGAATAAAAGTGCACCTCAGGACATTAAAGACAGATGGCGTAAAGGTGCAATGATGACCTTCTCGCCTACCGGTGTATTTGAGATGGATGACGGTGAAAACTGGGAATACTGCACTAAGACGGCGAAAGGCAAAGTGACCGCCAAACAGGATCTCTTTATCGGTCTGGGGATGGATACCTATCTGGAAGATACAGACCTTCCGGCCAATGTCTATAAAGGCCAGCTGAATGAAGCTAATTCAAGGGCGTTTTATCAGCGTTGGCAGGATCTGCTGCAAGCAAAGAGTTGGGCCGAAGTCCCGAATCGTAATAAAGGTAAAGCGGAGGTGGAGAAATGAACAGCAAAGATCAACAGCTGACTCCGGTTTCAATGGAGATGCATTACAAAGTCACCGGTTTCCTGAATATGGAATACCGTTTACTGGATGAAGAACGCTTTAGCGAATGGTTAACACTGATGGCCGATGATATTCATTACTGGATGCCGGGAATTGAAAACCGTCGCCGAGAAAACCTGTTGAGCGAAGGTTTTTATGACCCCAATCATATGGCGTTTTTTGATGACAACATTACCGATCTGAGTCGCCGTGTGGCCCGCTTTGCCCAACCGTCTGCCTGGGCTGAAAATCCGGCTACCCGCAATGTTCATACCCTGTCAAATGTAGAAGTGTTTGAGGGCGAGTCTGAATCAGAGCTGCTGGTCTATTCAGTATTCCAGAGTGTGCGTAGTCGTGGACAGGATGAGGAATACGTCATCTTTGGACGTCGCCGTGACCTGCTGGTGAAAAGCGGAGACAGTTTCAAGATCCGTAAGCGTCTGATTCTGATGCCGAATGCGACGCTGAGTTGCAAGAATATCAATACTTTCCTGTGAGGGATTTATGACGATTCTGAAAGACAAAGTCGCGTTTATCTCTGGTGGTGCTGAGGGCATCGGCCGGGCCGTGGTTGAGCGGTTCATAAAGGAGGGCGCTAAAGTAGCGGTGCTGGACCTGAATCAGGAAAAGCTTGCTCAGCTGCAGGCGCGCTATCCGGATGAGCTCTGTTCTGTCTGCGGTGATGTCACCAACTACAGCGATAACCACAAAGTGGTGGAGTTGGCGGTTGAACGTTTTGGCAAACTCGATATCTTTGTTGGCAATGCGGCGTTGTTTGATTTTTTTGCGCCGCTTTCCCGTATTGCACCAGAGAAGCTTGAGGCCAGTTTCAACAAGCTGTTTCAGGTCAATGTGCTGGGGTATATGAACGGGGTGAAAGCGGCGATGGATCAGCTTAAGCAGAACCATGGCAGCATCGTCCTGACGGTTTCTAATTCTGGCTTTTACCCCGGTGGCGGTGGTGTGTTGTATGTGACATCCAAGCACGCGGTAGTCGGCCTGATTAAACAACTTGCCTATGAACTTGCGCCGGAGATCCGTGTAAACGGTGTCTCTCCCGGGGCAACCGATACTGAGATGAAGTCGGTTGAGGGTATCTCCAGTAAGGCCCGGCCGCTGAATCATATCCCTGATTTTAATGAAAATGCGGCGAATGCCGTGCCGTTAAAAAAGATTGCAAGCCCTGAGGACCATACTGCCCTTTATGTCCTTCTGGCTGCAAATGAACAGTCCCCGATGACCACAGGAACTGTTATCCACAGTGATGGAGGTTGGATAGCCCGATGAGTATACAACAAGAAAAAGCGCTGTTTAGTCGCCTGAAACTACCGATGATTGTGGCGCCGATGTTTCTGGTTTCTTCGCCAGAACTGGTGATTGCCAGCTCAAAGAGTGGTGTGATTGGCAGCTTACCTGCAGCCAATGCCCGGACGGTTGAAACCCTCAATGAGTGGATGGCTCAGGTCCATGGTGAGCTGAATAGCCAGTCACTGCCCTGGTTGTTCAATATGATTGTGCACTCCTCCTACGATCGTTTTGATGCTGAGATTGAGCTGGTGCGCAAATATCAGCCCGCCATTGTGTCAACGGCGCTGGGGTCGCCGAAGCGGGTGATGGAGGTGGTCAAATCCTACGGCGGTAAAGTCTATGCCGATGTTATTACGCCGGGTATGGCAAAGAAATCAGCCGATGCCGGAGTGGATGGCCTGATTCTGGTCACTCAGGGGGCGGGGGGACACACCGGGCGTTACAACCCACTCGCCTTTATCGCTGAAGTACGTCAGTTCTGGGATGGTCCGCTGGGGATTGCCGGCTGTATCTCTCACGGCTCTGATGTGGCGGCCATGCTGGTGGCGGGCGCTGACTTTGTTGCCAGTGGTACCCGTTATATCGCCGCAACTGAAAGTTTTGCCAGTGATGAATACAAGCAGATGCTGGTGGATACCGATATTGAAGGGGTTGTGGAAACCAAAGCGGTGAGCGGTGTGCTGGCAAACTGGATGCAGGCCAGCCTGGATAAAGCGGGCATTGATCCTGACGCCAGCAACGATGCCAAAATCGATTTCTCCGGCAATATTTCGACAGCCAATAAAGCCTGGAAGGATGTCTGGTCGGCGGGACAGGGCGTTGGCAGTACCACTGCGATTGAAAGCGCCACCGGGATTACCGAGCGTTTTTACAATGAGTTTACCGATGCGCTGAAACGGTCTCAGGCGATTGCAGCCGGGTATCTGGCATGAGCAGTAGTCACTACAGAGAGATTGCGGAATCGATCCTTCAGGGGCGAAAAACTGCAACGGCTATCGCGCCAGTATCCGCTGATTTTCCGCAGCTAAGCATCGATGATGCTTATCAGATTCAGTCGATAGTTAATCAGCGTAGACTCGATGAAGGTGGCAGAGTCGTAGGTTATAAGATCGGTCTCACCTCTGAAGCGGTGCAACAACAGCTGGGCGTTGATCAACCCGATTACGGTGTGCTGTTCGCTGATATGGAAGTGTTGAGTGGTGAATCGGTTGATTGTAGTGGGCTGATTGCGCCCAAAGCCGAGGGTGAAATTGGCTTCTGCTTTAAAGAGGATCTGGATAAAGAAAATCTGACCTTTATGGAGCTGTTATCCGCGATCGACTACTTCTTCCCAGTCATCGAAATCGTTGATTCGGTGGTTGCGGACTGGAAGATCGGCATCGTCGATACCATTGCTGACAATGCCTCTTCTGCCCTGTATATGCCGGGCAAACGGATCTTTTCACCGCAGGGTGTGGACTTTGAAGCACTGGCCGTGGCGATTCATTCCAATAATGAATGTGTTGCCAGCGGGCGGGGATCTGCATGCCTGGGGAGTCCGCTGCTATCGGCTTATTGGCTGGCAAAAAAGCTGATAGAACTCAGCACACCAATACGTAAAGGTCAGATTGTTCTGTCGGGCGCTCTGGCGCCGATGGTCAGTCTGATACCTGGTCAGCAGTACTCTTTCCGTTTTGAAGGGCTGGATGAGATTAGTCTGAACGCAGAATAGCTAAATAACTATAAAAAATATGAAAGAAGGTTTGTTATGGGTGCCGATATTTTTTCGCAGATGCCGAAAACATCTGTTGATATGCTGTTGAGTGATGATGGTTCATTTATCATTCAGTCAAAAACACCGTTAGACAGTTATGAGCGCTGCGCAGGCGACTGGTTGGAAACCTGGGCAGAGAAACGGCCCGATCAGGTTGTCCTGGCAGAACGGCAGGGCGAAGGCTGGCGTACACTGACCTACCGTCAGTGTCGCGATCAGGTTCATAATATTGCACAGGGGATGATTAATCTGGGACTGGTTGGCAAAGGGCCGCTGGTTATCCTGTCTGGAAATTCAGTTGATCATGCGCTGATGATGATGGCTGCGATGCATATCGGTATCCCTGTGACATCGATATCCGTTGCCTACTCGCTGGTGGCGAAAACCTATGAGCAGCTTCACGGCACGATTAAGCGACTCAGACCCTGTGCGGTGTATGCCGACAACGAGGCGGCGTTTGCACCGGCTATCCAGGGGTGTGAGCAGATCAGTCTTTTCATTACCTCGCAAAAGTCAGACGTGGACTCTGATGCCATTACGTTTCAGTCACTGATTGAGACTCTGGCAACGGAAGCGGTGTCAGCGCTGTTTCAGACACTGGATGGTGATACCCACGCCAAGTATATGCTGACATCGGGTTCGACCGGAAAGCCAAAAATTGCGGTCGTCACCCAGCGAATGATCTGTTCCAACCAGCAGATGATTGCTCAGTATTACCCGTTTATTGAGCAGGAAACTCCCCGGATTCTGGACTGGCTTCCCTGGAGTCATACCTTTGG
The DNA here is from genome assembly GCF_900111095.1 of Amphritea atlantica. Classification (GTDB taxonomy): domain Bacteria; phylum Pseudomonadota; class Gammaproteobacteria; order Pseudomonadales; family Balneatricaceae; genus Amphritea; species Amphritea atlantica. The sequence goes on along the minus strand of NZ_FOGB01000013.1, from coordinate 1,368 downwards.
TTCAAACCACAACTTCAACCTGGTGCTGCGCAACGGTGGTTCGCTGTATATCGATAATGGCAAACCGGTGCCAAATCTGATTGGCGAAACGCTTAAAAATATCAAAGAGATTAAGCCGAATCTCTACTTCAATGTGCCTAAAGGCTATGAAGTATTGGTGGAGCATCTGCAGCAGGATGAAGAGCTGAAAAAGACATTCTTTTCCAATATCAACATGCTGTTTTATGCGGCGGCAGCGTTGGCGCCGTCGGTTTGGGATGATCTTAAGCGGATGGCGGAAGAGGTGGGGCACGATGTGTTCTTCACTACGGAGTGGGGCGCGACTGAAACGGCTCCTGCGATTACTAATGTGCATTGGCGACTGGATAAGCCGGGCAACATTGGTGTGCCTTTCCCCGGTGTACAGATTCGTTTTGTACCGAATGGCTCCAAGCTGGAGATGCGCATTAAAGGTCCGATTGTGTTTGAACAGTACCTCAATGACCCTGAAGCCACCACTGCCGCCTTTGATGAGCTGGGTTTCTACTGCATCGGTGATGCCGGCAAATTGAAAAACAGAGAAAACCCATCCGAAGGTATTCTGTTTGATGGACGTGTGTCCGAAGACTTCAAACTCAGTACGGGCACCTGGGTGTGTGTTGCGTCTATCCGCTCGCGGATGTATCAGAACTTCGGCGATCTGGTTTCAGATGGTGTTGTGGTCGGGCATAACCAGGATTATATCAGTCTGATGGTGATTCCCGGACCGAAAATGCGTCAGCTGGCGGGTGATACCGAAGGACGGATGAGTGGTCATGAGCTGTTTGCCGTCGCGGACGTCAGAGCGGCGTTGCAAACATCGCTTGAACAGATGTCATCCTCCGCTAAAGGCTCTTCTCAGAAAGTGTGCAAGTTACTGGTGTTGGATGAGTTGCCTCATCTGGAGCTGGGTGAAATAACCGATAAGGGCAGTCTGAACCAGCGAAAAATGCTGGAGAACCGAAGTGACTCGGTTGATGAAATCTATAAAAAAAGTTCGTCTGAATTAGTTCTTAGCATTATTTAGTGGGTGGTGTGAGCGATGAGTAAGAAACTGAAAGCAGTGATTATCGGACCGGGCAATATCGGTACCGATTTGCTGATGAAGATGCAGCGTTCCGAGTGGATCGAACCGGTGTGGATGGTGGGTATCGACCCGGAATCCGATGGCCTGAAACGCGCCCGTGAGATGGGTATTAAAACCATCGCTGAAGGCGTTGATGGAGTGCTGCCGTACGTCATCGAAGATGATATCCGCGTCGCTTTTGATGCTACCTCGGCCTATGTTCATGCCGAGAACAGCCGCAAGCTGAACGAACTGGGCGTCATCATGATCGACCTGACACCGGC
>NZ_FOGB01000012.1:11155-126798 GCF_900111095.1 Amphritea atlantica | reverse complement strand
AGGGCCAGAGCTTTTATCGCTTGCTCTTGCCAATAAAGCGTTCGCGATGAGATGCGTTTAGGTCGACTTTTACGATCTCGAAGTCCATTGAGGCCTTCTTGATGATAGCGCCTGATCCAGCGATAGATCAGGCTTTTAGATACCTCGAAAAAGTCAGCCAGGTCGGAGACGGGCACATCTTCTTCAAGATGTTTTTTGACAATTAAAACTCGACTATGGAGGCTAGATTTTGCATTCTTGTGCATGGTTGTTCACTCCTCTGTTTAAAGGGCTATTGATTTCGCAACCAACAGCTTCCTATACAACCGAGTTGTGAACAACCTCTCTGAATTTCACATCTAGCCACGGCACTTTTCTGTCCGCTTTGTCGAAAGCGGACATCTGGTACCTATTCTTTTTCTAGCAAGTAAAACGAAGTTTTACGTCTAGCGACTCTCGCGAAGCGAGTTAGCCCCCTGGCAACTGGCTAAGCATCGCCCGGCGGATGCGGTCGACCGCTTCTATCAGCAGGCTGCGGGTGCAGCCAAAGTTGAGTCTCATAAAGCGGTCATCGCCAAAGTCCCGTCCCGGTGACATCCCTACGCCAGCCTGTTCAAAGAAGTGGGCGGGGTTTTCCAGCTTGGCGGCTGAGACATCTATCCAGGCCAGGTAGGTGGCTTCCACCGGGTTAAGTCTGAGCCCTGGAATCTGATTGATCTCATGCATCAGGTAGTCGCGGTTGCCTTTGAGGTAATCCAGTTGCTGCTGATGCCACTGTGCTCCCTCTTTGTAGGCGGCCATTGTCGCGGTATAACCGAGCAGGTTAACGTCGGGTACGATCCCTTTGCGTACCTGTTGAAACTGTTTGCGCAACCGGGTATCGGGAATGATGGCAAACGAGCAGCCTAAGCCAGCAATGTTAAAGGTTTTGCTGGGGGCCATCAGGGTGATGCTGTGGTTTGCTATCTCGTGGTTCAGCGAGGCCAGGGGGATATGTTTTAATCCCGGCTCCATAATCAGATCACAGTGGATCTCATCAGAACAGATGGTCAGCCCGTGTTTAAGGCAGAGATCAGCCAGTTGCAGCAGTTCCTCTTTACGGTAGACGGTGCCTCCCGGGTTATGCGGATTACAGAACAATAATAGTGTGGTGTTATCGGTAATCGATTGTTCCAGTGCGTCGAAATCGATCAGCCAGCGCTGCTGTTGTTCAATCATGGGCACAGTGATCAGACGCCGGTCAGATAAGCGGGGAGCGGACATAAAGGGGGGGTAGATCGGTTTGGCAGTGACGACCTCGTCCTGACTGGCCCCGACGCTGCGACAGGCCAGATTGAGACCACACACCAGCCCCGGTAGCCAGACCAGCCACTCCTCCTGAATGCTCCAGTTATAGAGTGTTTGCATCCGCTCGATAATCAGTTGGCTGAGTTCTGAGGGGGTGTTGGTATAGCCGAAGATGCCATGGTCGACCCGCGCCTGCAGTGCCTCTATCACTGCGGGGGGAGCCATAAAGTCGGTATCGGCGACCCACATTGGCAGGATATCGGTGTCGCGGTATTTCTCCCACTTCTGGCTGGAAGTTGTATGGCGGTCTACAGGTTGATCGAAATGATCATAGCTCATCGGCTGAATCCCTTTAGTTGAGAGGCTGACAGGGGCTTATTTGTATGTCATTAAGTTGCAAATAGCCATCAGGAAGTTATATTACTCAGTATCAGATAATATAGTGGATATGGCCTTAATTTTCCGGCAATTTTTTGACTGTAGCGTTACAGTCCCGCCCGCTGCCGATCCCTTTTCCAACTAATCAATACAGCTTGTTTGCCGCACCATAGAGAGTCGCAGCCAATCAGTTCCCGGAGTCCGCTCATGACCGATAATAACCGTGTAATTATTTTTGATACCACTCTGCGTGATGGCGAGCAGAGCCCCGGCGCTTCGATGACCCGCGAAGAGAAGCTGCGTATAGCTAAACAGCTGGAAAAAATGCAGGTGGATGTGATTGAAGCGGGCTTTGCGATCGCCTCGCCGGGGGATTTTGCCTCAGTTAAAGCGATTGCAGATACCATAAAAGACAGCACGGTGTGTTCTTTGTCACGAGCACTGGATGCCGATATTGATCGCGCGGGTGAAGCGCTGGTGAATGCCAATTCCGGACGTATCCATACCTTTATTGCCACCTCGCCGATCCATATGAAGTATAAGCTGCAGATGGACCCGGACAAAGTGGTGGAGCAGGCGGTCTATGCCGTTAAGCGGGCGCGAAACCTGATCAGTGATGTGGAGTTCTCGCTGGAGGATGCCAGCCGTTCTGAGCTGGATTTCATGTGCCGCATTATCGAGAAGGTGATCGATGCTGGTGCCCGCACGATTAATATTCCGGATACGGTGGGGTATGCCGTACCGGAAGAGTTTGGCCATACGATTCAGCAGCTGTTGCAACGGATTCCCAACGCCGATAAAGCGGTGTTTTCGGTTCACTGCCACAACGACCTGGGTCTGGCGGTCGCCAACTCGCTGGCAGCGGTCAGTGCCGGAGCCCGGCAGGTGGAATGTACTATTAACGGCCTGGGTGAACGGGCAGGTAATGCTTCTCTGGAAGAGGTGGTTATGGCGCTGCGCACCCGCCAGGATGTGCTGGGATTGCATACCGGTATCAATACCACGCAGATCGTGCCCGCCTCTCGGCTGGTCTCCAGTGTGACCGGTTTTCCGGTACAGCCGAATAAGGCGATTGTGGGGGCTAATGCGTTCGCTCATGAATCCGGTATCCATCAGGATGGTGTGCTGAAGCACCGCGAAACTTACGAGATTATGACCGCCCAGGATGTTGGCTGGAACGCCAATAAGATGGTGATGGGCAAGCACTCCGGTCGCAGTGCTTTCCGGGCTCGACTGGAAGAACTGGGCACCACTTTCGAATCGGATGCTGAACTGAATACTGCGTTTGCCCGGTTTAAAGATCTGGCGGATAAAAAGCATGAGATTTTCGATGAGGATCTGCAGGCGCTGGTGAGTGATACCCGTGCATCCCATTACGAGAAGTTTAAGCTCAGCAGTCTCTCGGTGACCTCCCAGACCGGTGAAGTGCCAGTTGCTAAAGTGACGGTCGTGGTTAGCGACGCTGAACACACCGCCGAAGCTGAGGGCAGTGGTCCGGTGGATGCGGCATTTAAAGCGATTGCCTCACTGGTTGGATCTGATGCCAGTCTGGAACTGTATTCCGTCAATGCGATCACCAGCGGCACCGATTCTCAGGGCGAGGTGACCGTGCGGCTGGAGAAGGGGGGGCGTATCGTTAATGGGCTGGGGGCGGATACCGATATTATTATCGCTTCGGCTAAAGCCTATATCCATGCGTTGAATATGCTTGAATCCACTGAAGAGAAAGCTCATCCGCAGGTTTAACTGACGCGTAAATTTCAGTTATCAGTTCAGGGTAAAGGGAACAGCAGAATGGAGCAGTCGCTACGAAATCAGTATCTGGAAACGCTGGGCATTGTCAGTTGGTTGCCCCGTCGACAGCTCCCCGGTGCCCGTCCCACCCCGGATTGGGTGTGGGAGTACTGCTGGCCGCAACCTGCATCGGCAACTGATGTTGCTGCAACGGGATCTGCTCCAATCCTTAAACCGGCTGATCGCGCTCATGCTGCTAAACAGGCCCGGGCTGAGCTGAGTGCCAGTTTTGGGGAAGAGCAGAAAGCAGTATCGGCCGGTAGTGCGTCTGCAGCCGCTGCGCCAGCCCGGCCTGAGGTGCAGGTGCCCCCTACAGCGCCTTCTGAAGCGGTTCCAGCAGCTGCGGCGGATATAAGCCTCTCTCAATCGGTGGATATCGATCTTCCCGATCCCGCCACACAGACGGAACAAAAACCGTTTAAGCTGGCCTTTATGGTATATCAGGACTGCCTGGTCATCGATTCTCTGCCACCGGTGTCCGTGTCAGCGCGGGCGCAACTGAACAGCGGGCAGGCCGATGCGCACCACCAGATTCTACTCGATAAAATTCTGCGCTCTATCGGTCTTAGCGGCGGCAGTGCGGCTGAGTTTTACACCCTTCCCTGGCCGATGTTTGCCAGCAAATCGCTGGATCAGGGGGCTGAACAGGCCCGCCTCACCGTGCAGCATAAACTGAAGAAAAGTTTGCAAAAGAGTCCGGTAAATACGGTATTACTGCTGGGCGAGTCGGCCGCCCAGATGGTGCTGGAACGAACTGAGCCGCTGGATCAGTTGCGCGGTATGCTGTTCAGTCTGCGTTCCAGCGTTAAAACCCTGGCCTCTGCCAGCCTTACCGAGATGATGATGGTGCCGGGCTGCAAGCGGGAGGTGTGGCAGGATCTGCAACCACTGCTCGATCACCTGGAAAAACAACTGGCTGGCGATGAGCGATAATCACCTGCGACCGCTTAAGGTCGACGATCTGTTGCAGCTGTCTGAGCTGCAGACCCTGTGTTTCGCTTCCCCCTGGTCTGAAACTCAGTTACACACGTATCTGTCTGGTCAGCGATATCGTTGTTATGGTATGTGGCAGGAGGCGCATTTGACCGGGTTTGCTCTGCTGTCAACGGTTCTGGATGAGGCCGAGCTACTGCAGATAGGGGTGAGCCCTGTGTGCCGTGGCCAGGGGCTGGCGACTGAGCTGATGGGTTATGTTCATGAGCAGCTTCACAAAGACGATATTCGGCGGAATATGCTCGAGGTGCGCAGCTCTAACGAGGCTGCCCGCAAACTCTATCTGCGGCTGGGTTATACAGAAGATGGTATTCGTAAAGGCTATTATCCAAGCGGAAATGGCAGTGAAGATGCTATTTTAATGAGCTGTAACAATCTTATTTTACCGTCAGCGCGCTAAACTCGACAGAACTCACTGATTAGAGAGTTTACTCAAGGGATTCGGCAACGTCATGAATTTAACCACAGACCTGATTACCGGCTTCTGGTTCTGGTTTGCCCAGGCCGGTTATTTTCTGTTGCTGGGGCTGGCGATATGGTCTGCGCCCTGGTCGACGCTCGTCAGCAACCGGCAGCTGCAACATCTGTTTCTGGGAACAACCGTCGGGCTGATGATTTTATGGCAGATGCGGGCCGGCATCTCGCCCGGACTGGGTATCCATTTTCTCGGGGTGACGGTGCTTACCCTGATGTTTGGCTGGGATCTTGCGATTCTATCCGCCAGTCTGGCACTGTTGGGGACTACCCTGATTGGGCGGGAGGGCTGGGACGGCTTCGCCGTGAACGGGCTCTGCACCGTCGTCATTCCTTCGCTGGTTAGCTATTATATTCTGCGTCAGGTTGAAGCACGGCTGCCACCTAACTTCTTTGTTTATCTGTTTCTCTGTGCTTTTTTGGGAGCGGGGGCGGCGACCCTTGTCGGCGGGCTGAGCATGGGGTTTCTGTTGTGGATCAGTGACGTTTACAGCAGTGATAAGATCTATAGCGAGTATATACAGATACTGCCTCTTATTGTTTTTCCTGAGGGACTGCTCAACGGCATCATCATGACCGGGATGATGGTGTTCTATCCTGACTGGATCCGCACCTTCGATGCTAAAAAATATATTGATGATCAGTAAAGGGATATAGCTCGATTGTCACAGGAAAAGTGATTTTTTAAGAGCCGTTGCTCGTAGCTCGACGTCACAAAGAGCTTCAAAAGCCGTTGCTCGATAAAACCCTTCTTTGTATTTGTAGGAGCGGCTTCCAGCCGCGATTGAACATTTTCACCTATTCTCGCGGCTGGAAGCCGCTCCTACAACGAGCAACGTTAATGCTCTTCCCTGACCGGCCGTTTTTGTAGTTTACGCTGCAGGGTGCGCCGGTGCATGCCCAGGGCGCGGGCGGTAGCCGAGATGTTGCCATCATGCTCTGTCAGCACTTTCTGAATATGTTCCCATTCCAGTCGTCCTACAGACATAGGTTTATCGGCTATTTCAATATCCGGGTCCGGCTCTGTAGCGTTCAATTTTGCGAGAATCTGGTCGGTATCGGCAGGCTTGGCGAGATAATCGGTAGCCCCCAGCTTGATCGCTTCAACTGCCGTAGAGATACTGGCATAGCCGGTCAGAATCAGAATTCTGATATCGGGGTTAAGCGCTTTCAGACGGGGAATCAGAGTGATGCCTGAGGCGCCATCCATCTTCAGGTCCAGAGTGGCAAGATCCGGGGTAAAGGTTTGTAACATCTCCAGAGCCTGTTCCGCTGAACCGGCCACTGCCGTCTCATAACCCCGTCGTTTAATTGCCCGGCTTAATACCCGGGAGAACGTCTCGTCATCATCAACAATCAGAAAACGCAAAGCTAACGAATCAGTATCCATTGTTATGCCCCTCTTTAATGACCGGTAGTTTAACTTCGGTCAGTGTTCCCCCTTCTGGGTGATTGAACAGCCGGACCTCTCCGCCATAGCTGTCCAGTGCGCTGGCAGTCAGAAACAGTCCTATGCCCAGGCCTTTACCTTTGGTGGTGATAAACGGGCTACCCAGTTGTTCCGCTTGCTCCAGAGGTATCCCCGGCCCCTGATCCAGAATAGTAAAGAGTATCTGTTGTGCATCAGACGATACCTCGATCTGCAGCGGTTTATCCGATGCATCAGCGGCATTATTCAACAGATTAATAAACGCCTGTTGCAGAGGGATAGAGCTGAGTATGACCGGATTACCACTGACGTTGATCACCGGGGGATTGAAGCGTGCAGTGGGGCGCATCAGCAACCAGCGGTCCAGAATTTCATCGAAAAATTGTGCGGCAGGCAGTGCGCGGGATTCCTGCTGCTCCTGCCTGACTGATTCCGCCAGGTGTTTCAGACGATCGGAACAGTTTTCCACCTGAGCCTGAAGGATCTCAATATCCTCCACAAGTTCCTGATCTTCACTGTGATCAAGTTTAATCTCATGCAGCAGGACCCGCATAGTCGCCAGCGGTGTTCCCATCTCATGGGCTGTACCGGCTGCCATGGTGGCCAGAGAGAGCAACTGCTGATTGCGCAGGTTGGATTCTCGTGCACGATTCAGGCTCAGTTCCTGACGCTGCAGATTCTCGCGGATATTCACAACAAACCAGGTGATCAGAATTGCTGTGAGAATAAAGTTAACCCACATCCCGGCAAGGTGCAGATTTAACAGTGCATCGGCCTGATGCTGATGCCCCGTATCCGGCAGGTTGATGGGGATAAAAAAGCGCATCAGCAGAGAGTAGCTGATGGTCACCATCAGTGCAGTCAGCCAGGTGTATTGTCGCGGCAGTGAGGTTGCACTGATAATCAGGGGGATTAGAAGCAGTGCGGAGAAGGGGTTGCCCACGCCACCCATCTGATATAACAAGCAGACATAAAAAGCGATATCTGCAACCAGTTGAAAGAAAAACTCCAGCTGGGTCAGGGGCATAGGGGAGCGCAGCCGCAAGAGTGACAACAGGTTAAGCAACGCCATCGCCAGCAGCGCAAACGCGATCAGCCAGAAATTAAGCGTGACATGCAGGCCAAAAAACAGGTACAGCAACAACCCGCTCTGGCCGAAAATAGTGACCGTACGGATATAACTGAGCTGCAATAGCTGATGACGGGTGTTGCTGGTGTAGTTCATAGCGCTAGCTTGGCAGAAAGCAGAATTATAACCAAGCGCCTTAAGTCATGAATGTGGCAGATTGTCGCACGTTGATTGTTTATCTTTGTCGCAAAACTGTTAAGTCACATTGCCTCCAACTATTGCTCTCTGTTGATCAGGCAATCACAATGTCTGCAGATAAATTTTGGGAGTCAATGGCTGAGCTTTTTATGCAAATGAATCCAGTTATTAAACGATTGCTCTGTTTAGTCTTTCTATTCAGTATACCTTTCGTCCATGCACAGAATCAGGGGGCGTTGACCTGCAGTTCTGATGAAGTGCCTGCAGTGGTTATCACCTATGAGCATTTTGTTACCCGTCTGATCGATGAACAACCCGACAGGAAGGGCCGTCAGGTGGTAATTGCAACAGCCGACGCCAGTTATTTTGAAGAAACCGGCGGGATGCTCACAATGCAGGCCCGGCAGCGGGGTGAAATAACCTACACCCCCTATCGTAAACAGCGCTGGGAAACCTCTGATGCGGAGTACACCTATCTCTCTGTAGGTAATATTGCCAGAGTCCGGATGCACCCGGTGACTGAAAAGAACCTTACCCCTTATAAACTGTTATCTGATAAAGGTCCTGTACGGACAATCGCAGATTATCAGTGCAACTGGAGTGAAGAAGATATGGCCGGGGTGCTGACGACGCAGCGATGCGAAGCTGTTTTTTACGGTTGGACAATCCCGCTCTATACGCGAAAAATAGCCCAGGGGCGGGACATTCTGTTTTCCGAAGCGACTGACATCAGCCAGCGTTGCGTTAAGAAGGAAAGCGTATATGTGCCTGAAGACAAGCCCTGGAAGTTTTCCGAATAAGGCGGTTGTAACTACAGTTTAACCACAGGGATTGTTTTAAATTCTTGCTAAGGAGATCAGGCGTGATCGCCACAGTATTATGTTATGTTTTGATTACAGTATACTGTAACGCAGGTAGAATTTAGCCTTTCAATATTAGGTACTTTGCGCATTTATTTAAAAGGATTTTGAAATCATATGTTTGGTGTACCGATTCACTCGTTTTATCTGATCCTGCTGGTGGTTATTCTGCTGATGAGCGGTAGCCTGATTAGCTATCGTATGCAACAGAAGCATCCTGATAAAGATTACACCGAACTCCGACAGCGGGTGCAGTCCTGGTGGATGATGATCGGTATTCTGTTTGCAGCACTGCTGTTTAATCAGACCCTGGCCATTGTCTTTTTTGGCTTTCTCAGTTTTCTGGCGTTAAAAGAGTTTCTTTCGATTGTACCTACCCGGCAAACTGACCGGCGGGTGATCTTCTGGGCCTATCTGTCAATTCCCGTGCAGTACTACTGGGTGTCTATTGGCTGGTACGGCATGTTTATCATCTTCATCCCGGTATACATCTTTCTGTTGCTGCCGGTACGGATGGTGCTACTGGGTGAAACAAAAGGGTTTATTCGTTCGGTGGGGATTCTCCATTGGGCAACCATGCTGACAGTCTTTGCTATCAGCCATATCGCTTATCTGCTGGTGTTGCCGGTAAAGAATGAGATGGCTGGTTATATCGGTCCGGTATTGTTTCTGCTGTTTATGACCCAGTTTAACGATGTCTGTCAGTATATCTGGGGTAAGCGATTCGGCCGGCATAAGATTATTCCGAAGGTCAGTCCGAATAAAACCTGGGAAGGGTTTCTCGGTGGTGTTGCTACGATTACCTTACTAGGAGGGCTGACTGCGCCGTTGCTGACGCCGTTAAACTGGTGGCAGGGGTTGATTGCCGGACTGCTGATCAGTGTTAGCGGTTTCTTTGGTGATGTGGTGATCTCTTCGGTTAAACGGGATCTGCAGATTAAGGATACTGGCAATCTGATCCCTGGGCATGGTGGGATTCTGGACCGAATGGATAGTCTGATGTTTACCGCTCCACTGTTTTTTCATTTTCTCTATTACAGTTATTACTGATTGGAGGGGAGACAATGGACAGAGCGATTAAAGTGCTATTTTTTGCATTGCTGGTCAAACCGATAGTGCTGTTGTTATTGGGACTGAATGTCCGGGGCAGGAATAACCTGCCGGATAGCGGCCCGGCCATCGTTATCGCCAACCATAACAGCCATCTGGATACGCTGGTGTTACTCAGCCTGTTTCCATTGTCGATGATCCATAAAGTACGTCCGGTGGCCGCGGCCGATTATTTTCTCGGCAATGGCGGTTTGCTCGCCTGGGTAGCGTTGAAATGCATCGGTATTATTCCTCTGGATCGCAGTGGTGGTGCCGATAGGGAAACATTGTTCAGTGGCTGTACTCAGGCATTGAATACCGGAGAGATTCTGGTGCTATTCCCTGAGGGCAGCCGGGGTAAGCCGGAGCAGCTGAGTCGACTAAAAAAAGGGGTGTACTATCTGATCAAAGAGCGCGGGGATATCCCGGTGGTGCCAGCCATGCTGCATGGTCTTGGCCGGGCGCTGCCTAAAGGTGAAGCGCTGCTGGTACCTTTTAACTGCGACGTGGTGATCGGTGAAAATCTGACGGATCGCGAAAGTGCCGCCGGATTTATGAACTCGGCGACCGAATCGTTTAAACAGTTATCCGCCTATTGCCTGACCCTGCCTGCTGCTGAAGCCGATGATGTGGCGGTTTAATCAGCTTCAGATGGGGTGTTGCTGTTAACCTCGCGCAGGGCTGATTTAGCGCGGTTAATAATGGTGACCGCCAGCAAAACGATAATCAGCAGTAATACTGCGCTACTCCACATTCCCGGGTTAACGCCCAGGGCATAGAGAAACCCCAGCAGACCAAAAAACAGTGCCCGGTCACTCTTACCGGAGGGGCCGTCATAGCGGCGGCTGGCACCGATCTGCACAGCAACAACGCCGATCATCTCGCTCATTACCGCGAGTAGTGTCAGGATAACCAGCAGTGGAATATTGATACCCGGCAGTGCGGCAAAGGCCAGAAACAGGGCACTATCGGACACGACATCGCCCATCTCATTGAGAATGGCCCCTTTCGGGGTCGACATATCATGTTCGCGGGCGAGCATGCCGTCGATATTATTCAGCGCCATGCGGATAAACATCCAGATGGGCACCGATAGCCAGGTGAGTGGCGATAGATTCAGTAGCAGCGAACCAAAATAGAGTGCGGCTGCCAGCGCAACAGAACCGGCCAGTGCCGCAATAGTGACCTGATTCGCTGTGACGCCAGCGGCTGCCAGGCGTTGCGTGATCGGGCGGAGAATATCGGAGAACGCACTTTTAAGCTGATAAACACTGGGCATGAATAAATCCTTTTAACAAGCGGCGCTGATTAAGCACAGAACCAGACTGAGTAGGGTCAGCAGCGATTGTACTATAGCCAGCCAGCACTGCCGAAAGAATAGTTTTCTGATGCCCTGTAGACGGTCACTCATCGTCAGGGTTATCAGTGAATCGGCTTTCGCCGGAAACAGGAACCGGAGTCCCTGATCAAAGGATTTCGCACCATGTTTGAGTAAGACTGGCAGTAATTTTCTATCAAGAGATACTCGCCAGAAGTAATAACTTTGCAGCAGCGCAATGAGTATACCGGCGAAAGCGATCAACCTGACCAGAAGCGAGCCGCCGAAAATAATCAACAGGCCACATAAGCCTGCCAGCACCGCAGAGATAAAACTAAGCGCATGAGTGGATGACAGGGCCGCCAGCAGCACCTCTGCTTTGACCTCCTCAGGTTTTTCGGCCAGCACCGTTTCGGTTGGGGATTGGTTAGTGATCATTATCGATCTCCATTGTCGGCCTGCTGATCTTATGGAGTAGTGCCCGATGACCTTCGTGGAGGATGCAGTCGGGTCTTATCTGGGTGATCATGTCCACAGCCTGCCCGACTGAACGGGCTTTATGGCTGTATAGCAGCCAGCCAGCAACCACCAGTGCACTGCGTGATAATCCCAGTGCACAATGCACCAGTACCGTTTTTTTGTTCTCAGCAAGGCAATTGAGTGTCTGAATCGCTGCCCACAGCGTTGCTTCATCGGGGATCGCCAGGTCGAGCATCGGTATGCGATATGTATGGTTGCAACGATAGCTCAGAGGCCGCATCTCGGCGGTCAGATTCAGGTGCAGGCTGGCGCCGCTGGTTTGTAACTCCTCCCTGCCTGGGACTTTACTCAGCCAGACCCCGTCGGTGACTTTTACACACCCCTGTCTGTGTCTGCTGAGCAACCGGGCGCTGAGGTGGGCGCCGAGCAGGTAGGGGGTCAATAGTATCAATGCCGGCAGCGACATCTTTTGATTATCATATTGAAAAACCGAGATGCCTAAACCCCAATAGGCCAGCGCCATCAGGGCTGTCGCCGTGGCTGGCCACAACAATAACCAGCCCCAACTGCCGATAAAAATCGCGCTGAGGCTCAGAATCAGGGTGGCGAAACAATAATATCCGGCCAGTTTGCTATTCCGCTGCCCTGCCCAGTGCCAGCGATGAGCAACCGGGGGAATCATGTACATCACCACTAGCGCAACGATAAGTCCCCCAATCACATCGATGACGTGGTGTTGCCAGGTGGTCAGTACTGAGATGCCGATTAATAGCATCCAGCTATGCATTAACAAGCGCGGCAGTAAGCCCCTGAGGTGTTGGCTGAAGGTGTACCAGATTAGCACCAGTAAGCTGATATGCAGAGAGGGCGCCTGATTGTAGGGCTTATCGAAGCCGGTTAGCAGATTAAATAATTCGCCATAGAGTCCATCGGTGGGTGGGCGGACAAAGGTGAATTCCAGCGGAAACAGCAGAAAACAGCTAACAGAAACAGCGGTAGCGGTTAGCAAGCGCAGAGCATGGCGATCAAGTTCGGCCTTGCTGGTGCAGAGAAACAATGAGATGCCATACAACAGGTCGATGGACATATAGGGAATGATGGTCCAGTCCCAGAAGGGGATCTGTGTCTCCCAGGCAAAGACATACTGCCCAACATCGCTGCGGCCCGCCGTAAACGCATTGGCAAAGCCGTAGCTGATAAAAAATGCTGGCCCGAGAAAGGCCAGCCAGAGTAACGCTCTGAGCCAGGGGCGTGGCGGTTGATCACCGAGCATGACGGATTCAGTATTCATCGCTGCTTCCGCTTAGCGTCGTTGAGCAATTGAGACGCTGAAGATGCCCCACTGGTCGATCAGCTGAGTACATTTTTCAAAACCAGCCTCGGCAACCAACTGGTCCATCTCCCCCTGTGAACGACAACGCATCACCCAGGGTTGATTGCTCTGGTGGCTGCTCAGCACCCGTGCGATCAGCTCCTGCTGCGGATGCCAGGGCTGGTTGGTGTAGATCAGATAACCGCCGGGTTTCACCGCGTCGGCCAGCCCGGCAAGGGATGACTGCAGCAGGCTGTTATCGCTGAACAGTTCATACAGTCCGGAAACGATGGCAAGGGACGGTTCTGGCTGTACTGCGGCTACCGACGCCTGATCAAAAGCATCCCCTTGCTGGAACGAGCCGAATCTATCCATGCCGCGCTGTATCAGCGCCTGGCTGCCTGCGGTCACATTGATATCGCTGAAGTCCCGCAGCAGGATACTATCGATATCATCTTTACGGGGAGCGATAGCATCCAGAATATAACGGCCATGGCCCGCAGCAATATCAACGATACGGACGGGTTGCTGGTTTGCCTGTAACTGATCGATGGCCTGATTAATCAACTGTTCCAGGTGAAGTTTGCGTAGCCGGATGCCACGCCAGCCAATGCTATTGAGATATACCCGGTCGATCTGCCTGCCCAGCCAGTTTTTCCCCTGTGGCTGGTTGCGATAGACATAATCGAGGGTGCTGCCGGAATCAAAGCCGGTCTCTTTACCTAACCGGTACCCCTCTGATAACTGTGCGCCCAGACCGACCATTTTCTGTAGTAGCTGCCAATAGGTTTGTTTCAGCCCCGTTTCTGCTGTGGCGAGACTTTTATAGTGCTGATAACCCTGACCCTGCTGATCTGATTGTCTCAGGTCGGGCTGATGTCGGGGCGTGTCAAAAAGTTCGCTGGTAAATTGGCGTATCTCTGTCAGAGCCTGCTCCCGGTTGAGTTCGCCCAGCGTGTCATGGAAAAAGCCGGGTAGCTCTATCAGCCGTTTGTTGCTGCTACCCAGACGTGCCGCAAATTCATACTGAGGCTGTTTTCTGACCACCCAGTCACTGCCAGATACCAGTGTCAGGGTTGGTGTGTTGATCGCGTGGGCGTCTTTAACAGAGCGTTCACCTGCGGCATAAAGGTCCAGCAACAGGTTGGAGGCGATGGGACGGGTAATCAGAGGGTCTGCGTTGTAGCTGCGAATTCTGTCAGGATCGTGGGTGAGCTGACTCGCTTTGACATAGGAGTTAACTGTGAAAATTCCCCCGAGTTTTTGCCGCATTGAGATCATCTGTCGGGCGAAGGGGATATAGAGTTTAATATCAAATGCGGGTGCCGCGAGTACCATCCCGCGAATCTCCGGGGCATAGTCATGTACCCAGGTTGTCAGCATAACCGCGCCGACACTCTGGCCTAACACGATGATCTGATCGGTTTTAAAACCGTGGGCCTCGGTGATATGGCGAATAAAACAGTCGATATCCTTCACCAGGGTGGCAAAGCTTTTGGCATGGCCCCGTGCGCCGGAAGACTGACCCAGCCCCCGGGCATCCCAGGCAAAGAAGGCGGTATCAGGCAGTTGCAGTTCATCTACAAGATGGCTCATTCGCCCGCCATGTTCGTGGCCCCGATGAAACATCACAATAGCACGCTGCGAATTGGTTGATTGTATAGCGGGCCAATAGCGGTAAAACAGTTCGCTGTTATCGTGGCTAAGGAGGGTGTGCTGCTCTGCACTACGGCTGATAGGAGGGGTCTCTTCCGCGATTATGACAGGCTGGTTCATCTGTGGAGTCCTTGGTTTATTAAAGTCGGCTTAGTCTTCCATGATCAGGCTTTGATGAAAGCTTAAATCGACGGAGTATTGTTATTTGCTACTCAAGGGCGAGAACAGGGATGTTGAGCAAAAGGAGGAGAGAGTGAGCGGTTGCCGGAGTGATAGTCCATATCATCATTTACTCCCTGCTTTCCATAGCAGCAAAGGGTAGTCTGTCAGAATAGATGGGTCAGTCAATAGCTTTCAGTTGTGGATTTGAGGCATATCAGGGAAAATAGCGCCCAATTATATTTTCTGGCTTCTGCCATGTAGTGTGCAGGGCTGTTTCCAACGTAACCGGATCTCTATGTCTAGTATCTCTAAGGAAGTGTCGATTCGTCGGACTTTCGCGATTATCTCTCACCCGGATGCGGGTAAAACCACGATTACCGAAAAACTGCTGCTGTTCGGAAACCTGATTCAGAAAGCGGGTACCGTTAAGGGTAAAAAATCTGATCGGCATGCGACGTCTGACTGGATGACGATGGAACAGGAACGGGGTATCTCGGTGACATCATCGGTGATGCAGTTTCCCCATAACGGGCGCATCGTTAACCTGCTGGACACGCCGGGACACGAAGATTTCTCTGAAGATACTTACCGCACACTGACGGCTGTGGATTCAGCTCTGATGGTGGTGGACGGTGCTAAGGGTGTCGAGGACCGGACGATCAAGCTGATGGAGGTTTGCCGTCTTCGTGATACGCCGATTCTCTCCTTTGTTAACAAAATGGACCGGGATATCCGCGACCCGATTGAGTTGCTGGATGAGATTGAAGAGGTCCTGAAGATTGCGGCTGCACCGATTACCTGGCCGATCAGTATGGGTAAGGATTTTCGCGGGGTTTATAACCTTTATACCGATACGATTCATGTGTTTACGCCGGGGCAGGGGAGTGTGATTCCCGATGATATCCAGGTACAGGGATTGGCAAGCGATGCCGCCCGGGAACTACTGGGTAATCTCTATGATGATTTTGTCGATGAGATCGACCTGGTAAGGGGGGCCAGCCATGAATATGATCAGGATGAGTATCTGGCAGGCCGTCAGACACCTGTGTATTTTGGTACTGCGCTGTCTAACTTTGGCGTGCGTGAAATGCTGGATGGTTTTGTCGAGTTTGCACCGTCACCGATAGCACGGGAAACGATCAGCCGGACTGTCTCTGCCGATGAGGATAAGTTTTCAGGTTTTGTGTTTAAGATTCAGGCTAATATGGACCCTAAACACCGTGACCGGATCGCTTTTATGCGGGTTTGCTCGGGGAGTTATACCCGGGGGATGAAGATGCGTCATGTGCGGATCAACAAAGATGTGAAGATCGCCGACGCGGTAACCTTTCTTGCCGGCGATCGTTCCAACGTAGAGGAAGCCTGGTCTGGTGATATTATCGGCTTGCACAACCACGGTACGATCCAGATAGGCGATACCTTTACCGAAGGCGAAGACCTGAAGTTTACCGGTATTCCCCACTTTGCACCGGAGATGTTCCGTCGGGTGCGGGCTAAAGACCCCCTGAAGATGAAGCAGTTGCAGAAAGGTTTGCAGCAGCTATCAGAAGAGGGTGCGGTACAGCTGTTCCAGCCGATCAACAAGAACGACCTGATTCTCGGGGCGGTGGGCCAGCTACAGTTTGAGGTGGTGGTGTATCGTCTTAAAGATGAGTACAAGGTTGAGTGTATGTATGAGCCGGTGACCATCGCAACCGCCCGCTGGGTTGAATGCGATGATGCCCGCAAGCTGGAAGAGTTCCGCCGTAAAGGGGGAGATAACCTGGCCCTGGATGGTGGTGGCTTGCTGACCTACCTGGCACCGACGCGGGTAAACCTGAGTCTCACCGAGGAGCGCTGGCCGGATATGCGTTTCCGGGCGACCCGGGAGCATTAAACACGAAAACGCGCCACTGGCGCGTTTTTTAGGTTCATCGCGCTTTATCGGGAAAGGATGCCTGCATATTTGATCTTCTGTGGATCGATACAACAGCTTAAAAGAGATTCACCACAGAGGACACAGAGGGCCACAGAGGAAAGCTTATAAATAGCGTTTCTCGGCGTTCTCTGTGTACTTAGCATGCTCTTTGGGTACTCTGGTAAAACATTCCCCTTATGCTTTTCAGCGTCACATATCCATACCTCCGCCTGCCGGTTGTGGAGCGGCATCCTGCAACGTCAGGAGTTCTTGCTTTTACCGCCTACAAAGGTCGCTTTGCCGCGATTTTAAATATCTGGAGAGGGCTCCAACCAACCGGGAAGGTATCAATACTTTCTGTATCCTTCCCCATAACATGCAAGAATATTTTTATGGGTGGCCAGAAAGGGCGTTCTACAAATAGATGTACCGACTTATAAACTTGATACTCCTGAGGAAGGCTCTTAAACTTTCACTAGCCACTAGCCACTAGCCACTAGCCACTAGCCACTAGCCACTAGCCACTAGCCACTAGCCACTAGCCACTAGCCACTAATCCGCGTCACACAGCGATTTATTCTATGCCGCTTATTGATACCCACTGCCATCTGGATTTTCCGGAACTGGCAGACGACATAGACAGTGTTCTTAAACGTGCCCGGGACAAGGGTGTGACGGGGTTTGTGGTGCCTGGTGTATCCGAACCTCACTGGAACCGTTTATTAACGCTGTGCGCCCGATATTCCGCGTTATACCCCGCGCTGGGTTTGCATCCCTGCTTCGATCATCCCGCTGTAGAGAGTGATCTGCTGCGGCTGGAACAGGAGCTTCAGGATCATCCCGAGTTGGTTGCGGTTGGCGAGATCGGGCTGGATCTGTTTATCCCCCAGGCTGATCTGCAACATCAACTCGCTTTTTTCGTCCCTCAACTCAGGCTGGCAGATCAGTTTGATAAGCCGGTGCTGTTACATGTTCGTAAAGCCCATGATCAGGTGCTAAAGCAGTTACGTCAGATAAAGTTGCAGCGGGCAGGGCTGGTGCATGCCTTTTCGGGTAGTGAGCAACAGGCCCGAGAGTACCTGAAACTGGGGTATAAGCTGGGAATCGGTGGCGCGGTCACCTATGATCGCGCGACAAAACTGAGAAAACTGGTGGCAGAGCTGCCGCTGGAAAGTTTTGTCCTCGAGACTGATAGCCCCGATATGCCGTTACTGGGGTATCAGGGGCAGCTGAACTACCCCGAGCGGGTGGCAAAGGTTGCCGCGGTAGTTGCTAAACTCAGGCAGGAACCGCTGGCTGACGTGATTGGGGTGACCAGTGCTCAGTCGATTAACCTTTTAGGGTTGTAGAGAGATTCTTCAATATGTTGGAGGGTTTTCCATACAGTATCGGTCTGTTTGTTGGCCCCAAGCCGATAGTAACGACCGTCTTCGCTTTCTTTTACTATCGGGTATTTAGCATTATCAGAAGTAAGTAGCATGCGAATCAGGGATTTTAGAGAGTTTTTTCCAGATAATTTCTGACTGTATGCCTCTTCGATCGGTTTGAAGTAGGGTAGTCCTGTGCCAATGAGTGTCATGCTAAGGCATTGTGTTGTATTCCCCCTGCAGTATTCATAATCCTTCAGGTCAACGGTGTAGTAACTGGTATCCGCCGGTTCAGACAGTTTACTGATGCTGTCCATGCATCCGGTCAGGGCCAGGGTTATAAGTAGTGCGGTGATAACTCTGAACATGTGATTTCCTGATAGTCTGTTGTTATAAGGCTGAAGTCTGAGTACCCGTTCAGTTCATATCGTCAAATGGGTTCTCAATATCAAGGCTGACGGGCTGGTTATAGCCAGGAAGCCTGATTGCCCGGTTACTGATCTCAAGGTCTTCACCCGCCAGCACGTTGTGGTCATAGAGATAGATCGGTCGGGTCAGCCCTTTAATGCTGTCCTGGTCGTAGCTGTTAGCCATCTCTCGAGTGATAGCACGTTTATCCTGGTAGCGATTGATCGCTTCCTGGCCATGACGTTTCAGTAGCATCTGCTCAGTAATATGGGGAGCCAGGACAACCGCGCTGGCATTATTACCACCAAACCCTTTGGAGTTCAGGATTATCGAGTCCATGCCTTGTGGGCCAACTTCAATATGCTGGTTGCTCAGATTAAGGTTGCTGTTGTGGATATCGCTGGCAAACTCAGGAGTGGTGGTGATGCCAGGGATATAGCCATACTGCCATACCCCCAGAGACAGGTTCATCTGGTCGCCACCGGCGGTTCCCTGAGAGTGGCCGATAAAGCATTTCAGTGCAGCCACTGTCCAGTTCTGAATGCCAAAGGCTTTCGCGGTCTCATTGATGACATGGGATTCAGTTACTCTGTTCTGCGGTGTGCTGGTGCCGTGGGCCTGTACGAAGCTGCGCTGATGCAGGGAGGTCTGTCCCAGCATGCTTTGTACCAGCGATGCTGCTTTGCCCAGGGTGATATAGTTGCCGATACCGGGGGCCGAGATCGATTTCTTGTGGCCATCGGCGTTGACGAACACTTCAGGAACTGCACCATAGATATCTGCACCCAGTTCAATAGCCAGATCATCGCTCATCAGAAGGGTGAACTGGGAAGACTCGGCGATCGTAAAACCACAGTTATTGCCAAAGGGACGACAGGCTTTACGGTAATCATCGCCACTCAGTTCGGCAAGGTTATCCAGTGCCAGAAGGTCTTTATCCTCTGCCAGTGCCCCCATTGAGCGAAAGCCTTCAATAACTTCCTGGGTCACCGGAGCATCACTGCCACCCACTAAGACCACCTTGCGGCGCCCTGAACGGATATCGTTTACCGCGTTGCGCAGGTTGTAAAGAAAGGTCGCACAGGCACCCAGTGAGCCGCCAGTTACGCCCACGCTGCCCAGGATGTACGCGTTGACAAAATCCGCTGGCATCTGCGCGTAGCCCAGTGGCATCTGTTTTGAGGTAGTGCGTTTACCGATAGATGGATATTTAGTCAGACCGCCAAACCCCAGATCATCAAGCTGACCGATGGAGTTGCTGGCGTAAACACCGATCTGATCGGGGCTGACGGCGGCGGCAATTTTATCCCAGGGTATTCCGGCAGAGTTGAGAGCATCGGAAGCCCCAAATACGGTCATCTGGATATTGCGGGGATGGTTGCGCGACTGATACAACTTGCCGGGTTGGAAACCACTGGGTAGCTGTCCGGCTGACTGGACCAGTGCTTCCTTAAAATCCGGAAAAATAACTTCCAGATCACCTGTCAGTGTCACTTCAATCTGAGTGGCAGACAGAGGCTTTACTGACCAGTTGGCAGGGATGTTCTGTGGCAGTTGGCGTTTGCGCAGGGTAAAAGTGATAGGCTCGGCAGCATTGATCGTAGCGGGTTTATTGAATGTGACGTTATGAACATCGAAACACTCTTTTTCAATCCGGCGAATCAGGGTGTTATTGCACACCTGCGGAGTAATTGCCTCCAGCAGTTCGCTGACAGGCGTCGGGTTTCCTTTCTGATCGACGTAACTGTTGTCTCTGTAGCCAGCCAGCCCTGTCAGGGTCGCCAGGTCAAGCAGGGTCTCGTTGCGCTTATCACTGCTGAGCTTATCGAGGATCAGGCGACGATAGCCATGGTGAAAGGAACTACGTCCGGCTGGGCTGATGCCGCCGAACCCCACGATGACTGGTAGCTGAGACAAGTGATAATCCTCGGACAGAATGATTCGATCGCAATACAAAGGTCGTACTAATGTGTTAAGAAGAGATTCTATAAGTTGTTGTAACCTGAGGCCAGATCTATATCGGGAAAAATGCCTCGCTAAGGTGATATTCAGCTTAAAAAGCGATAATTTGCTAATCAGATTGGCTAAGGGGGAACTTAGTTGGCAGAATAGAAACTAACCCCGGTTGAGATAAACGAGATCATCACAGGTTTTGTCAGTTCACAGTATCGTCTGAATCAGGCTGAACTTTTTCACAGATCCTCAAAGGAGTGATAATGAAAAAAATTATTGTTTTGGCTGGTGCAATCGCACTGGCGGGATGCCAGACAATGGATCCATACACTCAGGAAGCAAAAACCAGCAACGCCACAACAGGTGCCGGGATCGGTGCGGTTGCCGGTGCGGTTCTTGGGAATGCAGTGGCAGGCAAAGGTAAAAGAACGGAAGGCGCGATTGCCGGTGCACTGCTGGGCGGCGCCGTGGGTGGCGGTATCGGTTACTATATGGACCAGCAGGAGATGTTGCTGCGTCAGGAGTTGGAAGGCACAGGCGTTCGGGTGGAACGTATCGGCGACTCAATCCGACTGATTATGCCTGGCAATGTGACCTTCCCAACCGGATCTTACAATATTGACCAGGGCTTCTACCCAACCCTGAGCTCTGTCGCCAAGGTGCTGATTAAATTTGATAAGACCGTCGTCAATGTCGATGGTTTTACCGACAGTACCGGTTCGTTTGAAACCAATCAGACCCTGTCTGAGCGACGCGCTGCCAGCGTAGCCCAGTATCTGTCCAGTAAAGGTGTTGCACCGCTGCGCCTGCAATCCCGGGGCTATGGTGAGCGCTATCCGGTGGCCAGCAACGATACTGCTGGTGGCCGGGCGATGAACCGCCGGGTGGAAGTGAATATTCGCGGGACGCAGAAATAATTGCGGAGCAATTATTTCAAGACCGCCGCTTCGCGGCTCGCTAGAACGTGACTTCGTCACTCGCTAGACGGAAACTTCGTTTCCTTGCTAGAAAAAGCATAAAAAAGAACCGTCATTTGGCGGTTTTTTTGTGTCAAGTTTTCAATGAGGATTCATAGGGTTAACTAACGACATTAAGAAGATGCTTTTGATAACTTTATACAACTGCCATTTGTTACCTAAAGCCATTCTTGGTGGCAGGAAGCCATCGAAGAAAGCCAAGCAGCATAGATGCAAACCAATATATAAACATTGACACTCCAAACTCACGAAAACCAGCATCAAAATAATCCCGTTCAGAGACATAAATGATACCGACAACTATCGTACAGAGAGCAGAGTATGAGATGTCATGCTGCATAAGATTCTTGACGTTTATAGAAGGGTAAAGGCCATGAAATTTCTTCCTGTAGTACCTGTTTCCTACTATCACTCTGAGAATCACAACAGGCATGGCAATTAGAAGCATAATAACTAAATGGCCAAGTCGTTCATCATGTAACATTAAATCTTCTGGGGTTAATGCCTGATTAATTCTAATAGCCCAGTACAACGACAGGTAAGCAAATAAAAAAACAAATTCCATGTCATAAATTTTCCTAAGCAGCTCTCTGGACAATCCTTTGAGAAGGATTTGACATTATTGTAGCGGGCAATTTGACTCAGTTCAGTTTCTGATTCAAGTTATTGCAATGATCCACTGACTTTATAGCTCAAAGCAGTTCTAACAGAGCGAGCAATAAAGTTATCTCTTCTTTGCTTTTTCTAGCAAGAAAAACGAAGTTTTTCGTCTAGCTCCTAGCAAGCGACGCAGTCGCGTCTAGCTAGCCGCTTCGCGGCGGTCTGCCTGTTAAGCGCTTCGCGCTTACCAGGAAATCACGACATCATCCGGCTGTATATTGTAGATTGCACCATCTTCCGCCAGTCGGCCGATGGCGAACATCGGTTGTACTTCGGTGACGGTCATGGTTTTGCGGGTGTTGATAAGCTGTATATGGCTGCGCATATCGTCAGTATAGAAGTTTGATTTGCGGTACACCGTGAGTTTATCGCCCACCTTTATACCCGCCAGGGCTCCGGCATTGAACCAGAGTAGGTTATCTTCGCTTTTGGTGATGCGTGCAGAGAAAGGCATGCAGCGCAGTTCATCATTGAGGTCGGCAGCGACCTGATTCAGCAGTTCACGGGTTTGCTTGCCATAATCCTGACGCCAGAACTCAGCGCTGGCAAAACCTGGGCGGGCTTCGGGTTCGAGATTCCAGCGTCCGGCGGTGGCGTATTGTTTGCTGAAGAGCAGGGCGCCGGAAAAACCATCGTGGATATACAGGTCCAGTACCAGAGTGCGCAGGTGGCGTTTGCTGCGGTAATCGAGTCGGTTATAGAGGTCTACCAGAATATTGCGCTGTGGATCAATGACAGAGGAATCGTAGAGGCTGATATCACGAATGACGCCGGAGACGATATATTGGACGTCCAGTTGGCGGGTGTAGTCCAGTACGGTGGTCAGGGCACCGGCGCTGAGCTGGCGGGTGGGGGCGGTGGCTGGTGCTTCAAGTACGTTGAGCATACCGGCGTTGAGTGCCCTCAGGTTGCTGGTCTGGTTGATCTGATTGCTGAGCAGACTGCTGAGTTCTGTCGGCATATTGCTGAGCGCACCAAGACTGGCCTGTTGTGGATAGAGCAGGGGAAAGGCGGTTACCGCCACCGATTTCTGGTAGCCGTGTCCGGAGACGCCTGCGGCGCAACCCTCTTCGAAATCGATATCGGCGCGGACTTTGACCCAGAGCATCCGCCCCTGGATTTTCTCATCAATAATTTCGATATTGCTGACCATCCCCAGCGTGCTGACCTGCATATTGTCGATGCTCAATACTCCCTGATCGATGCTCTGGGTGCTGCTGACAATGGCGCTGGCCTGCAGAGAGGCTTGCTGGGTGGCATTCTTGATGGCGGCCTGGCGGGCAGAATCAATATCCTTGTCGAATATCAGTGCGCGTCCCTCTGCTTCCATCGTAACGGCATGCAGTGACAGGCTGAGAAGGCTGAACAAGAGTGCTGCGGCGATACGAATCATAGGGCTAAACATACTTTCTGGCTGACCGATAATACACTAAGGTATGCAAATTATTGATCTGTTGCAATACGGCAGGGACTGTTTAAGTGCCTGATTTATGTTAGTTTAAACGGATATTCAATTCTGGGTGTCGGGTGTCGATGAGATATTCTTTACTGCTTTGGTCTGTTTTGCTGGCCGGCTGTGCGCTGAATGAGCCGGTCCCTGTGGCGGTGCAGAGTGTAGATCCGCAGGCGCTGGAGCAGATGCGCGCAGCGGAAGCGGCGAATCTTGAAGCGCAGCGTGAGTTAGCCAAACATGAAGTTCAGGTGGTGGGAGATCAGCCTTCGGGCGCTGATCCGCTAAGCGAAGCGGTGGCGCAGATGGCGGTGCAGTTGAATGTTGGTCTGGCTGAGAATCGTATTAAGCGGCTGCCGATTGCAATTCTTCCCTTTGTGCAACTGGGTAACAAAGCCTCAGGAACGCCGACCGGTGAACGTCTGAGTGAGAACTTTATTTTTCAGTTACAGCAGCATGGCTATAATCTGGTCGATTTTCGAGCAGTTAGCCTGAATACGACTGTAAAAGATCCACTCTCTACAGAGAACCTGTCGGGTATTCGTAACCGTTTCAGAATCCATTTTGTGCTGACCGGTACCTACAGTCAGCACCCGGATGGCATCATTATCAATGCCCGGGTGCTGGACACCACCAGTCGTCAGATTATGGCGTCGGCCCAGACTAATATTCCCTCTGTACGCCTGGAAGGTGCCCTGCCGGGCTATGACCCGATCAAAGCGATGGATGATGGTATGATTATTGAGAATGGTACACGTCAACCGGCTTCGGAGAGTAAACAATGAATGCGGGCTTCTGGCGCTTCAGAAAGGGGCTGAAAAGCCTGATACAGGCGATGCTGGCAATGTTGCTGGTGATCTCTCTGGCGGGCTGCGAAACCTTTGTTGAGTCCACAAAAGATATTGTTTCGGCGCTGCCGGATCTGCCGCCCAGGGTGGATGATACGCCGATAGAACCCAACTGGGTTCAGGTGACGGGTTATGCTCCCATCAGTCTGCAGGAGGGGCAAACCCAGCAGCATAAGGTGCTGATGGCGATGAAAGCCTCAAAGCTGGATGCCTATCGTGAGCTGACGGCGCTGGTGCATGGGCAGTATCTGGCCGGGACTACATCGGTGAAGGATATGGTCTTACAGAACAACCAGTTTCAGGGGGCGGTAGCCGGCATTGTCCGCGGCGCACGGGTGGTGAAAAGTTATCCGGTGCAGACCGATGTTTACGCCACGATTCTGGAGATCGATCTGAATCAGGTGCAGCGTGCCTGGCAGGCCAGTCAATAGTTGCGGGGTGTGAGGGTCGTTTGGGTATAAAAAAAAGCCGGTCAAATCAGACCGGCTTTTTTATGAGCGTTGCTCTGGTAAAACCTGGCATATGAGGTGTTATCCCGGCTTCTGAGTCGCTTCGTAGGCCGCCAGTTGTTCAGGGGTTGCCTTCTTCTGATGTTTCTCTTTCCACTCGGAGTATGGCATGCCGTAGACCTGCTCGCAGGCTGCTTCGTAACTCAGTTCTACCCCCCGTTCGTCGGCGGCGGCTTTGTACCACTTGGACAGGCAGTTGCGGCAGAAGCCTGCCAGAATCATCAGATCGATATTCTGTACATCTTTGCGTTGATCCAGATGTTGTACCAGGCGGCGAAAAGCTGCCGCTTCTAATTCGGTTTGTGTCTGTTTGTCCATGAATATTCACCTGTCAGATTAATGCGTCAGCGTCAGGCTGACTTACTATACTCATCCAGCTGCTGACAGATCGCCTCTTGCAGCCTGATGCAGAGATCCGGGTCACTGATGGCCTGTCCCTGCTCGTCGGAGATAAAGAAAAAGTCTTCTACCCGTTCGCCTATACTGGCGATCTTGGCTTTGCGCACCGAGATGCCAAAATCAACAAAGATTCCCCCCAGTCGGGCCAGCAGTCCGGGCCGGTCTGGTGTGATAATCTCCAGGGTGGTCAGTTGAGTGGCCGGGTCGGTGCTCATGTTGACCTGGGTTGGATAGGCAAACAGTTTCATCTGACGTGGAATGCGGCGCTGAATGATGGCCGGGAAGTCGTCGGGGTCATCCAGCTCTTCCACCAGGTGATTGCGAATCTGTTCCAGAAACGCTTCGTCATCCGGCAATGGCAGGTTATCTTCAGCCAGCACCGTATAGGTGTTGAGTGCCTGATTGTTGTCGGCCACCATAATGCGCGCATCCTGAATGTTCAGGTTGAGCTGGTCCAGGGCTGAAGCGGCAGCGGCAAACAGGCTTGGCAGGTCAGGCATGTAGACAAAGATCTCAGTGGCCCCTTCAAAAGCCCGGTAGGATGTTTTGCGGATCATAACCAGTGGCAGATCAGAGTCTCCGTGCTCCAGTATTCCCTGGGTTTGCCAGGCAATATGCTGCGGCTGTTCGCGCAGGAAGTAATCGTCGCCGAGGAGGTTCCAGAACTCGATGACCTCCTGCTCGTTGAAGCCTTTGCGCTGCATAATCGCCAGGGCTTCATTCTGAATCTGTTCGACCCGGTCATCTTTATTAACCGGGTTTTCCAGTCCCCGACGGAGTGCGCGTTTGGTTTCGGTATACAGCTGACGCATCAGGGTTGCCCGCCAGCTGTTCCAGAGGCTGTGGTTGGTGGCGTTGATATCGGCCACCGTCAGGATGTAGAGATAATCCAGGTGGGCGATATCCCGTACCTGTTTGGCAAAGTGCAGAATCACATCCGGGTCAGAGATATCTTTGCGCTGCGCAGTCATCGACATCAGCAGGTGGTTGCGCACCAGCCATTGCACCATATGGGTATCCCATTTACCCAGATGGTGCCGCAGACAGAAAGCTATCGCGTCTTCCGCGCCCAGCTCTGAGTGGTCGCCACCACGCCCTTTGGCAATGTCGTGGTAAAGCCCGGCAATGTAGATTAGCTCCAGCTTGGGCAACTGATTGATGATGCGGTAGGCGATCGGGAATTTCTCCCGCTGATCCTTGTGACGGAACTTGCGTATCTTCTGTATCACTTTCAGGGTGTGGGCATCGACCGTGTAGATATGAAACAGGTCGTGTTGCATCTGTCCGACGATATCACCAAATTCAGGCAGGTAGAGACCGAGAATACCAAACCGGTTCATCCGCTTAAGTTCGGTAGAGACCCCTTTATCCTGCTTTAACAGCTCCATAAACAGGGAGGTGTTGCGAATATCGTTACGGAACTCATCGTCGATACGGTGCCGGTTGTTGCGGATCAGACGGATGGTGGATGCCCTCACCCCTTTGATCTCAGGGTTTTGCGCCAGCAGTACAAACATTTCCAGCATCGCGAACGGGTGGTGTTCAAAAACTGACTCATAGGCGACCCGGATAAAACCGTTGTGCAGGTTGAAGCGGTTATTCAGTGGTTCGATAACCTGCTCCTCTTCACGGCGCAGAATAACCTCATCAAAATACTGCAGCAGCATGCCGTTGAACTCAGACATCGCCTTGGCAACCCGGTAGTACTTGCTCATGAACTGCTCAACGGCCAGTGCGCCGCTCTGATCGGTATAGCCGAACAGGTCTGCGAGGCTGCGCTGATGATCGAACAGTAGTCGGTCTTCGCGGCGCTGGCAGAGCATATGCAGGGCGTAGCGTACCGTCCAGAGGTAGAGCTCACCCTTGTTCAGAGTGTCCAGCTCCAGCTCGGTGAGAAAACCGTGATCCACCAGGTCGCGGATATAGGTCGCACCAAAATGACGTTTCGCCACCCAGCCAATAGTCTGCAGATCCCGTAATCCTCCGGGAGAGTTTTTCAGGTTGGGTTCCAGGTTGTATTCGGTATCGTTGGTTTTGTCGTGCCGGCTGTTTTGTTCATTCACCTTGGCGAGGAAGAACTCTTTATCGGTCCATGCGCCTTCTGAAGTTACCCGCAGGTACATCTGAATATGCAGATCGGCATTGCCGACCAGTGGACGCGATTCGATCAGATTGGTTGCGATAGTGATATCGCTTTGGGCTTCGTTGTAGCATTCGTCAAGGGTGCGGACGCTGGAACCAATGTCGAGATTGATATCCCATAGCAGTGTGAGAAAGCGGCTGATACTCTCCTGTACTTCGCTGTCACTGATGTTATCCAGCAAAATCAGAATATCGACATCGGAGCGGGGGTGCAGCTCGCCCCGGCCATAACCTCCGACGGCCATCAGGCAAATATGTTTATCGTCTGGCCAGTCAAACAGTTGCCAGGCCTGCAGTAGCAACTGATCGATCAGCCAGGCGCGACCATAGATCAGCTTGCGAATATCCTCGCCTTCCCGGAAGCGGGCGTCCATCTTCTCCTGGGCTGCTTTCAATGCATCTTTAAATACCGGTATGGGGGAGCTTGATTGCGCCAGGGCAGCGCTAAACTCGCTGGCAGAAAAGAGCGTTTCATCAGCAGCAAAAGCGTTGTGCGACATGGATTGCCCTCGGCAGCGGTAGATTAGATGGTTTCATCCTTGCGTCTGGTTAGCGTTTCATAACCATCAGCGGTGACCAGGATTGTATGTTCCCATTGCGCCGAAAGGCGCTTGTCGACGGTTTCGACTGTCCAGCCGTCCCGTTTTAGCAATTTAACGTGGCGTTTGCCAGCATTGATCATCGGCTCAATGGTAAAGCACATCCCCTCTTGCAGTTCGACGCCGGTCCCCGGCTTACCATAATGCACTACTTGTGGGTCTTCGTGGAAACCGATGCCGATGCCGTGGCCACAGTATTCCCGTACCACTGAATAGTGATTGGCTTCAGCGTATTGCTGGATCACATGGCCTATATCGCCCAGGCGGGCGCCAGGTTTGACCAGGGCCATCCCTTTATACAGGCATTCCTGAGTGATTTCGCACAGCCGTTGCGCATGGGGAGGGACATTGCCGACATAGAACATCTGGCTGGTGTCGCCGTGGTAGCCATCTTTAATCACGGTAATATCGATATTGATAATGTCCCCGTTTTTGAGTGGCTTGTCATTTGGAATACCGTGACAGACAACGTGGTTGACCGAGGTGCAGATCGACTTGGGAAACCCGTGATAGTTGAGTGGCGCCGGGATTACCTGCTGCTCGTTGACCATATAGTTATGGCAGATGGTATTCAGTTCTTCTGTGGTGACGCCTGGCTTGACAAAGGGGGCGATCATTTCCAGGACTTCTGCAGCCAGACGTCCTGCGACGCGCATTTTTTCGATCTCTTCCGGCGTTTTAATCGTGATGCTCATATAAACCCTTAAATTTGTAAGCCTTTGGGGCGTAAGAAGATATCAGTGGATTGTAGCGAATTTACCGACCAAGAACAAAACACTGCGAATAAATAGATTGTAATTCATACTTCAAAACAGGGGGCGTTTATGGTATAAAATCGCGCTCGAAATTTGAGTTTCTGAATCCGCAGGGTTTGCAAACGCAGGTTTCATAAATCCACACATGTTACCGACACATCTCCTTGGGTGCCGCTTGCGGTTGGGGGGTGGGGTGCATGGACGTCTAACCCTAATACTTAGGAAAATATAATGGCAAAAGTTACAATGCGTGACCTGCTGAAAGCAGGTGTTCACTTCGGTCACCAGACCCGTTACTGGAACCCGAAAATGGGTAAATACATTTTTGGTGCCCGTAACAAGATTCATATCATCAACCTGGAACACACCCTGCCAGCACTGAATGGTGCGCTGGATGTTGTTAAAGGCATGGCTGGCAACAAGAACAAAATTCTGTTCGTTGGTACTAAGCGTGCTGCCAGCAAGACCATCAAAGAAGAAGCAATTCGTGCGAATATGCCGTACGTTAACCACCGCTGGTTGGGTGGTATGCTGACTAACTACAAGACTATCCGTCAGTCTATCCGTCGTTTCCGTGATCTTGAAGCACAGAGCCAGGATGGTACTTTCGCTCAGCTGACCAAGAAAGAAGCGCTGATGCGTCAGCGTGAGATGGAAAAGCTGGAGCTGTCTATCGGTGGTATTAAGGATATGGGTGGTCTGCCAGACGCGCTGTTTGTGGTTGACGTTGATCACGAGCGTATCGCTATCAATGAAGCTAACAAGCTGGGTATCCCTGTCATTGGTATCGTTGATACTAACAGCAACCCTGATGGTGTTGACTACGTTATTCCGGGTAACGACGATGCCCTGCGTGCAATTCAGATCTACGTTAAAGCGGTTGCTGATGCATGCTCTGAAGGCGCGGAAGTTAATGCTGGTGACAAGAGCGAATTCGTTGAAGTTGAAGACGACGCTGCTGCTGAGTAATCAGACTGTCAAGCGGTTTGGATAGACTATTCAGACACGCGGGAGGGGGAGCTGAGTTGCTCCCCTTTTTTTGAATTTGAATCAATAGATTGTTAATGGGGTAAAACCAAATGGCAAACTTCTCCGCTAAGCAGGTAAAAGAACTGCGCGATCGTACCGGTCTGGGTATGATGGAGTGTAAGAAAGCGCTGGCTGCTGCTGATGGCGATGTGGATAAGGCGATCGAAGAGCTGCGTAAAGCATCAGGTATGAAAGCGGCTAAAAAGGCTGGTCGTACTGCAGCTGAGGGTGTTGTTGCGGTTAAAGTTGCTGATGACAGCAGCTATGCCGTTGCAGTTGAAGTTAACTCTGAAACTGACTTTGCTGCTCGTGATGACAACTTCCTGGCCTTTACTCAAACGGTTCTGGAAAAAGCTTTTGCTGACAAGCAGACAGACGTTGCCGCACTGATGGCTGGTGAACTGACTGATGTTCGTGATGCGCTGGTACAGAAGATCGGTGAGAATATCGGCGTACGTCGTGTTTTCATTGTTGAAGGCGAAACGGTCGCTGCTTACGTTCACGGTACTGGTACTCTGGCGGCCATTGTTGCCCTGAACGGTGGCGATGCTGAGCTGGCTAAAGATGTCGCAATGCATGTTACTGCTGTTAATCCGCAAGTGGTTAGCAAAGAAGATATGCCTGCTGATGTTGTTGCGAAAGAGAAAGAGATCATTCTGGCTCAGCCTGATATGGCTAGCAAGCCTGCAGAGATCGCAGAAAAGATGGTTGTTGGACGTATCAACAAATTCCTGGCAGAAAACAGCCTGGTTGAACAGCCATTCGTTAAAAACCCCGATGTTAAAGTGGGTCAGTTGGTTAAAGATGCGGGCGCTTCTGTTGCATCTTTCATCCGTATTGCAGTAGGTGAAGGTGTCGAGGTCGAGCATAAAGACTTCGCTGCTGAAGTTGCTGAGCAGTTGAAAGGTTAAACACTGATCCTGCGCAGATTGCGCGCCTGTTCTGGGTGCGCAATCTATTTCTTTCTTGTTACACTGGTGCGAACTCAGTCCGGGTGGAGACGATACCGATGCCTGCCTCAAATAAACATTCCAAATATAAACGTATACTGCTCAAATTAAGTGGCGAAGCCCTGATGGGTGAAGCAAATTTCGGCATCGATCCTAAGGTGCTGAACCGGATGGCGCTGGAGATAGGTCAACTGGTCGGTATAGGTGTTCAGGTCGGTATGGTTATTGGTGGTGGTAACCTGTTCCGTGGTGCGGCACTCAGTGCAGCGGGCCTTGACCGGGTGACCGGAGACCACATGGGGATGCTGGCAACAGTGATGAATGCATTAGCGATGCGTGATGCGCTGGAACGTTGTAATATTGCTACCCGTGTAATGTCTGCCATACCGATGCGCGGTGTGGTGGATGATTATGATCGCCGTAATGCGGTCCGTTACCTGAATCAGGGTGATGTTGTGATTTTTTCTGCGGGTACCGGTAACCCGTTTTTTACTACAGACTCTGCCGCATGTCTGCGGGGCATCGAAATCGATGCTGATGTGGTAATAAAAGCCACCAAGGTTGATGGTGTGTATACCGCAGATCCAATGAAGGACCCTTCTGCCAAGCGCTATCTGCATCTGACATTTGATGAAGCGCTGGATAAGCAGCTGGGCGTCATGGATCTGACTGCAATCTGTCTGGCTCGTGACCATGATATGCCGGTCCGGGTTTTCAATATGAACAAACCAGGTGCGTTAGCCAACCTGATTGTTGGTAGCGACGAGGGAACCGTCATCGATAATAATGAGACGGTAGGAGATATATATGCTGAATGAGATCGCTCAGGATGCCCAGGATCGAATGGGTAAAAGTCTGGAAGCTCTGGCCACAAACCTGAAGAAGATTCGAACAGGTCGGGCGCATCCGAGTATTCTGGAAACCGTACATGTGAATTATTACGGTTCAGCTGTGCCGCTGAGTCAGGTAGCCAATATCAGTGTTGAGGATGGTCGGACGCTGTCGATCTCCCCATGGGAATCCAATCTTGTTCCCGATATTGAAAAGGCGATTATGAAATCTGATCTGGGCCTGAACCCCTCTACAGCAGGCGCAGTGATTCGTGTGCCTATGCCTGCGCTGACCGAAGAAACCCGTAAAGGGTATATCCGTCAGGCTCGTCAGGAAGCTGAAAATGGTCGTGTATCGATTCGTAATATCCGCCGCGATGCCAATGGCGATATTAAAGATCTGCTGAAAGAAAAAGAGATCACTGAAGACGATGCCCGTCGTGGTGAAGATCAGATTCAGAAGCTGACCGATAAATTTATCGCTGAGGTTGACCAACTGCTTCAGGATAAAGAAGCGGACCTGATGGAAATTTAATAGGGAATAGCCGGTAACCTCTGTTAGGGTGTGCCGGCGTCTGATATGTCGGAAAAATTACAGCTCAGCCTGCCTGTGGGAAAGTCTGTCCCGCGACATATTGCGATCATTATGGATGGCAATAACCGGTGGGCGAAAAAGCATGGAAAAGGTAGTCTGGCGGGTCACCGGGCCGGTGTAGAAAGCGTCCGCAGTGTGGTACAGGGGTGCGCTGAACTGGGCGTGGAAGTGCTGACGCTGTTTGCTTTCAGTAGCGAGAACTGGCAACGGCCCCCGCTCGAAGTAAAAGGGTTAATGGAGTTATTTGCTCTGGCGCTTGATCGCGAGGTGAAGAAACTTCATAAGCACAATATCCGTTTGCGGGTTATCGGTGATAAGAGTCGCTTCAGCAGTTCGTTGCAGAAGAAGATTGATAAAGCCGAGCTGCTGACGGCGGCTAATACGGGGCTGATAGTCAATGTGGCTGCCAACTACGGGGGGCGGTGGGATATTGTTCAGGCGGCGAAACGCTTTGCACAGGGTTGTATTGACGGACAGTTTACCCCGGAACAGCTGGATGCCGAACTGCTTGGCTCGATGGTGTGCCTGAGTGATCTGCCTCCCCCGGATCTGTGTATCCGCACCGCTGGAGAACAGCGCATCAGTAACTTCCTGATCTGGCAGATGGCTTACAGTGAGTATTTTTTCAGTGATCTGCTGTGGCCTGATTTCGACAAAAACGCTCTGGGTGCCGCGATTCAAAGCTATGCAACCCGGGAGCGTCGTTTTGGTAAAACCAGTGAACAGATAGAGGCTGATAATGCTTAAAGAGAGGGTCTGGACCGCTGTCCTGTTGGCACCGTTGGTTTTGGCGGGGCTTTTCCTCTCCAGCTTTGACGTGTTTAAACTGTTTGTGGCGGCGATTATTCTTTTGGCTGCCTGGGAGTGGGCTAATCTGTCTGCTCTGAGTGCTCCTGCCGTGCGCTTTGCATATACCTCTCTTATAGCAGCCCTGATGGCTGCCCTTAATTATTATTCGCCGGATGCACTTTTTGGCCGGGTTCTTCCTGTCGCTGTTATCTTTTGGGGGCTGGCTGCCTACTGGGTTGTGCGCTACCCCTCGGCCAAGGGGTGGCAAGCTACCTGGCAGCGGGCTCTTATTGGTGTTCTGGTGTTGACCTCCAGCTGGATGGCGCTGGTCAGTCTGCATCACCTGCCCAGAGGCGGGGTGTTGTTGCTGATGT
Source organism: Amphritea atlantica (assembly GCF_900111095.1). Taxonomy (GTDB): domain Bacteria; phylum Pseudomonadota; class Gammaproteobacteria; order Pseudomonadales; family Balneatricaceae; genus Amphritea; species Amphritea atlantica. The sequence continues at coordinate 93,789 of NZ_FOGB01000012.1, read as the reverse complement.
TGTTGTTATTGGTCTGGGGGGCTGATATCGGTGCATATTTCGCTGGTAAAACCTGGGGGCACGCTAAGCTGGCACCCAACGTTAGTCCGGGTAAAACCCGTGCCGGACTGTGGGGTGGGCTGGCCTCCTGTGCTCTGATATCGCTCTGTTTTGTTTTCTATCTTGAACTTGATCTGCTAACCGGAGTCTATCTGTTGCTGATGGCGATGATTGCCGGGCTGGCTTCGGTGCTGGGTGATCTGTTTGAAAGTATGCTCAAACGGCATCGGGGTATTAAAGATAGTAGTCGCTTGCTGCCTGGTCATGGGGGGATACTGGATCGTATCGACAGTATTACCGCGGCTGCGCCAGTGTTTGTCGTGGGGCTGCAACTGATAGCGGTTGGCTGATTCTGAGGAATGATGGACATTATAAATACGGTACTGGCACTGATTGTTACCCTGGGGATTCTGGTAACCATCCATGAATATGGCCACTTCTGGGTGGCCAGGCGTTGTGGTGTCAAGGTTTTACGTTTCTCTGTCGGCTTCGGTAAGCCGCTGGTCTGCTGGCGTGACCGGCGCGATACAGAATATGTGATTGCCATGATTCCACTCGGCGGTTATGTGTCGATGCTGGATGAGCGTGAAGCCGAAGTTGAGCCTGAGCTGCAGGATCAGGCGTTTAATCGCAAACCTGTCCTGCAGCGCATCGCCATTGTGGCGGCTGGTCCTGTGGTCAATCTTCTGTTTGCGGTGGTCGTATACTGGGCGATGCTGGTTTCGGGTGTTGAAAAAGTGGCACCGGTAATTGGCAGTATTGCCGCAGGCAGTGTGGCGGAGCGGGCCGGGTTGCAACATGGCGATGAGATTCTCACCGTTGCCGGGCGGAAAACCCATTCCTGGGATGAGATTAATCTGGCGATGGCGACCTATATCGGTGAATCGATATCTGTACCGTTGACGGCCCGAAAGGGGCAGAGCGGTCAGCCGCAGGGCTATCAGTTGAGTCTGACTGACTGGCATTTTAATCCGGAAACGCAAAGTCCTCTGTCGGCACTGGGTATTCAGCCCTATCGGCCGGTTCACCCCGCTGTTATTGGGCAGGTGGTGGAAACAGGGGCGGCAGCAAGAGCGGGTCTGCTTGCGGGTGACCGGGTTGTCGCAATCGATAATCAGCCGGTGACTGAGTGGGGACAACTGGTCGATATTATTCGTGAGAATCCCGGTCGGGCGCTTGAGCTGGAGTTGCAGCGTGAGGGGCAGCGACTCAGTATAACGGTTACTCCGGATGAAAAGTCTGAAGCAGAGGGCGTGGTTGGCTATGTTGGCGCGGGTGTTGTGCCGGTTAAATGGCCGCCCGAGATGTTACGGCAGGTGCGTTACGGTGTTTTCGAATCGATTGGCAGAGCGTTTTCACAAACCTGGCAGATGATCAGTCTAACCCTTGATTCAATCTGGAAAATGCTGGAAGGGGTTCTGTCGGTAAAAAACTTGAGTGGACCGATAACCATTGCTAAAGTGGCAGGCGCTTCTGCGGCTTCGGGTGTAGAGGCATTTGCCGGATTTCTGGCATACCTGAGTATCAGTCTCGGTATTCTTAACCTGTTACCAATCCCCATGCTGGATGGTGGGCATCTGCTGTATTATTCAGTAGAACTGCTACGGGGGAGGCCAGTCTCTGAGAAGGTGCAGATGATTGGCTTAAGAATCGGAATGGCAGTTTTGTTTTCGCTTATGGGCGTCGCTATTTTTAATGATCTAATGCGACTTTAAATTTTCTATCCAATATAAGAACCAGTTCATGAAGATCAGAATCGGACTTCTCTTTTCCCTGGCACTGTTTTCAGCGGTTGTTAGTGCGCAATCATTCACAGTAGAAGATGTGCGCCTGGAAGGGCTGCAACGGGTGGAACCCGGCCTGGTGTTGCGAAATCTTGATATCGACTCGGGGCAGAGTGTCGATCAGAGCGAGATTGCTGAGGCGACCCGTCGGGTGTTTCGCACCGGTTATTTTGATGATATCCGCATCGCCCGTGATGGCAATGTGCTGATCGTCAGGGTTCAGGAGCGTCCCGCCGTCAGTCTGATACGCCTTGAAGGGAATAAGGTGCTGGAAGATGACGCGTTGCTGGAGGGGCTGAAGCAGAACGGCCTGCGCGAGGGGGATGTCTTTAAGCGGGCAACCCTGGAAAAAATTCGTCAGGATCTGCTGCGCATGTATGCAGGACAGGGGCGCTATGGTGCGGCGATAGAAGCAGAGGTGGAGCCACTGTCTGAAAACCGTGTGGCACTGAATATTGATATCAAGGAAGGCAAGGTAGCGACCATCCAACATGTCAATATCGTTGGCAATACGGTGTTCAGCGATGAGGAGCTGAAAGATGAGTTTTCCCTCAAACTACCCGGGTTCTGGGACTTTTTCAGTGACTCCGATAAGTATGCCCGGGAAAAGCTGGCCGGCGATCTGGAGCGTCTGCGTTCCTATTATCTGGACCGCGGCTATATCAACTTTACAATTGATTCGTCTCAGGTTTCGTTGTCACCGGATAAGAAACACGTTTTCATCACGGTCAGTGTGACCGAGGGTGAGAAATTTTCCGTTGGCGATGTGACCGTTGCCGGTGATCTGGTGGTGGATGAACAGGAGTTGTTGGATGCGATCACTGTCGCTAAGGGGGCAACCTTCTCCCGCCGTGAAATGACCGAGTCTCAGGATGCGCTGGTCCGTAAGCTGGGCGACAAAGGCTATCTGTTTGCCAATGTCAGCCCGGTGCCTAAGATTAATGATGATAATACCGTTAATCTGCAGTTTTTTATCGCCCCGGGCAAACAGACTTATGTGCGTCGCATCGCTATAAAAGGTAATACAAAAACTGCGGATGTGGTGGCTCGCCGCTCAATATCACAGATGGAAGGTGGTTTGGTTTCTTCAGCAGCGATCGAGCGCTCCAAACAGCGTATTGCCCAGACCGGTTATTTTAAAGATGTAAATGTGGAAACCGCACCGGTACCCGGTACCGATGATCAGGTGGATCTGGAATACAGTGTTGTTGAAGACAATACCGGTAACTTCTCTGCCAGTGTCGGCTTCTCACAGACCAGCGGTGCGATTCTCAATCTGAGTGTTGAACAGGATAACTTTCTGGGGTCGGGTAACAGTGTCGGCTTTGGTATCACTCAGAGTGATACGATTACCGAATACAAGTTTAGCTATGTCGAGCCTTATTATACCGTTGATGGCGTCAGCCGGGGCTATAACATCTATTCCCGTGAAACACATTACGATGAAGAGAATGTGAGTAACTATTCCACCGATACCCTGGGGGCCGGGGTCAATTTCGGCTACCCGATGGATGACTATCAGCGGCTGAACTTTGGTTTTAACTTCGAAGGGATCAAGGTTAAGCCTTCGAACGATGTTTCACAGGAAGTAACAGACTATATAGATTTGGAAGGCGACAGCTTTAATATTTTCAACGTCCAGCTTAGCTGGAGTGATAACCATCTGAACCGGAAGATTTTCCCTACCGAGGGGTATTCGCAGAGTGCTTCGATAGAGATAGGCGTTCCCGGCAGTGATCTTTCCTACCATAAAGAGCAGTATAAGGGGCGTATCTACTACCCGCTGAGCGAAGACAGCGAGGGGTTGATCGGATCCTTGCGTGGACGCCTCGCCTTCGCCGGAAAACTGGGCGACAACGAATACCCATTCTTTAAAAACTATTACAGCGGTGGTCTCAGTTCTGTTCGTGGGTTTGACTCCAACTCCCTGGGGCCTCGTGATTCTAAAGATGATCCATTCGGTGGTAATGTCGCTATTGATATGAGCGCCGAGCTGATCTTCCCGGTACCCTTTATAAAAGACTCCAGTTCGATGCGGACCCTGCTGTTTGCCGATGCCGGTAATGTCTTCCTCACGGAGTGTCCTGTTGGAAGTTCAGGTTGTGATAATGGCATCAAGCTGGATGAGCTGCGTTACACTGCTGGTTTTGGCTTCAGCTGGCTGACGCCAATCGGACCGATCTCTATTGCCCTGTCTAAGGCGTTGAATGCTAAAGATACAGATGACGAGCGATTCTTTGAATTTGCTCTTGGACGAACTTTCTAAGGAGAATGACTATGTTTCGATCACTGATACTTATCGTAGGACTGGTGTTCAGCTTCAATGCCATGGCTGAAAAAGTGGCAGCCCTCAGTGTGCAGCAGGCTCTTATGAACAGCAAAGCGGCTGAAGCCTATCGTGATAAACTGAGTTCAGAGTTTAGCAGTGAACAGAAACAGTTGTCAGACCTGAAAGCCCAGGTAAAAAAGATTCAGGATGAGATAAAAAAGGGCCAGGATACTCAGTCGAAAGAGGTGCAGGATCAACAGCGGGTACAGTTCCAGAAAGCCTATGGCGAATACCAGCGCCTGGGGCAGGCGCTGCAGCAGAAGCAGCGCCAGCGTGAAGAAGAGTTCCTGAAACAGATGCGACCGAAACTGGATGTTGTGATTCGCAGCCTGATAGAGTCTGGTGACTATGATATGATCGTCAGCAAAGAGGCTACTTTCTATGTCAAGCCAGAGCTGGATATTACCGCAAAGGTTGTAGAGCTGCTGGATAAGCAGTAAGCGGTCGATGGCTCATTCTCCTTTTACCGTATCGCAACTGGCCAGCCTGTTAGAGGCTGAGCCTGTCGATTCTGACCATCTGATAGAAGGCATAGGGACGCTGCAATCGGCAACAGAGCATCAGCTGTCATTTTTACATAGTGGTCGTTATCAGCATCAGCTATCTTCTTGCAGGGCTGGTGCTGTGCTGGTGCGGGCTGAACACCGTGACGATGTGACCGGTATTGCGCTGGTAGTTGCCGACCCATATATAGCCTATGCCAGAGCCACCGCGCTTTTTTGTGGCCTGTCAGAGACCGGCAGCGGAATTAGTCCTGCGGCGCAGATCAGTCCTACTGCGTTGCTGGGTGATCACCTGACCATCGGCGCAAATGTGGTTATCGCCGACGGTGCACAGATCGGCTCTGGAGTGACGATTGGTGCAAATAGTGTGATCGGTAGCAACTGCGTGATCGGAGAAAATACCCGTATTGCAGCCAATGTAACCCTCTATCATGAGGTCAGGCTAGGTGCGTCGTGTGTGATCCACAGTGGTGCAGTGATCGGAGCCGATGGATTTGGTTTTGCTAACAATAATGGTGAATGGATTAAGATTCATCAGTTGGGCAGTGTCCGGGTGGGTGACCGGGTCGAGATTGGTGCCGGCACAACAGTCGACCGGGGCGCGCTGGATGATACGGTGATTGGAGATGGCGTGATACTGGATAACCAGATACAGGTCGGTCACAACGTCAATATCGGTGATAATACGGCAATTGCCGCCTGCACCGCGATCGCAGGTAGCGCCCGGATAGGGAAAAATTGTACTATCGCTGGTGGTGTTGGCATTGCCGGGCATCTGACGATCGCTGATGGTACACATATCACGGCGATGACACTGGTCAGTAAATCTATATTGCAACCGGGTGTATTCTCTTCCGGGACGGTGATGGAACCCCATCAGCAATGGAAACGTAATGTGGTGAGATTTCGTCAGTTGGATGAACTGTCTCGTCGGGTTAAGTGTTTAGAAAATATTGTAAAGCAGCATACTGAAGGTCAGCCTGAATGATGATGGATGTAAAAGAGATCCGCAAATATTTACCTCACCGTTACCCTTTCCTCCTGGTAGACCGGGTGGTGGAGTTGGTACCTGGTGAATCGATCGTCGCTTATAAGAACGTTACCGTGAATGAAGACTTCTTTAATGGTCACTTCCCGGACCACCCGGTCATGCCGGGGGTGCTTATCGTTGAAGCGATGGCGCAGGCTGCCGGAATTCTCGGCTTTAAAACCATGGATAAAACCCCGCAGGATGGCTCGATATACTATTTTGTTGGTTCTGATAAGGTCCGTTTTAAGCGGCCGGTAGTGCCTGGAGACAGACTGCAGCTGGAAGCTACCATCGTTTCTGAAAAACGGGGTATCTGGAAATTTGATGTTCGTGCTACAGTTGATGGAGAGCTGGCAAGCTCAGCAACTATTCTTTGTGCAGATAGAAAGGTTTAAAGTTGATCCACTCCAGCGCCATTATAGATCCGTCGGCCCGGCTGGCCGATGATGTTGAGGTGGGCCCCTGGACCATTATCGGCCCCGATGTAGAGGTCGGTCCCGGGACTAAAATCCATTCTCACGTGGTTATCAAGGGACCGACGAAAATCGGTTCGCATAACCATATCTATCAGTTCGCCAGTATTGGTGAAGACTGCCAGGATAAAAAGTATAACGGTGAGCCAACAGAGCTGCTGATCGGGGATCATAACGTCTTCCGTGAAGGCTGTACTGTTCACCGGGGTACCATCCAGGACAATAGCATTACCGTGATTGGTAGCCATAATCTGTTTATGGCGAATGTTCACGTGGCTCACGACTGCGTTGTCGGTGACCAGAATATTCTGGCGAATAACTGTGCCCTGGCCGGGCATGTCCATTTGGGTGATTACATTATTCTGGGTGGTTTCACCGCGGTGCATCAGTTTTGTCTGATCGGTTCTCACAGTATGTGCGGTGCCGGCAGTGTGGTGCTGAAAGATATTCCTGCTTTTGTTATGTCTAATGGCAATAGCGCTCAGCCGCACGGTATTAATGCCGAAGGCCTGAGGCGACGTGGTTTCTCTGCCGAGGCTATTCAGAATATCAAGCGTGCTTATAAGATTATCTATCGTCAGGGGCTGAAGCTGGAGGAGGCGATTGCTCAGCTCGATCCTCTGGTGGCTGAAACACCAGAGCTTCAGCTGTTGTCGGACTCACTCAAAGCCTCCAGTCGGGGCATCATTCGCTAGGGTATGGCTACCCTGCGCATCGGTATCGTAGCAGGTGAGGCATCGGGAGATATTCTGGGTGCCGGGCTGCTGGCAGAACTGAAACAACGTTTTCCTGAGATTGAGATTGAGGGCATCGGTGGTGAGCTGATGCAGGCTGAGGGGTGTCACAGCCTTTATCCTATGGAAAAGTTGTCGGTGATGGGACTGGTTGAGGTGCTGGGTCGGTTGCGGGAGCTGCTAAGGATCCGCAGATCACTGGTGGCGCATTTTTCTCAGCAGCGTCCGGATATTTTTATCGGAATTGATGCCCCGGATTTTACCCTCAATCTTGAAGGCAAGTTGCGTCTTGCCGGTATTCCAACGGTCCATTATGTCAGCCCGTCGGTTTGGGCCTGGCGCAGTAAACGGGTATTTAAAATTCTCAAAACCACCGACCTGATGCTGACGCTGTTTCCGTTTGAAGCGAAGTTTTATCAGCAACATGCGATGCCCGTAGAGTTTGTCGGTCATCCTCTGGCAAATATGATCCCCCTTGAACCGGATCAGGCAAAGGCCAGAGCAGACCTGGGTCTGCCGTTTGAACAGCAGATTGTCGCGCTGATGCCTGGCAGTCGTGGTGGTGAGCTGAAATATCTGGCTGACCCCTTTCTGGATACGGCTCGCTGGTTACTGAAGCGCAACTCTGATCTTGTTTTTGTGATGCCGGCAGCTAATCAGCAGCGTTACGACCACCTCAGGGCGCTACTCGACCGCCGTTATAGTGATCTGCCGGTCAAGCTGGTGCTGAAACGTTCCCGTGAGGTGCTGACTGCCGCGGATGCGGTGCTGATCGCATCGGGCACCGCGACCCTTGAAGCGTTACTGCTGAAAAAGCCGATGGTGGTGGCTTACCGGATGGCCCCGGTCACCTATATGATTATCTCCCGTTTGCTCAGCAGCCAGTATATCTCTCTGCCTAATCTGCTGGCAGATGCGCCTCTGGTTCCTGAGATTCTACAGAATGATGTGCGCCCCGAAATACTGGGGCCTGCCATTGAACAGGCGTTGCTCGATAGCGAAGAACAGAGTGCGCTGAAACAGCATTTTTATGAGATTCACCTGCAACTGCGTCAGGATGCCAGTAAAAAGGCGGCCGATGCGATTGTCCGTTTGCTGCAATCCAGGGGGAGGCTGAGTGGAAAACCTGGGGTTTGATTTCTCTACCGGACGACTGGTCGCGGGCGTCGATGAGGTAGGGCGGGGACCACTGATTGGAAATGTGGTTGCCGCAGCGGTTATCCTTGACCCAGCCAGGCCTGTCGATGGCCTGACAGATTCCAAAAAGTTAAGCGAAAAGAAGCGAGAGCAGCTGTTTCCGCTGATTCAGGAGCGGGCGCTGGCCTGGTCGATTGCCTGGGCGACCCCAGCCGAGATCGATGAGCTGAACATCCTTCATGCCACGATGCTGGCGATGCAAAGGGCGGTCACTCAACTGAGCGTTGTGCCTGAGTTTGCCCTGATCGATGGTAATCGTTGTCCACCGGGTTTACCCTGTGCGTCGGAAGCGATTATCAAAGGTGATCTCAAAGAGCCAGCCATCAGCGCCGCATCGATTCTGGCTAAGGTTTACCGTGACCGGGAGATGGCAGAGCTGGATCAGCGTTACCCCGATTATGGTTTTGCCCGCCATAAGGGCTATCCGACCGCGCTGCATATGGAACGGTTGCGTCTGCTGGGCCCATTGCCGGAACACCGGCGCAGCTTCAGGCCCGTAGCAGAGTTGCTTTAACCCACAATTATCACTGAATAAATGAGCTGAAATGACAGACCCGGCATTTGTACATCTTCGACTGCACACTGAGTATTCACTGGTTGATGGGCTGGTGCGCATTAAAGAGCTGGTGAGTGTTGCGAAAGATCAGCAGATCCCCGCTATCGCCATCACCGATCAGGTAAACCTGTTTGCGCTGGTTAAATTCTTTAAAGCGACCACCGGGGCGGGAATAAAGCCGATTTTTGGCGCAGATATCTGGATCGAAAATGAGACCGATCCGGAGGCGACTCCCCACCGGATGACGCTGCTAGCCATGAATGAGAAAGGCTACCGCAATCTGATGGAGCTGATCTCCCTGGCCTATGAGAAAGGTCAGAATATTCAGCCTGAGCGGGCGTTACTGAAAAAGAGCTGGATCGTTGAGCGCGCCGAGGGACTGATCGCACTGTCGGGTGCAAAAGATGGTGAGGTGGGACGGGCGCTGGCGGACAACGATTCTGCCCGGGCTGTAGTGGAACAGTGGCAATCCATATTTCCAGATCGTTTCTACCTGGAAATTCAGCGTACCGGACGACCGGGTGATGAAAACTGTGTCCATGCTTCGGTCCAGCTGGCCCATGAGACGGGTTGCCCACTGGTTGCCACCAATGAGGTGATGTTCCTCAAGCCGGAGGATTTTGAAGCACATGAAGTACGGGTGTGTATCAACCAGGGGCGAACTCTGGAAGACCCTCACCGGCCAAAATACTACAGCGAACAGCAGTATCTGCGCACCCCCGAAGAGATGACTGAGTTGTTCAGTGATATCCCCTCTGCGATTACCAACACCGTAGAGATCGCCAAACGCTGTAATGTAGAACTGGATCTGGGCACCTACTATCTGCCGAAATATCCCATCCCGGATGGGATGACCATGGATCAGTTTTTTGCCGATGTCTCCTGGAAGGGGCTGGAAGAGCGTCTGGATATTTTGTTGGATAAAAATGATCCGGATTATGCTGAGAAGCGCAGACCATACGAAGAACGGCTGAGATTTGAGCTGGATATTATCACCCAGATGGGTTTCCCCGGTTACTTCCTGATCGTTATGGACTTTATCCAGTGGGGTAAGGATAACGGCGTGCCGGTGGGGCCTGGCCGGGGTTCGGGTGCCGGCTCTCTGGTCGCCTATGCGCAGAAGATTACCGACCTTGATCCATTGGAATACGACCTGCTGTTCGAACGTTTCCTCAACCCGGAACGGGTATCGATGCCCGACTTCGATATCGACTTCTGTATGGATAACCGTGACCGGGTTATCGACTATGTGGCTGAAACTTATGGTCGGGATGCGGTATCCCAGATCGTCACTTTCGGTACCATGGCGGCTAAGGCGGTGGTACGGGATGTTGCCCGGGTGCAGGGTAAAGCCTTTGGCCTGGCCGACCGCCTGTCCAAGCTGATCCCCTTTGAGGTGGGTATTACCCTGAGCCGGGCGATGGTGGAAGAGCCTCTGATGAAGGAGTTTGTCGACTCCAGTGAAGAGGCTCAGGAGATCATGGAGATGGCCCTCAAGCTGGAGGGCCTGACCCGTAACGTGGGTAAACACGCCGGTGGTGTGGTGATTGCCCCGACTAAACTGACCGATTTCTCGGCCACCTACTGTGATGAGTTTGGTCACGGCCTGGTGACTCAGTTTGATAAGAGCGATGTGGAGGAAGCCGGTCTGGTTAAGTTCGACTTCCTCGGCCTGCGAACTCTGACAATCGTCGACTGGGCGGTGAAAACCATCGACCGGATCCGCGCCAGGAATGGTGAAGAGCCTCTCGATATTGCGTTGATCGATCTGGAGGACCGAGCCACCTTTAATCTGCTGCAATCCGCAGAAACCACCGCAGTATTCCAGCTGGAATCCAGTGGTATGAAGGATCTGGTGCGGCGTCTGAAACCGGACCGCTTTGAAGATATTGTCGCGCTGGTGGCGCTGTTCCGACCTGGCCCGCTGCAGTCGGGCATGGTGGACGACTTTATCTTGCGTAAGCATGGACAGGCTGAGCTGGCCTATCCTCACGCCGATTATCAGCTGGATATTCTGCAACCGGTACTGGAACCGACCTACGGTATCATCCTGTATCAGGAACAGGTCATGCAGATCGCACAGGTGATGGCAGGTTATACCCTCGGTGGCGCGGATATGCTGCGTCGGGCGATGGGTAAGAAAAAGCCCGAAGAGATGGCCAAGCAGCGGGCGGTATTCCTCGATGGTTGTGAAACCAATGGTATCGACCGGGACCTGGCAGGCAACATCTTTGACCTGGTAGAGAAGTTCGCTGGCTACGGTTTCAACAAATCTCACTCCGCCGCCTATGCACTGGTTTCCTATCAGACCGCCTGGCTGAAAGCACACTACCCTGCGCCATTCATGGCCGCGGTTCTCTCCTCTGATATGCAGAACACCGATAAGGTGGTGATCTTCATCGAAGAGTGTCGCACCATGAAGCTGCCGTTGGTGTTGCCGGATGTTAACTGGGGCGAGTACATGTTCACCGTGAATGATAAGGGTGAGATTGTATACGGTCTGGGGGCGATTAAAGGGGTCGGTGAAGGCCCGATTGAAGCAATTGTCGAGGCGCGTAATCAGGGTGGACATTTCAAGGATATCTTTGATTTTTGTAAGCGTGTTGGTAGTAAAAAGCTCAATAAGAGGGTGCTGGAAGCGTTAGTCCGCTCGGGTGCACTGGATCATCTGGGGCCGGATCGTGCCCAGCTGTGGGCCTCCATCGGTGAAGCGCTGAAAGCGGCGGATCAGTCCGAGCGTAATCAGAGCGCGGGGATGTTTGACCTGTTCGGTGAGGTTGAGGCCGAGCAGCCCCGGGATCCCTATGCAGAATATATGAAGCTTCGGAACTGGACCGATAAGGAGCGTCTGCAGGGTGAAAAAGATACCCTGGGGCTCTATGTAACCGGGCATCCGATCGATGAGTATGAGTCTGAGTTACCTAACTTCATCTCCCGGCGGATCGTGGAGCTGGTGCCCCAGCGGGGTCAGCAACAAAAAATGCTGGGCCTGGTGGTGGACGTGCGGGTTAAGAAAACCAAAAAAGGGGACTCACTCTGTTTTGTCACGCTGGATGACCGCACCTCAAGAATAGAGGTCTCGCTGTTTGGTGAGGCGTATGACGAATACCGCACCATGCTTAACAAGGATGCGATACTGCTGATCGAAGGTGAGATCACCATCGATAGTTATTCCGGCACCGATAAGCTCAAGGTGCGGGGTAATAAGGTTGTTGATATAACCCAGTGCCGCGCCCGGTATGGTCGTCAGATTGAGATCGACTGCGATAGCTCGCAGTTGAAAGAGCGGCCTTTAAAATCCTTTGGTGAGCTGCTTCAGGCCCATAAAGGTGATGTGAATATGCCGGTGGCGTTGCGTTACAGCAGCGATAATGCCTCTGCAACGCTCTGTCTTGGTGAGGCGTGGCAGGTGAAACCCAGTGACGAGTTGTTGCTCAAGCTTAAAGACCAGTTTGGCGGAGATGCGGTCAGAATTCGCTACTGATCAGGGTGGTTCTTAGTCTCTACACAGGGTAGAATTAGGCCAATTTTTATCGTCGGCTGATCTTTAGTTGCCACTGCGTCCCGGCCGGAACGAAGCAAACTTACGGAATATCAATACATGAATCCCAACTATCTGGATTTCGAACAGCCAATTGCAGACCTGGAAGCCAAGATTGAAGAGCTGCGTCTGGTTGGCGATGACAATGAACTGAACATTGAGGAAGAGATCTCAAAGTTGCAGGCAAAAAGCCGCACGCTGACTAAATCTTTGTTCAGCGACCTGAGTGAATGGCAGATCTCCCAGATCGCTCGTCACCCTCAGCGTCCTTACACTCTGGATTACGTTAAGCTGATTTTCGACGAATTTGAAGAGATCCATGGTGACCGTCATTTTGCAGATGACCGGGCTCTGGTGGGTGGTATTGCGCGTCTGGAAGGGCGTCCGGTGATGGTGATTGGCCATCAGAAAGGCCGTGAAGTGAAGGAAAAGGTGCGTCGCAACTTCGGCATGCCGCGTCCTGAGGGCTATCGTAAAGCGCTGCGTCTGATGGAGATGGCCGAACGTTTTAAGATGCCGATCCTTACCTTTATTGATACCCCTGGAGCTTATCCCGGTATCGATGCTGAGGAGCGGGGTCAGTCTGAAGCGATCGCATTCAACCTGGCGGCAATGTCCCGACTGAATACGCCGATTGTTGCTACTGTGGTAGGCGAAGGCGGTTCCGGTGGAGCCCTGGCGATCGGCGTCTGCGATGAGTTGATGATGCTGCAATACTCCACCTACTCTGTTATCTCTCCGGAAGGCTGTGCATCTATTCTGTGGAAAAGCGCTGATAAGGCGCCCGATGCTGCCCGGGCGATGGGTCTGACCTCGGATCGTCTGCACGCGCTGGGTCTGGTGGATCAGATTGTTGATGAGCCTCTGGGTGGTGCTCACCGGGATCACGCGCTGATGGCGGCTAACCTCAAGAAGCATCTGTTGGAGACACTGGAGCGGTTGTCAGATATTGAGCAGGACGATTTGCTGGAACGACGCTACCAGCGACTTATGTCCTACGGCATTAGCCAGTAACACAGCAACCGCCGGCGACACCGGCGGTTTTTTTTGCCTGTCAGCCATGAGCCAGGGCAATGATAGAAAACCGATATGAAAGATCTTCAGTCCTACTTTGATCAGCAGCTTAAAGACCGGCGCAGCAGGGTAACCCGCTGGGTGGTTGGCCTGAGTGGTGGGCTGGACTCGGTGGTGCTGCTCCATCTGGCGGCCAGGTCGTTGCCCGCTGAGCAACTGCTGGTGGTTAATATTGATCACCAGTTGCAGTCTCAGTCAGCGCAATGGAGTGACTTTTGTGGGCGTCTGGCCGGCTCGCTGAAGCTTTCTTTTGTCAGTCATAAAGTGGTTGTTGATGAGGGCTCCAGTCTGGAACAGGCTGCCCGTAATGCCCGTTATCAGCTATTCGGGCAGTTGCTGCAACCCGGTGATTGTCTGTTGCTGGCCCACCATCTGGATGACCAGACGGAAACCATGCTGTTCCGGTTACTTCGGGGTGCCGGGGTGCGAGGGCTGGCCGGTATCCCCGATAGCCGCAGGCTGGGGCAGGCTGAGCTTTACCGACCGCTATTGAGCATCACCCGGCAGCAGTTACACAGCTGGGCCCAGGCGCAACAGCTGCAGTGGGTTGATGACCCCAGCAATAACGATCTTCGCTACGACCGCAACTACCTCAGGCATAAGGTGTTGCCTTTGTTGCAGGCCCGCTGGCCCGGTTTTTCCCGTCGCTGGGCGGATACTGCGGGGTATCTCCGAGATGCTGAGCAGCTGCACAGGGATCTGGCAGAGATTGATCTGCATAGTGTCGGTTCTGGTGACGGCCTGGAGTGTCAGGCGCTGCTGGATCTGAGCAGACCGCGAAGAGCAAATCTGCTGCGTTTCTGGTGTCTCAGGGCTGGTGTCTCCATCGGCGAGCGGCAGGTAAAGAGTGTTCTGCAGCTGATTGCAGCGGCGGATGACCGCCAGCCGGTTGTTCAACTGGGGGCGTTTCAGGTGCGGCGCTATCAGGGCGTTATTGTTCTGCAACCGGAGCAGGTCGACATCGAATGGGGCAACTGGCCACTCAGTGAAGAGGGCGTGCAGACCGCTCAGGGAACGCTGCAAGTGGTTCGCAGTGTCGCCCCGGGCGGGTTAAAAAGTCTGACCGGTGTGACCCTGCGCAACCGTTCTGATGGGGATCGTTGCAGGCCCGTCGGGCGGGGTGGTTCATGCAGTTTGAAAAAATTATTTCAGGAGCATCATATTCCTGCCTGGCAGCGAAGCTCATGGCCGGTATGTGTGGTTGACGATGAGATTGTCGCGTTGCCGGGAATCTGCATCTGTGAGGGCTGGCAAAGTGAAAAAAAAGGCAGCGGTTTTGCACTCAAATGGCTGCCAACTGCATTGTCTGCACGGGGTGATTCTGATACCCTGTAGCCCCATCTTTAGTAGCTGTTTTCGGAACAGCTCGACTCACTTTTCACGACCAGATACAGGTTCCTCATGACGCGATATATTTTCGTCACAGGTGGTGTTGTTTCCTCATTAGGGAAAGGCATCGCATCCGCATCACTCGCAGCTATCCTTGAGGCCCGGGGGCTGAAAGTCACCATGCTTAAACTGGATCCGTACATTAACGTTGATCCGGGGACAATGAGCCCAATCCAGCATGGTGAGGTATTTGTTACCGAAGATGGTGCAGAAACCGACCTGGACCTGGGGCACTACGAGCGCTTTATCCGCACCACCATGTCCAAGCGTAACAACTTTACTGCCGGGCGTGTCTATCAGCATGTGCTGCGTAAAGAGCGTCGCGGTGACTATCTCGGCGGTACCGTTCAGGTGATTCCGCATATTACCGATGAGATCAAGCGCCGGGTACTCGAAGGTGCCGGTGATGCCGATATCGCACTGGTTGAGATCGGTGGCACCGTGGGCGATATTGAATCGCTGCCATTTATGGAAGCGGTGCGACAGCTGAAAGTTGAGCTGGGTGCCCGCCGGGCGATGTTTATGCATCTGACACTGGTGCCTTATATCGCCACTGCCGGTGAGATTAAGACTAAACCTTCCCAGCACTCGGTAAAAGAGCTGCGCTCTATCGGTATTCAGCCTGATATTCTGGTGTGCCGCTCTGACTTTGCGCTGCCAGTGTCCTCGCGTCGTAAACTTTCCCTGTTTACCAACGTTGAAGAACGGGCAGTTATCTCGTTGCCGGATGCTGACTGTATCTACAAGATTCCAAGAATGCTTAGCGAGCAGAAACTGGATCAGATCGTCATCGAGCAGTTTAACCTGGATTGCCCGCCTGCCGATCTGACCGAGTGGGACCGGGTGTCCGATGCTAAACTGAACCCTCATCGTGAAGTGACCATTGCGATGGTGGGTAAGTATATGGAGTTGCTGGACGCCTATAAATCGCTGATCGAAGCGATCTCCCATGCCGGTATTGCACTGCGTACCAAAGTCAATATCAAGTATATCGACTCAGAGCAGATCGAGCGCGATGGTATTGGCCTGCTGGAAGATGTCTCCGCCATTCTGGTGCCTGGCGGTTTTGGCGAGCGTGGTGTTGAGGGCAAAATTGCCGCCGTTAAATTCGCCCGGGAAAACAAGGTGCCCTATCTGGGGATCTGTCTGGGCATGCAGGTGGCGGTTATCGAATATGCCCGCCACGTTGCCGGTATCACCGATGCCAGCAGTACTGAGTTTGATGCCAATGCGGCCTCTCCGCTGGTGGGTCTGATCACCGAATGGATGACCGAAGAGGGTGCCAGAGAGATTCGTGGTTATACCGATGATCTGGGCGGTACTATGCGCCTTGGGGCGCAGGTCTGTACCCTCAAAGAGGGCACCCGGGCTTATCAGGCCTATGGGGCAACCGAGATCAAAGAGCGCCATCGTCATCGTTATGAAGTTAACAACAACTATGTTCCTCAGCTTGAAGAAGCGGGGCTGATTATCTCAGGCCGCTCTGTTGATGGAGAGCTGGTTGAGGTTGTGGAGGCACCGGATCATCCGTGGTTTGTGGCCTGTCAGTTCCACCCTGAGTTTACCTCTACCCCAAGGGATGGCCATGGATTGTTTACAGGCTTTATTGAAGCCTCCCTGGCCTATCAGGACCTTGAGAAATAAAGAATAGAAATAATTATTGGAGTTTAGCCAATGGCACAGATTGCTGACATTAAAGCCCGTGAAGTTCTCGATTCCCGTGGTAACCCAACCGTTGAAGCCGATGTTATTCTGGACTCTGGTGTAATCGGTTCTGCCTGCGCACCGTCCGGTGCCTCTACCGGGTCCCGTGAAGCCCTTGAGTTGCGTGATGGTGATAAGAGCCGCTATCTGGGGAAAGGTGTGCTGAAGGCAGTTGCTGCTGTGAACGGTGTTATCCGTGAAGCACTGACCGGTATGGATGTCACCGATCAGCGTGCTCTGGATAACCGGATGCTGGAACTGGACGGCACCGAGAACAAAGAAAAGTTGGGTGCTAATGCTATCCTGGCGGTGTCTCTGGCAGCAGCCAAGGCCGCAGCCGTTGTTAAAGGCGTTCCACTGTACGCTCATATTGCTGACATTAACGGTACAGCGGGTCAGTACTCACTGCCGGTACCGATGATGAATATCCTCAATGGCGGTGAGCATGCGGATAACAACGTTGATATCCAGGAGTTCATGGTTCAGCCCGTTAACTTTACTAAGTTCTCCGATGGTCTGCGTTGTGGCGCTGAGATCTTTCACTCACTGAAAGCGGTTCTGAAAGGCCGCGGTCTGAGTACAGCGGTGGGTGATGAAGGTGGTTTTGCACCGAACCTGGCGTCTAATGAAGAAGCGCTGGTGGTGATCAAAGAAGCGATCTCCAATGCGGGATACGAGCTGGGTAAAGATGTTACCCTGGCGCTCGACTGTGCGGCGTCTGAATTCTATAAAGATGGCAAGTATGACCTGTCCGGTGAAGGCAAAGTATTCGATGCCGAAGGCTTCAGTGACTATCTGGCAGCACTGACAGAGAACTACCCGATCGTTTCCATTGAGGATGGCCTGGATGAGTCCGACTGGGATGGCTGGGCATACCTGACTAAGAAGATCGGTGATAAGGTTCAGTTGGTGGGGGACGATCTTTTCGTTACCAATACCAGGATTCTCAGCCGCGGTATCGAGCAGAGCATCGGTAACTCTATCCTGATCAAGTTTAACCAGATCGGATCTCTGTCTGAGACCCTGGATGCGATCAAGATGGCCAAGGATGCTGGCTTCACAGCAGTGATCTCTCATCGTTCAGGTGAAACTGAAGATACTACGATTGCTGATCTGGCTGTTGGTACTGCTGCAGGTCAGATTAAGACCGGTTCCCTGTGTCGTTCCGATCGTGTAGCTAAATATAACCGTCTGCTGCGCATCGAAGAGGAACTGGGTGAAAACGCGGTTTACAACGGTTTGTCTGAAATTAAAGGTCAGGGTTAATTTTTAACTGATCTGTGAAATACTAAGGGGGCTTAACGCCCCCTTTTTTGACTATATAAAGAGTAAGAGTGCTGTCGGACTGTGTTTCGCCTGAGTTTATTTCGTTCGATTATGTTGTTGCTGCTGATCTGCCTGATCGGGCTGCAGTACCGGCTGTGGTTTGGCGAAGCGAACCTGGGGGAAGTGCAGGCGTTACAGCAGGAGATCGAGCGGCAACGGGCGGAAAATGATCTTCTGGTGAGTCGTAACCATCAGTTAGATGCTGAGGTCCAGGATCTCAAGCAGGGACTGGAGGCACTGGAAGAGCGGGCCCGAAATCAGCTGGGCATGGTGAAAGAAGACGAATCCTTCTTTCAGTTGGTTCCGGCGTTGCCAGGTAAGCCACCGGCCGATAGCGGTCAGTAACGGAAATCCTAGCGTTAATGAACTTTCCAAACGAGTTAAACTATCTCTACGGTGAGCCTGCCAATCGTGCGGTTATCCGAACTGAAGCCGATGATTTCAGGGTGACAGAAGATCTCTCTTTTGAGCCTGAAGGCAGCGGCGATCATGTGTTTCTCTATATCCGCAAAACCGGTGAAAATACTGACTGGGTAGCCCGGCAACTGGCGCACTTTTGCCAGGTAAGTCCTAAAGAGGTTGGCTACGCCGGTAAAAAAGATCGCCATGCGGTGACCGAACAATGGTTTAGTGTTCATCTGCCGGGGCGTGCTCCGCTGACCTGGTCGCTGTTTGAAACCGAGACGATTAAGGTGCTTAAAGCGGTTAAGCATACCCGTAAGTTGCGGCTGGGGAGTCTTAACGGTAACCGGTTTGAGATCCGTCTGCGTCAGGTCAGTGAACCGGCGGAACTGCTCCGTCGGGCGGAACAGATCCGGGCGGGTGTGCCCAACTATTTTGGTGAACAGCGATTCGGACACCATCAGGGAAACCTGCACAAGGGGGCGCTGCTGATAGCCGGGAAGCTGAAAGAGCGTCAGCGACACAAAAAAGGGCTGTATATCTCGGCGGTGCGTTCCTATATGTTTAATCAGTTGGTGTCTCAGCGCATCGCTCAGTCGCTCTTTTCGCAACCGATGCCCGGTGATGTGCTGATGATCAATGGCAGTCAGAGTTGTTTTCCCTTTGATCCACAGGATGACACTATCCTGAGCCGTCTGCAATCTGCTGACTTGCACCTGACAGCAGCGATGTGGGGCCGTGGTCGCTCAATCTGTACCGCAGAAGCGGCTGCCTGGGAGATCGCGCAGTTAACGCCCTGGCAGGAACAACTGGAGGGACTGGAGCGGCTGGGGCTGAACCAGGAACGCCGTTCAACCCGGCTGATGCCGGCGAATCTGACCATTGAACAGGAGGCTGATGATCAGTTTGTCCTGGCCTTTAATCTGCCCGCCGGCAGCTTTGCCACCAGTGTGCTGCGGGAGCTGGCACAGGTGTCATCTGCATCAGGGCAACCGGAACCGGAGTCTGAGTGATGAGATTATTACTCTCCAATGACGATGGGGTGTATGCCCCGGGCCTGGAAGCACTGGCACGTATTCTTGCTCAGGACTCAGAATTGGCGGTGGTCGCACCGGATCGTAATCGCAGCGGAGCCAGCAACTCATTGACGCTGGATCGTCCCCTCGAAGCACACCACCATCAGAACGGTTTTATCGGTATCAATGGTACTCCGACCGATTGTGTGCATCTGGGCATTGGCGGTATCTATCATGAACCCCCCGATATGGTGATCTCGGGCATTAACTGCGGCTCGAATCTGGGTGATGATGTGCTTTATTCGGGCACGGTCGCAGCAGCCATGGAGGGGCGTCATCTGCATCTGCCGCCGATTGCGGTTTCCCTGGCGGGCAGTAATCCGGTGAACTATGACACGGCTGCCGAAGTGGTGCGTCAACTGGTCCGGGACATTCAGGGACTGGTGCTGGCCCCCCGAACTGTGTTGAATGTTAATGTGCCGGATCTGCCACTGGATCAGCTCAAAGGGGTTCATGTCACCCGTCTGGGGCATCGGGTGGTGGCCGATGCGCCGGTCGAATCGATCGATCCCCGTGGTACGAAGCGCTTCTGGATCGCAGGTGCGGGGGTGGCGGCAGACTGTGGTCCGGGCACCGATTTTTATGCGGTGAAGTCCGGCTATGTTTCAATTACCCCGTTGAATGTCGATATGACGCAGTATTCAGGAATGGATAATCTAAGTAACTGGCTTGAGGATTTAGAGTGAATAAGTTGCAGTTGCAGGGGATTGGGATGACCTCCCAGCGGACCCGCAGCAGGCTGGTGCAGCGGCTGAAAGAGCAGGGGATCAATGATCAGCAGGTGCTCGATATTATGGGCAACACCCCCCGGCATATTTTTATCGATGAGGCACTCTCCCATCGTGCCTATGAAGATACCGCACTGCCTATCGGTTTTAACCAGACGATCTCGCAGCCCTATATTGTGGCCCGCATGACAGAAATTCTGATGGCCGAAGGCCCTCTGGAAAAAGTGCTCGAGGTGGGTACCGGGTCTGGGTATCAGACTACCGTGCTGGCACAACTGGTTGATAAGGTGTTCAGTGTCGAACGGATTAAACCGTTACAGGAAAGGGCTCGACAGCGTTTTGCTCTGCTCAAAATCCGTAATGTCTCCCTGAGGCACAGTGATGGCGGCATGGGTTGGGCTGATCGCGGCCCATTTGATGGCATTATGGTGACTGCGGCGCCGGAGGAGGTGCCGCCAGAGCTGCTGGCACAGCTATCCGTGGGAGGCCGCTTAGTGATTCCGGTGGGTGGCACGCAAAATCAGCAACTAAAGCTGGTTATCCGGGTCACAGACACTGAGTATGAAACAACGGTACTTGAAGGGGTTAAGTTTGTGCCCCTGTTAAGCGGAACGATACGCTGAACTGATGGATGTAACGGAATATTAAATGAATACAACGCGTACAACCCGGGAGTATCTTGGGCTGTTTTTTAAGGGTGTCATGATGGGGGCTGCGGATGTGGTCCCTGGCGTGTCTGGTGGTACCATCGCTTTTATAACCGGTATCTATGAAGAACTGATCAACACTATCAAGAGTTTTAATCTGGGAGCGGTCCGGGTGCTGTTTCAGCGTGGTCCTGTGGCGTTCTGGAAGCAGGTAAATGGCAGCTTTCTGTTGGTCCTGCTGGCGGGTATTATTACCAGTATTGTTACGATTGCCGGAGCGGTGCTGTTCCTGCTGGCCCACTATCCGATTCTGCTATGGGCATTCTTTTTTGGCCTGATTCTGGCCTCGGTATGGTTGGTGATGAGTCATATTGAGCGGTGGGATATGAATCTGATCTCCAGCTTTATCATCGGTTCGATTGTGGCCTATATCATAACCAGCATCGCCCCTGTCAGTGTTGAGCCTACGGCCCTGATGGTGTTTCTATCCGGCGCTGTTGCTATCTGTGCAATGATCCTGCCCGGTATCTCTGGTAGCTTTATCCTCTTGTTGCTGGGGATGTATGCCCATATTCTGGCGGCCGTGAAAGGCGCTGATTTTCAACTGATCGGCCTGTTTGTGGCCGGTTGTGTGGTTGGCATCATGAGCTTTTCCCGATTGCTCAGCTGGATGTTCAGCCACCACAGACAGGTGACCCTGGCGTTGCTGGCGGGCTTTATGTTCGGCTCGCTGAATAAAGTCTGGCCCTGGAAATACACCCTGTCATATTCAATCAATCGTCATGGGGAGCAGGTTCCATTGTTGCAGGATAATGTGCTTCCCTGGAACTTTGAAAGCATCACCGGGCAGTCCGCTTTTATGTTCTGGGCGCTTGGGTTAACCCTGATGGGTATTGTTATTGTCGTGGCTATGGAGCGTTATCAGGCCGCTAAGGAATAGACTATGGTGAGAGCAGTTGCAGATATTCTCTCAGCTCCAGCACTGTTTGCTGTGGTGCTGATGCTGTCTGCCTGCAGCTCAACCAGCCTCTACACCCCGGTGGATGAACGTTCAATCAGTGGCCGTCATCCGGTTAAGGTGGTCAGCAGCCAGACGCGTCCCGGTCAATATCGGGTGCGCCGGGGAGATACGCTCTATTCCATCGCGTTCCGCTATGGTCTTGATTTCAGACAGCTGGCCCGCACTAACGGTATCAGTGATCGCTATGAGATCTTCCCGGGTCAGCTCCTCGAACTGAAAGAGACCCCTCCAGATAAAAAGGGACCGCGCCAGGTGGTCGCTGTTGCTCAACCTGCATCCTCTGCGACCCCTGTAAAATCTGCCCGGCCGGTTAAAGCGGTCGTAGCGCAAAAAAAGGTTTCGCCACCCGCGCCAGTGGCACAGAAAACCAGACCTAAAGCCGCCCCTGTGGTTGTGAAAAAAATGGTTGAACCGGTCGCAGACCGGGCATTGAAGTGGCGCTGGCCGGCATCAGGCAAGATTATTGACCGATTCAGTAATAAAGGCACGATCAATAAAGGGATCAACTTTGCTGGCAGTAAAGGGGAACCGGTGTTCGCTGCTGAATCGGGCAAAGTGGTGTATGCCGGTAGTGGCTTATTAGGCTATGGCAATCTTGTCATTATTCATCATAATCAGAAATTTCTGAGTGCATATGCGCATAACAGTCGCATTCTGGTGAAAGAAAATGATAAGGTAAAAATAGGTGACAAAATTGCTGAAATTGGTAATAGTGGAGCCGCCCGAACAATGCTGCATTTTGAGATCCGCAGGGATGGACAGCCTGTGGATCCAATGATGTATCTGCCGCGTAAAAGATGAATATATAACAATTATCACTATGCAGTAACTGATAAAAGATTATAAAACAACAGGTTACTCGGGAATGAAAAATGGGAAATGTTGAAAATAATGATCAGGATCTGGATACGGTGTCTGTCGATATAGACGATGCGGAGACCGATCTTGATGATGTTGCCGACGACGAGCCAGAGTTTCTCAACAGTGGACGGGGCAAGGGAAGTATGGCCCATAATGACCTGCTGAATGCTAAAACACTGGATGCAACACAGTTATATCTGAATGAGATAGGTTTCTCACCGCTACTGACCGCGGAAGAGGAAGTGTACTTCTCCCGTCGGGCGCTGAAGGGTGATGAAGCCTCGCGCAAGCGGATGATTGAGAGTAATCTCCGGCTGGTGGTGAAAATTGCCCGCCGCTATATCAATCGTGGTCTGACACTGCTGGATCTGATCGAAGAGGGGAACCTCGGTCTGATCAGGGCGGTTGAAAAGTTTGACCCGGAAAGAGGATTTCGTTTCTCAACCTATGCCACCTGGTGGATCAGACAAACCATAGAACGGGCGATTATGAATCAGACCCGCACCATCCGTTTGCCTATCCATGTGGTGAAAGAGCTGAATGTTTATCTGCGCGCTGCCCGTGAACTGGCGCAGAAGCTTGATCATGAGCCAACCGTCGATGAGATAGCCGCCGCCGTTGATAAGCCGGTTGAAAATGTCGAAAAGATGTTTGGTCTGAATGAACGCGTCAGCTCTATCGACGTACCGGTGGGTAAAGACTCCGATAAGATGTTGCTGGATACGATTGCCGACGAGGAGTCATCTGACCCGGAAACACTGCTGCAAAAATCAAACATCAGTGGTAATCTGGAAGGCTGGCTCAGCATGCTGCCGGAGAAACATGCTGAGGTGCTGTCACGGCGCTTCGGGCTGCGGGGCTATGAGATGAGCACGCTGGAAGAGGTGGGTAAAGAGATCGGCCTGACTCGCGAGCGGGTACGCCAGATACAGGTTGAAGCGCTGCGTAAGCTGCGTGAAATCGTTGAGCGAAACGGTCTGAGCGGAGAAGATCTGCTGAAAGGCTGAACGTCAGCGTAAAGAAAAAACGGGCGATGAGCCCGTTTTTTTTTGTCTGTGTTACCTCTGGTTGGCGGTTTAGCTGCGCTCCGCCGCCTTTTTCAGACTGTAGATCAGATCCAGTGCCTCACGGGGGGTCAGGTTGTCCGGTTCCAGTGTTTGCAACTGCACCAGCGCAGGGTGGGGCCGTGGCGCGACAAACAGATCATCCTGTACCGGCGGTGGTTGACGCCGCTGCTCCGTCTGACCTGTATCCTCTTCCAGCTGGATCAGTTTCTGCCGTGCCCGGCTGATGACATTAGCCGGCACACCTGCCAGTTGGGCAACCTGTAAACCATAGCTCTGACTCGCCGGCCCCTCCTGAACCTCATGCATAAAGACGATATGGTCCTGATGTTCCATAGCGGTAAGATGCACATTGAAAACGCCCTGACAGAGTTCTGGCAGTACTGTTAATTCAAAATAGTGGGTGGCAAACAGGGTCATCGCCTTCACTTCATTGGCCAGGTATTCCGCCGCTGACCAGGCCAGGGATAAGCCATCAAAGGTGCTGGTTCCGCGACCGACCTCATCCATCAGCACCAGGCTTTGTTCGGTGGCGTTATGTAGAATATTGGCTGTTTCAGTCATCTCAACCATAAAAG
The DNA here is from genome assembly GCF_900111095.1 of Amphritea atlantica. GTDB lineage: Bacteria > Pseudomonadota > Gammaproteobacteria > Pseudomonadales > Balneatricaceae > Amphritea > Amphritea atlantica. The sequence goes on along the minus strand of NZ_FOGB01000012.1, from coordinate 69,733 downwards.
TCGAGCGACCGCCGGCCAGATCATCGGACGACCCCATACGGGTAAATATCCGGTCAACCAGGCCGATGGTGGCACTCTGGGCGGGCACATAACTACCGATATGAGCCAGCAGTGTAATCAGGGCGGCCTGACGCATATAGGTGGATTTACCGCCCATGTTAGGGCCGGTGATAATCAGCATCTGCCGTTCGGGGGACAGCTTCAGATCGTTGGCAACGAACGGATCATCCAATACATCTTCTACTACCGGGTGGCGCCCGCCAGCGATCTGAATCTGCGGTTCATCGGCCAGGGTTGGTGCGACATAGTCCAGACTGTCGGCACGTTCGGCAAGGTTGCACAGAACATCCAGCTCTGCCAGCGCCGCAGCGCTGTCCTGCAGCTGGGCCAGTTGCTCCGCAAGCGTCTCAACCAAGGATTCATAGAGGGCTTTTTCGCGGGTCAGTGCCCGGCTTTTCGCACTCAGAGCCTTGTCCTCAAACTCTTTCAGTTCCGGGGTAATATAACGCTCTGCATTTTTCAGGGTCTGACGACGGATATAGTCAGCAGGCACTTCGGCTTTCTGTGCTTTGCCTATCTCGATAAAGTAGCCGTGCACCCGGTTATAACCGACTTTAAGGGTTGGAATGCCGGTGCGCTCCCGCTCGCGGGTTTCCAGTTGCACCAGATAATCGCCAGCGTTTTCACTGAGACCGCGTAACTCGTCCAGTTCCGCATCGTAACCTGTGGCGATCACTCCGCCATCACGGATAACCACGGGAGGGTTCTCAATGACTGCCCGATTCAGCAGGTCACAAAGATCCGGAAAAGTGCCGGCAGTTTGCGCCAGGGTTTTGAGCAGTGCGGGTTGTGTTGCGGCCAGATAGTCCTGCAGTTCCGGCAGCACCTGAAACGCGCTCTTCAAGCGCTCGAGGTCCCGGGGGCGGGCAGAACGCAGGGCAACCCGGGCTAACACCCGTTCGATATCACCAATCTGTTTTAGCGCAGGGGATAGTTGCTCGAAGCGATAGTCACTGATCAGCCATTGCAGTGCTGCCTGGCGGGATTGCAGAGTATTACGGCAACGCAGAGGTCGGTTCAGCCAGCGTCTGAGCATCCGGCTGCCCATCGGGGTGGCGGTTTTATCGATCACTGCGGCCAGGGTGTTTTCCCGTCCACCTGCCAGATTGATATCGATCTCCAGGTTTTTACGGGTTGCGGCATCGAGAATCACGCTTTCGTCCCGCTGTTCCAGCAGCAAACGGCGAATATGAGGTAGTGCAGTGCGCTGTGTCTCTTTTGCGTATTGCAGCAGGCAGCCTGCAGCGCCCAGAGCCACCGGCAGATGATCGCAGCCAAAGCCGGTCAGGTCCTTGGTCTGAAACTGCTGGCACAAGAGTCGTTCGGCTGTTTCCAGTTCAAAGTTCCAGGGGGCCTGAGGGCGCAATCCCTTGTAAGATTGCAGTGGCTGAGCCAGGTTGTGACCATCATTGAACAGAATCTCAGCGGGCTTGATGCGTTCAAGCTCACCATGCAGTGCTTCTTCACCGGCCACCTCAAGCAAACTGAAACGCCCGGTGCTGATATCGACAATCGCAATACCGTAGCGCTGCAGATCGGTATTGACCGCAATCAGCAGGCTATCGCGCCGCTCATCCAGCAGCGCTTCATCACTCAGGGTGCCCGGTGTAACGATGCGCATCACCTTACGTTCGACCGGACCTTTGCTGGTGGCCGGATCACCCACCTGCTCACAGATCGCAACGGACTCCCCCGCCCGGACAATTTTTGCAATATAACCATCCGCGGAATGATAAGGGATCCCCGCCATGGGAATAGGCTCCCCGGCAGACTTCCCCCTGGCCGTTAAGGAAATATCTAATAGCTGAGACGCTTTCTTTGCATCCTCAAAAAACAGCTCATAGAAATCTCCCATCCGATAGAACACCAACTGATCCGGATGTTCAGCCTTGATCTTGAGGTATTGCTGCATCATGGGGGTGTGTTGCGAAGAGGAAGCTGTATCGATTTTTTTTTGCATTGGACGTCTGTTTTTTTGGGTGGTTTAAGCGTTTTTTAAAGGGGAGCTCCATATCTTACTGAAACATACCTGAGGTCATGCTGCTGGCTTGCTGTATCGGAGTGTTGAGTTAGTCTGTCATCATGGAAAATTTAAGCCCCTAAGTTAGTGACATAGTGTATCAAAAATACCAGTAAATGCTGTTAGACTTGGAAGTAATTTATCAGTGATCAGAACTGCCTGATTTTTGGTCGGTAGAGTAACGCGGCTGCGATGTCTGTTGCTGTATGATGGCAGTGAATGGTTTTTTTTAAGAACTGTGGCTAAAGGAATAGAGTAAGTCTCTTGAAAAATGTCGACAACGAGCAGGATAAGTGAACCGGCTGTCAATATATTGTATGATCGGCGAGAAATGAAAATGCCTGCGTTGAGCAGAGTGAAGTGTAAAGACAACTCCTGTTGGTTGTAGACTAGCCGGGAAATGGTCTATGAAGCTAAGGGTTGCTAGATGGGTATAATAATTATTTAATGTGCTTTTAATGAATAGTTTGATTTTTTGTAAATTGTTTTTGGAAAATTATCTAATAAATAATGTCTTAATATAAATTTTTTAGAGTTATATGTTTTATGAAAAGCATGGATGAGAGTTCGATTGAAGAAAATAGTGTTCAAGAAAAAAAAATAGATCATTTGTTAGGGCATATTGATCTGTTTGAAAATGGTGTTGTAAGCGGTTGGAGTATTAATACTGAAAATACTTCAAGTCCTTTATCTGTTCATATTGTTTGTGGTGATCGGATCATTGGATCAGGTATTGCGAATATCTATCGTGCAGACCTTGAAAAAGCCGGATACGGATCAGGTAAGCATGGTTTTCAGATAGATGTGGCAGATGAGTGGGCTATTGATGAAAAAGAGGTAGGCCTGTTAATTGTTGATGCAGAAAGCGGTCAGCCGGTGACTAAAGATGCGAAAGTTTTTTCTCTGAATGGAGAGCGGATTTTCGCAAAAATTCTGGGTGAAGAGCATGGACATATTGTTATTCAGTTACAGTCCCGCAACCCTATAGGAAAGAAAGAGGTTACCCTCTTTAATGAAGATAAATTAATTAACCATAGGTTAATTGAAACAAATCAGAGTGTTTTAGAGGTGCGCCTGCCAATTCCTTTGAGCTTGCAGGATGGGCGACCTAAACTTTATAAAGTTGGCATGACCGGTGTTCCCTATCTTTTGGGAACCGAGGTGGTCACCAGTCATCCAATTCAGACACCCTGGCAATACCTCAAAGAAAGTTTTAATAAGCCCGGTTTTTTGTCGATGCCCCAGCAGGCAGATAGCCGATATGAATCGTTGCACTTTCAACTTGAGGCAATGAGTGAAAGCTCAATTCAAAATACGGTAGAGAACCTGCTAACTACTCATAAAGTGGTGGTTGAAGGCTATGAAAAAAGAGACCAGTATCCCGCATTCAGCCTGCCTGAATGTGATACCCCCTCCGTATCTATTATCGTTCCTGCCTACAATAAATTTGAGCTTACCTATCACTGCATCGCTTCGATAGCTCTAGCGTACAATAAAACCACTTATGAAGTCATTCTGGCCGATGATTGCTCAACGGATAAAACATCCGAAGCAGAGGCGATCATCAAAAACCTGATTGTTTCCCGGAATCCAGAAAATTTACGCTTCCTTAAAAGTTGTAACCGTGCCAGTGCAAAAGCACGTGGCAAGTACATTATTTTCCTGAACAATGATACCGAGGTTACCTCTTTCTGGATCGATGAACTGGTCAGTAAAATGGAACAGGATACGACCATCGGTATGACAGGTTCGAAATTATTGAACCTGGATGGCACATTACAAGAGGCCGGGGGGATTATCTGGGAAAATGGGCAGCCATGGAATGTTGGGCGTAACGAAAACCCTATGACACCTGAGTTCAACTACGCCAGGGAGGTCGATTACCTGACCGGTGCCGCAATGTGTATTCGCAGCAGTGTATGGCACAAAGTAGGCTTGTTCAGCGAAGAGCTCGTGCCCTGTTACTACGAAGATACCGATCTTGCTTTTAAAGTGAGAGAAGAGGGGTATAAAACGGTCTACACCCCCCATTCCGTTGTGGTTCACTTTGAAGGGCAAAGTCATGGTACTGATGTCACAAAGGGGCTGAAACGCTATCAGGTGATCAATGAAAAAACGTTCCGCCAGAAGTGGTTTAAGGCATTTCGAAACAATGGGACACCCGGTTTAGAAAATTTAAAAATTGAAAAGGACAGGAATGTCGATCAGCGTATTCTTGTGATTGATTATGCGTCCCCAATGCCAAATAAAGATGCGGGTAGTTATGCTGCTATTCAGGAGATGAAACTGATTCAGTCGCTTGGCTTTAAAGTTACTTTTGTTCCGGCCAACTTGGCTCATTTTGGTAAATATACCCTTGAGCTGCAGAAAATGGGGGTTGAAGTACTTTATGCTCCATTTTATGCCAGCGTCAATCATGTACTTGAAACACGTCTGCAGGAGATGGATGCGGTCTATATCACCCGCTATCATATCGCGAAAGACTATATCTCCTATATCCGCGAAAATTCCCGGGCAAAAATTATTTTCAATAACGCTGATTTACATTTTTTACGGGAGATGCGGGCGGCATTAAAAGGTGAGAAAGATCAGTTGCTGTTAGAAAAAGTGCTGAACACGCGTGAACAGGAGTTGTCTGTATGTCGACAAGTGGATGCAATTCTATGCTATAACTCGACAGAACATGCAGTAATTACCAGTCATATATTAGAAGCTGACAAGCTTCACATTACACCCTGGGTTCTTGAAGAGAAGCCAAAAGGTCCCGAGTTTAATGATCGTAATGGTATCGCCTTTTTGGGAGGTTTTAATCATACCCCTAATGGAGAAGCTGTAGATTATCTTGTGGATGAAATTATGCCTCTGTTAGGAAAGCAGCGTCCTGATATAACGCTCTATGTCTATGGCAGTAATATGCCCGAGGCCTATAAAGAGATGGAAACTGAAAATATCAAAATGCTTGGGTTTGCTGAGTCTTTAGATGGTGTTTTCCACGATCATCGGGTGTTTATTGCGCCACTGCTTTCCGGTGCTGGCATTAAGGGCAAAGTGCTGGAATCCATGGCATATGGTCTGCCTTCAGTATTAACTGAAGTGGCTGCCGAGGGAACGGGGCTGACTCATGGGATCAGTACACTGATCGCCCAAGAGCCGCAAGAGTGGGTTGATGCAATCATCAGGCTATATGACGATGAGGTCTTATGGAATAAGTTCGCAGAAAATAGTCAAACACTTGTAACCGAAAAGTATTCGTTTGAGCGCGGTAAAAAAGTGTTCAGGAATATCTTCTCTAGTGTTGGAATTTATTCTATTAAATGAATTTGTATTGATCGAAACTGTCCGGCTGTAGGAGGATTGGATGAGAACTGTTATTTTGCATTATCATCTTTTTAAAAATGCAGGCACATCACTGGATGCTGCCTTTAAAGAAAATTTCAATGAAGAAGATGGTGAATGGGTAACAAAAGAATTTCCTGCTCAGCCTGCTTTAAATCGAGGAAAGGTAAAGCAATGGATTATAGATAACCCACAGGCAAAGTGTTTTTCTTCCCATACCGCTATTTTCCCGGTACCTGAGATCGAGGGCATAAGGATAATTCCTGTAATCTTTATGCGTCACCCGATCGACAGAATAGCATCAGCGTACTCTTTTGAGAAAAAGCAGGTGGGCGATGGTTTCGGCCCAGCGTTAGCACGTAACACCACATTAAAAGGTTATATCGAAACACGACTTTCGCTTGTGAATGATCGTCAGTGCAGAAACTTTCACGCACACCGCTTAGCGACAATGTTTGGGGAGAAAGTGGGTGATGAAGGCTACAGGGCTAAGTTGGCAATAGAGAAGCTTCCATTTGTTGGTGTTGTAGAACGCTATTCTGAATCTTTAGAGAAGCTCGAGTTGTTATTGAAGGAAGAGGGCTTCGCTGATATCAATCTGAATCCTGTTGAAAAAAATGTATCCAGAAGTGTGAAAAGCAGTTTAGATAAAAAGCTATCTGAGATAGAAGTACAAATAGGTGAAGAGCTATATAGTAAATTAGTGGATGCAAATAGTAATGATATTGATTTTTTCAATAATTTAAATGCGAAAGAAACTAAAAATGACTGAATCTGATGAGCCGATATTAGTTACACGACCGTTGATGCCTAAGCTAGAAAACTATAATCGTTATTTAGAGGATATATGGGTATCGAAGTGGCTTTCTAATGGCGGGGCTAAACACCGGGAGTTAGAGGCTCGTCTCAAGGAGTATATAGATGCTCCAAATATCTCACTATTCAATAATGGTACAACCGCATTAATGACTGCGGTACAAAGCTTAAGGTTGCAAGGTGAAGTTATAACGACTCCTTTTACTTTCCCTGCCACGACACACGTTCTAGCATGGAATAATATTACCCCTGTTTTCTGTGATATAGATCCTATACGTTTAACCATCGATCCAGAAAAAATTGAAAGACTCATCACGGCAAAAACTACAGCTATTCTTGGGGTTCATGTGTATGGCGTTCCTTGTCATGTAGATGAAATTCAAGATATTGCTGATCGTCACGGGTTGAGGGTTATTTATGATGGAGCTCACTCTTTTACAACAGTTCACAATGGTCGACCGATAGCTGACTATGGTGATATTACTATGTTTAGTTTTCACCCTACAAAGCTTTTTCATACTGGAGAAGGGGGAGCTTTAGTTTTTAATGATTCTAATCTCAAACAACGTATTGAGTATTTGAAGAACTTCGGGATAAAAAATGAAGAAGAAGTGCTTTTGCCTGGTATAAATGGGAAAATGGGCGAGTTGCAAGCTGCTATGGGATTGAGTGTGTTGCCTTTGGTTAAAGAAGAGCAAGGATTAAGGTCTGAAATAAGAAAAATTTATACGGACGCATTAGGTGAAGTAAAAGGAATTACTATTATTAAAGTGCCAGAAAATACTACCAGTAGTGAGCAATATTTTTGTATTTGTATTGACGAGGTAGAGTTTGGGGAAAGTCGCGATGATATCTATGATCGTTTGAAAGCTAGTAATATTATGGCTAGAAAGTATTTTTCTCCTTTGGTTAGTGAATATCCCTGTTATAGTTCTTTGGCATCCGCCAGTAGAAAATACTTGCCTCAGGCCAATCGAATTACGAAAAATGTATTATGTTTGCCTTTTTATGGAGGTCTTTCTCAATATGATATTAATAGAGTTATTAATTTAGTGTTGTTGAGGAAGTAGTATGCGTAAGCTTTTTATTCATATTGGGCGGCATAAGAGTGGTACATCCTCATTACAAAAATTTTTATGTCAAAATTACGAACTATTATTAGAGTTTGGATATGAATATCCTCTGTTAGGTCGTAGACCAATCGCTCATCACCTTCTGGCTAAAGCTTTGTCTGGAACATGTGATTTGGATGAGAGTGATAAGTATGAAGTGGATGAGTTGTTATTATCTATTGAGAATTCTCAGTGTAATGTTATTCTGAGTAGTGAAGCCTTTCAGAATGTTAAACCGCAAAGCTTGGCTCGTGTTTTGAAGGGGGATTTTGATATATATATCGTTTGCTATTTTCGTGATCAATTAAGTTATCTTCTTTCATCTTATTCGCAGGCAATACAGAATCAAGCCTTAACTGAATCAATTGAGCAGTATAGTAAACGCTTGTTTAATAATTTGAACTATAATGATTTTATAAAATCTTGGGAGGAGGCATTTCCTGACGCCTCGCTTATAGTTAGATCTTTTGATAAAAAGCTTTTGACGGGTGAAGATATTAGGGTTGATTTTTTAGATGTACTATCTTTGAATGAGCTGGAGCGATTCAGGTTTGATAGTAAAGATCAGAATCCGAGTATTGGGAATAAGCTACTTGAATATAAAAAAGCATTAAATAGGTCTATTGGAAGTATTGGCTTAGATACAAAATTATTATATAGAGTGCTTTCTGAGTTGTCAGGATTGAATGCTGATTATTCTTTAGACAAAAAGATTACTCAGTGTATCTATGATGTTGCAACAGAAACTTATACTGCTCAAAATTTGTTGTTTAAAAATAATTGGGGAATACAGTTATCAGATGGTTTTAAGGATGTTAGTGTTTCTAACTCAACTGTTGAATTAGATGTAGAGGATATTTTTTCTATTACAGCTGCAATTGAGGCCAAACATAGCACAATAGGTCTCAAGATTATTGACTCTCTTGATGATATTTTTGATATACCCACGCCGCCATTAAATATATATGTCAAATTTATTCAGGATCGTTTTGGTGTGCCGATATTCGATGAGGCATTTTGTACTGAGTTGGTGAATGAGGAAGTTTTGATTGGTTTGGTAAGTAAATTGCTGTCTATGCATATTGGTTTGCAGGACACAATTGCACTGTCGTCTCTTGTGAAATTGAAATTAAGGCAGAGTAATCAATTTAACCTTCTTATCAATGAAATTGCGATATACCAAAATAACTTAAAGCTTGATATAAGCCATAGAGGGAAAGGAGTCACAGTTCTTAGTAGTATTGTTCGCCCAGATAGTGAACATATGGGAGTTATATTAAATCATGCAGTTCCTCTTGTATTAGCTGGTGAAAAGGTAAGTATTGTTTTAATGGCTGAGATGGAATGGCCATCATGGCGAAAACAAGCAGGCGAAGCTTTTCGAGAAAAGTTCACAAGGGCTCTGGTTGAATATCTAGATAAATCAGCTCTTGACTATTTAAATAAAGAGCTGGTCTGTAGTGAATTACGTATTTTTGTATCTCCTCGTCCAAATATTCTAGCTTCATTGCTGTGTGAGAATGTAATTCGATTTGAGGGAGTTGCTAGATTTAGGTGTTCTAACGTATATGCAAAAGATATTCTAAATAAATGTAATGTTACTACTGTATTGTTTAGCTCAGCTGTTGCAGATGTTAAGTATACGGATAGAGTTCTAGTTAGGCATGAAAATCCTTTAGAAAGGCAAATCTCATTTCATCCCCCTATTAGAATTAAACCTGATAGTGATCGGGTTTTTAATATGACGTCATTTGGTGGTATAAAAAAACTTATCTCTGTCTATTCATCAAATAGAATTTCTCATGGACTTTCTAATTTAACTGATAATGACTGGTGTGGGCTTGAAAAGCTATTTACTAAATACCCATATTTGAGTTGGACACTTATTGGGGCTGCGGATGTTACTGTGGCATATGAAGCAATCCCTGATAGTGTACCTAGCTTTGTTAGAGAACGGATTCTTATAATGGGTGTGTCTTCTCTAGACACTGTATATCGGTCTGATAACGTGATTTTGGCATTGCCCGGTATTCCTGGCGCAGGTGGTGTAGGTATTTCTTCGTTAAAGCATGGGATGCTTGTTTTAACAATAGATGATATGCAGTCTGATTTAAATAACTTGGTTCCTGAGTCTTTGAGGTTTGCGAATATGGAAATGATTTTTAAAAAAATTGCTGAAATTAACTCAGGTCAAGATGTAAGTGATTATTTTTTTGCTATAAAGGAAAGGTTGTCTGAGCTTGGCGATTTAAGAGGAAGGGGTAAGGCTCTTTCAGATATTGTTAATTTAAATGCTTTGGATCATAGCTAACAGTTATGTCCGGTTTTGATTGGAGTTGTGGATTTGAAAAAGTTGATAGTTGTTGGGTCAGGAGGGCATGGTAAAGTAGTAGCTGAGGCTGCATATGCCTCTGAAAAATATGAAAGTGTATTATTCTTGGACTCACATTATCCTCAATGTAAAGATGAAAAGGTTATCGGTCATTCAGATAGCTTTGTAGAACATATATCTGATAATGTTGAATTTATTGTGGCTATAGGAGATTCTTCTGTAAGGTATTATCTTTCAAATCAGATTTGTCTTCATGGTGGTGTGCTAGCAGTAGTTATTCATCCCGATGCTGTTTTGTCTAATAGAGTTAATCTGGGGCTCGGTACTTTTATTGGAGCGTTAGCCGTAGTCAACTCAGGTTCAAGAATTGGTATGAGTTGCATAATAAATACATGTGCCCTTGTAGAACATGACTGTAATATCGGAGATGGCGTTCACATATCGCCTAAAGCTGCTCTTGCAGGGCATGTGATAGTAGGTGATAAAACATGGATTGGTATTGGAGCAACCATTATTGATAAGATAGTAATTGGAGAATCAGTAATAGTTGGTGCTGGAGCTGTAGTGATAAATAATATTAAAGATGGTAAAACTGTTGTAGGAATACCAGCAAAAGAGACTGCTAAATGAAATAGGAGGTTGTTTTGAAGAGAATTGGATATGTTCATATTCCAAAGTGCGGAGGAAGCGCGTTTAGTGATGGCATAGAAAGTGCCTTAAATTTAAGTAAAACTCATATATCAGTTATAGTTGATAAGGAGACTACAAAACTTTGGTCTTTGAAACGCTCCTCCATTGCTTATAAATTTGCTAGCAACTCAATTTACCTTCATGGTCATATATCTTATAAGGAAATGGTCCTTTTAAAAAGAGATGTTGTTTTTACTGTCTTAAGAGACCCTGTTGCGCGTGTTATTTCTGCTTATACGTATAACCTTAATAGGGCTAGCAATCCTATTTCGTTGAAGAACGATCCAACACTGAAACGATATAGGGATATGAGTTTTATTGATTTTCTTAAAATTGTTAAGCCTAACGGTATTTTTAGAAACTTAGTTGGAGATGTTTTAAAGAAAAATCAGCTTGGGTTTTATTGTAGTAGGTATAATCCTGATTTGTTATTGGACTTGAATTTTACTAATTCTATATTAGATGCTTTGAGGCGATTCGATTATATATTTGATTCTGATTTGTCTAGAGCGGCTTCTGTTCTTTCTGAAGATAATATTACTCCTGCATTTAAAGTGCATCGATTAAATATCAGTAAGCAGGTTGAAATTAATATAGGTGGAAGTAGGGGGGAATTGGAGGAAGCATTACTGCACCATACTTGGATTGATGACTTTGTTTATAGAAGTGCAATGGATTTGTTTCCTCATTATGTAACTAAAAAACCTATGCTTATTTCGGATGCTTACGATTCAATAGCAAAAAACTTTAATATAATTGACTAGTAGTATGTGGTCAGTTAACTGCGTCTTGCAAAATCGCACTGAGGGATAGTTTGCCCTTGATTAGATTAACTGACCCTGTAATTCTGTGTGTGGATTTCAGATACTGTGTTTGCAAGTAACCGGCTTATGGGTCGTTGCTTGTTTAAACTTCCAAGTGGTCTGATAAAGTTATACCTCTTAAGGTAACAGGATTGTTTTGCATCTCGCTTAGTGGAGTTGTTATACAGTTTACCGCAAGATATCTCCGGGATCAGTGTTTGTATAAAACGTTCCGCTTTGCCATTTGTGAGCGACGATAAGGGTGCGTATCCATAGGTCGTGAACCTATCGCTTCTACAGCATTCCTAAAGGGTGCAGGTCAATATTTTGATAGTATTTAAAAAAAACTGACTGCGTTCTTAGCTGACTGTCTGGGATAGGCTTCAGCATAGCTACAGCGGGTATAGTCATCAGTGTAGATATGCACGTATTCCCAGCCAGCCCCTATATATTACTTGTCGAACGCCTGCCTTACGATAGCCTAGTGAGAAGGAACGTGTGACACGCTTGAAGCCCTAGCTGCTCTGTCTTTATTAAACACGTAACCTCAGCCTTTCTCAATTCCACTCTTAGCCATTGCTGACCTTATGATATGCAATTCACAGTTTTATCTACAGTCTCTTCGTCGGGCCTAGGGAAACCTCTTCGCCCCTCTCTGATCTGTCATTGTCTGTGAATACAGATAGTTTTAATTAATAGAGCGTAGTTGCTCTGAGACATGTAAGTTGGCTCGATAATATTGTATGATCTTGGCCTGTAAATTTTGTTATGGATAGCAGATTGATGAAGCTGAGTACCGCCCGAATAGTTAACTCTGTAGTAGTCTTGTTTTTAGTGACTTTTTTATCCGCATGTACCCCTCAGGCAATGCACAAGGCCGGTCCGGGGGATTCTTTTCAGACATCTGTCGACAATAATGTTCTACCACGGGACGTGAGTCAGATACTCTCGGATAATTCTCAGGATTTTTCCCTGACTATTCCAGCGGGGATGTTCCAGGGGGGAAATCTTATGGCTAATGCTACCTACTTTGCTGCCAGTGGACGTTCCTGCCGAAGAGTGGTCATCAGTGATAATCTGTCTCAGCGGCACTACCTTGCCTGTACTGTTAATGACACCCAATGGGAACTGATTCCGGTAACACTCTGATAGCAGGTTGTATCACCGCTCAGGTAATCCATCGTGACAATGTTAAATGGAATTCATCTATGAATTTGTATAGCACCAAAAGACGTAATGTTATGTGTAAAGGCTTTGTGGCAGGCCTGACTCTGTTGTTCTGCAGTTTTGCACAGGCCGCCATTGAAAGTGCAGGTGATCTTGATCCTGCGATGCAGCAGTTGATGAGTGGCGGAGGGGGCATTGATGCTCAACAGGTGCAACAAAGTATCGACTGGAAATCGGGTACTTATGGCCAGCTGGGCTCAAAAGGCCCTGCTGATACGGAGACTATTCGACCCTTTGGCAGTCAGTTGTTTGATGGTGGCTTCAGCGGCTTAAGGTCTGATGGTCTTAATTCAGACTACAAAGTCACGCCGGGTGATCAGGTTGTTCTGCGTATCTGGGGGGCAATTGAGATGGAGCGGGTGCTGCCAGTGGATGCCCGGGGGAATGTTTTTATACCGACTATTGGTCCCGTCAGGGTTCAGGGTCTGAGTCATAAAGATCTTGATACCCGCATTCGAGGGGCTGTCCGGGCGATCTATCCGGAGAATGTTAATGTTTATACCCAGGTTCAGGGTGTCCAGCCGGTGGGTGTATTTGTCACCGGTTTTGTCTCCCGTCCAGGCCGTTATGCAGGCACCCCCAATGATTCGGCTATCTACTTTCTAAACCAGGCGGGTGGCATCGATGATCTGATGGGGACATACCGTGCGATTAAGGTTATTCGTAACGGTAAAACAATTGAAACGATTGATCTGTACGATTTCTTATTAAACGGTCAGATGGTACGACCTCAGTTTCGCGATGGTGACACTCTGGTGGTGGGTGAGCGCCAGGCTTCGGTGGTGGTTTCCGGTGACGTAGAGCGGTCATATCGATATGAACTGACAAAGAACGAGATGACGGGGGCTGCACTCACTAAACTCACGCATATGAAGGCGGGGGTTTCCCATGTACTGTTACGGGGGGATCGCAGCAGCGGGCCGTTAACCGGTTACCTGTCTCTGGCAGACTTCAGACAGCAGTCATTGCAAAATGGCGATGAAGTTATTTTAAGTATCGATAAGCGTTATGACACCATTGTTGTTGAGATTGAGGGTAGTTTTTATGGCCCGTCCCGTTACTCCCTGCCCCGGGATATAATGTTGCAGGACTTTCTTGATTCGATTGCTGTACCAAAGGGTATTACTGACACGACCAGCATCTCTATGCGCCGGGAAAGCGTTGCCCTACGCCAAAAAGAGTCTTTAGATGAAAGCCTGAGACGTTTAGAAGCAACCTACCTTGGTGCATCTTCCGCCACCTCTCAGGAAGCCAGTATCCGTGTGCAGGAAGCCGAACTTATCAGCAAGTTTATCGCCCGGGCTTCAAAAGCAGAGCCCAGCGGTCGACTGGTTGTGGCCTCTAATGATCACATAGCCAATATCCGTTTACAGGATGGCGATGTAATTACAATTCCCGAAAAGTCAGATTCTCTGCTGATCAGTGGTGAAGTTCTGGTACCTCAGTCAGTGGTTTATGAGTCTGGAAAAAGTGTCTCTGATTATATCGATGGTGCGGGTGGTTTTAGCTCTCATGCCGATAAGTCAAAGATTCTGATCGTACGCCAGAATGGCGAAGTGCGCGATGCTGAGGATGTTGCACTGAAAGCGGGCGATGAGATTCTGGTGTTGCCTGAAGTGCCAACCAAAAATCTGCAGCTGGCAACCAGTATATCTCAAATCGTTTATCAGATTGCAGTGGCCACCAAAGTTGTGACGGGGTTGTAAGATGAACTTTTTCTTAACTGTCAACCTGAGGTGAGAGTATTGAATCCATGGAACAAGGTTTTTTGAATGCTTAGCTCTCGAACATCCTGGCAGGTTACCAAAGCTGTTTGGTACGCTTTGTTTATGCGGGAAGCTCTGTCTCGCACCACGGGGGATCGTTTTGCGTGGTTTTGGATGCTAGCAGAACCTGTTGCAATGATTGTTGTGTTGGTTTCTATGAGAGGCATTATTATGGGGGGGCGTTATATATCAGGAGCTGAGTTTATCCCCTGGATGCTGGTTGGACTGCTGGGCTTTTATCTGTTTCGTGAGAACCTGCAGCGCTCGTTAGGAGCTATGCAGGGCTATAAGGGACTATTTGCATATCGTCAGGTTAAATCCATTGATCCTGTTTTCGTGCGATGTTTTCTTGAAGGGATGCTGAAAACATTCATCCTCGTTCTGTTCATTTTTGCTGGGATTTTGTTGGATATTGATCTTATTGCGGATGACCCACTGTTTGCTCTGTTTTGCTGGTTTTCGTTGTGGTTTTTAGGGGTAGGGGCTGCATTAACATTTTCTGCTGTTTCGGAACTGGTTCCAGAAGTTGGTAAAATTGTGCGAATTACCTCGATGCCACTAATGATTATCTCTGGAGTGATCTTCCCCCTTAACTTTCTGCCGTTCTGGATTCAGGAGTATCTTCTGTTCAACCCAATTGTTCACGGGTTAGAGCTGCTACGTATGGCTTTTTTCGAAAATTATCGCCCTGTTGCGGGGATCGATATGGGGTATCTGTGGCTCTGGAATCTAGGGTTGATTACCTTTGGGCTGATGCTCCATATGCGTTTTGAACCGAGACTGAAAGCACAATGATCAGCATCAGAGGGCTCTATAAACGGTACCATAAACATCATGGTGGTGACTGGGTTCTTAAAGATGTGAATCTGGATATCCCCGAGGGGGTGAGTGTTGGGTTGATCGGGAGGAATGGTGCGGGTAAATCTACACTGCTCCGGTTAATTGGTGGGATGGATAGCGCGGATAAAGGTGAAATTATTCGCGATTGCAGCGTTTCCTGGCCCATCGGTTTAACCGGAGGCTTTCAGGGTTCGATGACCGGCCGGCAAAATGTCAAGTTTGTCGCCCGTATTCATGGCGGTGAAACACATTTAGCCGAAATTCTACATAAAGTCGAAAGCTTTGCGGAGATCGGCAAGGCGTTTGACGAGCCGGTTAAAACCTATTCATCAGGGATGAGAGCGCGTTTGGCATTCGGGCTGTCATTGGCGTTTGACTTCGACGTTTACCTTTCTGATGAAGCCACTTCTGTGGGTGATCAGGTTTTCCGCCAAAAGGCAACTAAGGCGTTTAAAGACAAAATGGGTAAAGCCAGTCTGATAATCGTGTCTCACGGTGAAGGGATGCTGAAGCAGCTGTGTCAGGCGGGCATACTGATCGATAAAGGGAACGTAACCTGGTTTGATGATATTAATGACGCTCTGGAAGAGTACCACACCAAAAATAGTCAGCCGAAGGCTTCTCCCGACAAGGGCAAATAGTTTTATTTTTATAGCAAACGCAACATGTATGTTAGGGATGAATGGTTAATGAAACAACATTTAATGAAAAACCCGGTATGGGTGGTGTGTGGGGTTTTCATTGCACTGTCTGCTTTTTATTGGGGGATGCTGGCCAGTGACCGTTATGTTTCTGAAGCCAATGTGGTTCTTGAGAGTCCGCAGATTACCATTCCCACAATGGATGTGTCTTCATTGTTGGGCGGCCCCACGGGAGAGAGTGGTGACATGCTGCTGCTCAGGGATTACCTGTTGTCCGTCGATATGTTGCTTGATATTGATCGTTTAGTGGGGTTTCGTGAACACTATTCCGCCGCGGGTATCGATTTTATTTCAGCGCTTAGCAGCGCTGATGTTCCTATTGAAGATCTGCATGAATACTACCTTAAACGGGTTTCTGTTGAACTGGATGATTATGCCAATGTATTGCGCATTAAAGTAGAAGCTTTCAGCCCTGAGATGGCCAATAAAATTGCCAGCTTGTTACTTGAAGAAGGCGAAAAGCATATGAACCTGTTGGGCAAGCGTCTTGCTGAGGAGCAGGTGCGTTTTTTGGAAGACCAGGTGGCGATGCTCAATGACAATTTTAATGTTGCCCGCAATGAACTTCTGAATTATCAGAATAAAAATGGACTGATCTCACCAACCGGTACGGTTGAAAGTATTAGCGCTGTAGTGGCAACCCTGGAGGGGAAGCTTTCTAACTTGCAGGCGGAAAAAACCATGTTGAAAAGTTATCAGAGCAGCAGTTCTCCTGCGATGGTTAAAATAGACAATGAGATAAAAGCGGTGCGGCACCAAATTGAGCAGGAAAAAAACAGAATGGCACAGCAGTCGGGCAACGCACTGAATACAGTCACGGCTGAATACCAGACGCTTGAACTGAAGGTGAAGTTTGCACTGGATAGTTATTCCGGGGCGTTGGCTGCATTGCAAAGCACCCGTATCGAAGCTGCTCGCAAGCTCAAGCAGGTGTCTGTGCTGCAAAGCCCGACATACCCGGAATACCCGCTTGAACCGCAAAGGCTGCACAATATTGCGATGTATGCGATTGTCGCTCTGTTTATGGGGTTAATTATGCAGATGTTGTTGCTGATTATAAAAGATCATCGGGATTAACCTGCTGTTTATATAATCTTCGTTAAGATAAATACTACGAAGCGGTATGTGAGAATTAAAGGTATAGCTATGAGTAAAACGTTTTTAGTGACCGGAGGGGCCGGATTTATTGGCTCAGCTGTAGTCAGGGAGTTAATTCTCAACACAGAACACAGGGTTGTGAATATCGATAAACTGACTTACGCAGGGAATACTCAGTCACTTGCAACGGTATCGGACAGCGAACGTTATTTTTTTGTGCATCAGGATATCTGTAACCGTGATGCGATGGAAAAGGTATTTGACGATTTTCAGCCTGATATAGTGATGCATCTGGCTGCAGAAAGCCATGTAGATCGCTCAATTGATGGCCCTGGTGAATTCATACAGACCAATGTGGTAGGCACTTACACACTGCTGGAAGCTGCTCGCAAGTATTTTCAGCAACTGAAAGCGCAGAGTGCCGAAAAAGCGTCGGGGTTTCGTTTTCACCATATATCAACGGATGAGGTCTATGGTGATCTGCACGGTGCAGATGATCTGTTCACGGAAACGACGCCCTATGCGCCAAGCTCACCCTATTCTGCCAGTAAGGCCAGTTCAGACCATCTGGTCAGAGCGTGGCAGCGGACTTATGGATTGCCGACTCTGGTAACCAATTGTTCCAATAACTACGGACCTTATCACTTTCCTGAAAAGCTGATTCCTCTGATGATTCTGAATGCCCTGGCTGGAAAAGCGTTACCGGTGTATGGTGATGGTAAGCAGGTGCGTGACTGGTTGTATGTTGAGGACCACGCCCGGGCCCTGATTCAGGTTGCTCAGCAGGGGCTCATCGGTGAGACCTACAATATCGGTGGTCATAACGAGAAGCAGAATATCGATGTTGTATATACTTTGTGTGATCTGCTCGATGAACTAAGGCCGTCACAGAGCAATACAGAGGTTACAGTTAACAGCTATCGGGAACTGATCACCTTTGTATCAGACCGCCCGGGGCACGATCTACGTTATGCCATTGATGCCAGTAAAATCGAACAGGATTTAGGCTGGGTACCTCAGGAAACCTTTGAAACAGGGATGAGGAAAACGGTGGAGTGGTATCTTAGCAACCAGGATTGGTGGCAATCGGTGCTGGATGGCAGCTATC
Organism: Amphritea atlantica; assembly: GCF_900111095.1. GTDB lineage: Bacteria > Pseudomonadota > Gammaproteobacteria > Pseudomonadales > Balneatricaceae > Amphritea > Amphritea atlantica. The sequence goes on along the minus strand of NZ_FOGB01000012.1, from coordinate 51,824 downwards.
AGGGCGAACGTCTGGGGTCACTATGAACATACTGGTTACGGGGGGGAGCGGTCAGGTAGGCTTTGAACTGCAGCGTAGCCTGGCGATCTTTGGTCGTGTTGATGCACCGGACCGGCAACACCTTAACCTTGAAGACCTGGATCAGGTGGCTGCATATCTTGAAGCGACAAAGCCTGGGCTTATCGTCAATGCTGCAGCCTGGACCGCGGTCGATAAAGCGGAAACGGAGCAGGATAGCGCCCGCATTGTTAATGCGGACCTGCCCGCTGTGCTGGCGGGCTATGCCGCCAGGAACAATATCTGGTTGATTCACTACTCATCAGACTATGTTTATCCCGGCAACGGAACGACACCCTGGAGTGAAACTGATCAGACCGCCCCGCTATCTGTCTATGGTAAAACCAAACTGCTGGGTGATGACAATATCGCCGCATCTGGCTGTCATTATATGATTTTCAGAACCAGCTGGGTTTACAGTGCCCGGGGCAACAACTTTATGAAAACGATGCTCAGGCTTGGCGCAGAGCGGGAGCAACTGAGTATCGTCAATGACCAGTGGGGCGTGCCTACGCCTGCGCGACTGATAGCGGAGATCACTGCGCTGGCTGTTAGTCGTTCACAGCAGATGGCTTCACAAGGTTCAGGTATTTATCATCTGGCTCCATCCGGCGAAACCAATTGGTGCAGGTTCGCTGAATCTATCTTTGCATTAGCACGGGAGGAGGGCTTTAAACTCAAAGTGGCGCAAGTGACAGGGATACCAACGTCAGATTATCCAACGCCTGCCAGCAGGCCATTGAACTCACGTTTGTCACTGGAACAAATTGAACGAGAGCTCGGAATCATCATGCCGGACTGGTATAGCCAGCTGCAGATGACATTAGAAGAATATCTGAGCCTGAAAAATAGAGAGGAATAAGTTATGGCGCGTAAAGGAATTATCCTGGCAGGGGGCTCAGGCACCCGTCTGCACCCGATTACCCTGGGTGTATCGAAACAACTGCTGCCGATTTACGATAAGCCGATGATCTATTATCCGATCTCTGTGCTTATGTTATCAGGTATCCGCGAGATACTGATTATCTCAACCCCTGAAGACCTGCCTCAGTATAAGAAGCTGCTGGGTTGCGGGAAACAGTTTGGTGTTCATTTTCAATATAAAGAACAGCCCTCTCCAGATGGTCTGGCGCAGGCATTTATTATCGGTGAGGAGTTTATTGGGCAAGACCCGGTGTGCCTTGTGCTGGGCGATAATATTTTTCATGGGCAGCACTTTTCTGATCAGTTGCAGCGGGCTGGCAGGCAACAGCAGGGAGCCACCATTTTTGGTTATCTGGTCAGTGATCCGGAAAGGTTTGGTGTTGTTGAGTTTGACGCAGATGGAAAGGCGATCTCTATTGAAGAGAAACCTCTGAAGCCCAAGTCTGATTATGCCGTGACGGGGCTATATTTCTATGACAACGATGTGATTGAGATCGCAAAACAGGTTAAACCCTCCTCTAGGGGCGAGCTGGAAATTACCAGTGTCAACAATGCATACCTTGAGCGGGGTGATCTTAAGGTCGAAAAGCTGGGGCGCGGCTTTGCATGGCTGGACACCGGTACCCATGACAGCTTGCTTGAAGCCGGACACTATGTGCAGACCGTAGAGCATCGGCAGGGGCTGAAAATTGCCTGCCTTGAGGAGATCGCCTGGCGCAATGGCTGGCTGAGCCGTGAAGAGCTGTGTATGTATGGGGAAAACCTCTCAAAAACGAATTATGGTCGATACATAATCAGTTTGTTGGATGAGAAATAAAGCGCCCATTGTTATTTATTGAATACTGGACAGATATTTATCTGCATGAAGTCCGGTATTGAATAGATTTTTTATCGAGATATGTTTGCTGACTAACCTTGATGTTTAAAGTGATAGCGAAGGCTGAACAGGGAGCTGCCAGTGTTAAAGATTTTTGAGAAAAGTAACAAACTAACTGAAGAAAAGATCAGAAGCATTATTGCTAAAGATTTTGATGCAGACTTTTATCGTCAGGAGTATGAGCTGGTTCTCAATGGTCAGGACCCGCTGGAGCATTTCATCAAGGTTGGCTCAAATGAGGGGTTCGATCCTTGTGGGTGGTTTTCCATAGATGACTACCTCATCGACTTCCCTGATGTCAGTGAAACCGGAGTCAACCCTTTCTTTCACTATCTCTATTATGGAAGAAAAGAGGAGCGGAATATCAAACCCAGTAAGAGGAATAAAACGACGCTGTCCGATAACCCTCTGGTGGATCCCGCTAGCCATACAGTCGACGATGATGCCGATACTTTTTATCATAGCCTGTATTATAAAGAGGCCAGAAACTTACTGGATAACGAGAGCTTTACTCCCGAACGATGGAAAAAGTGGATAAAAAAAGTTAAGCAGGAATCCACACCACATCCAAATGTAAAAGCCTATATAGAATCAGCCGTTGTCTCTGAACGGGGTTCGTCCGGACTGTTAGTTGGGTGGGTCGTCAGTAGTCCCGACTCAATCGTCTGGATTGAAGATGAAGAGGGCTCGCCAACATTTTTAACTCAGGCCCATCGAATTTTCAGGGAGGATGTGTATAAGGCTTTCCTGACAAGCTTTGATAAAGCGGAGATCAATAGTGGCTGTTTAGTGCCAGTAAAAAATATCAGTCCTAAAGAGACGCTCTCAATATATGCTTTGTCATCTAAAGGAGTGCATAGATTATCCTCTGCTGAGGTCGGTTACCTCGATTCTCAACCGGCGGAGATGGCTAAGTGGTTGTTCACTATCGAATCGAAACCTTCCGATCAGGTGGATATTTTCAGGCATATTTTCTGGCCTATGCTCAGCGAACAGCTAACCCGGAACAACCGCGTGATCGCCAGAATGCCCGTCTCTGTTGAACAGTATGGCGAGGTCCGGGACCCTTTGATCAGTATCATTATTCCGCTTTACGGCCGTATCGATTTTATTGAAGGGCAGATGGTCTCTTTTGTTTTAGATGAGTTTATTAAAAGTCAGACAGAGATTATCTACGTCGTTGATGACCCAACACTGGTTGAGAAGTTAAGAACACTGGCGAAGGAGATCTATGATCTTTATAAAGTCTCTTTCAAGGTTGTGTTTGGTGGGGTCAACAGAGGTTTTTCCGGAGCCAACAACCTTGGTGCAGAACACGCCAGCGGTACCTACCTTCTGTTCATGAACAGTGATGTCTTTCCTAAATCTCCAGGGTGGCTGGGGCCGATGTTAGAGGCTTTAAAAACGAATCCTGAGCTTGGGGTTATTGCGCCGAGGCTGTTATTCGCAGATGGCTCAATTCAACATGCAGGAATGGAGTTTCAGTATCGGTCGGATATCGGTATCTGGATCAATCACCACCCCCATATGGGGCTTGATCCGATTCTGGATCCTCATCAGACGTTGACAGAAATGCCTGCGGTTACAGGCGCCTGTATGCTGATCTCCAGAGAAGACTTTGACGCCGTTGAAGGATGGGATACAGGCTATCTGATAGGTGATTTTGAGGATTCTGACCTCTGCTTGAAACTGCTGGAAAAAGGAAAGGGCTGTGGATACCTTCCCACAGTTGAGCTGACGCATCTGGAACGACAGTCATTTGGCTTAACAGGCACTCCGGATTTTCGAACCAAGGTTGTGATTCTTAACGCTTCCCGGCATATGACCCGTTGGTCTGATTTGATTGAAAAGTTAGCGGCGAAATCTGAGGCGGCTATTAAATTATGAAAAATAGAATTCTTGTAATCTCCCATGGGCATCCCGATTTCAGTTTAGGTGGTGCCGAGATCGCGGCCTATAACCTGTTTAACGCCTATCAACAGCACCCGGATGTCGAAGATAGTTGGTTTCTGGCACGTGCGGACCGTGGACGCGGCGCAACGGGGCAAATTCGGAAGCGTCGAGAAAATGAATATCTGTGGGAGCAGGGCATCGGTGATTGGCATCTGCTAAAAGCAGAACAGCAACAGTCGCTGACTACATGGTTTACCGATCTGATTCAGGCACTAAAACCCACCATTGTGCATATGCATCACTATGCTCATATGGGGGTTGAGTTCATCAGGGTTATTAAACAGATTGACCCTGAGATCCGTATCTTCTTCACCATCCATGAATATATGGCGATCTGTAAACATAATGGTCAGATGGTGAAAACAGGGGAAGGCCATAAACTGTGTAGTAGCGAGTCCTATGATGAATGTCATCAGTGCTACCCGCAACATACGGCTGAAGATTTTTGGTTAAGAAAGCACTTTATAAAAAGCCATTTTGACCTGATTGAAGGCTTTATTTCGCCGTCTGAATTTCTGCGGCAGCGGTATATCCAGTGGGGGATAGATGAAAGTAAGATCATTGTAATCGAAAATGGTCAGCAGGATATTGAGACGCTCCCTCCCAGAGAGCTCGCGGATGGAGAAACACGTAACCGGTTTGCGTATTTCGGCCAGGTGAACCCCTATAAGGGGATCGATGTATTATTGCAGGCACTGTTAAGTCTGAAGAAAAAGCAACGGAAAAAACTGGTAGTTGAAGTACATGGTGCCAATCTGGAACAGCAAACCGGTGAGTTTCAGGAGAAAGTGAAGGAGATGGCCTCTAAGCTTATCGAGGAAGGCTGTCTTCGCTGGGTAGGGCCCTACCGTCCTGATGAGCAGATGAAGCGGATGCAGAGTATTGACTGGGTGATTGTCCCTTCCATCTGGTGGGAAAACTCCCCCATGGTGATACAGGAAGCGTTTGTTGCCGGCCGCCCGCTGATTGTTTCTGATATAGGCGGGATGGCAGAGAAGGTCCGAGATGGTGTGGATGGTGTCCACTTCAGTGCTGGAAACCCGGTTGACCTGGGGATCAAGTTGCTGAACCTTTCCGGTAACAGTGAAGTCTGGGATGAGCTCCGGGAGGGAATAAGTAAGCCCTTAAACTACATGGAATGTAGCATCGAACATTTGAGATATTTTGACAGGTGCTAAGAGATTAGTCGTCTTTGGGCAGCCTCTTACTACGCATCATCCGCTCAGTTGGTATCCACGCCGATGCGGATAATCAATAGTGAAAGGGGCTGCGCCGACTACAGATCTTGATGGAGAAAATAAGCTTAGTATTGTTAAAAGACATTATATTTCTTTATTTCAGTTTCTCCCGGTATTCGTTAAGTTTTTTGTTTATAACAACTCCGTCAGGGCGTATTTTCTGAGCTAGCTCCATAAAAATAAAAGCTTTCTCCAAATCCTGAGATTCGTATAGTAAAGCAGCGTCTCTGAACAAATCTGCAAAGCTACCAGGTAGGGGAGTGAAGTTAATTAGTTGTAAAATTAATTTTAATATCGAGTTTTGGTCTATATTAACCTGATTGTTTATTGGTTCTTTGTACGGGAATAAGTCTCCGTCTGATTTTAGATACTTTCTATTTACCTCTCTGTTTGTTTCTCTGAATGCTTCGAATATTTCAGAATATTGCTCTGGCGTTACAGACACACCTTTTCCTGCGAAATTTTTGTCAATTATAGAAAGTAACTTTCGCTTTTTGCTAATTATTGCTTTGTCTGATAACTGATTTGGAAAAGCTTGGTTAATGGTTAGCCCAATAACTTGTCCCAGTGGATTTAACGATTCGTTCTGAGGTTTTTTGACGCGTGAAAAATCTTCAGATGGTTCTATCTCTAAACAAGAAAGGAAGTCGTCTATCAAATCACAGTTTATAAAGGTTTTTCTGTCAAATCTTCTTACGCATAGCTTATCTTCTCCAAAGTTATCTACCCAGTTTTTTAGCATTGTCTCGAAGTTGTAATATGAATTTCTGGGTGTGCAAAATTTCAAATGATAAGAGAAATCATATATTGTTCCAGATTTTATCAATGTAGAATAAAGAGATGAAAGTGTTTCAGTCTGCTCTCTTATATAACAAATTATCTTTATATCACTGTAATATGGTGATAATAAGTTTTTGATGATGTTTATTTGCGATGAAGTTGTATTTCGTGAGTGGAAGTGTTCGCTTGATATTATTATAGAGTGGATTGAGTCTGGTAGGGATGATATTTCTTGATCAAGGCTTTGCTTAGTGTATTCTCTAAATTTTTTTCTCTCTTCAGGAGTATTTATATTTCGGTCCTGAAAAAAATCATCTGTTATGTCATCTCTCATGGCATATGAGGGCAGTGCTCGGTTATTTCTAACTCCTGCAGACTGGATGAAATAGTATCCCTTATGAATTAGCGCCTCTCTATTCTCGTATAGAAATTCTTGAATAGACGTTGTACCAGTTTTCTCTGTACCAATATGGAGGTATATTCTACGTTTTTTCATGTTAATACTATTTTTTCGTTTTCTAGCGTGTATCGAGTGATTACATACCTAAGAATGTTAACACGACTTTGTTGAAATATAGAGTTTGTGAATGACTGACTAGGCGCTCTGTACAAGGGATGAGCAAATTATAGCTTTATTTTAGGCAAAATGTTAGTTGTAAGATACTTCTCAATAGGAGTAGATTAACACAACTTAAGTAACTACTAATAAGTAGATTAGTAGGGTGGATGAGGGGGAAGCCTCTAAATCCAATGATTTTAATATCATTGAATAACGCTTTATAAATCCAGGTAATGTAGATTGGATAATCCTAAATTCTTGCAGGCGCTACTCAGAAGAGTAACGAATATGTGAAAATTCATAATCTCAGTCACTTAATAATGCTTATTTTGGAGGGGTAATGTCTTATAAGTTTTCGCTAAATCTATAAAAATGACTTTAGATGTGCTGATATATTGATGCCAACACTTTTGAACATTTTTTCATAATTAGTAGCTAGTTCACGTCTTCTCTCATAAAATCCTATCTCATCAAATGTTATAGTGCTGAACAAATCATTGATAGTGCCATCAAACTGTGAAAACTCAGTGGATGTTATTGAAGGAATAAAAACGCTCTTACTCAACTCTCTTGTTCTCGTATCATGTGTTATACATATAGAAGGAATGCCCGCAGAAGTAGGTAAAATTGAACCGTGTATCCTTGTGCCGACGGCATGGCTTGTACATTTTAAATATTCTAACCATGAGTGGGCTGTAGTAAAGTAAATGGAATTTTTTCGTAGGAAGTTGTAGAAATAACTTGTTGTCATCTCTGGGTCAATAAATTTACGAAACTTTTCTATGTATTCCAAGTCTGTTTTATTTAGACTTTCATGGCGAATAACTTTTAGAAGGGCTGCGGGTCTTTGTATTATATATTTTCCATTTGTTTTGTCTATTAATTTAAATAATTTTGACTCCGTTCTTCTTAGGTTTTCTTTTATAGATGCTGAAGCTGATGATAGATGTGTCAGATCTGCATTCCATCTTAGGCTGATTTCTTTTCCAAGGTTTTGATTGTTGTTGATTAATATGGATGGACAGCCAAGATTGGTGATGTTTTTTACATCATAATGTTCACAAACTTTCTTTGAAAAGTCTCCTCTTACACCAATGTTTTCACATCTGGAAGCGACGGCTTTCAAGAAGCCTATCGTACCTTCCTGCAAATCTGGTATTTTTGATTCATCCTCTGATTGTGCGCCCAGGCCAGATATTAATACGGGTTTATTAAGTGTTTCTACTAGATCCCTTAATATGCTGAGATCATTTGACTCCATAAGAAAGTTTGCAGCAGCAATGACGAGCACATCAATTCTATTTTTTAACGCTTCGGGGTTGTCATTCCATCTGACTTGTAAAACATTTCCTCCAACTAAACGGGTGAACCCCAACCAAAAAGCTAAATTCCCCAAATTCTGACCCGAATGCTGCATTAAATATTCAGAGCTGTTACAAAAACTTTCAGGTACAACCCCCCGTGGAGAACCTATGAATCCTACTCTAATCATTTTCTATCCTTTACGCTTCCTACAGGGGCGATAGTTGTATTACGTCTTTTAATGTAGTGTTTTTTGTATTATTAAAAAGTAAATTCTGTATTTTAATAAATATGCTCGAAGAGTCAAGCTTTACTTATTGGTTGCAGTTTAATGGTTTTTTAATTTGCTTTCGTAGTTTTTGATTTTACTGTTTATGGTAACCCCATCTGGGCGGAAGTGTTTTACCAGTTTCATCAACTCGTATGCTTTGTCTAGGTTTAAGCGCTCTATGCCAATAGCCAGGTCTCGCAAAATATCTACCAGTTCTGAGGATATAGCGATGGATTTATTTTCAGTTAAACTTTCTTCAAACTTTAATAGAAGCTCGTTTAGGTCTGGTAGTTCAAAGTCATAGTAACTTCTGTTTGCTGGATTTACTTCTAGGTCAATCTCTGATTTAGCTAAAAGCTCAACGATATCAGCGTCTTTAAAAGGTCCGTCAACTATCTCTCTTCCCATAAAGGAAGGAGTATTTGAATAGTTTCCATTCAGAACGGTGATTCTAATATCACCCGGAAATGATGGGAAAGAGTCAATAGCTTCGTGTAAGTACAAGTTTCCTGAGAATGAAAAGCGTTTATTCAGGACGCTTATACCTTGCTCTTCTTTTCTTGAAGGGGCTAAGAAATATCCTATTGATAATAGTTTGCACGGCACTCTGTTGTTTAGATGTATCTGGTCTGTACACCTGGAAAAAGTAATATCTATAAGTGAGTTTTTGAAATCATATTTTTGGTAGTTGTTAGTTTCTGCAATGTCATGGCTGTCAAATATAATATATGGATCTTTTTTTATAGACCCCCCGTGTACGGGTTTTTCGGTAAGTGTTCTCAAGTTATTAGCAAGTGATACCCCTACTGTAAATGAAGTTTTTCTATTCAAGTGAATGTCATCCCCGTAATTTTCAGTTTTAAATGCGAATTTATTCAGGTCAAGTAAAGGTATTTTGTTTGTTTTTGAAAGGTTTTTTACGAAATTGTAATAGTCTGACTCCTGAGAGTTTAGTTTTTTTCTTATGGGAAATAGTATATTTAAAATGTTGGTGTTTAATGAGCTAAGCAGTCTGTAAAAGTCTTTGCACTCTTCTAAGTAGAAATCTCCTAGTCGAGGATGGTAATAATTTATGTCGTTGATGTAGTGGTCAATGATAAGAAGATCTGATTTCTCAATTAGTTCTATGTTTTGCTTGATAGTTTTTATGTGGTAAAAGAATGGAACGCGCCCGCAGGATATGTTTGAAACTTGATGATAGATTTTTAAAGCTGAAACGTAAGACTCAGTCATTACAGAGTTTGATGTGCCAATAATGATAATATTCATGATGTTTGATAAATCATACTTTATGTTTGGTATTGGTTGTTTTAACTAAAATGTACAAATAAATAGTTTGGATGTTGCAATATGATACTGATTAAAGCGGTCTTATGCCAAAGCTTTACGTGTTCTGTGTGACGTTGGGGTAAGTGTGATCAAGTCTGTTGCATTAGTTAATCTGCGCAATGGATGGTTGAGGACGTACAGCTGGATTGGCATCTTTCCTGTACGCGCAGAGATTTCAGTCATAGGCGACGTCGAACTAAAAAGGAGCAGTTCCAGGTCTGGATGGACAAGCTGATCCTGTTGACGAAATGGCCGCATCAGGGCAGAACAGGATCGCCTACCCAGTCTTTTGTCCATCATGCCACGGCTTCATTGAATGTGTCAGTGGTAATTGCTGGTCGGTTAAGTGAGGCAGTCTTTGAATCGGTACCGGTTATTTAGCATTTCTGTGCTACGAAACATAACGCTATAGGATTTATTGCTTTGAAAAAGACTCTGAATCAGTTTTGAATTAGCGTGTTACGGCCTGTTAACGGTGATCGTATCAACTTGCTGGTAAAGCTGAATTAGCCTCATAATTACCTTATGACGGGTAGCAATTTCCTGCCAAACAGCAACCAACAATGTTAGTATTGGTTGCTGTGTTTTGCAGGGGAGGCTGTGTGTGAACTCTCTTAGCCTGCGACTGGCAATGGGCTGGTCTTTAGCTTTGTAGATCATGATCTGAAAGTCACTGATCATGCGATCTTTTAAGGAAATAATGATTGTGTGATTCATATGCAAAAAATAGTATTTCAAGTGCTCGTGTTGTTAAGGATTTCGTTTTTTGAGGTTGTAACCGATATGCTTAAACTTTGTAAGGAAGGAGAGTTCTGATGTTTTTTGTATTTAGGTTTCAGGCTATGAATAGGTGTAGCTAATCTTAGAGTGCTGGTGTGTTTAAAAGTAAGCTTTTATACGTCAAGTAATGGTTTTTCGTGGTGTTGTTTTCTGTTTTTGGTAGAGATTTTTATGATTCGAAAAATATTTGATAAGTATAAGGAAGGGAGGACCTTTTCCAAGCCCCGACTTAGGGGGAGTAACTTATGCTATTCTGATTACGATATAGTTATCCATATCGGTGCCCCAAAGACAGGCTCTTCAGCACTACAGGCATTTTTTCTTAATAATAGAGATGCTTTGCTTTCCTGCGGTTATTACTATCCTGAGCATGGTGTTGACGACAATAATGTGTCTGGGGGCCACTCTGTAGTCGGTGTCAATCTGATTAAGAAAGATTTTATTTCTGCATCCCGTTTTGTCGATGAGTGGGTTGTTCAGGCTAAAGAGAGAAATAAAACGCTATTGATTTCTGCTGAATCTCTTTATTCAAAGCCTCGGATGTTGAAGTCGATATTGGAAAATTATCGAGTTGGAATAGTAGCCTACTTCCGCGATCCTATAGAGTTATTGATTTCTAATTATAATCAGGCAGTAAAAAGGCATTTTGCTACTATTGACCTTAAAGGCTTTGCTAAGAATGTCCTTGTAAATGAAAGTGATGGTTATTCCGGGCTTATATTCAGCCTGTGGGCAGAGTGCTTTGGTAAAGATAATGTTTGTTTATTACCTTATGGTGAAGGTTTTTTTCCAGAAGGTAAAATTGAATTTTCATTTCTTGATTTGTTAGGTGTATCAAAACTTCAAAGAAAGTCTTTCAAGTATCATAGTAAACGAATCAATGTTAGCTATACTAGTGGTGCTTTGGAGTATAAACGGCTAGTTAATTGTTTGTTTGATAAAGATGAGTCGGATTTTTTTAGAAGAGTGGATAACTGTTTGCAAAAATATTCGGATCTAAATAATAAAGGAGCGGAAAAGCCTATACTTCTCTTGGGTGAGGATGTTTTTTTTGCATTGATTGAAAAGTTTAAGTTATCTAATAAATATCTAATTGATAATTTTTTTGGGGGAGTGGCTGGCGATTTTCTATCTTATAACGATCAGTATGATATCGGGGAAGAACTGTATATAAAAAATAGTTGCCTTAGTGATGTCGTACAGACAGCATTCAATGATTGCTCTGAGTTAGTAGTGAAAGTTAGAGATAGAGTTGGCAAAAGGCTTGCTGAAGGCCCAGCAAATTATGCCATTCTTAAACTCGCTGATCTTTTAGATGTTGAGTTTAATGAAGGAAACTATCGAGGGCATTTTTTTAATGAAGGCCAAATGAAAGTGCTTCTGTCTGATAAATCTAAAGAGGCTGATTTATTAAGGGAAATTGCTGTTTCTCTAGAACGTGACGCTAAATATAACGATGCTTATCAGGTTATATGCCGGGCGGCAGATGTCAGAAAGGATGGTGTCGGAATCTTTAAAATAAAAGATCGATTGGAGAAGATTTTAGAGAATAAACAGTAATATGCTCTTTTATGTAGTGCGGTTTTATTTCCTTGGTTTTCAGCGATACTGTCTGTGTGATTGATGCTTGTTGGTAAGGCAGCTTGTCGTCTGCCAAATGCGTACCAACAATGTTAGTATTGGTTGCTGTGTTTTGCAGGGCAGGCTGTGTGTGAACTCTCACAGCCTGCGCCTGGCAATGGGCTGGACTTTAGCTTTGTAGATCTTCATCTGAAAGTCACTGGTCTTGCGATCTTTTAAGGAATGAAACTGAGTATGAAATACGAAAAATTGGCGATTCCGGATGTCGTATTACTAACCCCACAGGTCTTTGGTGATGAAAGAGGTTTTTTTCTTGAAACCTACCGGCAGAGTGAGTTCGAGGCTAATTGTGGCGAGTATACATTCGTTCAGGACAACCATAGCAAGTCGTTGAACGGGATCTTGAGGGGGCTTCACTATCAGTTGCGAAATCCCCAGGGAAAATTAGTCCGCGTTACCCGTGGTGAGGTTTATGATGTTGCCGTTGATATGCGCAAGGGGTCAGCCACATTCGGCAAGTGGGTTTCGGCGACACTGAGTGAAACAAATAAGCAGTTGTTATGGATCCCCCCTGGGTTTGCTCACGGTTTTTATGTCACCAGTGAGGAGGCAGAGTTTCAATATAAGTGTACTGACTACTATGCACCTGGCGATGAGTACTCGCTCTTATGGAATGATCCTGCTTTGGGCATCGACTGGCCCGTGACCGGTAGCGGGCCTGTTCTTTCTGAAAAAGATTCAGCTGGCGACTTGTTTAAGGATGCCCGCTATTTTGAGTTGTGACTGAAGGTCGTAGGCGTATAGATGAATAGAGTATGCTTGTTAGGATCTACCGGCTTCATTGGCAGAAGCTTGTCCTTCTATTTTAATCAGATCGGTGTTGATAACTTTTTCTTTGAAATGGAAAATCAGCCCCCTTTCGATATGAGTCAGCTGCGATTTAAAGATAGTAATGTGTTACGGCAGGGTATTAACAGAGCGTTCCTTCAGTTTGTTGTCCATTTGTCGGGTTAGGTTGAACGCTTAAAACAGGTAATAAAGTCACAATAAGTATTTAGAATTTTTTTTATATTTGCAGTATTAGTTAATATTTATCGATTTTTGTTGTCAGGTAATGTTGCGCTTTTGATATTTGTCTTGCGGTATTTTTTATTGTTCTGTCTCCGTGACTGCAAGTAAGGTGTGAATAGGTTGGGTGGGTATCATTAAAAGTTTAAGTATATTTCGTTTTGATTTGCGACTTAGTCCAGCGTCGGCTATTAAACATTTAAACTCAGATAGCGGCGAATATGAATGGGAATCAACAGATACTGATCCCCAGTTTTCTGTTAAATTGCGCTTCCCGATGCGGGGATGGTTTATGCTCGAGGTTGCCCTACAGCATAATCAGCCCAGTGTGGTAACGAAACTCTATCTTGATTGTGGTAAAGGTTTCTCTGAAGAGCATGTATATTCGCTTCCGATTAAGAATGGAAGGGTCTCAAAAAGGTTAGTTTTTTTGCCTTTCGGTGTAAAAAAAATACGTTTAGATCCTCTTGAATCTGAAGGCGAGTTTAATATTCGACACGCCAGACTTATCTGGCTCACTTCTGCCTTTGCCGAAGAGCGTTTGTTGCACCGTCTTATTAACATGCACTACCGATTTCGTGAGCAGGATCTGAAGTGCGTACGCCGGGAGATAAAAGCCAGCGCTAAAGAGAAAGGATGTCCGGTACGGGATCATGCTCTGCAATTATATAATCAAACATTTATAAAGCGACCCACTCGTCGGGGTTACCAGGATTGGATAGAGTGTGAAGAGCAGAACCATCATCAGCAGTTTGCTCTGCTCAGCCAACAGTCGCAATCTGGACCGCTGATCTCTATTCTGCTTCCGGTTTATAACACGCCTGAAATTTTCTTAAGGGAGTGCCTTGATTCTGTTATTACACAGCGATACCAGAACTGGCAGCTATGTATTGCGGATGATGGCTCCGACAAGAGCCATGTCCGGCAGGTTCTTGATAGCTATGCGGCTAAGGATAATCGCATAACGGTATGTTATAGAGAGGAAAATGGCCATATATCTGCTGCAAGCAATAGCGCGCTCGAGTTGGTAACTGGCCGTTATATTGCGTTGTTGGATCATGATGACTGTTTATCAGAATTTGCGCTGAGCCGGGTCGTCGATGCTCTCAATAAAAATTCTGCAGCGCGATTATTGTATAGTGACGAAGATAAAATCGATGCAGATGGCTTCAGGTTTGATCCCCATTTCAAACCCGAATGGAACTACGATCTCCTGCTGGCGCAGAATTATATTGCCCACCTGTCTGTGTTGGATACTGACCTGGTCAGAGGTGTCGGTGGGTTTAAGACTGGGGTTGAAGGTAGTCAGGATCATGATCTGCTGCTGCGGTGTATTGCGCACCTCTCTCCGGACGAAATCGTCCATATCCCCCACATTTTATATCACTGGAGGTCTATTGAGGGGTCGACTGCCTCTGCTGCTAATGAAAAAGACTATACCAGTGAGGCAGGTTTGAAAGCGGTTTCTGAGTATTGCAGACAATATCACCCGGGGGCCTCTGCTGAACCGGGCATCGTACCCAATACCTATAAGGTTTGCTGGCCAGTTCCTGAGCCCGCTCCTCTTGTCAGTTTATTGATACCGACCCGGGATAATGTTGAGGTATTGCGCTGCTGTGTAGACGCTATTCTGCAGCTGACGGATTATAAAAGCTTCGAAATAATCATTCTTAATAATCAGAGTAGCTGTGAAGAGACGCTTGAATATTTAGAACGGATCACGACGGATCCCCGGGTTACAGTGGTTAACTGGGACTATCCATTTAACTATTCATCCATCAACAATTTTGGCGTAACCAAAGCACGCGGGTCTGTTATCGGGCTTCTGAATAATGATATTGAACCGATCAATCCAGGCTGGTTAACCGAGATGGTTAGCCTTGTTTGCCGGTCCGATGTCGGCTGTGTTGGCGCAAAACTGTATTACCCTAATGAAACTATCCAGCATGCAGGCGTCATTCTGGGTATTGGCGGCGTTGCTGGTCACTCCCATAAATACTATGAACGTCATGAGCATGGGTATTTTTCCAGATTGAGACTGGTGCAGGAATTATCAGCAGTTACTGGCGCTTGTTTATTGATACGCCGGTCTGTTTATGAAGAAGTGGGTGGCTTAAACGAGGCTAATCTGGCTGTTGCTTTTAATGATGTTGATCTGTGCCTGAAAGTGAGAGCCGCTGGCTATAAAAACATCTGGACCCCTTATGCAGAACTCTACCATCATGAATCTGTATCCCGCGGTGCTGATGACTCTGCAAAAAAACGCAAAAGAGCAAAGCGTGAAGCGGAATATATGCGAAAGCAGTGGGGAGAACAGTTATATCAGGATCCAGCTTACAATCCAAATCTGACCCTGGTTCATGAGGACTTTTCGTTGCGATGAAGCCCGATCAGAAAGTCGCTTTTGTAGTTGAAGAGTCGATAAATCCCTCATCAGATTTTTTTGTGATACCTGAGCTGAAAAGACGGGGGTATGAGATCAGACGATTTGGCTTCGACAGCTGTCCCGCAGCAGGGGACGCAGGCAAAAGTATTGTCGTCTTTGTTCGCTATGTGCCCCGGTGCTGGAAGTTATTCATTGATCGTCATCGAGAGCATTTTGATCAGATCATCTACTTTATGGACGATGATCTTCTGAATCCGGCCGCGCTGTCAGGGTTGCCTTTACGCTACCGGTTTAAGCTGGTCCGCTATGCTTTTCTGGCCCGAAACTGGTTGCAAAATCACAATGCTTGTTTCTGGGTGAGTACACCTTACCTGCAATCGGTTTATAGCGCGTTTGAACCTGTTCTTGTTGCACCGGTTCCTCTTCCTGAGAAGCCCGGGCCGTTGACGATCTTTTATCATGGTTCATCCTCCCATAATGCAGAGATTCGTTGGTTAGTGCCGGTCATCGAGGAGGTATTAAGGCTCCGTGAAAATACCGTTTTTGAGGTGATTGGCAACACTGAGGTGCGTAAATGGCTGAAGGGATTAAGCCGGGTAAATGTGTTGCAGCCAATGAACTGGTCTTCCTATCAGGCGTTAATCCTACGGGGCGGGCGGGATATCGGCCTGGCTCCACTGCTGGACTCCCCGTTTAATCGGGCGAGATCCCATACAAAATATTTTGATATCACCGCTGCTGGGGCCGCAGGTGTGTTTGCAGATGACCCGGTATATACCTCATATATCGAACACGAATCGAATGGAATGACCATCGCAATGGATAAGTCCGAGTGGGTCTGCGCAATAGTGGATCTGATCGATAACAAAGCTAAGCGCATAGCGCTACATTCAGAGGCCAAATCTCACTGTTTCAGGTTAGGGCAGACATGAGCTGTGTGGGCGTTTTTTCCGGCCAGATATTAAAAATTCCCTATCTGTCTGAGATATTGGATGCTGACGTTGTCCGTGTGGGAGCATTTAATAAACCTGCCTGTGATTATATTGCCGGATGGGGACTGAAACCCACCTCTGCCCAGGCCCGCAGGCATGCCCGCAGGGAGAAACTACCCTATATCAGCCTGGAAGATGGTTTTATCCGTTCGCTTGAACTGGGAGTGGATCGCGTCCCTGCTCACAGCGTAATCGTTGATTATAGTGGAATATATTATGACTCCAGCCGCCCCAGTGATCTGGAGACACTGATTCTCTCAACCGAGTTTGATGAGAGTCTGTTGCAGCGTGCGGCACGGTGTATCGATCTCCTCAGTTATCACCGGTTATCAAAGTATAATCATGCCCCGGATATTCTCCCCGAGCGCACTGGTCAACACACAAGAGTCTTAGTGGTTGACCAGACTGTTGGCGATGCATCTGTAGTTTATGGGGGCGCCGATCCAGATACCTTTATTCGCATGCTGGATACTGCGATTGCAGAACACCCGGAAGCCGAGATCTGTGTAAAGGTTCACCCTGATGTGATTGCGGGCAAAAAAAAGGGTTACCTGCTGAGTGCCGCCCTGACACGAAATTGTGTGGTTCTATCTGAGGATATCTCTCCCTGGGCGTTGTTAGATACAGTGGAGCATGTTTATGTTGTTACCAGTCAGATGGGGTTTGAGGCTCTGTTAGCGGGCAAACAGGTGAGTTGTTTTGGTTTGCCCTTTTATTCTGGCTGGGGGCTGACCAACGATTTTCTCCATTGCGAACGGCGCGGCGTGAGCCGGAGTCTGGAACAGGTTTTTGCAGCGGCTTATCTGCTCTATCCACGTTATATAAACCCCTATACTGGTCAAAGATGTGAATTGGAAGATACGATCTATTTACTCAGTGATCAGAAGCGTCAGCGGGATCGCTATCGGGGCCAATGGCTTGCTGTTGGATTTTCTCAGTGGAAGAAAGGGTTTGTCGGTCGCTTTCTCGGGACATTTGCCCGCACGGCTTTTATTCGCAGGGCGCGTTCGGTCAAGCAACATTTAACGCCATCTACGCGGGTGCTTGCATGGGCCAGCTCATTGAGCACCGAGTTGTCAGGAATCTGTACTTCTGCGGGTATAGAGTTATGGCGGATGGAGGATGGCTTTGTAAGGTCAACAGGGCTTGGGGTCGACAGAGTGAAGCCCCTGTCGCTCGTTTTAGATTCGGTGGGCATCTATTATGATTCATCTGCCCCCAGTGATCTTGAGAATATGCTGAATAGTATGGATGTCAGCCGTTCGTTAACAGAGCGTGCACAACGGGTACGTCAGGCGGTCGTTAAGTTAAAACTGTCAAAATATAATGTGGGCGATACGTTAACGCTGTCTCTTCCAGAAGCCCGGAAGATTATTTTGGTGCCGGGTCAGGTTGAAACTGATGCCTCAATCCTGCGGGGCTCTTCCTCTGTCAAAACCAATCTTGAGCTTCTGCAGAGGGTGCGTAACCGCAATCCTGATGCATATATTATCTATAAGCCCCACCCTGATGTGATTAGCGGTGGTCGCTATGGCGAATTAAAGGCCAGTGCGGCTGCATCCCTGTATGATCTGGAGCTTAAAAATGCATCTATAGCAGACTTGCTGGACAGTGTTGATGAAGTTCACACAATAACCTCGCTGGCCGGGTTTGAAGCCTTGTTACGAGATGTGAAAGTGTTTACATACGGCTTGCCTTTTTATGCGGGCTGGGGACTGACCGAGGACGCCGAGGCTTCAGAACGGCGACAACGTCATCTCACCCTGGACGAGCTGGTGGCGATAACACTAATCGTTTATCCGGTGTACATCGATCCTGTCTCGGGTGATCAGGTGAATATCGAGACTGTTATCCAGATACTTAACCAGAGCAGGAACAGCTGTTCAGATGCAGATATAAAAACCAGACTTTATCGGGTGTTCAGAAATACCTTTCTGAAGTGCTAGTTTGTGATAGCCGTGCATTGTGTTAATTGGAGGCGTGGGTGAAAACGTGTTATGTACATATAGGGATGCCAAAAACCAGCACCTCTCCGATCCTGGATTACCTGAACAACAGGTAATACAGAGTCCAATTAAGGGCTGATTTTTCATATCCGGAATACCCTCTTGTTGAAAGGCTCATCGGAATGATCAGGCCAGAATACTTAATACGGGATGTAAAAGGGGGGAATCCCGAGGATATCGTACTATTGGTACATTCGTTAAAAAATCAGATCTCAGATATGCTCAGGGATCGCGAAAAGCAGCAGAGTTAGTCTGTTTTTAATGCAGACTGCTATGTGTCATCAGTTAAATAACAAAAGACCCATTTATCATGAATATAACACCTGAGGAGTATGACGCCCGTGCGTAACACTGTTAAAACGCCGCAAGTTATCCTCATTACCGGTGCCACTGGCGCAATCGGAGGGGCACTGGCAAACTATTATGCAGAACCGGGTGTTATATTGCATCTTCATGGACGTAATCCGGCAGGACTGGAGCGCGTAGCGCAAGAGTGCAGGGCGGCGGGTGCAGAAGTGATGACTTATCGCAATGACCTTTCTGATACTCGTTCTTTACAGCCATGGCTGGAACAACTTGATAACAAAAGCCCGCTGGATCTTTTTATTGCCTGTGCGGGTATGAATATCAATATAGGTGACGACCTGTCGGGAGAGAAGCCCGCCGAAATGGAAGCGTTACTCGATCTCAATGTAAAAGTGACTCTGCTGATGGCGGGTCAGGTTGCCACGTTGATGCGTCAGCGTGGAACAGGGAAAATCGCCTTGATGAGCTCTCTTGCGGCTTACCATGGGCTACCTGTGACTCCCAGCTATTGCGCAAGTAAAGCGGCAGTTAAAGCCTATGGTGAGGCCTTGCGTGGCGGACTAGCCCCCCTGGGGGTTGGGGTAACGGTTATCATGCCTGGTTATGTTGCGTCTGAAATGTGTTATGAGATGCCGGGGCCCAAGCCATTTCTTTTGCAGCCTGAACAAGCGGCTGAAATAATCGCCAGAGGGTTAATCCGTAATAAAGCCCGGATAACATTCCCCTTTCCATTGAATATCGGTTGCTGGTTTCTTTCAGTGCTGCCATATGCCGTGTCGGGGCGGATCCTGGCGCTGCTTGATTACCACGGAAAATAACGGTGTCGAATCTGTTTACCCTAATGTCCTTTAGTGGACAACTGACCTCTGCCATCGCTGTGGGGCTAAGTGCATCTTTGCTGTTTGAGTTCCTTCTGCTGGTGCCTCGAAGTTCAGTCTGTTTTAAAAGAGGTTTTACGGGCTATTTTGTCCACAGTGCAAGTTGGTTGAGTTTTTTCTTTGTGTGTCTGTTGCTGTTTCAGCGTCCATGGTTTGCCGTTTTATTGACGACTTCATTTCAGTTACTCTTGCTGGCGGTTAACTTTGTTAAATATCGCTCACTCAGAGAGCCCTTTATTCTGCAGGACTTTGAGTATTTTTACGATATGATCAGACACCCACGTCTCTATCTGCCTTTCTTTGGTATCTGGAATGCGATTCTGGGGGCCGCAATGTTTATTGCCCTTGTATATGGCGCATTAATGTTGGAGACGTCGCTTCTGAACGTGGTGGCCCTGAACACCTTTCTAGGCGTAATTAGTGTGTTTTTGGCGCTGTCACTCTGGGCCCTCTATATGGCCGCTGAGAGGTTGCCGTTGCCCACACTGAGACCCGAAGATGACCTGCGTATATACGGTTTGTATGCCAGTTTCTGGGGGTATTTTCTGGCATTCAGGCGGACGCCAAAGCTCTCGCCACATGCCGTTTATGATGCAGCAGTCGGTGTTGAAACCACTAATGACCTGCCCGATCTGGTGGTGGTTCAAAGTGAATCTTTTTTTGACCCACGGGTGAGCTATCCCTCTGTACAGAGCAGTGTTCTGCAGCACTATGACCGGGTGGTGAAACAGTCACTCTCTTTTGGGCAGTTGAAGGTGCCTGCATGGGGGGCAAATACGGTACGTACTGAGAGTTCATTTTTAACCGGTCTGCAGCCAGAGCAGATGGGGATTCATCAGTTTAATCCGTACTGGTATCTGTCACGAAACCACTTACCCAACCTGGTTTCCAGGCTGAAATCGCTGGGATACAAAACTATCTGTATTCATCCCTATCCGGTTGAGTTTTATCGCCGGGATCTGGTGTTTCCTAAGCTCGGTTTTGATCAGTTTATCGATATTGGCGGGTTCAGTGCCGGAGCAAAAGATGGGCAGTATATTAGTGACAGGGCGGTGTCTGAAAAGGTGAAACAGGTGCTTGGTGAGGAGAGAGGCCCCTGTTTTGTATTCACTATTACAATGGAAAACCACGGGCCTCTGCATCTGGAATCGGATGAGGGTATCGATACTACTGCGTTCTATCGGGAGGCACCATCTGCTAAGTCCAGCGACCTGACGGTTTACCTGAGGCATCTCAAAAATGCCGATCAGATGATTGATCAGTTAACGCAATACCTGTCGTCCAGAGCCCGGAAGAGTTATCTGTGCTGGTATGGTGATCATGTGCCGGTGATGGCTGAGGTTTATAAACAGATGGGGGAGCCGGTTGCTGAAACCCCCTATTTTATCTGGTGTAACCAGATTGCAGAACAGCAGGGCGGCAAGCAGGATATAGGCGTCGATCAGTTGTCGGTTGAGCTTTTTGAGCGTACAGTTTTATGCCGCGCTGTAAAAACCGCGATCTCCTGACATTGATAAGCGGTAATTAGTTGCAGTCTGCACCTTCCTGAGGCTCTTGTGCCGGGATCAGTACCTGCTGTGATTCCAGTGGATAGCTTCCAAAGAGTGTTTGCAACGGCGATCTGTTCATCAGTAAGCGCTCGATAGATGAGTCCACACCGATCTCCACGCCTTCGCGGGAATAAAACCCACCATTTATCTGCGTTGTATGGCGAACCACTTTGCGGAAAGAGTGGAACAGGTGCATATCAGGTCGCTCTGTATCGCACCAGAACTGATCAAGGCTGCAACGGGATGTCAGACCGGGGATATTATATACAGGGTCTGCAAGGGCAATTGTTCTGCACTTGTGGATGAGGGAAGATGTGCCCACTGTGCTGTTGACGACGATTGTGCCCTGACAATGATCCAGCAGAGTTGGTAAGTGGCCACTTTCAAGATACACCGTTCTATTACAAATGTTCAGCTCTTTCTCTAATCGCCTGATCAGCTTTCTGTGGTTGGAAAAACCGGTATCCAGTGGGTGGTTCTTAATCACCAGTAAGCTGTTTTCCGGGGC
Organism: Amphritea atlantica; assembly: GCF_900111095.1. GTDB lineage: Bacteria > Pseudomonadota > Gammaproteobacteria > Pseudomonadales > Balneatricaceae > Amphritea > Amphritea atlantica. Next base: position 30,479 of record NZ_FOGB01000012.1, on the reverse strand, counting down.
GTGATGGGCGAAAGATGTCAGCGTGTATCTAATGACTTCCGCCATGGAGTCAAACGGGGAATGTGTCTGAATCTGACTGTCACTGTCAAGCTGTAATGGCAGTAAGAAAAATGCCGATTGCTGATCGATCAGTGTCTGAATCGTTTTTTCATCGCGCTTTTCATACCAGGGCATAATTCCGAGCCGGACCGCCCACCCCAATAGTTCAATCCCGGAAATATAGGGGCGGTGAGTTTTATAACCAGGATAGAAGAGGCAATTCAGCAGGCCTGGCAGATGATAACCGATCTCATGCAGGGCCAGCAGAGCCACGGGTGTTCTGACCGGCTTCGTCTCCTCCAAAGGGGGCAGTTCTGCCGCTACCAATCTGTACCAGTCTGAATCCTTTGGTAACGGGGAAAAACCGTTGATGCCATCCTCCTCCAGCGTCAGAAAGTTTGGCCGCAGGTAGCCCTCCTCAAATACGTGCAGTCTGATATCGTGTTTCTTGGCCAGCGCGACAGCGGGGGCGTTTACGGGCCGGGTATCGCCCACCATAATGATATCGGTGATCTGGAGTTCAATCAGTTTGTCTTCAAGCCAGGCGGGGAGTTGAGAAACATCTTTACGGAACTGCAGCGATGGCTTGGCGCGCCAGTAAACGTAATCCCCCATGTTAAAGTTGACACGGTAGACCCTGGCTCCCCTGGCCAGTAATCTGTCCCCCAGTCGGGAAAAGAAGGGGCTGGTGGGACCCTGAAGAAAGATAAAATTGCGATTATCCATCTACATCAATACCGGCTAATTACAGTAACGAGGCTAAAGTATTCAGGGTTGTATCGATCTGCTCCTGAGTGTGTTCACAGGAGAGAAAAAAGCGAAGTCGGGCACTTTTTTCTGGCACTGCAGGGTATAGAATCGGTTGTACATTGATTCCCCGATCAAATAATGCTGAGGATATTCTGGCAGCGTTAACCGAGCTTCCAAGAATGACGGGGATAATCGCAATGCCTCTGCTATCCCCGGTATTGAGCTTCAGCGCTTTGGCCTGGGTAATAAAGTATTCTGAAATTGAGCGTAACCGACGTACGCGATCAGGTTCCCGGGCCATTATTTCGAGGGACTTTATCGCAGCCGCTGCAATTGGAGCCGGAATGCCGACACTATAGAGAAAGCCAGGTGACAGGTGGCGCAGGTTTTCCACCAGCGCAGATTCCCCCGCTATAAATCCACCACAGCCAGAGAGTGTCTTGCTCAGGGTGCCCATCCAGATATCAACATCGGTCGCATCTACATCCGCCAGCTCCCGCAGCCCCTTGCCGGAGTTACCGAGGACACCAAAAGAGTGGGCTTCATCCACCATTAGGAAGACCCGGTGCTGTTGCTTCAGTTGGACTAAGCGTTTCAGATCCGGGAAATCGCCATCCATGCTATAGAGGCCTTCGACAATAATCACCACCCGTTCAAACTGGTGCCGTCTCTCCTTTAGTAAGTGTTCCAGGGCATCCAGATCATTGTGGGGAAAGGACAGCCGCCTGGCGCCGGAAAGCTGAGCGCCAACAATTGAACTGTTATGGATATACTCATCGTGAATGATCAGGTCCTTTGCACCGAACAGATAGCCCAGAGTGGATACATTGGTTGCGTGGCCGCTGACAAATACCACCGCATCATCCACACCGTAAGTTCTGGCCAGGGCATGTTCCAGCTCACGATGAATAGGGCGTTCACCTGAGACGATCCGACTGGCGGATACCGAAGTGCCATATCGCTGCATGGCCTGTGTTGCTGCCTGATTGACTTCAGGGTGGCCAGAAAGGTTGAGATAGTTATAGCTGGCAAAGTTGATCAGCTCATGGCCAGCAATAATTGTGGTTGCCCCGGCCAGACCTTCATGGACTCTGAAGAAGGGGCTCTCCACACCGAGTTGTTCTGCTCCCCGGTTGATTATCTGCATCTGGATATATCCCGGGTGCTGATCAAAGCGGCAAAACTTATCGGGAATCGTTGTTTCTTTTAGTGATACAGCGGGTTTAGCTGCATCCGTTTCAGCCTGCTTCAGTTTTCGTTGCAGCGATTGCTGAATCAGTTTCTGTTTCAGGTCACGGGATAGTTTTTTGGCGACCATATTCAGTGCTTCGTCCGGTTACTGTTGCTTTGTTCGATAGAGGAGACAATTTTATCCGTCATCTGGCTATCGGTTGCACCATGCTGAGCGGCTATTTTTTCCACCTCGGCCTGGGCGGTGTTTTCAGTCGATGGATCTTTACCCTTTACCAGACCGATAATTTTGTCTGCCAGCTGAGAAAGCTTGGGGGTTTCCGTTAGTGCCATAACCGGTACCTGAATACCGATGCGGGACTCCAGTGCGGACATCAGTTCTACACCCATCAGAGAGTCCATGCCCATATCATAGATCGATTTATCAGGACTGATTTTGCTTTCAGGGATCATCAGTATCTCACTGAGCTCATGCACCAGGATTTCAACCACGGCTGCATGGAACTCGGTTTCACTCATCTCCAGCATCATCGCTTCCAGATCAAGCGTATCGTCATCATTCTGTTCTGCTTCACTGGCCGTGAGGGCCAGCTCACGGAACTTATTCTGTTGTGCAGTAGGCAGAAAGCGGCTGAGAGCATGCCAGTCCAGTTCCATAACACCCAGGGACTGCGCATCGGTCAGAATGATCTGTTCCAGTATTGCCAGCCCGGTGTCGGAGTTGAGAGCGTTGCCACCAAGCCGGTTTTGTAATGCATCTTTTACGGTTTCGTTTCTGGCCAGGAAGCCTACATCATCGATCGCACCCCAGCGGACACAGGTGGCTGGCAGCTGTAATGACCGACGCGTTGCCGCCAGGGCTTCAAGCCAGTGATTGGCTCCAACATATGCTGCCTGCCCTGGGTTACCCAGCAACGTCGTGGCAGAGGAGTAGAGTATGAATAGCTCCAGGTCCTGTTCCCGTGTTAGTTCATCGAGGTATTGTGCGCCCCGAAGCTTAGCCGCCATGCTGGTTCTTATATGCTCTGCATCAAGGCTGCGGATAAGGTTGTCATTAATCACCGTTGCTGCATGTACCACGCCTTTGAGCGGTGGCATCTGCTCTCCACATAACCCGATAGCCTGTTGTAATGCCTGTTTATCAGTGACATCACAGGCCTCGGCCCGGACATTAATATCAGCGTCCTGACACTGAGCAATAAACTCAGCAGCCTCTTGTGATGTAGCCCCCCGCCGGCTGAGCAGTAGCAGGTGTTTTGCCCCTTTGGCGACTAACCACTGAGCCGTTTTCAGACCAAAGCCACCCAGGCCACCGGTCACCAGATAGGTTCCCTGAGCATCTAACGTTAATGAGCTGTTGTGCTGTCCGTCTACCGGTATCAGAGTATCGGCGTTGAGGCCCTCCTCATAGGAGACAATAATTTTGCCTATCTGCTTGGCCTGTTGCATATAGCGGAAGGCATCAACCACCTGATGGGCATTGAATTTTGTGTAGGGCAGGGGAAACAGTGTCTCCTGATTGAACAGCTCCAGCATCTCTGTAAATAAACGACTGGTCAGTTCAGGTAGCTCCCGTTGTAGCTGATCGGCATCAATCCCGAAGTAGCTGATATTATTCCTGAACGGTCGCAGGCCAATTTTGGTGTTTTCGTAGAAATCACGCTTCCCCAGTTCCAGAAAACGGCCAAAGGGCTTCAGCACTCTGAAATTTTGTTTGATCGCTTCGCCTGCCAGCGAATTAAGTACCACATCGACGCCTTTACCATCTTCGCTATCCCGCAGAATTTCTTCTGCAAAAGTCAGTGATCGGGAGTTGTAAATTCGTTCAGACGGGATACCCAGCAATTGGAGGAAATCCTGTTTTTCTTGTGAACCAGCCGTCACGTAGATCTCAGCGCCAAGCCATTGGGCCACCTGAATCGACGCTATGCCAACCCCTCCTGCTGCTCCGTGAATCAGCACTTTTTCACCGGGTTGCAAGCGGGCCAGGTGGTGAAGCGCATAATAAACAGTGAGGAACGTTGTCGGAATGGTGGCTGCGCTTTCATAGCTTAGCCCTGCCGGAATCGGCGCGATTGAGTAGCAGGTGGCAATGATACGGTTGCTGAAACACGAGGAACCAAAGCCAACAACTTTGTCGCCTGCGCTGAAATTATCTACGTTGCTACCGGTGCGGATAACACGGCCGGAAAACTCCAGTCCCAGTGTTGCTCCGGCAAAACCATTTTCAATCGCCTCATCGGATAAGAGGCCGAGCGCGTACATGATATCCCTGAAGTTCAGCCCGGTCGCCATGACCTCAATCTCGACCTCATCATCAGTCAGTTCCCTGGCTAGGCGAGCCTGCCACTGCAGATTACGCAACTGACCTGGAAGCTCAAAGCCTAATGAGATCAGGTCAGTATCATGGTCATGAGTTGCCTCAGTGGGTTGCTGTTCCCGGCGCAAACGAGGAGCAAAGTAGCTCCCTTGTTCACTAATGAAGAGTTCATGTTCCGCTGAAGGTGTCTGTAGCTCTGCCAAAAGTGCGTCGCTGGCAGCGGTGCTAATAACCGCAGGCAGGTCGATCAGGCGCACCGGGTTAGCTAACGATTCATTCATCAGCGTGCGGCCAAAGCCCCACAGAGCGGCATCTGCAGGTGGAGCGAGTTGAGGCTCAGTCAGGTACTCCTGATCACAGGGATAGATTGCCCCGGTCCCCTGAGTGATAAGCCAGATTTCAGCCTCGCTTTGTAGTTCCTCCAGCACTTGCAACACTTCGGTTGCCTGGACGCAGCGTAACGTCTGACTGGTCAGAGGGTCGGCGTTGTCTCCAAACTGTTCCAGAAGAATGATTCTGGTGATGGGCGTGTTCATCTGCCCGGCTTCCAACAGCTGCTCTTTCAGGGCGGACTGAGAGCTATGATGCATTATCGTTGTTGGATGCACACTGTTGATAGCGGCAGTCAGCTGTTGCTCTTTCTCGTTGTCGCCGCCAATAATCAGCCACTGGCCTGGTATGTTTTCAGCCCCGTTTTGTGTTGAGCCAGCGTTAGTAAGACTCCCGCTAATCAGGAAGAAACTGCTGTCTCCCGCGGTATCAGACAGTGGTTGGAGCTCACCAATGCCTTGCTGTTCCAGGGTTGTTAACCACTGCTCATCGGATGCCTGAACAGAGTGTTGGTTTAACCACCAGTCCTGATTATAACCAAAGGCAAAATCAAACCAGAAAGATGGCTGTATACCACACACCAGTACGGTCGCTCCTTTCTCCAGTAGCGGTTGTAGCTGTTTTAGCAGCTGTAAGCAGTTTGAGGGCAGATAATCATCAAAAGTGAGCACTGCCAACTGGTATGGCGCAACAGCGTCTGCCTGATCCAGTGTAGATGTATTGGCGAGCGGGTAGCGTTCACGCAGATGATCAGCACTTTCCAATGCTGTCTCGTTGTCACTGGCAAAAGTGTAATCTGAAATATTAAAGTTCAGCTCGGAACAGATGCTATAACCAAAGTGGCATTGTGATGAGGCCGCCTCCAATACTCGTAAGCGCTCGCCTGGCTTCAGGTTGCCCTGCCGCTCTGTAATCACCTCTTTTAATGCTGATGCGACGACCGGGTAGACGGTTTGGCTTAACAGGTCTTTCAGCAGGCGCTGATAACTCTCTCTATTGGGTCTTTCATCTGTTTCGTCACTGGTGCTGGCCTGGCTCTGGTCACCAGGAGGCCTGAAAATATCCCGCAATAAGAGCGATGTTCTTCCTGCTAACTGGATAGCAGAAAAGAAATCGGGGTATTCACGAAGTAAGGTATTCCAGATCAGGTTGCTGCTGATGTCCGGCTCGATAAACTCTGCCGTCAGCGAATACTCATTGTCGTTATACTCCAGCACCCCATATTCGCACGCGGATGTCAGGAGTTGACGGCGAATATTACTCAGCTCCGGAGTTTGCAAATTGAGCGCTTCTACTGCATCAGTATGCAACTCAGAGATATCCTCCATCACCGAATGGACAGCCTCTGCCATGGCATGGGCAATCATACTTTCCAGGAGTGGGGCAACTTCATCATTATAACGGCGAATCTGATGCTGCTGGAGCTGGTAGGCCTTGCCAAGTGCCGTGTTCAGTGGCGATAGCAGTGACTTTGGCTCTGCTGATCTGTTGGCAACAGCGGTCAGATGGTAATTGAGATATGCAATCTCCCTGGCACCGGATTTATAGAGCCGGACCGCTTTAAAGCGAACCCCATCCAGCAGTGCAACTGTGCGCCCCTGGGAGTCGAACAGTTCGATTCTGGTTAACAGGGAGTGAGGTGCTTTACGTAACAGTTTTAAATGGGCCAGGGTTGGAGAGGCGCCTGAATGTCTGCTAATCAGAATTCGATCCGCCCGGGATGGAATAAAGGCGGTGCCGCTATTTGTTGCCAGCTCTTCGGTCAGGAAGTGAATGATTAGCTGAATCGCACTATCCAGGACCCCTGGATGGAGCAGGTACTGACTGGCAGCTGCGCTGATTGATTCAGGTAGCGATAACTCTGCTATCACTTCCGAGTCATTTATCCAGCCCTGCGTTACGGCGCTGAAAGCCGGACCGTACTGAAGCCCGGCCTTTAGCGCTAAGCGCTGGTGCTCGTTGGCATCAAAATCAGGTTCCCGTTGAGGTCGCTCAGGTGATTCAGTCAGAAGTGCCGCCCCGGTGGTCTGATGCACTGCACGGGCTTTACAGTTAAGAGTCCATTGATCGGTAACGGTGTAGCTGCGACTGTTAATGCTGATATCGCCTGATTCCGGGTTGACCCCGGTCTGAACGACCTTGCTTTGACCCTCTTCTAAAATCAATGGCCCGAGAATTTCAAACTCTTCTATCTCAATATGGTCGTGCTGGCGGAAGTGGCTTGCTGCATTCAGAGCCAGTTCAATAAAACCCGCACCGGGATAGACAACACTATCTCCGACTTTATGATCTGCCAGCCAGGGGTGGAGAGCTGTATCAAGCTGGCTTTCCCAACACAGAGGGGCGTGTGGGACAGCTGCACCCAGCAGTGGGTGGACTGAGTAACGGTTCAGTAACTGTAATGATTCGACGGTATTGGTATACCAGTAATCTTCATGCTGCCAGGCGTACAAAGGCAGTTCCAGCCGTTGGCCGCAATGGGGAAACCAGCGGGTCAGACTGATAGCTCCGGCCATAAAAACGTCTGCAATGCATTGTTGCAGCTCTTGCAGCGAGCCATTGTTCCGGGTGATTGTCGGAATAACTCTGGCGGTGATGTTGTGCTGACGAATCTGGTCCTGCTGATAGCTGCGCAGCACAGGGTGGGCGCCAACCTCAACAAAACAGTTGTTTCCCTGGTCAATAAGAGAATCAATTGCCTGCTGAAACAGCACCGGCTGACGGATATTCTGCCACCAGTATTCAGCATTAAGCTGAAGACCATCGAGAAGTGAACCGGTGACAGTGGAAAAATATGGGATCCGGTTTTTTTCTGGTTTTATGTCTGACAGTGAATGCAGCAGTTGCTGTTCAATCGGGTCCATAGATGGACTGTGGAAGGCATAATCCAGGGGTAGCCGGACGTTGAATGTATTATCACCGCTTAGTTGTTGTTCCAGACGTGCAAGTTGATCAGGGTCTCCTGCCAGGGTAACACCTTTGCTGCTGTTAATGCCTGCGAGGTGAATGTCTGAGTATTCTGCTTGTTGCAGGAGCGATAACGTTTCCTCTGCACTCAGAGCCGCGGCAGTCATCGCTCCCTGTCCCTTGGTTGTTCCCTGACACAGGCTGCGGAAGTAGATTACTTTTACGGCGTCTGCCAGGGTGAGTGCGCCACAGGCCCAGGCTGCCGCCACTTCACCGACGCTATGGCCGGTGACAGCCACCGGTGTAATCCCCTGATCGTACAGGTGTCTGGTGATACCTGCCTGGATTGCAAACAGGGCTGGCTGGGCAATCTCAGTATATTGGAAACGATTCTCACCGTTCAGACCATTAATCTCATCAGCCAGAGAGAAATCAGCATAGTGTGAAAATAGTTGATCAATTTCGGCAATGGTTTCGGCAAATACCCGGGAGGATGCCAGTAAAGATTTACCCATGGTTTGCCACTGGCACCCGTTACCAGAGTAGACAAACACTGCACCAGGTGAAGAGATAAGCCCCTTACCTGTGTATATGCCTTCGCTATTCAGGGTTTCGGGTTGCTCTGCAAAACGGTGCAGCTTGCTTGCTGCGTCTTTTGAATCACGGGCGTATAGCAGAAGCGCTTCATCGTAACGCTCTTTCCGCAGATTGTAGTTCCAGGCTATATCGTATAGCGATATAGATTCGTTGCTTTCAATATAGGTTGCCAGACGTTTTGCATTGTCTTGCAGTGCCTGGTCTGTTTTACCACTGACGATTAACGGTAGAGATTCAGTCTCAGTTGTTTTCGTCCGGTCACTAATTGCTACAACTTCATCGCTTTGCAGAATGACGTGGGCGTTCGCGCCCCCGAAACCAAATGAGTTAATGCCGACAGTGATCATGCCATCATGTTTGAGAGGTAATAGCTGATCAACAACCTGAATATTCCATTCATCGAACTTTATTTCAGGGTTGGGCATTTTCATACTGATCGTTGCGGGTACCGCCCGGTGTTTCAGAATCAGTAAAGCTTTAACCAGACTGGCAACCGCTGAGGCTGTTTCGAGGTGCCCCAGATTACTTTTTACCGAACCGATTGGCAGGGGCCGTTGGCGTTTTTTACCGATGGCATTACCGATAGCACGGGTTTCAATCGGATCGCCAACCGGTGTGCCTGTCCCGTGTGCTTCCAGATAGTCTACCTGGTCAGCAGTGATGCCCGCCTTCTGATAAGTGTGTTCCATCAGAGCAGTCTGAGAGTGGCAAGAGGGGATGGTTATGCCTGATTTGCTACCGTCGGTATTAACCGATGAGGCTGCAACGACCGCGTAGATAGTATCGCCATCTGCTTTCGCCTGGTCATAATCTTTTAGCAGAAATACCCCACCGCCTTCAGAACGAACATAGCCGTTGGCTGACTCATCGAAAACTTTACAGCGGCCATCTGGCGACAGCATGGTCGCTTTAGAAAAAATGATAAATCCAAACGGGTGAAGGTGGAGGCTTATTCCCCCCGTCAGGGCGGATGTGACTTCGCCACTGAGGATCGACTGACATGCCTGATGGAAGGCTACCAGAGTTGATGAACATGCCGTATCCATCGAAATGCTTGGCCCTTTCAGGTCAAAGCTGTAGGAGATCCGGTTGGAGGCGATGCTGGAGGTATTGCCCGTTGCGGTTGATGAGTTGATAACACTCAGGTCATCACTCATGCGATATGAATAGTCAAGACTGGAGATGCCAAAGAAAACGCCAGTGTCTGACTTTCTCAGTTCAGATGCTTTGATTCCCGCATGCTCAATCGCTTCGCTGGTCATCTCCATTAGAAACCGCTGTTGCGGGTCCATGACGGCCGCCTCACGGGGCGAAATGCCAAAAAAATCTGCATCGAAACCGGCAATATTGCCTAATGACCCCGCTTTGAACGTGTAACTGCTGCCGGGATGGTTCTTGTCAGGATGAAGAAGAGTGTCAAAAGCCCATCGTTCAGCCTCTACTTCAGTAATAAAGTCTTTTTTATCAACCAGATCCTGCCAGAAGGTATCTGTGGTGGTTTGCGGCAGGCGGAATGAATAACCAATAAGAGCAACACGTTTATCCATGCTTAATAATAACGTCCAGTAGAGCATATCGATGGGCTACCTATTCTAAAGTAAATGTACCCCTGATATAAGAGATAATGAGTTATGTGACTGTCTTTTCTGCAATGGCTAACGAGAGCGTATAGAATTCTGTTACAGTTCTTTCGGGGAATACGTCTGTAGTCTGCGACTCTTCCGATTGGCGGATGTTTAAATATTTACTTCACTGCTTCAGTGGGGTAGTTATCTCCAGTCACCATATTGTGAGTAGAAAAACAGCTATGAATACACCTGAGAACCAGGCTCTGTTTGTCCCGGTTATGGCGCCGAGACCTAACTCCTTCAGTTTATCGCTGTGGAATCTGCCGGCCTTTCGCAGAAACATGCTATCGATCTGGTCAGATAAAGCGTACCAGGCGAGAAAAATGTCATTCCGGCTGTTGAATCAGGACTACATCCTGTGCAACTCGCCGGATACGGTCAGGCGAGTTTTTCTGGATCGACATGATATTTATGATAAGAAAAGCCCTCAGATGCGGCATGCGCTGGAACCGTTGCTCGGAGATGGGTTGTTTGTGAGTGATGGGGCGTTGTGGCAGGAGCGACGTAAAGCGTGCTCGCCACCATTTGAAAGCGTTTATCTGCCCGGGTTTGCCAAAATTATGTCAGGTTCAGCAGTTGAGATGGCAGACCGGTGGGCAGCATTACCGGATGGTTCTACCGTCGATGTCCTCAATGAGATGGCGCGTCTGACAGCGCAGATTATTGGACGTACCGTGTTTGGTGATGATGTCCCGGACCAGGATGCCGCTAAAGTGGTGAGTGGTTTTACCGAGTATCAGCAAACGATCAACCAGATCGATTATGCAGACACCTTTGGATTGCCATTTTTACGCCGGTTAGGAAATCCTTTGCGGCGAAAAAAAGCTGCCAGGGCAACCGCGGAAGTGCATCAGGTCATTGACCAGATTATTGATCGCTTTAAGCGCGGCAGGAAACCAGAGCGGTTGACTCTGCTATCAGCATTATTGGAGGGTGATACTGCTTCCAGTGGTCAGGGGGGCTGCCCTATGAGTGCAGAAGCCGCCAGGAATGAAGCGATAGTAATGTTTATGGCGGGCCACGAAACCACTGCTAATGCGCTGGCATGGACCTGGTATCTGCTGGATGGCTGCGAACGATCGCGCAGCAAAATGTATGCTGAAATTGATCAGGTATTACAGGGGCGAACCCCTACCTTTGAAGATGTGGCAAATCTGCCTTTTACCCGCGCAGTGTTTGAAGAATCTCTTCGTCTTTATCCGCCAGTGCCTCTGTTGAGTCGTCAGGCGCGTAGTGAAGACGAGATTCGAGGAAGTAAAGTCAAGGCCGGAACTATTATGCTGGCGCTGCCCTGGTTGCTGCATCGGCATGAGAAAGAGTGGGATAACCCTAATGCATTCTACCCTGAGCGTTTTATGCCGGGTAACCCTAAGCCCGACAAATTTACCTATATCCCCTTCAGCGTAGGGCACCGGGTCTGTCTGGGGTTACGTTTCGGCCTTACGGAGGGAATTTTGTGCCTGGCTACCCTGGCACAACGTTATCGTCTCAGTCTGCCCGATAAGCATAAAGTGGATATTGAGTGTCGCTTAACGTTACGCCCTAAGGGAGGCTTGCCAATGATTCTGAGCAAAAGGCGGTGATATGGCTGAGAAAGGGTTTTCTTTACAGCAAAAGGCGGAGCTGTTTCTGGCCAGGTTGCTGCGGTTTATGCCTATCGATGTCGCTTCAGACATTGGTGCCTGGCTGGGACGCCGGAGTGCCCGTAAAGCGATTCGGTTGAAGCGTAAATGGGTGGCACGCTTACATCAGAATTTTGAACGTTTAGAGGGGATCCACGATCCACAGGCTCGGGAGGGGAGGATAATTGAGCATATTGAGCATATTGGCCGGGTCTATGCCGAGTATCCGGTTTTGCATAAGATCGCAGCGGAGCGTTTAACCGTTCGGGGAAGTGAACATCTGAGTAATATCAATGGCCCGATTATCTGTGTCAGCGCGCATACCGGGCATTGGGAGCTAATGGCTGAGGTAATGCGCCGTCATGACATTATGGGAGCCGTCTTGTATGACCCTATTCCCGATAAGGCGCGCTTGCAGCAGGCATTGAAAATTCGCAGGTATTTCTGCCCTGAAGATACCGGTAATCGTCACATACCAGCATCTCCGACCGCTGCACGAGAACTGCTCAGCTGGCTGAAATCCGGGCGTGGTTTACTGCTCTATATTGATGAAGAAAAAGATGGACTGGTCTGGTCTCCCGCACTGGGCAGGCAGCTTCCATTTGCCGGTAATCGGGTAATGGCGGCTAAGCTGGCGGTAAAACACGATGTGCCACTGATTCCTATTCATATTCAGCGAAAAAACGGAGCTCATTATGAGGCGGTTATTGAGGCGCCGATTGTGGTGGGTGATACTTCAAGCCGATTGCGCGCGACAGAAGATGTGGCTGCTCAGTTGAATGATGTATTGGAGCGCTGGGTTAAGGAGGATTTAGGTCATTGGTACTGGTTAGCGCAGTTAAATCTGGACAAACCTTTTCCAGGGTAGTGTTCTGAAATAGTAAAGATATGAGTATCGCCGAAGAGCGGTTGGGTAAAATAGCTTTTGCGAAATTCGGTGACAGGAATAGTTGAATGGATCACAGGCAACTGGTTAAAACTCTGGCGCAGCTGGCAACGGATCAGCGGCTCCTTATCGCCACCGCTGAGTCCTGTACCGGGGGCTGGGTGGCGCAGGAATTGACCGCGCAGGCAGGTAGTTCTGACTGGTTTGAATGTGGCTTCGTTACCTATAGTAATGAGGCTAAAACCCGGATGCTGGGTGTCCCTGAGGCGCTGTTTATCAGTGATGGTGCGGTCAGTGAGGCCGTGGTGAAGGCGATGGCTCAGGGGGCTGTGGATAACAGCCGGGCAACGTTGAGTGTGTCAATAAGCGGTGTGGCAGGCCCCGGTGGTGGAACCCCGGAAAAGCCCGTAGGCATGGTATGGATGGCCTGGTATTTCGAAGGGCGTGAGGTGCAAAGTCGCTGTTTCCGGTTTTCGGGTGATCGCCACTCGGTACGTCAATCGGCGGTCAAAGAGGCTTTAAAAGGGCTTATAAAACAACTAACTAAAAACACTGTATAAAAAAACATATTTTTTACTTGCAAACGGAACGCGCTATGTTAATAATGCTGGTCAAACATACAGTATTTTAACTGCGCTGCAGAGATAGGTCATTACAATGGATGCGAACAGACAGAAAGCACTTGATGCTGCCCTGAGTCAGATTGAACGTCAGTTTGGTAAAGGTGCCGTAATGAAGATGGGGGATCATCCCCGGGAAGCGATTCCGGCAATTTCTACCGGCTCATTAGGGCTTGATATTGCACTTGGAATTGGCGGCCTGCCGACTGGCCGGATTGTTGAAATCTATGGTCCTGAATCCTCTGGTAAAACAACACTGACGCTTCAGGTTATCGCTGAAGCTCAGAAGATGGGCAAGACCTGTGCCTTTGTTGATGCTGAGCATGCACTGGATCCGGGGTATGCGGAAAAGCTGGGTGTGAATGTCGATGAGATGCTGGTTTCTCAGCCAGATACCGGTGAGCAGGCGCTGGAGATTACCGATATGCTGGTGCGCTCTAATGCGGTGGATGTGCTGGTGGTGGACTCTGTTGCTGCGCTGACGCCTAAAGCTGAAATTGAGGGCGAGATGGGAGACTCCCATATGGGCCTCCAGGCACGGCTGATGTCTCAGGCACTGCGTAAACTCACCGGTAATGTTAAGAATGCCAATACTCTGGTTATTTTCATTAACCAGATCCGTATGAAAATCGGTGTTATGTTCGGTAGCCCTGAAACCACAACCGGTGGTAATGCCCTGAAGTTCTACGCTTCTGTTCGACTGGATATCCGTCGCATAGGGGCGGTGAAACAGGGTGATGAGATCGTTGGTAACGAAACCCGGGTTAAGGTGGTTAAAAACAAAGTATCGCCGCCATTCCGCGAAGCGGAGTTCCAGATTATGTATGGCGCAGGTATCTACCATATGGGTGAGGTGATCGATCTGGGTGTTAAGCATGGGTTTGTCGATAAGTCCGGTGCCTGGTATGCCTATCAGGGCACCAAAATCGGTCAGGGTAAGGCGAATGCAGCTAAATATCTTGAAGAGCATCCCGAAGTGGCTACCGAGGTGGAGGCGGCAATCCGCGAAAAACTACTGGCCGTTGTGAAGCCAAAGGCGAAAGAGGAAGAAGCTGAAGCTGAGCCGCAGCTGGATCTGTAAAGGTTGTATCAGTTTTAAATAAAGGAGCCGAATGGCTCCTTTTTTGTCCTCGCCAAGCTGCTGTGGCGGTTAACCGCACGCCAAGGTAGTTAAGAGGTTCTTTTTATATGCAACAGTGTAGGCAGGAGTGTTTATGTACCAGACCCAGTCTGAAGCAAAAAATGCGGCTATCGGCTTGCTGGCGCGGCGTGAACACTCGCGCAAAGAACTGCGGGATAAGCTTGCGGGTCGTTGTGAGGAGGTCGATCTTGAGGCTGTTCTTGATGATCTGGCACGCAATGGCTATCAGTCTGATCAGCGTTTTACCGAAAGCTTTATCCGCATGCGGGCAGGGCAGGGGCAGGGCTGGGTAAAGATCCGTTTTGAGCTGCAACGCAAAGGCATCGACAATGAGCTGGTTGCTGCTGTGTCTGAGGCGGCAGAGATCGACTGGTTTGCTCTGGCGCAGGAGATGTACCAGCGTAAATACCGAACCGGGCTGGACCGGTCTGACTATAAGGAGCGGGCAAAACGAATGCGCTTTATGGCACAGCGGGGCTTTACATCGGAACAGATAAGCTATGCTATTGAGTCAGCATCGGAGTGGGAGTGAATACCCGGGCCTGCCATTAGGTTGATCATTAACGTTTCGCATTGAGAAACGCCCCTCCGAAATAAAAAAATTCGTAGATTTAATCGTCTCGTTATATACTACTTCGCCATTTTTATAATGAATTCCATGCCTGTTTCTAAGTTTCTGTTTTGTATCAGAAACAGGTCTGGTGACGGTTAGGTATTAGAGCGACTAAAGCTATGAAAAATATGACAAGTGCTGAGCTGCGTCAGGCCTTCCTGGGATATTTTCAGTCCCAGGGGCATGAAATTGTAGAGAGCAGTTCACTGATTCCCGGGAATGACCCCACCCTGATGTTTACCAATGCGGGGATGGTGCAGTTTAAGGATGTCTTCCTCGGTAGCGAGAAACGCTCATATAGTCGTGCGACGACCAGCCAGCGCTGTGTGCGTGCTGGTGGTAAACATAATGATCTGGATAACGTCGGCTATACAGCCCGCCATCATACCTTTTTCGAGATGCTGGGTAATTTCAGCTTTGGCGATTATTTTAAACGCGACGCAATCCGTTTTGCCTGGTATTTCCTGACTGAAATTCTGGAACTGCCAAAGGAAAAGCTCTGGGTAACCGTGCATATTTCCGATGATGAGGCTGAAAAGATCTGGAAGGATGAGATGGGGATCGATCCAGAGCGGTTTTCCAAGCTGGATGAAGACAATTTCTGGTCGATGGGCGATACCGGTCCCTGCGGTCCTTCAAGTGAGATCTTTTATGATCATGGTGCCGATGTCTGGGGTGGTCCTCCCGGAAGTCCTGAAGAGGATGGTGACCGCTATATCGAGATCTGGAATCTGGTATTTATGCAGTTCAACCGGTCTGCTGACGGGTCTATGGAACCACTGCCCAATCCCTCTATCGATACGGGGATGGGGCTGGAGCGTATTGCTGCAGTGTTGCAGGGCGTTCACTCTAACTATGAGATCGATCTGTTTCAGAATCTGTTGAAAGCGGCGTCTGCTGCTGTTGGCTGTAAAGAGACCGATACCCAGTCGTTGCGGGTTATCGCAGACCATATCCGCTCCTGTGCTTTCCTGATTTGCGATGGAGTCATTCCGTCCAATGAGGGGGCTGGCTATGTGTTGCGTCGGATTATCCGTCGGGCGGTGCGTCATGGTAACAAGCTGGGCGCTACCGGGCCGTTCTTTAACTCGCTGGTGGCTGCGCTGGTAACGGAGATGGGTGATGCCTATCCTGAGCTGAAAGCGAAACAGGCTCAGATTGAACGGGTGTTGCTGAAAGAGGAAGAGCAGTTTGCCAAGACGCTGGATCATGGCCTGCGCCTGCTGGAAGAGGTTATCGAAGATCTGAGCGGCGCAGAGATTCCCGGTGAAACGGTGTTTAAGTTATACGATACATACGGCTTTCCTGTCGACCTGACCGCGGATGTCGCCCGTGAGCATAAATTAACCGTCGATATGGATGGTTTTGATCAGGCGATGGAAGATCAGCGTAATCGTGCTCGTGCGGCGGGTAAGTTTAACGTTGATTACAATGATTCGCTCCGGCTTGATGGTCAGACTGAATTTGTTGGTTATACCCAGCTGAATGGCTCCGCTAAAGTTGTGGCGCTGTTCCGTGATGGTGATTCTGTTGACCAACTGGCTGCCGGTGATAAAGGCATGGTGGTGTTAGATCAGACGCCTTTCTATGGTGAATCCGGTGGACAGGTGGGTGATCGGGGTGTGCTAACCGCGAATGGCACTGAGTTCCGGGTTGATGACTGCACTAAAGAATCAAAGAATCACCTGCATCATGGTGTGCTCGTCAGTGGCAGCCTTAACGTAGGTGATGTGATTGAGCCTCAGGTTGATAGCGCTAAGCGCCGTGCCACGGCCGTTAACCATTCGGCAACGCATATTCTGCATGAAGCTCTGCGCCGGGTTCTTGGTGAGCATGTGCAACAGAAAGGTTCGCTCTGTGATGCTGACCGGTTGCGTTTCGACTTTTCGCATTTTGAGGCTGTTAAACCGGAAGAGATTCAGCAGATTGAACAGATCTGTAATGAGCAGATTCGTCTCAACTCCGAAGTGCAGACGCAGATTATGGACCTTGAGGCTGCCAGACAGACCGGTGCTGCTGCGTTGTTCGGTGAAAAGTATGAAGATACTGTCCGGGTTCTGACCATGGGCGAAGGCTTTTCAGTCGAACTGTGCGGTGGAACACACGCTCAGCGTACGGGAGATATCGCGCTGCTTAAAATTGTTTCCGAGGGCGGCATTGCGGCGGGTGTACGCCGTATCGAAGCAGTGACAGGGGCGAAAGCGCTGGAGTATATCGATCAGTCGGCGGTGCAGCTGGAAGCGAAGCTGCAGGAGCAGATCAGCAAGAGCCGGCAGCTGGAAAAAGAGCTTGAGCAGATGAAAACCAGTCTGGCTGCTGCCAAAGGCGCAGATCTGCTGAGTAACGCCATCGATGTTAATGGTGTGAAGGTATTGGCTGAGCAGTTGGACGGTGTTGATCCAAAAGCACTGCGTGACACCATTGATCAGCTGAAGAATAAGCTTGGTAGTGGTGTTGTGGTTCTGGCAGCAGTAGCCGATGGTAAGGTAAGTCTGGCTGCTGGTGTTACTAAGGATCTGACTGGTCAGGTTAAAGCAGGTGATCTGGTGCGTACGCTGACCGCCCGTCTGGGGGGTAAAGGGGGCGGTCGTCCTGATTTCGCTCAGGGCGGAGGTACCGATGTTAGCGCTCTGCCAGCGGCACTGGCTGAAGTACGACAACTGATTGAACAAAGCTTTAATGACGGCTTGTAATAAACGCATGTAATAACTGAAGCTGAAAGGCTGATGAAGGGAACAGATAAGTATGGCCCTATATGTACAGAAATATGGTGGAACCTCTGTCGGTAGCGTTGATCGAATTCAGGGTGTAGCTGATAAGGTTAAGGGGTTCCGTGACGCTGGGCATGATATCGTGGTGGTTGTGTCCGCCATGAGCGGTGAAACAAACCGTCTGATTGCTCTGGCGAAAGAGATGCAGGATCAGCCAAGTCCCCGTGAGATGGATGTACTGGTCTCAACGGGGGAGCAGGTTACCATTGCGCTGCTGTGTATGGCGCTTGAGGCGCGTGGCGTCAGTGCGCGTTCTTATACCGGTGGCCAGGTGAAAATTCTGACTGATGATGTGCATATGAAAGCACGGATTCAGGATATTGAAGTTGAGCGCATGCGTGCCGACCTTAAACAGGGGCGGGTTGTGGTTGTGGCGGGTTTTCAGGGTGTGGATCCTGATGGCAATATCACCACACTGGGTCGTGGAGGCTCTGACACCACCGGTGTTGCGCTTGCTGCTGCTCTGAAGGCTGACGAGTGTCAGATCTATACGGATGTCGATGGCGTATACACCACAGACCCACGGGTTGTGGAAGGCGCACAACGTATGGATAAGATTACTTTTGAGGAGATGCTGGAAATGGCCAGTCTCGGTTCAAAAGTACTGCAGATTCGCTCGGTCGAGTTTGCGGGTAAATATAATGTGCCGCTGAGGGTTCTGCATAGTTTTCAGGACGGTCCTGGTACACTTATTACAACAGAGGAAGACGATACAGTGGAAAAACCGGTCATCTCAGGTATTGCATTTAACCGCGATGAAGCAAAACTGACAGTTCTGGGCGTGCCAGATATTCCCGGTGTCGCTTCTCGTATTTTGGGGCCGATCAGTCGCGCTAATATTGAAGTTGATATGATTCTTCAGAACATCGCTGCTGATAACTCTACTGACTTCACGTTTACCGTGCACCGGAATGACTTTGCTGCTGCGCAGGAAATTCTGCAAAAGATCAAAGAAGAACTGGGGGCTCGGGAGATCGTAGGTAATAATAAAATTGCCAAGGTATCCATTGTTGGTGTGGGTATGCGATCTCATGCTGGTGTTGCTAGCAAGATGTTTGATACATTGGCGGGCGACAACATTAATATTCAGATGATATCGACATCTGAAATTAAGGTTTCTGTTGTGATTGCAGAGAAGTACCTTGAGTTGGCTGTGCGCGGTTTGCACTCAGCTTTCGATCTGGACGCGGCTGATACAGTTAGCGAATAAACTTATCATCAGTGGTCTATAGTTAGACCATTGATGGACAATTATAATGTTTAACGCAAGGTCACCCTGCGGCAGCCCGTTGTTACGCTATAATGCAAACAGGAGAGGTCAGGTCTGTAGTACTTGTCTGTTAAATAAGGAGATTTTTCTATGCTTATTCTTACTCGCCGAGTTGGTGAAACCTTGATGGTTGGAGATGACGTTACCGTTACGGTATTGGGCGTCAAAGGAAACCAGGTACGTATTGGTGTTAACGCGCCTAAAGATGTATCTGTCCATCGTGAAGAGATCTATCAGCGTATTCAGAAAGAAAAAGAGCAGGATAGCGAATAATTTTTCTTTTCTGGTTTTTATGCTTTTCTTTTGAAAATCAGTATTGTACTATACGCGCCGTTGTTTAGGTGAGCTGGCCGAGTGGCTGAAGGCGCGCCCCTGCTAAGGGCGTATAGGGGAAACTCTATCGAGGGTTCGAATCCCTCGCTCACCGCCATTTAGCGCCCGTAGCTCAGCTGGATAGAGTACCTGGCTACGAACCAGGCGGTCGCACGTTCGAATCGTGCCGGGCGCGCCACCCCATCAAATATCCCGTTCTTTTTTTCCTGCTTTATTTTTTTCCTGTACGCGCCCGTAGCTCAGCTGGATAGAGTACCTGGCTACGAACCAGGCGGTCGCACGTTCGAATCGTGCCGGGCGCGCCAC
>NZ_FOGB01000012.1:0-11145 GCF_900111095.1 Amphritea atlantica | reverse complement strand
GCGCCCGTAGCTCAGCTGGATAGAGTACCTGGCTACGAACCAGGCGGTCGCACGTTCGAATCGTGCCGGGCGCGCCACTTTTTCTACTCCCTCCTGACAGGGCTCTTCTTTGAAGTAATATTCCGGAGTTGCCATATCATATGGCAGAGACGCTGATGGCTTAAATCTGCATACCTGACAAGCGGCCTCCTGATAATTGTATGAATTTTGTCCCCTCTTCGCGGCAATGTATAATAGCCGGCCTTTTAACCCTGTGCAGAAGTCAAACATGAAATTTATCGTCAAGCTGTTCCCTGAAATCACTATCAAGAGTAAGCCCGTGCGTAAGCGCTTTATCCAGCGCCTGCAATCTAACCTGCAGGTGACGCTCAAGCGCATTGATAATGATATTAAGGTGCGGGGCTTGTGGGACCGGGTTGAGGTGGAACTTCCCTCCGCAGACCGTGAGCTGAGGGCTCGGGCGGTGGAGTTGATGTGCTGTACGCCGGGCATTCAGCATATCCTCGAGGTGGATCAGTATCCGCTGGGCACGTTTGAAGAGGTTTTTCAGATCACCAGAGAGGTGTACGCAGAGCAGGTCAAAGGGAAAACCTTTGTCGTGCGTATCAAACGGGGTGGCAGGCATGAGTTTAAATCCACCGATCTTGAACGATATATCGGTGGCGGCTTATTAGAGCATTGCGAAACCCGGGGGGTCGATCTGCATAACCCTGAGGTGACTGTTAAACTTGAGATCCGTGATCAGCAGCTGTTTCTGATATCACATCAGCACAAAGGGCTGGGAGGCTACCCGCTGGGCACGCAGGAGGATGTTATATCGCTTATCTCCGGAGGTTTTGATTCGGTTGTGGCCAGCTATATGACGATGCGCCGGGGGAGTAAAACCCATTTTCTGTTTTTTAATCTCGGTGGGCGGGCGCATGAGATCGGCGTGAAGCAGATTGCACTTTATCTGTGGCAGCGATATGGCAGTGCGGCCCGGGTTAAGTTTATTTCAGTGCCTTTCGATGAGGTGGTGGGAGAGATTTTGCAGAATGTGCATCACACCCATATGGGGGTGATTCTGAAACGGATGATGATGAGGGCAGCGGAGAAAGTTGCCGACCGTATGAAGCTGCCGGCGTTTGTGACCGGCGAAAGCATTGCTCAGGTGTCAAGCCAGACACTGATCAATCTGCAGGTGATCGATTCTGTCACTTCTAAGTTAATCGTGCGTCCGCTGGTGACTATGGATAAGCAGGATATTATCGATATCACTAAAGAGATCGGGGCTTATGATTTTGCCAAGAATATTCCCGAGTATTGCGGTGTGATCTCTGATCGTCCGACAACTAATGCAAAACTGGAGCGAATCGAGGAGGAGGAAGCTAACTTCGATTTTGATGTTCTGGCACAGGCACTGGAGAATACTCAGGTGATCTTCATCGATAAGATTGTTGAGGATATTAATATCCATACAACTATTGAGGCATTGACCCGGGTGGGCGAGAATCAGATGATTATTGATATCCGCCACAGTCGGGAACAGGAGCGTAAACCCCTTAATATGCCTAAGGCTGAAGTGTTGGCGATCCCGTTTTTTGATCTTGAAACAAAATTTCAGGAACTGGATCAGGCCAAGGAATACCTGTTGTATTGTGATAAAGGGGTTATGAGTCAGATGCATGCTCAGAACCTGCAGGATAAGGGGTTTGGTAACGTAAAAGTGTATCGTCCTGAGGTGTAAACCGGGCGGTAAAAACGTTGTTAGTTAAGATCGTAAGTTGACGTATTTTCGCTGTTTTTTGTAGTTTATTTACAGAAGTTTGCGGCACTTTTTATGCATTAATTATATTGTAACCAGTTGCCTGAAAGGTTTATTTCAGGTTTAATTGTTCACCATTTATTAACTGTTCATCTGTTCTGTTGCAGCCGGAATCGACCTTTCGGGGGAGAAACTGCGGCCACAAGCCGGCAACAGACTTATGGGTTTCGTACAAAGAAGGAGCACCCGTTAGATGGATAATCTAATGTCAGAAGGCCTCAGTTTAATGGTCTTTGGTATGGGATTCGTTTTCGTATTCCTGACCCTGTTGGTTTTTGCTACCGGCATTATGTCGAAGCTGATTGCGAAGGTGGCCCCCGAGGCACCGGTGCCAGCCAAGTCAGCGCCAGTCGTTGCTGTTGCAGCGCCTGCTGGCGATGATGAACTGGTTGCAGTGATGACTGCCGCAGTACATCAGTTCCGAAAGGACTGACCCGGTAGCTGAATTCAAGAATAAACATTAAAGAGCATTAATCGACAAAAGGCCTATACCCATGTCTGATAAAAAACCTCTTGGCATTACCGATGTCGTATTACGGGACGCGCATCAGTCGCTGTTTGCTACCCGTATGCGCATCGACGATATGCTGCCAATCGCTGAGAAACTGGATAAAGTCGGTTTCTGGTCCCTGGAAAGCTGGGGCGGAGCGACGTTTGACTCATGTATCCGCTATATTGGCGAAGATCCATGGGACCGTATCCGTGAACTGAAAAAAGCGATGCCTAACACCAAGCAGCAGATGTTGCTGCGAGGCCAGAACCTGCTGGGCTACCGTCACTATGCTGATGATGTGGTTAGCAAGTTTGTTGAGCGAGCCGCGACCAACGGTGTTGATGTTTTCCGTATTTTTGATGCGATGAATGATCCCCGTAACCTGGAAACTGCGATCAAAGCGGTTAAAGCGACCGGTAAGCATGCACAGGGCACCATCTCGTTTACCAAGAGTGTGGTACACACCAACGATATGTGGGTTGAGTACGCCAAGACACTGGAAGATATGGGGGCAGAATCGATCGCGATTAAGGATATGTCCGGTATCCTGACGCCTTACGATGCCTTTGATCTGGTTTCCCGTCTGAAAGCTCAGACTGATCTGGAGGTGCAACTGCACGCTCACGCAACGTCAGGGCTGTCTGATATGACCATCCTGAAAGCGGTTGAAGCGGGCATTGACCGTGTTGATACCGCTATCTCCTCTATGTCCATGACTTACGGTCACACGGCGACAGAATCTGTCGTTGCTGCTCTGGCGGGCACTGACCGTGATACCGGTCTGGATCTGTTGCAACTGGAGGAGATTGCAGCTTACTTCCGTGAAGTGCGGAAGAAGTATGCCCGTTTTGAAGGCTCACTACGTGGTACTGATTCCCGTATTCTGGTAGCCCAGGTTCCGGGCGGTATGCTGACCAACATGGAAAGCCAGCTGCGTGAGCAGGGTGCTGCCGATAAGTTTGATGAAGTGCTGGCTGAGATTCCACGGGTACGTGAAGACCTGGGTCTGATACCGCTGGTGACTCCAACCTCACAGATTGTTGGTACGCAGGCTGTTATCAACGTCCTGATGGGCGAACGCTACAAGACAATCTCTAAAGAGGTTCAGGGTGTTCTGAAAGGTGAGTATGGCGCAGCTCCTGCACCTTATAACGCTGACCTCCAGGCACGGGTGCTGGATGGCGGTGAAGCAATTACCTGTCGCCCTGCTGATCTGCTTCAACCAGAGATGGAAAAGCTGATTGGCGAACTGAAAGCTCTGGCTGCAGAAAAAGGCATCAGCCTGGCGGCTGGTGAGAACGAGATTGATGATGTTCTGACCTACGCGCTGTTCCCTCAGATCGGTCTGAAATTCCTTGAAAATCGCGGTAACCCTGACGCATTTGAACCCGCACCTACATTAGAGGACGCCCAAGCAATGGCTGCACCTAAGAATACTGGTCCACAGACTTACACTATCAATGTTAACGGTCATAACTACGTTGTTCAGGTTTCAGAGGGTGGTGAAATCACTGCGGCTGCTCCCGCAGCAGCGCCAGCGGCTGCACCTGCTGCATCCGGTCCTGCTGAGTCTGTTCCAGCTCCGCTGGCAGGTAACATCTGGAAAGTTGTTGTATCGGCAGGCCAGACTGTTCAGGAAGGTGACGTTCTGGTTATTCTGGAAGCGATGAAGATGGAAACAGAGATCCGTGCGGCTCGTGCCGGTACTGTTTCCAGCATCGATGTTAAAGAAGGTGATACAGTTCAGGTTGGTGACAGCCTGCTGACTCTGGCGTAAGGGCAGATCTAAATGGATAAGCTAATGGACCTCTGGCACGCGTCAGGGGTATACAATATCACGGGTGGGCAGGCCTTTATGATCCTGATTGGCCTCCTGCTTCTGTTTCTTGCTATTCGTAAGAACTTTGAGCCCCTGCTGCTGGTGCCGATCGGTTTTGGTGGCATTCTCGCCAACATCCCTGAAGCAGGCCTGGCGATGTCAGCCGTTGAAAACGCCATCCATCTGGGCGGCCCTGAGATGCTCAGCAATCTGGCTGCAGCGCTGCATATCAGCAGCACTGAGCCTGAGGCACTGAAGCATGCCTATCATCTGGCTGACAGCGCGTCCCATACGGCTGCTGTTTATGCTGCCAATGATCATGGCTTTAACAACGGTATGTTGTATAACTTCTATCTCGTTGCGATTGCCTCCGGTGCTGCGCCGTTGATCATCTTCATGGGGGTTGGCGCGATGACTGATTTCGGTCCGCTGCTGGCAAACCCTAAAACCCTGTTCCTGGGGGCTGCAGCTCAGTTTGGTATCTTTGCTACCATTATGGGCGCAGTGGGTCTGACGACTCTGGGACTGATGGACTTTACTATTCAGGATGCCGCAGCTATTGGTATCATTGGTGGTGCTGATGGCCCCACGGCGATCTATGTCGCCTCACTGCTGGCTCCGGACCTCTTAGGTGCGATTGCGGTGGCTGCATACTCCTATATGGCACTGGTACCTCTGATTCAGCCGCCGATTATGCGGGCGCTGACGACCGAAGCTGAACGTAAGATCTCTATGGTTCAGTTGCGTCATGTACCGAAGACCGAAAAGATCATGTTCCCGATCGTGTTGCTGATTCTGGTGGCCTTGCTGCTACCTGATGCCGCACCACTGCTGGGTATGTTCTGTTTCGGTAACCTGATGCGTGAGTGTGGTGTTGTTGACCGCCTGAGTGATACTGCTCAGAATGCGCTGATCAACATCGTTACCATCTTCCTTGGCCTGTCTGTTGGATCTAAATTGTCGGCAGATAAGTTCCTGGATATTCAGACGCTGGGAATTCTGGTGCTGGGCGTAATCGCATTTGGTATCGGTACTGCCTGTGGTGTACTGATGGCTAAGGTTATGAATAAGATGGCGGGTGGTAATGCAATCAACCCGCTGATCGGTTCAGCCGGTGTGTCCGCTGTACCAATGGCAGCCCGGGTATCCAATAAGCTGGGTCTGGAGTCAAACTCCCAGAACTTCCTGCTGATGCATGCCATGGGGCCCAACGTAGCCGGTGTAATCGGCTCCGCGGTTGCTGCCGGTGTGATGATCAAGTTCGTTGGTTAAATCTACGATGTTAAAAAAAACCGCCTTCGGGCGGTTTTTTTGTTTTCGCTTTTTCTGGCAAGTCACGAAGGGACGTCTCGCCACTAGCAAGTCGCGCTGCGACGTTCTGCTTTTATTAATACCCCGCCATCACTTCCAGGTGAGCCTGTACACTGAATGCTAAAGACACTGGATTATAACCGCCTTCCAGTACAGAAACGATGCGACCGCCGCAGGTGGTGCGAGCCGCGTCCATCAGTAGCTGGGTTGCCCAGCGGTAATCTTCTTCTGTGAGATTCAGGTCGGCCATAGGGTCTTCGTGGTGCGCGTCAAAACCCGCCGAGATAAAGATAATATCGGGTTTATGATTCTGGATGGCAGGTAACCAGCGTTTTTCTAATTGCTCCCGGAAGACAGACGCGCGGGTGTGGGCTTCAATCGGGCAGTTGACAATATTATCCCGCTGAATATCACTGTAGCGTTCCGGGTAATAGGGGTGTTGAAAGGTTGAACACACCAATACCTCGGGCTTGTCTTTAAAGATATCGACTGTGCCATTACAGTGATGTACGTCAAAATCAACAATGGCTACCCGGTCAACTGCAGGTTGTTGCAACGCATGCATAGCACCAATGGCGACGTTATTAAAAAAACAGAACCCCATTGCAGCATTATGTTCAGCATGGTGGCCTGGGGGGCGCACAGCGCAAAACGCGTTACTGACTTTCTCTGCTAACACCTGATTGGTCGCCAGAATAGCAGAGCCTGCAGCAAGGCTGGCGGCATGGAGTGAATCAGGACAGAGAGCAGTATCCTCATCGGCATAGAAAACTCCTTCTTCCGGAAGCTTCATTTCCAGTCGCTTTTGATGCAGATTAGCGTGAGCCAGCTGGACCTGCTCAGGGGTGACGTGCACCGACTCCATCTGTTTAAGATGCTCAATCAGTCCTGTTTTTTGCAGCACTTTCTGAATTGCCAGAAGTCGGATCGGGCTTTCGGGATGTTCCGGCCCCATATTGTGCAGGGTGCAGTCGTGATGAGTAATAAATGCGGTAGTCATAGCAGATCTGATTCTTTTATTTGTAATTAAGTCTACTGGAATATCATTGCGGCAGCGCTTAGTCAAAAGTTGTAGGGATTAACCGTTTAGCAAAACAGCTTAATAGTGAGACTGTTGACATGGATCATTATCTATTTTGTCAGATGACTATACTATGGTTCTCACAGCATAGAACTGTATTTAGCACCGGGCGTTTCACCCTACATCCGGTGCTTTTTTTTGCCTGAAAAAAACTGATCCCCTTTTTGAGATGTTTTTTCTTTCTCCCCGGAGGTGTGGCTCTTATACTTGATTGAACTGAGTTATTGAGAATAAGGCTGGCCTGTGACCGTTGTGCGCAACAATCCCGTTGATATACAGATCGATTATTCAGACAAGCATGTTCTGTTAATCGACAGCAGTGGGAATATGCGCGCTACTATCTATTACATGCTGCGGGAGCTAGGCATCAGCAATGTTAAAGCCGTCACAATCAATGACAAGGTTATCCCGTTAATCGCACAAAACGATTTTGATGTCATCCTGTTAGGACATAATGCCAGTGACAGCGTTACCGGGATTCAGATTCTTGAGGAGGCCCGCTTCCGAGGCTATATCAAACCCAGTGCTGCCTGGATCTGTATGACCAGTGATTCCTCGCAAGAAGTGATTCTGCATGCCATTGATAGTCAGCCGGATGATCTGATATCAAAGCCCTTTTCTATTGAAGAGCTGAAATATCGTCTCGACCATATCATCCGGCGCAAGCTGGCACTGCGTCCGGTAGATCTGGCGATAGAGTCTGGTGCGTATTATCAGGCGTTACAAATCTGTGAGGCTCTGATCGATCGTCAGCATCCGGAATATACTCATCTGCAAAAAGTCAGAGGAACGTTGCTGCTGGACCTGGGTGAGTATGATAAAGCCCGTGAGCTGCTGGATGGAATCTATTGGGAAACCCGGGATAAGGAGGCGGGCCTCTACCTTTGCCGGGCATATGTCGGTCTGGACGATCTGGCGGCAGCAGAGCAGCTGCTGCAGGAGCTGATTTCTGATAATCCACTGCTGATCGCTGCGTATGATCTGTTGGCAAAAGTGCATGAACAGATGGGGGATCTTATCCAGGCCCGGGAAACCCTGAAGGAGGCAACTACCCGGGCACC
This sequence comes from Amphritea atlantica, assembly GCF_900111095.1. Classification (GTDB taxonomy): domain Bacteria; phylum Pseudomonadota; class Gammaproteobacteria; order Pseudomonadales; family Balneatricaceae; genus Amphritea; species Amphritea atlantica. Next base: position 3,576 of record NZ_FOGB01000012.1, on the reverse strand, counting down.
TCTGGGTATACCGCGGCAGATGGAGCTGGGACGTGTCGCGGTGCAGACACAGGAGATGGATCTGGCAAAAGGAGCATACCGACGCTCAATCGCCCTCGGTAAGCACAGCTGTTATCACTCGGCAGAGCCCTATCTTAAACTGGCAAATCTGCGGCGGATGGAGGTTAAAGCCAGTGACAATGTGACCCGGGAGCAGATAGAGCGCGAGATAGATGGTTTGCTGGTCAGTGCCCGGAAACAGTTTTCATCAGACCGCGCAGCTGAAGTCCGTGCTTTTCTTATCCGCAGCCAATTAGCTGAAGATCTGGGTGAAAACAGTGATAAGGAACGTTTTCTCAGAGATGCTAAGCTGGTCAACCGGGAGTTGGAGAGCCCGCTTGATATCGATCGTGAGCTGCTGGTGATGTCCGGTGAAGCCTTGCCTGTGCTGGAAAAATCTCAGCAGGTGTCTGCAAATAAAGAAAGAGAGACTAAGGCTAAGCAGCTTAATCCGGATATGAGTGATAAGGCTAACCGGTTGGGAATCAAACACTATCTCTCGGGCAAATTCGGTCTGGCGATTAAGTCTTTCGGTGCCGCCGTCGATTTTGATTTTAATAACCAGTCTGCAGTGCTTAATCTCGCCCAGCTGTTTCTCGAAACCGCCCGCGATGACAAAGAGCGTCGTGAAGGTCGCTTAAAAATGGTTGATCGCTATCTGAATCTGGTCGAGCGGGCATCACTGAAGCCGGAATTAAATAATAAAAAGCTGCTATTGAAACGATATCGCTCAATGCCGCTGGATGAGTTGCCGCCATCCTCACTGGGGCCTTTATTGAAGTAAAGGGCGTTACGGTGGCTGCATCCTTCAGAAACGCAGAGACATTGCTGGTTGTTCTCCTGCACGGGTATAGTCTGCTCCCGCTTCATCGTGAGTCATTGTCTGAACCAGCTCAGCCTGATGGATGCCGGCATCTCTACAGATGTTGTAGGCCTGCTCCAGGCACTTACAGGTGACAACGTCTCCACCCCGGCGCAGAAGTTCTCTGTGCACAGCTTTATCTTTGATGTAAGACAGTTCGATAACAATGGGACTGCAGCCTGATTCAATAAATTTAACAGCGGTAATTAGTTTCGATTGGGCGTACGTTTGCATCTGAGAGATCTGCATAAGAGGCTCCTTTTTTAGACGCTGTACGCACCCGGTATCGGGCTGGATCAGTCAGATAACAATTTCACTTCAGTCGTTCTGAGTCGCTATTTTTTTGAGTAGAGGATTGTTCCTCAAGACACTTTATTTTATAGGTAATCTGGCGTCGGGAGATCCCCAGCAGTCTGGCTGCCTGAGTCATATTACCTTTGGTTTTTTCCATGGCTGCTTTAATCAGTCGCCCTTCAAACTCCTTCAACGGCAGGTTTTCTTCGAGTAAATGTTCATAGATATCCCCCGCCGGGGATACTTGATATTCGGTTGGCAGTGCTTCAGTCCGTTGCGAATTCGATCCGGTAACCACGTGCTGACGTTCAATTGTCCCGTGATCAGGTGCCAGCAGAACCGCTCTTTCAATAATATTCTGTAGTTCGCGGATATTGCCCGGCCAGTCATAGTCCATTAGTGCCTGCAAGGCAGACTCGCTGATCGCTTCAATTGATTTGCTATACAACGGGGCATATTTTCCAACCATGGAACGGGCTAATAGCGGAATGTCTGACTTTCTCGATCTGAGCGGTGGAATCTCTACCGGGTAGGTGGCAATCCGATAATAGAGATCTGAACGGAAGCGTCCCTGATCAATCGCTTCGTGCAGGTTCATATTAGTCGCAGCAATCAGCCTGACATCCACTTTAATGGTTTTGTTATCACCCAGACGTTCCAGTTCACCAGACTGCAGCACCCTTAACAGTTTAACCTGAGCAGACAGAGAGAGTTCGCCCAGCTCATCAAGAAACAGTGTGCCGCCATTTGCTGATTCGAAGCGACCGGGCCGGGAAGCATTGGCGCCGGTATAGGCGCCACTTTTTACCCCAAAAAGTTCGGCTTCGATCAGGTCATTTGGGATTGCACCGCAGTTGATAGCGATAAACGCTTTGTCTGATCGCCCACTGTTCTGATGCAGCCAGCGGGCAAACAGCTCTTTACCCACTCCGGTTTCACCCAGTAGAAGGACGTTGATCGGACTGTTGGCGGCTTGATTTAGCAGAGTAAACGCTTTGACAAACTCAGGTGACTGGCCAATTAGCTCACCCTGTTCGGGTTGTTTGGCTGATGGAGCCCCCCTTAGTGAGTTCAGTTCTGACTCGATTGAGCGAAACTGCTGTTTCACCGGGTCCTGCTTAAAGTAATCGATATAATCGTCGTCTCCCCAGGCTTCGACCGGTTTGCCAACGAGTACGCATTTGCTATCGCCTTTGGCGACACACTCTACCTCTTTAAAAACGATATAGCGTTTGAAGAACATTGAAGAGTAGCCGGAGGCATAGCCGACCAGAATCCAGCAAACGGGATCATGGGTTCGACCCGAGGTCTCCAGCTGTATGGCTGCTTCGATAGAGTTCAGACAGTGCACTTTGCCGTAGAAGCTACCTTTTTCCCAGTCTACCTCCGATTCGGTGATAGTCGATTTAACAAACCCTTCCAGGCCGTGCAGCGCAGGGCCGATATCGAACACATCGTAGTTGTCATCGGTACCATACAGCTTTAGCGCCAATTCAGCGTCCTGTTGCCCTGCAGTGAATCCCATGCGAACCAGAATGCTCTGTGCCTGTTTGGGATCGAGGCTATCGAACAGGCTTTTACGGATCTCCTCAAGCACCTGACTATGAAATAGTAGCATACGATTCTTATCCAGCCATATCTGGCCATCATCGCTTTCAAACCGCAGCTTTTCATGGATTTTAAAGTGTTCTAACAGCTCTTGATTTTGCATTTTGTTGTTATTTTTTTGTCGTTTGGGATGCTTTATCTAACAGGTTAACCATCATGAACGGAGTTCGTCTAGTGGTTTTTTGGTTAAAGCCGCTTTTCCAGTTGCGACTTTTTTGTCCGTTCAAAAATGTACGATTTATATTTTATGTTCATAAATGAACGTTGCTCGTAGGTCATTATGTACATTTATGAACAGTATGTTATTGCTTAAAATTATCTTGCCTGAAATAACCTATTGTTTTTTAAGTGAAAAAATTAGAGTGGTCTGAAGTGTGCTGTATACACCTTACGGAACATCAAAATAATAAATTTAAAAACAGGAGTTTTGTTATGGCAATGACCGGTGTATTGAGACCTGGACATGTCCAGATCCGGGTGTTTGATCTGGAAGAGAGTGCGCGCTTCTATCGTGATGTAATGGGGCTGGTTGAAACCGGTCGTGATGATCAGGGTCGGGTGTATTTCAAGTGTTGGGATGAACGGGATCATAACAGTTACATCATCCGTCAGGCTGAAGAAGCAGGAATAGATTTCTTCGGTTTTAAAGTGCTCAATGCCGCAACGCTGGATAAGCTGGAAGCGGATCTGAATGAATATGGTATTGCAACCACCCGTATGCCTGCCGGGGATATGCTGGAAACCGGTGAGCGGGTTCGCTTTACTTTGCCAAC
>NZ_FOGB01000011.1 GCF_900111095.1 Amphritea atlantica | reverse complement strand
CAGTTGTACCCAGCTCGTTGTCATCTTCACCGTTCAGTGCCATCAGGGCAGAACCAGCGATGATTGGAGTGTCATCACCTGGGAACTCGTAAGTATCCAGCAGCTCACGCAGCTCCATTTCAACCAGTTCCAGCATCTCAGCGTATTCTTCAGAGTCAACACCGCCACAATCTTCAGCCAGCAGGTCAGCTTTGTTCAGGAATACAACGATGTAAGGTACACCCACCTGACGAGACAGCAGGATGTGTTCACGAGTCTGTGGCATAGGGCCATCAGTCGCACCACATACCAGAATCGCACCGTCCATCTGTGCCGCACCGGTGATCATGTTTTTAACATAGTCAGCGTGTCCGGGGCAGTCTACGTGCGCGTAGTGACGGATAGTTGAATCATACTCAACGTGAGAGGTTGCGATAGTGATACCACGCTCACGCTCTTCCGGTGCATTATCGATACCGTCAAAAGCGACAGCCTTACCACCGAAAACTTCAGCACATACACGGGTCAGTGCAGCTGTCAGAGTAGTTTTACCGTGGTCAACGTGGCCGATTGTACCAACGTTAACGTGCGGTTTATTACGTTCAAATTGTTCTTTAGCCATTGCCATTTACCTTGAGTAAAGTAAGTGTGATTAACCACGTTGCCACATACAACAAAGGGCAGACATATCGCTATATCTACCCTCTGAAAAAATGGAGCTCATGGGCGGATTTGAACCGCCGACCTCACCCTTACCAAGGGTGTGCTCTACCCCTGAGCCACATGAGCACATCAAACTGGAGCGGGTAGCGGGAATCGAACCCGCATCATCAGCTTGGAAGGCTGAGGTTCTACCATTGTACCATACCCGCCTTGCAGCTATTGGTGGTGGGGGGTGGATTCGAACCACCGAAGCTCGCGCGTCAGATTTACAGTCTGATCCCTTTGGCCACTCGGGAACCCCACCCTACCAATACTTCACCGCTTAAATGGTGCCGGCACCAAGAGTCGAACTCGGGACCTACTGATTACAAGTCAGTTGCTCTACCAACTGAGCTATACCGGCATCAGCTGCGAAGTGGCGCATATATTAATCACGCACCCCTGTGCTTGCAACCCCTTTACATAATTTTTTTTCGATTTTTATGGCAGAATTAAAAAACTGATCTACCTCTTTGATTTTATTGCCGGTTTCAACTGAGCTATCGGTTTCCACCCAGACATCATACAGCCTGTCCTGACTGACCACCTGATACTCATCAGGTTGAAACAATCCGATCAGCTCATTGCGCGCCCGATTCAGCTCCGCACGACTACCATAACGCCCAATAATATAGACAGGCTTCATCTTCACCCGTGACTCTTCTGCACTCAGCCCCAGCGCCGCCAGATTTTCCAGCAGCGCCTGCTGCCCCCGCAATCCGACAGGCTTTTCCAGCGTCAGCTCATACGCCAGCACCCGCTCAACCTCAACCGGCACCACCGTTGACTCCAGTCCCTGCTGCGCCAACCGGCCCTGCAATTCAGTAGCAACCGACGCCTGTTCAATCCCGCTGATCACCTGACACCAGCGGGTCGCCGTTTCATCTGCAGACGATGGCTCTGAGATTGTTGCCGACTCAGCAGCCGACTCCACTTCCTGCTGCAGCGACTCAGATTCAGGGGGGGTCACTCCCGATTGCCGCGGCAGTAATAGAGAAGCATCCTCTTCTGTAAGCAGACGGATACGAGAGACATTAGCAGGCATCACAAAAGTGTCATTCACTTCCGGCTTGCGTAGCTGCCAGCCCAGATATAGCGCGTTTACCAGCAATAGCAGGAGAAACAGCCAGCGCACCGCTATTCTCCAAGCGCCAGCGACAGACCATCCAACACCAGATCAGGGCACCAGATTGCGCCATCAACCAGCGAACAGAACAGCTCTCCATCGCCACCTGTGACAAACACCGGCTGCCCCGCAGCGCTACGCATCACTTTTTCCGCCAGTGCCTGCAGCAACAGATTAACTCCATGCTGAACCGCCTCAGACGTGTTGACACCGGGTGCCGAGCAGAACCCTTCTATCGAGTGATCAACAATCACCTGCGCGGTATTACTCAACAGATTACGCCCCATCAGTTGCAACCCCGGCATGATGTATCCCCCCAGATGGCGGCCATAGTCATCCAGCTGTTCTATGGTTATTGCACTGCCACAGTCCACCACCCAACAAGCAGCACCCGCCTGCTGCCAGGCACTGAGTATCGCCAGCCAGCGGTCAACCCCCATCCGGGCCGGATCGGAGTAGCTGTTCACTACGCCACAGGCCGCCGCCTGAGTCTCTGCAAATTCCGGCTGCAACTGCCAGCGCTGCTGCACAAATTCACGCAATGCCTGGTTAATACGATCACCGGCAACTGAAGCGATCCTTATGCGACCCACACTTTCAGGCCAGTCGATGCTATCCAGTTCATTATGGCGAGCCCGACCACCCAACACCGTTCCCGCTATACGCCACTTTACAAAGGTATTACCTGCATCCAGATCAAGAATATTCATGCCAGACGCACACTCACTTCGCCACCATGATAGGCCTGCAACTCTCCGTCCGTTTCCAGCAACAGGGCACCGCTCTGATCAACACCACGACAAACCCCCAGCGCCTGCCGGTTGCCAAGATTAAGACTGATCACCTGATCACGATGCGCATTAGCTGCCTGCCACTCATCCTGGAATGCCACAAACCCCTCTTCGGAGAACTGAAGCAAAACCGGCACCAGCTCGTTAATCAGTTCAGCCAGCAAACGGTTTCGCGAGGGAGCAACCCCCTGAGCCTGCTGCAGATCAACCCAGGGCTGGTCAATTGCTTCAGCAGCCGCTTCAGGCATCTTCACATTGATCCCCACTCCGATCACAACAAAACAGTCACCGGCGGCATCACCACTCATCTCCAGCAACACCCCTGCCAGCTTACGGCCACGCCACAACAGATCATTGGGCCACTTGACCTCGACACCATCGATCCCCAGACGCGCCAGCCCCCGCAGCAACGCAACCCCAACTGCCAGACTCAGCCCCTCAAGGGCTGCAGCACCGTTACTGAACTGCCAGGTGAGCGAGAAGTAAAGGTTGCTGGCAAACGGACTGGCCCAGCTGCGCCCCCGCCGGCCACGCCCTGAGGTTTGCTGCTCGGCCAGATAGAGTGACCCATGCCCATCACGGTACACCGCCTCCATCGCTTTGGCATTGGTTGAGGGTATAATCAGGTTGAGGTCGATCAGCCTGAGACTGCGACTGGCTTCAGGTGACAACGCCTCCTCTATTAACTCACGATTCAGCAGATCAAGCCCCCCGGGAATACGATAACCCCGGCCTTTGACGCTATAGATATCCAGTCCAGACTCTTCAATAATTTTAATCTGCTTCCAGATAGCACTGCGACTCACGCCCAGCGCCTTACCCAGAGCCTGCCCGGAATGAAACTTACCATCCGCAAGCACGGCCAATAGCGGCTCAATCATAGCGGCACCCTTCAGGAGATCCGTTGGAGAACAATAAAGCTGTAATCATAGGGATTATGGTCTGCAGCTGAAAAATCTTCGCGACCAACTTCAGCCCAGTCACCGGGATGATACTCAGGAAACCAGGCATCCCCCTTCACCTCAGCATGCACCTGTGTCAGATAGAGACGGTCCGCCAGGGGCAGCGCTTGCTCATAGATCTGTGCACCACCAATCACCATCGCCTCATCGCAGCCATCAATCATGCAGATACTCTCAGCCAGATCCCAGGCCGCCTGCAGGCTGTTGACCACCTTAACGTTATCCGGCTGATAGGCGTCATCGCGGCTGACTACGATGTTGGTTCGCCCCGGCAGCGGTCGGCCGATCGACTCGAACGTCTTGCGCCCCATAATAATCGGCTTACCCATGGTGACCTGTTTGAAATAACGCAGATCCTCCGGCAGATGCCAGGGCAGGTTATTGTTGATCCCGATCACCCGGTTTTCGGCCTGGGCAACAATGATCGCCAGGTTCATATAATCTCCTTAATACTGGTACCAGCGCCTTGCTGTTTGCTAACATTGCAAGCTGAATTTAACCACAGGTGTTAATAACAAACCAATGAGACAGTATCTCGATCTTTGCCAAAGGCTAATTAATGAAGGCGTTTGGGTAGAAAATGAACGCACAGGCAAGCGCTGCCTGACCGTTATTAATGCCGATCTTACCTATGATGTCGCTGCCGGCGAATTCCCACTGGTGACGACCCGTAAAAGTTTCTATAAGTCAGCCATTGCCGAGATGCTGGGTTATATTCGTGGCTACAATAACGCCGCAGACTTCAGAAACATCGGCACAAAAACCTGGGATGCCAATGCCAACGATAATCCTGCGTGGCTGGCGAACCCCTACCGCCAAGGCACCGACGATTGTGGCTTTATCTATGGCAAGGTTGGCCGAAACTTTCCCAAGCCGGACGGCGGCAGCGTCGATCTGCTACGTAAAATTGTCGATGACCTGAGCAATGGTATCGATGATCGCGGCGAGATCTATACCTTTTATCATCCCGGGGCATTCCACATGGGCTGCCTGCGGCCCTGTATGTACAGCCATCACTTCTCGCTACTGGGCGACACCCTCCACCTCAACAGCACGCAACGAAGCTGTGATGTACCCCTGGGGTTAACCTTTAATATGGTTCAGGTCTATTTTCTGCTGGCGATTATCGCTCAGATAACCGGCAATAAACCGGGCAAGGCCTATCACAAGATCGTCAATGCTCACATCTACGAAGATCAGCTGAAACTGATGCGTGATGTACAACTGACCCGTGAACCTTTCCCGCTCCCCACCTTCAGGATCAACCCGGATATCAAAACCCTGGAAGATCTGGAGACCTGGGTCAGCACCGACGACTTCGAAGTGGAAGGCTATCAGTATCACGACCCGATTCAATACCCGTTTTCAGTCTGATCCTGATCAGATAGTGAGTCGTTCCCACCGCTGACCTTTAAAGGGCCATTATGCCGAAATTAAAAATTGGCGGCTGGCAGCAAAAGAGCCAGTCAGTCGTCTACGACAACCCCTGGATACAGGTGCGCCATGAAGAGGTGATCCGCCCCAACGGCACCGAAGGGATCTATGGGGTGGTTCACTTCAAATCACATGCCATTGGCGTTCTGGCGATTGATGATGACGATATGATCTGCCTCGTCAGACAAAGCCGCTATCCCAATAATGAAACCACGGTTGAGATCCCTGAAGGAGGTGGTCCGCTGGATGAGCCACCCCTGGAGGCAGCCAGACGGGAGCTCCGTGAAGAGACCGGCTTCATCGCACAACACTGGCAACTCTTTATGGAGTTACGGACATCAAACTCAGTCACCGATGAGATCGCCTATATCTTTCTGGCAACCGGCCTCAGCCAGGGCACACAGCAGCTGGAAGACACAGAAGATATCGAACTGATAAAAGTACCTGTCAACGAAGCCATCGAGATGGCCATGAACGGGAAGATCACCGATGCTATGTCAGTAGCAGCACTACTTAAACTGGCGTTAGTTCGTCAACAACCAGATTAACCCGCCAAAGCTGAGGTTATTCAGTACCTCCCTATAAAGGCCAACACTGACTTGATTACGCTGACATATTGACATCCGCTGTCTTGTAATATCGCCACAGCGTGTTACATTGGCCTACACAATTACATGTCACTTAAGAGTTTTCTTTAATGTACACACTTTCTCACCTGCCTAAACAAAAATGCTGTAAACAGTTTGCTCTGTGCGGCAATGGTGGACGTGTGTAATTACTGACTAAACAATTTCATACAAGAGCCCGGTCGCAGCAATGTGACCGGGCTTTTTTTATGCCTATACAATCTCAGGAGTTTTTATGTTTTATGGTTCATATACGGCGCTAATCACCCCATTCAATCAGGGAAACGTTGATGAAGCGGCACTCAGGCAACTGGTTAACTGGCAGATAGATCAGGGCACTCAGGGGTTAGTACCCGTGGGGACCACGGGGGAGTCTCCGACAATATCCGAAGCCGAACACAAGCGCATTATTGAAATAGTCGTAGAGGAAACCGCTGGCCGCGTACCGGTGATTGCTGGAGCGGGTTCGAACAACCCGGCCGAGGCTCTGGTTTACGCAAAAACAGCTGAACAGGCGGGCGCGGATGGCATTCTCTGCGTGGCGGGATATTACAATCGTCCCTCGCAAGCGGGACTTTATGAGCATTTTAAACTGATCCATGATCAAACTAATATCCCGATCATCATCTACAACATTCCACCACGCACCATTGTCGATGTGCAACCACAGACGATGGCACAACTGGCTGCCCTTCCAAGAGTCTCAGGGGTAAAAGATGCCACCATGGATCTGTCACGCATCAGCCGCGAAAGATCTCTGATAAAGAGAGATTTCAGCTATATGTCGGGCGAGGATATAACAGCGGTTGCCTATAATGCGATGGGGGGACGGGGCTGTATTTCAGTCACGTCGAATGTGGCACCTGCGCTCTGCGCAGCGATGCAGTCAGCCTGTCAGAACGGCGATTATCAAACAGCGTTAGCGATTCACGAGCGACTGATGCCGCTACATCTGGCTCTGTTTGAAGAACCCAGCCCCAGCGGGATAAAGTATGCGCTGTCGCTGACGGGCATCTGCCAGGATGAAGTGCGGTTACCAATAATGCCCCCTTCTGCAACGACCCGGAAGAAAATTGAAACCGCACTCACGCAGCTGTCTTTAATTTAATCGCAGTCGATACCATTAAGGACACCCGGTGCCGGGAGATACTGCCCGGCACGGCATCCTTTCACAGGCCATCACCTTTGGATATTCAACCCTCCCCGTTACCGGCCTGATACTTCTCTAATGATTTGCTTCCTTTTTGTAAGCCAGCAACAGCAACACTGCACCGATCACAATCATCGGCAGTGATAACACCTGACCCATGGTCATCCAGTCGAGCGCGACAAAGCCTAGCTGGACATCCGGCTGACGGAAGAACTCCACACTGGAACGAAAGATACCGTAGAGCAGTAAAAACATCCCCGACACCGCCATTTTCGGCCGGGGTTTAGCCGAGTAAAGCCATAAAACAACAAATAGCACCACCCCTTCCAGCGCAAACTCATAAAGCTGCGAAGGGTGGCGGGCGATCATATCCCTGGTACGGGGAAAGATAACTCCCCAGCTTTGATCCGTTGGCCGCCCCCAGAGTTCGCCGCCAATAAAATTGCCTATCCGCCCCGCTCCCAGACCTATAGGGATCAGCGGCGCGACAAAATCGCCGATATCAAAATAACTCTTTTGGTATTTATGTGCGAAATAACCAATTGCGGCGATCACCCCCAGCAAGCCGCCATGGAATGACATCCCCCCCTCCCATACGGCAAATAACCACAACGGATCGTCGAGGAACTGACCGAAATTATAAAACACCACATAACCAAACCGGCCACCCAGCACAACCCCGATCGCGCCCCAGAAGATCAGATCGGAGATCTGCTCCTCGGTCCAGCCGGAGCCCGGGCGCCGGGCACGCCTGCCGCCGAGGTACCAGGCGGAGGCAAAGCCAACCAGGTACATCAGCCCATACCAGTGAATTTTTAACGGCCCTAACGCCACCGCAATCGGATCAATATTGTGAACCCACATCAAAACGCTCTTCCCTTACTTTAAATCAGCCCAGATATAACCACGCCTGCAACGCATCCTACAATAGATAAATGACAGATTTTGATTTTAAATGAAGCTGTTATATAACTAACCCGCCCATCAAAAAAGAGAGCTGACCGTGTGCCTGATTGTGTTCGCCTATAACTACCACCCGGATTACCGACTGATCCTCACCGCTAACCGGGATGAGTTTTACCACCGGCCTACCCGACCGATGCAATACTGGCCCGATCAGCCACAACTGCTGGCAGGTCAGGATCTGGAGCAGGGCGGCACCTGGCTGGGACTAACCCGCAACGGTCGTTTCTCTGCGCTGACCAACCACCGGGATGGCCGGCGACCACAACAGGGCATCCTCTCCCGAGGCAACCTGCCACTGGCATTTCTGCTGAGTAACGACAGCTGTAATGCTTTTATCCGCAACACCGCCATCGATAACTTTGACGGCTTCAATCAACTGATCGATGATGGCGACCAGCTCTGCTATCTGTCAAACCGCAGCGAACCACTGCAACCGGTTCCCCCAGGCATACACGGTATCAGCAATGCGGTATTCGATACCCCCTGGCCCAAGCTTGAAGCCCGTAAAGCAGCATTAAAAACCTGTATCGACGCCGGTGAGTTAAGCGGCGAAAACCTCATACAGCTGATGGCTGACAGAGAAACATATCCTGACACCCTGCTGCCTGATACCGGCATTGACATAGAACTGGAACGGCGACTCTCCTCCAGCTTTATTCACTCAGACAACTATGGCACCCGGGCGACGACGGCATTACTGATTAAACATAATGGTGAGGTTGAGGTTGTCGAGCAAAACTATAACGATCAGGGAGCTACCGGACGCAGGAGCATCCGGTTTCGGCTGGAAAGAGAGCTTAATCGGGAATGGTCGGCCGGGTAAGCTGCCCCAGCCCCAGCTCCTTGAGTGCATTGCGAAGCGTCATATGGATCTTATCCACATCATCCATCACAATAATCTGATTCAGCAGTTCCCGGGCACGATCAAAACTGATGCCTCGCAGGGCGAACTTAACTTTCGGCAAGTTGGTTGCGTTCATAGAGAGCACATCATAGCCCATCGCCATCAGCAGAATAGCCCCACCGGGGTCTGCCGCCATCTCACCACAGATACTGACCGAGACATTTTCCTTGTGCGCTTCATGCACAATAAACTGCAACGCTTTCAGAACCGCAGGATGATAGGGTACATAGAGACTCGCCACCCGGGGGTTATTGCGGTCAACGGCCAACAGATATTGGGTCAGATCGTTAGAACCCACCGAGATAAAATCAACCCGCCGGGCAAACCGCCTTACCTGATACACCGCGGCAGGCACTTCCACCATCACCCCGATCAGCGGCTGATTAATCACATGCCCCTCTTCGCGCAACTCCTCCACGGCCTGAGCAATCAGTTTGGTGGACTCATCAACCTCATGCACACTGGTGACCATCGGTAGCATAATACGCAGATTATTCAGTCCCTCAGCAGCACGAAGCATCGCCCGGATCTGCACCAGAAAGATCTCCGGGTGATCCAGCGTGACCCGGATACCCCGCCAGCCAAGAAAGGGGTTATCCTCCTCAATCGGAAAGTATGGCAGCGGCTTGTCGCCACCAATGTCCAGAGTTCGCATGGTCACCGGACGGGGCGCAAACGCTTCAAGCTGTTTACGATAGGTCTCCATCTGGTCCTGTTCACTGGGGAAAAAATCCCGGATCATAAAAGGGATCTCGGTACGATACAGGCCGATTCCCTCAGCCCCCCGGTCCAGCGAACGCGCCACATCAGTAATCAGACCAGTATTCACCCACAGCGGCATTCGATAACCGTCGGTCGTTTCCGCTGGCAGCTCTTTCAGCCCTTCAAGCCCGGCATTGACCTCATTTTCTCCCGGATAATATCGCGATAACACTGACTCAGATCCGGCGAAGGGTTAACGAATACCCGGCCGGAATAGCCATCGAGAATAACCTGCAGCCCCTCAATCCGGGTATAGGGCAGGTCAACCACCCCCATCACTGTCGGAATTCCCATCGAGCGGGCGAGAATCGCAGCATGGGAGTTACCCGAGCCATGCACCGATAACAGACCGATAAGCTTCTCTGTGGGCACTTCACCCAACATCGCGGGGGTCAGTTCATCGGCAACCAGGATGGTATTTTCAGGAAATTCGATCTCTGACAGAGAGGGGCCCGACTCCTGCAGACAGGTCAGCATTCGACGACCAAGGTCACGGATATCGGTTGCCCGCTCTCGCAGATAGGGATCATCCATCATGGAAAACTGCTGCACATGCTCGCCAATAACCTGCCTTAAAGCTCCCTGCGCCCAGCTCCCTTCTTTAATACGCGAGATAATCTCACCCGCCAGGGCATTATCATCCAGCATCCTGATATAGACATCGAACAGCTCACGCTCTTCTGATCGCAGCCGTTTGGCCAGACTGCGCCCCACCCGTTTGATATCCCGACGAACCTGAGCCAGCGCGCTCTTGAACTTCGCAACTTCAGCCTTGATATCGTCTATCTTACGATCCGGTACGCCATTGAGATCGGCCAGCGGTGTCATCACCACTGCAGGTCCGATAGCCACCCCGATACAACCGGATACGCCCTCGAACTTTCGGTCAGATTCCGTTTTGGTATGATCAGAGATCTGCAGAATTGAGCCTGTGGCTTCCGCATGGGCGATGACACCTGCCAGCTGAGCTGACATCGTCACCATGAACGCCTCTTCCGACTCATCAAACTTACGGATCAGCTTTTGCTGGACAACCAGAACCCCCAGCAGCGTCCGGTGATGAATAATGGGGACACCCAGGAAAGCATGAAACTTCTTCTCCCCCGTGCCTTTAAGGTAGGTAAATGCGCTGTGGGTGGCAGCATCCTCCAGGTTGATAGGCTCAGCGCGCTGGCCTATCATACCGACAACCCCCTCATCCAGAGAGAGGGATACCTGCCCCACTGACTTTCGATTCAGCCCCTGAGTCGCCATCAGAACATAGCGTTCACGCTGCTGATCTATCAGATAGATAGAGCATACATCTGTACGCATGGCTCGCTGCACCCGACGGACGATAACATCCAGCACCGACTCAAGATCAGGTGCGGCGTTAACCTCCTGTACAATTTTGCGCAGCGTTTCCAGCATGTAATGCTTACTCCTTTAAATACCAGCCACCCAGTACCAAACGCGTCAGTTTAGGCGACAGTTCCCGCATCGCTTTGCGGTACACATCCCGTTTAAAGGCCACAACCTGTCCCAGAGGATACCAGTAACTGACCCATCGCCAGCCATCAAACTCCGGCGAATTAGTTGAATCAATAACCACTGCGCTGTCATCACTCAACATTCGCAGCAAAAACCACTTTTGTTTCTGTCCGACACAAACCGGATGGGAATGGTGCCTTATCATGCGTTTGGGCAGCCGGTAACGAAGCCAGCCTCGGGTAACAGCGATCACCTCAACATCCTCAGGTGAGAGCCCGATCTCCTCTTTTAGTTCCCGATACATCGCCTGTTCCGGCGATTCTGACGCGTTAATGCCCCCCTGGGGGAACTGCCATGCATTCTGCCCTATACGTCTTGCCCAAAGCACCTGACCCATCGAGTTAGCCAGAATGATACCGACATTCGGCCTGAACCCATCTGAATCTATCACGGTGAATTCCTTACAAACTCTTTTTCGCTATTGTTCCACAACTTCAGGTCTTTCAGCAAATTAACCCATCAATTGCCAGAGATTAGCATTTGCCTCCTTTACAGCAAGCCTCTATTCTAGGCGCTTCCCTGAATTAAGTTGGAGAGGTCACTTTGAGTCTGGCCATTTTTGATCTGGATAATACACTGCTGAACGGCGATAGCGATCATGCCTGGGGCGAGTTTCTGTGCGATAAAGGTCTTGTCGATGCGGAACAATACCGCCGGGCAAATGACTATTTTTACCAGCAGTATAAAGCGGGCACGCTGGATATCTATGAGTTCCTGGAGTTTGCCCTGAAGCCTCTGAGCGAACATGAGCCTGAGAGACTGGAAGAGCTACACCGGGAGTTCATGGAAACCAAAGTAGCACCCATGATGCTGGATAAAGCAGCTACCCTGCTGCAAAAACACCGTGCACAGGGCGACTTTCTGCTGATTATTACCGCCACCAACCGGTTTGTCACCGCCCCTATCGCAACTGCCCTGGGCGTTGACGCCACCCTGGCAACCGACCCGGAACAGATTGACGGACGCTATACCGGCAAGATTGCCGGCACCCCCTGCTTCCAGTCAGGTAAAGTTGAGCGGCTCCAGACCTGGCTTGAACAGACCGGCCACTCCATGGAGAACAGTTATTTCTACAGCGATTCAATCAACGATAAGCCGCTAATGGAACTGGTCGACAACCCTATTGCCGTCGATCCGGATGCATTACTGGAGCAGACCGCCAAAGAGAGAGGCTGGCCCATTATCAGCCTGCGTTAATCCATCCGCCCCTTCTGACCCGGGGCGGAGCCTCTCCTCTGCCCGGATCGCCCCCTTCCCCCCTATTTAATTTTCACTATCCGCTAAATAGTCAATTCTGATTGGTTAAATCCGCGTTTTACTGCAAAACTGTGTAAATAGCATGTACGCAAAAAGCCATATGCTAACTCAACAACAGGAGAGCAAGACGATGATTCTGGTTAGAGAGATCATGTCTGAAAACATGACTCCATTAAATGAAGAGATGTCGTTACCACAAGCCGTAGATCACCTTCTCGCCAGCAATATGCTCGGGCTGCCGGTAACGGATGGTAAAAAACATGTCACCGGATTCCTGTCAGAACAGGACTGCATCCCCTACCTGCTGGGTGACAGTTACCACTGTGATAGCCATGTTCTGGTAAAAGATATGATGCGACGTGATCCACTCATCGTAAAACCAACCAATACCGCTCTTGAATTGGCGCAGATGATGGCGATTAATAAACCCAAAATATACCCTGTGGTAGAGAACGGGATTCTGGTGGGTGTGGTTAAGCGGGGACAGGTGATGGCGGCACTGAATCAGCAACTGAAGCGTTGCAGAGTGGCCTGAAAAAAACAGCGCTCCTCCCTGCAGATAACCAGGGTAAGAGCGCAGTGATGATTCGCAATATCAGGGGCAGGGGTTTGAGTACTGAACCCCTATCTGATCGATCTGCTCCAGAACCTCTGCGGACAACGTCAGGTCGATAGAGTCAACATTGCTCTTAAGTTGCGCCATAGTGGTCGCACCAATAATATTGCTGCCCACAAATGGACGGCTGTTTACAAACGCCAGCGCCATCTGTGCCGGATCCAGACCCTGATCACGGGCCAGCTGCACATACGCCGCGGTGGCTTTGAGCCCCTGTTCCGTAAAATAACGGGAGAAGCGCGGAAACTGATTAATGCGCGCATCAGGGCCTGCACTGCCATCCAGATATTTACCACTCAGGGTGCCAAAGGCCAGCGGCGAATAGGGTAGCAGATCTACACCTTCGCGATGCAGTACCTCGGTCAGACCAACTTCATCTTTGCGATTCAGCAGATTGTAAGGGTTCTGTACCGACACCACCCGGGGCAGCCCGAGAGACTCGGCATAACTGAGAAACTTCATCACCCCCCAGGGCACCTCATTGGACAACCCCACGTAGCGTATCAGGCCTTCATCCACCAGCGCTTTTAATGCTTCCAGCGTCTCCAGTAGCGGTGTACCATCCCGCTCTGGCTGGTGACGGTAATTCAGTTCGCCAAAAAAGTTGGTTGCCCGATCAGGCCAGTGTAGCTGATAGAGATCGATATAATCGGTTTGCAACCGTTGCAGGCTGGCGGTCACCGCAGCCCGGATATTGTTGCCATCCAGGCACAGGCCGGGACGAATATGCTGAGCCATATCAGCAGGGCCGGCCACTTTAGTGGCAAGTATCACCTGATCCCGGTTACCCCGGGCCTTTAACCAGCTACCGATATACTGCTCCGTACGCCCCTGAGTTTCAGCCATAGGGGGAACCGGATACATCTCAGCCGTATCAATAAAATTGATTCCCTGGGCGACAGCATAATCCAGCTGCTGGTGCGCCTCTGCTTCGGAGTTCTGCTGCCCAAACGTCATCGTCCCCAAACAGATACGACTGACATTCAGGTCGCTGCTACCCAGTAACTTATACTCCATACCCTTTCCCCTCTTTTCGCTGCCAGCTCAGGTAACTGGCAACAGTCGTACAAAATATGATTTAAGATAGTCGGTTTCAGGGATCGCCGGATGCACCGGATGATCGCCGCCCTGATGCCCCTGATCAAAGATCTGTGCCTGACGATCCAGCGTACGGCTTTCCGAACGGATGATATCCACCAGCCGCTCTCGCTGCAGATGCATCGAACAGGATGCCGATATCAGAATACCGTTCTTGGCCACCAGTCGCATCGCCAGTTGATTGATCCGCTTATACGCCTGCTCACCATTACGAATATCTTTGCGCTTCTGAATAAAGGCCGGCGGATCAACGATCACCACATCAAACTTCTCTTCCTCCTCCAGCAGCATTTTACAGCCATCAAAGGCATCGCCCTGAATGGTGGTAAAACGCTCCTCACCGCCATTCAGAACCGCATTCTCCTGGGAGATATCCAACGCAAACTCAGAGGCATCCAGACAGGTAACGTGCTCCGCACCCGCCGCCAGTGCCTGCACGCCCCAGCCACCGATATAGCTAAACAGGTCCAGCACCCGCTTACCTTCAACATGCTGTTGCATCCGCGCCCGGTTAAGACGGTGATCATAGAACCAGCCGGTCTTCTGACCTTTGTGTACCGGCGCCACGAAAGACACACCATTCTCTTCAAATGGCACCAGTTCCGGCACTTCACCAAAGGCGACTTCGGTATAACTTTCCAGCCCCTCGGTCTGACGCATCTTGCCATCATTACGGAACAGGATGCCCTGCGGTTTAAACACTTTTTCCAGTGCCGCAACGATATCCTCTTTCAGCAACTCCATACCCGCAGTCGAAATCTGCACCACAAAAATATCGAAGAAGCGGTCGATCACCAGGCCAGGCAAGCCATCACTGTCACCAAACACCAGACGGTAGCAAGGCGTGTCAAAGCAGGCTTCACGCAGTGACAACGCAATATTCAGACGATGCACAATCAGCGAGCGATCCAGCGGGATCTTCACACTGCGGCTCACCAGACGACCACAGATCAGCGAGTTAGGATTGACACAGGCCAGCCCCAGCGGCTTGCCTGAAGAACTCTCCACCACCACCTGCTCGCCCGGGGTAAACTGCTTCAACGGGGTAAGCTTAGTGTTCACTTCATTGCTGTAGATCCAGACATGGCCACCGCGAAGACGCTTATCAGCGCCGGGATTCAAACGTAGTTGTTGCAAGGAGAGTTACCTTCAGAATTGCAGTTATAGTGTCGGGCAACCACAGCAATATCCTGTGTCCCCAGAAAACAGAAAGCCCCGCAGGGGCAGGGCTTAAATATCTATGATCAGAGTTCTGATCAGCTTTCAGCTTCGCACAGTTCCGCGTAGCCATCCGCATCCAGCAGGTCGTCGGTTTCGCTCTCATCGGAGAGACGGATCTGGACAAACCAGCCATCGCCATAAGGGTCGCTGTTCACCAGCTCAGGCGCATCTTCCAGCTCTTCATTGATGGCGATCACTTCACCACTCAGCGGCGCGTATACATCCGAAGCAGCCTTAACCGACTCGACTACACCCAGATCATCACCTGTAGCAAATTCAGCGCCGACTTCTGGCAGCTCAACAAATACTACATCACCCAGCAGATCCTGGGCATGATCGGTAATACCAATAGTAACCACGCCGTCACCTTCGTCACGGATCCATTCATGGCTGGCAACATACTTCAGATCACTTGGGATATCGCTCATTTTCTCTTTCCTACAGTGAGAGTTTATGAAAACACTTTCGCGCCATTGCGCACAAATGACGGTTTTACCACTTTTACTTCTACCAGTTTGCCACGCATATCAACATGACATGTATCAGCAATTTCAGCTGAAACCCGGGCCATTGCGATAGAACAACCCAGGGTCGGAGAGAAAGTACCGCTGGTGATCTCACCCGCTTCCTCACCATTAATCATCACTTTCTGATGGCTGCGAAGAACGCCCCGGCTTTCAAGTACCAGCCCCACCAGCTTCTGTTTTACACCAGCACTGCGCTGATTTTCAAGCGCCTGACGGCCGACAAAATCGCGATCGGCCGGTTCCCAAGCGATTGTCCAACCCATATTAGCCGACAGCGGAGAAATTTTCTCGTCCATATCCGAACCATACAGATTCATACCCGCTTCAAGGCGCAATGTATCACGCGCACCCAGTCCACAGGGAGCAACACCGGCATCCGCCAGCGCCTGCCAGAAGTCTGCAACATACTCCTCCGGCACCATCACCTCAAGTCCATCTTCACCAGTATAGCCAGTTCTGGCAAAAAACCAGCCTTCAGATTCAAGCCCCTGAAAAGGCTTCAGATTCTCGATCAGCTTGCCTCTGGATTCACTCACAACCGAGATTACCCGGGCCAGCGCATTGGGCCCCTGAATTGCCACCATCGCCAATTCCGGACGCTCGGTCAGCGCGACATTATCAAAGCCCGCGGTATGATCTGCCATCCAGCGCAGATCCTTTTCCCGGGTGCCGCAGTTGACCACCACGCGAAACCACTCTCCAGTGACATCCGGGTCGGTCATCAGGTAAACAATCAGATCATCAACCACACCACCGGTCTCATTCAGCATACCGCTGTAGAGTGCTTTTCCGCGCTCCTTCAACCGTATCACATCGTTCGCCAGCAGATAGCGCAGATACTCTTTGGCATCGGCGCCGGTGACATCAACCACCGTCATATGGGATACATCAAACATTCCCACATCGGTACGTACTTTATGATGTTCCTCAACCTGAGAACCATAATTTATAGGCATATCCCAGCCACCAAAGTCGACCAGCTTAGCATTCATCTGCAGGTGTTTCTGGTAAAGCGCGGTTTGCTGTCCCATATTCTTAACTCTTTTATCCTGAGCGACTTTGTCGTCACTCTGTAACTGACACTATTAATTGTTATTCAGCATTAAAGCTAAGGGCTATATCTGAAAAGGGCAGACAATGTATATAGAATTATCTGACAGTGCAAATTTTGCTCTCAGATTCACCCGGATCAATTAGTCTATATAACGTTTTTCCGCTATCGATAAGACTCTGCTGCTGCGCTATCGCTGTTACCAGGCGCAATTAAGCCGCTTAATCCCTGACAGGTCTGCGAGCCAGACGAGGCAGATTACCACTGAGCCCCATCGCCTGCTGAACGATATGATTTTTCACCGGTGCCAGGGTATTCAGCAGGCTCATACCGCTATTACGCAGCAATCGCGGTAACGGATTATGGGTGTTAAACAAACGCTTAAAGCCTTCCATTGTTGCCGCCATCTGCAGGTTTTCACTCTGCCGCGCGCGCTGAAAGCGACGCAGATGATATTCAGAATTCCAGGCCACTCCGTCCGTCACACCATCGATAATCGTTTCCGCCAGCGCCGCAGCATCCATCAACCCCAGGTTGACTCCCTGTCCAGCCAGCGGATGGATCGTATGCGCCGCATCACCGATTGCGGCAAAACCTGCCTTAACGTACTGCTTTGCATGGCGCTGGCGCAGCGGAAAGACGAACCGCTGATCGGTCTGTTGCACCGCCCCCAGGCGCTCTTCAAAAGCGCGTCCCAATGCCTGACAGAACTCGACATCATCCAGCTCCATCAGCGCTTTGGCATGGTCCGGAGAGGTTGACCAGACAATCGAGCTGAGGTGAGTGTCAGGTAGCGGCAAGAACGCCAGCGGGCCATCCTCAGTGAAACGCTGCCAGCAGGTCGCCTGATTAGACTTTTCCGTGGTCACAGTGGTGACGATGGCGTGATGCCCATAATCCCACTCCCACATGCCGATTCCCGCCAGCCGACGGGTATTCGACAGGGCGCCATCGGCCGCCACCACACAGCGCGCCCGGATCACTTCACCATTGCTGAGTGTCAGGGTACGCACGGCATCTGCGTCGGGTTCAGAGAGTTCCAGCAACCGTACAGCCACAGACAGTTCACAGTTTTCCTGATCCTGCACCCGATTCAGCAGTGCGGTCTGGGTCACCCGGTTTTCCACGATATGTCCGAGACAGGGTTCGTGCAGCTCAGCACAATCAAAGCGGATCGCCCCGCTACCCTCGCCATCCCAGACATCCATTGCCCGATAGGGCATCAAGCGCATCTGTTCGATCTGCTGCCAGGCACCGGCCACTGTTAATACCTGCTGCGAGGCTACCGTCAACGCGCTCACCCTGGGATCATAGCCGTTTGCCCGCTGACTTTGCTCCCACGCCAGCGCACTCACCGGATCGATCTCCCGGCTTTCAAGAATACGGATACGCAGACCGCTGTCTGCCAGTAAAGCCGCGAGTGTCAGCCCCACCATACCGGCACCGACAATCACCAGATCTGTTTCGTTATTGTGTGTCATTCGAGTCCTCTCACACCGCTATGCAGCAGGCAGATGCAGGGTAAATTAGCGCAGATCCGGGGTGGGCTGATCAAGTCCCATGGCACTGCGGGCAAACACTGTTTTCGCCAGCGGGCAGATATCCAGCAACTGTAAACCGGCACTGCGTCCCAGCGCCAGCAGAGGGTTACTGTTGGAGAAAAGTTTCATGGTTTTGTCACTGAAACCGATGGTTTTTTGCTGATCCTGACGCACCTGCCGGGCAAACCGGGTCAGATGGTTGACATCCCCCAGACCGATACCCGCCTCCCGGGCCCGGATCAGCTCAGCCGCCAGAGACACCACGCCCCGTAGCGCCAGATTATAGCCCTGACCGGCGATAGGGTGCAGCGCATGGGCGGCATTGCCAAGCACGATCAACCCCTGCCGCACCTGCTCATCGGCGACACTGAGCTTCAGCGGGTAACTGTAGCGTTCCCCCACTTTAACAAACACGCCGGCCCGGTAACCAAACCGCTCATGCACCCGCTCAATAAACGCCCGGTCGTTCAGCGCCATCAGTTCCTCTATCTGGTCATCGGGCACGGTCCACACCAGCCCCATCCGGTGACGAACTCCGGTTTGTCCGCTAGCGGAATCTGCGGGCAGATCTTCAAGGGGCAGAAGCGCCATCGGCCCGGTATCGGTGAAGCGTTCATAGGCGATATGGTGATGGCTGGTTTCCGGGCTGATATTGGTGACCAGTGCATGCTGATGATAGCCCTGCTGTTGATAACCGATCCCCAGCTGCTCGCGCAACCCTGAACGGCCGCCATCGGCCATCACCACTAATTCAGCTGTCAGCGAGTGTTCAGATCCCCCGGCACTCAGTGTCACCGCCATATTCTGCTGCTGGTAGCTTACTGCGGTTACCTCAGCAGGGCAGAGCAGATCAATATGCGCCGCATCCGGCTGAGCTAAGCGATTCATCAGTACCCGGCCCAGCCAGTGATTTTCTACCACATACCCCAGCGCAGCGACGTTTTCCTCCCCGGCATTGAGTCGGGACACACCAAATCGCCCCTTATCTGACACATGGATATCAGTGATGGGAGAGAGATGTTCACACAGCTGCTCCCAGATACCGATCTGTTCGTAGATCAGACGGCTGCCATAGGCCAGCGCCGTCGCCCGGGCATCATAACTGGGCTGGTATTCAACACTGCCGGCATCAGTCATCGGAAACGCTTCAACCACCGCGATAGACAGCCCCAGCCGTTTCCCGGCAGGGATCAGCGACGCAGCAAGACTGGCCCCTACCATACCACCACCAATGATCAAAATATCGTAATGCTGCTTCATAGTCGTCCGGGTTATTAACACGTAAGGCCGCCTGCAACAGGCGTGAAAAGATACTTGTACATAAGGCTTAGCGAGCCATTAACTGCTCGATCTCAGCCACACTTTTTGGTACACCGGCACTGAGAATCTCATAGCCATTTTCGGTCACCAGTACATCATCTTCAATACGGATGCCGATACCTCGCCATCTCTTATCCACATGTTCGTTCTGTGGTGAAATATAGATGCCCGGTTCCACGGTCATTACCATACCCGGCTCCAGAGGCCGCCAGTCGCCATTCACTTTGTAATCACCAACATCATGCACATCCATACCCAGCCAGTGGCCGATGCGGTGCATATAAAACGCTTTATAGGCGCCACTTTCAATCAAGCCTTCCAGATCACCTTTGAGCAGCCCAAGATCAATCAGTCCCTGGGTTAATATCTCAACCGACAGATCATGAATACGGATCCAGGGCACCCCGGGGCGAATCGCTTCGATACACGCCAACTGAGACTTCAACACCAGCTCGTAAACCGCCTGCTGTTCCGGACTGAACTTCCCGGAGACAGGAAAGGTGCGGGTAATATCACCGGCATAGTAGTCCAGCTCACAGCCCGCATCGATCAGCACCAGATCACCGT
Organism: Amphritea atlantica; assembly: GCF_900111095.1. Classification (GTDB taxonomy): domain Bacteria; phylum Pseudomonadota; class Gammaproteobacteria; order Pseudomonadales; family Balneatricaceae; genus Amphritea; species Amphritea atlantica. The sequence goes on along the minus strand of NZ_FOGB01000011.1, from coordinate 111,836 downwards.
TTTTCAGCTCATCCCGATTCTCGGTATAGTGCAGCACACAGGCATTATCACCGCCACCGACAATGGAGGAGTAAGCAGGCAGGCGGCAGCCGTTCATCGCAAAATGATGCGTAATCTCCGCCTCCAGCTGATACTCAAGCAATCCCGGCTGACACGCCTTCATCGCCCGGACATGGGCTTCTGCTGAGATCCGTCCCGCAGCCCGCATCACCTCAATCTCTTCCGCTGATTTAAACAGCCGCATCTCATGCAGAAGGTGATCAAGCATAACAATTTCAGATGGCGCAACCGCTCCCAGACGGGCTTTCTTACGGATACTGTTGAGCCAGTCACGCACCTGGCCATCGAGCGCTTCACTGCTTCCCATGGAGTAATAGAGCCGTGCCCTGCCCTCCAGCAGCTCAGCCATCCGCTCATCCATTTCGGCAACGGGGTAGGCCTGATCGGCACCATACTGTTTACACACCCCTTCAGGTCCGGCGCGATAACCGTTCCAGATCTCCATCTCAGGGTCCCGGTCACGACAAAAAATCACCACCTGCCCCTCACTGCGCCCCGGTATCAGCAGCAGCAGTGCGTCCGGCTCATTAAAACCGGTCAGATAATAAAAATCGCTATCCTGACGGAAGGGATACTCAACATCCCGGTTACGTGGCACATCTGCCGCTGCCGGAATAATCGCAACACTGCCCGGTGCCATCTGATCCATCAACTGCTGACGACGGGCGGCAAAACCTGACTGACTGATTCGCATCTCGGTAGTCACTCCTGTTAGTGAAGGGTTGCACCCGGTGCAACCTCCTCCGGTGACGGCGGAGCATTAAACTCGCCAAAGATCATCATCGATGAGATACGGACATATTCCTGCAGCTCCATCAGATCCGCCTCACTCTCTTCGTCTGCTTCAGGTTCCAGCTCAATCTGAGCGATCTGCTCCATATCGGCAAGCGCTTCTTTCAGCTCATCCGAGAGCGATTCATTGGTATGTCCACCCTGCAGACCAAAACCAGTCAGATAACCCTGACACCAGCATCCCAGAGCTTCGGCCCGTTCAGCCATGGACAGATCATCATCGGGTAGCAGCAGCTGAAAGCCGAAATCGCCCTGCTCCAACTGCGCTACCACGCCGTCATAGAGGTCGGTAAATGCGAGCTTAGAGGACTCATGGCGAAATTCTGTAATATCGGTCAGCTCAGCGGCCAGCTTCAGCCAGGCTTCGTGACTGAAGCGGGCACCAGCGGACAGATAGCCGCACAACAAACCGTGCAACTCAGCAGCGCTACTGGTCATACTGTCTTCGGCGACCAGCACATCGCACATTTCATAATATTCGGGGAGGTAATCTTCGGGGGACTGCGTTTCGGGCATGGCGGAGCTACTCTGTATCGACTTAACTTTTCTGGATTCATATCCTAGCACTTCAACTACGGTGGCACCACGAAACAGCACTCGATTACCAACCATTTTCCGCTTATCATACTGTCTCTGATAACTGAGTCTTATACCTATGTCTGCGCAAGCGTTCGATAAACTGGAACAACAGATCAATGAGCTGATCCGGCACTGCCAGCAACTTGAGCAGTCAAACCGGGATCTGCACCTGCAAATCGCAGCACTGAAAGAGGAGCGCAACCAGCGCCTTCAGATCACCGGGCAGACAGAGCAGAAAATCGAAGCGATGATCAGTCGCCTTAAAACACTGGAGCAGCAGGCATGAGCAGTTCCCCGCGAAATATCTCCGTCACGCTGCTGGGCAAAGAGTATGTAGTCGCCTGTCCGGCGGAAGCTGAGGGGGAGCTACTGAAAGCAGCCGCTTATCTGGATAAAAAGATGCAGGAGATACGAGCCGGAGGACGCATCATCGGCTCCGAAAAGGTTGCCGTAATGGCGGCACTGAATATCACCTATGAGCTGCAAACAAACCAGGCGGCAGAACGCAACGAGACCCACTCCCGACTCAATCAGCTGAGCCAACTGATTGAGCAGACACTGCCGGATACCCCCTGATCCTGCCATGAATATTTTTCATCTTTAATTAATAGACTTGCTTTTCATAAGGTTACTGACCAGCCAATTTATCTGTTAGCACAGTTAAGTTTTATTTCAAGGCTGACATTCCGTTTCGGAGCGGTATAATGGAGCCAGCTCCCTGAGGTTATTGGTAGTCTGATTTAGTCCCTTGAGCCGATAATCACACTTTTGGAAGCTTCCTGGTTAACTGATGTGCATGTCCGCCAGACGGAAAGCCTAATGTTCTCCGGAGGCTGCCACCTTGAACCTTCGGGTTCAGGGCCGATATCAGCGCCGCAACCCTGGGGAGTCTTTTCTTTTTCTTCTGCACCCAACCTATGAATAAAGCCACAGATTTTAAACAGAATCTGCGTCGTCAGATGCGCAAAGCGCGGCGAAGCCTGACTCCCGCACAGCAACGTCAGCACGCGCACGGATTACTCGCAACCTTACGACGGCTAACTCAGTTCCGCCGCAGTCGCACCATCGCGCTCTATCTTGCCAGCGATGGTGAGATCAGTGCCGAACAGGTAATCGATTACTGCCGCAAACGGGGTAAACAGTGCTTCCTTCCCGTGCTCCATCCGGTTCGTCATAACCGCCTTTGGTTTATTGAATACAAAAAAGAGACGGTGTTAACGAAAAACATCTACGGTATCAAAGAGCCCTCAGTTATACGGGCGCCACGCCGCCCGGCCTGGGCACTGGACCTGGTGCTTTTGCCGCTGGTGGCATTTGATGATGAGGGCGGTCGGCTGGGTATGGGTGGGGGTTACTACGACCGTACCTTTGCATTTAAACAGAGTTGGCGTAAAGACAGGGGAACCCGCCTGATCGGACTGGCTCATGACCTGCAGAAAGTGGACCAGCTGACAACCGAAAGCTGGGATATACCACTGGAAGGAGTGGCCACCGAGCAGCGCTTCTATAACGCTGCCCAATAACCGGATTTAGTTATTAAACACCTGCCCGACTATCGAGGCAAACTCGATATCGGCATGACTGACACCTGTAAAAACGGTTCCCAGTACAAACACAGCGATTAACACGACAACCAGATCGGGTCCTTTTTTCATTTTTTTACTGCTCGGAAAGTTTATTTCACTAAGTCAAAAGCGCGCACATTCTTCCATAAAAACGAAAAAACACAAGCATTTTTACCATGTATTTTTAAGACGTTACATACGCTTTATCGACAAATGCTTTAAAAGCTTAAGAGAAGACAGCAATTCCATGACATAAGTTCCATCTTTTCCCAGAAATTCACAGAAAAAGTGGGAAAATCGACAAAACCACCGGCATTATCAGCATAGAAAGCAGTGTTTGGCCGGTTATGATTGCAGACATCAGTACTGCATCGCCCCCCAGTTGCCGGGCCAGAACATATGCAGAAGGCGCTGTTGGCAACGCACTGAAGAGTATCAACACCTGAGCGACCTCGGGAGAAACAACAAACAATCGACAGATCAGCAACATCAGACAGGGAAACACCACCAGTTTAATGATGCTGCTATAGATAACGGCGCCACCCGCCTTACGCAGAGCAGTAAGATTCAGTCCGGCACCGACCGCCAACAGTGCCAGGGGCAAAGCGATACCGCTCAATAAGCCCGCCACCGAAGCCACCATCCACGGCAGACCAATGCCCGACAGATTGAGAAAAATACCCACAAAGCAGGCAACTATCAGCGGGTTTTTCACCACCGCCAGCAAAGCGCTGAGGTATCCGGCGTCCTTACGGGTGTAAAGACTAAAAATCAACACACAGAGAAGATTTAACAGCGGCACCATCACCGCAATAATCACCGCCGCAACCGCCACCCCGGTATCCCCAAACAGAGCGGCTCCCGAGGCCAGCCCCACATAGGTATTGAAACGCATCCCTCCCTGATAAACCGAGGTAAAGCTGCTGTTCGCCATCGGTCTGAAGCGTTGAACACCGAGCAGAATCAGCGTGCCAGTAAACAGTAGCAGAATCACCGCCAGGGCAACCTCTGCAACCGGAACAGCCCCCACATCCGCAAGGCTCAGCTTGTAAACCAGCAGTGTCGGGAACAGCAGAAAATAGATCAGCTTTTCTGCAGGCTCCCAGAAACCATCGCCGGGAAAACCAGTCCGGCGAATAATATGTCCAATACATAACAATGCAAAAACCGGCCATAAAGCCGTGAGAATCCCGCTCATCTGTGTATATAATCCAATAGATCTTTGCCCTACAGCTGCGGTTAGATGGCAGGCAATAAGAGCAACCGATACGAAAGTAATCAATAATCTGTGGAATTATGGGATGATCAACCCTGGTTGTCAGCACTTTTTGCACGCGGCAGCTATTCTTCTGAAGAGAGATCAGGAGTGTAAATCCGGTAATATCCCGATCAGCTCTACTCGCAAAGTTTGATACGCCTGTACATCACAGGCAGGAATGACGGCCGATATCAACGGGGACAGTGATCCGGCCTGGCTATATAAAAGGAGTAACTATAATGACATCCCTCGTACTGACCGTGATCGCCCCGGACAAACCCGGACTGGTAGAACTGCTGTCCCAGACCATCGCCAGCAATGAAGGTAACTGGCTGGAAAGCAGCATGTCCCGTCTGGCGGGTAAATTTGCCGGCATACTGATTGTATCCGTTCCGGAAAACCACGCAGACTCGCTGATTGAGGCGCTGCAGCAGTTGCAATCTCAGGGTTTGAAGGTGATCGCTGAGCGCAGCACTGAAGCAGACGCCTCCAGTGAGAGTAATAATATTACGCTGGAACTGATCGGCCACGACAAGCCCGGTATTGTCCGGGAGATCTCGCAGGCGCTTAATCGTTACAGCATCAATGTTGAACGGTTATCCACAGAGCTGGTCAGTGGTTCAATGTCCGCTGAGCTGCTGTTCAAGGCAGACGCTGAGCTGACTGTTCCTGTAGGCGTTGATCTGGAGGATCTACAACAATCACTTGAAGCGATTGCCAACGATCTGATGGTGGATATCACCCTGAACTGATACCGACTACAGTTACATAAAAAGCCCGCCAAAGTGCGACGGGCTTTTTTGTTGCTAAGGTAGTCCTGCTTCTCAACTGATCGAGAAGCGTGCCAGTAATGACTGCTGCTGCCTGGCAACATCCAGCAGTTCCTGACTGCTTTCAGAGGCGACCACAGCCCCCTGCGATGTCTCCGCTGCCGTGACATTGATCGACACCAGCGTCTGACTCACTTCTGCCACCGCCTGCGCCTGCTCAGTCGCTGCAGTTTCAATGAAGGCGTTCAAATCCCGGATATGCGACACCGCTTCATTCATCGCCTGCAACACCTGCTGCGACCGACCCGCTTGTTCAACACAGTTCTGGGTTTGCTCGAAGCTCTGGTTCATCACCTCGGACACCCGGGTGATGGCATTCTGCATGTTACCGACCATCTCCTGAATATCCTGAACCGAGTCACGGGTACGCCCGGCCAGCCCCCGGACCTCATCGGCTACCACAGCAAAACCTCTGCCCTGTTCCCCCGCACGGGCCGCCTCAATAGCAGCGTTCAATGCCAGCAGATTTGTTTTTTCAGCGATATCCTGAATCGTGGTCAGAATCATAACGATCTGGTTACCAAACGCTGCCATCTCATTACTCACCCCCATCGCCTGATCAATACCCTTAGCCTGGGTTTCGATACTGGCAACGGTATCCAGCATCTGCTGACTAACATCCTGACTCAGCGCTTCGAACTCATGCACCGCCTGCAGTGTTGTCTTACTATGACCAGCCACTTCAGAAACACTGTGCTCCATCTCCACCGCGGCCGAGGAGGTTTGCTCCAGCTTCATCCCCTGAGTACTCATCGCTTCAGTCGTTTGCTGGCTAATCGAGGCATTGCGGTTAGCCACACTGGATAAACGGTCAGCCCCCGAAGCGACTTTCTGCAGGATATCCCTCAGCTCCTCAACGACAGAGTTCAGGTAACGGCTCAGATCACCAAACTCATCTTCGCGCTTAACCTCAAATACGACACTCAGATCGCCCTTGCGGAATGCACTCAGCCCCGAATGAATATGCGCCAGTGGTACCCGGATAGTCTGCATCAGTATGATCGCCACGATCAGGCCAGACACGACGGAGCCCACAGAGAGCGCTAATATGCCCACCTGACTGAAATTAACCAGTTGCTGTGCCTCGTTCCGGGCATTCCCGGCCAGTTCATGATTGGCTGCGATAAACGCACTGACCGCCGCGCGCGCCTGAGAAATCAGGTTATCGGTTTTTTTCAGGCTTTGCGCAAGCACAGCCTCAGCCTCAGCCTTCTGTTTGTAATAGTCAACCAACCCTCCCTCTTGATAGAGATGATTATTGACTGAATTAATGGTGCGTTTTAACAGATAGAAATTGGGAACGTCAGAGTCGATCGCCGCCAGCGCCTGCTTCAGCTTTCCCTTATTGTCTTTCAGCTCTTTTTCCAGTTTGGCCATATCATTAGTGCGCTGAAAATCCACCAGATGAAAACGGTGCATACTGAACGCCACCATCAGGTCATCCGCTTTGTCCAGCACACTCTGATCCACCTGATTCTCGTACAGGGATTTTACCCACAGGTTGAGAGTATTCCCCAGCCCCTGAAAATCAATCTCTGCCTGTCGGGTCTGAAACTCCAGAATCAGCGACTGCTTCCGGTCAGCCATCACTTTTTCGGTCACGGCAAAAAACTCTTTGCTAACCGTCTGAACCTTATCGATACTGGCTTTCAACTCTGGATCACCGGCCGCTTTTTCAGCCACAACAATCTGCGCATCATTAAACTGAACGATCCTCGCCTTTACAGCCTTCTTTTTCTCGTTGAGTTGCTTAATCCGGTCCTGTGACAATGCCGCAAACAGTTCAGAGTTAACCTCTTCCAGATAGACCAGTTGCTGAAAGCTACCCGATAGTGAAGGGATCACATTGTCAGAAACATTGAAGAAGTGATTCGAAATAGTTTTACTGCCAAACAAACCACCCGCTCCAACAACGATAATAAACAGCACCATTAAAGAGAAGCCTGCCGTTAGTTTGTGGGTAATATTCAGTCTCATACGCGCTCCAGCATCCAGCCTTTTATGCAGGCTAGTGATGATTATAGTTATAGTGAGGTATCGAATCAGTGTGGCAATTTACCCGGTTGTGTATCAGAGGTCTTTGCCGCTCTCCTCAGGTTGAGTAGTTAAATATAGCTAACCGCCCGGGAAAATCCGGGCGGTTATAGCGTCGCAGGAATCGTGTCATATAGAGAAACGAGCCAGTAACGATTGCTGTTGACGAGCAACATCAAGCAGCGTCTGACTGCTTTCAGCAGCACTCTCCGCCCCTCTCGTAGTTTCTGCCGCAGCGTTACTGATCGAAACCAGCGTCTGACTGACCTCCGCCACCGCATCCGTCTGCTCAGTGGCTGCGGTTTCAATGAAGGCATTAAGTGCACGGATATGCGCTACCGCTTCATTCATCGACTGCAGAACCCCCTGAGATCGCCCTGCATGCTCAACACAGGCCTGGGTCTGTTGATAACTCTGATCCATTACTTCTGTGACCCGCAGAATAGCACTCTGCATATTCCCCACCATGTCCTGAATATCCTGCACCGAGTCCCGGGTACGCCCGGCCAATCCCCTCACTTCATCGGCAACCACCGCAAACCCCCTGCCCTGTTCTCCCGCACGAGCCGCCTCAATCGCGGCATTGAGCGCCAGCAGATTAGTTTTTTCCGCAATATCCTTAATGGTTGTCAGAATCATCACGATCTGATTGCCAAACGTAGCCATCTCCTGACTGACCCCCATCGCCTGATCGATTCCCCGGGCCTGCTTTTCAATACTGTCGACGGTCTCCCGCATCTGCTGGCTGACATCATGACTGAGGTTTTCAAACTCATGCACCGCATTCAATGTTGTCTTACTGTGTCCGGCCACCTCAGAAACACTATGTTCCATCTCCACAGCAGCCGAGGAGGTTTGCTCCAGCTGCATACTCTGCAGGTTCATCGACTCCGTTGTCTGCTGGCTGATAGAGGCATTCTTATTGGCCACAGTAGACAACCGCTCAGCGCCATCTGCAACCTGTTGTAATATTGACTTCAGACTCGCAACCACCTCATTGAGATAGCCGCTCAGATCACCAAACTCATCCTGTCGGCTCACGTCAAAAGTGACATTCAAATTACCTTCGCGCACGGCACCCAGCGTCTTGCGGATATGCGCCAGTGGCAAGCGGATAGTCTGCACCAGCACAATCGCGACGATCAGGGCAAATATCACTGCGCCCAGCGACAAGCCGATGATCAGTAACCGACCGGTAAACACCTCCTGACTGGCCTGTTCCTGGGCATGATTAAGAATCTGATTATTCTTCGTTATAAAATCTTCAACGGCTGCGCGAGTCTCATCGATCAGTTGATAAGTCTGCTCCAGACGGGCACCCTGCGCCTTTTGCGCCGCATTCATCACGCGCAGATAAGCGACCAGCCCATCCTCCCCGTAAAACTGTTGCTCAAAGACATTAAGATCATCCTGCGCTGAGCGGAACGGCCCACCTAAGCGGATAATTTTCTCATAATCCTTGCGAATATCCCCTTTTCTGGTGGCCAGCACTTTTTCCAACCGTCCCATCGCCTGGGTACGGCTGAAGTTCATCAGACGGGAACGGAAAATACCTATGGTCTTGGCCAGATCCTTACCCGCTGCGGCAATCGGCGTCCCACTATAATCAACCTGAAGCCTGCTCAATGAAGTGGAAAGCGCATTGTCGGCCTTACGCAACTTTATATCAGCATCAATAATATGCCGCTCATTGTCCAGAATACTCCTCTGTTCAAGCAGTACGGTATCGGCCAGGGAGAAGTACTGATCAACCCGCGCAGCAACCTGATTTAATGACTCACTCAGCACCTCATCATGAGCCACCCGCTCAGCTAATGCCTGCTGATCGACCCTGAACTGTTCCAGTTGCTGCTTAAATGATTCACGCTGCAGATTAAGCTCTCTGACGCGCTTTTCCGACAGCGCGGCAAACAGCTCATTGTTCGCTTCCTCAAGCCGTACCAGTTGCCGTAAACCCTCTGTCAGCGAAGGCACTACATTCTGTGTGACATTCTCAAACTTCTGCGAGATCAGCTGTATCGCGCCTACACCTCCGGCCCCCACAACGATGATAAAAACGACCATCAGGACAAAGCCTACAATCATTTTATGGGTGATATTCAGTCTCATGTGAACTCCGCCAGCCCGTTAATATTCCATTATTTATTATTTGCCTGTTAACGCGTGAAAATATAGTTCAGGGTCAACCCGATACCCGACTAATCTACCGTGTTATACAACTAAAGGCCTATCTCTATATCCCACGCTGGGTAATAAAGCTACAAAAAAACCCGCCAGGGCTCACCTTAGCGGGTTCGATAATGCGGTATTATTACTATTAGCTACGTTGTGACAGCATCTGTTCAGCCCGGTCGCAGGCCAGGCGTACCTGATTTGGAGCGGTACCGCCAATATGATCACGGGCACTGACAGAGCCGTCCAGTGTCAGCACATCGAAGACATCTTCGCCGATCTGACCGGAGAACTGTTGCAGCTCTTCCAGGCTCATTTCACCCAGATCCTTGTTCTGCTGAATCCCGTAAGCCACCGCTTTGCCGACAATCTCATGGGCATCACGGAAGGGAATCCCCTTGCGCACCACGTAGTCTGCCAGATCGGTCGCGGTGGAGAATCCCCGCAACGCCGCTTCACGCATATTGTCCCGTTTCGCTTCAATCGCCGGCACCATATCGGCAAAAGCCCGCAAACAGCCTTTGACCGTATCGATCGCATCGAACAGCGGCTCTTTATCTTCCTGATTATCCTTGTTGTAAGCCAGTGGCTGAGACTTCATCAGCGTTAACAGTGACATCAGATGGCCATACACCCGGCCGCTCTTACCCCGCACCAGCTCGGGCACATCCGGGTTTTTCTTTTGCGGCATAATAGAGGAGCCGGTGCAGAAGCGATCCGGCAGATTGATAAAGTTAAACTGCGCAGACGCCCACATCACCAGCTCTTCAGAGTAACGGGTCATATGCATCATCAGCACACTGGAAGCCGCACAAAACTCGATAGCAAAGTCACGATCAGAAACAGAATCCAGGGAGTTCTCTGTCGGAGCGGTAAAACCCAGCAACTCAGTAGTCATATGACGGTCAATCGGATAGGTCGTCCCGGCTAGCGCCGCCGCGCCGAGTGGTAGAATATTAACCCGCTTACGGCAATCGACAAACCGCTCATAATCCCGACTAAGCATTTCAAACCAGGCCATCAGGTGGTGCCCGAAGGTCACCGGCTGGGCAGTCTGCAGATGGGTAAAACCTGGCATCACAGTATCCGCTTCCTGACGGGCAAGGCCCACAATCCCCTGCTGCAAACGACTGATCTCAGCCAGCACATTATCGATCTCATCACGCACATAGAGGCGGATATCGGTGGCAACCTGATCATTACGGGAGCGCCCTGTATGCAACTTCTTACCGGTAATACCGATCTTCTTCGTCAGCGCCGCTTCGATATTCATATGCACGTCTTCCAGTTCGATCGACCACTCGAAGTTGCCACTTTCAATATCAGCTTCAATCTCACTGAGCCCCTGAAGAATATCGGCACATTCAGCTTCGGTCAGCACCCCCACCTTAGTGAGCATTTTTGCATGGGCGACTGAACCCTGGATATCCTGCTTGTACATCCGCTGATCAAACTGCACCGACGCCGTAAAACGGGCAACAAAGGCATCCGTTGGCTCATTAAAACGGCCACCCCATTGCTGGTTGGTTTTTTCTTCACTCATGCTGAAACCTCAAATCTGTCATCCGTGCCGAAGGCAAGCGGATCTTGTCCTGAATCAATGGCGGGCATTATACAGCAACCTGCCCCCCTCCCGCATGCCCGATCAGCTGTTACCTGTCCGCTTATCTGTTAAAATCGGTAATTATTTTGCGTAGTTGACCGGGCAAACGCCCTCCAGGATTCTGTATGACCGATAAAGTAGTCCGTATCGCCACCCGTCAAAGCCCCCTCGCCCTGTGGCAGGCAGAGTATGTTAAAGCTGAGTTAGAGAAGTTTCATCCCGGCATCAAAGTAGAACTCATGGGATTTACCACCAAAGGGGATGTACTGCTGGACTCGCCTCTGTCAAAGATTGGCGGCAAGGGACTTTTTGTTAAAGAGCTGGAAGTCGCAATGCTGGCCAATGAAGCCGATATCGCCGTACATTCAATGAAAGATGTACCTATGGAGTTTCCCGAAGGCCTCGGGCTGGCAGTCATCTGCCCACGGGAAAAGCCCACCGATGCGTTTGTTTCTAACCATTACAAATCAGTTGATGAACTGCCTCAGGGGGCAGTCGTCGGCACCTCCTCGCTGCGCCGGGAAGCACAGCTGAAAGCTGCCCGCCCCGATCTGCAGATCAAAACCCTGCGGGGCAACGTCAACACCCGTCTGCGCAAGCTGGATGAAGGCCAGTACGACGCGATTATCCTGGCAACTGCCGGTTTGCTGCGCCTTGAAATGGCTGACCGGATCGCCAGCGAGATCACCCCGGAAGAGAGTCTTCCGGCCGGTGGTCAGGGCGCCGTAGGCATCGAGTGTCGTAGCGATGATGCAACCACTATCGAACTGCTCAAACCGCTGCATGATCAGCAAACCGCCTACCGCGTTACCGCCGAGCGGGCCATGAACCGTCGGCTGGAAGGCGGCTGTCAGGTACCTATCGCCTGTTATGCCACCCTCAATGAAGCCAGTGATGAACTATACCTGCGCGGTCTGGTAGCCAGCACCGATGGTACCCAGGTCCTGCGGGATGAGTTACGCAATAGCCCGGATAATGCTGAAGCGATGGGTATCGAATTGGCAGAACGCCTGCTGGCGGCCGGTGCCGATAAGATTCTGGCAGACGTTTATCAGCAGAATGGCTAACCCCCGGATACTGGTCACCCGCCCCGCGCATCAGGCAGAGGGGCAGGCTGAATTGCTCGCCGGTCTTGGGCTTGACCCAGTTCAGCTGCCGCTGCTGGAGATCACCCCGGTCAGTGAATCTGATCCGGGCTTTGCTCTTTTAAAAAGCCGGATTATGGATCTGGACCTTTACCACTCGGTGATCTTCATCAGCGCCAATGCGGTCACCGCCGGGATGGATCTGATCGACCAGTACTGGCCGCAGCTACCGGTAGGCATCCAGTGGCTGGCTATCGGCCGTCAAACAGCAATTCAGCTGGAAGCCTATGGTATTACCGCCCTTCAGTCAGCCGCAGGCTATGACTCCGAGGCACTGCTCTCTCTGCCCCAGCTGCAGCAGGTTGGCGAACAACGGATATTAATTATGCGTGGCGCAGGGGGACGGGAAACCCTGGCGCAACAGCTCAGCCAGCGCGGTGCCCGGGTTGATTATGCTGATCTCTACCGGCGCAGTCTCCCCCCCTATACCTCCGGACAGATCAGCAGTACTATCGGAGACAAACCCTTTGCTGCGGTGTTACTGACCAGCGGAGAAGCACTCAACAACCTGACAAAACTCATATCTGAGCACGGTCTCAAAACGCTGCAGCGTACAACATTGGTGGTACCCAGTGAGCGAGTTGCCCGAATTGCAAACGAGTTAGGCTATACTCGGGTTATTACCGCCAGCGGGCCGGATAATCAGGCCATGGCAGAAACAGTTTTATCGACTATCGATATGGATGACAGAACATGAAAAAAAGCGGGAATAACAATCCAGCCACTTCAGAAAAGCCAGAAGAAGTGATTGAGGGAGAGCTGATCGAAAAGGAGAACGCCCCCGCCAATAAGCCTGATACTGCAGAGTCGCAAGCTGAAGAGACATCAGAGACAAACAAAACTGCTGCAGAGAAGCCAGAAAAACCGACTGTGGGTAAGCCAAAACAGGAAGCGCCACACGCAACTGAAGCACCGGCGAAAGAACCTCCGGTAAAAGAGCAGCCAAAACAGAAAGCCAGTTGGGCCGGCCGCATCGCGCTGTTGCTGGCACTGATCGCCCTGGCCGGGGTCGGCTATCTCTACTGGCTGCAACTGCAGGAAAAAAACCAGCTGCAGCAGACCCGGCAAGATGCCGCCGCTGAACTGAGCGGTACTCTGGAGAAAAGCCAGCAGCAGTTTAATCAGCAACTCGGGGCACTCAATCAGAAATTGTCAGCCCTGCAGAGTAAATCAACCCAGGATCAGGCCAATATCAATGAGCTTCAGAACCGCCTGACCCGCAGTATTCAACAGGTCACCGCAGCACAAAAGAATGACCGGGCTGACTGGCTGCTGGCCGAAGTCGAATATCTGTTGCGACTGGCCAACCAGCGGGTGCTGATGGAGCAAACCCCGAACGGGGCACTGCAACTGTTGCGCTCTGCCGATAAGATTCTCAGCGAAACCGACGATGTCACCATCTACGATATTCGCAAAGCAGTCGCCGCCGATATTGCCGCACTGGAAGCGGTGCCTCAACTGGATACCGAAGGCGTGTTCCTGCGCCTGGGCGCGCTCAGCGCACAGGTGGATCAGCTGCAGGTGATCCCGCTGACCGAACAACACAAACTGCCGGAGCTGCTGGATCAGGTGAACAGCGAGGAGTTTGCCGCCAGCTGGAGTGCCGATATCAAGCAGGCCTGGGCAACACTGTCCGATAAAGCCAGCAAACTGATCGTTATTCAGGATCGCAGCGAGCCAGTCGAACCGCTGCTGTCACCCCAGCAGAGTTACTATCTGCAACAAAACCTGCACCTGATGCTGGAGCAGGCTCAACTTTCGCTGCTGCAACGGAAGCCGAAAAGCTACCTCAACAGCCTGACTAAGGCGCAACAGTGGGTGGGGACTTACTTTGAACAGAACCACAGTAATACCCAGGCCCTGCTGAAAGCCCTGAAAGACCTGGAACAGGTTGAAGTGGCTCCGCAGATGCCGGATATCTCCGGATCACTGAAAGCCCTGAAGAGTTACCTCAAAGAGATGCGCAAGCTGAAAGAGGGGGCTGCCTGATGAAACGCATATTTATCCTGCTGCTGGCATTTATGTTTGCCGGCACCTGGATCGGTCAGAAGATGATCCAGGATTCCGGCTATACCCTGTTTGCCTACGGCCAGACCACCGTTGAGATGAGCCTGTGGGTCTTTCTGGTACTGATTGTCGCGCTGTTTTTCGCCCTGCACTGGGGCATCAACCTGTTCAAGCGCTCTCTCAAATCAGGTACACATCTGCGTCTCTGGAGCGGCAGTCGTAAAAGCCGCATCGCCCATGACAAAACCCTTAAAGGCCTGATTGCCCTCTCTGAAGGAAACTGGTGGAAAGCCCAGCGTCTGTTATCCATCTCTGCAGATAACGCCGACCTGCCGCTGATCAACTATCTGGCGGCTGCCCATGCAGCTCAGGAACAGGGCGATGAAAAAGCCTGTGACGAACTGCTGCAAAAAGCCAGAGCCTCCACACCGGAAGCAGAGATCACGGTCGGTATCAATCAGGCGCAGACCCAGTTAGCCCGGGGACAACTGGAGCCCAGTCTGGCTACTCTGCTCAGCCTGCGTAAAAAAGCGCCGAAAAACACCTACGTGATGAAGCTGCTGCGCAAGGTTTACATTCAACTGAACGACTGGCAGTCACTGCAGGCACTGATCCCAGAACTGCGCAAAAACAAAGCGCTGAAACCTGAAAAGCTGCTGCAAACCGAACAGCTGTGCTACCAGAAGCTGCTGGAACTGAGTATTGTCTTGCCGGACAGCGCGTCCTCCGACGAGAAGCGCAAAGCCCTGGCCGAAACCTGGCATAACATGCCCGGTCAACTGACCCAGGATGATCAACTGGCCCGCCACTACACCCGTCTGCTGGTGAGCATCGGCGCAGAATCTAAAGCGGAACCGGTGATCCGTGAGCTGATCAAACGCAACTGGGACAACGAGCTGGTCAACCTGTACGGCCGCATCGAAGGAGAAAACCCGAAGAAGCAGCTGGATACTGCCCGCAGCTGGCTCAAAGATGACCCGCTCAACCCCGACTTGCTGCTCACCCTGGGCCGCCTGTCACAACGCAACCAGCACTGGGGCAAAGCGATCACCTACTTCGAACAAAGCCTGGAGCTAAGCCCCAGAGCCGAAACCCTGAGCGAACTGGCCAGACTGCTGAAAAACCTCGGCGAAACGGACAAAATGCGCCAGTTGATGGATAAGCATCTGGGAGTTATCGGCGGCGGACTACCAGCCCTGCCGCTACCGCAGAAAGGGACGAAGCTGACGGCGTTATGAGTCGCTAGAACGCAGCAAAAAAGCGCTGTTTAAAAGCAGTAGCTAGACGTCGCTTCGCGACTTGCTAGTTGTTAGTGGCTAGAAAAAGCGGAAAGAAAAAAGCATAAAGAGAAGAGAGCCATTGGCTCTCTTTTTATTTGTGTACTACGGGCGCTACCGCCTTCTACCAACGCTATTCAACTTAAATAAGTCATAGCGCTAATCGCCGCAAGGTACCCAGAAGGCATGCTAGCGCGCCGCCCTCAATAGCAAAGATAAAACCAATAGACCTGTTTGCTCGATGCTTTTTCTAGCAAGGGCGCAGCCCGTCTAGCGAGTCGCGCAGCGACGTTCTAGCGAGCAACGTGCTTTTCGTTGCGGTCTAACCACTTACAACTATTTCCCTCACCCGCTTCTGCAGCTCTGGCACCAGCTCCGCCTCAAACCATGGGTTGCGTTTCAGCCAGATGTTATTGCGTGGGCTGGGATGGGGCATGGGGAACACTGCCGGGGACTGGCCCTGACAACAATAATCCCGCCAGCGGGAAACAATCTCTGTGACTGAACCCTTCTCTTGCAGATGCCAGGCCTGGGCATACTGGCCAATCACCAGTATCAGTTGCAAGTTTGGCAGGCGATCCAGCAGTTGCTGGCGCCACTGGGGGGCGCACTCTTTGCGTGGCGGCAGGTCACCGGACTTCCCTGTGCCGGGAAAACAGAACCCCATCGGCAGGATCGCCAGCTGTTTCGGGTCGTAGAAGATTTCAGCACCGATCCCCATCCACTCCCGTAAACGCTCACCGCTGGGGTCGTTAAAGGGGATGCCGGTTTCATGGACCCGCCGGCCGGGGGCCTGAGCTGCGACTAAAACCCTTGCGCGGGGATCAAACTGGAACACCGGACGCACGCCATCCGGCAGATGGGGCAGACAGAGATCGCAGGCCTTGATACGGGCAATCAGTTGCGCATCAGTCAGTGCTTCTGATTTCACTTCTGGCCTCCATTTTTCGGGCTGAAAGCATAATATTACGCGGTGTGACGGAGCGATCACAGAAGGTACCCAGCTCGACATGATAACCATAGGACTCAAGATCGCAGGCCAGATCCAACACCAGCCAGAGCTCAATCGCCCGGCGAAAACAGTTGCGCAGCAGTGATAAACGCATCACGACATCATAGCGCTGCCAGCCAAGTGCTTCCGCTGCTTCCCATTGGGTTTCTAGAGGCAGTTGTAACTGTTCGCGCTCAGCGAGTTTATGACAAAATTCGCTATAACTGAGCTGTAGCCAGGGTTTTGATACCGGTTTCATGGGGCGATACTGGTCACTGCCCAGCACCCGGTTACATAGTTCAATATAGCCCAGTTTCCAGGCCATCTCCCGATCGCGGCTGACCACTTCCCGCTGTCCGGCGGTGACGGTTTCGGTAACCGCCAGACGCAGGTCATCCCGGCTCAGCTGCAGTGATAAGCCCGCGGTTCTCGGCTGGTATCGATGTTCAACGCCAAACGCATAACAGCAGGGCACCAGATCCAGCGCATCCAGATGCTGATCAATCGCGAACCGTTCCAGTGTGCGATGCAGCTCACCGCATGCATGCAGAGCGATAGCGTGATGGCCCGCAGCGTTCAGCTGAAGATCCGGCTGTAACAGATCGATCACCCTGAACTGTTGAGGAATATTCAGGCGCCGGGCCTGCTGTTCACCCATACGACAGAGTTCAGTGTTCCATTCCAGGGTGGTCACCAGTTGTTGCCAGCTCCGCCCCAGCAGGCGACCCAGATGCCCTTTGCCGCCGCACCATTCGAGCAGTGGTGAGTGCACCGGCCCGATTCCCCGGGCAAACGCTTCGATCTGCGTCCGTTTGCGTCCGGGCATCCCATCAAAAAAGCGGTTCTCCGGGAGGCAGTATTCAGCTGACGAACGCTCAGGTAAGCGGCATAACTGCCGCAGGGATGCGATCTGCGGCAGGTAGTGGCCGATCCAGTCCTGCAGCGCTTCGGAGTCATGATTAAAGCCGGCCAACTGCCGTTCATCCAGTGCCAGCAACGCTTCTGTCAGTTCGGGATAGTGAGTACACCACTCAGGCCGGTGCAGTTTGAACGGCTGCGGCCGCCACAGGTGTGCCGTGGCAACAAGCTGCTGATCGAGTTGCTGTAATCGCTGCTGGCTGTATGTGAGTGATGTTGTCATGGCGCTATTCTAATCGTCAGCAGTGTTCCGACCTAGCGCTTTGAACTGATTTATCCACAGCCTTGTGTAACGATCTGTTCATCTTTTTTAAAGGCCCCTGTCATTTACAACCGCCATACTGCCCACAAACTGATTGATGGACGGTGATATGCAGAATATCCACACCATGTTTATCTCAGATGTACATCTGGGCACCCCGGATTGCCAGGCAAAACTCCTGAGCGAAGCCCTGACCCAACTGGCACCGAAAAAGCTTTATCTGGTGGGCGATATTATCGACCTGGCGGCGATGCGCAAAAAAGCGGTTCTGCCCCAGGATCAGCAGTTGCTGATCGGCCAGTTCTGGCAGATGGCAAAAGATGGCTGTGAGATTATCTATATTCCCGGCAACCATGATGCGCCAATGCGTAAAATCTGTGGTTTGAAACTGGGCAAGCTACAGATTCGACGTAAGGCGATCCACAAAACCCGTGATGGTCGCCGCTTTCTGGTGTCCCATGGTGATGAGTTCGATGGCCATGTGCGCATCCATCCACTCATGCTGTTACTGGGAGATCAGGGCCATCAGTTGCTGCTCTGGCTGAATCGCAGTTATAACAAACTGCGTCAATGGCTGAATATGCCCTATCGCTCGCTGGCAGCGATGATAAAGCAGCGTTTCAGTACTGCTCAGCGCTATATTGAACACTTTCAGCAAGCCGCCTGCACCGAAGCCAGCCGCCAGTCTCTGGATGGCTATATCGGCGGTCATATACATCAGGCGGGCTTTACCCACCTGAAAGGCACCCTTTACTGCAACGACGGCGACTGGGTCGAGCACTGTACCGCACTGGTAGAAACCGACAACGGCACGCTTCAATTATTGGAGTGGCCGACCATGAAAGTTATCAGCGAACCTGCAGCACTGATGCAAATCACTGCCGATCTGGTTCACACCTGAGTCGAGACCAGATCTCGCCGGCAGCGTCGCCCCCCATAAACATGTTTGTCGGCAGACGTTTAGAATCTGTTCAATGACCTTCGCTCAGCACCATCTGCGGTTTCTGATATGAAACAGTACAGCCTCTGCCAGATGAGCTAAACTGGAACAACAATTACCTCCTCCCTCTAGGACACAACAGAACACAGGCGATGCCCGGCTGATGAAAGACTATATCCCTATCCAGTGCGCCCTGCATGACAGTTATGAACTGGCCTGTATGCGCAACCTTATTGATCTGGTGATCTGGCAGGACAGTGAAGGTCATACCCTGCGGCAAAAGCTGCGCTATCAGACCATCGATATCCGCAACGGAGAAGAGTTTCTGATCGCCGTCGATGAGCACGGCACACAACAACGCATCCGTCTGGATATGATTCAATCGCAACCGCCGGGAAGCTAGCCGACGTTAAGCCCGCCGCGCCAGCTGTCACGCGCGGCGAACACCGTAAACAGTTGCACCATCTCCTGATCAGAATGTTCCCGCCAGACACAGGCGACGGTGCGTGTCAGGCCAAAATCGGAGATCGGAATACTCACCGTTCCCGGTTCGATCACGGTCTCCGCGAGAATCGCTGCGGCCAGGTTGTTGCGCACCATGGTCAGTGCCCATGAGTCATTATCGGTGCGGCAGGTAATGCGGGGCTGTGCCTGTTCGGCAAGAAAAACCCGTTTGCCTTCGTGCAGCACTTCGCAGTTTTTACGCAAGACCATCGGCAAACCATGCAGATCGGCCAGGCGTATGCTGGCACGATTAGCCAGATCATGCTGCCGGGACACCATCAGTTGAAAGCGCTCCTGATAAAGCGGCAACTGGGTTCGGGAAAAGTCATCGCCGCCCATCGAGGTCAGCAACATATCTACCTTTCCCTGCCCCAGTTTATTTGCCAGTTCAACTTTGTTGCCGGTATGCAGATGCAGTTCCGTTTCCGGGTAGGTGGTATGAAACTCATGCAGCAGGTTATTGATCGGCGGGGTGTTCAGGGTATCCAGCATACCGATTCTTAACTGCCGTGGCCGGGGCGCATTCATCAGCTCACTTTTAGCGGCACTGCACTCTGCCAGAATCGAGAAGGCCCGGTCTCTGAAGCGTGACCCGGCGGGGGTCAGAGTAACCTGTTTATGCCTTCGGTGCAGCAGTTCGACCCCCAGTTCCTCCTCCAGTGTCTTGATCGCTGCAGACAGGGCTGGCTGGGTAACAAACATCTTCTCCGCCGCTTTGGTAAAGCTGCCGGTTTCCTGAACCGCGAGAAAATAACGAATCTGCCTAATCTCCATTAACTGGTTGCTCCTCTGGTAATCACTCCAGCGACCCTGCCAGACCAGGCTGAGCGCCGCTGAAACATTCTAACGTCTCACCAACACCTATAATTCTAATTTATAGATCGAATAATAATTAAAGATTTTACTTATTTGCCAGATTAAACCTAAATAGACCTGTCGCACTAGTATCAACACAACATTATTAATCATTACACCGGCACTTCGCCGGATGGACAGACAGGTATACCCTAAGATGAGCAGTGAGATTCTGGAACGTTTTCCAACAACCATGGAGATTCCGATCGCCTGGGGCGATATGGATGCCTTCCAACATGTCAATAATCTGGTTTATCTGCGCTGGTTTGAAAGTGCCCGGATCGACTATTTTCGCAGCTGTGACTTTACCACCGTGATGCAGGAAACCGATGTCGGCCCGATTCTGCGTGACAGCCGCATCCGTTACCGGATTCCCCTGACATTTCCCGGCAACGTCATCTCGGCCTGTCGGGTCACCCGGCTGAAGCATGACCGCTTTACCATGGAACATCTGATCTGGAGTCCGGAACATAACGCAGTGGCCGCAGAGGGGGAAGGCACTATCGTTTGCGTTAACTACCGTAAAAATAGTAAAGCTGAGGTTCCGCCGCTCTATCGCCAGCGGATAATTGAGCTGGAACCCATCACCCCGGAGATTTTTGACTAACGGGCAAACGCACCCGTTATACCGTTCAGCCCATGAAGCAACGCCTGCTGTTGCTTCATCACTTTCGCTGGCCCTTCCGGGGGCCAGATTTTTTATCTTTCGATAGCCATTACCCGGCAGCTTGTAGTTGCTCTGCGGTACGTTGTGCCAATCTTGCGATCCGGTCTGAACCTATGTCCGGGTGATGCCGGGCAGAGGACTGTAGCACAATCTCAACAGTTGGCAGGTCAGGCAGACCAAGGCTCGCAGGTACCCGGTACAGATCCGCAGGTACGCAACAGGATGACAGTGTGGTAACCGCCTCGCCCCGCCGCACCAGCTCAATCAGCAGCGCACAGTTACCACTGATACAACTCACCTCAAAAGAACGCCCCTGTTTGATCAGACCATCCACCGCGGTACTGTGAAATTTACAATCAGGCTCGACCAGCGCCAGCCGGATGGTCCGGTCTGGCGCAACAAAATCGGCTGTCGGGGCAACCCAGACGCCCTTGTCCTGCAATAACAGATACCCTTCTTCCCGGTCCGGGCGGCGGGTGAGAATAGTCAGATCCAGTTCGCCCTTATCGATCAGCTCCCGCAGTTGCGCCGATGACCCGGTTCGCACCTGCACCTGCAGCCCGGGTAGCTGTGTTTGAAGCTCGGATAGCAGTTGCGGCAACACCCCGGTGACATAGTCATCCGGACAACCCAGCAACAGCGGCCGGGATTCACCATCGGCGCCCAGCACCCCCAGCGCTTCATCATGCAGCTTCATTATCCGACGGGCATAGCTCACCAGCTTCAGTCCTTCATCGGTCAGTTGCAGCTCTCGCCCCTCTTTCAGAAACAGTCTTTTATTGAGCTGCTCTTCCAGCCGCTTCATCTGCATACTCACCGCCGACTGGGTACGAAACACCTGTGCCGCCGCCCGGGTAAAGCTTCCGGTATCCACGGCCGCAATAAAAGTACGGAGCAATTCATGATCAAGCATCAGCAGTATTCATACCTGTTATCAGATTTATTCGTTTGTCGAACAACCAATTAAGCGCCAGACTCAGGTCTAAATCAATCGACGTAACAAACTTATTAAACAACACAATAAAAGGATTTTGCTATGCAACTGGTTATCGGTAATCACAACTATTCCAGCTGGTCCCTGCGGGCCTGGCTGCTGCTGCGACAGTTCGGGCTGGACTTTGAAACGGTACGTATCGCCCTGTTTACCCCCGGCGCAGCGGAACAGATAAAAAGCTATAACCCGGCGGGGAAAGTCCCGGTGCTGCTGGATAACGGCCTGACCATCTGGGACTCGCTGTCGATCTGCGAATATATCAGTGAACAGCACCTTGACGGTAAAGGCTGGCCCGCTGACTCTGCACTGCGCGCCCACGCCCGTAGCAGTTGCGCCGAGATGCACACCAGCTTTATGGCGCTGCGCCATGCAATGCCGATGAACTGCCGCCGTACTGTGGAAAACGTTGTTATCTCATCCGAAGTACAACAGGATATCGACCGTATCCTGCAGCTGTGGAGCGGTGCGCTCAACCTGAGTGCATCAGAACAATTCCTTTATGGAGAGTTCTCCATCGCCGATGCCTTCTATGCCCCGGTGGTGTACCGTCTGACCGGCTATGGCGTCAGCCTGCCTGAGCAACTACAAGCCTACTGCGACCGGGTACTGGCACTGCCCGCCTGTCAGGAATGGCTGAAGCTGGCACAACAGGAAAACGAAGTGATCGAAGAGGAAGAGGTGTAATCGCCTCTGATTGTGCCTGACAGCACTGGTATTTCTGCCCTGAAAATGGCACATTATCAACCGGAGAGCGGGAAACTCTCCGGTTTCTTTTCAAGTGACTCAACAGGGATGAATAATGAGTACAACGCCAACCAATGGTTCCTGTCTGCCTAAAAAGACCCAGACGGGCAATTCAGACACCAATAGCAGCAATACTGGACAAGATAGCTGTACTCCTCCTCTGTTTGAAATAGTTCATATTACCGGCACACGTAATCAACTCTATTTTCTGACTAAAGCGGCCTCTGAAACACTGCATACGGAATGTGCTGCAGTAGCAGACATGATGCAGACGTTTGCTGAAATAGTCAGTGCAGAAGCGGATAGCTTCCCCTCGCAAAAAGAGCGGGATGCTATGCTGAAAAAACGTATCGCCTGGATTAAAGATGCAACGAAGATGGGGCTTGTCGATCCACGGCCAAACGTGGCTGATAAAACCGCAACATATGGTGAACACTATCACCCACCTGAAAAATCGACAACATCGAAAAGCTGCAAAGCCCAGCTCGCTCAACTGGAATCAGAAGAGCTTAAAGTCAATCAGGCACTGGAAAATATTCGGGGACGCAGCGCGGTATCTGTTAAACGGAGTCCGATTAATAAGCTACGTATGGCCCATCTTCAGGTCATAAAGCCAAAGCTATTAGAGCTAAGAGAACTTGAAAGTCGGGGGCTCTGTAAGCCGACCTCGGTAGTGGAGCCCACAAATAATGTCGATACATTAGTTCCTTCCGGAACAACGGGCGGAATAGAGGGCGGCATCACCGTTACCGAACTACAGCGATTCAGTGCGCCAGATAAGCTATTTTATCTTTCCAATAAGAAACTAAGAGAACTCAAAGAGAATAGTGAAAACGGTTGGATTCCTATAAAGCTTTCGCAAGAAACCCAAAAGTTAATGGAATCCCTTAATACCGCAACTGAAAAGAGTCATAAAACCTCCGCAAAACCTCAAACAGAATCCCAACAGAATAAAACTGAACTCAGCGACATTGTTGACGCGATGATTGAGGACTTTAAGCAACAGCTCAAACCGAAATACGATACCGCAAATCTGGGTAGCCTCCCCTGGTTCAAGGAGGCAGGCAACTTGGAGTGGGAGAGCACCGAATGTCACCCCTTTAACGCATTATATCAGGACGTGTTTCCCAAAAAAGTTGTCAAAGGTCAGTTAGGGAAGGACGGTCCTGTCTTTGCAGCATCAGCAGAGGCTCAGGCCTTCCGTTTTGCCGCTGGCGCTAATATAGGCGAAGCTAAATGGAACCCGATGGATGGCGAAGTCAACCTGGCGGCCAAAGCTGAAGCGAAATTCAGCTTATTTGAGGGCAAAATAGAGGGTAGTGCTATTTTCCCCAATGAGAAAGGGCAACTGATCTACGTTAGCTTTCGCGGGGCCGACAAGAAAGAACGCTCCATAGAGATGGGTTATATGCGCTTTCATGGCAAAGTGCTTATGAGTGTTTTCGCTGGCGTGGAAGGAACCCTGGAGAGCTCTCTGGGAGGTAAGCTATATAAAACCTCCAAGCGCAAGCAACATAACAATACTACCGATATGGAAAAAGACAGCCGTCAACTGGAACAGGAAGTGGGTGCCGGGTTATTACTCATACCTAAGTTTGAGGTTGAATCACAACCAGCCTCTCGATGGAAAGGAGAGCGGGCGGTTTCCAATGGTCCTGAACCTGAAGGCAATGTCTATGCAAACCTGAAAGGCGAAGTGTTTGCGGGGGCAAAAGCGGGCGCAGCGGTCAGTCTGGCGGCCCAATGGCAGGCACCACCTAAGCCCATTAAAGATGGAGCTAAGGACGCCCCAAAAGCCAATGAATTTCTTGACCTCGCCAAAACGGGTGTTAAAGCCGGCGCATCAGTCGGCGTCGCTGCAGGCAGCCATCTAAAAATCGCCTGGGAATACGGCAAAGTTATTGTCTACTTTCGCGCCTCGGCAGCCTGGGGCCTCGGCATCTCCGGCGGATTTGAAACCGAAGTAGACCTTAACAATCTGCTGACACTATTTGAGTTTATTCTGAAAGCACTGCAGCGGAGTGATTATCGGCACCTGACATTTGTTGATGAACAAACATTTTTGATTATGTCAAAGTGGCTCTATAAAGTTTATGTTTTTAAAGAAGAGATGCAGCTTGAAGCAATAAAAGCACTGTTTTCATCGCTTAATAGCGTACGTAAAGAAATTACTGATTGGTGGGATGAAAGAGCAAGAATAGAGGATGAAGCTAAAGCCATCGCGGAGAATATCAAAAATGGGCATCTCGCTATAAATTTAGAAACACTGCCTCCAGAAACAGTTGGTCCAATGCTCTACTGCTTGAGTTCTACCTTCGTTTTCAGCTTTGAATAATCACAGGAAACCGCCATTATGATGATATTGAATAATGTACATTCATGGCGTCACTTTATGCAGATACTGGAGCGGATGAGTAAAAAAGGTGAGCCGGTTGATATGTATCTGAGTATGCAACGATTAACCTCCATACTGGACGGCACACAATATCTGGAGTTTATTAACTGGATAAAGTCTCTACAGGTAATAGAACCAGAACAAACCGCTTATAATCAACTAACTCCCTTTACCCCCAGAAAATATCCGGTCGATAAACGTCAAGATAAGCAGGTGGTGGCCAGTATTGAGGAGGTCTGGGGAGTAACCATCAGCTAATCCCCACCAACTAATATCGCTATCAGATTAAAAAAGTTTTTCTGTAGACTGAGTCGCACAACGAAAGCCCGCCATAGGGCTATATGTTGGTTTCCCGTTCGTTTCACTTTCACGACGAATCAAAATGTTGGAATTAACTTCAAAGGCCCAGTTACCACGAAGCACCCGATAGGTCTGAAGAGGCTGGTACTGTTTCTTCACTTGCACCGCTTTTTCAGGTCCCTGGGGATTTTTGACCGGGCTATAACTGTAATACTCCGGGTCATACCAGTCATTTACCCATTCAGCGGCATTATTCTGCAGTCCATAAATCCCTAACGGATTTGGTGGCAACATATCCACCGGATAGGTATGCCCTAACTTACCTGAGTCCTTATCATACGGCCTTGTATTTCTTTTGTTCTCTAAAAAGCCATTATCCGTTGCATAGTAAATCTTTTTCCCGCGGTTTCGGGCTGCAAATTCCCATTGAGCTTCAGTGGGCAGATCAAACGCATACCCCGTTAACTGACCCAGCCAGGTACAGTAATCTTTAGCATCCTGCCATCCCCGTGTACTGGCAGGATTATCGGGTTGAAACTGAAAGTTTTCTGGCTCTACCTCTCTTAACTCTGGCTTAGGTAGAGGCTCATTATGAGCCAGAAGATAGCGATCCATATCCTTCACCCGGGTCTCATACTTTGACAGCGAGTAGCTATCCAGCTCCACCGGATGGGACGGGCTGGTATCCATCGAACGCGTTGCATTGCACATATTCTCGGTCTCGCGCCAGACGGGCCGTTCAGGGTCAGCATCACAGGGCATACCAAAATCCCCCATCATAAATTTACCCCCCTCAATAAATACCATATCCTCAACTGCCCGCACCGCCGTATCCAGCACTTTAGCCTGCAGTTGACTATCGGCATCGGGATGTAGTGTTTGGATATTGGCGCGGATCTCAGCAATCTTTTCTGCAGACACAACATCACTGGTAACAACGATATCAGCTTCGCTTTTACAGCCACTGAGAATCAAAGCACAGGAAAGAGAGATAACAGATACTGACTGGAACAGTCGGGTCAGAGTGGGCATAGATTCATCCTTGTTGCCGGGGTCCATAACGCCCAAAATCATACCTGAATGGACCTCAGGACTCCAGTCGCAACGAACTCAAACCCTTTTTCCCCAAAATATCCCAAGGGAAACATTCAGGATAAGCAGGTGGTAGCCAATATGGATGAGGTTTGGGGATTATCCATCGGGTACCCCCCATCAACTAATACCACTCTCAGATTAAAAAAGCTTTTTTCTAGACTGAGTTGCACAACGAAACCCCGCCCAAGGACTATATATTGGCTCTTCGTTTGTTTCAATTTCACGACGAATCAAAATGTTGGAATTAACTTCAAAGGCCCAGTTACCACGAAGCACCCGATAGGCCTGAAGAGGCTGGTACTGTTTCTTCACTTGCACCGATTTTTCAGGCCCCTGGGGATTTTTGACTGGACTATAACTGTAATAATCCGGGTCATACCAATCATTTACCCATTCAGCGGCATTATTCTGCAGTCCATAAATTCCCAGTGGATTAGGCGGCAACATATCCACCGGATAGGTATCTCCTAACTTACCTGAGTCCTTATCATACGGCCTTGTATTCCTCTTGTTCTCTAAAAAACCATTATCCGTTGCATAGTAAATCTTTTTTCCGCGGTTTCGGGCAGCAAACTCCCACTGGGCTTCAGTGGGCAGATCAAATGCATACCCCGTTAACTGCCCCAGCCAGGTGCAGTAATCTTTAGCATCCTGCCATCCCCGTGTACTGGCGGGATTATCCGGTTGAAATTGAAAACTATCCGGCCTGCGTTCCCGGACTTCAGGTTTCGGTAGAGGCTCATTATGAGCCAGAAGATAGCGATCCATATCCTTCACCCGGGTCTCATATTTCGACAGTGAGTAACTATCCAGCTCCACCGGATGGGCTGGGCTGGTATCCGCCCAGTGGCTGGCATTACACATATTCTCTGTCTCGCGCCAGACGGGCCGTTCAGGGGCAGCATCACAGGGCATACCAAAATCCCCCATCATAAACTGACCGCCCTCAATAAATACCATATCCTCGATTGCCCGCACCACGGTATCCAGCACCTGAGCCTGCAGTTGACTATCAGCATCGGGATGTAGTGTTTGGATATTGGCCCGTATCTCAGCAATCTTGTCTGCAGACACAACATCACTGGTAACAACGATATCAGCTTCGCTGTTACAGCCACTGAGAATCAGAACACAGGAAAGAGAGATAACAGAAACTAGCTGAAACAGTCGGGTCAGAGTGGGCATAGATTCATCCTTGTTGCCGGGGTCCATATAACACGACAAAAATCATACACCAACAGTGATGTCTCAGCCCAGTTGGGAATCAATCCTCCGGCTTTTACTGCCACTGGCGTTTCAGATGAAAGTAGAAATCACTCTGAACCTGCAGAACTGAGGCCCTGCCCTATTACCTCGGTCAAAGAACCTGCCGGCATCAGTGCAAATAGAAGCTGCATCTAAGGTATAGCCTTTGATTGATTAATAGGTTAGGATTTGCCCCGAAAAAGGAATTTCAGATAGGCCCACACTGGTGGCTGTATTGTGCTGAAGGAGTAGCACTGTTTCGATCAGAGCTGTAATACTCTGCATACTTTTCTCCTCTTCTTCACCCTCTGATTTTTCCTTTCTCTGTACCGCCCAGGCGGAATGAGCTGATGCGATCCAGGTGATGCTGCATCAACCCCCATAGTGAGAAATAAAGGGATGTTCTATGAACTCTGAAATCGCTGTAACAGGGATAGCGACGAGCGGCTTTGCTGAAGTCCTGCAACAGAATAAAACTGAATTAGCAAAGATTGAGCAGTTTAGGAAATCTGCTATCTCGGTTCTTCCGCGCAATCTTATATTTGCCGGTATGACGCTGGGTGTTTTTTTTCTGATAGGGATGTTTGCCCTGCAAATCATCACCGGAGTGTTTGCGCTGATTCTGTCCGTTAGCGCTGCAGTCGGTGGCTTCTACGGGTTGCGCTTTCTTAAGGCGATGGACCCGGTTATCCGTCAGAAAACGAAAAATTTCAGAATAAAGAAGATGATGGAGGAAGCCCGCCGTAATGCCACAGAACAACTTGATAATCAGGTACTGGTTAACGCTCAACGATTAGAACAGGCCCGTGCCGCCCGGGACCAGATGGGTTCAGCGATTCGGAAAATGGAAAGTCAGATTGATGAACGAAACCAGGGCAAACCGATTTATGAACGCAAAAAAAAGTTATTGGCACAGGTCACTGAAGCCTATCAACAGATACTTGAAAAGCTGGATCGAGCGGCAGCCGTCAACCGTCAATTTGAGCAGAAAGTTAAAGAGTATAAAGACATGGAAGCCTTTGCTGCCCAGGCAAGTCAGGCGATGTCATTTATAAAACATACCGGTAATGATCAGTTAGAAGAGATGCTCTCACTGGAAGCATTCAGCCAGATCGAAACAGACTTTAATACCGCCTTAGTCGAGATTGAAAACAGTGCCCGGGATATGGCAGTAGATATGGCCGACTAGGCAGAAAAGGAGATAAAAATGAGCGAACAGGAAACCACCTCCACCCGAATTATGAGATGGACACTAACCGGACTTCTGGGACTGGCTGTCATTATTGGTCTGCTAACCTTTTTTATCGACAATCCAGACACACAGAGTAGGGATGCAGAACCCGTCTCTCAGGAATCAAACCCCTTTCAATAACCTATTAATCAAAACAAGGATGTAGATATGAATCTATTTAAAGCGCTTGGCTGCTTAACTCTGCTGGGACTGACCACGATGGCCTCGGCTACGGACGTAAAAGTCGGCACCGGTTCTGAGAGCGGTAACTACTACTCCATGGTGAAAGATATTAAAGCGTATTGTGATGACGCGCTGGAAAATGATGCGCATCTTTTACCAGTGAAGTCAGACGGGTCTGTAGAGAACCTGCTGGGCATGAATAGCAAACAGTTCTCTATGGGCGTGGTTCAGGAAGATGTATTGCAATATTTCGCCAAAACAGAGCCCCGCAAGGTTAACGGCAATCGCATGAAGGTTATCGACGGGATGCATATGGAATCCCTTCACCTTCTGATACCAAAAGGCTATCAGCCAGAGGGTGATGACGCCGGCTGGAAAGCGATGTGGAGCGGGCTGATTAAAGATGAAAAGCCAAAACCAATCTCGCTTAATCTGTTAAAAGGCCAGACCGTCGGTTCCTGGGGCGGTAGCGTTATCAGCGCCAAAGCGTTGAGCTACTTTATGGGTTTAAATCTGAATGTTGTTGAGATTCCGGCAGATAAACGCAGCAATCCAAACATGCCATTAGTGCTGGTTGGCGGACACCCTTACAAACCGGTAGAGCAGTATCTTGCCAGTGGTAAATACCACCTGGTCGCAATAGACTTTGCACAACTGGCAGGAAAGGCTCCATTTTACATTCAATCCAGCGTCAGCTATCGGGTAGACGGAAAAATTCAATCGGTGCCGACTTTCGGCGTTCGCGCACTCCTGATTGGCAAATCTTTCCGTAAGGAAGAGCGAAATGCCAACATGGTCAATCTGGCTAACTGCATTACTGACAGCCTGATTGATCTGGCCGATGATCCCGACACTAACCCCAACTGGGCTTCAGTGTATGAGCTGGAAGAGGCTGGCGAACAAACCAACTGGAACTATTTCTCTCTGAGTAAATAACCCAACAAAAAAAACGCCCCTCTCTAAAAGACAGGGGCGTTTTTTTATACCTGAAGACCGGTATTACAAACCGTACTTATCTGCCATGCCTTCCAGAGAGACCGGTACGATCTTATCCGCATGACCGGCAGTACCGAACGCTTCGTAACGGGCGACACAGATCTCGCTCATTGCATCCATGGTGACTTTAAGGAATTTACGCGGATCGAACTCCGATGGGTTTTGCGCCATGAAGCGACGTACCGCACCGGTAGATGCCAGACGCAAATCGGTATCGATATTAACCTTACGCACACCATGCTTGATGCCCTCAACGATCTGCTCAACCGGCACACCGTAGGTCTCAGGAATCTCACCACCAAACTCGTTGATGATCGCCAGCCACTCCTGTGGAACAGAGGAGGAACCGTGCATCACCAGGTGGGTGTTCGGGATGCGGTCGTGGATCGCTTTAATGCGGTCAATCGCCAGAATATCGCCGGTTGGCGGACGGGTGAACTTGTAAGCACCGTGGGAGGTACCACAGGCAATCGCCAGCGCATCGACACCGGTTTTAGCCACGAAGTCAGATGCTTCTTCCGGATCGGTCAGCATCTGGTCATGGGACAGTGTGCCTTCAGCGCCAACACCATCCTCTTCGCCAGCCTGTCCGGTTTCCAGCGACCCCAGACAACCCAGTTCCCCCTCAACAGAAACACCACACGCATGGGCCATCTCTACGGTACGACGGGTAACATCAACGTTGTATTCATAATCAGAGGGGGTTTTACCATCCTCTTTCAGGGAGCCGTCCATCATGACGGAAGAGAAGCCCATCGCGATGGAACGCTGACAGATCGCTGGTGAGGTGCCGTGATCCTGGTGCATACATACCGGAAT
The DNA here is from genome assembly GCF_900111095.1 of Amphritea atlantica. GTDB lineage: Bacteria > Pseudomonadota > Gammaproteobacteria > Pseudomonadales > Balneatricaceae > Amphritea > Amphritea atlantica. Next base: position 81,375 of record NZ_FOGB01000011.1, on the reverse strand, counting down.
ATGCGGAAACTCAGCAATCGCCGCCAGAATCATATGCCGCAGGAAGTTAGAGCCCGCATATTTACGGGCACCGGCAGACGCCTGCACAATTACCGGCGAGTTGGTCTTGTCAGCCGCTTCCATGATGGCGCGCATCTGTTCCAGGTTATTAACGTTAAACGCTGGGATACCGTAGCTATTCTCTGCGGCATGATCCAGCAGCTGACGCATACTGATAAGAGCCATATCTTCACCTTTTAAAAAATTAAGCCGGGTTGCGGCTGTAAATTCTAACGTAAGCAGCTGAATAGATCAGCTGCTCTACTTTATATTGCAAATATTAAAGCTGGAAGTGCACTGAAAATCAGTGTTTGCACAGCCATTTTAGCGCCATTATTAAGCTCTACTATTAAGCTCTATTATATAAGCTTAAAGCGTTATGAGCGCAGAAAGTGCGTGGCAAAAGCTGACGAGAAAGCGGAGTTTACAGTTGTAAATGAGCATTTCTCGGCAACTTTTAACAAAGCAGTTTCAAGCGCAATAGCTTTAATTATGCCCGGGATTCAAGCATCGCTACCGCGGGCAACACCTTGCCTTCCACAAACTCCAGGAAAGCCCCACCGCCGGTCGAGATGTAAGACACCTGATCAGCGATACCGTACTTATCCACCGCCGCCAGGGTGTCACCGCCACCCGCAATCGAGAAACCTTTGTTCTCAGCAATCGCCAGCGACAGTGCTTTAGTGCCTTCACCAAACTGATCAAACTCAAACACACCGACCGGACCGTTCCAGATAATAGTACCGGCTTCTTTCAGCAGCGCGGCCAGGTTCGCAGCAGACTGCGGACCGATATCCAGAATCATATCATCTTCAGCAACTTCATCGACCAGCTTAACGGTCGCAGCAGCGGTTTCAGCAAACTCAGTTGCAACCACAACATCTACCGGCAGGGGAATATTCACCTTATCCATCAGCGCTTTTGCGGTAGGAATCAGATCATGTTCGCACAGGGACTTACCGACCGGCTTACCCGCAGCAGCCAGGAAGGTATTGGCAATACCGCCCCCCACAATCAGTTGATCAACCTTATCAGATAACGATTCCAGTACCGTCAGTTTGGTTGACACTTTAGAGCCACCGACAATCGCCGCCATTGGCCGGGCCGGCTTATCCAGCGCCTTTTCCAGCGCGTCCAGCTCACCGGCCAGCAGAGGGCCGGCACAGGCAACCGGTGCAAACTTAGCCACACCATGAGTCGACGCCTGAGCGCGGTGCGCGGTACCAAACGCATCCATTACATAGATATCGCAAAGGGCTGCCATCTGCTTAGACAACGCCTCATCATCTTTCTTCTCACCAACATTGAAGCGCACGTTTTCCAGCAGTACGACACCGCCTTCAGCGACATCAAAGCCCCCCGCCAGCCAGTCGCTGATCAGCGGAACTTCACGTCCCAGCAGGCCTGCCAGATGGGCAGCCACCGGTGCCAGTGAGCTGGCTGCATCATATTCACCCTCAGTTGGGCGGCCCAGGTGAGACATCAGCATCACCTTAGCACCTGCTTCCAGAGCGTGCTTAATGGTTGGCAGTGATGCACGAATACGGGCATCGCTGGTGACCTTGCCATCCCTGACCGGCACATTGAGGTCTTCACGGATCAGGACGCGTTTGCCCTTGAGATCCAGTTCGGTCATTTTCAATACGCTCATAATATTTCCTGCTTTCTAATCTAAAAAAGTAGAGTACCGTCTTCGCAGACCATACCTTAAAATTACGTCAGCTCTATTAGTCAGACCGGCAGTTAAGCCATGCCTGAGCAACATCCAGCATCCGGTTGGCAAAGCCCCACTCATTATCAAACCAACACATCAGCTTTATCATCTTGCCGCCACTGACACGGGTCTGAGTACCATCGACAACGCCGGAACGGGAATCCCGATTGAAGTCTACCGAAGCGTGTGCTTCTTCGGTATAACCTAAAAGTCCTTTTAACGGACCTTCCGCTGCACGACGGATGATCTGATTAACATGCACTGCACTGGTCTCCTCTGAGACATTCAGAGAGATATCCAGCAGAGATACGTTAATGGTAGGCACCCGCACATGCAGCGACTCAAAGCGGCCCGCCAGTTCAGGCAATAAACGGTCGATACCGCGATGCAGCCCGGTATTCACCGGGATAATAGACTGCATAGCACTGCGGGTGAGCCGCAGATCGGTCTGATGATAGCTGTCGATCACCGGCTGATCATTCATGGCCGAGTGAATGGTGGTGGTTAAGCCGCTGATAATTCCCAACTCCCGGTGTAACAGATCCAGAATCGGCACAATGCAGTTGGTCGAGCAGGACCCAGCGGCAACAATGGTCTGCTCTGCGGCCAGCAACTGCTGATTAAATCCATAGATAACCGTGGCATCAACATCACTGCCGGCAGGTTGGGAGAAAAGGAGTTTTCTGGCGCCACTGTCAAGATGCTGTTGGGCGGTCGGGCGGTCACTGAATGAACCGGAACACTCCAGCACCAGATCAATATCCAGCGTTTGCCAGGGCATCGCAGAAGGGGAGGCTTCGTTAAGCACCCGGATCCTGTCGCCATTGATCAGCAACTCAGTTCCATTATGCGACACAGGCAGCGGAAAGCGCCCATGGGTGGTGTCATAGCGGGTCAGATAGGTGACCGTCTCAATGTCAGACAGCTCATTGATCGCCACCACCTGCAGCTGTTCGCGGTAGCCACACTCATAGATAGCTCGCAGGACACTTTGTCCGATGCGGCCATAACCATTTATTGCAACCCGGTACGCCATACCACCTCGTTAAACAAAAAAGCCAACTGAATCAGCTGGCCTTTTTTCTTAGCCTGCACTCAGAGAACAGACTTCACTTTTTCAACTACGTTTTCGACCGTAAAGCCGAACAGTTTGAACAGATCCCCTGCTGGCGCAGACTCACCAAAGGTAGTCATCCCCACAATAGCACCGTTCAGACCAACATACTTGTACCAGAAATCAGCCTGCGCCGCTTCAACAGCAACCCGGGCAGTCACAGCAGACGGCAGCACCGCTTCACGGTATTCAGCATCCTGCTTATCAAACAGATCAGTGGATGGCATAGACACCACACGTACCTGCTTACCTTCCGCCTCAAGCGCTGCCGCAGAATCCATTGCCAGACCCACTTCAGATCCGGTAGCGATAAGGATGGCATCCGGAGTGCCTGCTGTATCACGCAGAATGTATCCACCGCGGGCGATATTCGCCAGCTGCTCATCGGTACGCGCCTGGTGTGGCAGGTTCTGACGGGAGAAGATCATCGCGGTCGGGCCATCGGCACGCTCCAGTGCAGACTTCCATGCGACAGCAGATTCAACCGCATCCGCCGGACGCCAGCAGCTCATGTTCGGCGTATGACGCAGGTTAGCGATCTGCTCAATCGGTTGATGGGTCGGGCCATCTTCACCCAGACCGATAGAATCGTGGGTGTAAACATGGATCGCACGCAGCTTCATCAGTGCCGCCATCCGCAGTGCGTTACGGGCATATTCCATAAACACCAGGAAGGTCGCACCGTAGGGCACAAAGCCACCATGCAGAGCGATACCATTCATGATGGCGGACATACCAAACTCACGCACACCGTAGAACAGGTAGTTGCCGGACGCATCATCTTTCGTCACGCCCTTGCAGCCTGACCATAGCGTCAGGTTAGAACCGGCCAGGTCAGCAGAGCCACCCATCAGTTCAGGCAGCAGCGGGCCATAGGCGTTCAGGGCATTCTGAGAGGCTTTACGGGAAGCGATGGTTTCGCCTTTATCCTGCAGCTCTTTGATGTAAGCATCAGCTTTATCGGAGAAGTCCGTTGGCAGCTCACCGCTATAACGGCGGATCAGCTCACGGGCTTCAGCAGGGTAAGCTTTGCTGTATTCGGCAAAACGCTCTTCCCACTCACTTTCCAGCACCGCACCGGACTCCAGCGCATTCCACTGGGCAGCGATATCTTCAGGGATAACGAAGGCTTCATGTTCCCAGCCCAGCTGTTTGCGGGCCAGTGCAATCTCTTCGTCGCCCAGAGGTGCGCCGTGGCAATCCTCTTTACCCTGTTTATTAGGCGAACCAAAACCGATAATGGTTTTGCAGCAGATCAGGGTTGGCTGATCTTCATTGTCCTGCGCCGCTTCGATGGCCGCTTTAATCTGCTCAGCGTCGTGACCATCTACGGCCGGAATCACCTGCCAACCGTAGGCTTCAAAGCGTTTAGGAGTATCGTCGGTAAACCAGCCCTCGACTTCACCGTCGATTGAGATGCCGTTATCGTCGTAGAATGCGATCAACTTGCCCAGTCCCAGGGTGCCCGCCAGAGAGCAGGCTTCGTGGGAGATACCCTCCATCAGGCAGCCATCGCCCAGAAAGGCATAGGTGTGGTGATCAATAATCTCATGACCTTCGCGGTTAAACTGCGCTGCCAGGGATTTCTCAGCGATGGCAAAGCCGACCGCGTTTGTGATCCCCTGACCCAGTGGGCCGGTGGTGGTTTCAACACCCGGCGCATAACCGTATTCCGGGTGACCGGCGGTTTTGGAGTGCAGCTGACGGAAGTTTTTCAGATCATCGATGGAAAGATCATAACCGGTCAGGTGCAGCAGACTGTAGATCAGCATTGAACCATGGCCGTTCGACAGCACGAAACGGTCGCGATCAAGCCAATGTGGATTCGCCGGATTATGTTTCAGAAAATCATTCCATAATACTTCAGCGATATCCGCCATACCCATCGGTGCACCAGGGTGACCGGATTTAGCCTTTTGGACAGCATCCATACTGAGGGCACGAATTGCATTGGCAAGTTCTCTACGCGAGGACATTCATTCACTCCAGGGCCGAACAAGCCCAAGTTGAGATTAAAAAGTGTTTGCGGCGGCTGTGTTATCTCTTGTGAAGATAACGAAGACCGGCACCGATAAAAAAATAGGCGGCTATTTTCTCGTAACCGCCCCCCAGCTTCAAACCTATTTCAGATAAATTTAATGAAAATGAGTGGTTTTCATCTAAAAAAGTAAAAAAATCATCCAAAACCGGAATACCGCCCATGCAATCAGGGCGCAAGACGATTAAAATAACTGACATTCTTATACCCGGGCCGACGGTCCGATACCATATTTATCTCCCTTACCTAGGATTGAAGACGCGTAATGAGCGAATACAGCCTGTTTACTTCGGAGTCAGTCTCCGAAGGCCATCCTGATAAGATCGCCGATCAGATCTCTGATGCGGTTCTTGATGCAATTATTGCTGAAGACAAATACGCCCGTGTAGCCTGTGAAACCATGGTTAAAACCGGTGTCGCGATTGTTTCCGGCGAGATCACTACCTCTGCATGGGTCGATCTGGAAGCGCTGGTTCGTGGCGTTATCTGTGATATCGGCTACACCTCTTCTGACGTCGGTTATGACGGTGCCACCTGTGGTGTACTGAACATCATCGGCAAGCAGTCGCCTGACATCAATCAGGGGGTTGACCGCGCGAAGCCTGAAGATCAGGGCGCCGGAGACCAGGGGCTGATGTTTGGTTATGCCAGCAATGAAACCGACGTACTGATGCCTGCGCCGATCTGCTACGCCCACCGTCTGGTTGAGCGTCAGGCGGAAGCGCGTAAGTCCGGTCTGTTGCCATGGCTGCGTCCAGATGCCAAGAGCCAGGTCACCTTCCGTTATGAAAACGGCCAGCCAGTGGGTATCGATGCGGTGGTTCTGTCGACTCAGCATAACCCGGAAGTCTCCATGGCGGACCTTCAAGAAGCGGTGATGGAGCTGATAATCAAGCACACCCTGCCTGCAGAGTGGATCGACAAGAGCACCAAGTTCCACATCAACCCAACCGGCAACTTCGTTATCGGCGGGCCTGTCGGTGACTGTGGTCTGACCGGCCGGAAGATTATCGTGGATACCTACGGCGGCATGGCCCGTCACGGTGGCGGTGCGTTCTCCGGTAAAGATCCATCCAAGGTGGACCGTTCTGCCGCTTATGCGGGCCGTTATGTAGCGAAAAACATCGTAGCTGCCGGCCTGGCCGATAAGTGTGAAATCCAGGTGTCTTATGCTATCGGTGTAGCGGAGCCAACCTCGGTTTCGATCAATACGTTTGGTACCGGCAAGGTCTCTGACGCGATGATCATCGAGCTGGTGCACAACCACTTCGACCTGCGCCCACATGCGATTACCCGGATGCTGGACCTGCTGCACCCGATGTATCGCCCAACAGCCGCCTACGGCCACTTCGGTAAAAACCCATTTGAGATGACCGTCGGTAACGATACCTTTACCGCCTACAGCTGGGAAAAAACCGATAAGGCTGACGAACTGCGGGCTGCCGCAGGCCTGTAAGCCGCGTTCAGGAACACAGATACAAAAAAGGCCGGATTCGCATCCGGCCTTTTTTATTGTCTCAGCAAACCTTAACCTGATTGTCTGACGATCCCGCTAACCGATCCCGTTATGCCATGGCATAATAACGCCTTAAACTTTAAACCTGATTGATAGATAGAATGAGAATCCCCCGTTTTTACGAACCTCAGTCCCTCTCTGAGGGCAGCGAAATCAACCTCAGCGACAACGTGGTTCAACATGTGTCCCGGGCCTTGAGAATGCGTCCGGGTGACGCGCTGGTCCTCTTTAATGGTGATGGGTTTGAGTATTCCGCTGAGCTGACAGAGGTAGCTAAACGCAATGCTACGGCACGGATTACCGGCGCGGATCAGCCCGCCCGGAAATCTCCCCTGAACCTCACTATTGGACAGGCGATCTCCCGCGGGGAACGGATGGATTACGCGGTGCAGAAAGCTACCGAACTGGGGATGAATCAACTGGTGCCGCTGTTTACCGAACGTTGTGAGGTGCGACTAAACAGTGAACGTCAGGACAAACGTCGCCAGCACTGGCAGCAGGTTGCCATCAGCGCCTGTGAACAGAGTCTGCGCTGTGACCTGCCTGAGATCAGCGAACCACAGTCGCTGAACGACTGGCTGGACAGTGTTGAAGCGGATCTGAAACTGGTGCTCCACCACCATACCGAACAGCCTTTGGGCAACTTTGACAAACCCGCATCGGTTGCCCTGCTGATCGGTCCTGAGGGCGGTCTGAGTGAAACTGAAGTGGAGCTGGCACTGTCAAAGGGGTTTAAGCCGGTTGCCTTTGGTCCGCGGGTGTTCCGCACCGAAACCGCACCTGTCGCGGCTCTTTCGGTTCTGCAATACCTCTGGGGGGACCTTGGATAAACAGGTTCGCAGACAGGGCTATAACAGTAACACTGGTGATGACCAGACCGGGCAGGTAGAATCCCCTTAATCAAAAGATTAACAAGGCAATTCGATGACAGTAAAAGTCGGTATTGTGATGGACCCGATCGAGTCCATCAGCTACAAAAAAGACAGCTCACTGGCGATGCTCTGGGCAGCTCAGCGTAAAGGCTGGGAGATCTGGTACATGGAGCAGAAAGATCTCTATCTGCGTGATGGCAGAGTCCTCGCCAAGATGGCTCCGATGACGGTCGAGATGAATCCCGAAAAGTGGTTCGAGCGGGGCGAATATCAGGTTGAGGAAGTAGGTTCTCTTGATGTCGTGCTGATGCGCAAAGATCCGCCTTTCGATAACGAATTCAGCTACACCACGCACCTGCTTGAGCTGGCCTCAGCACAGGGTAAAACCCTGATGGTTAACCGCCCTCAGGCGTTGCGGGACTACAACGAAAAGATCTTTGCCACCCACTTCCCACAGTGCTGCCCGCCGGTGCTGGTCACCCGTCGTGATGACCTGTTACGCGCGTTTCATGCCGAGTTTAAAGATGTCATTTTCAAACCCCTGGATGGTATGGGCGGTGCCTCAATCTTTCGCATTCAGGAGCAGGGGGTCAATCTCGGCGTTATCATTGAAACCCTGACCAAATTCGGCAGCGAAACCATTATGGCGCAGAAATACCTGCCGGAGATTGTCGACGGTGATAAACGTATCCTGATGATTGACGGAGAGCCGGTGCCTTATGGTCTGTCCCGCATTCCCACCAACGGTGAAACCCGGGGTAACCTGGCGGCCGGTGGCCGCGGCGAAGGTCGTCCACTCACGGAACGGGAACGCTGGATCGCGGCGCAGGTTGGCCCGACACTGAAAGCCCAGGGGATCCTGTTTGCCGGACTGGACGTGATCGGCGATTACCTCACCGAAGTCAACGTTACCAGCCCTACCTGCATCCGCGAACTGGACAATCAGTTTGGTCTGGATATCGGTATGCAACTGATGGATGTGATCGAAGCAAAGCTAAATCAGGGTAATGCATAAGCGCGATGTTATTCCCAGCCCTAGCAGGAACATACTATGAGTAAGGCTGCTGTCGCGGTTTCCGCAGCTGATCGGCTCGGCTTCACTCTGTTTCTGGCGGTAGCCGTGCATGCTGCGGCCATACTGGGGATCGGTTTTGCCGTGGCGCCGAAGACGCCGCCCGCGCAAACGCTGGAGATAACCCTGGCTCAGTTTAAGAGCGACAAGCCCCCGGAAGAGGCTGATTTTATCGCTCAGGCGGACCAACAGGGCAGTGGCCAGCTGGAAGAGAAAGCACTGCCGGCAACCCGGGAGAAAGCCGATTTTCAGCATCGGGATATACAGGAAACCGCACCGCGGCAACCGCTGACACCGCCGACTAATAGTGCCGCCACACCCACTCCGGCCACCACACCAGAGCCTGCACCCATTGCCGAGGTAGCCGACCAGCAAAACACCACCGCTGCGGAACAAGAGGTTGTTATTACCCAGGCCAAGCAGGAAAAGCGGGTAACCGACGCTCCGGAAAAACATCAGCAGTCCACTCCCCCGCCCCCCGCTCCGGGTAGCTCTCAGTCACTGCTGTCCCGTAGCCTTGAGATCGCCAGTCTGGAAGCTCAGCTGGAGTTTCAACGGCAGGAATATGCGAAGCGGCCTCGCATAAAACGGCTGACCTCTGCCGCCACCAAAAGCCACAGTGATGCGGTTTACCTGGCCAACTGGCGGCGTAAAATCGAATCGGTGGGAAATCTCAACTATCCTGAAGAGGCACAACAGAATCAGCTCTATGGCAGTTTGCGCATGATGGTCAGTGTTTTGCCCGACGGCAGTGTAAAGGAGATCAGCATTCTGCACTCTTCTGGCAACCCGATTCTCGACGATGCCGCAGTCCGCATTGTGCAGCTGGCGGCTCCCTTTCAGAAGTTCCCTGTAGAGATGCGTAAAAACACCGACGTACTGGAGATTATCCGCACCTGGAAGTTTGAGAAAAGCAGCCGGATATACTAATAGTAAGAATGCTACGCGCAAAATAAGGATATACAGTGCCGTATCTCGCTATTTCGCGTCACAAGGGCAGGTAATAATTATGACCTCAGACTCCCCCTCCATATACCTCCCTGGCAGCCTTCAGGGGCATTTCCTGATATCGATGCCCCATATGGATGACCCTAACTTTGCCCAAACCGTTATCTATATCTGTGAGCATAACGAATCTGGCGCGATGGGGATCGTTGTTAACCGTCCGATTGAGATGGACCTGGGGCAGCTACTGCAACACCTGGAGTTCAGCTATAACAGCGACCTCAACGATCTGATCTACGCCGGCGGTCCGGTACAGAATGACCGGGGCTTTATTCTTCACCGGCATACCGCCAATCAGTGGGAATCCTGTTACGATGTTACCGATGAGCTGACCCTGACAACCTCTCTGGATATTCTGCAGGCGATCAGTGAACACAGCGGGCCCGAGCAGTTTCTGGTGGCGCTGGGCTATGCGGGCTGGGGACCCGGACAGCTGGAGCAGGAACTGTCTGATAATGTATGGTTAAGTTGCCCGGCTAATTTAGATATAATGTTCCGCACCCCGGCTGAAGAGCGACTTCAGGCCGCTGCCGCGACGATGGGGATCAACCTTGATCTGCTGACGTCACAAAGCGGCCACGCCTGATCCGGCTCATCAGCCCTAACCCACGCAAAGAAGCGGAATGATCACACTTTCAGGTCAAATTATAGGCTTTGATTTTGGCACCACACGGATCGGGATCGCCGCAGGTCAGGCTATTACAGGCACGGCCACCCCATTACCTCCGGTCAGCGCCCGGGATGGCGTTCCCGACTGGTCGGTGATCGAAAAGGTGATTTCAGAGTGGCAACCTGCAGCCATTGTCGTTGGCATCCCCCTGAATATGGATGGCTCCATCAGCGACATGTCCCGCCGGGCGCGAAAATTTGCCAACCGTCTCAAAGAACGCTGCCAGTTGCCCTGCTATCTGATCGATGAACGCCTTTCCACCCGGGAAGCCAAGCAGATCAGTCTTGCCCGGGGCGGCAGCAGTAATTTTAAAGAAAACTCTGTTGACGGCATCGCCGCACAACTGATTCTGGAAAGCTGGTTTGCATCAGACCAGCTGATACCCAGTGAAACCCGACTGGAGGACCTCTATGGTATCGGGCGTAATTAAAGTGGATCACCTGCTCACCAAGATGGCGGAAGATCTGATCACACTGATAAAAGTAAGACAGCTGGACAACCCGATGGTCATTGGCATCCATACCGGTGGCGTCTGGCTGGCAGAACACCTGCATCAGCAGCTGGGTATCGAGAGCCCCCTGGGCACCCTGGATATCTCTTTCTACCGCGATGATTTCAGCCGCGCGGGCCTCAACCCTAAAGTTCAGCCCTCGGCGCTGCCCAGTGCTACCGAAGACCGCCATATTATTCTGGTGGATGATGTGATCATGAGCGGACGAACCATCCGGGCAGCGATGAACGAGCTGTTTGACTATGGTCGCCCGGCTTCCATTACCCTGGTCACACTGCTGGATCTGAACCGTCGCGAGCTACCGATTCAGGCGGATGTTACCGGTGATACGCTGCAACTCGCCGATGACGAGCAGGTCAAACTGACCGGACCGGTGCCTCTGGCACTGGAGATCCGTAAAAAAGACAACCCCTAACTTACCGCCGGAATCTGACATGTTTGAACAACAAGATCCCAACCTGATCCAGCTCAACAGCGCCGGTCAGCTGAAACACTTCCTGACCACCGAAGGGCTGAGCCGGGAGATGCTGACAGAGATCCTCGATACGGCTGATTCATTTGTCGATATGAGTGCACAGCAGGTAAAAAAGGTACCGCTGTTACGGGGTAAAACGGTGGTTAACCTGTTTTTTGAGGCCAGCACCCGCACCGCCAGCACCTTTGAACTGGCGGCAAAGCGACTGTCCGCGGATGTCCTCAACCTGAATATCAAAACCTCATCAACCTCTAAGGGCGAAACCCTTAAAGACACCCTGATGACCATGGAAGCGATGCACTCTGATATGTTTATCGTGCGTCACTCAGACAGCGGCGCGGCACACTATATCGCCAGCAATGTCACGCCCCATGTAGCCGTCATCAATGCCGGTGATGGACGCCATGCTCACCCCACCCAGGCGATGCTGGATATGCTCACCATCCGCCAGCACAAGGGGGGATTCGAACACCTCACGGTGGCGATTGTCGGCGATATCCTTCACTCCAGGGTGGCCCGGTCACAGATCCACGCCCTGCGCACTCTGGGTGCCAGAGAGATCCGGGTGATCGGCCCCACAACACTGTTGCCGCGTCATATAGAAGCGCTGGGCGTCACGGTTTACACCGACATGTGTCAGGGTCTGAAAGATGTCGATGTGGTGATGATGCTGCGACTACAGAAAGAGCGGATGCAAAGCGCCCTGCTGCCCAGCGAATCGGAGTTTTACAGTTTATACGGTCTTACCGAAGAAAAACTGAAGCTCACCCATCCTGACTCCATTGTGATGCATCCCGGACCAATTAACCGCGGCGTAGAGATAGAGACCTCGGTCGCCGATGGTCCGAAATCGATGATTCTGAAACAGGTGACCAACGGTATTGCCGTGCGCATGGCGGTGATGTCGATGGCGATGGGCGGCCAGATGACTGACCATCAGGCTGAGCGGGAGAGCGAATAAGGTGAATACGATGAATATTGCAATCAGGAACGGCCGTGTCATCGACCCCGCCAACCATCTGGACCAGATCACTGATCTGTTTATCTGCGCTGGCAAGATCGCTGCCATTGGCGAGCCACCAGCAGCGTTTAGTGCCGACCAGGAGATCGATGCCACGAACCTGGTAGTCAGCCCCGGTCTGATCGATCTGTGCGCTAACTTGCGTGAGCCCGGTTACAGTCGCAAGGGTACCATCGCCAGTGAAACCGCCGCCGCGGCGGCGGGTGGCATCACCACCCTGTGCATGCCACCACTGACCAGACCGATTGCCGATAACACCGCAGTGATCGATCTGATTGAAGACCTGGCAAAACAGGCTGGCAACGCCCGGGTCCTGCCGATGGGCGCCCTGACCCAGGAGCTGAAAGGTGAACAGCTGAGTCCGATGTATGGCCTGAGTAAAGCCGGCTGTATCGGCTTCACCAACGCCCGGGAACCGATCCATAGCTCGCTGACACTGGCGCGCTGCCTCGAGTATGCGGCGACCCACGACCTGCTGGTTATTTTCCAGCCACAGGATGCGGACCTGGCCGCTGGCGGCACCATGCACGACGATACCACCTGCACCCGTCTGGGACTCAGTGGGATTCCTGAAAGTGCTGAAACCATTGAAGTTGCCCGCTGCCTGCTGCTGATCGAACAGACCGGCGTGAGAGCCCACTTTGGTCAGCTGTCCTGCGAACGTTCCGTCAAAATGGTGATGGATGCCCGTGAAAGAGGGCTTCCGGTGACCGCTGATATCGCGATTCAGAATCTGCTATTAACCGATGAGAATGTCAGTGGCTTTGACCCTAACTTCCACCTGATTCCGCCACTACGCAGCCAGCTCGACCGGGCAGGTTTACGCCATGCGCTGGTTGCAGATGGCTTTCAGGCGATCTGTTCGGACCACCAGCCCCATGAACTGGCCGCCAAGCAGGCTCCTTTTGCCGCTACCGAGCCCGGGATGACGGGGCTGGAAACCCTGTTATCACTGTCTCTGATGCTGGTGCAGCAGGAACTGATCTCACTACCGCAGATGCTGGCGAAACTGACCACTGGCCCGGCCCGTGTCCTCAACGTCGATCTGGGTACACTCACCCCCGGCAGCAGTGCCGATATCTGTATCTTTGATCCAGAGCAGGAGTGGGTACTGACCCAGGAAAACCGTCGTTCAGCCGGTGCGAATACACCGTTTATGGGCTTCCCGCTCAAAGGGGTGGTGCGCTATACCCTGTTCGAAGGCAATGTGGTGTTTCAGCAATAGCAACCCGATACCCCATCGCTGATCGGGTATTCAACATCTCGCCACCATCAGCAGAAACAAAAAACGGCGCATCAGATGCGCCGTTTTTTTTACTGTGACGAGACCTACATCCCTTTAACGTCCAGCGACCCTTCATTTTGCAGAAAATCATCGTCATCCTGCAGGAAGAAGCCGGAGTCGTCCGATGCATCATTGATATCCGGATTGGTTTCCGAATTAAGTTTAATCATCAGACGCAGGTCGTTCGGTGAATCCGCATGGGCGATCGCCACATCATAGGTGATAGTCCCCTCTTTATACTCATTGTAAAGCGCCTGATCGAAGGTCTGCATCCCCAGGTTAGTGGACTTTTTGATTACCTCTTTCAGCTCATGCACTTCGCCTTTACGGATCAGGTCCTGCATCAGAGGGGTATTAATCAGCACTTCCACCACTGCCCGGCGACCTTTACCATCCTTTGTCGGCAGCAGTTGCTGCGCCACAATTGCTTTCAGGTTAAGCGACAGATCCATCCAGATCTGGGCATGGTGTTCAGGGGGGAAGAAACTGATGATCCGGTCCAGAGCCTGGTTGGCGTTGTTGGCGTGCAGTGTTGCCATACAGAGGTGGCCAGTCTCAGCAAAGGTCAGACCATAGCCCATCGTATCGGCACTGCGAATCTCCCCCATCAGAATCACATCCGGGGCCTGACGCAGGGTATTTTTCAGAGCCACCTCAAAGGAATCGGTATCCAGACCCACTTCCCGCTGGGTGATCACACTCTGCTTATGCTCATGGATATATTCGATCGGATCCTCAATGGTAATGATATGCCCGGCAGTATTGGCATTGCGGTAATCGATCATCGACGCCAGTGACGTTGATTTACCGGTACTGGTACCGCCGACAAACAGGATAAGCCCCCGCTTGGTCATCGCCAGATCCTTGAGCACCGGCGGCAGGTTCAGCTCCTCCATCGTTGGGATATAGGTGTTGATGCGCCGCAGTACCATACCCGGTGAGTTACGCTGAAAAAATGCACTCACCCGGAAACGACCGATCCCCGGAGCACTGATAGCAAAGTTACACTCGCGGGTGCCCTCAAACTCGGCCAGTTGCTTATCGTTCATGGTGCTATAGGTCAGCGAACGTGCCTGAGCGGGTTTCAGAGCTTCTTTGGTTAATGGCTTAATCGTACCATCAACCTTGATGCTGGGACGGGCTCCGGCGGTGATAAACAGATCGGATGCTTGTCGGTCAGTCATAACCTTAAGTAGCTGGGTAATATCCAAAATTCCGCTCCGTCTTAGAAATTCTTAGGATTCAGTGCCTTAGCACGGGCTGATTCACGGGTAATCAAACCTTTCTGCATCAGGTCGGTGAGCGACTGATCCAGAGTCACCATCCCAAATGCCGCACCGGTCTGAATGGCAGAGTACATCTGCGCTACCTTATCTTCACGTATCAGGTTACGAATTGCTGGCGTACCCACCATAATCTCATGGGCCGCCACCCGTCCGCCTTTCGGCTTCTTCAGCAGAGTCTGGGAGATAACCCCCTGGAGAGATTCTGACAGCATCGAACGCACCATCGATTTTTCTGCTGCCGGGAACACGTCGATGATACGGTCAATCGTTTTTGCCGCTGAGGTGGTGTGCAGTGTACCAAACACCAGGTGACCGGTTTCTGCAGCGGTCAGCGCCAGACGGATAGTTTCCAGATCCCGCATCTCACCCACCAGAATAATATCCGGGTCCTCACGCAGGGCGGAACGCAACGCCTCCTCAAACCCGAGCGTATCCCGGTGCACCTCCCGCTGGTTAACCAGACACTTCTTGCTCTGATGGACAAATTCTATCGGGTCCTCAATCGTGAGGATGTGCTCGTTGCGGGTCTCATTGATGTAATCCACCATCGCCGCCAGGGTGGTACTCTTACCCGAGCCGGTCGGTCCGGTTACCAGCACCAGGCCACGGGCATTATTGGAAAGATTGCGGAACACCTGTCCCATGCCCAGATCATCCATCGTCAGAACTTTGCTGGGGATGGTCCGGAATACCGCTGCCGCACCACGGTTCTGGTTATAGGCGTTAACACGGAAACGGGCCAGACCGGGCACCTCGAAGGAGAAGTCAGTTTCAAACCGCTCCTCGTAGTCCTTACGCTGCTTATCATTCATGATATCGTAAATCAGCGTGTGAACCTGCTTATGCTCCAGAGAGGGCAGCTTAATTCTGCGGACCTCGCCATCAACCCGGATAACCGGTGGCATACCGGCGGTTATATGGAGGTCGGACGCTCCCTGCTGAACGGTAAACGATAAGAGTTCTGTAATATCCATGGCTTCTCAGGTGTATAGGGAATCTGCAAGCAGTTCCATTGATTATCTGTAAGCGACAAAGCCTTCGACTGAAGACTTTGCATACCGTATAACTGGCCCTTCAATGATAATAAAAGCTGCAACCGGGGATATAAAGTCTTTATAAGCCTATTTTGGGCAGCATTGGCTATGATTTACCATAAAAACAGCTCTGAGCGTTGCGAAACACCCAGGCCCGGGGCAAATATTCGCGGGTTAGCCGGTGTTCTCTGGTATTATAGTCGCCACCCCTTATGGGTTGCACTATATCAGTTTTATCAGAATCGCCCATCATAGCCAATCGCTAGTTATTACACTATGACACAGATTACAGATCGATTAAAAAACGTTCACTGCCAGATAGACGCAGCAGCCATCGCCGCGCAACGTCAGCCGCAAGCGATCAAACTACTGGCGGTCAGCAAAACTCGTCCGGCTGAAGAACTGCGCCAGGCCTGGGCTTGCGGGCAACAGGCATTTGGCGAGAACTATCTTCAGGAAGCGCTGGATAAGATTGAGGCGCTACAAGATCTGAATATCATCTGGCACTTTATCGGTCCGATACAGTCCAATAAAACCCGGGCAATAGCAGAAAACTTCAGCTGGGTTCACAGCGTAGACCGGTTTAAGATCGCGCAACGCCTCAGCGATCAGCGTCCCGTAAACTTGCCACCACTGAATATCTGTCTGCAGGTAAACATCAGCGGGGAAAATAGCAAGTCAGGAGTTCTGCCGGCTGATTTGCCCGCACTGGCCGCCGCAGTGGCGACGCTGAGCAATATCCGTCTGCGGGGATTAATGGCCATTCCCGCCAGTAGCGACGATCCCGAACAGCAACGCAAACCCTTTGCACAGATGAATCATCTGCTGCAATCGTTGCAACGGCAGTTGCCGGACCAGCCACTGGACACCCTGTCTATGGGGATGTCCGGTGATATGGAGGCCGCCATTCTGGAAGGTGCTACCATTGTACGTATCGGCACTGCCTTGTTTGGCCCCCGCGACTACAGCAGCCATCATCAGTCATAGTAAGCATCAATCTATAACCATATTTAACATCGGGTATTACACGTGAGCACACAACCTACATTAGCATTTATCGGCGCAGGCAACATGGCCCGGGCCATCATGGGCGGACTGATCAGTAACGGTTATCCGGCGGCAAGCATCTGGGCCTGTGATACCGGGCAAGACAAGATGGCCGACCTGCAGCAGCAGGGGCTCAACACCACTACAGATAACAATGCCGCGGTGGCTGCAGCAGATATTGTGATTCTGGCAGTTAAACCTCAGGTGCTAAAAAGCGTCGCCATGGATATGGCGGCCAGCGTGCAGCAACACCGGCCGCTGCTGATCTCTGTCGCCGCCGGCATTCTGTGCAGCAGCCTGGAACAGTGGCTGGGGGGAGATCTCCCGGTGGTACGCTGCATGCCCAACACTCCGGCACTGGTTCAGCAGGGGGCCAGCGGTCTCTATGCCAACAATCGGGTTAGCGACCTGCAACGTAGTCAGACCGAGCAGATCATGACCGCTACCGGTATTGCGCTGTGGGTTGAAAGCGAAGCGCAACTGGATGCGGTCACAGCGGTTTCCGGTAGCGGCCCGGCCTACTATTTCCTGATAATGGAAGCGATGGTCGCGGCAGGAGAAAAACTGGGGCTGAGCCGTGAAGTAGCGCAGCAACTCACTATTCAAACCGCTCTCGGGGCTGCAGAGATGGCGCGCCAAAGCGATGTTGAGCCCGCTGAACTGCGCCGCCGCGTGACGTCTCCCAAAGGCACTACGGAACAGGCGATACTCACTTTTATCGATCAGGGACTGCCAGAGATCATTGCTAACGGCATGCAGGCCTGCAGCGACCGCTCTGCGGCACTGGCGGAAGAGCTGGGCAAATAAGCAAATGATATAAAAAGCCTTTCATCGGTTCATAGTCACCATGAAAGGCTCTATACTCAGGGCTATACGCTGATGCATTACTCACATTGTAATGCGTCAGACACGAACCAACCCCAAACAGATATCTGCAACAGGAACAGAGACAATGGGACAGGATCCTCTCAGTTCAATTATCCAGCTTTTCGGCCAGCTTTATGTTTTCATTGTCGTGCTGCGATTTTTGCTACAGATCGCTAAAGCTGACTATTACAACCCGATCTGTCAGGCGGTCGTTAAAATTACCGCCGTGCCGCTGGCACCATTACAGCGGGTAATGCCAAGACCCGCCAATATCGACCTTTCACCGCTGTTACTGGCGTTTTTAATCAATGTTGCGCTCTGGGCGATTATTCTGCTGCTCAAAGGCCAGAGCATGGGTGCAAACCTGTCTCCCGTGATGGTGCTTTCCGGCATCGGGGTACTGAATACCATTCTCGATATCTATTTTTATGCGGTTATCGGCGCGGTGATCATCAGTTGGGTAGCCCCCGGCAGCTATCATCCGGGACCACAGCTGATTGTACAGCTGACAGAGCCGCTGTTTGCCCTGGCACGCAGGGTAATTCCCTCTCTGGGAGGACTTGATCTGTCGCCGATACTGATCTTTTTCGTTATCCAGATCGCCCGCTCCCAGTTGGGTAGCCTGACCCACTTCCTGCTCTGAGGACGCTGATGGCAGACTTTTACTCCTGGCAGGACGACTGTCTGATTATCAGCTGTCGTCTGCAACCCAAAGCCAGCAATGATGCAATTGTTGGCTTACTGGATGATAGTGTTAAAATTCGTATCACTGCGCCTCCGATAGAGGGCAAGGCCAATGCCCATCTGATAAAATTTCTGGCGAAACAGTTTGGTGTGGCGAAAAGCTCAGTTACAATCCTGAGTGGCGAGCTGGGTCGACAAAAGCGGGTGAAGATTGCAGACCCGAAAAAATTTCCAGAACAACTGACGATTGAGCGCACCTGAAGTGATACTGAGATCCCTGCATAATTACCGACCCGCTGGCTATCTGATTCTGGATAGCCAGTCTCTGCTGTACGAAATGTGAAGCTCGACCCGATAGATCAGCAGCTCCATATTTCAAATTATCAGCGATAAGTGAGAACTATGCCTCAATCATTTCCCCAAGACTCTGTCGGTATCGTTACACCACAGATCATCCGTTTTGAACAGCCGCTGCCCCTGGCCTGCGGTCGTCAGCTCGACAGTTACGAGCTGATTGTAGAAACTTACGGCACCCTGAATGCCGATGCCTCCAATGCCGTTCTGGTGTGTCATGCGCTGTCAGGCAACCATCATCTGGCGGGCTTTCACAGTGAACAGGAAAGCAAGCCCGGCTGGTGGGATTCGGCTATCGGCCCGGGCAAACCGATCGATACCAATACTTTTTTTGTCATTGGCCTGAATAATCTCGGCGGTTGTCATGGCTCCACCGGACCACAGAGCATCAATCCCGAAACCGGCAAACCCTTTGGCCCTGATTTTCCCATCATGACGGTCCCCGACTGGGTTGAAAGTCAGGCTCGTCTGGCAGATCATTTTGGCATTCAACAGTGGGCAGCCGTTGTCGGGGGCAGTCTGGGGGGAATGCAGGCGCTGCAATGGGCGATCGATTATCCACAACGGCTGCGCCACTGCCTGATTATCGCAGCGGCCCCCAGACTCAGTGCCCAGAACATCGCATTTAATGAGGTTGCCCGGCAGGCGATCACCCGGGACCCAGATTTTAATAACGGCCATTTCTACGAGAACGGTAACGTCCCCAAAACCGGACTGATGCTGGCGCGGATGCTGGGGCATATTACCTACCTGTCCGATGACGGTATGCGGGAAAAATTTGGCCGGGAGTTGCGGGAGGGCAAGATCAGCTACGATTTCAACCCGCAGTTCGAGGTTGAATCCTATCTGCGTTATCAGGGAGAGCGTTTTTCCACCGCCTTCGATGCCAATACCTATCTGCTGATGACCAAAGCACTGGACTATTTCGACCCGGCAGCGGACTACGGTCACAACCTGGCCGAAGCGGTTCGCAATGCGCTGTGTAAGTTTATGGTGATCTCCTTTACCTCGGACTGGCGCTTCTCGCCTGAACGTTCCCGCGAGATTGTCGATGCACTGGTAGCCGCTGAGAAAAAAGTGAGCTATGCCGAAGTAGACTCCGATCATGGTCATGACGCATTTCTGATTCCGAACCCTCGCTATATGGATATCTATTCAGCCTATATGAAGCAGGTTGCCAGCGATATTCCCCCAACCGGTAAGGAGAACAACTGATGCGTGCGGATCTGGAAATTATTCAGGAGTGGATAGCGCCCAACAGTAAGGTGCTGGATCTGGGCTGTGGTAATGGCGAGCTGCTGGCCTTTCTGCAGCAGCAGAAACAGATCACCGGTTACGGCGTCGAGGTGGACCATGACAACATCACCGCCTGCCTCGAAAAAGGGGTCAATGTGATCGAAAAAAATATCGATGAGGGACTCGCCAGCATCGATGACAGCAGTTTCGACACCGTCATCATGACACAGGCACTGCAGGTGATGTATCGTCCGGATCAGATTGTTGATGAGATGCTGCGCATCGGCAAAGAGTGCATTGTCACTTTCCCCAACTTTGGTCACTGGCGGGCACGGGGCTATCTGGCGTTTCGCGGGAAAATGCCCGTATCTAAATTCCTGCCCTATACTTGGTACAATACACCCAATATCCACTTCTGTACCTTCAAGGATTTTGAACAACTATGCGTCGAACGCAACATTCACATCCTTGATCGCACGGTGGTGGACAATGAACACAAACATCACTGGTCGATCCGTTTGTGGCCCAATATGCTGGGCGAAATCGCAATCTACCGGATCACCCGATAGGGAGAGAGAAAATGAAAACGCCAACCAGGCACCATGGATTTCTTCAAACAACCGCGGCGGTTCTGTTGATGTTCGCGGGGTTGCTGAGTGCCACTTTCAGCAGCAGCGC
Source organism: Amphritea atlantica (assembly GCF_900111095.1). GTDB lineage: Bacteria > Pseudomonadota > Gammaproteobacteria > Pseudomonadales > Balneatricaceae > Amphritea > Amphritea atlantica. The sequence continues at coordinate 60,857 of NZ_FOGB01000011.1, read as the reverse complement.
CTCTGCCGAGCAGATGGTCTCCCATGGGGACTACATGATCCACTATAACGCCTTTAATAGTAGCTTTATTGAACCGGATATCGCTTCAGCCTATGGCATTGAGCGCAGCAAAACCAAAGGGTTGCTGAATATCTCAGTGCTAAAAAAGCAGGCTGATGGCACAACTAAACCGGTTTCTGCCATTGTTTCGGGTGATGTCACCAATCTGATCTCCCAGCGGCAGACGCTGAAGTTTATGAAGATCGAGGAGACCAATGCGCTTTACTATATCGGCGAATATGGTTTTACCGATGATCAGGTGCTGCGTTTCAATTTACAGGTTCAACCTGATCCAAACCAGCCTGCCTATACCATCAATTTTGAACAGCGCTTCTACGTCGACTGACTGCTGACGACCTGAACAAAAACATAAAGGCCCGTTAATGACCCGTCAAATAGTCCTTGCCAGCGGCAACAGAGGCAAACTGAAAGAGTTTAATCAGGTTTTAGGGGAGCTGGGGGTTGAGGTGATTCCTCAGTCACAGTTCAGCGTCCCCGATGCTGAAGAGACCGGCCTGAGTTTTGTTGAAAATGCTATTATTAAAGCCCGTCATGCATCGCAACTGACCGGTTTGCCGGCACTGGCAGACGATTCAGGGCTGGAGGTAGATCTCCTCAATGGCGCCCCGGGTATCTATTCCGCCCGTTTTGCAGGGGCTGGTGCCACCGATGCGGAAAATAATCAGAAGCTTTTAAAGCTGCTCGAAGGCACCTCTCCGGAACAGCGAACTGCGCGTTTCCGATGCGTTCTGGTATTTATGCGTCATGCAGAAGACCCTACTCCACTGATCTGTCAGGGCAGTTGGGAGGGACAGATTCTGCCCCTGCCCCAGGGCGATAACGGCTTTGGCTATGACCCGCTGTTTCTGGTTCCCGGGCTGGATATCGCGTCAGCTCAGCTGCCCCCCGAGCAGAAAAACAAAATCAGTCACCGGGGACAAGCGGTTCAGCAACTGATCAAGATGATCCCGGCTTATCTTTGAGCCGGTCGCTGATGCTCTCACTGCCTCCGCTATCCCTCTATATCCACATTCCCTGGTGTGTGCGTAAGTGCCCCTATTGCGACTTTAATTCCCATGCGGTTACCGGAGAGATTCCACAGCAGCGCTATATCGATGCACTGTTAAGAGATCTTGAGTCAGAGCTTCCCGCCGTACAGGGTAGAGTCATCGAAACCATTTTTATCGGTGGCGGAACCCCCAGCCTGTTTGATGCCAGCGGAATCCAACAGATTCTCCGGGGCATCGAAGCACTGACGCCCCTGTCCCAGTCGGCCGAGATCACCATGGAGGCCAACCCCGGCACCTTCGAACAGGAGCGTTTTGCGGGTTTTCGCCAGGCCGGCATCAACCGTCTTTCCATTGGGATTCAAAGCTTTGACAGTGGCCAGCTACAGCAATTGGGACGGATTCATAACCGTAACGATGCCCTGCTCGCTGCCAGCAAAGCCCGGGAAATCGGTTTCGATAATTTTAATCTCGATCTGATGCACGGATTACCAGGACAAACCCCGGATGCTGCCCTGGCCGACCTGCAACAGGCGATTGACCTGCAACCCACCCACCTGTCCTGGTATCAACTGACCATCGAACCCAATACTGAGTTTTTCAGCAAACCTCCTGAGCTACCAGAAGATGAAGCGCTATGGGCGATTCAGGAACAGGGGCAGGTCCTGCTGGAAACCCATGGGTATCATCAATACGAGATTTCAGCCTACAGTCTGCCCGGGCGTCAGTCGCAGCATAATCTTAACTATTGGCAGTTTGGCGATTATATCGGCATCGGTGCCGGCGCCCATGGGAAGATCAGCTGGCCGCAACAGAACCGCATCAGCCGACGCTGGAAACAGCGTCAGCCAAAAGCCTATATGGATGCCCTGAACCCTCTGTCCGGTGAGCAGGATATCACGCCTCAGGAACGCCCTTTTGAGTTCATGATGAACGCTTTACGACTGACCCATGGCGTCAAAAGCGACCTGTTCACCCAGCGCACCGGCGTACCACTGCCTTCAATCCAGGCTCTTCTGGAGCGGTGTCGCCAGTCCGGTCTGATGGAAACCGACGCCGCGATTCTCGGCCCCTCTCCACAGGGACGGCTGTTTCTTAACGATCTGCTGGAACAGTTTCTCGACGACTGAGTTTTTGCAGGCGGTCTGAACGAATATAATAGACAATCAGCGCAAGAATCGGGTGGCTCTGGCGACTTAAATCGTCAACACTAAACGGATGAACGCCTATTCGGAACAGCACAATGACGATTAAGAACCTGCTGCAATTACTGAGTCTTGCCGCGCTCTGGGGCGGATCATTCCTATTTATGCGGATAGCCGCTCCGGTCATTGGCCCCGCTATTCTGATTGAGTTACGACTGCTGCTGGCAGCTCTGTTCCTGCTGGTAGTTGCTGCGTTTCTCAAACGCCATTTACAGCTACGGCAGCACTGGAAACATTACTGCATACTGGGCTGGTTTAATTCAGCCCTTCCCTTTCTGCTGTTTGCCTACGCCGCACAAACACTTTCCGCATCGCTGCTATCGATACTCAATGCCACCGCACCGATCTGGGGGACAATCCTGGTGGCGTTGCGATATAAAAAACCGATTACCTTAAAAGTGTTTGCCGGACTCATAGCAGGCATCAGTGGAGTGGCTTTATTGGTAGGCTTTGACCCTGCTGTTTTAGCCGCAGACTCCTGGGTAGTCATTGGCGCGGCGCTCAGCGCGGCACTCAGTTATGGGATTGCAACCTGTTATGCACAGGGGAAAAGTGCGATAGAGCCCTTTGCCAATGCCCATGGGAGCATGTGGGCTGCCAGCCTGTTACTGCTACCGCTTCTGCCTTTCTTTCCAACAAAGGCGAGCAGCGATCCGGAGATTATCGGCTCAGTATTACTGCTGGGAATTGTCTGCACCGGTATCGCCTATCTATTTTACTTCAGACTGATCGCTGAGATTGGCGCCCCCTCAGCGCTTACCGTGGTTTATATCGTGCCGGTCTTCGGTGTGCTCTGGGGACACCTGCTGCTGGATGAACCGATAGGCTGGCATACCATCACAGGAGGGCTGACTATCCTTACCGGAGTAGTACTCGTGACCGGTTTCAACCCACTGAGTCTATGGCGAAACAGGGGAGCCTCATATGTCTGACCGAGCCCTTCAACAGTATAAAACAGTCGCCACAGCGATCCGTTACATCCGCCAGCACGCCAAACACCAACCCGAACTGGCCGAAGTGGCCGCAGCCGTTCATATGAGCGAGCACCACCTGCAACGCATCTTCAGTGCCTGGGCGGGTATCTCACCCAAACGGTTCCTCCAGTATCTGACTAAAGAACATGCCCTCAGTGCGCTGAAAGCATCCACGGATAGCCTTACTGCCGCACACGATGCCGGCCTCTCCGGCGGTGGACGTCTTCACGATCTGATGATCAGCTGCGAAGCGATGACGCCGGGAGAGATCAGAACCGGAGGGACGGGGGTCAAGCTACACTATGGTGTGGCAGTGTCCCCCTTTGGACTCGCACTCGCGGGCTGGACCCCTCGTGGTCTCTGCTATCTGGCCTTCCTTGATGAAGACCGGCGCGAACGCCAGGCAGAGCTGTTACAGCAGTGGCCAAATGCAACCATCATTGCCGATGACTGCGGCGCCGAAGCCATGATGGAAAAGATATTTCCAACCACACCACAACCAGGCAAACTGCATCTGTTACTGCGGGGAACCAATTTTCAGATAAAGGTGTGGCAAGCACTGCTACATACCCATCCGGGACAGTTCTGCTCATACTCACAACTGGCGGTTGCTACCGGTTCGCCCAAAGCACAGCGCGCTATTGGCAGCGCCCTGGCCGCCAACAGTATCGGTTATCTGATCCCCTGCCACCGGGTCATTCGCGAGAGTGGCGACAGTGGCCATTACCGTTGGGGAGCGGCAAGAAAACAGGCCATACATTCCTGGGAATATGCACATGCAACTGAGCAACCTGACACTTGATCTGCGCAGCTATAGCGCCGAGACCGATAATCATCTGCATGATTATCACCAGTTGGTTCTGCCGGTCAGCGGTCAGTTGGATATTTCGGTGGGTAATCAGTCCGGTCGGGTCGATTCAGACCAGGCTGCCATTATCAGTGCAGGTAAAGACCACGGCTTTTCAGGCTCTGAAGGCAACTGTTTTGTGGTCGCCGATATTCCTGATCAGTTGGCCCCTGAGTTTGAACAGTTGCCGGCTTTCATCCACCTGAGTCCGGCGCTGAATCAGTATGTGCGCTTCCTTCACCAGCAGCTGCAACAGTATAACTCTGCCAGCACCCAGCGGCAGATGCTGCTGTTATTGATTCAGCTACTTCAGGAGCAATGCGGACATCAACTACGGCTGGACCGGCGTATCGCAGTCGCCCGCAACTACCTTGATCAGCATTTCAACACCGCGATCCGTCAACGCCAACTGGCAGCGGTCGCCAGCCTGAGCCCCCGCCAGCTTGGCGAGCTGTTTCGTAAACAGCTGGGGATGACGCCGCAGCAATACCTGATCGAAAAACGGATGCAGCAGGCATGGCAACTCCTTGAACAGGGACATCTGTCGATTCAGCAGGTAGCGGACGCTGTCGGTTATAGCAGTCTGGCAGCGTTCAGTGATCGCTTTCGCCGACACTTCGATATTCCTCCCAGCTATTTCCGCCGCGTTGGCAAATAATTCCGCCATGATGAGAAAGTTCCGGACTCACGCTGGCGCTATGCTGGTGTGATTCAATAGCAGGATATCCATTCATGTCGACGATCACTCTGCGGGCCTCTCTGATCGGCTCCGTTTCTATCTTTCTCTGGGGAACCCTGGCGCTGCTGACCCGCCTGACCGACGGTCGGATACCGCCGTTTCAGATGATGGCGATGACCTTCGCGCTGGCGTTTCTGTTGATGTCTATGAACTGGTGGCGCCAGGGACATCTGGGATTACGCCATCTGCGCCAGCCTAAACTGGCCTGGTTTCTGGGTGTCGGCGGTTATTTCGGCTATCACTTCTGCTATTTTCTCGCCATGACCAAAGCCCCGGCGGTGAGCGTCAGCCTGATCGCCTATCTGTGGCCATTACTGATCGTTCTATTTGCCAGCCTGCTACCCGGCGAACACCTGCTGAAACGACACCTGAGCGGAGCAGTGCTGGCGCTGTATGGCTGCTGGCTACTGATTGGTCAGGGAAGCGATGGTTTCAATCCAGACTATCTCGGCGGCTATCTGCTGGCCCTCTGCTGCGCCTTTATCTGGTCCGGTTATTCGGTATTAAGCCGTCTGGTCAAGCAGGTTTCCACCGACGCCGCCGGATGGTTCTGTGGTGCTACCGCACTGCTGGCCCTGCTCTGTCACGGGCTATGGGAAACCACAGTCTGGCCGGTATCGGCAAGCCAGTGGCTCGGCGTTATCGGTCTGGGTTTAGGCCCGGTAGGGATCGCCTTCTTTACCTGGGATTACGGTATCAAACATGGCAACCTGCAGCTATTAGGAGTATTGGCCTACTCGGCACCACTGATTTCTGCCCTGCTGCTGGTGATGACAGGCCTCGCGACTGCGGATATTACATTGCTGCTGGCTTGTCTTGCCATTGTCAGCGGCTCGCTGATTGCAGGCTATCAGCGAAACCGCAGCCAGGGCGCTGAAGTCAGTGAGCCTGAATCGGTTTATGGGGCACACCAGCCCGATCATCGGGCTTAGCTTCTATCCACTCAGCAGCCACCATCACCTGTTGCAGCATATGTTCGAATGAGTAGCGCTGGCCGGGGGGTAATGACAGAGTCATCCCCTCCCCTTCAGCAGGTAGCATAACGAAGCGGACAATTTTACCCTCGGTTTTAATATCCACCCGCTGTACCAGAATACCGTTCTCTCCTAATGGAAAATGCTCGGCGTCATCCTGGAACGGTGTGGAAAAATCAGCCTGCTGAACGGCTCCATGCTTTTCTATATCGCCTAAACTCTGCTGCTGCTCCGGTTGCAGATGGCTGGCACTGTTCTCAGTGGGAAAACGGTGTTCCTGAAACAACTTAAAAAGACGCAACGCTAACCTTCGGGTCCACCAGGCCCGGTACTCTTTACCGTTTTCGCAGGCGCGGATCAGAATCCGGTCCTCAACAGAGTTGTAACTCAGGTTAATCTGATTCTGCGGCGTTGCAGTGGCAGGAGATTGCTCTGTCATTGACGTACCTAAAGGGTTGCCCGATGGGCTGCAAGTGCGGCAATTTCAGCCACTTTATCCGGAATTTCGCTCAGGCAGATGACACTGCGGTCAGCCGGATCACCCTCTGGCCACTCTTGCTGATCCCGGTTGACCCAGATGGTCCAGAGCCCGGCATTTTTCGCCCCCACAATATCGTGATGGGGATTGTCGCCAATATGGATCACCTGTTCAGGCCGCAGCTGATGCTGATGCAGCATCTGTTGAAACATTAATGGGTGAGGTTTTTCCTTACCAACACCATCAGCGTTAAGGGCAAAGTCAAACAGATCGCCCAGACCTACCCGGCGCACATCGGCATTACCATTACTTAGCGCCCCGATCAGATATCCCGCCCGCTGTAACTGTTCCAGCATCGCCCGCGCATGTTCGAACAACTCAACCTGATTGCGCGCTTCGATAAACACTTCGAACGCCTGCCGGGACAATGCCACCGCCTGATCATGGGAATAGCCGGCATCTTCAAGCCCGATCTCCAGTTGCTTCAACCGAATCAGGGTAACGCTATGGCCGATATCAGGAAAACGCTGTAGCGCCTTTTTTTTCAGATGATCAAAATCCCGTAACTGATAACATTTCACAAATAGTCCGGCATTTTCACTGAGCCAGCGATATAACGTCTTGTTTGCTTCGACGATAACCGGGTCAACCGCCCAGAGGGTATCGTCGAGATCGAAGGTAATACATTTAATCATCGTCATTACTGGCCTTCTTTGGTGACTGTTTGTGGGCCCGGGGATGAGCTTTATCGTACACATCCATCAGATGCCTGAAATCAAGGTGGGTATAGATCTGAGTGGTGGAGATATCCGAGTGTCCCAGCAGTTCCTGCACCGCGCGAAGATCACCACTGGATTCCAGCATATGGCTGGCAAACGAATGCCGCAGACGGTGTGGATAAACCTTGCCCTGTGTGTGCTGCATTCTGGCGCGGCGATCGATCCGCAGCTGCACGCTGCGACCGCTGATACGGCTGCCGCGTTTACTGACAAACAGTGCCATCTCTTCCGGTCGGGCCATACTATCGCGAAGATCGAGCCAGCGGTCCAGTGCCTGCATCGCCTTACGGCCAATTGGCAACAACCGCTCTTTGGCACCTTTACCAACCACCCTCAGGCTGGCATCCTGCCAGTCTATGCTGTGCAGATCCAGACTGACCAGCTCTGATAAACGCAGACCTGAGGAGTAGATCAGTTCAAGCATCGCCTGATCGCGACATGCCAGAGGATCGGTTTCATCGTCGTCACTCTCCAGCAACTGATTCAGTTGATCAACATCAAGCGTCTGCGGTAAACGACGGGGACTCTTCGGTGCCTGAATACCCAGCGCAGGGTTCTGCTGCACCAGCCCTTCCCGGTGAAGGTATTTATAAAAGCTGCGGATGGCAGAGAGTAATCGCTGAATACTTTTGCCCCCCAGCCCCTCACGGTGCACCCAGGCAATAAAATTACGGATATGCTTTGGCTCAATCCGGGCCCAGTCCACGCGGCCGTCGGGAAACAGCGTACTGTGTTGCAGATAATCCTGCAGACGGCCCAGATCTCGCTGGTAGTTACTAAGGGTATGGCGCGAATACTGCCGTTCGCTACTCAGATAGGTATAAAACCCATCCAGTGCAGCGTTACCTGAGCTCATTGATCAGACCTTGCGACCCTGCAGCAGTGGCGAGACCACCCGGCTCACCGCCTGACCAATATAATCGAGGAACAATGTGCCCTGATTACTCTGAAAATAGCTCGCATCAAAGCTGCCTATCGCTAACAGCCCCAGGGTTTCGCCCTTCACCAGCGGCACTGCTGCAGCAGACTTCACCTTAAAGGCCTGTTCGCGGAACATAAACTGATTTTGCAGTTCGGTCAGACTGCCGCAACGGGTCTGCGACTGATCCACCAGTACATCAATAGCCGAAGCTTCGCTGCGGGGCATTAAGCGCAGATTATTCTGCTCTTCCGGCTGCTCACTGAACAGCACCAGAGCGGTGGTATCACTATTAAAATCCTGACACAGGCTTTCATCGATAGCCACCGCCACATCGTCAAGAGTTTCCGCATCCATCAGCGCCAGAATCATCTTCTTGGTTTTACTGAACTGGATATCATTTTCCCGGGCAACACCGATCATATCGCCCAGATAATCATGCAGCTCGCGATTTTTCTGACGCAGCAGACTGGTCTGACGTTCCACCAGAGAGACCGTCGTACCCCGTTGGTGCGGTACATACAGTTGCTCCAGCAGATACTCGTTACCGCTGAAAAAGTCCGGATGCTGTTGCAGATATTCAGCCACCTGCTCAGCGCTGATCTCTGCCGGTTTATTCTCGCTCATATAAAAATCTGCCCCTCATACACAGTCGTGGCCGGCCCGGTCATAATCAGAGGTTCTCCTGCACCAGCCCACTCAATCAGCAGTGTGCCACCAGGCAGGTGAACTGTCACTTTATCATCCAACAACCCGCGCAACCGACCAGCGACAACCGCCGCACAGGCACCAGTGCCACAGGCTTTGGTTTCACCCGCACCCCGTTCATATACACGCAAGCGGATCTCAGCGCCGCTGACTATCTCCATAAAGCCGATGTTAGCCTTAGCCGGAAACTTGGAGTGGGACTCCAGAACCGGCCCCCAGGCCTCAACCGGTGCTTTGTCAACGGCATCAACCACCAGCACACCATGGGGATTACCCATCGATACAGCGCTGATCTGAACCGTTTGTCCCGCCACATCGATCGGGTAAGTGGCCGCCTGATGATCGGCACTAAAGGGGATCTGCTGAGGCTCCAGAACCGGCACCCCCATATCCACTATCACCTGACGATCTTCATTGATTGTCAGGTAGATCGGCCCTTTCTGGGTTTCAACCGCGATGGTCTCTTTGGCTGTCAGGCGCTTATCACGAACGAATTTAGCGAAGCAACGGGCACCATTACCGCAGTGCTCCACCTCACTGCCATCGGCATTGAAAATCCGGTAACGAAAATCCATATCAGGATTGGTTGGCGGCTCAACAATCAGCATCTGATCAAAGCCCACACCAAAGTTGCGGTCCGCCAAACGCGATACAATCGCAGAATTAACCTTTACCTTCTGAGTCACGGTATCCAGCACCAGAAAGTCATTGCCAAGGCCATGCATTTTAGTAAATCTAACTAACATAGTTATCTCTTCAGGCGCACTGTTCGGACAGTGTTTTGCCTTTTCTATGGGCTTATGCGTAACGCTTGTTTAGCTAATCATCTTATCCGATCGCTTAACCAGAATCTTAACGCCAGTCTTCACCCCGGTAAAATAGCTTCACCCCGCAGCTGATCTGCAATAGTTTCGCGCTTGCGAATCAGATGCACCTGGTTATCATCCACCATCACCTCTGCTGCACGGTTCCGGGCATTGTAATTAGAACTCATGCCAAAGCCATAAGCACCCGCAGAGCAGACGGCCAGCAGGTCACCCGCCTCAATGTTCAGCTGCCGGTCTTTACCCAGAAAGTCACTTGATTCGCATACCGGGCCCACCAGATCGAAACAACGGGCTTCGCCCTCTTCGCGAATATCCACCGGAATAATCTCCATATAAGCGCTGTAAAGCGCCGGACGGATAAGATCATTCATGGCACCATCGATGATGGCAAAGTTCTTGTGTTCGGTGCACTTCAGAAATTCAACCTTAGTGATCAGAATACCAGCATTCGCGGCAATGGAACGGCCCGGCTCAAAGATCAGTTTTAGCGGGCGATCACCCAGTTTATCGATCACCGCCCCGATATATTCCTGCGGAGAAGGCGGCACCTCATCGGTATAACAAACCCCTAATCCGCCACCCAGATCCAGATGTTTAATAGTGATACCCTGCTCTGCCAGCGTATCAATCAACAGCAGCAAACGGTCCAGAGCATCCAGGAATGGGGCGATCTCTGTCAGTTGAGAACCGATATGACAATCCACCCCCTGAACATCAAGATGACTCAGGCTATGGGCATAGCGATAGATACGTACTGCATCATCGATAGCAACACCAAACTTATTATCCTTAAGTCCGGTGGAGATATAGGGGTGAGTCCCGGCATCCACATCAGGGTTCACCCGCAGGGAGATCGCAGCCACTTTATCCAGTTCACTGGCAACCTTGTTCAGGCGTTCCAGTTCTGCTTCTGACTCAACATTGAAGCAGTGAATACCCAGTTCCAGCGCACGACGCATCTCATCTTCACGCTTTGCCACACCGGAAAACACGACCTTCGCCGGATCACCGCCCGCCTTGATAACCCGCTCGAGTTCACCCAGGGAGACAATATCGAAGCCTGCCCCCAGACGGGCCAGCACATTCAGCACACCGATGTTTGAGTTCGCTTTTACCGCATAACAGACCAGCGCATCACGGCCTTCCAGCGCCTGAGCGTAATCGAGATAAGCGCGTTCCAGGGCATCACGGGAATAGATATAGGTCGGTGTGCCAAACTCTTCTGCGATCCGGCTAACCGGAACTTCTTCAGCGCAGAGACGGCCATTCAGGTATTGAAAATTATCCATTGTCTTCTTTCTGTATCCAATAGGGTTACTGCTCAGGAGTGCTGAGCCGGTGAGTTCAACAGCAACTAAACTGGATGCTACTGAGACTGTTGCTGCGTTTGTTCCGGCGCCTCATCGGGCAGGTAGAGACTACCTTTCTGCCCACAACCGCTGATCAACAGCACACTGAAAAAAATAGCTATCCAACAGGCTTTCACGACGTTTATTCCCGATATTAAGTTAATCGTCCGATTATACAGCGCCGTTGCCATGATGAGTACCTGCACAAACTGCTATATACTCTCAGCTAACAATAATTTTCCGCCTGTGAGTACGACAATGAACGAATCTGAATTTAATCAACGCGTTGATAACACCCTGGAGCAGATTGAGGAGGTCCTGGACGAGGCGGAAACCGATCTCGACGTTATCAATAACGGCGGTGTACTGACAGTGATCTGTGAAAACAAAAGTCAGGTCATCCTTACCCGCCAGACCCCGGTTAAACAGCTCTGGCTGGCGGCCCGCAGCGGCGGTTTTCACTTCGACTTTGATGGTAAAACCTGGGTCCGCGACAGTGATGGGGCACCATTGAATGGAGTGCTGCAGGAGATTCTCTCTGAACAGGCTGGCGAACCGTTCAACTTTGATCTGTAAGGATAAATAACCGATGTCATTTGAAAGCGCACGACAACGCCATCTGCAAACCTTCAACCGCCTGCCAGAGATTCAGGCCGATGTTGAGAAACTGGCCAACCAGATTTCAGCTACCTTTACTAATGGTGGCAAACTGTTATTTCTCGGCAACGGTGGCAGCGCAGCGGATAGTCAGCATCTTGCTGCTGAGTTTGTGGTTCGTTATAAAGCGGAACGCCGGGCACTACCTGCTATTGCATTAACGGTAGACAGCTCAATTCTGACCGCCCACTCCAACGATTACAGTTTTGATTCGGTGTTTACCCGACAGATCGAGGCACTGTGTCGCCCTGAGGATCTGGTCATCGGGCTATCCACCTCAGGCAACAGCGCCAATGTGATCAACGCCATTGAAGCTGCACAACAGATCGGTGCAACCTGTTGGGCCTGGACCGGAGAGAGTGGCGGTAAGTTAGATGCCATTGCGGATCACCTGATAAAAGCACCGAGTACCGAGACCGCCCGGATTCAGGAAGCGCATATATTTATCGGACACTGGCTCTGCGAAGAGATGGACCGGCAGCTAAGCTCTTAATAGATAAGTTCTTAATAACCAGCGACTGAAGAGACAACCACAGAATAAAACCGGGGAGTTATGACTGAATGCCAGCCATCTGTTTCACCAGTGTCAGTTGCTGATCCAGTGCCCCCCGATTTGACTCGATGCAGGTGCGCCCGCGAATACCCATCGCCCGGGCCTGTTCCGGGTGATCCAGTAGCTCAGCCAGGGCTCGCTGCAGTTCTTCAGCATCACTGACAACCTGTAGCGCCAGCTCCTGCTCCATCGTCGCGACTATCTGATGAAAGTTATACACATGGGGGCCCATCAGCACCGGCTTACCTAACACCGCCGGCTCCAGCGGGTTGTGCCCCCCTCTTTCGATCAGACTACCGCCGACAAAAGCGATATCGGCCGCGCTATACAGCGTCATCAGCTCACCCATCGTATCCCCCAGATAGACTTCGCAATCAGGCGCGGGAGCGGGAGAAACACTGCGTCGACAGGTGCGCAAACCCGCTTTGACACTCTGATCGTAGATCGTCAGGAAACGCTCCGGATGGCGGGGCACCAGTATCAATAACAGAGTGTGATAGCGGGACTTCAGATTACGATAAACCTCGAGCAGCTGCGTCTCTTCATTATCATGAGTACTGGCCGCGATGATAACCGGGCGAGTACTCCCCCAGGCATGACGCAACTTTGCGGCTTCCTCGTTCGCCCCTGCGGGAGTATCAATATCAAACTTGATGCTACCGGTCACCTGCAGCTTATCCAGCGCAAATCCCAGCGAGATAAAACGTTCACCATCGTCCCGGTTTTGCACGGCGATACGGCTGACCTCACTCAACATCAGCCGGGTCAGCCAGTTGAAGCGCTGATAGCCTTCGGCAGACCGGGCTGACAAGCGGGCATTGGTGACCACAACCGGAATCCCGCGCTTAGCACAACTGTGAATCAGGTTGGGCCAGAGCTCCGTCTCAACGATGACACAACTGCGGGGCCTGACACGCCGGTGGAAACGGCTGAGGGCACAGGGAAGATCATAAGGGCAGTAGGCATGTCCAACGCGGTCACCAAAATGAGTCTGTACCCGGGCACTACCCGTTGGCGTCATACTGGTGATAAACACCGGTATCTGCGGATGTTCAGCCAGAAGCTTGTCCACCAGCGGAATGATGGCCATGGTTTCACCAAACGATACCGCATGGATCCAGATCGGTCGCTCCCCGCTTAACCGGGGGATGAAACCAAACCGTTCGCCCCAGCGATGACGATATTCAGGACTCTGACGTCCGCGCATCCATAGCTTCAGCAATATCAGCGGTGTCAGGCAGTAAAACAGCAGCGAATAGAGCAATCGGGTCATGGGAATAAACGGATTCCAATCAGAAAACATCAGTTTACCATTATCAGCCTGTGATACCGAAGGTATAATAACCCCTGTTAAGTTGCGGAACGGCTCATGCAAACGATAAAGACAGATCTGGTTATTCTTGGCGGTGGTATTGCAGGCCTGTGGCTGCTCAACCGGGTGCTACAACAGGGTTATGATGCCCTCCTGCTGGAAACCGCCGATCTTGGTGGGGCACAGTCGGTACGCTCTCAGGGAATCATCCATGGCGGCACCAAATATGCGCTCAATGGTGTGCTGACCCAGGCATCCAGCAGCATTGCCGATATGCCATCCCGCTGGCGCGCCTGTATCGAAGGCTGCGGCGAGCTGGATCTGAGTTCAGCAAAGATCCTCTCTGAGGCCCATTATATGTGGTCTAAGGCCTCGCTGGGGGCAAAAATGACCAGCTTTTTTGCCAGTAAAGCACTGAAAGGCCGGGTTGACGCGGTTTCGCCCGATCAAAGGCCTGAGGCCTTCAGCCACCCAGACTTTCGCGGTAATCTCTATCGACTCAACGAGATTGTGCTGGACGTGCCAACGGTCATTGACGCACTGGCCAGGCCCCATACTCAGCGGATACTCAAAATTAACGCCAATGATATTCAGTTTGAACTGGCAGATAGCGGTGTAACGGCATTGCAACTTCCCCAACTGCGAATCGAAGCACAACGCTATATCACCACTGCCGGGGAAGGCACTGAAGCACTTTTGCAGCACTTAAATATACAACAGCCACAGATGCAGCGCAGACCTCTGCATATGGTCATGGTACGCCATCAATCAGACCTGCCTACCTTTGCCCACTGCATCAGTGGCGGCAGTAAGCCAGTGGTCACTATTACCACGCATCCCGCCAGTCATGGCGAGTATGTGTGGTATCTGGGCGGAGATCTGGCGGAAAGCGGAATAAAGCTCTCCTCAGAACAGCAGTGTCAAAAGGCCGAGAAACTTATCCGTGAACTGCTCCCCTGGGTCGAGTTAAAAAACCCGCGCTGGGCCAGCTTTCATATTAACCGGGCAGAACCCAAACAGTCATCTCTCACCCGCCCGGACTCTGCCTTTGCCCAGACCGCCGGGAACTGTATCATCAGTTGGCCAACCAAACTGGCGCTGGCACCCGATCTCAGCGATCAGATTCTCACCCTGCTGGATGAGCAGCATATTGCCCCAGCAAGCAAAGCCGACACCCTTGTCACCGGTCAGTTGCCCCACCCTGACATTGCCCAACCGGTGTGGGAGACCATGTTTTGCTGACACTCAGAAACCTCGCCGGCACCGGGTTGCGGGTCAGTCCCATTGGGCTTGGCACCGTTAAGCTGGGACGGGATAAAGGGGTGAAATACCCCAGCCGCTTTACCATACCGGACGATCAGCAGGCAGCCAGACTGCTGGACCTGAGTCGCGATCTTGGTATCAACCTGTTGGATACCGCCCCTGCTTATGGGAACAGTGAAACGCGACTGGGGCCGTTACTGCAACACCAGCGCCACCACTGGCTGATCTGTAGTAAGGTCGGAGAAGAGTTTGACCCGCAGACTGGCGAATCTCATTTCAATTTCACCCCGGAGCACGTGCGCTTCAGCATCGAACGCAGCCTTCAACGATTACGCACCGATGTGATCGATATTCTGCTGGTGCATTCCGATGGTAATGATCTCGACGTTATCAATCACTACGGTATTCTTGAGCAACTGGAGCAACTGAAAGCAGAGGGGAAGATTCGCGCGGGAGGGATGTCCACAAAGACCATTGAGGGCGGAATCGAAACGCTGAAACGTTCCGATATTGCCATGGTCACATACAATCTGGATTACCAGGATGAGCTGCCAGTTATCGATTATGCTCTGGCAGCCCAGAAAGGGATCTTTATCAAGAAAGCTCTGGCATCAGGCCATATTGCCGAGGCAAGTGAAGCGGACCCAGTGCACGCCAGTTTCGATCTGGTACTTGGCCACCAGGGCGTCAGCAGTGCCATTATTGGCACGATCAACCCAGACCATCTGCGCACCAATGTCATGGCCGCTGTAGAGAGCCTGAAGGCAGGCCCGTCAAACGATTAATATAACCAATCAACTGCTCTGTATTTTCTCCACAATCGCTGTGGTTGAGCAGTTATCAAGAAAAGACAACACTTTTACTTCACCACCATAGCTTTTGACATACTCACCGCCAACCACCTGCTCAAGGCCATAATCCCCCCCTTTCACCAGCACCTCGGGACGGATCTGTTCCAGCAACCTCTCGGGAGTATCCTCAGCAAAACTGACCACCCAGTCGACCGCTTCCAGACCTGACAGCACCGCTTTTCTTCGTTCAACCGGATTAATAGGACGCCCTTCTCCCTTAAGCCGGCGTACCGACTCATCATCATTGATCGCCAACACCAGCCGGTCGCCTTGCGCCCGCGCCTGCTCCAGATAGCCGACGTGACCCGCGTGCAGAATATCAAAACAACCATTGGTAAAAACAATCTTTTCACCGGCGGCCCGGGCATCCTCCAATGCGATCAGCAACTGCTCATCGCTAACAACACCTCGCTCAGATCCCTGGGCCCGATTGACCGCCCGGCGCAGTTCCGGACCACTGATCGCGGCGGTGCCCAGTTTACCCACCACAATACCGGCAGCGATATTGGCCAGCCCGGTAGCCACCTCGAGGGTTTCACCGGCAGCCAGCGCCGTGGCCAGAGTCGAGATAACCGTATCACCCGCACCGGTAACATCGAACACCTCGCGGGCATGAGCAGGAAAATGGACCTCGTTCTGGCCCGGTTTAATCAGAGTCATCCCCTGCTCACTGCGGGTCACCAGCAGTGCTTCCAGATCCAATTGTTCCACCAGGAGTTGCGCTTTCTCAACCAACTCCTGTTCCGAGCGACAGCACCCCACCACTGCTTCAAACTCACCCATATTAGGGGTAAGAAGTGTTGCGCCACGGTAACGTTCAAAGTCGGTGCCTTTTGGATCGACCAGTACTGGCACTCCGACTTTACGGGCGGCGTTGATCAGCACCTGAGGATTACTCAGGGTACCTTTATCATAATCCGATAACACCAGAGCACTGACATTACTCAGCATCATCTCAGCCTGCTGCTGTAATGCTGCGCTGTGGTCAGCAGTAAAACGCTCTTCAAAATCCAGACGGATCAGTTGCTGGTGACGACTCAAAACACGTAGTTTAGTGATCGTCGGTTCACTGTCACTGGTACAGAAACGACAGTTAACCTGCGCCGATTCAAGCTGCTGCTGCAACGCCTGACCCGCTTCATCCCGCCCTACAATACCGACCAGTGAAACACCTCCGCCCAGAGCGGTTATATTCAGTGCAACGTTAGCGGCGCCACCGGGGCGATCTTCCCGCTGATCGATTTTGACGACTGGCACCGGCGCTTCCGGGGAGATTCTCGAAGTCGGCCCATGCCAGTAGCGATCCAGCATCAGATCGCCGACAACTAAGACCTGCGCTTTATCTAATCGGGGCATTACCAGTTTCATTGATTGGGTTCCTGATTTGTGGTTTCGTCGGTTTCCATAGCGACCGCAGTTTCAGAAAATTGCAGGCTGTGAAGATTGGCATACACCCCGCCTTTTTGCAGTAGCTGAGCGTGACTACCCTGTTCGATAATTCTGCCAGCATCCATCACCAGAATACGATCAGCATTTTCAATAGTCGACAGCCGGTGAGCAATCACCAGTGTGGTTCGTCCCTGCATCACATTTTCCAGCGCATCCTGAATATGGCGTTCAGACTCGGTATCAAGTGCTGAGGTTGCCTCATCCAGAATGAGTATTGGCGCATCTTTGAGAATCGCCCGGGCGATCGCAATACGCTGGCGCTGACCACCGGATAGCAGTACTCCATTTTCACCCACCATGGTATCCAACCCATCCGGGAGGTGCTTAACAAACTCCGCTACATGGGCTGCCTCTGCCGCCGCTTCAATCCGTTCGCGGGGGCACTCAGCCATACCACCATAAGCGATATTTTCAGCAATTGTGCCGTTAAACAGAACGACCTGCTGATTGACCAGCGCGATCTGACTGCGCAGATTAGCCAGTGTATAGTCCTGAATATTGTGCCCATCGAGAAGGATCTCTCCCTCAGTGACGTCGTAAAACCGCGGCAGCAAACCTGCCAGAGTCGATTTACCACTACCGGACTTACCCACCAGCGCAATGGTCTCGCCTGGTTGAATATCAAGACTGATATTTTCCAGAATCAACTTACCATCGGGGTCATATCTGAATCCAAGGTTCTGGAATGACAAAGCCCCTTGAGAACGTTCAGACTCCAATGAACCGGTATCTTTTTCCGGCTGTGTATCAACCACTTCAAAAACACTTTCAGATGCGGCCAGTCCCGACTGAATCATGCTGCTGATCTCTGTGAGCGAACGTACCGGCTTCGCCATCAGCGCAGCGGCAGAGATAAAGGCAATAAACTGCCCGGTCGTCATCTCTCTGATCAGATCTGGCTCCATCGCCAGAAATGTCATCAGGGCAATCACTCCAGCCACCATCATCTGCACGAAGGGAGTAGTAATCGACTGAGTCACCACCATCTTCATGACCTGACGACGATTCTGTTGACTGACTTTGATAAAACGTTCGGTCTCAAGTTCTGTGGCGCCGAAAATACGCACCACCTGATAGCCCTTAATGGCTTCAGATGCGGACGAGGTAATATCACCGACGCTCTGTTGCACATTGCGACTGATGCCACGCATCCGGCGTGCCGCAATGCCCACCACAACACCCACCACCGGCCCGACAACCAGAAACAGTAGCGTTAGCTTCCAGTTGAGATAAAGCATATAGCCAAACAGCCCGATAACAGTAAAGCCCTCACGAATAGCTACCTTCAACGCATTGGTTGCCGCCCCGGTAACCTGCTCAACGTTATAGGTTAATTTAGCCAGCAGCTCGCCGCTGGAGTTTTTATGATAGTAAGCACTGGGCAGCAACATCAGATGTTTAAACAGATCTGAACGCAGATCGTGAACCACATAGCGGGCCACATAGGAGAGTCCATAGTTGCCGAGAAACGTACCAACACCGCGGATAAAAAAGATTCCTAACACTGCCAGGGCCAGCAAGCCCCGATTGTCCAGCTTGCCTGACCCTACTGTATCGACAAACGCCTCCAGCCATTTTGCAGATGCCGTCTGTGAACCAGCATAGATAGCAAAACCAACAACGCTGAGTAGAAATGCTGACCAATATTTTTTGACATACCTGAGCAGGCGAAGATACACCTGCAAACTATTCCCACTTTTCACTATTGAAAAATTCTCAGATTATTGTAGACAGCCATAACAAATCTACAGCGCGATACGCTAGTGCTGCTGGACGACAAACATTACAATTTCATATTTTACAACATTAGCATCAAATATGGACAACAAAGGCCCTTTAACGCTGTATAACTTACCAACAACGCAATGTTGTTTTTGACACATACGACCTAACTCTAACATCTATTGATGATTTCTTATGCCAAATCCCATCTCCATCGCGATTGTTACTCCCTCTTTTAATCAAGCGCCCTTTGTTGAAGAAACCATACGCTCGGTAGTAAACCAACAGTACCCTGAACTACAGTATGTAGTGATCGACGGAGGCAGCACTGACGGCTCCCAGGATATTATCGAGGCATACTCAGACCAACTACATTTTTATACTTCAGAGCCTGATCGCGGTCACGCCCATGCTCTGAACAAAGGTTTTGCTGAAACCGATTGTGAAATAATGGCCTGGATAAATTCAGATGATAAATATACGCCACAAGCCCTCCATACCGTAGCCAGAATTTTCGAGTTATTCCCTGAAGTAGAATGGATTACAGGCTTTAATGGCTTATGGAATAAAGAGGGGGTAATGACAACAGCCCAAAGGAACCCAAAAAATATCTATGACTTTCTAACTGGAAAGTATAACTGGGTTCAACAAGAATCAACTTTTTGGCGCAGAAGTCTATGGCAAAAGGCTGGGGGCTATATTGACGAGAGTCAGAAATACATGGTTGACGGAGAGCTTTGGTGCCGCTTTTTTCAGCATGCTGAACTCTATTCGATAGATGCTATCCTTGGAGGTTATAGAATTCACGATCAAAACAGAGCTATTCAGAATGCAGCTGAATGTCACCAGGAGATGCTACCAATCATTGACGCGATGAAAAGAGAACTCCCACAAAACGTCATAACCACGGCTAAAAAAATCAACGCCCTGAGAAAGATAAGAAAAGTCCCTATACTTAAGAGGCTCGGTTTATCCAGGATGATCTCAACACATCACTTAGACTCAAATTTCCAAGAGATCGATTATAAAAACATTCACTACGCCAATGGCAGGTGGCAGATTCGCACCTTGCCATACAAATAAAATATCCTGATTACCCATGATCGTCGGTCACATCAATGTTACATATAAAGACAGTTTGTAGAGGAAGCGTAAAGGCTGAAAATCCGGACTGAATACCTTAAGGCTAGTGTCCGCGTCAAAGCTGAGCCTCCATTCCGAATCATTCAGTGCCCGTTTGATTTTATAAAAACGCGTTATCCTGGTTTGATGAAAAGCGATAGTAAAAACGGCTCATGCCAATATCACACACGTTGATCATATGCTGAACGTAAGGCAAATCCACCAGCACTCAGGGAAATCAATGAGATTAGAGGACTGCTTAGCTGACTAAATATTAACCATGTCCGCTAAAATCACTCAATTAAGCAAAACTGGGGCGCTTAATCGTAGCTTCCCTAGTGTTACCCAGGTTTGAATATTATAATCACCTGATTTTACAGCATCTGGATGAATTGTGGGCAATAAAGAAGCGTGCTGGTCAGATTTTCTTGCACCGAGATATTGGCTGATATGGATCGGCATCGGGCTTCTGCGTCTGTTTTGTGCCCTACCATTCCACTGGGGGCTCTGGATCGGAAAACATCTGGGGCGAATTCTTTACCACCTGATGAAAAATCGCAGATATATAACCACTGTCAATATTCAAACCTGCTTTCCGGAACTTTCTCCCGAAGAACAGCAACAACGGGTGAGAGAAGTATTTGAGCACAATGGCACAGGCCTGATAGAAACAGGCTGGTCCTATTGGAAAGATACACGTTTTTTCCATCAGATAACGGAGTTCCGCAACTTCGACCTGCTGGACCGGGAACTGGAAAAGGGCAATGGCGTCATTCTGATGGGATGGCACTTCTCCTGCCTCGACCTCGCCGGACTACTTTTCTCGCTTCATGGCAAGCCTTGCAGCACTCTGTACAGAAAACATGACAACCCGATGCTTGAATGGTTTTTTACCAGCGGACGTAAACGTTTCAGTCACCCTGTAGAACGTAAAAAAACCCGCCTGATGCTCAGAGCGATGCGCAACAACCACTGTATCTGGTATGCCCCTGATCAGGATCTTGGGCGAAAAGGAACCCTGTTTGCACCTTTCTTCGGCCACCCCGCCGCCACCACGATAGCAACCACAAAAATGCACAGCCTGAATGGCTCCCCATTAGTAAAACTGGACTGTTGGAGGAAACCCGATAACTCGGGTTATATCCTCGAATGCAGTGAGGTAAAAGGGTTTCCTTCAGGTTCAGAAGAGCAGGATGCGTTGCTCATTAACAAAGCGATTGAAGAGGGTATCCGCAAAGCACCTTCACAATATATGTGGGTGCATAAACGCTTTAAAACAGCGCCTTTAGGGGAAAAGAATATTTATCAATCGATCAGAACTTAAAACTTCAGGGAAGCTCGCTTACAACGGAGAAAGTTTCTAATCCGATTTTTTGGGCTAATGTCCATGTACTGATACAACCATGAACTGCGCAAATCATCATAGATACTGTAACCCAGTATCATGGCGTTGGCTTTAAAGATCTCATATAAAGCATAGGCAGTGGCTGCAATAATCTCTTTTTCACTGAATTCTTGCCCTGCCCGGTTTTGATTCGCAAAACATTCAGCCGATTCGATAAAAGCACAGAATTCGGCTTTCCCTTTCAGATAAAAATTGTCATTAAATAATCCATCGACATTAACGCCGTAATCACGAAAGCTTTTCAGGAACAACCCCATTCTACTCCTGTGCATCTCCTCCCTTTTATTAGAAGCATTGTTGGAATGTTTGCGGTAATAGAGCAACACATCCGCAAGATTAGAAACTCGGGTAAACTGACTCATTCGGTACCACAATTCCCAATCTTCACACATAGATAATGATTCATCAAAATACAAACCATGATGTATTAATAGCTCGGTGCGCAACATCGACGCAGGGCAGCAGATATTACACTGAAAAAGCAAACGGGCAGCAATATAATCCGGATCGGAAGGCAACACCTTAAGGCTTCTCTTGCCAGACAGCGAGTCTCCCTCAAAGGTTTCATAGGCTGAACTGATCAGACCAAAATCCGAATTCACTTCCAGAAAGCTAACCTGCCTTTCGATACGATGGGGAACACTGATATCATCAGCATCCATGAAGGCTATATATTTACCTTTCGCTGCTCTTATACCTCTATTGCGTGAAGCACTTACACCGCTATTTTTCTGGTTTCGCAAAAGTGTAATATTATGCGCACCCATACTCTCGATAAGAGCAACACTGTTATCGGAAGAGCAATCATCAATAACAATAATTTCAATATTAGGATAAGTCTGTTCAGTAATAGATATGATTGACTCACTCAGATAATCTGCACCATTAAAAACAGGAATAATGACGCTAACCAATGGCAGGTCTGACACGTTCATTCCTAAAGCCTTATCCAGTCAGCTGGCACGAGAGGTTTACTCAGTCTTTGCATTTCAGGGTCTGCATACCATTGCTGAGGGGCAATGACCTCTTTACGACTATTATCATTTAACCATGCCCCCCACCAACTAAAAGAGCTGTTCGCCACGATATTATGATCACACTGACTCATCAGATAGATATCTTCACCTGCGAAGCGTTTCTGCTCTGAGGCAATATACTGCGCGCGCTTCACCTTTAAATTTTCTTTCACCCAATTAATATCATCGGAGAAAATATAAAAATCGACCTCTGAATGGCCTTCCTCAAGGTGCTTTATCGCAGCAGAGTAATACTCCAGCGAACAAACCCCATGAGTCCTATACGCAGACTGATCGCTGACATAATCGCCACGACGGATATGCACTGACACACTAACAACCGAGTTTTTTATATCCTCAAATACCCGCCGCGAGTAATCAGATAGTTTGTACTCCAGGGACAGAAACTCCTGCAGCTCACCCCTTATATTTTCAAAGTATTTCTCACTCTGAAAATAACCCACAAGATAATGGTTATCTTCCGGCAACAGCATCTTTTCATCAAAGGAAAAGTTAGACTCCCTGATGACACGTCTGCTTTTTTTGCCCTGAAGCTTCCGTAACACTGTCGATAGAGGTCCCACACGGGTTAGAGCGTTCACCTCCGCATCAGATGCAATCTCAATACCCTGGCCATAGGCCCCCAGACTAAAGCCTCCATGTAGTGTATAGGTATCGAACTCAGATATATCCAACTTAACACGATAACCTTTTCCAACGAGCGACAACGCATACGCATATTGAAACAACTGGTTACCTAAACCACCTATCAATCTGACAATAACCACATTAACTCCCTGAAAACTCAACCATATAATCCTGGACACCCGACCGACAAGCAAGCAACAATGAGATAACAATCATAAAGAAAGCATAGGAGACGTTGGCGTTCAAAGGGGCCTCAAACATCGCAAATATCATGTAGACAAATAATGTTATATAGATACACCCTTTGGGGAAAAGATCGCTGCTCTTAACCGCCTTCATAGGCACCAGAAACAACATTAGCAACAGTAGCACCCCAGGAACCCCTCTCGTCAGCCAGGCCTGAAGAATCTCATTATGGACATGAACATACCGCTTTGTTGAGATAGCGAGGGATCCACTCTCTATTCGATCGGGAAATATCTCTCCCAGCCGCCATGTTCCCTTACCTAAAAAGGGTTCATCAAGAATACCGACTATCGCTGCACGGTACATCTGCACTCTCTGGCCTGTCGAGCTGACAGTTGATGATCTCTCTGACTGTTCTTCCACATACATATCTACACTACTAATCATCGATTCGATGCGACTGAAGGGATTCATCATCGAACCAAACAGAATCAGAGGCATTAGCAAGATCAAGATATCCTTGAGACGCCCCCTGTTTCGGAAAACGTGAAAAACAGATAAACACAAAAACACGCAGATCAGCGCCAGTATTGCGCTCTTCGAACCGGAAGCAAAAACGCCACCAACAGCTGTGATAAAGCACGCCCGATAATACAGCTTTTTCATATCGACAGACTCAATCAGACAGAAAAGCATAACCATTCCTGCGGCGCAGGTTATCAGTAAAGCATACATATTAATAAGCGAAGTACCTACTGATATCCTCCCTCCCCCCTGTATAAACCAGACGATAATCCCCAGACTGCCGGTAAGCCCTGCAAAAACAGAGATTGCCACTTTAAGGGTGGTAAAGGTTAACACCCGACTTTTCCTTGCTACCAGAAACACCATTACAACTAAAAGTGATATTCTGAAGAATTCGACAAAGGTTTCAGCGTCTATCTTTGACTGATACAGAATAAAAGCATATAAAAAACACATTGGATATAATAGAAGGGTAAATATCCACGTGATATCCTCCTTCCCTATCCCATCGGTCAGCACCCGGTATCTGCGACCAAAAATAAAGAGCGAAACCAGGCCCCCAACAATCAGCAATCCATTGGCAAGTTCATTTGCTGCAAGATAGATGACCAACGCGAATAGTACGCAATAAATAACGAACTGACCCGCAAGGCCTTCCTTGTAAAACATAGCCATTACTAACTTCCTGTTATATTACTTCAGAACAAACTTGATTAAGCTCATAAATCCGCGGATACCTTCTTTTTAATAGTCCCGCAGGCTGTACCTTCAGCCTCAAATACTTTCCAAACCTACTCTTAAGTGTTTTCATATTTTCTCTACAGTAAATTGATATACTGACTTGTAGAAGCTCAATAACAAGACATTTAACCGCCTCATGAACGCAGTCAAAAATATGAGTAACCGCGGCAGAGAGAGTATGCTTTCAATTCATCCTGATATTGCTGAAAAGCACGTTGTAACGCCTGCTGATCATTTAGCGGCAGGTTCTTCTTCCACACCCTCACTTAGCGAACCGGCTCACTCAAAAGCTACTGTTTACTTATTAGATTCTGGAGTTGCTGCCAAACAAAATCGCCCGGCAAACTGCTATAGCAAGGGGGCTCCCCCTCTTCAAGACGCGGACAACACTTCTCTTTACAAGGAGAGCATTCATATTGCGCCTGGAGATTGGTAACATTGTTCCCCTGCGCTCCAGTCAAGGCAACGCTGGTACTACCAAATACCGATACTGTCGGGATGCCCATAGCGG
Organism: Amphritea atlantica; assembly: GCF_900111095.1. Taxonomy (GTDB): domain Bacteria; phylum Pseudomonadota; class Gammaproteobacteria; order Pseudomonadales; family Balneatricaceae; genus Amphritea; species Amphritea atlantica. Next base: position 36,051 of record NZ_FOGB01000011.1, on the reverse strand, counting down.
CGGCTACGTGCATCAAACCAGTGTCGACACCAACGGCACCATTACTTCTGGCGATGATACCGCACAGATCCCATAAAGACATTTTAGGCAGAATTTCTCCCCAACCGGCCTGACTAACTATTCTCTCAGCGCGCAACCGTTCTTCTTCGTTAGCCCAGGGTAAAAGAACACCTTTCTCTCTCTTTTTTGCCAGTTCAAGCAAACGTATCCACTCTCTTTCTGGCCAATGTTTGGACTGCCAGGTGGTACCATGAAAGAAAACATACTTTCCCTGCCAGTTTTCAGGACAGGATGCTAACTTCCCGGCCTCTATCCCAAAACAAGCGTCACCAGCCAGTTCATAATCCAAAGCACGGGAAAAAAGCAGGCGAACCTTATCAACTGCATTTGTTACGGACAGGGTTGATATTCCCTGTTTATAAAATACTCTCGTCTCAGGATCCGTAGCGCTGTATTTATCAGGCCCACAAACAGGAGCACCTGACAACCACCCAACACGCGCAGACTTGATCCTTCCCTGAGCATCAATAACAAGATCATACTTTGTCTGTCGTAATGCTTTGTAGAAGTGGTACTGTTCTGTCAAAGTTTCTAAGGCAAAACGACGCTTCTTCCAGCGTAAGCGTCCATGAGGGATAACATTCACCCCAGGATGCAATCTGGCAATATCAACAAAAGGTTCTTCACAAAGCCAATCTATCTTCAGCCCCTCAATGTTTGCCAGCGCATCAGTAACCGCAGGCATGGTATGAAGCAGATCGCCCAATGAAGACATTTTCACCAATAATATTTTTTTCATCATAACTTAATTTCTAAATAGTAAGAATGAGATAAGTGCAACAGCTACCAGACATAAACCCTCTCATCCTCTTTAAATTATTCACAATGATAATAGTTATTCATGGCCTTCAAACATATCATTGAGTTCAGCTAGACGTTTATGCCGTCGATTCAATAGCTCCTCTTTACTTACTTTTAAACCAACAAGCTTTTTCAGTCTGTTCTTAAAGCTCTGCATTTCCTTTCGACAATATATTTCTCTACTAGCCTGAAGGTGTTCAATTATTGGTTTATCCACGTCAACATACTGACGATCGAATATATAGGTATAAGCTGCAGATAATCGATGTATTTTTAGTCCATGATCATATTCCTCTACAGCCTTTTGTAAATTCTGCTGATCTATAAGACTCGGATTCTCTTCTATCAATCGCATCCACAGTTTAACGAATTCAATCACCTTACTACTATAATCAAAATAAATTGTTCCGGATAAAAGTTCTTCACTACCGTCTTTTTTATTTATAACATTCACGGCCATATCACACTTTATATCATTAAAATATTCTTCCATATTTTCATGAACAAAAGCATCCGCATCTATATAAAGAACAGGCTCTTTATATTTTTCCAGGCTTTCCAGAACGATTCTGGCTTTCAGGTCTGTCATCATTTTCCATTCGTTTGGTGGAAAACTACGAAAATCATATTGATGCCCAACCCTCCTCAGAGATCGAGCCAGCAATTCATAGGCCGAGCTGTAAACGGGATCCGTTGTATAAAAACCAATAACAATCATATTATTTTCTCTAAAATACTGTTTGCATGCGAGCCTGATCTGTTAACGTACCTGTATGCCCAGATCACTGAACAGTTGCTCAAACTTGCTATTTTCTGTGCCATTGCGATATGAGATCGTTTCAATTTCAGGCCTCAACCATCGGGTTAGTAACAGGGTAGAGGAGACATCCCCAATAACCCGGACCTCGCTTTTCAACAGAGGTAAAATAGCCTCATAACTCACTGAGGAGGGAAGAAGATCAACCCCATACTGCTTTAATCCGAGAGCATCTTCACAGCTATTACGCGGATGATATTTAACGGCAACAACCCCTTCCAGCTCAGAGAACAGAGCCAACACCTTTTCTTTGTAGCCACTATTTTTCTCAAACAGCGACTCATGGGGCAACGTTATTAATACATCAAGGTTGAGGATCTGTTCCTCACTAACACCGTTTACCTGCAGCATCATCTGGGAAAGCTGCTTCAGAGAGTCCGACTGAAAGCTCTCTGCAGACAGACAATGGATAACCTTAGTTTTCAGACGCGGGTCGATCAGCTCCGGAAAGGCGACATGAATCTCACTTATCCAGGCAGATTCGCCAACCGTCAGGGGATTTTTCCACCATAGGCCATAGAACAGTTTTTTTAGCAGGTTATCCACGACCACATCACCAATGCCACTGGACGCTTCACGTCCAACATAGGTGAATGTGCCTTCATCCATATAGTGACCCACGACCTGTTTGCCGTTTGACCCGGCAACATGCATCCCATACTGAAACTCTATACGGCGGTCATTCCCTACAAAAATATGATCAGGCTCCAGCCTTTCAATTAAGCTCTTTATATTCCGAAACAGTACTCGCCTTTTTTTCAGTTTGCTCAAACCGCCTTTAAGGCGTCCATAGAACAGATGCGACTCAGCAAAGGGAGAGCTTTGCCACTGCTGAACAAGCTGGAAAATCTGCGGTACCTTTCCCTCAGGCTGATCGATAAACACCAGTATTGCGTTCTCATTTTCACGCTCACCTGCAATAGCAGTCGCTGTAAAAAGATGCAGTAACGTTGATACAAAATAGACTGAGCAGTTCACAATTAATCCTCAGCGTTCAGGCATTGTAACGATAGAGTCTGCCACACAATCTCCGGCGTCAGATTAGCAAACACGGCAGGCTCGACATCGCGGCCGCTGTCAGTTTGAGTTTTCGCCTCTAAGCAGATCTGATCCTTACCATAACCACCCACCAGCCCCGGGTCAGTGGGGCCAAACAGAATCACATTGGGGCGGTCCAGTGCGGCAGCCATATGCGACAGGCCGGTATCCACCGATACACACCCGGCAGCGCCTGCCAGAACCTGCGTCACCTGAGCCAGGTTTAGTTTGGGCAGCACTTCAACGGCATGACTATCCCGGGCCAGCCGCTCTGCCCGCGCTTTCTCGTCAGGGTTCCCCCAGGGCAGTTTGATCTTCCACCCGGCGGCAGTCGCTTTATCGATCAGCTCCAGCCAATAGAGCTCCGGCCAGTGTTTATCAAAACGGGTGGTGCTGTGAAGAAAAACCAGATAATCCGATGCGGTAGTCTGATCAGGCATAAAGTGTTTACGAATGGCAAAGTCACCACGTCCCTGAACCTCATAACCCAGCGCCCGGGCAAACAGCTGTCGGGTGCGCTCTACCGCGTGCTGATCTTTGCTGACGTTTATTTTGCGCTGATAAAACCACGCAGCCTGCGATTCCCGGGCCGAATGTTTATCGTAGCCACAACTTATCCCCCGACTGTAACGGGTCACCAGCATCGCGCTTTTCAAAAGCCCCTGAGCATCGATCACCAGATCATAATCCGTCTCAGACAACGCCGTGCGATAGCGTTTCCACTCGCCACTGGTAAATGTCTTCCAGAGGTTTTTGCGCCAGCGACGGATCGCCACCGGTATCACCTTATCAACGGCAAAATGCCACCGGGGAATTTCAGCAAATCCCTCCTCCACGACCCAGTCAAACCGAATACCGGGGATAGCGTTTACCGCATCCGTAAGCGCCGGCAGGGTGTGGATAACATCCCCCATGGATGAGGTTTTCACAATCAGAACTTTCAAGGGGATTCCTGTCTGTTTCAGAGGCGTTAAATAAGGCCGCAGTATACCATTTATCATTCACAGTTCACCCATCCGGGGGATAGCTACGGGATCTGCGGCACTGAATTACAGAGGATTTCGCTGCTTTCAGGTTAATTTTCTTCGTTTTATCCCGCTTTATTATTCGGTAGCCGATTCCCTTTTTAATCATTGCTGATTACAATCATTGGCCTGAAAATTTCTCTGAATCACGCTGCGTGCAACAGATCAATCAACTTATTATCTTTTCGAGGTAACCAATGGCAGCTTTTGGAACTGTGTTTATGCCGGAAATGGCAATCTCCTGGTTTGATGGCAACAGCTGGAGCGCAGCTGAGGTCGTCAGCAGCGATAGCCTGCAGCTGCACCCGGGAGCACATGTATTGCACTATTCCAGCACCTGTTTTGAGGGCCTCAAGGCGTTCCGTCATCAGGATGGATCAATCAATATCTTCCGCATGGACCGTAATCTCGAGCGCTTTTCTCAAAGCAGCCAGTTACTGGCTCTGCCAGAGATAGATAAAGCTGCCACCGGTCAGATGATTATCGATATTGTTAGCCGCTTTAAAGATGAAGTACCTGAGCCTCCGGGTTCAATGTATATCCGCCCAACCCATTTCGGCACAGAGCCGGCGATAGGTAAGGCTGCAACCCCTTCTGTCACCTCCTGCCAGTATATTCTGCTGTCGCCGGTGGGCGATTACTTTGCCGGTGGCGACACGACCCTGCGCCTGTTGCTGGAAGAGAATGGTGCCCGTTGCGCCGCCCATATGGGAATGATTAAGAGTGGCGGTAACTACGCCAGCGCACTACGCCCGATTATGAAAGCCAAACAGGAACTTAATGCTGACCAGGTGCTGTTCTGCCCCGGTGGCGATGTTCAGGAAACCGGCGCCGCAAACTTCCTGCTCATCGATGGCAATCAGGTGATTACCAAAGCGCTGGATGAAAGCTTTCTGCATGGCGTAACCCGCGATTCGATCCTGACCATCGCCCGGGATCTGGGTATGGACGTTCAGGAGCGCCAGTTGACGATTGATGAGTTACTGGAACGTGCAGCCAAACCGGGCTGTGAGGCCGCCCTGTCAGGTACTGCAGCGGTACTGACCCCGGTTGGCACGCTGATTCACAAGGGTAAAGAGTACCCGGTGGGCAATGGCGGTATCGGCGCAACAACCCTGAAACTGCGTCAGGCACTGAACAATATTCAATGGGGACTGGCAGAAGACACTCACGGCTGGCTCACCCGCATCTGAGGTTGGTTTGTCACCACACACAAAAAAAGCGCTTCGGCGCTTTTTTTTTGGCTCTGGGAATAAATAGTTTACACTTAGCCGATGATATGGATTTCATAAACTGATCACGGAACACAACAACACCGATGCAAAGAAGCTATTTTCCCTTCATTACCACGGGCTGGTTAATGCTGACCCTTATGATGGCAGGGCTAAGCCTGTATGCTGACTACAGCAGGCTCAAAAAAGATCTCAGTAATGATGCGCAGTTCGTATATTCATCGATCTACGAAAAAGCCTATATTAATGAAGTGCTGCTCCAGAGTTTTACCGTACTGGTGTCATCATCACCCAACGATCAGGAATCGATTCGTAGCTTTGCCAACGAGATGCGCAAACGTTACCCACATATCGAAAGGCTGCAGATTCAGCGACAGCAGAAAGTGGACGGCAGCAATTTTGGCAGAGCTGAAGATTTCCGTATTGACCCGACCCGGGATGACTTCAGTGTCCGCTTTCCCATCACGTTTATCGAACCCCTCAACCCGGATACCCGCTATCTGCTGAACAAAGATCTGCTGACTGATCCGGTGTTTACCGAAACCATCCGTTTCGTGCGCAAATATCATCAGCCGGTGACTTCCCCTCCTTTCACTCTGGACAACAACAAAACCGGATATGGTCTGTTCCTGGCGTTCTTTGAACGCAATACGGCCCCCTCAGCCGACAACCTCTATATCGCATCACTGATCATAGATACAGAGGGGATGCTGCCAAACACCAGCTTCCTTTCCGAACATGCCAGTATCAGCCTGATGGATGAGAACGGTGAGATTCTTGATCAGCATCTCTCAGAGGCAACAACCAGATTGCCTATCTGGCTTCCCACCCTTGAAGAGCAGCGCACCGTCACTCGTTTTGGCCAGTCGTTCAGGATCAAAATTGTGCATAAGTTCGGCCCCAAGAACATCAACCTGGGGATGCTGCTGATCCTGTTATCAGCGTCACTCGCGGTCTACTTTATGCTGACAGCCTACCTGCGGCAGAAAGTGAAAGCGGCTATCGAACACTCATCCATCTATGAGACGCTGAAAAATGAGCGCCAGCAACTGGAAGTGAGAATCCATACCCGCACCCGTGAACTACGGGAACAGTTAGTGGAAAATCGTCGCCTGACCCATCAGGTGCTGGCGGTACAGGAAAAGGAGCGGCGCAACCTGTCACGCGAGCTGCATGACGAATTGGGGCAATCGCTGACAGCGATCAGAACCGATGCCAAAATCCTTAAGCGGGTGCACCCGGAAGAGAACAGCCTGGTCAACCAGACAGCCGAATCGATCGATGCGATCGCTCAGAATATTTATGATGTTACCTATGGAATGATGCGGGCATTGCGCCCGTCAGCGCTGGACGATCTGGGCCTGATTGACGCGATTCAGGAGTGTATTGTCTCTAACCGCTTAGCCGAACATGGCATCACCCTGCATCATGACTACCGCGGTGCACTCAACGAGATGTCGGAAGATTACAACATCACACTGTTCCGTCTGGTGCAGGAAGCATTCAGCAATATCATCAAATACGCTCAGGCGCGCAACGTCTGGCTCGATATTCACAGAACCTCACAGGGACAACGCAAAGAGATCAGTGGCGACCGTCTGGAGGTTATGATCAGTGACGATGGCTGCAGTTTCGATATCGAACAGGATGCCTTCAAAAAGGGCTTTGGTCTGATCGGCATGCGCGAACGGGTCAGAGCCCTGGGAGGTGTGTTTCAGATCAGTAAAAATCATGACCGGGGTACCCGGATAATCGTGGTTATCCCGCTTGGTTCTGAGGCGACAACAAGCGCTTCAGAAAGGGCCATACCTGATCAAGAAGCGCCGGCTGAGCCTGCGCATTAGGGTGCAGACCATCCGCCTGCATCAGTTGCGGTTGCAATACCACTGGAGCCATAAAAAACGGCACCATCGGCACGCCCTGCTGTTCCGCCACCTGGGCAAAGAGCCCGCTAAAACCGTCGCTGTAGCGAGGGCCATAATTGGGTGGTATACGCATCTCCAGTAACAACACCTGAGCTCCGGCGGACTGAGACTGACTCACCAACAGGCTGAGATTGTTCTTTATAACCGGCAGAGGAGCCCCCCGCAAACCATCATTGGCCCCCAGTTCCAGCAGTACAATGTCTGGCTGATACTGATCCAGAAGGTCGGGCAAACGCGTAATACCACCATGGGTTGTCTCTCCACTGATACTGGCATTAACCACCTGATAGTCGAACTGACTGTCGTTCAGCCGCTGTTCGAGCAGTGTGACCCAGCCTCTGTCTTTAGGGATTCCGTATGCAGCAGAAAGGCTGTCACCCATGACTAAAACAGTACCGCTCCATGCTAAGCTAGACACCAGTAACAAGATGATTCCAAAAAGAGATGACATGATGACTCCCGAACCCAGTGCTGTATTGATTGCCAATGCCCTGGCGAAAACCTTTGCAGACCAGAGCGGTGGATTGGATATTTTTACTGATATCAGTCTGCGCGCCGAGGCTGGCGAGAGCATCGCTATTATCGGCCCATCCGGCGCAGGTAAATCAACCCTGTTAAGTATTCTGGCAGGATTAGACGAACCAAGTAAAGGCTCTGTTGAACTGTTGGGTCAGCCACTGGCCGGACTCGATGAGCACTCCCGTGCCGAAATGCGGGCCAACCATATCAGCTTTGTGTTTCAGTCATTTCAGCTATTGCCGGAACTGACAGCCCTGGATAATGTCCAGTTAGCCCTGGAGATACAGGGGCACCCCAACCCTGAACAGCAGGCTGCAGACTGGCTTGACCGGGTTGGCCTTCAGGCGCGACACCAGCATACCCCCGCGCGTCTCTCCGGCGGGGAACAGCAGCGGGTCGCGATCGCCCGGGCATTTGCCACGCAACCCAGTCTGTTATTCGCCGATGAGCCCACCGGTAATCTGGATGAACAAACCGGCACCGAGATCATTGAGCAGCTGTTTCAGCTCAATCAGCAACTCAACACCACGCTGATTCTGATCACCCATGATACCTCTCTGGCTCAACGCTGCCAGCGGCGACTCTACCTGCATAACGGACGTTTGCAGGAGCAATAGGATGAGATCATCACAACTTATCCGTCTGACCCTGAAACAGAGCCGCTCCGACCTGCGAACCTTTGAGTGGCGGGCGCTGTTACTGGCGCTGTTCCTGGCAACAACCCTGGCCAGCTTCCTGACCTTGCTGGGCAATCAGCTGGAAAAAGGGCTGAATCGCCAAAGCGCATTAATGCTGGGGGCCGATCTCAGCCTGAGTGACAGCCAGCCTATCCCCGCCAGCCTGCTGACGGCAGCATCTGAACAGGGCTTGCAACACAGCAACGTCATTCAGTTTTCCACCATGGTGAGCACCGATGAGCAGATGCTGTTGAGCTCTGTCAGGGCTGTCGCCTCCCCCTATCCACTCCGGGGGGAGATAGTTACCCAGCCACCGCAATCGACCCGGATACCCGCTCAGGGAACCGCCTGGGCCGAACAGCAACTGTTAGAGCGGCTGGGGATCAGCGTTGGCGAAACCATCACGCTGGGATATTCACAGCTGAAAATCACCGCGGCAGTCATCAGTTCACCCGACCGGGGCACCGGATTTCGCAGTTTCAGCCCGCAACTTCTGATCAATCGGCAAGACCTGGCCGCCACCCGGGTGATTCAGCCGGGTAGCCGGATCGGCTACCGGACGCTATTCAGCGGCCCGGAACAGCAGATCAGGGATTTTCACGCCCGACTGCAACAAGCCCTGACACCACAACAGCGGCTCTGGTCGGTCTATGAAGATCAGCCGCTGGCATCCGGGGCGATGCAAAACGCATCTGGCTTTCTACGCATGACCTCCCTGTTTGGCATACTGCTGTGTGGCCTGCTGATCACCCTCAGCCTGAGGCGCTATAGCAGCGCACAGTATCGCCGCAGCGCCCTGCTGCAGAGCCTGGGAATGAAACCACGACAGATACTGCAGCTGTATCTGATAAAGTTGCTGCTTGGCTGGCTGCTGGCCGCCCTTATCGGCGTGATCGCAAGCCTGCTGTTGCTGCAACTGACCGGATCAGTACTACAGCCGCTGCTCCCCTCAGGACTGCCCTCCCCCGATTATCGCTTAACCGCTACCGGCCCATTGCTGAGTCTGGCGTTACTGCTGGCTATAGGGTATTCACCGCTACTGCAGATCAGCCGGATTCCGGTGATGGGATTGCTGCGCCATGATCAGCTCAGCCATCAGGGGCTCAGCTGGCCCGTCCGGCTGGTTATACTGTTTTTGTCAGGCGCCGTGATTGCCCTCTATCTGGGCTCGGTCACCCATGCTCTTGCCGCCACGCTGTTAAGCGTCATCACCATCCTGCTGGCCGGTCTTTGTGCCAGTCTGCTACTGCCCCCGGCTGGCCGGTTGCTAGCCCGACGGTTTCGTCTGGGACGCCTGCTCAGTTACCGCATCCACCAGCAACGTCAGTGGCACCGGGTGCAGCTGGGTATCATGTGCCTGTTACTGACCTTGCTATGCAGCCTGCTGATCAGCCAGACCGAACTGGTTAACCGCTGGCGAGCTCAACTACCGGTGAACACCCCCAATCAGTTTGTTATCAACATCCAGCCCTGGGAGTTGCAACCGCTCAGTCAGTTTCTCACGGATTCAGGGATAGAAACGGACCTCTATCCAATGATACGGGGTCGGATCACCGCAATTAATGGTCAGCCTCCAGAACGGGTTCTGGATCAGGATCAGTTGGAAAACAATGCTTTAAAGCGCGAGCTAAACCTGAGTTGGTTAGCCAAAGCGCCAGCGCACAATGAGTTGGTGAGTGGTTCCTGGTGGCCCATGGATACTCAGGAGAACCTGATCTCCGTCGAACAGCAACTGGCAGCCAATCTCGGTTTAAAGCTGGGCGATAAAATCACCTTTGAAGTGGGAGGCGATTCGTTTAGCGCGACGATCAGCAACACCCGTAAAGTTGAGTGGCGCTCTTTCCGGCCAAATTTCTATATGATTTTCAGCCCTGGTGTGCTGCAGAACTATCCACAGACTTATATCACCAGTTTCCGGTTATCAGATAAGCAGGTGGGGTTAAGCCGCGAACTGCTCAAACGTTTTCCTTCGCTGACGCTGATCGATGTCAGTCAGTGGATCAATCAGGCGAGTGAGCTGATCGATCGCCTGATTCAGGCATCGACCCTGATCCTTGGCATAACCCTGTGTGCCGGCATCGTTCTGGTGCAACTGCTGGTATCACAGGAACTGGAACAACGACGCCACGAAAACGCCCTGTTACAGGTGCTGGGGAGCACCGCAGCACAAACCCGGCAACTGGACATTCTCGAATTTGCCCTGCTGGGCTGCGCCAGCGGCGCGATGGCCGCTGTGTTAACGGAGATAATCACCGGCCTGATCAGCTATCGGCTGCTGGATCTTCCTCTGCTGCTGCATCCCTGGATCTGGCTTATCCTGCCGCTAACCGGGATGCTGTTGTTTACCCTTGCAGCACTGATCAGCCACCGTCACAGCGGCTACCGGCAACTACAACAGAGTTGATATAAGCACGACTATAAGCCCCGACTATCAAGTCTGGAGTGCATGAGCCCGGATATAAAGATTCTTCGCGTGTTATGGGGAAGAATTGATATCTTCCCGGTTTAAGTCAGGTTGGTGCGCTCTCCAGATATGTAAAATCTCTGCAAAGCAATCTCTTGCAGGCGGGAAAAGCCCAAGCTCCTGACGTTGCAGTGACGCTAAGAAGTATAAGGAGATGTTTACCACAGAGAGCACAGAGGACACAGAGAAACGCTATTTATAAGGTTTTCTCTGTGCTCTCAGTGTCCTCTGTGGTGAGTCTCTTTTAAACGGTTGTATCGTTCCACAGGATATCAAATATGCTGGCATCCTTTCCCGATAAAGCGCGCGGGGCCATAAAAAGCCGTACTCACCTTCCAGACGCTCCTTCCTGACGCACTCTCCTGGCTTACAATCCAAGCGTAGCTGAAGGCTTAGCCTGAGGGTCATCCAGAGAGGGAACCGGAAAGCAGCTAAACAACCGCTCTCCGGGGATCTTCTGCGTCAGTTGCTGTTTCACCCGGTCCGAGCGCTGTTGCGCCAGCGCTTCCAGCTGTTGCCTCTCCAAAGCCGCCAACTCCTCAGGTGTAAAAGGTTTGTCCCGTTTTTTATTATCCGCTTCCAGGGCGGCACGGATCAACGCCTGATCCTGCTGCACTGCCTGACCGCAGATATTCAGTCGCATCCCTTTACGCTCAGTCATCATCGATTCAATTTTCGTCAGATAGCCCTGTGCATAATCATCCAGCTCGGCACGACCGGGGGCAAACACTACCGGATCAAGGGTAATAAAACTGCCGTCTTTGGCCGCACTGGCCGCCAGACTGATAAGGGTCCCGTAGGGCTGCAGAGATTTGAGCAGGATACTGAAAGCAGCCTGTTTAAGGCCTTTGCCAGCAAGCCGGCTAACAATACTTTGTAAACCAAAATCCGGGTCTTCCAGTGAGCCACTGATGGGCACATCAAGATCGATATTGTCATCGCTATCCTGCAAAACAGAGATCGCAGTACCTAACGGCATCGACAACTGTTTACTGAATTTTGCCATCTGCTGCTGATCCGCAGGCTCCACCTCTAAACGATGGATCTTAATCTCATTTTTACCGCTGATCTTTCCACCGTCCAGGCTACCTGAGCTGTTCAGTTGCAACTGTCCATTTTGCAAATAATAGCCGGTATACTCGATGCTATAGGGGCTCAGCCGGGGCAGTTCCAGTTGCTTCAGGGACCCTTTCCAACTGGCATTTTCGCCACCGCCGACAAGGTCGGTTTCACCATTCAGCATCAGGGTGGTAAAGCCGCCCACTTTCAGCGCCAGATCAAAGGTTGCCGGAGCTTTGCTGCCACTATCCAGCCTCTGTAACAGCGCTTTATCGATGAGAATTTCAGAATGAAAAGGGGGCGAGGTTGAGTTATCGGTAAACATCGCCTTACTGTCCCCGCTGATAACCAGTTCCTTCACCTGCACACGTAGTGACGGCTCGGCACCCGCAGCAGAGGAGCTGCTGGCGGTCGTATTACTGGCTTCTGCCGATGGCAGCAGATTGTTAATTCCCTGCTGCAAACGAGATACACCCAGCGGTTGCTTCTCGGCACTGAGTTGCTCGTTTAACTGTAAATCCTGTAGCTCAACCCGATTAATCGAGACCGCTTTGTCTGGTGCCAAATCAACATCACTAAGCCTCAGGTTCAATGTTGCCAGAGTCGCGTCAGCCTGCGGAGACAGTGCGATCCCGTCAGCCTTCAACGCTCCCAGACTGAGTTTCTCCGGCAGCGACAAACCGATATCGCTGAACTGCGCGTGGTTTAACGTGACCAGTTGCTGATCCCCCTGCAGCGCCTTCACTTCGACCCCCGCCAGCTTCAGCTGACCTTTTTCACCGTTAATCGTTATCGGCTGTTGCTGCAACGCCAAAGCGATACCGTCGCCCTGCCAATCAATCGAATTCACTCTGGCCTGCATACGATCAGCCATCTGATACAACAACTGACGGGTTTTCAGTTGCCCTTGCACATCAACCTGATCAGCCCCGGCCTGATTAAAGCCCAGCCCGCTTGTTCCCTGCCAGGCCGCGCTGCTCAACTGCAGCTTCAGGCCATCATCACCCATGAGGTCTAATGCAGCCATGTTTAACTGCCCATCCATTGCGACCTTATCAATACCATCAGCACTGAAGTTTACACGGGTATCACCCTGCCACGTGCCACTCTGCAACGTCAGATTGCTGGCCTCACTATCAACATCCAACGCGGTCATATCCAACTGACCTTTTACACCCACCTGCTGAATACCCGGTTCACCAAAACTCAGTTCCGTGTGACCCTGCCAGCGGCTCTCGCCAAGCTGCAGCTTCAGTGCATCAGCCACCAGCCCCAACGCAGCCATATTCAGCTCCCCCTCAACCATAACGGACTCGGGTTTACCGGCACTCATCTTAAACTCGGTCTGGCCATTCCAGATAAGCGTCTGCTGATCCAGATCCAGGCCGGTTTGCTTCCAACTAAAATCATCCAGTTGAACATTGCCGCTCTGGGTGATACTGATCTGCTCACCGGCGACAACCGCGAGCGTCAGATCGGTGGTGAGGGTTGCCTGCAACTCTGGTACGAAGGGGGCGGTGAAAGAGTGCAGCGGCAGCCGCTCCAGTTTCAGGTGCAGCTCGGAACGTTTGGTTGCTGGTAACGGTTGCCCCTGTGTCGCCAGATTAAACCCGGCACCATTGATAGCCCCCTGAATAGACAGATGGGTGATCGCCTCCTCCTGCCAGGTATAAAAGGTATCCAGTTCCGCGCTATCGATACGCAGCTGGTGATCCCCCTCTTGCAGTTGTGACCGCCAGCTAAGATCGGAAATATTCAGGTGTGCCAGGCCAAACTGCCAGGCGGAAGGTTCGGCCCGGGGCGCCTCAGGCTTGTCAGAAGAGGCCCCCGGCAACGCCACCGGGCCAAGATAAAACTGACGCGGTTCGACCTCCGCCTGTTCGTGCAGAAACAGATTCACGCCCTGCAGGGTCAGATCACTGATCAGGATGCGTTGCTGCATCAGCGCCGCATAATCGAGATCGACCACCAGTTGATCGAGGCGCAGCGCCGGCTGGTCAGGAGTAATAACCGACACTCCGTGCAGCGCTACCCGGCCGGTAAACCAGTTGACAGATATTGAGTAGATCCTGGCACTGCTGGCCCCCTGATCGAGCAGCCACTGAACGGCGTAATCCCGTCCCAGTTGAATCGCAGTATGCAGCCCTAAGAAAACAACCAACACGATAATGACAATGCCACGTACAACCCTTTTCACGCTCATACTATCTGTCCGTCTGCAGTTCTGATCCGATATCTATTGATATTAGCAGGTTGTCTCAGGGGCGGGGAGCGAATCTGTCCAGACCGCCCGTTACGAGTAATGCTGCTAAGCCGTTGATTCAGCGACCAGCTTAGGGCACTGAGCCCGTTGAAAATCACGGTGCCGAAACCATTAATCCGGGGGTGTACGGATGCCATAAGGATTAAGACCAATTATCGCTACCCAGAAAAGCGACTAGCTGGTAGAATCGCGCCCCGGACCGTTTATAAAAGATGCCCTAAGGCACGCAGCAGTGCGGTTCATAACAGTTCTATCAATGACTACGGGTGAATAATCATGGCAAACCATGACAAAAACTTCCGTGACAGCTCAGGTCCGATCTGGCTCCTGATCAACGCTGGCGCTCTGGCATGGATCTGCATGCCTGCCATTATTGGCTGGAGCCATGTAGTACAGGCGATGTAATTCAAGCGCTGTACTACGGTTGAAGCCGTTACGGTTAAACATAAAAAAGGCCTTCTTCTGAAGGCCTTTTTTATTGTCCGCAGGTTACCATCTGACTTACCGGGTAAGAGTTTCAACCCCCTCAGGAGTTGCCATCAGCACGACGTCGGCGCCGCGCCGGGCAAACAAACCGTTAGTCACAACACCAACGATATTATTAATTTCGGTTTCCAGTTCGCGCGGTTGTTCGATCTCCAGGCCATGCAGATCGAGGATGATATTGCCGTTATCGGTCACAAACCCATCCCGGTAAACCGGCATACAGTCCAGCTGCACCAGCCTGCGGGCTACCTGTGACCGGGCCATCGGAATCACTTCCACCGGTAGTGGAAACGCCCCCAGCAGATCAACTTTCTTGGTCTCATCGACGATACAGACAAACTCTTTGGCCACCTCTGCAACAATTTTTTCCCGGGTCAGCGCGCCACCGCCACCTTTGATCAGATTCAGTCGGCCATCAAACTCATCGGCGCCATCGACATACACCTCCATCTGATCAACTGAGTTCATATCATACACGTCGATACCGTGGCCTCTGAGACGTTCGGCAGTGGCCTCTGAACTGGCGACAGCCGCTTCAAACAGATGCTTAATCTTTGCCAGCTCATCGATAAAAAAGTTTGCCGTGGAACCGGTGCCAACACCCACGATTGAATCGCGGCTCAGTTTCGGCTGGATATAGGCCACTGCAGCCTGGGCGACTGCCAGCTTCATCTCATCCTGTGTCATATTTTGGGAAACCCCGTATAAATGTCGTTAACTGGCGAGATTATACGCTGATTGATCGATATCTTATAGACGAAAACTCTCTCAGAGATTACCATTTAACGCTTTATTCACACTGCCTCCTACGCAGGACCGCAGCAACAGATTGAAAGCACCCCATGGCTCACCGATATATAAAGAAAATTCTTGATGCCCGCGTCTATGACGCAGCCATCGAAACGCCACTTGACGAAGCAACCAGTCTCAGCAGCCGCCTGGACAACCGGGTTTTGCTGAAACGGGAAGACCTGCAACCGGTATTCTCCTTCAAACTCCGGGGTGCCTACAACAAGATGGCTCAACTGACCGAGGAGGAGCGCAAACGGGGTGTTATCGCGGCATCGGCTGGCAACCATGCTCAGGGGCTGGCGATGTCTGCCAAAATCCTCGGGGTTAAAGCGACCATAGTGATGCCCAAAACCACCCCGGATATTAAAGTTAACAGCGTCCGGGCACGGGGCGGCAAGGTTGTTTTGCATGGCGAAACCTTCGATGAAGCCTCCCGGCACTCATTCAAACTGGTTGAAGAGCAGGGCTTAACCTACGTTCACCCCTACGATGATATCGATGTGATCGCGGGACAGGGTACCATTGCGATGGAACTGCTGCGTCAGGAAAGCGGCCCTATCGATGCGGTTTTCGTTCCGGTAGGCGGTGGCGGCCTGATCTCAGGTATCGCGGTCTATATCAAGTATTTGCGGCCCGAAACAAAGGTGATCGGCGTTGAGTCAGAAGATTCAGCCTGCCTTAAAGCCGCTCTGGAAGCCGGTGAACGGGTGATTCTGCCCCAGGTCGGTATTTTTGCCGATGGTGTCGCAGTAGCCCAGATCGGCGAGAACACCTTCGAGCTGTGTCAGCAGTTTGTTGATGAAGTGATCACCGTCAACACCGATGAGATCTGTGCTGCCATCAAGGATATCTTCGAAGATACCCGCTCAATTACCGAACCTGCCGGTGCCCTTGCGGTTGCCGGCCTGAAGAAATATGTCGCCCGGGAGAGCGCCAAAAACCAGACCCTGATCGCCATTGACAGCGGTGCCAATGTCAACTTTGATCGCCTGCGCCATATTGCCGAGCGCTCTGAGCTGGGTGAAAACCGGGAAGCGATTATCGCCGTTAAGATTCCGGAAAGACCTGGCAGTTTTAAAGCGTTCTGCAGCGCGCTGGGCAAACGCAACATCACCGAGTTTAACTACCGCTATGCTGATGATAATGATGCTCAGATCTTTGTCGGGGTACAGTTACGGTCCGGTATCGATGCCCGCGCAGAGCTGCTCACAGAGCTGAAATCCGAAGCCTATAAAGTGATCGACCTGTCAGACAACGAGATGGCCAAGCTCCATGTCCGCTATATGGTGGGCGGTCATGCTCCTAACTCGGTTACCAATGAGATTCTCTACCGCTTTGAATTCCCTGAACGCCCCGGTGCACTGATGAATTTCCTGAAAAAGCTGGGGGGGCGCTGGAACATCTCCATGTTCCACTATCGTAACCATGGTGCCGCCTACGGCCGGGTGCTGGTCGGTTTGCAGGTGCCTGAAGATGAGCGTCTGCAAGTGACTCAGTTTCTAGATGATATTGGTTACAACTACTGGGAAGAGACCGAAAACCCGGCATATAAACTATTTCTGGGCTGACACAATCTGCATAAAAAAAACGCACCTTCAACAGGTGCGTTTTTTTGTCCGGACCTGCCTGCCAGTTTATTTACGGCATTTCCGGCGAGTGGCTGAATTTATCGGTAAAAAATGCTTTCAGCACAAACAGTAAAATCGATGTTGTTCCCCAGCTCAGGCCCACCACAACCCCAAAATCAATAATGCCTCGCCAGGGTTGCTGCAACAGATGCACCAGCTGTATCAGAGCAATAATCCCCAACAGCAGGCAGTAGGTGATAATCATCCGCTTACGCCGAATATGAAAAAATCCCATACAAAACAGCGGCGCCAGAATCAGTCGCAGCGGCGTCACATGGTCCCGCAGGTAGAGTAGCCGCGCCGCCACTCTGGGCGAATAGGCACGCTGAAAGCCTTTGTATCCCTCAGCAAAGCCCATAAACAGTACACTAAACGCCAGTGCCGCCCAGTGGTACCAGTTCAGTGAATAGGTGAACGTATCCAGACCTATCGTACCGATGCGTACAATAGCATTGCCAAAGATAAAGGCGATGCCGATAAATCCCCAAACAACAGCGATATAACCCAACACAATAAATCCATCAGTGATTGATAAACAGGCCGGCAATTATAATGGATTTAAGATTTTCTGACGACATAAAAAAGGCCGCACATCGATGACGATGCGCGGCCAGCAACAGCAGCTTATCCGGATTGGGAGGATAAGCAACTGACTATCAACCGATGTCCGGGCTCCTCAGAACCCATCGGATTAAAAGTTAATACCCCTTCAACTGATCAATGTACTCCGGCAGGAACAGAGAGATCTGCGGTATATAGGTAATCAGCATCAGGAACATCAGCAACAGACATAGCCATGGCAGACAGGCCTTGATAACCCAGATCATATTCTTGCCGGTTATGCCCGCCGTAACGAACAGATTGAGTCCCACCGGCGGCGTAAGCATACCGATCTCCATATTCACCACCATGATAATACCCAGATGGATCGGATCGATACCCAGCTTCATCGCGATTGGGAACAGGATGGGCGCCATAATCAGCAGGATCGCTGAAGGCTCCATGAAGTTACCCGCAATCAGCAACAGAATATTCACCACGATCAGGAACCCCCAGGCAGGCAGCCCCCAGTGAACAATGGTTTCAGCGATCTGATGAGGGATCCGCTCAGTAGTCAGTACGTGCGCAAACAGCATCGCGTTGGCAATGATGAAGAGCAGCATCAGGGACACTTTAGAGGCGTCCAGAATCACCTTACGCACTTCAGGATGACGAATCGATTTTGGAAGAGCCCAAAGCATCTGCAACAGGTTACGCGCGACGGCAGCGGCTATCCCTTCACCCTCGTTGCGCCAGGCGATCCCTTTCATCGGACCGATATCCCGGTACCCCAGCACCGATACCATATACGCGTAGACTGCAGCCACCGCCGCCGCCTCGGTCGGACTGGCAATACCACCGTAGATAGACCCGAGTACGATAATGATCAGCATCAGACCGCCGAGGGCGACCATAAATGACTTGCCCAGCTGGGCCACACCAGGGAACGGTTCAGCGGGAAGCTTCATGATCCGGGCCGCGATATAGATGGCAATCATCAGAATGCCTCCCATCATCAGACCAGGAATAAAGCCCGCCATAAACATCCGTGATGCCGACACTTCAGTGGCTGCGGCGTACACCAGCATAACGATTGAGGGTGGAATCAGAATACCCAGAGTACCGGCATTGGCAATAACCCCCGCCGCAAACGATTCCGGATAACCGGAACGCACCATGCCTGCAATAACGATGGTACCAATCGCCGCAACCGTAGCAGGTGAGGACCCGGAAACCGCAGCAAACAGCATACAGGCCAGCACCGAAGCCATCGCTAAACCACCGCGGATATGCCCTACACTGTCGACAGCAAAGTTGATCAGTCGCTTCGCCACGCCCCCGGTTGAGAGAAAGGCGGAAGAAAGGATAAAAAACGGAATGGCCAGCAGCGTATAATGCTCTGACGTTGCTTCAAACAGCTTCAGAGAGACAGACGCCAATGAATCGTGGGAGAACATCAGAATCGTTGCCACACTGGATAATCCCAGTGCAATAGCAATCGGCATGCCCATAAACATACAGGCAAACAGGATGATAAATAATGCTGCTGTAGTCATGACCGCCCCTCCTTATTGTTTGCATCTGGATCAGGCTGATCTTTTGACTCCAGCCCCTGAAGCTCTTTAGCAAGCTCCATACTCTCTTCCGCTTCATCGCTGAAGTGGAAACCATCAGCTTCTCTGGTGATCACTTTCCAGCCCAGCTGCAGAAAGCGCACAATCAGCATAACAAAGCCGAACACCAGTATGCTCATCGCCAACCATTTGGGCACCGGCATATCTTCCAGCTCGATTCCGATCATCTTCATCTTGCTCAGATAGATCCAGGAACCATAAAGAAATAGTCCGCAATAGATCAGACACAGTACGACCGCCAGAAGCGTAAAAAAACGATGCGCCTTGCTTGGCAGAAGCTTAACAAAGACATCGACACCGATATGCGCGCCAACCTTAACACCGTATGACGCACCATAAAGGACAAACCAGGCGGCCATTAGCAGGGTCAGCTCCTGAGCCCAGTGGATCCCGGAGTTAAATCCGAAGCGCATCACCACTTCGGCAAATACCAGTAGCGTCATCGCTACCAGCAGCAGGGAGAGGAATGCCTCTTCCAGTTGTGTCACCAGATTACGAACCATAACGGCCCCCTTAGAGCCACAGAGCAACGTTCAGCGAACAGAGATCACTCTGCAAATCTTTTTATTGTGCATGCACCACAGGACAGCCTTGCAGCAAACCAGCAAGACCCGCCGAGCCAACGTGACTCTCCTGTGTTGCCTCACAAGTGGTTTAGAGAGAAGAGGGGCTGCAGCGGGGCCTATACTCCCACTGCAGCAATGTTGTGCCGGCCTCCGCAGAGGGAGACCGGACGCAGATCACTGGTTAGACGCTTCAGCCGCGTCAATCAGGTCCTGACCGATCGCACCAGCGAACTGCTTCCATACTGGTTTCATAGCAGTCACCCACTGGGCACGCTCTGCAGGTGTCATCTCGATCACTTCAGAACGTTTTGAATCGATGATCGCCTGCTTGTCGTCTTCGGCTTTCTGCGCTGCAATCTTATTGCCGTAGGCGATTGACTCATCCAGGGCTTTTTTCAGCTCAGCACGCACATCGTCATCCAGGCTGTTCCAGAACTCAGCAGAAGTCACAACCATGTAATCCAGTACACCGTGGTTTGACTCAGTGATGTAAGGCTGAACCTCATAGAACTTCTTAGAGTAGATGTTTGACCAGGTGTTTTCCTGACCATCAATCGCTTTGGTTTGCAACAGGGTGAATACCTCAGAGAACGGCTTCTTCAGAGGTACCGCATCAACCGCTTCAAACTGTGCCTGCAGCACATCAGACGTCATAATACGGAACTTCTTACCGCTTACATCCGCAGGCACTTTGATCGGATTGCTGGCAGACAGCTGTTTCATACCGTTGTGCAGGTAACCCAGACCCACCAGGCCTTTTGACTCAAGTGAAGTCAGCATCTCCTGGCCTACAGGACCGCTCTGGAAACGTTCTACCGCAGCCATGTCCTTAAACAGGAACGGCAGATCGAACAGTTGCAGGCTATCGGTATATTTCTGGAACTTAGACAGCGCTGGTGCAGCCATCTGAACATCGCCCAACAGCATCGCTTCGAGAACCTTGTTGTCTCCAAACAGCTGTGAACTTGGGAAAACTTTTACTTCCACTTTACCCGGCAGACGCTCAGCCACCAGTTTAGCAAACTTGGTTGCCATCTGGCCTTTGGGAGTGTTTTCAGCCACTACGTGTGAGAATTTAATTTCAATCGGGGCAGCCATTGCAGAGGTTGCACCAAGAGTCAGAGCCATTGCCGTAACGGCAGCAGAAAATAAACGCATATTGCTTCTCCAGTTTTGTAATTATTCAGGCGCTTTTTTTGGGTCTAACAGCAGAACCCACGCTCAGTTATTCACTCAACCTTTATAGCAGCAATGTGCAGGCCAACTATTACTATAGATATAAAATATTTTTTTAATGCTTATAAATCAAATAGTTAACTATCTACTCTCCTGTGCAAGCAAAAGAATCCCCCATGACGCATGGGTGATAATCCACCCAAAATAACAGTTCTTCACGGGTGAGTTTCCACCCAACCTGTCACAAGCGATTACAGATAAAAAGTCAAGATGCCAACCGCAAGTGTCGCAAAATAATACTCAAAATGCTGACACAGGCTGTCGCACCAACGGTAACAGTTAGGGTATATTAAGTACGAATTCAGAGCCGAAAATCATGCGGATAATACAACATGGCGATCCAAACTAAAGTAAACCTAAGTCTGGCATTTGTTTTTTTAATCGTTCTTATCACCTCCGTCTCAGTCATCTATCGAAGTGAAACCAATCTGTCTTCTGATATTGCCCTGAAAAACACCCAAAATACCGCCGAGGCCTATTTTGACAGTATTAACATCATGATGCTGAGTGGCGCGATGGCTAACCGGCAGACGCTGCAGTCTAAGATTCTCGGCAACCCGGAACTCACCGAAGCGCGTATTATTCGTGGCGAGCCAGTTCGCTCTATGTACGGCGAAGGCACGCCGGACTCCCACATTCAGGATGACCTGGATAAACGGGCGATGAATGGTGAAACCATTGCGGTCGAACTGGATGATGAAAAGGGCCACCGCATGACTGTTGTACGACCAATGCACGCCAGCTCTGACTATAAAGGTACTAACTGCCTTCAGTGCCACCCGGTTGAAGAGGGCACGATCCTGGGTGCCGTGCGGGTTACCTACTCATTCGCCAATATTGATAAACATATCTTTGCCAACATTCGCAATATTGCGCTGGTCGAGCTGGGCATGTTTATCATCGCACTCTTTCTGGTGGGCTGGA
This sequence comes from Amphritea atlantica, assembly GCF_900111095.1. Taxonomy (GTDB): domain Bacteria; phylum Pseudomonadota; class Gammaproteobacteria; order Pseudomonadales; family Balneatricaceae; genus Amphritea; species Amphritea atlantica. The sequence goes on along the minus strand of NZ_FOGB01000011.1, from coordinate 14,365 downwards.
TGATTCACCGAATTGTGCTAAAACCGATCAATACGATGAACGACACTATCCGCGAGATTGAACAGAATGCCGACCTGACCCAACAGCTGAAGATCGAATCCAATGACGAAATCGGACAGATGTCTGCATCGTTCAATAGCATGCTGAGAACCTTCCATGACAGTATCGATCACGTGGTGCAATCGATCGCCATGCTGGGACAGTGCAGCCAGCAGATTAAGGACGTTACTGAGCTGGCGAATATTGGTACGGCAAAGCAGATCAGCCGCGCCGAGGCGGTCACTAATGCGATGATCGCGATGGACGGTGCCACTCAGAATGTCTCCGCTACCGCAGATGTCACGATCAAAGCGTCTGACAAAGCATTGCAGGAAACCCGTAGCGGTGTGGATATCACCACCGGCACAGTGAAAAAGATTGAGGCACTGCAGCAACAGATCAAGCACGCCACCGATGTCATTGTTCAGCTGGAGCAGCAAAGCTATAACATTGATGCGGTCCTCAGCGTTATTCAGGATATCGCCGAGCAGACCAACCTGCTGGCACTCAACGCAGCCATTGAAGCGGCCCGTGCCGGAGAGCAGGGACGCGGCTTTGCCGTGGTTGCCGATGAAGTACGCACCCTGTCGCAGCGCACTCAGAATGCCACTGTTGAGATCAACGGCATTATAGGCTCGCTACAGCAGAATGCTAAGGGGGCCGCCCAGGTGATGGGGCAGGCAAGCGCAGCCACCGAATCGAATGTAAAAGAGATTCAGGAAACCTCCGCTGTACTGTTCAACATTCAGAAAGAGATGGAGTCGATCGCAGAAACAAACCATAGCATCTCCGAGTCTGTCAAACAGAGCAGTGCTGCCACACTGGAGATCGAAGGCGCAGTAAATGAGATAAATGAAGGCAGTGACCACGCTAAGGAGCGGGTGGTTCGCCTGTCGGCGATCTCAGTACAGATCAACAATCTGGCTGACGAGTTGGAAAAGCGCGCCAGCCAGTTCAAACTCTGATTGGCACCTGCTTTTTAGCCTACAAAAACGGCGACCTTAAGGTCGCCGTTTATTTATCTGCAGTCAGCACAGAATCTCTGACTTACAAGATCGCTACTTATAGTCTTTTTTGTCCAGTCCGTACTTTTTCATTTTGTCGTACAGCGTTTTACGGGGTAGCCCCAACTTCTCCTGAGTCAGCTTCAGCGAACCACTGTTACGGGATAACTCCTCTTCCAGCACCAGCTTTTCAAACTGCTCAACCTGTTCAGGCAACGTCATCTGCGCCGTCGCCACGTGCTCCCCTGCGGCCCCAACCTCAAACTGATAAGCGGGACCCAGCAATACATAACGCTCGGCGATATTGCGCAACTCGCGGACATTACCAGGCCAGTGATGCGCCACCAATGCCCTGATATTCTCTGCGCTCAACTGTGGCACCTCTTTCTGATACTGCGCAGATGCAATCAGGGCAAAGTGCTGAAACAACATCGGAATATCTTCTCGCCGCTCCCTCAAAGGGGGGATCTCCAGACTCACAACATTGAGGCGGTAATACAGATCCTCGCGATAGTCCCCCTGCTCACTCAGCTCTTTGAGATCAACCTTGGTGGCAGCAACTACCCTTATATCCAGGGGGATCAGCTCATTCGACCCCAGTCGCTCAATTGCCCGCTCCTCCAGAACCCGCAATAATTTGACCTGCAGGGAGAGCGGCATACTCTCAATCTCATCGAGAAACAGAGTGCCACCGTTAGCATGCTCGAACTTACCGATGCGACGACTCTTCGCGTCGGTAAACGCCCCCTTCTCATGGCCGAACAGTTCACTCTCTATCAGATGTTCCGGCACCGCACCGCAGTTAATGGCAACAAAGTTCTTCTCCCGGCGGTTGCTGTGCTCATGAATATAGCGTGCCACCAGATCCTTACCCGAACCGGTTTCAGCCTGTATCAGAATATCGGCAGGCGTATCCGCAATATGCTGAATCATCGCCCTCAGCTGCTGAATACGGGGAGAGTTGCCGATAATCCTTGGGCCGATGCCGCCCTGCGCTTCCAGCGCTTTACGCAGGGCCCGGTTTTCCAGTGTCAGCCGACGCTTCTCTGCCGCACGACGGACCACATCATTGAGTAGCTCAGAGGAGAAGGGCTTCTCGATAAAATCATAAGCACCATCTCGCATGGCACTGACCGCCATCGATATATCGCCATGACCGGTAATCAGAATCACCGGCAGGTCGTTATCAATGGTGATGATACGCTGCATCAGCTCAAGGCCATCAATCCCTGGCATATTGATATCACTGACCACCACTCCGGGCCAGTCCCGGTCAAGCAGGGTCAGCGCTTTCTCAGCGCTATCGGCGCAGACCACTTCATAGCCCGCCAGCTCCAGCGTTTGCGCCGCTGCCAGGCGGATATGCTTTTCATCATCGACCAACAGGATCTGGTGCGGTTGCAGCTGTTCAGCCGAAGTTTCACGGTTCATCGGGGGCTCTTATCTCTGAAATAGGAATCATCATTCTAACCCGACAACCGATGCTGGCGCATCTGCTGCGGGCAAACTGATAGTGAATACCGCGCCCCCCATAGGGTGATTACTCACACTCAGATCGCCATCCATCGACTCGATTATCCGATGGGAAATTGACAACCCCAGCCCCAGCCCCTGCCCCGCTTTCTTCGTGGTATAGAAAGGCTCAAACACCTTTCCCAGTTCAGACTGAGGGATACCCGGACCGTGGTCCCGAAAACAGAGGTTCAACCGGTCATCCTGACGCTGAATACTGATCTCAATCCATTTTTCAGTGCCGCCCTCCATCGCCTGCAGCGCATTACTGATAAGGTTAACCACCACCTGCTCAAGCCTCAGCATATCGCCGAGGACAAAGATCTGATCCAGCTTATCGGGCCATTCAATTTTCACATTTTCCCGATCCAGGCGGCCATACATAATAGACATCGCACCATCACGCACCGCTTTCAGGCTCACCAGCGTCGCCTGACCACTGGTTTTACGGGAAAACTCTTTCAGCGGCGCAATGATTTTAGCCATTCGCACCGTCAGCCCGCTGATCTCATTCAGATTACTGCTCACCTTCTCAGTTTTGCCCAGCTTCAGAAAAGAGAGAGCATTATCCGCGTAACTACGAATCGCGGTCAGCGGCTGATTCAGCTCATGGTTGATGCCCGCAGACATCTGCCCGATCACCGCCAGCTTAGCGGTCTGAATCAGTTCATTCTGAGTATGCTTATGCTCCTCAACCTCCTGCAGCAACCGCTCATTTGCCCGGGTCAGATCCTCAGTCCGTTCAGATACACGCTGTTCCAACTGATCACGAGCTTCGCGCAGCTGTTCCTCATTCTCTTTACGCTCGGTAATATCATGAATCGTCACAACAAAGCGATTGACACTACTGTCGGACATCCGGCCAATAATCAGCTCGACCGGAAACTGCGAGCCATCGGCCCGCACACTGCTGACCTCCACCATCAGTTCGCTGAGCTGACGGGCACCGCTCTCCTGAGAGATATGTTGCCAGCAAACCGCCCGATCCTGATAGCCGATCAGTTTGCTGAAGTATTCACCGACGATCACATCGGAACGATAGCCAAACAGTTTTTCCGCCGTGGGGTTAAACGATTCGATGAGGCCATGTGCATCCAGCGTGATCAGCCCCGCGTGCGTATTATCAATAATTGCCCGCACCCGGGCTTCACTGCGCTCCAGTGCCCGGGTTTGCTGCAATTTAAACCGGGCCCGCTCACGGGCAATTCGTCGCCGGGCCAGCAGCAGCAACACCAGAAATACCAGCGCACTATAGATAAACCCGGCCAGCAGGGCGTTACTCAATACCCGTTTATCCACTGGCTTCAGATCCGCCAGGATTGACACGTTGAATCCCGCCTCGGGCACTGCGCGGGTCTGCTGCAGATACTGACGGGTCTCAATACCGTCCAGCGCACCATTGGCGATAGTGTCCCCCTCAATCAGAGTGACGAGTTCACTATCCTGAAACTTTTTTCGCTCAACGATCGACAGAGATGTCAGTTGATGATCTCCATAACGCAGACTGGAGATAATTCTTTGCAGATCCTCCTGAGGTAAAGGCTTAAGGGTACGAAACTTCCACTCGGCCCGGGTGCTGATAAAGATAACGCCATCCTCATCGGTCACCAGAATATCAGTGAGCGGATCGTTCCAGTCGGTCTCAATATCATTCAGATCAATTTTTACCACAATGACACCCAGAATAGTGCCACGGTATTCAACCGGATATGAGAAAAAATACCCCCGCTTCTTGGAGGTTGTTCCCAAAGCAAAATAACGTCCGCCTCGCCCCTCCATGGCATCCCGGAAATAGGGACGAAATGAAAAGTTCCGGCCGACAAAAGTTTGCGGTTTAGACCAGTTACTGGCCGCCAGTGTATTACCCTGAGTATCCATCAGATAGGTATCTGAAGCACCGATGGTATCGTTAACCTTTTCAAGATAGAGGTTGGCACCATGAATCCCTTCACTGCCGGGCAGCAGCAACAGGTTTACCAGTTCAGAGTGTGTGGACAGCAGTTTTGGCAGATCCTTATAGCGATCCAGCTCCTGCTGCAGGCTGAGAATATAACGATTCAGGTCGGCAGACGCACTTCGCTGCAGATCATCAACCGCCCGCGAGCGACTGATCGCAACGGTTTGATAGATCACCAGAATAAATAATGCTGTCAATAACAGCGCCCACAACAGGCGAGACCGTGTTCTTACCACGACAACCTCTGTAATTTAACTACAAAAATCAAATAACACTCATAATAAAAAAGATAAATAAACGTAAAATACGGTTTTAAAAAACCCATTCTGTAATATAATTACAAACACCTATAGCGTCAGGCGACAGCTTGCTGACAAACAGCACAGCGTACACCCGGCCAACCAGATGCTTGAAATACTATTAGCAGAGCTCTATCTTGCAATAGCGCCATATCTAAAGTCTAACAGGTAATAATCCACCGTCTACCGGATATCCTAATCATGCTAAAACGCACCAAAATTGTCGCTACTCTGGGCCCCTCAACCGATAAACCTGGCATCCTTAGCCAACTGATCCGCTCCGGCGTTAATGTTGTTCGTCTTAACTTCTCCCACGGCAGCGCAGATGATCATCGCCGCCGGGCACGGGAAGTGCGTGAAATTTCAAATCAGCTGGCAATTCCCGTCGCGGTACTGGGAGACCTGCAGGGTCCCAAAATTCGTATCGCCCGCTTCAAAGACGACCAGAAAATCAAACTCGCGGTGGGTGATCATTTTGCACTGGATTCCTCTCTGGACACCTACGCCGGCGACCAGACCCAGGTAGGTATCGACTACAAGGCGCTGCCGGAAGACAGCCGCCCCGGAGATATCCTGCTGCTGGATGATGGTCGGGTACAGTTCAAGGTGATCGATGTTGAGGGCACCCGGATCAATTGCGAAGTGATTATCGGCGGCCCCCTGTCAAACAATAAGGGGATCAACCGCCAGGGCGGAGGCCTCTCAGCCGCAGCACTGACCGAAAAAGATAAGCAGGATATTCTGGTGGCCGCAGATATCGATATGGATTATGTCGCGGTATCCTTTCCCCGTAGCTCAGCCGACCTGCATGAAGCACGACAGCTACTCGATGCTGCCGGCAGCAGTGCAGAGATTATTGCCAAAGTTGAGCGGGCTGAAACTGTTAGCTCCACAGAAGCGCTGGACGATATTATTCTCGCCTGCGACGGCGTCATGGTGGCGCGGGGCGACCTGGGGGTAGAGATCGGCGATGCAGAACTGATCGGCGTCCAGAAACACCTGATCAACCGGGCCAGAGAGCTCAATCGGGTCGTCATTACCGCAACTCAGATGATGGAGACGATGATTCAGAATCCGATGCCGACACGGGCAGAGGTTTTCGATGTGGCCAACGCGATACTCGATGGCACCGACGCCGTGATGCTGTCTGCCGAGACGGCAGCGGGTGACTATCCGGTCGAAGTTGTACAGGCGATGACCAAAATCTGTCAGGGTGCTGAAAAGCATCAGCTGTCACGCCCGGCCCCCACCAGCATTACTCAGCAGTGCGAACAGTTCGATGAAACCATCGCCCGCTCGGCGATGTATACGGCCAACCACCTGGTCGGTGTGAAAGCGATTATCTGCCTTACCGAATCAGGCTCCACCCCCCGCTGGATGTCACGGATCCGCTCCGGGGTACCGATTTACGCCCTCACCCGCAGTGCAAAAGCGATGAGCCGAATGACACTGTTCCGCGGTGTTGAACCGATGCTGTTCGATGCCACAGAGATCGATAACGATGACCTCAACGGTCAGGTACTAGATCATCTCAAAGCGAAACAACTGCTCAACAGTGGGGATCTGGTACTGCTCACCCGGGGTGCCGTGATTGGTAGCGGCAGCACCAATTCCATGCAGGTACTACAGGTTCCTTAGGCCAGAGAGTAAACGGCTATGCCAGGCCCGCTAGCGCCCGTTAGCGGGCCTTTTTTACCCCAGAATGTCGCGTTCAGAATAACCGATTCTTTACGGGGTTATGTTTAGCCCATGCTGCGCTATAATAGCGCTCTTTTTCTCCGGTAAAGGTATCCTGATGTGTCTGAGGCACTGGAACAGAATCTGAAATTAATCACCGAAAAGGGTCAGATTCTGGCACTTGACGGCATCCTTCATGGCATTGAGAAGGAGGGGCTGCGCACTGATTCCAGGGGGGCAATCAGCCAGACAGGGCACCCGGTCTCACTCGGCTCAGCGCTCACCCATAGCCACATAACTACCGACTATTCCGAAGCCCTGCTTGAGTTCATCACGCCAGCCTTCAGAGAATCTGCTGATGCGCTGCAGTTTTTGCAGCAGCTACACTGCTTCACCTATCAGCATCTGGGCGACGAAGAGTTGTGGGGGGCCAGTATGCCCTGCCAGATTGAATCCGATGATGCGATTCAGATCGCTCGCTTCGGCAGTTCCAATGTTGGCCGCCTGAAGTCTATCTACCGGGTTGGCCTGGAACACCGTTATGGCAAGATGATGCAAGCGATCGCCGGAATCCATTACAACTTTTCCCTGCCGGAAACACTGTGGCCAGTATTGCGCGAATTACAGCAAAGCCAGGAAGATCTGCAACAGTTTCGTTCTGCCGGTTATTTTAAGCTGATCCGTAACTTTCGCCGTGCCTCATGGCTGCTGCTCTATCTCTTTGGTGCATCACCGGCCCTGTCATCCAGCTTTATGCGTGGCCGCGAGCACGATCTGGAACAGTGGGATGAGAACACGCTCTACCGGCCCTACGCAACCTCCCTGCGGATGAGCGACCTGGGCTACTCAAATAAAGCCCAGTCAGGCCTGAATATCTGCTTTAACCACCTTGATTCCTATATTAAAACCCTGACCCAGGCGATCAATACGCCCTACCCGGCTTATGAAAAGTTGGGAGTAAAGACCGATCAGGGCTATAAGCAGCTCAACAGCAACGTATTGCAGATTGAGAACGAATATTACAGCGATATCCGCCCAAAACGGGTGTGTCTGTCAGGAGAGAAGCCGGTTCATGCACTACGAGAACGGGGCGTGGAATATATCGAAGTCCGCAATACCGATATCAATCCCCTGTTACCGCTGGGTATCGATCAGCAGCAAGCGGACTTCATGGATGCCTTTCTGGTCACCTGTGTGCTATCCGACCCTACCGATGTCAACAGTCCTGAGTGCGAGCTGATAAACCGCAACAACAGCCTGGTAGTCAACCGGGGGCGCGAACCGGGACTGACACTGACCCGTGGCGATCAGCAGATCACGGTCCCCGAGTGGGGCCACCTGATTCTCAGTGATATCCTCAAAACAGCAACGGTTCTGGATCAGGTCGCTGGTGATAGCCGCTATTCAGACGCGGTATCTGCACAGCAGGCCAAGCTGGACAACCCTGAGCTGACACCGTCCGCCCAGATTCTGGACAGCATGAAAACATCGGGGTTGGGATATGAAGCATTTATCCTGCAGCAGAGTCGCAAACACCGGGATAGTATACTGAGCATGGGACTGGCGATAGAACAGCAAACGTATCTGGAAAAGCTGGCGATCAGCTCCTTCGAAGAGCAAAAGCAGATAGAACTGAGCGATCAGCTGGACTTTGACACCTATCTTGCGAACTACCTCGCACAATAAAGATCCGCTGTTGCAAACACAAAAAAGCCCTGCAAATGCAGGGCTTTTCTATCTGATCCAATAAAAGGCTACTGCAACACAAAACTAGTGAAGAACAGATCAGCCACATAGGCCTCACCCTCTTCTGCCAGCAATACCTGCTGCACTTTTTGCAGCGCCTCCTGAGCAAGAATATGCTGCATATCGACGGTTTTCAGCTGATCCTCCTCCTTCGAACTGAGTAACATCAGTATTTCATGACGGATCTCCGCCTTATGGTAGTTAACCGCATGGTGAGCCGCAGGACTGGTCACCTGAATAGTGATTTCACACTTCAAAAAACGTAGTTTATCCGGGCTGACAAAATTGGCCACAAACGGTTTCAGTTCAATGTAGTTAACATAGTCTTCGGGCGCGGGTTCATCGGCAGCCCAGAGCGGCTGAATCAGGACACCCAGGAACAGCACCAGTAAAAAGCGTTTAAACATGTTCAGTTTCCCTATCCGGTAGCAGAAAGCTTTTCTGAGCTTAACTCAGTGGGTTTAATAAAATCATCATCTTAGCAAGAAAAGACAATATAAAAAATTCAGATACTCAAAAGACTGTATTACGACTGAACCACCACGGAACTCCTCCGGTGAAATGCCCTTTATACCTGCCCTGTACCCTGTTGTATCATCTTTATCAGCAAATATCAGCGTCCCGCAACTAAGTTTACGTCGCCCTCAGCGAAAAGCGCTTCGGCTATTGCCGAAGTGACAACGTTAGGATTAGTATTGGGGCACGCAGACAGCAAGTGCTGAACATAAAAGGAGGCCTGCTATGCTAGAAAAATGCCATAATGCCCAGGAACGCTGGGGAGGTGTCAGTGACATTATTGATAACTGGCTTGAAGAACGCCGCAAGCTGATCAGTTTTTTTGTCTCGTTGCCGCAGCAGAATGTTCAGGAAACGCTGAATGATAAAATTCAGGAGTTTTGTCAGTTAATGATGGACTATATCTCGTCCGGCCATTTTGAAGTCTACGAGCAGCTGCTGAAACAGGGCAGCGAGTTCAATGATGGCAGTCTGGAAAAGGCTCAGGAACTGTTTCCCAAAATCCAGACCAGCACCGATGCTGCGCTCGATTTTAATGATATCTACTCAGGCTTCGAGGGCGTAACTCTGCAGGAGATGTATGAACTGACCTGCCAGCTATCCTCCCTTGGAGAGGCACTCGAGGAGCGTTTTTCACTCGAAGACACCATGATTGAGATTCTCCATACTGCTCATCGGGAGCAGGTATTTGCTGAAGCCCAGGCATAGCATCAACAGGGTATGGTAAGAGCGCAGAGGCTAGAGACACACTATGCAGAACAGGCTTAGCGCTGTCGCTTGCGCATTGTTAACCGCAGCGATACTGAACGGTTGCAGCGACAGTGATGAACCCGTTAAATACGTTGAATACGCACTTCAGGGTGCCTATTCAGGGACACTGTCACCACAGTCCAAATATGCGGTTATCGGCTCATTCAACCATGGCGGCAGCCTGTGGAACGTCAGCCAGCACGAACGGCTGTATAACTGGAACCATAAAGCCGGCGAGTACAGCCTGATCAGCGCCAGCGCATTTTCCCCTGACGAGCTGTACGCTGCCACAGCCGAGCAGCAGGATCTGGTGCTGTGGAATCTGGGCACCGGCAAACCTGAAGGGTTCTGGAGCTCTCCTGCCGAGATCCTGGCAATGGACCTGTCTCCTAATGGTAATTATGCCCTGCTGGGACTGGCCGACCATACCGCAGTCTACTTCGATATAAAACACGGCGGAGTGAAACAAACCTTCCGTCACGATGCCCGGGTAAAATCGGTCGACCTCAGCGAAGATGCCCTGCTGGCACTGACGGGTGATGATGCCTATAACGCACAACTCTGGGATGTCCAGAGCAACAAAGTGATCCACAGCCTCAAGTTTGGCAATATTGTCGATACCGTAGCACTCTCACCCAACAAACAACTGGCCTTCAGTTCGGGCACCCTTGACCGGGCTGTGATCTGGAGCACTCAGGATGGCAAGGTTCTCCATACCCTGTCAGACAACCGGGACCTGTTTGGCAAACGCCTCAGTTTCCTCTCCGCCCGCTTTTCACCGGATAACAGCCAGCTACTCACCGGCACCGCCTCTGGTTCGGTCCAGCTATGGAACACCAGTAGCGGCGAAATGCTGCGCAGTTGGGCGATCCATAAACGCGACCCCTACGGCCCCACCAGCACCGGCGTCTACTCAGTAGGGTTTGGCGATGGGGTTTACTATGCGATTGGGTCGAATGGAATTATCAACGAGCTTAAATAGGCGCTTCCGGCGCCTTAGTTTTTAACCACTAGAACGTCGCTTCGCGACTTGCCAGGAGCTAGACGCTTCGCTTGCTAGCAGAAGCGCTGATACCTGAAATGTATCACTCGTCCCCACGCGGGAGCCTGGGAACGAGACAAGTACGGAGAAATATTTTAGCGGCTCAATGCGTTTCCTCTCGATACAAAGCTTTTATTTACAAACGTCGAAAATTCATTCCGGACGGCTAAAGGCTGAGATACATGCCGAGATCGAGTCTTTTTTGTATAATGGCAAGCCTGAAACGAAAACGGTTACCCGTGTCAAAGCCATAAAAATTGCGCTGAAAATCTCGTATTAATCCAATTGAGTGCCCTATGAATCTAGCAGACCCCTTTGGACGCACGCAGGCCCGCCGGCAGAAAGAGTACGAGTCATTGCGTGCTTCATTAATTAAGGCGGAAATTACCACGATTGCTCAAGCCGAAACCTTACAGGCTGATGTTCAACGTAAAAAACGCTGGTCTATATTGGTGGCCATCGTCGCCACGATTCTGCTGTCATTGATATTTGCTGAATTCAGAATCATCGTTATCAGCCTGGGCGCACTATTCTGTTTTTGGGTTAATAAAGTAACATCCAACGGCAAAGAATATATTCAGCGTTATGTTGATGAGGAGCTAAAAGAAGGCTTAGACAATCAGTCAGAAAAATAAATGCTGTTGAGTTCTCGTCACTCGTTCCCATGCGAAGACGAGACAAATAGGTGCTTCCGGCGCCTTAGTTTTTAAAGGCCAGAACGTCGCTTCGCGACTTGCTAGGGGCTAGACGCTGCGCTTGCTAGAAAAGGCGGCGAACTCCGGAGCTGATTTTAAGTATTCTTTAATTTCTGCTGTCGATAGAAAAAGATATCAACGCTTTACACAGAACAAAGTAAGCGTGACTTATTGAGATCCAAGCCACGTAGAGGTTGAAGTGCTGCTACTTGTCAGGCCAGCCGTCAGTCATTTTGACGGACCTCCGCAACAAAATCGGCCAGAAACATCGAAATTTTCGACTCATGTACTGACATCCTAATGAGCTTTTCAATTTCGTCTGGGGCCTTCCCGATCAAAGAAATACGCAGAAATATGTTCTCCAGAAAATGATCACTGACGGTTGAAAGCACCAACCTTAGTGAAGCAAGCATATCGTCACCTCGGTGTGAGGCATGTACCAAAGCGATGGGTTTACCTATAACCTCGAAACGAGAAACCATCCAGTCGATAGCATTTTTAAGACCACCTGGAATTGCTCGAACGTATTCTGGGCTCGATATAATGATGCCATCTACAGCTGAAACCGTTTCCATAAACTCGCGCACTGCCGTTGGAGTTGCCTCTCCTTCAGAGTCCGGAGAAAAAACGGGAAGCGCATCTAACCTATTAAAAACCAACAATTCGACATCAGCCGGAGCAATATTTTTCATGGCTCTCAGCAAGGCCGTATTTGTGGATGCTGCGCGTGCGCTACCAGAAATGGCGAGTATTTTCATTCGTCCTCTTTGGAATCAAACACCGCATTCAGCGGCTTATCTGTTGCAATGCTCTATTAATCTCTATTTGGTTTCAATTTGCCATCGCGAGTATCTACACTTTTTCCAGCCCCTACTGGAGTCATTGTGTATAGTGCTTCTGGCTCTTTAGGCTCCGACATGCCTTTCTTCACGAGAGAGTTCAAAGATCAGACATCTTCAAAGCAATATGATCAAAACCCTCATCCTGCATTTCACCTGGGTGAACTGTGTTGTTACCCTTTATTCATACAATATCTGGCTCTTGCAATCGGCAGCTAATCTCACCTGTTGATATCCTTATCTATCTGATTCTGCGCCACTTTAAAGGGTTATGCCAGTTAACTGTATATCCAGAAAAACAGGAAATAGAGAGCTAAAAGACCACTCCTATACCCTGAGGGCATACCAGTATCACTCCCATAGCAACAGCTTAGTTTAATACATTGTTTTTAAACGACTTTTATAGCAACCAGCAAGTCGCGAAGCGACGTCTGGCAAGCGGCGAAGCCGCGTCTGTCGGCTTAGGTCTCCGAGATAAGACAGTTAAATAACTTTAAAATCAATAACTTAATATAACCCCGGGATAACCCGACCGCCTATGGCGACAGTAATATTAAGCCAGCAACGCTGAGACAACCATAACCAATTGATTTAAATAACAAAAAAAGAAATGGCACAAAGAGTGCTGTATAGGCGTTGCTATTCGAAGCATGTTTTTGTGTGACGGATCAATTCAATCTCTAATTTTAATGGAATAACTCAGGAGTTTTAAAAATGAATATCAAAACCCTATGCGCCATCGCCCTCACTGCTACTTCAGCGACTGTTTTTGCGGCGGATATGCCCGATTTCCAGGTTGTCGATATTAATGCTGATGGTTTTATCAGTCTGGAAGAGGCCAAAAGCGTTGAGGGACTGGAAGAAGCCTTCATGACAGCGGATCTGAATAAAGATGGTCAGCTTGATGAGGCGGAATACGATGAGGTGTCTCAAGGCTAAGTAAGACATTGCATTTAGGCTTCTCGGATCTTCCGGGAAGCTTTGTTGTGCCACACTAAATCCTCTCTGATTTATGGTGGCCAGCTGAACTCGGCTTACCATAACCACTCAGTCAGGCATTAGCTCACCAGCAGTTAATGTTTACGGTGTTTCCTCAGAGTCCTAAGTTTATGAATATTAAATATCTTATCTTAATGATGATGCTCTTCACGGTTGAAGCAAGCGCTAACTCCACTCTGGATGCTGCTATCGGTGGCGGCCTGGGTGGTGCCGTGGGTGCAGCCATAGGCAATGAAGTCGGTGGTCGCGATGGAGCCATTGTTGGCGGTGCCGTCGGAGGGGCCGTTGGCACAGCAATCAATACGGATAAATCCACTGATTATCAACGGTCAGAAACCGGGGTGCACACCCACACTATCGAAACGCATATGATCGAAACGCGTCCCCCTAAAAATAATGGGTATCACTGCCCTCCGGGCCAGGCAAAAAAAGGCCGCTGCTAACCATTCTGAATAATAAAAAAACCACCCAATCAGGCGGTTTTTTCATGCTTTTTCTAGCCACTAGCAAGCGGCGTAGCCGCGTCTAGCGACTGCTTTCACTACTTTCAGTGCGCTAAAATCTGACTCAGGAACAGCTGGGTCCGTTCATGCTGCGGGTTGTTAAAGAACTCATGAGGCTCATTCTCTTCCACAATCTGCCCGCCATCCATAAAGATAACCCGGTCCGCCACGGTCTTGGCAAAGCCCATCTCATGGGTGACGCAAAGCATGGTCATCCCTTCCCCCGCCAGTTCGATCATGACATCGAGCACCTCTTTGATCATCTCGGGGTCGAGGGCAGAGGTGGGCTCATCAAACAGCATTACATCCGGGTTCATACACAGGGAGCGGGCAATCGCCACCCGCTGTTGCTGACCACCGGATAACTGGCCGGGGTATTTGAGCGCCTGATCGGGAATCTTAACCCGCTCCAGCAGCTCCATCGCCCTCGCTTCCGCCTCTTTGCGGGGCATCTTTTTCACCCAGATCGGTGCCAGTACACAGTTTTCCAGCACCGTCAGGTGTGGGAACAGATTGAAGTGCTGGAACACCATGCCCACTTCTTTGCGGATCGCTTCGATATTTTTGATATCTTCGTTCAGGGGGATATCGTTGACGATGATATCGCCCTTCTGGTGCTCTTCCAGCCGGTTAATGCAGCGGATCATGGTGGATTTGCCCGACCCCGAAGGCCCGCAAATGACGATTTTCTCGCCCTGTTTAACCTCCAGGTTTATGTTTTTCAGGACATGAAACTCGCCGTACCATTTGTTCAGGTCGCGCAGTTCCACCATCAGTTTTTCAGTCG
>NZ_FOGB01000015.1 GCF_900111095.1 Amphritea atlantica | reverse complement strand
TGTTTGAGAATTTTAACTAAATTTTCAAACCGCCTGATCCACTTCCTGTTTTGTTTATCGCCACCTGAAAAACCGTGTAAACACTGATTTATCAAGGCGTTAAACTCAACAGCCTCACCTGTTTCAGAGACCGTTTCCGGTGGCTGTCTCAAGCGAGGAAGCGCATTCTACATTCTGGGGCAGAGGAGTCAACAGGGGATGCGAAAAAAGTTTCAATTTGATGAACAGTATTGGAGTTTTTAACAGCAAGTGGCTAGAACGCGGCTGCGCCGCTGCTAGACGCTTCGCTTGCTAGTGGTTAGCAGAGCCTTCTTTATCAGTGTTGTGAAAACCCACTTCGTACGCGAGTCCGTAGAATAAAATCTCTTAACCCTTAAACATAAAAACCGCCTCGCGGCGGTTTTTATGTTTTGTCTTTGCTTTTTCCAGCAGGAAACGCAGTTTCCGTCCTCGCCACTAGCAAGCGAAGCGTCTAGCTACTCCAAAGCCTTTACCGCTTTCTACCTTTCTTTTTCTGTTTATCATTGTGCATCTTCTGACGCAGTTTTTTCATCACCTGGCGCTTGGTCAGTTCATTCTTCTTATCTTTGAATGGGTTTTCACTACTCTTAAACTCAAAACGCAGAGGCGTGCCCTTGATTCCCAGGACGCTGGTGAATTTATTTTCCAGATAACGCTTATATGACCCCGGCAAGGAACGGGTCTGATTGCCGTGAATAACGATGATGGGCGGGTTAGAACCACCCTGGTGAGCATACCTCAACTTAATCCGGTTGCCATTGACCATAGGAGGCTGATGATCTGCAACAATATCTTCGAGCAAGCGGGTCAGCTTGTTGGTTGCCCACTTGGCCATAGCAAAGCCATAAGCTTCATCAACGGAAGCGAACAGGTTGCCTACACCACTGCCATGCAGGGCGGAGATAAAATGCATCCGCGCAAAAGAAACAAATTCCAGCCGACGGCGCAACTGCTCACGCACCGCTTCTTTCTCATCGCCGGACATACCATCCCATTTATTGACCGCAATCACCAGGGATCGTCCGGCATCAAGCACGTACCCCAGCAGATGCAGGTCCTGCTCTGAAACCCCTTCGCGGGCATCGATAACCAGCACGACAACATTGGCATCGTTAATTGCACGCAATGTTTTAATGATGGAGAACTTTTCCACCGCTTCGGTCACATTCTTTCGGCGACGAATCCCCGCCGTATCGATCAGCGTATAAGCCTCTTCATCTCTTTCAAACGGGATATAGATACTATCCCGGGTTGTGCCTGCCTGATCGAATACAACCACCCGATCCTCACCCAGAATCCGGTTCACCAGTGTCGATTTGCCCACATTAGGGCGCCCGATAATTGCGATCTTCTTTTGCCGCTGTCGCTCTTCTTCCTCTTCCGCCTCATCCCGCAGAGGCAGTTCGGCCAGAACATATTCCACTAACTGGGTAACACCCCGACCATGTGACGCGGCTATCGGCAGGGGTTCAGACAGTCCCAGGCCATGAAAATCCGCCATCGCTACTTCTGGATCAAGGCCATCAGTCTTATTAACAATCAGATAGCACTCTTTTTCGGAGCGGCGCAGATGGTCTGCAATCATCTCATCGGCAGGATTAAGTCCCGCCCGGCCATCGACCAGGAACAACACGATATCCGCTTCATCAATCGCCAGCAGCGACTGCTCAGCCATCTTATAATCAATACCCGCTTCATCACCTGAGATACCGCCGGTATCCACGACGATATAGTCACGATCACCCAGACGACCCTCGCCATACTTCCGGTCACGAGTCAGACCCGAATAGTCAGCGACAAGCGCATCGCGACTTTTTGTCAGTCTGTTAAACAGTGTCGACTTGCCCACATTGGGTCGGCCGACGAGCGCAATTACCGGAAGCATATTTTCATTACCACATTTAAGAAAGCGTTACATATAAAACAAAATGGCGGCTACCTGGAGTAACAGATAGCCGCCCGATCAGAAATTCTGTGGCTAGTTTAACTGCAGCGCCACCAGACGACCACTATTACCCAGCACATAGAGAACATCATCAACGACGGCCATATCACCACGCATACCATCACTATCGACCCGGTAACGGGCCACGAAATGCCCATCAACCTGAGACATAAAGTGCAGATAACCATCAAAATCACCCACCGCAACGGTGGTTCCCAGCACCTCTGGCGCGGTTGTCTGACGGTTTTCCAGAGCAGTCTGACGCCATACACTGGCACTGCTACGCTGATCAAAAGCCTCTATAAAGCCATTCTCCTGACTTACGTAAATATTGCCAAAACCGGCCGCAAGACTCTGATAGCTGGAAGCTTTCTGCGACCACAGTATCTGAGCATCTGAGGCACTCACCGCAACAAGACGCCCCTGATAAGAGACAATATAGATAACGCCATTGATATAGAGCGGCCTGGCATCAATATCGATCAGACGTTCCAGCTCAGTTTTACCTTCGGGTACTGTAACCTGGCGCTCCCATAACTCAGCGCCACTATCATTGCGCACCGCCACCAGCTTACCATTTGCAAATCCAGCAATTGTGACATTGGAAGCAACAATCGGTGAACTGGTACCGCGCAGCGTCAACCGTGGAATCTGACTATCATAGCTCCACAGACGCTTACCGGTGCTGATATCCATAGCCACCAGTTTACCATTCTGCAGCTGAGCAACCGCTATGTCAGTGTTCATCTGTACCGGACTCAGGGTCTCGCTGCTGAGCTGCTGACGCCACATCTCCGCCCCATCATCGGCATTCAGCATAACAACTTCACCCGACTCGGTGGTAACTGCAACGTGGTTTGGCCCCACACCAACCCCGCCCAGAATAGGGGTATCGAGATCGGTTTTCCAGATCTCCTTACCATCACCGCGGTTGACCGCAAATACTTTGCCGTCAACATCCAGTGCATAAATAACCTCGCCATTCACCGCCAGGCTGAGCTTATTAAATTTCTCCCCCAGGCCCGACCCGACAGAGCTACTCCAAAGGACCTGAACCTCTTTTTCAGCCTGAAAATCGACCAGTTCAGCCGGTTCAATCTCGACCTCGCCACCCCACCAGCCACAAGCTGTCATTGACAGCATGCTGATAGTCAGCAGTAAAACTCGGCATAGCTGTTTCATCTGTTAACTTCCTTTTACGGCAAGACTATCAAGCTTCAGAGTCAGAAGCGGACGTGCGCCCTGAGGTGCATCAGTGGCTGCGGACTGATATGCAGCACGCGCCTTATCAACCTCGCCCGTCTGCAGATAAAGATCACCCTTCAGTTCCGCGACACTGACGCTAAAGCTGGGCTCTGCCAGTCCATCAAGAAGCGCGATCGCCTTATCGGCATCACCCATCGCCGCCATCACCCGCGCTTTACGCATCGTCGCAACCGTTTTCATCACGCTGTCATCAGACTGGGCCAATACCCAGTCCAGCTCAGTCAGTGCCGCCGCATAATCACCGGCATCTACATACAGACGGGCACTGAACAGCGCACCAAAAAGCGCATAGGTGGTATCGCCGTATTCATCTTTAAGCGATTTTGCCAGATGCGACGCGGTCGCCCGCTGATCGTCGGTGGCCTGAGGCGCACTCGCCAGCGCGACAGCCTGAACCAGATTCTGATACATGACACCGGCATTTTCAGCAGTGATGCGCTGATTGTTCTGCCAGGCCTTCCAGCCAAAAATAACCGCCAGCGCCAGCGCGATGGTTAATACAAGCGATTTACCATTTTCCTTCCACCAGTTCTTTAACGCTTCAACCTGTTCTTCTTCAGTGCGCATATCCGACACAGCCAGCTCCTAATCGCCTTTGAAAATTTAGTTATTATGCCTGTTGCTGCAGCAGCAAGCTGCTCAGGTTGTTGACCTGAACATCATAGGTTGGTTCAGAGTTATACCACAGGTTGGCAAGCAGAGACCCGTTTTCTTCACGGACCAATACCACCCAGGGAGCACCCGTCTGCCTGGCCTTACTGCTGATATTTTTCAGACCACTGCAATGCACCCGGACTCTCAGGCCGGGTATCTCGTCCCGCAACTGCTCAGCCAACACCATTAGCGACTGCTGCAGCCCTTTATGCTCTGCTGCGAGATAAAGGTCAAAGGGTTGTTTGACCGCCTCTGGAATCACCGCCAGTGTTTCCAATAACAGGATGAGTCGCTCAACCCCCATTGCAAAACCCACGGCAGGTGTTGGCCGACCACCCAGTTGTTTTACCAGACCGTCATAGCGGCCACCGGCACACACTGTGCCCTGAGCGCCGAGCTTATCGGTAACCCACTCAAAAACGGTTTTGCAGTAATAATCGAGACCCCGTACCAGACGGGGGTTCAGCTCATAGGCGATACCTGCCTGATCAAGCATTTCACACAGATCTGCAAAATGTTCCCGTGACTCATCATCGAGATAGTCACTCAGCGAGGGAGCACCATCCAGCAACGACTGGGTCTGAGGGTCTTTACTGTCCAGGATTCTCAAAGGGTTACTACTGAGACGACGCTGGCTATCTTCATCGAGCTGATCTTTACGGGCGGACAGATACTCAACCAGTGCCGCTTTGTATTCAGTACGGGCTTCATTACTGCCCAGCGAGTTCAGCTGCAGGGTAACCGAATCAATGATTCCCAGTTGTTTCCACAAGCGCGAGCTAAGCATGATCACTTCGGCATCGATATCAGCGGCCGACATACCAAAGGTTTCGACACCGATCTGATGAAACTGACGATAACGCCCTTTCTGCGGCTTCTCATAACGAAACATCGGCCCCTGATACCACAGGCGCTGAGCCTGATTGAACAGCAGACCATGTTCTTCACCAGCGCGAACACAGCTGGCAGTCCCCTCAGGTCGCAACGTCAGGCTTTCGCCATTGCGATCCTCAAAGGTGTACATCTCTTTCTCTACGATATCGGTTACTTCGCCAATGGAGCGTTTAAAAAGATCGGTCTGCTCTACAATCGGCATACGGATCTCAGAATACCCGTAAGCACCCAGCACCGACTTCACACTGCTCTCAAGAAAATGCCAGACCGGCGTCTGGTCTGGCAGGATGTCATTCATTCCACGTATGGCTTTAATCTTGGCCAATGTCTTTTTCCTGATCTGTTATGGCTTTATCAATTATTGCGGCAGCGTTAAACGCACCACCCCTGAGCGGCTGTCACGGTTAAACTCTATCGGCGTGCCATTGAAAAACACCTGTCCGACAGCCTCTACCCTGCCAAGCAGGAGTTTGATCGGCGTTTCGCCACTGACACTGAGTTCACTACCAGCAGGCTTAACCCGCATAGCCAGCACCTTACCGGTATGATCTTCAACACTCACCCAGCATTCATCGGTAAACGTAATCCGCAGTGAAGCATCACTGCCAGTTACCGGCTGCGGGTCCGGTTCTTCAACAGCAGTATCACCGGCAACCAGTGTTTCTGAGGTATCACCCGCTTCCGGAGCCATTTCCTCTTCGGGTGAACCTGTGACCGCAGCTGCAGTATCTTGTCCCGCCTCAGTCGCTACGTCAGGCAAAGCAGCATCAATCCCAGGCTGATCGGAACTCTGCGCTTCCGACTCTTCAGTGATACCCGAGGGTACGATCAGTGTGCTGCCATCAACCGATTCCACTTCCACCGACTGTGCTGCAGGCATCTGCGATACTGGCTGACCAACTCCCTGCTGGGTTTTCCACCACCAGACGGTGGCAGCGATAATCGCCAGTACAAATATCCAGGCCGACCACTTGATCACCGGGTCACCAAGCTTCGCTGTAGACTGTACCCCTGGTGCAATACGAAACTGCGGTGCAGCTCCGGCGCCGGTACGACCATAGAGGCGATCAAAAAGGTCCAGATAATGCTTAGCATCAAGTTTCAGCAGCTTGGTATATGACTGAATATAACCCCGCGCAAACACCATACTGGGCAACTCATTAAACGCACCCCGCTCCAGCGAGTCTATATACTTTTCTGACAGCCTCAGCTCCCGGGCGACATCACTGCGGGTCAGCCCCTGCTGTTCTCTGGCGACTGCAAGCTCACCTGCCGGAAACTCTGTTTCGAGCCCTTCAGCTTCCTGATTCAGCAACTGCTCATTACTCACGGAGTTGACTCCTTATACTGCTGATACTCTTCTGAATCCGGAAACAGGTTCTTCAGGATCAGACCATAGGTTGCAGCATCTACGCCGTTCTTCTCCAGCCGGGAGATCTGC
Organism: Amphritea atlantica; assembly: GCF_900111095.1. GTDB lineage: Bacteria > Pseudomonadota > Gammaproteobacteria > Pseudomonadales > Balneatricaceae > Amphritea > Amphritea atlantica. The sequence goes on along the minus strand of NZ_FOGB01000015.1, from coordinate 105,505 downwards.
ACCCCAAGCCACAGACTTTGAGCGTTATGCTGGATCTGCTTTGCATCCACCATCGCACTGTACTGATCAAACAGACTCACCGCTGCTTCAAGATCATCTTTCTGCAACATGACATCGCACAGTTGCAGAATGGCCAGAGGCCGCTTCGGGTTTAATGTCAGACTGCGCTTAAAAGCATGTTCTGCGGCATCCAGACGATCAATCAGAAGGTAACAGCGACCAAGATTTTCAAACGCCTGACTACGCTGATTGTAAAACGGGTCCTCTGTGGCCCTGGCCAGTTGCTTGCAAGCCTCCGGATAGCGTTTAAGACTGAACAAAAAAGCGCCATAATTGTTGTGCAGCATGGCACTGTCCGGCTCGACTTTGATCGCTTTCTTAAAATAGTTTTCGGCCAGCGTCGCATCCTCTTCCAGCTGAAACACCATTGCCAGACCATTGTAGGCCTGAGCTGAACCAGAATCGATCTCAATGGAGCGCTGGAAAGCGAGTTTGGCATTGCCGGTATCGCCCCGGCGCAGATACTGCATACCCAGCGAATTATACGCCTGAACCGCTTTGGGAGAATCCTGTTCTGCTGTACTAACCTGTTGCCCAGCACACCCGGTAATCAATAGACTAATCAGTAATATCAGATAACCTTTCAATCGTATTCACTCCTGGTGAGATTAGTATCACATTGTATCAATTAACGGGGCGGTTCCTGCTGCACTCCGCTGGCATCTTTCAGAGGGATATATTTTTCGCTGCGTCGGGTACGGTCCATCACCTGCCCAACCAGTTGCCCACAGGCTGCATCCACATCATCCCCCCGGGTTCGCCGCACCGTGGTAACAATACCCGCTTTAACCATGATCATCTTAAACGCCTGAATAGCATCTTCAGAGGGTCGCCGATAATCTGAGTTCGGAAATGGGTTAAATGGTATTAGGTTTAACTTGCAGGGTAAACGTTTTAACAACTTAACCAGTTGTTTTGCTTGACTTGGGTGGTCATTTACACCGGCAATCAGGGTGTATTCAACCGTAATCACCCGTTTATCCTTTAAACTTGCCATATACCGATTGCAGGCATCAACCAGTTCGGCGATCGGATAACGCTTATTGATCGGCACTAACTGATCACGCAATTCATCGGTAGGGGCATGCAACGAAATAGCCAGAGAGACATCGGTGACCTCACTCAGCTTATCGATCTGCGGTACCACACCGGCAGTGCTCAAGGTAACACGGCGCTTGGAGAGACCGTAAGCATTATCATCCATCATCAGCTGAATCGCATCGACCACATTATCGAAGTTCATCAGCGGTTCACCCATTCCCATCAGCACCACATTGGTTACCCGGCGGTCGCCGTTAGGATCAAACGGACCAAATGAACGGATGGCCACACGCACCTGACCGATAACCTCTGCTGCACTGAGATTACGGTTAAACCCCTGCTTACCGGTTGAGCAAAAACTACAATCCAGCGAACAACCGATCTGAGATGAGATACACAGGGTGGCACGGCCATTTTCCGGGATCAATACCGCCTCAACAGCGGAACCGCCATCCAGCTGAATCACCCATTTACGGGTGCCATCTTTGGAAATATTCTGCACCAGCACTTCAGGCTCACGAATTTCAGAAACCTCACTCAGCTTCTGTCGCAGTGCCTTGCTGATATTGGTCATTTCATCAAAGCTGCTGGCACCAAACTGATGAATCCATTTCAGCACCTGAGTTGAGCGAAACGGTTTCTCGCCAATACTCACAAAGAACTCTTCCAGTTTTTTGGGAGAGAACCCGAGCAGGTTAATTTTTTGGGTGGATTCAGTCATAGCGGTCTCAACTTTCATGAAATGACGGGCCGCCGGTCAGCGGCCCGCAGGGATTACTTACCGAAGAAGTAAGCAATCTCGCGTTCTGCAGACGCGGGAGAATCGGAACCATGTACCGCATTCGCATCGATAGACTGAGCGAAATCGCGACGGATAGTGCCTTCAGCAGCTTCCTGTGGATTAGTTGCGCCCATCAGCTCACGGTTCAGAGCGATAGCGTTTTCACCTTCAAGTACCTGAACAACTACAGGGCCGGAAGTCATGAATTCAACCAGATCACCAAAGAAAGGACGCTCTTTGTGCTCAGCATAGAAACCTTCAGCTTCTTCACGGGACAGCTGTTTCAGCTGCATCTCAACGATTTTCAGACCGTTAGACTCAAAACGGGAAACGATTTTACCGATAACGTTTTTTGCAACTGCATCAGGCTTGATGATAGAAAAAGTACGTTCGATAGCCATGTGCTATTAATCCTCTGTATAAAGTTCAGGGCAAATTGAAGCCGGCAGACTAAAGTCGCAGACTCGCCAGAAAAATGAAACGCGCAATTATACGCTATGCGATCCGGAGTGAACAGCGTCTCCAGCCATGAAAAAGCCCGCAAGTGCGGGCTTTTTCCATATCATCTACTGACGCTCTTCGATCCAGGCCATCTGAATCCCTTCCAGGACTTTTTCGCCACAACGGTCAGGATCATCATCGAAGCTATCCAGGGCCATCACCCATTCATACAGATCAGGAAAACTGACTGTCAGAGGATCCGTGTCCGGATACTTTTCATCCAGCTCTATCGCAATATCGTAAACATCTACCCACTTCATAACCACCTCCGCTCAACCCGAACTCAGCCCTTAAACTCAGTTCTCAATGACGCTCAGACACCTGATTAATGGTATATTTTGGAATCTCCACCACCAGATCATCATCGCCCACCACCGCCTGACAGCTTAAACGGGATTCGGGCTCCAGTCCCCAGGCCTTATCCAGCATGTCGTCTTCAAGTTCATCGGACTCATTCAAGGAATCAAAACCTTCCCGGACAATGACATGACAGGTTGTGCAGGCACAGGATTTTTCACATGCATGCTCAATCTCAATCCCCTCCCGCAGAGCAGCATCGCAGACAGTCTCCCCCGCCTCAGCGTCAATGACTCTGCCATCCGGACAGAGTTCATCGTGGGGCAGAAAAATAATTTGCGGCATCAGGACTCTCCCTCAATCTCTTGAATACTATGCCCTTTGAGAGCATTTTTAATACTTTGATCCATCCGGCGTGCAGCAAAAAAATCACTGGCCTGAGATAACACACTCACACCCTGCTCAATCGCTGAAGCATCAGAGCCGTTACGCAGCGCCTGCAGAATCGCCATCTGCTCACGCAGATGCTCTTCCTCCTCAGGAGTCAGTAACTGCTCACCATCAGTCAGCATCGCCTGTTCCAGCGACACTAACAGACGATCCGCTTCGACCTGCTGTTCACGCAGATTGCGCAGCGCCATATCATCTTCGGCAAAGCTATAGGATGCCTTCAGCATCTCTGCTATCTCATTATCATCCAGACCGTATGAGGGTTTTACCTGGATCTCACTTTCAACACCGGTGGATAACTCTTTCGCTGAAACCCCCAGCAAACCATCCGCATCAACCTGAAAGGCCACTCTGATTTTAGCGGCCCCTGCCGCCATAGGAGGAATCCCCCGCAGCACGAACTGAGCCAGCGAGCGGCAATCATCAACCAGCTCCCGCTCACCCTGAACCACATGAATCATCATCGCCGTCTGACCATCCTGATAGGTGGTAAACTCCTGCGCCCGGGCAACCGGTATCGAGGTATTACGGTGAATCACCTTTTCTGCCAGCCCGCCCATCGTTTCAAGTCCCAGCGAGAGCGGCAGAACATCCAGCAGCAGCATCTCACTGTCCGGCTTGTTACCCGCCAACACATCAGCCTGGATCGCCGCACCTACGGCCACAACCCGGTCGGGATCGATATCGATCCGCGGTGCACGCTCGAAGAAGCTTTCGACCCGGCTACGCACAGCCGGCACCCGGGTGCTGCCGCCGACCATGACCACATCCTGCACCTCACCAATAGCGACACCTGCATCTTTCAGCGTACGACGGCAGGCACGAATTGTTTTACTCACCAGAGGCTCAACCAGGTCATCAAACAACGTCCGCGAAACGTCCAGCGAGATCTTCTGACCCGCATGATCCAGATCCACAGTCACCGCCGGATTATCGGTCAGCTTCTCTTTCACCCAGCGGGCTTTTTCAGTGAGATAACGGGATTCACCGGCAACCACCTCTTTACCGCCAAGCTGCTCCAGAAACCATCCTGCCAGCGCCAGGTCAAAATCATCACCGCCCAGCGCACTATCACCACCGGTGGCAAGCACCTCGAATACGCCTTTATTGAGACGCAGGATAGAGATATCGAAGGTTCCGCCACCCAGATCATAGACCGCGATCACACCTTCGGCAGCTTTATCCAGACCATAGGCCACCGCAGCCGCCGTAGGCTCATTCAGCAACCGCAGAACCTTGATACCCGCCAGCTGCGCCGCATCTTTAGTGGCTTGCCGCTGGGCATCATCAAAATACGCCGGAACGGTAATAACCGCGCCTTCAAGCTCACCTTCCAGTGAAGCCCTCGCCCGCGCCTTAAGTGTTCTCAGAATTTCAGCAGACACCTCAACCGGGCTCTTATCCCCGGCGACTGTCTGCAGATAGGGCATTCCACCCTCGTGCTCAGTGAAGCGATACACCGCCTCACCTTCCAGACCTTTAAGATCATCAACACCGCGCCCCATCAGGCGTTTAACCGATACAATGGTGTTAAACGGGTCTACCGATGCTTTCGACAGGGCAGCCTGACCAACCACCACACCCTGCTCGGTATACCGCACAACGGAGGGGAGCAGGTGACTCCCGCCCTCATCCGGCAGCGTGGTTGATTCACCACTGCGCACAGCGGCAACCAGCGAGTTGGTTGTTCCTAAATCGATGCCAACCGCAAGCTTCCGCTTGTGGGGCTCAGGACTTTGTCCCGGTTCTGCAATCTGCAATAACGCCATAGTATTTGCTTATTCGTCGAATAGTTGATCTTCCAGAGCCTCAATTTCTCGGCCCAGCTTATCAAAAAACTGCATCTTTCTGACACAGACCGCAGCAGCCTCAAAAGATGATGGTGTCGATTGTTGATAATATTTATCAAACTGCTCACGCAAAGACGCCTGCTCCTGTTCAACCGTTGCCCTCAGGGCATCCAGCTCAGCTGCAGGATCTGATGTAGCCGAAATCTCTGCCAGCGATTCGCGCAGCTCCATCTGCTGCATCAGAAACATCGGATCAAGCTGCCGCTGGCTTTCAGAGAAGGTATCAAATCCTTCCAGCTTTAACAGATACTGCGCACGGGAAAGAGGATTTTTCAGCGTCGATACAGCCTCATTCAGATAGGCTGTATATTGTACCGAGAGCCTGCGCTCCCGGTCTGACAAGTGTGAAAAGCGATCCGGGTGCAGGGTTTTCTGCAACTCCCGGCTGCGTTCAGACAGCGCCTGCAGGTCCAGTTGATACGTCACCGGCAGAGCTAAGAATTCGAAATAGTTCTGGGTAATATCCATCATCTAACCAGCAGGTGAAAAAAAAAGAAGTGTTATACATTATCAAAGCGCTTTAATAAACAAGCGCTCAGATAACAGTGGCGTAAAGAGGGAAGGCTCAGATATTAAAGCTTTCGCCGCAACCGCATTCGTTTTTGACGTTAGGGTTATTAAATTTAAACCCCTCATTCAACCCCTCTTTAACAAAGTCCAGCTCAGTACCATCAAGATAGAGAAGACTTTTCGGATCAATGACAACATTTACACCGTCAGACTCAAACACCTTATCTTCATCCTGAATATCATCAACAAACTCCAGCACATAGGCCATACCAGAGCAGCCCGATGTCCGCACGCCCAGACGGATGCCAAACCCGTGCCCCCGGGTTTTGAGGTATTTGCTGACATGATCAGACGCTGCCGGTGTCATTGTAATTGCCATGAATCCGATTTCTCCATTGAGCCCTTAGCTCTGTTATTGCTTTTTCGCCTGTTTCTCTTTGTAGTCGGCAACCGCTGCTTTAATGGCATCTTCGGCCAAAACTGAGCAGTGGATTTTTACCGGCGGAAGCGCCAGCTCTTCTGCAATCTTAGTATTTTTCAGTTCCTGAGCCTGATCCAGAGTCATCCCCTTTACCCATTCGGTCACCAGAGAGCTGGAAGCGATAGCAGAACCACAACCATAGGTCTTAAACTTGGCATCTTCAATAATACCGTCATCACTGACCTTGATCTGCAGACGCATAACGTCACCACAAGCCGGTGCACCCACCATACCTGTACCGATATTATCATCCTGATCATTCATTTTGCCGACATTACGAGGATTTTCGTAATGATCGATAACCTGTTCACTATAAGCCATAACGACCTCCTAAAGCAGTATTCACCTGATAAAGATTAATGGTGAACCCATTCAACTTTGGTTAAATCCACACCGTCTTTATACATATCCCACAGAGGAGAAAGTTCACGGAGCTTACCTACCGCTGTGCGAATCTCTTCGACAGCCTGATCAATATCCTCTTCAGTGGTAAAACGACCGATCGAGAAGCGAATAGAGCTATGCGCCATCTCATCGTTCAACCCCAGAGCTCGCAGCACATAAGAGGGCTCAAGACTGGCAGAGGTACAAGCGGACCCGGAAGAGACCGCAAGATCTTTCAGCGACATCAGCAAAGATTCACCCTCAACATAGTTGAAACTGACATTCATATTGCCAATATAGCGCTGATTCTCAGAACCGTTCAGGTAGATCTCCTCCATATCGGACAGCCCCTCCCAGAAACGCTTGCGCAACGCGGTTATCCGCTCTTTCTCCTGGTGCATCTCAGCTTTGGCAATGGCCGCCGCTTCACCCATACCTACGATCTGATGAGTCGCCAGGGTACCCGAACGCATGCCCCGCTCATGGCCACCACCATGCATCTGCGCCTCAAGACGAACCCGCGGTTTACGGCGAACATAGAGCGCGCCCATCCCTTTTGGCCCATACATCTTGTGGGCAGACAGAGAGATCAGATCAACCTTCATCTTCTCGACATCAATATCGACTTTACCGGCACTCTGCGCCGCATCGACATGCAGCAGTAAACCATTGGCACGGGTAATTTCACCGATTGCCGCGATATCGTTGATCACACCGATCTCATTATTGACATGCATCAGTGAAACCAGAATAGTGTCTTCACGCAGCGCATCAGCTACTGCTTGCGGCTGAATAATGCCCTCTTTATCCGGGTCCAGATAGGTCACTTCAAACCCTTCACGCTCCAACTGACGACAGGTATCCAGCACCGCTTTATGCTCAATTTTGGAGGTAATGATGTGTTTACCCTTCTTCTGATAGAAGTGTGCAACACCTTTTATCGCCAGATTATCAGACTCGGTGGCACCCGAGGTCCAGACGATCTCCCGGGGATCGGCATTGAGCAGATCAGCAACCTGGCGACGCGCCGTTTCAACAGCCTCTTCGGCTTTCCAGCCGTACACATGTGAACGGGATGCCGGGTTACCGAAATTACCGTCCATAGTGAGACACTCAATCATTTTGTCCGCAACCCGGGGATCTACCGGCGTAGTTGCAGAATAATCAAAGTAGATTGGTAATTTCATTGTCTATACTTCTCCAAAACCTGAATCGCGGCTCAGGCTGTTACTTTTGCGGAAATAAGTGAATCTTCGAATGACGCCATATGACCGCGCTCCTGCCGTTCAGCAACACTACGAACGTCATTTCTTGCCATCAGATCAGCCAGTGATATCTGACTTAAAAAGTCATGGATCTGACTACTCAGATCACACCACAAATGGTGGGTCAGGCAGATATTACCATCATGGCAACTGCCGGTGTGACCACAGCCTGTGGCATCAACTGATTCATTTACGGCGTCAATCACCTGCGCCACATCTATATCCTGTTGCTCACGGTTAAGCTGGTAACCACCACCAGGACCGCGTACACTACGCACCAGCTCGTTGCGGCGCAGCTTGGCAAACAACTGCTCAAGATAGGACAGGGAGATACCCTGACGCTCGGAAATATCTGCCAGACTTACAGGTCCCTTTCCGGCATGTATTGCCAGATCAAGCATTGCTGTCACCGCATAGCGGCCTTTTGTTGTTAATCGCATTACCAATCTCTCCGTCATTCTTCGTGGTTCAACGAAGCTGATTGCATTATGCAATAACCAACTATTTTGGTCAACTATTAAACCGACTAAAATAGTCAACTATAAACCGATCAACAACAACCCTCTGCACGATGCTTAGCGGCGGCTACGTTTTTGTACTGCCGTCAACATTCCTCTGAGCACATTCACCTCGACCTTATCAGGCACCGCCCGCAATATCAGACGACGCAATCTTGGCATCAGATTACGCGGCTTTTGCGGATCGAGAAACTCAATCTCTGTCAGAGTCTGCTCAAGATGGCCAAACAACAGCTCAAGCTCGCGGTTTTCAGCCAGCTCCACATCCCACTCAGTGCCCCAGCGCGGCTTAACATCATCGGCACCAAACACTTTCGCCATGCGCAGCTCATAACTGATAACCTGCACCGCCGCGGCGAGATTGAGCGAGCTGAACTGCTCATCTACCGGAATATGGACATGCTGATGACAGCGCTGCAGCTCATCATTTGTCAACCCCCGGTCTTCCCGCCCAAAGACAATCGCAACCCGGGTCGCTTCAGGCAGAGGCGCGACAATCGCCGCCAGTTCCCGCGGATTTACCAAAGGCCAGGGAATCGTCCGACTCCGGGCGCTGGTTCCCACCACCAGATGGCAATCAGCCAGGGCATCTTCCAGACTCTCAACCACCCTCGCCTGGGTGAGAATATCACCAGCACCGGATGCCCGCGCTTCTGCATCAGCATGGGGGAACAGTTTCGGCTTCACCAGGCAAAGATCAGACAGTCCCATATTTTTCATCGCCCGGGCAACACCGCCGATATTTCCCGGATGGGTGGTATTCACCAGCACGATTCGGACATTTTCCAGCATCTTTAACCCACCCATTGAAAAAAAGGGCGTATTTTATCAGATATTTTACAACTATTAATCCCGGACTGTTCTTTATATGACAACTGTTTTGTATAATGCGCGTTTTGCTTCCCTTACTGGTATTTACAGATGCAACCGATGGTTAATATCGCCCTGCGCGGGGCTCGCGTCGCAGGTGAACAGATCACCCGTTCAGTCGAACGACTCGATCTGATCAAATCTGAACAATCAAGTGTTATCGAGTTTCTCGAAGACACCTGCAAACAAGCTGAACGCACTATCGTTAACGCGATCCATAAGGCGTATCCCGAGCATCAGATCAACTGTGAATATACCGGTACACACAAACCTGAAGACCGGGTTTGTGATGTCATCTGGACAGTGAATCCGATCGACAGCATTTCCAACTTTTCCAACGCCCTGCCAGTCTTTGCTCTGAGCATCGCCTGCCACCAGCGCGGCAAACTTGAACACGCCATTATCCTCAATCCGATTACCGGTGAAGAGTTCACCGCCAGCCGGGGCAGAGGGGCGCAACTGAACGGTAAACGTCTGCGGGTCAGCAATCGAAAACTCCTGGACAACTCCCTGATCGGCAGCGGTTTCTTTGGCCGCAGCAGTGACAAAGCCCACCTGGACAGCTTCCAGCAGATCTTCAAGAACATCACCCTGGAAAGCGGCAGCATCTATAGCGGCGGCTCACCTGCCCTGAACCTGGCATACACAGCAGCGGGACGACTGGATGGCTTTTTCCAGATCGGACTCAACCAGTGGGAGATGGAAGCGGGTATCCTGATGATCCAGGAAGCAGGCGGCCTGCTATCCGACTTTACCGGCAACAACAATTTCATGAGCTCAGGCAACCTGGTCGCTGGCAATCCGAAAATTCTGAAAGCACTGTTGCAGAATATCCGCCCGGCACTGAATGACGAACTGAAATAAACGGATCACTAAAGCAGCTTTCACATCAGCAGCTAACAGAAAACCGGGCATTGCCTGGTTTTTTTTACTCTCAAAAAAATAACATCAGACACAAAAAAGCCCGGCAAAGCGAAGTGCCGGGCTTATTTTGTCTGTGAATCTCAGAAAAGCAGATCAGACATCAAACGGATGACGCAGGACAATCGTCTCCACCCGGTCCGGGCCGGTTGAGATAATATCAATCGGCGCACCGGTCAGTTCTTCCAGACGCTTGATATAAGCAACCGCAGCGGCAGGCAGCTCGTCCAGCGTTTTCGCGCCAAGAGTGGACTCACTCCAACCCGGCATAGACTCGTATACCGGCTCAACTGCCTCATACGCCTCACTACCGCTCAGCGAGGTCACCACATTGCCCTGAGCATCTTTATAGCCGACGCAGATCTCAATCGTCTCCAGACCATCCAACACATCCAGCTTAGTCAGACAGATACCGGATACAGAGTTAATCTGAATCGCATGCTTCAGTGCAACAGCATCAAACCAGCCGCAACGACGGGCACGCCCTGTGGTTGCACCGAACTCATGACCACGCTCAGCCAGACGCTCACCTACCGCACAACCCAGCTCAGTTGGGAAAGGACCAGACCCTACCCGGGTGGTATAAGCCTTAGTGATACCCAGAACATAATCCAGATACAGCGGACCAAAACCACTACCGGTCGAGGTGCCGCCCGCAGTCGTATTAGATGACGTTACATAAGGATAAGTACCGTGATCGATATCCAGCAGAGAGCCCTGGGCGCCTTCAAACATGATATTTTCACCACGCTCGCGATACTCATGCAGCTTAGCGGTGACATCAGCCACCATCGGCCGCATCACTTCAGCCATCCGCAGCCCCTCTTCCAGCACTGCTTCATAGCTGACCGGTTCGGCTTTATAGTAGTTTTGCAGCATAAAGTTGTGATATTCCATCACCTCTTTCAGTTTCACCGCAAAACGCTCCGGATGCATCAGATCATCGACGCGCAAACCGCGACGTGCAACTTTGTCTTCATAGGCAGGGCCGATACCCCGACCGGTGGTACCAATTTTGGCCTCACCACGCGCAAGCTCACGCGCCTTATCCAGTGCGATGTGATATGGAAGAATCAATGTACATGCAGGACTCAGACGCAGTCGCTCACGTACAGGCACACCGCGGCCTTCCAGCTCATCAATCTCTTTCAACAGCGCTTCCGGTGACAACACCACACCGTTACCGATCAGACAAAGTACATTCTCACGCAGGATACCGGACGGAATCAGGTGCAGTACCGTCTTCTCACCATCAATTACCAGCGTGTGACCTGCGTTATGCCCGCCCTGAAAGCGTGCCACGGCAGATGCCTGATCTGTTAACAGGTCAACGATTTTGCCTTTACCTTCGTCGCCCCACTGTGTTCCTAAAACAACTACGTTTTTGCCCATTGGTTGTCTCTAGCGATTAATCAATCAAAAATTTACAGGCTCTCGAGAACCCAAGTTCCATCCTGCTGCACCAACTGGTGTGTAAACTGCTGCGCATCTTCCACAACCGTTTCATCCAGCATCGGTACAACACGCTCCCCCTGAGCTCTCAGCTTAGCCACAGCATCCAGCGCTGCAGAATCTTCAACAGCCGGAACCCGCACCACTTTACGCGCAGGCTTATCTTCCAGGGCAGATAACTCTACAAGAGTTTTCAGATCAGCACTGAATCCGGTTGCCGGACGGGCACGACCAAAATCGCGCCCCACTTCATCATAACGACCACCCTTGGCAACCGCCTGTCCGAATGCCGGAACATAAGCAGCAAACACCACACCCGTGTGGTAGTTATAGCCCCGCAACTCACTCAGATCGAAATACAGATCCAGTTGGGGGTAACGCCGGGTGATCTGATCTGCAACGGCATCCAGATAATCCAGCGCATCCTTAATCATTTCAACGTCGGCAAAGCAGGTGCGTGCCTTGTTGAGCACTTCACGTCCGCCATGCAGTGTTGGCAATATAGTCAGATGAGTTTTAACACTCTCAGGAAGCCCGGAACCCGCCAGAAAGCGCGTTATCTCAGGCAGATCCTTACGTTGCAACAACTCAAAATACTCAGCTTCCTGATCTGCAGTCAGTGCCGCCTCGCCCATCAAGCCACGGTAGATACCTACATGACCCAGATCGAGACTCAGATCCTGATTAACCTGCATCGCATTCAGAGTTTCCACCATCAGCGAGATGATTTCCACATCGCTGGCGACACCGCTGTGACCAAACAGCTCAGCCCCCACCTGCAAAGGGTTTCGCGACGCTAAAGGATTAGCCGGCAGAGTGTGTAATATAGTGCTGCAGTAACAGAAACGGACCGGCCCCTGATTGCTAAGATGGTTGGCATCGATGCGGGCTACCTGCTGAGTAATATCTGCGCGAATACCCAGCATCCGTCCGGTCAGCTGATCTGTCACCTTAAAGGTATCCAGCTCCAGATCGCGTCCCACTCCGACAAGCAGAGAATCCAGATGCTCAATCAGCGGGGTCATCACCAACTCATAACCCCAGGTATCATAAAGATCCAGCAAACGCCGCCGCGCTGTCTCGACCTTTTGTGCCCGAGGCGGCAGCACCTCTTTGACGCCGTCTGGTAACAACCAGCGTTCTGCCAACGACATGTAACTCTCCGAAATACAGTGGATCAGTTAAATATATAAAGCAGGATGACGCCAGCCATCATACTTACAAAACCTGTTATACGTAGCGCCCGGTCACTCACCAAAGCCAGCTGATGAACCAGATTACGCCAGCGCTGTGGATAGAGAAAAGGCAGAATCCCTTCCATCACCAGCATCAGACAGAAGCCGATCAGTAACTGGTGCCAGAGTTCAGAATGCATTACCCACCTCAACACAGCGGCACGGCCGCCACATAAAAAAACCGGGTCAAAACCCGGTTGCGGAATTCTACCACGGAACAGGGCAGTTAGTGCAGCCTATTCCGTGGATTTTTTATACTACAATCGGCGCATTGCGATCACTTGCCCTTTCCGCTGGAATTTCCCAGATAGCGGAAGAAATCACTGTCAGGCTTGAGCACCATAATATCGCCCTGTTGATTAAACGCCTCTTTGTACGCATTCAGACTGCGGTAAAAGGCATAAAACTCGGGGTCCTTATTGTAGGCTTCAGCATAGATCTTGGCCGCCATGGCATCACCCTCACCACGAACCTGCTGCGCATCACGATAAGCATTCGCTTCGATAACCGCTTTCTGACGATCGGCATCCGCCTGAATACCCTCAGCCAGCTCTTTACCACGGGAACGCAACTCACGGGCTTCCCGTTCACGCTCAGTACGCATCCGCTCGTAAACAGAGGCAGACACCTCCTGCGGCAGATCAATCTTCTTGACGCGAATATCGATCATCTCAATACCCAGCTCTTCCTTGGTCTGAACGCTCAGGGAGTCGACCAGTTCAAGCATCAACTCATCGCGCTCACCGGAAACCACCTCGGTCAGGGTACGCTCACCAAACTGATTCCGCAGACCTGCATCAACGTTCGGGAACAACAGCTCTGCCGCTTTATACTCGTCACCCGAGGTGGCGGTATAGTATTTCTGCGGATCGATGACACGCCACTTAATAAATGAGTCAACAATCAGTCGCTTCTTCTCAACCGTCAGGTACGACTGCGGCTGCGCATCCAGCGTCTGCACCCGACCATCAAACTTACGCACCTTATTGATAATTGGCCAGCGGATATGCAAGCCAGGCTTAATATCCGGATTAACGATCTCACCAAACTTCAGCAGTACCGCCCGATCAGTCTCTTTAATGATATACAGGGAGTTATAGCCAACCACGATAATTAACAGCGCGATTACCAATCCCGTCATAGATTTACCTGACATTAGCGTACCTCCCGTGATGTCGATTGCTGACGCTGACGAAGCTGTTCCATAACCTGATTAGTCACATCCCGCAGTTCAGAACTGCTTAAACGACTGTTACTACTGCCGGTTGCCGTACGGGGCCGGCTCTCTGTCAGCTTATCCAGAGGCAGGTACATCATATTGTTCCCTCCCTCTACATCGACCAGCACTTTAGCATTGCTGGCATACACGGATTCCATGGCATCCAGATAGAGACGCTCACGAGTCACCTCAGGGGCTTTCTGATATTCAGTCAGCAGCGAAGTAAAGCGCTTTGCATCACCCTCAGCCTGCGCCACAACCCGCTCACGATAACCGTTCGCTTCCTCTTTCATCCGCTGTGCATTACCACGCGCCTCAGGGACAATACCGTTACGGTAAGATTCAGACTGGTTAATAGAGCGCTGCTCATCCTCACGGGCCTTAATCACATCATCAAAAGCATCCTGAACCTGGGACGGCGCTTTCGCTTCCTTGATATTGATCTGCGTAATCCGCAGACCGGTCTGATAACCATCCATATAGTTCTGCAGCCGCTCCTTCACATCATTACCCAGCACCTCACGACCAGCGGTCAGAATTGAGTTCATTTCAGAGGAGCCAACGGTATGACGCAGCGCAGATTCAGATGCATGTTCCAGGCTGGACTTAGGGTCACGAACCTTAAGCACATACTTGACCGGATCAGAGATGACGTACTGAACAGTCATACTGACATCGACGATATTTTCATCTTCAGTCAGCATCAGTGAACGGTGCTCATAGGCACTGACGCGGGTCACGTTTTCAGTGGTAACATCATCAATCAGTGGCGGATTCCATTGCAGGCCCGGCATCACGGTTTCGTGATATTTACCCAGCCGCAACACAACACCACGCTCCTGCTGGTCCACGGTGTAGAAACCCATCGCCGCCCAGCCAACCAGCAACACAACAGCAACCACCACCAGCATACCGGCGGAAGAGCCCGCCGAAGGGCCGGAACCGGAACCACCGCTGCCTTTATTGCCACCACCTTTACCGAATATACCGTTCAGCTTTTCCTGCAGTTTCTGCAGAGCCTCATCCAGATCAGGCGGTCCCTGATCCTTTTTACCACCACCGCGACGGTCACCGCCGTTATTCCAGGGGTCCTGATTATTCCCGTTACCACCAGGCTCATTCCAAGCCATACTGTACTCCGTCTAGAACTGTTTAAACCATTAAAAAATTGTAAGCAGCATAACTTAACTATGCAACCACTCGGGTTTGTTGACATTAACGCCAAGATAGCGCTCTGGTGCTATGTTCATACGACTTAATAGCTGCAGCAGATCTTTTTTCTGAATACGAACCTCCAGATCGATAACTCCCTGATCATCCACCACTTCATTCAGAACAGCCCCCTGAGCATAAAGCTGGGCACGCAAACCACCCTCCTCCGGTCGTAAGCTCAGCTGTTCATGGAAGATATCGCCAGCCAGCAGCTCAGTGATCGCCTGAAATAGCAGATCGATCCCCTCACCTGAGACTGCAGATAACCAGACCCGTACAGGCCTTCCCTCATCATTACGGTCGATACGTGCTTCAGCTCGCTCAAGCATATCGATCTTGTTATAAACTTCGAGAGTCAGCACCTCATCGGCACCGATCTCTTTCAGGACAGAGTGCACCTCGTCCATATGTGACTGCCGATCTTCATCGTAGGCATCGATAACATGCAGCAGCAGGTCTGCCTCAGTCGTTTCCTGCAGAGTAGCACGGAACGCTTCAACCAGCTTATGGGGCAGATGACGGATAAAGCCCACAGTATCAGCCAGGATTGCGGCCCCCACATCCGCCAGATCGATCCGGCGCAGGGTAGGATCCAGCGTCGCAAACAACTGATCTGCAGCATAAACCTCAGCATCAGTAATACGATTAAACAGCGTTGATTTACCCGCATTGGTATAACCAACCAATGAGATTGTTGGCACCTCGGAGCGGCTGCGGGCACGACGCCCCTGCTCGCGCTGTTTGCGCACCTTTTCCAGCCGTTTAAGAATGCTTTTTATACGCGCCCGCAACAGCCGGCGGTCGGTTTCCAGCTGGGTTTCACCCGGACCACGCAGACCGATCCCCCCTTTCTGTCGTTCCAGGTGGGTCCAGCCGCGCACCAATCGGGTCGACATATGCTCAAGCTGAGCTAGCTCAACCTGAAGCTTACCTTCATGGGTGCGTGCCCGCTGGGCAAAAATATCCAGAATCAGGCCGGTACGGTCAAGTACACGACATTCGATCTCACGCTCGATGTTACGCTCCTGCCCGGGACTCAGACTGTGATTAAAAATCACCAGTTCAGCCTGATGCAGGTGCACAAGATCCTTCAGCTCCTCTACCTTACCAGAGCCGATGAACGTTTTCGGATTTGGGAGACTGCGAGATCCGGTGAGAAAGGCTACCGGATCTGCACCAGCAGACAGGGCAAGCTCTTCGAGCTCTTTAGGACTTTCTCGGTCCACCTCATCTGCCATATCGATATGAACTAGTATGGCGCATTCGCCAGACTCAGGGCGCTCAAAGAACAATGAATACCTCAGTCGGTCGATTCGTCACCCTGCGGTAGTTTTACCGGACGGGCTGGAACCACAGTAGAAATAGCGTGCTTGTATACCATCTGGCTGACAGTATTCTTTAGCAGGATAACGAACTGGTCAAAGGACTCAATCTGTCCCTGAAGTTTGATACCATTTACAAGAAAAATCGAAACAGGTACCCGTTCTTTACGCAGTACGTTCAGATAAGGGTCTTGTAGAGATTGCCCTTTTGACATTGGAAGCTCCTTCCTAAGACTAAGTAATGCAGCGCTGGTCAGCTATATTTTATAGCCCGCGATACAAAATGCTGCCTCTAAAAAGCCGGACAGCCCAAAAGTTATTTTCAGTACTGCATTATATAATGATCCCATCCAACAATTTCAAGGCATTATTAGTTAAATTAGGGTCTGCCGATTCAAAATGATGCAGATTATCCCAACTACGCAGCCAGGTGACCTGTCGTTTTGCTAATTGTCGCGTCGCGATGACACCTTTTTCGATCATTGTCGGGTAATCCCAAACGCCCTCGAAATACTCCCACATCTGCCGATAACCAACGCAGCGCACCGAAGGCATCTGCAGATTGAGATCGCCACGTTCCCAGAGCGCCCTGACCTCAGCCTCAAATCCCTGTTCCAGCATAATATGAAAGCGCTGTTCAATCCGCTCATGAAGAGTTTTACGTTCACCCGGCATAACGCAGAGCTGGGTGACACGATAGGGCAACCGTTGTGACTCCTGCTCCTGCCACAACTCAGTCATCGAACGTCCGGTCAGCTCATACACCTCCAGCGCCCGCTGCATCCGTTGCGGATCATTCGGATGGATACGCTGCGCGGCCACCGGATCCACCTGCTGCAAACGCTGATGCAGCGCCTCCCAGCCTGATTGTTCAGCCTCCTTAACCAGACGCTCACGGATCGACTGATCCGCCTGCGGCAGGGTAGCCAGACCTTTGAGCAGTGCCTGATAATAGAGCATGGTGCCACCTACCAGCAGCGGAATCCGCCCTGCTGCCGTGATTTCAGCCATCTCTCGCAGAGCATCGGTTCTGAAATCAGCCGCTGAGTAACTCTCAGCCGGATCAAGGATATTCACCAGTCGGTGGGGGTAACGGGACAGAAACTCTGCATCCGGCGTCGCGGTGCCGATATTCATCTCCCGGTAGATCATCGCCGAATCAACACTGATAATGTCGCAGGGCAAGCGATCACAGAGCGCCATCGCCAGATCTGTTTTGCCGGACGCGGTCGGCCCCATCAGAAAGATGGCTGGCGGCAACTGATCAGCCAATTTACTGTCCCCGCATAAACAGACTGTCGAGATCATTCATCGACATCTGTGTCCAGGTGGGTCGGCCATGGTTACACTGCCCGCTGCGTTCGGTACTCTCCATATCCCGCAACAATGCGTTCATCTCAGGAATAGTCAGTTGCCGGTTGGCCCGCACAGAACCGTGACAAGCCATGGTCGCCAGCAACTCATTGGTGTGTTGCTGAATCTTCTGACTGGTACCAAACTGCGCCATATCCCCCAGCACATCGAGAATCAGTTTACTGATATCGGCGCTGGCCAGTGCCACCGGCACCTGGCGCACAACCAGAGTTTCCTCTCCCATCCGGGCGATCTCAAAACCGAGCTTCGAGAACACCTGTGCCTGCTCCTCAGCACAATCGGCTTCCATAGAACTGACCGCCATACTCACGGGCACCAGCAACGGCTGACTGCGAACCCCCTCCATCTCATACGCCTGCTTCATCCGTTCATATACCACCCGCTCGTGGGCGGCATGCATGTCCACCACCACCAGACCGGCATCATTCTGTGCCAGAACAAACACGCCGTGCAGCTGAGCAATAGCGTATCCCAGCGGCGGACACTCGGTATCATCCGCCTGCGGCATAGAGGCCGACTGCATGCCAGTGGCAGAATCTCCCTGAGGATGCAGCGCACCATAGGCGGAGATCTGATCGCGAATCTGGCCAGCAGCCGGGCGATCTGACTGATACGTACCACGAAAGGCGGATCCGGCACCGGCAGTGCTGCCAGAACCACCCTGCAACTGATGCAGGGGCATGCGGCCCTGCTCAAAACTCTGCTGCGCCAAGGGCTGTCCCGGGGCAGCATTCAACAGGTGACTGGCGGAAGCACCGGAGATCGCCGGTTCACTGCCCTGCTCCGGACGGATATCGGCTATCACCCGATGAGTGGTGCGGAAGATAAAATCATGCACCAGACGGGTCTCACGGAAGCGCACCTCATGCTTGGTAGGATGCACATTGACATCCACCAGCTTCGGATCCAGCTCCATATAAAGAACATAAGCCGGATGCCGCCCATGGTAGAGGACATCCTGATAGGCCTGGCGCAATGCATGGGCAACCACTTTATCGCGGATAATCCGGCCATTGACAAAAAAGTACTGCAGGTCCGCCTGACTGCGGGAGAAGGTAGGCAGCGCCACCCAGCCCCATAAACGCAGCCCGGAGGCTTCGGCACTGACATCCACTTTCATTGCATTTTCAATAAATGCCGGCGACAGCAGGGTCGAAATTCGCCGTTCCTGTTCGGTTTCGCTGATGGCGGGACGCAACTGATGGATCACTTTCTGGTTATGTCGCAGTGTAAATCCAACATCAAAGCGGCTCAGTGCCAGCCGTTTCACCACCTCTTCCAGGTGTTTAAACTCAGTTTTTTCCGTTTTCAGAAATTTGCGCCGCGCCGGGGTATTAAAAAACAGATCCCGCACTTCGACTGTAGAGCCCTGAGGGTGCGCTGCGGGCGACACCTCAGCGACCATATCCCGCCCCTCCGTCTGCACCTGCCAGCCCGCCTCCTGATCCGCGGTTCGTGAGGTGAGCGTCAGACGGGACACCGAACTGATCGATGCCAGCGCTTCGCCGCGAAAGCCGAGACTTTCGACCGCTTCAAGATCGTCTAGATTGAGTATTTTACTGGTGGCGTGGCGACTCAACGCCAGCGGCAGATCATCTTTCTCTATCCCCTGTCCATCGTCCCGCAGGCGGATCAGCTTGACTCCGCCCTGCTCGATATCCAGCTCAATCCGGCCCGCTCCCGCATCAAGACTGTTCTCAAGGATCTCTTTCACAACCGAGGCGGGACGTTCAACAACTTCACCGGCGGCGATCTGGTTCGCCAGCCGGGGGGTCAGCAGGTGTATTCGGGACATATCACAGATTACAAATAGTTATTTAACTGGCAGGGATCTTCAGCACCTGACCAACCAGTATCTGGTCAGCATTGCTAAGCCCGTTCGCCTTGCGTAGTGCGGACAACGATACACCGTTCCTGCTGGCAATAACAGAGAGAGTGTCCCCCCGCACCACCTTGTAGCTGGAGGGTGTTGCCCTGGTGGTGCCCCGCCCCTCTTTTTGCCAGGCAAGCCAGGTCAGCGCAGGGGGCTTAGCCGAGAAATGGGCTTTGATGCCGGCAAAAATGGCCTCGGCCATCTTTCGCTGATACGCCTTAGACTTCAGCTTGGCCGCCTCATCATGGTTGGTGATAAAACCGGTTTCGACCAGAATAGAGGGGATATCAGGAGACTTCAAAACCACAAATCCCGCCTGTTCAACCCGCTTTTTATGCATTTTGGCAAACTTACTCATATTTTTATGGATACTGCGGGCGATATCCCGACTATCACTGCGACTGGCGGTCATCGACATATCCAGTAACACCTTGGCCAGCACATCATCTTTATCCTCCAGACTCACGCCGCCCACGCCACCAATCAGATCGGCACTGTTCTCTTTCTGCGCCAGCCAGCGTCCCATCTCACTACTGGCCCCCCGGGGGGAGAGCACCCAGACCGAAGCCCCCCGGGCACGGTGATCGCGAAAGCCATCCGCATGGATCGAGACAAACATATCTGCGTTCATCTTACGCGCCCGTTCGGTACGGCTGCGCAGACTGATATAGTAATCCCCATCACGGGTCAGTTTAGGCTGAAACCCCCGCTCCTTTTGCAGAAGCGCATTGAGCTCCCGGGCGATCCCCAGCACCACGGTTTTCTCCTTGACCCGTCCGGGACCAATAGCCCCGGGGTCTTCACCGCCGTGCCCGGCATCAATGGCAATCACGATATCCCGCAACGCTGCCGGATCGTCTGCAGACGCCACTGCAGTTTTCTGCGGGGCTTCAGGCGCCACATCACGATAAAGGTCGAGCACCAGCCGGTGCCCGTACTGATCATTCGGTTTGAGGGCAAAGCTCTTCGGCTTCACATGCTCTTTAAGATCAAGCACGATGCGCAGATCTTTACCACCATTACGGGAACCGGAACGGATCAGTGATACGGGACTGCCAGACAGGTCAACGGTTTCCAGATTGGATTGCAGCGACGCATCGGAGACATCCAATACGATGCGGTCAGGCTTCTTCAGAGTAAACAGCTTATGCTGTACTTCCGAGGACAGATCGAACACCAACCGGGCATGATCCGGAGCGATCCACACCCGCACATTATGAACTTCAGCCGCATAGCCACCAGCCGCCCTCAACCAGCAGCTCAAAAGCAATACTATCAGTCCCGCCCGTCGTATCATTCGGTTTCTCATCGTACTGTTACAACCCAAGCCCCTAAATCAAGCGCTCACATACGCTCTGAATATATCCATTACAACATACCTGCTGACAGGCTGCCTGCCAAACGTATCAACTGACTATCAGCTTATCGGCCAGTTGCCGGCCTTTTTCAGTCTGCGGGTGCCAGTTTATCCGACGGCCCCGTTGTTCCACCGTAATATTCAGTATCAGATCCGCCAGCGGCAACGCCCCCTCTCCCCGTTCAGGCCACTCAATCAGACAGATACTCTGATCGGTAAAATAGTCCCTGATACCCAGGTATTCGAGCTCCTCAGGGTCTCCCAGCCGATACAGATCAAAATGAAACACCGTTATATCGCCCAGTTCATAGGGTTCAACCAGTGTATAGGTCGGACTCTTAACCGAGCCTTGATGACCAAAGCCCTGCAAAACACCACGACTCAGGGTGGTTTTACCCATACCCAGGTCTCCCTCAAGAAAGATTACCTCTCCGCCGGTGGTTGCACGGGCAATCTGCTGCCCAAACATAACCATTGCCGCTTCATCGGCAATAAACACACTGTAATCAGATTTCTGCGGCACTCTGCCCTTCCTTACAAACCATTAACCAACAGGCGTAATTGTGCCAACAGATCGGTCGCTTGCATACCTCGGGAGCCATAAAGTGCAGCACTACGGTCTGCTGCAGCACCATGCAACCAGGCCCCCAGGCGGGTCGCATCGGCAGCAGACAACCCCTGAGCGATCAGCGCGCCGATCACGCCGCTCAATACATCCCCCATGCCTCCGCTGGCCATCCCCGGGTTTCCGGTAGGATTCAGATGCAGCGCGTCGCCATCAAAACTCAGACTTCCCGGTCCCTTCAACAGCGCAACCCCGCCAAATGCGGCCTGCAACTCAACCACCGCGGCAAACCGGTCAGCCTGCAATCCGGCAACGCTACAGCCCAACAGCCGGGCGGCTTCCCCCGGATGTGGCGTGATTACCCAGCGCTCACCATTGCGCTGGCCAAACTCCCGGCGAAGCGTCAGCAGGTTCAACGCATCCGCGTCCAGCACCAGCGGTTTGTCAGCGCTCAGCGCCTGCATCAGCAACTGCTCCCCCCAGGCGTTTTTCCCCAGACCCGGTCCCACCACCAGCACATCAGCCCGTTCAATAAAGGGTTCCAGCTCGCTACCTGAACGAACCCCCACCGCCATCGCTTCAGGGTAGCGGGACAACAGTGCCGAAAGATGTTCAGCCCGGGTCGCAACCGTCACCAGCCCGGCACCACAGCGCCCGGCTGCCTGGGCCGCCATAATTGCCGCGCCGCCCATACCGGTATCGCCGCCAATCACCAACACATGACCACAATCACCCTTGTGAGTGGTTTTATTCCGGGGCGGTAACAGGTGGCTGAGATCATCTGCACCGGTGATAAATCCAGCGACATCCACCGACTCATAAACATCATCACTGACACGCAATCCGTCAAACAGTAGCTCTCCGGTAAACGCCGGCCCCTCATGGGTCAGCAATCCGCGCTTAACACCGATAAAGGTCACCGTCATATCGGCCCGCACAGCAACGCCGAGAACTGCGCCGGTATCACTGCATAAACCCGATGGGATATCCAGCGCCACAACCGGCAGGCCCGCCCGGTTAATCTGTTTAATCGCAGTGCGGAATGGGTCGCGTACCTCACCGCTAATCCCGGTCCCCAACAGCCCATCAATGATAAGTTCGCCGGTGAAAGTCTGCCCGTGGTACAGCTGCCACGCCACAGATTCCGCCTGCAACCACTCCCAGGCCTGCAATGCTTCACCGGACAACCGCGCGGCAAAATCATCGCCACCGACACAGAGCAATTGCACCTGCATACCCAAACGCTGCGCCAGCACCGCCACCACAAAGCCATCCCCACCATTATTGCCACCGCCACACAACAGCGTCAGCTTCCGAACGTCGGGCCAGCGCTGCCGTAAACGGTCAAAGGCGGCATGCCCAGCCCGTTGCATCAGTTTAAAACCCGGCACACCCGACGCTATCGCTGTCTGATCAAGAGCGCGGGTCTGTTTCGCTGTGTATAATGATGCTGGCAGGTCAGAATGTGACATAACATATTCTCTGAAAGGCTTTTCCTAACTTCATTATATAGCGCCGATGACTCAATACGACCCTGAAATACTGCAAACCCTGGCGGATCAGATCAAAGCGATGGCCATCTCCCTGGGGTTTCAGCAGTGCGGCATCACCGGCACCGACCTGAGTGCGGAAGCAGCGCCCCTTAAAGCCTGGCTCGATAAAGGCTATCAGGGAGAGATGGGCTATCTGGAAAACCACTTCGATAAACGGATCAACCCGGCACTGCTCACCGAGGGCACTCAGCGTATTATCTGTGTCCGCATGAACTGCCTGCCCCCCGATACAAAAACCATCAGCGTGCTGAAAAACCTGGATCAGGCATATATATCCCGCTATACCATGGGACGGGATTATCACAAGGTGATGCGCAAAAAGCTGACCCAGCTGGGCAAACAGATGGAAACATTGATCGGTCAGTTCGGTTATCGTGCCTTTGTCGACAGCGCCCCGGTACTGGAGAGGCCGCTGGCCCGCAACAGCGGTCTGGGCTGGCAGGGCAAGCATACCCTGATTTTAAATCGTCAGGCCGGCTCCTGGTTTCTGCTGGGGGAACTGTTTGTCGATCTGCCACTGCCGGTCGATCCCCCCTACGAAGAGGAACACTGTGGCCAGTGCCAGGCGTGTATCGATATCTGCCCGACCCAGGCGATTGTCGCGCCCTATCAACTGGATGCGCGGCGTTGCATCTCTTACCTGACGATCGAACTGAAGGGCTCTATTCCTACCGCGTTCCGGCCTTTGATTGGCAACCGGATCTTCGGCTGTGATGACTGCCAGTTGATCTGTCCCTGGAACCGTTTTGCAAAGCACAGCGACGAGACTGATTTTACGCCACGCCATAACCTTGACCGCATATCGCTGCTGGAGCTTCAGCAGTGGAGTGAAGCGACCTTTCTGAAACGCACAGAAGGGTCAGCGATCCGGCGCACCGGCTACAGCGGCTGGCAACGCAATATCGCCGTTGCTCTGGGTAACAGCCGCGGCGGCGAACAGGTACTGAACGCGCTACAGAGCATGATCGATGGAGATGATCCACTGGTAAGGGAGCACGCCCTCTGGGCACTCCAGCATCTGCAAAGCCGCAATGCAGACCAGCAACCTCCCATCCTGAGCCACCGCCGGTCAGCAACACTGCCGGACTGAATAAAGAGCCCCACATACTCATGGATCTGCTTAACTAAACAGGGCGTTAAGATCACAACTTTCCCGCTTTCCTAACTGGGCACCATGGGCAGACAGCCAGTGTTCACCTGCCTCCCGGCCAGACTCCATCAGTCCGGTTAGAAATTGCTTACTGTTATCATACTTACTGGCCCCATCCAGTCCCGCTAAAAGGGGATCACTCTCCAGCAGGTGACAGCGCATGCCGTTTACCTTACGTTCCGCCCAGCCCTGCCGCCAGCGCCAGCCGGAACTGTAGTTGCGGATATTGGTGATGGTTCGCATCTCCCGCATAAAGGTGCTCTGAAACCCTAGCTCTGTCACCCGCGCCGCAATATGTTCTGCGGAAACCGGCAACGGGTCCCGTTGCAACGACTGCAACAGAACAATCAGCACATCATCCGCAGCACACTCATAGATCAGCGGAAACACTGCGGGGTTGCCGGAAAATCCACCATCCCAGTAGAACGCTCCGTCAATTTCAATCGCTTTATGGATATTAGGCAGACAGGCCGACGCCAGCAGATGGGGCAGATCCAGTTCAGCCTCATTAAACAGGGTTAACTTTCCCGTGGCCACTTCGGTGGCCGCAATAAACAGCTTAAACGGGCAGTTCTGCCTCAGCTGTTCGAAATTCACCTGCCCCAGTAACAGATCTTCGAGAGGATTGATATCCAGCAAATTGAGATCATAGGGGGAAAGGTAGCGCATCGCATGCAGCCAGAAACGGGTCACCGCTCCCTCCAGTTGCTCCGGCAAACGAATCGAAAAATCACTGGAAGCAACCGCCAGCCAGAACAACGCTAACTGCGCTTTAGCGCCGCTACGACCTCCTTTGCGCCAGCCCTCAGCCAGCATTACCGCATTCATAGCTCCGGCACTGGTGCCACTGACACCATCAAAGCTGATCCAGGACTCCTCCAGCAAACGATCCAGCACGCCCCAGGTAAATGCCCCGTGAGCACCACCTCCCTGCAATGCAAGATTGATAGAAACAGGCTTCATACACACCTCCCGGATATTATTGTGCAATGCACAAAAATAACATCAGGGAGATGAATTAGAGATGAATAGTTTTCGCTTGCTCAGAAGGGTAAGTGGAACACGACTCTTACTATTTACTTGTGATCATGGGCAATTTTAGCGACTGGTTCGCTAAACAGATAGCCCTGAGAATAGTCGATCCCTAATGATTCAACCACCTGCTGCACCGCATCATTATGCACAAATTCAGCAACTGTTTTGATGCCAGCGTTTCGGGCAAAAAAGACGATTGCCCGGGTAATCTCATAGCTTTTCCTATCGGTAGCGATATTTTTGATATATTTCGCGTCGATCTTGACAAAATCGACGTGTAACTCAAGCAGGCGTTCGAAATTGGAATACTCAGTGCCAAAATCGTCGATAGCCAGTTTATACCCCAGATCCTTAAGCCGGATTAACTGAGCAATGTGATTCTTCTTGCCTGAAGAGCTGATTCCCTCAAGAATCTCCAGGACAACCTGTTCCGGCGCCACCCCGTAGGCGGCCGTCTTCTCTGTCAGATAGGCTTCCAGATACTCCAGCAGCAGATCATCTTCGGTGATATTAACCGACAGAATCAATCCGCTACCGGCAATCTCAGCCAGCCCCTTATCAATCACCAGACGGGTAATGGTGGGAAACAGACCGGACAGCCTGACCGCATTAAAGAAATGGTAGGGGGTATAGACCTTGCCACTATCCTCAAGACGCACCAGCGCCTCATAACTGACAATGTCGCCACTACTATTATCTCGAACCCCCTGAAAGTACGGTTTCACCCGCCCCTCATTCAGTGCCTGATGCAGCATAGCATTCCAGCGGATATACTCACGGCGCAATGCCTGATCAGGTTCATCCCGTTCGGCATCATAGATGTGATAACGGTTTTTACCCCGTGCTTTTGCCTGGCTCATCGCCTGAACGGCCTGTTCCAGCAGGTTTTTACGCCCTGATGCTCCGCCCGCAGTAAAGGTGACACTGAACAGCTGGTCGTCAATCTTCAACGGGTGCCCGAACAGATACTCCCTGAACCGCTCAATCTGTTGTTGCAGATCGGTCGGCAGCCGGTAATACAGGGCAAACTCATCCGCATTGATACGGTATAACTCAGCCTCGGGAAACTGCTGCTGCAGCATCTGGGCCACCTGACAGAGAAACAGATCACCAAAGGAGGGACCATAAGCGGTATTGATAAAACGGAAGTTGTCCAGATTGATCAACAACAGAGATTGCATAGCGATACAGTTTTTCAGCTGCACCTTCAGTTTTGACTGATTCGGCAGGGCTGTCAGGCTGTCGCACTCAAGCGCCGTTATCAGCTGCTTTCGTTGCTCTTCCAGCGCCTGCTCCTGATACTGTTTCGCCAGCACGATATTCACCATCGAGGCACCGACATCCAGCAAACGAATATGAAAAGCCGATGGCGCGCGCTGCTCAAAAGAGGAGAGCGCAAACGAACCGATGACCTTGCCATCATTATTGCGCACCGGCATCGACCAGCAGGCGCGCAGATTAAAATCATGAGCCAGTTGCCTGAGATCCTGCCAGCGGGGATCATTGAATGTGTCTCTGACGAACACCGGCTCATTGCGCATCACCGCATTGCCGCAGGATCCGCTGCCAGGCCCTGGGGCCAGGCCCTGTAACGCATCCACCCCCTGCTGCGGTACACTGGGAGCAACCAGCACATTGAGCAGACCACTCTGTTCATCGCGCAACATCACTGAAGCGACAGAATCTGGTAGCAGTTGCTCCGCCATGCTACACAAAGCGTTGAGGGTATCGATGTACTCAGCGTTGCCAGCTACCTGAGCAAAAATAGATTGTTGCAACCTGAGGATCTTATCCAGCTCTTCAACCGACATCGCCCGCTCTTCAACAGGCGGTTGGTCAAATGAGTTTACACTATCGATTTCATCAATCATGAGCAGTGTCCAGGTTCCGGTTCACCAGTAAGCATATGACAGAAAGAGGGCTAAGTCTTCATCCGACTCAGAGCTCTCCCCCCATAATGGGAGCGTACTTCAGACCTATACCTTATAACTTAAAAAATGTTTCACGATAGTGCTTTAACTCATTAATTGAGTCTTTAATATCATCCAGCGCCAGATGACTGCCTTTTTTTACCACGCCATCCAGCACCTCTGGCGCCCAGCGCCGGGCCAGCTCTTTGATAGTGCTGACATCCAAATTACGGTAATGGAAAAACGCTTCCAGCTCCGGCATATACTTCACCAGAAAACGGCGATCCTGACCAATTGAGTTGCCACAAATGGGTGACGCGCCTTTATCCACATACTCAAGAACAAACTCAATAGTATCCAGTTCAGCCTGCCGCTCACTAATCAGAGAGTCGCGCACTTTCTGCGTCAGACCAGACTGACCATGCTGCCTGGTACACCATTCATCCATACCGTTTAACAACTCATCAGACTGATGAACCACCAGATTTGGCCCTTCTGCCAGAATATTCAGCTGCGAATCTGTTACGATAGTGGCGATCTCGATGATTCTGTCATGCTCCGGATCCAGACCGGTCATCTCAAGATCGATCCAGATCAGGTTATTCTGCCGTGACATATTAGTATTCCTTAGTACCAGTACTGTAAAATTAGTGCTTAATAGAATACCTTAGCATGCTGTGAAAATTCACCCCTATACCAGAATTAGCTGATAAATGTCGAAACGTAAGCTTACCCGACGCCAGACCTGGCGCGTACAGAAGATTCAGGACGAGCGCGCCCAGCGAGCAGCGCGCAAAGATTCAGATATCGATCAGCAACTGGAAGGCGGTGATCTGGGGCCGGAACAACACGGCCAGATCATCTCCCACTTTGGCCGGCAGGTCGACGTTGAAGCGCAGGAAGGCGATGCTGCCGGGCAGATCTTTCGCTGTCATATGCGCACCAATCTCGACACGCTGGTGACCGGAGACCGGGTAATCTGGCGCGCCGGAGCTGAATATGGTGTGGTGGTGGCCACCCAGCCACGCAGCACGATTCTGCAACGGCCAAACAACCACGGTGAACTCAAGCCGGTAGCAGCCAATATCGATCAGATCGTGATCACCATCGCCGTTGAACCGCTGGCCCATTACAATCTGATCGATCGCTATCTGGTGGCTGCCGAACTCAGTGGCATCGAACCGGTCATCCTGCTCAACAAAACCGATCTGCTAAACGATGAAAATCGCCAACGGGTAGACACGATGGTCGACCTCTATCGCTCCATCGGTTATCAGGTGATGCAGGTTTCATCGATGGACAAAGAGGGGCTGGCTCCTCTGCGACAACAGCTGAATAACCGTATCAGTGTGTTTGTCGGCCAGTCAGGAGTGGGCAAATCATCACTGATTAACGCCCTGCTACCGGGAATAGATCTCAAAGTGGGGGCTCTGTCCGAGGCCACCCGCAAAGGCACCCATACCACCACCACCGCCCGGCTGTTTCACTTTCCTGATGGGGGCGACCTGATCGACTCCCCCGGAATCCGGGAGTTTGCCCTGTGGCACATTAATGAACATAATCTTCTCGATGGGTTTCGCGAGTTTGCCCCTTTTATCGGCTACTGTAAGTTCAGGGACTGCAACCATGAAAAGGAGCCCGGCTGCGCTATCAAACAGGCCATCGAAGAGGGTAAGATCAGTGAGCAACGGGTAAACAGCTACAAGCATATTCTGAATACCCTGAATCAGGACTGACGGGGCAGCAGGACCAATGACCGAACAACAGATTCCGCAGAATGCTGAGCAGTGGTACCACTTTCTCAGTGAAAAACAGCCACCGGTCAGACTCAGCATCATCAAACGGCTACAAAAAAAACTGGCCGACCCGAACTGCTCAGTCAACCATCTGAGCAAGCTGATCAAAAGCGATCCTCTGCTCTGCTTTCACGTGGCACTGGCGGCGGGAAGGCTGCATGATGAGAAGCAGTCAGAGATCACCAGTATCGATCACGCCATCGGCTCACTGGGGATGCATAAACTGGAACAGCTGATCAACAGTCTGCCCACCCTCCGCCTGAATCCAGCCAGTACCGCGCAGAAAATGTATTTCCGGGCCGTTGCCAACAGTCATCATGCTGCAACTCAGGTGCATCAGTGGCTGAAACAGTGCCGTGGCGGTATGTTTGCCGAAGAGAGCTATCTCGCCGCGCTGTTTT
Organism: Amphritea atlantica; assembly: GCF_900111095.1. Classification (GTDB taxonomy): domain Bacteria; phylum Pseudomonadota; class Gammaproteobacteria; order Pseudomonadales; family Balneatricaceae; genus Amphritea; species Amphritea atlantica. Next base: position 76,122 of record NZ_FOGB01000015.1, on the reverse strand, counting down.
ACAACATAGGTCACTGGCTGCTGTGGTATTTTGCCCCTCAGCATATGGTTAAAATCCAGATCATGATCCGCGAAAAAGATGTCGGTCCTGAACTGGCTGAAACCCGGGTACTGGGCTGCACTATTGATGGCATCTCCAAGCGACTGCTGAGCCTCTGGCCAGTTTCGTCACTGGCCAGAGTGACGCTGGAGAACAGTACCCCCCTGAATCGTCAGATGATCCTGCAATTACACCAGCGCGCCCTGAGTGATCCCCGACTGGATGGTGACCAGTTGCGCCAGTTAAATCATCTGACACAGCAAAAGTTTTTCCCGGTCAAACTGGGTAATCTGCTGGCGCTGACGGCCAACTATGGCTGGGGTAAAGAAGCAACTCTCCACCTGATCGACATCATCAATGATTACCTGCGAGGCGAACTCAACCGTACCTTCGCGTTCCTGCATCGAAACTGCGTTATGGCTTCGCGCAACTATCATGTCGCCGGAACACTCGCCCCTGCCGCCGAGATGCTGATGCTTGAATCGGATCTGTCTCCCACATACAGACTGACCGCAACAGACAGAAAACTCTTTCAACTGCCTCATGATAAATCAATATCTGAGTCCGCCAAAACCCACGCAACCACAACGGTTAACCGGCCGACCCCACCCCAACGTGTGGCAGCTGAAGCCGCAACCGATCAACCTGATGCGGGTCGTATCAGCCGAGATGAGGTCGCGTCAAAGGGTCATCAACAGAACCCGGCCCAGGAAGCCGCAACGCTGGAGATCCCGGCTAAAGCGCAAAACCCGGCAGAGGATGAGCCGGTCGGCGGCCCCGAAACTCAGCCGGCGATCAGAACAGCTGAACGAGACTCTGTGCCCGATGCTGACTTTCTCGATAAGAACCTCTACCGGCAGTATCTGCAGCGATTCAATGAGTTAGGGGATTACTACAGCCAGGGCGCCCAGGTGCTTAATGATCTGCTAAAAGCGCTCATTGCCGGGCTGGGTATGCAACGCGCTGCACTGATTATCCTGCCACCGAAAAGTAACTCCCTGAAAGTTGTTAAAGCCACCGGTTTTGCCGATGACCACCCCCTGCCACACTCGACCCATATTCTGGGGCCCAAGAGTCTGTTCAGCCGTCTGAATGAAAAACCGGGATGTCTGCTGATTAACCAGACCAACCGAGAACAGGTCAGAACAATGTTGCCGGCCACCTTCAGCCGCCATGTCAGTCAGGAGGACTATCTGCTGATGTCACTGATCGCCAGTAACCGCTCGGTGGTTATTATCTACGCTGACCGGGATAACACTGCCGATGGGGTGCAGACCTTTCATCATAAAAAGTTTAAAGATCTGTGTAATAGCGCCGGACGCTGTCTGGACCATGTTTATAAATTACGCGCCGGAGCCAAAAAATGAGCCTGCCACTAGTTATCTCCCCTCAGCAGCTATCAGAACAACTATCCACCGCAAATCTGCTGATTCTTGATCTCTCTTCAGCAGAAAACTATCACAAGGGGCATATCCCCGGCGCCATACATATGGACCCGGCCAGACTGTTACGGGGTCATGGCGAGGTGCCAAACAAAATCCCTGAGCCTGAACAGCTCAGTAGATTGCTGGGGGAGATCGGTCTGACCCCTGAACGGCATGTGGTTGTTTACGATGACCAGATGGGGCCCTGGGCCGGACGGATGATCTGGACCCTGAACAGTATCGGCCACCAGCGCTGCTCATTTGTGAATGGCCATCTGGTGGGCTGGATTGAAGCGGGATTGCCACTGGAAACCCAGATAAACACCCCGACCCCAACCCTCTACCCGGTAACCTTAACATCAGAGTATCTGGCAGATATCGCCTATATCTACGACCATCTGGATGCCAGTGACCATATCGTTCTCGATGTCCGTTCCCCCGCAGAGTTCACGGGCGAGAAGATCATTAACGCCAAACGGGGGGGACATATTCCCGGCGCGGTAAACTATGAATGGACCCGCGCCCTGGTGTCCAGCGAACAGCCTCAACTGCGACCTGCCGCGGAGATAATGGCAGAACTCAACGCCCTGGGTGTTACCCCGGATAAGACCATCATCACCCACTGCCAGACTCACCGCCGCTCAGGCCTGAGCTATCTGTTCACAAAACACCTTGGGTTCGACAAGGTACGCTGCTACGATGGCTCCTGGTTTGAATGGGGTAACCGGGATGATACGCCGATTGAGACCTGATGTTAGCAACGCCGCTGTTCTACCGCCGCGATCATCCACACCTCTGTTCAACGATAATATTTAACAGAACTATTTGACCTATTTTTCGGAAACCTGACTGTGAAAGACTCCCTGTTTATTCTGCTGCAACACATACTGCCCCAACACCTGCTATCCCGGGCGGTAGGTTATCTGGCTGAGAGCCGCTGCAACTGGATCAAGCGCCCTTTTATTAAGACATTTGCCAGACACTACCGGGTCAATATGAGTGAAGCACTGATTGAGGATCTGGATCAGTTTGACAACTTCAACGCCTTCTTTACCCGCGCCCTGAAACCCGGAATGCGCCCACTTGATGACGCCGCCGTGGTATCTCCTGCCGACGGCGCGATCAGTCAGATCGGTGGTATCGATTATGGCCGAATTATGCAGGCGAAAGGCCGGGGTTACGGTCTCAGTACCCTGTTAGGCGGCCACGCAGATCTGGCACAGGAGTTTATCCATGGTCACTTTGCCACTATCTATCTGTCCCCCAGTGATTACCACCGTGTGCATATGCCGGTTACCGGCACCCTGCGGGAAACAATTTATGTTCCGGGCGATCTCTACTCAGTCAATCAGACCACCGCCAAAGGGGTCGATAATCTGTTTGCCCGAAATGAGCGATTGATCGCTATATTTGATACAGAGCTGGGGCCGATGGCGATGGTACTGGTCGGAGCGATGATTGTCGCGGGTATTGAAACGGTCTGGGGCGGTCAGGTGGCCCCACCGCAGAAACACGGCTGGCGTACAGACCATCACAAACCGGTTGAGCCGGTCGTGCTACAACAGGGCGACGAGATGGGCCGCTTTAAGCTCGGGTCGACCGTTGTGCTGCTATTTGGTAAAGATGCGATAGAATGGTCAGGGACACTGAAAGCGGATGATCCGGTGCGTCTTGGGCAGGCGATCAGTGGCTCGTGAACGAGCCGTGCAAGAACGTCACTGCGTGACTCGCCAGATGCGGCTTCGCTAGTGGCTAGTGGCTAGTGGCTAGTGGCTAGTGGCTAGAAAAAGATTAAGCAGGCCACTGCGAGTTAGCAAGCGCTTACATACAAGAGCTTGCATAAGAACTTAATACAAGAACTTAATACAAGAACTTCACTTTTTCAGGTTATATTATGAGCTGGTTAGAAACGCTTAATGCGCTGGGTGTTCAGGTTGATGAGCTGGGAAACTGCCAGGTTTCAGCAGCAGAGAGCCGCGATGCGGCGGTCACGGTTACCCCGCTGACCCATCTGGGGCTGTTCGGTGTCACCGGTCCCGATGCAGAGAAATTTCTTCAGGGACAACTTTCCTGCGATGTCCAAAAGGTCAGCGCAGGTAAAAGTCTGCTCGGCTCTCACTGTAATATCAAAGGAGGCATGATCAGCCTCAGTCGCCTGATGCCGGTTGAAAATGGCTTCTGGCTACGCACCGAACGGTCGATTCTGGACACCGCGATGACCAACCTGAAGAAATATATGATCTTCTCCAAAGCGGAAAGCCATGACCGTTCAGAAGAGATTGTGGGGCTGGGCATCAGTGGTGCACAGGCGGACCGGGTACTCCTGGCTGAGGGTTTCACCCTCCCGGCAGAAACCGGTGAGTTCTCCATCTATGGCAACGGCTTACTAATCAGGGTTCCGGGAGAACGGTTTGAGTTATGGCTGCCGGTTGAACAGGCCGAAACTCTGCTCAGCGGACTGCTGAAAGAGGCCACACTGGCGGATACCAACAACTGGAAGCTGCAGGATATCCGTAGCGGCATCCCATCACTGGACAGCGAGACCCTGGAAGCCTTTATCCCTCAGATGACCAACCTTCAGGTGTTCGACGGCGTCAGTTTCAGCAAGGGCTGCTATACCGGTCAGGAAGTCGTCACCCGCCTGCAACATCGGGGCAAACTCAACCGGCCAATGTACCGTCTGGCGTTCAGCGCTGACCAGGCTCCCGCGCCCGGCACAGCGATCAGCACGCCGGATCGCGCCGGTGTTGGCACCGTTGTCAGTGCCGCCATGACCTCAGAGCAGCAGGGAGAACTGCTGGCCGTCATTTTGAAAACCAGTTTTGATGATGCCGATACCGCACTGACACTGGAAGGTGGTGATCAGCCATTGCAGCGTCTGACACTGCCCTATGAACTCGATCCGGAACTGTTTGAGCGCCCTCAGCGGCTCTGATTCATGAACGCCGGGTCGCAATAGCGCTGAAAATAACGATTGCCCGACAGGCGGTTGCCGGGCTAGCATCATCTTTATAGAGAAAATGTCTGTCGCCCCATTTTTTCCGGCCGAAGACCTGATTATACTACGCTAACATTTTTATCCTGGAACATCAGACCATGCCTAAAGCTAGCGAAATAAAAAGAAATGCCGCCATCGAGATTAATGGCGAAGCCTATATTGTCAGGGATATTGAACGCTCGGTTCCACAAGGGCGCGCCGGAGGCAGTCTCTATCGTATGCGGATGTACAATGTTGCCACCAACGCTAAGATAGATGAAACCTTCAAAGACTCGGATATGCTGACCCTGGCCGACCTGAACCGTCGTGCAGCCACATTCTCATACACCGACGGTGATGAGTATGTGTTCATGGACAGCGAAGATTACACCTCCTACAGCATGAACAAAGAAACCATCGAAGATGAACTACCGTTTATCACCGAAGACCTGCAGGGAATGCATGTCATGGTTTTAAATGATGTGCCGGTAGCGCTGGACCTGCCCGGTATTGTCGAGCTTGAGATCATCGAAACCGACCCCTCAATCAAAGGCGGTTCTGCGACTGCCCGCACCAAGCCAGCCAAACTGTCCACCGGACTGGTGGTACAGGTACCGGAACATATCTCCACCGGAGACCGCATCAGGGTCAACGTGGAAGAGCGTAAATTTACCGGCCGTGCATAATTAACACAGCTTATAAAAAAACCGCCAACTCAGGCGGTTTTTTTATCGGTGATGCTTATTCAGAAGCATAAAGAGCAAAGACCTCCGCCCCGGTCATATCCTTTGTGACATTGGCAAAAGAGTAGTACTCAGGCTTCTCATCGATAAAGACCTGATGACTGAACGTAACCCCTTCATCAACCGCAAAAAAGCCGATCGGAACAATATACTGGTCCTGCTGCTTTAAATGGTAAAACAGATGTGTGCCGCACTGACTGCAGAACCCCCGTTCAGCCCAGTCCGAAGATTGAAACCGGCTAATATACTCAGCCCCTGAGATCTGCAGATCAGCTGCACAATCCACCGCCAGCAACGGCCCTCCGGTCCAGGTCCGGCACATACTGCAGTGGCAGGCCCCCATTGAAGGAGACATCGATCCGGTACTCATCGACACCGCACCACAAAGACACTGACCCGTTACCGTTAATGTATCACTCATAGTTCACCTCCTTAGGCATCACTTAAGGCCGCTCTGAGCCCTGAATTTCAATTGTCACGGTTTTCCAGTTTACGCCGCAAACGTAAGCCGGGGCCAACCTGCGCCTCAGGCTGGTCAGTCTGAAGTATCACCAGTTCACCATCAACGAAATCCTGCTCCATCCCCAGCATAATCGCAGAACCGTTATCCAGATGCAGAATCAGCAGCGCGTCGTAGTTAAGGGATTCAGAGGGGATATTCAGTTCTGCCGCCACAATGTCGATCAGTTCCCTCTGTTCATAGATCTCGATAGAGAGAATACTAGCGGCTGCAGGCAGACTGATCCAGCTGCATTGATCAGGACGAGGCACCTCCGCTTCAACCTCATTAACCGCCAGACAACCCACCGTAAAACCATCGGCAAACGGGTGTCGGGCAACACTCACCTCAATCCACTGTTCATCACTCAAACGAAATCGCAGCCAGCAGGCACGGTTCATATCCTGCCCCAGACAGGTATGCAGTCCTCCTGCCCAGATCTCATCCAGACGCAGATCAAATAACTGGGAAAGTGTCTCCTGAGCATCGGTATCCAGATGAAATACTTTCAAACGCACGGTTTCATTCATGGGAGAGTCTCCTTTCAGTCGACAGATACGGCTTGGCTAGTGGCTAGTGGCTAGTGGCTAGTGGCTAGTGGCTAGTGGCTAGTGGCTAGTGGCTAGTGGCTAGTGGCTAGAAAAAGCGTAACACAATCAGCAGTTTACTCTACTAATATTTGCTCAAACTCTCTCTTTTGCTAGCCTCTAGCAGGCGCGTAGCGCCGTTCTAGCAAGCGACGAAGTCGCGTCTAGCTGCTAATTTCCCCCGGGAGCTGCCAATCTATCGGATCACGCCCACAACTCTGTAGATACTCATTCGCCTGACTAAAATGCTTGCAGCCAAAGAAACCCCGATAGGCCGCCAGTGGCGACGGATGGGCCGATTTCAACACCAGATGTCGTTGCGGATCGATAACAGCGCCTTTCTTTTGGGCATAACTGCCCCACAACAGAAACACCACGTGCTCGCACTGCTCATTCACCGTGGCGATCACCCGGTCGGTAAACTGCTCCCAGCCTTTCCCCTGATGGGAGGCGGCCTGTGAATCCTCAACCGTGAGTACCGCATTCAGCAGCAACACCCCCTGCTTTGCCCAGCTTTCCAGATAACCGTGATCCACCGGGGTCACCCCCAGATCGCTGTGCAGCTCTTTATAGATATTCACCAGCGAAGGAGGCGTCTTGATACCGGGTCGCACCGAGAAGCACAGACCGTGCGCCTGACCCGGCTGATGGTAGGGGTCCTGACCGATAATCACCACCTTCACCCGATCCAGCGGTGTTGCCTCCAAGGCATGAAACCAGTGAGTCGAATGGGGATAGATCTTTTTTTTAGCCGCCTTCTGCTGCTGCAAAAACTGTTTCAGCTGCTGCATATAGGGCGCTTCAAACTCAGCGTTTAACCAGGGTTGCCAGCTCGGGGCATTGTCCAGTGCCATCACACTCTCCTCACTCATTCAGTTATCACCACAGTCACGAATCCTCGCATCAGACCGCCCCTGCCACACATCACGGGTCAGGACTTTGCCATAGATAATCGAGTAATAGCGCACCTTACCCGGGGCATGGGAGATCACGCCGGAAATCAGAATCACCACGATATAGATCCAGGCCTGCGGCTGCGCAAACCAGTAGATTGCGGCACTCAGCAACAGCAGTTTAAACAGTATCAACTGGCCCCGCAGCTGATACAGCCAGATAGAGTCCACATAGAGCTCCTTGACCACCATCAGCACACCACTGCCAACAGCCAGCAACAGATAGGGAAACCAGGCAGTCTGCGGCTGATGAAACAGGTAAGCACCCGCCAGCCCGGCAATTCCCACCAGATGCAGCGAACGCAGCATAATACTGATCCAGCGTTTACCGGGCAGATGGCGTTTCTGTTGCGGTATTAACCAGCTCATACAGAGATTCCTGAAGACAAAAAGGGCCACCCGTGGGCAGCCCTTATAGATTAACCGGTTCGGTTCAAAGACGCATCAGCCCCGGGGGCGCATCGCCGGGAACAGGATAACATCACGAATCGATGCAGAGTCGGTGAATAACATCACCAGACGATCGATACCGATACCCTCACCAGCAGTGGGCGGCAAACCATATTCCAGCGCATTGATGTAGTCTGCATCGTAGTGCATCGCTTCATCATCACCGGCATCCTTTTCTGCCACCTGTGCCTGAAAACGTTCCGCCTGATCTTCAGAGTCATTCAACTCGGAGAAGCCGTTCGCCAGCTCGCGTCCGGCAACAAAGAATTCAAACCGGTCAGTCACAAACGGGTTGGCGTCGCTACGCCGGGCCAGCGGTGAAACTTCGGTCGGATACTCGGTGATAAAAGTCGGTTGCTGCAGTCGGTGCTCAACGGTCTTCTCGAAGATCTCGATCTGCACCTTACCCAGCCCCCAGCTATCTTTCACATCGATATCCATACGCTCTGCGATCTGACGGGCAGCATGGTCATCGGCCAGCGCTTCAGCGGTGATATCGTCGTTATAGTGGAGGATTGAATCAAACACACTGAGACGGGTAAACGGCTTTTCAAGGTCGTACTCAAAGGTTTCCAGCACCTCTCCGTCTTCATTGCGCACAGTGTTAACGATGGTCGTCGTCCCCAGCACATTCTGCGCCACGGTACGCAGCATATCTTCAGTCAGGTCCATCAGGTCATGGTAATCAGCATACGCCTGATAGAACTCAATCATGGTGAACTCAGGGTTATGGCGGGTCGACAAGCCTTCGTTACGGAAGTTACGGTTGATCTCAAACACCCGCTCGAAACCGCCCACCACCAGACGTTTCAGATACAGTTCCGGAGCGATCCGCAGATACATATCCCGATCCAGCGCATTGTGGTGCGTGATAAAGGGACGGGCACTGGCGCCACCAGGAATCACCTGAAGCATCGGCGTTTCCGCTTCAATAAAGCGTTTTTCAGTCAGATAGTTACGAATGCCGGCAACAATTTTTGAACGGGTTTCAAACACTTTGCGGGACTGTTCATTGGTAATCAGATCCACATAGCGCTGACGATAGCGAATCTCGGTATCCTGCAACCCCTTATGCTTATCCGGTAGCGGACGCAGGTTCTTGGTCAGCAGTTCATACTGTTCCAGATCGACATACAGATCGCCCTTGCCTGACTTATGCAACGTACCGGTGACACCGATAATATCGCCCAGATCCAGTGATTTAGCGAAAGCACGCGCCTCTTTGTTCACGTAGAACTGAATCCGCCCGGACATATCCTGGATGACACCAAAAGCACCGCGGTTGAGCATCACCCGACCAGCAACACTGACTTTAATGCCTTCTTCAGCAATCGCTTCCTTCGATTTATCGCCATGCTGATCCTGCAGATCCTGAGCATAGCTGTCACGACGGAAAGTGTTTGGGAAAGCGTTACCCGCTTCACGCAGCGCGTTGAGTTTTTCACGACGCTCCGCAATCAGGCGGTTTTCATCTTGCTGCTGAGTGTTATCAGACATGTTATGTGGAACCTTTAATGGTTAACTCTTTAATTTCAGAGATCGCCACTGAGCAATCTCTTCATATTTTCTAAATCGTTTAAGCGTTGCGCTGGCTAGCGCAGTCGCTTAAACGCGGTGAAAGCGTGATGAGCGCAATAGCTTTCACAGTATTTAAAGCTTAAAGTCCGGCCTTCAGGCTGGCCTCAATAAACAGATCCAGATCGCCATCGAGAATCTTATCGCAGTTACTGCTCTGCACCCCGGTGCGCAGATCTTTAATACGCTGATCATCCAGTACGTAGGAACGGATCTGACTGCCCCAGCCAATATCCGCTTTATTGTCTTCCTGCTCCTGGGCGGCCTCGGAGCGCTTCAGCATCTCCATCTCGTACAGTTTGGCCCGCAGCTGCTTCATACAGGTGTCTTTGTTCTGGTGCTGCGAGCGCTGACTCTGGCTCTGCACCACAATGCCGGAAGGTCCGTGGGTAATACGCACCGCAGACTCGGTCCGGTTAACGTGCTGACCACCGGCACCGGAGGCCCGGTATACATCCACCCGCAGGTCAGCCGGATTGATTTCGATCTCTACGTTATCGTCGATCTCAGGAGAAACAAATACCGAGGAGAACGATGTATGACGACGGCCGCCGGAGTCAAACGGTGATTTACGCACCAGACGGTGCACCCCGGTTTCAGTGCGCAGCCAGCCAAAGGCATATTCACCCTCAAAACGGATGGTGGCGGATTTGATACCCGCCACATCCCCGGCAGAACACTCAAGCAGTTCGGTTTTAAACCCTTTATCCTCACCCCAGCGCAGGTACATCCGCAGCATCATCTCAGCCCAGTCCTGCGCTTCGGTGCCACCAGAACCGGCCTGAATATCGAGGAAAGCGTTGTTAGCATCCGCCTCACCGGAGAACATCCGGCGAAACTCCAGCTGATTCAGCAGCCCCTCGAGATTTGCAACTTCGCTGCGCACCTCTTCAACGGTATCCTCATCATCCTCTTCAACCGCCATGTCCAGCAGATCACGGGCATCAGCGACACCAGCGGTCAGATCATCGATAGTCTGCACCACACCTTCAAGCATCGCCCGTTCCTTGCCCAGCGCCTGCGCCCGCTCAGGCTCACTCCAGACGGCAGAATCTTCCAGCTCACGATTGACCTCTTCCAGGCGCTCCTGCTTCTCCGGGTATTCCAGATAAGCACGTAACACCTCGGTTCGCTCGGTTATATCTTTCAGGCTATTGATGATCGGATTGATTTCCATCGTAATCGCTTTACTCTCTCTATCTGCGCTGGCAGCGTTCTATCTGATCGGTACCGGGACTGGCTGAATTAGCCGTTTAAAAAAGCAGCACATTTTACCCGATTCCCCTGCGGCTGTGTATCCAAACGGCTGAAAAAACTCGACTTTACCCCCCTTTATCAGCAAGAATTGGATATAACCCAGGGAACTGCGAGATAACCAATAATAAAATGTATCGACTGTTGATCATCTTCTGCACGTTTTTTGCGTTACTTCCTCCGCCCCTGATGGCCGCAGAAGAAACCGCCCCCCCCCATGCCGATACATTTATCGGTATCGCCTGCGTTGTCATTTTTCTGATCAGCTATCTGTTTGTGCTGGGAGAGGAGTTTTTTCATCTGCGCAAATCGAAGCCGGTAATTGTCGCCGCCGGTCTGATCTGGCTGCTAATCGGGCTGGCCTATACCCTGGATGGGGATAGCGAAACCGCGGCGATCGCCTTCCGGCATAACCTGCTTGAATATGCTGAGCTGTTTTTCTTCCTGCTGGCGGCGATGTCCTTTATCACCACCCTGGAGGAGAGACAGGTATTTGCCGCCCTGCGTGCCTGGCTGGTGTCCTGCGAACTGACGCTGGTACAGATATACTGGGCAACCGGAGCCCTGGCATTTTTCCTCTCGCCGGTGGCGGACAACCTGTCGACCGCCCTGCTGATGGGTGCGGTAGTGATGGCGGTGGGTCAGCACAACATTAGATTTGTTGCCGTCGGCTGTATCAATGTGGTGGTCGCTGCCAATGCTGGCGGGGCATTCAGCCCCTTTGGCGATATCACCACGCTGATGGTCTGGCAGAAAGGGGTGATTGAGTTCGGCGGCTTTTTCGCGCTGTTTATCCCCTCTGCAGTCAGTTGGCTGGTACCAGCCGTATTGATGTCGGTTGTCATTGAAAAAGGCAACCCGGTAGCGGAACGCCGCAACGAGCCACGTCGGATGAAACGCGGAGCGCTGCCGATTTTGCTGCTGTTTATGTTCACCATAATGCTGGCCGTCACCAGCCATAGCCTGCTAAACCTGCCTTCGGTGCTGGGCATGATGACCGGACTGGGCATCTTAAAACTGTATGGCTACTACCTGAGCCGTTTTGAAGCTCACATCCGGGATACCGGCCATATTCATAACCATCATATCGATAACCTGACCGATATCAGTCAGATGAAAGGCGATCATACCGATGTTATCCGTCGTTTCGATATCTTTCAGGTGGTTGAACGTTCCTCCTGGGATACGCTGATGTTTTTCTATGGGGTAGTGTTATGCGTGGGCGGTTTATCCACCCTGGGACATCTGGCGTTACTGTCGGACCTGATCTACAGCACCCTGGGAGCGACCCTTGCAAACAGCATGATCGGGGTGATCTCCGCCCTGATTGATAATATTCCGGTGATGTTTGCGGTGCTGACTATGCAGCCGGAGATGTCCACCAATCAATGGCTGCTGGTGACTCTGACAACCGGCATCGGCGGTTCGCTGCTATCCATCGGCTCAGCCGCCGGGATTGCGCTGATGGGGCAGGCACAAGGGGTTTATACTTTTTACGCCCATCTGAAGTGGAGCTGGGCGATCGCGCTGGGCTATCTGCTCAGCATCACCGCCCACCTGTGGATCAATGGCTATTAAGCCGTAAGTTTGCCAGCTTCTCAGAGCTCAAACGCAGTCATCACCTGGGGCACCCACTGCGCGATCCGGTCCGCGGTCAGCTCACTCTGACAGTCTTCATCCAGCACCAGACCGACAAAATAATCCTCACTCTCATTCAACGCCCTGGACGCCTCGAAGTTATAGCCGTAGATCGGCCAGTAACCACACATAAGCGCGCCCCGGCTCACCAGTTTGTCATGCAGTGCACCCATTGCATCCACAAACCATTCGCCATAACCAACCTGGTCTCCCAGACCAAACAGCGCACATCTGACGCCGTTGAGATCTACCTCATCCAGCTCCGCCCAGACATCAGACCAGTCCTCCTGAAGCTCGCCATAGTCCCAGGTAGGGATCCCCAGAATCAGATAATTATAATTGCCCAGCCCCGCCAGTCCGTCTGTCGCCAGCTCATGCAGATCAACCCGTTCAGGACCAACATGCGTCGCAATCAGTTCGGCACAGCTTTCCGTATTGCCAGTTGTTGATCCGTAAAAAAGCCCCACTTCCTTACTCATTATGTCTCACTTAATTAATCAGACCAGAAACATTATCGTTTTGGAGCAAACGCATCAAACGCATCACCGGCCAGCCTTTCAACCGACTCCCGGGCCTCATGCAGCGCCTTCATATTTTTGTCGTTCGCCTGCCTGAGCATCTCTTCCAGCTGCTCCGCATACTCCTGTTGCGACCTGATTAACTCCTCTGCCGAGGTACAGTTCTGCATCTGCCGCGTCTGCGCCACCGTTGCATCAATACAAGCTTTAGTGCATTCCATCTGCTGCCGGGTCAGCTCTTCCAGCATTTTTGTCTGAATATTGACTAACTCTTTAAACGGCCCCATAGACTGACTCAGTACTTTAGACATATCTTGAAACATAACAATATCCTTGCTCGCCACCCGGCCGGGTGTCTGAACCCCAATAATATATAGATAGATTAATTTGATCTGCCAGATGGATAGTTTACGATGAACAACCATCAGGCCACAAACAGGAGACCTCAAAATGCGACTATTGCATACCATGCTCAGGGTGACAGATCTGCAGAAATCGATCTCATTCTATACTGAGATCCTCAATATGAAACTGTTACGTCGCAAAGATTTTCCCGACGGCAAGTTCACCCTCGCCTTTCTCGGCTATGGTCCCGAGTCAGACAACACCGTACTGGAGCTGACCCACAACTGGGAAACCAGCAGTTACGATATGGGTAACGCCTACGGCCATATCGCCATCGAAGTGGAAGATGTCTACGACGCCTGTGAAAAGATAAAATCCCTCGGCGGACAGATCGTCAGAGAGCCGGGACCGATGAAACACGGTTCAACCATCCTGGCCTTTGTCCGCGACCCCGACGGCTATATGATCGAACTGCTGAGCGACTGACCAACCGATCATCCCGAGAGAGAGAATCTGCCCGGTCAACGTCATGATTTTTGCACAGGTATCGTGTAGAATACGCCCAACATTAGATATTGCTAATTAAGCATTTCACTGATCTGCGCCAACAGTGCCGGCCAAAAAGATCCGTTTTGTCCCTATCAACTTCGGAAAGCAGGCCGTTATAATAGGCGCCAATTTTTTATCTTTAACTACGGGCGTAACTCGATGAGTAAGAAACTACTACTGGCCATGACCGGGCTGCTACTGACTCTCAACACAGCCTCCGCATATGCCGCCAGTCTGGCAAAAGGCCTGAAAGCCTTTGAAGCCAAGGACTACAGCACTGCCATGACTGAGCTGAAGCCACTGATCAATGACAACAATCTGGACGCGATGAATCTTGTCGGGCAGATGTATGAATTCGGTCTGGGCGTTGAAGCCGACGAACAGGCCGCCGTAAAGCTCTATAACCGTTGTAGCGCTCAGGGACACCTGGCCTGTGTCAACAGTCTGCGGGCGTACAAAGATAAAGGTTACAAAGTTGAACTGAAAACCGTAGAACCAGCCGCTGAATCCGGCGATGCCACCGCTCAGAACCGCCTCGGCGAGATGTATGAGTTTGGCTATGGTGTCAAACGCGATCCGGCCCAGGCATTCAAATGGTATTCACTGGCCGCTGATCAGGGGCTGGTGGTCGCTCAGCACAACCTGGGACGGGCCTATAACTTCGGCACCGGTGTTCAGCAGGACTTCGCCATGGCGGAGAAATGGTACCGTAAAGCCGCAGAGCAGGGGCATATGGATGCCATGTTCTTCCTCGGTGCGCTGTACTCCAACAACCACGGTGAAGAGGCTGATCAGCAAACCAACATCATCGCCTATGCCTGGTTACAGAACGCGCTGGAACTGGGCAACCAGACTGCGACAGCGATCCAGTCCCGTATCGTCATGAAACTTTCTGACAGCGAACTGGAACAAGCCAAAGCACTGGCGGCGGAATACAAAGAGAAGTTTGTTACACCGTTCAAATAACACCACCGCACAACTGAAAAGCCGGGCCCTGTGTCCGGTTTTTTTATTGTCGGGCCGTAACAACCGGGCCTGTTTTGATGGTATAGTCTGCGGCTGTTAGATGGTCACGGCTTGCCAGCATCAATCCCGACATGCCTGACCGGTAGTAATTTTCAGCCAGAGACTGTAAGAATCACAATGAGTAAACCTTTCCCCGAACTTGAAGGCGAACTGCGCCAGCCCAGCCTGATGCGCCGTTTCGCAGCCATGATCTATGACGGTTTTCTGGTGGTTGCCATCTGGATGTGTACCGGTTTCGCAGCCGTCGGACTAAATCATGGTGAAGCGGTCAGCGGTCCGCTGTTTCAATCAGTCCTGTTCCTGCTGACCTTCGCTTTCTTCGCCTACTTCTGGGTCCGCCTGGGTCAGACCCTGGGGATGCAAGCGTGGAAACTACGGGTGCAAACCCTCGATGGTCGCCATATCAGCCTGCGCCAGGCGCTGATCCGCTTTATGACCGCCATCGTCTCATTCGCCTGCTTAGGCCTGGGCTTCTTCTGGATGCTGTTTTCATCCAACAAAGCCACCTGGCATGACAGCTTCTCAGAAACGCAGATTGTTCTCCTTCCCAAAAACTGAAGTAAGAACGCTTTTCGGGGGTTAACTGGATGTTTGTAGCTTCGAAATATGAAAGTAGCTAGAACGGAAGCTTCGCTTCCTGCTAGTAGTTAGACGCAACTGCGTTGCTTGCTAGAAAAAGCAAAGATTAAGAGCAATAGCACGGAGTGGCTTTGTAAGGTCTCTCCTTGTAGGAGCGGCTTCCAGCCGCGAATGACCGATCGCGGCTGGAAGCCGCTCCTACACAAAACACACAAAACACACAAAACACATAAAACACATAAAACACATAAAACACATAAAACACATAAAAAGCTGACAACCATGCCCCTGAAAGCTCTTAATCTTTATCTTTTTCTAGCAAGCGAAGCGTTCTAACCACTAGCAAGTCACGCAGTGACGTTCTAGCTAGCCGAACTTGTTCGGCGGTCTGACGAGCAGGATAAATTGCTGCGCAATTTATCCTGCTCGTTTAATCAACCAGCTGCCCAGCATCATACAGATCATAATCGGCACCAGCGCAGCCCAGACCGGGTCAATACTATAGAGACTGCTCATCGGTGCGAGGATATCCTGACTGATTTTGAAGATCATCCCCACCACCACGCCGGTGATGATACGTTGTCCTGAGGACACACTGCGCAATGAGCCAAAGATAAACGACACCGCCACCAGTACCAGTCCGATAATGGCCAGCGGCTGAAACGCTTTGCGCCAGAAGCTCTGCATATAGCGATCATTATCCAGTTCCTGATCACCGAGATACTGACTGTATTGATACAGCTCGCTGGTGGACATCTCTTTCGGTTTGACCATCAACACCTTCAGTCGCTGAGGGTTCAGTTCGATATTCCATTCCTGAGAGTCATAATGCTGGACCTGAGTCTGGTCCTTATTTTCCAGAAAGCGGGTTTCAGCGACATCCTTCAACACCCAGACGCCGTTTTGGTAGTGGCCCGATTTGGCATAGCTGCTGAACGACAGACTGCTATCGGGGGCAAGACCCAAACGGGTAACGCCCTGTATATCGCCGGCAGGGGTCACCACGTTGATATGGATATACTCGCCATTCTCCCGATGCCACACCCCGGTACGGGCGGAGATAGTGCCGCGATTAAGGTGCTGAGCGCGGATACTCTCCCCCAGTGCGCCGGCATAGGGTGCCACATATTCCCCCAGAAACAGCGCCACTACCGCGAGCACAATCACCGGCTTTAATACCATCCGCACCAGACGCCACACCGACACCCCGGCAGCCCGCATCACCGTCAGCTCACTCCCGTTTGCCAGTCCGCCAAGCCCAAGAAGACAGCCAACCAGGCATCCCAGCGGCAGATATTCATAAAACGCGGCGGGCATATTCAGGGCGGAATACCCCAGTGCGATAATCAGCGTATAGCCCTCATTGAGCTCCGACATCTCATCGATAATCTGGAACAGAAAGTCCAGACCAACCACAATCAGCATCACCACCATAATGCTGAGTAAAACCTGCTTACCGACATAACGATCCAGCTTAAACAGCATGATCAGCCCTCCGCCGTCCCAGCAGTTTTTTCCATGAACCATCGACATATAACAGCCCCATGGCCAGCGCAAAGAACAGCAGATGTACCAGCCACAGCAGTATCACCTCTCCCCCGTCACGCTCAATATATTTACGTATATTGGTAAGCAACATCAGATAAGCCATATAGAGCAGAATAGAGGGTATCAGCTTGGCATAGCGCCCCTGTCGGGGATTGGTTTTACTCAGGGGCACCGCCAGCAGCGCAACAATCAGCGTCAGCATCGGCAACGACAAGCGCCAGTGCAGTTGCGCCCGTTCTGCGGCACTGCCATCAAACAGCTTAGTGGTCGGCAGGGAGTAGAGTTCATTTACCTGCTGAATCGGTTGCTGATCCGGCAGACGGATCCCATATTCCTGAAACTGAATCTGACGATAGTCCGCTTCTCCGGGGTTGCCCTCATAACGATAGCCATTATCCAGCACCAGGTAACGTATGCCGGTGTCAGGATTGGTATAACTGCGCCCCTTCTCAGCCACCACCATCACCGCCTGCTCCCGGTTATCCACCTTAACCTTCTCAGAGATAAACACCCCCCTCATGGTGCCGCTGAGACTATCCAGATTTTCGATATAGGTGACCCGGTTGCCCCTGGGCATGGTTTGAAAGCGCCCCTCGGTAATCACATCAAACTCACCGATATTGCGCTGTTTCTGCAGCATAATCTCGGTCTGATTAGCGCCCACAGGCGAGAGATAGAGACTCATCAGTGATACCAGCAGAGCGGTAAACAGCGCCGGCCCCAGGGTATACATGGTCAAACGGCGCTGACTCATACCGGTGGCCTGCAGCACCACCATCTCGCTTTCCAGATAGAGACGACCGTAGGCCAGCAGAATGCCCAGAAACAGTCCCAGCGGCAAAATCAGTTCAAGAAAACCGGGCATTCGGTACAGAAGGTAGTAAAATACCGCTTCCATCGGTATCTCACCGGCCGCAGCGATACTCAGATAACTGATAAAACGACCACTCATAATGATCAACAGCAGCACCAGAGTGACTGCGGCCATGCTGATCAACACCTCTTTGGCCAGGTAGCGAAAGATAATCAAACTGCCATATCCTGTGTAATTGCAGGTAAAGAATTCTCTCTGATACCGAAAACAGGGTTTTGTTTCTGCGGCATTAGGATAAAATCCGGGTATCAAATTAAAAACCGGGCAACAGATACAGGTTGCGCCGGTGCGTCATTATCTTATAAACCAAGCACGATGTCTTGTGTGGAGAAAGCATGGAATTTGAAATCGTTACCGGTTCAGTAGAATCCCTTGAAACTGACTGTTTAATCGTCGGCGTTGCCCCTGATGGCGAGCTAGCCCCCTCTGCTGATCTGGTCAACAAGGCATCAGCGGGCTACCTCAAAGAGGTGCTCGGCGATCACAACGGCAAGGCGGGTGAAACCCTGCTACTGCATAAGGTTCCCGGTATCAGCGCCAGCCGGGTGCTACTGGTGGGCCTTGGTAAAGCCGATGAGCGCAGCGACCGTAATCAGCTGAAGATCATCAAGAGCATCATGGCCAGCCTCAAAGCGATTCGTTGCAAGACCGCAGTGATCGCTCTGGATGGACTGGAAAGTGCCGATCAGGACCTCTACCGCCAACTGCGTCACAACACCGAATGGGCCAGCGCAGAGCTGTACCAGTATGACGCTACCAAGAGCAAAAAAGCTGATCCACTCAATCTGGAAAGCATCGCCTTCCTGCTGAGTCAGGATGATGCCGAACTGGGGGAGTTCTCTATCAGCGACGGTTCAGCTATCGCCAACGGTATCGACACCGCCCGCGAACTGGGCAACCTGCCAGGCAACATCTGCACGCCCTCTTATCTGGCTGAAAAAGCGCTGGCACTGGCGGCAAGCTGTGAAGATCTGAGCACCACCATCCTCAACGAAGATGAGATGGAAAAACTGGGTATGCACTCCCTGTTGTCAGTCGGCAAAGGCAGCTCTGAGCCATCCAAACTGATTGTGATGGAATACAAAGGCGGCGAGCCGGATCAACAGCCTCACGTACTGGTGGGCAA
Source organism: Amphritea atlantica (assembly GCF_900111095.1). Classification (GTDB taxonomy): domain Bacteria; phylum Pseudomonadota; class Gammaproteobacteria; order Pseudomonadales; family Balneatricaceae; genus Amphritea; species Amphritea atlantica. Next base: position 57,418 of record NZ_FOGB01000015.1, on the reverse strand, counting down.
AGGGATCACCTTCGACACCGGCGGCATCAGTCTGAAGCCGGGCGCCAAGATGGATGAGATGAAGTTTGATATGTGCGGCGCGGCCAGTGTCATCGGCACCATGGAAGCACTGACGCAACTGGGGCTGGATCTCAATGTCGTCGGCATTGTCGCCGCTGCAGAGAACATGCCTTCCGGCAACGCCTCCAAGCCCGGTGATATCGTCACCACCATGTCCGGCCAGACCGTTGAAATTCTGAATACCGATGCCGAAGGACGACTGGTGCTGTGTGATGCGCTCACCTACGCCGAACGTTTTGAACCGGAAACCGTCGTCGATATCGCCACCCTGACCGGTGCCTGTATCGTTGCCCTGGGTAACCATGCAACCGGCCTGCTCTCTAATGACGACCTGCTGGCGGACGATCTGCTGGCCGCCGGTGAATTTGCCGCGGATAAAGCCTGGCGTCTGCCCCTCTGGGATGAGTATCAGGAACAGCTGGACAGCAACTTTGCCGATATGGGTAACATTGGCGGACCCGCCGCTGGCACCATCACTGCGGCCTGCTTCCTGTCCCGGTTCACCAAAAAGTATCGCTGGGCACACCTGGATATCGCCGGCGTCGCCTGGAACAGCAACGGTAAATCGAAAGGTGCCACCGGCCGCTGTGTACCACTGCTGTGTCAGCACCTGATTGCACAGGTAGATGATCTGGCTGACGACGAATAAATCCAGCGTTTAACGGTTACGGCAGTGCTGATCATTGTCTGCAAAGCCCTTGCAAAACGGCAGCGGCTTTCAATGATTTCAGCGCTGCCTGCGCCGCTAATCCAGCGAATTCATCGTTGTTCAACGATTCAAGCGGGATAGTTAATATGAGCCAGGCTGATTTCTATGTTTTGCCGGATGCCGACCCGGAGAGTCGCACCGCCTTTCTCTGCCGTCTGGCGGATAAAGTGCTGGGCCACGGCCTCAACGCCTATATCCACGTCGCCGGTGAAACCGAGGCGGAACGTCTGGATCAGCTATTGTGGGATTATCGCGCCGACGCCTTCATCCCCCACGGCCTGCTCAACAGCAAACCCGACGCCCCGGTGCAGATCGGCTGGGGCGATCAGCTACCGCAACACCGCGATGTCTACATCAACCTGGCGCTGGATGCCTCAGAAGAAACCCTGAAATTCGACCGCATCCTCGAGATCGTTATTCAGCAACCCGACATCCTCGCCGCCACCCGGAAAAACTTCGCCCTCTACAAAAACAACGGCATCACACCGAAGATGCATGATATGCGTAAGAGCAGTAGCTAGACGTCACTGCGTGACTTGTTAGACGCTCCTTCGTCGCTTGCTAGTCGCTAGAAAAAGCAACAACACTCACTGCGGTTTTAAAACTCTTATGTAGGAGCTGCATCCTGCAGCGATTTAACAAGCAGAGGCAAGACGTCGCTGCGCGACTTGTTAGACGCTCCTTCGTCGCTTGCTAGTCACTAGAAAAAGCAAAATCTCGCTATGGCTCGTAATACGTGTTCGTAGGAGGCGCTCCCTCGCGGCGATAAAAAAGCAGAGCTCACATAAAACGCCAGAGCAGCTAGACGCTAGAAAAAGATATAACCCACACCCGGCCAATTCACCAGAAGCTTTTAATCTTCGCTTTTCCTAGCAAGCGACGCAGTCGCGTCTAACCACTAGCAGGAAACGAAGTTTCCGTTCTAGCCACTCTCGCGTTTTTTTGCGAGTACCTAACCACTAGCAAGTGCGCAGCACGTCTAGCTTCTGCGCGTCATAACGTAGTTTGCCAGCAGCTAAAAAAAGCAACCGCGCTCAGGGCTCCGTTGATTTAATCAGTGTGGCCAGCATTTTCTGAATCTCATCCAGCTCCTTTCGCCAGTCACAGCCTCGCTCCGTATGGATGTAACCAATTCGCTGACCGATATAAACCTGGGTTTTCAGCTCAGCGAGCGAACCCTTGGCATAGTAGAGAAATTGCCGCTTCTCCTTGAGTGATCCCCGCTCAAACCCCTCAGCGATATTACTGGGTATCGACAAACTACTGCGGGTTATCTGATCCCTGAAACCAAAATCCCGGCAGCGGGAAAGAACGGTATACACCTCACAACTCAATCGACAAGCACGCTTCCATACATCCAGGTCTTCATAACTCATAACAATTCCTTTTGTTGTTTCTGGCAATGAGTCTAGTTCAAAAAAACACGCAGTTCACAATGGGAATCCCATTCGGTAATTAAGTGGCTAGAACGTCGCTGCGCGACTGCTAGTCGCTAGAACGCTGCGCTTGCTAGAAAAAGATAAAACCCACACCCGGCCAATTCACCAGAAGCTTTTAATCTTAGCTTTTCCTAGCAAGCGACGCAGTCGCGTCTAACTCCTAGCAGGAAACAACGTTTCCGTTCTAGCTACTCTCGCGTTTTGTGCGAGCCTCTAGCAAGTGCGAAGCACGTCTAGCGGCCGATCCTTAGAACGTCGCTGCGCGACTGCTAGTCGCTAGAACGCTGCGCTTGCTAGAAAAAGATAAAACCCATACCCGGCCAATTCACCAGAAGCTTTTAATCTTAGCTCTTCCTAGCAAGCGACGCAGTCGCGTCTAACCACTAGCAGGAAACGAAGTTTCCGTTCTAGCCACTCTCGCGTTTTTTGCAAGTACCTAACTCCTAGCAGGAAACGAAGTTTCCGTTCTAGCTACTTAAGCCCCCCGGCGCTATAATATGCGACTATTTTTTTGCACTAATTCAAGCCTTGAGAGCACGGTCATTTAATGGATACCACTTACCAGCCGCACGAGATCGAGAAATCCTGGTACAAAACCTGGGAAGAGAAAGGTTACTTTGCCCCCTCCGGTGAAGGCGAGGCCTACAGCATTATGATCCCGCCGCCGAATGTCACCGGCAGTCTGCATATGGGTCATGCTTTCCAGCACACCATCATGGATGCGCTGATCCGTTATCAGCGGATGAAGGGTAAGAACACACTGTGGCAGGTCGGTACTGACCACGCCGGTATCGCCACCCAGATGGTGGTTGAACGTAAGCTGGCCGCCGAAGAGCAGAAAACCCGCCACGATCTCGGCCGCGATGCCTTTATCGAAAAGATCTGGGAGTGGAAAGCGGAATCCGGTGGCATGATCACCAACCAGATGCGCCGTCTGGGTGACTCCGTTGACTGGCCAAGCGAACGTTTCACCATGGACTCCGGCTTCTACAACGCCGTGCAGGAAGTGTTTATCCGCCTGTATGACGAAGGCCTGATCTACCGTGGCAAACGTCTGGTCAACTGGGACCCGAAACTGCACACCGCGATCTCCGATCTGGAAGTGGAGAACCGCGAAGTGAAAGGTAAGATGTGGTATCTGCGTTACCCGCTGGCGGATGGTGTTAAAACCGCTGCCGGTGATGACTATCTGGTGGTGGGTACCACCCGTCCGGAAACCATGCTGGGTGATACCGGTGTCGCCGTTAACCCGGATGATGAGCGCTTTAAAGACCTGATCGGCAAAGAGATCATCCTGCCGCTGGTTAACCGTCGCATCCCCATTGTCGGCGATGAACACGCCGATATGGAGAAAGGTTCCGGTTGTGTGAAGATCACCCCGGCCCACGACTTCAACGATAATGAAGTAGGCAAGCGCTGCAAGCTGCCGATGATCAACATCCTTACCCTCAACGGCGATATCCGTGATGAGGCCGAGACCTTCAATACCGATGGCAGCGAAAACCACGAGATCGACAAAACCCTGCCGGAAAAATACCGTGGCATGGAGCGTTTCGCCGCCCGTCGCGAGATCGTTGCCGATATGGAAGCCGCCGGTCTGCTGGTGAAGATCGAAGAAAACGCAATGACCATCCCCTACGGTGACCGTGGCGGTGTGGTGATCGAACCGATGCTCACCGACCAGTGGTTTGCCGATGCCAAGACCCTCTCCGGCCCTGCCGTTGAAGCGGTTGAAAACGGTGATATCAAGTTTGTACCGAAGCAGTACGAAAACATGTTCTTCGCCTGGATGCGGGATATTCAGGACTGGTGTATCTCCCGTCAGCTGTGGTGGGGCCACCGGATTCCGGCATTCTACGATAACGAAGGCAATGTCTACGTCGCCAAAGATGCCGATGCTGCACGGGAAAAATATGGCCTGGATCTGGAAACAGAGCTGCGTCAGGACGATGACGTACTGGACACCTGGTTCAGCTCCGGTCTGTGGACCTTCGGCACCCTGGGCTGGCCGGAAAATACCGAGCGTCTGCAGACGTTCCACCCCACCGATGTGCTGGTGACCGGCTTCGATATCATCTTCTTCTGGGTTGCCCGGATGATGATGATGACCATGCATCTGATCAAAGATGAAAACGACAAGCCCCAGGTACCGTTCAAAACCGTTTATGTCACCGGTCTGATCCGGGATGAAAACGGCGACAAGATGTCCAAGTCCAAGGGTAACGTGCTTGATCCGCTGGATATGATCGACGGTATCAGCCTGCCAGAACTGCTGGAGAAACGTACCGGTAATATGATGCAGCCACAACTGGCGGAGAAGATCGCCAAGCGGACCGAAAAGCAGTTTCCTGAGGGAATCGCGGCCCACGGTACCGATGCGATGCGATTCACCCTGGCGGCGCTGGCCTCCACCGGCCGCGACATCAACTGGGATGTGAAGCGTCTGGAAGGTTACCGCAACTTCTGTAACAAACTCTGGAACGCTGCCCGTTATGTGCAGATGAACACCGAGGGTGAAGACTGCGGTCAACTCGCATCAGATAGTGAAATCGAGCTATCTCTGGCCGATCGCTGGATCGCCAGCGAGCTGCAGAAAGTCGAAGCCGAAGTGACCAAACACCTGGACGAATACCGTTTCGATCTGGCGTCCCAGACCCTGTATGACTTCATCTGGAACGAATACTGTGGCTGGTATCTGGAACTGTCCAAACCGGTATTGTGGGATGACAACGCCTCAGCGGAAGCCAAGCGTGGCACCCGCCGCACCCTGGTACGGGTACTGGAAGTGATCCTGCGCCTGACCCACCCGATCATGCCATACATCACCGAAGAGATCTGGCAGTCCATTAAAGGAGTGGCCGGTGTCGACGGTGAGACCATCATGCTGCAACCCTACCCGGTTGCCAATGAAGCGAAACATGATGCCGCCGCTGAAGCCGATATCAACTGGCTGAAAGGCGTTATCACCGGCGTCCGTAACATCCGTGGCGAGATGGGCATCTCACCCGCCAAAGGGTTGGATATCCTGATCAAAAACGGCAGCGCCGACGATAAAACCCGTCTCGAAGCCAACAAAGCCTTCCTCGCCAAACTCGCCTCACTGGCTTCCGTCACCTGGCTCAACCCGGGCGATGAAGAACCGATGTCAGCGGTACAGCTGGTTGGCGATATGCAGGTCCTGGTACCGATGGCTGGCCTGATCGACAAAGACGCCGAACTGGCCCGTCTGAAGAAAGAGATGGACAAGCTGGAGAAAGAAGCCGGACGTCTGGCAGGTAAACTGAGCAACGACAAGTTTGTGGCTAATGCGCCGGAGGCGGTTGTTGCTAAAGAGCGGGAGAAGCTGGCGGAGTATAAGGCTTCGCTGGGGCAGTTGAGTGAGCAGTATGGAAAAATAGAATCCCTCTGAGGATTCTATTTTAAGTAGCTAGAACGTCGCTCCGCGACTCGCTAGACGCGGCTCCGCCGCTTGCTAGTAGCTAGAAAAAGCAAAAAGCCGAGCAGTGATGCTGGGCTTTTTGTATTTATTCAAGCTCAATCAGAATTTATTATCAAACTTTTTTTACTATCCAACCAAATAAAATCAACATTTAAATTACAGATATCACTTTATTTTAGAACCTTTATTATTAAACTCAATCTGCCTCTGCTTCTTAATTTCAATATCAAGAATAGAGCAAACTCTCTGCTTATCCGGCTCAGAAACCTTAAACAAATACAAATGATTCAAAACAATTGTTTGCAAAACTCTTCTCGCAAACATATCACCATTTGTGCTTTTTGATAAATCTGATATTTGATCGAATGGAATTAACCCAGGTAACTCTAAATCAGACGCCACTTTTATCAATTTAAACGCTGTGGTCGAGTTTTCATCAATAACATCATGAATAACAGATCTAAGATTTGTAGAAGCAACTGACGCAGCGGGCTTCATTATGAATGAGGTCGTAACCATCCCAACAATTTCATAAGAAAACATCTCAGCCAATTTTTTTCGTTCAGCAGGATCCAAATCTCCATTTTTGGACCTTAAATATTCTTCTATCTCTATAACCAAGGTATCGTTATTTGTTTCCAAAAATAGATAAAAATCTCTTAAAGCACGCAGCGGCGCATTAAAAATTTCAAACATATAATCTTTTTTATCAGAGTTTCTAATAGTCCCATAATAGCTTTTAAGCATCTGCCCTAGAATATCAATAATTTTAAACATCTTATTCATTTTTGATAAAATATCTAATTCATTCTCACATTCCCTCTCTTTAACATCAAGAGTATCAAGTTTATCTTCTATCTTATCTTTAAACTCACTTTTTTCCATTCTAACATCATCAGGATTTAATTCTTGATATACCATTGAAGCAGTATCACCAACAAATTTACTAATAGATTCCGTATCACCATCAAAGGAAATTGGTAAGTGTTCATCAAATATATTTTTAAGATTTGAAATTATATCAGATACAAGATCTCTATCTTTAGTATGATGTATTGTAAATAAAATTATATTAGAATACTCTTTCATGTAAAGGTGGTTGCAACATTTTGAAACAACACCTTGAATTTCTTCATTACCCACTATGTTTTGAGCTATATACTGCCCCAAAAAGTAATAATATATATATGGATAACAAAATGAGAGCCCGCCGCCATTTTCTATAAGAACTCTAGCGTCAACCAAAATTCTAATTCGTTCATCACATGAAATCTTTGTATATTCTTCTGAATAAACATCTGTGAACTTTTCAATATCACTTCGAGCAACATAATCTGGAGTAGGGTGACTATAGAAGAACCAAGACAACTGGCCTAAATATCCAAAAAACTCATCAAGTTCTTCCAAAGAGACTTTTACTTTCCCAAGGGCCTCAGTTATTAAGTAATGATAATAGTGTCCCAGACCTCCATTATGAAAATCTGATTTATTTCCACTTTCTAAACTTTGAAGTATTGTCAGTATATAAATTGGGATTTTTGGAACTAAATTCTTACCAATAACCGAATTAAGAGTTTTTTCAGCAGAATCAACTCTTACCAACAATTCCTTTTGACTTAAATTATAGTCATCACCTAAAGATCTCCATTTCTTTATTAACTCATACCTTAATTTATTACCAAAGTGACGAATTTTATAGTGCTTAAAATCTGACAAAACCTCAGTACTCTCAGATATTAAAATTTCTCCCACATCCATCAAATCATCTGCAGTAACTATGATCTTATCAAATAAATCAGAAAAATATTCAAGCACTTTTATTTGATATCGATCTGACACCCTCGCTTTATCAAACCCATCAATAAATACTACTCTACTTTCTCTAGAAAGAGATTTATACTCCTGTGAAGAATCGATTCCATACTGATCAGATATAACTTCATCATAAAGTTTCCCCAGGTCTTTTGATGCCACTCTATTTATTTTGCTTGCATCAATAAATAATGGATAATAGCCATTTTCGTAAAACAAAAAATACAGCGACTTAACTAAAGAAGTTTTACCACTTTTCTCACACCCCTTAATAAAAACCTTTTCCTCCTCTTCGATATAATTCAACAATACGGAAGATTTAAAATAGCCTTCACTTTCTATCGAGGTAGAAAACTCTTCAATATCCGGATATACAAAAATATCAGACAATAATAATTTATTTTTATAAGGATGTGAGAAGTTAGCTCCTGGATCAGTTAGCCAAACTATAAATTCATCTTTCAATTTAATTTTATTAGAATTATTAACAGAGGTTTTAGAAAAAATTTTCCTCGCCAAATTAGTATCAACTTTCACATACTTCTCATCATGAAAACTATATTTTTCATATGAAAAAACGTATTCATTTAAATCAATACTCAATACTCCAAATTCAGAAAAGCTAGAATCCCCCGTCTCTTGAAAACAGCAACCTTCAATTAATACTGATGTGCCTTCTCTCGCATCATCTGTTGAAGAAACACTATCAACATGTTCATGACCACTCAAAGTTATATCGCTTAAATTTCTAACTTTAGACCTCAAACTTTGGTACTGTCCCTGCTTAAACCAATTAAGCGGATGATGAAAAACAAAGATTCGCAAATCAAAACTCTCTTCAGCCTTACCATTAAACAAAGAAGGCGGATATATCAACCCTCCCTGCTGTTCACTAATTTGAGACGACCATGAAAAGTTTAACGATTCAAAACAAACTGACTTTCCTTCAAAATTGAAGATATATTTTGACCACAGCTTATTTTCTTCCACTAAACCATCACGAAAAGCATCTCGAAAATTAAAGTATTCATCTTGCACAGCAATACACTGATCAATTATTGCGCTCTTAACATTTGACTCTGGTTCTAGGCTCTTTAAACTATCTATCAAAACATCTCGAACAGGATTATCTGAAAAATCACAATCATGATTTCCAGGGGCGAAAACAAAAGACACATCTCGACTAAAACAGCCTTTAGTTCTATCAATAACTCCATTAAAAAAGGATGCAGCCAACAAATATTGACTCTTATTTCCACTAAATGCAATATCACCTGAAACAACAATCGCACAAGAATCTTTTTTATTCTGATAGCTTCTTACCACATCTGCAAGGCTTTCTACTTTGCTTAATATCCCATCTTTATCCGTTTTAATATGGATATCACTTAAATGAACTATTATTAGAGACATATAAAACCCTATATTTAATAAAAGATTTACACCGGTAAAAGTGTGATAATTTCAAAACAAATGGGGAATTTTAAAAATAGACACACCAATTGGATAAATGGGGTCAGTATAAAACTAGTCACGCCAACTCTCCTTCTGCTTTTAGTCCAGCATCATCTTGTTTCGTCTCTACACCGCCGCCTAGTTCTTTAGCCAACATCATCTTCAACACTTCCGTTTTATAAGCGTATTGCGCGGGGACTCGCAGGAGTGGGAAGTTTGTTTGTTTGCAGATGGTTTTCAGGAGTTCGTCGCGTTTTTGGCGGTGTTTCTGGTTGTGGGTTTTATCGTCGAGTTCGATTGCGGCGACGGGGGTCAGGTCGTCGGTTTTGCAGATAACGAAGTCGAAGTGTTTGGCAGATATCGCGTTAAAGGCTTTTTGCCACTGGCTGCGGTTGCGGCTGGGTTGGGGTTCCAGTAGGTCAGCGACCCGTACTTTGCCGAACAACTGGTAGGTGTCACTGTCTATGGCTTGTAGCAGTACGCCGTAGAAGGAGCGTTCCGCAGGGGTGAATAGCGGGCCTTTTTTTCGATAGCTTAATGCTGAGCTGTCATCTTTAGCAGGTGAACCAGTGCCTTTCAGGTTTTTAAGGAAACCTGCCAGAATAACCACAGCAATTAACAGCAGTAGCGGGAAGAGCAGCGCATCCATATTACATCCATTTCAGTGAGACGCTGTGCGTCTCGTTCCCCGGGTCTTCATGACCAACTGCATGATTGCTGTCGCAATCTGGTAACGAACGAATAGTTATTACCTGAATGTACTCCCAGACAGCATTCCGCTCAAGCCTAAGCCAAAATAAAAACGATTACCTCTCCCCAAAACGAGCATGTGCTTTTTCTTTTCCAGACATCGGACTTCAGACAAGTCACGGAGTGACGTTCGGGCCTCGGCTCTTCCCTAGCAAGCGACGAAGTCGCGTCTAACGACTAGCAAGTCACGCAGTGACGTCTAGCCACTCTCGCGTTCTTTGCGAGCCCTAGCCACTCTCGCGCTTTATGCGAGCACGCGAAGCGACGTTCGAGCCACGGCTCTTTAACTATCCCCTTCGCATGCCTTATCCCGTTCGTAAATATCGATATTTTTCCGGGTGCGGGCGGCTTTTATGGTCAGCATTGAGCATTGCTGGCGCTGCGCGGTGGTTTCATCCATCGGTTCTGAGCGACGGACTTTGGCGACCACCGGCTGGTAGCTGGCGGCGGCGTTGCAGTAGAGGCGTTTATAGTTTGAATAAAGGGCTGCTCTGATGGGCTTCTGTTGCAGAGTCTGACAGGTTTCACGGAAGAACTGACTGGCAGCTTCGGTGCAGGCGGAGTATTCAAGCAGTTTGTTTTTCTGAGGCAGGCAGACGCTGTTGGGGCGAAGCCGCCACATCTGGTATTGAAAACTCACCGGCTGGTCGTGGTAGTCCACATTAACCGATTCAAGCTCAACCCCCATCCCCTCACGCATCGGCTTCAAAATAGCGTAGGACAGTTTCTCGTTAAACTGTACATAGCTATCAATCAACGGATTAGCTGAGACGGCCTGCGGTATAAACAGGCAGCTTATCAGGCTCAGCAAACAATGCTGACGCAATAAATAAGTAGTGTCATGTTTTTTTGAACGATGAACCGCGAGCCAAAAACAGCGATTCTTTAGAGAGGTATCCATGTTGCATCCATTTTAGCGAGACGCGCAGCGTCTCATTCCTTGGGCCGTCCAGACCAACAGCGCTGCACATCGCAGCATGGTAACGGTTGTTATTGTTTAAGCTACCTGCCCGTTGGGCTTTCCACAACGTTTGAAGGTTGATCGGGTGTCGGGTCTGTTTTACTTTCAACGTTTTCAGACCTCTTCTTTTCGGGTTCCCGTATGCAGACCACATAAGTATTCGATACGGTATCGTGCCAGCCTCGGCCGGTTTTACCCAGAAATGAAAACGGTTCGAATGGGACTATCCGGAGGACAGTTCTGCCCAGGATCTGGCCGAAAGTTGGAGGGAGCCCTGTGTCGTTTACTATGCGGGTCCCTGTTACTAGTTTGCCAATAGTGACCCCAAAAAAACCTTCAAAAATAAGGTAATAGATCACCATAACGGTGACCCCAAAGAGGTAATCGGGTATCGAATCAATGTAATCAAGACCGGCATTACCAAAGAGCAGCATTGTGACTGCCCCAATCAGAAAGCCAAGGACAAGCTGCATTAGAAAAATGTCGATGAGGTAATTTAAAAATCGCCGCATTTTGCTGGCAGCAACAGGGATAGTTTCTTCAGCAGGGAGTGTCAGATCTGACTGAGGAGCCGCATAAGGGCTTTGAACTTCTTCCATATTACATCCATTTCAACAAGACGCTATGCGCCTTCGATCCTTGGGTCTTCATGACCAACTGCATGATTGCCGCCGCAATCTGGTAACGAACGAATAGTTATAGCCTGAATCTACTCTCAGACAATACTCTGCTCAACCCCGAAAGCCCACAAAACCACTACCCACCTCCCAAAACGGGGATGGCCTTTTTTCCAGACGTCGGACTTCAGACAAGTCACGGAGTGACATTCGGACCCCGGCTCTTATCTAGCAAGCGACGCAGTCGCGTCTAACCACTAGCAGGAAACGCAGTTTCCGTTCTAGCCACTCTCGCGCTCTTTGCGAGCCTACCCGTTACCAATTGGGTTGTAGTCTACAAATACACAAACTAGAATTGTTACCAAACTGGTTACAGGAGCGAAGCAATGAGCAGAGCACGCAATCGCAGACCCACCCATCCGGGTCAGGTATTACTGAATGATGTGTTGGTTCCCCTAAAAACCAACATCAGTGATGCCGCCCGAAAGCTTGGTGTATCTCGTAAACACCTGTCACTATTCATCAATGGTCATATCCCCTGTTCCAGAGATATGGCCACCCGCCTGGGTAAAGCCACTGATACCAGTATGGAAAGCTGGCTGAACATGCAAACAGCTATTGATGTGTGGGAATCTGAACATGAAGGAATCGATGCAGAGAAATATGCATCCATCGAAAAACTAACCGCATAGGCTATTCAAACGCAGTCTCACATCGCTCTTTCAATCCACGGCTGCTCTCCCATCGGCATGATAGTACCCAGAGGGCATGTAGCGTGCCTCCTACAAAACTTAATCCCGCAGGCTCTTGATTTCCGAGCCACGAACAACGAGCAAGTCGCGAAGCGACGTTCGAGCGACGGCTCTTTCTAACAAGCGACGCAGTCGCGTCTAACCACTAGCAGGAAACGCAGTTTCCGTTCTAGCCACTCTCGCGTTCTTTGCGAGTCCGTTCTAGCCACTCTCGCGCTTTATGCGAGCACGCGAAGCCACCGCTCTTCCAAGCAACTTGTTCCCTCTCTTCCCAAATGCCAGAATACTCCCCTGTTCCTTAATAGTTTAAGTGCCATCCTATGCCATCTATCCGTTTTGAATCTCTAACCGCCACACCTGCAGCCCTGATACTGATGTTTCACGGTGTGGGTGCCAATCCGGAATCATTGCAGCCGCTGGGTGAGTCTCTGCACCAGTACAATCCTGATCTGGAGATCCGGATTCCAGCGGGCTTCTCCCCTTCGACAATCTCTCCTGCAGGGTTTCAGTGGTTTGATGTGATCGGTGTCACCGAGGAGAACCGGCTTGCCAGAGTACAGGAAGCGATGCCTGCATTTAATCGGTTAATTCACGATGAGGCAGCGTCGGCGGGCGTACCACTCGATAAGGTTGTGTTAATGGGTTTTTCACAAGGCACTATTATGTCACTGGAATGGCTGAAACAGAGCAGTGAAGCTGTTGCCGGTATTATCGGCATCGCCGGCCGCTTTGCCGAGTTACCCCAACACGCACCCGCCTGCTCTGCCCCCGACAACCCTCTGCCGGTCTGCCTGATTCATGGTGAAGCCGATCAGGTGATCAGTGTGACCCAGTCACAGCAGAGCCATCAGCACTTATCCGAACTGGGCATCAACAGCGAACTACACCTGCTGCCAGCCACCCCACACACCATCACCCAGACTATGTATCCAATCATCACAAACTTTATCCAGAAGACGATTTGACCACGCGTTTTGATTTTTCTTTTGCTCTTTAGAACGACGGCTCTTTCTAACAAGCGACGCAGTCGCGTCTAACCACTAGCAGGAAACGCAGTTTCCGTTCTAGCCACTCTCGCGCTTTTTGCGAGTTCTAGCCACTCTCGCGCTTTTTGCGAGCTTTCGCCCTTTGCGCGAGCCTAAAACGGTGTTTTCTCAATTTTTTTCAAAAAACCCAGCGCAATCAGTGGAGCCATATAGCTGTTCGGTTTTCTCTCAATCTGGTCGGAGAGAAGCTTGATCATCCCCTCTTTAAAATCCAGTCTGGGATATTCTGATAGCACTTCGGTTAATGTTTTTTTGTGAATATCACGAATCCACAGGGCGGCGACATCCGCCCCGGCACCATAGTGTAACAGTGCAATTTCTGGATCGAGTTTATGAGCAACGCCCACGGTGTTGTGGTGAGCAACCATCTCGTGGACTAAATCGGCTTTTTCGGTGTTGAGCTGATGTTCAATGCAGAATGATCTCGCGGCTTTTGCTCCATCAATCTCAAAAGTGTCTCCGGTATCGAATTTGGGGGTTAATCCAAGGTCATGCATTATCGCGCCAAGAAAAAAAACCTCTTTATCGAAGGGCTGCTTTACCTTGTGCGCCATTGCCACACCAAAAGCGTAGCTTCGCAGGCAGTGGTTAACCAGATGATCCGGGCTGTACTTCATGACCAGCTCTAACGCCTTCTGACAATGTTGAGAGTCGGGCACCTGGTATGCCTCTCTTGCAACATACCGGATCTGCTCACGCGAGATAAATCGACGTGTTCGCTGATAAGCGTGAGTTATATCGGCTGATATAAAACGACAGATCAAACAGGGCTTTGATGGCAAAGCCTTTGTATTTGTGAGTGTCATTGAATCCCCTCTTGTTTTTTTGTACTGATTCGCATAATAATATATTAACAATCTTAAAAACGTGTCAATCACTTATTTCTGGCAGTACTGAATTATGAAAAAACGTGGACGCCCTCCTGGGTATGATCACAACGAGGCTTTGGATAGCGCCATTCAGGTTTTCTGGACGAAAGGCCTTTCAGCCACGTCGTTGGATGATCTGGCGGCTGCAATGAAGATGAACCGCCCCAGTATTTATAATGCGTTTGGGAATAAAACCTCTATTTATCGCAAGACGTTTGCCCGGTTTGTTGCTGAGCTGGGTGAGCAGTTAGATAGGGAGCTGTTCGGTGAACCTGATTTAAACAAAGCGATGAAGCAGTTTTATCGCACAGCTCTGGATACTTATTTTACCGGTACGGCCCCCCTTGGCTGCTTTGTCACCTCTACAGCGGTTGTTGAGGCCGCGGCACATCCAGAGATCAGGGAGGACCTCGAAGTTGTTATTAACAGAATTGACTCCGTGATTGAGAAGCGTCTGCTGGCTGCCCAGCAAGACGGAAGCTGGCCAAAAGATCGCGATGCCAACAATGTAGCTAAACTCCTGCACGCGACATTGCAAAGTCTGGCGGTGAGAGCGAGAGGCGGTGAGTCGCGCACCTCACTGGAAGCTATGTACTCAGGTGCTGTCGATATTCTGTGTTAGCCAATATATGGCTGCTCTTCAGAACACAGTAATCAGGCACGATGCCAATGATTAAACGATGATTTTTATTCGATATTAATGGGGAAATATGATGACCACTGAACTATTTTGGCTGACATTAACCATTGCATTAACGGCAACTCTCTGGATTCCTTACATTGGGAACCGTATCAAGGAGCTCGGACCACCCTCTTTAGCCTGGTTCCCTCTGCCTGATCCGCCACCAAAAGCCCGGTGGGCCGACAGAGCGATGAGGGCACATAATAATGCGGTTGAAAACTTAGTTATTTTTGCGCCTCTGGTGATTCTGGTTCATCTGAGTGGCGTCAGCAGCCATGCGACGGAAACGGCTTGTATGGTCTATTTTTTCACCCGGGTTGGCCATTATGGCTTTAGTATATTTGGCTTTCCTATCCCACTAAGAACAGTCGCCTTTCTGGTCGGCGTTGGTTGTCAGGTGACCTTGCTGTTATCGCTATTATCATAACTCCGAGCGCTTTGCAGAGTGGCCACAACCAACTGATCCCTGAAGAACCTGCGCAGGCTTTTGCTCTTTCGAGCGACGGCTCTTCCCTAGCAAGCGACGCAGTCGCGTCTAACCACTAGCAGGAAACGAAGTTTCCATTCTAGCCACTCTCGCGCTTTATGCGAGCACGCGAAGCGACGTTCGAGCGACGGCTCTTTCTAGCAAGCGACGCAGTCGCGTCTAACCACTAGCAGGAAACGCAGTTTCCGTTCTAGCCACTCTCGCGTTCTTTGCGAGCCCGTTCTGGCCACTCTCGCGCTTTTTGCGAGCTAATTCAGAACTATAATTTTTCATTTCAGGATTCCCCCGCTTCAGATTTTGGCCTACACTGAGATCATGAAGCACGCACTCAGTATTTCCTCATCCAGCGCTATGCGCCACTCCAGACAACGGTGGTTTGCATTATTACTTTTGCTGGTGCTGATGGCGATGCAATCACGTATACAGCTGTTTGAACCGTTAGCTGAACAACTTATTTCAGTTAATGATGGTATTGGCTGTGAGCAGCTCTTGCTGACAGATGTTGATAGTGGCGACCAGCCCTGTGACCTACTGCCTGTTACTGAGACTAACATCGCTCTGCAAAGCCCCGGATTTTTCCCGCTTTCGATTGAAGTCCCCCTAACCTCCAGCGTTCGCTGGACAATCCCATCAACCAGAGCTCCACCCGCTTTTAGCTAATATTCATCGTTTTTATATACCTGATGACAGGTCTTTTTTGAGACAGGATTATGCTATGAATAACTATAACGAACTAAAAACTATTCTGCTGGGTGCTTCCGACCATATCGCACGTCCG
This sequence comes from Amphritea atlantica, assembly GCF_900111095.1. Taxonomy (GTDB): domain Bacteria; phylum Pseudomonadota; class Gammaproteobacteria; order Pseudomonadales; family Balneatricaceae; genus Amphritea; species Amphritea atlantica. Next base: position 41,562 of record NZ_FOGB01000015.1, on the reverse strand, counting down.
GAAGAACTACTTGAATACACGCTGGACACTCCGGCCATCGAAGTGATGACCGACTTTGAAAAGGTTCAGCCATTGATGATGGAACAGGATGTATCCATCGATGAAGCCCGCCAGATGATGCGTAAGGTCCATGTTCGCTCCGTTCTGGTAATCGATAAAGATGAAAACTTTCGTGGTCTGCTGACCATTGCTGATCTTGAAAGCCGTTCGGCCATGAGTATTGCAACCTCTGCCGGTTTGAAACGTCATGATATCTCCATCAAAGAGGTGATGACGCACCGTGAAAAACTGCATGCGATCCCTCTCTCTGAGATAACCCATGCCAGCATCGGCGACCTGTTGCGGACACTACAGCACGCCGGGACCCCGCATATGCTGGTAGTCAATCAGCTGAATCACGAAATTCGTGGCGTCATCTCTTCCAGTGATATTGCCCGCCGGCTGAAAGTGCCAGTGGAGATTTCCAAACGGGCTTCCAATTTCCGTGAAGTGGTGGATGTGCTGTTTGCCGGACGGGATACTTGATAGAGCAGAGGCTAGATCGTCGCTACGCGACTGGCTAGACGCGGCTTCGCCGCTTGTTAGTGGCTAGCAAGAGCATAATAGACAACGCTAAAGATTCGACTTGAGGGGGCTACTGCCCGGGGTGATGTCCGGGCAGTAGAATAACGAGTCTGAATCTACTGGAGTAGACGACTCGTTTATCAAAGCCCGGTATCTCTACCGGGCTTTTTATTCAGTAAATATCGGGTCTGACTATTTAAGCGGCAGAAAAATATCCGTTAACAGGTCACATTCATCCACTTCGTGGATAAAGTTCCGGTATTGGAAAAAGCAGGGATAGTCCCGCAGCTCCTCACCACTATCGGGCAGCCAGTTGCGATACAGGTAATAGATACTCTCATCAATATTATCGTGGCTACCGCGATGTTGAACCACCGCACAGCGACCTCCCGGAATAACCCCGGACTTCACACCAAAGCTATTGTCAGGCACCTCTCCCGCAAAAGAGCCACACACATCGAAACGGAAATCTTCCGGTTTTGTCGTATTGGGGTCACTGTAAGGGACACCAAAGGTTTGACTGGTTTTCACCGGGGACAATCCGGTCTCTTTACGCCAGGCGACAAAGCGACCCACCGTATCTAACACCTGCTCTCTGGGGCCTTTATGCTCAACCAGGGCAACCGGTGTTTCTGTAAAATCCACAATCTCAACATTCATTTTCAGCACGCCTCCTGAAGGCATATCAAACTGGAATTTAGAGTGCCATTCTGGCCACTCCGGTGATGCTCTGAATCCGCTGGGAGATTGTCCAAAGGTTCGTTTAAACGCCCGGGAAAATGCTTCAGGGCTGTCAAACCCCGCTTCATACGCGATATCAATAATCCGCAGCTGCGGCTCGAAGGCTAACCGGAATGAGGCTCGCTTTAAACGCATCAGCTGAATAAAGCGCACCACACTGACGCCGGTAAACGCCGAAAACAGCCGATGGAAGTGGTATTTCGACAGTGCAGCAACGCCGCTCAACTGCTCTATCGATAGCTCAATATCCAGATTCTGATTTATATAATCACACACCCGGCTGATGCGCGGGTCTTCCCTTTTCAGACTCATGCAAACTCCTCGGTATTCATTGCAGGAGAGATGATCGCACTGAGCCGGGACAGAATCCTGATCCCTGTTGCTGAATATTCAGAGCGGTGGCTAATCAGGAGGCTTCACCAGTAAGGGCCGTTGCCAAGCAACCCTCGCACTTACTAGTGGTTAGATATAGCGTTTGGGTCAACACGATCGACCTGCTTTACTCCCTGACAGTAAAGCTGCTGAAGCTCTGGAGCTGGTTGCAGCTGGCTATCGGTTTGCTTCAGCGTTTCACAGGTCTCACGAAAAAAACTACCCGCGGCCTGCATACAGCGCGTAAGTTTAGCCTGACTGCAGAACTTAACCGCATAGCAAACGCTGTCGGGCTGCAGTTGCCAGTTATCATACTCAAAACTCACAATAGAATTATTATATCTCAATATAATACTTTGAGACTTTTGCAACGGTGGTACCGAAGAGGATTGCGGCACCAGAGTCTTTTTGAAGGTATTGAAGCTCTCAAAATATTCAGTGGCGCTTAACGGCGCAGAAAAACAAACGGCCAGAGCACCGCAGGTCAGACTGAGTTTTGCCAGATAAAGAGTGTGTGCAGTGCGTTGACTCAGACGCGTCACCGCCTGCCAAAAATAACCATTGTCAGAGTACATATCCGTTGTAACTCCCTATTGATAAGGCGATCAGCGCCTCATTTCCAAAGGTCTCCATGACCAACAACTGATTGACTGCCTACAATCTGGTGCAGAGTGAGGCCTTAAATTTAGCCCCGCCCCGGGGCAAGCTCAAGATAAAGATTCCAGAATATTACTCAGAATGTGAACAGAAAAAAGTCGTTGCCAGAACGTCGCTACGCGACTGGCTAGCAGTCAGATTAAGCGAAGAACTCGAGAGTGATACTGTGCTTTTATCTGTTCAATAACAAACCAAAGACAAATTTCCCAAATTTGTGGCTCTGCCGGGCTTCAGCTTTTCCTGGCGAGCGACGCAGTCACATCTAACCATTGGCAGAAACGTTCTAACAACTCTCACGCTCTTTTCGCGCCACACCTTGCGACCAGCTGCAGGCAAACCGGTTGCGACCATTGCGCTTAGCCTGGTACAGCATACGATCAGCGGTCGAAAAAAGGTCGTCTAACGGATCGTCTTCGGTTGGTATCATTGAAGCGACTCCGGCGCTGATAGTGAGCAGATGGCCTGCCGTTGATGCCGGATGCTCTATCGCCAGTTCGAGAACCCTGCGCCGACACTGTTCTGCTATATCGCGGGCAGCATCCTGCCCGGTATCAGGCAGCAGCAGTACAAACTCTTCACCGCCATAACGGGCAAAGAAATCGGTTGATTTGACGGCAACCTTCTGTAGCGCTTCAGCCACCTGTTTAAGGCATTCATCGCCCTGAATATGACCGTACTGATCGTTGTAGTCTTTAAAGTGATCGATATCGATAACGACTAACGAAACCGCGGTTGCCGTACGTACTGCATGCTCCCATTCACGCTCCAGCGTTTTGTCGTATAGTCTGCGGTTGGGTACACCGGTCAGCCCATCGAGATAGGAGAGCGCTTCGAGCTTTTCATTGGCCTGCTGTAACGCCTCCTCCATCGCTTTACGCTCAGAGATATCGAAAATAAACCCTACCAGGTCGGTGGTAACGCCATTCTTGCGAATCACATGGACAACATCACGCACCCAGACATACTCGCCATCTGCGGTCAGAGCGCGATAGTCTGCTTCATGATCAATCCCGTTTTCACACAGATTGATGCAGTTATGAGCAGTTTGTTCACGGTCCTCCTCATGGATACGATCGATCCAGTCCTGGGCACTCGTCCAGCTATCCTGACGCCAGCCCAGCAACGTCTCAATCTGAGGGCCTATATACTCGAAAGCTTTGGTTTCCCAGTTTATTTTCCAGGGGATCGCCTTCGTTGATTCGAGCAATGTTCTATATATGTCGTCATCCTGTTCTATCATGCGGTCAAACTCCTGAAAACCTCAAAGCTGGCAAGTGCGTTCCCCGACCAGCTAACAACAAACCCAGGCTCCAAATATACCCCAGCTCTGTCTCTGATAAACGTTCAAAAACTTAAACTGGGACCTAAATATATTTTTTACTATCAGAATGAGAAACGCGTGCTGCAGATATGTCCAACGACACGACAGCAGGCTTACCGCTGCTCTATTCTGGTAGCCTGTGCTATGCTCCCCATCCATTCCGACTAAATAGATGTTCGATGGGTCATGCTGACTAAAGCACAATCTATTACTAATTTAATCTATAAAAAATGAGCCTGGAGAGTAATACTGTGGACTACGACTTCACCCACGATATATACGGTGCTTTCCGGGCTGAGTTTTCGATGGGTCATGAAGCACTGGGGTACTGGCTGACCTATGAGTTACGCAGCCGCCAGCCAGTTATTACTGAGCTGCTGGAGATTATCGCAGAGTTGAAAAACCATCAGCGAATCGATTATCTGATGGAGGGGGCGGAATACAACCTCCTGCTCACCCGGGATGAAGCCGTGGTGCGAGCTCACGCACTGGATTCAGCATTTGAAGAGCAACAACCGGAAGATAATCTGGTGTTCTATGACCAACAGTCAACGGCCAGCTGTGGCCTGGATGATTTTATTGAGATTATTGATGGCTGGCAGCAGTTTACCTCAACAGAGTAAGCCCGGCCGGGCAACGGGTGTGGGCTGACGCTGTTAATTCGTTCAGCCCCCTTAGGGCTTTGCATTCGCCAAAAGTCGCTTAAGCGACTATTCTCAAAGATCAGGTTGTAAACCGTAGGCAGACCTATATCGATGTAATGTATATAGCCTGTAGTAAACAGCCATTCTGGTCACTTTATAGCCCGGTCAGTCTTGTTTTGTCATCAAAAGGCCCCGAATATATAGGTACAAAACAAGCATCTGTTTACATTTGAGAGGGATCTGAATGTTTTCACGTTTACACAAATCGGTTTTGGCTGTCTTACTGACATCACTGAGCTACGTTGCTGCTGCCGGTGGTCATCAGCTAGAGCTTTATACGGTTAATTTCCCCCCCTATACCATTATTGAGCCGCAAAACACTATCCGCGGTATCGATGTAGAGGTTGTCACTGCGGCGTTTGCCGCCGTAGGCATTGAAGCGATCATCACCGAAGCCCCCTGGAAACGCATCCTTAAAAACATGGAACACGGCAGAGTGGCCGGCACCCTTTCCTGTGCCCGAAATGCACCCAGAGAGAAATTCATGCTGTTTAGCGAGCCGATTAGTGAAAATATCTGGGGAGCAGTAACCTCCCGGGATTTTGATTCCCACAACCTGTCTCACTTATCAGATATTCAGGGCTATGAGGTGATCGCCGTGGCTGACTGGGGTCAGTCTCAGCAGCTTAGTCAACACAACCTGCGTCATTCCGTCACCCCCGATATAGACAGCGGCATCCGTTCGGTGGTGTACCGCAATGTTGATCTGTTTTATAACGGCAAACTGCCATCCCTCTATCATGCCCAGAACCTCGGCCTGCAGGATAAGATTGCTTTCCACCGGTTTGAGGATATTGAGAGCACCCCCTTACACCTCTGTCTCAGCAGGCTTTACCCTGACAGCCAGACACTGTTAGAACAGTTCAACAGTGGGCTCAATAAAATTAAACATTCTGGAGAGTTTGATGCGATATATAAAAAATATAACTGATCAGGCGCTAAACGGATTGGCAATTTTGTTGCTGCCATTACCGGGGGTGTAATGTTGCGTTTTAAATTTATTCATCGTCTCGCCTTTAAGCAGGCAAGGTCTGTTTTACTCATCTCCTTAGTACTGGGGATGATCTCCACCGGTTGGCAGATCTACAATGATTTTGATCTGGAAAAACATCATCTCCAGCTCACCGTTTCGCAGATTACCCAGTTACATAAAGAGTCTGCCGCCCGTGCTGTGTATAATCTGGATGATGCCCAGGCAGAAGAGATTACCTCAACGCTGATATCCAACCCCTTTATCTACCATGCTGCAATCATCGATGACTTTGGCGACAAGCTCGCCGAAAGGATCCGTCAGCCAGTCGCGAAAACATGGCTAGCCTCGCTGGGGAACCATCTGTTTCAGATCAACAGTCACATCGAGGAACCCTTAAGCATCAACCCGTCTGATCAGGATGATGCCCGGCTGGTGATTGACCTGGACACCGCCCATATCGCTAATAACTATGTTCGCCGCGCCATGACCAGCCTCTCCGTGGGCCTGATTTCAAGCCTGATTCTGGCAACTATTTTTTTACTGTTAATCTATCGTTATCTGTCTCAGCCTATTCTGGATATTGCCCACTGGGTTAATCAACTGCGGCAAAGTGAGAGCTGCCCGCCCCTGCCCTATGATAAACCCGACGAACTGGGTGAGCTGGCCACAGGCTTTGCCCGCCTCTGGGAGGAGCGAAAAGATAAAACGGATCAACTCAACGACACAATTGAGCGTCTCTCCAAAAGTGAACATTTGTCCCGTTCACTGATGGATAATGCTGGTGATGCGATGTTTCTCTGTCTGCCTGATGGTTCAATTGTGCGGGCCAACCATCAGGCAGCGGACTCCCTCAAATGTAACGAAGCAGCCTTTACCGGTCGCTCCCTGGCGGAATTCAGCAACAACTATTCAACCGAATCACTGCAGATCCTGTTTACAACGATTGAAGAGAAACAGGTCAGTACAATTGAAGATATTCAGATCAGTACTCAGGGTGACACCTTCCCCATTGAGGCCCGTTGCATCCGGATGTGCCTCGATGATAACGACTATATTCTGATTCTGGCCCGGGATATTTCGGTCAGAAAAGAAGCGGAAAAACAGATCTATGAGCTGGCGTTCTTTGACACCCTGACCGGGCTGGCTAACCGCCGACTGTTTATCGACCGACTGAAAACCGCCATGAAATTCCATCAGGACAATCAGCGCTATGGTGCGGTGCTGTATCTGGATCTGGATCGTTTTAAAACCATCAATGACTCGCTGGGGCATTCGATCGGTGATGCGATTCTCTGTGAGGTGGCAAAGCGACTGATTCAGATACTGCCTGAGAATGCGACCTGTGCCCGCTTTGGCGGAGATGAGTTTGTGGCGCTACTGCCCGATACCGGGAGTTCAGCCGAACTCTGTGCTGAGACCGCCGCCAACTGTGCCCTGCAAATTCTGGCAGAGCTGGTAGTCCCGTTTGAAGTGGATAACCACCAGCTATTCTGTAGCACCAGTATCGGCATCGCCGTTTTTCCGGATAAACATAACAGTGCGGCAGAAACCCTGCGCCATGCCGACACCGCCCTCTACCGGGTAAAAACGCTGGGACGTAACAGCTTTCAGTTTTTCGACCCGGAGATGCAATCCTCCGCACAGGAAAGGCTGGAGGTGGAAAAAGGGCTGCATCAGGCGCTTAACAACCATGAGTTCGAACTGTGGTTTCAACCCCAGGTTAACAGCGCGGACCAGATTCTCGGTGCCGAAGTACTGCTGCGTTGGAGACACCCGGATAAAGGTATTATTTTACCGGGATGTTTTATCCATATCGCTGAAGAGAGTGGTCAGATAGTTGAGATCGGTAACTGGGTTTTACTGCAAGCGCTGCAACAGCTGGCGGCCTGGCGTGAGCAGGGACTACCGGAGTCATTCAAACGCCTGGCTATCAATATCAGCCCATTGCAGTTTATGCAGGTTGATTTTGTTGATCGTGTACTGGAGATGCTGGACCAGACAGGCATTCCCGGGCTTCAGATAGAGCTGGAGATTACTGAAAATATGTTGCTGAACAATTTTGAGATCGCCAGCAACAAGATGAAACTGTTAAAACAGCGGGGCATCTCCTTTGCGATCGATGATTTTGGCACCGGCTATTCATCACTGCGATACCTGCACTACCTGCCGCTGGATATCCTGAAGATTGATCGCTCTTTTGTTACGGGCCTGCGTCCCTCTTCGGAACTGGCTGCTATTGTCGAGGTGATTATCGCCACCGCTGACCGGCTGAATCTGACGGTGATCGCCGAGGGTGTAGAGACCCTGAATGAAAGAAGCGCCTTGATGGAGCTGGGCTGTAACTGTTTTCAGGGCTATCTGTTTTCCAAACCACTCGATGCTAAACAGTTTTATCAGAAACTCTGCGCCTCAGTGGAATCTCAACTGTCAGAGTTAAACAATTCATAACACCCCTGCCCGAATCAGATCAAAACACTCCATAATCCGGGCAAGGTACTGATCTTTCGGGCGGAAGCTGTTGCTGCTATGCTGCAACATGTCCTGCTCCATATGACCGAGCATCTTATTAAGCCGGTAACGATGCAACCCGGTGGCCGCCTGTACCGGATCAGAGATAACACCGGACAGTGCAGCCAGTGCAGATAACAGGGACAACACCCCGGCAATAGTGGCCACCGTCACCCCTAAAGAGGGTGATGGCGGGAATACACTGTAATAGAGATTGCCCAGGGTTTCCCCCAGAATAAACTCACTGGCGGCCAGTTTTGTGCTGATAATCGTCGCCAGCATCAGCGCGATACCGATCCCTCCCGGGGTAAATTTCTGAAAGGCAAACGCGCCCAGCACAGTGCAGGAGAGAGTGTTAGTGATATCAGCCGACGCAGTGCGGGTGATGCGATACTGGGTCAGGGCTTCCTCGATAACCGGTTCCATCCGGGTATGAAACTGTTCAATATTGACACACGACATACCGCCCCGCTGATATAGCGTCCTCAGCTCTTCGGTTATGCACCAGCTCAGCGAGGCGTGGGGCTGATTGTGCTGCAACAGATCACTGAGCACCAGCTCACTGATATGGGTCTGCACCCGGGTGGTAAACCCCGCCGGGAAACGTCCCAGCAAACGGTATAACCAGCCTAGCCGGGGAAACCGGCCGACACAAAAGCGAATCAGACTCACCAGAGCAAACAGCGGTGCCCAGAACAGATTCACCGGTGCTCGTAAAACATCAGAGCCAAACGCTACCCGGTTGGTTTCGAGCGCCGCCGGATAGCTAAAATGTCGTTCGATGAAACCTGGAACCCGTTTCCGGCACTGTTGAAAGTACGTCTGGATACCTGCGACAACCGCCTGCTGAATATCCGCTTCGCCTACTGCCTGCTTATCTGAGTCTGACGGTTGCATGATGCCCTAAAATTCTGATCACGTTGACACAAAAAACATCACCAGCACTTCCGGATATTGGTCTGGGGGGAATGCTGATGCCCACGATGTTATCGACTGGATGGATCGGCTAAATAGTGTAGCGACTTCAGATAACAATGACAGGCCCCTGTTATTAAAAATTCATAAACCAGAAATCAGATGCCGGATTTTCAGGTTCATTTCAAGTTAATCATCAATACTGGTCTGGCATCCATTGAAGGTGTCTGGATTTCACCGTTTGAGAAACTACTTTTTACGGGCCTCCGTGATCAGTGATCTGATCAGCCCGACCAGGCAGGAGGCCACCACAAAACCAGAGGAAGAATAACAATGATCACCAATATGAAAACCAAACTTTCCGGTGCCGCTATCGCCATGGCGGCAGCAGGTCTGGCCGGCTGTATGGGGGCAAATGCCGCAAACTCGTCTACCGCGGCACCAACCGATACTGTCGAACTTGGGCACTGCTACGGGATCAACAGCTGTAAGGGCCATAACGATTGCAAAACCGCTAACAATGCCTGTAAAGGGATGGGGTCCTGTAAAGGACAGGGTTTTGTTACCATGCCAACTAAAGCCTGTACCGATGCCGGTGGTAAGGTGCGGGATGACTGGCGGGATCAGATTGCTAAAGCAGAGCTTACCCAATGCTTTGGCGTGAACGTCTGTAAAGGCCATAATGACTGCAAAACAGCAGATAACGCCTGTGCCGGTCACGGTTCATGCAAAGGCACTGGTTTTGTTTTGACCACTGCAAAATCCTGTGCGGATATCGGTGGCACAACTAAGTAAGCGAAGCTCTACGACTAAACGCTTTACCTGAAGCCCCTTTCCCAACGAGTAAGGGGCGTATCTAGTTACCTGATGGAGTTGCCATGAACGATCATTTTCTGGGCTTTGGCCTGGGGCTGCGAACCCAGCACTTTAATGATGTGCTTGAAACCCGCCCCGATGTCGACTGGTTTGAGATTATCTCAGAAAACTTCATGGTTGCCGGAGGCAAACCCAAATACTATCTGCACGCCATTCGAGAGCACTACCCGATGGTAATGCACGGCGTGTCGATGTCGATCGGCTCCACCGAACCACTGGACAAAGAGTATCTGCAACGCCTGAAACTGCTGGCCAATGAGGTACAACCACAATGGCTCTCTGATCACCTCTGCTGGACCGGTCTGGAAGGCGTTAATAGTCATGATCTGCTGCCGATGCCCTACACTGAAGAGGCGATTGAGCATATCGCCGGAAGAATCATGCAGGTGCAGGAAACACTGGGCAGACAGCTGTTGCTGGAAAACGTCTCCAGCTATATCAGTTATACCGAATCAGCGATGTCCGAGTGGGAGTTTTACAGTGAGGTGGTTGAACGGGCAGACTGCCTGATGCTGCTGGATATCAACAATATCTATGTCAGTTCACGCAACCATAATTTTGATGCACAGACCTACCTGAACTCGATCAACCCGGATAGGGTGCGCCAGTTTCACCTCGCCGGTCATAGCGACTATGGCACCCATGTGATCGATACCCATGACCATGATATCTGCGATCCGGTATGGGAACTGTATCGCCAGGCCCTGCATCGCTTTGGTGCCGTCAGTACGATGATTGAGCGGGACGATAATATTCCGCCGCTGAATCAACTGGTGGAAGAACTGCAGATCGCCCGCGATATTGCCGCCGGGATACTGCCCCGCCAACAGTCCGGCAAGCCAGTCGCAGCACTGGAGGCACGATGAGCCACTCAACCCGTTTACATCTGCGCCAGCAACAGATGATGGCGGCACTGCTGGCAGGCGATCAGGCGATTACTGAACATATCGCCGGCGATCAGAACCTCAATGCGGAGCAACGTCTGTCTATCTACCAAAGTGGCTACCGACTGCGCCTGCGGGAAGTCATCGATAATGATCACCCGGTGCTGGGCAGCTATCTGGGGGATGATCTGTTTGAACAGATGGTGGATGGTTATATCGAAGCCGTGCCTAGCCGATACCGCTCGCTCCGCCATTATTGTGACCCGTTACCGGAATATCTGCAGCAGGATTCATTTTTCAGCCAATACCCCCATATCGCTGAACTGGCAAAATTTGAACGCAGCTTACTATCATCGTTCGATGCCCCTGACCGGGACACCGCGGCAGTCAGCTCGCTGCAACAACTTCCCCCGGAGATCTGGCCTCAGCTGCAGCTGCGCTTTCATCCCAGCCTGCAACTGTTCACCAGCTATTATAATAGTGTTGAGATCTGGCAGGCGATCAAGGCCGAACAGCGTCCTCCTGATCCGACACCACAACCGGCCTGCTGGGTCATCTGGCGTAACCGGGAGAGACTCACAGAGTTTCGCTCCGCGCCCCCTTTGGAACAACGCTTAATACATAGTTTCTTTCAGGGAGACAACTTCACCACAGCGGCAGAACTCACAGCAGCCGAGGTCGGCGAAGCAACCGCAGCCGCGGAGTTACTCAACATTTTAGTGCGCTGGCTTGAACTGGGCTGGATCGCTCAGCTAACCGATGAAGCCGCACCGCCCAGCCTTAAGGAGGTAGAATAACCGCAGTCAGAAAAGACGATGTGCAGCCCCCCCGGCAGTGATATCTTTAAGTCTGAGCCTCACTTACCGCTTTGCACTAAGTTTACAAACGGATTATCACACCCCATCCCGTCCGCCAGAGTGATCCGGTTCCGCCCCTCCTGCTTACTCACATATAACGCATTATCCGCGCGCATAATGGTCTGCTCAATCGGCTCATCTGCAGACCATTGCGCTATCCCAAAACTAAGAGTGACGGGCGAATCGAGAATCTCATCATCAGCATATAACTGTTCCAGCCGCGGATAAACCTTCTCTAACAGCGTTTCTGCATCCCCGGCGGATGCATCTGATAGCAGTATCAGAAACTCCTCCCCACCCCAGCGAATCAGTGCATCACTTTTGCGGATAGTGGCTTTAAGGGCATCAGCTATCTGGCACAACACAATATCACCGACGGCATGGCCATAACGATCATTGATCTGTTTAAAGCGGTCGATATCCGCCATGACAACAGTAATTTGCTGCTTCTTTCTCAGCGCCTGCAGATATGCCTGTTCCAGCAGTACTCCTCCCTGTCTTCGATTATACAAACCGGTCAGGCTATCGATGTCAGCCAGTTTTCTAAGTTCGGCTTGCTGATTCAGATGAAATCCCCGCATAATCATAATGGCGAGAATCGACAGCATGCCCGACACCAGCATATTCACCAGTTTCATATAAAGCAGATATTCGCTAAACGGAAACTCAAACAGGGGTTCAAACAGGCCCACATTCAACAGCGCAAAAACCAGAACCAGCAGAATCGCGGTGATAAACACCCGAATACGACTACTGCTGGTATCCATAACAGCCAGGGCTGACATCGACCAGAGATAATACTGAAAGCCGGGATCTGGCCCCAGGTAGTAGGACACAACCACCGAGTGTAACAAGACTTCGCAGCAGAAAATCTGGATCGCCAGATCAATCCGGTACTGCTTACTCAAGCGGATGCCGTAAACCCATAACAGGACACTGATACAATTCAGACCGGCGAGCAACTCAACACCGGTAAAATAAAAAAAAGGGATAAGCAGGATATGCACCAGTGCAGCTATCGGCGCAATAAAAAGAATAACCTGTAAACGATGATAGTCTGTCTGAGTCGAACGATTATAGTTCGCGCTCTGAAACAACTGCTTAACACCATCAATCACATGCATCAGGACTCCAGACCATTATATATTATGGCTTTTGCCAGCAAGTGACATTATCGGTGTCCCGCCAGCCTGTAAGGAGTGATCAGAGTAACCTCTACAACAGTTACCTTTAATCAAAGTAATAAGGTCATTGGCTAAAGTCAATTCTAAACACTGCCACAGCGATCAGGCAGAACCTTGCCTGGCGCCCTGATTATGGTGTCACCAGCAGGTAGCGGTTTATGGCGGCCTGATCTGCGGTCAGCTTTTGCAGTACCTGTTGTTCCAGTTTCCAGTCTTTTTCAAGCAGGCTGTGTTTCAGATGGACTGACAACTTGTGCAAGCCAAAAAACAGATCGAACAGGCCATCCAGCTGATGCCGATAGATGTAGGCTTTCTGCTCGTAAAAAACCTGATCATAGTGGGTTTTATACTCTATATATTCCGGCGTCCACTCGTTATTACGGAACAGAATGAATCCATCAGCATCATTAGCAGCCTTATAAGCCAGATACTGTTGTTGCAGACGGTCACTTAACATCAGATAACGAGTCACCATCTGCTGGATGAAGGCTTGCTGGTTCGAGGGCTCTAACTGCTCATAAATAATGGTAGGTGTATCACCCTGTTGTTCATCACTACAGCCTGACAGCGCAAAAAGAACCAACAAAAGAGGAAGAATGGCAAGACGAGAACGAAAAGAGACAACAGAGATAACCATAACCAACAACACTATCTAATTTTTCAACAACTATAGCCCCTTTAGCTCCTGAATGACGTTACCACTATACATATTTTGAGTACTTAAACATGATAACAGGGGAGTCGTCGTATCAGTTCAGGTCTGACCGGGTTGAGATAGATTTAAATAAACCCGCAATTAACTCGCTGACCGATGCCATATTCCCACTGGTTTTCATATAGATACGCAATCCAATCATCTGCACCTGAAGCTGCTTCGCTATCATTCGTGGATCTGGATGACCTGCTAACTCACCCTGCTTTAGTGCCAATTGTAAAATGTCTGTAAACCGGTCTTCAGTACGCTTCAGCAACTCGCGGGACAGCTGCAATAAATCAGGATGTTGTTCATTAACTTCTGACAACGTTTTCACCAGCATACACACTTCACTTGGATTTGAATCCCGCTGGTCAACCACCACATTCTGGAAGAACCTTTCCAGCCCCGCCAAAGGTGATCTCTGTTCTGCAATATGACGCATCAGAATATCCGACATCTCTTTTGAATAACATTCTAATGCCTCGCTATAGAGCTTTTCCTTACTGCCAAACGCAGCATAAATACTTCCCGGACGCATATCGATCGCCTGCTGCAAATCCCGGGTTGAAGCGCCATTAAACCCCTTTTCCCAAAACAGCAGCATCGCTTTGCGAATAACATCTTCACGGTTGAACTTTGCAACATTCGCCATACTGGCCACCTTAATTTGAACAGTTGCTCAAATTCTAACTTGAACAATCGCTCAATATCAAATAATCTTTAATTTTGAGCAATTGCTCAAAATATAAATTCCAGCCGTTGAGGATGATCAAATGAACGATTTAAAAATACATACCATGGAAACAGCCCCTGAAGAGAGCCAGCCTCTTTTACAGAATTCGATAAAAAACTTTGGCTCTGTTCCCAGTCTTCATGGAGTAATGGCCGAGTCTCCTGTCGTGCTTGAGGCATACCAGATGCTTCATAAATGGTTTCAGGAAAGTTCATTTGATGCAGAAGAACTCACAGTCGTCTGGCAAACGATCAATGTTGAGCATGAATGTCACTACTGCGTTCCAGCCCATGCCGCTATTGCCAGGATGATGAAGGTTGATGATCAGCTAACGGCTGCACTTCGTAATCGTGAGCCGATGCCGAACTCAAAGCTCCAGGCTCTCCATGATACAACCCTTCTGATTGTCCGTAATCGTGGCCGCGTCGATGAAGCGGATATCGCTGCCTTCTACGCCGCAGGTTATACACAGAAGCATCTGCTGGAGATCATTCTCGGTCTGGCACAAAAAATAATGAGCAACTATATCAATCACCTGGCAGATACCCCTATCGATGAACGATTCGCTGCATTTGTAGCGTAAAAACCACCAACAAGGCCAGCCAATAACGCTGGCCTTTACAACCCATAGCGCATCTCTATCCGTTAATTTGTTCAAAAGTGCTGCAGTCATTATTCAACATAACCAGCCCAACCGTCTCAGATCATTGATACCAAGACTTCTGGTGGATATATACCATCCCCTGATCAGAGTAATATTTGTTTAAGTTTAATAGCAGAACACTTTCAGGGCATAACTATGGAATCTTTTCATTGGGACCAGGGGTTTCTGACAGGCATTGCCGATATCGATGATCAACACCACCACCTCGTGGATGTCATTAACAGCTTTGGCGAGCTTATTTCTGGAAGGGAAGCTCCAAACTATAGCGATGTTGAAGCGCTTTTCAGTGAACTGACAGAATACACCCATTACCACTTCAGCGAAGAAGAGGCCTTTATGGACGCTGCTGACTTAGATCCCCGCTACCTCATTCCTCATAAAGAATCACACCAGCACTTTATCAATGAAGTAGAAAAAATGCGCACGTCTATTACCCCGGCAACCATGGACCGTTGCGAGAAGGTGATGAAGTTTCTGGTGCACTGGCTGGCTTACCATATACTTGGGACCGATAAATCGATGGCTCGCCAGATCAGCCAGATTGAAGCAGGCGTATCTCCGGCTGATGCCTTTGAACAAGAGCAACAACATCAGGAATCATCGACGGGTCCTTTGCTTGCAGCTCTGACTGGATTGTTTCAACAGGTCTCTGAACGCAATCATGAACTGTACAAGCTAAACCAAACCCTTGAGCAGCGGGTAGAGGAGCGAACCCGGGAACTGGAAAACGCCAATCATAAACTGGAAGTTATCGCTCTCACGGATGCCCTTACTGGCCTTCCAAACCGGCGCCATGCATTGCAGGCATTTGAGCAGCTCTGGGGGGAAAGTGATAAAAACAACTCCCCGCTTTGCTGCATGATGATCGATGCTGACTACTTCAAGCAGATTAACGATACTTATGGGCATGATGCTGGTGACGAAGTCCTGCGACAGCTCTCACATACACTGAAAAACGCGGTGCGAAACGATGATATAACCGCACGTCTGGGGGGTGATGAGTTTCTGATTATCTGTCCGAATACAGACCTGAAAGGCGGGTTACAGGTTGCAGAAAAAATGAGCCTGGCCGTTAATGCTCTCAGAGTACCGGCCGGAAAAGAGGGTGAATGGAAAGGTAGTGTTAGTGTGGGAATATCCAGCCGCACCCCGGAAATGGCCGGACCGGATGACCTGATAAAAGCCGCCGATAACGGTGTATACCTGGCCAAGCAAAGTGGCCGCAACTGTATCAGAACCGCTCAGCCATCACTCTGAATTCAAGGCATTAAAAAGGCCGCAATGGCGGCCTCTTTACTGTCGATATAACGAATTACTTCTTGCTGTCATCGCTCATCAGTTTGCGAATTTTGATAAACGCCCAGATCATGGCGCCAGCCATTCCGGCAACCCCCAGCAGGCTGGGCCACAGCGTTTCGAACAGATACGGATCCATAACAGTTACCTTTTTTGTGTTTCAAACTTGGTATTGATACTACTCCTGATGCGATTCGCGAATATTGATATAACTCAATAAGTAGATTGATTCACCATTTTCCTCAAACGCCCCCTCACGGGCGGCCTGACTATCCCCTGCCCTCAGGTCACTCTTTCAGACAGGCACACGTCCCGCTATACACGTCACTGCAGTCTGGTGCTGCCTGATCATGCAGCACCAGACTGCGATAACAGCGCCATTCAGCACAGCGTTATTCAGCCAGACAGTCTCAGACAACAACCTCGCGGGTCGGCAGATTGGTCACCGGGATACACAAATCAACCGCTAAAAATCTAAATTTATTTATGACTTATCAAAAACTCATAACTAATAGCCAAAACATATTTTTAACTAAATAAGAATAGAAAAATACAATCACAACCCCCGCCTGAACAAAGAAATAAAATCTAATAAAATCAATACCTTAAAAGAAGTCTATTGTCGCTCAAAAACCTCCTGAAAAACAAAAATAAAAACCTTTCAAAACAACAACTTATACATATAAAAATAGCTAAAATAACTTTTGATTATTCAATAATTGTTATATAATAATCTTAATCGTATTTAGAACCTTCAATTAAAGGGTATTGATCATGCAAGAGAGAGAAATTAAGCTTCTGTTTAAAGCTGGAGTGTTTGATTCCTGTCAGGCTGCTCCGGTCTCTATTGCCCGGGGCTGGCGCCTGAAATTCATTACCAAACAGAACGAGGTGCTCACCCTTGACCTGCAACGCTCAAGAAAAGAACGGGAGTTCAAAAGTCTGGATGGAGCGGCCGCAGTGGCCAAACGTATCGGATTTGAGTGGCTAAACGTTCAGATCGGTGAAATGGAGTGGCAGGAAAAAGTATAGTTTGCCAAACCGTCGCGTTCAGAGACGGTTAGCACAATGCAGTCTCCGGGAATGGCGGATGCCGTCCTGTTGCGTACAGGTTTGCCAGGCAGATCTGACGCTGAACAGCAGGGGAAGGGGCCCGGAGGACTGTAGATGGCCCGGTACCTCAATAATAACGAGATATAAAGAGGTACCGGCCCGCGGAGGTAACCCGCAGGGGCCTGCGACGGTTATTTGTCGCCGAGTGCGGACTTTATTTTTTTATCGGTGTTGTACTGACTCAGGGCGTAGACCGACCAGATCGCAGCCGGTACCCAGCCGACCAGCGTCAACTGCAAGACCAGACAGATGATACCCGCAAAGGGGCGGCCAATGGTGAAGAACTGCAGCCAGGGCAGCAACAGCGCTAACAACAATCGCATAATTAAATCTCCTTTTTTCGCTTACTCTGTACAGTGAATGTTAACCGGTTAAGCCGTCCCGCAGCTCCGCTTCTGTAGCGCTACGCACCTGCATCACTTCGACTGAAAAGTTCAGTATCTGACCGGCAAACGGGTGGTTTGCATCGATCGTCACTTCACCCTCTTCTTCATCGATATGGGTGATTGTCACCAGCTGAGGCGAACCATCTTCACCCTCAATCTGGCACAACAACCCCTCCTCGATCTGGTCAAAACCGGCAAAAGATTCAGCATCAATAATGCTGACCTTATCCTCATCCCGCTCGCCATAGCCCAGTTCAGGCTTGATTGTGACGCTGAATTTATCGCCTGCAACCCGCCCTTCCAGCGCCTGCTCCAGGCCGGGAATGATATTTTTCATGCCATGGATATAAGGCAGTGGTTCGCCGCCCAGAGAGCTATCCACCACTTCGTTATCCTCGTTATTGAGGGTGAAGTGGATCTCAACATAGCAATTATCGCTGATCTTCATTTAGTTCGTTTCCATGGTTAATATGTTTGTCAGCCAGATACCGATCGCTTCTACCTCGGGCAGACACAGACCGTGATCAACAGGCCAGCGATGCCATTCCGGCTGATATGCCAGTTGCTGCAACAGCTCAACAGCCTGAGTCCCCAGAGTGATGGGCACCACGTCATCTTCACTGCCATGATGGATCGCAATGGGTATCGTCCGGTTAGCATCGCTTTGATGCTGCTTAATCAGCCCGGCAGTGGCCACATAGGTAGACAGGGTCAACAGACCCGCCAGCGGCCTGTCACAGCATAACGCGGTATGGTACGCCACGGCACCGCCCTGAGAGAAACCGGCCAGCACAATCCGCTCGGAGGGAACTCCCCGGGCAATTTCGCGCTCGATCAGAGCCTCAATCTGACTGACAGAGTGAAGTAACCCCTGCACATCAATCTTACGCTCCAGTTTCATCTCCAGAATGTCATACCAGGCGGGCATCTCCCAGCCCCCATTCACGGTGACCGGTTGCACCGGCGCATTAGGAAACACAAACCTGACCGGCAGAGTATCCGGCAGATTAAGCGCCGGTACTACGGGTTCGAAATCATGTCCGTCGGCACCCAGCCCATGCAACCAGATCACACTGGCAACGGCGGGTTGCGCGGGTTCGACTTCAACACAGGAGAGTCGTTGTTCTGTCATCCGTTAAGCTCCGTCGGGGTTCAGGGTGAGAGACGATCGATCTGCCACTGACCGTCCACCAGCGTATAGCTGAAGCGGTCATGCAGGCGGCTTGCCCGTCCCTGCCAGAATTCAAAATAGCTGGGAATCAGACGATAGCCACCCCAGAATTCAGGATAAGGGATATCACCCTCTGGATGCTGCTGTTGTAACTCTGTGACGGCCTGCTCCAGTGTTTCACGGCTATCGACAACGGCACTCTGATGAGAAATCGCAGCACTGATACGGCTGCCAACCGGACGCTCGTTAAAATAACGTTGCCCTTCTGCAGCAGAAAGTTTTTCTACCCGACCCTGAATCCGCACCTGCCGTTCCAGCCCATACCAGTAAAACATCAACGCCGCCTGTGGATTGTCTGCCAGCTCCTGCCCTTTGTGGCTGCGATAGTCGGTATACCAGGCAAAGCCTTCAGCGCCAAAATGCTTCAGCAGAACGATTCGTGCAGAGGGCATACCCGACGCACTAGCGGTGGCCAGAGTCATCGAGGTAGCATCATCGGGACGGTATTCGGTAGCCGTTTGCATCCAGTCAGCAAACTGCTGCACCGGATCAGCGGCCAGATCGGAACGGTTAAGAGGGTGCGCCTCATATTCACGGCGCAGGGCTTTAAAATCGCCCTGATCGGATTGACTCATAGAGAACCTGAAAATTAATTGACGGTGTCATCCCCCTGTATCAGATCAGGCTGATACAGGCACTTCAGCCGCTATAGTACTTCACAATGCGTTCAACATCACGGTGATAGCCATCGCCAAACAGCAACAGATGATTCAGATAGTGATAGAGATTATAAAGCTCAACACGCTCTCGCCAGTCTGGCAGAACATCACTATGAGCCTCGTAGACCTGATAAAAACGCTCACTGAAACCGCCAAACATCCGGGTCATCGCCAGTTCCGCTTCTGCCCAGCCATAATAAACCGCCGGATCGATCAGCGCCGGTTCGCCCCTGGGACCGCAGATAACATTCCCCGACCAGAGATCC
This sequence comes from Amphritea atlantica, assembly GCF_900111095.1. Lineage (GTDB taxonomy): Bacteria > Pseudomonadota > Gammaproteobacteria > Pseudomonadales > Balneatricaceae > Amphritea > Amphritea atlantica. The sequence continues at coordinate 21,961 of NZ_FOGB01000015.1, read as the reverse complement.
CCATGCAGCAACACCGCAGGCTGACAAGGCACCAGCTCAGAAAGTCTGTCGCACAGCCGTAACATCTGCTCAAACAACCCCGATGAGATACGATTGCGTTGCAAATTCTGCTCTGCCAGCACCTGATAACGCTGTTGTGCGTAGAAAACAGTGCCATCCGCCTGCCAGCGATTGGGTTGCCGGGTGCCACCACAAAAGGTATCGGTGTCAAAACCAAATCCCCTGTTGACGCTGCCTGACCGGTGCTGCAACGCCAGACCTATCCCCAGCTGAACCGCAAAATCCTCAGCCGGAACAGCCGTCGGGAGGTATTCCAGCAGCAAACAGTTCCCTTCCTGCCATACCACCTCCGGCACTCTTAGCGCAGCGTCACCGGGCAGACGAAGCGCCTGCAAACCGGACGCCTCTGCCGCCAGCTGTTCCGCTGAGCTGCCCGACATCTGCTTCAACACCAGCTCAAGACAGTCCCCCTGCTGACTGTGCAGAGTCAGTTTGCGAATATCGGCAACACAACCACCCGACAGCGCCTGAGTTGAGGTTAGCTGTAACGATTGCTGCTTGATCCATTTGACTATGGGTTCAGGTAACAAATCTGGCATACTCTGAGTTCTGTTTTAGTAACGGTCTATACCTCTATGCATGGCACACCTGAACAACTGATCGCATGTCACGAATGTGATCTGCTGCTGGAACGGGTCGCGAGTCAGCCCGGCGAGGATGTTATCTGTCCCCGTTGTCATGCCCGTTTATATTACACCACCAACAACTGCATTGAACGCCTGCTGGCGCTATCCGTCGCGGGTCTGATTCTGTTTATTCCCGCCAACCTGTTTCCCATTCTCAGCCTGCAGGTATTTGGCCAGAGCCAGAGCGAAATTATTCTCCAGAGTGCGATGTCGCTCTACGAAGGCGGTCTGCCACTGGTGGCCCTGTTGATTTTGCTATTCGCGGTGGTCGTGCCTCTGTTCCAGTTAATCGCCCTGTTCTACATCAGTTTCACTCTGCACTACCGATGGCAAGGGCGACTGTTACGGCAGGCGATGCACAGCTATCAGCATCTGCGGGGCTGGGGGATGCTGGAGATTTTCCTGCTCGGGGTGTTGATATCCATTATCAAACTGAAAGATATCGCTGACCTGGATATCGGCCTGGGGCTTTACAGCCTCGGCGCACTGATTCTGGTGATCACCCTCAACAGTATTTTTTTTAACCCCCACCAGATCTGGCATGAGATCCATCAGCATCGCCAGCAGGACAATACCGATGGCTGACCACCTGCCCCAGTACCATTCAGCCCGTGAGCGTGGTTATCTGCTGTGCACCGATTGTGAAAAACTGCACAGTATCAGCCAGGAGGGAGCCCACTGTGATCGCTGCGGAGCCCGCTTACACAGTCGTATTCCTAACTCATTAAGCCTTAGCTGGGCCAGCCTGCTGGCCGCCGTATTGCTGTTCCTGCCCGCCAACCTGTTACCTATCATGACCTTCAAATCCTTCGGCCAGGGCGAGCCAAACACCATTCTCGGCGGTATACTCCATCTGCTGGAACAGGATATGCTGTTGATCGGTCTGGTGGTGTTGATCGCCAGCATTGTGGTGCCGGTATTGAAGATTATTGCCATGACGATTTTACTCTGCACGGTTCAATTTCGTTTGCAGACCAACCTGCGCCAGAAAACCATTATGTTCCGTATCGTCGAGTGGATAGGCCGCTGGTCAATGCTGGATATTTTTGTTATCGGTATACTGGTCGCGCTGGTGCAACTGGGGAATATTGCCCATATTGAAGGTAACGATGGCGCCACCGCCTTTGCCGTCGTTGTGCTGTTAACGATGTTTTCTGCACTCAGCTTCGATACACGGCTGATTTGGGATAACAGGAAGCCGGATCTGCCCTCCGGCGTGAGCGATAAAAAGGATGAACAATGAGCACCCCTCAAGCGGATAATGCGCCTGTAACGCCATCGATAAAGCGCCACCGTGGCCCCTCTGTAGTCTGGCTGCTACCCTTCCTGGCCGCCATTATCGCCGGCTGGCTGGTAGTAAAAAACTATCAGGACGCCGGTATTATGATTGAGGTACAGTTTGAAACGGCTGAAGGCCTTGAGGCCGGTGTTACCAAAGTGATGTACCGGGGTCTGCCAACAGGCAAAATTAAAAGCCTGAAACTGAATGAAGACCTGAAAAGTGTTACCGCCATCATCGAGATGGAGAAGGAGGCATCTGAGATCCTGGTCGATGGCACCCGTTTCTGGCTGGTCAAGCCACAGATCTCCCTCAGCGGCGTAAAAGGCCTGGATACTCTACTGTCCGGTTACTATATCGAGTTGCAACCGGGTCAGGGTAAAGAGCGTTTCAGCTTTATCGCTGATAATGAACCGGCCCCGCCCCTCAAAGACCGCCAGGGGCTCTACCTGTCATTACTAGCCGACTCCGCACAGTCGATACAGCGCGGCGCAAAAGTCTATTACCGCCAGATAGAGGTCGGCGAGGTGATCAATTTCGGTCTCACCGACAATGCCGAACAGATCCGCATCGAACTGTTTATCGAGCCGCCATACCGTCATCTGATCACCGATAACACCCGTTTCTGGAACGCCAGTGGTATCAGCCTCAAAGCCAACCTGTCACGGGTAGACCTGCGCTTTGGCTCTCTGGCAGCAATTATTGCCGGAGGGATCAGTTTCTACACGCCACCGGATGACACATCGGTGCTGACGCCGGATCATAAGTTCCACCTGTTTGCCGATTTCGAAGCGGCGGAGGATGGTATTGTGGTCAATGTTCAGTTTCCGGCGCGTACCAGTGTCCATGAGGGCACCCGGGTCATCAGTGAGGGGATTCAGATTGGCCGGGTGCAAAGTCTGCAGCTGAGCGAAGACCTGCAAACCCTCAATGCCCGGCTATTGATCGATCCCAGAGCCAGACCGCTGTTACGCTCCGGCAGTCAGTTCTGGCTGCCGAAACCCAAGCTGTCACTCACCCGGCTGCAAAACATTGGCGACCTGATTCAGGGGTCCGCCATCATCCTGCAACCGGGCACCGGTGAAGCGCAGTTTAACTTCACCGCCCTGAATACGCCGCCGGCCCACCGGCCCGCGATCTCCGGCCTCAATATCCGCCTGGAAAGTGATCGGCTGGGGTCCCTCGATTACGGCTCTCCGGTAATGTACCGTCAGATTCCGGTGGGTGAGGTCAGCGGCTATGAGCTCAACCCGGATGGAACCAAAGTTCTGATCTATGCCACCATCAAAGAGCAGTACGCCGGTCTGGTCAAACACAACAGTCGGTTCTGGGAAGAAAGTGGCATCCATCTGAAAGCGGATGTTGATGGTGTTGAGTTCGAAAGTGGCTCGCTGAGCAGTGTAATCAATGGTGGCATCGGATTTTTCACCCCCGATACCAAAGATCAGCAAAGCGTCGGTCAGGAGCACCCGTTTCATCTGTTTCGCAACTTTGACAATGCCAGTAAACAGGGACGTCTACTGTATAAGGAGAATGCAGATAAGCTGGCGATTCGGGTGCAAGCCGACACGCTCGGTTCGCTCACCAGCGGAGCGCCAGTGCTGTATAAACAACTCCCTGTCGGCACTATCAGTTACTACGCCCTGGCAGATGATGACAGCGTCATTGTTCACCTGTTGATCGATAAACCCTACCGCCACCTGGTCACCGACCAGAGCCGTTTCTGGAATGCCAGTGGCGTGGATGCCAGCCTCAGCCGCAGTGGCGTAAAGATACACAGTGAATCGATGCAGACGCTGCTGCGGGGTGGAATCGCCTTTGACAATCTCAGCGACCATGGCAAAGCCGCCGTCCGCCGTCAGCTGTTTAAACTCTATAACACCCGCAGTAAAGCGCTGCAAAAGGGGCCCGATATCACCGTGACTTTTCCGGCGGGGCCCAATATTACCGTCGGCGCAAATGTCTACTTCAAAGGTCTGATAATGGGCAGGGTCGAACAGGTCCGGCTGCTCGATAGTCAGGGCAGTGCCGAAACAAAGATCGCTCTCACCGAAGAGGGGGCGCTGCTGGCCCGCCAGGGCTCCCGTTTCTGGATCGCCGCCGCACGGATCAACCTGTCCGGCGTGGATTATCCGGAAACCCTGATTGCCGGAAACCATATCGAGGCGCTACCAGGCAGCGGCGAACGACAGCTTAGCTTCACCGGTTTACCGGAGAGCCCGGCGGAGCGCAACCTGCCGGGCCTGAATATTGTGCTGCAAACGGAACAACTCGGCGCTATCGATATCAATAGTAATATCTACTATCGGGGCATGCCGGTTGGTTATGTATCCGGTTATGAACTGAGCGATGACGGTCACCGGGTGAAGCTCTTTGTGAATATTAAAAGCCGCTATAGCAAGCTGGTAACCAAGGCCAGCAAATTCTGGAATATTGGCGGCATTGATGCTGAGTTTGGAATTTTTAAGGGATTAAAAGTGGAAACCACCAATCTGGAAAGCCTGGTTCAGGGCGGTATCGCCTTCAGTACACCGGAGGATAATGCCCAGCCGGTCAGCTCCGGCTATCAGTTTGAACTGCTTGAAGAGGAGCCGGACACGTGAGACTTCACTCACTGCTACTGGCCTGTCTGATCAGCTCGCTGCTATTACTGGGCGGCTGCGCAACCAACTCTGCCAGCAACTTCAAACTCAGTAATCTGGCGAAAAGTGATATCGACAGTGTCACCGACATGCATATCAAAGAGGTTCACAAACTCTGCCGTGAGCTGACGATAAAACTGTATAAACGTAACCCCCGGGAGCTGGCAAAAGCCCCTCCGGGCACCACGGTAAAGAAGCGTATCGCACAGATCTTCAGCAATCAGCGAATCAAAGGCTTTACCGAGCTTAATGGCGCTAAAAGTACTAAGGCGATCACGCTCAGTTTCAGTGAAGAGTACCCGGGCGACCGGGTCTTCGCACTAATGGCAGGACTCAGCAGTATGTTGTTTGCCGCCTACAACTATCAGGATGAATTTTTCCTGCTCGACGAGATCGATCAGCAGAAACTGTACAACAGTGCCCGGAACCTGGAGACAGTTGCCTGGCAACTGAACAACCGCAGAAACAGCACGGGGGAACGCTATATTCTCAGTAATGGCGTTTCTGAGAATGGTATCCGCAATCTCAGTTATGAGCGTCTGTTTGGAAAGCTGATCAGCCTGCAGGATATGATGGCGCTGCTGATCGCAGACACCACCAACCGTAATATTACCCGGGTGGTGCAGAGTGCCGCCTCAATGACATTTTTGCCTATCTGAGGGGTGTATCAAGCGCACAACATCCCTTTCACGCACCGACAACGGCGGTTATTGCTGCATCTCTCTGATGAACTGATCTGATGCCTTAATGGAGCGTTGCATCTCGGCCAGCAAGCGGTCGATATCCCGTTTAATGCCACCAAACTCCCCTTTCAGCGAGCCAATCGCCCGGGCATTGAGGTTATGCTTGAGGAACAGGGTGTTGTCTTTCAGGGCGGCCAATACCGGCTGCATTTTGGCTTCCGCACGTTTAAGACTTGTATGCAATGCGTGATAACGGGATTTGGTCTCTTTCAGGGTCTGGGCACTCTGATTACGCAGTTTGGTATTGGTGTACTGATCCAGCTCCCCCTGCCACTCATCAAACAGCGCTTCGGCAACATCCTCTACCTGACGGATATTATCACTGACCGACTCCGCCGCCGCTTCACTATCATCATAGGCAGACTGCATATCGTTATACACCGACTCCAGTTCGCCCCCTTCAAAGTTCACCACAGTACGGAACTGCTCCAGTGCAGAGACAAACTCCGCCTGAGCATCATCCTGAGCCGCCCGGGTATCTTCAACCCGGTCCACCAGAATATCCCGTTTATGAATCCCCACTTTCTCCATCGCCGAATAATAGGCGCTCTGGCAGCCACTCAGTACGAGCGGTGGCAGAAGCAACACACAGGCCAGCACAATACGTTTCATCTGATTCCCTTAACACTGTTTTACAACGGTTTGTTGATGCGGATATTACCGATTTTATGGTTCTGATTCAGCTCCAGACAGACATCGGCCCGGCCCGGCATCTCTTCCAGCATATTGCGGGTGAGTCGTTCATAGTGCTGAATAAAGCGCCGGATCTCCCGCTCGTTCATAATCCGCAGGTGTTGTGTAGGTTGCTGAGTATCGTAAAAATAGCGCACTCTTTCCGCCAGTTTTTTCTCCTGCTGCGAGCGCCACTCAAACACCGACTCCATGCTCGGCACTTTCAGCATAATCAGCACATCGATCATATCGAACAGCTCTTTGTAGCTGCTCTCCAGCTGCTGATTAACATAGCCCCGCCAGAACCCCAGGGGATCTTCACTACGCTCCAGATCGTTAACCGACTCGGCTAACTGGCTCTGCGACTGGGCGGAGGCACCCACACACCAGCCCTCCAGCACGATAACATCCGCTTCCCCCTGCCACTCCTGCCATAATGCAGTTGGGCAGCGGTCATCTATCGATTTATCGAAGACCGGAATTTTGACGTTGCGGCCGTCATCGCCAAACTCTCCTTTCAACCCGCGAATCAGTTCGATACCCAGCTCAACATCGTGGGTGCCGGGCACGCCGCGGGTTTTAAGTAATGGATGTACCGCATGGGCGAGTGCTTCGCGGTCCTCCCGGGTCTTATAGAGATCATCGATCGACAGACCCACCACTTTCAGATCGAAGCCCTCTTCGAGAATCACCTCGAGCAGATTGAACAGGGTGGATTTACCGGCCCCCTGGGCGCCATTGATACCCACCACCAGCGGTCCCTGCTGCTGATTTTTGCGCGCTACCAGCCAGGCGCCCAGCGGCACATAGATCGACTCCAGAAGTTCAACCAGCCCAATATCGACCTTAAGTGATTCCAGCGTCAGGGCGAACGCTTTTTCAACCCGACGCACGGCTTGCTCCCGGGCCTCCGCTGTCAGGCACAGCTGGTCCGATGGCCAGCTACAAAGTGAACTCATTATGTTGCTCCCTGATGTTTAATCCGGTTGTCTCGTAACCACTGCTGTATCGCGTTTATCTGTTCACTTTCCATCAGTGATGGCGCATGGGTCATCCCCTTAATCCGGTACAGATGGAGATCAGGACGCAGCTGCTGCATCCGTGTCACAGTGTCGGGGGTCAACACATCCGACTGATCGCCCCAGATCAGCATCTGAGGACAGTTTACCTGCCGCCAGATGGGTTCCAGATCGATATCCTGGTCCTCTATCTCGCGGCTCTGCTCTGCAATCCTGGGATCGTAGTGCAGCCCGTACTGATTTTCTGCCAGCGTCCGGTGACCATAGCGGACCAGATGTTGCCACTGCCGGTCACTCAGTCCCTGGTAAGCGGTATAGGTGGTGCGCATATACTGTTCCAGCTCTGCCAGCGAGCTGAAACGATGATCACCCAGATACTGTGAAATCCGTTGTAGTGCGGCTTTGCCAATAAAACATCCCACATCATTCAACACCAGCGAACGAATCGGCGAATCAGGCAGTGCCGCCAGGCAGGTACCGATTATGCCCCCCATCGAGGTGCCAATCCAGTCAACCTGGTCGACATCCAGCCGGGCCAGCAGGGTCGTTATATCGCTCATGTAACGGGGGATATCATAATTGATTCCCGGTGCCAGCCAGTCGCTTTCCCCCCGCCCGGGCATATCCGGGCACACCACCCGATAGTCCCGTGCTAACGCCCGGGCCAGCTCATCGAAATCACGGCTGTTACGCGCCAGTCCATGGACACACACCAGCACCCGGTCATTATCAGCACTGCCCCATTCGTGATACACCACCCGGTGAAACCCCTGAGGGTTGAGCGCCATTACTGATCGGGTTCGCATAACTCTCTCCTGTCATCTGAAACGCAGCCAATAACGTAAAGCTAACATCTGGTAAAGAATTGTAAAGAGCCACACAAACCTGCTTACTGACCAGAACAGATGTATTATGATTTGCTAATCTAATAACTACGGCTTACAGATGGACGGGTAATGGCTGAACAGCAGACACAATCGTTTTACCAAAAACACAAGCACTGGCTACTGTCTGTGCTGATTCTGCTGGGTGCTGTGGCGATATTTCTGACGCTGATACTCACCCGGCCAACCGCCCCCTCCCGCCCGGCCAAAGAGAAGGTCTGGACGGTCAGGGTTATCGAGGCGCAACCCGCACACTACTCGCCTCAGCTGTCACTGTATGGCCGGATAGAATCGCCCTCCAGCAGCACCCTTTCCTCATCGATCAACGCCTATGTGGAACAACGCCTCACCGCCGAAGGGGACTCTGTCGATGCGGGGCAGCTACTGATTCAGCTTGATAACCGCGATGCGTCATTACTGCTGTCGCAGAAACAGGCCGAGGTTGACCGGATTGAAGCGCTGATTGACGCAGAAAAGGTGCGTTACCAGGCCAACCTGAAAGCACTGAAAATAGAGCAGGAACTGGTCTCACTTACTCAGCGCACCCTGGAACGCTATCAGGACCTTAGCAGCCGCAGCCTGGCCAGCCAGAACCAGCTGGATGATGCCCGCAGAACCAAGCAGCAGCAGGCGCTGTCCCTTAACAGCCGTCAACAGTCGATCGATGACTACCCTAACCAGCTGGCCCAGCTGGAGGCCCAGCTGAAGCAGGCAACCGCACAGCGAGACAGTGCCGCCCTCGACCTGGAACGCAGCCAGATAACCGCCCCCTTCAGTGGCCGCGTCGCTGAGGTTAACATCGCCGCCGGTGAGCGGGTTCGCAGCGGAGACCCGCTGCTGACACTGTATGCAACCGACACCCTTGAAGTGCGTTCGCAGGTTCCCAGTCGCTACCTGCCGCAGTTACACCAACAGCTGAAACATGGCAAACAGATTATCGCCACAGCCACCCTCGATGGTCAGCCCCTTAAACTGACACTGGCGCGTTTTGCCGCCGCAGTCGAGAGCGGCAGTGCCGGGGTAGACGCACTGTTCCGCATCGATTCCGGGGATTATCGTGGCGAGCCGGGGCGTTCTCTGTCGCTGAGACTGACCATGCCGGAGCAGGATAACCTGCTGGCACTGCCGCCGCAGGCGATTTTTGGCACCGACCGGATCTACACCGTAAAAGACAATCGTCTGCAGGGCGTCACCATTGAGCGGGTAGGCGACCTTCGCGACAGTCAGGGCGAGTCGAAAGTGCTGGTTCGCAGCGCGACGATCCAGCCCGGCGAACCCATACTGGCCACGCAGCTCCCCAATGCGATGACCGGACTGCTGGTTGAGGTTGCAGGCAGTCAGGCTGCGGCTGAGCCAACGCCTGATACCAAACCCGCATCAGCCGCCGGGACGGAGTAAGTTATGCCGACCAGCCAGGGGCCACTGAAAAGCCTGATCACTCTGTTTACCGAACACCGGGTGGCCGCCAACCTGTTGATGATGCTGATGATCCTGGCGGGCGTCTGGGGATTAAAAAAGCTTAACACCCAGTTTTTTCCCACTTTCGAGCTGGATATTATCACCATCGCCGTGCCCTGGAGTGGTGCGGCCGCAGAAGATGTGGAAAGCTCGATCATCCTTCCCATAGAGCGGGAGCTGAAATCGGTTAACGGTATCGATGCAATCTACTCGACCGCCACCCAGGGTTCCGCCTCCATCCGCCTGGAGCTGGAGGAAAACAGTGATGTTGCTTATATTCTTGATGAGGTAAAACAGAAGGTCGATGGCATCACCAACCTGCCGTCGGATGCGGAAAAGCCGATCGTACAGCGGGTGATCCGCTATGATGATATCGCCCGGATCCTGATTACCAGCGACAAAGCGTCCGCACAGGAACTACGGATTCTGGCGCGTCAGTATGAACGGGAACTGCTGCAGCGGGGTATCCGCAAAATCGATTTTGTTGGTTTACCAGAAGAGGAGATCGCCATTCAGATCCCCTCCAGCCGCCTGCATGAACTGGGGCTGAGTCTCAGCGATGTCGCCCAGATTATCAATCAGCGCAGCGTCGATCTGCCGGCGGGTACCGCTGCACAGGGGGATGGTTCCCGTCAGATCCGCAGTCTCAGTCAGCAGCGCGATGTTGAGGGCTTTAGTCAGCTACCCCTGATTACCGCCAAAGATGGCCGGTTGCTGCGTTTGGGAGATATCGCCACCCTTGACTGGCGCAACCGGGACAACCAGACCTATCTCACCTATCGCGGCCAACCGGCAATCCAGTTACTGCTGCGCCGCACAGAGCATGAAGATACCCTGAAAGCCGCTAAAATAATGCGCGACTGGCTCAGTGAAAGGCAACCCACACTGCCACCGGATATCCAGCTCATCGCCTTTGATGAAGGCTATGAAGCGATCCAGGACCGCATTAACCTGCTGATCAAAAACGGCGTCGGCGGACTGATTCTGGTGATCGCCACCCTGTTTCTGTTTCTCAATGCCCGGGTGGCCTTCTGGGTAACGGTAGGGATTCCCGTCTCCTTTATGGCGACGCTGGCGGTTCTCTACGGTATTGGGGGCAGCATCAATATGATCAGCCTGTTCGGTATGATCATGGCACTGGGTATTATTGTTGATGATGCCATTGTGGTCGGTGAAGACACCCTGACCCATCTGCAGATGGGGGAACCGGGGCTCAAGGCAGCCATCGGCGGAGCCCACCGGATGCTGGCACCGGTCATGGCCTCGTCTCTCACCACCATCGCCGCGTTTCTGCCGCTGCTGTTAATTGGCGGCATTATCGGCAATATCCTTATCGATATTCCCACCGTGGTTATCTGTGTCATCATGGCATCGGTGGTGGAGTGCTTCCTGATTCTGCCCGGCCACCTGCACCACAGTCTGCATAAAGCGGCCGATCTGCACCCCTCAAAAACCCGTATCAGACTCGATGCCGCGTTCAATAATTTTAAGAACGGCCGGTTTCGCAGCTGGGTTGAAAGCGCCATCCGGTTTCGCTGGGTGACAGTCACAATCGCCCTGGCAGCGTTTATTATTGCCATCGGGCTGGTGGGCAGTGGACGGATAAAGTTCACCTTCTTCCCGGCGGTTGAGATGGAAACCCTGAACGCCAACATTCAGTTCACGTCGGGCAGTAGTCCCGATCAGGTGGATAAATTCCTGCAACATCTGGATCAGACGCTGCACCAGACCGAGGAGGAGCTGGGCGGCAATCTGATTAAGATGGCACTGCAGATCCACCGCAAAACCAATAGCAGCCGCACCAGTCAGGGGTCCAGTCAGGGCGATGAATTTGGTGCGCTCTATGTGCAATTGACCTCAATCGACAGCCGGGAGATCACCAACGGGGAGATCATTAAAAAGTGGCGCAGTAAGATCACACTGCCCGCCGGTATTGAAAAATTCACCATCGACCTGAATCGTTCCGGCCCACCCGGCAAGTCGCTTGAAGTTAAACTGGTCGGTTCCGATGTTGAACAGCTGAAGCAAGCCTCGCTCGCGGTTCAGGACGCACTGAGTCAGTACAACGGCGTCAGCAACGTCGATGATGATCTGCCCTTTGGTAAGTCTCAGCTGATCTACCAACTGACACCGGCAGGCAAGACCGCCGGACTGACTCTCAACTCGGTTGGCCGCCAGCTACGCTCCTCTTTTGATGGCCAGTTGGTACAGATATTCAACCGGGGAGAGGATGAGGTCGAGGTCAGAGTGGTACTGCCAGACAGCGAACGGGATCGTTTCAGCGCCCTGGAAAACCTGCCGATTCTGCTCCCCAATGGCGAGACTGCGCCGCTGGCCAATGTGGTGCAGTTCACCGATAAGCAGGGGCTTGACCGGCTACAGCGGGTCGACGGTCAGCTGGCGATTAAGGTGACCACCGATCTTGATGAAGCAGTCGCCAATGCCAATGAAATTATCGCTGACCTGAACGCCGGCAAACTACAGCAGATCACCTCAGAATATGGCGTTCAGGCCAGTTTTGAAGGGCGTAATAAAAACCAGCGGGAAACCCTGGCGGATATGAAGATGGGTCTGTTAATAGCGCTGTTGCTGATCTTTATCATTCTCAGTTGGGTGTTCTCATCCTACAGCTGGCCTCTGGCAGTGATGCTGGCGATCCCCCTGGGACTGACCGGAGCCATCGCCGGACACCTGCTAACGGGGCAGAACCTGACCATACTGTCACTGTTTGGCTGCTTTGGCCTTTCTGGCATCGTCATTAATGATTCCATCGTATTGATCACCTTTTTCCAGAAGTTGCGCAAAGAGGGGATGAGTGTTCACAACGCGATAGTGGAAGCGGCCTGTCAGCGTCTGCGGGCGGTGCTGCTGACCTCTCTCACCACCATTGCAGGCCTGACACCCATACTGTTTGAAACCTCGCTGCAGGCGCAGTTCCTGATTCCCATGGCCACCTCACTGGTATTCGGGCTGGCGTTTGGCACCATGCTGATTCTGCTGGTTGTACCAGCCCTGCTGGTGATGCTGGAGAATGGCAAAGAGTTGTTCAGATCAGCTATCCGCCGTGAAAAGGCGCCCCTGCAGTCCTGATAGCGATGCAAGGCAGAGAGCCCGGCGGTCTCACCGGGCAGTGATTGCGCTACTGTTCTGGCAGATCAGACCACATGGCGGTCAACATAGCTGGCGATGATCTGCTCATCCTGCGGGTTCAGATCGACAAACTTCATACCAAATTCAAACCGGCTCTGAGACAATCGCCGGATATGGATTAACCGGCAAACTTCACTCAGTTCACCGTCAGGCATGCTAAAACTGACCACATGCTCACTCACCCCTTTGGGATTAGCATTGTCGTTTTTTAACACCTGCACCAGCGCCTGGCTACCCTGAATGGCAACACCACCCAGACTAATATTGATAATCCGGGCACCGGTATTATCGCCAGGGATGCCCACCCGGACCTCAAAATCAGCGTCAACCCTAGGGTGTAATCGACTATCTGTAAGCACGCTTACCAACTCCCCCGTTTGTTCCTGTTTCTTAAGGTTATGTCGTAGACGGCAGAATGTCACTTATCTCATCCGCCATTGCATATAAACGTCAATAGATGGTGGCTTTCATTGGCCTGCTGGCTTCCATCCGGTATAATTTCCGCTCTTTTGTCAGCGGCAATTACAAGGCATTTCAATGAATTCAGATCTGCAGAAGCTTCAGCCATATCCATTTGAAAAACTGGCTAAGCTGAAAGCCGGGGTAACCCCTCCCACCGAGCTTGAACATATCGCGCTCTCCATCGGCGAACCGAAGCACCCGTCACCCGCTTTTGTGATCGATGAACTGAGCCAGAATCTGGACAAACTGGCCAACTATCCAACCACCGCCGGCACAATTGAACTGCGTCAGACCATTGCGGACTGGGCCATCCGGCGTTTTAAGTTGCAGCCTGGCAGCCTGACCGGTGCCGATAATGTACTACCGGTGCTCGGCACCCGGGAAGCGATCTTCGCCTTCACCCAGTGTGCCATCAACCGGGTGCCTGCCACCGAGGCAACACCGCTGCTGTTATCACCGAACCCGTTTTATCAGATCTACGAAGGCGCGGCCTATCTGTCCGGTGCCGAACCCTATTATCTGAGCTGCACCGCTGAAAACCATTTTGTGCCCGATTTTGATGCGGTGCCCGAAGCGGTCTGGCAACGCTGCCAGTTGCTGTTTCTCTGCTCACCAAGTAACCCCACCGGGGCAGTTACAGACGCCGCAACGCTGGCTAAACTGATTGCTCTGTCTGACCAGTATGATTTTATTGTCGCCTCCGATGAGTGCTATTCAGAGATCTATTTCGATGAAGCCAATCCGCCGGTAGGCCTGCTGGAAGTCTGTGCCCAGTTGGGCCGTCACGACTATAAAAACTGTGTCGTGTTCCACAGCCTGTCGAAACGCTCTAACCTGCCGGGCCTGAGATCAGGATTTGTGGCTGGCGATGCCCGTCTGATTGCACCGTTCACCAGCTACCGCACCTATCACGGCAGCGCCATGTCAATTCCGGTACAGCTGGCCAGTATTGCGGCCTGGAACGATGAGACCCATGTGCTGGAGAACCGCGATAAGTATCGGGAGAAGTTTGCCGCAGTGCTGGAAATTCTTGAGCCTGTTATGGATGTCAGAATGCCCGATGCCGGTTTCTATCTCTGGGCCGCTACACCGATTCCTGACGACCAGTTTGCTCAGGGACTGTTTGCCCAGCAAAACCTTACGGTATTGCCAGGTAGCTACGTCTCCAGGGAGGACCAGACAGGCGAACTGCCGGGCGCGGGCTTTGTGCGGATGGCACTGGTGGCAACCCTGGAAGAGTGTGTTGAAGGTGCGCAGCGGATTCGCCGCTACGTTGAATCACTCACCGCCTGAGGAGCAGAACATGACGACACTATATGGTATTTCAAACTGCGATACAGTGAAGAAAGCGCAGCGCTGGCTGACAAGCAACGGGGTGGATTTCAGTTTCCATGATTTCCGCAAAGACGGGCTGACAGAAGCCCAGTTACAGGAATGGGTTGCCAGCCTCGGCTGGGAGGCGCTGTTAAATAAGCGCAGCACCAGTTGGCGTGCTCTGGATGACAGTATAAAAAACAGTATTGATGAAACCACCGCCATTCGCGAGATGCTGGCCACTCCGACGCTGATCAAGCGTCCGGTGCTGAACCTCGGCGACCGCATTCAGGTGGGTTTCAAAGAGAGTGACTACAGCGCTCTGTTCAAATAAATTCTTAAAAGTTCTATGGAGTTACAAACAATGAGTACATTTGCATTCGGCCTGGGTATCGGCACAAAATCATCAGAGGGAGAGTTGCTGGAAGTTTATTTTAACAGCCCGCTGCTGAATCCATCCGCACAACTGATCACCGCGGTTAAGGATATCGCCGGCTATAACGGTGGCAATCAGGCGATCGAACTGACAACTTCTCAGCTGAGCGAACTGGAAGCGGCTTTTCTGGCGATCGATGCAGAGGATCAGGCCGAGATCGTTGAGATCTGTAAAGGTACTCAGCAACCGATGATTCTGACCATTCTGGAAACCGATGCTGACCCTGAGTCCACCGCGGAGGTCTACCTGAAACTGACCCTGCTGTCTCACCGTCTGGTGAAGCCTCACGGTCTGAACCTGAACGGCATGTTTGGTAAGCTGCCTAACGTTGCCTGGACCAGTGAGGGAGCCATCTCCCTGGCGGACCTGCCTAAACGCCAACTGGCAGCCCGCGCTCAGGGACGGATTATCGATGTCCATTCAGTTGATAAGTTCCCGAAAATGGCGAACTACGTTATCCCTGCCGGCACCCGGATCGCAGCGACCTCCCGCGTCCGTCTCGGCGCCCACGTCGGCGAAGGCACCACGGTGATGCATGAAGGCTTTATTAACTTTAACGCCGGTACGCTGGGCGTAAGCATGGTCGAGGGCCGTATCTCAGCCGGGGTTGTGGTCGGTAACGGATCTGATCTCGGCGGCGGTTGCTCCACTATGGGAACCCTGTCCGGTGGCAACAATGTCGTGATCTCCGTCGGTGAAAACTGTCTGCTGGGTGCCAATGCGGGCCTGGGTCTGCCGCTGGGTGATCGCTGTACTATTGAAGCGGGTCTGTATATCACTGCCAGCTCCAAAGTGACACTGCTGGATGACCAGAACAACGAGGTCAGCACTGTGAAAGCCGCCGAACTGGCCGGTAAGCCGGATCTGCTGTTCCGCCGCAACTCTCAGACCGGTCGCGTCGAAGTGAAGACCAACAAGTCTGCAATCGAGCTGAACGAAGAGCTGCACGCGCACAACTAAGCCTGGCGTTCTCCGTCCAGTGTCAGGGTGCTGCTCACCGCAGCACCCCATTATCCACCCCTGCAACGGCCATCCGGCGTTAAGGTAACCTCCATGTCTCAACTCAGTGCCACCCTCGAACTTGCCAAACAACTGATCTCCCGTCGCTCCGTCACCCCCGAAGACGATGGTTGTCAGGAGCTGATGATCGAACGGCTGGAAGCGCTGGGCTTTCATATCGAACGCCTGCAGTTTGAAGAGGTGACAAACTTCTGGGCACGCCGGGGCAGCAAAGGACCGCTGTTCTGTTTTGCCGGACACACCGATGTGGTGCCCACCGGCCCGGAAGCCAACTGGGACCATCCACCGTTTGATCCGGTAATAGAGGACGGTTTTCTGTGTGGTCGTGGTGCCGCCGATATGAAGGGCAGCCTGGCGGCGTTTATTACCGCGCTGGAACGCTTCTTAGAGCATCACCCCGACCATGATGGCTCGATCGCCCTGCTGATCACCAGCGATGAGGAGGGGCCGTTTGTGAATGGCACCACCCGGGTAATCGATCATCTGGAAGCACGCAATGAAAAGATCACCTGGTGTATTGTTGGCGAACCCTCCAGCACCGTGAAGGTCGGCGATGTGATCAAAAATGGGCGCCGCGGCTCAATCAGCGGTGACCTGACCATACGCGGCGTGCAGGGCCACGTTGCCTACCCTCATCTGGTGGAAAATCCGATCCACCTGGCCGCTCCGGCACTGAACGACCTGGCGTCTGAAGTCTGGGATGAGGGGAATGAGTTTTTTCCGCCAACCAGCCTGCAGATCTCCAATATCCATGCCGGTACCGGTGCAACCAACGTGGTCCCGGGCCATATCGATGTGCAGTTTAACCTGCGTTTCTCCACCGAAGTCACCGCAGAGCAGATCAAGGAGCGGACCTATGCGATTCTCAACCGCTACGGCCTGAATTTTGATATCAACTGGACCCTCAGCGGTAACCCCTTTATTACCGACCGCGGTGATCTGGTAGACGCCTGTATCGATTCAATCAAAGCGGTTACCGGCCTGGAGACAGAGCTTTCCACTTCCGGCGGCACCTCTGATGGCCGTTTTATCGCACCCACCGGCGCCCAGGTTGTCGAGCTGGGACCGATCAATGCGACTATCCATAAGGTCAACGAGCGGGTTAAGGCGGATGATCTGGACACCCTGTCATCACTGTATGAAAACATTATGGCAAAACTGCTGACCCGGTAAGCGGAATGAACTTTGACCTGAACTGCCCCGTCTGTCTGCAATCCTTATCAGGCGATAGCAAGCACCTTGAATGCCCGGATCGCCACAGCTTTGATGCGGCCCGACAGGGCTACTGGAATCTGTTGTTAGCCAATCAGAAACGCTCTAAGGATCCCGGCGACAATGCCGAAATGGTGCAGGCACGGCGCAACTTTCTTGCCCTGGGGCATTACCAGCAACTGGCTGACACTATCGCTACCCGGTTGGCTGAGCGTGCGGCAGAGCATCAATCACCCCGCATTCTCGATATGGGCTGTGGTGAGGGTTATTACACCTGCCGGATGGAGCAGCAGCTGCAACAAAGCGGCGTCGATTATCAACTGGCCGGACTCGACATTTCAAAACACGCCGTCAAAGCAGCCTGCAGCCAGAGTAAAGGCATTACCTGGATGGTCGCCTCCGGTGCCCGGATGCCGGTAGCGGACTACTCTCTGGAGCTGATATCAGTGTTGTTCAGCCGACTGATGCCGGATGAGTTTAGTCGCACGCTGAAGCCAGGCGCGGAGCTGCTGATCGCCTACCCTGGCGAAGACCACCTGATCGAGCTGCGCGAACTGATCTACGACGAGGTGCGTCACTCAGGCTTTGATCCGGCAACCGTGCTCGGCGAAGCGTTTGAGCATATTTCCACTGAAGCGATCAGATATCGTTTCTCCCTGCCTGACCAGACCCAGATCAGCCAGCTACTGGCGATGACGCCCCATGGCTGGCGGATCAATCAGAGTGCCCGTGAACGACTGGCTGCGCTGAGCCAGTTAGAACTGACTCTGGATGTCTGCCTGGCGCGTTTCCGGCGGATTTAAGCGATGCGCCGGGGCAACTTAAAACAACGCCTGCGCTTACGTCTTATCCGCCGTGCCGACAACGTCAAGCAGAACCTGACCATTCTGCTGCTCGGCATCGGTCTCTTTATGATCGGCTTTATCGCCCTGGCGATTGCCCAGTTTCTGCTGATGCAAAGCCTGCCGCGGGAGATTCTCGCACTGGTCGGACTTATTGTCGCAATTTGCGGAGCAATAACCGCCGCCTTCGGCTATATTAGCCTGAGCGTTCTGCGGATTTTCCGCTTTCTGCTAACCGACAGCCAACCCGACCTGAAATCTGACCAAAACCATGACTGAAGACCAACGCCACCCCGATATTGAGATCTACATTAAAGACCGCTCTCTCGAACGGATAACCCAGTGGCTGGAGAGCCTCTGCGAATCGCTGCAGCGAGATTTCGAGCAGGGCCAGGTGCACCACTTCAACGCCAGAATCAGTGGTTGCGAGATCCCAGTGATGATCCATGAAAAGGTCTCAGGCAAAGCCTGGAGCAGTATCTGGTTTAACTCCGACCAGACTCCCTGGATCAAAGATCTGGACTGTGCGCAACAGGCTGCCCGTGAACTGGAGACCGAAATACGCTGTATCGCCAGCGGCTGGACCTCAGGGGATGATCCGGATGAGTGGTGGCGGATCGAGGGGGATACGGTTGAAAAGATTCACTGGCGTACGTAATACTGCCAACGCTCAGTAAACGCGGTTGCAGATCCAGCCAGCGACACGCGCCCTCAGGCCCGGGCACTGAACTGCTGACCGGAACGGTCGATCTCATCCAGCATCAGACGACCCGCAGAAGCCAGCCCGATCCGGGCAAAATCATCCGCCGCAGACACACTTCTGACCGGTGTATTCTCCTGCACCGAAAGGTGACTGAGCAGGTAGGCGAAATCCCCCGCATGATGTTCATTGACCGCACTGTTAAGACGGCTTACCACCTCGGCGGTATGCAACGAGTCAGTATCAGGGTATTCCAGCGTCTCGGGTTCCGGCAGGCGAAACCCTTCGGATGTGGTCCGGCCCTTCTGCGTCTGATATTCGGTAGCAGTGATCAGACTTAACAGCATAGAGAACTGTGCACCACGCCCCTCATTAACCGCATGGGTTAACGAAGAGGTGTAGCCCTCAATTCGCTGCTCTAACTGTTCAAGCCGTTCTATCTGCATCTGAAAACCACAATACCCGGGTTACTATCGCGTCAGTTATAGTTCGGCCTGAAGCGGTATTTCTTGAGTATTTTCTGACACTTATTATCGGCTTATCGGAGCAGACGATGCCACCGGATGAGTCTGAAGCGGCGCAGCCTCTGGTAGCTGCAGAAAGTGAAGGAATGCCTGAACCAACGGGTTGCTACAGGTGTCGCTGGGCACTACCACTGATAACTGCCGGGACAGCTGCAACGGCGTCTGTAACACCACCAGCTCGCCCCTGCGAAGCTCCTCAGCAACCGCCAGCCGTGACAGACAACCTATCCCCAGACCCGCCTTAACCGATTGCTTAATCGCCTCCTGGCGGTTGAGCGCCATCACCATAGCGACATTCCCGTTCACCTGCTGCAGTGCCCGGTCAAACACTTCGCGGGTACCTGATCCCTGCTCCCGCAGAATCCAGCGTTGTTGCGACATCTGCTCAACACTCAGGTGACCTGCCTGCGCCAACGGATGGGTTTGACTGCAGAACACCAGCAACTCATCGCTGCGCCAGGGGATAATCTGCAACTGAGAGTGGGAAGCCGGGCCTTCGATCAGACCGATATGTGCCTGCCCCTTCTCCAGCCCTGCGATCACCTGCCGGGTATTAGCGATCTGCAGATCGGGTTCAACCTGTGGATACTGCCTGATAAAGTCAGCCATCAGTGGTGCAAACAGATAACTGGCGATGGTGACACTGGCCGCTACCCGGAATGAGCCACTGATCCCCCCGCCCCGAGGAGTATTAAGGCGTTCAACATTGATCAGTATATCCCGTACCCGGGGCAGAATATCCCGCCCCATCTCAGTTATCACCAGCTCACGACTGTTACGACTAAACAGGCGGTATCCCAGCGACACCTCAAGCTCCTTGAGCGCCTGACTGGCCGCGGACTGGCTCAGCGCCTGCTCATCAGCCGCCGCCGTCAACCGCCCCAGACGTGCAGTTGCCTCGAATATTCTCAGTTGTCTCAGGGACAGACTCATTGTTCGGTTTTTCTTATATCTAATGTTAGAAACATCCATTTTACTTAATATCATTAAAATTGGAAGATAGCGCCTGTCACAACCCTTGCGCTAACAACCAATCTGAGCCCAACTATGCCACGATCTATACTGCTTCCCATTATTGCCGCTCTGGCACTTGGACTGGCCCACCTGGAACCTGTCGCCAGTATCGGGCTCAGCGCCCTGCCGCTGGCCATTCTGATGGGCATGATCTGGGGGCATTTCGATCACCCTGTACTCAGCTTCGCTGACAATCGTTTTACCCTCTTCTGTCAGCAGCGTTTACTGCGCACCGGCATCGTACTGTTTGGTTTTAGTCTGAGTCTGGAACAGATACTCGCAGTTGGCTGGCAGGCACTGTTACTGGATGCGGTAACCATTGTCTGCATCTTCAGTGTCGGCACCTGGATCGGCATACGGTTTTTCAAACTGCATCGCGATGTCGCCATCCTCACCTCGGTTGGCAGCGCAATCTGTGGGGCTGCTGCGGTGCTGGCCACCGAGTCAGTACTTAAACCGAAGCAGCAACATGTCACAGTGGCGGTAGCCACCGTCGTCCTGTTCGGCACGCTGGCAATGTTCAGTTACCCGCTGATCTATCAGTTTGCCGGCATGAGTGAATCTGCATTTGGTATCTATATTGGCAGCACCGTGCATGAAGTCGCGCAAGCGGTGGCAGCGGGAGGATCGATCAGTGGCGAGGCGTTGCAAACCGCCGTGGTGGTAAAACTGATTCGGGTGATGATGCTGGCCCCTTTTATTCTGCTGCTCAGCTCGCGCTTGAACCGCACTGCTGATGAAAAGGCCGAAGGCGGGACGATCATTATTCCCTGGTTTGTCTTTGGTTTTATCGCTGCAACCGCCGTTAACAGCCTGACAGCGATTCCAGAGCCTGCGCTACAGCTGATCAAACTGTGCAGTCAGTTCAGTCTGGCGCTGGCGATGGCCGCACTGGGATTACAAACCCGCTGGGCCACCATCAAACAGGCGGGAGCGAAACCCCTGCTGCTGGCACTGATACTGTTCCTGATACTGATTGTCGGCGGCTATTTTCTCAACCTGTTGCTGATCAGACTTTAATACAACAGCAGTACTGGCCAGAGCGCTGTCGGTACCGTCAGGATTGAATATACTCAATCTTATTAATATACCAGTACGCCTCACCGGCCGGCGTTCTGATCAGCACCTCGTCCCCCACCTCTTTTTTCAACAGGCCTCTGGCCATTGGTGAATCGATAGAGATGTAGTCTTTGCGCTCAAAAATTTCATCATAGCCGACAATACGAAAACGTTTTATCTCACCGGCATCGTTCTCAATCTCAACCCAGGCACCGAAGAACACTTTGCCCTCCTGTTCCGGCGCATAATTGACCACACCCAGTTCATCGATACATTTACGCAGGTAGCGGACCCGACGATCAATCTCCCGCAAACGTTTTTTATTGTACTGATAATCAGCATTCTCGCTACGGTCTCCCAGACTGGCCGCCCAGGTAACCTTCTGAGTCACCTCCGGGCGCTCTTTGCGCCAGAGAAAATCCAGTTCCTCTTTGAGCTTATCGTAGCCTTGCTGGGTAATTAATCTTGCTCTCATCGGTTTTTAGCACCCTCACATCAATAACCTCTATCGCGTACAGAATCACACGCCAGACAGCTGCATTAACTGACTGGCTCAACGATCAGAGATAAGGAGAGCATTTTTACCACAGAGGACTCTGAGAACACAGAGAAAAGAAAAAAGAGTAACGAGACTGATCAGCCTCGTACTTAGATCAACAGTAAAGATAAACGTTGATGTACAAAATTCAGACGCAAATAACCGCCCGATCTCTAATCAAGAGTGGCGGCTTAATGTAGAAGTCACAGATCTTACTTGAGCCTCGTATAGGATCACTGCCCCCTGCCGGCCATCGTCGCAAGCTCCGGCGTTGTCTCGCCAAAAAGCGGCTCGAATCGAACCCTAT
>NZ_FOGB01000002.1:111404-565625 GCF_900111095.1 Amphritea atlantica | reverse complement strand
TTAAAACCATCGCCGCCTTTGCTGGAGTTGGTCTTAATGGTGCTGCGGGTTTTATGTTCCGGCAGTTTGTACGGCGGACGGTTAAGGCCGTGATACACCCGACCAATCACTAGCGGTTTGTCCGGGTCGCCTTCGAGGAAATCAACAATCACCTCTTCGCCGATACGGGGAATAAACATGCCACCAAAGCTACCACCGGCATGTGACTGACTGACCCGGATCCAGCAGGAGCTGGTCTCATTACCCTGGCCTTCGCGATCCCAGTGGAACTGAACCTTAATGCGGCCATGCTCATCGGTGTAGATCTCTTCGCCCTCGGGACCAGTGACCGTCGCGGTCTGGGTGCCTTCCACATGGGGGGACTTTACTTCCGTCGTTGGACGGAATGGCACCTCGAAGGGAACACAGAGATAGCTGTTGCTGTATTGGCTGCCTTCGGTGGATGCTCCCTCTTCCAGCACCTGAGGCTGAGCACATTCATGCTCAACCCGCGCAATCAGATACTCACTATTGAGTGCATCCCGGTCGTGCCCGGTGAGTTCGAAACTGTAGCCCGGTGTCATCCGGTTAACATCGCTGCTGCCCCTGGCCATTTGACGGTAACGGTTGAGGGATTCCAACCGGATCAGGGCGTTATTATTGCCCCGGCCTGAATCGATAAAACGGCCCGGGTGGTCATAGATCTCCAGCGGCACATCCAGCTCGCCCGATTTCGCGGATTCCAGTTTGAGGTTGGGCTTTTTAAAATCAAAATCCCGCAGAGTCACTTTTCCCGGGACAATTGATTCGCTGTAGCTGAAGCTGAAGATATGCTGTTCACGCACCGCCCCCTGACTGTCGTGAAAACAGTCCAGTAGCGGATCACCACTGATGGCGGGGTTGGAGCCGGAGGTATCGCTGAACACCAGCACATGGCCTTCGTCGCTGTGTTCGAAGTAGTAGTGAATCCCCTCTTCAGCCAGCAGCCGCTGAATGAAGTCCAGCTCGGTTTCCCGGTACTGCACGCAGTAGTCATAATCGGGATAGCTTTTGAGCAGATCAAAACGGAACTCATCGGTACTCAGCCCGGCATCGGTGAGAATGGTCTGAATGATGGTCTGGACATTCTGAAACTGGAAGATCCGGCTGTTCTGCCGATGCTGCAGTGCCCAGATTTTAGGCACCAGGCGGATATGATAGGTGCTCTGGTTAACCCCCTGATCACCGAGACTCACTTCAGAGACCATGCCGTGGATATAGCGGGTGAGATCCTCACTGCCATCGGTCTGATCCAACAGGGTGACGAATGCGGGCTGGCCGATCAGCGTAGCGAAATCGATATCGCCATCGTCTGAAACCACTTCGATGGCAAACTCAAACAGCGCCGAAATCTCCTCGGCACCGTTAAGCCGCACCAGACTGAACAGGTCCGAATCGTCTGTATTCTGTAGCTGAAAGAAAAAGCGTTCTTCGTTGGCGTTAAGAAACATCGTTAAATCCTTTTAACGGAGAGGGGCTTCCAGGCCCCTGTCGGTAAACTATATAGGTGTTATTTTATACAGCAAGTTGCATGCCGTACAGGCTATTTACCAATTCAGATCAGTAAATCCTCGCAACATCTGGATCTCTTCTGCCCAGATCGTCTCATCGATAGTTTCCAGCACCAGCGGAATACCGCGAAAACGGTCGTCGGACATGATAAAGCGGAACACTTCCAGACCGATCTCGCCCATCCCCAGACTATGGTGGCGGTCTTTACGGCTGTCGAACGCCGTTTTGGAGTCATTCAGGTGCATCCCTTTGAGATAGTCAAAACCGACAATCCGTTCAAACTCAGCGAAGGTCTGCTCGCAGTCAGCCCGGTCACGCAGGTCGTAACCCGAAGCAAAAGTGTGGCAGGTATCGAGGCAAACAGCGACCCGGCTTTTGTCTTCCACCCCAGCGATAATATGGGCCAGATGTTCGAAGCGACAGCCCAGATTACTGCCCTGACCGGCGGTATTCTCGATCACGGCGGTCACGCCAGTGGTTTTATCCAGGGCGATATTGATCGATTCAGCGATGGTGTTAAGGCAGGTCTCCTCATCCACCTTGCGCAGATGACTGCCGGGGTGAAAGTTGAGGTAGCACAAACCCAGCTGTTCACAGCGCTGCAGTTCGTCAATAAACGCGGCCCGGGATTTTTCTAACGCCTCAGGTTCCGGATGCCCCAGATTGATCAGATAGCTGTCATGGGGGAGGATCTGTTCAGGCGCAAAGCCTAAGCGTTCACAGCTATCACGAAACTTAGTGATATTGCCTTTGGTAAGAGGCTTTGCCTCCCAGCGACGCTGGTTTTTAGTAAACAGGGCAAATGCATTGGCACCGAGTTTAGCAGCGTTGAGCGGGGCATTTTCAACCCCGCCGCTAGCGCTGACATGGGCACCGACAAAATAATTCAAAAAAGCGCGACTCACAGCTTGCAGGCACCGCCAAGACAATCATCAAAGTCCATACTTTCCAGTTCAGCACGCTCTGCCTGTGCGGTTTTAATACGACTGAACATCAGCGCTTCAGCACTGCCATCATCGCTAACACCGGCCTTCTCAAATACAGCAACCAGGGTGTTCAGTTCGTCCAGGGTAAAATCATTCATGGTGTAATTCTCTTAAAAAAATAGCTCTTCATCAAAAATAGCTGCCAGATCAGAGAGGCAGCAGGTGGTCAATCATCAGTTGCAGGCTGCGTTGCCCGCGAAACTCATTTACGTCGAGTCGATAAACAGCGCGAACCCGCTGAATGGAATCATTGGGCCAGAGTGTAGTATCCGCATTAAAGTGGATCGCATCAATGGCGATACCGCTGGCGGGTTCCATCAGCACCAATTTCAGGTGCCGCTGGCCGACGATCCGTTGCTGCAACAGGGAGAACTCGCCATCAAACAAAGGTTCTGGAAACTGATGTCCCCAGGGACCAGACTCACGCAGTAGTTCAGCCATCTCCATCGACAACTCAGCACCGGATAAACAACCATCGGTCAGCACCGCATGCTGCAACTGTTCAGCGCTCAGCTGACGCCGCACCTCGGCATCAAACGCCTGTTGAAACAACCCCAGATTGTCGGCTGCGATGGTCATACCGGCAGCCATCGCATGGCCGCCAAACTTCTTCAACAGCTCTGGATGTTTCGCCGCCACCGCATCCAGTCCATCACGGATATGAAATCCGGGGACCGAGCGTGCAGAACCTTTCAGTTCACCCGCATCACCCATGGCAAAGGCTACCACCGGGCGGTTAAGCTTCTCTTTAATTCTCGATGCCAGGATACCGATAACGCCCTGGTGCCAGTCCGGATCGTAGAGACAAAGCCCAAAAGGCAATGCCCCCTCGGCGTCCAGCTGCAACTCATCCAGCAATGCCACCGCCTGCTGCTGCATCTCCTGCTCGATCCCCCGGCGCTCCTGATTCAGGGTGTCCAGCTGCAGCGCCAGTTTCTGAGCCCGATCGGAATCATTGGTCAGCAAACATTCGATACCGATCGACATATCGTCCAGACGGCCCGCAGCATTCAAACGCGGCGCCAGGGCAAAGCCAAGATCCGTTGCGCTGAGGCGGCTGCGCTGACGACCGCTAATATCAATCAGCGCCATAATGCCCGGCCGGGCTTTGCCCGAGCGGATGCGTTGTAATCCCTGATAGACCAGGGTGCGGTTATTCTGTTCCAGCGGCACAACATCGGCGACCGTCCCCAGCGCCACCAGATCCAGCAGCGATGCCAGATTGGGTTTAGCAAGGCCTCGCTGTTCAAACCAGTTCAGCTCTTCCAACGCCCGGCGCAATGCCGTCATCACATAGAAGATGACTCCCACGCCACAGGTGGATTTCTCGCTGAAGTCACAACCCGGCTGATTCGGGTTTACAATGGCACAGGCATCCGGTAACTGATCCCCGGGCAGATGGTGGTCGGTAATCAATACATCGATGCCCAACGCATTCGCTTCAGCGACACCGCTGACACTGGAGATGCCGTTATCCACGGTGATAATCAGGTCCGGCTGTTGCTGTGCCGCCACCCTGACGATCTCCGGACTAAGGCCATAACCAAACTCAAACCGGTTGGGCACCAGATAGCTGACCCGGTTGGCCCCCATCATGCCCAGCCCCAGTACAGCCAGCGCAGTACTGGTAGCACCATCGCAATCAAAGTCGCCAATAATCAGGATATGCTGATCCTGCTGCAACGCCAGAAGCAGTCGTTTGACCGCCTGAGCCAGGCCGAGCATATCCCGGCCGGTTTGCAGCTGTTGCAGGCTGCGTCCCAGAGCCTCAGCATCATCCAGGCCGCGACTGGCGTAAATACGTGCCAGCAATGGGTGCACCTGACTGAAGACTTTACTGTTCGGGTCGGCCTCGCGGCGACGGATGATGAGTTCACTCATTCAGACTGATATCCAGATTCGCGGAAGGGAACAGCTCATCGGTTTTATCGGTCACATAGTAAGCGCCCAGACCGATCCATTCTCGCACCCCGATAGACAGCTCATACAGATTACGGCCAAGGTCAGCCCGCCAGCTGTTCAGCCCGGCAGGTTTTGAGTAATAATCAACAGGATAGGGGATTACATTCCAACCCTGGCCACGAAAGATGCCCACTGAACGCGGCATATGAAACGCAGAGGTCACCAGCAACCAGCCCCGCGGATCAGCATAATCGGCACCCGGCGGCAAAACGCCCTGACTATAGATGGCATTTTCGAAGGTGTTGCGGGAATCCCGTTCAAAGATAACCTGTTTATCTAACTGCTGTTGCTGCAACCAGGTTTGCTGCACATCGGCACCGCGAAACTCAGGCTTACGTACCGAGCCTGAACCACCGGTAAGAATAACCGGAACATCGGTATAACGCTGCATCAGCGGCAACATCAGCATATCCCGTTCCGCCGCCATATTAAACTGGGGCTGGTTCCAGATTGAACTTAACTCTGCTTCCTCTGCGCCCCCCAAGACGATAATGCCGGCAATTTCATCCGGCAACACCTGCGGTGGAGCGAAGCGCTTTTCCAGCGGCTGCAGCAGCAGATCGCCGACCGGATAGAAGGTAATCAGCAACAGACAGAATGCCACCGCCGAAGAGAGTGCCCGCCAGCCCTTAAACAACGCAATCACCAGTATCAGAATCAGCAGATTGCCTGGATTGGCTAACACCCAGAAACCTTTCGACAACAGAAAAAACAGGTCCATGCTTATTATCCCCCAATAAAAAGCCCGTTAAAGCCTGAGACTCTAACGGGCTATTATCAAAGCAGCAAGTAATTACTTTTCGTGGACGTTATCTGCAACAAACTGCTGCACTGTTGCCAGTTGATTGGGCAACACGGTAAACCGCTCTTCACGCTCAAACAGATCCGCCATATGGGTCGGCAGCTGAGGTGATTCGAGGCCTGCTTTCAGCACGGCTTCTGGGAATTTAACCGGATGCGCAGTGGACAGCACAATCATCGGCACACTGGCATCGCGATTACATTCACGACCGGCAGCAACGCCGATGGCGGTATGCGGATCCAGCAGGTAACCGGTCTCAGCGGCCACTTTAGCGATCACTTCACAGGTCGCCTCGTCATCGCAGGCATAGCTATCGAACAGTTCACGCACCGCTTCCCAGCGCGCTTGATCCAACTGCACAGGCTGCGTTTTAAACTTAGCCATCAGTTCACTGATCGCTGCACCATCACGGCCGTAAACATCGAACAGCAGACGCTCAAAGTTAGACGACACCATGATATCCATTGACGGAGACAGGGTATGCACCAGCTCACCCTTACTCATATCGTTGCCAGAGATAACCCGGTGCAGGATATCGTTCTTATTCGTAGCCACCACCAGTTGACTGATCGGCAGACCCATCTGCTTTGCCAGATAGCCAGCAAAAATATCGCCAAAATTACCGGTCGGCACAGAGAATGCCACTTCACGGTGTGGTCCACCGACCGCCAGGGAGGCGGAGAAGTAGTAAACGATCTGGGACATAATACGCGCCCAGTTGATCGAGTTCACTGCACCCAGCTTACGCCCGCCGAGAAAATCCTGGTTGGCAAAACTGTCTTTAACCATCTCCTGACAATCATCGAAGTTACCTTCCAGAGCGATATTGAAGACATTATCTTCAAGAATCGTGGTCATCTGCTTACGCTGGACTTCAGACACCCGGTTGTAAGGGTGCAGAATAAAGATATCCAGATGGTCACTGTGGCGACAGCCCTCAATCGCGGCAGAACCGGTATCTCCGGAGGTCGCTCCCATAATCACCAGACGTTCCTGACGCTTGCTCAGGGCATAATCCATCAGCCGCCCAAGAAGTTGCAGGGCAAAGTCTTTAAATGCCAGCGTCGGGCCGTGAAACAGTTCCAGCACCCACTCATTGGTACCCAGCTCTTTCAACGGCGCTACGGCGATGTGGTTAAAGCCAGCATAGGTATCATCGATCATCTGTTTCAGATCGTTGTCTTCCACACAGTCAGCAACAAACGGCTTGATAATGTTGTATGCCAACTCGTTGTAAGGCAGACCCGCCCAGGAGGCGATCTCCTCTTGACTGAATGTTGGCAGAACTTCCGGCACATAGAGGCCACCATCGCTGGCCAGACCGGCCAGCAGTACTTCTTCAAAATTCAGTGCGGGGGCCTGACCCCGGGTAGAGATATATTTCACTGTCTAAATTCCTGCTCTTGCGGTTGCCTTACAGATGTTCAACACGGATACGGGTAACCGGTTCATTCACGTCAGCCAGCGCTTCAATCTGAGCAATCGCCGCATTCATCCGCTTCTCTTCAACATCCTGAGTCAGAATGATGATCGGTACCTGCTGCTGATGGGTTTCTTTCTGCACGATTGCATCAATGCTGATCTCAGCCTCGCTCAGAATTGACGCGACCTTAGCCAGAACACCGGGCTTCTCATTAACGGTCAGACGCAGATAATAGCCACTGACAATCGCATCAACCGGCAAAATCGGCAGGGCAGACAGGCTGCCAGGCTGGAACGCCAGATGCGGCACACGGTTATCCCGGTCTGCGGTCAGGGTGCGAACCACATCAACAATATCCGCCACCACCGCTGAGGCGGTAGGCTCTGCGCCAGCACCGGCACCGTAATACATGGTCTGACCGACAGCATCGCCATCCACCAGCACCGCGTTCATGACGCCATGCACATTCGCCAGCAGTGCTTTCTCCGGAATCATGGTGGGGTGAACCCGCAGTTCAATACCCGCCTCAGTGCGACGACTGATACCCAGATGTTTAATACGGTAACCCAGCTCCTCGGCATACTGCACATCTTCGGCGGTGATATTGCTGATCCCTTCGGTATAAGCTTTATCGAACTGCAGCGGAATACCAAAGGCGATAGACGCCAGTATAGTCAGTTTATGGGCCGCATCGATCCCCTCAACGTCGAAGGTTGGGTCGGCTTCGGCATAACCAAGCGCCTGCGCTTCAGCCAGAACATCGGCGAAGTCACGGCCTTTGTCGCGCATCTCAGTGAGGATGAAGTTACCAGTGCCGTTGATGATCCCCGCCAGCCAGTTGATTTTATTACCGGAAAGGCCTTCACGAATCGCCTTGATCACCGGAATACCACCGGCAACGGAGGCTTCAAACGCCACCATCACATTCTTTTTCTGCGCCGCTTCGAAGATCTCATTACCATGCACAGCGATCAGTGCTTTGTTGGCAGTGACAACGTGCTTACCGTTTTCGATAGCAGTCATCACAAGCTTCAGCGCGGTGTCATAGCCACCGATCAGCTCAACAACGATGTCGATTTCGGGGTTGGTGGCAATCTCAAAAATATCCCCTGTAATATGGGTACCCCAGGTGTCGCAATCGGGATTTACACGACGGGCGCCAATCGATTCTACAACGATGTTACGACCCGCACGACGGGAGATCTCTTCCGCGTTGCGTTTCAGTACATTGAACGTACCGCCACCAACGGTGCCAAGACCACAGATACCAACTTTTACAGGTTTCAAACCATTACCTCGCGCTTTTACTTTGCCATTCGAGTGGCAGACTTTTCTGCGGTTAAAAAACAGGCAGGCATTATAACGAAAACAGGGCACAAGCTCTATGCAGCGCCCGGCAGAGATTAAAAAAAACTGCGAAAAGTTTTGCCACAAAAAAGGGAGCCTGAGGCTCCCTGTTTACCAATAAAACCCAGCTGTATCAGTTCGTCACACCCAGCATTTTTGCCAGCTGAGCGGCAGGCATATATCCAGGCACCAGAGTACCATCCTGCAGCACCAGTGCGGGCGTTCCGGTGACCCCCATCTTCTGGCCCAGTTCATACTGACTCATCACCGGGCTGTTATCACAGCTCAGCGCGGGAATTGTCCGGCCGGACTTTGCCTGGGTAAACAGCTCAGCCTGATCCGCTTTATCGGCACACCAGATTGAATCCATCACCTTTTGCGTTTTAGAACCTGCACCGGCACGGGGGAACGCCAGATAACGCACCTCGATACCCTGAGCATTAATCTGTGCCATCTCTTTATGCAGCTTACGGCAATAGAAGCAGTCGGTATCGGTGAAAACCGTCATGTGAGCCTTGGTTTCCCCCTTGGCCGGAAAGATGATCATATCCTCTGGAGCAATACTTGCCAGCTGCTCTATACGACCCGCTTTTTTACCCTCTTCGGTCAGATTAACCAGACGACCATCCGCCTGAACCTTATACACCTCACCCACAATAAAGTGACTGCCGCTCTCGTTGACATACAACTTTTCGCCACTGGCCAGGGTCACTTCATAGAGGCCGGGGAACTGAGCATCGGCTACAGCTACAATGGGAACCTGGCTGTTCAGCGAACTCAGTGCGGCACGGATAGCCGCCTCCTTACTTTCATCTGCTGAGGCATTGAAACTCAGCAGTGTCATCGCTACCAGGGTAAAAAATATTTTTCGCATAATGTCCTCAACTATCCGGGCGTTGTCTGTTTGCACCCCGTTTCGGCCGCTTTAGTTTGCTAAAGCATACCTTAAAATCTGAACCCAAAAACCTTTACTGAAAAAGCGTCTGCTCTTAAGACGCCAAAAAGGCCGCTTAGTTTCCAGACTAACCGCGAAAACTGAAAATAACCTGAATGCGATCTTTAAAGTCATCCCCGGGGGTGATGCTGTTGATGCAGAGATTGTAACCGATGACGGGCAATATGCGTATAGATCTGCGTGGTTGACAGATCACTGTGTCCCAACAGCAGCTGCACCACCCGCAGGTCAGCGCCATGATTTAACAGATGAGTGGCAAAAGCATGACGCAACACATGGGGCGATGGCAGCTGTGCCACTCCTGCCGTCAGGCCGTGACGCTTAATCCTGTGCCAGAAGGTCTGACGGGTCATCTGCTGCCCCCTGCGACTGGGGAAAACCACCTCATTGCCTGAATCGCTGATCAGCGCCGGACGGGCCTCTTTAAGGTAACGCAGCAGCCAGTCGGCAGCTTCATCGCCTAACGGCACCAGACGCTCTTTATCCCCTTTACCAACAACCCGGATCACTCCCTGACGCAGATTTATCTGGGATAATTGCAACCCCACCAGTTCACTGACCCGTAAACCGGAAGAGTAGAGCATCTCCAGCATCGCCCGGTCGCGAAAGCCCAGCGCATCGCCCAGATCCGGCGCCTGCAACAGCGCTTCAACCTCGGCCTCAGTCAGACTTTTAGGCAGCGGCCTGCCCCGTTTGGGACTTTCAACCTGCAGAGTAGGGTCAACGCTTAGCACTCCCTCACGCAGCTGATAACGAAAAAAACCCCGCAAACACGACAGTAGGCGGGATGTGGAACTGGCTTTCATCCGCTGGCGAACACGCCAGTTAAGGTAACTCTGAAGATCGGTTCGGGAAGATTCCAACAGAAACAGCTGGCGACTATTAAGCCAGCAGGCATAGATAGACAGATCACGACGGTAGGAGCTGAGGGTATTCTTACTCAGCCCCTTTTCAAGCCATAAGGCATCAAGATAGTGTTCAATCAATTCTGCGTCGCGCGGAGAGGGATGCTCTGCCGTCATACGGGCATCTGTTACGGGGTTATCGCCAACAAGATCAGCATCAGACAATTGGGTAGTCACACAGGAGAGATCCTTTATCGGGCACGCGTTATCGCAACACTTTCAACCCGGAAAGCTTGGTTTTATCAATTGGATAACTTGCGCTACCCTGCCCCAGATGTTCATCAATATATAGTGTATTGCCATTGACGCTTCTGAGCGTACCTTCAACCTTACGGCCGAAATAGGTTTCCAGTTTTACCCAGCTACCCACATAGCGATCAATCTCTTCATGACTGACCGACTGATAACTCTTCTCCATCTTTTCCTGCGGCAGACCATCCCCACGAACAGCCCGACGAATAGCCTCACGCGTTGCTTCACGGCGTGATGCTTCATTGTTAACCGCTGTATCGGCCTTTGCCGCTGTTGTGGCTGCCTCCCCGCTGTCGTCACCCGCATAGGCTGCGATAACCGACAACAGTACAACTGAGCCCAGCCCGATCGATAGTCTCTTCACTGCACGAACCTAAGCGATGGTAAGTTTTGAAACTCTGCAGCCCGTGAAAAACCAGAAGCAGAAATTACATCCTGCCTGTATATTAATGCGAGTTCAACAATGTCGCCAACGCCAGACATCAAAAAAGGCAGCCGAAGCTGCCCTTTTATACTCAAACTGGTAAGCGATTACTTAGCCAGTTTCTCTTTAATACGTGCAGACTTACCGCTACGCTCACGCAGGTAGTACAGCTTAGCCTGACGCACGTCACCGCGACGTTTGACCTCAATGCTGTCTACAGTAGAGGAGAACGTCTGAAAAGTACGCTCAACACCCACACCGTGAGAGATTTTACGTACAGTGAACGCAGAGTTAACGCCACGGTTACGCTTACCAATCACAACGCCTTCAAACGCCTGCAGACGCTGACGGGTACCTTCAACTACTTTAACCTGAACAACAACGGTGTCACCCGGTGCGAATTCTGGTACTTGCTTGTTCATCTGTTCAGCTTCGATCTGCTGAATGATAGAGTTTTTGCTGCTCATAGCACGCTCCTAAATACTAACCCTGAGACGCTTTTGTCTCACGGATAAATTCGGTTAACAATGTCAGCTGCTCTTTGGTCAGTTCAAGGTCTTCCAGCAGTTCGGGACGCCGTTTCCAGGTTCGTCCAAGCTGCTGTTTCAGACGCCAGCGTCTGATCGCCTCGTGGTTACCGCTAAGCAACACATCCGGTACGGACATATCGTCGAGTTTTTCCGGTCGGGTGTAGTGCGGGCAGTCCAGCAACCCATCACTAAAGGAATCTTCTGCCGCTGAATCCTGGTGGCCAAGCACACCGGGAACCAGTCGGGATACCGCATCGATCAGCACCATTGCTGGTAACTCGCCGCCACTCAGGACAAAATCCCCTAATGACCACTCTTCATCGATCTCGGTCTCCACCAGGCGCTCATCAATACCTTCATAGCGCCCGGCTACCAGAATCAACCGCTCTGCAGCGGCCAGCTCCTTCACCCCGGCATGATCGAGTCGGCGCCCCTGCGGCGACAGGTAGATCACTCTGACCTGTTCGCCGGCAGACTGTTTCGCTGCCTGGATCGCGTCCCGCAACGGCTGCACCTTCATCAACATTCCGGGACCTCCGCCATAAGGGCGGTCGTCCACGGTTCGGTGTTTATCCCTGGTGAACTCACGAGGGTTCCAGCACTGCACATCCAGCAAGCCGTTGCGCACTGCTTTTCCGGTGACGCCGTGGCGGGTTATCGCCTCAAACATCTCCGGAAAAAGGGTTACAACACCGATCCACACCGGTTAAAACTCCGGGTCCCAATCGACCCGAATCGTACCTTCTTCAAGGTTTATCTCTTTAATCACCTGATCTGGCAGGTAGGGGATCAATCGCTCGCGGCGATCAATACTCTCAGCGTTGCCTTTGACCACCAGCACATCATTTGAACCGGTAGCGATCAGATGACTCACCTTACCCAGCTTGTCGCCGGACTCGGTTAATACTTCAAGCTTTTCCAGCTGGCTCCAGTAGAATTCACCCTCTTCCAGTTCAGGAAGCTGATCTTTCTCAATCGCAATATCAACGCCACAATACTGTCGCGCAAGATCCCGATCATCGACTCCAGCCAGCTTTGCGACCAGCCCTTTACCGTGTCGTTTACCGTCCGCAATTTTGAACGGTTTCCACTGACCATTAATGTTCAGTAGCCACGGTGAATATTCGAGGATGCTCTCCATCGGTTCGGTATGGGAATAAACTTTAACCCAGCCCTTAACACCATAAAGTGTGGTGATTCGCCCGATGGTTGTTAGATCTTCAGACGTATAGCCACTCATCACTCAAACCCGACTGATTGCTTAAATATGTTTACTTAGCTTCTTTAACCAGCTTAGCAACACGGTCAGACATTTGCGCGCCTTTAGCTACCCAGTACTCAATGCGTTCCAGGTTAATGCGCAGCTTCTCTTCCTGACCTTTAGCCAGTGGATTGAAGAAGCCAACACGCTCAATAAAACGACCATCACGCGGATTACGAGAATCAGCCACAGTCAGGTGATAAAATGGACGCTTTTTGGCGCCGCTACGAGCTAGACGAATAGTTACCATGCGTTAGGTCCCTTTATTAAGTGAGTTTTGAAATCGCTCACAGTTTACAGATAACAGCCCCATTCCGGGTTCATCAGAAACACCGACGCAGACTGCACCCATTTAAAAAACAGGGCGGCATATTACGTGAATTTGCCGCCCCTGTGAAGCTTTTTGATTATTTAATAATCACACTGCAGAAAGTTACATCCGCGGGAAGCCACCCGGGCCACCCATACCACCCGGCATCATCCCCTTCATACCGCGCATCATTTTTGCCATACCGGCTTTTGATGAAAACTTCTTCATCATTTTAGCCATCTGCTTATGCTGCTTGAGCAAACGGTTAACATCCTGAATCTGGGTACCAGAACCCATCGCGATACGTTTTTTACGGGAACCGCTGATGACATCAGGCCGTTTACGCTCATGGGGTGTCATCGAATTGATAATCGATTCAAACTGTTTAAAGCCTTTCTCCGCACTGGACAGGTTCGCCCCCTGCATGGCAGCTCCCATCTGTCCCATACCCGGCAGCTTGTCCATCAAAGACGCCATGCCACCCATATTGTTCATCTGCTGCAGCTGGTCACGGAAATCTTCCAGATCGAAGCCTTTACCTTTCTGAACCTTCTTCGCAAGGCGTTCCGCTTTCTCTTTATCTACCTTCTGTTCTACCTCTTCAATCAGAGAGAGAACATCCCCCATTCCCAGAATACGGGAGGCGATACGATCGGGATGGAAGGGTTCAAGGGCATCAACTTTCTCGCCAACACCGAGGAACTTGATCGGTTTACCGGTGATATGACGAACCGATAGTGCCGCACCACCGCGGGCATCACCATCAGTTTTTGTCAGCACCACACCGGTCAGCGGCAATACATCATTAAACGCTTTGGCGGTATTCGCGGCATCCTGACCGGTCATCGCATCGACCACGAATAACGTCTCTACCGGTTTAATCGCAGCATGCAGTGCCTTGATCTCATCCATCATATCGCTGTCGACATGCAGACGGCCGGCGGTATCGACGATCAGAACATCAAAATGCTTAATCCGGGCATGATGAATCGCGGCATTAACAATATCGATCGGTTTCTGATCGACAGAGGAGGGGAAGAACTCCACCGACACTTCCGCGGCCAGGGTTTCCAGCTGTTTAATCGCGGCCGGACGATAGACGTCAGCAGACACGACCAGAACTTTCTTTTTCTCCCGCTCACGCAGAAAACGGGAAAGCTTGGCGACCGATGTGGTCTTACCAGCACCCTGAAGACCCGCCATCATGACTACAGCAGGAGGCTGAGCGGCGAGGTTAAGGCCTTCATTGGCCTCACCCATCACTTTTTCCAGTTCCTGCTGAACGATCTTAACGAATACCTGGCCCGGACTCAGACTCTTACTGACTTCGGTGCCTACTGCCCGCTCTTTGACGTTGTTGATAAACTCTTTAACAACGGGCAGCGCTACATCCGCTTCCAGTAGCGCCATGCGCACTTCACGCAGTGTGCCTTGAATATTGTCTTCGGTCAGCTTTGCCTGACCCGTGACCGCTTTAAGCGTTTTGGCCAGACGATCCGTCAGATTCTCAAACATAGTTACGCCTTGAGGTGTTAAATCCGCTACTGCTTTTGTCAGAACCCATCGGTACTTCAGTTCTGTTACAGCAAAATAAAGTCCTGCATTATACAGCAGCAGCGCGCTTTAGGAACCATGATAATCATGGCACTCTGAGTATTCACCAGCCTCAGTCTGGCCAATCTGGCCTAATTGAGCTGGTATCAATATTTCATCACACTGATATTTATGACACACTTAGCGCCTGCACACTCTATGGAACTGATGAGTTAACCGCTAATGCACATTCTGCCCGCTATTTTCGCCATCGTATGTTATCTGATCGCTGCTGCATTACAGTGGCAGGTTGTCAGCGGGCGTAGCGTAAACAGCACGATTATCCGCCTGACCGGTTTGCTTGCGGTTATCAGCCACGGCTATTCCGCCTATCTTGATCTTCATCGTCCAACCGGTATTCATCTGGAATTTTTCAGCGCCGGCTCGCTGATCGGATGGCTGGTTGCCGCGCTGGTGCTGTTAAGTTCGTTGCGGCAAAAAATTGATAACCTCTATATCGGTATCTTTCCGCTGGCGGCTTTCGCCCTGTTTTTTACGCTGTTTGGGCTCGACTCTCCACAGGGAAAACATTACGACACCGGCCTGGTTATCCATATCCTGATCTCAATTCTGGCCTACAGCATCTTCACCCTGGCTGCGTTTCAGGCGGTGTTGCTGGCAAAACAGGAGTATCAGCTCAAACATCATATAACCAGAGGTTTGCTGCGCTCCCTGCCCCCCCTGCAAACCATGGAAACCCTGCTGTTTGAGATGATCTGGACCGGTCTGATTCTGCTGACCCTGTCACTGATCAGCGGCGCTATTGTGTTTGATGATCTGTTTGCTCAGCACCTGGTGCATAAAACCGTTCTTTCCATCCTTGCCTGGCTGCTCTATGCAACCCTGCTGATTGGCCGTCACCTGCTGGGCTGGCGCAGCCACCGGGCGATCCGCTGGACCGTGGGTGGTTTTATTGTGCTCATGCTTTCGTTCTTCGGCAGTAAGTTTGTTGTCGAGTGGCTGTTATAACCGGGCCCTGCGCGTGAAACGGTTTCACTGAAACCTTAGTATGCTTGACACTATCGGGGGTTAAACCCGACAATGACTCTCCAACTAGCAACCATAGGTTTACCGTCTTGGAAGGCGCATCGATCGAGTCCCTGTTGGGACTGCTTCTATTTCTGATTCTCTGCTCAGCTTTTTTCTCAAGTTCTGAGACCGGCATGATGTCTCTGAACCGCTATCGGCTGAGGCACCTGGTGAAAAATCGTCACCGGGGTGCGGTTAAGGCGAACAAATTGCTGAAGCGCCCGGATCGACTGATTGGCGTCATTCTCATCGGCAACAACTTCGTCAATATCCTGGCGTCGTCGATCGCTACCATCATTGCGGTTAAGCTTTGGGGAGAGGGAGGCATATTCATCGCCACCGCCGCCCTGACCATGGTTATTCTTATCTTCGCTGAAGTCACACCCAAGACCGTTGCGGCACTCCATCCGGAAAAGATCGCCTTCCCGGCCGCTTTTGTGCTTCAGCCACTGCTGAAACTGCTCTACCCTCTCGTCTGGATCGTCAATCTGATCACCAACAACCTGCTCAAACTGCTCGGCATCAAGGTCACTGCGGGCGAGCATCACCATCTCAGCACTGAAGAGCTGCGAACACTGGTAAATGAGTCCGGTGCGGTACTGCAGCAGCGCAATCAGTCAATGCTGCTGGGGGTACTGGAACTGGATGAAGTCACCGTTAACGATATTATGATCCCCCGCAACGAGGTGATCGGTATCGATATGGACAACGATCTGGAAGTTATTATTGATCAGTTAAGCAATACCGCCCACACCCGGTTGCCGGTCTACCGCGGAGAGCTGAATAAAGTGGTCGGTATCCTGCATATGCGCAATCTGGCGCAGGTATTCAGGCAGGAGTCGGTCACTAAAGCCGCGATTCTTCAGGTGATACACGAACCCTACTTTGTGCCGGAAAGCACTCCGCTGCAAACTCAGCTGCTGAACTTCCAGCAGGAAAGCCGCCGTATTGCACTGGTGGTGGATGAGTATGGTGATATTCAGGGGGTGGTTACCCTGGAAGATATTCTCGAAGAGATCGTTGGCGAAATGTCACTCAACGGCAAAGACGACAATCAGGATATTTATCCTCAGGCTGATGGCAGCTACTTTATCGATGGCACCGCCAATATCCGCGATGTTAACAAATCGCTCAACTGGAACCTGCCCACCGATGGTCCCAAAACCATTAACGGGCTGGTGATGGAGATACTGGAAGCGATTCCGGATGCCAATATCTGTATGCTGATCGGCAACTACCGGATTGAAACCCTGCAGGTCAGCGACAACCAGATCAAAACCATCCGGGCGATCGAGCAATACCGGGATTTTGAAGAGGAGGAGGAAGACTGATCAGGTCTTCTTCAGCTGTGCTTTAACGCTGTTGATCTTATCATCCATGGTTTGATCCCGATCAGTGCGGGTGCCGATACGCATACTACTGCTGATCCGCACCGCCCCCATCTCATGCACCACTTCATGACAGCGTTTCACGGCGGCAAACACCTCATCCCATTCGCCCTCAATATCAGTGCCATAAGCATGCATCTGATGTGTCAGTCCCGCATCCTGCAAAACCCGCTGGCAGGCGGTGACGTAGGCAGAAACGGAGGTGCCTACCCCCACGGGCACGACACAAAGATCGATCATCACTTTCATACTATTCTCCGGCTCAGCCCTTCCGGTCTTCCGCTTCCCGCTGTCGGATCAGCGCCCACACAGCTTTTTTCTGCTCTTCGGTTAAGACGCCCCATTCGGCAATCTCCATACCGCTTCGACGGCAGGCGACACACAGATCCTTCTCATCAAGGGCACATACGCCAATACAGGGAGAGCGGATCGGACGGGCTGGTGCAAACTCATTATTCATAGTTCAATTCTGTCGGGTTAAAAACGGGATCTATCTGATAACGCTTACCGGAGACTGTGCTCAGGCCTGATTTTCATCGGAATCCGGGCATCAAACCCGACGTTGAGCAACTCCACCAGCATATAAGCGGTCAGCCCCCAGATTATATCACCCTCATACTCATACGCGGGTACATAGTGAGTCATCCCCCGGAACCTGATTTTATCGGTGTGATGCCGATGATCATCGAGAAAAAAACTCAGCGGCACCCGGTGAATCCGGTCCAGCTCATCCAGATTCGGTATCAACTCAATATCGCTGGGTATTACGCCAACATAGGGCCTCACCTGCAGCATATGCTTCGACAACAGATCGCCCAATGAGCCAATAATTTCCACCCTGTCCGGATCAAGCCCCACCTCTTCCTGCGCTTCACGCAACGCGGTAAAAAGCAGATCAGGATCGGTATCGTCACGCTTGCCACCGGGAAAGGCGATCTCGCCGCTGTGGGTGCTCAGGTGATCACAGCGACGGGTCAGAATCACTTCCGGACCCGCTGGATTGTCGGTCAGCGCAATCAGCACACTGGCTTGCGGGCCACCATTATCAAGCGTCCTCGGGGCATATCCGACTAATCGTTGTTTCAGCTGACTTATCATGGGTATTACTGTGAACTACTTATAATCTGAAGTGGATGGTATCAGAACATCATACCGCTGGTTTAAACGAAAGTTTAGTTCTGATACATCGATTAACCGCGATTCATCTCGTTAGATGATGAGTGCGGCAGTTTGCCACGCGACAACATGTCACATTGTCACTATCGGTGTAATTGCTTATTTTCCGCGCAGACTAAATTTCTGAACGGACTCCTCTATGAATAACTATCTACCGGACTTTTCCCGCTATCATCTGACAATCATGGTGACCGCCGCACTTACCGGCACCTGCGTGCAGGCGGAAGAGAGTGATACCGAGAAAAGTGCTGCAGACGTTATCACGGTCACCGCCACCCGTACTGAGAGAACCTCAGCTGAAGTACCGGAAAGCATCTCTATTATTGATCAGAAACGGCTGGAACAGGAGAAGATGTTCAATATCGCCGATGCCCTGAAAGGCACGCCCGGCGTCCTGATTCAGTCCACCAGCGGCGGCAGCAGTTCACGACTGATTGTCCGTGGTGCCGGGCTGAAAGCACAATACGGTATCCGCGAAATCATGGTGCTGCGGGACGGAGTGCCGGTCACCGATCCTGATAGCTTTACCCGCATGGACTTTATCGATACCCAGGACATCGAGCAGATCGAGGTCAGCAAAGGTCCGGCGAATATTTATGCAACAGGATCTACCGGTGGCGCCATTCATATCATCTCCAAATCGGTGTTTGATGATCGCCGGGATCAGCTCAGACTGGGGCTTGGCGACGAGGGCACCCGTAATCTGCATCTGCGCAAATCCTGGATGACAGAGGAGGGCAACGCTCTGGCCATTACCGCCTCACACCGGGCGCAGGATAACGACTGGCGGCGCAACAACGAATATGAATCCAATCAGCTAAGTATTAAAGGAGGGATTCTGCCCAGCGATAACTCTGAACTGGAGATGGAACTGAGCATGACCCACTCCGATCTCAACCTGCCGGGCAGTATGGATGAGGCCCAGTTCGCTGAGTTTAAAAAAACCGGCAAACAGACTGACAATGATTCCGCCTTTAAAAACACCGCCCGAAACTCAGAGATCGTCTTTTTTAATAGTCGCCTGAGCGTCGA
This sequence comes from Amphritea atlantica, assembly GCF_900111095.1. Lineage (GTDB taxonomy): Bacteria > Pseudomonadota > Gammaproteobacteria > Pseudomonadales > Balneatricaceae > Amphritea > Amphritea atlantica. The sequence continues at coordinate 546,720 of NZ_FOGB01000002.1, read as the reverse complement.
TCTGGGCGACCTGACCTTCAGACCCCGGGTGTATTACAACCAGTGGAGTCACTTTCACCCGGTCACCGGCGTGATCAACGACACTGACGGCGTGGCGATATTCGGCACCGACCTTGAACTGGACTATCGTCATAACCTGATGGGGGAAGATAATCTGGTCAGTGGCGTGACCTTCCGTCAGGACCGTACCGATAACGCACGCAAATATGCCTATGCCGATATCGTCACCGCAGGCCCACGAATTATCAGAACGCTTTCAGACCGCAAAGGAGCACTGCTGGAGATAGAGGATTCAGTCAACACCGTGTACGGTGTATTTTTGCAGGAAAACCTGCGCCCGACAGACCGTCTGTTAATCGATGCGGGTTTCCGCCTGGATCAGATCAAAATAGACCAGGACACCTGGAACAGCGATACCTCTTACAACTATGGCATGGGCGGTTATCTGACCATTCCCGGCAGCGGCGGCGATAGCTCACTCACCCGTACCTTTACCCTGTTTGCCCCCCGTATCGGCAGCAGCTATAAACTGAATGATACCTTCACTCTGTTTGGCAATATCTCTCAGGGGGAACAGGTCCCCTACTCCAGCGAACTGGGCAGCAATGAAGATCTGCGCAGCGCAACCAATACCAGTGTCGAATTTGGCCTGAAAGGACGTACCCATGACTGGCAGTTTGATCTGAGCGCCTATGCCAGCACAGTGGATGACGAAATTATTCAGGTGCGTACCGATGGTGAGACGATCTACCAGAACGCGGGCCGTACTGATAAAAAAGGGATCGAATTCAGCAGCAGTGTCAATGTACTGCAGGATAGCGTGCCCGGCGAACTGCAACTGGGCTTCAACTACGCTTACAGTGATTACAAATATGATGATTTTTCGGAAGTTGTATACGTCATGGGCGTACCGACAAACTTCGACCGCTCCGGCAATCAGCTGCCCTTTATTCCCGAGCACTATTACAGTTTCAGCCTGGACTATAAACATCCGAGCGGGGTTAAACTAAGGCTGCAGGCCGACAGCTGGGGGGAGTATTACCTGGATAACGCTAACACTGAAACCTATGGTGGTTATGATTTTGTCACCAATGCCAATCTTGGCTATGAGACCGGGCCTCACACGCTCAGTCTGAATGTGCAGAACCTGTTTGATAAACGCTATGCTGTGGAGGTTAAAAAAGATACCAGTGGGGACAAATCATACTCGCCGGGTGCACCCCGCAGTGTGATGTTAAGTTATAGCTATCAGTTCTGAGATCTCTGCAGCTACCTATAGAAAAACGTGGTTTAAAATGCAAAAAACACCACCTGCAAAAAACGCAGGTGGTGGGCACGAAAACAATACCTGTTTTCCAATTGCCTACGAAAGTATGGGCTAATTCACTTTCGCTAAGGCATCCTACATTCTGACCACAGGTTTGATGGTGACACCGGACTCTGAATCCGCAATCGCCTCGTTAATCTGCTCAAATGGGTAGAACCTGACCATCTTATCGAAGGGAAATTTACCCTGCTGATAGAGATCGATCAGCTGCGGAATAAAACTGTCTGGATTCGATTCACCTTCAACGATACCGATCAGACGACGACCGCCACTCATAAAGTGCACTTCATCGAGCACAATCTCACTACCCGGAGCTGACGCCCCCAGCACACCACAACAACCCCGTGGAGCCAGGCTCAATACCGCGCCCCTGATCACCGGAGTCAGTCCGGTGGTATCCAGTGCATAGTCGACACCGTAACCGGTGATCTCCATGATTGCAGCGGTCACATCACCGTTAGAGGGATTCAGACTGTGTGTCGCCCCCACCTCTTCGGCAAAGGCCAGTCGCTCATCATTCATATCAACGGCAATAATAGTCGTGGCACCCATCGCATGGGCAGCCATCACCGCTGACAGCCCTACCGAGCCGGTACCAAAGATCGCAATCGACCTACCCGCCTTCACTTGCAACGCATTGATAACCGCACCTGCACCGGTTTGCACGCCACAGGCCAGCGGTCCGAGCAGATCCAGCGATACCGCATCGGTGACTTTGACGATGTTGCGCTCATGGCACAGCGCATGGGTGGCAAACGAGGACTGACCGAAGAAGTTACTCTGGATCACCTCGCCCTCTTTTGACAGCGCCGTCGTGCCATCCTCCCGGGTAGCAAAAAAATTGCGGGGGAAAAACTCATGGCAGTAACTGGGGGCATGTTCCTCACAGCTGGGGCAGCCGCCACAGGAGTTATAGGTCATCACCACATGGTCACCCGGAGCCACTTTGGTCACACTGGCTCCCACCTTTTCAACCACACCGGCCCCCTCATGTCCCAATACCACAGGCATCGGCGTTGGCAGCATGCCATCGCGCACCACGATATCGGTATGACAGACACCGGTCGCCACCACGCGCACCAGAATTTCATCCGCCCGTGGTTCCTCAAGTTCCAGACCTTCCAGAGTCAGTGGCCCATGTACAGTTCGGGCTACAGCCGCTTGAATCTTCATAAATTTCTCCTGTTATTATTATCTCGGTTTACGCAACAGAACTAAAAACCTGCCGCCAGACGGTCGCCACTTCATCAACCGCACGCCCCGCTGCAGCCACCGCACCGGACATGCTGATATAACCGTGCACCAGCTGCGGATACTCAGTCAGGTTGACGGAGTTACCCGCTTGTTTCAGTGCCTCAGCGTACGCCATACCTTCATCCCGCAGCGGATCAAACCCCGCCACCTGAATCAGAGTCGGGGGCAAATCTGATAGTTTTTCAGCTTCCAGCGGTGCAAGCCGAAAATCCACCGGCTCAACACTGCCTGCCAGATAATGCTCCATAAAATAGACCATACTGCGGTTGGTCAGCGTATAGCCCTCACCATATTTTTCATAAGAGTCATACCCGGTATCGGGGCCCGATGCAGTGGGGTAAATAAGGGTTTGCTGGCGGACTGAGGGACCTGCATGATCCCGTGCCAGCAACGCACAGACCGCGGCCAGATTTGCACCAGCGCTATCACCGGCCAACGCAATCTGTCCGGGTGCAACCCCCAGCTCCGACGCTGCATCTGCCAGCCAGCAGAGTGCTGCGTAACTATCTTCGACGGCCGCCGGGTAGGGGTGCTCCGGTGCCAGACGGTAATCCACCTGCACAATCAGACAGCCGGACAACCGGCTTAGCTGACTGACAACACCGTCATAATCCCGGGGGCAGCCCACCACAAAACCGCCACCGTGCAGATAGAGCACCGCGCCAGCCAGTTGATCCTGTCCCTCCGGACGGTAACACCGCAACGCCAGTTCACCGCCGGGGCCGGGTATGCTCAGATCAGAAATATTCACCCCGTCAGCGACGGCAACATCGGTGGCCGCCAGTATCTGGCTGTAAACCTCACGGCCAACCGCGGGGGGCAGATCAGCAAAGTCCGGCGCACCGGCAGCTATCGCCTGTTCCAAAATGCCTTTTATCTGCGGATCAAGCATGGCTGTTTTCCTCAGTTAAAGGCTGGCTTTTGAGACCATCCGGATCATGACTATTGTGCTTCTGCCCTGGCGCACTGCTGCTAACAGGCGGAGCAAGCACCGTAGAACCAAACAGGAAATGCGCCAGCGCCGGCAACAGAATCAACGCTCCCAGCATGTTAAACAGGAACATAAAGGCTAGCAGGATCCCCATATCCGCCTGAAAAAGGATCGGGGAAAACACCCAGGTAGCCACCCCCACCGCCAGGGTTGCCCCGGTCAGCATCACGATCCGACCGGTCTGACGCAACGCCAGCTGATAAGCCTGGGTGACCGTCATGCCGAAGCGCAGTCCCATCAGTAACACAGACAGAACATACAGCGCGTAATCCACACCGATCCCCACCCCCAGCGCAATCACCGGCAGAATCGCCACCTTAACGCCGATTCCCAGTTTGACCATCAGCGCCTGACACATCACCGAGGTCAGCATCAGTGGCAACACCGCCGCCACGACACCACGCCAGGTGCGGAAGGTGATCCAGCAGAGAATAATCACCGCACCGTAGACCATGTACATCATCTGATTCATCGCTTTTTTCACCACGATATTGGTAGCCGCTTCAATACCGGAGTTGCCCGCTGCCAGCATGAAGCGAGCCTCATCATCGCTGTTATCAGCGGCAAATGTCTGCGCGACTTCAACCACACTGTTAAGCGTCGCGGCCTTATGATCCTTGAGATAGACATATACTGATAACAAACTGCAATCCGCATTAAACAGCTCCCGTGGTGCCCGAGCCTGCACCGCTCCCAGCGCTGCATTGTTGGGAATCAACTCCAGCCATTTAAAGTTGCCCTCGTTGTAGCCCACCATCGCATAGCGGGAGAGCCGCGCCATTGAGTTGGTCGATTCAACACCGGGCAGCCGTTCCAGCTGCCCGGTCAGCTCACGGACCTTCGACAAGACTGAGTAATGGGTACAGCTATCCACGGCGGTTTTCACCATCACCACGAAGATATCGGAACTGGCGGCATAGTTATCGGCCATAAAGGCGGTATCCAGGTTATAACGGGAATCTGCCCGCAACTCAGGCGCCCCCGGTTCCAGATCACCGATCTGTAAGCGGCTGCCGACCACCGAACCAAACACCGCCAGTCCGGCCGCCACCGTCAACGCTGTCAACGCCCATTTACGCTCAGTAAACAGGGCAAAGAATTTCCACAACCGTCCGGGCAGTACCTGATGAATTTCACGATCACTGCCGTCATCACCAGCACCAACGCAGTCATGCTCAACCGAGCGCGCAGCTGCCTTAGGTGTGACACCGATATAGGAGAGCAGTACCGGCAACAGCACCAGATTACTGATAATCAGCACCGCCACCCCCAGACTGGCCGCAATCGCCAGCTCGCGGATCACACCGATATCGATCACCAGCAAAACGGCAAAGCCAAAGGCATCGGTAATCAGCGCCGCGATACCGGTGCGGAACAGACGACGGAAGGTATTGCGGGTGGCCACATAGGGCGCCATACCACTACCAATATCGCGCATCACGCCGTTCATCTTCTGCGCACCATGGCTGATACCGATGGCAAAGACCAGAAACGGTACAAGGATCGAATAGGGGTTCAGATCGAAGCCAAACAGCTGCAGCATTCCCAGTTGCCATAGCACCCCGATCAGGGAGCACCCCATCACCAGCAGCGAGCTACGCAGGCAGCGGGTATAGGCAAACAGTACCGCTGTGGCAATCGCCACCGCCAGTACGAAAAACACCAGAACCTGCTGCATCCCTTCGATCAGATCACCGACAATCTTGGCAAAACCGGTGATATGAATCTCAATATTATCGCTCTGGTACCTGGTTCTGATCTGCTCCAGTTGACGGGACAGTTGACCGTAATCCAGGGGTTCGCCGGTGCGAGGATCTTTATCCAGCAACGGCACATAGACAATACTGGAGCGGAAATTAGCTGACACCAGCTGGCCGATCTCACCGGAGCGCTGCACATTCAGGCGAACCTGTTCCAGACTCGCGGCAGAACCATCAAAATTACCAGGAATCACCGTACCGCCATCCATGCCCTCTTCGGTGACGGCGATCCAGCGGGTACTGGGGGTCCACAGCGACTTCAGATAGGGACGATCAACCCCTGGCAACAGGTAGAGTTCATCATTGATCTGCTGCAGTGTTTGCAGATACTGCTGATCGTAGATAGTCCCCTGTTTAACACCGACAGCAACCCGCAGAGAGTTCCCCAGCCCGGCCAGACTGGAACGGTTGGCAAGAAAATTGGTAATAAACGGATGTCCGGTGGGGATCATCTTTTCAAAGCTGGCATTCAGTCCCAACTGAGATGCCTGCCAGCCCAGCCCGATACTGATGATCAGGCAAAATACCAACACCAGCCGGCGCTGATTAAACACCAGTCGCTCAATAAACGATCCGGAATGGGGATCGAACGCTTCCGGCTGCGAGCTCGCTGCAGCGGTTTTTATATTATTCGCACTATTCACAACGCTATTCCTTCACACTGCCGGACGTACTATCCCTGGCAATACGCCCGGGCAGATCAAATCGATGAACACCGGCCAGACTGGCAACAATGGCCGCCCCGTCAGCCGACTGAACAACATCCGCTAACGGCAACGCTGGCAGATCCGCTACCGGCGCAAAACCGCTGTCATTCCGGTTAACCAGCAGCGAGCCACTCTGACTCACCACCAGCAGCCGCCCATCCGCCAGCATCGACGCCGCACTGAGTGCAACCTCTTCCCGGGTATCAAGCTGAGTCCAGCTGTCACCATTGTCGACTGAACGGAACAGGTGCCCCCGCAGGCCATAGACGACAAACGCCCCATCCGGCTCAGCGATAATACCGAAAAAGCTGCCATCATAAGGCGAGTCGAGCGCTTCAAAATGTTCTCCGGCATCACGGGAACGCAGCAGAGTCCCCTGCTCTCCGGCCATCATCAGCACCCCATCCGCCTCGGCCATACCATACAGATGCAGCCCCATCGGGTTATCAACCCGACTCAGCCACGGCTGCCAGCTCTGACCACCATCATGGGTACGATAGATGAGGTTGTAGGCACCGAAAACAAAGCCGTTGAGGGCATCAGTGAAATGCAGATTGAGAAAGGGTTTATCAGGGCCATCATCGATTAAGCGGCGCGCTTCACGCAGCTCACGCTCATCGCCACCGCGCAGCTGAACATCCGCTAACAATAACTGTGCCGCCTGAATCCCATCCAGTTGTTTTTGCCAGGTTTCACCGCCATCCGTGGTCGCCAGCACCACGCCATAGTGGCCGACAATCCAGCCATGACGGGAGTCGACAAACTGCACCTCAGTTAGCGCGGCAGACACCGGCGACACGATCTGATTCCAGTGCTGACCGTTATCGTCCGATAACAGAATAATGCCCTCTTCACCCACAGCCACCAGCCGCTGACCCGCCCGTGCAACCGACAATATGGTTTTATGCACTGACTGAGCAGTGATCTGTGCCGGCTTGTCCAGCGCAGTAAATCCGGTTTCAGCGGCAGCCACAGCGGTCCAGCTTTGCCCGGCCATCAGCAACAGCAGGCAACCTCCCGCCAGCCGGTTTCTTAATGTTGAATTGGAAAATACGACCATCAGAAAACTCCTGATCATCGCCTGAGATCAGCTGCTGTGGTTTACAGCAGCCGTCAGGCAACGATCAAATACGGATTGCGAGATATTAGCGAGCCCCCTGGTTGGCCAGTTCTACCGGACTCCAGGTGCCTTCAGATATCGGTTCACGCACCCGGTAATGTGGGGTACCACCATTCATGGCAGCGTTCAGATAGTACGCGCCGGTTTGCAGGTCATACCCCCCCCACATCACATTAGTCACCAATGCTGGCAGTTCGGGCACCAGATAGGTCAGTGAGTAGTTCATGCGCCACAGATCACCTTTAGCATCCCAGCCATCAAACAGGACAATTTTCCAGCTGTCTTCGTCGACATAATAGGTACGCTTCGGTACGGTGTGACGCATGCCGTCTTTCAGTTCAGCATCTACCACCCAGACCCGATGCAGTTCCCAGCGGACATTCTCCGGATTGAGAAAATGCTCACCCATCAGCTCATCAATACTCACCTGCGCGGCACGGTTATTGTTGTAAGGGATAAAGAGCTCTTTTTTGCCCAGCAACTTATAGTGATGGCGATCAATAGGGCCAAACATCATAAAGGCCTCATCAAACAAGCCGACCCCCGAGGTGACGAAATCGGGAGTATCATAGGCAACAGATGGCGCTTTACGCACCCGGCGCTGCCCCACCAGATACTGCCAGATAGCGCGTTTTTTCCCGGCGATTGACGGGTCATGAACCAGGATTGCTTCGCCGGCCTTAGACGCCGGACCGGTCACAATAAAACGCCCTAACTGGTTTACACCGCTATAGTCGGCAGCGTCCCCCTCCTTGTAATAGTAAGGAAACTGCATCAACTCATCACCTTCACTGGCCAGCGAGCGATGCCCATCGGCAGTCACAATATAGGTTTTCATCGCATACTCGACCGATTCTCCCGACCAGCCTAAGCGATGATTCCACATCACCTCGGCACCGGTTTTTGGAATCGGGAACGGGATGCCACCATAAGCACCACTGACGGAGGTTTCATCCGCTGCCAGTTCCGCGCGGGTGGCATTCTTTTCGGTATTGCTATAAACCCATTCAGGTGCCGCTGCCGAACGATGGGTGGGATAGATATTCATGCGAAAATCAGGATTTTTGGCAAACAGGGCTTTGACGCCATCACTCAACTGATCACTGTATTGCGCCAGATTTGCAGCTGTAATGGTAAACAGCGGTTTATCACTGGCAAATGGATCAGGACGTACCTCACCACTTTTATAACCGGCCGCCACGGTGGTATAGCCACCTTTCCACTCGGGAATGGTGCCCGCAGCATTGCCTGATTTTTCCGCCCCCAGTGGCGTCAGCGTAGTGTTAAGTTGTGCTGCCGTCTGGGCATCAACAGCGGCCAGCGAGAGTTGTGAGGTCAGTGCCAGAGCAACCCCTGTCACCAGTGCTTTAAGTGTATTTTTCATTATTTTTATCTCCACTGAATTCGGTTAGAAACTGCGCTGAATATACAGCGACACAAAATCCCGGTCGGCACGGGTCTGTTTAAATGAAAGCGCCGGAGCCGGGTTGTTCTGCGGCGTTACGAAGCTGAACTCGTCGCCGAGAAAACGCACATAACTGGCTCCCAGTTTCCAGGTGTTCTGGTAGGTTCCGTTAACCCCCAGAGAGAAATCACCGCCGTAAGAGGCACCACCATTCATATTGGCAACCGCGCCGGAACGCCCGGCAAAGTTGTATCCAAGGCCGACAGGCACTTCGACATCCAGACCTGGCAATACCTGAAAGTAGGCTGGCGAAAAGATCATCCGCATCGCCCAGGCGTCGCGGGTACTGTTAGGATCCAGCGCATTCGGATTCTTATCGACCGACACCACCCGGTTCCACGCCAGCTCACCCAGCAATGCACCGCCATCCCATAGGGAACTTGGCTGCAATACATAGATACCGGAAAGGTTGGCATGGGCGGTCTTACCCACCGCATAAAGAATGTTGTTATCGTTATCGGCGGTCTGGCCGACGGAGATCTGCGGATCACTGTTGAGCGGGGCGTTAGTGCGCATCGATGCTTCCGCCGCGATATTCAGCTGACCAATGGAGGTAGTCGCACTGGCGCCAAAGGTGTCAATATCCTGACCATAGACGGTGCGGATAGTCCCCCCGACCGGGTCAAAATAGAAGCCCGACGGCGTCTTGGCGTGATAGCGGGCATAGTAAAGACCATACTCAAAATCACTCTCTTCCGGGGCGATACGCAGTTTCAGACCACCCTGACCGGAATCATCCGGTTCGACATCTGAGATATGATTCCAGACAACCCCGGGACCGGCGATCAGTGATTCAGTACCGGGACCGGCCCAGTCAATATTGGACAGATAGCTGCCGACACCCGGCAGACGGGTCTCTTCCCAGCCGAACTGGTAGTAACCGCCCAAAGACAGTTCCGGACTGATCTGCAAGGTGCCAGACAACTGGTTAACCGGCCGCAACACCTCTTTAAACTGTGTGCTCGGTACGCTTAACAGTTTGATCAGATCGATGGGGCCCTGAGCATCAGCGATACCGTTGGCACCAAAGAAAAGCGTTTCACCGTATACCAGTGAGTGGCGTCCCAGACGCAGGTTGCTGCGCATATCACCGAGGTCAAAGTTACCGTAGACAAACGCATCCAGCAGCTCGGCCTTACGTCCATGCACATCGCGGGTTTCGTCGGTGAACTTGTTGTTTTTGACGCTGGTGGCATTATTGGTAAACGGCGAGTCGTTATCGTTGCTCTGGTTATACACCGAGTCATACCAGGCAGCGCCACTCACCCTTACTCCATAATCTTTATAACGGGCATCCAGTTCGGTCAGCCAGTCGAGTCTGTTGGATATTAGCCCTTTATCGAAGTTGCGGTCACCATCATCATAGTTAACATCGGCCAGCAGAGAGTCTGACTTGTCTTCCACCCTGAATGCCGCACTGTATTTAAAGGTGTTATCCCAGCGCAGTCTGATATCAGGATTACCGGTATCAATTTTATACGCCAGTGCCTCTGGAACGCATAGAACCGTTGCCAGTGAAATGGCAACCGTCAGGGGCTTTAATGACGTTCTTGTCAGGGGCAAGGATTTTAAGCGGGAGTTGTTATTCATATTTTATTCCTTCGCTTTGAATTAAACGTTGTTATGCGGCTGAGAGACTGATCGTCGGCAGCGCTGCAAAAAATATTGGTTAATCGATCAGAACACCTCAGAATGGATAGGCCGGCGGGGTATCTTTCACGGTAACCCACTGCCACTGGCAGAACTCATCCCAGTCAGCCGGTCCGCCGATGCTGCCACCATTGCCGGAAGCGCCGCGACCACCAAAGGGATTGATGCACTCATCATTCACGGTCTGATCATTGATATGCACCATGCCGGCGTGCAGACGCTCGCCGATCGCTGTCGCCCGACCGACTGAGCGACAGATCACCGCTGCGGCCAGACCATACTCAGTATCATTGGCGATACGGATCGCTTCCTCGTCGTCGCGATAGGTAATGATGCTGGCAACCGGACCAAAGAACTCCTCGCTATAGGCGCGCATCCCCGGTTTGACGCCCGACAGAACTGTCGGCTGATAATAGGGTCCTTCGCACTCGCCACCCGCTTCCAGGATTGCTCCGGCAGCCACACTCTCTTTGACGATGGCGTCAACCCGCTCCAACTGAGCACGGTTGATAATCGGTCCCATGGCCACGTTACCATCGGTTGGATTGCCAAAAGGCAGGTGAGCAGCTTTAGCCACCAGCCGTTCTGTCAATTGCGCTGCAATCGATTCATGAACAATGATCCGTCCCGATGCCATGCAGATCTGCCCCTGATGGAACCAGGCGCCCCAGGCTGCATTGCTGGCGGCCAGATCAAGATCGACATCCTCGGTGATGATCAGCGGGCTTTTCCCCCCCAGCTCCAGCATCACTTTTTTCAGATGGCGTCCGGCCAGCTCACCGATTCTGCGGCCAACCGGAGTGGATCCGGTAAAGGCGATCATGCGCACATGGGGATCAGTACACAGCGCTTCACCGGCATCCGCCCCCCCAGGAATCACGTGCAGAAGGCCTTTTGGCAGCCCTGCCTGTTCCAGCGCCCGGGCGATGATAAAACCACCGCTGACCGGCGTACGAGGATCAGGCTTGAGCACCACAGCATTCCCCGCCGCCAACGCAGGGGCGACAGCACGAATAGACAGTATCAGCGGAAAATTAAACGGTGAGATGACACCGATAACCCCTAAGGGTTGGCGCTTGGCATAAGATAGAGTGCCCGACGCCGAAGGCAGCACCAGGCCATGATCCGGATCAAGCAGCATCGCCGCCGAACGCCGCAGAATCACCACAGCCTCGCGCACCTCATGCTCGCCCTTGGCAAAGATGCCGCCGGTTTCCCGGGCGATCCAGTCTTTTGCGGCATTGAAATCCTGTTGCAGAGCCTCAGCCGCACGAAAAAAGATATCGGCCCGTTCACGACAGGACATTTTCACCCACTCAGCCTGAGCCTCAGCAGCACTTCGCGCCGCTATGGCGATATCTGAGGCATCGCCCATACCGGTACGGGTCAGTGCTTCCCCGGTGGCCGGTTCAGTGACGACGACACTACCTCCCTGCGCAACCTTCCAGCTACCATCGAATATCCGACCCTCCCAGAGGGATGGATCCAACAGACCTGAATCACCTTCTACAATTGACACAATAGAACCTCCAGCGTGTTGTCCGCCCCAATACAGATGGGATGAACTTTTTTTATTGTTAATCTGATAGAGCAACCGCTGTGCCAGATGTCACAACAACACTGTTTATTGCAACGCAACATCGACTGAACAGTTAAAAAGAGAAGGTTTTCACAGAACAATTTTTCTTTAGCTAATTGCAGCGCACAAAAATTATTTGTCCACTCAACAATTGATAAGATTGTTAAACACAGCAAAACGACTTAATATTTTTGTTAAAAATTACAATAAACATGAGTAAAGCCGATGCCCATCCCTGATCCGAACGGTTTGTCACAAACTCACGAGCTGCCCGCAGGTGACAGCGACAATCTCACTGAAGATTCAGGCCTGAATTTTGGCCAGCTGTCTGAATATCTGCACTTCTCCCCCAAAGACGGACGTATCTGGCTGGATGGCCAGCGGATGGTGCTGATGCACAACTCGTCCCTGGGCAGCCTGCGCCGTGAACTGATTGAACGACTGGGGATTGAGCGGGCACGGGGACTGCTGACCCGGTCGGGCTACAGCTCCGGCGTCCGGGATGCACAGCTGGTGCGCGAACGCTGGCCCGATGCTGATCCGGAAGCGATCTTCTTTGCTGGCACGCAACTGCACTCTCTGGAGGGCGTGGTGCAGGTGGAAACCATCCATTTTGAGTTCGACCCCCATCAGGGAACCTATGATGGCGAGTTTCTCTGGCACCACTCCAGTGAAGATGATGAACATATCGCCGCCTATGGTATCGGTACCGAACCGGCGTGCTGGATGCAGCTGGGTTATGCCATGGGTTACGTGACCACACTGCTGGGACGACTGACCGTATTCCGCGAGGTCGAGTGCCGCTCAATGGGCCATGCCACCTGCCGGGTGATCGGCAGAACTATAGAACTATGGGGCGATGTCGAAGAGGATCTGCGTTATCTGAATGCTGAAGATTTTGTCAGTCAGAATAATGCCGGTTTAAGCTCAGGCAATCTTCCGGCGGCGGCACCGCTGCCGGTGCCAGGTACGGACCTGCCGGTTCTGGGAGATCGACAGTTAATCGGTATCTCTTCCGCCTTTATCGCCGCCTGTCATATGCTCAAACGGGTCGCCAGCACCCGGGCCACGGTATTATTTACCGGTGAATCGGGGGTGGGTAAAGAGCTGTTTGCCCGTATGCTGCATGAGATCGGCAGCCGTAAAGATGAACCTTTTATCGCGATAAACTGCGCGGCTATTCCCGACACCCTGATCGAGTCAGAACTATTCGGTGTTGACCGGGGGGCTTTTACCGGAGCCACAACATCCCGCCCAGGGCGCTTCGAGCGCGCCCACGGTGGCACCCTGTTTCTTGATGAGATCGGTACACTCAGCCCCAGCTCCCAGGGCAAACTGCTTCGGGTACTGCAGGAGGGGGTGTTGGAACGGGTCGGTGGGACCAGTCTGATCAGCGTCGATGTCCGGGTGGTCGCCGCCACCAACGTCGAACTGAGGGATGCGGTCACCAAAGGAGAGTTCCGCGAGGATCTGTTTTTCCGCCTGAATGTATTCCCGATACTGTTACCGCCATTGCGGGAGCGGCGAGATGATATTCCGCTGTTGCTGTCCCACTTTCTTGAACACTACAACCTGCAACATGGGCGAAGCATACGTGGCTTTACCCTGAAAGCGATGCGGGCACTGCTGAACTACCGTTTTCCCGGCAATATTCGTGAGCTGCAGAATCTTGTCGAGCGGGGGGTGATCGCCGCCGAGGATCATTCACTCATCGACCTGTCTCACCTGTTCCGGGATGAAGAAACCACCCGGGCGTTGCTCTTCACCATCAGTAGCGAGGGCGAATTAAGTCCGGAAAGCGAAGAGTCGGCGCTGGAACAGTTTCGCCGTTTCGCCCCGGCTAACGCTGCCGGCCCGTCACTCGATAAACTGGAAGCCAGGCTGGTCAGCGAAGCGGTCGCTCAGGCAGACGGCAATTTGTCAGCAGCCGCACGACTCCTGGGGCTAACCCGTTCCCGACTGGCTTACCGTATGAAAAAGATCAATGAGAGCAACCAGGAGTCCGGGTAACCTGTCCCGTTCTATTGGCTATCCTCAATTACAGCAGCTTATATTCCAGTGCCAATCGATAACTGAATGCCCCCTGCCCCTCCGGCAGGGGCAGCGGCAGTGATCGTTTAATCGCATCCAGTGTTGCCTTATAAAACAGCCGGTTACCCTCCAGCCACTCAAAGCTCTCCAGTGCGCCATGGCGATCCAGTGATAGTTTGAAGCTCACCCGCCCCTCAATACCCCGGGACTGTGCCCGCCTGGGGTAGCGCTTATGCTGGTCGATACGCTGTACCAGCAAGGCCAGAAAACGCTGATATTGCTGCTCAGCACTGATCACCGGAGCGACCGGTTGCGTGCTGCTAACCGGGTTGTTTATGGGCACCGCGGGCTGCTCTTTGTGTGGCTCAGGCCCGGGGACAGGTTCTGGCTTCGGTTCTGGCTTCGGTTCTGGCTTCGGTTTGGGCTTCGGTTTGGGCTTCGGTTTGGGCTTCGGTTTGGGCTTGGGCTTGGGCTTTGGCTTTGGCTTAGGTTCTGGCCTGGGCTCTACAGGTGGGACTGTTTCCTGAGGCTGAGGTTCAGAGACTGTTGGCTGGGGCACCGCAGCGGCTAACGTTACCGGCTGATAACTGATAGGCAGGGCCGCAGCAACACTCAACTCCGGCTGTTGTAATTGCTGCCAGATAACAGCATGCACCCCACCGGACAGTATCAAACCCGCTAACAGAAAACCGCCAGCACGGCGAGGTGGCTCAGGCTTCAGACTCATTCTTCCCGGGTGGCGATTTCAAGGTTATTAATGTGTAGCAAGCGGGCGGCATCCAGCAGCTTCACCACCCGGTTAAAAGAGACCTGACTATCCGCTTTAACACGCAGCAGTCGTTCCGGGTGATCGCTGAACAGACTCTGTAAACGTGATTCCAGCAGTTGCCCATGAACCACTTCTGAATTGATATAGAATGTGCCCGCTGCATCGATCATCACCACCACCGGCTCCGCTTCTTTAACCTCCTCGGCACTGGACGCTTCCGGGAGCGTCAGTTCAATCTGTTTTTCATCCACAAAATGAGCGGTCAGCATAAAGAACACCAGCAGCAAAAATACAATATCGATCAGTGGTGTCAGGTTGAGCGTAATCAGACTATGGGCAGGGGACTTATAGGACATCCGCAACACTCTCCCACTCTTCCAGCTCCTCATCGTCTGCAATATCAACGCTCTCAGAGCGATTCAGCACCAGCGCCGCAGCCTGATGCAGATGCCAGTGATAACGGCCTAAAGCAGACTCCAGAAAGTGCAGCAAAATCAACAGCGGTATCGCCACAGACAACCCCACACCAGTGGTGAGCATCGCTTCCCAGATCCCCCCGGCCAGCGCCATCGCATCCACTTTACCACCGGCATCCTCAATCACCTGAAACGCCTTGATCATCCCGGTTATCGTCCCCAACAGCCCCAGCAGAGGAGCCGTATTGGCCAAGACCGCGACGGTTTTCAGCCCCGACTCAAAGGGCTTCATCTCGGCCTGAATCAGATGGGCCGCGGTGGCACGCAGTTCAGGGCTATGACCCTGTACCCGCAACACAGAACGTAGCTGATCAACAATTCTTTTCTCTGCACCGGCATGCCATCTTTGCGGCGAAATAGTCAGGTCACTTCGACGGGTAAACAGAAGTTGCAGATAGCGGCTGGCAATAATCGTCAGACCCAGCACAGAATACGCGACCAGAATCCAGATAACCGGACCACCCTTTTCAATCCACAACATAGTTAAACGCCCCTTAAAGCGGTGTTCACCGCGACTAATATCAACATAACAGCGCCGGTGCGGGTCAGGGCCTGCTGCCACATTGCCAGTTGCCGCTGCAACTCCTGCCCCAGCAGAGCAAAGCCGTAGCGCACCAGCAGAGTGGGAATAACGATAGCCCCCAGACCAAAACTCAGCGCTACCGAAGCCCCCCATAATGGGTCTGCACTCTGTGCTGCAGCAGCCAGCAACCCCAGCAGCGGCACACAGGGGTTCAATGCCAGAGAGAACCCCAGTAAGGCCAGCTGCAAACGATTCTTTTCCGTCGCCACAGCATCCGTGGCGATCAGTTTGACAGCGGAGGAGCGCTGATCACTCGTTTGTCGCCCGTCACTCTGCGCCATAGCAACCGAACAGACCGGCTTACGACTTTGAAACAACATCCGCAACGCCAGCCAGAAAGTCACCCCGGCGATGGCCCAGGGCAGTAACGGATGTTTCAGATAGTGTTGCAGCACACTGCCACTCGCCGCTGCGAGAGTTCCCAACAGCAGATACCCGGCGAGCCTGCCGCTCATAAACGGCAACAGAACTGCATGAAACGGTTGTTGCGCCGCCGGCCCCAGCAGTACCGGCCCCAGATAGGGCAGACAACTGATATTACAAGGGCCGCTACCAAAACTAAGACCGATCAGAAAGGCGGTCAATACCGCTGCAGTCAGTTCCAACCCCAGTAGTTCAACACTCATACTTTCTCTTTTTCCGCTTTGCTAAAGCCGATCAGCTTAACGCTGTCCCACTGTGTCTGAGCTTTCTTGCGCCGTTTAAAATACGCCGGGCTGGAACTGAACACTGGCACGTTAAGATAGCGTAACTGTAATACATCCTTATCGGGACAAAACTCAACGCAGCGGCCACACAGGGTACAATCAGCCAGAGTAATATCCTTTGGCCTGGCAACCGCATTAAATTCACTCTGCAGTTCACGGATATCCATCGGGCACGCCTCAGCGCACAGACCACATTTTTCGCAACGGGAGCTGCCCTGCTTCACCAGACGAGCTAACCCCACTTTTCTGAAGACGGCGTGCAGCGCCAGCATTGGACAGATACGGCAGAACGGTTGTCGCATCGTCAACGCCAGCGCCACCATCAAACCAAAGAGAAAATCGCCGGTGATGGAAAGGGCCATATAGCTGGGACTGGAGGTATCGACAAACAACTGTTCATTGGAGCCGGTCAGCAGGGTGGTCATAATCCGGCTGGGGCAGATCTGACAAAACGGATCGCCCCACTCATCACTGAGAAATCCCAGACTGGTCAGTGCCGGCAGAACCAACACCAAGCCCCCCAGCATCAGCCACTTCACCGGCCGGATCTTATCCACGGCTCCATGAGTCAGGCTATCTACCCGGCGCAACCCAAGCTTCTGGCCGATCAGTTGCATCACTTCCTGAAAAAAGCCCAGCGGACAAACCCAGCCACAAAAGGCTTTATTGAGGAAAACAAACAGCAGCAGGAAAGTGCCTACGGTAGTCAGGAAAGGCATCAGAAACATAAACCAGTTCCCGGCATCTGCCGCGGCTCCAAGACGGTGGTGCAGTTGATGCTGTAACGGGATCAGCGCACAGTAGTCGGCATTCATCGAATCGTAAGCACAACTCAGGGCGGGCAGCGCCCCGGAAATTTTATCGGCGGCATAGAAACCGATCACCACCGAACCATATACCAGAAACACAAACATCAGTAACTGAACAGAGCGGCGCACCAGGGTCAGATTTGCACACATCTTTTCTTCCTCCGGCTATGAGCAGGCAGACGACGGTTCAACCATAGTCCAAACAGCAGCCCGCCAAGGGCTGCCATCGCTCCCAGGCTGGCACTTTTCCAATGGGAAGGGTTAACGTAATAACTCATACTCAGAGAGCTCTGATAGTTGATCCCTTCGCGGTCAACCTCACTGAATATTCGCAGCTCGCCTGGCGGGTTTTTCCGGGCACCCGGAACAACCGTGGCAAAATCATCAGGGATAACAAGCTTCAGCACGCCATCACTGTCGCTGTGCAGAATCTCGGTACTGCCCGTTTCCGTCATCACCAGTACCGGCTGCTCAGGCAGTGGCTTACCGTTAAACTGCACCCTAAAGCGGTAGGGTTTATCACTGGTATATCGCCAGTGTTCCCGGGGCAGAGGATCTGGAACAATCTCCAGCTCCCCCAGGGATTCGGCCAGCAGATCAGAGGGGGAGCTGTCCACAGGCTTTCCATTGAAGTAAAGATAACGCACCGCCAGATGCCGATAATCGCTTCCCTCCTCCCGGGCCACCAGTGCATGGTAGTTGTTTTTACCGCTACCCTTTACCCGATAAAGGCCCTTATCAACCTCCAGTGGGTTGCGTTGCAGGTCGGAGTGCAGCAGCGCTACCGTGCGCTTTGCATCCGGGATCTGCTCAGCCAGTTTAAACATCTTTGCTGCGCCGCCATGAGCGCCGCCCCTGCCTGGCACGGGCTGCCAATAGAGATCCGCCTGAACCATAAAGGCTGGCATCCATAACACAAAAACGATGAGTGCTCGCATCCTGCTTTTCCCGGTGAAATAAACCCGCTGATATTAACCAGAGTTTGGCCACCGGGGATGTGACCTAATGACGCATGAGACAATTCGACGCATAGACAAATTCAACAGATGACGATACTCACCGTCAGACAATTGCAGAAAATAGTTAACCGATAATGAATTGAATATTTGAGCCAACGGCAACTATTAGATTAAAGTAAGTGCTAACCAGTTAAGCCCACTCCACTTAATCGATTTACGGACCAGGAAGACTACCGAAGGACACGCTATGAACTACTGCAATCTGTGCGGATCGACCGTTCGATTCGAAATACCCGCAGGCGATAACCGTCCCCGGCACATCTGCAATGAGTGTGGCGAAATTCACTATCTGAACCCCAAAATCATCGCCGGGTGTCTGCCGGTGTATGAGGATAAGGTGCTGTTGTGTAAACGTGCCATAGACCCCCGGGTCGGTTACTGGACACTGCCCGCCGGTTTTATGGAGAACGGTGAATCAACCCGCCAGGCTGCCGCCAGAGAAACCCTTGAAGAAGCCAACGCCCGGGTCAGCGATTTACAACTCTACACCCTGACCTCTATCGTCCCCGTCAGCCAGGTACAACTGATCTATCTGGCACAACTGGACGACCTGAATTTCTCTGCTGGAGATGAGACGACCGATGTAAAGCTGTTTACTGAAGACAGCGTGCCCTGGGATGAGCTGGCATTTCAGACCATCAGAAACGCTTTGCGATTTTACTTTGAAGACCGAAAAACGGGGGCGTTTCCCCTGCATCACGTCGATCTGGAAACACCGCCCGGACAGTATGTCGATAAATCTTAATCATTAAGACAAAGGAACTTAGGATGGATAACAAACTGATTCTTATTATTCTTGCTATATTACTGCCCCCAATCGCAGTATTTATGAAAACCGGAGCAGGCCTGCAACTGGTTATCAATATTGTGCTCTGTCTGTTTTTTTACCTTCCAGGTATTCTGCATGCCCTCTGGCTGGTGTTAAAATAACCACTTCCCTGTCCTGCCGTGTTTTCACCCCACGGCAACAGCTATGAATAACGGCCCACAAGGCCGTTTTTTATTTAACTGCGCTTATCCTGCGCGGATCATGAGAACCACCTATGACTTTATTAATCACCACCTGGATTAAATTTTTCGTCCTTTTCGCACCCTTCTTTGTGGTGTCTATGTTCCTCTCTCTGACCCGCAGTGACACCCCGGCAGAGCGACGCAGCACTGCTAATAAAGCGGTCCTGGCCGCGGCCCTGGCGTCACTGATTCTGTTTTTCTTCGGTTCACCACTGTTTGAGCTGTTGGGCATAACGATCGACTCTTTCCGCATTGGTGCCGGGATACTGCTGTTTCTGTCTGCCATCAGCCTGGTTAAGGATGGCATACGCACCAACGCTCAGGTACCTGGAGGTCCCAGAGAGGATGCCTCGGTTGTGCCGCTGGCGATCCCCACCATTATCGGTCCCGCCACCATCGGTGCGATTCTGGTATATGGTTCAGAGCTGCACGGCATAGAGGTTATCCTGGGACTCAGTGGCATGTTTATGGCGCTGATCTGTCTGCTGATATTATTGCATGCCGCAACCCGGGTGGAGCGCCTGCTGGGCAAAACAGGGCTGAATATTCTCAGCAAGATTACCGGCCTGATTCTCGCCGCCATGGCATCAGAGATTGTTCTGACGGGCATTACCGGCTTTATGAACCGCATCAGTCACTGAGCGTTATTACACCAATAGCGCAGATCCCCGCAGCCACGGGGTCTGCGTCGCTTACCCCAGTGATACCCATACTTAATCCACAATGATATCCACAGTTTTTGTGACTTATTTTCCCTGTTCGCTGCTGCTCAGTTAATAACCTGCTCAGAATTAACACAAAACAATTTATCTATTAAATAACAATACGTTACTTATAAAGTTAAGCGGTTACCCATACTTAATCAACACCCTTATCAACAGATTATGTTTATAACACTCAGAGTTATAAACATGATTATAAATCACTCAGCTGCCAGACATCGTAAGCGACTTCCTCATAGGGATGGGCCTGCTTCAGAGCACTCACTACGGCCTGGATAAGCTGATCTTCACACACCAGCTCAACCTTCCACTCCTCCACCTGCTGCAGCAAATTCTGACGGCCGATATGCGGGTTACTTCCCGGCAGCGGGCGGAACTGACCGAGCCCCTTTACCTGCCAACAGCAACAGTCATAGTCGCCGATCCTGCCTGCCCCCACCGCAAACAGAGCCTGCTTAACCTCTTCCAGGTTGTCTTGCGGTACAAAGAACGCCAGTTTATACATCTCTCCATCACTCCCGCTGATAAAAAAAACGGCCAGTGATTGCTCACCAGCCGTCTATCGTTATATCGAACGCTGTTTACAGCTCTTCAATCTGCCGACGCAGATCTTCCACTTTTCGGGTCACCACCTTCTCCAGGTGTTCCAGCTCTTCCAGCAGGTGCTGCTTCTTATCTTTTACCGACTTCTCTTCCACCACCAACTGCTCAAGCTCAGCAACCGCTTTCAGGTAATAGGGCGAAGGCTCGGTGCTGGCACGATAGGGCACCAGCCCCCCCTCGACCGAGACGTTGGTATGGCGCCGCTTAAACTTGAATTTCTTGCTCTTGGTCATCCATTCGCCATGATGACGATGCAGATAGACCTTCAGTACATCGATATCATTCTCTGTACGGGTGGTATATTTCTCAATTTCATGGGGATCTTCAAATCCCATCTCTTTCAGGGTCGCAAATTTTTTGGCAGACATCTGGTCACTCCATAAGCCGTTCGCTGTCATCCCATCAAATATAGATTAAAAATACTACTCTGTGGGGCAGGGTTCGCCCCATTATGGGATATTTAGTTAATCATTCATTAAAAATAAAAAAACCGTCATCCGAACCCGCTGTCACAGCTGATTCATCTGACGGTCTTTTCTCACCGCAGGTTGGTATCAGTCACGCAGACTGAGCACATCCTGCATATCGTATAAACCGTTCGCCTTACCCGCCAGCCAGCCAGCAGCCCTCACAGCGCCTTTGGCAAAGGTCATCCGGGAACTCGCCTTGTGGGTAATCTCAATCCGCTCACCTTCGGTCGCAAACAGCACGGTGTGATCGCCAACCACATCGCCGGCACGAATAGTGACAAAGCCGATCTCATCCCGGGTGCGGGCACCCACCTGACCTTCACGGCCATACACCGCACACTGACGCAGATCCCGGCCTAATGCATCGGCAACCACCTCTCCCATACTCAGCGCAGTGCCTGATGGGGAGTCGACCTTATGATGATGATGCGCTTCAATAATCTCAACATCATAATCGTCTCCCAGCGCTTTCGCGGCTTCAGCCAGGAGTTTAAAGCAGAGGTTGACACCCACACTCATATTGGAAGCGAACACCAGAGGCATCACCTCCCCAAAGCTCTTCAGCTCAGCACGTTCCGCTTCACTCAATCCTGTGGTGCCGATCACCATCGCTTTGCCCTTTACTGCACACAGCGCAAGGTTGGCCAGGGTCGCCTGAGGGGCGGTAAAATCAATCAGCACATCGAAGTCATCAATGACCTCATCAAGTGCGCCGACAAGCTTCACTCCCAGTTTGCCAACGCCGGCAACCTCACCGGCATCAGCACCGATAAGACTGCTGGTTGGTTCGACAATGGCGGCACCGAGACTAACGCCCTCAGCTGCCTGAATCGCTTCAATATTTGTTTTACCCATACGCCCGGCGGCGCCGGTTACTGCAACTCTTATCATTCTGAATACCTGGTCAGACGACTGGCTGATCTACGTCAGCCGGTCATTTAATTCATTACTCTTTCTGCTGACTAACGCTCTGATCCATATCAAACGCGGGCTTTTCGCACTCAGGACGACCCACAATCTTTGCCGGAACCCCGACCACGGTCGTATGGGGCGGAACATCTTCCAGCACCACAGAGCCTCCGCCGACTTTCGCCCCGGCTCCCACTTCGATATTTCCAAAGATCTTAGCGCCGGCAGCAATCATCACCCCTTCACGAATCTTGGGATGGCGATCACCGGTCTGCTTTCCTGTGCCACCGAGCGTCACGGACTGAAGAATAGAGACGTCATTTTCAATCACGCAGGTTTCGCCAACCACAATACCGGTGGCGTGATCAAACATCACACCGCAACCGATCTGCGCCGCAGGATGGATATCCACCTGAAACACTTCACTGACACGGCTCTGCAGGTACAGCGCCATCGAATGACGCCCCTGCTGCCACATCCAGTGTGCAATACGATATGCCTGCAGGGCATGAAAGCCCTTCAGGTAGAGAAGGACGGTGGTGAAGCTGGCAACCGCCGGATCGCGCGTGCGTACTGCGCTGATGTCCTGACAGATACACTCCAGGATGGCAGGGTCTCCCCCGAGCGCCTCTTCGATCAGCTCGCGCATCGTGATAGCGGCCATCACCTCATCTGAGAGTTTATTGGCCAACAGATAACTCACCGCTTCACACAGGCTGTGGTGACGAATAATGGTGCTGTGAAAGAAACTTGCCAGAAACGGCTCTCTGGCCATCTCCTCCCGGGCTTCCTGTTGAATCAGTTGCCACAGCTCTTTCGGTTGAGTGGGAAAATCACTCATGTAAGACTCCAAAAAGTCGCAGGGGCTGCCATGCAGCCCCCTGAGAATATCAGGTCATATCCTCAAAAAATTTCTTCACGCTGTCAAAGAAACCATGTTTCTTCGGCCCGTGATGTTTTTGCCGGTCATCCATCGCAGCTTCAAATTCACGCAACAGCTCTTTCTGCTTACCGCTCAGATTCACCGGTGTTTCAACGATCACCCGTACCAGAAGATCGCCCACGGCACCGCCACGGACCGGTTTAATCCCCTTGCCTCGCAGACGGAACAATTTTCCGGTCTGGGTTTCAGCAGGAATCTTCAGTTTAACACGGGATTCCAGTGTCGGGACCTCAAGCTCGCCCCCCAGTGCCGCGTCGATAAAGCTGATCGGAACTTCACAATAGAGATGTTTTCCATCCCGTTCAAAGATCGCATGATCCCGGACATTAACCTGAACAAACAGATCACCGGATGGACCACCATGGCTGCCTGCTTCACCTTCACCCGACAGACGGATACGGTCACCAGTATCAACACCCGCAGGGATTTTGACTGACAGTTTTTTGGTTTGCTGCTTACGCCCCTGGCCATGACAGCTGGAACAAGGGTCGGAGACAACCTGTCCCTCACCATGACAGGATGGGCAGGTCTGCTGTACCGAGAAGAATCCTTGTTGCATCCGCACCTGACCAATACCACCACAGGTACCACAGGTTTTAGCACTGGTGCCAGGTTTAGCACCACTGCCATCACATACTTCACAGGGAACCAGTGTCGGTACAGAGATGGTTTTTTCGCACCCTCTTACCGCCTCTTCCAGACTAAGATCCATGGTGTAACGCAGATCAGCACCACGTTGAACATGGCTGCGACGACCGCCTCCGTGCCCCTGCTGGCCAAAAATATCGCCAAACACGTCACCAAAGATATCACCAAAGCCTCCAGCGCCGCCGCCAAATCCGCCATGGCCACCCATGCCGTTCTGGTCGATGCCCGCATGCCCATACTGGTCATACGCCGCTTTCTTTTGACTATCCGACAAAACTTCGTAAGCCTCATTCACCTCTTTAAAGGCGTCTTCGGCCGCTTTATCGTCTGGATTACGGTCCGGGTGGTATTTCATCGCCATCCGACGAAACGCCTTTTTAATATCCCGGTCAGAAGCGTCTCTGGAAACGCCTAACACATCGTAAAAATCTTTCTTCGACATAATCTGTATCGCAATCCGGTTAACTAATACTTAAATCAGCTGAGAATAAAAACAGGACAACGCGGGACCGGCCCGCGCTGTCATATCAAGCCTGATTCACTAAAGAGACTTACTTTTTCTCGTCGTCTTTAACTTCTTCAAACTCAGCATCAACAGCATCGTCAGCCGGTTCAGCCTGGGCCTGCTCTCCGCCCTGACCTTCAGCCTGCTGAGCTGCTTCAGCATACATCTTCTGAGCCACAGCAGAGACTGCTTCGGTCAACGCAGCTGTCTTGGCTTCGATCACTTCTTTGTCATCACCTTTCAGCACGCCTTCCAGCTCTTCGATAGCGCTGTTGATCGCTGTTTTTTCCTCTTCAGTCGCCTTGTCACCCGCGTCTTCCAGAGTTTTCTTAGCGGAGTGAATCATCGCATCACCCTGGTTACGGGCCTGACTCATCTCTTCAAACTTCTTATCCGCTTCAGCATTGGCTTCCGCGTCCTGAATCATCTGTTCAACTTCTTCATCACTCAGACCAGAAGAGGCTTTGATGATAATAGACTGCTCTTTGCCAGTCGCCTTATCTTTTGCAGATACGTTCAGGATACCGTTGGCATCGATATCGAAGGTGACTTCGATCTGTGGCATACCGCGGGGTGCTGGCGGGATATCGGCCAGGTCAAAGCGACCCAGTGATTTGTTGCCAGACGCTTGTTTACGCTCACCCTGAACCACGTGAATGGTTACCGCAGTCTGGTTGTCATCGGCCGTTGAGAACACCTGAGACTTCTTAGTCGGGATTGTGGTGTTCTTCTCAATAACCGGAGTGGCAACCCCACCCATTGTCTCGATACCCAGGCTCAGTGGGGTAACATCCAGCAGCAGAACGTCTTTCACATCACCGGACAGCACCGCAGCCTGGATGGAAGCACCGATCGCAACCGCTTCATCCGGGTTAACGTCTTTACGTGCTTCTTTGCCAAAGAATTCGGTTACTTTACGCTGCACCAGTGGCATACGGGTCTGACCACCTACCAGAATGACTTCGTCGATATCAGAAGCGGACAGATCAGCATCTTTCAGTGCGATGCGGCAAGGATCCATGGAACGATCAACCAGCGCTTCAACCAGCGACTCCATCTTGGCACGGCTGATTTTTACATTCAGGTGCTTAGGACCGGTAGCGTCAGCAGTGATGTAAGGCAGGTTAACATCGGTAGACTGAGCAGAAGACAGCTCAACTTTTGCCTTCTCAGCCCCCTCTTTCAGACGCTGCAACGCCAGTGGATCATTGTGCAGATCAATACCGGACTCTTTCTTGAACTCAGCGGCCAGATACTCAATCAGACGGGAGTCAAAATCCTCACCACCCAGGAAGGTATCACCGTTAGTCGCCAGTACTTCAAACTGATGTTCGCCATCAACTTCTGCAATTTCAATGATAGAGATATCGAAAGTACCACCACCCAGGTCGTATACAGCGATGGTTTTATCGCCCTTGGACTTATCCATACCATAAGCCAGTGCCGCAGCCGTTGGCTCGTTGATGATACGCTTAACGTTCAGACCCGCAATTTTACCGGCATCTTTAGTTGCCTGACGCTGGGAGTCATTGAAGTAAGCAGGCACGGTAATGACCGCATCAGTGACCGCTTCACCCAGATAGTCCTCGGCAGTTTTCTTCATCTTCTTCAGAATTTCTGCAGAGACCTGTGGGGCCGCCATCTTCTTATCGTTAACCTGAACCCAGGCATCGCCGTTATCAGCTTCGATAATTTTGTAAGGCACCATCTTGATATCTTTCTGAACCACCTCGTCTTTAAAACGACGGCCGATCAGACGCTTAATCGCAAACAGGGTATTGTTCGGGTTGGTGACGGCCTGACGCTTCGCCGGCTGACCTACCAGAATCTCACCATCTTCTGCGTAAGCAATGATGGAGGGGGTGGTACGATCACCCTCAGCGTTTTCAATAACCCGGGGCTTGTCGCCATCAAGAATAGCAACACATGAGTTAGTTGTGCCCAGGTCTATACCAATAATTCTACCCATTTTTATCACTCCAGTAATTCTGTGCCCGTTCTGACGGGCGAAATTCTTTTAACTTGCTAGCTATATTGGTGCGGATTTATCAGTTTCAAGTCCTGACTTATTCTGCGCCTTTAGAAACAATGACCATCGCCGGACGAATCAGACGTCCATTGAGGCTATAACCCTTCTGCATGACTGCCATAACGTGGTTCGCAGCAACATCCGGATTAGGTACCATCGACATCGCCTGGTGCAGCTCTGGATTGAACGGCTCTCCCTCAGGGTTATGCTGCTCAACCTTAAACTTACCCAGGCCTGTAACGAACATATTCAGGGTCATCTCAACCCCTTCACGCAGTGCAACCACCGCTTCATCATCGCTGCTGGACGCTTCAATCGCGCGCTCCAGGCTATCGACGACCGGTAGCAGCTCATTGGCAAACTTCTCCAGCGCAAATTTATGAGCTTTCTCTACATCCATCTCCGCCCGACGGCGAATATTCTGCATCTCTGCACGGGTTCGCAATTCCTGATCTTTCAGGGCCGCAACCTGATCTCTGGCCTGAGCCAGATCCTGTTGCAACGCGTCCACATCGACATCGTCAGCGGCAACGTTTTCAGCGACCTGGTCAACGGTTGCATCAGCACCCACAGTCTCTTCAACCGCTTCAGTTACTGCTTCCGGCTGCTGCTCTTCAACCTGAGACTTATCTTCGCCTGCCATCACTTTCTCCAACCATCTGATATGTGAGTTTTCTGTTGAGCTTTTATATGGGGCTATGACAACAGGATTCAAGTGGGTATTTTTAGATTTTTTTAACCAGACTGAGTAGTTATTGATTGCACAGAAGCCATTATTGGCTTATACATTAACCACTGTATAAATACACAGACTAATGGTTATGCTGACTCAACTGAACATCCGCAACTACGCTATTGTCGAAGAACTGGACCTGGAGCTGGAAAACGGCATGACCGTTGTCAGTGGCGAAACCGGGGCTGGTAAATCAATTATGCTCGACGCTCTGGGACTCACACTGGGTGATCGTGCCGATATGGGCTCTGTTCGCAAGGGCGCCGAACGGGCAGAAATTATTGCCAGCTTCGATATCTCCAATATCCCCACCGCACAGAAATGGCTGAGACACCAGGATCTGGATGACGATGAGTGCATTCTGCGCCGGGTGATCACCACCGAAGGGCGCTCAAGAAGCTATATCAACGGCAGTCCCTGCCCGATCAACAAAGTCCGCGAACTGGGTGAATACCTGATCGAGATTCATGGTCAGCATGAACACCAGCGGTTGTTGAAAAAAGATCATCACCGCTACCTGCTGGATGCCTATTCCGGCAAGGGTGAACTGGCAGGCAAAACCCGTCAGCTGTTCCGCAACTGGCAAAGCCTGAACAACCGTTTGCGGCAGCTGTCAGCTCAGAGTGAAGAACAGACCGCCCGCCTGCAGCTACTCAGCTATCAGGCGGAAGAGCTGGAACAACTGGGAATCAGTGAAGGGGAATATGAAAAACTGGTCGAGGAGCAAAGCACCCTGGCCAATGCCGGTGAGATCCTGCAGTCCGGACAGCAGATCTTACAGCTCACCAGCGAGGCTGAAGAGGTTAACTGTTTAAGCCTGCTCAACCAGTGCCAACACCTGCTGGGCAAGATCAAGGGTACCTCACCCTCGGTCAGCCAGACCATCGAGATGCTGAACAGCGCTCAGATTCAGATCGAAGAGGCTTGTCAGGAGATGAGCCACTATATGGACCGGGTTGAACTGAACCCGAAACGCCAGGCTGACGTTGAAGAGAGACTCAGCAGCATATTTGATATGGCGCGTAAACACCGCATACCCGCCGAACAACTGCCACAGTTCTATCTCGACATCCAGCAGGAGCTGGAGGGTCTGAACATGTCAGATCAGGCACTGGAACAGCTGCATCAGGAAACAGAGAACGCCCGCCAGGCATTTATCGACAGCGCAGAGAATCTCAGCAAAGCGCGCAAAAAAGCCGCCCTGTCACTCAGAAACGAGGTCAACAAACAACTTCACAGTCTGGGGATGACCGCCGCTGAACTCAGTGTTTCCATCACCCCCTATAACAAAGACCAGCTGAATGCCCATGGCCTGGAAGAGGTTGAGTTTCTGATCACTACCAACGCCGGCCAGCCGCCCCGTCCACTGAACAAAGTCGCCTCTGGCGGCGAACTTTCGCGGATCTCTCTGGCGATTCAGGTGATTACCGCGCAGACCTCCAGCACCCCGACTCTGATCTTCGATGAGGTCGATGTCGGTATCGGTGGTGCTATCGCTGAGGTTGTCGGTCGGTTGCTGCGCCAGCTCGGTGAAAACAACCAGATTCTGGTGGTCACCCACCAGCCTCAGGTGGCATCCCAGGGACATCAGCATCTGTTTGTCAGCAAGCAAACCGTAAAGGATAAGACCCTCACCCGCATCGATCGCCTGAATATGAACCAGCGTGTTGGCGAAGTGGCACGTATGCTGGGCGGTATCGATGTCACCGAAACCTCCCTGGATCATGCCCGGGAGATGCTGGGACTGGATGCCATTAAAAGCTGACACCCGAACACAGCAGAGGTTAGAAACGTAAAAAACCGGCATAGCCGGTTTTTTAAAACTCTGAAAATATCTCTGAGATAACTATTTCGTGTTCGCGCAACCATCGGCACACTCACCGTAGAGATAGAGCGTCCGGTCAGTGATTTTAAACCCCAGCTCCTTAGCGATCTGATCCTGACGTTTTTTCAACGCAGGATCACTGAACTCACGCACTTTGCCGCACTTCACACAGACAATATGATCGTGCTGTTCATCCTGGGTCAGTTCAAAAACCGAATGGCCACCTTCAAAATGATGCCGTGAAACCAGTCCCGCGGCCTCAAACTGAGTCAGTACACGATAAACGGTTGCCAGGCCAACATCTTCATTGTGCTCCAGCAGAAGCTTGTAGATATCTTCTGCACTGAAATGATCACCTTCGCCCGCTTTCTCAAGAATCTGATAAATTTTCACCCGAGGCAGGGTAACCTTCAGGCCAGCTTTACGTAATTCTTGATTTTCAAGTGCCATAATCTTTCTCTATGATGTTTATCTCAACGAATGTTAGACTTGCGATCTCAATTATCTGATTTTATACGCGAAAGTGGAAGTCATTTACTAATGCAAAAAATTCTTATTAGCGTTATCGCCGCTATTTTACTGGCCGGATGCTCCGAATTCCCCGGCGTTTACAAGATCGATATACCACAGGGCAATGTGGTCACCCAGGAGATGGTCGATACCCTCCGCCCGGGAATGACACAGAATCAGGTCCGATATGTTCTGGGCACGCCCCTGATCACCGACAGTTTTAACAATAACCGCTGGGATTATATCTACCGTAACCAGTCCGGTGAAACCGGCACAATCACGCAACAACGCCTCACGGTTCTGTTCGATGCCAATGGCAATCTCTCAGGATTCGCGGGTGACTTCCGTCCCGGTGGCAATCAGCAATAACCACCGACCAGATCGGGTACAGTGAAACACCGGATACTCTCCGGTGTTTCATACTCCCTGAGCGGTTAAACCTCCACCACTCAGGCTGAATCTCTGATCGTCAGCTCTGCGCTTCCCGCTCCGCTTTTGCCTTAGCCGCCCGGCGGGCACGAATCTCTTTGGGATCGGCAATCAGCGGACGGTAGATCTCCACACGCTGCCCCGGCTTAAGGATATGCTGTTTAGGGTCAGCGATCGCTTTACCAAAAATCCCCATAGGGTCATGCTCAATATCGATCTGCGGAAAAAAATCTGCAATACGGGACTGAACCACCGCCTCATACGCAGAACAATCCTCTGCCACCTGCAGCGGGATAATCTTCTGTTCATTCGCAAGGGCATACGCCACTTCAACTTTCATCGTGCCCATTATTTTTAAACCTTAAACCGTTAACCATAAACCTGATCAGCGCGATTCACAAAAGCGTCAACCATCGTTGCTGCCATCTGATTAAACACCTTGCTCATTGCCAGGCTGGTAAGTTTGCCTGAAAAATCAAACTGCAGACTCAGACTCACCTTACAGGCCTCTTCACTCAGAGGCTTAAAGGTCCAGAGTCCGGACAGACTGGAGAACGGCCCCTCAACCAGCTCTATCCTGATCATTCCGGGTCGTTCCAGCGTATTGCGGGTCGTAAAGCTATATTTCAGTCCCGCTTTCGCAACATTCAGACTGGCCTGCATCGTCTCTTCAGTCGACTCGATCAGCGTCGTTCCAGAGCACCAGGGCAGAAACTGCGGGTAACTCTCCACATCATTGACCAGATCAAACATCTGCTCTGCTGTATGAAGTACTAACGCGCTCCGGTCTACCTGTGTCATGCCATCAGCCCAGTTTTTCGATCAGATTGAAAATAAAGATCGCAGCAACCGCGATCGGTGCAATATAACGGATCGTAACCGACCAGGCCAGATAGTAGGCCGGAGTCACAATCGCCAGTTCATCCCGGGTTATCCGCTGATGCAGAATCCAGCCGGTAAAGACTGCCACAAACAGCCCTCCCAGCGGCAGAAAGATATTCGCGGTAACGAAATCGAGAAAATCAAAGATATTCATACCAAACAACGCGATATCACTACCAAAGTTAAACGAACTCAACGCAGCGATTCCCAGCAACCACACCAGCAGCCCCAGCATGATACAGACCGGCCCCCGTTTCAGACCAAACTTCTCCACCATCCAGGCCACACCCGGCTCCATCAGCGAAATCGCCGAGGTCCAGGCGGCCAGCGCCACCAATACAAAGAACAAAAAGCCGAAAATCTGTCCGCCCGGCATATGACCAAATGCCACCGGCAGGGTAATAAACATCAGACCCGGACCCGCCCCTGGATCCAGCGAGTTGGCAAAGACGATCGGAAAGATAGCCATACCCGCCACCAGCGCGACAATGGTATCCAACGCGGCAATCGTCAGCACGGTACCACCGATAGAAGCACTCTTGGGCATATAGGAACCATACGCCATAATCGATCCCATCCCCAGGGACAATGTAAAGAATGAGTGCCCCAACGCCACCAGCACGGCATCCCAGGACAGCTCGGAAGGGTCAAAATGAAACAGGAACTCAACGCCTTCGCCAAACGAACCCGAGGTCATCGAATACCCCAGTAACAACAGCAACAAGACAAACAGCGCCGGCATCATAATCTTAGTGGCCCGTTCCAGGCCTTTATTAACGCCTCCCATCAACACCACCATCACCAGCACCACAAATACCGAGTGCCAGATCAACAGTGCCTGGGGATCTGCCAGCAACCGACTGAAAGCCTTGCCCGCCTGCTCACTGCCGATATCGAGAAACTCACCATTTCCCATCGCGGCAACATAGGCCAGCACCCAACCGGCAACGACCGAATAAAAGGAGAAAATCAGAAAACCAGCCAGCGCGCCAACCCAGCCAACCATCGACCAGTTAGGCGAATGATCAGCCTCGAGCGCCACCTCGCGCATTGAGTTAATCGGACTCTGGCGTCCGCGCCGTCCCACCAGCACCTCCGCCATCATAATCGGTACACCCACCGCCAGAATAAACAACAGATAAACCAGAACAAAAGCACCGCCGCCATTCTGACCAGCGATATAGGGGAACTTCCAGATATTACCCAGGCCAACAGCTGACCCCGTCGCGGCCATAATAAAGACCCAGCGACTGGCCCATGATCCATGGATATTTTGGCGATCTTTCATGTAAATCTCTTAAAGTAGACTGATATTTCAAATAATAAAATAGCCCGGCATTGTCCATATTTTGGCCACTCAATTCAATGACACCGGCCATGCTCCGGGCAAAAAAACCGTTTTTGTCTAAAGTTGACTGTTGAGAGGCATCAAGCCATCCTCGCCGCTCAATTCTCTTTCATTGAACTGTAACGCTCTATATAATCCCGCCCCATGGCAAAGAAGAAAGCAAAACCCAGTGGCAATACCATCTGCCAGAACAAGAAAGCCCGACATGAGTATTCGATTGATACTAAGTTCGAGGCCGGACTGTCTCTCACCGGATGGGAAGTAAAAAGCCTCCGCGAAGGTCGCGGCCAGCTTGTGGACTCCTATGTAGTTCTGCATAACGGCGAAGCGTGGCTTGTTGGCGCCCATTTTACACCACTGAAAACCGCATCCACCCACGTAATTGCGGACCCGACCCGACAGCGCAAGCTGCTGCTGCACCGGCGCGAAATCGATCGGCTGATCGGTGCTGTTCAGGCCAAAGGTTTCACCTGTGTTGCCCTCGCCCTTTATTGGAAGAACGACCGGGTAAAATGTGAAATCGCGCTGGCTAAGGGTAAGAAACAGCATGACAAACGGGATGCGGAGAAAGAGCGCGACTGGAACCGTCAGAAACAACGTGTACTGGCGGCAAAGTAGAACTGTTCTCAAGATAAAGCTATATTCTTGCTGTAAACCGGCTATAATGCCGGCCCGTCTTACATAACACGCTGACAGTTTGGTTAAACGAACTATCCGGGTGTTGTGTAGTCGGAAATACTATGGGGGTGACTTGGCTTCGACGCTGATTGCGAACCCTTTGGTGCATGTCGTGAGTGTAGTGAATCACGTAAATCAATTACTACACAGTTATAGTTGCAAACGACGATAACTACGCTCTAGCAGCATAAGTCTGCTTGCGCTGCTCCTATAGGTGTCTATAACTAAAGGATTTTGCAGTGTCATTCGAGATAGAATCGCCCGGAAGCTTTGTCTCAAGCTGAACGGTTAAAACCTAAAGAGGCTCGCCCTAAACGCCCTGACCTTCGGGCCGTGCTGGGTTAATTGAATAGAAGTGTCTAAACATGTAGATCTAGAGGCAGAGGATTGGCGGACGCGGGTTCGAAACCCGCCACCTCCACCAAATACCACAAAAAAGGCCACCCTCCGGGGTGGCCTTTTTTGTGGTATCGGTTTCGGTGTGGTGGGTATTGAGAAGCCGCGGAGCGGGTTCGAACCGAGCGCGCTCTTGGCGCGACACATCATCGTCGCTCTTCACGATGACCCGCAGGGCAAGGCCGGAACGGACACAGTAAACCCGCCACACATTATCCCAGCACCTGCCCAAACGCCGAGGAGCCCTTTTCTTTGCTCTGATGAAAGTAAAGCGGGTATTGAGAAGCCTCGTAGCAGGTTCGAACTGAGCGCGATCTTTGCGCAACACATCATCGTCGCTCTTCACAATGACCCGCAGGTCAAGGCCGGAACGGCCGCAGTAAACCAGCCCCCCACCAACCACCCAAAAAAAGGCCACCCAGAAGGGTGGCCTTTAACTACCATCGGTGCGTAAATGGTAGTACATCCATTAAATGGAATCTTAATGCATCATCCACACCGGCAATCTTGCGTGACCGACCATATTCTGGGTAACACCACCGAATATCTGCTCATGCACGCGGCGATGAGTAAACCCTCCCATGATCAGCAAGTCTGAATTGATCGAGTCCGCCATCGAAAGAATCGCTTCTCCGGTTGATCGGCGTCCAGTATCGAAGTGCTTTGATTCCGCTTTGATACCGTGACGTCCCAGATACCTGATCAGCTCTTCCGTGCCAGGTTTACATGGAGCTGAGCTTTCGCTGGTGGCAATAATGATCTCTTTTGCCTGCTGCATAATAGGTATCGCCTGAGTGATTGCCCGGCTCCCTTCTGTGCTCCCGTTCCAGGCGATTAATAGGCGTTCGGCACTAAACGTCGTCATTGTTCTGGGAACTAATAAGATGGGTTTACCACTGCGCATTAAGGCGGCTTCGAAAGTGGCTGTGGGTTTGCCGCTTCTTGGCTGAGGCAAAATAATGAGGTCACTCACCTTACCCCACTCGCCTACAAGTTCGCTACGCAAGCCGTAGATATCACGCCAGTAGGCGCTTGGTTTATCTGTGACTGAGTCATCGCTGTGAATAATATCGCGTTGTTCACAAAGCTGAATGAACATCGCTTTAAGTTCGCTCGACTCAGTATTGGAATATTTGTCGGCTATCGCTTCTAACTCATTCAAGAGTTTCTGGGGCATTGACCGGGCCACCGCATCGACGGGAATAAATTGTCGCGGGCTGACTTGCGCATGCAATACTTCCAGGTGAGCACCGAAGAATGCTGTGACTGATAATGCACCCAGCAGTCTTTCCTGCACCTCTCCACTGCTGGAAAGCGGCATCAGTATAGATTTTACTGATCGCATAATTCTTCTCCTTATATACCTGATTGATCAGTTCAGAGGCCAGGGCATATGTACAGTTTCCTGCAACAGACCACTTGGAAGATCAAGGACCATCACATGTGCCAGTGTTGCCATAAATACAACAGCTGAGCTGCAGAGTACGAACGTGCGGAGCATCGATGCGCGCGCTTTAACTAACAGGAATGCAACAAAGAAAACGGCAATGGATATCAGGAAGCCAACAAAATAGCAGCCAACAACAAGTCCAGCTATCCAGTAGACATAGTGTAAAAGACTGGCGATGCTCTGATCCCCCTGATAACCGGCAGCAACTTCGTTATCGAAGTTGACAGTATCTTCAACCTGGTTGGTTACAAGCTTGAACAGTACGATACCGCTCAGAATAAGCATTACGCCACAGACTCCGCCGGTAAAGACACCGCCCAGCATCGATTGCTGGAAGGCATCATAGAGGCCATAAGCAAATGTCAGGAAGATAGCGCCGGCAAATAGCTTTTGCGGTCCTAAGTTAGTTGGACGCAGCGGTTTTGCCTGAGTACCGGAGTCAGTGCTGGTTTCAGTACTGGAATCATCTTTACCACTGTTTGTTGCATGACGTGCAGCAAAGTAGATAGAGATAGCGGTAATGGCACCAATGATTAATACACCTGGTTTCAGCAGGAATCCGAGGCCATCAAACTGAATCGCCTGATATAAGTATGTTTCCATTCCGCTGGCCAGCACAAATCCGATCAGAAAAGCAGGGCGTGGCCAGTCAAAGCGCTTCATTAACACACCTAAAACACCAATTCCCAATAGCGCCACAAGATCGCTCAGATCACGGGTAGCCTGGAAAGCAGCGAAACAGATCACAGTGATCATGAATGGCGCCATCAACGCATAGGGAATCGTCGTTAATTTTGCGACCCATTTTGATAAAAACAAACAGGCACCAGCGCCCACAACATTAGCGATCGCTAATGACCAGACGATGGTATAGGTTACGTCCAGGTTAGATGTAACCATCGATGGTCCGGGCTCGATACCAATTAATACCATACCGCCCAGAAATACCGCCATGCTGCCTGACCCCGGAATGCCAAACAGAAGTGTCGGAATGAGCGCGCCACCCTCTTTAGCATTATTGGAGGATTCAGGTGCGATGACACCACGTACATCGCCGTTGCCAAAACCATCTTTATCTTTTGTGGTTTGTACTGCATGGCCATAGGCGATCCAGTCCACCACACTCCCACCGAGACCTGGCAGGGCGCCAACTATACAACCAATAATGGCACATCGCAGGGCCAGCCAACGGTTTTTAATCAGATCTCTGATACCGTTTACCCATCCACGGCCCAGCTCTGCGGCTTCTGAAATAGCGCTGTTCTGGCGAAGCAGATCGATAATTTCCGGGAGTGCAAAGATACCCAGGCCGACAACAACCAGCGGAATACCATCCATAAGATAGAAGTTTCCGAAGGTCATTCGGTATTCACCCGTAGCAGGTGCACCACCAACGCTACCCAGCAGCAGGCCCACACCACAAGCACTCAGGCCTTTTACCAGACTATTACCGCCTAATACACCGACCATGCTCAACCCGAGCAGAGTCAGCATAAAGAGTTCTGCCGACCCGAAAGCCAGAATGACTGGACGGGCGATCAGGACGAAGCCGGTCAGTACAACAGCACCAAACAGGCCGCCAAATAAAGAGGAGGCAAACGCAGCTGAGAGTGCGCGAGCGGCCTCCCCTCGTTTAGCCATGGGGAATCCGTCCAACACGGTGGCTTGTGAGCCACTGGATCCTGGAATACCCATCAACACCGATGTAAAGGTATCGGAGGTTGGGATAACAGCAACTAAACCAATCAGCATCGCCAGTGCGGTGGTTGGTTCCATGCCGTATAGAAAAGGAAGTAATAAAGAAAGCCCGGCGATACCGCCAAGACCCGGAAAAATGCCGATAGCAAGTCCCAGCAATACACCACCCGCTAAATAGAGCAGATGGGTACCAGTCATGACAGTCTGTAGGGCGGTTAGGAATGCGTCTAACATGGTTCCTTACCTCATAAAAAGTGAACGACGGGCTCGGATGAGCCCGTGTCAGGGATAGTCAACAGGAATAGTGTTTACCCGATGGGTTGACGTGATAAAGGAAACAACGAGCTTATAATTGCACGTTGTATCGGCTGGTCAGCCAGTTACGAACCCACTCTCGGTCAGCATCTGAGATATCAAGCGCTGCTTTAAATGCTTTAACTGCTTTACCTTTTACGGCCTGAGGATAGTCACCAAGAACCAGCTCAGAGCGACTCTTGAAGTCATCTGCCTTAACGGTTTTTTCTACTGCATCTCCCCAGGCATCGATGACGTCCTGTGGGGTTCCTTTAGGCAGGAAAATACCTTTTTGTGCGGCAAAGCCTGCCGCGAAGAACGCTTTCCACACTTTAAATGCAGTTCCTTCTGGTTTTTTGCCATGGATCATCTCATAGACTTCAGCAAAGTGAGGCAGATCCGGGAAGTTTGGATCACGTTGCAGGTTGCCATCCTCATCCAAAACGCCCCAGGACATGATAGGCACAACTTTGCCTTCATCTACCAGCGGTACAACTTTTTTCAGGTAGGCTGACGATGTTTGGTAATCAACGTTAACTTCGCCACGCTCGAAAGCCAGACGACCCGCGCCACGGCCTTTCATGCCGAAAATAGCCTGTACATCAATATCCAGAATATCCATCGCTAACAGAGGCACTAAGTCGAGGGAGGTTGCACCCTGACTGGCGTATTTAAGCTCTTTACCGCGTAGTGATGCCAGTTCTGCTGCCGATTTGATGCCGAGTTCAGGGCTGACATAAAAAACCCCACCCGTAGGTGATGCCAGTACTGGCGTCCAGTTTTTGTAATCATAGTTGACGCGTGTATCGCCTAACAGATACGGAAACTGAGTGGAGCCGGAAGTACCTATAATATTTAAACCATTATCTTTGGCTTTTCGCTGAAACTGATTAGCGCCTTTGGTTGAACCGCCTCCAGGAATATTTTTCACCACGATAGCCGGTTTTCCAGGTAGATTTTCAGAGATCAGTGGGGCAAAAAAACGAGCCCAGGTATCTGAACCGCCGCCTTCTTTAAATGGAATAATCCACTCCACGCGTTCGCCATCAAAGTCGACCGCATGTACGGGATTAGCGACTGTCAGACTCGCGATGCAGGCTGCGCTGGCAGCCAGGGCTTTGATTAATTTACCTGCACTTCGCTTATTATTTCTCATAGTATTCATTCAGGACTCCAGTCATACTTTTTATAATTAGAATAGAGATGACCATTAGAATATTTTTTTTGGTCTTCCCATTGTTTCTACTTCAAGTTACCGTTCAAAACTGTCAGCAACCTGTCATGCAATATTTATTTTGATGTTAAGTGTTTTCTTCAGGATGCTTTTGCTTGCGCGTAAGACCAGATGCGGCTGGGTATATACAGTTCCCCCCGGAAAAGTTTCCGGGCAGTGCGGATAAGCCCGGCCCGATTGACCTGCAAACCCTGATCAGTTTCTGCCAGGTCAAGCACAATATCGATTTTCCCACTGGGGTGCTCTACACCGATCAGAATAGGTTCACCTACTGGACGATCAGCTAAATCGTAAGCAATGGTTCCGGGCAGCATCGCTGCCGTGCTAACGCAGATAGCGCCTGTGACTGCATGAGCAGCGTGACAATCTGTGGGGACAAAGTAGCGAGAACTGATAGTGCCGCCATGCTGAGGCGGAGCCATTAGTGACACTTTAGGCAGGACTTTACCTGTGGCATCACCCAGCCCCATCTTTAAAGAAGCTTGTCGCCGGATAGATTCGATACGGGCCAGAAGTTCGCGATCACTATCTAACTCTGCCTTGCTTTCCCAGCCACTTTTGCCGAGCGAGCTGGCAGGAATAAGCACCATGGGCATTGCAGCATCAACGCAGCTAACCTCAACGCCATCAAAAACGTCGCGTAAATTACCGGTTGGGAGCAGATGTCCCGTTTTTGTCCCAGCAACATCAAGAAAGTTAAGCACCACAGGCGCCGCTGTACCTTCTACACCGTTTATGCTGGTATCCCCGTCATACTCAACCTTGCCATTTGGCGTTTGTACGACGACTTCGATAAATGAATCAGTATTGATATTGTGGACACGGACCAGGGTTTCACCCTCTTCTGCTGTGACCAGCCCTGACTCAATAGCGAAAGGAGCAACACCCGCCAGCATGTTGCCACAGGAAGGCGAGCAATCTACGATTCGTTCAGTGACGGATACCTGCGCAAACAGGTAGTCAACATCCGCATCGGGGTGCCTGGATACCGAGACGATAGCCACTTTACTGGAGAGGGTGGTTCCGCCACCGATACCGTCAATTTGCTGGGCGTTACCTGATCCCATCGCGGCAAGGAGTACTTCGTCACGTAATACAGGGTCACGCGGGAGGTCATTGGCTAAGAAGTATGGACCCCGTGATGTTCCACCTCGCATCATCGTACAGGGAATGGCTGTTTGTGCTGCCATGATTAGACTCCTCTTATGATCGCAGGCCTGCTGCGGAATTTGTTATTAGTTTTTGAGAGATAGAAATTAGTTATTGCTAAGCACTGCAACGGTCTCAATATCATCCTCACAACCAGCGGCCTCGCCTGCGTCAGACTGCTTGCCAGCACCTGCGGGTATTGAGTTATCGATCACTAATTTCAAAATTGGATGAATAGATCTTTTTATTATTCTTTGTGTCAGCATCGGTCTTCTCTTAATCTGAACAGGCATCTCTTAAGACTTGATAGATCAGCTATCAGGCGCGCTTCAGACGTGAAAATTTGGTATTCAGATGGCAACTCTAACGAGTCAAGCTGTCAGCAACCTGTCATCGATTGCGTGGTGGCTAAAATAGTGCGGTGATTAAAATAGTGTGATGGCAACAATAATTACCGCCAGAACTCAGTCAGAGCTGATGCTTGAGAAGTGGGAAAGACAGGTATTAAAAAGCAGTCGCGGGTGCGACTGCTTTTTCAGCTATCAATTAAAAATTGAAGGCGTGTGTATTAAAGATTAAAGGCGTAGGTATAATCCAGATACAGACGAACATCGGTTTCATCGGCTTTAACACCATCCACCCGACCGACTTCGTTTGAGTTGTAGTCGTGAATAACGCCAGTGAATTTCAATCCTTTTATTGCAGGAACTTTATAGCTGACTGCAAGTTCTTTCCAGTATTCATCAGCTGAACCTAACGAAGGATTGGCGGAGTTTTCTGCATCCCAGCCTTTTGCTGCAGCAATACTGGTCACCAGGCCTGGAGCGTAATCTTTCCAGTCGTACTGCACTGCCAGTTTCAAAACAGTTTCATTCGCATTGGTCATATCAGGCCCAACACGAGACCGTGTCGGAAAGGGGTTAGTGCCGTGATCGCCAGCAAAGTTGTCTTCTATCCAGATGTCATCGGTTTTCGATACGGCTGCAGTCAGTTGCGTATTGCCTTTGCTCCATTTCGCTTCAAGGAAGGCCCCCAGACCATCGTTACTGCTTTTAGTGACACCGGCAATGCTGCCTGCAACATCTTCATCGTCCAGATCCCCGCTTTCTGAACCAGTGACGAACAGATCACCGTTGTCAGATGAGCTGAACACCCCGGCGGTGAACTTCAGGCTGGAATCTTCAAACCGGGTCACATAACTTCCCCGCAAGCCAAGCTTACTGATGTAATCCTTAGCATTGAGGTATTCAGCGTCGACGGTGATATCATCTTTCTTATATTGAATGCCCATCAAGGACACATACTTGAGATCACCTTCGGCTGATTTGTCAGTTTTAAATCCGATGAAATGATTATCGGCACGCGGTGACCACTTATTGTACACAGCGCCATACAGGTTCAGCCCTTTTACGGGGATATACATGGCGCTGATGCCCTGAAAACTGTTAGGAACTGCGCGGCTACCAGAGCTACTCAGGAACATAGACTTATGAGTCTGGCGGCCAATTTTAGCGCTGAAGCCTTCAATCGGGGTCAGATTTATAAATACCTGCCCCAGCAAAGCGTAACCCTGAGCCTCACCATCTTTAACGGTCAGTACGTCTGTGGTGATTTTTCCGTCTGAATCAATATCCTGAACAAAATAGGGAGAGATGCCGACACCCAACAACCCTCCATATTGAGGCGTGCTCCAGTCTGCAGTAATGGCAAGCGCTGACTGGGTTCGATCATTCGCTGGGTCTTCATACTCCCGGTCAAAATAAACCAACCGGGTTTTGGTTTTCAGTTTATAGCTGCTGTCGCTTTTATCGGCTGCGATCGCATGTCCGCTGAGTATCGCGGATGCGACGGCGACAGTGAGTACTTTTGTTGTTGTTATTTTTTTCATGAATCTACTTCCCTTCAAGGCGAGTGGTCTTAACCGTTGATAGATAAGCCTGCCGGGTAAACACTCGTAATGAGCGGTTATCCCGGTTAGCTCATGCACCATAACGGACTAACCTGTCATAAACCTGTCACAACCTTCTGCGGTTGCCGGGACGGGGAGTTGAGAGCAGGGATCAGGCGTTGCCCTCAGGCTGGCGGTTGATTGGATAACTCACCGGTAAGGATTCGGATTCTGGCCTGCTGGGCCTGACGAATATGGTCGCGGGCGGCTTGTTCTGCGGCAACAGAATCGCCCTTTTCTATCGCTTCAAGAATTCGCTGATGTTCGGCCAGGGCCGTTTCACTACGCGAAGGTAGTGTATACGTCGTGGAGCCAAGAAGCGCCATCGCATCACGCAGACTACTCAGGGACTTCAGTAGATAGCGGTTATGCGCAGCATGATAGATCGCGTTATGAAAAGCACGGTTGATTTCCGCTTGTATCGCGACATTGCCGCTCTGTTGTTTCTCCTGATTAAAAATCTCCCGGAGACTGAAAATCTCTGGCTCAGAGGCGTGTTTCGCGGCGAGGCTGGCTGCAGCAGCTTCCAGCACTTCCCGCATCTGATAGAGTTCTATTACCGCCTGGTAGTCCAGCTCGGCGACGGCCATCCCTTTATGGCCAACAAGACAGATGAGCCCCTCAGACTCCAGTCGCCGAACCGCCTCACGTACCGGCGTACGACTAATTTTCAGCCATTCGGCCAGTTCTACTTCGCGTATCCGGCTGCCAGGCTTTAACTCACCACTGACAATTGCATTCAGAAGTTGCTGATAGGCGTGTTCAGCTCTGGAGGATTGCGATTTTTTTGAGGACTGTGTAGCCATGGAGGACCTCAGAATCAAATTGAAAAGAGAGCGTTAAATGCCACAGGGGTTTATCAGAAAACCCCTGTGGATCAATGGTCAGCTGGATCGCGACTTTTACTGCAATTGCTGTTCGCGTAACAGTGCCGCTAACCGATAGAAACCATGTACCATTTTAGAGAACGGCATTAACACAAAGAACGCTAATACTGAGCCAAGATGAAACGCTAACAGTTCGGGTAGCCAGGGGCTGGCAGCCAAAACATAAAGCGCTAATCCTGAAGTGCTGACCAAAAATAGCAAAATAATAAAGCCCATTTCACCACCCCAGACACGACGATCAGCTAAGTCCCGATCGGCTTGTAACTTTAAGACCCCGAGTCCCAGCGTTCCGATGCTGAGCAGTACCCCACCCGAAACGCCTAGCATTTTGGGAAGAGAGAAGAGGGGATACGGTGCCTGCATATCAAACAGGTAGTGCATCAGTGTGCCTACTGAGGTTGCAGCAAAGCAGAGCAAAAAGCCAATCATTGTCGCCTGATGATACCAGCGACGCGCATTGGAGAAGCGGTCTTCATCTTCGAAATTACACCCCTCCCCGCTACCCCCTGCAAGGTTACGCATCTTCGCAACACTCGCTAACGCTGCTTTGATATGACTCAGCTGCAACTGAGTGCCACCAACGCTGCGCCAGTAGCGCCGCACGCTGATAGCAATAGCTAACACCGGGAGTAAAAAAGCAGGGATAAAAATAGCAATCATAGCGTTATGAGAAAGCTGGCTATAAAAGCCTTCACCGAAGTTTGCGTTGATACTTTGAGGCAGCTGATTGATCAGCCATAGCAGCAGCGCAAACCCTATCACAACGGCAACAGCGAGAGCTGCACCACTACGATGGAATGCTCTGGCCATAAACGCAGGCATAGCATTGTCTTGCCAGCTGTTCTGACGAACTTCGGCCAGCACTTTAGGTATGTTAATACCGAACTCATGCGGTGCCGTGTACTGGCATGCGTAGTGGCAACCCCGGCAGTTGTGGCAAAGATTAGCCAGCTGAGTAATCGTCGACTCCGAGAAGGTCCGCTCGCGATTTACAGCAGGAAAGACCGAGCAGAAGCTCTCACAGTAACGACAGGCGTTACAGACTTCCAGTTGTCGCCGGGCTTCAGTCATAGAACCATCTATGGTTTGTACAGCTTCATTTGGGTCGATATTGACGACATTAATGCTTTGCATAGTTTGCTGCCTCCTTTCCGGCAATACGACCAAAAACGGTACCGATAGTCATTCCAAAGCCCGCCAGATAACCCTGACCCAGTATTGAGCCAGCCATAGTCTCTCCTGCAGCCCAAAGGTTTTCGATGGGGCCTTCGGCGCTCTGCACCTGGGCGGTTTCATCCACCTTTAAACCTAAATAAGTGAAAGTTACGCCTGTACGCAGGCTGTAACCGTAATACGGTGGGGTATCAATCGGTCTGGCCCAGTTAGTTTTAGCCGGTGAGATGCCATCAGTGGCAAGACCATCAAGTTCCGTTGGGTGAAACTGACCAGGGCGACAAGCGGCATTGAACTCCTCAATGGTGTTCTGTAATGCCTCTGGGGGTAAGGTGAGCTTTTCTGCCAGTTCTTCAATACTGTCAGCCTTGATCGGCGGGAATACCGATGGCATGAACAGTTCCAGCGACTTTGCATCGATGATGACATAGCCAACCTGTTCAGGCTGGGCTGCGACTAAGCGGCCCCAGATGGCATAACGCTTTGGCCATACATCCTCGCCTTCATCATAAAAGCGCTGAGCCGCATTATTAACGACCACCGAAAAGGGAACACAGTCCAGACGGGTAACGATGCCGCCATCAAACTTTGGCGCACGGCCATCGATGGCAACGGCATGGCACTGGGTTGGATCACCAACGGATTCAGCGCCCTGATCCAACAAATCACGTAACACCGCACCTTTATTGTATGGCGTTCCGCGAATCAGAAAGTTTTTCGCCGCCGGACCCCATGCACTGGCTAACCAGTCGAGGTCGGCCTGAAAACCGCCGGATGCAACGATAATCGCCTTAGGCGTTAATCGATGTGACCGCCCCTGGTGGGTGAACTCCACGGCCTCGATACGGTTGCCACAACGCTCAAGATGAGTCACCTGAGCTTCGTACATAACCTCAACACCCAGCTTAGAAGCGGTGCGATAATAGGCGTTGACCAGGGCTTTACCACCGCCCATGAAAAACGCATTGGTGCGGGAAAGGGACAAGGTGCCAGAGAGTGAGGGCTGGAAGCGTACGCCGTGCGCCTCCATCCAGGCGTAACTCTCTTCAGTGCCACGGATAGCGACTCTGGCCAGCTTTTCATCTGTCTTACCTTTGGTCACTTTAAGAAGATCTTCAAAGTACTCCTCTTCTGTATAGCGGTCCGTCAATACAGCTAACGGTTCCTGATGCATACAACGAAAATTACGCGTATGACGAGAGTTTCCGCCACGGTAAGGTTTGGGGGCTCCCTCTAATATTAAGACCGTACTGCCATGTTCCGCAGCAGTAATGGCAGCGCATAATGCGGCGTTTCCACCGCCGATGACTACCAGATCATAGGTTTTGGCTTGCTGGATCATTATTTTGCCTGCTCTTAATTGCATACAAATGAATACATTTGGGTACATCTTAGAGCGTCAAGCTGTCACCAACCTGTCACGGTGACTTAAGAAAGTGATATGGATCGTGAGAGCTACAGAATGAAAAATTATTCCTTCATTTTTCGTGGGCTAGACTGATAGGATGAAACGAAAATACTAATAAAAAGATCACAAACTGATGTTTGTGACGTTTTTCTTTGGCAAAAATAT
This sequence comes from Amphritea atlantica, assembly GCF_900111095.1. Lineage (GTDB taxonomy): Bacteria > Pseudomonadota > Gammaproteobacteria > Pseudomonadales > Balneatricaceae > Amphritea > Amphritea atlantica. Next base: position 502,426 of record NZ_FOGB01000002.1, on the reverse strand, counting down.
GCGAATTCTAATAGTTGAAGACGATGAGATTCTTGGTGAAGCCATTAGTCAGCGGGCGACGAAGCAGGGCCATGGTGCTGACCTGGTTACGACAGGTACAAAAGCCAATGAAATTCTTAAACATCAGTCTTATGACCTGGTTATTCTGGATCTCAACCTGCCTGGACTGAACGGTGACCAGGTACTGGAAAAGTTACGTAGTCGCCATTCAAAAACCCCCGTGCTCATCCTGACCGCTCGAGATCAGATCGAAGATCGAATTCAGTTACTGGATCTCGGTGCAGATGATTATCTGGCGAAACCTTTTGACTTTGGTGAGCTTGAAGCTCGTTGCAGAGCGATACTTCGACGCCATCAGGGACAGTCCCTGGACACCATTAACTATGGCAATCTTGAGCTGGATCGCCGTGCCTGCACCGTAAAAATTGACGCTGAGCTGGTCGAGATGAAGCAGCGGGAATTTCGTTTGCTGGAGATTTTCCTCAGTCACACCGGGCGTGTATTAAGCAAAGAAGAGTTACTTGATCACCTCTATGGTTTCGACGAATCTCCCAGCCCCAATGCGATTGAAACCTATGTAGCGCGCCTGCGCAAAAAGCTACAGAGTAGCTCCGTCGATATTCGGACGCTGCGCGGTCTGGGATATCTGCTGGATCGGGAAAATGGTTAGTTATCCCTCCCAGTCTATTCGCAGTCAGCTAACCCTGATGACCGTCTGTTTACTGCTTGTATTGGCAGCACTGAGTTACTGGTCGGCTCATATGTATGGCAACAGGGCAGCAAGACTCTCTTATGACCGGTTGATGGCCGGAGCGGCTCTGCAGGTGGCAGAAAGTATTGGTATTCAGGATGGAGAGGTGATTTCTGATTTGCCACAGGCGGCCTTCGAAACCCTGTCTCTGGCACCTGATGACCGGGTCTTTTACGCGATCACTACCGCTGATGGCAACCATATTACTGGCTATGAAGGATTACCCCAACTCAACCCAAGCTCTGGAAAAGTCAGGCGGTTGGATGGACGGAGCGAGCTATCCCCTCAGTTCTTTGATGCTTATTACAGTAATGAACCAGTACGCTTTGTTGTTGTGAAGCGGGTTCTGAATGATGTGGGTATTACGCTGGAAGTACAGATACAGATTGGTCAGACGCAGAGAGCGAGCAATGCACTATCGGCAGATATCAGTTGGCGCGTATTGCAGTTTGTCGCGTTCTTTTCCGTGCTCGCACTGGTGCTGATTTTGTTTGGTATCTGGATGCTGTTAAGGCCACTGAATCAGTTAAACATCGCACTCAGTAAACGTTCCCATGTGGATCTTAGTCCTTTGGATCTTCAGGTACCGCAAGAAGTGGAGCCGTTATTAAAGACGATTAATCACTTCATGGAGCAATTAGCCACAACGCTGGACCGTTTGAAGCGCTTTACCGGTGAAGCGGCCCACCAGATCAGAACACCGCTCGCAGGCCTGAAGTCACAGGCACAAAATGCCCTGGAGGAACATGATGCACAACTACGCGAGCTGCAATTAAAACGTGTCGTCGAATGCAGTGATCTGCTCTCAGGAACGGTCAGGCAGATGTTGAATCAGGCAAAGCTGACCTACCGGTTTCAGAGCGAACTGTTCAATTCAGTACGTCTGGATAGCCTGATTAAAGAGGTTTGTCGTGATGTGGCGGTGGCAGCTTTGCGCAGCGATGTCGAGGTTGTTTACCTCAGTGCGGTGGAGATTTGTGTCGATGGTGATGAGTTTGCATTAAAGCAGATGATACAAAATATCTTAGAAAACGCGATTAAATATAGTCCAAGCGGGGGTGTAGTCGAGGTGGATCTGGTTGCCACGGCCGCACCTAAAGGAAAGGTCAGCGCTGTGCTCCAGGTGAGCGATAGTGGGCCGGGCATCCCGGAAGATGAGCGGTCACATGTTTTCAAACAGTTTTATCGTAGCCCGAATAATAAGCGCCCGGGTAGCGGTTTGGGGCTGTCTATTGCCCGGGAAGTCGCTGAACATCATCACGCAATATTAGAGCTGAAAGACAACCAGCCGCATGGTCTGACGGTAGAGATCTGCTTTGAAGGGAGACTGGTGAAATGATACGGCAAGCGATGCTGGCATTAGTGCTAATGATCTGCAATGTTCCGCTTCAGGCTGAAACACTCTATGATCTTCCAGCGTCTGAGCAGCCCGAATCCCAACTCAGAATCTACGGCGCTGCGGATTATCCCGCCATTGCAGCGGTGTTGCAGCAGTTTCAAAAAAAATATCCCCGCATCTCTGTTCACTATACCGAGTTTAATACCCGGGTATTGTATCAGCGTTTTCTTGAGGAGCAGCCGCACAGTGTCGATCTGGTGCTGAGCTCCGCGATGGATCTACAAATTAAATTAGTTAACGACGGCTATGCTCAGCCTCATCTGTCTTTGGAAACAGAACGGCTTCCTCGTTGGGCAAACTGGCGTAATGAGATTTTTGGTTTTACCTATGAACCGGCGGTGATTGCCATCAATAGTGACGTTATAAAAGGTGAGGATCTGCCCCGTAGCCGTTCAGAATTGCTGAGTTTAATCCGGCGCAAGAGCGATCTGGTCAAAGGCAGGATCGGCACATTTGATATCGAGCGGGTTGGCGTTGGCTACCTGACCTGGGCTAATGATCGCAAACAATCAGGCAGCTACGGGCGGATGCTAGAGTCCTTTGGCACCCACCAGGCAAGGCGTTTTCCGAGTAGTTCGTCGATGCTCAAGGCGCTTGCCAGCGGTGAAATTGTCATCGCTTACAATCTTATGGGCTCTTATGCGCTCGCCGCAGCCAAGAAAAATCCCGTGATTAAGGTCATCATGCCCGAAGATTACACGGCGCTGGTAATGCGCAGTGCGTTTATTCCCAGGAAGGCCCAAAACTTACATAACGCGCGTCTGTTTCTCAACTATCTGCTCTCGCTTGAAGGGCAGCAACTGCTGTCAGATAGCGCCAGCTTATTTCCCATTCGTGATGATGTCACTGGCATGCAAACCGCCCATACCCTGCTCAGTTCATCTCAAGGTCGGTTTCAGCCGATTCCACTGGGACTCGCACTATTGGTGCATACCGATCAGGCGAAGCGTCGCCTGATTCTGGATGAGTGGGACGCGGCTATGAAGTCAATCGATTAAGGTCACTTATCGCTCTTTGCTAGCAATCATCTCATCCCAGAAATGGCTGGCCAGTTCACTCAGGGGATGTTGCTGCAACCGGATCAGGTAGATAGGTACTTCGCTACACGAGGCGAAATTCTCTACCTGTAGCGGAATAAGTGCCCCACTTGCCAGTTCTGCTTCAATCATATGCAAAGGGATACGTGCCCACCCCATATCAGCCAGCAGTAGTGCTTTCTTAACCTGATAATCTTTGACATACCAACGCCGTCCACCGGAGATGATATTGATATTATCGATCGGTGACTGAGAGCCGGTGTCTGCCACTAATATATGCGGAACATGGCGAAGCACCTGCTGCGCAATGACCCCTGAGGTGTTGCGCCTATTGGCTTTCAGCAGACAAGCGTTAATACAAGCGGGGGTGGCGACAGTAATCATCGATACCTTTCCGATATCCACAAATTCAAAACGGTCATCCAACCCGGTATGAGGGCCAATAGCCACATCCGCCTTATCCAGATGCAGTTGTTCGAGAATACCCGAGAGATGCTCAGTGCTGATACTCAGTTGTAAATCCGGATGCCTGTCGCAGAATTGTTTGATCGTGTTAAGGCCCGGGGGTATGGCACACATGGCACTCAGAGAGATCGACAGACGGGGTGCAGCGCCTTTGGACAATTGATGCCCAAGGGATTCCAGTTCCGCCACATGATTCAGTAGTCGTTTCGCTTCCTTATAGAAGGATTTTCCTTCAGCGGTCAGGGTAGGTCTGTAGGCATCCCGGCTTAATAAACTGATCCCAAATTGTTCTTCCAGTGCCTTCACCGCCGCACTGATGGTGGGCTGGGTTTTGAACAGGTGAGAGGCCGCCGCGCGAAAGCTGCCCTGCTCGACCACGCTGACAAAGGCTCGCAGTTGATCACTCTTCATGAACGAAAAAACCTATCATTATGATAACAATATGTAGTTATCATGTTTTCGTCTTTAGCGCTACTCTAGTCGCTAATTTACGATTTAATACCCCTCTATTGTTTGAACGCGTAAGGAGCTAATTGTTGGACAGTGCCACTCTCGTCTTATTGGGCGCAGGATTAATTACCGGTTTTTCTAAGTTTTCAGTTGGCGGTATGGGTATGCTGATCCTGCCGCTACTGATGATTACTCACTCCGGCCCCGAAGCATTGGGAATCATGGTGCCAATGTACATTGTGACGGATCTGGTCGTCATCTCACTATATAGCAAGCAGGTGAACTGGGGTGTGCTGTTCCGATTGCTCCCCCTGCAGCTGCTGGGCATGATCATGGGGAGCTGGTTGTTAGCCGGTATGAGTGCCTCGGTGTTTTCCTGGCTTATTGGCAGCATCATTATCGGCATGGTGTCCTTAAGCTGGTGGCTGGAACATCATGATGCTGCATTTATGCGCAAACCCGCGATGGCTTCCTGCGTGGGTCTGGTGACCGGCGTTATCAGTATGACTGCCAGTGCGGCGGGACCTTTAATGAGTCTTTATATGTTGGAGCAGAAACTCACAAGAACGGCCTACATCAGTACCCGTGCATTTTTCTTTTTGATTATTGATCTGGCAAAAATCCCCATGTTGCTGAGCTTAGGGTACCTGAACATGGAAACCACCCTGACGGGTATCAAGGCTTTACCGGCGGTTGCGATCGGTGCTTTTATCGGGTTCTGGCTGTTACGTTCGTTAAAGTTAACGCAGTTTAAATGGATCATCAGGGGAATGGCTGCAGTCGCAGCAATCAAGCTGTTTATGTTCAGTTAACGATCCTCTGCAGTGGATAATCGCGGTATGATCATGCAGATCAAAGCGAGACACAGCAAGCATTGCTATAACGAAAGAGCATGACAATATTCAGCGCTGGTGTGACCGTGGGTGTGCATCTGTTTCATCATCGTTCCCCCATCGCTTACTCGAACAATAAGGCTGTGCTATGTGCTATGTGCTATGTGCTATGCACGATGCCTGATTCTACGGTTTCGTCAGATAAAAAGGAGAGCTTCATGAAGATTGCCGTTTTAGATGATTATCAGGATGTTGTTAAAACCCTGGATTGTTTCAAAATCCTCAATGGACATGAGGTTCACGTATTTAATGAAACCTGGACGGATGCTGAAGCGCTAGCTCAGAAACTATTTGATTTTGAAGTCCTGGTGTTAATTCGGGAGCGCACTCAAATAACCGAAGAGCTGTTGTCAAAACTGCCAAACCTCAGGCTTATCAGTCAAACCGGTAAAGTCAGTAATCACCTGGATCCAGCCTTGTGCCACCAATATGGCGTCTCTGTCGTTGAAGGGGTTGGTTCTCCTGTCGCGCCATCTGAACTTTGCTGGGCGCTGATCATGGCAGCTTCCCGCAATATCCCTGAATATGTTGAAAATCTATCACGTTCTCAGTGGCAGGATTCAGGAGTACTCGGGTTAGGCCGGACATTAAATGGCTTAACGATAGGCATTTGGGGGTATGGGAAAATTGGTAAACGCATCGCCCAATACGCAAAAGTATTTGGTATGTCTGTGCTTGTCTGGGGCAGTGAGGCATCCAGAAAACTGGCTGAAGAAGATGGGTTTGCGGCGGCCTCAACCAAACTGGATTTTTTTTGTTGTGCTGACATCGTATCTCTTCATTTGAGGTTAAATGAGGCGACAAAACACTGTGTAACCAAAGCTGATCTGGCTTGCATGAAGTCAGACTCTCTATTTGTAAACACCAGCCGGGCAGAGTTAGTTGAGCCCGGTGCGCTGTATAGCGAAATGAAAGAGAAACAAACAAAACGGGCTGCATTAGATGTGTTTTTGGTGGAGCCCGCCAATCAAACCAGTGAAGCACTGTTGTCATTACCAAATGTACTGTGCTCTCCCCATCTTGGTTATGTAGAAAAGGGCAGTTATGAGCTCTATTTTAAAATCGCATTTGAAAACATTCTGGATTTTATAGAAGGAAACAATACAGGTCTGATACCACAAGGGAGCTGAATGAGAGGTCCTAATAGAAGCTCTGCATGGGAGACCTGAATACAAGCCCCGAAACGCTTCCAAATTCGCTGGCTGCAAAATGAGCGATTGGATCATGATGAAAGGAAAGGGTGATGCACGGTGCGTAACACCACCCTTTTTGAACAGACGCGCTATAAACTTAAGGCTTTAAACTGGGCCCGCTTATGCGCAACACAATGAAACACGATATAAATAGTCCCGGCAGAAATTGCGGCTATCCACAGCAGTGATCCTGTCGAAAAAATCATCGCTGTCGCACCGGATATTAGCATTATGGTGCGTTCGAAAACGTTCATCGGTTTGTTCAGATACCCGGTCAGGCCGATCGCCCAGATGATAGTCGAGAAGATTAAGCCCACACCGGCAATCATAATCTCCATTACCGTCCCCTGAAACAGTAGCGCCTGATCACTGACAAACGCAAAGGGGATCAGAAACGCCACGGCACACATCTTAAACGCCACGAAACTTGTTTTCATCGCATCGGTCTTAGCTACACCGGCGGCGGCAAATGATGCCAGAGACACCGGCGGAGTCACCATTGATAAAACGCAGAAGTACATCACAAAGAAATGCGCCTGAATAGGCTCCAGACCCAGTGTTTTCAATGCCGGAACATAAAGAATTGCGCCAATAATATAGGCGGCAACCGTCGGCAGTCCCATACCCATAATAATGCAGCCAATCACGACCAGGATCAGTGAGATCGCATAGGAACCATCACCTACCGATATAAGTCCGGATGCGAATTTCAACGCCAGATTTGACTGAATCGCAACGGAAATCACTATACCGATAGCGGCAATTGGAACTGCAATGACGGCTGCCTGATATCCTGAATCCGTAACCATTTTAGGCAGATCAGACAGTTTATAGCGTGTTTGCTTTGTCAGAAATGGGGCAAATAAACAGGTCAGCGTAGCCCAAAGAACAGCCACCTGGGCAGACAGGCCGAGGACCAATCCGATTATCAGGACTATCGGCGGTAGCAGCATATGTATACGCGGCAGGATGGGCGTTACCTCTTTCAGATCCTGATCAGTCAGTGTTCCGGCACTGGTTTTCTTTGCGTACAGGTGGGCAAAGATAAACAGCGAGAAATAGAACGCAAGGGCGGGAAAAATACCGGCTAACGCGACGTCACCATAGGGAATAACCAACAGTTCTGCCATGACAAACGCTGCAATCCCCATGATTGGAGGCATTAACTGGCCTCCGGTCGAGGCGATTGCTTCAAATGCGGCAGCCATTTCTGGTTTGATGCCCGTTTTTCTCATCAACGGAATAGTAAATACGCCGGTTGACGTCACATTGGCGACCGCGCTTCCGGATATTGTGCCCATCAGGCTGGAACCGATGATTGCGACCTTAGCCCCCCCACCGACAGACTTTCCAACCAGCTTCATGGCAAGATCAATAAATAGCTGACCACCACCAACCGCACTATATATGACACCAAAAACAATAAAGTAGAAAATGAAGTTAACTGATGTTGCGGTCGTCACCCCCAGAATACCACTGGTTGTCATGATCAGGATTTCAGACCACTCCTCTAATGATATTTCACCAAAGCTGATTCCGCCTGGCAGAAGATGCCCGAACAATCCATACATACCGAATAGTACAATCACAGCAACCAGAATGTTGCCGACAGTGCGTCTGACACCTTCGATGAGTATGACGGTTAAAATGATAGCCATCGCAATGTCGTACCATTCAATGGATGAAACATTCTCTATTCGGTTGTTGAGTCTGGAAAGCTCCACAAAGTAATATGTGGCAACAAGTCCGGCGCAGGCGATGAATATAAAATTCACAATGCGGTTTAGCGCTGATGATTTACTGAAGGGTATAAATAGAAAAACCAACAGTATTGATACAGTCAGGTGAAATGAACGTTCAGCCAGGGGAGACTCTGGATAAAATAGCACCCAATACTGAAAGATAATAAATACACTACAGATCGCTAGCTTCAGATAGCTTGTGATAGTTGTGACTATGCTATTCATAGAGATATCCTGAATTGTTTCTGTAAAGGAAGTCCGGCCCTTAATTGCAGGCCGGATTATCGACCAGGCTACAGAAGCCCAATCTCTTTATAGTAACGAATGGCACCGGGATGAAGTGGAATGCCATTATTTTCAGGTTTAGCTGCGTCTTCTGGCTTGAAGAACTTCCAGGCAGGAAAGTCTTCAGCAAGTGTATCCATATTTTCGATAACCAGTTTAGTAATCTGGTAAGCGGTCTCATCAGGCAGATCACTGTTAGCGATAAGATGAGTACCATAATTTCCGCCGACTACTGGCTCAGTCTGAATATCAAACCATTTAGGAATAGAGCCTTTTTGAATGCCGACTTTAGCTAAAGCAGCGAGCCCTTCTTCAGAAATATCAATAAAACGAACGCCCCCGGTGAGCGTAATTTCCTGAATAGTTGGGTGACCTCTTAAAATAGTATCAAAGTAGATATCCGCCCGACGATCCCTGATCATTGATGCCATCTGCGCGGGAGCTACCTGAATGATGCGACCACCATTCTGCTCGATTTTCTCCCGGCTGGTGCCGTGAGCTTTAAGAATAATATCGACTGCAGGAGGGATGTTAGAGCCTGGCGGTTTCATCAATATATTGACAGGTTTGCCGGACTCAAGAATATCTTTCAGCGTGGAGAAATGGTTATCCTCCATAAACTGATTTCTGACGATTGCGCCAATATAGACGGGGTTTAGCCCACCCACCAGTGAGCGGATATGAGTGGCTTTTTTACCGTTGTATAACAGTTCGCCATTCATTGCCCATTGAGAGGTTGCAACATTCGAGATCGCAATCTGGGCTTTGCCCTGTTCGACCACCATCGGGTTAGCGACACCGCCCCCTCTGGCAAGAATATCGATATCGATACCGCTATCGGTTTTTTCCATCATTTTTTTGATGGCGGCGGCCCCAACATACCATCCTGAGCCAACCTTCATTGCACCAATTCGAACAGAGTCTGCACTTGCGTTCATGGAGATAACAGTACTGAGTAGCAGCACGGTCGAGGTTCGGATAAACGTATTTATTATTTTCATGTTATACACCGATTTATGAGCCTGGCAGAGGAGAACATCTCAGCCAGGCTGGTATTAAATACTTATTTTGTCACTCTATCATTAAATGATTCCGGCTGAACGCAAAGCGTCCGCAATTTCAACTTCAGCACCTTCTGCTAACGGGAGTAATGGAGAGCGAACATTGGCGTTATCCAGAATACCTCTGGCCACCAGCGCATGTTTCAGGGCAACAGTGCCTTCCATGTGTGAGCCGCGATGGTAAACGCTCTTTGTAACAGGCAGCAGTTTATCGTGAATGGCACGGGCCGCAGGATAATCTTTGGCTTTGCCGGCTTTAATAAGTTCAACCAGCAATTCAGGTGCAACGTTACCGTAACCCACCAGCAGACCATCAACATCAAACATCGTGTGAAGTAGGTATTCATCATGGCAACTCAGAATCTGCAACTCTGGGTTTTCCTGGCGAATAACAGGGATTTCAGTATCCCAGCGACGCATGTTACGAACGCCATTCTTCATGGCAAAAACGCCAGGCTGAGCAGCAATTTCCAGCTGGGTTTCCAGATCATAAGTACACTTAGTGACATCAGGGTATTGGAACAGAATCAGCGGCAGACCACTTTCCTCATAGACGTTACGGTACTTATCCTGAGGCGCTCCTTTTTGATAGCCAAACCGCAACCAGCCGTGTGACGGGTAAAGAAGACCGGCTGTTGCTCCTGCTTCAACCGCACGCTTTGCTTCTTCTGCTGCAACTTCAGTACCTTCCAGAGTAATACCGGCAATAATAGGGATTGAACCATTGACCGCTTCTGCAAAGCTTTCGATGACCTTCATCTGTTCACTTTGAGACAGGAAAGTACCTTCACCCGCATGTCCAAGTACCGTCAGACTTTTAACGCCATCGATACCTGCAAGCCACGCACCCAGTTTTTTACAAGCAGCATAGTCCACCTCTCCAGTAGCAGTGAAAGGAGTAACCGGGGCTGGATTCAAACCTCTAAGATCAATATTTGTCATGTTATTACCTAATTGTGTCTGAAATATCTTTTATTGTTAGAGCAGTTAGTTGTGTGAAGTAATGGAGCAGGCTCTGTATCAGTTGCCTTTTGGAATGCCTGATTACTTACATAACGTAGATTCAGTCTAATACTGCTCAACCTATACATGAATACCTATTATTGAATTTCAGATATGCATATTACGTATATCAAAGAGTACAATCCGTCATCTGACAAATCACTTAGCCAACTTTGGTTACGTCATCTCTTAATGTGTTTAAACAGACCGGGGAGAGGCTGAATATCAGGTGGAGAAGGAGTTACAAAATGCAGACAGCATAGGATAGGAAAGAAAAAGAAAGACCTGACCACTACCACACTCTCTAATTAAGTATTTCGACATTATACTTATCACCAAGATTTGATGTTAACGATGTCAGATCTTTTACCAGCTCCATGACGGTTTTACATGCCAGTGTCAGCGAACCGTGGGGAGACATCGCCAGCGCTATATACCGGCTAATTTCCGGCTCAATAATCTTAACCGCTTTGACATTATGACTGTTCTCAGCAGCATAGCTTGCGTATGGCCCCAGGAGCGCATAACAGTTACCTTTTTCAACCGCTTCAGCCTGAAGCCCCAGAGAATCGGCTTCTAAAATGACATTGAGATTGATCTTATATTCAAGTGCAAGCTCATCCAGGCGATCCCTCCAGGTACTGGGTCTGCAGAACGTGGTCAGCGGTATGCCATCGATAGCAGCAAATGTTAACTCGTTTTTGCATGTTAAAGGATCATCTTTATGACCGACTAAATAGGTGGATGTATTTAGCAGATAGATATCTCCATTTTTCGGAGATGGGCTTTGCCGATAGAGAATCGCTAAATCAACTTTACCCTGTTCAAGCCAGGTTTCCAGTTGCGCCCCCTGCCCCTCTCTCACCATTAGCTGAATCAATGGATACTTTTGTTTGAGAATGAAAAACAAATTGCTGATCCAGGGGTGTGATGTCGATGGCAGAATGCCGATACTCACTTTTCCGATGGGCTGGCCAGATGTTTCCCGTATATCATTCTCAAGCTGTTCTGTTGAGAGAATCCAGCCACGAACTTTGGGAGCCAGTCTTTTACCTAAATCAGTTAACTCAACCCCCCGCCCATTTCGTTGAAATAATCGCCCACCGCACTGCTTTTCTAAATCCTGGATATGTCTGGAAACCTGTGGCTGACTAATATTCCAGAATAACGCTACCTTGCTGAAGCTACCTAACTCAGCGGCATCGATAAAAACTTTCCAGCTGGTGTAATTCATCACGATACCCTTATCAAGCTATTCATTTAATGCATATCTGAAATTCTAAATCAGCCATTCTTGTATGTTAAGGATAATACTATAGTGAGCAAACGTATTGTAATTAATTACTAACAAATAATTACAACATGATAATAAACCATAAAATTCAAATAGTTAATATCTTTTGAGTGATGTTCAAGCACTCAGGTTAGAGCAATAAATACAACAAAAAAATAACTTGGAGTTTTCGATGAAACAAGCTGATAAAACCTTACTCGTATTAGCCATCGCCAGTATCTGCAGCGCAAGTGTCTCTGCTGATACCCTCAGGGATTCACTGAAGAATGGTACTTTTTCTGCGGAAATCAGAAACGTTGTCGTACAAAGCTCATACACAGATGCTATCGGTGAAGCCGGAGTTACCAATAACAACAACTCGGGCGGCACTGCCATCTCAATTAAATATGAAACAGCCCCCTATAGCGGACTGAAATTTGGTATCGCTTTCCAGCATGGCCAGGACTGGAAGTTGCAGGATGAGTCTACAGGCCTCTCTATCAAAGGAGGAGAGGATGAGCACAGGGTTAGTATTACGTCTACCAGTCTTGAACAGGCGTATATTGATTATGCTTTCAATCAAGAGACGTCGAATACCAGCATCCGCCTGGGACGACAAAAAATTGTGAGTCCTCTGATCATGAATAGTGGTGTATTTCCGATGAAAGACACCTTTGATGCGGTCGTTATTACCAACAAAGATCTGCCCGATACTACGCTGAAACTGATGTACATCGATAGCTGGATTATGCGCTATGGTGATGCTGCCAGTGCCTCACCGACGCAGAACGATATACACTATGAGAATCCGCTTTACTCACTCTATCTTAATAATAACAGCCTCGCTGGCCTTAATGTCGAAGGGCAGTGGCTGATCAACGATAATAACTCAAAAGCGGGAGACCCTCCAACGGCGGCGGTAACGGCCGATGGCTACCAGGCAGGTTTTCTTGGCCTGACCTATAAGATTCCTCAAACGTCATGGGTTCTCGGCGCCAAAGTGCTAACGGCGGATTATGATACGTTATCTGATACCGGTTACTGGGGTGTAAAAGCGCAAACCAAACTGGGTGATTACACGGTTAAACTGGCCTATACCGATGTCGATGATGCTCGCAACTTCCCCGGGACACTGGGCCATGTACCTATGTTCAGAGCGTATCACTCAACCGTCACAAGTGAGATTTTTGCTGGCTTGAAAACAACATCCCTGAGTGTCAGTTCAGGCTTTGGTATTCCTGGATTCAGCTCAGGAATTACCTATGCAATGTGGGATCAAAGTGCTACTGGTATGGCTAATAGTGGTAAAAACTTTGATGGCGGCTCTGAGCTGGCGCTGGATCTGAAATATAAATTTCAGACGTTCGAAGGCCTGTCATCACGTATTCAACTATCCCAGATGGATTATGACCAGGCCGGTGATGATGATCAGACCTACCTGAGGGCTACACTGAACTACGCCTTCTGATAGTTTGCTATTACCCCTTCGATGGTAATCAGTCTGGTCGCTATACAAGCCGATAGTTTTTAACTGGATAAAACCAGACTTTTGAGAGGGCATGCCCTCTCTTTTTTATTGTGTAGAGAAAGTCGTCAGATCATTCCTCAACTATTACAAACTGACATCGCGAATGCGCCTGCATGTTTCAGCCCCTCCCCCCCCCCTGCGATGCTGTTTAAATAGATGAGCAACCATCTCACTATATCTGTCACTATGGTAACTGTGCCTGGTCAAAAAGATTTACATATTATTGCAGATGGCAGAGACTTACAGAGTCAGGCGGATGCTGTAATGTGCGGGGCTGCAAAGAGTGGTAAGTGGGGATAAGTCCCCAAACTGTATAGAAACCAGCCAGTCTGTTGATTCAAAAGCCCGCCCAAATGATCTGCTCTGATAACAATACTATGCGCAAACGCTTAAGCCGCGTTTGATGAAAGGATATACCTCAACTGCTGGAGTCGACTGTCGTGCTATTTGGACTATTTGGTAGAAAAAAGAAAAACGCTGACAAGCGGCCTAAACCAACGAGTCGGTCCAGCGAATCAGCAAGCAAACCCTCCAGGCCTTTCGGGCAGCTTTTGGATGAGCCTGCCGATGAGGCCACATCGGAATTATCGCAGGAGATGTACAGGTCGCTGACCGAATTCAATCTGTTTGTCGCATCATATATCGATGAGCAACAAGCGGCCCGGGCACAACAACTGTGTGAAAAACTGCCAGATCCAAATCCCGTACAAGCAAAGTTAGCCGGTGGCCTGGATACACCACAGGAGCTGGTTGCCACCCTTGCCGCCGATCCCGGACTGACAGCAGAGGTGCTGCGTACAGTGAACTCCGCAGCATTTTCATTGACCTCACCTATTTCAAGCGTTCAGCACGCGGTTAATTATCTGGGGGTCAGTTTTGTTAAGGGTCTGGTATCCCAGGCCGCGACAGCGGATCAAACCAAAGGCTGCTCTGAAGCACAGAGAACCGCATTGCAGCGGGCCTGGTTATCTACCGCTGTTGCAAGCGCGTTTGCCAATTTATTGGGACAAAATGCGGGTCATCCCCGCCCCTCGGTGTTGGCAACCAAAGCCCTGTTTTTCAACCTCGGTGACCTGGGGTTTATCCTCGGTGAGGAAAGCGCACACACCTGGTATGCTGAAGGCATGACAGTGCTTGACAGAATTAAAGCGCAGCAACAGGGTAGCGGATTGAACGCCGCTATCGTTGGCTCAACATTAGCCCGGAGCTGGGGATTACCGGAAGATATTGAACGGGCCATTGCCAATTCCATGCTGCCGCTGGTCAAGACACCCGCGCAGTTGCCTCGGGTTTTGCAAGAGGATGAACTGAAAGATACCGTGCTACTTTATCTTGCCGCACGTATCGGTGACCGTGTAGCGTATCGCGGCCTGCGTGACTTGTCCGAATTCAATCTCGAAGCAGAAGATGAACCCGGGATATTCTTCCTGAAAAACCACCTGGATACGTCTGACCAGAAACTGGTTATCAAGTTGCTGTCAGATACAGGCTTTCGCAATAAGTTTAATCGCCTTCTGTCGACATTAGCTATTTGAACAAAATTCTAAGGGAAATGCCCTCCCATCTGGGTGCCTTTCTGATTACATTATCCTCACTTTTACCCTATTTATTAATATAAGGATTATCCCTCATGGAAGCACGACAGAAGCACAACCGCCGTCTACGCAAAAAACTGTACCTGGGTGAGTTTGCAGTTAATCTCTTTGAGATAAATGTGACGCTATCCACCAGCGCAGAGACGGATCTGGATGCGTTCATTGATAGTTTTGTTGATCAACTTGAAAAGCTGGGACTAACCTACTTTGGTTACTCCGATGCTGACGGAATTCAGGGACATGTACTATCTCAGAAGCGCTACGAGTCTCCCTCTGAGAGCCAGAAACAGGAACTGTCCGAGTGGTGTGGCACATACCCTGGTATTAAAAGTTACGACCTGGGCGAGCTTGTGGATATTAATCAGGCTTAGCGTTTTAACTCAGATAAGCCTCCTTCTATCCACCTCCCGTGCAGCAGAATCTAAAACAGCATACCGATAAGCTAGAATAGTGTCTTTCTGGGACGCATGAAATCACTGATTTCCTGGCGTAGGCTGGAATCGGTGATCGCAACTGATAACCTGAGACGGGCAATGGCGCAGTCAATCCGTCACACAATCTCCCCGCACCTACCCAGCCTCGGGGCAACCTTTTTCGTTGTTTTGTCGAAAGAAAGGCACCTGTTGATAACACGCTCTTTGCCTCTCAAGCTTTGGCGAGTTTTATGCTGCCCCTATTTATCTCTGATGTTGAATATCGGTGGGGGAGGTTTACAGCGAAGCAGGTTTCGCATCTAAACCAAGCAATCGATCAATTGACAGAATTCCCGGGCCACGGGCAACAATAACCAGCAGGGAAACGGCCCACCAGGATGCTGGATTAATCCAGTGATCCCATGTTGGGAATACCGCCAGTTGAATAAACATTGTCATGCCTATCAGACCTAACGCGGCAAAACGAGACAACAAACCAATAATGAGTAAGACTGGCAACACAACTTCCGCTATACCCGCAAACACGGCCAGTAACTCAATCATTTTCACGACAAATGAGCCTTCAACATATTCAAGTGTTTCAGGGTTACATAGCTGTAATGCTCCGGGTCTTACCGGATCGGGGCAGAAGAATTCATACTTGAACAGGTCATACTTCTCGACATTAAACTTTAAAAAACCGTCCCACTTACTCAGCCCGGAATCCAGGAAGACTTTGGCCACCATAAAACGGAGAAAGAACAGTGCCAGGGGTTCTAATAATCGAGACAACTGCACGCCCAGTTGTACGTAACGTTCACGGAGTTTGCCTACCATACCCATATGTATTCCCTAGTGCTTATCATTGTATTTGGCCATATCAATTTCTAATATTTCATTTTGCAGGCAGGCAGAGAAAACATCACTGACATCAAAATCGGGGTCTACAGCTAACGCGGCATCAAAAGCCCTTTCAAGTATGCCTCCCTCTCCCTGTAACGTTGCCATAAGCGCTATTTCAGGCGCGGAAAGCGAGCGCGCCTGCACGGCCCCCTGTACACGCCAAAACATCACAGTATCAACAGCTACAGCACTATCCGCCCGCGTTAACTCGCTGATGCTATGGAGTTCTTCCTCAACAGCACTGTTCTCTACAGGCTCCGCGATACCTGAGTCAGTTTTTAGTCCAATCCATTGATTCAAAGTACCGGGATTGACTCTCAGAAGCACAACACTGGTGTTTAATGTCACCACGGCTTGAGTAAAATCGTGTCCCCCTTCCACCAGCCATGAGATCTTTTCTGCTGTCAGTGTCTGCGTCGCGTCCGCACTCATCAGGCTCGTTAGCCATGCGTAATCCAAACGCGCTAAGTCGACCAGAGCCGGGGATAGCGTTACCGTCTCAGGCGGTGCTTCTATCGCCGCAATAAAGTCACTGAGAAAGCCAGGGAAGCGCTGCCCATAGCCGACCAGCGTCCCTTGTCCAGGCGGAAAATGGTCGACATAAACACAGGCGATACGCTTAAACGTTTCGCGCCCAATAAGCTTTTCACACACAGGAAAGTTTGCGGCTAGCGCATCAACACAACCTTTATAAAAACCATTGCGATACACAGACAATCGCTTCATATGCTCAGCATTAACGCAAAAATCGTTCATACCACGGGCATCACCGGTACGCAGGTAATCTGCAAATGCATCAATGTAAGGACTCAGCGCCATCAGCGTGCCTCCTTTTGAAAGCCATTAGCCACCGCTGTATGACCGCTGCATTGATCTAAATAGCCCTGTGCCGTTTGGCGCTCCCTCATCAACTCAGCAAACGGCGGTATATTGGCATCCCGTTCGATTAATACCGGCCGATGTCCAAACAGAGACAACGCATGCTCCAACAAAGCCCAGACCGGGCCATCAATATCTGCTGCATGACTGTCGATTAATAGTGCCTGGCCTAATTCCGGGTCAGGGTCATACCCGGCCATATGAATCTCACCAACCAGCTCAGCAGGAATCTGCGACAGATACTCCGTTGCATCGATACCGGTGTTTTTACTACTGAGATACAAGTTGTTGATATCAATTAATAAACCACAGCCACTGCGCTGCGCAGCTTCAACTAAAAACTGAGGCTCATCCATCTCGCTGATGAAATCCAGATAGTTAGTCGGATTCTCAATTAAAATACGCCGGCCTATGCCTGACTGATAACGGTCAATCCCTTCCACTAACGACTGGAGTGCGTCCCGGGTTCTGGGCAGGGGCATAAGGTCAGCAAAATATGCACCGCCAGAGCGAGACCAGACCGCATGTTCGGATATCAGCGTTGGCTGAAACTCATTGATTAACGCTTTGACCTGTTGAATATGCTCAGGCATAGACTGATGATCATAGCCTAGTGACCCCCCGACGCCATGGAAGCTCAGATCATAGTTCTCACGGATTGAGCGGAGATAGTTTAGCCGGGGCCCGCCTGCAACAAAGTAATTCTCTGTATGCACTTCAAACCACAGACTATTTCCCGTGCAAATGGCTTCTTCCACAGGTAACGCCAAAATATCATCCAGGTGTTCAGCCTTTAACCCCAGGCCGGCCCCTAAATGCGCTCCGGCAATCAAAGACTGCCGGGGCGGGTTGCATTCATGAACCTTCAAGAGAACCCATTCCATTTGGTGTCACGATTGATTCACAGGTACCTTTAGGCGCATAGGCCCAGGCATTCGTCTGAAAATCTGTAGTCGAGGTACCTTCGCAGCTGGTACCGGCACCTGCTGCACAGTTATTCTCACCGGCGAGTGCAATACCAAAGCACTTATCTTTACGGCCGCTAATTTCTTCACCCGCTAACCAACTGTTAACTTTAGCCTGAACTTCGGCAGAGGCCGTTTCAGAAACCTTCAATTGACTACTAGGACCGGCCACGGAGCCCGTGCTCAGAAGCGCAGTTGACGCGCCAAGAAGTAGTGCTGTCGCTAAGTTTGCTTTGTTCATTTTTATTGCTCCAGATTAAGTCGATATTTTTATGTTGAGAGACGGCTGCAACAAGTTTTCGTCACTTGATGTTAGCTACTGTAAAGACTCAAACTGAAATAAAGCTGAAACGAAACAAAAAGAAAGAAAAATGAAAACAATCAATATTCAGGGTGTGTTTCAGAGCGTTGATGACCGTATAAAAACGATCAGCAATGCGTAGGAGATGATGAGGCGGGTATTAATAACCCATAAAAAAAACAGGCATCGGATCGCACCGATGCCTGTTTAACACTCTGCTATTTCAGCTTTATATTATCGGGCTATTGGCTGGTAGATTGCTGCAAAAAAGTCAGCCAGTGCCTTATAACTATCCAGCGGCAGAACCTGGGCAATATACTGATCAGGGCGAACCACAATCATACAGCCCTGTTCACGGTTGATACCCCGCATATCATAGATATCCCCCAGCCCTTTGTGATCAACACAAAACACCTTCTCATGGTCCTGAAGACCAAGTTTACCTTTGGTTGGGCAAAGCAGCGCGGGCATATCTTCATACGCCAACTGATCAAAGGTTTGCTGGAAGACAGCGCGAAGATCGATCAGACCATCGATATCCTCCTCTTTACCCGTGAACTTCACCACAGGAGAGTTCAGATCATTCTGAAGCCAGTCAGCCAGTTTGTGGACCGCTGATCCCGGTGCCGAGCTGTCATTCTTGCCTGCAAACGCATAGATGCGCCAGCGGGTATCTGCCTCAGCCACATGACCCAGCTGCATCTGCTTCGCATCCGCCAGGCGCACAACAGGAGCAGAGTGGAACCGGCGACCAATCTCTTCGCCCTTCGCCAGCGCCTGATGTGTTGCCGGGCCAACCAGAGCAGACTCACCATATTTAACCGCCAGTCCACCGGTAAATTCCAGATTAGCTTTAAACTGACGCATAAAGCGAGGCTCGTCACCATTATCCAGTACCGACTCCCCGGCAGGCGCGGACATAATGCGCGCCCACTCATGGTCGGTATCCACCAGACGTTTAGCCTCGGCCCAGCGTTCCGCAGAGTAACTGTGCAACAGAGCGGGATTAGCCCGTCCCTGGAGCACATGCGCCAGCTTCCAGCCCAGGTTAAAGGTGTCCTGCATGGACACGTTCATCCCCTGACCCGCTTTAGGGCTGTGAGTATGGCAGGCATCACCCGCGGTGAACACACGGGGGTTACGGCTGGCGGTTTCACCTTCTGGCACATCGTCAAACCGGTCGGTCATCCGGTGACCAATCTCATAGATAGACCACCAGGCAACCTCTTTAACATCGATCGAATAGGGCTGCATGATGCGATTCGCACCGGCAATCAGGTCATCGACTTTAAAGTTACGGTTAGCTACCCGCTCATCAGGATTCAGCTTATCCAGCTCAACATACATCCGGAAAAGATAGCCACCTTCCCGTGGCAGGATCAGTACGTTGCCTTCATGGGCAGAGGTGATCAGACATTTCTGACGTACATCCGGGAAATCGGTATTCGCCAGAATATCCATAACACCCCAGGCCTGATGTGCCGCATCCCCATGCAGTTCACCGCCAATCGCTTTGCGTACGTTAGAACGGGCGCCGTCACAACCAACGACATAGTTAGCGCGCACAGTTTTTCTTTCGCCCGCATTAATGCCACTGTTTTCAAGGGTAACGGTGACAGGGTATTCGTCAGTAGTCGTATCGACCTCAAGATCGACAATTGACCAGCTATAGTCGGGTTCCAGTCGTGTCTGTGAGTTTTTCATCACCTCGAGGAACAGCTCATGGATGCGCGCCTGGTTGATCAGGATATGGGGCATCTCAGAGGAATCATCGGCAACATCCTGCACTCTGCCGATACGTTTGATATTGGCTGGTTTTTCCGGATCAGGCATCCAGAAGTTGGTCTGATTGACCCAGTAACTTTCTCGCTTGATCTTATCTGCGAAACCAAACGCCTGGAACATCTCCATGGTCCGGGTATTGATACCGTCAGCTTTACCCTTTTCAATCGGACCCGGTGTAGGATCAACGATCATGGTGTCAATTTCAGGGAACTGAGACAGCTGTGCCGCCAGGCAGAGACCTGTGGGCCCACAACCGGCGATCAATACATCTACTTTTTCCGGCAGCGGAGCAAACTCACTACGGTCGCGACGCTTTGCTGTCGCATTTTTTATATCGGGATCACCCCCACGAAAACCATCCACATAATACTGCATCGCTTACACCTTCCGATCTTCTTGTTGTATAGAGGCAACCACTGTAAACGATCACATATATAGATAATAATTGATATTTATAGCCAGATATAAAGATTATGCATATATAAATGCTAACCCAATGATTTCGCGTCAACTAGCTTTCAGCAGTGACACCCTTAGCCCGAATTTTCATCACCGTCCGCTCCGCATCACGCCTGCTATATACCCTACGACCAATGTTTACAAATATAACATTGACTCTGGCTATATTTTGATCTTATATTAGATAAATCTAATAAATATAATACTAAAATAGAGAGTGATCTCTGGAGGAAATGTATGGCGCATATCATCATCCTCGGTGCCGGACTTGGCGGCGTTCCGATGGCCTATGAAATGAAGGATCTGGCCGGGCCAGACGATACGGTTACTATCGTTAGTGATAAGGATTACTATCACTTCGTCCCCTCCAACCCCTGGGTTGCTGTTGATTGGCGCAAGCGTGCAGATATTACCGTTCCTCTGGCCGCGCCAATGGCAAAAAAAGGAGTTGAACTGGTTGTCAATGCAGCTAAACGGGTTCACCCCGAAAGCAACGAACTGGAACTGTCTGACGGCACCCGACTGCGCTACGACCACCTGATTATCGCCACCGGTCCGAAACTGGCATTCGATGAGATCGAAGGCTTCGGCCCGGAAGGCTTCACAAACTCTGTCTGCCATATCGATCATGCAGAAACGGCCTGTGATCAATGGAACGCGCTGGCGGAAAACCCCGCTCCGATTGTTGTCGGCGCGGTGCAGGGCGCCAGCTGTTTCGGCCCTGCCTATGAAACCGCCTTCATCATGGATTCTGATCTGCGCAAGCGCAAAATCCGTGATCAGATCCCCATGACCTTTGTTACCTCAGAACCCTATATCGGCCACCTCGGCCTTGATGGCGTTGGCGACAGCAAAACCATGCTGGAAAGTGAACTGCGTAAGCACCATATCGACTGGATCTGTAACGCCAAAGTTGACCGCATAGAAGATGGCCTGATGCACGTTATCGAGTGTGATGAGCAGGGCGAAGAGAAAAAGCGTCACGAACTGCCCTTCGGCTATACCATGATGCTACCCGCCTTTACCGGCATCGACGCCGTGCGGGATATCGAAGGGCTGGTGAATCCACGCGGCTTTATTATTATCGATAAACATCAGCGTAACCCCACCTACCCCAATATCTGGGGTATTGGTGTCGCCGTCGCCATTGCACCAAAAAAACCAACCCCCGTGCCTACCGGCGTGCCTAAAACCGGCTTTATGATTGAGAGCATGGTCACCGCCACCGCCCATAACATCCGCTCGGTGCTGGACAGCAAAGAACCGGAAAGCGAAGCCACCTGGAACGCGGTCTGCCTGGCTGATATGGGCGACAGCGGTATCGCCTTTGTCGCCATGCCGCAGATTCCGCCACGCAACGTTAACTGGATGAAATCCGGCAAGTGGGTGCATCTGGCCAAAGTCGGCTTTGAAAAATACTTTATGCACAAGATCCGCAGCGGCGTCAGCGAACCGATCTTCGAGAAATTCCTGATGAAGATGCTGAATATTGATAAGTTGAAGAAGTAACAGGGGAAGAGGGCCGCCCGGTGAAAGCCGGGCACGCTTTCTAAAATCGTTAGCCCGTTGCTATGTGTCTAACTCACCCGAGCCATATATTCTGATGGCTTTAAATCACAGAGTTCTTCCAAATTACCCTGTAGCGCAAATACCCTTGGATCTGCACGAAATTTAAATACCCGGTAAAGGTGGTAACGTTTTGCGTTTTCTTGAGAAAAGCGTAACTCATTGGGCGTTACATAGAATGGCGTACTTTTCCCATACTTAGTTGTCTTAGCTTCGATAAAACGATCGGTGCCATCCTCCTCGAAAGAACGGATGTCAAAGCCTGCCGCAGGGCCTTCGGTCACAGACACCTGTTCTATTCGGTCCGCAAGAGACTCTTTTCCGGCTCTAATTAATCTCGCTTGTTCAAAATTGATAACAAACTGCTCGCCCGCATCGCCCAGCTTTTGGTTTTGCGCTTCCCGCTCCAAATAGTTTACTACGTTAGGAATATAGACAGCCTTAGGCTCTGAAATAGCACTTGCAGTTCGTTCTTCAGGCTTAGGAGGCTTATCAAATGCAGCTAAGAAGTCGGTAACAGTTGGCACCTTGGGAACAACCTCAGAATCAGCTTGAAAAAGAGCCAACACTTCAGGATTTTTAACTAAATAATCAGTTACGGCGTAAGGCAAAACTTTACGTTGATAGTTATAGCGAGGCTTATAGCCATCAATAAAAGGGATCCCAAATTCAATTAGTACAGCACTAATATTTTGATGTTTGAGCTCAACCGAACCATCGGAACGCCCACTGAGCCGCTCCTTTAACGCTCGCCGGTGCGCAGTTTTGTTGTATTTCTCGCCCAGCAATTCAAGACGAAGCATATCGAAGTAGTCTTGAACGGCCGCCTCAACTTCAGATTCTGACCAGTAATTAGCCATTTACATCCTTGAAATCTAAAACTAGTAATACCAACACTCTGCCTCTATTTATTCAAACTTTCAAACAGTTAAAGTGCCTTTCCTCAATATTAAAGATCGCAGAGGCCTGCCAGATCAATGATCAGGCAGTAAATAGCTGTTCCAAAAGCTTACTCAGCTGCTTAATATGCGCTTTGGTCATATTTTTGAAGCTTTTGTGAGAAAATCACCGGTAAAGTCCCGGCCGATGTTTAACCCTGTTTCTTAATCGCCACCGCTGTTCTTAGCCGGCCACTGCCAAAGGCAGACATCTTATCGAAATCCTGTCGGGTAATCGGCAGATACTGGTTATCGATCGCCAGTTGGCTGATATCCTCCGCATCAGGGTCATGGACGTATAAGCAGCGCTCATCAATGCCGGTAACCGCCACCCAGTGGGGCGCTTTTTTGCCATCCAGCCGGAAGGTGCTGATAAGAATAATCACCGCATAGCCCGCCTGCAGCCAGTCTGATATCCGCTGCTGATCTATCTCCGCATAGATCACATCGATATGTTCATCACGATCGGCCTTCTCCACAAACTGCTGATGCACAACCGCCAGCACCTCTTTTTTATGTGGAGATCGCACGCCATCAATAAACAGGGGGCCTTCGGTGTTGATCAGTGCCTGCACAGCAAAGCCCCGCTGACTGGCGGCCAGGGCCAGCCCCAGCGGATGGCAGCCACCGTGGCCGGTGGTCATAAAGATGGTGGTGGCTTGCCGCCAGATATCCAGCTCCTCTTTCTGGTCCACCACCTGTGACTGATCCAGGCTGGCCATCGCCATCATCAGCGCTGCCGGGCCGCAGGTAAAAGGGGTGGTTTGCTGATACCAGGGGGTCAGACGCTGGGTTTTATCGATGCTCAGATACTGAATCGTCTTCTGCATCCGCAGTGCATCGGAATGATCTTCATAATAGTCGTGATATTCACCAAACACCCGATAGCCACAGCGACGATATAGCGCGGCGGCCGCCTGATTGGTTTTAGCGACCTCCAGACGCATAAACAGATAGCCCCGTGCTGCGGTGGCGGACTCAAGTTCGCGTATCAGTCTGACAGCGGTGCCGGAACCGCGCATCTCTGGCAACAGTGCCAATGAATACAACCGCGCCAGCCGGGTGCCTTTATGGCACCAGACCAGACCATATCCGACCACCCGGCTTTGACTGACAGCAACAATAAACTCACCATGAGGGGCTTTTATCCAGTTGCGCAAACTGCGCCGATGCAGCCGATCCCCTGCAAAGCAGTTGTTCTCTATCTGCTCCAGTGTATTAAGATCATCCAGAGTTGCCCGGCGTAAGGTCACACTCTGAAGATCAGGTTTGGTTTTCATCAATGGTTATCCCTGATCATGGCCTAGCGTCCACGCAGCTCAAAGCGACGCAGGAACTCATGCATAATCTGCATATACAACTCTTCACCCAGGTAGAGATCCTCGACACCGCTATCAATGCTTGGGTTATCGTTCACCTCTATCACATAGGCGCACTTATCCACCTCTTTAATATCGATACCGTAGAGACCATCTCCCACCACGGCGGCCGCTTTCAGTGCCGCATCCAGCACCACCCGCGGCACTTCAAATGTCGCCAGGGTGTCAAATCCGCCAGAGAAGTTGCGCTTTGATCCATGGTTATAGATCTGCCAGTGGTTGCGCGCCATATGGTAGCGGCAGGCATAGATTGCCCGGCCGTTGAGCACGCCTATGCGCCAGTCATACTGGGTGAACATATACTCCTGTGCCAGCAGTAAGGCAGATTCCTGAAACAACTGATCCAGCAGGGTCTTCAGTTCGCCGCGGGACTCAGCCTTGAACACGCCTTTAGAAAACGACCCTTCAGGCAATTTCAGTACGACCGGATAGCCAAACGCCATTTCAATGCTGTCCAGCGTCTCCTCACTGGCATCGGTAATAACCTGAGTTTTCAGGCTGGGCACCTTCTTGTAGTTAAACGCATCGTGCAGATAGACCTTATTGCAACAGCGCAGTATCGAGCTGGGGTCATCCAGCACCACCAGACCATTCTCTTCCGCCTCGCACGCCAGACGGTAGGTATGATGGTCTATGGCGGTGGTTTCACGAATAAACAGACCGTCGAACTGATTCAGATGATTTAACTCATCCGCCGTTACCGTTTGGGCGCGGATACCATACTTTTCGGCCGCTTTAACAAACCGGGAGATCGCCCGCTTATCACTGGGGGGAACCTTCTCTTGCGGGTCCACCAGAATCGCCAGATCCCAACGGTATTTTTTGCCTGCCCCCTTCTTGTGCCAGCTGATACGGGCGTAATCATCCATCACCCCAAGGGCAAAGCTGAGCTGTTCAGCGGTCAGAGATGACAGAGAACAACGGCTCAGACGGATATCATAGCCCGATTCAGTCACACTCAGTGACATCTCCAGCAATGGTGCCGGAAACTGCTGAAACGCTTTGCCCGCGATTTTTTTAAAGCGGACATCTTCAACCGCCCCCATACAGATAATGTGAGAGCCCGCAACGAGCTGCTGTTCAGCCAGGCCGGCCAGCAACGAACTGCTGAGCCAAAGACCGGAACTGCGGCGGCTGCGCAGGGCATTGATCACTTTAACACTGGGCAGCACCTGGTGTTGCCGGGCTTCCGCCAGCAGGGAGCAGTAATAGCCCTTACTGAGATAGCGCTCGGTATCACACAGGTTAATAATGCGGATTTTCGGTTCACCCAGTTTAGGATAATCCCGCAGATAGGTTTCAAAGGTCAGGGTATTAGCAGGCAGCCCCGACAAAGAAACATCATCATCGACCACGAAAAGCGTTTTATACATATGTCAGTCCAAAGGTTTGGGGCGATGCTTGAGCACATCAGACACTGACGGTTTGGGCACCCCACATTTACAGGGTTGTTTAACAGTTTTTTGCTTCCGGACGATCCCGGAACCAGGTTTGATTTCACAAAAGGCGCACCATCACAGCAATAGTTATTTGGCGACCAGCGTTCTTAATACACCGGCCAGTAGTGCAATGCCTTCATCCACCTCTTTTTCAGTCAGCGTCAGTGCAGGCATAAACCGCAGGGAGTCCTCTCTGGGCGCATTCAGCAATAGCCCTGCGTCTCTGGCCAGTTCAACAATCTTCGGACCGGAAAAGGGACCGGTATTGATCGCCAGTAACAGGCCTTTACCCCGAATCGCTCCCAGACCAAATTCTTCAGCCAGCTCAGACAACCGCTGACAAAAATACTCGCTGACCCGGTTCACCTGTGGTAGAAAGTCTGCAGCCAACACCTCTTTCAGCACTGCGCCGGAGACGGCACACATCAGCGGATTACCGTTGTATGTGCCTCCCTGATCACCAGGATCAAAACAGCTGACCGTTTTATCGATGACCATCGCCGCAATCGGCACACCACCCCCCAGGCCTTTACCCAGCGTCATAATATGCGGCTCAGCCTGATACTGCTGATAGGCGAACAGACTGCCCGTACGGCCGATACCGGTTTGCACTTCATCCACGACCAGTAACAGATTATGCTGTTTACACAGCGCATCCAGTCCGGCAACAAACTCAGCATCCGCCGGGATCACTCCCGCTTCACCCTGAATCAGCTCCAGCATTACCGCAACAGTCTGATCATCAATGGCGGCTTCAGTAGCCGCCAGATCATTATAGGGCACCTTGGTAAAGCCGCTCACTTTCGGCTCAAACAGTGGCGCAAACGCCTCTTTACCGGTAGCCGACATCGTAGCCAGTGTCCGGCCATGGAAGCTCTGCTGGAAGGTAATGATTTTAAACGCACCACTTTTGTTCTTCTGACCCCACTTCCGCGCCAGCTTAATCGCCCCCTCATTAGCTTCCGCACCACTGTTAGTGAAGAACACCTGATCAAACCGGGAGTTCTCGCATAGCATCTCTGCCAGGTTCAGCATCGGCTGATTATAAAAAGCCGGGCTGGGGTTGATCAGTTGCGATGACTGTCTGATCAGAGCCTGCTGCATCAGCTTCGGACTGTGGCCCAGGGTGTTAACCGCCCAACCCTGAATCCAGTCAAGATAAGCGTTGTCATTCTGATCAAACAGATAGTGGCCCTCTCCACGGATAAAACAGAGCTCAGGCCGTTTAGTAATCGGGATCAGATAGTTTTGCTTCGCTACAACGTCGGTGACAGAATGAGATTCCATCTGTTTATTCCTTAAAAAATAATTAATTCGGGCTTCGCCGCTCTTGCACATCAATTCGCCCGCGGCATAGCGTAAATTCTGGACAAAAAAAACCGCAGGGGTTACCTGCGGCTCTTTGAGTATTTTGCTGGCTCAGACGGTTATCGTCGTCGGCCCACCACACCCAAACAGACACAGGTATACGATACATGGCGTCGCAATGTATTCAGGTATTCAGTCACTGATATTGGTGTGTTTTGAGATGGTTTCATAATGGCGCGAGTATCGGACTAATTTGCGTCACGGTCAATACAGAATATTCACTATTTTGATGAAATAGCACGCGGAACAACAAGCCATATATTTTTTCGTTCCGGATTATAAACAAATCGAAAAATACGACTAAAGGATAATAAAAAACAACTTCACAAAAATAATATTGAAATAGTCGATAATCTATTGAGCTGTATACCGAAAAAAGCGTGTCAAACGCTTGATTCAAACAGACATACTTCATAAGATTCTTGCGAAACAGGCGGCACTGGCTTTTGAATTTTAAAAAATCAGACAGGGCAGTTCAGCCACAAATATTATGACACCGGAACGTCGGGTAGTTGCTTAACTATCTGCTGAATGACACAGCGACAATATCTGATTTCTAAAAGAAAGCAGATCGGTCAGATGGAATTTAACCGGTATTTGCAAAGGAATGACAGATGAATAATTCTCTGAAAGCAACGCTTCTCTGCTGCAGCGTCTCACTGCTGGTTACCGGGTGTGGCGGTGGAGGCGGCGGTAGCAGTGCAGTTGTTAAACGCTCATTCACCAGCTTCAGCGCTATTCCGCCAAACACAATAGTTGATATTGAAGGGCAGTCAGTGGAATCCAGTTATGTTGCCAACTCTACATCTGTAACAAGTATTACTGACTTAGGCACAGACTCAACGGCTAAAGCAACCCTGACTTACGACTCCAACGGCAATATCTCAAAGTTATCAATAGCCACAGATAACGGCACAGTTAGTTGGGACTCATCGTCAGATTCTTTTTCCTATTCAGCACCAACTCTGGAAGTTCTTTCAGCCAACGAGAGCAACTATGGCGTAGCAATAGTTGCTGAAGATATGGGCTGGGATTACCAGACCCTCGGATCATGGGTCACCGGTATGGGAGATATCAACAGCGCCGGTCGAATTGGCTCAATATCTGTAGGGTCCCGCACCGATGGTAGTGCAGTTCCCACGACAGGAAGCGCCACCTTCGTTGGTATTACTTCTGGGGTTTATATTGATTCGGCGGGAACGGCTTTCTTTGTTGCTGGTAATACATCAATCAATGCAGACTTTTCAGCCCGAAGCCTGAACTTCACCACCTTTAACAATAACACGGTTAATGGGAATACCGGGGCGACAGGGGTTAATTCAGACCTCAATCTTTCCGGCACCCTGACCTACGCTGCAGGGTCTAATAATTTTTCCGGTTCAGTGAACGGTACCGGCCTGACAGGCTCAGCTAGCGGCTACTTCTATGGCCCCTCTGCTGAAGAGGCTGGCGGAACCTTTGCTCTCACCGGTAGCGGTGTTGAAAACTACACCGGCGCCTTTGGTTCCAAGCAGTAAGTTGCCCATCAAAATAAATCAGACTATCGGTTTACTGCTCTCTTCACTGGTATGGCTTAACAGCTATGCCGGTGAAGAAAAACCTGCAAGCCCTCCCCCCGTCAAAACCGAGAAGCTGGCGACCGAACAAAAGCTGCAGTCGCTGTTTGTGATGGGAGGGATAGCGCTGCAACAGGGAGATTACCCCCTGGCCGCAATTATCTTCCGTGAGATTCTGAAGCAGGAATACAGTCCCCGTGTAGAGCTTGAACTGGCCAGAGCACTATTTCTGGCGGGCGAGTTTTCAGCATCAAGAGAGATATTCAACTCAGCGCTGGACTCTGGCGGCCTGCCCTGGCCGGTAAAGCAGAAGGTCTATCTGTATCTGCAAGAGATTGATAACGCAGTGGGGTTTGTGGATTTCTCTGTCGCCCTGGTCAGCGATGATAACCCAACCAGCTTTACCTCAAAAAAAGAGATTACCATTCTTAACAACACCTATACCGTTCCAGAAACTCAGGAAGCACTGGGGTTAAACTATAAACTGCTGGGTGGAATTCCACTCTCTGACAACCTGCTTACTCAGGCCTATGCCACTCTTTCCGTACGTGATTTTGAACAGAGTTCATTAGACAGCTACACTCTGGATACCGGCATACGCTATACCCCCGCTGAAAAGCGCAACGTCTTGTTATCCGCTGGGGTAGAGAACCACTGGAACTCCCAATCCGGAAATTACCGTTACCCCTATGTCAGTGTTAAATACAGTCCCAGAATTACTGATCAGTTCAGCCAGGTGATTGAATACTCCATTGGCCGTCTCGACTTTGAAAAGGCTGATCATCTCGATACCACGCTACAAACGGTAGCTGGCAAGCTGATTGTCCCCATTGGTGAGAAATCCCGTTTTCTCGGGGGCTTAACCCTGACAAACTCCCACGCCAGAGAAAAGCCCTATTCCTATCGCTCTACAGCGCTGTCTGCTGCCGTTGAAATTCCCGTTGATTCCTGGAACGTAGAAGTGGGTGGTCGGTATACAAAAGCAGACTATGGTGATACAGATCCGTTTTTCAACCAAACAAGAAACGATAAAAAAACCGTCTGGCATATTAATCTGCTAAACCGGGATATCGACTGGAAAGGACTCACCCCCATGTTAGGAATCTCTTTTGAACAGGGAGAATCATCCATTGATTACTTCACTTATGACAGAGTGATGTTCACCGCTGAGCTAAGATCCTACCGATAAAGAGCTCAGCGCTTCACTTTTAACTGCTGATCCAGCACATCGCGCATCAAAGATTCAAACGCCTGCTCCTCGAAATACCCCAGCACCTGCGCGGCGGTTGAAAGCGAGCTGTTGTTCAGGTGCGCTTCGTGAACAATCGCAGACGCCGTATCATAGCCAATCTGCGGAGCCAACAGGGTGATGATTGACAGATTATGCGCCATATTCGATCTGATCTGCTGTTGGTTCAGTGCCAGTCCCGCCACACAATGCACGGCAAACGAGTTCATCGCATCGGCTAACAATCCGGTGCTTTCCATCAGATTATGGATAATCACCGGGCGATAGGTATTCAGTTGCAGCTGGCCCTGCGAGGCCGCCATCGACACCGTCAGATCGTTACCAAACACCTGCAGGCACACCATGCTTAGGGCTTCGCACTGGGTTGGATTCACTTTACCCGGCATGATCGAGCTGCCGGGCTCATTGGCGGGCAGTTGCCACTCATTCAGGCCGCAGCGGGGGCCACTACCCAGCAGACGAAAATCATTGGCCAGTTTCAGCAGCACCGCGGCCAGCTGCTTCAGGGCAGCACTGAAACGCAGTGAGGCATCCTCACCGGAGACCGCCGCATAAAGATTTTCATGGCGGCTGAAGGGCAGGCTGTATCGTTGTGCCAGACCCGCGGCAACCTCATCGCCAAAGCCCTCCGGGGCATTACTGCCCGACCCCACTGCTGTGCCGCCTATTGCCAGTTTACAGACCGCCTTCAGACTTTCCTGTATCGCCTCTGCGGCCTCTTTCAGCTGTGTGATGTGTGCCGACAACGCTGCACCCACTGTCACCGGCAGCGCGTCCATCAGGTGGGTGCGGCCCACGGTATAGATAGCGGCAAACTCTGTCTGTTTATCATTCAGTGCGGTCATCAGCTGATTGAGCGCAGGCAGCAGTATGTCATCGCTTTGCTGCGCCACGGCCAGACGCATCGCCGTTGGAAATACATCATTGGAGGACTGGGACATATTGACATGATCGTTGGGGTGAACCTTCGCACCGTCCTCAGATGCATCTTCGCCCGGGTTCAGTGCCCGGTTAGCCAGAGTGGTGATCACCTCATTGACGTTCATATTGGTCTGGGTACCCGAACCGGTTTGCCACACCCGCAGGGGAAACTGGTCCCGATGGTTACCGCCCAGCAGATCGTCGCAGGCCTGGGTTATGGCGTCATACAGATCGTCCGGGAGTCGTCCCTGACGATGATTGACCTCAGCGCACACCCGCTTTATATGCACCAGGGCATCGATAAAATCCGCTTCAAAGCGCTGTTGGCCGATATTGAAATTGATCAGTGATCGCTGTGTCTGCACTCCCCACAGCGCCCCTTCATCGACGCTGACCGGGGCAAAATACCCCTTAGCCTGTGAGGCGTCATTATGCTGGGCTGCGGTTTTGTCGCCAGACCCGTTGGCTGAATCGCTGTTAGGTGTTGCAGTGTCGCTTTTCTTCATCTCTCCTGTGCCTCCGGTTGTCAGCAGAGGCGAAGTCACAGCCCATGTCAGGGACGCTATCAGTGCAGCCGGTCCTGACATACTCATAAACCTTTAACTCCGGGCGCTGAAACAGCAGCCTCCACTGCTTAAACCATAGACTAAACCCGGTCAGTTCTCTATTTAATCGCATGCGTGATAAATTTCTGAATCGCATCATTCTCTTGTGGATGGGCAATAGCAGGACTGATCAGCTCAGGTTTGAACAGATACCCTTTATCGATCAATCCGGTAATAACCGACAGATGTTCAATTGAAACCTTACCCGACAACAGATTGTTAAAATCGGGGCGGGTTTCATAGGCATTCAGCATCTGATGCAGGCCCTGCAGATAAAGATAATCCTTGGTAAAACCGCCCCCACGATACACCCGGGCAGTAATGGTGAACGCCTGCTCATCGGCAACGTTATGCTGCTCTTTGAGGAACAGAAAGGTTTTCTTGAAATCGTTTTCCTCAACCATCGATTCAACCGCCAGCACCCTTAAAGCAAGGACTTTCAGCCGGGGAAGAGTCATACATCCGGCCAGATACTCACTGAGTATCGCCAGCCCTTCCTGCGTCATGGTATTAACCGGACAACCCATCGACAGGATTTTTAACGGCTGGCGGCGGGCGTTCAGGGTGGTAACCAGATGCACCCCCAGTTCATGATGCGCCAGGGCATCAACTTCCGTTTCAGATACACTGGCTGAGCGGTTAACTTTAACCGTCGTCCCGGACACCAGCGCATTAGCAATCATGCTGTCTTCCAGGCGGATCTGATACTCATAGCCTTCCGTCTGAGCAAACCGTTCAAGCCGGCTCACTATCTCATCCGCGCATAGCATCTCATCACGGCCCGGATCGGGGTCGGGCAGGTGCAGAATAAAGTTAGCATTGCGGATATCTTTTTCGCTGGGTTCGCCATAATAGCGAAACGACTCGTAGAGAAAATCGGCAGTGCCGATCGACTTATACTGATCAATCTTATCCACATAAGACTCGATCACATCGCTGTATAACTGGCTCAGTTCCGGGTCGGCAAGTTTATCAACCGGAAGGTTAAAAAGACTGCGTTTAAGACAGAATGAGTCGACCTTCTGAGTTGCATACACAAACGCCGGGCTGCGGGAAAAACTGGATTCAAAAAACGCAGCTTTTTCCTGCCGGTAGTTCACCGGGCTAACACTGTCCAGAATATTGAAGCCCTTAACCAGATCGTACAACTCATTATCCAGCTTCCTCAACGGTGCTGTTATCAGCTCAGTTGTACTCATAGTTTTGTCCTTCCAGAACGCCCGAGGGTCTGGTCTATTTTTTGATGTACACCGCGGGTCAGCACACGCAGACGGTTTTCAATAAACTCAACACCGCATAAAATCAACACCACCAGCAGCGACAGTTTGATAGCAGGCAGCAGATGGCCCATGCTGATAAGCACGCCTAACGCGGCCAGTATCCAGATCGCTGCGGCCGAGGTTACACCGATGACAGCTCCATGTTTTGACAGCATAACCCCCGCCCCCAGAAAGCCGATGCCAGTGACCACCTGCCCCAACACCCGGGTAGGATCAGAGGTCTCACCCTGCAGCAGCAGTGCGCTGGCGAGAAACAGGTAGGTTCCAACGGTGATCAGCGCGGAGGTCCGGATGCCAACAGGCTTGCCCCTGATCTGTCGCTCACAGCCAATCACTGCACCACAAAAAAGCGCGGTGCCGATTGCACTCCAGTGGTAGGGGGCGATATTAATCCATGCCGCCAGGTCCGTTGATAACGC
This sequence comes from Amphritea atlantica, assembly GCF_900111095.1. Taxonomy (GTDB): domain Bacteria; phylum Pseudomonadota; class Gammaproteobacteria; order Pseudomonadales; family Balneatricaceae; genus Amphritea; species Amphritea atlantica. The sequence continues at coordinate 469,327 of NZ_FOGB01000002.1, read as the reverse complement.
CATTGTACTCAAAGTCGATTGCCTCTATCTTGGCGTGGTCTCGTTAAATAATAGCTGTTTTGACGCGAGAAACTGCTGTCCCAGCTGGCGGATGGCGGTGGCATTATCCTGCTGCAACGCTTCAGCAAGCAGTTCGCCTGCCTGCTCTCTGGAGATGTTCCGCAAGATCCATTTAATCAGCGGAATCTTCGCGGCACTCATACTCAGCTGTTGAATCCCCATACCTACCAACAGAATGACCGCAACCGGGTCAGATGCTATCTCCCCACAAACGCTCACCGGCAGATCTATCTGCTTAGCCATTGTGCTGATGCGCAGCAACTCATGTATCACAGCGGGATGAAGCGAGTCGTACCATTTCCCGACCAGCGGGCTGTTACGATCCAGCGCCAGCAGATACTGACTCAGATCGTTGGTGCCGATAGAGATAAAGTCGAGCTTATCGCGCCAGAACGGCAGCAAAGAGATACAGCTGGGCACCTCTACCATAATGCCAACTTTGGGGCGGCAGACCTGTACCCCTTCCTCTATCAGTTGATGATGCACTTCATTGAGTATGGCAAGGCACTGGTCCAGCTGCTCGGTTGAAGCAATCATCGGCAACATCAGATGAACATGCTCACTACCAGCTGCCGCCTTCATAAAAGCGCGTAACTGAGTAATTAACAGTGGCTGGTTATCCAGAATATAGCGAATCCCCCGCCATCCCAGCGCCGGGTTTTCCTCTTTCACCAATGGCAGATATGACAACGGTTTATCGGCACCGATATCCAGAGTACGAAAATAGACAGGTTTATCTTTATAGTGACTGATAAGTCTGCGATAGATCTTTTCCTGATCATCTTCAGAAGGCAGACTGGAACGAACCATAAAGGGGACTTCGGTACGGAACAGGCCAATCCCCTCGGCGCCAAATCTCAGCCCGGGCAAAACATCAGCCTGCAATCCGGAGTTCGCCAGCAATGTCACTCTGACATTGTCTTTAGTCACCGCGGGCAACTGACTGTCAGCCTGTAAACGATTTGCCAGTGTCTGTCGTTCAGAGATAATACGTTTGTATTCTCTGAGGGCCGATCTTGTGGGAGAGCAGATCACCTGACCGGCATCACCATCAACCACAACCTGCTCACTGTTCTGGACTGAGACCTCCCCCAGCCCCATCACCGCAGGGATGCCCAGGGCATTGGCAAATACCGCTATATGGGATAGCGAGCCCCCGCCAAAACAGACGATACCCGCCAGCCGGTCAGTAGCCAGATTAACAATATCAGACACGCTGATCTGGTCACCCACCAGAACCAGCGGTTCATTTCCTGCCGGCGCTTGTGGCTCTGAGGTACGCTGCCAGATCTGATAAAGCTTAGCGCCCAGCTGTTCAATATCCTCATGACGGGCCCGAAGGTAGGGGTCATCCATCTCTTTAAATTTATCGGAGAAAAAACTGACCGCTTGCCGGATCGCCCAGGGCAGTTGATAGCCTTGCGCCACCTCATCCAGAATTCGCTGCTCAAATGTCGCATCTTTTAACAGCATCTGATAGGCATCCAGTACTGAGGCAAGCCCCTCCCCCAACGTACTGCAGACGGTGTCGCGCTCTTCCCGCAATTCGCTCATTGCTTCCGCTTTCAGGCTTACCCAGCGCGTCTGCTCGGTTCCTACATCATCGGCTTTCAGCTTCTGAATTTCGGCAAGTCCGGACTCTTTACGAATGAATGCTCTACCCAGCGCTACTCCCTGTGCACCGCTGATCCCCTGATATAACTTTGCTTCAGATGGCGAAACAAACAGGTCCTTTGAATAGGTAGCTATCAGCATCGCCAGGTGGGTTGCCAGGGTAGAGAACAGCGCAACATGATCGGACGGCAACACTTCAGCACGACGGCTCTGCACGACCAGAACACCATTCACCTGAGCACGGTAAACCAGTGGTACGCCACAGAAACTATGGAACTGCTCCTCCTCAGAGTTTGCAACGTAGAAATAACCAGGGTGCTGATCCGGGTCTTTGATATTGATGGTGTTCTGCTGCTGCATCACCTGCCCCACCAACCCCTGCTTAGAGGGAATAACAACCGGATGGTTACGAATCAGTCCACGACTGGCCACCAGCCTCAGACTATCATCCGGCTGCCGCAGATAGAGACTGCATACGTCGACCAGCAGGGTTTCACTGATCGCCTCAACAATGTGCTGCACCTGCGCTTCAATGGTATTTGCTTTCGCGGCTGACTGAATAATCTGTGTGAGTTTAGTAAAGGCACTTTCACTGGAATTCTGACTCATAACACACGCCTTGTTTTGACAACCCTGAGCAACGTTAACCCCTGTCCTGCTCACCGGATAAAGCAAGCGAGACAGACAACATCCCCCTTTACATTAAGTTTATATCGCTCCCGACGCATCAAGACAATCAATTATAATCACTGTGGCTCACTTAATTGCCCCAGTCCGACCGGGTGCCTGACCGACCGCGATATTTATCAGTTTGCCGGGGTATTGCAGAGCGAAGCCGAACTGAGTAGTACAAAACCGAGGCGAAACTCGCCGCGGTCAGAATACTGATAGGGGGCGCTGATATAGCGCTGCTCAGCATCGCTGACAACAATCCCCAGGGCATCAAGATAGTGTGCCAGGCCGGCCGGCATAGCGTCCTGGCGAGTGGCTTTCCAGGCGATCAGACATTGCCCTCCGACGCCGTGCTGGTCCGCGATGAAAAACTCAGTTCTCGGACTCAACAGCCGCGCGCCCTCAAAATAGAGGCCAATATTAGCAGCCGTCAGATTACTATCACCAATAACCGTACCGCCGCTAAAGCCTTCCTGCTCTAGCTGCCCGGCAAGGGCCGCTGAAGGGTACTGCATCCGGTTAGCATTGCTTTTCACATAAGGAGCCAGCCAGAACTGGCTGAATCTCAGAACCATCACGATGAGCGCAAAAAATATAATCACCCAACGCAGCAGTCTCTCACGCCGGAAAGACAATCCTGCCGCTTCCGCCCTGCTAAGCAGATATAGAGGAAAGATAATCAACAGGGGCTGAAACCAGCGGCTCTGAAACTGGGTAATGCCAAACAACAGAATCAGCACCAGACACACCGATAGCGCCACCATCAGAAAGCGGCCCGCGAGCTGCCGGTGAATATTCAGATCACTGCCCGGTAGCGGACGATATAGTGAAGGACACAACAACGTCAGTACCAGCCATACCAGAATCAGGAACTCAGTGATATTCTTCGCCAGGCTGGAGACACCGCTGATAACCCCGGAGAGATAGCCTCCCCCATTGCCCTCACCCACCTGATTGCTGATGAACCCCCTGATCTCATCCAGATGATCCATCGCCCACAACAGATGGGGCAAAAACAGTAGCAGAGCAATAACCGCAGCAACCAAGATACGCCAGTCCATAATCAGACGGCGATACTCCCGTATCGACAACGCCGCCAGCAGCAGACTCAGGGCAAACAGTCCAAAACTGTACTTAGCCAGCATCCCGCTGGCCAGCAATACACCCAGTAATACATAGGCTAAGAGGGAACGCTTCTGATAGATATGGATAGCGGTATAGAAGGTAGCCGCCGCTATCGCCGTCGCCAGCACGGTATGGGTCAGGTCTCTGACCGATTCCCAGGCGATACTGGGAATCAGGAACAACGAGAAAGCCGCCAGCAACGCGATACGCTGATTCCCGATAAGCTTGCCCGCCGTCAGCCAGCTAAACAGATAGATACAAAAAAGTAGCAGCGATTTCAGCAGCGCCAGCGCCAGCACCCCAGTGCCAAACAACTGGAAGAAAAACCACTGTAACCAGCTATAAAGAGGGGGCTGCGTGTTATAGCCCAGCTCTAACTGCTGACCGAGAATCAGTTGCTCAGCCTCATCCAGCTCCAGCGTTCCCCCCATCGCCAGACGAATCAGCAGATGCACCAGGATATAACCGCTCAGCAGATATATAAAAAGGCGGGGGGATGAGGTCGCATTATCAGAGAGGGGCACCGGTAGTCCTTATTCCGAAATGATAGGGGAGACTATGTTATCACTGAGACCGGATAATCCGAATACCGCTGTCGCTGGTATTCACGCTCATAGCCCCACAAGCCCTATGACAGATCGCCCGGAGCGATACACCCGATGTGTTTTCCATGTTGATGTCTCGACAATAGCTTCCCGCATCGCCTCCTGAGCTTCCACTCAGCCAAAGCCGCGGAGGGCATCACAGTTCAGGGTCGACCCGGTTGCGGTCAGATGTGTTGATGCGATACCAGCCAGCAATACTATAACGGTCAGCTCTGGCCGGTAACACCTCATGGGGGAACTCCTCACTCAGGAATACAACCAACGTGCCAAACTCTGGCTGCACAGTAAGCAGAGGGACGCCGCTTTTTTCCGGATAAATAAGTAACTCACCACCATCATTATCTGTCCAGTCCGGATTGAGATAAGTCACCACCGTCAGCACCCGGTTCTGCTGCCCCCTGAAGGCATCGAGGTGGACTTTATAAAAATCACCCTCGCGGTAATGAGCGTAATGGCTCTCAAAGGAAAACAACCCCAGGAACAAGCGCCGGTTCAGCGCCTGCTTCAGACCATCTGTCCATAGCAGCCATTCCTGCCCGGCAGGCGTCGAGTTATCGATCCAGCAGATCTCATCACGCCGGATCGCTTCTACATTCTGATAATCGGCCTGACGACCAATCCCGGCCCGGCTGAAACGATCATCAGGCAGAGTCCTGACCTCCCGAGCCAGCGCCATACCCAGTTTTTCAGGCAACGCCTGGCGGATAACACAATAACCCTGCTGGTAAATCTCATGAGCGATGCGGTCAAATAACTCGCTGGATGACATTGGCGTGCTTCCCATTCGTCACACTACTTAGAAAAGCGCATTTGACAGAAAAACAACGTCACCGGCAATCTATTTCTGCATTCGCTATGAACTAAATAACAAAAACAGAAAGGGGCCGCTATTGCGACCCCTGTTTATGCGGATGATTCAGTGTCAGCTGCGACGATCAGCAGGGCTTCCGCGGCGCTCGCTACGTCCAAATGTGGGTGCAACATCGGTACTACGGACATAACCCACAACACAGCGTTCAGGGTCGATCACTTCACTCAACACCTCGCGCCACTTATCAGAGTTTAAGACCACATGTGAAGAGTCACTAAACTCTAACCAGCCATTTTCAACCATCGCTTTAACCTTGCGGCGAACGGTCTCGTAAGGGATTCCGGTAGCGATACTGATTGAATGATTGTTGCAGGAGAAACCTGCCACATCCTGACGGTCCTGCGCATCTTCGCGCTGACGCAGCGCCCAGAGCGATATTACATTAAAAATGATGGCCGACTTGATATCACCATCAAATACCCGGTAACAGCGAATCAGAAAATCGGTTGAAAAAGAAACAAAGCCCAGCTTCTGAGCCAGTTCATCGGCATCATAACTGGCACGCAGGCTAGTTGGCATACCCCCTCCAAAAATAGATTTTTTAGCGTCTTCAGAGCCAGCCCTGTGAGCAGTATCCTTATCCATTGTCCCCCCCTTGTTATAATTTTATGTAAAGTCCGTTTTACTTGTGCATTTCACCCATTCAGCGGCTTAATCAAACAGATCTCTCATTTTGAGTATAAAACAGAACATATACTATTCCGCCCCTGTCCGACAACAAAAACCCTGTAATAAATAGGAAATTTAACCTTTGAAACTGTTTTGTCATACTTTTCTAAGAAACTATATCGGCTAAATAAAAGAAAGGTTTAAAACAATGAAGACAAACTCAATTGAGCATCAGATCGGACAACTGATGCGGGATGGCCACAGCGCCGAACAGATCATCCATCTTATCGACCTCCCTGCCGAACAGGCGATGTCGCTCTACGCAGACTATATTGAACAGCGTAAACAGCAACAGCTGAGAGCCTCAAACCAGCACAACCAGGCAACCTACGCCATGAGCCTGCGTGCCTGAGAGCCGTTTTTGCTCTGCATCATTTTTTCACGATTCAGCTTCGATTAAGACCTTTTGAGGTATTTACAGTAAGTAGCCATATGCATACACTGCGATGACTAAAAATTCCGGGGCCGGTGATACGGCAGCGATAAACGGATACTAAAAAGGTGAGATGAGATGAAAAAAACGATGATTCTGGCAGTCACTGCCATGCTGATGACCCCTGTAGCTGCCATGGCTGAACGCGATGGTGCCACTCTGTATAACACTAAGTGTATGGCCTGCCATATGACTGGCGCAGCAGGAGCACCAATATTTGGTAATGCTGAACAGTGGGGCCCTCGCGCTGCAAAAGGTATCGATGCTCTGCTGGTCAGTGCAACTAATGGCCTGAATGCAATGCCACCCAAAGGCACCTGCATGGATTGCACCGAAAGCGAACTGAAAGGTGCTATCCAGTACATGCTGGATAACTCTAAATAATAGAGCTCAGATTAAAAAACCCGGATTTTCCGGGTTTTTTATTGTCTGAAGAACTTCAGATCTACAACCGCTTCAGAACACTTCCTGAGGTTCTAACGGGCCGAACTCTTTATCATTCGCCCCCTGCGCTTTAAGTTTTTTCAGTGCTTCAGGGTCATCCCCTTTCTGAATAATAATCTCTACCCGACGGTTCATACTACGGTTTTCTGCGGTATTGTTTGGTGCCAGAGGCTTAGTATCGGCATAGCCGATAATGGTAAAGCGGGACTGATCGATACGCGGATCGGCAAACAGCTCATGGCCAACCGCCAGAGCCCGGGCGGTAGACAGCCCCCAGTTAGACTCATACTGCCCGCCAGACACGGGAATATTATCGGTATGCCCCTCGATAGCCACTTTACCTCCGACATTCAGCAAAACATCACGGATCTTGGCTATGACAGGTATATAAGCGAACTTTAATTCAGCAGAACCGGAATCAAACGAGCCTTTCTCCTTAACACGAATGACAATCTTGCGGCCATCGGTATCGACCTCAACACTTCCCTGACCTATCTCCTGCCGCAAAGCCGCTGCAAACTCAACCGCCTCTTTCTTCGCTGCAGCCTCAGCCTGAGCCTCCATCTGCTGCAGCATCTGTTGCAACTTGTCCGCCGTTTCCCCTTCCAGCTTATCACTGATATCAGATTCCCCCTCCTGGGTTCTGACGTCCAGGGTCTGCAGGTCATTATTGAGAGTCATCTGCCTGACTTCATTCAGGGGTGTAGGCTCCGGCCGGCCGGGGCTGAACTCCTGTGCAATAATACTGGTTCCCTTGGGAATATCCTGAACCTTAATCTGATTTTGCACCCCAAACGCCTCGCGCATCGACCCCGCCAGCTGCTTAAACTTCAGTACATCCATCTCCGAAAATGACAGCAGCAGTACGAAAAAGCACATCAGCAGCGACATCAGGTCGGCGAAGGTTGCCAGCCATCCGGGAAGACCTGCGGGACAGGGGGGACACTCGAGTTCTTCATCACTCATCTTAGTATGTCCCTTTAAGCCTCTTCTGCAGCGACTGCACGTTTCGATTCAGGCAGATAGTTGCGTAACATCTGTTCAATCACCCGGGGGTTCTGACCCGCCTGAATGGCTAACAAACCATCGATAATAAGCGCCTGATTGAGGCTTTCCTCCTCTTTGCGGATAGAGAGTTTATCGGCAATTGGCAGGGCGATCATGGTTGCCACCATTGCACCATACAGAGTGGTCAGCAGCGCGACAGCCATCGCTGGCCCAATCGATTTTGGATCAGACATATTTGACAGCATCTGCACCAGACCCACCAGTGTTCCGATCATCCCCATCGCCGGAGCCACATCCCCCATTGCCTGGAAAATGGTGATACTGGTCTGGTGGCGATCCGTTGTCAGCTTCATCTCTTTATTCAGCAGCGTTTTGACAACCTCTGGATCATGACCATCCACCAACAACTGGATGCCCCGCTGCATAAAATCACTGCTGACCTCTTTATCTTCAAGTGAGAGCAGCCCCCCTTTTCGGGCAGCATCAGCCAGCTCCACCGTTTCAGTGATAATCTCTTCCGGACTGACCGATTTGAACAGAAATGCTTTGGCGGCGACTTTACCAACGCTGAGAAACTGTCCCAGCGTAAATTTCATCAACACCACCAGCAGCATACCGCCAATAACGATCAGCATTGACGGTACGTTGACAAACACACCGGGATCACCACCGAGCACCATTGCGGCGATAACGATGCCTAATGAACCAATCAATCCAACAAGTGTTGCTAAATCCACACAAATCCCCTTCGTGTCTCTGACTGCTTCAGCTCTCTGAACGGTCTGAACAGTCATACGTTATCGCCCGCATAGCGGTGAAACTTTAACGTGATGATACCAAAATTTTGACCGGGTTCCCCCTATATCCCTCTGTTTAGAGTACAATTTATGGGTCTGATTGACCCTGACCGGCCTGTCCGGTAATTTGTCGCCTTTTAAACGGTTCCAACACCGACGGTATGCTCTATGTGCGCAAAGAAAAAAACACCTGATTTTGAAACCTCTCTGTCACAACTGGAAACCATGGTTAACCAGCTGGAGCAGGGCGAACTGTCTCTGGAACAGTCACTGCAGACCTTCGAACAAGGGGTCCGCTTAACCCGTGAATGCCAGTCTATTCTCGCCGATGCCGAACAAAAAGTGCAGATGCTGATTGAGCAAAATGGGGAGTTAAAAGAGGTTCCCTTTGACCTCCCAGAGGAGTGATCTGATGGACGCTAAACCGCTGTTGCAGCAATATCAGCACCGGGTCGAACAACAGCTCAAGACAGTTCTCAGCCATACCTGTGATGCCGACCGGGTTCGCCAGGCGATGCATTACTCCCTCCTCAACGGCGGCAAACGGGTTCGCCCTGTGCTTGTCTATATGGCCAACCAGTTGCTGGGGGGGCAGCTCGGGCAAGCGGATGCCGCGGCCTGCGCGATTGAATGTATTCACAGTTATTCGCTGGTGCATGATGATCTTCCGGCAATGGATGACGATGAGCTGCGCCGGGGCAAACCTACCTGCCACATCGCCTTTGACGAGGCCACTGCAATTCTCGCGGGCGATGGTCTGCAAGCGCTGGCCTTTGAGCTACTGGCGGCAGACACAACCCTGCCGACAGAGATCAGTCTGAAGATGGTCGGCATACTGGCTCGTAACAGTGGTTATCGGGGCATGGTGGGGGGGCAATCTATCGACCTCTGCAATGAAGGCCAGCAAATCACGGTGGAACAGCTTGAACTGATGCATCAGCATAAAACCGGCGCCCTGATCAGTGCCAGTGTTGAGCTGGGTGCCCTGTCGAGCAACCGTGCGAGCGCCACCGATCTGCAGGCGCTGAACGCTTACTCCCGTGCTATCGGTCTGGCCTTTCAGGTAAAAGACGATATTCTGGATATTGAGAGTAATACTGAAACCCTGGGTAAACCGCAGGGCTCCGACCTGTTACTGGAGAAATCCACCTATCCGGCGCTGCTGGGAATGGCAGGCGCAAAGCAAAAGTTGGTTCAGCTGAATCAACAGGCCCATGCCAGTATCGACTATTTTAAAGATGCAGCTGCGCCGCTTCACTGGCTGGCTGACTACATTGTTGAGCGCCAGTATTGATGACTATGTTTTATGCTATCCCGGAATCCCGGCCGCACACACCGCTGCTGGATCAGATCAGTATTCCGGCGGATCTGCGACAGCTAACGGTAGAGCAGTTGCCTCAGCTGGCTGAACAGTTGCGCGCATTTCTGCTCTACACGGTTGGCCAGACCGGTGGACATTTTGGTGCCGGTCTTGGTGTGATTGAACTGACCATCGCCCTGCACTATCTGCTCCGGACACCGGATGACCATCTGATCTGGGATGTAGGCCATCAGAGTTATCCCCATAAAATTCTCACCGGTCGCCGCCAGGAACTGCTGAGTATCCGGCAAAAAGATGGCCTGGCTCCCTTTCCCCGCATCAGCGAAAGTCCATATGATGATTTCGGTACCGGACATTCGAGCACCTCGATCAGTGCCGCCCTAGGCATGGCGCTGGCGGACCGTTTGCAGGGACTGAAACATAAAACCGTAGCGGTTATCGGTGATGGTGCGATGACAGCAGGGATGGCATTTGAAGCGCTGAATCATGCCGCCCATACCCATGCCAACCTGCTGGTGATTCTGAACGATAACGATATGTCGATCTCCCGCAACGAGGGCGGACTGGCCACCTATCTGGCGAGAAACCTCAAAGATAAGATGGGGGCCACCACAGCGGCACTGTTTGAAGCCCTGGACTTTCATTATAACGGCCCGGTTGATGGCCACGACTTCAATCAGTTATTGCCTGCCCTGCAGCGGTCGCTGAACAGCAAAGGGCCACAGTTTCTGCATATTACCACCCTCAAAGGCAAGGGCTTTGCTCCGGCAGAGAAAGATCCGGTGGGTTATCACGCGATCACGAAAATTGAACCTATCAACCCACCTACCCCGCCAAAACCAAGACAATCCAGCTATGCCAACATATTTGGCCGCTGGATCTGCGACCTGGCGGAGCACGATTCCCGTACAGTGGCTATCACCCCCGCAATGTGTGAAGGCTCTGATCTGGTGCAGTTTTCGCAGCGTTTCAGCGAACGTTTCTTTGATGTCGCTATTGCAGAGCAGCATGCAGTCACCCTGGCGGCCGGTATGGCCTGCCGCCAGATGAAACCGGTGGTTGCTATCTATTCCACCTTTTTACAACGTGGTTATGACCAGCTGATTCACGATGTCGCTATCCAGAATCTGGATATTCTGTTCGCGCTCGACCGGGCCGGTCTGGTGGGTGAGGATGGCGCGACCCACTCGGGCTGCTTTGATATCAGCTATCTGCGCTGCCTTCCCGGACTGATGATCATGGCCCCTGCTGACGAGCAGGAACTGTGCAACCTGTTACAAACCGGTTATGAATATCAGGGCCCTGCAGCCGTACGCTACCCCCGCGGAACAGGTCCCGGCGTTGCGACCACAACGCCACAGATCATCCCTCCCGGCCAGGCCAGAGTGATACGACAGGGCGAGCGTGCTGCACTGTTAAACTTCGGCCCGCTTCTCAATGAAGCCAGGGTGGCCGCTGAACAGCTGAATCTGACTCTGGTGGATATGCGATTTGTTAAACCCCTCGATCACTCGCTGATCGATCAGTTGGTCACAAATCATCCGTTGCTGGTGACCCTTGAGGACCATGCTGTCAAAGGTGGCGCTGGGGCTGAGGTTAGTGAGCACCTGCATACACAGCAATACCATAACGATTTACTCTGTCTGGGGATTCCTGATCGCTGGATTGAACATGCAACCCGGGCAGAACAACTGGCGGAGTGCGGGCTGGACAGCCAGGGGATTATCCAGTCAATCCAGGGCTGCCTGTAACATCCAGGTATAAAAAAACCGGCCTGGTAAGCCGGTTTTTTTAAAGTTCATTCCTCTTCATCATCCTGAAAATGATGTTCACTCATCAGGTGACCGAGCTTGCCCATCTTGGTCGCAAGATACTGCTCATTGTGGCGGTTTTTGCCCACCTGCAGAGGCACCCGGGCGGCAACATTGAGGCCATACTGTTCCAGCGCCTTAACCTTACGCGGATTATTCGTCATCAGGTTGACGCTGGTCACACCGAGATGCTCAAGCATCACCTGACACATACTGTAATCCCGCATATCTGCAGCAAAGCCCAGTTTCTCGTTGGCCTCAACAGTGTCAGCCCCACCATCCTGAAGGTGGTAGGCCCGGATCTTGTTCAGCAGGCCGATACCCCGCCCTTCCTGGCGCAGATACAGCAGTACTCCGCAGCCCTCTTCACTGATCCGTTTCAGTGCTTCCTGCAGCTGGAAACCACAGTCGCAACGTAGCGAAAACAGAGCGTCACCGGTGAGACATTCAGAGTGGATACGCGCCAGTACCGGTGTATCCGTATTCAGATCCCCATAGGTCAGCGCCACATGCTCTTTTCCGGATGCCAGGTCTTCAAACCCAACCATGGTAAAGACCCCCCATGGGGTCGGCAACTTGGATGATGCGGCGTACTTTACGGACACTAAGGGATTCCTTCGAAAAATAAGGCGGTTATTCTAGCAGTGATAGCGCCTTTCACATACCCCTGTAATGGGGTCATTATCAGAATATTAAAGGTTAGGCTGCATTAATTTTGCGCTGCCAGCTCGAGATCAGCACGGCGGGGCAACATAACCATCACCTTCAGCCCACCCAACTGTGCGGATGATTCGAGTATTATCCGCCCCTGATACTGACGCACTATCTCATTGATAATGCTCATCCCCAGGCCATGACCACTGGTTGACTCATCAAGCCGCTCACCGCGGTTCATCAAGCGTTCCCGGGCCTCTTCAGGAACCCCCGGGCCATCATCCTCAATGGTCAGTTCAAGACAGTGCTCATCCATATGCGCTGTGATACAGATCTGACTCTGCGCCCATTTACTGGCGTTATCCAGCAGATTGCCCAGCAACTCCACCAGATCATCCCGCTCACCGGGAAAATAACTTTTAGCGCTGATATCCAGGTTGAACACCAACGCCTTCTCCCGGTAGATCGCTTTGAGGGTGCGAATCAGCTTTTCCAGCTCTTCGCCCACATAGATCCGCTGTCCCGGCAGGGCGGCTCCGGCAATCCGGGCCCGGGTCAGTTCCCGGTCGATCATCTGCCGCAGCCGCTGGGACTGTTCCTTAATCCCCTGTCCCTGAGTTACCCCCTGCTCAAGCAGGGTATCAATATGACGATCAATCACCGTGAGTGGTGTTTTTGCGGCATGGGCCAGATTACCGACCGCATTGCGGGAACGCTGCAAACGCAGCTCCATATTCTGCACCAGATAGTTAATCTCAGTTACCAGTGGTTCAATTTCACGGGTATTGGTAGGCGACAGCTGGCGGATATCCCCCGCTTTCAACCGGGATATATCCTGTTTAACCTCGGTTAGTGAACTGAGCCCCCGGCGGATAATAAAGATCTGCAGTGCCAGCAGAATGATCAGACCAATCACCCCCAGCCCAGCCAGCAACCAGCCCAGCTGAGTCAGTGATTTATCAATGCGACTGATATCCTCAGCCAGAACGACCTGGATCTCACGCCCCTGTTTCATGAAGGTTTTTGAGTACACCAGCGTCGGCTTATCATCCTGCTGAATCAGGCGGATATTCTCCTGACCAATATCCTGTCCCGCTGCAGCAGGTATCTGTCCATCCCACAGTGAGCGGGAGAAAAACCACTTACCATCCACCGCGACCTGGTAATAGTGACCTGACATCGGCTGCTGATACACTGAAGAGGTGTTATCGACATTGATACGCCAGCCGGAACCGATATCCATCTCAACCGCCCGCAGAACAGAGTAGGCATCGCTGGTAAGGCGGGCGGCGACAAAGTCATATGCCATCTGTCGCAGAAACCAGCTTTGCCCCACCCAGAACAGGCTGAACAGAATCAGCGTGACGACAATAAAATTAACATTGAGTCTGGATTGAATCGACCTCAACGGCTGGCTCCGAATACATACCCCTGACCCCGCTTGGTGGAGATCATCTCGTGGCCAATCTTTTTCCGCAGCATCTTGATATACGCTTCCACCACATTACTGTCGTTCTCAGCACAATCATCGTACATATGCTCCACCAGCTGCAGCTTCGACAAGACCCGTCCGGGGTTGTGCATCATATACCGCAGCAGGCGGTATTCGGTTCCGGTCAGGGCAACTTCTGTGCCCTCACGGATAACCGACTGGGTATTCTCGTCCAGAGTCAGCCCTGAGGTTTGCAGTTGTGAAGTAATCTGTTGGTTCGCCCGCCGCAACAGTGCAGTCATCCGCGCCAGCAGCTCCTCGGTATGAAACGGTTTAGGCAGATAGTCATCCGCCCCCGCATCAAAACCATCGACCCGCTCCTGCCAGGCACTACGGGCGGTCAGCACCAGAACCGGGATATTATTCTTCTGTGCCCGCCAGTGGCGTAGCACATCCAGCCCCGACCGGTCGGGCAGCCCCAGATCCAGCACCACCAGGTCATAGATATCCTCCCTGCCGAGCGTTTCGCCATCAATACCATTAACCGCCAGATCCACCGCATAGCCATGCTTCGCCAGCGAAGCCTTCAGCTCAGGCCCCAGGGCAGCATCATCTTCCACTAACAGAATACGCATCTGTCCCGATCTCCTACTCTTTACGCTGTAGCGCTACCGGATCAACCACATCGCCGTTGCGGGCATCGACATAGAGCATAGACACCATGCCATCGGGAGCGGCTATCTCCATCTCATAAATATAGAGCTGTTCTTTCTGCAACAGGTGGGTATCAATAATTTTGCCTTCCGACAGCGTACTGACCAACCGCATCAGATCGCTCATTGAGAGAATCTCACCCGCCTGCACCAACACCCGGCAGGCTTCAGCATCCAGGGTTTTCACCCCAACCCACTCACTGTGCGCTACCGGTGACGCCAGAAGGAGTAAAAATGCTATCTTTATCATCATTGCTTTCATTATTACTCCTCTGCTCTGTGCAACAGCCTCTGTTTGTCAGCGGTAGCCGACATCTCAAAACAGTCCCACTAGTATAAATATACCCGTAACACGCTGGAATAGTTATCCCAGACTGTCAGACAAGAATATCAGCGATCTGTGAAATCAAGCTGAAAGCACGGAGATAGAGCAGAAGAGTGGTGAATCTGATGGTGGTGCAGAATAAAGGCTACAACAACCGGGTTAACAGTTGCAGACAGATCAGCGCCATCAACCCCGCCAGCACATCATCAAGCATGATACCCAGTCCGCCGGCGACCTTCTTATCTGCCCAGCTGATCGGCCAGGGTTTAATAATATCGAACAGTCTGAACAGAACAAACCCGATAACAATCCAGAGCCACCCGGGGGGGGCTGCCAGCATCGTTATCCAGTAGCCTACAAATTCATCCCAGACTATCCCCCCATGATCATGCACCCCCATATCTTTTGAAGTTTGACCACAGAGGTAGATCCCCACCAGAAAGGTGACCAGCAAAAACACCCCATACCAGACCAGAGAGAGCGGCTGAATCAGCAAAAACAGAGGGATAGCGGCCAGTGTTCCCGCCGTACCCGGCGCCCAGGGAGAAGCGCCACTGCCAAGCCCGAACGCCAGAAAGTGGATCGGATTTCGCCACACGGATGCAGGAGCCTGATTCATCGTAAATTACCTGTTCCAGAAAAATGATTATAACCCTGAGGCGTCACAGGCAGGACCTGACCATCCTCCGCCAGAACGATCCCACGCGTCTCAGAGATCTGTCCAATACAGGTTACAGCAACGTTGTGATCACGCAGCGCCCAGGCCAGCTTTGGCTCCACCAAAGCCGGCGCAGTAAAACAGAGTTCAAAATCTTCTCCACCACTCAGCGCCCACTGCCGTGACTGCGCTTCTCCCACCCAGTGATGCAGCTCATGAGAGATTGGCAGTTCACCCGGGTTGAGCATTGCCCCCACCTGGCTGGCTTCAAGAATATGATTCAGGTCTGCCAGAAGACCATCCGAAATATCGATTGCCGCCGTGGCAAAGGGAGCAATCAGCAACGCCGTATCCAGTCGGGGCTCGGGGCAGAAAAAACGGTGCTGCAGGTAGGGCACCTGTTCACCATGGATGTTGTTCAGCAGAGTCTCCAGCCCACCACGGGAGTCTCCCAGTGTGCCGGTGACAAAGATCCGGTCACCGGGACGGGCACCACTGCGCAGCAATGCTTTGCCAGCCGGCGTCCATCCGTGTACCTGCACACTCAGGGTAAGCGGTCCGCGGGTGGTATCTCCCCCTACCAGTTGCACACCATATTGGCGCGCCAGCTCGGCCAGACGGGTACTGAAGGCCTTCAGCCAGACCGGATCGGTATCAGGCAACGTCAGTGCCAGGGTGAAAAAAGCCGGGCTGGCCGCCATTGCTGCCAGATCACTGAGTGCAGCGCCCAGCAGCCGCGAAGCGACTCTGTCTCCGGAAGTGCCAAACGGAAAGTGAACCCCCTCGACCATGGTGTCGATAGAGACCACCAGATCCTGGTGAGCGGGCGGCGTGATGACCGCACAGTCATCCCCCACTGAGAGCTGCACAGACCCGGAAAGATCGCCACCAATATCGGCAAAATAGTCCCGGATCAGCTCAAACTCGCCGGTCATCACAGCGACTTATTTACCACGATTAGCGTTTATCTCGGTCATACGCACCCGGGCAGCCAGCTTGTCGAGTATGCCATTCACATACTTATGACTCTCGGTCGCACCGAAGATTTTTGCCAGATCAACGCTTTCATTAATCACCACTTTATAGGGCACGACAATGCGATTGATCAGCTCAAAACTACCGATCCGCAGCACCGCCCGCTCTATCGGATCGAGATCATCCAGCGCACGGTCCAGGAAGGGCTCATAAGCGCGATCCAGTTCCGCGACATTGGCAGGTACGCCATGCAACAGCTCATTGAAGAGGCTCAGATCAGTACCTGACATATCGTTATCCATACGGAACTGCAGTTCAATATCAGCCACCGCATTCCCGGACATCTCCCACTGATAGAGCGCCTGCAGGGCAAAACTGCGGGCCGCCCGACGCATCTCTGTGAGAGAGGGTTTTTTCTGCTTTTTAGGTGCAGGAGTGTCGCTCATCTTAAACCTCAAGCTGACGCAGCAGACTAACCATTTCCAGCGCAGACAGTGCAGCTTCTGCACCTTTATTACCTGCTTTAGTGCCGGAACGCTCAATCGCCTGCTCAATGGAATTAACTGTCAGAATACCATTAGCCACTGGGATACCGTACTCCAGAGAGACCTGAGCCACACCTTTAGAGCTCTCACCAGAGACGTATTCGAAGTGCGGCGTACCGCCACGAATCACCGCGCCCAGCGCAATAATGGCATCATCTTTTTTCTGTGCGGCGATCTTCTGCACCGCTAACGGAATCTCAAACGCACCGGGCACCCGCACCACACGGATCTTCTCTGCGGCGATACCATGGCGTTTCAGGGTATCAATCGCGCCTTCCAGCAGGCTTTCGACAACAAAACTGTTAAAACGCCCCACAACGATTGCGTACTGACCATTTCCGCTGAGGAAATCACCTTCAATATACTGAACTGACATATTCTTTACTCTTCGCATGCAATGTAATCGACAATCTCCAGATCAAAACCGGAGATTGCATTAAATTTCATAGGTGAACTCAGCACCCGCATCTTACCTACACCCAGATCCCGCAGGATCTGAGAGCCGGTGCCTACCGTCAGATAGGAACCTGAAGCACTGATATTGTGCTGACGGATCTTCTTCTCAGTGTTGAGCATCTGATTCAGAGCGTCGCCCAGATCAACCCGGACACCGGTATCCAGCAGCAATACCACACCTTTACCTTCATCAGAGATTTTTTTCAGAGCCCGGCGCATCGTCCACTTCAGCTCTTCTCCCTGGGCCGCACCAACAACATCCCGCAGCACCTCAGTACGCAGATGAACCCGTACCGGGGTTGGCTCTTCAGGAGTGATCTCCCCCAGCGTCAGTGCCATATGGGTACACCCCTGAATCTCATCCAGATAGGTGACGAAGTTGAAATCACCAAACTCGGTTGGCAACACCCCTTCACTTTCACGCATCACCGTATGTTCGTTGGTGGTGCGGTAATGGATCAGATCGGCGATGGTACCGATCTTGAGGTTATGCTTCTGGGCAAACTCTTCCAGATCAGGACGGCGCGCCATGGTGCCATCATCATTCATAATTTCGACAATCGCCGCTGCTGGCGTCATCCCCGCCAGGCGGGCCAGATCACAACCCGCTTCCGTATGACCGGCACGACTCAGCACACCACCAGGCTGCGCCATCAGCGGGAAGATATGGCCCGGCTGGACAATATCCTCTGGCTTGGCGTCTGCGCGGACTGCCGTCCGCACCGTATGGGCACGGTCTGCAGCAGAGATACCGGTAGTCACACCTTCAGCGGCTTCGATCGACAGGGTAAAGTTAGTAGAAAACTGCGCGCCATTACTCTGCACCATCAACGGCAGCTTCAACTGCTGGCAGCGGTCACGGGTCAGCGTCAGACAGATCAGTCCACGGGCATGGGTGGCCATAAAATTGATATCATCAGCACGCACCATCTCCGCAGCGATCACCAGATCGCCTTCATTTTCCCGGTCTTCGTCATCCATCAGGATAACCATTTTGCCCTGACGGATATCATCGATCAGTTCCTGGGGGGTATTCAGTTCCATTAACCTAAAGCCTCTGTGGCCGCGCTAGCGGCGGTTCAGGAAACCCGCCTGAGCGAGGGTAGCCATACTCACCCCACCGGCGGTTTCCGTTAAATTAGTATCGCTGTCATCGGTATAGTTGATCAGCCGCTCCATATAGCGGGCAATAATATCAACTTCCAGATGCACCTTCCGACCAGACTGATAGCTGGCTATTATAGTTTCCTGCGCCGTATGAGGCACAATATTCAGATCAAAAATATGCCCCTCTACCGCGTTCGCCGTAAGACTGACGCCATCTACGGTAATCGAACCTTTAGCGGCTATATAGCGGGCAATCGCTTTCGGCGCGCTGATCTTATAACGGATCGAGCGGGCATCAGCTTCTATCGATACCACTTCGCCCAGCCCATCCACATGACCAGTGACAATATGACCGCCAAAACGGGTGGTCGGTTGCATCGCTTTTTCCAGATTTACCCGTTCACCCGGAGAAAGATCAGGAAACCGGGTATGCACCAGCGTTTCTCTGGAAACATCCGCCCAGAAGCCATCTCCCGGCAGCGCCACGGCGGTCAGACAGACCCCGTTTACGGCAATACTGTCTCCCAGCTTTACATCCGACAGATCCAGATCACCGGTGCGGATATACAGACGCAGATCGCCCTGCACCTCTTCGGCCGCGGCGATCACCCCCACCGCTTCAATTATTCCGGTAAACATCGTTATTTCTCCAGCCCGGGGACCAGCGTCAGACGCAGATCATCCCCAAGCATCCGGCTGTCGACAAGAGTCAGCGTTTTCTGCTGACTCATTTTATCCAGCGGCAGCTGAAACATTGGCAGGGCACTGCTGCCCAGCAGTTTCATCGCCTGATAAAGTACCAGCTCATCCACCAGCCCCGCCTCAATAAAGGCCCCCGCAAGGGTAGCGCCGGCTTCCACCAGTACTTCGTTGCACTCTCTGCGCGCCAGCTCCTGCAGCAACTGATGCAGATCGATACGGCCTTGCTCTCCCGGCAGTATGAGCCACTCGGCCGAGTCGATATCGGCGATAAAAGCGGGGGCATCAACGCAACTGACAATCAGGGTGTGCCCTGGCAGACCGAACATCTTAGCCCGTTCAGGTATCCGGCCGGTACTATCCAGTATCACCCGCAACGGTTGGCGGGCACAGACCTCTTCAGCATTATCCAGCCCCAGCTCGGCGGCACGAATATTGAGCGACGCATCATCACTGATGACTGAACTAACACCACTGATCACCGCTGAACTGCGCGCCCGCAAGCGTTGTACATCCTGCCGGGCCAGTGGGCCGGTGATCCATTGGCTCTCGCCGGATGCCATCGCCGTACGACCATCCAGACTGGCAGCCATTTTAAGCCGGACAAATGGCATTTTCGTTGCCATCCGTTGAATAAACCCCGGATTCAGTGCCCGACACTGGCTCTCCATCAGACCCACACGAACCGATATGCCAGCTTGTTGCAGTTTAGCGATGCCATTACCAGAAACCCGCGGGTTAGGATCAACCATACCCACAACCACTTCTGTCACACCTGCCGCGATCAACGCATCGGCACAGGGCGGAGTTTTACCAAAATGACTGCAGGGTTCCAGCGTAACATAGGCGGTACAACCCTTTGCCTGTTCACCCGCACTACGCAGGGCATTAACCTCTGCATGCCCCTCGCCCGCTTTACGATGATAGCCTTCAGCGATCATCTGGCTATCTTTAGCCAGCACACAGCCTACCCGCGGGTTGGGTTCGGTAGTATAGAGTCCCTGCCAGGCGATCTGTATCGCCCGGGACATAAAGGTGTGATCTGCAATACTCCAGTCTGTCATCGCGGTTACTCGGCCTTGAGCACATCCTCTTTCTGTTCGGACAACCGGTCAATCTCCTCTTTAAACTCGTTGATATCCTGGAAGCTGCGATACACCGAAGCAAACCGCACATAGGCAACCTGATCAAGCTTGCGCAGCTGACTCATCACCTCTTCGCCAACACTCCGGGAGGGTAGCTCACGCTCGCCCGTGGCCCGCAGGTGTTGTTTGATCCGGCTGATACAGGCTTCGATATCTTCAACGCTGACCGGGCGTTTTTCCACAGCACGCTGGATACCGGCACGGAGTTTATCTTCATCGAAAGGTTGACGGGTGCCATCCGCTTTAATCAGGCGGGGCATCAGAAGCTCAGCAGCTTCGTAGGTGGTAAACCGCTCATGACAGGAGATACATTCGCGCCGGCGACGCACCTGCTGCCCCTCTGCCACCAGGCGTGAATCAACCACCTTGGTTTCATGGGCATTACAGAACGGACAGTACATATATCATCCTCAAAAGAGCGTAGCTGCATTGGCAGCCTGAAAAGAGCGTTTAATCGTTTATATAAGCACGCATTCATCACAGATTTCAAAGCGCTTATATAAACAACCGGGGCGCCCAAGGCGCCCCGATAGAGAAACAGGTTTTAAACCGTTTCTATTGTAACGGTTTACTTATAAACCGGGAAGCGTGCACAGATATCCAGAACCTTCTGTTTCACTGTGTTGATAACGTCTTCATTATCGATGTTATCCAGTACATCACAGATCCAGTTAGTCAGTTGCTCCGCTTCGGCTTCACCAAAACCACGACGGGTAATGGCTGGCGTACCGATACGAAGACCGGAAGTCACGAACGGTGAACGGGGATCATTCGGTACAGAGTTTTTGTTGACGGTAATGTTGGCGCGCCCCAGAGCGGCATCTGCATCTTTACCGGTGTACTCTTTACCGATCAGGTCAACCAGGAACAGGTGATCATCGGTACCATCAGAAACAATCTTGATACCACGCGATTTGAATACACTGGCCATCGCCTGAGCATTTTTAACAACCTGAGCCTGATAGGCTTTCCAGTCATCCTGCATCGCTTCTTTAAAGCAAACGGCTTTGGCAGCAATGATATGCATCAGCGGGCCGCCCTGAGACTCAGGGAACACGGCAAAATTGAGTTTCTTCTGCAGCTCTTCATCGGCATTTGCCGACAGGATCAGACCACCACGTGGACCACCCAGGGTCTTGTGAGTGGTGGTTGTCACAACATCAGCAAAAGGCAGTGGCGTCGGGTAAACACCCGCTGCAACCAGACCGGCAACATGTGCCATATCAACAAACAGGTATGCCCCAACTTTATCCGCAATATCACGGAAACGCTGCCAGTCAACCACACGAGAGTAGGCTGAGAAGCCCGCTACGATCATTTTTGGTTTATGTTCCAGTGCCAGACGCTCAACTTCGTCATAATCGATTTCGCCAGTCTCAGCATTCAAACCGTACTGAACCGCATTGTAGATGCGGCCGGAGAAGCTGACAGCAGCACCGTGAGTCAGGTGACCACCGTGGGCCAGACTCATCCCCAGAACCGTATCACCTGGCTGACACAGCGCCATATAAACCGCTGCGTTTGCCTGAGAACCGGAATGCGGCTGAACGTTTGCGTAGGTCGCATCGAACAGCTCTTTAGCACGATCAATCGCCAGTTGTTCAACCACATCAACATGCTCACAACCACCGTAGTAGCGCTTACCAGGGTAACCTTCCGCGTATTTATTGGTCAGCTCAGAGCCCTGAGCTTCCATTACCCGTGGGCTGGTATAGTTTTCAGAAGCGATCAGTTCGATATGCTCTTCCTGACGCCTGGCCTCAGCCTGCATCGCTGCATACAGATCCGGATCAAAACCAGCGATAGTCATCTCTTTGCTAAACATTAGCGGTCCCCAAGGTTGAGATTTACACAGGCCCCGCCATCGTGCTTGAAATAGCAACGATATTCCGGGCCTTGGAAAAGCCGCATATTATAGTCGAATTTAGATACAAAGCGCACTTGAAAGTGAGTCAGTTAACAGAGAATTTCGCTCATAAAGAGAATAAACCCGGCAGCTTTTCGCCGCCGGGTGCTGAGATATACCGAATAACGTTTATTCAATAGCGATAGAAACAGAGGCGGGTTGTTGTTCCTGAACCTTAGGCAGCGTCAGACTCAACACTCCATTCTCGAAACTGGCTTTAATCCCCGCCGGATCGACATCAGCTCCGACGCTGAGGGAGCGGACAAACCTGCCATAGCGGCGCTCCTGACGAATCAGCTTGCCATCTTTTTCCTCTGTGTTCTCGCGGGTGCTTTCAGCACTGACGGAGAGCACCCCGTTTTCCAGACTGACGTTGATATCCTCTTTTTTGATGCCCGGCAGATCAACCCTGACCAGATACTGTCCTTCGCCATCATGGACATCTATTGCCGGCACTTTATCACCACCATCCTCACGGCGAACCGGACGAAAGAAGTCATTGAAGAATGTGTCGTCAAACAGACTATTAAAACGTGTCAGATTACTCATATTGCTCACCTCCCGAGAAATTACTGGTCGTGATCGCACGCCTTAATGCTGCGGTTTAGCAACCCCGGAATCAGCACCATAAAACCGCTGATAAACACGCAGTTACTAACGGCACTCTAAGTTTAGAAATGAGATTGAGTATTCTCCAGGGCTTTTTTTGACGCATATCAAATAGCAATAAACGTTCTGTACCGCTAAGATATGCGCAGTTCAGAGATAACAGTTAACAGGTTGTGTAATGGCTCAGTACGTTTACAGCATGAATCGGGTTGGCAAAGTTGTGCCCCCCAAACGTGAAATTTTAAAAGATATCTCCCTGTCCTTCTTCCCCGGCGCCAAAATCGGCGTGCTGGGTCTGAACGGTTCGGGTAAATCATCCCTGCTGAGAATCATGGCAGGCGTGGACCAGGAGTATATTGGCGAAGCTCGCCCCATGCCCGGCATTAATGTGGGCTATCTGCCTCAGGAACCGGAGCTGGATGACAGCAAAACGGTCCGCGAAGTGGTTGAAGAAGCGGTGGCGGATGTCAAAGAGGCACTGGACGGTCTGGAGGCAGTTTATGCCGCCTACGCTGAACCGGATGCCGATTTTGATGAGCTGGCCAAACAACAGGCCCGCTATGAAGATCTGATCGCCGCCAAAGATGGCCATAACCTGGATATCATGCTGGAGCGTGCCGCCGATGCGATGCGTCTGCCGCCCTGGGACGCAGAGGTTAAAAATCTGTCCGGCGGTGAGCGTCGCCGGGTTGCTCTCTGCCGCCTGCTGCTGGATAAGCCGGACATGCTGTTGCTGGACGAGCCAACCAACCATCTGGATGCTGAATCGATCGCCTGGATTGAGCGCTTCCTGCAGGAATATCCTGGCACCGTTGTGGCGATCACCCACGACCGTTATTTCCTCGATAATGCCGCTGGCTGGATTCTCGAGCTCGACCGGGGCCGCGGTATCCCCTACGAAGGCAACTACTCCAGCTGGCTGGAACAGAAAGAGAAGCGTCTGGAGATGGAGTCCAAGCAGGAAGCCGCTCACCATAAAGCGGTAAATGCCGAGCTGGAGTGGGTACGTCAGGGTCAGAAAGGCCGTCAGGCGAAATCCAAAGCCCGTCTGCGCCAGTTTGAAGAGATGAACTCCCGGGAATTTCAGACCCGCAATGAAACCTCTGAGATCTATATTCCACCGGGACCTCGCCTCGGGGAAAAGGTGATCGTTTTGAACAACGTTACCAAGTCCTTCGGCGACAAAGTGCTGTTTGAAGATCTGTCACTGAGCATTCCTCAGGGAGCCATTGTCGGCATTATCGGTGGTAACGGTGCTGGTAAATCAACCCTGTTCAAAATGATCACCGGTGCAGAGCAGCCTGATTCCGGTACGATTGAGATCGGCGAAACGGTAAAACTGGCCTACGTCGACCAGAGCCGCGATCTGGCGGGCGAAAAAACCGTCTGGGAAGAGATCTCCGATGGCCAGGACAACATTGTTGTGGGCAACTACACCACCTCCTCACGGGCATACTGCGGACGTTTCAACTTCAAGGGCGCTGATCAGCAGAAGTTTGTTAAAGACCTGTCCGGTGGTGAACGTAACCGCCTGCATATGGCCAAGCTGCTGAAAGAGGGTGGCAATGTACTGTTACTCGATGAGCCGACCAACGATCTTGACGTAGAAACCCTGCGGGCACTGGAGGAAGCGCTGCTGGCCTTCCCAGGCTGCGCGGTAGTGATCTCCCACGACCGCTGGTTCCTCGACCGCGTATGTACCCATATGCTGGCCTATGAAGGCGATTCGAAGGTGGAGTTCTTTGAAGGCAACTACACCGAATACGCTGAAGATTACAAGCGACGCTACGGCAAGGATCATCAGCCAGAACGAATCAAATACAAGCGGATGGCTAAGTAACGCTATCTCCTGCCCATCAACAAAAAACCGGCTTCGCGCCGGTTTTTTTTATATTCCTCAGTCTGAGCATTGGCAAAAGATACTCCTGGGAAAAATTACACTAGAATAAACATTAGTCTGACAGACAGAACCGGAGAATCGAATGACAGAAGAGCGGCGCCGTTTCCAGCGAATCACCTTTGATGCGAATTGCGAGGTCCATACCGATGAATGCAGCTGGCCGGTGGAGCTGATCGACATCTCTTTCCAGGGTGCGCTGACCTCAGTCATCCTGACACCATTGCTGAATATCGGCGACGCAGCCGAACTGATTATCCGCCTCACCAATGACATTACTATCCGCATGCCGGTAATCCTGCGGCATCAGTTAGGGGAGTATCTGGGCTTTGAAGCGCAGAGCATGGATATTGACAGCATCTCCCACCTGCGCCGACTGGTTGAGCTGAACCTGGGCAGTGAAGCACTGCTCGAAAGAGAGCTGCTGCAACTGACCAATAGCTGATCCAGCGGGACGATGATTACAATGCATCCAGCGCTTCAGATAGCTGACTGACGCTGATTACAGTCATCCCCTGGGGAGCTTGCTTCGGGGCATTGGCCTTCGGCACAATCGCCCGGCGAAAGCCGTGCTTGGCAGCTTCTCTGATCCGTTCCTGGCCGTTCGGTACCGGACGAATCTCTCCCGACAGCCCCACCTCACCAAACACAATCAGATCCTGCGGCAGCGCCCGGTCACGAAAACTGGACACTACCGAGAGCAACAGAGCCAGGTCAGCACTGGTTTCCAGCACCTTCACCCCGCCCACCACGTTGACAAACACATCCTGATCACCAGTCTGCAAGCCCCCATGGCGGTGTAAAACGGCCAGCAACATCGCCAGACGGTTATGATCAAGCCCCACCGCTACCCGGCGCGGATTGTTCATATGACTCTGATCCACCAGCGCCTGAATCTCCACCAGCAGCGGCCGGGTGCCCTCCCAGACAACCATGACCAGACTGCCCGGACTGGCCTTTTCTCCCCGATTAAGGAAGATGGAACTGGGGTTCTTCACCTCCTTCAACCCCTGCTCCAGCATGGCAAACACCCCCAGTTCATTTACCGCACCGAAACGATTTTTGTGACTGCGCAGAGTGCGGAAACGACCATCACTGTCCCCTTCCAGCTGCAGCGAGCAATCGATCATATGCTCCAGCACTTTAGGACCCGCCAGCGAGCCATCCTTGGTTACATGGCCTACCAGAAACAGCACCGTGCCGGTCTGTTTGGCAAAGCGGGTCAGATACGCCGCCGCTTCCCGCACCTGAGAGACGCTGCCGGGCGCCGACTGAACATCATCCACATGCATCACCTGAATCGAGTCCACCACCAGCACTATAGGTTTCAGCTGCTCTGCAATAGTACAGATCTGCTCCACGCTGGTTTCCGACAACATCTTCAGATTGGTGGTGGTCAGCCCAAGTCGCTGAGCCCGCAAGGCAACCTGCTGCAGTGACTCCTCACCGGTGACATACAGTGCCGGCATCTGCTGCGCCAGATGACACATAGTCTGCAGTAACAGCGTACTTTTACCGGCCCCCGGATGCCCGCCGATCAGGATCGCGGACCCGGGAACCAGCCCGCCCCCCAGCACCCGGTCCAGCTCACCTGAACCGGAGGCAAAGCGCGGCATATCTGCGAGATTCACCTCCGACAGATCCTGCACTCTTGCCATGTTACCGGCACCGGCATAACCTTCAAACCGCGCGCCCCGCTGAGGACTCGACTTGGCACTGCTAAGCCGCACTTCGGTGAGGGTATTCCAGGCATGGCAGGCACCGCACTGTCCCTGCCATTTGCTGTAATCTGCACCGCAATCATTACAGACATACGCACTCTTTGCCTTGGCCATCAATCTCTCCTGCGAATAGATCTGAGCATTCTATCGGAACCCTCTGTCACCTTGAACCAAAGAGGCCTTTATTTATTCAGCCGAAGGGCTACAATCATCCGCTACGTAACGAATAAAAACGAACACAGACGTATTACATTGCTTATGAGGAGCTTCAGATGAAACTGGAAACAATTGCCATACACGGTGGTTACAGCCCGGAAGAAACGACCAAAGCGGTCGCTGTACCCATTTATCAAACCACCTCCTACGCGTTTGATAACGCGCAACATGGCGCTGATCTGTTTGATCTGAAAGTCCCTGGCAATATCTATACCCGCATTATGAACCCAACCACCGATGTACTGGAGCAGCGCGTCGCGGCGATGGAGGGCGGTGTAGCAGCGCTGGCGGTAGCTTCCGGTATGGCGGCGATTACCTACGCAATTCAGACCATCGCTGAGGTTGGCGACAATATCATCGCCACCAGCGAACTGTATGGCGGCACCTACAACCTGTTTGCCCACACCTTTCCACGTCAGGGCATTGAGGTACGTTTTGCCAATAAAGATGACTTTGCCGCGATGGAAGCACAGATCGATGACCGCACCCGGGCAATTTACTGTGAATCAATTGGCAACCCTTCCGGCGGCATTGCCGACATTGAAACCATGGCTGAGCTGGCCCATAAACACGGCCTGCCTCTGATCGTTGACAGCACTGTTGCCAGCCCGGCTCTGTGGCGCCCGATTGAGCATGGTGCCGATATCGTTGTTCAGGCGGCCACCAAGTATATAGGCGGTCACGGTAACTCTATCGGCGGCGTTATCATCGATTCCGGTAAGTTCCCCTGGGCAGATCACGCTGACCGCTTCCCACTGCTGAATACCCCTGACGTGTCATACCACGGCGTGGTTTACACCGACGCCTTTGGCCCGGCAGCCTTTATCGGCCGCTGCCGTGTCGTACCGCTGAGAAACACCGGTGCAGCACTGTCACCAATGAATGCCTTCCTGCTACTACAAGGTATCGAAACGCTGTCTCTGCGTATGGAGCGGGTGTGTGAAAATACTCAGAAGGTTGCCGAGTATCTGGAAGGCCACGATCAGGTTAACTGGGTTAATTATGCAGGCCTGGAAAACCACAAAGATTACCCTCTGGCACAGAAGTATATGAAAGGCCAGGCTTCCGGCATCCTCAGCTTCGGCATCAAAGGTGGACGCGAAGGCACCCGTAAATTCTATGATGCACTGAACATCTTCACCCGCTTAGTGAATATCGGCGACTGTAAGTCTCTGGCGTCGATTCCAGCAGAAACCACCCACCGTCAGTTGAATGATGAAGAGCTGAAGTCTGCCGGTGTAACCGACGATATGGTGCGTCTGTCAGTCGGCATTGAGCATATCGATGATCTGCTGGCCGATCTGGAGCAGGCGCTACAGGCAGCAAAATAAGCTGAGCGACCGGACCAACCATAAAAAAAGCCTCGCAGTTGCGAGGCTTTTTAGTTTCAGCGGCTGCTCAGCAGCAGATCCACAAACTTATTTGAAAACCTTACGCACCCGATCCCACAGCGTGCGGGCGTTATGCCCTTTCTCTGAAGCTTTCGCCAACTGCCGCAGAGTTTCGATCTTACTGATCGCCAGACCATATTGTTCTTCCACTTCATCGGCACCTGAAGCGTTAAACTCAAGATCATTCACCAGACCGTCGTTCAGACCATAGATCCAGCCATGCACGGTCAGGTCCTGCCCCCGGCTCCAGGCGTCCTGCACGATAGTGGTTTCACAGACATTAAAGGCCTGTTCGATGACATTCAGCTCGCACAGACGGTCGAGCTGCTGATGGGAGTGATCCCAGGCTGACAGCAATTCGCGATGCTTCTGGTTCACTTTACGGATCTGTCGTAACCAGTTATCGATCAGCCCATGCGGGGTGCTCTCCAGCGCAGCTTTAACACCACCACAGCCGTAATGCCCCACCACCATAATGTGCTTAACCTCCAGCACCTGAACCGCATACTGGATCACCGACAGACAGTTCATGTCGGTATGGATTACCAGGTTTGATACATTGCGGTGAACAAACAGCTCACCTGGCAACATGCCAACAATCTCGTTGGCAGGCACCCGGCTGTCGGAACAGCCAATCCAGAGGTATTCCGGAGCCTGTTGATGCGCCAGCGTTTCAAAAAACAGCGGATCATCCCGGCTGATCTGATCGGCCCATTGGCGATTACTTTCTAATAGTTGCGTCAGTCGTTTCATTTTTTCTGTTACATAGCAAAAGAGGGCGTCATGCCCTCTTTATAAACTGTTGATTAAACGTGGTACTGGGCGCTGAGCTCATGTACCGCATCAACAAAGAATTTCGGCTGCGCCGGGTCGACGAACTGGTGAATACCATGCCCCAGATTGAATACATGTCCCGGACCGCTGCCATAGCGGGCCAGAATATCAGCTACCTCAGCACGGATACGTTCCGGTGTCCCATAGAGCACAGAAGGGTCCATATTACCCTGCAGGGCAACTTTATCGCCAACCCGGGCACGGGCATCGTCAATATTGGTGGTCCAGTCCAGCCCCAGCGCATCAGCCCCGGACTCAGCCATCGCTTCCAGCCACTGACCGCCGTTCTTGGTAAACATAATCAGCGGCACTTTACGCCCTTCATTCTCACGAATCAGGCCGTTAGCAATCTGCTGCATATATTTCAGCGAAAACTCCTGATACATCGGGCCGCTTAGTGCGCCACCCCAGGTATCGAAGATCTGCACCGCCTGGGCACCACTACGGATCTGTTGATTCAGATAATCGGTCACCGACTGCGCCAGCTTGTCCAGTAGCTGATGCAACACCTCAGGGGTGGCATACATCATCTGCTTGATATGGCGGAAATCTTTACTGGAACCACCCTCAACCATATAGGTTGCCAGCGTCCAGGGGCTGCCGGAGAAACCAATCAGTGGCACCCGGCCATTCAGTTCTGCACGGATAGTTTTTACCGCATCCATCACATAATCAAGATCACTGGCAGACTCAGGCACCGACAGGGCATCAACATCAGCTTCAGTACGGATAATCTTTTTGAACTTAGGCCCCTCACCCGCTTCAAAATACAACCCCAACCCCATCGCATCAGGAATGGTCAGAATATCGGAAAACAGAATCGCGGCATCCAGATCGTAGCGCTCCAATGGCTGAATAGTCACCTCACAAGCCAGCTCTTTATTCTTACACAGGCTCATGAAATCGCCTGCCTGGGCTCGGGTAGCGCGGTATTCAGGCAGATAACGGCCCGCCTGACGCATCATCCATACCGGTGTTACATCGACAGGCTCACGCATCAGCGCACGCAGAAAACGATCATTCTTCAGTTCAGCCATTACATATTCTCGACTCAGATTCAAAACTGGGGGCATTTTACAGGTTTTTAGCGGCGGGAGCGAACAACTGCTGCATCTTCGCTGATCTGAATGACATAAACAAAAAAGGCCGCCTGAGGCGACCTTTTCAAGAGATGCTGATGTTTACACTTTGAGGTAATCCAGAATGCCTTCGGCGGCCTTACGGCCCTCATCAATGGCAGTCACCACCAGATCAGACCCTCTTACCATATCACCACCGGCAAACACTTTCTCGTTGCTGGTCTGGAAGGCAAAGGCTTTATCGCCCGAGGTTTTTATCCGGCCATCCTGTTCCAGCTCGATACCAAACTCAGTAAACCAGGGTGATGGGCTTGGACGGAAACCAAACGCCACCAACACTGCATCCGCAGGCAACACCTCTTCGCTGCCGGCAACCACTTCAGGACGGCGACGACCATTCTCGTCAGGTTCACCCATCCGTGTAGTCACCACTTTAACTCCGGTCACCTTACCGGCATCACCAACAACCTCAACTGGCTGACGGTTGAACATGAACTGCACGCCCTCTTCACGGGCATTCTCAACTTCACGTTTTGATCCCGGCATATTGGCCTCATCCCGGCGATATGCGCAGGTTACGCTGTTTGCTCCCTGACGGATTGAGGTACGGTTGCAGTCCATCGCAGTGTCACCACCACCCAGCACTACAACGTTTTTGCCCTCAACACCGATATAGTCGGCAACATCTTTTTCAAAGCCCAGACAACGATTGACGTTGGAAATCAGGAACGGCAGCGCATCGTAGACGCCATCCAGCTCTTCACCGGGGAAACCGCCTTTCATATAGGTATAGGTTCCCATCCCCAGGAAAACAGCATCATACTGATCCAGCAGTTCCTGCATCTGAATATCTTTACCGACATTGGTATTCAGACGGAACTCAACACCCATCTCCGTGAATATTTCACGACGACGGACCATTACGTCTTTATCCAGCTTGAACTCAGGAATACCGAAGGTCAGCAAGCCACCAATCTCCGGGTGACGGTCAAAGACTACCGGCTTAACACCGTTACGCACCAGAATATCTGCTGCTGCCAGGCCCGCAGGACCGGCACCGATCACCGCTACTTTTTTGTCCGTCACCGGCACTTTGCTCATATCCGGCCGCCAGCCCATGGCAAAAGCGGTATCGGTAATATGTTTCTCAACAGAACCGATGGTGACAGCCCCAAATTCGTCATTCAGTGTACAGGCGCCTTCACACAGACGATCCTGAGGACAGACACGGCCACAGACTTCAGGCAACGAGTTAGTCTGATGGCTCAGCTCTGCCGCTTCAATAATGTTGCCTTCAGACACCAGCTTAAGCCAGTTAGGAATATAGTTGTGTACCGGACACTTCCATTCACAGTATGGATTACCACATTCAAGACAACGGTGCGCCTGTTCGGACGCATCTTCCGACTTAAACGGCTCATAGATCTCAGCAAACTCCTTCTTACGGATATCTGCTGCTATCTTATTTGGTCCCTGACGCTCTACTTCCAGAAACTGAAAATCATTCTTCAGACGTTCAGACATTCTCCACCCCGCCTAATGGTGCCTGCCCGCAGGCAGACACAGCTATAACTAAACACCTGTTCGATGAACCCATTACTCCGGACGGGAGCGCATATCGGTCAGCAGCGCCCCCAGACTGGCAGCTTTCGGCTTAACCAGCCAGAAACGACCAATATAGTCATCGAAGTTTTCAACAATCTGCTGACCCCAGTCACTACCGGTCTCTTTCACAAAACCGATAATTACAGAGCGCAGGTGATTTTTGTACTCTTCCATATGCTGCGGAGCCACCCGATGGATATCCACCAGCTCATGGTTGTACTTATCAACAAAGGTGTTATCCATATCCAGCACGTAAGCGAAGCCGCCGGTCATACCTGCACCGAAGTTGTAGCCCGTCTGACCCAATACGGTAATCAGACCACCGGTCATATATTCACAACAGTGATCACCGGCACCTTCGATAACGGCATGGCAGCCTGAGTTTCGCACCGCAAAACGCTCACCAGCACAACCGGCAGCATACAGCTTGCCTCCGGTAGCCCCATAGAGACAGGTATTACCGATAATAGCGGTTTCATTGCTGGCATAGGTGACCACATCCGGCTGGCTGATAACGATCTTACCGCCGGCCATACCCTTACCAACGTAATCGTTGGCATCACCTTTCAGGTAAAGCTCCTGACCACCAGCGTTCCAGACACCAAAGCTCTGTCCGGCATGGCCGCTAAAGTTAAAGCGAAGCGGGGCATCCGACATCCCCAGATTGCCATGGACCCTGGCGATAGCCCCGGAAGTACGGGCACCCACCGAACGGTCACAATTGGTGATTGGCAGATCAAACACACCACCCGCTTTCTCGGCAATCGCCTGTTTAGCCAGTTCCAGCATCCGGCTATTCAACGCACCGGTATCATAAGGGTCGTTATGTGCGACCTGACAGGTCTGTGGATACTCTGCCGGAATACCCGCATCAGACACCAGCGGCGACAGATCCAGCTTGCCATGCTTGGCAGTACTACCGTCCAGCAGCTCCAACAGGTCAACCCGACCCACCAACTCTTCCAGCGAACGCACGCCGACAGTGGCCATCCACTGACGGGTCTCTTCTGCAACAAAGCGGAAGTAATTTTTAACCATCTCAACGGTGCCGCGGTAATACTTATCCCGCAGTTCATCGTTCTGAGTCGCCACACCGGTGGCACAGTTATTCAGATGGCAGATTCGCAGGTATTTACAGCCTACCGCTACCATCGGCATAGTACCGAAGCCAAAGCTTTCTGCGCCCAGAATGGCTGCTTTAACCACATCCAGACCGGTTTTCAGACCACCATCAGTCTGCAGACGAATCTTGCCCCGCAGATGGTTGCCCCGCAGTGACTGATGCGCATCAGCCAGACCCAGCTCCCAGGGGGAGCCGGCATAATGCACCGACGTCAGCGGACTTGCAGCGGTACCGCCATCGTAACCGGAGATGGTAATCAGGTCGGCATAGGCCTTGGCCACACCACAGGCGATCGTGCCAACCCCCGGCCGGGATACCAGTTTCACCGACACCAGACCTTCAGGGTTAACCTGCTTAAGATCGAAAATCAGCTGTGCCAGATCCTCAATCGAATAGATATCATGGTGCGGCGGAGGTGAGATCAGGGTTACACCGGGTACGGAGTAACGCAAACGGGCGATCAGGCTGTTCACCTTACCCCCGGGCAACTGACCACCCTCGCCCGGCTTAGCACCCTGAGCGACCTTGATCTGCATAACATCGGCATTAATCAGGTATTCAGGGGTTACCCCGAAACGACCTGAAGCCACCTGCTTGATCTTGGAACGCTTGTTAGTGCCGTGGCGGGCCGGGTCTTCACCGCCCTCACCGGAGTTTGAGCGACCGCCGAGTTCATTCATCGCCATCGCCAGACATTCGTGCGCTTCAGGAGACAGAGCTCCCAGCGACATGGCAGCGGAGTCAAAACGGGGGAACAGATTCTCTGCCGGCTCGACTTCGCTCAGCGGGATCGCTTTAATATCTTTTCTCAGCCCCATCAGGTCACGCAGCGTTGCCACGCCGCGCTTATTCACCAGATCAGCATACGCCTGATAGTCAGCCTGATCACCACTACGAACAGCAGCGTGAATTGTGCGTATTACATCAGGGTTGTAGGCATGGTATTCACCACCATGGATATACTTTAACAAGCCACCCTGCTGAATCTTCTTACGGGCCACCCAGGCTTCTTCAGACAGGGACTCCTGATCTTTCTGGAAATCACTGAAGTCAGCGCCTTCAATGCGGCTGGCCACACCGGGGAAACAGAGGTCAACCACATCAGAGCTGATACCCACTGCTTCAAACAGTTGTGCACCACGATAGGAGGCGATCGTAGAGATACCCATCTTCGACAGGATCTTCATCAGACCTTTCTTAATACCCTTACGATAGTTCTCGTGACTGTCGAGCCAGTTCATCTGCATTTCGCCGGTGGCACACAGATCGGTCAGCACCCGGTAGGCCAGGTATGGATAGACTGCGGTAGCACCAAAACCAAACAGCACGGCAAACTGGTGAGGATCGCGCACCGTACCGGATTCGACAATGATATTGGCATCGGCACGCAGGCGGGTATTGATCAGGCGGTGGTGCACTGCACCGGTCGCCATCGCCGCATGAATCGGCAGCCGCCCTGGTGCAATCGAGAAATCAGACAGAATAATCAGAACTTTGCCGGAACGAACCAGCTGTTCGGCCTGATCAGCAACCGATTCAATCGCTGCTTTCAGATCCATAACCGCAGGATCATAGTTCAGATCGATCTGGGCAACCCCAAAACCTTCAACGGTATTGTTTTTCAGCCGCAGAAATTTACTGGCCGATAGCACCGGTGAGGTAAGAATAACCCGGCGGGCATGCTCAGGGGTCTCTTCAAAGACGTTACGTTCGGCACCAATACAGGTTTCCAGCGACATCACAATCGCTTCACGTAACGGGTCGATTGGCGGATTGGTGACCTGAGCGAACTGCTGACGGAAATAATCAAAAACCGAACGCACTTTTGATGACAACACCGCCATCGGCTTATCGTCACCCATGGAGCCAACGGCTTCCATGGCAGTTTCACCCAGCGGACGCAATACCTGATCACGCTCTTCATAGGTGACCTGGAACATCTTCATATGCGTTTTGACCTCTTCCGGGGTCATCTCGCAGAAAGACTGAGACTCCTCAGTGAGGTTCATTGTCTGCTCGAGGGGCAGGGCATTCTCACGCATCCACTTTTTATAGGGTTGCGCTTTTTTCAGACGGTCATCAACATCGGCGGTGTGCAGTACTTCACCGGTCTGGGTATCGATTGACAGAATCTGCCCCGGACCGACACGGCCCTGAGATACGACATCCTCGGGCTTGTAATCGAATACACCGATCTCAGATGCGGTACAGATCAGACCATCTTTGGTCATCACCCAGCGGGATGGACGCAGACCGTTCCG
This sequence comes from Amphritea atlantica, assembly GCF_900111095.1. GTDB lineage: Bacteria > Pseudomonadota > Gammaproteobacteria > Pseudomonadales > Balneatricaceae > Amphritea > Amphritea atlantica. The sequence continues at coordinate 434,546 of NZ_FOGB01000002.1, read as the reverse complement.
ATCCAGCATACAGACGGCGAAACGGCCATCGGTCATCACCATCCCGGCGGGGCCATCCCAGGGCTCCATATGCATCGAGTTATAGTCATAGAAGGCCCGCAGTTCAGCATCCATGGTATCGACATTCTGCCAGGCAGGAGGCACGATCATCCGTGCCGCACGATATAGGTTCATCCCCCCGACCAGCAGGAATTCAAGCATATTATCCATGCTGGACGAGTCCGAACCAGTGGTATTCACAATCGGCTGAAGCTCATCGACATTCGGCAGCAGTTCGGTGGCAAACTTGCTGGAACGGGCGCGGGACCAGTTACGGTTGCCCTCAATAGTATTGATCTCACCATTGTGCGCCAGCAGCCGGAACGGCTGAGCCAGCGGCCAGCGTGGCGCTGTATTGGTAGAAAACCGTTGATGATAGGTACAGATAGCGGTTTCCAGACGTTCATCGCTCAGATCCTGATAGAACACCGGCAGATCCACCGGCATTGTCAGCCCCTTATAGGAGATAACTTTGTCCGACAGACTGCAGATATAAAAATCCTCATCTGCACTCAGGGCAATCTCGGCCTTGCGACGGGCTGTATAGAGACTAACCGCAAATTCACGATCCGCTTTATCGGTTGTCACAAACACCTGCTCAATCTGCGGCAGAGTATCCTTTGCTATCGGTCCAAGACAACCCGGATCTGTCGGCACAACCCGCCAACCTGCGACATTCAGTCCTTGCGCCACCAGTTCATTATTCAACACCTCACGCGCAGTCGCTGCCAGGGCCGGCTCTTTTGACAGAAACACCATACCCACGGCATAACGGTCACCCAGCTCGACACCCAGATCGCTTTTTGCCGCCGCACGCAGAAATGCATCCGGCTTCTGCATCAGTAATCCGCAGCCGTCACCGGTTTTGCCATCAGCTGCGATCCCACCACGGTGGGTCATACATGCAAGTGCTTCAATCGCCTTCAACAATACATTGTGGCTTGGTTCACCTTGCATATGGGCCATCAGGCCAAAACCACAGTTGTCTTTGAACTCACCAGGGCGATACAGACCTATGCTCATAAACGAATCCCACCAAAAAGTTCTTAATTATCAATATATTACATCCACCAAATTCCAGCCACAGTTGTGTATGCAGAGAAAAAGGGACAGGTATTTTACACAGCGAGGGTATGAAGGACAAATTATAAGCAATACAGAAAATTTTTTTGTTTGCGCAGACGATACAAAAAAATACTATTTTCTGGCTGCCAGATCCGCCTGAATCCCCTGAATTGTCCTCGCCCAGGGCTTCAGCCTGGCAAGCGCTGAAGGTAGTGATGCACTGGCAGCATGGGCGGCATCCCGATCTTTATATTGCCCATAGACTACCACAAACCAGGGGTTACCCTTATAGCGGGTCTGAAACATATAAAATTTCTGAGGCTCTGCCTGTTCACGGATAAATGCTTCAGCGCTTTTGCGCATACCAGCGCCCAGCATTTGCAACGTATAACCACTGGCAGGCCAGCCCATCAGGGTTTGCTCCGCTTCAGTCAACTGATTGTTGCCAGCCACTGCTGCCTTAACCGGCGCTTTCTTAACCACAGGTTCAGGCTCTATTACTTTAACCTTTTTTGCTGCAGGTGCAATAGGGGCGACCACCGGCTTGTCCGCGACAGCGACAACCGGCTTATCGGCAGGCTTAGCTTCAGAGACACGGGTATCAGGCGTTTTAGCCAGGGGCTGCCCGGTATTAACGCTCTCTGACATCCGGTCAGCAGCAACAGGCTCCCCGGACGGCGCACTGGTTTCTGCTGTTTCGACGGTATCCCGATCAGCGGTTTGCAGGACGGATGATATCTCCTCCCGTGAGTTACTTTGCGCTAAAAGGGGTAATGAATCCGACGCAGATGACTGGTTATTATCAGTATCAGTCTGATTGACCTTAACCTCAGCGACCGGACTTTCATTTGCAGCGATCACCGGCCCCGCCTCTATCGGCACCTGAATCTGTACCTGCGTACGGGTTGTTCCGGCGTCACTTTCTGGCCAGTACTGCCACAACCCACCCAGAAGTACGAGCAGTAAAACGGCTGCAACACTAACAAGATGCACGCGGGAGAACCCTGCTGATTTGGCAGTCTTCTTCACTGAACCTGAACGAAACAGAAGCTCCGCCTGCTGATTGAGCGAGCCCGGGTAGCCACCGGAAGCCTCGTAAACAGCCTCAAGCTGTTTTTCAGTCAGGGATGCCGCTGCACTATACCGTTGCAGCAGATAACTTTTGGCTTCTGTTGCAGTAAACGGCTCCAGTATCAGCTGATGCACCTGAGACTCGAGTAGTTCATACTCATCAAACCCCTGCAGGCGTCCATGAAAACTATCCCCGGCGGCCATTAACAGATGCGGTTTAACCGGTAACCCCTGCGCCTCACTGAGCATCTGAAGCAACAGCTGAACAACCTGATTTTCCAGCTGATCAGCATTATCTATAATAATAACCCATTGAATATGCTCAACCGCCATCACCTGAGCAAAGCGGTAAATGGCATTCAGCATCTGCTGGTTATCAGCCTGGGTATCCAGCTCAGGGCTCAGCTGTTCGCTCAGGGCGACCAGCACGCCATTCAACCCTGGGGTTTTGCTGCCATCCAGGGAACAAAGCCGTAGCGTTCGATCACTCTCCGCCCCCTGCAGTTGTCGAATCAGGGTTGTTTTTCCGGCGCCCTCCGGTCCGGTGACCAGCAGCAGAAAATCACTGAAGCGACTCAGGTGCTCAAGCTTTTCCAACAGCTGTAATCGGGAAGATGGCTCAAAAAAGAAACTCTTACGCTGCTCTGCACTGGCAAATGCATCTGCCAGCGCGTCAACACCATTCCCTTTAAGATCAGCCATCGGTAAGCCCCTTTATGCTGCGAAGCGGGTTAAGGTTTGCTGCAATGCTGCCGGATCAAACTGATCAGTCACCACTGCCTTCCCCAGCGCTTTTAACAAAATCAAACGCAGTTGCCCGTCGACAACCTTTTTATCAACAGACATCAACGTCATAAACTCTTCAGGCGTCATTCCCCGCGGTGCGGTCACCGGAAGATTTGCCGCCTGCATGATCTGTACAACCCGCTGATAATCATCGCTACTGATCCATCCCAGTCGCTGAGACAGGTCTGCAGCCATCACCGTTCCAACTGCCACCGCTTCACCATGAAGCCAGTTACCATAACCCTGACATGACTCAATTGCATGCCCAAAGGTATGTCCAAGATTGAGTAACGCCCGGACACCGGACTCTTTCTCATCCTGAGCGACAACCTCCGCCTTCAACTCACAGGAGCGATAGATTGCATAACTCAGCAGCGATGCATCTCGCCCGATCAGGCCTGACATATTGGTTTCAAGCCAGCCAAGAAAACCCTCATCATAAACCAGGCCATACTTGATCACTTCGGCCAGTCCGGCCGACAGCTCACGATCGGGAAGCGTTTGCAGTACATCAACGCTGGCCAGAACCACCTGCGGCTGATGAAACGCGCCAATCATATTTTTTCCTAAGGGGTGGTTCACTCCGGTTTTCCCTCCCACTGAAGAGTCAACCTGGGAAAGCAGAGTAGTGGGAATCTGGATGAAGTTAACCCCCCGCTGGTAACATGCTGCGGCAAAACCGGTCATATCCCCAATAACCCCGCCGCCTAAGGCGATCAGCGTAGTGGTACGGTTATGGCGACATTCCAGCAGACGATCAAACACCGCATTCAGCTGCGCCAGCGTTTTAAACTTCTCCCCATCCGGCAGAATCACATCATCGATCTGCACCGCGGGCAAAACAGCTTTCAATGGTTCCAGATAAAGAGGAGCGACCGTTTCATTACTAACGATTAACACCTGATTTCCCTTGATATATGGGGTCAGGTTGTCCGGGTGAAACAGGTCGGTTCCGATAAAGATAGGATAGGAACGATCACCAAGATCGACATTCAGGGTTTGCATGGCGGGCTTATCTCTATTTAACTATTTGCTGTGCGCGAAGCTCCGTCATTATATCAGTAACCACCGCTTTAGGGTTACGGCGTTCGGTATCAATAACAATGTCGGCCACTTGCAGATAGAGAGGGTGACGCTGCTCCATCAGCGTATTCAGCACCGCCTCAGGATCGGGGGTTTGCAGCAAAGGCCGGTTTTTATCCCGCGCGGTACGCTCCAGCTGCTGTGCCACCGATGCCTGCAGGTAGACAACAGTTCCCCGTCCCTGCAAGTTTGAACGATTCTCGGCCCTCAGCACGGCACCACCACCCGTTGCCAGCACCTGATTATCCTCCTCACTCAGTTGATCGATAATATGCGCTTCCCGGTCGCGGAACCCCGTTTCACCTTCGACATCAAAAATCCAGGGAATATCGGCTCCGGCCCGCTCTTCAATAACTTTATCTGAATCAACAAACCTCAGTTTCAGCTCATGAGAAAGAAGACGCCCTATGGTGCTCTTTCCAGCACCCATAGGGCCAATTAAAAATATGTTCAATACAACAACCTTACTGCTTTGACAGAGACTCGCGTACCAGCTTAGGCGTGATAAAGATCAGCAGTTCAGACTTGATATTAGACTCCGATTTATTCCGGAACAATGCACCAAGCACTGGCAGATCACCCAGCAGCGGGGTTTTATTAACGGTATTCTGTGTTTCATTTTCAAACACACCACCGAGCACAATTGTCTGCCCATCAGGCACCACAACCGAGGTTTCTAACAGGTTTTTGATAATACTGATATCTCCGTTCGACAGGGTCTCACCCACGGAGTCTTTCTTAATGACCAGATCCATAGCGATCCGGTCGCCCGGGTTGATCCGCGGCGTTACCTCCAGTGAGAGCACCACATCCTTAAACTCAACCTGGACATCGCCGTCCTGAACAGTCTGGTAAGGAATCTCTCTACCAGATTCAATGAGTGCAGCTTTACCATTGGTGGTGACAACCTTGGGCTGGGAGATCACCTCAATCCGACCATCAGATTCCAGGGCGGATAACTCCAGCTGTAACAGTGCACTGTTAGAAGCAAGCCCGATAGCAACGGAAGCGGGCGAGGTAACATTGGCACCAAGATCCACCATCAGACCACTGGGCACCGCACCGGGAGAGGAGACACCTGATATTGAACTACCGATAGAGATCGCATTGCCTGACGAATCAGCATCACCATACCCCAGCCCCCACTTAATACCGAGATCTTTCGACACAGTGGTGTTAGCGGTTACCAGACGCGCTTCAATCAACACCTGTGCAACCTCGGTATCAAAACGGCGCAGGGTTGAGCGGATCTCTTCAATCCGTTTTTCTGTTTCACGCACCATCAGCACATTGGTTTCATCATCCGCGAGCAGGAAACCCCGCTCAGAGATCAGCTTCGCCTCATTCAGACGGGACACCATATCGGAGGCCTTCCTGAAATCCACCTGGATAAACTCGGTGCGCAGCGGGGCCAGTTCCTCGACCTGCTTACTGCTCTCCAGCTCCACCCGTTCACGCTCGGCGATCTCTTCTGCTGTACCGATCAGCAGCACATTACCCATCTCACGCTTATCCAGCTTGTTGGTATTAAGAATCAGATCCAGCGCCTGATCCCAGGGAACATTTTTCAAGCGTAGCGTGATATTACCACCCACGTTATCACTGACAACCAGGTTCATCTCCGCGACTTCGGCAAGAATCTGCAGTACGGAGCGCACCTCGACATTCTGGAAGTCCAGATCGATCCGCTCTCCCTGGTAAGGAAAGCGTTCCTCCTCTTTTTTATTCAGCTCAGCCTGAGTGATAGGCTTCAGATCCACAACCAACTGGTTATTAGTCTGATAAACCATATAGTCATAAGGTTCGGGAGACGGCTTAATCAGAATCGACACATTCTCACCACTGGCCATCGAGTCGATAAACATCACCGGCGTGGCAAAATCCTGAACATCGATACGGTTCTGCATACTGGCAGAAAGGTCAACCCCCAACAGATTGACAACAATGTTATTGCCCTCTTCGATAACATCCACTCCAGCCCGATCATCTGACAGAGAAACAACCACCCGTCCGGCTCCTTCCGGAGTCCGCTCAAAATCGACACCTTTAACCCGGGTCTTATCTGATACAACAGGCTTAGCGGTAGAATCTGCAGTGACACTCTTACTGACTTTGGCCACCTCCTGTTTTGCCATTCCGCGGTCACCTACCGTCAGGAACAGGCTATTACCATCGGCGCGGGTTTCAAAGGCAGATGCTTCAAACAGATCGAGAACAACCCTCAGCCGGCCGTCAACCTGAGCGAAGTTGATCTTATCCACATTGCCAGCCTCAACGGTCAGCAACCGGGTATCCTGTGTATTTTCAACGCCCCACATATCGAGGACCAGACGCGCCGGGCTGTTAGTCATATAGGATTTAGGCAGCGAGGGGGGCACATCAAAATCGAAGCGAACCTCAAGCTTATTATCGGGAAGCGCAACAAAGGAGGACGCCATAAGCTTTGCATCTGCAGCGATCGCATTGAAAGCCAGCATCCACAGCCCGATGACTATTCCCGCCATCTTAGCGAGTGCGGAGTACGTCAGTTTACCCGCCTGAATATTCTTATTCACAGTATTCACCATCATCGTCATCAATCCATCACCACGCTACGGGGCCGTCGCATCCAACCACCCCGGCCGTTTGTAACAATCTCAATAAGCTCAACATTATCACTGTTAACAGCAACCACTTTGCCGTAATCCAGCCCCATATAATCACCGACAGAAACCCGGTGCACTTCGCCCTTCTTATCCTTAATCAGCGCCCAGCGTGAGCCATCTGCACTCATATTAATGGTGCCAACCATGGAAAGATTATCCAGCGAAAAGGTTTCGAGATAGCTTTTTTCCCGATCCACATCAGGTTTTATGCCATTATCGCCTGGCGTCGCAACCTCATCCCCGGTATCCAATGCAGCGATAGACACCAGCGGTTTGAAAGGGCTGCGCATGCTGGCCCCCTCATAGACAAAGCTATGATAGGGCTTAAATTCCGGCAGCGGCTCCACCTTTATAATCTTTTTCTGCTTCTCCTGCGCAACAAAACTGCGCAGATCACTGACATCCTCAATCCAGACACAACCGCCGAGAAAAAAGGGAGTAAGAATCAGGAAACGCAAAAGTTTACTTGGTATCATCATAGCGATAAGTCTTTGCACTAATTGTCATATCCAGCTGACCTCCAGCAGGAGTTATACTGTAGTCATGCAGGGTCACAATCCGGGGGATTGCGGCAACGCCGCTGACAAACTGGCCCATCTGGTGATAGGTACCACTCACCTTTATATTGATCGGAAGCTCAATAAATATCTCATTTCTTATCTCCCCGCCCAGTGTGATCGACTGAATATTCAGACCGCTTGAACGACCAATTTCGGTGATATCCTCCAGCAGACCGGGCACCTCTTTCTCGGTCGGCAGCTGTTTCAGCAGTTCGGAAAAACGCCCCTGAACATCTTTCATCTGTTCGCGGAGCTGATCCAGACTGGCCACCTGAGTTGTCTTAACCGAGATCTGCTGCTTAAGACCGCTCTCCTGACTAACCTCACGGGCCAGATTTTTCTCTTTATCAGTAATGTATAAATAGACACCAGCGCCAACGACCAGCGAAAAAACCAGCAGGTAGGTGATCACTTTCACCCCTATTGGCCAGTTACCCGCCATATTGAAGTCAAGGTTATCGGCGTCAAACCCTTTAAAACTGTTTTTCAATGCATCCATTGCCATATCAGTTCACCTCTTCCAGCGAGGGTTTCAATACCGGAACAGTCAGGTTGAATTTCTTCATATTGCCATCATTCGCCACGGTAGACAGGTTCGGCTCACCAAACCAGATACTGGCATAAATATGCCGCATCAGACTCGAAACATCGTCACTTTTCTCAGCCCGCCCAGCCAGATTAATGGTATCGCCTTTACGGCTCAGGGACTGATAATAGACACCATCAGGCAGCACCCGAACCATCTCATCAAAACTTCTGACGATCAGGGGACGGGTCCCCTGAAGCTCCTGAATCGCATTCAGACGGGCAATGAGACGGGCACGTTGCTGCTTTAACTCTTTAATGTCAGCCAGCTGCTTGTCCAGCTGTGCAATCTCGCTGCGCAAAAAGTTGTTCCGCGTTTTTTGCCGGTCTGTTTGCATATCGATATAAAAACCGATCAGAAATACCACCACGGCAGCAAGAAATGCAGCGGCCACCAGATTCACAATGAACTGTTTTTGCCTCTCAGCAGACTGTTCTTCGCGCCAGGCCCTTAAATTTATCTTTGCCATAGTCGCTACCCTTCAAAGCTTCGTAACGCCAGACCACAGGCTTTTACCAGGGTTGGAGCATCCTGACTCAGCCGGCCTGCATTGATTTTCGAGTCCAGATCCATACCCACGAATGGATTAGCAACCTCAACAGCCACACCCACCTCGGCCTGCATCTGTTCAGCCAAGCCATCAATCGCGGCGGTCCCCCCAAGAATATAGAGTTTACTCAGCTCATTGTGCGGACCAGAGGAGTAGAAAAACTGCAGCGAACGTGAAACCTGCTGCGAAACAGTGCTTCGGAAGGGCAGCACCACACTCTGTTTCAGTTCATCAGACAGTTCGCCGCTACGCAGGAGATGTTCGACCTCTCCCGCTTCCAGTCCCGACTGTTGATGAATAATATTGCTCAGATCGTTACCACCAAACGCCTGTTCACGGTCATAAACGATCTTGCCGTTTCTGAATACATTGAGCGTAAGAGTAGATGCACCGATATCGACCAGCCCGATAAGCTGATCGGTTGTTTCCGCTGCATTATCCAGCAACCCCACAACCCGCTCAGTGGCAAAACGGTCGACATCAACAACTTCACACTTCAACCCGCTGCTGTTAATCGCGTCTTCACGCATTTCCACATCATCTCGACGACAGGCAACCAGCAGAATATCATTGAGTTCCGGACTGCTTTCCGATGGACCAAGCACCTCAAAATCGAGGGCGATCTCATTCAGGGGATAGGGAATAAAGCGATCCGCTTCAAGCTTAACCTGTTCTTCAAGCTCAAACTCGGTGAATGCGTTACTCAGTTGGATGGTTTTAGCGATTACAGCAGAGGAGGGCACTGCAGCAACACAGGTAGTCAGCCCGCCGCCACATATTTTCAACCCCTTCTCAACAGCTTCAGATACCTGACCGATATCCTGAATACTGCTCTCTATAACGGCAGATGAAGGCAAAGGCACAATCGCGTATGAGTCAAGACGAAGTCCCTTCCCGCGCTTTGAAAGTGCCACCATTTTAATTGAAGAGGAGCCGATATCTATGCCGACCCATCCTTTTTCCTGTTTGCTAAGAAAGCTAAGCACAGTAAATTATCCTTAAAAAATCCCGCATAAACCGAGCGTTATTGACTCTAGCGCGGTTTCATCAAAAATTAAACCACTGTTTCACTAGTGGCTGACACTTTCTTACAGATATAATAACTCGGCAACAAAAAACTTAACTTTAAATAACTTAACATGAAAATATTGACATCGTTACTCAAGATCGGCCTAAAACTCACCATACTGGGCTGCTTTGTTGGCTGCCTGGCATTGGCCGCGGCGTATTTTTACTATGCGCCCAAACTTCCCGATGTCGAAACCCTGCGAGACGTTCAGCTGCAAACCCCCCTCAGAATCTACTCTGAGGACGATAAACTGATCTCTGAATTTGGCGAAAAGCGCCGTACACCGATCAGTTTTAACCAGATCCCCCAGAACTACATCAACGCCCTGCTGGCTGCCGAAGACCGGAATTTTTTCGAACACATCGGTATCGACATCAAAGGCCTGTTCCGCGCTGTCTTTCAGCTGGCAAGTACCGGCCATATCCAGAGCGGTGGCAGCACCATCACCATGCAGGTCGCCAAAAACTACTTCCTCACCCGGGAACGCTCTTTTGTTCGTAAATTCAATGAGATACTGCTCTCACTCCGGATCGAACAGGAGCTGACCAAAGAGGAGATTTTTGAGTTATACATCAACAAAATCTACCTGGGACACCGCTCCTACGGCATCCAGGCTGCCGCCAACATCTACTACGGCAAAGATATCGATCAACTCAGTCTGGCTCAGGTCGCCATGATTGCGGGTCTCCCCAAAGCACCGTCTGCATACAACCCGATCACCAATCCCAGCCGTGCACTGGAACGCCGCAACTGGATCCTGAAACGGATGCACAGCCTCAGTTTTATTAACGACGAGGACTATGAAACCGCCAGAAATGAACCCATCAGTGCAGAATATCATGGCACCCAGATTGAACTATACGCTCCCTATGTTGCTGAAATGGTTCGCAATGAGCTATATCAATACTTTGACGAGAGTTTATATACCAACGGCTTCAGAGTTTACACAACGCTAAACAGCACCATGCAGGCGGCAGCAAACCGGTCCGTAGAGGATGGTCTGATCGCATACACTGAGCGACACGGATATTTTGGCCCGGAAAAACCGGCAGCAGTAACCCCGCTCGCTGAAGAAAATATCACCGCGTATCTGGAACAGCAGCGTACCTACGGTTCTCTGCAACCGGCAATTGTTCTCAGCACAGATAAGCAAGAGGCACAACTCTTCATCAAAGATCATGGTCCAGCCACGCTAAGCTGGGACAACATGGAGTGGGCGCAGCCCTATAAAGGCCCCAACAGTCGGGGACGAAAACCTGAACAGGCAGCGGATATATTCTCCCCTGGAGACATGATCAGAGTACGTTTGGTCAGCGAAAACAACTGGCGTCTGACCCAGATCCCACGGGTAGAGGGCGCGCTGACCGCCCTGTCACCCCAGAATGGCGCCATCAGAGCACTGGTTGGCGGCTTTAACTTCAACCACAACAAATTCAACCGGGCTATCCAGGCAAGACGCCAGCCTGGCTCAAACTTCAAGCCTTTCATTTATGCCTCAGCGCTGGAGCAGGGCTACACACCTGCGACTCTTATCAATGATGCTCCCGTGGTGTTCCATGACAGCAACCTGGAATCAAACTGGAGACCAGAAAACTACAGCAAAAAGTTCTACGGCCCGACCCGTTTGCGCGAAGCTCTCTACAAATCCAGAAACCTGGTATCTATTCGCATCCTGCGTTCAATCGGCATCGATACCGCGACTGAATTTCTCAGCCGCTTTGGCTTTGATAAAGACCGGCTGCCGAACAATCTTTCCCTATCACTGGGAAGTGCAGACATAACCCCACTCGAACTGGTGACAGGCTATGCCGGTCTGGCCAACCAGGGCTTTAAAGTCAGTCCCTACTTTATCGACAGAGTTGAAGATTCAGAAGGTAATATTCTCTATCAGGCACAGCCAGCAACCGTCTGCCCGGAATGCACCTACATCGCCAACCCTTCCGCTCCGCCAGCGGTATTAAAACGTATAGAGCAGCAAGCAGCCACCACAGGCAACGCCATCATCACCCCGACATCAACCCCAGACAGCACCCCTCCGATCAACCAGGAAGAGCTTCCCACCAGCCAGCCAACCGGACAACAGGTTACCAGCCTTCCGCTGGCAAACCGGATCATGCAGCCGCAGACCGCTTACATGATCTACAGCATTATGCAGGATGTTATCGCCCGGGGTACCGGACGCCGCGCCCGGGTACTGCAACGCTCAGACCTGGCGGGTAAAACCGGAACCACCAACGATCAGAAAGATGCATGGTTTTCAGGCTTTAACAAAGATGTGGTGGCGACCGCCTGGGTCGGCTTTGACCAGCCATCAACCCTCGGACGCAGCGAGTTCGGCGGAACCGCAGCATTGCCAGTCTGGATCGAGTTCATGGAAACTGCCCTGGCCAACAGCCCGGATCAGCCCATCGCTCAGCCTGAGGGGCTGGTCAGCATCAGAATCGACCCCAAAACAGGCCTGTTGGCATACCCCGGCCAGGAAGATGCCATTTTCGAAATATTCCCCGAGGCCAGCGTACCGAAAGAGATTGCCCACAATCCAGCACTCACAAATGCCACGGGAACAACCCGAACAGAAGAAATATTCTAAATCAAGAGAGCCGCAGCCGCCCTGCTCAGCCAGGGCAACAGCTCTTCCTTTATCCGAACCAAAAACCAGTCTTCAGGCACAAAAAAACCCGGCATGCCGGGTTTTTTTAATTACCGTATCAACTTACCGGTTCAGCAAAGCCGCAACGGTTGTCAGCGGGTAATGAGCAGGCAGAGGCAAACGGGCCACACCTGAATCGATAGCCGCCTGAGCGACCGCCTGAGACACAACACCCAGCAGGCGAGAGTCAGTTGGCTTAGGAATAATATACTGAGGACCGAACTCCAGAGAACCCAGCTCGTATGCATCCAGAACGTCCTGAGGAACGGGTTCTTTAGCCAGATCCGCCAGAGCTCTTACAGCGGCAGCTTTCATCTCTTCATTGATAGCAGAAGCGCGGACATCCAGTGCGCCACGGAAGATGAAAGGGAAACCCAGTACGTTATTGACCTGGTTAGGGTAATCTGAACGACCGGTCGCCATGATGACATCATCACGAACAGAGTGAGCCAGCTCAGGCTTGATTTCCGGATCAGGGTTAGCACAGGCAAAGACAACCGGTGTTGGCGCCATCTTCGCCAATTGCTCAGCACTCAGCAGGTTGGGACCAGACAGACCAACAAACACATCAGCGCCATCGATTGCATCATCCAGCGTGCGCTTATCGGTCTCTGAAGCGAATGCCGCTTTCTCCGGGGTCAGGTTTTCACGACCAGAGTGGATAACACCGGTACGGTCAATCATAAAGATATTCTCGACCTTGGCACCCATATTCACCAACAGCTTCATGCAAGCATGCGCCGCAGCACCTGCACCAAGACAAACAATCTGTGCATCTTCAAGTGTCTTACCGGCGATCTCCAGAGCGTTGATCATACCCGCAGCCGTTACGATCGCGGTGCCGTGCTGATCATCATGGAATACCGGGATATTGCAACGTTCAATCAGAGCGCGCTCTACTTCGAAACACTCCGGCGCCTTGATATCTTCCAGGTTGATACCACCAAAGGTATCTGCGATACGGGCAATGGTGTCGATCAGAGCCTGAGGGCTTTCAGAGTCAACTTCGATATCAACAGAATCGATTCCGGCGAACCGCTTAAACAGCAGCGACTTACCTTCCATAACAGGCTTGGACGCCAAAGGCCCCAGATCACCAAGACCCAGAATCGCAGTACCGTTAGTGATAACAGCTACCAGATTACCTTTGGCAGTATAGCGATAAGCGTTATCAGGATTTTCTGCAATAGCACGTACAGGCTCAGCAACACCCGGGCTGTAAGCCAGCGCCAGATCGCGGGCAGACTCAGCAGAAGTAGTCAGCTCAACACTGATCTTACCCGGGCGAGGAAACTCGTGATAATCGAGTGCAGCTTGTTTCATATCTTCAGACATGGTCGCGGTTCCAATTAGTTATAAAAATTCGGAGCTGGAATCATATAGAAAAGATCCTTCGCGCTCAACCGCAAAAACAGCCCATATCTCTGAAATTTTCACGATATTTAGTGTATTTTCTACTACTTTTGAGGGAGTAAGCAGAATTTACAAAAGAATTGTTCTGCAAAATCAGAGGATCTAACCAGTTATGCTAAAGTTTTATATAAATCAGTCTGAATTGACCAGAAACAAAAAAGGCACCCCAAAGGGTGCCTTTTTTCACAATACGGAATCGTTTACTTCTTAAGACCACGTCCGCCGAAACGCTTGTTGAAGCGATCAACACGACCACCGGTAGTCGCATCTTTCTGCTTGCCGGTATAGAACGGGTGGCACTGGCTGCAAACATCGATGTGGATGTCTTTACAAACAGTTGAACGTGTCTTAACAACGTTGCCACAAGAACAGCTTGCGCTGATCTCGGAGTATTCTGGATGGATATCTTTTTTCATCTGAAACCTCAGTTGTTTTGTATGCCGCCACCCGATCTCTTGCCGGGCACCGCATGCAGGCAGTTAAGCCTATAGGATTAAGGCCGGGCATTATACGCACAGTTTTCACCCCCAGCAAGCATTTCCAGGACTAAAACAACCACAGGTTAACAGCGAAAACAAAAAGACATACACTGTCGCATCTGTTCCTGATGTGGATCGTCCCTTTAATGTCTTATCTGCAGTTAGCCATCCCTTCCCCTCTGCGCCGACTATTTGATTATCGGCCACCAAGAGAATGCTCACCTGAGCAGCTCAGCCCCGGTGTGCGGGTCAAAGTGCCGTTCGGACGGCGGGAAGTCACCGGGATTCTGATCAATGTGACGCAACACAGCGAAGTTCCCCCGGATAAGCTCAAGCCCGCGATTGCCGTGCTCGATACAACCCCGCCGATGCCAGAATCGATACTGAAACTGGCACGCTGGGCGGCTAACTACTATCAACACCCGCTGGGCGATGCCCTGAGCCAGGCTCTGCCGGTGCTGCTACGCAAAGGAGACCCCTGTGAATATGCCCACCAGCATCTGTGGCGATCAACACCAGACGCAGATATCGCCCAACTGGGTAAAACTGCGGCACGACAACGGGAGCTGTTACTCCTGCTACTGGAGCATCCCAACGGCATCAGCGAAGATGCCATACGGGCTGAAGGCGGGCAAACCCCACTACTGAAAAAACTGGCCGACAAAGGCCTGGCCGAGTCTTTTATTCACAACACAGACCATCATCAGCATAACGATCAGCCACTTCATGAAGCACCACTAACACTAAACACAGAACAACAGCTGGCGGTTAACGCCATCACCGCGACCCCAGGCTTTAAATCCTTTCTGTTACAGGGGGTGACAGGTTCAGGCAAAACAGAAGTTTACCTGCAGGCGATAGAACATTTTATCCGCCAGGGCAAACAGGCGCTAATTCTGGTACCCGAGATAGGCCTGACACCGCAGACCGTAGCCCGCTTCAAAGCTCGCTTTAATCTGCCGGTGGTGGTATTGCACTCAAACCTGACTGATCGACAGCGACTCGATACCTGGCTTCAGGCCCGCGAAGGCACGGCCCGCATTATTATTGGCACCCGCTCGGCCATCTTCACCCCCCTTAAAAATCCCGGGGTGATCTTTATCGACGAAGAGCACGACACCTCGTTCAAACAACAGGACGGGTTTCGCTATAACGCCCGGGATCTGGCTGTTATGCGCGCTAATTTTGAACAGATTCCGGTTGTACTGGGTACAGCGACTCCCGCGATAGAGAGCCTTTATAACGCGCAACAGGGGCGCTATCACTGGCTAAAGCTGAATCAGCGCGCCGGTAACGCACGCGCACCTGAGTTTGAACTGCTGGATATCCGTCAGCAGCCGCTGCAGGATGGGTTATCGGCACCGCTGGTTGCGCAGATCAAACACCACCTGCAGCAGGGCACTCAGGTGCTGATCTTCCTTAACCGTCGCGGTTTCGCGCCCACCCTGATGTGCCACGACTGCGGCTGGCTGGCGGACTGCAAGCGCTGTGATGCGCATATGACCCTGCACAGAAAACCGTTCCATCTGCACTGCCACCACTGCGATAGCCAGCGTCCCGTGCCGATCAAATGCGACAGCTGTGGCAGCACCGAACTGAAACCCGTCGGCGCTGGCACTGAGCGCACCGAGGAAGCACTGCAAAAACTCTTCCCCAGTATCCCTGTGATCCGGGTTGACCGTGACACGACACAACGCAAAAACGCCATGCAGCAGATTATGGACCGGGTACATCAGGGCCTGCCCTGCATTCTGATCGGCACCCAGATGCTGGCAAAGGGGCATCACTTTCCTAAAGTAACCCTGGTGGCCATTCTGAATGCCGATAGCGGCCTGTTCAGCGCCGATTTCAGGGGGATGGAGCGCACCGCTCAGCTGATACTACAGGTTGCGGGGAGAGCAGGCAGAGCCGATCATCCGGGGAAAGTAGTGATGCAGACCCACCATGCAGACCATCCGACCATTACCAGCCTGGTCACCGAAGGCTACCAGGCGTTTGCCGAACAGGAGCTCGGGCAGCGTATCGCAGCCCACCTGCCACCCTCAATACATTGCGCCATGCTCCGGGCTGAAGCCAGCCATCCGGGAGCGGCTGAACGCTTCCTCGGCACACTCAGAAATCGACTGGAATCGGACATTCTCCAACCCCAGGGGGTTCAGTGGCTGGGCCCTTTGCCTTCGCCAATGGAAAAGCGCGCCGGACTGTTTCGCGCCCAGTTGGTGTTACAGTGCCGCGATCGCAAAAACCTGCACCAACAGCTACACAACATAATCAGAGAAGCAGAAGGTGACCCGGATGCCCGCAAAGTCCGCTGGTCCGTGGATGTCGATCCGGTGGATATGTTTTAGCCACAAATAACCCCATCAGGGGTTAACAAAGGGCGGTCGAAAAGGGATAATACGCGGTCTTTTTTACAGACAACGCGCAACCGCCTTAGTTTTGATACTCTCCTTACTCTTCATAAGGCGAAAAACCTGCGTCGCTGAATCTGGCCCCTGAATTCAACCCGGTATCTTTTGAGCATGAAACAACACATTGCGGATCTGATTAATACTGCCCTGACCACGCTGATTGAAAATGGCACCTTGCCTGCAGACACTCAGCCCAACATCATGGTAGAGAACACCCGCGACAAGTCTCATGGAGACTTTGCTTCCAACATCGCTCTGACCCTTGCCAAGGCGGCCAAATGCAACCCCAGGGAGCTGTCTCAAAAGATCTGCGCAGCTCTGCCCGGTTCTGATAATGTCGAAAAAACCGAGATCGCCGGCCCCGGTTTTATCAACTTCTTTGTCAGCGATGCCTCAACCGGCAACCTGATCAAAACCATCCTGCAGCAGAAAAGTGATTACGGCCGCAACAATGATGGCGCCGGCAAAAAGGTGCAGATTGAGTTTGTCTCCGCCAATCCAACGGGTCCTCTGCATATCGGTCATGGCCGTGGCGCGGCAGTTGGCGATTGCCTCAGCCGCCTGATGGAAGCAACCGGCTGGGAAGTCACCCGCGAATTTTATTACAACGATGCCGGTGCCCAGATCAACAATCTGGCGCTCTCTGTTCAGGCACGCTGCAAAGGACTAACCCCTGAAGACCCAGGCTGGCCCGAGGATGGCTACCGCGGTGCTTATATTACTGAGCTGGCGGAAAGCTTTATGCGCGGTGATACGGTCAGCTCTGAAGATCAGAGTTTTACCGGCACTCAGAATGCCGATGATCTGGAAGCGATTCGCCATTTTGCAGTAGCCTATCTGCGCCATGAACAGGACCTGGACCTGAAAGCGTTCGGCGTCGACTTCGATGTCTATTTCCTTGAGTCCTCTCTCTATAGCGAAGGTAAGGTTGAGGAAACTGTACAAACCCTGATTAACAATGGCTACACCTACGAGGATGGTGGCGCGCTGTGGCTGCGCACCACCGACTTTGGTGATGATAAAGATCGGGTGATGCGCAAAACCGATGGCGGTTATACCTACTTTGTACCTGATGTTGCCTACCATATGAATAAGTGGCAGCGTGGCTTTGACACAGTCATTAACGAACAGGGCGCTGATCACCACAGCACCATCACCCGTGTTCGCGCGGGTCTGCAGGCACTCAATGCAGGGATCCCTAAGGGCTGGCCAGATTATGTACTGCACCAGATGGCCACCGTGATGCGCGGTGGTGAAGAGGTCAAAATTTCCAAGCGCGCGGGCAGTTATCTGACCCTGCGAGACCTGATCGACGAGGTAGGCCGTGATGCCACCCGCTACTTCCTGGCAGCCCGTAAATCAGACAGTCATCTGAATTTTGATATCGATCTGGCGCGCTCAGAGTCTGCAGATAATCCGGTCTACTACATTCAGTATGCCCATGCACGGGTCTGCTCAATCTTCCGCAAACTGGCTGAAAACAACCAGCAGTGGGATGAGCAAACCGGTCAGAACGCCCTTGACCGGCTAACCCTTGAATCGGAGAAACACCTGACGATTAAGCTGGGACGTTACCCGGAAGTGGTGAAACGCGCCGCTGATGTCCGCGAGCCTCATCTGATCGCCACCTACCTCTATGAGCTGGCCAGCGATTTCCACACCTATTACAACTCAGAAAAAACCCTGGTCGACGATACTGACCTGCGCAACGCCCGGTTAACCCTGGCGGTTGCCGTCAGACAGGTGCTGGCAAACGGCCTGGACCTGCTGGGTGTCAACGCTCCGGACCTTATGTAAGAAGGCGAAACTGATGGCGCGCAAAGATTACGCAAAGAAACGCAACAGTGGAACGGCCGCCAGCCGGGCAACGCGAAGTCATGCAAAAACCAAAAGCGCGCCGGTCAAAAAGCCCTTTCCACTGGTACGCTCTGTTATCAGTCTGGTTGTGCTGGCCGGCTTTGGCTTCGCGCTCTGGCAACTGACAACCGTGAAGCCCGATAACAGCGCTACCGGCAACACCTCACAGCCAGCCACGACAAAGCCAGTAGCCAAAGCGGCTGACAAGGTTAGCAAACCGGTGGCTAAAGCCGCACCAAAAGCAAAACCCGCAGACCCCAAAACAACACAACCGGAAAGCAAAGCCGCCGCCAAACCGGCGATACCGGTTGAGGAGCAATCTGAACGGTTTGACTTCTATCAGATTCTGCCAGAAAGCGAAGTCGATACCGCCAATGTTGAGCCCTACAAATCGACTCCGAAAGACGCAAAATCGGCACACACCTATGTGATTCAGGCTGGCTCTTTCAAAAATCAGAGTGATGCAGAACAACTGCGGGCACGTCTTATTCTTGAAGGGCTGCCCAATGTCAAAACGCACCGGGTAACCAATAGCAACGGCAGCATCTGGTATCAGGTACTGTCCGGCCCGTTCGAAAACCGCTCGCTGCTGAATAAAGCAGAAGACCGCCTGGTCAGGATGAGTATTCAGCCATTAGTCCGACAAATCGACTAATCGATCGGTCATCGGATATTCATAACCTTGAAATAACGTCCTGCGCTCCCATATCTATACTCATTGAAAACTGAGTATATCTATTCGGGAAAACGCACCCATGACCACAATTGTTTCAGTACGCCGCAACGACCAGGTCGTTGTCGGCGGTGACGGCCAGGTTTCGCTTGGCAACACCGTAATGAAAGGTACCGCCCGCAAAGTCCGTCGCCTGCCAAAGCACGATGTTATCACCGGCTTCGCTGGCAGCACTGCAGACGCCATCACCCTGCTGGACCTGTTTGAGCAGCAACTGGAGAAACATCAGGGCAATATTTTTAATGCCGTGGTCAGCCTGGCTCGGGAGTGGCGTGGTGACCGGGTGCTGCGAAAACTGGAAGCTCTGATGCTGGTTGCCAATAAAGATAAAACCTACCTTATCTCCGGCAGCGGCGACATTATTGAGCCGGAAGACGGCGTGATCGCCATCGGCTCCGGTGGCAACTACGCCCTGGCTGCAGCCCGCGCACTGGTCGCTAACAGTGACCTGTCCGCCCGGGATATTGTTGAAAAGAGTCTGCAGATCGCTGCCGATATCTGTGTCTTTACCAACGCAAACCTCACCATAGAACAGCTGCAGTCCACCGCAGCCTGAGCCTGAAGAACAGCCAGAGAGAATTACTGATGTCCAATATGACACCCCGCGAAATAGTTTCTGAACTTGACCGACACATCGTCGGTCAGGCCGACGCCAAACGCTCAGTCGCCATCGCGCTGCGGAACCGCTGGCGCCGGATGCAGCTGGAGCCTGAACTGCGCGCCGAAGTTTCACCGAAAAATATTCTGATGATCGGCCCCACCGGGGTCGGTAAAACCGAAATCGCCCGCCGCCTGGCGAAACTGGCTAACGCCCCCTTTATCAAGGTTGAAGCCACCAAATTTACCGAAGTAGGCTATGTCGGCCGCGATGTCGAAACCATTATTCGCGATCTGATGGATATGGCGATCAAAATGTTGCGCGAACAGGCGATGGATAAAGTTAAATTCCGCGCCGAAGATTCCGCTGAAGATCGCATTCTTGATGCTCTGTTGCCGCCTGCCCGCCCCACCAGCTTTGATGAGCAACCGGCAGAACCGAAACAGGACAGCGCGACCCGACAACTGCTGCGCAAGCAACTGCGTGAAGGCAAGCTGGATGATAAAGAGATCGATATCGATCTGAGCCAGACGCCGGTCGGGGTTGAGATCATGGCGCCTCCGGGAATGGAGGAGATGACCAGCCAGTTGCAGAGCATGTTCTCCAACCTGGGCAACAACAAAACCAAAAGTAAGCGGATGAAGGTTAAAGATGCGCTGAAACAGGTGATCGACGAAGAAGCGGCCAAAATGGTCAATGATGATGAGCTGAAACAGCTGGCCATCGACGCAGTGGAGCAGAACGGCATCGTTTTCCTCGACGAGATCGACAAAGTATGCAAACGCGAAGGCACCGGGGCTGATGTGTCCCGCGAAGGGGTTCAGCGCGATCTGCTGCCACTGATCGAAGGCAGTACCGTGAGCACCAAATACGGCATGATCAAAACGGACCACATTCTGTTTATCGCCTCCGGCGCGTTTCATCTGTCCAAACCATCCGATCTGATTCCCGAACTGCAGGGGCGTCTGCCGATCCGGGTTGAGCTGAAGGCTCTGACACCGGATGATTTCCGTCGCATTCTGACCGAACCGAATGCCTCACTGACGGAACAATACCGCGCCCTGCTGGCGACGGAGGGCGTCACCGTTGAGTATACTCAGGATGGTATCGACCGGATCGCTGAGCTGGCGTATCAGGTCAACGAGAAAACCGAAAACATCGGTGCCCGTCGCCTGCATACAATGATGGAACGGCTGTTGGAAGAGGTCTCCTTTACCGCCGCCGACAACTCAGGCCAGACCATCAATGTCGATCGTGCATATGTGGATAAGTATCTGGCAGAGCTGAGCCAGGATGAAGACCTGAGCCACTATATTCTGTAGGCCTGACACAATAGGGCCAACCCGTTAACCCCTGTCAGGCGGAGCTATAAAGCTCCGCCACCGGAGTCTGTCATGGCAGCACCACTACCGAAAGATATCAAACTGCATGCAAAATCCAGAACCCTTGAACTGGAATACAGCGACCAGCAGCACTTTGAACTGACCGCCGAATACCTGCGGGTTCACTCGCCTTCAGCCGAGGTACGCGGTCACGGTATCGGCAACGGCGTGCTGCAGACGGGTAAACAACTGGTGGGAATCAAAGGGCTGGAACCCGCCGGCAACTATGCACTCAAGATTATCTTTGATGATGGCCACGACAGCGGCCTGTACACCTGGGAATACCTCTACGACCTGTGTCAGCATCATGATACCTACTGGAACCGCTATCTCGAAGCTCTGCAAGAGGCCGGAGCCACACGCCACGGCAACATGATCGCCCGGGGCTAGGCAGCACGGCCTCCCGATGACTGAACCCGGTTTTTATTTATCCAGATCAGTTGATGATGGAAGAGTAAAGACAATTGCCTGTGGCAAAGGTAGAATGCTGCAACGCGAACTATGCAGATTACAGGTTTTCTATGACTGACCAGAAACAATCTCAGGACAAGACCCATTTCGGCTTCGAACAGGTCAAAGTCGATGAAAAACAGGCGAAAGTAGCTGACGTTTTTCACTCGGTTGCCAGCAAATATGACATCATGAACGACCTGATGTCCGGCGGTATCCATCGCATCTGGAAACGGCTGACCATCGAACAGAGCGGTGTCCGTCGTGGCCATAAAGTGCTGGATATTGCCGGCGGCACCGGCGACCTGACGATGCGTTTCTCCCGTCTGGTGGGCTCTGAAGGCAAAGTGGTTCTCGCGGATATCAACGATTCCATGCTTAAAGTTGGCCGCGACAGGCTGATGGACCGGGGTATTACCGGCAATGTCGAGTTTGTTCAGGCCAATGCCGAAGCGCTGCCCTTCCCAGACAACACCTTTGACTGCATCACCATCGCATTTGGCCTGCGCAACGTGACCTTTAAAGAGAAAGCCCTCGCCTCGATGGCACGGGTGCTGAAACCCGGCGGCAAAGTGATGGTGCTGGAGTTTTCCAAAACCGAAAACCCTCTGCTGACCAAGGCCTATGATCTGTACTCTTTCAATTTGCTGCCGAAAATCGGCAAGCTGATTGCGGGTGATGAGGACAGCTACCGCTATCTGGCAGAATCGATCCGTATGCACCCTGATCAGGAAACCCTGAAAGGGATGATGGAGGAAGCGGGTCTGACCCAGTGCAAATATCAGAATATGACTGGTGGCGTCGTCGCCCTGCATACCGGCATCAAGCCCTGACCATGACTATCGAATCGATCAGCGCAACCCTGCTAACCCTCGCGGAAGGCACGATTAACCGGTTACTGCTGAGCAGTCCGGCAACCGTTGATCGACTCAGCCTGTTGGATGGCAAAGTTATCGCCATTCAGCTCAGTGCCCCCAGGCTCTCCCTGTCACTGCAGCCCAGCGCCGCCGGCCTGCAGATAGACCAGATTGAACGCGATGATGCCGATGTCACACTGAGCGGCTCAGCGGCAGACTTTTTCCAGCTACTGAGCGCCGCAGACAACAGCGAAGTGATGTTTGGCAAAACCATTCAGGTTTCCGGTGATAGCGCCCTGGCCACCCGGTTCAGTCAGGTGATGATTGATGCAGCGCTTGACTGGGAGGGGATTCTGGCACAGATCATAGGTGATCTGCCCGCCCACGAACTGGCCCGGTTAGTGAAGTGGAAATCGCAGTTTTATCGGCAGGCGGGTCACAGCCTGATGCTAAATATGCAAGAGTATATTAAAGAGGAGTTGCAGTTGCTGCCGAGCCAGCCCCAGTTGAAACGTTTCTACTCTGAAGTGGACAGTCTGCGTCAGGAAACCGAACGGGCTGCGGCCCGTCTTGAACGGCTACGCGGCAAAATCGAACGCGCTTAACCTTTCTTGTTAATAACCTGCCTGTTAATAGCCTGGCCTGTTAAAAAGGCTTCACCACCACAAAGATCAGAATCGGTATAAAGATCAGCAGCGGCAACTCATTGAACAGACGGAAATATCGTCCACTGTTATCCAGCGTTCCGGCCCGCAGTTTTTTCAGATAGCTGAAACACCAGAAGTGATAACCAAGCAACAGCGCCACAAACAGCAGCTTGGCGTGCAACCAGCCCCCGGAAATCCCGAAGCCCAACCAGAGCCATAAGCCAAACCCCAGGGTAAACAGCGCCATAATCGACATAAAGACAAACAGCTTACCAGCCATAATCTCCAGCCGTGCAACATCCTGTCCCGCTGCACGCCCCTCGACATAGTGCACAAAAATACGCGGCAGATAGAAAATACCCGCCATCCAGCTGGTCATTGCCAGTATATGAAACACCTTTACCCATAGCATCGTGTCGCGTCCCCTGTGCTCAGATAGCCTGAGTTTCTACCCGCAGCTGACTGCCTAATTCCAGCAACAACTTATCACCGGGATTAACCGCACCAACCCCAGCCGGAGTACCGGTCAGCACCACATCGCCTGGCAACAGGGTGAAGTAGTGGCTCATGTACGCGATCAGTGGATGCACTTTATTCAACATATGGCTGCTATTGCCGTTCTGACGCACCTGGCCATTGACCGTCAGGCGGATCTGCTGATCCTGCAGATCCGCCACCGGCTCAAGAAATGCAGATAACGGACAGGAACCATCAAAGCCTTTGGCTTTTTCCCAGGGATGTCCCTGCTGTTTTAACTTGCCCTGCAGATCCCGCAGGGTCAGATCAAGCGCTATCCCCACGCCGACAATCGCCTCGTCAACCTCGGCATGAGTCGCATTTTTCAGCGGCTGGCCAATCAGAATAGCCATCTCCGTTTCAAAATGGACCGAGCCAAAATCCACCGGCACCTCAAACGGACTGGACAGCGGCACAATAGCGGTTGAAGGTTTTATAAACAGCATCGGCGTTGTCGGAACCGGGTTATTCAGCTCCGCCGCATGGTCGGCATAATTTCTCCCCACACAGACCACCTTCCCCACAGGAAGGTTAGCGTCAGTTCCGTCTACATACTGATGTTTATACTGCATAATCATGCTCCCTACCGATTGAGCGCCCGCAACTATCATTTAAAGCTGGAATCGTTGTTTGCTTAATGGGCTCTGATCATACCCCTGGCGCTCAGCGAGCTCAATGACAGTGTCAGACTGAGGGTGATCAGCAGTACGATGACCGACCCCAGTACAACCCCTTCCCAACCCAGCCAGTGCCAGAATGGATCAAGATAAAAACCACCACTACTCGCCCCCAGATAATAAAACACCAGATAGAGCGAGGAGGCGCTGGCGCGAGCATGGGTTGCCTGATGGCTTACCCAGCTGCTGGCGCTGGAGTGGGCGAAAAAGAAACCGAAACTATTGATAAAGAAACCAGTAACAATCAGCGGTAAAGCGCTGCTCAGGGTCAGCAGGCTGCCACTGATCAGAATCAGAATGCCCGCTTTCATACAGTTAAGCTGTCCATACTGCTGCGCTAAACGCCCCGATAGCGTTGAACCAACGGTCCCGGTCAGATAGGTCAGGAACAGCAGGCCTATCCATACCGGACTCAGATAGTAGGGCGCGTCCGACAACACGAAGGTGATATAGCTGTACTGGTTGATAAAGATAAAGAAATTCAGTCCACCCACCAGATAGACCAGCAACAGTAGCGGATTACTCAGGTGATCCCATAAACGGGACAGCATCGCAGACAGGTTAAGGGGCTGCGGTGAAAACTGCCGGGATGCCGGTAATAACCACCAGAACAATAACAAACCAAAACAGCTACCCACACCCATGACCAGAAACAGGTCAGCCCAACCCAGCCATTCACCGACAAAACCACCAATTAAGCGACCGGAAATACCACCGAGCGAGTTACCACTGATATAAAGGCCTACCGCCAGCATCAGAGCTTTACGGGAATACTCATCGCCCATATAGGCGATCGCAATGGCCGGTAAACCGCCAAGAAACAAGCCCTGCAATCCACGTAACAGAACCAGGGTTGAAAAACTGTCCGCTTGTGACAGTAGCAATGTACAAAGACATACACCCGCCATACTGATCAGCATCAGAGGGCGGCGACCTACCGCATCCGACAAAGGCCCATAAAACAGCAAGGACAGACCCAGCATCAGGGTGGTCACGGTAAACGACCAGCTAACTTCCAGAGTAGTAAGTGCAAACTCCCGCTGCAACTCCGGCAGAATAGGCTGCGTGACATAGACGTTGGCAAAAATCATAAACGAACCGATACACAGGGCGATGGTTGCCCGCCAGAACGGCTTACTACCCGATTCAATCATTACAGCACACTCCAGTTAGATGCTGTAAGCCTAACAGCCAACATAAAATCACAGAAATATATATAAATGATCATATTAATAAATATCTGTGATGATATAGTAAGTGTCACACCGCTCACTGAGCATCAAGGGAATTTCCGCAGATCAATATTCAGGTAAACCGATGGATATCCGTTCGCTACGTTGCTTCCAGATGGTTGCCCGGGAAGCCAACTTCACCCGCGCAGCAGAAAAGCTCCACCTGGCACAACCCGCTGTCAGCATGTCCATCAAACGGCTGGAGAGTGAGTTGGGGCTGACCCTGTTCCATCGTAATGAACGCCGCATCAGCCTCACCGATGAAGGTGAACGACTGCTGCTGCATGCGGACAAGATAGTTCAGGCGGTTGCCGATGCTGAGTTGGAGATGCAGGAACTGACCGGCCTCACCCGGGGTCAGGTGAGAGTGGGTATTCCCAGCATGCTGGGCTCCTACTATCTGCCCGAACTGCTAATGGGCTTTCGCCACAGCTTTCCCGCACTGCAGCTATCGGTCGTCGAAGGTGGGACCACCCATATCCGCCGCCAGATAGAACAGGGCTCCCTGGATATAGGTATTGTTGTCGATTACGGCGAAACCGATGAGTTGGAGAGGGTACATCTGATGCAGGTGGAAACCCTCGTGTGCGTCAGTCCTGACCATCCTTTCGCCAGCCAGACCAGTGTCAGCTACCCAGCGTTTCTGGACGAAGAGCTGGTGCTGTTTAAGGAGGGTTTTTTCCACCGACAGGTCACCGAGCAACTGGCAAAAAGTTATCATGTTACGCCGAAAATATCCTTTGAAACCAACCTGATCCCATTGATTCAGTCCGTGGTACGACACGGTTTTGGCATCTCAGCCCTGCTCAAACCCGCCATCGATGATGCCCGCGACCTGATCGGCATCCCCTTTGATGAACCACTACTGTTCAACCTGAGCATCGCCTGGCGACAACAGAGCTACCTTTCCCAGGCAAACAAAGCCTTTGTCGATTACCTGTTGGAGCACTCCCCCGCCACCGCTGCCCACACCTCAAACAGGTGACAAAACAGGCAAAGATATCTACTATAGCGCTCCCATTTATAGGAGTAATAACATGCTGACCGTAAACGAATACTTTGATGGTGCGGTAAAATCTATCGGCTTTGAAAATGCGGAAGGCAAAGTGACTTCCGGCGTTATGGCTGCGGGAGACTATGAGTTTGGCACCTCTGAAAACGAACTGATGAAAGTGGTCAGTGGTGAACTGGTTGTCAAACTGCCCGGCAGTGATGAATGGCAGGCATTCCCAACAGGCACCGAGTTCCGGGTTGCAGCCAATCAGACCTTCCAGCTACAGGTTGCCCAACCAACAGCTTACCTCTGTTTCTATAGCTGAATAGCGCTGTTAACCGCCTAAAACATGAATCCAAATCACTTATTATTTTTATTAATTGATCTGGATTCATCTTTAAGTGAATAAAAATCCACCAAATCCCCCCATCGGGGCCACCCCTTTTCCCCTTACACTGTGTTAACATAGCGCCCTTTCTTTTACCGGCTAATCCGGGGATGCCTGCCACACACAGGTACATCGCCACATTAAAAAGAGATCCATACCATGAGCCAAAATACCTCTCTGGAAAAAAGCAAGATCAAGATTCTGCTGCTGGAGGGCGTGCACCAGTCTGCACTGGATACCCTGAATGCGCACGGCTATACCAATATCGAGTACCTGACCGGCTCTCTGCCTGAAGATGAGCTGCTTGAGCGTGTCAAGGATGTGCACTTTATCGGCATTCGCTCCCGTACCCAACTGACCGAAGAAGTCTTTGAAGCGGCGGAAAAACTGGTCGCCGTCGGTTGTTTCTGTATCGGCACCAATCAGGTGGATCTGCGCGCAGCAACCATGCGTGGTGTTGCCGTTTTCAACGCACCTTACTCCAACACCCGTTCAGTAGCTGAACTGGTGATCGCAGAAGCCATTCTGCTGCTACGGGGCGTGGCAGAAAAAAATGCCAAGGCGCATCGCGGCGAATGGCAGAAATCAGCCAAGAGCTCCTATGAAATTCGCGGCAAGAAACTGGGTATCGTGGGTTACGGCAGCATCGGTTCACAGCTGAGTGTTATTGCCGAATCCCTGGGGATGCATGTCTTCTTCTACGATATCGTCACCAAGCTGCCTCTGGGGAACGCGACCCAGCTGGGGTCACTGAAAGAGCTGCTGAACACCTGCGATATCGTCACACTGCATGTTCCTGAGACTGCCTCAACTAAAGATATGATGGGGGCGGCACAGTTTGCAGAGATGAAACAGGACTCGATCTTTATCAACGCCGCCCGTGGTACTGTCGTCGTCATCGATGATCTGTGCAAAGCACTGGCTGAAAAACGTCTGCTGGGAGCGGCCATTGATGTGTTCCCGGTTGAACCACGCAGCAATGATGATGAGTTTATCTCGCCACTGCGCGAGTTCGACAATGTTATCCTGACCCCGCATGTTGGCGGATCAACGCTGGAAGCACAGGAAAATATTGGTTATGAAGTATCAGAGAAGCTGATCAAGTACAGCGATAATGGCTCCTCTATCAGCTCCGTCAACTTCCCTGAAGTGGCCCTGCCAGAGCATCCGGATGTTCACCGCCTGCTGCATGTTCATGAGAACATCCCTGGGGTGATGAGCTCAATCAACAGCATATTCTCTGAAAACAACATCAACATCGCCGGCCAGTACCTGCAGACCAATGAGAAAGTGGGTTATGTGGTTATCGATGTGAATGCTGATACCTCAGAAGTTG
Source organism: Amphritea atlantica (assembly GCF_900111095.1). GTDB lineage: Bacteria > Pseudomonadota > Gammaproteobacteria > Pseudomonadales > Balneatricaceae > Amphritea > Amphritea atlantica. Next base: position 406,472 of record NZ_FOGB01000002.1, on the reverse strand, counting down.
CCCTGGAAAAACTGAAACAGATTAAGGGTACTATCCGCTGCCGCCGACTGTTCTGAGTCAGCCTGGTATCCGCAAAGGCAGTCTGCTTAGCAGGCTGCCTTTTTTATTGGCTTCTTCAACTGTGTGAATTAAGTTTCTGCTCTATCAGATTAAACACCTGCAACCTGATAGCAGCCTCTTCATTCACCAGATGATGCCTGGCTTTCTGTAACAGCTTAATTTCCAGCCCCGGATAGAGACGTCCGATCACACCAAGGTTATGCCGCCACTCCACCGTTTCATCTTCCACCCCCTGAATACACAGGGGCTGAGTCTCCAGACTGCCGGACTGTTCCACCTCTTCAATCCAGCGCAGCATAGCGCCGATCCAGCGCACAGGAATGCGGTGATGCTGGAGCGGATCCTGATAACGAACAAAATCCAGAAACCGCTGATCCCCGGAGCTCGGACCATAACTTCTGGGCACTGAGCGCAACAGAAACCTCAACCAGCGATACTTACTGGCGATCTGTTCCCAGCCAAAGGGGCGCACCAGGGGCGCCAGAAACACCTGATGCTGAACTGGCCAGTCGCGATAACCAAACTGCAGTTGCTGCTCTATCAGTATTGCCGCGCCGGTACTCTGCCCCAGCACAGTCCAGGGAGGTGCGAGTCTATCCTGACGACTGTTCAACAGCTCGGTCAGCTGTCTGGCGTAGGTGGTGAAGCAGTCAATCGACAGTGGCGTCCCCTGGGAAAGCCCATGCCCCGGCAGATCATAGATGAGGACATCCCAGCCGATCTCCAGCAGATAGGAGATCAGATGACCATACAACCCACTGTGATCAAAATAGCCATGCAACACCACCACCGTTCCCCGGCTCTGCTCGCGGCAACAGTAATGCTGCACAAACAGGGTACACCCCAGCACCGTTTGCCGGGTGGCAAACAGCTTATGCCCGGCATGCAGAATCGGATGTAACTGATAACAGCTGAGATACTCCTCCAGCATCTCGCTGCTGCTGATACCATCCTCATGGTTATATACCGGAAGATTGTTGCGTAAGCATTTGGCATCTAACATCTGCATAATCAACTATTCCTTAAGTTCACCGTCAACAGGGGCGATCAAAAAAACCGGGGCTACCTTATAATTTAGGCCAGATTTGCAACTTATTCCTTGTGCACAGGTCATTGGCGTATATAGTAAACTGCATCACCTTAAGGCACGATCTATGCGACTGTTATCTATTTTTCTGCTGCTGTTCAGTCTTAACGGGCTGGCCGAATCGCCCGACCTCAATGCTGACCTGACACGCCTTCAGGGTCAGCTACAGCAGTTTGAAAAAGACCCTGAAAACCCTCTCAATACGATCTATCAGCAAACAGCGCAACATATTCAGGATATCATCAGCCAGCGACAACAGGCGAAAGATCTGCGGGTTGAGATTGAGGCGCAGCCTCAACAGCTGCAGCAAGCACGCAACCGCCCCCCTCAGCGCGGTACAGAGCTGCCTGAAACCCTGCCGCCAGCCACCGAGCTGCAACCTCTGCTGATCAAAACCAAAGCGGGCCTGATTGATCTGGAAAAGTATCAGGATGAACTGCAACAGACTATCCGCGATAGTGACAAGTTACTGCTGAGCAAACGGGAAAAACAATCCTCCCTGCAACAACAACTTAACAGCCCTCTTAGCTCAGCTCCAGCGATTCCACCGACAACCGAGCTGCAGAAAGCCAGAGAGCTGCTGCGTAGCTATCAGCAAATGGCCACCGAGTCGGCTCTGGAGGTTACCGAGCTTGAGATTCTCGCCCTGCCCGGCCGAACAGAGCTGGCATCACTGAATCTGAAAAGTCTGCAAAACCAGATTCAGGACTACAATGCCTGGATCAACAAAGCCGAAGAGCGCCTGCAGCAGCAAAGCCGGGCCTCGGCAGAAAAAACTCTGAGCCAGTTTGAATCGGCCGACACCGATAACAACCCGGTGTTGCAACAGGCACTTACCCGCAATAATGAAACAGCCGATATTATCCGTCAGGGACTCGCAGAAACCGAGCAGACAGCACAACGGCGTAAACAACTGGAACAGCAACTGCAGATTATTCGCCAGACCTACCAAGCGATCCAGTTGCAGCTGGAGTTGGGAATCGGCTATACCGGTTCAGAGATTCGCAAACATATTCAACAACTGCCAAAGCCCCTGAAATCGGACATCACCCGAACCCGGCTTAAAGAGCTGCGCCTCAACCAGTTGACCCTGAGTCAGCCCCCGGTGGAGACACAGACCACGGGGCTGACCGAAGCTCAAAAAACAAAGCTTTCTCAGCTGCATCAGAGCCTCAGCGAGCTGATCTCCGAACAGCGTTCACTGCAACAGAAACTGATCAGTGAACTGTCACAACTGTTGTTGATTCAGGAACAGTTTAACGCCCAGATAACCGCCAGCCGGGCGCTGTTTAATAAGCACCTGCTATGGCTGCCCAGCACTGAACCGGTCTCGACCGGATGGCCCACGCAGATTATTAACGGATTTATCGATCTGAGTGCTGAATTACCCGCCCTGCTGAAACCCTACCGGGCGCTGCTGATGGATAAAGTAACGCTGCCATCGGGGTTGTTTCTGATTGTGCTGCCCTTCGCGCTGTTCTGCCGGCGTTATCTGAACAAACGTCAGCCGCAATGGTGCAAACAGATCGGCAATGTCAGTCAGGACCATATCAGCCATACCCTGCGCCCTCTGCTGTATGGCCCATTAGCTACACTGCCCATCCCGCTGTTTCTCTATGTGTTAGGCAGAAAAATCGGCGGGGATGAGGCCGCGGTCAGAAACCTGCTCTATATGCTCGCCTCGATCAGTTGGCTATACCTGACCGTGATGCTTTGGTTACAGCAGCCTCACGGCTTACTGCAGGGGCAGTTCAGCCTGCCGGAGCACACCACCGCGACACTGCGAAAACGACTGAGCTGGCTCTTCTGGATCAACACACCACTGATCGCCTTCCTGATGATGCTGGACCTGAGTACCAATGAGACCGTTATTGCAGGCCCGACCCGCTTAATCCTGTTATTGATTACCATCGGTTTTACCCTGTTCTGGGTCAGCCTGTGGCGCGCGACCCCGCATGCACAGCACACAGCGGATGGTAAACTGTGGCACAATATCAGCGTCTGGATCGGTGCGGTCATCGCCTTTAATGTCGCGATGGCAGGGATGATTCTCTGGGGCTATATACTCTCGGCGGGCATTCTGATCGGCCTGATGTTCCTGCTGGTATGTATCGCTATTCTGGCCTACCTGATCTTTCATCTGGGACGACGCTGGTTACTGATCGAAGAGCGCAAGCTGCTGTTCGCCCAAACCCTGGCCCGTCGGGCGGAAATACTGTCTGCCCGGGAGGAGCAGAAAGAGACACCGCCACCACTGAAGGAGAATTTCGTAGATCTGCAAACCATATCTGAGCAGGGTAATATGCTGCTCAAAACCGTCACTGCACTGATCTTTCTCACCCTGGCATGGTTTACTCTCGGCTGGACCCTGCCAGCCCTGGAAGCGCTGGACTCGGTGACACTCTGGAGCACCGGCAGCAGCGACAGCGGCGTGCTGAGTTTTATCACTCTGAAGCAGATTATTTTTGCCCTGGCCGCCCTGACAGTGACCTTTATCGCTGCGCGCAACCTGCCCGGTCTGTTTGAGTTGCTGGTTCTGAACTATCTGCCACTGGCACCTGGCACCAGCTTTGCCATCTCGACACTGCTGAAATACTGTCTCTACATTACCGGTCTGATCAGTTTTCTCAACTTTCTCGGCCTCGAATGGGGCAAACTGCAGTGGCTGGTTGCCGCGCTGGGTGTGGGGCTGGGGTTTGGCCTGCAGGAGATCGTCGCCAATTTCGTTTCAGGCCTGATTATCCTGTTTGAGAAGCCCGTCCGTATCGGCGACACCGTCACCATTGGCGGTGTGACAGGCAATGTTACCCGTATACAGATCCGCGCCACTACCATTACTGACTGGGATCGCAAAGAGGTGATTATTCCCAATAAAACCTTTATCACCGATCAGTTGATAAACTGGTCCCTGACCGACGCCATCACCCGGATCGTGATCCCCGTCGGGGTCGCCTATGGTTCAGATACCCCGTTGGTAACCAAGCTATTGCTACAGGCTGCCGCGGAAAATAAACATGTTCTTACTGAACCGGCGCCGCTGGCCTTTTTCCTGGCATTCGGCAACAGTACACTGGACTTTGAACTGCGCGCCCATATCAGCTCTATGGATATCCGCAACCAGACGGTGCATGAGCTACACAGCACCATTGACCGGCTATTCCGGGAGCACAATATCGAGATTGCGTTTCCGCAGATGGACCTGCATCTGCGCAGCAATGATACCGGGCAGCCCCCGGGTGAAGATGATGACGACTGAACACCTATATACAGGAATACCGGAAGAGGAGATGGATCATGAGTGAACCGCCAAAGCGGAAATTATTGCACCAGTGCCAGTTGGCGGTGCGCTGGGGCGATATGGACGCCTACGGTCACGTCAATAATGCGCTCTACATGCGCTATCTGGAAGAGGCCCGGGTGCAGTTTCTCGCCAGTATCGGCGCAACGATGAACGGTAACGGCACCGACCCGGTGATTATCAATGTTGGCTGCACCTTCCTCAGACCGGTGAGCTATCCGGCCACCATCATCGTAAAAAGTTTTGTTGGCGAGATTGGCCGCAGCAGCTTTATGGTCTGGTATGAACTGAGCACCACCGACAACCCCGATCAGCTCTGCAGCGAAGGCTACTCCAAGGTGGTGTGGATGGATCATAACACTGGGCGCTCCGTAGCTCTGCCCGATATCATCCGTGAAAATATTTCTTAAATCGTAAAAAATATATCTTAAATCGTAAAAAGGAGCTTAACGCGTATGAATGAAGTTGCAGAAACGCAAAAGGATAATGGCAGCAACGCTAAAATTGTGTATATCCTCTACCTGATCAGTATTGTGATCGGTGTCACCGGAATCGTGGGACTGGTGATGGCCTATGTCTATAAAGCGGATGCCCCGGACTGGCTGAAGACTCACTATCAGTGGCAGATCCGCACCTTCTGGATAGGATTCCTGTATGCCTTTATCGGTGCGATTACCACGTTTATTCTGATCGGCTATCTGATTCTGTTATTCACTGTCCTCTGGTTTATCATCCGTTGTATCAAAGGGCTGAGCGCCGTTGAAAAAAGGCAGCCCCTGCCAGAACCGGGCAACTGGTTGTTCTGACCAAACAGTCAGGGTAACGCCGCATTAAAGCTGCCATCTGGCAGCTTTTTGCCAGATGAAAACCGCCCCCTGACCGCCCATCGCCACCTTTCCACAATGTGAAATGAATACCTGCCTCAAAGGGGGTATATGCTTCATACTTTAGCAGTGCTCAGGGGCGACAGGGTTTGCAAATTGCGATATTGTTGCAACGCACAAGCCACAATAGCGGTAGCGCTGATAGGAGCCACTGCGATTGCGGCATACAAAATAGACCTGGTCCGGTTGCCTCGCACCGGATTCGGGACGATTACAATGAGGCAGTAAATTATGAGTCAACGGATACAAACGGGCGGCCTGCAGGTTGCTGAAGCGCTGTACAACTTTGTCAACCAACAGGTCATTCCAGGCACCGGTGTAACTGAAGAGCAGTTCTGGTCAAGTCTGGACGCGATTGTTCACGATCTTGCACCGAAAAACCGCACTCTGCTGGCAAAGCGTGATGCCATTCAGGAGCAGATCGACAGCTGGCATCGCGACAACCGGGCTAACGGTTTTGATTTTAGCGCCTATAAGTCATTCCTTCAGAAGATCGGCTACCTGTTGCCAGAAGGCGAAGACTTCTCTGCCACCACCAGCAATGTTGACCCGGAAATGGCCACCATGGCTGGCCCGCAGCTGGTGGTACCGGTGATGAACGCCCGTTTCGCCCTGAACGCTGCCAATGCCCGCTGGGGTAGCCTCTACGATGCCCTCTATGGCACCGATGCGATCTCAGAAGCGGATGGCGCAGAGATCTCTGGCAGTTATAACCCGGTTCGAGGGGCTAAAGTCATTGAATTTGCCCGTAACGTACTGAACGAAGCGGCACCGCTGGCAACTGGCTGCCATAAAGATTCTGTTCGCTACAGTATCCGTGATGGCAAGCTGGTGGTCACCCTGACCAACGGTGCTGAAACCGGTCTGCAGGATGAAGCGCAACTGATCGGTTACAACGGCGATGCCGAGGCACCCACCGCAATCCTGTTGAAACACAACGGCCTGCATCTGGACGTTAAAGTCGACCGCGACAGTCAGATCGGTTCCACCGATGCCGCCGGTATCAGCGATATCATCGTAGAAGCCGCACTAACTGCAATTATGGACTGCGAAGACTCCGTTGCCGCCGTCGATGCTGACGATAAAGTGGTTGCCTATAAAAACTGGCTGGGCCTGATGAAAGGCGACCTCACCGAAGAGGTGACCAAAAGCGGTAAAACTTTCACCCGTCGTATGAACCCTGACCGTACATATACCGGTGTGGATGGTTCTGCAGTCAGCCTCAAAGGCCGCAGTCTGATGTTTGTGCGTAACGTTGGCCACCTGATGACCAACAACGCTATTCTGGACAAAGATGGCAACGAGATTCCTGAGGGCATCCTCGATGGCATGGTCACCAGCCTGATCTCAATCCACGATGTTAAGGGTAACGGTCAGTTCAGCAACACCACCACCGGCTCCATGTATATCGTTAAGCCGAAGATGCACGGCCCTGAAGAGGTGGCTTTCGCCAATGAGCTGTTTGGTCGTATCGAAGATGCCCTGGGTCTGGACCGCTTTACCCTGAAAATGGGTATTATGGATGAAGAGCGCCGCACCACCGTTAACCTGAAAGAGTGTATCCGTGCAGCAAAAGACCGTGTGGTCTTTATCAACACAGGCTTCCTGGACCGTACCGGTGACGAGATCCACACCTCCATGGAAGCGGGCCCGATGATCCGCAAAGGCGAGATGAAAGCCGCCGCCTGGATCGGTGCCTATGAAGACTGGAACGTGGATAACGGTCTCGCTTGCGGCCTGCAGGGCCGTGCACAGATCGGTAAAGGTATGTGGGCGATTCCGGATCAGATGGCTAACATGCTGGATGCCAAGATCGGCCACCCACTGTCGGGCGCTAACACCGCCTGGGTGCCATCGCCAACGGCTGCCGCCCTGCACGCACTGCACTATCACAAAGTTGATGTATTCGCCCGTCAGGATGAACTGAAGAGCCGTCCACGGGCCAGTCTGGACGACATTCTCACCGTACCGGTGGCGAGCAATCCAGACTGGTCTGCTGAAGAGATTCAGAACGAGCTGGATAACAACGCACAGGGTATTCTGGGCTACGTGGTACGCTGGATCGATCAGGGTGTCGGCTGCTCTAAAGTGCCTGACATCAACGATGTCGGTCTGATGGAAGACCGCGCCACACTGCGGATCTCCAGCCAGCATATCGCTAACTGGTTGCACCACGGTATCTGCTCTGAAGCTCAGGTGATGGAAACCATGCAGCGGATGGCCGCCGTGGTTGACCAGCAGAATGCTGGCGATCCCCTGTACCGTCCGATGGCACCCAACTTCGACGACAGTGTCGCCTTCCAGGCCGCACTGGAACTGGTTATTCAGGGCCGTATCCAGCCAAACGGCTATACTGAGCCGGTGCTGCACCGCCGCCGTCTGGAAGCGAAGGCTAAGTTCGGGGTATAAGCTCGGGGTATAAGTTCAGAACATAAGCTTTAATCATTAAAAAACCGCGCCCAGCGCGGTTTTTTTGTCTCTCCGGATCAGTTTTATAAATAGGGCGAGATATTCGCCAGCATCCGCCTGACATACTCCGCTTTCTCCCCCACCGGGGCAACATAGTGAATCGCCTCTTCAGCAACTTTAATACCCTCCAGTCGTGCCAACACCCAGCAGGCAAGATACTGTGAAGCCAGACACCCCCCCGCACTGGCGACATTTCCCCGGGCAAAGAACGCCTGATTCAGCACCTCAGCACCGCTGTCCTGCACCCAGGGTTTAGTGGTCAGATCGGTGCACACCGGCAGATCCGTCAGCAGCCCCAACTCAGCCAGCATCAACGCCCCCGAGCACTGCGCGCCAATCAGCTGTCGTTCAGGGTCCAGGCTGAGCTGCGACATAATCGACCTGTCCGCCACGACGTCGCGGGTTTTCATGCCACTGCCCACCAACACCACATCCGCATGGTTAGCCTCACTAAGCGTAAGCTGCCGTTGCAGCACCACACCGTTCATCGACTCGACCCGCTCAGTCGGGCTGGCAATTGAGACCCGCCAGTCCGGGCGTTTCACCCGGTTGAGAATCCCCAGGGCGATCAGTGAATCCAGTTCGTTAAAGCCGTCAAATGTCAGAATCGCAATATGCATAGCAGCTCTCCTCATTAGCTCTCTTCATTAGCTCTTACAATTAGCACTTAAAAGTAGTCAGTTGCGTTGCCGCATTGTATGACCTAAATTCATGACAATAAAAAAATTGTCATGGATACAACTGAAGATGCCCCGCGCACGCTATAAACAACTGGTCGACCGGTTTGCCGACGAGATCCGTTCGGGCAGGCTGCCGCCTGGCACCCAGCTACCCACCCACCGGCAGCTGGCGGCCCGGGAAGGTCTGGCACTGGTGACCGCCTCCCGGGTCTATGCTGAACTGGAGCGAATAGGGCTGGTTAGCGGCGAAACCGGCCGCGGAACCTTTGTCAGAGAAACCGCCCTGCCGCTGGGCCATGGCATCGACCAGCCCCCGACAACAGAGGGGATGATCGATCTTAACTTCAACTCACCATCCATCCCCGGTCAGACCGGCATGCTGCGTCAGGCACTGCGACAACTATCGATCTCCGGCGACCTGGAATCCCTGCTACACTATCAGCCCCATGCCGGTCGTCTGCATGAAAGAGCGATCGTCGCACAACACCTCAAACACCGTGGATTATCGATACCCCCTGAGCAGCTGCTGATTGTCAGCGGTGCCCAGCACGGGCTGGCAACCACCGTGATGTCACTTCTCAATCCCGGCGATGTGGTTGCCGTCGATGCGCTCACCTACTCAGGCTTTAAAATACTCGCGGAGGTACATCGACTCGAGCTGGTCGCAATACCGGTCACCGCCACAGGCCCCGACCTGACAGCCCTGGAAGCACTCTGCAAACATCGGCCGATCCGCGCGGTGTATAGCATGCCCACACTTCACAACCCCCTGGGCTGGGTGATGAATAGCGAGCAGCGACAGCAACTGATCACCATTGCCCGCCAGCATAACCTGCTGATTATCGAAGATGCCGCCTACGCATTTCTTGCCGATAACCCACCGCCGCCGCTGGCCGCCCTCGCACCGGAGTTGACCGTTTACGTCTCAGGGCTATCAAAGAGTGTGGCCACCGGTTTTCGTATCGGCTTTATTGCCGCCCCTGAACGATGGATTCCAACGCTAGAGCGAACTATCCGCGCCACCACCTGGAATACCCCCAGTCTGATGACGGCTATCAGTTGTGGCTGGATAGAGGATGGCACTGTTGCCCGACTTGAAGCGGAGAAGCGCGGGGATGCACAGGCCCGTCAGACAATCGCCAGAGAGGTATTAAAAGGCTTCTCTGTTATCAGCCACCCCTCATCTTATTTTGTCTGGTTAACCCTGCCAGAGGAGGTGCGGGCTGATCAGGTAGCGATGACACTCATGACATCAAACATCTCCGTTTCGACCGCAGAACCGTTCGCCGTGACTGACCATCTTCCCCATGCGATCCGGCTGGCACTGGGATCGGTGGCGATCGACTCGCTTAAAGAGGCGCTCACGCAGGTGAGACAGGCGATTGAAAGGTTCGCCTATTAAGATCACAGTGAACCAACTGAGCGCTTCAATACGTATCTTTTAGTACTTATTCCGTTGGCCTGAGAGACCTCACCGATTACACTGAACCTATGGCCCATTCGACAGCAAGCGCCCTCAGCGACTTTATCCAGCAGCATCCCCGGTTATTTATTCTCACCGGCGCAGGCTGCAGCACCCAGTCCGGGATACCCGATTACCGGGACCATAACGGTCAGTGGAAACGCCAGCCCCCGGTGCAACACCGCGACTTCATGACCAGCCATGCCACCCGGCAACGATTCTGGGCGCGCAGCCTGATCGGCTGGCCACTGATGGCCAATGCCCGTCCCAATGCCGTGCATCAGAGTCTGCAACGGCTAGAAGAGAAGGGCTATTGCCGCCAACTGGTCACTCAGAATGTCGACCGGCTGCATCAGTTGGCCGGTCAGCAACGGGTGATCGACCTGCACGGCCGCTCTGACCAGGTGATCTGTATGGACTGTCACACACTGCATCAACGTAACCACGTGCATCAGTTGATGGCCGAAGCAAACCCAGCGTTCAGAGAGTATACCGCGACCGCTGCACCGGACGGCGATGCCGATCTGGATGGCATCGACTTCAGCCGCTTCAGGGTGACCGACTGCCCCGATTGTGGCGGCATGTTAAAGCCCAATGTGGTCTTCTTCGGCGATAATGTACCGAAAGAGCGGGTTTTCTCAGCCCTCGACAGTTTACAGCGGTCTGATGCCCTGCTCGTGATCGGTTCATCACTGATGGTGTATTCCGGATTTCGCTTTTGTAAGCAGGCGGTTCAGCAGAACATTCCGATTGCGGCGATCACCCACGGCAAAACCCGCGCCGATGACCTACTCAGCCTGAAACTGGATGGCGATATCAGCGGTTTCCTGCAGCCTGGCATCCACGCACTGCCCAGCTTAACCGCTGACTGAATCGTCCTGCGGCCTCACTTCAGGGCAGCGATTAAGCACTATTTCAGGTATACTGGCGGCCAATTTAACTCTTATCCCGAGTACACCGTGTCTGATACCGCTTTCGCCTCCCTGAACCTTCCTCCCGCTATGCTCAGCAACCTGGCTGACCTTGGCTACCACGAGATGACGCCGATCCAGGCGGGCAGTCTGCCCCATGCACTGGCCGGTAAAGATCTGATCGCCAAAGCCAAAACCGGTAGCGGTAAAACCGCCGCCTTTGCCATCGGCTTACTGTTACAGATCAATCAGCGGGATTTCGGTACTCAGGCACTGGTACTCTGCCCCACCCGGGAGCTCAGCACCCAGGTAGCCCAGGAGATCCGCCGTCTGGCGCGGTTTAAAGACAACATCAAACTGGTCATCCTCTGCGGTGGACAGTCCGTCGGGCCGCAGATCGGTTCACTGGAGCATGGCGCACACATCGTGGTAGGCACCCCCGGCCGGATTCAGGATCTGATTCGCAAAGGCAAGCTGGACCTGTCCCGCTGCAACACCGTGGTGCTGGATGAAGCCGACCGCATGCTGGATATGGGCTTCTACGAGCAGATCGAAGGGGTGATCAGAAACACACCGAAAAAGCGCCAGACCCTGCTGTTTTCCGCCACCTATCCCGAAGGGATTAAAAAACTCAGCGCCGATCTGCAGGTTGACCCGGTCGAGGTCACCGTGGAAGCGGTGCACAGCACCAGTCAGATAGAACAATCGTTCTATGCCCTGGAACAGACCAAAAAGCCGGAAGCGCTGGCGCGGATACTCAGCCACTTCAGCCCGGAATCCACCGTAATTTTTTGCAACACCAAAGATCAGTGTCGTGAAGTGTCCGATCACCTGCGCAATCTGGGCTACTTTGCCGCCGCCCTGCACGGTGATCTGGAACAGCGCGACCGGGATCAGGTGCTGGTGCAGTTCGCCAACCGCAGCAACACTATCCTGATCGCCACCGATGTTGCCGCCCGCGGCCTGGATATCAGCGACCTGACCATGGTGATCAACTACGACCTACCCCGTGATCCGGAGATCTACGTTCACCGTATCGGACGTACCGGCCGTGCAGGCAAAGATGGCACCGCCATCAGTCTCTACCGCGACTCCGAAACCTATAAGCTGGAAACCATCAGCGAATACCTGTCGCAGACCCTGGAGACCAAATCCCTCAGCAGCCTGAAAAAAGCCCGCAACGAGGAGCCGGTTAAACCGGTGATGCGAACTCTCTGCATCGCCGGCGGTCGAAAAGATAAGATACGCCCAGGCGACATCCTTGGTGCCCTCACCGGCGAAGCGGGTATCGACGGCAGCGCGGTCGGCAAGATCGATATCTATGACTATGCTGCCTATGTAGCCGTGAAGCGGGAAGAAGCCCGCAAAGCCCACAGCCGCTTAGTCGACGGCAAGATCAAAGGGCGCCGCTTTAAAGTCAGAATGTTATAAAAAAGTTTTACTGTGTGAGCAAAGGTATTTTAATATGGCTGTAGCATCGGCCCGGCATATTCTGGTAAAGACCAAAGCGGAGGCCGAAAAGCTGAAGCAACAACTGGAGAAAGGGGAGGACTTTGCCCGTCTGGCAAAAAGACACTCTCTGTGTAACTCTGCCAAACGGGGTGGTGATCTGGGTGAGTTCCGGCCCGGCACCATGGTGAAAGCGTTCGACGATGTGGTTTTCCGTAAGAAAGTATTGGAGATCCACGGACCGGTGAAAACGAAGTTTGGTTTTCATCTTATTCAGACCCTCTATCGCACCTAGGCTAACGCCGCGATACACGTCGCCAACTTACGGAGGTAGTTCCTATGAAACCGGCCAAAAAACAGAAACAACACCCCAAGTTTATCGAAGCGATGCAGAAACTCTCTGCCATGAATGAAGATGAACGCCTCTCCGACGAGAACAAAGACCTGTTTGACCAGGCGATCGCCTACGCGCCGCTGGAAGCGCAGCCTGCGTTGATGGCGATACAGCGGAAGTATGAGGAGCTTCACTAAAGGCTAAGAAGAGGCTAGACGTCGCTTCGCGACTTGCTAGTGGTTAGTCGCTAGAAAAAGCTTAAAGATCAAAAGATTAAAGAGAGCTGGGAAGCTCTCTTTTTTTGTTTGTGAATATGGGATCGGTTAAAATGGCTTCACGACTCAGGGCAACTGTCGGTGAATTGTACTTATAATAAGTGAGCTGAAGGAAAGGCTATCCAAGGGCAGCTGAGTGAAATTAATTTCTAACTAAAACTACTTCATCATACTCAGAACGGAGAGTTTCGTAATGCGCTCTTTGCAACAAACGATCCCCATCCAACTCAATAATATGGGAATCTTGCTTGTATGTGTATAGAGCCTCGTTATCCATGGCACATAGAATGACTTGATATCCGCCTGGGACGTTATCCCTTATTACATCAAGTACACTTTTATATCTGTGCTCTGCTTGTTCCTGCTGATTAGGAGTATCAATAACAAACGGGGCTAGTTCACAATGCGCTGCATGCTCAATTTGACGTAGTATTGCCAATTGGTATGCTAAAGTTCCACGAGTTCCTTCAGCTGCGCCACCACCAAGAATCTTTTTATAATCAACAGGAGACTTAACTCCGTTGAGATTTACACCTTTGGCCGATAAAGTTTCGATATTTTCTGTAAGATTACCCATGAACATCTCATTAAGTTCATCTTTATCTTTCTTTTTAAGAAGCTTTCTTTGATCTGCTTTGAGTTTCTTTTGTTGATCTTGGGCTTCTTTAGATTGCAATTGATAGCCTTCTTTAGTTTGAGCTACGCTGTAGTTCACTTTATTTTGAGATACAACGTGAAGTGCCTGCTCAAAAGCAGCCTGCTCATCAGTCGCTACGTCATCGTATTGAGATAGATACTTATCGTTTATTCTATCAATTTCAGATGATACGAGGCTAAGCTCATCTATAAGTTCCCCTTGTTGTTCGTATTTCTCATTCAGCATTGCTCTAATATTGCTTGCCTGCTGCTCAAGTGCTTCTCTATCAGCAAGAAGCCCAGCTCTACTAAGGAGTGAGTTATCATGTTCAACACCACATAAAGGACACTCTAATGAATTAGATGGGACGTTTTCTACAGCAAATCTATAGTCCTCATCTAGCTCTTTTGCCGAAGCTATCGCAATATGGCACTGCTGTTCTAAGTCATGGATTTCATTAGCTAATATAGATTGTTGCTCATACAGTTTAAACTGTTGATGTGAGAACACTTGAAGTTCTTGCTTAATCTCTGATTGAATTGATTCAAGCTCCTCCAGAGTGATCGCAATAGTTTGTGCTGGCGCAATCTCTTCAAGAACTTCAATTGCAGCAGTAATACGGTTAACTTGATGATTGGCAGCATTCTGCTTAGCTTTTTGTTCGAAAATCTCTTCTTCGATTTCAAAGTGATTAGGGGATAGGTAACCGCAAAAGTATTTAATAAGGTTTCTTCGAAAATTACTGTATTGAGCAAGGTTTTCAAAACCATTCCAAGGCTCATCCCAGCTTCTCTTCTGATCAATATAGAAAGGTAAAAAGTAAAAAGCTGGAGGAGGACAATCTAGACCATTTTGTCTGTTCGCCAAAAGTAGGTCGAAGCCCGTAACTTTTGCAAAGGCTTGTGCAAACTCCCCTGTAACCCTTGAATACTTATCCAAAAGTGAGTCTGACTTACCAAAATAAATGATGTCTTGATAGCGACTAACGATGTAGTCGACCTCATTAATCTTAAAGTAGAGAATCGCCTTCACATCATTTGATTTCCATTCTTGGTCAAATTGGGGATCGCAACCAATAGCCCAAAATAAGCTTTTAACAAGTGTAGATTTACCAATACTATTGTCTTTTCCGGTAACGAGATTGAATCTCTTCGGAAACGAGAACTGATTCCCCAGTTTTTTCGAATCGGACAAGAGAACTAGACGTTGAAAATGCAAGCCTTTCATTTTTGTGCTTCCTAAGATTCCTAATCAAGAGTTTGTAATTATTTTTCATTACTCAACCTTCAATAAGCAGTAGATAACTTCCATCAAAAGTGCATTTTGATCTTTAACTTTTCTTAGTAGCCCTTCCCTAATAGCCTGTTGCTCTAAGGCATCCACATAAGCGTTATCATTGGAAAAATCGTCTTCATTGATTTTGTCATGAGATGCCCTAAATGAATTAGTGATATCAATATCTAAGGCACTCATGAAACCTGCTCTTCGAAGGGCTAGTAATGATAGCTCTCGTTTAAAAGAACGTTTCCTCTTAGATTTCCAACACAGATCATTTGCCAAATCATCAAAGTCATTTTTGATGTCATCAACGCATGGGTGTCTTGAATGCTGCGTAATAACTTGATGTAAACTTGTCGAAGTCAAAGATTTTTTCTCGATGAGCCTAGCCCAGTCTTTGTAGTCATACTCCAAACGACCAATTCGGCCCATTTCATCAATAACCGCGCGGTAGATTGCAACTGCATTGCAAAGAGCTCCTGGGAAGAGCTTGTCTACAAGCCTTGCAAAATTTGATAGAACATAGTCTTCTTGATTTCGAAGTTGTATTTCAGGAACGATGAACTGCAAATGCCCTGGCAATATATCGATACCTAACTCTTTATGAATGCTTTGTGTCATAGTCGCTAGATCTTCTTCAGCAATATCACCCATTTTAATTACATCCAGCTTTAACCCCTTATCTAAAGCTAAGCTAAAGCCGCTAGATGAAACTAAACCAATCGTTGTAATGCGTTCCTCATATTGGTTGTGAATGCAAGAACTAAGTAATTTACCTAGAACTGAGCTTTTCAGTGCCTTTACAGTACCTTTTTTTCGCTTAATTAATGAATCTGCAGTAAATTTGGCTGCCTGATTTTTCACCTGATAGAACTCAAATTTCGCTTTATCAGCCTCCAAAGCATCTGCGATCACAACATTCTCATGGTGCTCAATGAGAATAGCGTACTCTTTCTGCTGCTCATGTTTTTTAATTATCTCGCACAAAGCCCAATGGAATTGAAAATTATACTTTCCAAAGGTGCTAGCCCCAGCGGACTCACGCTGAGCTACTGCAAGTGGGTTATCTAACATGTCACCGACTTCCAACTAAAAGATCAAAGAGTCAAAGCCCTTTTTGATCACTACAAAATAAATGCAATCAAAGTAAATATCATTCTGACGTCATTCACTTCGTATCTTTGATAACAAGAGAAAAGCCTAAAAACAGCTACTACATTCTCGTCCACTGAAAATGAGCGGGCTCATTGGTCAGTTTGTATAGTGGAACTACACATATCCATTCACTGAGTGTGCCTGAAAGAGAAAGTGGGGGCAATTGCTTAATGATAGGTGCTAAAGAGAGCCAATAGCCCTCATCTTTTTGCTTTTACGCTTTTTCTAACGACTAGCGAGTCGCGAAGCAACGGTCTAGCAAGGGCGAAGCCCGTCTAGCGAGCAACGCGCTCTTCGTTGCGTTCTAAAGAGGCAACGGGGTCAGGTCTTGTATTTTGCAGGTAAATAGACCAAACCCAGAATCTGGCACTGACCTATTCCCTTTCTATGCAGCCGGGCATTACTGACTGTGAATAGACTACTGCGGTAATGAAACAGGTCTCAAAAATATCAAAGCCTAATCGGCGCAAGATGCACCTCCTACAACAAAGAAAGAGCGCCAACGGCCCCCTTCTTTTTGTTTTTACGCTTTTTCTAACGACTAGCGAGTCGCGAAGCGACGGTCTAGCAAGGGCGAAGCCCGTCTAGCGAGCAACGCGCTCTTCGTTGCGTTCTAACAACTGCCTTTAAACATTAGGCCCAATTTCGAGCTGGCTGCCATCCGAGAACCGGGAAAACCGAAAGCGCGACAAATCATGCTGACTCTCTTGTTTATTGACGATCTGAGAGACGATTCTGCCGAAGGCGGGGCCTATGCCAAACCCATGCCCGCTCATGCCGGTTGCGACGATAAGGCCTTCCAGATCGGGGACTCTGTCGACAATGGGGACGATATCGGGCATCGCATCGATCATGCCCGCCCAGGCATCCAGTATGGGAGGGATGCCGATCTGTGGGAACCGCTCTGCGAAACGCTGTTGCATCACTTTCACCTTACCTTTGGCGGGGGCGGGATCGAGAACGCGGGTGAGTTCGAAGGGGGTGATCTCATCAGCGCTCCAGTGGCGTTGTACCCGCCAGGCATCCGGGGAGTTAGCGATTTCGTTTATCCAGGGTCGGATCTCATGATAGTTTTGCAGTCCCGTTCTGAGCCACTTAGGTAATAAACGAAACGAATCCGGGCCAATAAAATGATCATGGGAATCGGTGAGCGCGAGGGTGTAACCGCCATCATTGCGGCGGCGCACTGCCAGTTTTTTATCCGCAAAACTGGCGGTGGTGATACTTTGCAGCGGGGCGGTTCGGGCAACGGAGGCGCGTACCGATAGCTGAGGGATATTGATACCGTGACGGCGCAGAAACAGGGATGACCAGGCACCTCCGGCGACGACTACCTGCGATGTTCTGATGCGGCCTGCCTCAGTGATCACCCCGACAATCTGGCCCGCTTCGATATCCAGTGTACGCACGGCGCAATTTTCCCGGATAAGAACCCCTTCGCTGTGGGCCAGTTCTGCCACGGCAGGCACCGCTTGCCATGGCTCGGCGCAGGCATCACTGGCGGTATAGGTCGCGCCGACCCAGGTATTTTTTGCCCGAGGGTCCTGTTGAATATGTTGTTTTAGCTGGGTGCTGGACAGTGCCACGGTATCGACGCCATGGGCTGCGGCAATACTCAGCCACGCTTCCCGTTGCGCCTGCGCCGCTTCGGTTTGTGACAGATACATCACCCCGACCCGCTTAAACCCGGTACGACCTTTAACCTCTTTATCAAAAGCCTCCCATAGCAGGGAAGCTTCCATCATAATCGGCAGCTCTGCGGCATCACGACCATGTTGTCTGATCCAGCCCCAGTTGCGTGACGACTGCTCTCCGGCAATACGGCCTTTTTCGATCACCATCACACTCAGCCCCGAACGCACAATATTCAGGGCAGAGAAAATACCGATAACGCCGCCACCAATCACCACCACATCAACCTCATCAGGGAGCGGGTCATTAAACGCAACAGGCGTGTTCAGGGTGATCATCATAAGAGCCTTAAGATTAGCCTAGCGTTATAAGTGAGCTTCAAACCTTCGAACCCACAGTGGGGCGAGACGTTGAAATGAGCCAGTCGCCAAGAGACGTTTAAAATCAATGAGATCTGAGCAGTTGGCTCAGATCTCCATTAACCTGAGTGTGCCTGAAACATAAACCCGGTTCAATTACTCAAAAAGAGAGAGGTTCCGCTGGCAATCTATAGTCATGTTCGCGTCTCCCACAAAAAAGAGAGCCACCCGCTCTCTTTCTTTTTGTTCTTATGCTTTTTCTAACAACTAGCTAGTCGCGAAGCGACGGTCTAGCAAGGGCGAAGCCCGTCTAGCGAGCAACGCGCTCTTCGTTGCGTTCTCAACCCAAGCGAGAAAAGAACTAATTTATCCCAGCAACCGCTCAGATCCATTTATCGTGCAAAGTTAGTCGCCGCGCTTTCCGTTGCGGTCTGATCTTAGCTGCTTCAGCACTTCATCAGCATCCGCGCTCAGGGGCAGCTTCGCAATCGCCTGTATGTCCTGGCGGGTATACCCCATATCGTCCAGCATATGATCATCATAACGAAGCAGGTCCAGTAATACCTGACGGCGACGATAAGCATCATACCAACCCTTCAATGCCTGGATGAGCCGGTGCTGCTGACGCCATGAACGCGCCTTTTCCTGTCTGGACGGAGTCACAGTGGTCGACGATGTTTGAATCAAAAGATCACAACTGGACATAGCGGAATCTCCTCACCGTTCACTTCACGGTGTTAGTGGTTAACAAAAGATGATCAGGGTGCGACCTGTTACTGAATGATGATTTTTGTACATTGTTTAATCAAACTAAAAATACTAAACTCAAGATTCAGAAAATCTTAACGGTGTAGTTATGTCTCTGTTTGCAAATACCCCTCCCTTACTGGAATTCGACCTGCTTCGCTCGTTTGTGGCCATTGCCGAAAGTGGAAGTTTTACCCGCGCGGCCGAGCAGGTATTTCGCTCTCCGGCTGCCGTCAGCATGCAGATCAAGCGCCTTGAGGAAACCCTGGGGAAGAGTTTATTTCTTCGCGAGGCAAGACAGGTTCGCTTAACCTCTGAAGGCGAGGTATTACTCAGCTATAGTCGTCGGTTACTCAGGCTGAATGAGGAGGCGGTCAGCCAGTTTATGGCCCCCAGCATCGAAGGAACCATCTGCTTTGGCTCTCCGGAAGATCTGGCAACCGGGGTATTACCGAAGGTGATGGCACAGTTCGCACGCTCTCACCCCGCCGTCGCCGTCAACGTCATCGCCGGTAGCAGTACAGAGCTGTTGTCACTGTTGGACGCAGGCGAGCTGGATATGGCGCTGTTAACCGCAGGCAATGTCGGTCAGGACCCGACTCGCGGAGAGGTGGTGTTTACTGAACCGCTCGTCTGGGCTAACCGTAGCGGCGGTCTGGCGGTAGAAAGTCATCCTCTGCCACTGGCGGTTGCCAGTCGGGGCTGCTGCTGGCGCACCATGGCTCTCGAGGCATTAGACAAGCAGGGAATTGAGTACCGTATCGCCTATACCTGCGATCAGAGCTCAGGCATGCAAGCCGCGATGGAGGCCGATCTGGCGATCGCACCAATACCGCAAAGTCATATGAGAGCCCCTTTTGTGAAGGTCGATGATAGATGGGGCCTGCCTGAACTGGGTGAGTATCAGTTACTCTTCGAACACCGCAAGGAATTAGGCCCTGCGGGAAATGCCTTAGCCCGCTATATCGTCGATGCCTGGAAAACACCACGCTAAGCTGGATAGCGATTTTTCCAGCCACTAGCAAGCGGCGAAGCCGCGTCTAGCCAGTCGCGCAGCGACGATCTGGCAAGCAACACGCTCTTCGTTGCGGTCTTACACTTTTTTCCCCTTCCGCGCATCCCGCACCAGAAAAGAGCGTCCCTGACCCCGTTTCAGCTCGAACAGGTCGACCGCTTTAAACAGGCTGCTGAGATTTTTATAACCATAGTTGCGGCAATCGAATGATGTGCGGTTGGAGATATTGGCCCCCACCGGGCCTAATGCGGCCCAGCCATCCTCATCTTCCGTAGCTTCAATCGCCTGACGCAACAGGTTGATCAGTTTGGTATCGGATTTGATATTTTTAGGTTTAGCACTGCTGGCGTTTTCGACCGCTTCCGGCTGGTCAAGAAAGAGGAATTTTGAACAGGCATTAACAAAGGGCGATGGCGTCTTCCGCTCACCAAACCCCAACACCATTTTGCCTTCCGCCAGCGCCCGGGTAACCATCGGGGTAAAATCACAGTCGGAAGAGATAAAGCACATCACATCGATATCTTTGGTATACATAACATCCATCGCATCGATGACCAGCGCGATATCAGAGGCATTTTTACCCTTGGTTAAATCATACTGCTGCACCGGTTGAATAGCGTACTCATGCAGCAACTCCTCCCAGGATTTAAGGGTGGGCGACTTCCAGTTGCCGTAAGCTTTACGGATAGTCACCACACCATACTTTGCCACTTCACTCAGAACATCGACAAACTTGCTGGCGGGTGCGTTATCCGCATCGATAAACAGGGCAATCTTTTGCTTTATTTCGCTCATGTTAAAACCGCATCTCTGAATTGACTTAACAACGTATCCCCGCAACACAATCGCTAGCGTGTCCCTAAAAAAAAGAGCGTATCCGCTCTCTTTTCTTTATGCCTTTTCTAGCGAGGGCGAAGCCCGTCTAGCCAGTCGCGAAGCGACGTCTAGCAACGGCTTTGAACGCGATGCGACGATCTGGCAAGCAACGCGCTCTTCGTTGCGCTCTGCTTTATGCTCTATTTCCTCGGCGCATAAGCAAAGACGTCAGAATGGATCTGATCTTCCTGAAGCCCCTTAGCCTCGCAAGCGTCAACCAGCGCATAGACCATCGCCGGTGAGCCGCTGGTGAAGATCTCTGCATTATCGAAGTTGTCGAAGTCAGCCACCACCGCAGCCGGTAACAGGGCGGTACGACCACCCCAGCCGGGGCTGTTTCCGGGTTCACTGACCACCAGATGGACATGTACATTGGTGTGTTCGTGGGCCCATTGCAGCGGTAGTTTTTCCAGATAGAAATCCGCTTCGACCCGGGCACCCCAGTAGATATGGATCGGATTTTTTACCTGATTGGCCAGCAGGTGTTCAGCAATCGCTTTGATCTGGGCAAAGCCGGTGCTGGCTGCTGCCAGGATGATCGTGGTATCGGGTTTTAGCGATGCCGCTTCCAGATAGCACTCGCCCTTGGGCAATTCAATCTCGACACTGGGGTTATTTTGCAGGTGCTCCATAATGGCAACCGACAGCTCACCCTCCGGCATCCGCCGGATATGCAGTTCGATATCGCTGCTGAAGTCCGGCGCACTGCCGATTGAGAAGGCAGCGCGGCGCTGATCCGGTAAAATTATTTCCAGATACTGACCCGCATGGAACTCAACCGCATGCCGACCGGTGACCGGCAGATGCAGTCGCACCCGGTAGACATCATGGCTTAACGGTTCAACGGCGGCGATATCACAAACCAGTTTTTTCACGCGTAACTCTCCAGGGCGTAGCAGCCCATCAATGTTCACCCTGATATCGCTGCGCGGTACAGCGGTACAGGCAAATATCTGTGCGGGTTTATCACCCTCACTTAATTGTAGTTCCAGCTCAGGATAACGCTGCCGGATACTACCCACTATCAGGGTTGCTTTACAAATTTCACACACGCCGTTGCGACAGCTGAAACGCATGCTGTAACCTGCGTTTCGCAGACTGTCAAAGATCGACACTCCGGCTTCAGCCTCAACAACATATTGATCATTAACGGTTATCTGGTAAGACTTAGTCACTCTTGATGCCTAACTGATCCCAGATATCATCGACCCGTTGTTTTACCTCGGGCGACATCACAATTGGTTCACCCCACTCCCGGGTGGTTTCACCGGGCCACTTATTAGTGGCATCCATACCCATCTTTGACCCCAGCCCAGAGACCGGTGAGGCGAAGTCCAGATAGTCGATCGGGGTATTGTCGATCAGCGTGGTATCCCGGATCGGATCCATCCGGGTGGTGATCGCCCAGATCACATCGTTCCAGTCCCGGGCGTTGATATCATCATCACAGACAATGACAAACTTGGTGTACATAAACTGCCGCAGGAAGGACCAGACCCCCAGCATCACCCGCTTGGCATGACCGGGATACTGCTTCTTCATGGTGACCACCGCCATACGGTAGGAGCAGCCTTCCGGTGGCAGGTAGAAATCGGTAATTTCCGGAAACTGTTTCTGCAGAATCGGCACAAACACTTCGTTCAGCGCGACCCCCAGCACCGCGGGCTCATCCGGTGGACGGCCGGTATAGGTGCTGTGATAAATAGGATCGGGCCGGTGGGTAATACGTTCAACGGTAAACACCGGAAAACTATCGACCTCGTTGTAATAACCGGTATGGTCGCCAAACGGACCTTCATCGGCCATCTCTTCGGGATCGATATAACCTTCAAGAATAAACTCGGCACTCGCGGGCACCTGCAGGTCACTGCCTATGCACTGAGTCACTTCGGTTTTACCACCGCGTAATAAGCCAGCAAAGGCATATTCCGACAGCGTATCGGGCACCGGTGTGACAGCCCCCAGAATAGTGGCAGGATCGGCCCCCAGCGCCACCGCAACGGGGAACTTTTCACCCGGATGCAGCTCTTTCCACTCACGGAAGTCCAGCGCTCCACCGCGGTGTGCCAGCCAGCGCATAATCAGTTTGTTTTTGCCGATCACCTGTTGCCGGTAGATGCCCAGATTCTGACGCGACTTATTCGGCCCGCGGGTGATCACCAGCGGCCAGGTCACCAGCGGCCCGGCATCACCGGGCCAGCAGCGCTGTACCGGTATTTTACCCAGGTCAACATCATCGCCCTCGATCACATAGGTCTGGCAGGCGGCGTTGCGAACCTTTTTCGGCCCCATATTCAGCACCTGCTTAAAGATCGGCAGCTTCTCCCAGGCGTCTTTCATCCCTTTGGGTGGCTCAGGTTCTTTCAGCATCGCCAACAGTTTGCCCACTTCACGCAGACTGGCGACATCCTCCTGCCCCATCCCCAGAGCAACCCGCCGTGGAGTACCAAACAGGTTTGCCAGTACCGGATAATCATAGCCCCTGGGGTTTTCAAACAGCAGTGCCGGACCACCCGCCCGAAGGGTGCGGTCACAGATCTCGGTCATCTCCAGATTGGGATCGACTTCGACACTGATTCGCACCAGTTCTCCTTGTTTTTCAAGGCTGTGGATAAAGTCTCGCAGGTCTTTGTATTTCAGGTTTGACATAGTATTCAGCAATAAAAAAGGGCAAGCGCTAAGCTTACCCTTTCAGAACAGAGATATGAATCAGGAACGACGCATCGAGAGGAAGAATTCGTCGTTGGTCTTGAAGTCTTTCAGCTTATCCAGCACAAACTCGATCGCCGCAGAGTCTTCCATCGGGTCCAGCAGCTTGCGCAGAATCCACATCCGCTGCAGCTCTTCCTCGGTGGTCAGCAGGTCTTCCCGACGGGTGCCTGAACGGCGGATGTTGAAGGCAGGGTAAACCCGCTTCTCAGCCACTTTACGGTCCAGATGCACCTCAGAGTTACCGGTACCTTTAAACTCTTCAAAGATAACCTCATCCATCTTCGAACCGGTATCAACCAGCGCGGTCGCGATGATGGTCAGGCTGCCGCCCTCTTCGATATTACGCGCCGCACCAAAGAAACGCTTAGGACGTTCCAGTGCGTGGGCATCCACACCACCGGTCAGTACTTTACCGGATGATGGGATCACAGTGTTGTAGGCACGGGCCAGACGGGTGATAGAGTCGAGCAGGATAACCACATCCTGTTTGTGCTCGGTCAGACGCTTGGCCTTCTCCAGCACCATCTCGGCAACCTGCACGTGACGTGACGGCGGCTCATCGAATGTCGAGGCAACCACTTCACCGCGCACGGTGCGCTGCATCTCGGTCACTTCCTCAGGACGCTCATCGATCAGCAGTACAATCAGGTGCACTTCAGGGTTGTTGCGTTTAATGGAGTTGGCAATATTCTGCAGCATCAGGGTCTTACCCGCCTTCGGCGGCGATACCAGCAAGGCCCGCTGGCCTTTACCCATCGGGCAAACCAGGTCGATTACCCGGGCAGTCAGATCTTCTGTACTGCCGTTACCCAGCTCCATCTTCAACCGTTCCTGCGCAAACAGCGGCGTCAGGTTTTCAAACAGAATTTTGTTCTTGGCATTTTCCGGCTTATCAAAGTTGATCTGATCAACTTTCAGCAGCGCAAAATAACGCTCGCTGTCTTTGGGCGGACGAATTTTGCCGGAGATCGTATCGCCGGTGCGCAGATTAAAGCGCCGGATCTGGCTCGGTGATACATAGATATCATCAGGGCCTGCAAGGTATGATCCTTCCGCCGATCGCAGAAAGCCGAAGCCATCCTGCAAAATTTCCAACACGCCGTCGCCATAGATATCTTCACCACCCTTAGCATGACGCTTAAGAATTGCAAAAATAACATCTTGTTTACGGGAACGGCCCAGATTATCCAGTCCCATCTCTTTTGCTATATCTAGCAGTTCAGGAACGCTTTTCTTTTTAAGTTCGGTTAGATTCATAGGTTTTTGTGTAGTGTTGGAAGACAGGAATGTGCCTTGAGCGGAATAGCATAACTATTCAGGTCAGATTGAATTGATAAAGTGAAATCAGAGTTCTAAACCAGAGTAATAATCCAGAGTTCTGGAAGCAATAGAGTTCTGGAAGAGAATCCGGTGTTTGGAGATCACACTATAATGCGTTGGTTAAAAAGAGTCCAGTAAATCAGGGAGCAAACCATGATCCCGGTCACTCCCTGCGTTTTTTACAGGCCAGAGGCCCACATTCAGCGTCTAAATGCTCTCTTCAATGAAGGTTGCCAGCTGCGACTTGGACAGCGCACCCACTTTAGTCGCTTCAACGTTGCCATCTTTAAACAGCATCAGTGTCGGAATACCACGAATACCAAATTTTGGCGGCGTTTCGTTATTCTCGTCGATATTCAGCTTACAAACTTTCAGCTTGCCAGCGTAATCTTTGGCGATCTCTTCCAGTACGGGTGCAATCATTTTGCATGGACCACACCACTCGGCCCAGTAATCAACCAGTACCGGACCGTCAGCTTTTAAAACATCATCTTCAAAGGAAGCATCGGTCACGTTAACAATATTTTCACTCATAAAAAGCCTCTGCAGTGAGATTCACTAAATATTAATAGTTACCGATCATACCATTGTCATTAAACGGTTGTGAATAAGCAGGGAACGCCACAGACATCAATATCCAGTGTATTCTCTCTAATCAGTAACATATATCTGTTAAGATAGCCCTATTCTCTATTTTGAAGCATACGCACATGAATCAGGAAACTACCACCAGCCCTGGCGAGCATTCGCTGCTGGCTGCCATCGACCTGGGCTCAAACAGCTTTCATATCGTAGTCGCCAAACTCGTTCAGGGCGAATTACAGCCTATCGATCTGTTATCAGAAAAAGTTCAGCTCGCTGCCGGACTCGATGAAAACCGTATGCTAACGACGGAAGCAATTCAGCGGGGGCTGGAGTGTATGGAGCGCTTTGCTCAGCGGGTCAGGGATATACCCGATCAGCAGATCAGAATCGTCGGCACCAATGCCCTGAGAGAAGCAAGCAACAGTGACGACTTTATTCTCGAAGCCGAAAAGATTATGGGCTGCTCTATCGAAGTCATCGCCGGTATTGAAGAAGCGCGGCTGATCTATCTGGGGGTATCCCATACCCTGGCGGGTGATAACGGCCGCCGGCTGGTAATCGATATCGGCGGCGGCAGCACCGAGTTTATTATTGGTGAACGCTTTGAACCGCTTGAACTTGAAAGCCTTGAGATGGGCTGCGTCAGCTTCAGTAACCGTTACTTTCCCAATGGAATAATCACCGAAAAGAACTTCCAGCTGGCTGTATTTGGCGCCTTGCGGGAGCTGCTGACCATCAAGCGCACCTATCGGCAACTGGGCTGGGATGATTGTGTCGGCGCATCCGGCACCATTAAGGCGGTGCGCAACGCCTGCATCACACTAGGGTATGCAACCGATAAAGTCAGCGCATCGGCACTGCAACAACTGAAAGAGAAAATACTCAGTTACAACCATGTCGATGAGATCGATATTGAGGGCTTAAAAGAGGATCGCCGCTCAGTCTTCCCCGCCGGTATCGCTATCCTTTCCGCAGCCTTTGAATCGTTGGGCATCAAAGAGATCCGCTTTTCCGAAGGCGCACTGCGGGAGGGACTGCTGTACGATATGGCCGGCCGCCTGCGCCACGAGGATGTTCGTGAACGCAGTATCAATGCGATGATGCAGCGTTACCGGGTAGACCAGGAACAGGCGATGCGGATTGAACAGACCGCCCTGATCGCCCTGACCCAGGTGCGGGAGAGCTGGAAGCTGGATACCACTGAATATCACAATATGCTCAGCTGGGCAGCACGCTGCTGTGAAACCGGACTGACCATCGCCCATAGCCAATACCATAAACACAGCGCCTACCTGGTACTGAACTCAGACCTGCCGGGATTTACCAAGCGACAGCAGATTCAGCTGGCTGCCGTGATACAGGGGCACCGGCGCAAGTTCCCGACGGCCACCTTTGATCAGCTACTGCCTCGCGAGGCGAAGCACTATAGCCGCCTGACCATACTGCTCAGACTGGCGTTTGTACTCAACCGCAGCCGCAGCCGTGAACGCCTGCCCGCCTTCCACCTCACCGCAGAGGACAACGAACTGACCCT
Organism: Amphritea atlantica; assembly: GCF_900111095.1. GTDB lineage: Bacteria > Pseudomonadota > Gammaproteobacteria > Pseudomonadales > Balneatricaceae > Amphritea > Amphritea atlantica. The sequence goes on along the minus strand of NZ_FOGB01000002.1, from coordinate 379,713 downwards.
GGCCTTCCCGGACAACTGGCTCAGCCATCAGCCCCTCACTCAGGCGGACCTGGAGCAGGAAGCGGGATATCTGGCGAATGCGGGGTACACACTGGCGTTTAAGTAACTAGACGCGGCTTCGCCGCTTGCTAGAACGGCGCTACGCGCCTGCTAGTGGCTAGGAAGAGCGGATACGGAGTGGTTCAGGGCTTTTGTTTTTTTGAATTTGCGCCTTTGCAAAAATCACTTACAAAGAGCAAAACCAAACTACGCTGCGCAAGCTATTAAGAACGTTTTTTCTAGCGACTAGCAAGCGGCGCAGCCGCGTCTAACCACTAGCTAGGAAGAGCGGATACGGAGTGGTTCGGGGCTTTTGCTTTCTGCACTTACGTTTTTGAAACAATCGCTTACGAAGAGCAAAACCAATCTACGCGGTGCAAGCATTAAGATCGTTTTTTCTCGCGACTAGCGAGCGGCGCAGCCGCGTCTAACCACTAGCTAGGAAGAGCGGATACGGAGTGGTTCGGGGCTTTTGCTTTCTGCACTTACGTTTTTGAAACAATCGCTTACGAAGAGCAAAACCAATTTTCGCGTTCAAGCTATTAAGATCGTTTTTTCTCGCGACTAGCGAGCGGCGCAGCCGCGTCTAACCACTAGCCAGGAAGAGCGGATACGGAGTGGTTCGGGGCTTTTGTTTTCTGCACTTACGTTTTTGAAACCATCGCTTACGAAGAGCAAAACCAATCTACGCTGTGCAAGCTATTAAGATCGTTTTTTCTCGCGACTAGCGAGCGGCGCAGCCGCGTCTAACCACTAGCAACTGCTCTACAACAAAAAAGGCTCCCGAAGGAGCCTTTTTTCATTCAATCTGCGTTCAGGCTTGTGGGCCTGCGGCGATGATTGCTTCAGCCACACCTTCAAACTTGGTGAAGTTGCTGGTGAACTGACCGATCAGGTCTTTTGCCGTAGCATCGTATGCACCCTTGTCAGCCCAGGTATCACGTGGATTCAGCAGTGAAGAATCAACACCCGGTACAGAGGTAGGTACTGTCAGGTTGATACCGTCCAGATGCTGGGTCTGAACATCGACCAGCGCGCCACTCTGAATCGCAGCAATAATACCGCGGGTGGTCGGGATATTGAAACGTGATCCGGTGCCGAAAGAGCCGCCTGTCCAGCCGGTATTTACCAGATAAACCTGACTGCCAAACTCTTCGATACGCTTGATCAGCAGGTCAGCATATTCGCTGGCTGGACGCGGGAAGAATGGCGCACCGAAACAGGTAGAAAAGGTCGACTTGATGCCGCCGCCTGACCCCATCTCAGTTGAGCCGACCAGTGCGGTATAACCAGACAGGAAGTGGTAAGCCGCTGCTTCTTTAGACAGGATAGACACAGGTGGCAGAACACCGGTCAGGTCACAGGTCAGGAAGACAATCGCCTTCGGCTCACCGCCCTTATTCTCCTCTGTACGTTTTTCAACGTGCTCCAGAGGGTAGGCACAACGACCATTCTCAGTCAGTGAAGTATCGCTGTAATCTGCGGTACGCTTTTCATTCAGGGTTACGTTCTCGACGATCGCGCCAAAACGGATAGCATCCCAGATAATCGGTTCATTTTTCTGGCTCAGGTCGATAGTTTTTGCGTAGCAACCACCTTCCAGATTGAAGACAACACCTTTACCCCAGCCATGCTCGTCATCACCGATCAGGTAACGCTCAGGGTCAGCAGACAGGGTGGTCTTACCGGTACCGGACAGACCAAAGAACAGAGTGGTATCGCCATCTTCGCCGACGTTTGCAGAACAGTGCATCGGCAGCACATCTTTTTCAGGCAGCAGGAAGTTCTGTACAGAGAACATCGCTTTCTTCATCTCGCCCGCATAACGCATACCGGCCAGTAACACTTTACGCTTGGCAAAGTTGATAATCACACAGCCGTCGCTGTTGGTGCCATCACGCTCAGGGTCACATTCGAAGCTGGCTGCATTAATAACCTGCCACTCTTCTTTAGACTTCGGATTAAATTCTGCTGGACGGATAAACAGATTCTGGCCAAACAGATTCTGCCATGCAGTCTCAGTGGTCATCAAAACCGGCAGGTAATGATTAGTGTCGGAACCCACATGAACATTGGATACGAAATGCTCCCGAGCCGCCAGATATTCCTCAACACGAGCCCACAATGCATCAAACTTGTCTGCATCAAACGGACGGTTGATAGGACCCCAATGAATCTCATCAGATGTACTGGCTTCTTCAACGATAAAACGATCCATCGGAGAACGACCTGTACGCTTGCCAGTTTTGACAACCAGCGCACCTGTGTCAGCGAGAACGCCTTCGCCACGCTGGATGGCTTTTTCAACTAGCTGAGCCGGGCTCAAATTTTCGTGTACAGTGTTCACGGTTTCTTTGCTCATTGCTTGATTCCCTTGGCTTCTAGCCAAAAAAAGTAATTTACCTGATAAAGCTGCCTGATAGCCCCTGTTCCTGAAATTTCCTGCCGGAAAGTCAACGGGGCCGTTATTATAAGGAGGCGTATTATGTCAAAAAAGCCAGCAAAACACCATCGGCCAGGAGATTTCTTGGCGGCAAAAAAAAACCTCGCTGATCCGAACAAAAACAGACTTTAAAACAGTAACTTATAAAAATAGTCGGATTAGTGGAGCTGATCAGACCCTTCAATATTGGCGCTGTCCGAGAACATCATCGCGATATCAGCCAGGTCAAAACGGTACAATTCGTTACAGAACTGGCAGCTGACTTCGATACTGCCCTCCTCCCGAACGATCTGTTCCAGCTCCTCCCGGGTCATATAACGCAACGCATCGCCGGTACGCTTGCGGGAGCAATCGCACTTAAACTGCAGAGATTCCGGATCAAACAAACGACAATCTTCCTCATGAAACAGGCGGCGAATAATGGTGTCATTATCCAGTTGCAGCAGCTCGTCATCGGAGAGCGTGGCGCCGAGACAGCTGAAATGCTGCCAATCGGCCATGGAGTCACCCTTGGCAGGCATCACCTGTAGCAGAAAGCCCGCCGCCCGCTGTTCATCCGCCGCCAGATGGATCTGTGTCGGCAGCTGTTCGGAACGGCTGAAATAAGCTTCCAGACAATCACTCAGTCGCGCGCCTTCCAGCGGTACCACACCCTGATAACGTTTGCCCTGATCCGGCTCTATCGTGATGACCAGTTGACCACCCTGCAGCAGTTCGCAAAACTCAGCCTGCTGCGGCAGTTCACCATCAAAACGGGCGATGGCACGCAGATCTCGCTGATGATTGCATTCAGCCATCAGCACCTTAACCTGGTTATTACTCTGGGCCTGCAAGAGAAGCCGTCCATCAAATTTTAGCGTAGCGCTGAGCAGGCTCACCGCTGCCATCATCTCGCCCAGCAGACGATTAATCAGCGCAGGGTAGTTATGCTTTGCAATTGCCTGTTGATAACTCTGCTCGAGGCCCGCCAATACACTGCGGATATCCGCCTCTTCAAAAATAACCCGCTGAAGCTGATCAGAACTGCTCATTATGTTCTCTGAAACCCATTTTTTAATCTAAATATGGCTACCATTACCAGTAAAAATCACGCTGGCAAAAAACCGATATTAGCATATGCAGCTTAATGCTAGCGATCCTTAAACTGGATAATCTTGCGCCGTTCTTTTTTATTGGGGCGGTGATCCGGTGCGCCACTACCGCGCATGATTTTACGCACTGCAGCGTGCTCTTCGCGGCTTTTGATACTCTCTTCGGTCTCCTGATACAGCAGCTGCGCTTCAGGCGCTCCGCGGCGCTGGCCGGAAATTGCCATCACAATAATTGTCTTTTCATCAAACCCCTGGCGAATGACCAGTTTTGCACCGATCTCGACAGTGCGGCTACATTTAGCCCGCTGCCCCTGATAATGCACCTTCCCCCCCTCGACGGCCTCTTTCGCTGCGCTGCGGGTTTTAAAGAAACGGGCCGCCCAGAGCCATTTATCCAACCGGACCTGTGAGTCTGTATCACTCTGCTTACCCAAGCCCTGTTTAGCGGGGCTCTGTTTACTATGACTGTGTTTACTCATCTATCTCTTCATCAACTCATTAAAATGGCCAATTGCATTAAAATCGGTTATCTCACGTTCGGGCTGTTGACTATCCGGCTGGAGGATACTCAACAGCCAGGCGATGCCGTATTCGCGGGCAGAGGCCAATACCGGCAGGCTGTCGTCCACCAGCAGGGTGCGGGCCGGATCAAAGGGTTCATCCTCCTGCAAGCGGTGCCAGAACGCCTGCTGTTCCTTTGGAATCTGATAATCGTGCGAGCAGATAATCCGATCAACTAATTTATCCAGACCGGTCTGTTCCAGCTTCAGTGCCAGGCTGTCCTGATGTGCATTGGTGACAATTACCCGACGAATCCCCAGCGCGTCAAGATGCATGAGAAAATCATGCACATGGGGACGAAACGCAATCCGTTCGCTGATCTCCCGTTTCAGCGCTTTAATATCAACCTTCAGCTCCTTCGACCAGTAATCAAGACAGTACCAGTTGAGCGTGCCCTGTTCCTGCATAATGCGCGCATGTAACCACTGTTGCGCCTCATTCTGATCCATTCTATGCAGCTGGGCATAGCGCACCGGCAGATGCTCAAGCCAGAAATAGGTATCAAAATGCAGATCAAGCAGAGTGCCATCCATATCCAGAAGCACGGTATCAATATTCGTCCAATCCATATAAAAAGTCAGGGTTGCGGGTTAGTATTACGTCAGATTTGTCACTGATTGACGAGGAACAATCCAGTATGCCTGTAAAACCGGATATTTTGAAGGTAACTGCCACCGCTAAGAGCCGACTGTTTCAGGTGGAAGAGATCGAGTTACGTTTTTCTAATGGCGTCGAGCGAACCTACGAGCGATTGGCCACCCGTGGCCGCGGGGCAGTGATGATTGTGGCGATTGATGCCGACCAGAATGTGCTGCTGATAAAAGAGTACGCTGTGGGACTGGAAGATTATCTGCTAACCCTGCCCAAAGGACTGATCGACCCCGGAGAAGACGCCCTGCAAGCGGCTAACCGCGAACTCAAAGAGGAAGCGGGTTTTGGTGCCGAAAAGTTAAACCTGATCAAGCAGATGACCTCGGCCCCCAACTATATGGGGCACAAAATTACCGTGGTATTGGCTGAAGGATTATTCCCCTGCCGCCTGCCGGGTGATGAGCCCGAGGTGATGGAGGTTATTCGCTGGCCGCTGGCCCGACTGGATGAGCTGGTCAGCCGCGATGACTTCTCCGAAGGCCGCGCCATCGCCGCACTCTATATGGTACGACAGCGACTGGCGGACTAGGACTATTATTCCTTCCACAACCGCCGGGATATCCGTTACGGCCTTCCGGCGGCTATTCAAACAGCCAGCGCAGAGATTGGCAGGAGCGGTTTAAGGATTCTTGCACTCTCTGGAGCCAACCCGGACAATGCCCTCAACTTTCTGCTGCATCGCCGGATCGGTAATTATCCCCTTCATAATCTGCTCCACCTCATTATCACTGAAGTGCTTATGCACATAATTCGACAGACAACTACACTGCTCCTCTGTTGCAGTCCCACCTGCCATACAGCCCTGCTTAAAAGGCTCCCAGGTCTTTGATGTCAGATACTGAGTTTTCACGGTAAATACCACCAGCAGCACCGCTGCAATCCAGAGAAACACTTTACCCATAACCCGTTATCGCCTGTGTTGTTCTATTATTTGTGATCCGTTTAAGGAGATCGATTCTAACAGTTCCGAAACATCTGTCAGCTAACTTTAGTCTGAGAAGGGGGGCTGGCACTTAATTTCCCTTGTTTCCACAAGGATTTACAAGCGATGAAAAGGTGAAATAAGGGTGTTATGATTCCCCTCCAACGGGTCAACAACGCTTGAAATATTACAATAAAGACCCTATATAAATATTCTGGTTTATATAACAGTTTCACAATCTATGCTGAACCTGACACTAAAAGGTAATTAATCATGAGCTTTGAACTACCAGCACTGCCATTCGCCAAAGACGCACTGGAACCTCACATCTCCGCGGAAACCCTGGACTTCCACCACGGCAAACACCACAACACCTATGTTGTGAAGCTGAACGGTCTGGTACCAGGCACCGAATACGAAGGAAAATCTCTGGAAGAGATCATCATGTCAGCACCTGCTGGCGGCGTATTCAATAACGCGGCTCAGATCTGGAACCACACTTTCTACTGGAACTGCCTGTCTCCAAACGGCGGCGGTGAACCAACCGGTGCGGTTGCAGACGCGATCAACGCTAAATGGGGCTCTTTTGCGGCATTCCAGGAAGAACTGAACGATAAAGCGGTTAACAACTTCGGTTCAAGCTGGACCTGGCTGGTGAAAAACGCTGACGGCTCCCTGGAGATCGTTAACACCAGCAACGCTGGCACGCCGATGACCAATGGTCAGACTGCACTGCTGACAGTTGACCTGTGGGAACACGCCTATTACATCGATTACCGCAACGTACGTCCGGATTACCTGAAAGGTTTCTGGGCGCTGGTCAACTGGGACTTCGTTAACCAGAACTTCGCGGCATAACTGAAAATCCGGCGCTGCGTTACCCCGAAGCAACTTCCGCCGAGGGGAAACGAAAACCGATCATAAAACTCCGGCCAGTCAGCCGGAGTTTTTTTGCGTATAAGCCCTTAAAAAACGGACGCCAACCTCAGTTAGCAGTTAAGCTGGCTATTCCAGATGCGGATGACGGCCTCCCGACAATCCTCCAGCTCATCCGGACTCACCGGCCCTGAGCGATTTTGCAGCACCTGACGGTGTCCCACAGAGCGATATTTTTTATACGCCTCCCGAAGCGTCTCGGCATCATCCGCAGGGATCACTCCCACCTGTTCCATAGCATCCAGAATCCTGATATTATCAGTATATTCAATCAGTTGCGGATATCGGTGTGAGTAGGCCAGCGCACTGTACTGCACAATAAACTCGATATCGACAATACCTCCCCGATCCTGCTTCAGGTTAAACAACGCCTGCGCATCTTTTTCTGCGGTGCCCAGATGCTCGCGCATTTTTTCCCGCATCTTCACCACCTCACCCGTCAGCTCGCCCTGTTCCCGCGGTTGCGACAGAATCTCAGCCCTGACCTGCTCAAACCGCTCTCTGAGCGACTCCGAACCCGCGATAACCCGGGCCCGCACCAGCGCCTGATGTTCCCATGTCCAGGCCTCTTTTTGCTGATATTCAGAAAACGCTTTGAGCGAACTGACCAGCAAACCCGAGTTACCGGATGGTCGTAAGCGCATATCCACTTCGTAAAGATGACCGCCGGTAGTAAAGGTATTGAGGATGTGAATAATTTTCTGCCCCAGGCGGGTGAAAAAGACGGAGTTCGCGATCGGCTTATGGCCCGGCGTGAATAAACTGGCATCAGCATCGTGGACAAACACCAGGTCCAGGTCCGAACCATAGGAAAGCTCGATTCCTCCCAGTTTGCCGTATCCGACAATAATAAAGTCAGGATCACAGGGCACACCCGATGCTTTCAGCGGTACACCATGCTTTTCTGTCAGTTGCCGCCAGGCGATCTCCAGCACCTCCTCGAGAATCACTTCCGCCAGCCAGGTCAGATAGTCACTGACCTTCATCAGAGGCAATACACCGGTAATATCGGATGCGGCAACGATCAGCACATGGGCACTCTTGAAATAGCGCAGTGTATCCATCAACTGCTCTTCATCCTCTTGCGGTATACGCAGCAACTGCTGACGCAGGTCCGACTGCAACGCTTCCTTAGAGGGGGGCGAATAGAGGCTTCGCTGATCGATCAGTTCGTCCAGCAGCACCGGCTGCCGGGCCAGGGTTTCACTGAACCAGGCACTGGCAGAACACAAACGAACCAGTTGGCGCATGGCACCGGGGTTTTCTGCCAGCAACACCAGATAAGAGGAGCGCCGGATAACGGCCTGAATCAGTAACAACACCCATTCGAGGGTTTCCGCGGAGTTATCAACAGCCACCACCTCATCCATCAGCTTTGGCAGCACTGCCTGTAAGCGCTGATAACCTACGGCCTGCATCACCTGTACTGAGCGACTGGTCTTCAGGTTATTGAACGCTTTCCAGGCTTGTTGCGGATCATCCAGCCCGTGCCGGGCAAAAAACGACTCACCTTCTTCCTCATCAAACTCACTATTCCAGAGCTGTAGCCAGTCACTGGCCTGAGCTGCGTTGTGGGGAGCCGCCTCCGTCGGGGCAATAACATCGGCAAAATGCCGGGTGACCCGGTCACGCTGACGCTCCAGCTCCACCAGAAAACTATCCCAGCGATCGAACCCCATGCTGTATGCAATGCGGGCCTGCCCCACCTGATCAATGGGCAGCTCCTGGGTTTGCCGGTCGGCGACAGCCTGAATCGCATGTTCCGTATTACGCAGGAAGGTATAAGCCTCGATCAGTTCATTGGCCGCCGTTTCAGGGATACCAACGGTTTCTGGCAGCAACGGCAGAATGTTGAGTAACTCGCGCTGCTGCAGCCGGGGATCACGCCCCCCGCGGATCAGTTGAAACGCCTGGGCAACAAACTCCACTTCCCGGATGCCGCCAGCTCCCAGTTTTACATTGCCGTGCAACCCTTTGCGGCGCACCTCTTTATTGATCATCTCCTTCATCGAGCGCAACGAATCAAACGCACTGAAGTCGATATATTTGCGATAAACAAAGGGCCGCAGCATCTGCAGCAGTTCTGCACCCGCGCACTGATCGCCACCGACCACCCGGGCTTTGATCATCGCATAGCGCTCCCAGTCCCGCCCCTGATTCTGGTAATACTCCTCCATCGCGGGAAAGCTGCAGACCAGCGGGCCGCTGGCACCATAGGGACGCAAGCGCATATCGGTACGAAAGACAAAACCATCAGCAGTGATACTGTCCAGCGCCTGGATCAGTTTCTGCCCTAGTCGGCTAAAAAAGTCCTGATTAGCGAGCACCCGCCGACCTCCCTCAGTCATCCCTTTTTCCGGGTAGGCAAAGATCAGATCGATATCCGAGGACAGGTTCAGTTCGTAGGCACCCAGCTTACCCATCCCCAGTACCACCAGTTTTTGCGGCTGGGCAGGGCTGCCTTCCGAGGGGGTCGAGTGCGGTGTTCCCCATTTGCTGCAGCAATCATTGTAAAGCCATGTCAGCGCCTGATCGATACAGGCATCCGCCAGTGCAGACAGGTCTGCTGTGGTACCGCGCATATCCGTAGTGCGGGTCAGATCGCGCCAGATAATCCTGACCATCTCACGCTGACGAAACTGGCGCAGCACGCTGTGCAGTTGCTCTTCACTGTCCACCCCGGCCAGCCGGCGTTCCAGCCGCTGCTGATAAGCATTAGCGGGATAAGCGCTAAACAGGTCACCGCTGTCTGACAGATCATTCAGCAGTCGGGGATGGCGGCTCAACTGATCCGCGACATAATCACTGCCCGCCAGAACCCGGATCAACGCCTGCTGCAGACCGGTTTCAGAATCGCTAAGGGGTTCCAGTGAGCCGGAACATTTCTCAACATTCAGTGCGGCACAGGGCTGAATCAGAGGCGGTAATTTTTTTATTAACTGGCTGAGCATATCTGGGTACTCTGTCGGTGACCGATCTTTCCTGTCAGCTTACCAAAAAGCTTTTTTTCGCACGACCGCTATCTCGACAAAGCAACTGTAATAAAAGCTTAACAATTATTAAAACACCCTGAATAAAAACCAAAAATCAGCATGTTACAAAGCCAGAATGGCAAGATATTAAGCAAAAACAACACCATTGGCGTCAGTTTGGTTACACTTATGTTTCATTTTGACTACAAATACGTGAGCTGCCAACGTATACTCGCGCAAAATTTGCACGAATACCGGTGATTCTATGGTGACTAACAACCCGATTATGCAGATGTTTGCACGATCCCCTTTTCAGCCAATGCAGGAACATATTGCAAAGGCTCACTCCTGCGCTATCCAGTTGATCCCCTTTTTTGATGCGGTGATGGCAGAAGACTGGGAAAAGGCCAGTGAAATTCAACACAGCATTGCCGTGCTGGAAGGTGAAGCAGACACCATGAAAAAGGAGATCCGTATGAATCTCCCCAATAGTCTGTTTCTACCGGTTCCCCGCACCGATCTCCTTGAACTGCTGCGCATGCAGGACAAGATTGCCAACCGGGCGAAAGATATTGCCGGTCTGATACTGGGTCGCAAAATGCTGATTCCAGTACAGATTCAACCGGCTGTCTCAGAGTATGTCCGGTCCTCCCTGAAGACCTCGGGTCAGGCGCTGATGGCGCTGAATGAGCTCGATGAACTGATCACCGCGGGCTTCCGTGGCCATGAAGTCGATGTTGTTGAACAGATGATCCACGACCTCGATGATCTGGAGCACGATGCCGACGAGATGGAGCGCGAAGTGCGTTCATCCCTGTTTGATGTGGAGAAAGAACTGCATCCGATCGATGCGATGTTCCTCTATCAGATTATCAGTTGGATCGGTGACCTCGCTGACAAGGCGCAACAGGTGGGCAGCCGCCTGCAATTGTTGTTAGCCAAGTAAAGCTTGCGAATAAATTTTCTCTGAATCTTAAAAATTAGGTAGTTATCATGAGCATCATTGCGGACTATGGCTCCATCCTGGTCATCATGGCATGTGTGTTTGGATTTTTTATGGCCTGGGGTGTGGGCGCAAACGATGTCGCAAATGCGATGGGAACCTCAGTGGGTTCCAAGGCTTTAACCCTGAAACAGGCGATTCTGATCGCAATCATCTTTGAATTTGCCGGCGCCTACCTTGCCGGGGGCGCGGTTACCGCAACAATCCGCAAAGGGATTATCGACCCGGCCATTCTCTCCGGATCACCGGAACTGCTGGTTTACGGCATGTTATCAGCACTGCTGGCGGCGGGGATCTGGCTGCTGATCGCCACAGCGATGGGCTGGCCGGTCTCCACCACCCACTCAATCGTCGGCGCAATCGTCGGTTTTGCCGCCGTCGGCATCTCGGTAGATGCGGTGCACTGGAGCAAGGTGGGTAAAATTGTTGCCAGTTGGGTGGTCTCGCCGCTGACCGCCGGCTTTATCGCTTTCTTCCTCTACCGCACCGTCCAGATACTGATTCTCGATACCGAACACCCCTTCAAAAACGCCAAAAAATATGTTCCCGCCTACATTTTTGTCGTCGGCTTTATGATCTCCATGGTGACCTTTACCAAGGGACTGAAACATATCGGTCTGAATCCCGGGTTTGGCAACAGCGCCATGATCTCCATCGGCATCGCCTTTGTTACCATGATCATCGGTATGCTGATGCTGCGTAAAATACACGCCCGGGCTGAAGATAATGTTGACTACCACTTCGCCAGTGTTGAAAAGGTATTTGGTGTCCTGATGATGTTCACCGCCTGTGCGATGGCTTTTGCCCATGGTTCGAATGACGTTGCCAATGCAGTCGGTCCGCTGGCAGCAGTGGTAGGGGTCGTGAACTCCGCTGGTGAAGTGGCCCAGAAGTCAGCGATGCCGGTCTGGATTCTGCTTCTGGGTGGTAGTGGTATCGTGGCGGGGCTGGTGATGTATGGCCATAAGGTTATCGCGACGGTGGGCAACAATATTACCGAACTGACCCCCAGCCGGGGCTTTGCTGCAACGCTGGCGGCAGCGTCAACGGTGGTATTTGCCTCAGGCACCGGGTTGCCTATCTCGACCACCCACACCCTGGTGGGTGCGGTTCTGGGTGTGGGTATGGCAAGGGGCCTCTCTGCCCTGAACCTGCAGGTGGTTGGAACCATCTTCGTTTCCTGGCTGGTCACCCTGCCAGCGGGCGCACTCCTGTCGATTGTGATCTTCTTTACCCTCAAAGGTATTTTTAGTTGAACAGGCTCTTCAGTTAAAAGAGCTTCCGCAGCGAATAAATTAAAGGCGACCCGGTAAGGGTCGCCTTTTTTATTTCTGCTGAAAGCTGCACAATATGGTGATAACTCAATAAGAATCGGATACAGCTATGCAACCCTCCACACCTGACCTGCTGACAATGCTTACAGAACTGATCGCCACCCCCTCTGTCAGCTGCACCGCTGCGCATTGGGACCAGAGCAATCTGGGTGTGATTGAGAAACTGGACACCTGGCTATCCGATCTCGGATTCAGCACCGAGGTGATGCCGGTGCCGGGATACCCGGGAAAAGCTAATCTGATCGCCACCCTGGGCAGTGGTCCCGGCGGGCTGGTGCTGTCGGGTCACACCGACACCGTGCCATTTAATGCTGAACGGTGGAACAGTGATCCGTTCAAGCTGACCGAAAAAGATGGCCGTTTCTACGGCCTGGGCAGCTGCGATATGAAAGGTTTCTTTGCTGTCGCAATTGAAGCGGCCCGCCAGTTCGTCGATAAGCCACTGCAACAACCGCTGATCATTCTGGCGACGGCCGATGAAGAGAGCTCCATGAGTGGAGCCCGGGCACTGGCAGAAGCTGGCCGGCCAAAAGCCCGCTATGCGGTCATTGGCGAACCTACCAGCCTGCGGCCCATCTACATGCATAAAGGGATCATGATGGAGCAGGTGCGCATCAAGGGGCGTGCAGGCCACTCTTCAGATCCCAACCTGGGTGCCAGCGCGCTGGATGCGATGCATTCCGTGCTGGGCGAGCTGATCAGCTTTCGCCGGGAGTTACAGAGAGATTATCACAACAGTGATTTTGCAGTGTCGGTCCCAACTCTCAATCTGGGTTGCATCCATGGTGGCGACAACCCTAACCGTATCTGTGGCGCCTGTGAGCTGGAGTATGACCTGCGGCCACTGCCAGGGATGTCTCCAGAGAACCTGCGCGAAGCAGTAAGCAAGCGCTTACACCCCCTGGAGCAACAATTTGGTGTAGAGATCATCACCGAACCACTGTTTCCCGGACTGCCCCCATTTCATAACGACAAGCACTCTGAACTGGTGAGTACCGCGGAAAAACTGACCGGCTATCAGGCCGAAGCGGTTGCCTTTGGTACTGAAGCCCCGTTTTTACAGGAATTAGGGATGGATACCATCGTCATGGGGCCGGGTTCAATCGATCAGGCCCACCAGCCCGATGAATATTTGGCTTTTGATCAGATTAAGCCTACAGTAGCGGTACTGGAACAACTGATTGCAAGGTACTGTTTTTAATCGTGATTAATGATAACCCATACGTAAACTGGTTTCGTCACAGTTCTCCCTATATCAACGCCCACCGGGGGAAGACCTTCGTCCTGATGTTGGGAGGGGAGGCGCTTGCCGATCCCAACTTTGCCAATATCATTCACGATATCGCCCTGCTGAACAGTCTTGGTGTCAAACTGGTGTTGGTGCACGGCTCACGGCCGCAGATCGAAGCAAAACTTGAACAGCAGAATATTGAAGACTGGGTTCACCACCACCTGCGGGTCACCGATACAGAGACGCTGCGTTGCGTTATCGAATCCGCCGCCAGCCTGCGAATCGAAATTGAGGCAAAACTGTCAATGGGGCTGGCCAACTCGCCCATGCATGGTGCCAAAATCCGGGTCTGTAGCGGCAATTTTGTCACCGCCAGACCTTTTGGAGTCTACAACGGGGTGGACCTTTGCCATACCGGCGAGGTGCGCCGGGTCGATCAGGATGCGATACGGCAACAACTGAATATCAACAATATTGTGCTGCTGTCCCATCTGGGTTACTCCCCCACCGGCGAAGTGTTTAATCTCTCCGTTGAGGATGTCGCCACTCAGGTCGCCATCAGTCTGGATGCCGACAAACTGATTCTCTTTGGTGAGGATGGCGGCGTACGGGACAGTACCGAGGCACTGCGCTCTGAGTTACTGGCCGACACCGCCGAACGCCTGGTCAACCAGTATATGGCAAAGCACAGCTCGCCCGATCAGGTGCCATCGGAGCTTTGTCGCCATCTGCAAGCGGCCGTAACAGCCTCCCGGCATGGGGTGGCCCGCAGCCACCTGATCAGCTACCGGGAAGACGGGGCACTGCTGTCCGAACTATTTAGCCGTAATGGTATCGGCACCATGGTGATTGAGCACTCTTACGAACAGGTAAGGGCCGCTACGATTGAGGATGTAGGTGGTATTCTGGAGCTTATCAGGCCGATGGAAGAAGCCGGTATTCTGGTACGTCGTTCCAGAGAACTGCTGGAAGCCGAGATCAATCAGTTTACGGTGGTTGCGCTGGATGGTGCTATCGTGGGCTGTGCTGCGCTTTACCCCTTCCCGGAGGAACAGATCGGCGAACTGGCCTGTGTGGCGATATCTCAGGAATATCGCGGCGGTGACCGGGGAGAGAAACTGCTGCGGGCGATTGAGGAATCGGCCCGCGAACAGCACCTTACCCGGCTGTTTGTCCTGACCACCCGCACCGCCCACTGGTTTATTGAGCGGGGTTTTGAACCTGCTACAATCAGCAGCCTGCCGAACAAAAAGCAGGAGATGTATAACTATCAACGAAACTCCAAGGCCTTTGTTAAGCCGCTGGAGTGACGTTAGCGGGAAAGAGCCCGGTCTGATTAACCGGGCACCCGCGCGACGGAGTTAATTGAGCGGCATCCTGATCGTAAACAGGGCCCCACCCAGCGTCGACTCGCCAATCTCCAGCTCGCCGTCGTAACTACTGAGAATATCCACGGCAACCGACAAACCGATCCCCTGTCCCGGAGCGGAAGTGTCGGCCCGCTCGCCACGTTTGAGAATCGTCTGACGCAACCCGGGAGAGATGCCGTCTCCATCGTCCGCGATATCGATCTGCAACATCCCTGCGCCATTACTGAAACAGACCGCTACCTGACTGTGGCCATATTTATAGGCATTTTCGAGGATATTACCCAGCAACTCCATCAGGTCCCGCTCATCAGCAGGCAGTTGATATTCACCGTCCAGAGTCAGTTCCACCCCGATGTTTTTATCCCGGTAGACCTTATTCAAAGCGGTGACCATCCGCTCAATAATCGGTGCCACCGGGGTTTTCTTTGCCAGGGTCCGCCCCTGACTTTTAACGGCACGGGACAGCTGATACTGTACAATCTGATCCATCCGCCCCGCCTGGTCCGTTACCAGGGTCTGATACTCATCAAAACTAAGACGCTCCTGCCGGGCTCCCCGGATCACCGCCAGCGGGGTTTTCAGGCTATGGGCCAGATCTCCCAGAGTGTTGCGATAGCGCTCCCGCTGCAGACGTTCATTACTGATCAGCAGGTTGAAGTTATCGGTAACCGCCTGAACCTCAGTGGGATATTCGCCGGTGAGTCTATCGCTCTGCCCCAGCTCAATGCGCTTGAGGTCTCCTGCCAGCCGGGTCAGTGGCTTCAGCCCCCAGCGGATCAGCGCCGTTTCCACCAGCAGAAAGAGAAAAATCGCCGCGCCCAGCCAGCCCCATAGCTGGGCATTAAAGGCTTTCTGTTCAGTTTTTACCTGGCTATCGGACTCCAGAACCGTGAACACATAGTTATGTTCACGCCCGGCAATCTCCCACAACAGGGCAAACTGATAGACAAATACACCGTGCTCCGGCAGCCGATAAAAGCGTGAATCACCGGTATTGAGTCCATCCACCTTTAGCTGTTCGACCAGTGCATCGGAGATCAGCTTGGCAGACTCTGAATACCATACCAGCATATCTTTGCTGTCATGGAGGAAACCGTAAAGACCCGACTCAACCTGCGCGTAGCGGGGCTCCTGCAGGCTATCAGGGATCATAATACGATCACCCTGAAGCTCTGCAGCCCCCAGAATAAGATAGACCTGTAGCTTCAGCCGCTCTTCCTCGGCCGCCTCCAGGCTGTGGTGAAACGCCTGCTGCAGGGCAAACCCTGTCAGGCCGAAGAATACCGGCAACAACAAAAGTGAAGCGAGTAGCAGGCGAGCACGAAGAGCACGGGGCATCATGCGTTATTTGACGCTCCGGCAGGCAGATCAAAGCGATACCCCAG
The DNA here is from genome assembly GCF_900111095.1 of Amphritea atlantica. GTDB lineage: Bacteria > Pseudomonadota > Gammaproteobacteria > Pseudomonadales > Balneatricaceae > Amphritea > Amphritea atlantica. The sequence goes on along the minus strand of NZ_FOGB01000002.1, from coordinate 363,775 downwards.
TCCACGCACGGTGGCAATGGGCTGGAGTGACTGGTCCGGATCCAGCTTTTGACGCAGCCGTCGGACAAACACCTCTAACACGTTACTGTCACGGTCAAAATCCTGATGGTACAGATGTTCAGTCAGTTCACTCTTGGAGATCACCTTACCGGCATTCAGCATCAGATATTCCAGTGTTCTGTACTCATAGCTGGTCAGCTTAACTGAGCTGTCATTGAGATAAACATTACGCCCACTGCTGTCCAGCTTCAGCGGCCCAAACTCCAGCATCGGTTTGGCATGACCCGCCGCTCTTCGCAGCAGGGCGTTCAGCCGGGCCATCAGCTCTTCAATATGAAATGGTTTAACCAGATAGTCATCGGCACCCGCTTCCAACCCTTCGACTTTATCCTGCCAGTCCCCCCGGGCGGTCAGAATAATAACCGGGAAGTTAATATCCTGCTTACGCCAGCGACGAATCACCTCAACCCCCGACAGTTTTGGCAGGCCGATATCGACAACCGCCAGATCATACGGAAACTCACTGCCCAGGTAGAGCCCCTCTTCACCATCTTCCGCTTCTTCAACGGTATAGCCGCTATCATTCAGGGCCGTCACCAGTTGACGACGCAGATCCATATCATCTTCTATTACCAACAGTTTCATTCTGTTACTCCATTCCTGTGGATGGCGGTTACCACCTTAAGGCGATAGCTCCTGACCGGTCTCGGCATCGATCATAATGGTTTTTACCCGGCCATTATTGATCAGCCGGATAAAATGCACGATTCGCCCACCGCGATTCCGGGTTTCCGCCTTTACAACTTTGCCCCCATGATTCTGCCTGGCAGTGGCCGCTGCCTGTTGCAGGGACACCCGGTTTGCGGCAAAAACCATGGATTCTACTCTGAATTCAGCGCGGGTCTCATCCACCCCCGCCGCCGCAACAGTCGCCGCAGTCGTTACCATCAGCAGGGCAAGGAGTGTATATGAGAACGTTCTGAACATTATTATCACCCATTCATTTACAGCTTAAATCAGGAAACAGGACTAACGCTGACGCGTACCCGGATCCGATCACCCGGATCATGATCCATACGGGTCTGATAGGTTTGACCATTATAACGGTAGGTCACCTTATAACCGGTTACCCGCTCATAATACTCAATATCGTGCTGAACGTTACAGCGTGTTTCAGTACGATATTCAACGTTGTTACCACGATGGTGACTGTTACGGCTGATATCGTTACCGATGGATGCCCCCAGCACGGCCCCGACAACGGCACCCACCTTCTTGTTATCCTGGCCTGCGCCCAGCTCGTTACCGATCGCTCCGCCTATGATACCGCCAAGTATAGGCCCTGTGTAAGATTTACGGTGATGAGCCGGGGTTTCGTAACGCACATCTTCTTCCCAGCATTCACGGCGGGGGATGCGACGCTCGGTCTGCACCACAATCGGTTCAACATGGGTCACCCGGGCGAATTCCTGATGATGCCTTTTCTCTTTAAAGCGGGGGTCCGCCTGAGCCATTCCGGACGTAAGTCCCAATAGTATAAGACTGCCTGCAATGATCTTTTTCATGACTACTCTCCCATCTCTGTTCTTTGGAGTATGTAGCCTATTGTCGTGCCACAGGACTGAACCGATCCTGAACTGTCCGCGGTCCTGCTCCGCTTTACCTATCTTTACACTGCTGCATTCAGGCATAAAAAAACCGGCCAGTGTGGCCGGTTGGTTTAATACATCATAGTCGAGCTGCTGATTGCTTACTCAGCTGAGCACTTTTTACAGGTACTGACACCCAGCACCCGGTATAGCGGGCACCAGCCAAACAGAGCGATCGCAATCACTGGTACACCGATCCATCCCCAAACGGTTTGAGGCCCCACAAACACAAGAGCAATCAGCACCAGACCGACCAGAATACGTACCGCTTTATCAACAGATCCGATATTCTTTTCCATTTTTCCATCCTCAGGTTTATTCAGCTTTGGGGGTATTATCAATTTAATAGAGAACCCTGTCTGTGACAAAGTCACACTGAAGGCACTAGTCACTCTGTTTTTTTACTTAGCTCTCTTTTGCCGCGCGTTTAACCGCGCTCTTATTCAGAAACAGCACCTGATTACGGCTCAGGGCCACCCACTCTTTCTGCTCAAACTGTTTCAACTGCCGGCTAACCACTTCTCGGGCGGTGCCCAGCTCGTCGGCGATCTCCTGATGGGAGCGTAACAACACAAAGCCAGGACCAACATGTTCAATCAGATAGCGGGCCAGTCGCTTTTCGATACGTTCAAAAGCGATCTCCTGCACCAGACCAATCAGCTTTGCCAGTCGCTCACCGTAGGAATCAAATATAAATCGCCGCAACCCTTCCGATTCGGCAATCGCCCGCTGAAACTCAGAAAGAGGGATCAGAAATGCAGTCACCTCGGTCTCGGTAATCCCCTCCGCAGGATAATCCTCAGCCCCCAGCAAGCAGGAGGTAGTCAGTACACAGGACCCCTGATTTTCGATCCGGTACAGTATCAGCTCCCGGCCATTGGCGTTTCTTCCCAGCACCTTCACCACACCGGAAACGACAATAATAAAGTGAGTGCAGGCACTGCCCTGATGAAACACCACCTGATCTGCCGGCAGCTGGACTCGCTGCGCCCGGCTGAGGATTGCCAGTCCGACCTCATCCAGCTGTTGCAGCAGTGGAAACTGATCGGTCAGCAGGGTCAGGTCATTCATGATTGGAGCTGCTGTCTGCCGCCTGACGCCGGGCGCGCAACGCCAGCATCACGTATCGAATGTTGTAAATAAACCCGATCAGCAGCGCGATCGGCATGGTCACCAGAAAAACACTTCCCAGCGCCGGGGATGCCATTAACTGCCCCAGCCAGAGACAGAGAATACTCACAATAGCCACCGGTACACCGGTACGCATCATCATTTTCAGCCAGCGATCAGAACGGATCTGTTTTTTATCTATAACCATTAACGCCTCCCGGAATCAGACTCCCTCTAAGAATACGTTTTTACTGCGCTAAACAATAGCCCGTTATGGCCGTCCAGATGCGGGTAATCCGCAATTCATACCCCAACTTGCCCTGATAAAATGGATTGTTAGATATTCCCGCGGAGAGTTTTGCTATAATCCGCGGTCTTATACAAAAATCCACTACAGCCGCAGAGGATCTGTGCATGCCACAATATCGCTCCAAGACCTCAACCGCAGGTCGAAATATGGCCGGTGCCCGCGCACTTTGGCGCGCCACGGGGATGAAGGATGACGATTTCCAGAAGCCGATCATCGCTATCGCCAACTCCTTCACTCAGTTTGTTCCAGGCCATGTCCACCTGAAGGATATGGGCCAACTGGTCGCCCGTGAAATTGAAAAGGCTGGCGGCGTAGCCAAAGAGTTCAATACCATCGCTATCGATGACGGTATCGCTATGGGTCACGATGGCATGCTCTATTCACTGCCATCACGGGATATTATCGCGGATTCCGTTGAGTATATGGTGAATGCTCACTGCGCCGACGCACTGGTGTGTATCTCCAACTGTGACAAGATCACTCCGGGGATGCTGATGGCGGCGATGCGCCTCAACATTCCGGTTATTTTTGTTTCCGGCGGTCCGATGGAAGCGGGTAAAACCAAGCTTTCAGAGCACAAACTGGATCTGGTTGATGCGATGGTGATGGCGGTTGATCCGTCCGCCTCAGATGAGATGGTTGATGCCGTTGAGCGTTCTGCCTGCCCAACCTGTGGCTCATGTTCCGGGATGTTCACCGCTAACTCAATGAACTGTCTAGCGGAAGCACTGGGACTGGCACTGCCCGGCAATGGTACCGTTGTTGCTACCCACGCAGATCGCAAAGAGCTGTTTCTGGAAGCCGGTCGCAGCATTGTCTCGATGGCAAAGCGTTATTATGAGCAGGACGATGCTTCACTGCTTCCGCGATCCGTTGGCTTTAAAGCCTTCGAGAACGCAATGACACTGGATATCGCCATGGGCGGGTCAACCAATACCATTCTGCACCTGCTGGCGATCGCTCAGGAAGCTGAGATCGATTTCACCATGACCGATATTGATCGTCTGTCACGCAACGTGCCTCAGCTGTGTAAAGTGGCTCCTAACACGCCTAAATACCATATCGAAGATGTTCACCGTGCCGGTGGCATCATGGCGATTCTGGGTGAACTGGACCGCGCCGGAAAACTGCATACCGATGCCCCAACCGTACACGCTCCCACGATGAAAGACGCGCTGGATAAGTGGGACATCATGCGTAATCCATCGGCAGAAGTGATGGAGTTTTACAAAGCGGGCCCTGCCGGCATTCCCACCCAGACCGCCTTCAGTCAGGCCACCCGCTGGCCCACCCTGGACGGTGATCGTGCCAACGGCTGTATCCGTTCGCTGGAACACGCCTTCTCTCTGGAAGGCGGCCTCGCAGTTCTGCGGGGGAATATCGCGCTGGATGGTTGTGTGGTGAAAACCGCCGGTGTCGATGACTCTATCCTGGTGTTTGAAGGTCCGGCCCACATCACGGAATCTCAGGATGAGGCGGTCGCCAATATCCTTGATGACAAGGTTAAAGCGGGCGATGTGGTTATCGTACGTTACGAAGGCCCTAAAGGTGGCCCGGGCATGCAGGAGATGCTCTACCCAACCTCCTATATTAAGTCGAAAGGGCTGGGCAAAGAGTGCGCGCTGCTAACCGACGGCCGCTTCTCCGGCGGCACATCGGGCCTGTCGATCGGTCACGTGTCTCCGGAAGCCGCAGCAGGCGGTGCCATCGGTCTGGTGCGCAACGGTGACCGTATCCGCATCGATATACCTAACCGGACGATCGACGTGTTGCTGTCCGATGAAGAGCTGGCTCAGCGTCGGGCCGAGCAGGATGCACTGGGCTGGAAACCTGCTGAACAGCGGCCCCGTAAGGTATCTGCTGCACTGAAGGCGTATGCACTGCTGGCAACCTCTGCAGACAAGGGTGCAGTACGGGACCTGTCCAAACTGGAAGATTAATCCGCCCGGGCGGATCTTCATCCACAAAAAAGCAGCCCATGCGGCTGCTTTTTTATACCTGCCTATTCATCAGCTGCTAAACACCTGCGTTACAAGACGCAAAGCCAGTACGGTCACCAGCAGTCTGAAAATCAGCTGAAACCGTTCGGCAGGTAGTCGTTTTAATATATGCAGTCCGATCCAGGTGCCGGCAAAGCCGCCAGCAACCATCGCTAAAATCAGCGGTAACCAATCGCTAAAGGCAAAGCCCAGCAGACCAAATACCACCATTTTCAACAGGTGTTGCGCCGTCATGCAGGCGGCAAAGGTTGCGACTGTACGGTATTTTTCATAGCCCAGCCGGTGAACAAAAGCGGCCACCAGCGGGCCGGTGGCGCCCACAAACATGGTCATCAGAGTGGTTCCTACCCCCGCCAGCACCAGACCGGCAGGCGGCATCTCCTGTTTACCCAGTTTCGGTCCCCAGACCAGAAACAGAATAAACCCGGCGACGCTGAGTTGGATAACCTCGACCGGCAGCTGCACCACGACAAAATAACCAATCACCGCTCCGACCGCAGCACCGGCAAAAAACAACCACAACAGAGACCAGTCGATATGGTCGCGGGTTAATAGCGCCCGGTTACCATTTGAACCCAGCTGTACCAGACCATGCACAGGAATCAGTGCCGCAGGCGGTACCACCGTTGCCATCACTGCCAGCAGTAACACGCCGCCACCAATGCCCATGGCCGCCGTCAGCATCGAGGTCAGGGTACTGGTGATGATCAGTAACAGCGCCATATCAGCGCCTACCAGATCCGGTAACCAGGCCACGATCACTCCTGGAGTGAAGCCAGTACCTGATCAGCCCAGTTTAAACTATGACGATATGCCACCTCGTAATATGGACGCTCTAACAGGTTGCGCATATCACCCCATTCGCCGCGCTCATAGTGCTGCACCTCGGTTAGAATCTCACCCATCTGATTCACCCGGGTGAGAATGGCATTTTTGATCGAGTCATCGAGGGGGATCTGATCCAGCAGCACCTGCATCTCGGTATCCATCATCGCATCAAGCTGCGACAGCAGGCCTACCATAAAAAAATTGATCGGCTGTGGATAACTGAGCATCTCAGCCAACAGCTCACACATCCGTCCACGAATCAGCATCACCCGTGTCAGCTCAACCGGCTTACCCGACTGGCCACTGAGAAGAAACAGTGTGGCCCATTTCTTGACCTGATCCATACCGATCAGTGAGATTGCATGGGAGATCGACTCAATCTGTTTTGGCGTGCTGAAGGCAGCGGAATTGACCAGGCGCAGAATCTTATAGGTCATAGCCGGGTCATTGATCACAATCTGTTCAACTGATTCGGCGGTTGCCGCCGGGTTGTTCAGTTCTGCCAGCAGCTCCAGAATCAGGGCTTTAGCGCTGCCAAAGCTCTTGCCTTTGATCGATACCGGACGACAGAGAAAATAGCCCTGAAACAGATTAAAACCGAAATCGAGTGCCCTGCGAAAATCATCCTGGCTCTCAACTTTATCCGCCAGCAGATGGACCCGGTAGGGCTTACAGAAGTTAACCAGCTGTTTAAGCTCAGCATCATCATGGCGCTGAATATCAATTTTAACCACGTACATCAGATCCAGCAGCGGAGTCTGCCCCTTATCTCCGGTATAGTGAGTTAAGGCAAACCGGTACCCCTGGGATTTACGCTCCCGCAGCACCGACAGCAGCTCTTTCGAAATACCATCTTCGCGCAGCAGCTCGAAAATAACACCTTCACGGGGAAGGTCTGGCAACATATCTGACAGCAGCATGCTCTGAGTCAGTTTTACAAATAGCGGCAGGTGCTTGGTTTTACCATCACTTGAGGCCACTGCATAGTTATTCAGAATAACCGAAGCCGTCGCCTGCTCATCAGAAAACTCCGCCGGCAGCATGCCGCTATCGGAGCGATACAACAGACTGTAAGCCTGCACATCCTGACTTTTGTTAAATACCGGTTGCCTGGCCAACAGAACAGAGCCATCTGTCAGCATATTTTCATCTAACGCAATACTCACTATTTATCCCCTGATCAGATATAGACCCAGTATAACTCATCATCTCCCGCCATAAGAGACTGGATATAAAAAACTATTGTCAATATATACCATCTCAACGCTCCGTAAAGTGCTGTTCATCACCCAGTTTAGGTAGTCGCATATTGACCCTACCGTTAATGAGCAATACTCTGACTCCACTGTTTCTCCGGCTATCGTGTTTTTATCGTGAGAACCTGACTGAAGTATGGATAGCCAACAATGCGAATTACTGATCTGAAGACTCTATGACTGTACTGCGCCGCCTCATTATCTGTACGATCCTGATGATTTCGTCCCTGCCGCAAACCCTGTCTGCAACTGAACGGCTCGAGGTCATGGTGCGCTCAACCATCCTCAATATCAGAGAATCAAGATCCACGCATAGCCCGGTGGTCGGGGTGCTGAGTGAAGGCGACCGGCTGACGGTTACTACCACTGATATGCGCGACTGGATCCGTCTGGACGACGGCCGGGGTTTTATCTCCATTCACTATGTCAGGGTGCTGTCCCGGACGCCGGTGCTGCTGGCGCCTCCCGAAGAGCGCTCTGCACAGTCGCTGGCCCCTTCGGCTGAGCCACTACGCACGGCATTCACATCGTCGCCGGAAACCGCCGCCGTCGATTCCCTGGATCACAGTCAGCCTGAAGATGAACTGATTGCGCCCACCACAGGAGCAACCGCCCAAGAATCGCCTATCCAGGCATCACCGGGCGACTCAACGGCTCATAACCTGAAGGTGGACACAGCAAACCAGCTGCTGAAGGCCAGTGTTACGGTTGAATCGGTGAGTAAGACCTGTCGTAAAAACCTGCATACATCAGGTTATGAATTCTGCCAGTTACTGTTCAAACTGAAACTCTCTGCTGAGCAGAACTCAGCCCAGCAGATAAAAATAACCTGTGCAGCAGAGGCGCTGGCAAGCAATGATCAGAACAATCAGATTCTTTATGAGTTAACCAACACCCGTTCCGTTAGCAGTTCACTGTCAAACACGTCCATCATTGTCGACTGGTCCCCCGCCAACGAACAGAGTGCAATCCGGCACGTGGCCCTGAAAGAGGGTGTTTGCACAGCAACAGCCACATCTGATTGACGCCATCTGAACCTATATTTAGCGTTCCGGGGATACCAATTTCTGCGCCATACCCTTATAGTTGTCAAACAACTGTTTGAAAACATGGAGAGCCTCTGTTGATGGAACAACAAAGACTGTGCAGCGACTGCTTTTTGCTGGTGAATCAAAAACAAGCCAATGCTCACGAGAATCTGGTGGAGCGGAATCATATCCATAATGATACGGTCTATATCTGCAATAACTGCCATAACCTTATCCGTTTAACCAATGTCCCCCACAAGTGGAGTATCCTGAACTATCATGATGCTGATAATCAGGACTGCGAATCCGCCTGAATCATTCAATCGTAATCGTAAAAACAGCGGAAGCCTCACCATGAACACACCTCATAGAATCCTGTTTGTATGCCGACACAACTCGACCCGCTCGCAGATTGCCGAAGCATTAGCCAATAAAATGGCTTATGGCAGGGTGGTTGCAAAAAGCGCCGGGCCAGAGCCTCTCCCGGTACCGGAGGAGGTCTCCAGATGGGTAAGCCAGTTGCTGGGAGGTGAGATAAAGCCAGAGAGCAAAAGCCTTGATGACGTAGCACAGGAGTCGTTTGATACCATCATCACCCTCTGCGATAAAAGCCACGATGCCCTGCCCGAGCTGCCAACCGATCAACACCATATCCGCTGGGACTTCCACCATGCAGACAATGCTGAAGGCCTCAAGCACCTGGAGATCGAAATATCTGAACGCCTTCGCCTGATGCTGCAGGCGAAGGGGCTGATCTAACTGACCAGAGCAGCAGGAACGACAAGCGGACATTTCTTTGCCTGAGGGCCTCTGTTAAACTTAGCGCCCCTGAAGAAACACCGGCCAATCGCCGGACACACAACCTGCCAGTCCGGAACTATAGAATGTCTGCTGCGTCCTCCGACACAACCACAGTATTTACCGCACACCCTTTCCGCTGGTTTCTGGCGCTGCTCGCCCTGCTATTCTTCTATCGTGAATGGGTTGTTATCAGCACCCCAATCACCCTATTTTACGATGAGGCCTATTATCTTGGCTGGGCTCAGACGCTGGACTGGGGATATTACTCTAAACCGCCCGTCGTGGGCTGGCTGATCGCGCTGACCACCGCGGTTTTTGGTAACGCCGAATGGGCAGTCAAACTGGCATCACCGCTGCTGTACAGCGCCGCCGCCATTATTATCTATCGTACCGCTGAACGCTTTTCAGACGATAAGGTGATCGCAGCGAAAGCGGCGCTGTTCAGCGGCTCGGTCTTTCTGCTGATGCCGCTGGTCGGTTTTAACAGCCTGTTTATCACCACCGATGCCCCCCTGATCTTTTTCTGGTGTCTCTGCTTCTACGCCTTTCTGCGTGCAAAAGAGAGCAATAACGCCGGTTGGTGGCTGCTCGCCGGGGTTGCTGGCGGGCTGGGGCTGCTGTCCAAATATACGTTTATTATTTTACCCACCACCTTTCTGCTATACGCCGTCCTCAGCACAGCAGGAAGACAACTGCTGCTTAATCCCAGGTTCTGGCTGACCTGTTTGCTGGCGCTCAGCTTTCTGCTACCCAATCTCTATTGGAACTACCAGCACGACTTTATCAGCTTCCAGCATACGGCACAGATCTCCCACCAGAGCAGCAGCTCCATCAGCTTTAGCCGTCTGATCGAATTCTGGAGTGGCCAGCTGTTTGTCTTTGGCCCGGTGTTGCTGATCTACATTGTGATCCGGGGCCTCAGGCGCCAGCCCCGCAGTGATATTGAAAAACTGCTCTGGAGTCTGTTCTGGCCAACCTTTGCCGTGCTCTCAGTCCAGGCGTTTATGGCCCGTGCCAACATCAACTGGGCAGGCCCCGCCTATGTTGGTGCCTCCCTGCTGGCGGGTTATTATCTGAGTCAGCTAAAAGGCTATCGTATATTGCTGATCGGCCTGCTCTCTAACCTGCTGTTGTCGATGGCTTTCTACCATTATGGCAGCATCACAAACGTGCTGGGCATAGAGCGTAAGTGGGGTAACGATCCCTACAAACGGATTCTCGGCTGGCCGGAGTTTGTACATCAGTTTCAGCCCTGGTTTGACCAGTATCCGGATTACAAGCTGGCCAGTGACTCCCGTAAACTGCTGGCTTACTTTGGCTATTACATCACGCCGCAGGATTTTAAAGGGGTCGCGCTGAGTGACGATAACTATATCGAGGATCACTATGAGCTTCAGTACCCACTGGCCAGAAGTCAGGAGAAACGGTTTTTATTTATCAGTGAACATGATGTAGAAGCCAAGCTGAAGCGTTATTTTACTGAGGTGACGCTGCTGACTGAACAGTCCCTGCCACTGTACAGCAACTTCACCCGCTCAGCCCGACTGTATAAGGTCAGCGGCTTTAAAGGGATGACTCAGAAGGACAAACAGTAATCCGATGGCCTACCTCATGTCGTTAACTCAACTCAAATACTGCCGGGATGTCGTACTGTTTCTGATCTGTGTTGCGGTTTTCATCGGGTTCCCTCAGATCGACCTGTCTATCGCCGGACTGTTCTACGACCCGCAGACGCAGCAGTTCATCTATAACAACAACCCGATTATCCAGTTTATCTACCGACTGTTTGCCTTCATTCATATCCCGATTCTGCTGGGCCTGATCATCGCCGGTTTGTTGATCCGGTTTACTAAACTGACGCTGAAAAACTATAAAAAATGGAGTATCACCTTTCTCTTAACCGCCCTTATTTTAGGCCCCGGCCTGCTGGTAAACACGGTTCTGAAGGATAACTCCATTGGTCGTGCACGGCCGGTGCAGGTGGAAAATTTTGGCGGCGATAAGCAGTTCACCCCGGCATTCGTATACTCCGGCGCCTGCAGTAGAAACTGCTCGTTCGTCAGCGGCCATGCCGCCATGGGTTTCTACTTTATGATTCTGGGATGGCTCTTTGCATCCCGCAAAGCCTTTTGGGGCGGTTGTATGGTGGGGGTTGTGCTCGGACTGACCCGTATTGTGCAGGGGGGGCACTTTTTCAGCGATGTGCTGTTTGCCTTCTGGGCGGTCTATTTTGTTATTGCGCTGCTGGGTGCCCTGTTTGGCTTCCGACACCCACTTTATTCATCCACCCGATAAACGAACACCGGCAGCTTTTCTCTGAGGCAGAGATCAGTCGGTCTCACTGTCACACAGCTGCACGGTGACATGCTGCTCGATGGGGAAAACCGCCGGGCCATACTGGTTGAAAATAGCCACGTCGGCGGCATCCCGGCCATACCCCAGGGCCACATACCCCCCTTTGCGCGAGGTCTCAGAAAGAGCGTACTGGGTGGCATCGAAGGTATACCAGCGCCCCCCCACATAGGCTTCAAACCAGGCGTGCAGATCCATCGGATAGAGGTCATGCAGATATCCCACCACCATTCTCGCCGGAATACAGAGACTACGGCACAGCGCGATACCGAGATGCGCCAGATCACGGCAGACCGCAGACGGCTGATGGTTGACCTCCTGAGCGGATAACAGCAGATCGCTGACGCCCGGCTCATAGCGAAAAGTGTTGCGCAACCAGGTTTCGATCGCTGCGACCTGATCATAGCCCGGCAGACAACCAGCAGTAATCTGGCTGGCCATCTGGCCAAACCGGTCTGCCTCACAATACCGGCTGGGCAGCAGATAGCTTAGTACCGCGTCGGGCAAGTTCTGCACTTCAACAAAAGCAGCTCCTGGCGCGCGATCGAGGCTATCCGCGGTCATCACCCGGGATGAGGTAGATATGGAGAAGTTGCCAGCCGGTGCCACCAGCCGCTGACACAGGTTGCCATAGTTATCGGTAAACTCCATCACCGGCAGGCTCGGCACAATCTTATATTCCTCCCGGGCAATCCACTGCAGGGCACCGCTGCGGGGGCGTAACATCAGCACAAAAGGGGTCGGTATAGCGATTTCAAATAAAAGATCACAGCTCGTTTGTAACCACATCAGGATATCCTTGCGGTTGAATGGGCGAATAGTTCGCAGATTAAGCTCGCCAGCATTGTGTTAACCTTCCAATGACTGGCGGGTGAACTGATCAACTTAGTTTTGCACCCTGCTGACATCAACAGAGACGGTGAGTTTCTGGCTTTTACCACCATCAAAAAACACACCTTTCAACGGCGAAACATCGCCATAATCACGCCCCCAGGCGGTTGTGATATGGTGCTCAGCGGGCATATTGTTATTCGTAGGGTCAAACTCAAACCAGCCCTCTCCGGGTGAAAAAACAGCAAACCAGGCATGGGAGGCATCGCTGCCAACCAGTTTTTCCTGTCCCGGCGGCGGCAGTGTTTCCAGATAACCGCTGACATAGCGGGCGGGAAACCCAAGAGAGCGCAGACAGCCAATCGCCAGATGCGCGAAATCCTGACAGACACCACGTTTATTGCGTAACACCTCATCCAGCGGCGTGGCGATGCTGGTGGATTCCGGGTCGTAAGTAAAGTCGGTATAGATCCGCTGCGTCAGCTCCCGCACTGCCGAGAGCAGGGGACGGTTGCTGGCGAAGGAGGATCGGGCATACTCACGCAGCGAGGCAGCGGTTTTGATCATCGGCGAATTCAGCACAAACTCCCGCGCTTCCAGCACCGGTAACTCGCGGCTTTCCTGCAGCGCCACCAACGCCTGACCACAGGTATTGCCAAAGTCGAGATCAAGCTCACACTCCCGGGCATATTTACTCTCATGCACCCGAATCTCGGTGGTTACATCAATTTTGAGTTCCCGGTGAGGTTGTTCCAGGGAAAAAAAGTACGCTTTATTGCCGAAATAATCACTGCGCTGCTGCCCCAGTGTATACGCCGGGAAGATCTGAATCCGGCTATCACTACAGCTCTGATACTCAGTATCACGTGGCAACAGGTACGCCCGGTTGTAGCACAACGTCACCGGCTTCTCATATTCGTAGTGGGTGATATGACGAATGCGATAGATCATAATTCCTCATCCCAGGCGGTGCGCACAAGTTGCTGGTGTACCTTGATCTGATCAAAGTATTTGGTGCTGATCTGATTTGAAGTTTCCTGCAGCAGATACTGCAACCTTGCCAACAACTGATCAAGCCCGGCACGGGTTTTGGTTTTTTCGTCTTCTGCCACCAGCGCATCAAGACTGCTCAGCTGAATAGCAGAGGAGGCTTCCAGCATATAGCGATCTTCCTCTGCCAGACCCGAGCCATGCACGGCTGAAGGAAGCTCCCCAAGGTGTCGGCGAAGCTGTTCAACCTGATAAAACACCGAACGCGGATTGCTGTTATCGTGCAGCAGCAACTCAAGCCCCTGGGCCATATCGCTGCCGGAATGGTCTCGCCGGCGGAAGGTGATCAGCACTTCGGAGCTGAGCAGAATCGATTCCAGCACCTGCAGCTGCTGATACTCTGGCAATACAGCCACCAGCGAGGAACGGATCAGAGACAATCCCTGAAGTGCTTTCTCAACCCGCAGCCCCATATCGATAAAGCGCCAGCCCAGTCCCCGTACCATGCTCTCCTGCCACAAACCGGAGAGTGCCAGCAGGGTTGTAACCAGAGGATCCAGCGCTTCTTCCGGGGCCGCTGTCAGCCCCTGTTTAAGCGAATCGGCCAGTCCACTCAGCTCATCCCGAAGGTCATTAATCACCCTCTGGGTATCCGCCGACAACATCTCCCTCACCTGATCAGAACACTCCAGCAGCGAGTTCAGATTGGCAGTAACACTACCGGTGCGTTTGCCATCCAGCACCACCGACAGCAACTCCGCTTCAGGTTGCAGGGACGCCGACTCAGCCGACAAGACAAAACCGGGGTAGGTGGTGGTCAGTTGGGTAACCGTCTGCAACAACACCTGGCGGGTTTCAGCCGGCATATGATAGGTGCTGTTCAGCTGCACGAATACGGTTCTGAGCAATCTCAGTGCCGATTCGGCCCGCACCGCGTAACGTCCCATCCAGTATAGGTTCTCGACCACCCGGCAGGGGAAAGAGGTGCGCGGCTGCATCTGGCTTTTAGCCGGAGCAGGCTGTGGTCGTTGCTCCATCAGGGAGACCTGTTTTTCAGGTTCCGATGCAAGGATCCAGGTATCCTTGCTGATCGCCCCCCTGAGATTACTCAGGTTAAGGCTATCGGCCTGATCGCCTACCCGGGTCAGCCCCCCCGGCATCACATTGTAAGAGGAGCTGGTTGCAACCGAGTAACCCCGCAGAATCGAAGGCCGGGGCAGCAGCTGGCTATCTTTCCAGGACGGAGTCGTGGAGGGACGAATATATTCCTGAGCAACAAACTTCAACGGGTCCAGGCGGATCTTCCCGATCAGCTCCTGACACTGGTTGTCATCTAACGAAGCACCAAAAACGCTCTGTTCGGAGGGTTTGCGAAAGCAGGATTTAATCACCAGCCGACGGATATTTTCAATCACATAGGTCAGGTCCTGAGGGTCTCCACACCAGTAGGTTTTAACCGAGGCGAGCTGTGGTTCCCGCCCGAGAAAGTGACTGGCGATCTGTGGCATATAACGCAACAACGCCGGGTTTTCCAGAAACCCTGAGCCCATCGGGTTGGCGACGATCACCCGCCCGGCCCGCACCACCTCAAGCAACCCGGGCACTCCCAGGCGGGAATCACTTTTGAGTTCTACCGGATCACAATAAAAATCATCGACCCGCCGCAACACCACATCAACCCGTTCCAGCCCGCCCAGCGACTTCATCCACAGATACCCTTTACTCACCCGCAGGTCACTCCCCTGCACCAGAGGGAAACCAAGATAGTTGGCCAGATAGGTATGCTCGAAATAGGTTTCGTTATAGGAGCCCGGGGTCAGAATGACAATCCGCGGTTGCTCATTGGTGATCGAGCTGGCAAGGCTGTTCAGTTTGAGACGTAACGATTGAAAGAAGAGTGATAACCGATGCACATGGCTGTCACGAAACAGCGATGGCAGCACCCGGGACATTACGGTGCGGTTTTCCAGTGCATAACCAGCGCCACTGGGCGCCTGTGTGCGGTCACCGATCACCTGAATCGCGCCGGTATGGTCCCGTACCATATCAGAGGCGTGCATCACCAACTGATGCTCACCAGGCAGAGCCAGCCCGTCACAGGCGCGCAGAAAGCCTCCATGACTGTAGAGCAACTCAGGCGGCAAAATACCCAGACGAATCAGGTCACGTTTGCCATAGACATCTTTAAGTACCAGGTCCAGCAGCTCAGCCCGTTCCTGCAGGCCGGCCTCAATAGCGGCCCACTCTTCACTGGAGATCAGTGCAGGCACCGGATCAAGTTGCCAGGTGGTCGCTGACAACGAGCCACTGTTATAGGTCGCGCCATCGTCCCGCAGAATACGTTCAGCTTTTAGCTGGCGCTCACGAATCCCCTGAACCCCCAGGGTTTTAAGGCCATCGAGCAGATATTGCCAATGCCCCTGGATCTGCGACTGATCGCCATAGACCTCGTCATATCCAGAGCCTTCGGCTGAATACTGCAACCCATCAGGGCTTTCTGCGGCTCGTGTTTCCATCAGGTTTCGGCACCAAAATTATATCAGGCTGCATAGTATGCCATGACTTGACTACGTTTCCATCTGTCTGCGCAGATCCAGGGTATGCGGGTACTCATTTGCAGGCATCTCCGCTGGCGGAGCCATCGGCCGCGGTGGCGCATTATTGGCGAAAAACTCCCGGATACCGGCGAACTCCGGCATATGAGTGGTCGCCGGCGGGGTTGGCGTATGTTCCGTATCACCAAAGCGGTTGATACGCCGGGACTCAGCCTCAAACGCATTGACCGGGAAGGTTTCATAACTGCGACCACCCGGATGCACCACATGGTAGCTGCAGCCACCAATGGTTTGTCCGTTCCAGGTATCGATCAGATCAAAAATCAGTGGCGAATGAACCCCGATGGTCGGATGCAGTGCCGACTGCGGAGCCCAGGCTTTGTAGCGCACAGCAGCAACAAACTCACCATGACGCCCGGTAGACCGAAGCGGTATGCGGCGGCCATTACACGCCAGCACATAACGATCCGGCGTCAGCCCTTCCACCCTGACCTGCAAGCGCTCAACGGAGGAGTCAACAAAGCGCGCAGTGCCGAAACTACCCACCTCTTCACCCAGCACATGCCAGGGCTCGATCGCCCAGCGCAGTTCGATCCGTACATCATCAATATCGACGCTGCCGTAGTGGGGAAAACGGAACTCTTCAAAAGGCGCCAGCCATTCCTGCTGGAATGGAATACCATGCTGCTGCAGATCCTTAACCACTTCACGAATATCAGCCCAGACATAGTGAGGCATCATAAAGCGGTCATGCAGCTCGGTTCCCCAGCGCACCAGCGGTTTTTTATAGGGATCTTGCCAGAAACGCGCCATCAGACAGCGGATCAGCAACGCCTGCACCAGCGCCATCTGCGGATGCGGTGGCATCTCAAAACCACGAAACTCCAGCAGTCCCTGACGCCCCGAAGATAGCCCCGGCGAGTAGAGCTTATCGATGCAGAACTCTGAACGATGGGTATTACCGGTTATATCCACCAACAGGTTGCGCATCAGCCGGTCTATCAACCAGGGCTGATCAACAATCCCGTCGGGCATCAGATCAAAGGCGGTCTCCAGCTCATAGAGCATCTCCTCCCGTCCTTCATCAACCCGGGGCGCCTGACTGGTAGGACCGATAAACATACCGGAGAACAGATAGGACAACCCAGGATGGTGCTGCCAGTAGGTCACAAAGCTACGCAGCAGGTCTGGCCGACGCAGAAATGGGCTATCAGCCGGAGTGGCCGCCCCCAGCGTGATATGGTTCCCCCCGCCGGTGCCGGTATGACGACCATCCAGCATAAACTTCTCAGCGCCAAGCCGCGACAAGCGGGCCTCTTCATAGAGGATCTGGGTATTGTCAGACAGCTCACGCCAGTTATCAGACGGATGAATATTCACTTCAATGACGCCGGGATCAGGGGTCACCTTAAAGCAGCGAATACGCTCATCTTTAGGCGCTTCATAGCCCTCAATCACCACCGGCACTTCAAGTTCTGCCGCGGTGTCTTCGATCAGCTCCACCAGGGCTACATAATGTTCAAGATGATCCAGTGGCGGCAAAAACAGATAGAGGCAACCGTTGCGCGGTTCAACACACAGAGTGGTACGTACCACCTCAACCGGAGTGGTCACGCTGCCGATCGATTCAGACGGCGCGGCGCAGGCCTGAGCAGAACTCAGTCCGGCATCGGGGAGGGTCTGGACGGCGGAGAAAGGGTCCCGGGGATGCTCCCGGTGCAGTTCCTCATCGGTCATCAGCGGCAGTGAGTTCAGCGGCAGGCGCAGCCCGATAGGCGAATCACCCGGAATCAGCGTCAGGGTATCACGGCGCAGTGGCCAGGGGCTTGAACGCCAGTGCTGAGTGGTGTAGTTCCAGCCCAGTGGCAGGCAGTAGCCTACCGGTTTCCCCAGGTCCTGCGACAGCAGTTGTGCCAGTTTCTTACGCTCCAGGTCATCCTTCAGATCCGCTTTAAGCGGATCAACATTGTCCGGCAGCGTTTGCTCTTTCCACAGATAATAGAGCGAATCTTCATAGGCAGGAATCACCCGTTTGGCGGGCAGCCCCGCCTTTTCAGCCAGCAGCTGGGCAAACTTCCTGGCGGTCTTGCGGGTCACACCATAATCTTTATCCACCCGTGCCAGCAGCTTAGCGTCGCGCCACAAAGGCTGGCCATCGGTGCGCCAGAAACAACCCAGCGCCCAGCGGGGCACCTCCTCACCGGGATACCATTTACCCTGGCCGTAGTGCAGCAAACCACCGGGGGCAAATTTTTCCCGCAAGCGCAGTAACAGGTCTTTGGCCAGCCGTAGTTTATCCTCTCCCAGGGCTTCGGTATTCCACTGAGCGCCATCCATATCATCGATCGACACAAAGGTAGGCTCTCCCCCCATGGTCAGACGAACATCCAGATCCGTCAGTTGCTGATCAACAGCGCCCCCCAGGGCTTCAATACACTGCCACTGTTGCTCCGTATAGGGTTTGGTCACCCGCGGGTCTTCATGGATACGGGTAACCTCATTGCTGAATGAAAACTCCACTTCGCAGGGATCGATCCCACCGGCAATCGGTGCCGCTGAACGGGGGGAAGGAGTACAGGCCAGAGGAATATGACCTTCCCCGGCAAACAGACCCGATGTCGGATCCAGGCCAATCCAGCCGGCCCCAGGAATGTACACCTCGCACCAGGCGTGCAGATCAGTGAAGTCTTTATCGGTTCCCGATGGACCATCCAGCGCTTTTACGTCCGCCACCAGCTGTACCAGATAACCCGATGCAAAGCGGGCAGCCAAACCCAGATGCCGCAGTATCTGCACCAGCAACCAGGCAGTATCCCGGCATGAACCCCGCTTCAGCTCCAGTGTCTCTTCACTGGTCTGAACCCCCGGCTCCATGCGGATATTGTAATCAATTTCACTTTCCAGACGCTGATTCAGATAAACCAGAAAGTCGTTGGTGGGCATCGGTTCCCGGGGCACGGAGCGGACCCACTCCTGAATTAACGGGCCGTTATCTACAATCTCCAGATAGGGTTTGAGTTCTGACAGCAGCTCTTTCTCATAGGTAAACGGAATCTTCTCGGCATACTCTTCAAGAAAGAAATCAAACGGGTTAATCACCGTCATATCGGCGATCACCTCCACCTCTACCCGCAGGTGATCACTCTTCTCCGGAAACACCAAACGGGCCAGGAAGTTACCAAAAGGGTCCTGCTGCCAGTTAATAAAGTGGTTTTCCGGACTTATTTTCAGGGAATAGGCCTTAATCGGAGTCCGGCTATGGGCCGCTGGCCGCAGTCTGATCGTGTGCGGGGACATTTTTACCGCTTTGTCGAAGCGATATTCAGTAATATGATGGATTGCGGTTCGTATGGCCATTCGGTACCCCGTAAATCGATAAAAAACCATTCTGGATAAAGCATAAAAGCTCAAACAGGCTCAACGGATTCCGGTCAGGATGACCCGAATCGCTGTTCGTCAGAAAAATAATCTCTGCGCCCCATCATCGCTGTTCAATATGACAAACTATGATCGTTTTCATCATAGTGCACTCTTTCAGGATTAACAGACAGGGTCTATACCTCAGACAGCCGTCCTTTCACTCTCCCGGTGCACCGCTGATCTTTGCACCACAACAATGCAGCGATATCAAAGCCGATGCAGTCAACGCTCCTGCACGCTGAGCCCCTGCACTCAAACAGCGCACAAATTGCACAGTTCGGGCTATATACAAGGTAGAGCAATAAACAGGCCAGCGACAGCAGATTGATCGATAAGGGTATACCTTTGATGCCGTAATAACAGCTTTTCAGGTTTCCCTGTTTTACAGGCTACGATAACCTTCCGCAGACAATGTATCCGCGCAATTCTCGTCTGAAGAGTTGTCTCAATAATGTTTGAAGAATATTCGGTGACGCTGCGGACAGTCTCAGGTGTTCGCGGTATGATCACGGATTAACCCGGCCCCAGCCCTTTTCTGCGCCCCACTGTACGGATTTATTATGGATCAAAAAACCATCTCCACTCTGCCACTATCAACCAGGGTGACAGGCTGGACACTGCTGCTGATGCTGCTGCTTTCACTGATCACAGCACTGACCCACGCCGTGCCTGACTATGTTGCCGGCGCGCCGGTATGGCTGGCAGCGGCGCTGCTGATTCGCCGCCAACGGCCTAACCAGCTGATCCAGAGCGCAGTACTGTTGATTGCCGGTGCCACAGGCCTTGCTATCGGTGTTTATCAGGGGGTCGACCACCGCTATCTGCTGAAAGCACTGGCCGCTAACCAACTGGTCATCGCCATGCTGATCGGCGTCAGCTTTCTGCGGATTGTCGCAATCCGGGGAATTGAAAATGATGATCGCCTGCCCGCCGGACGCAAACCGTTGCTTCGTACCCTGTTCGGCACCCACCTGATCGCCGCGGTGATCAACATCTCATCGGTCATGATTGTCGGCGACCGGCTGACTGCCCGGCGCCCGCTGAGCCCTTTGCAGGGGCTAACCCTGTTACGCGCATTCAGTATCTGCGCCTGCTGGTCCCCCTTCTTTGCTGCCATGGGGGTGGTGCTTATCAGCGCACCCGGGGCGCAGCTGAGTACACTGATCATCTATGGATTACCCACCGCACTAACGGCGTTGCTGTTCAGTGCCTGGCAGATAGCCCGCCACCCGGATGCAGTAGAGACTCAGGGATACCCGATGCATTTTGCCGCCCTGTGGATGCCGCTATTACTGGCAATTCTGGTGCTGATTGCGCACCTCTACCTGCCGCAACTGTCGGTAATAACACTGGTCACCCTGATCTCAATACTGTTTACCCTCATCTACCTGCTGCTGCGACAACCTAAAGACTGTGCCAGACTGCTGACAACCCATATCCAGGAAGGTCTGCCAAAGATGGGCAGTGAAGTGACTCTGTTTCTTGCTGCAGCGGTACTTGCATCGGGTGTCGCAGCACTGCTGGAGTCACTGCAGATCAGACTGGCGCCCGAGCATTTTAGCGCTCCGGAAGCCTCCCTGACACTGATCGCGCTGGTCGGTTTAGCACTGATCGGCATGCACCCGGTCACCTCTGCGGTATTAGCTGGCAGCATACTGATGCCCGCCGTCAGTGACCCCAACCTGCTGGGCATCACACTGCTGTTGAGCTGGTCGATCGGGGTCGGACTGTCACCGTTTTCCGGTGTTCAACTCAGTCTGCAATCACGTTATGGCATCTCTGCGATAGCATTGATGAAGCTTAACCGTATCTATGGTCCGGTCATGCTGGCAACAGGGTTTGCGGTGCTATGGACCTATTCAGCAATCAGTGGATAAAGTGGCGCTATTTTAGGGAGGAGGTAAGGAGAAATGGTGCCGGCACCAAGAGTCGAACTCGGGACCTACTGATTACAAGTCAGTTGCTCTACCAACTGAGCTATACCGGCACTGTGATAAGCGGGATTACCTGGCTTCGCCTTGCCCTTCGGGCCGTCGCTACGCTCCGTTGTCTCGCTTCGCTCGGCTCGAACCCCCGACCAACAGGATCGGAAACCGGGCATAGAAGACCCTCAAAAGCCGTCAGAACAACGATCTTCAAACCTCAATTGTTCGACGATTACACCAAAAACGGGAGGATTCGCGGCCACAGCGCTTTATGCAACGGCACTGTGACCGAAGTGTGCCTATATTTTTAATTCAAAAAACGCTTAACTACTTTTTTTAGGTTCTGATAGCTTTCGTCTGAACTTGGAGTAAGCGAAAGGGTAATTACTTCTCCTGATGGCGACCGAAGCATCCCATGTTTTTTCCTTCTAGAGTACGACCATCCGTTACCAACTAAACTTTTAACTAATTTACTCACATCCTTATTGCTTGAGTAATACATAATAAACTCCTCCCTAAGTTATGTGTTCAATTCTTTTCCCCACTCTACGACTCTTGAATTTTCAATGTCGGATCCTCTATCTGACTTAACCCCATCTGTAAGCTCATTCACAAATCGATTTTTCGAACTCTTTCTCCATATTGAATGGACATCAGAATCATCAGAAATAATTTGACGGATCACATGAACCCTGATCGGCCCAACTACCCCTTCAAAAGTAGGTAGTCTTGGTCTTACTTTGGGCCAGGCCTCAACACATAATCCTGCATGATTTTTTCCAGCCGAGAAATCTACATACCTAGTAGTATCGTTCAGTTCCTTTGGCGAAAATTTCTGCAAAAGAGCTGCTAACTTGTTCTGCACTTCAGAAAGTGTTTTGAAAGTACGAAAAGCTTCCTCACGTACTTGCTGATTAGTAACATCCCATGAATAAACTGTTACTTGATAGACTCCTTTATCTGTAAAGCGCCGGGCTCCATTTACGAAGACATCATCAGCTTCTTCTCTAGCCATTCCAAAAAGCTCTTCCTCCATCAGCTCACTTTCGAACTCACTTTCCGGAGTCCAACACAACCCCATGTCTTGATTGAACCAAACACGACGAAATTCAAATTCCCAATCAAACCCTGCATCCTCACAGGACGAAGTAAGGCGGTAGTGACCTTTGCTAATTTGAATGTTGATAATCACTTTCTCTTCTGAATAAAAGTACCTTCTGTAATCAGCCCAAGAGTTTTTAAGCTTTTCGAGCAAATTATGAGCATATGAGAAAATCAAATGCTCACCAGTAACAGGGTCTTTAGCCCAATACTCCGCTTTGCAGTGAATGTTTCCTTCCATTAATTCATTCACAGACAACCCAAAGTATTGGGCTAGTTTCGTAGCTGTCTCAGAGCTTGTATTGCCTGAAGCCTCAATTTTTTGAACACCTCTATCTGAGATCCCAATGGCTGTAGCCAAAGCCACTTGAGACACTTTTTCCTTTTTCCGCAGATGCTTTATGACTCTTGGATTAATCTTCAGCGAATCCGGCATGCCTATCTCCTTACCTATATTGATGTGAGGATCATTATATGCTTCCTCTAGTTCGTGTAAATGCGAACAACACGAACTATGATATCCATATCTAAACTAGCAAATCACTAACCACAGGCTTCAACTTACCTTTAATCAAAGACATATCGAATACCAATTCCACATCAATCGGGAATCGCAAATTTTCCAGTTTTGACAATAATTGTTCATCCATTTTCATTGGCACCGATGTAAGTTCATAACCACCCATACCCTGAATTTGATAATTTGGACTGGAACGTCCTTCCTGTTTCACCAGTATGTAGAGAGCGGCAAACTCGAAATTACTTTGGTTCTTCTGTGAATAACCATTTACAGCTTTGTACCCACAAACCAGATTCTTATTGCTCATATCACTCTCCCGATCCATCTTTAAATTTTTGTACAGTTCTTCTGCCCAAGCTCGTGGCGCATCATCAAGCACAGCTTGTCTTATTTTTTCCTTTGTTAAGTTGCCCGATTTCAATAAGCCCGACAGGTCTACCTCAATCAGCTTTGCTTTGTTGGAAATAACCTTCTTCAGTTTCTCCTCATCAACGGCGTGAGTAACTTTTATCTCAATATCAATGTCCTCACCTACATCAAACAATACAGCCCCAATATCAGCTACATACCCAAATCTCCGGCGCTCAACTTCTACAGCAGTAACCAACCTTCTTTCTTCTTCATCCGGTAGGCGTATACATTGCTCTTCTAAGAGCACCTGCTTACCCAGCAGATGCAAAGCGCTTTCGACCCCTTTGCCACAATTCTCTATTTGATAGTGTGCAAAGTGGTGCTGATTAACGTCTCCTTTTCTAGCAATCAACTTTCCTCCACAGTGCGGACAATAACAGCCGCAATCCAACCCTCTATCAACTTCATCAATGAAGACTAACTCGCCACCTTTAAGACCATAACTAAGATCAAATTCATCGCTTTTACACATTTTTAATTCCTTCGCTTGGATTAAGTTTGCGAGTTCATTAAAAACAATAGCGTGATAGACTTTCAGTCCTTAAACAGGGACAGAACAGTTATTGGGTTGTTTTTTATGGATACAAATCAATCAGATAAAGAGATAGCTCTAGGACTAGAATTTCTTGATAATTATTCTGGAAAGGGCAGTGGAACTAACGCATACAGAGTCCTAAAGCAGATATTTGAGTTTGCCAGCTCTGAAAGTGCACCCAAAGATGATAGTGGATCAGTCATTTTCTCTTGGCGAGACTTACAAACCGAAGAGGATGTAAGTGATGATGGCAAACGCCTCAAGAAATATCTTAAGGATGCGATTGAAAAGTGGCCGTTACATTACGAAAGGCTAAATCAGGATGCTGTTGATAGAAGCTTGAAGTATTTCCCAATCATTGAGCGAGGTGAAATGGGAGGAGGTGCCGGTAATGTCACGAAGTATCTAATAAAACCTCATCCGGTGACTGAGAGCACCGCTGTAGATAAAACTACCCTGCCCAGAGGATTTATAAGCTATACCTCCGAAACGAGTGAGACGACTAATCCATTCATTCGATTTGTCGATGGCATGATAGCTAAAGGCTTTAAGCTATACATGATTCTAGGAACAGTAATGTTAGCAATTATCTTGGCCATATTAACACTTATGGTTGGGCTATATTTGATACGTGTTCAAACAACAACTTTCGGCATATTGAGCTCAGCTATCGATATTGCAATCATAGTAGGAGCACTATATTCACTTTTTTCACCTATGTACTTCGCAGTCATGAATCGAATTATTATTGCACCGGTTTACCTATCCCCAAGCAGGAATTACTCAACACAGCTGGAGTACATTCGCACCAGAGAAAAGCATAAAAATGGCAAGCCTGTCAGACAGTTCCGAATAGTCTCTTATGTAGGCGAATGCCTAATCTGTAAAAGCAAAGTTGATGTTGAAAAAGGTAGAGGTAGTTTGTCTGGTAGGCTCATAGGTAGATGTGCAGATAGCCCTACAGAACATATTTATACTTTTGATCATCAGACCAAGCTAGGCAAGCTAATTCACAGCGAATATTTAGACTTAATCGATCAGAAAAAAATCACAAAGCCCCTCTCTTAATAGAAGGGTGCATTTTGCGAAAACACACATGACGACCCTGTAAATGATTCTATGTAACTGCCTGAGTTTAAATGTAATCCTTTAAGCGGTCTTCAAATTCAATCATAAAACGGTTAGTGGACCCTGTAAATGATTCTGTGTAACTGCCTGGGTTTAAATGTAATCCTTTAAGCGGTCTTCAAATTCAATCATAAAACGGTTTAGTGCTGCCTTCCAGTTTCTAATGGGCATTGTCCATTTTTGGGAGGCATCCTGAATCGCCAGATAGATCACCTTTCGTGCTGAGTCATCCGTTGGAAACAGTTTCCTCTTCTTGATCGCCTTACGAATAACGCTGTTGAGAGACTCGATCGCGTTGGTCGTATAGATTGCCTTACGTATGTCCTGAGGGTAATTGAACAATGTATTCAGATTCTCCCAATGAGAGTGCCATGAACGGCTGATCTGCGGGTATTTATCGTCCCAGCGATCAGAGAACTGCTCCAGCGCTTTCAGGGCTTCCTCTTCCGTGACTGACTGATAGATTTGCTTGAGATCAGCCGTGACGGCTTTGTAGTCCTTCCACGGGACGTACTTGACCGAATTGCGAACCATATGGACGATACAGAGCTGGATCTGTGTGTTGGGGAAAGCTGTATTAATCGCATCGGGAAAGCCTTTCAGACCATCGACACAGGCGATCAGGATGTCTTTGATCCCACGGTTTTGAAGCTCCGTGAGCACGTTCAGCCAGAACTTAGCACCCTCATTCTCAGAAAGCCAAAGGCCCAGTAATTCTTTGTGGCCCTCCAGATTAACCCCCAGAGCAAGATAAACCGCCTTGTTGATGACCTGCTTGTCCTGACGAATTTTGATGACGATGCAGTCCAGGTAGACAATGGGATACACCTCATCCAGAGGCCGCGACTGCCATTCAATCACCTGTTCCAGCACAGCGTCCGTGACCTTGGATATGAGGCTGGCAGAGACATCCGCATCGTACATTTCCTTGAAGGTGGCGACGATCTCGCGGGTAGTCATGCCCTTGGCGTACAGGCTTAGAATTTTGTCGTCCATCGACGTGAAGCGAGTCTGTTGCTTTCTGACTAGCTTCGGTTGAAAGCTGCCATCCCGATCCCGCGGAGCATCAATCTCGAACTGTCCGTCTTCGGTACGTAAGGTCTTGCTGGAGTATCCATTACAGCTGTTGTCTGAGGGGCTTTTACCATGCCTGTCATAACCCAGATGTTCATCCAGTTCGGCATTGAGGGCCGTTTCAACGGTGACTTTGGTTAGCATCCGCCGAAAATCATTGAGATCACTTTCGGTTTTAATGCTTTTGGCCGCTTCGCGAGCGAAGGCTTCGAGTTGTTTCTTATCCATGTTGCCTATCCTTAGCCATTACTGGCTCTATGATAGGCAGTTACACAATTCTATGTACAGGGTCACGATGAGGAGAAATCAGAGCATTAAAGACAAGTAAGCAGCGACTGCAGCCTGAGTAATTCCGATACCAACCCAGAGTAAGCCAGTAAGAGTCATGCCGGAACCATGAAGATTAATTTTTTCAGATCTGCGATGAAGCTCCCCTACTTTAGAAAGAACATCTTTTTGTATCTTTTTATCAATCCTTTTGTGGGTCTCCATTAAGTAACGCATTGTAAAGCGGTCATTATTAATGCTATCAACTATTTTTTCTATGTTCCTTTCCAGTCTTTCAACTCGATCTTCACACTCTTCTAGCTTTATAGGACTTAAATCTAATACCGTCTGTTCAACTGTAAACAATTTGCCAGATCCCGACTTCATAGCTGGCATCTTAAAACTGAAAAATCTTACGATGAGTTCATATGGACTATTTACTTCATATGCCTTCCATATACTCAACAACCCCCCGATAGTTGTCATTAGACCTGAAATCTGAAGAATATAACCACTGACATTCAATACTAATACAGTGTCTTTAAGGAACGCAGCAGGCACGAAGTAAGCCGCCATTACCCACATTACAAATAAGATGAACATCTTATTTCTTCGATACCACCACCTTAGAACTCTCACAGTAATCTCCTGACCAATTAAACATCAACATCCTGTTAGGTAACTTATTCAAGCTTAATAGGCAGCGTAAAACAATAGGTTTGAAGAGAGACTCGAACGAAAACACAACACTCTATGAGGCAATCCTCCGGAGACGGTATAAAGCAATTTTGGATGTTGTAAGAAGGGAAGAAATGGTGCCGGCACCAAGAGTCGAACTCGGGACCTACTGATTACAAGTCAGTTGCTCTACCAACTGAGCTATACCGGCACTGTGATAAGCGGGATTACCTGGCTTCGCCTTGCCCTCCAGGCAAATGCCCGAAACGGAGTCTTGTGCGAATTTATAGCAAGTAGAACTCGCAATATAGTGGCGCGCCTGGAGGGATTCGAACCCCCGACCAACAGGATCGGAACCTGCTACTCTATCCAGCTGAGCTACAGGCGCGCAGTTCATCAGTGATGATGAGGGCGGTATATTACCGATCTAACAGAGTACTGTCTATTGCTAAAGTGAATTTTTCAGCGATTCCGTTATGGCAGCATTTCCGTAGAGGAGTAACCTGATTATAGTCACTATTCATTTGCTAAACTGATGTTTCTTGAAAGGGATTATCTGCGCTTCCCGCAGTTGCTCTTTGCCTGCCGATGGTATCAGGCTACCCATACGTTTTGCTTTCATTGCCCGACTGAAATAATACCCCTGAAACAACTGACAGCCCCAATGCTCGAGGAAATCCAGCTCCTCCTGCTTTTCAACCCCTTCAGCCACCACATCGATGCCCAGGGTGCGGGCCATCGCTATAATCGTTGACACTATCGCAGCATCATTGCTGTCGGTGGTGATGTCCTGGACAAAGGACTGATCAATTTTCAGGGTGTTCAGGGGCAGTTGCTTCAGATACTGTAATGAAGAATACCCGGTACCAAAATCATCCAGCGCAAAACGGATCCCCAGCTTGGCAAGCCGTTGCATTTTTACGCGCACGGCTTCAATATTGTTTAACAGCACCCCCTCGGTCAGCTCAAACACCAGATATTCAGCCCTGACACCACTGTTAAGAATAATTTCCTGAACTTTCTCAACAAAATCATTCTGTTCAAACTCACGTGGACTGATATTGACCGATACCACCAGTTTCTTACCCTGCTTTTCCCAGGTGGCCATCTGCTGACAGACCTCAGTCAGGACCCATTGGCCTAAGCAACAGATCAGATCGGTCATTTCGGCGATAGGAATAAATGAAGCGGGATTAACCAGCCCCTTTTCGCCATCAGACCAGCGCACTAATGCTTCTGCCCCGACAATCTTGCCATTCCCCCGGACCAGAGGCTGATAACAGATATACAGCAGGTCATTTTCGATCGCTTGCCGCAGACTTTCCTCTATCTGCTGCCGGTGATCGGCGTTGTGCTGCATCTGTTCGAGGAAAAACTGAACCCGGTTGCGCCCCTCTTCCTTGGCCCGGTACATCGCCAGATCTGCCTGCATAATCAGGTTTTCAAACTCATCATTCTGGCCATCGAACAGAGCGATACCGATACTCGGTGTCACATGCAGTGCGCGACCATCAATCTGATGCACCGAAGAGATAGCCTGACGCACTTTTTCAGCCACACTCAGCGCGTTGTGGCTGGCGGTAGACTCACTGGTTCCCAGTTCTGGCAGTAAAACAACAAACTCATCGCCGCCTAGCCGGGCAGGGGTATCAGCCTCTCTGACCGCTTTACGTATACGGGATGAAACACTGTTGAGCACTGCGTCGCCCACACTATGTCCCAGCGAGTCATTGATGGTTTTAAAGTGATCCAGATCCATGTATAGCAGCGCGCCGATCTGCTCGGAACGCTTCGCCCGTAGCACTTCCTGCTCCATGCTCTGCATCAGCAACCGCCGGTTTGCCAGCCCCGTGAGCGGGTCAAAGTAGACATGCTGTTCAATCGCAGCCTGATGAGATTTCAGCTCTTTGGCATTGCGGTTAATCTGCCCCAGCATACGGTTAAAGCCACTGATCAGGGCATGAAGCTCCCCTGGCTTATCATCTTCGGGGATCTTCAGGGCGAAGTTCTGATGCACGGTCACCTGCTCCATTGCATCAATTATTTTATCCACAGGTTCAGAAATCCCCCGCTGGATTCGCTTCGACAACAGATACACGCCGAGCAGAGAGAAGCAGTACAGAGCCGTACCAAACAACAGATAGATCAGTAACTGCCGCTTAACAGCATCCAGGCTATATTGCAGATATAGCTGCCCCACCAGTTTGTCTTTCACTCTCAACGGAACGCTGTAATCAAGCAGTTCGAAGCCGATTTTATAGGACGCCTCGAGCTGAGCCCGAAGTTCATGCGAGGGGGTAGGCAGAGACTGGGCCAGTCCCGGCTTGGTCAGTTTAACCAGCTCTGAACCATCATTGCGATACACATAGATACCCAGCAGATTGGGTTCTGAGAAATAACTTTCCAATAGCAGGGTCGCCAGCATCGGCGATTCGGTCAGCACCACCTGGGCAAGCTGAGGGGAGGTCAGCCCGGAAAAAACGTGGGCTCTGTCGATCAACTGGGCGCGATGGTTATAAAACTCAACGCTCATTACCACCAGCCCGGTAATCAGCAACACCACCGCGACTGAAGTGACAAATAAACGGTGCAGCCTGCCGGTAACGGACAATATCGGACGTGGGGTCATCATAATAACCCAGCAAACCGGCAGCTTCGATAGCGATCAAAGCATAATAAAGAGGCACCAGTTACCATAATAAGTCCTTTTACGGTATCGTAAGTCATGCGACAACTGACTGGCTTGCAGTCCTGCGAAGTTAAAGTTGGAATTTATTGTGCAACAACATAGCGCCAACGTCGCCATGAGGCAACAACAAAAGCACTTTCACTACCCAAAATGATAGCCAAACCGGGCATCTTTGACCCTTTTCAGCGGTTCGTTACTAATTAATTAGTCCCGATCATGACCTCAACCATTTTCGTTGTGTCTATTTACCGCTATAATCCCGGCCGAATTATTATTTCTAAACGCTGTAACAGGCCCATTGAGGGCACCCGACAGCTACCTTTTTTAAAATTAGCGATGATGAGGTCGTGACTGTGAGTAAATTTGCTGCCAAAGCTATTTCTGCCCTGTTTGCTGTAGCACTGGGTTTTCTGGCCACCTCGGCTATAGCCAACACTGATAACGATGCGATAGCAGAACGTATTGCCAAAGTGGGTTCTGTCTGTGTAGAAGGTGATGACTGTGGTGGTGCCGCTGCACCTGCAGCTGCCGCCGGTGCCCGCTCCGGATCTGAAGTGTACACTGCCAGCTGTTCTGCATGCCACGCGTCTGGCGTACTGAATGCGCCTAAGTTTGGTACCAGCGACTGGGCTGACCGTGGTGCTAAAGGCATGGAAACACTGCTGCACAGTGCTCTGAATGGTTTCAACGCTATGCCCCCACGCGGCACCTGCGGCACCTGTTCTGACGAAGAGATCAAAGCGGCTGTTCAGTATATGGTAGACAGTGCCAAATAAACTGAACACCCCATGTTTAATCTGAAAAAGGCCGCTGATGCGGCCTTTTTTATTACTTAAAGATCATCCAATAATCCCCGCAACCCACTCAGGGTCGCATTGCCCCGCGCTTTATTGGTGACTTCGCACACCTCGCCCCGGCCTTCATAAACCAGATCATCCTCGGGCAGCTCATCAAGAAAACGACTGGGCTGACAATCGATCAGTTCACCAAACTGTTTTCGCTTTCGCGCCAGCGTCATTGTCAGCGTCTGCTTTGCCCGGGTGATACCCACATACGCCAGTCGCCGTTCCTCTTCGATATCGCCATTTTCGATGCTGTTGCGGTGAGGGAGAATCTCTTCCTCCATCCCCATCAGATAAACATGGTTAAACTCCAGCCCCTTGGAGGCGTGCAGCGTCATCAGCTGCACCCGGTCAGAATCATCTTCCTCTTCCTGACGCTCCATAATATCCATCAGCACCAGTCGGGCGATCGCCTCCCGAATACCCGCCTCAGGATCATCCTCCTGCAAACGCTCCAGGGTATTGCGGAGCGAATCAACCAGAATCCAGACGTTTTGCATGCGCCGTTCAGCAACCGCTTCACTGGAACTGTTCTGAGCGATCCAGCCCGCAAAATCGATATCCTCTATCATCTTGCGAATCGCATCGATAGGATCCCCCCGTTCACACTGCTGATAGATCCCTTCGAGCCAGTTCTTAAAGCGCTGCAACCGCTCCACCTGGGCGGGTTTTAATACCTGCTCCAGACCCAGCTCACTGCAGGCATTGAACAGACTGCAGTGTCGTTCAGAGGCGTATTCACCCAAGCCCTGCAATGTGGTATGACCGATCTCCCGGCGGGGTAGATTGATAATTCTCAGAAATGCGTTATCGTCATCCGGGTTCACCAACACCTTCATGTAAGACATGATATCCTTAATCTCTGCGCGGGCGAAGAATGAGGTGCCACCACTGAGTTTATAGGGTACCTGATAGCTCTGTAGTTTCAGCTCCAGCAAACGGGCCTGATGATTACCGCGATAGAGAATCGCGAAATCCTTGAACTGATAGCGCTTACGCAGATGCAGATCCAGAATCTCTGTGGCGATCCGTTCACATTCAGCATCTTCATTGCGGGTAAAGACCACCCGGATCGGATCGCCAAACCCCATATCACTCCACAGGGTTTTGTCGAACACGTGGGGGTTATTCGAGATCACCGTGTTTGCTGCTTTAAGAATACGTCCGGTGGAACGGTAATTCTGCTCAAGCTTGACCACTTTCAGTGAAGGAAAATCGTGCTGTAACTGCACCAGGTTTTCTGGCCGGGCGCCACGCCACGAGTAGATAGACTGATCATCATCACCCACCACCGTCAGCATCCCCCGTGTACCCACCAGCATCTTAACCAGCAGATACTGGGTAATGTTGGTATCCTGATACTCATCCACTAACAGATAACGAATCTTCTGCTGCCAGCGCTCCAGAATCGCTCCGTGATTCATGAACAACTGCACCGGTAGCAGAATCAGATCATCAAAGTCCACCGCATTATAGGCTTTCAGGCTCTTCTGATAGGCCTCATACGCCCTCGCCGCCAGCACATCTGCAGGGCCTTCAGCTTTAGCCAGAGCCTGCTCCGGCCCCAGCATATCGTTCTTCCAGTTTGAGATAGTGCTCTGAATAAAGTCC
The DNA here is from genome assembly GCF_900111095.1 of Amphritea atlantica. GTDB lineage: Bacteria > Pseudomonadota > Gammaproteobacteria > Pseudomonadales > Balneatricaceae > Amphritea > Amphritea atlantica. The sequence continues at coordinate 331,864 of NZ_FOGB01000002.1, read as the reverse complement.
AGTTGATCGGTTTCTTCGTTGTGATGTAACAGCAGGCTTTTCAGTAATGCCTTGCTGTCCTGATCATCAAACAGTGAGAAGCCGGCCTTAAATCCCAGGGTTTTATGCTCTTTGCGTATAATATTCAGCCCCAGGTTGTGAAAGGTTGAAACGGTCAGTCCCCGGGTGGCATTTCCTTTAACCAGAGCATTAACCCGCTCTTTCATCTCCCGCGAGGCCTTATTGGTGAAGGTCACGGCAGCGATGTTATGCGCTTTGATACCGCAGCTTTCGATCAGGTAAGCAATTTTACGGGTGATAACACTGGTCTTACCCGAGCCGGCCCCGGCAAGCACCAGCATTGGCCCACTGATATAATCCACCGCTTCTCGCTGTTTGGGATTAAGTCTCGACATTATAAATAGTTACTCTGACTGCTAAAGTTTTGTTCATATACGGCCGATAGAGTAATGTTAACTTGCCGCAAAAACCCACAAAATCCGCTGTAATTCATTGTTTTAAAACACAAAGTACTCAAACAACTGTTTAATTAGAGAAATTGACGTGCTACTCTTAATGCGCTTACAGGGGGACAATTATCGCATGGAATGAATTGTCTTATCAGTAGTAAACAGCGGGAATAAACATGGTCGTTTACTCTCTAGTAGTAGATTCGATATGTTATCTGTAGCCAGCCGTAATCCAGCGCGTACGGAGTGTCTGATTGTTGATAGTTGCGGCGTTGATACCTCAGCGATCGTGAACCGTCTGCAACAGCAGCAATGCCAGGTACAGCAATGCAGCTTTGATCAGGCCACCGAACGGCTGGAACAGACAGATACCCATCTGATTTTCCTGCACACCTGTTTTACCGATACCAACGCGCTCTCTGAGCTGCACTACCTGCGTCAGCAGTACCCCCATATTCCAGTCATCCTGTTTGATCAGAACCTGACTCCTGAACGTATCGATGAATCGATGCTCTGGCGGGCCAGCGACTATATCTCCACCAATACCCTGACCGATGAAGTATTACAGCGATTGCTGCGCTATAACCTTAAAATCTGCCAGTACTATTCAGAGATTGAGCGCCTGACACAACTGGACCCGCTGACCGGCATGATGAACCGGCAGCAATTTTATCAGGAGTTTTCGGAACGGCTGAGAGCCCTGCGAAAAGGCGGATCGGGAAAACATTTTGCGCTGATCAATGTTGACCTGGATGGCTTCCGACGCTTTAACACAATCAATGGCTATTCCGCCGGTGACGTTGTCGTTAAAGAGATGAGTCAGCGCCTTTCGGAACTGGCGCCGGGGCTGATCTCGCGCCAGGGAAATGACGAGTTTATCCTGCTGCTGGAGACGCCTGACGATGTCAGCCTGGCCCAGCATGTCACACAGCTGTGCATCCAGCTGTTGCACCGTCTGACTGAGCCATACAACTATCATGAGCTGGAAATTATTTTGCCCTGCAGCATCGGCGTTGCACTGGCCCCGGAACACAGTTGCGAAGCGGATACACTGATCCATCAGGCTACGCAGGCGAGGATCAAGGCTAAAGAAACGAGCAGTTGCAGCTATATTATTTTCGACCCGCAAAGCAGTTTCGAACAGGACCCCCATCACAATATAGAACCCGAGCTGATCAACGCTATCCGACGAAACGAGTTCGAACTGTTCTATCAGCCCCGGGTTGATATTCTGTCCGGTAAGATCATCGGTGCTGAAGGCCTGATCCGCTGGCAACACCCGCAACGGGGACTGATCTTTCCGGATATGTTTATCCCTACCGCCGAACGTACCGGGCTGATCGTGCCGATCGGTTACTGGGTGATCCAGCAGGCAGGGGAGGATATGCAACGACTCCTGGCGAGCGGACTGACGATAAAAAGCCTGAGTATCAACCTGTCTTTCAGGCAGTTTCAGGACAGTTATCTCTGCCGGACGATTCAGCGACTGATTGAAAAATACGCTATCGATACCTCGGTACTGGAATTTGAGCTTACCGAATCGGCCCTGTTTAATAACGAGTTGCATGTTCGCGAAGGTATTGAGGAGTTACATAAGCTGGGTATCAACTTTTCACTGGATGACTTTGGTACCGGCTATTCCTCCTTTTCTCTGTTACAAAAACTGCCTATCGGCAGCCTGAAAATTGACCGTTCGTTTGTTTCGGGTGTCAATAACAACCCGGATGACCGGGAGATTGTCAAAGCCCTTATCCGTCTGGCCTACAGTCTCAATAAAGAGATCATTGCTGAGGGGGTTGAGACCCTCCAGCAACTGAACTTCCTTGCCAGCTTTGGTTGCCATCAGGCACAGGGATACCTTTACAGCAAACCGGTACCGTTCGCTGAATTTAAAGATCTGCTGCAAAACGGTTATCAACTCACAGCGGAGAACGCCGCAAACCAATAGCTTCCAGAAGCGCTGCGTTACTGATCTGCGCCTCCCCCTGCAGATCCGCAATGGTTCTTGATACCTTCAATACCCGATGCGTTGCCCGGGCTGACAACCCCATCTTATCCATTGCCTGCATCAGCAAACGTTGCTGCTCTGTGCCCAGTTGGCAATACTGCTCCAGCTCCTTAACGCTGAGCTGATCATTAATACACCCCTGTCGCTGCTGCTGAACAGCCCGGGCACTAACGACCCGCGCTCTGATAGCGCTGCTGCACTCACTGGTTTCAGCCGGCCCCATCAGTTGCTCGGGAGTCAGTCCCGGCACCCAACTCTGCAGGTCGATCCGGTCTAATAACGGTCCCGATATTTTTGCCTGATAGCGCTGCACCTGATCCGGGCTACAGCGACACCGGCCACTCTGATCTCCCCGATAACCACAGGGACAGGGATTCATCGCGGCAACCAGCTGAAACCGGGCAGGAAAGCGGGTTTGCAGGGCGGCACGGGAGATGTTGATCTCCCCCGACTCCAGCGGCTCGCGCATCACCTCCAACACCTGACGGCTGTATTCAGGCAGCTCATCCAGAAACAACACCCCCTGATGGGCCAGGGAGATCTCTCCTGGCCGGGGATTACTACCACCGCCCACCAGCGCCACAGCGGACGCGGTGTGATGCGGGGTGCGAAATGGGCGGACCCCAGCAAACAGGCTTTTCTCCTGTATCCCGGCAATCGAGTAGATCGCCGCAATCTCCAGGCGTTCGTCCTGCTCCAAAGGGGGCAGAATACCGGGTAAGCGGCTGGCCAGCATGCTTTTACCACTGCCCGGCGGCCCGCACAACAACAGGTTATGCCCACCTCCGGCGGCAATTTCCAATGCTCTTTTTGCCTGATACTGGCCGCGCACATCAGACATATCCGCCCCCTGAACCGCTTCAGCCTGCCACCCTGAAGCCAGCGCCGGTGTGATCAGAGAGGCCGCTGCCAGATGGTTGCTGACCTCCAGCAGAGACCCTGCACTAAAAAGATGCAAGCCACTCACCAACCCGGCTTCCTCAACATTTTCCGATGCCAGCCACAAACTCCGGCCAGCATTGCGACAACTCATCGCCACCGGCAAGACGCCCGAAACCGGCCGCAGCTCACCCGATAGCGCCAGCTCCGCCAGAAACTCAAAACCATCTGCACTGTTTTGCGGCAACTGTCCGCTGGCAATCAGAATGCCTATGGCTATCGCCAGGTCGTAACGCCCACCCTCTTTCGGCAGGTCTGCGGGTGCCAGATTGACAGTGATACGCCGGGCCGGGAACTCAAAGCCGCAGTTAAGCAGCGAGCTGCGAACCCGCTCGCGACTCTCCTTTACCCCGGTTTCGGGCATCCCCACAATGGAAAAGCTGGGCAGACCGCCCGACAGATGAACTTCCACCGCTACCGGTGGTGATTGAATACCGAGCTGCGCCCGGGTGTGAACTATTGCCAATGCCATACGAATCCATCCCTGGATATTGGTTTAACAGGCTTGTTATTGCCAAGCCCTGCTTCAGTGTTCCAGATCTAACCGTTCGACCAACTGCTCCAGGGTCAGATCACGTCCAACATATTTACCACTCATGCGCACACAACCCTGCTGTGTTAACCGGGTCATCTGTCCGGTGGTGCGAACCCCCTCCGCCATCACCTCCAGATCATTCTGCCGCGCCATAGAGATCAGTGTCTCGACATCACGGATATAGCGATCATCACGCATCTGCTGCTCCACCAGTCCTGCGTTGAGCAGCAACATATCGGGAAACAGCTGCGGCGATAAACGTCCGAGTGAGTGCTGCTGTGGATCCAGCAGTATCAGTACCCCGTGGGCTTTCAGCTCCTCGATCTCATCGGGAAACAGTTGCAGCTGGACAAAATTTAAAATGATCATCAGCCGCTGGGGCGGTATGCCCACCTTAACCATCTGCCGGATCAGATGCTCGATCACTGCTACAGAAAAAAGCTCCTCATCCTGCAACCTGATACAGAGATTATGAAACTGTTCAAAGCCGCTCCAGAGTTTGATCATTGGCAGCAACTGACGCTCCAGTTGCTGATGATAATCCTGCAGTAAACCATAACGGGATAGCTGAGGGATAAACTGCTCCGGCGACAAGATTCCCTGTTGTGGGTGGTTCAGTGCCAGCGACACCTCAGCCGCGGCGAGATGATGTTCCTGCAAAGAGTAAACCGGATTAAAGCGTAGCTGCAACCAGCCCTCTGACACCGCCTGACTCAGAGTATCCCGACTCAGCACAGTGCCACTCCCCAGTGACTTATCATACAGCCGAAAGCCCTGCTGCTTCTCCAGGGTACGCAGCACCAGCCGGGCCCGGTCCAGCATCAGTTCAGCACTGATACCGCCATTCTCGACCAGCACTCCGCCCATCGTGTGATGAACCACAAAAGGTTGCCCATCAATATCAACGGGTTCCTGCAGCAGCGCGCCAATCCGATCGGCAAACTGCTCCAGAGTCATCTCATCAGGACAATCTTCAAGCACGAAAACAAAGTTATGTTCCTGATCCATTGCCAACAGATCGGTTTCCCGCACCTGGGCGCTGAGCCGGGCAGCCAGTGCGGCGATAAGCGCCCCGCTCCCCTCCCCGGTGCTGTTCAGCTGTAATAATAGCAACCCTCGCCCCCGGTGACCGAGACTGTCTCTCAGCAACTGCTGATTCAGCTGATCGAGCAGCATAAACTCATCCGGCAATCCGGTCAGGGCATCGTAGCTGGCATGACTATAGCGGTTCTGATCGCCATAGGAGCTGCTGATATCGGAAAACTGAGCCACAAAGCCATCGATCTCACCACTGTCATCCCGGCGCGCCATCAGCGAATACCAGGCCGGATAGCTATGGCCATCTTTGTGCTGGTTCCACAACTCCCCCTCCCAGAACCCTCTGAGCATCAGTTGCTGCCACAGATGATCGAACAGTTCGGCAGAGATCTCCCGGTTGGTGACGATTCCCGGCCCCTGCCCTACAACATCTTCAAAAGAGAAACCGGTCACCTCTGAAAAACTGGGGTTTACCCGGTAGATGCGGTTATCCCCATCCAGTAACATAACCGCCTGCGGGGTGTAGTCGAACAACCCCTGTTGCGGGTCCTGGAACAGCATGCGTCCCGCGGCCTGACCGGTTCGCATCGCATTAACCGTATAGAGCAGGGCAACCGGGTTCCAGAAAATTTCCAGCCGTAGCCAGAGATTGTGATCCTCTACAAACGGTTGCCAGGAGAGTGTTGCGGTCCCCTTCGAACGGGCCAGCATCATCCCATGACGCAACTCAAACAGCGCTTCCTCAGAGTGCACCTGAGACAGTGGCACGCCGCTCACATCCCCCTGCCAGCCAATCATGCCCAGATATTCCTGAGTCGCAAACTGATAACTCAGATCAGGCAGAATGCAGGCATACATAGGCAGATGCATAGGGTTTCCTTGGTCTGTGACTAGGGTTTATTGACGGTCTGACCGACCTTTTTCTCAAGCTGTTCAAGCTCTGACTGTAACTGCTCCAGTTTAGCGCGGCTACGGGCCAAAACAGCACTCTGAGCATCAAACTCCTCCCGGGTGACCAGATCCATCCGCCTGAACGCGCTCAGCAATAGGGCATTAATCTGTTGCCGAATCTCAGATTCTGCCGAACCGGGCCGGGTCTGATCAAATAACTGGCCGATCTGCTCGCTGATCCCTTCCAGTATTTTGTGATTAATCATATCTCATATTTCCAAATAATATCGGTTGTTCAACTCTGTTAAGACTATACCAATAACCGGCCAATATCCCGACCCGGATGTTGCGGCATACCGATGCATACCTATCGGCGCACCAAAAAAGTGCCTGCACAACAATTGTGCACCAGCGACTCATCAAGAAAGCGCGCAAAAACCTCCAAAGTCTATAGCAAAACACCCCTAAATCCTTATAAGCCACTGTTTTTAAATGATAAATAACTTTATGGCATGTGCAATGCTTAGTATGGATCAACCGTTTATCGCTACGCTGATAACCAGCGTAGCTCTTTAAAACAGTTTTACTAGTGGAGATCAGATCCCATGAAACTTATCTCAGCAATTATTAAACCATTCAAACTGGATGATGTGCGCGAAGCACTTTCCGAAATCGGTGTACAGGGTATCACTGTCACCGAGGTGAAAGGCTTTGGTCGTCAAAAGGGCCACACCGAACTCTACCGCGGCGCAGAATATGTTGTCGATTTTCTGCCCAAGGTAAAGGTTGACGCTGCTGTGGAGGACAGCATCGTCGATCAGGTAGTTGAGGCGATCAGCAAAACGGCTCAGACCGGCAAGATCGGCGACGGTAAAATTTTCGTGATGCCTCTTGAAGAGGTTATCCGGATCCGTACCGGCGAAACCGGCAATACCGCACTGTAAAAACTGACTTACAACCTAAAAAACAACTCTAAGCGTTTGCTTCAGGGGGAAGTGATGGAAAATCAAATTTTTGAATTACAATATGCGATGGACACCTTTTATTTTCTGGTGTGCGGTGCATTAGTTATGTGGATGGCGGCGGGTTTCGCCATGCTGGAAGCAGGTCTGGTACGTTCTAAGAACACCACCGAGATCCTGACTAAAAACGTTGCCCTGTTCTCGATTGCCTGCGTCATGTATATGGTGTGCGGTTATCACATTATGTATGACGGCGACCTGTTCCTGAGCACTATCGGTGTGATTGATGTTGATCAGGTGCTGGCGGACTCTGCTGAAGCGGGCTTCGATGGCGACTCGGTTTACTCCGGCGCATCTGACTTCTTCTTCCAGGTCGTATTTGTTGCTACCGCCATGTCTATCGTTTCCGGTGCGGTTGCCGAGCGGATGAAGCTGTGGGCTTTCCTGGCCTTCGCGGTGGTGATGACTGGTGTTATCTACCCAATGGAAGGTGCATGGACCTGGAACGGTGCTGACGTATTCGGCATGTACAACCTGGGCGACCTGGGTTTCTCTGACTTTGCCGGTTCTGGTATCGTGCACATGGCGGGTGCTGCTGCAGCACTGGCAGGTGTTCTGCTGCTGGGTGCCCGTAAAGGCAAATACACTGCTAACGGTGTTAACGCTATCCCGGGTGCTAACCTGCCCCTGGCCACGCTGGGTACCTTTATCCTGTGGATGGGCTGGTTCGGTTTCAACGGTGGTTCCGTGCTGAAGCTGGGCGATATCGCCAACGCACACTCTGTTGCGATGGTATTCCTCAACACTAACACTGCGGCAGCCGGTGGTTCTATCGCGGCGCTGATCACTGCCCGCATGCTGTTTGGCAAAGCCGACCTGACCATGCTGCTGAACGGTGCACTGGCCGGTCTGGTAGCAATCACAGCTGAACCATCTACACCAACTGCACTGCAGGCAACCCTGTTCGGTGCCATCGGTGGTGTACTGGTAGTCTTCGCCATCATCACTCTGGACAAGCTGCGTATCGATGATCCTGTCGGTGCGATCTCTGTTCACGGTGTCTGTGGTCTGCTGGGTCTGCTGCTGGTACCAGTTACCAACGGCGATGTAAGCTTCAGTGGCCAGTTGATCGGTGCAGTAACCATCTTTGCATGGGTCTTCGTCACCAGCCTGGTCGTCTGGGCCATCCTCAAAGCTGTTATCGGTATCCGTGTCAGCGAAGAGGAAGAGTACGAAGGTGTGGATCTTGCTGAATGCGGTATGGAAGCTTACCCTGAGTTCACTTCAGGTAAGTAATTTTACCCGCAGGATATAACATATCCATAAAAGGGGAGCCTTGGCTCCCCTTCTGACGTTTTATTAACTTATTGATTCTGGTTATACTAGGCCTAATATTGATCTACCACCGTCTGAGGCCTGCAGGCATCTCCTGTCAGAAAAACAGATCCAAGCGAGGATAGTAATGATGAAACTGGTAAGTGCGGTCATAAAACCGTTCAAACTGGATGACGTACGTGAAGCTCTGTCAGAAATTGGCATTCAGGGCGTTACCGTTACCGAAGTTAAAGGTTTTGGCCGTCAGAAAGGTCATACCGAGCTTTACCGCGGCGCAGAATACGTTGTAGATTTTCTGCCTAAAGTGAAAATTGAAGCGGCTATCTCTGATGATTTAGTGGATCAGGTAATCGAGGCGATCGCCTCAACAGCAAATACTGGCAAGATTGGCGACGGCAAGATATTTGTCACGCCACTTGAGCAGGCGATCCGCATCCGTACCGGTGAAACAGGCACTGACGCGCTATAAGCCACTGAATAATTTATCGATTAAAGGCACCCGATGGGTGCTTTTTTTTTGCCCAAACGGTTGAAATAGTACTGCTCTATCTGTTTCAGCGTCTAAACTTAGGGGAAACGTTTCTTCAGTAAAAAGGATTCTCCAGAGTATGATCAACCGTACGATGTTTGATGAAGTGATGGTTCCCAACTATGCTCCGAGCCAGATAATCCCGGTTCGGGGAGCGGGTTCACGGGTGTGGGATCAGTCAGGTAAAGAGTATATCGACTTCGCCGGCGGTATTGCCGTGAATGCGTTGGGACACTGTCACCCCGAGTTGGTAAAAACCCTTCAGGAACAGGGACAGACATTATGGCACCTGAGTAATGTCTGGACCAACGAACCGGCACTGAAGCTGGCCAAACAGCTGTGCGATGCAACCTTTGCCCAACGGGTACTGTTCGCCAATTCAGGCGCAGAAGCAAACGAAGCAGCGCTGAAACTCGCCCGTCTCTACGCCAAAAAACATTACAGCAGCGAAAAAACCGAAATCATCGCTTTTAAAAACAGCTTTCACGGGCGCACCCTGTTTACCGTCACGGCCGGAGGACAACCTAAATACACCGAAGGGTTTGAACCGCTACCCGGTGATATTACCCATCTGCCCTTTAATGATCTGGCGGCAGTGGAGTATCAGATCTCCAACAAAACCTGCGCCGTTATTGTCGAACCCATTCAGGGAGAAGGAGGCATTATTGCCGCTGAACCGGTGTTCCTGGAAGGTTTACGAGCCCTCTGCACGCAACATAATGCCCTGCTGATTTTTGATGAGGTCCAGACCGGTATGGGGCGTACCGGAAAACTGTTTGCTTATCAGGGTTATCAGGTAACCCCGGATATTCTTACCACAGCAAAAGCGCTGGGGTGCGGGTTTCCTATCGGCGCCATGCTAACCTCTCACGATATCGCCGCAAGTTTCTCTGTGGGCACCCATGGAAGCACCTATGGAGGCAATCCACTGGCCTGTGCAGTGGCCTCCAGAGCCCTGGAGCTGATCAACGATCCGACGCTGCTTGCCGGGGTTACGCAACGCCAGCAGATGTTTATCAGCGGACTCAAGCAACTCAACCAGAAGATCGGTCTGTTTCGCGATATCCGCGTCGAGGGGTTACTGATCGGCTGTGAACTGAAGGAGGCCTGGCAGGGAAAAGCACGTGACCTGCTGACTCAGGCGCAGGAACAGGGAGTGCTGGTGCTGACCGCCGGTCCCGATGTACTGCGGCTTGCCCCCTCGCTGGTCATCCCCTATCCGGAGATGAAAAAAGGGCTGCAACAACTCGCTCAGGCGATGCTGGCCATCAAGATGGGCTTTTAGGCGAAGATCATGGATGCCCTGCTGAGTTCAATCACCGAACGCCAGACCCCCTTAACCGAAACCCTGGTTAAACTGGCGCAGATTAATTCCGGCACCCTCAACAGGGCCGGCGTGAATCAGGTTGGTGAACTGCTGAGCAAGATGTTTTGTGCACGGCTCAACTGCCATCATCAGCAGCACGCCGTAGCAGCCTCTACTCAGCTTCGCGCCGATGGCTCTGCCGAAGAACACCGACTGGGAGATCTGCATATCCTGAGCAAACGCCCGGACGCTCCGTTACAAGTGTTGCTCACAGGACATCTGGATACAGTATTCCCGGCTGATTCAGAGTTTCAGCGGTGTCAGTGGCTGGATGACCAAACGCTGCAGGGGCCCGGTGTCAGTGATATGAAAGGCGGGCTGCTGGTTATGCTGGAAGCCCTGAGCGCCTTTGAACAGTCGCCCCTGACACAACAGCTGGGCTGGACCGTTATACTGAATCCTGACGAGGAGATCGGCTCCCCCGGTTCCGCCGCTATCCTGGCACAACAGGCGCAACAGCATGACCTGGGCTTGATCTATGAACCGGCACTGCCCAACGGGCAACTGGCGGGTGAGCGCAAAGGCAGCGGCAATTTTACCGCTCTTTTCACCGGCGTAGCGGCTCATGCCGGCCGGGAACACCATCTCGGCCGCAATGCGATCTGTGCCATGGCCGAATTTATTACTGCGGTCGATCAGCTGAATGGCCAGCGTGACGGTGTCACTCTCAATATCGGCGTGGCAGATGGCGGTGAGACCACCAATCAGGTGCCCGATCAGGCCCGTTGTCGCTTCAACATTCGCACCCGCATCAGCGCAGATGAACAATGGTGCCAACAACAGTTGCAGATTATCCAACAACAGATCAACAGCAAGGAGGGGATATCACTGACTCTACACGGCAGTTTTGGTCGCCCGCCAAAACAGCTGGACCAGGCCCACCTGGCACTGTTCCAACTGGTGACAGAGTGCTCCGGGCTACTGGGTGTACCCCTCGCATGGGAGTCAACCGGCGGTTGCTGTGACGGTAACAATCTATCCGCAGCCGGGCTGCCCAATGTTGATACCCTGGGGGTACAGGGCGGCCATATTCACAGCCATAGTGAGTTTATCCGGCTGCCCAGCCTGGTTGAACGGGCGCAGCTCAGTGCAATGATCCTGTTGCGGCTGGCAGAACAACCCGACACCTGGCGCAGAAACAGAATGTAACCGGTGTCAGCGGTTTGACGGCTTGCTCCAGTTTTCAGGTAAACCGAGGAGATTAGGGATGAACGATATCAACATAATTCGCCCAATCAGATCATCCGATCTGGATCGACTCTGTGAACTGGCCCGGGACAGCGGTCCGGGCTTTACCTCCCTTCCCTGTAACCGGGAACTGCTTGAAGCAAAGATCGCCGCTTCTGAAGTCGCCTTTAGTCAGGTCAAAGCAGATCCACTGGGTGCCAGTTACCTGTTTGTTCTGGAAGCGTCACCGGACAACAAAGTGGTTGGCGTCTGTGGCATCGAGTCCGCCGTTGGTCTGCGGGAACCGTTCTACCACTACCGTCTGGGAACGGTTGTGCATGCCTCCAGGGAACTGGGAGTCCACAATAGCTTTCAGACCCTCTATCTCTGCAACGACTATACTGGCTGCACTGAGGTTTGCACGCTCTATCTGACCCCGGAATACCGACAGGGTCATAACGGGGGCTTACTATCCCGCTGCCGCTTTCTGTTTCTGGCGCAATTCAAAGAGCGTTTTCCCGGCAAAATCATTGCAGAGATGCGCGGTGTCAGCGATACCGAGGGACTCTCTCCCTTCTGGAACGGGCTGGGACGGCACTTCTTCAGTATGGAGTTTTCTGAAGCGGACTATCTCACCGGTCTGGGCAATAAGGTGTTTATCGCCGAGCTGATGCCTAAGCACTCGATCTATATTCACCTGCTGCCAGAAACGGCCAGACAGGTGATCGGTGAGGTCCATGAACAAACCGTACCTGCACGGAAACTACTGGAAAGCGAAGGTTTCCGCTATGAGGAATATATCGATATTTTTGATGCCGGCCCCACCCTTGCCTGCGAACTTAAAGATATCCGGGCGGTCAGAAAAAGCCGCTATGTGGAAGTGCATATAGGCCCCTGTCAGCAGCATACACAGCCCTTTCTGATCAGTAATACCTCATTGCAAAACTTCCGTTGCACCGTGGTTGAGATCGCCCCGTCCGAAGGCAGAATAACCCTCACTGCAGAGCTGGCGCACCTGCTGCAGGTGAGCGAGGGTGACAAAGTACGGGTAGTGCCCTTAAAGAGCAGGAGCTAAAGCCATGAAAGCACACGCATCTCTGTTTATAAACGGTCACTGGCTGCAGGGTAAAGGCGCAAGCTTTAATTCACTGAACCCGGGATCAGCCGAGCGAATTTGGGAGGGGCATAGCGCCACACCAGAGCAGGTCAATCAGGCCGTTGAAGTGGCCCGTAACGCCACCACACGCTGGAGTGACATGACTCTGGAGCAACGCCAAAGCTATATCATCCGCTTTACCGAGTTGCTGAAAGAGTATGCTGAGCTGCTGGCGGATACCATCGGTCAGGAAACCGGCAAGCCCCTGTGGGAAAGCCGCACCGAGATCACCGCGATGATCGGTAAAGCCGACATCTCTATCCGGGCCCATAAAGAGCGCTGCCCGACCCGAATCGAGCACACCCCTCAGGGAGATCTGGTGCTGCGGCATAAACCCCACGGTGTAGTCGCAATATTCGGCCCCTACAACTTCCCTATGCATCTGCCCAATGGCCATATTGTGCCAGCGCTGCTGGCGGGTAACACCGTGGTCTTCAAACCCAGCGAGTTAACCCCCCGCTGCGCCGAACTGATGTTACATCTGTGGCAAAAAGCAGAGCTACCGGACGGCGTGCTGAACCTGGTTCAGGGCGATAGTGACACCGGTAAAGCACTCGCCTCAAACCCGGGTATCGATGGGCTATTTTTTACCGGTAGTGCGGTGACCGGTCAGTTGCTTCACCGCCAGTTTGGCGGGCAACCCGAAAAAATTCTGGCACTGGAGATGGGCGGTAATAACCCCCTGCTGATCACCCCGGTACAGCACCTCAAGGCCGCCCTGCATGACACCATCATATCGGCCTTTATCAGTGCCGGACAGCGCTGCACCTGTGCCCGTCGGCTGCTATTACCAGCCTCCAGCTGGGGTGACCACTATCTGGACCAGTTGGTTGATCTGTGCAGTAAATTTCGCACCGGCGCTTACAACGAGAAACCACAGCCGTTTATGGGCACCCTGATCAACAAGCAGGCCGCAGACTCTATCCTTGCAGCGCAACAGATGTTGAGTGAGGCGGGCGCCACGGTCCATCTTGAAGCACAGCGACAAAACAGCGCCGGAACCCTGTTATCGCCGGCTATCATCGATATCACCGCTGCAGAGGAACTGCCCGACCAGGAGTATTTCGGGCCGCTGTTGCAGGTTATCCGCTATCGCAACTTTGAATCCGCGATCGCCATCGCTAACCAGACACAATACGGCCTTTCTGCCGGGCTGTTCAGCGATGACCGCGAACAATATGAGCAGTTTCAACGCCAGATCCGCGCGGGTATCGTCAACTGGAACCGTCCGCTGACCGGCGCCAGCAGCGCGATGCCTTTTGGCGGTTGTGGTATCAGTGGCAACCATCGCCCGTCAGCCTATTACGCTGCCGATTATTGCGCCTATCCGGTCGCATCCATCGAAAGCAATTCACCCTGTCTGCCGGAAAAACTCAGCCCCGGGCTGAAACTGTAGCAGAGGAACGGAGGGTCTATGCACTATCAGGAAGTTAACTTCGATGGACTGATCGGCCCAAGTCATAACTATGCCGGCCTGTCTCCCGGCAATATCGCCTCTGATCAGCATCGTGGCAGGGTCGCCTCGCCACGACAGGCAGCGCTGCAGGGACTGGAAAAGATGTGGCGTCTGGTACAACTGGGGCAGGTGCAGGGGGTTTTACCGCCGGCACCCCGCCCCGCTGTTGAGACATTGCAGCGTCTGGGATTCAGCGGCTCCACCCCGGAGATCATCGGACAGGCCTATAAGAAAGCTCCCCACCTGCTAGCCGCGTGTTACTCCGCATCCACCATGTGGGCCGCTAATGCAGCAACCGTGTCGGCCAGCAGAGATTGCCCCGACGGCAGAGTCCATTTCACCCCGGCCAATCTGATCACCACTCTCCACCGGACCATAGAAACCGACTATAGCGCCGCCATGCTAAAGCGGATATTCAATAACCCGGACCATTTCTGCCACCATCCGCCCCTGCCATGCCAGGCGGATTATGCCGATGAGGGAGCGGCTAACCATACACGGCTCTGTCCCTCCCATGACCAGCCGGGACTCAGTCTGCTGGTCTATGGTCGTGGCAATGACCATCAGTTGCCGAAGATCTACCCTGCCCGACAAACCCACGCAGCCTGCGAAGCACTGGTGCGACAACATCAACTATCCTCCGATCATGTTGTCATTGCGCAACAAAACCCAGACGCCATTGATCAGGGAGTCTTTCATCATGACGTTATCGGTGTCGGTCACCGCAATTTTCTGATGTTGCATGCAGAGGCTTTTGTTAACCAGCGGCAGGTATTACAACAACTGCAGCAACAGTGGCAGCAGTCCACCCATTCCCGGGATGAGCCACTGATTATTACCGAAATCAGTCCGCAGCTGCTCAGTGTCAAAGAAGCGGTCTCAAGCTATCTGTTTAACAGCCAGCTGATCAGCTTATCAACACAGGCCCGGCCCGATCAGCTCTCTGAATATTCTATCCGGGCACCCCATAACACTGACGAACAGTCGATGTTGTTACTGGCTCCCAGCAACTGCCTCGCCTCCAGCGAAGCACAGCACGCCATCGATTGGTTAATGGCAGGGGATAACCCGGTATCAGCGGTGGAGTATATCGATCTGACCCAGAGCATGAATAATGGTGGCGGCCCCGCCTGTCTGCGTCTCAGGGTACCGCTGAGTCGGGCCGAGCAAAATGCGGTGCATCCGGGCATCATACTTGATTACACCCTCTACAATCGGCTGAAAAACTGGATCAACAAACACTACCGGGAGCAGTTAAACGCTGAAGACCTGGCCGACCCATGCCTGCCGGTTGAGATTCAGGCAGCCCTGGATGAGCTCACCGAGATATTAGTACTTCCGGGGTTATACCCGTTTCAGGTATAAGAACCTGAATGACTATTGCAAAAGCACCTATAATCCACCCATGACATTTAAAATCAGTAAAAGGGTATACATTGCAATCCTGGCCTATCTTGTCGGGGTGCTGATGTATGTTGGCTGGGATTACAACAGCGAACGGTCACAACTGTACAGACAGATTGATCAGAAACTGATCACCAGCGCCCTGGCAGCGCCGCTGTTTCTACCGGAAAACTTCCATCATCGCGACATGAAGCCCGGCGATATCAGCGCTGAAGCAGACCTGCACAATACCGTTAAGTTATCTGACTACACCCGCCACAGCGATATCATCTATATCTATACCCTGATCCTGAGGGACAAGAAAGTCTATTTTACCAGCGCCAGCGTCACCGATGAGGAGATGAAGGCAGGTGAAGAACTGTATTACTATTTTCTCCCCTATACCGATGCCGATCCCCGGCTGCAGCAACTGAGCCATAGCCAGGAGAAACTATTCCTTGAGATCAAGGATCACTGGGGACACTTTCGCAGCGTGTTTATCCCCCAAACCGCCCCCGATGGCACCCCCTATATCGCCGCTGCGGATATTGAAATCAGCCATATACAGACGCTACTGCAGCAACAGTTTCTGAAAAAAAGCGCCTTTGCGTCCCTGTTTCTTCTGTTACTCTTTCCACTGATGCTGGTCTTCTCTGCAGACCAGCGTCGTTGGGCTAAAAACCTTGAAATCAGCGTTCGTGAGCGCACCCGACAACTACATGCCAGTGAAAAGCGTCTGACCTCCATTATTGAGCACTCACCCGTGGGGATTTTTCACTATGACCAGAATGCCGTTATCACCATGATCAACCACCGCTTTGCCGATATCGTCGGCTCGTCAGATGCAGTGCTGGTTGGCTTCAACATGCTGGAAAAGCTAACCGATGAGAAGCTGCTAGCCGCCCTGCGCGATGCACTACAGGGAGATATCGGACGTTTCGAAGGCCCCTATATCTCGGTTTCAGGTCAGCGGAAGATGTATCTGATTGCCGAGTTTGTGCCCCTGCGGGACGCCCAGGGCCAGATCAATGGCGGGGTGGGTGTATTCAACGATGCCACAGAGCAACAAACCACCACCAACACGCTGAAAAAGCTATCAATGGCGGTGGAACAGAGCCCTAACGTCGTTGTAATCACCGATGTCAGTGGCCAGATAGAGTATGTTAACCCCCGTTTCACCGATATTACCGGATATTATCCGGAAGAGGTGATCGGCAAAAACCCCCGGCTGCTGAACTCAGGAGAAACGGCCGCAGAGATCTACAGCGACCTGTGGAAAACCCTGATGTCCGGACAGGAATGGCGCGGCGTGTTTCACAACAAAAAGAAAAACGGAGAGTACTACTGGGCTGAGGAGGTCATCTCACCGATCACCAACGATCTTGGCGAGATCACCCATTTTATCGCGCTACAGGAAGATATCACCGAGGTTCGCAGAATATCAGATGAGATTAATTTCCAGACTACCCACGACCCGCTCACCGGACTGTTAAACCGTCGCCAGTTCGAAAACGAACTGACCCGCATCGTAGAGCACGCCGATAAACATCACTCCCACCATGTGCTCTGCTTTATCGATATTGACCAGTTCAAGATCATCAATGACAGTTGCGGTCATCTGGCCGGGGATGACCTGTTGCGACAGGTCAGCAACCTGATCCGCGATAAGCTTCGCAGCCGCGACACCCTGGCACGTCCCGGCAGCGATGAGTTTCTGCTGTTGCTGGAAAATGCCAGCCTGGCACAGGGCGAGCGGGTATTACAGATGATAATGAACGATCTGAAACAGTTCCGCTTCCAGTGGGAAGATCACACATTCTCTGTTGAGATCAGTGCCGGTCTAACGGTGATCGATCAGCATACCTCCAGTGCAGTCAGTGCGCTGCAGGATGTCGATACGGCCTGTTCCACAGCCAAGGATGCGGGCCGCAACCGGATCCATATCTACAATGAGAACGATGAGCAGCAGCTGATTCGCAAAGGGTATATACAGTGGGCCAGTGAGATCCACCGCGCGCTGGACAACAATAGTTTCCGGCTCTACGTTCAGCCCGTCGTACCTCTGCAGAAACAGCACAAAACAGCCTATGAAGTGCTGATCCGGTTGCAGTCTGAGTCCGGCGATCTGGTTGCCCCCGGGGCGTTCCTGCCAGCGGCCGAACGCTACAACATTGCGCCTCAGATCGACCGCTGGGTGATTCACAACACTCTGCAGTGGATAGCAAAAAATGTTGAGCAACTGGATCATATCGATAGTCTGGCGATCAACCTGTCGGGCCAGTCATTGGGAGATGACGCCCTGCTGGGATACATTATCCGCAGTATAGAGCAGAGCGCGGTGCCGGCACGGATGATCAAGTTTGAGATCACAGAAACTGCGGCAATCGCCAACCTCAAAGATGCCCAGATATTTATCCGTTCGCTGAAAAGCCTCGGTTGTCGCTTTGCCCTGGATGATTTCGGCAGTGGACTTTCGTCATTTGCTTATCTGAAAAACCTGCCGGTAGATCTGCTCAAGATCGATGGAATGTTCGTGCGGGACATCATCTCCGATCCGATAGACGAAGCGATGGTGCGCTCAATCAATGAGGTCGGCCATATCATGGGGATGGAAACCATCGCTGAGTTCGTAGAAACCGACGAGATTATGGAGCGTCTCAGACAACTTGGCGTCGATTATGCGCAGGGTTACGCAATAAGCCGCCCGGTGCCTATCGATACCATTTTGAGCACTACTCCTGAAACTGCCCTGCTATAAACCCGGCTCAGATGCGGGGAAACACCAGTAAAAGCTCAAGTCCTTCTCCTGGCTGGCTTTGAGCTGAAAGCGTTCCTCCCAGCAGTTGCACCGCCCGCTGAGCAATACTTAAACCCAGCCCATAACCGTTCTGCTGACCGGTAAAGCGAACAAAAGGTTTAAACATTTTATCCAGCTGCTCCGGAGTAAGACCGGGCCCCCGGTCTTTAACCCGGATCAGAACGTTGCCCGCCGTCTGTTCCGCCGAAATAACAATCCCGGTGTCTGCCGGGGTGTGTTTCACCGCATTCCCCAGAATATTACTCAGTGCCCGTTCCAGCAGCGCAGGGTTGCCCCGGATACGGTAATTGACCGGAGCCCATTCAAGCGGGTGATCCGGGGCGCTGAAGCGAAAATCCTCGACCAGAGTATCGATCACCCGGGTCAGCTCAAAGCTCTGATCGGAAACCTCCATCTGCTCCAGTCGGGACAAACTGAGAATTTCATCAATCAGCCGGTTGATCCGCTCGCACTCCTGATTAATCCGCTCGATAAAATGCTGATCGGCCTCAGACATCTTTTGCCCGGCCAGCCCGGCGGCCATCTGTAACCGCGCCAGAGGGGCACGCAATTCATGGGATACATCCTGCAGCAGATGGGTATTGGATTGCAGTGTCTGTTCGACATACTCTGCCATGCGGTTAAATTCGCGACTCAGCTCGCCGATCTCATCTCCCCGCCGACTCAGATCATCATCGGTCCGGGCACTCAGATCACCATTATAGAGATCGCGGGTGTACTGGCGTAAACGGTTCACCGGACGTACTACCATCAAACTGATCAGCAGGGCCGCAATGCCGGCAACGACCATTAACAACACCACCTGAACCGAGAGAAAGAAGCCGAACAGCTTGGCCGCCAGATCTGGACGTATGCGGGTCTCGGCCACCACCTGGTACTCCCGCCCGGTATCTGACAGAACATTGAACACTAATGGGTTACGATATTCTCTGATATTGTCATGACCAAAGATAACCAGACCAGTTTTAACTTCTGTAATCTGCACCCGGGTAGGGAAAAAACGCGGTTCTTTATGATCATCATCGTGATAACGGCGCCACTCTTTCGGGGATGGCAAACGCCCATCGCGTTCATAACGGTCAATCAGCAACTCCGCCTGCCCCAGCACCCGGGCGCTGAATACATCACGGTCACGTCGCTGTTCTGAAAGGTGACCAATCACAAATGCAGTCAGCGCGATCACCAGAAAACTGGTCAGCCAGACGGTGACAAATATTTTCAGAAAAAGCCGTTTATACCAGCGAATCGCCATCAGTTCTGTCGCCCTCGTCGCGTGTCGCGATGCCGTTACTCATTGACCAGCATATAGCCAGCCCCACGAACCGTTTTAATCAGTTCTCTGTCCGGCAGCACCGCCGCCAGTTTTTGCCGCACCCGGCTGACATGGACATCGATCGCCCGGTCATAAGCGGTCAGTTTACGATGCAGAACCTTCTCGGTGAGCTCATCTTTGCTGACAATCGTTCCCGCGGCCCGCATCAGTTCTGCCAGTACATTAAATTCGGCACTGGTGAGTTCCAGTTCGCTTCCAGACACCTGCATCTGGCGCTTGCCGCAATCCAGCTCTATGCCATGTATCGCCAGCTTATCGGTACTCTCCTCTGCGGCCGGTTGCTGTCCACTGCGGCGCAACACTGCGCGGATACGGGCAACCAGCTCACGGGGATTACAGGGTTTACCCAGATAATCATCCGCGCCCATCTCCAGGCCAATGATCCTGTCGATATCCTCTCCCCGTCCGGTCAGCATAATCACCGGGGTTTTGATGCGGGGACGGACCTGCTGTAACAGTTCAAGGCCACTCTGCCCCGGCATCATAATGTCAAATATCAGCAGATCATAGCTGCCGTCCTCCAGCAGTAATGGCAGCGCCTGCTCAACACTATGAGCAAAGCTGACATCAAACCCTTCAGACTGAAGGTATTCCCCTATCAGCTCACAGAGTTCCTGGTCGTCATCAACCAGCAGCAGTTTAACGTTGTCGCTCATACATCGTTCCTTATTCAGATAGTGCCAGAGTAATCAAGCCCGGGGGGAATTTCATCTGCCTGTCATCCCCTTTACCAAACTTTACACCGCCTTTACCCAACTTAGCAGGGGGCAGAGTCATACTGCAGCCATCAAAACAAGCAATGCTTCAGGAGAACAACCATGCGTAAACAACTTGTTATCGGCATTACCGCCGCAGTTATTGGTGCCGGCGCGCTGAGCGCAGGCCTGGCATCCGCTAAAGACGGCTGGGACCGCTGCGGTGATCGCCAGGAAGGGCACCATGGCAAATATGAGCAGATGGAGGGCAAACATGCCGCCAGGCGAATGGATATGATGGCGGACAAGCTCTCCCTGAGCGATGAACAAAAAACGCAGATGCAGGAACTTTTTCAAAACCAGCAGGGTCAGATGAAAGACCAGCGGGGCGCAATGCGAGAGATGCACTCGGCACTGAGAGATCTGGATGTCAATGCATCTGACTATGACCAGCAGGTTGCTGCACTGGTGAGCAAGGCTCAGGAGCAAACCGCTCAGATGATACAGATGCGTGCACAGCAAAAAAAAGCGCTGTTTGCCATTCTGACCCCGGAACAGCAACAGAAATTTATGGAGATGCGACCAGCAAAAAATCGTTCGTAATCATGTAAGTGCAACCGGTCCCGCTGAATCAGGCTCCAGCGGGGCCATTGTTAATGGTTTAACCCTCATATATGACTCTCATCATATATTCACCGTCGCCTTTAAACGGGCCACTCGCCCTGCGTTAAGCAGGGCTTTTTTTTTGGCTGTAAAACACTCAATCTAACGGCTAAAGAGCTTACAACTGCTTTCGCAGATCAGCTTCCAGATCCTGCAGATAGCGGGTCTCCATCCGCACCGCTTGCTGCTGTTGTTTAATCTGTAGATTACGTAAACGGATCTCATGTTCCAGTTCATCAATCTCAGATAGCAGAAACGCCCGTGTATCAGAAGAGATACCCTCCATAATCAGCTGTTCACGCTTATCATCACGCTCACGCAGATCGGCACGCTGTTCTGAGATCAGAATACTCAGCTCATGCCTTGCACTTTCTAACCGGGCGACCTGCTGATGCGCTTTCGTTCCAAGCTCAAACCCCCGGGCAAATTCCTGTTGTTGCTCAGCATGACAAACCGTACCGGGTGCTTTGCCGGCGCGGGCTTGCCGGTAACCATTGGCGGCGGTGCAATAACGCCGGACACCCCGGTCATAGCCCTGCAGATACTGATCCATCCGGGGCACGACACCATACTCACTACAGGCATCCCGATGCTGTTCCAGGCGGCTGGCCTCGCGACCCGCTACACCATCATTAAAGCCGATCAGTTGCCAGTCTGCTGACAGACAGCTTTCCCGGTCCAGTGTGGCACAGCCGGTCATGGCCAGCACTAAAGCCAGCCCCGGCATCAACCTGTGATATCGCATACTCATATCTGTGTGTCCTGGGTTGCGCACGGATCTGTGCGCCTGTAAATGTGTCAGCCTGCAGTTTGACAGCGTTAACCTGAACTACAGCAAAACAGAATAACCACTCTGTATATCAGCTCTGCAGATCATCGGTTTTGGCCGCACAGATAAAATCGTTGATCGACAATCCGCCGATCGCATGGGTGCTGAAACGCACCACACAGCGATTATATCCCACCTCCAGGTCAGGATGATGATCTTCCTGATGGGCAATCCAGGCCAGCGCATTCACAAACGCCATGGTGTGGTAAAAATCTTTAAAGAGGAACTTTTTGCAAATTTCCGTGCCTACTTCATTGCACGACCAGCCGGACGCCAGGCGCTTCAGCTGCTGCTCAGCGGCCTGAGGTGTCAGCGCAGGGGTCGTGCTGTCACAGGGTACACAACGACGCTGTTTTAGTAAGTCATCAGCCATCACGGTCTCCGAAAATGATATCTGAGCCACAGTATAGTCTGCTATTGGCCCAGTATTGCCCGACCGGCAGATTGATTAACCAGAACGCTGAATCCATGCTAAAGTGCCTCCCCCGAACAGGACTCGCCTGCAGAGTTTAGGAGATCACTATGCCAACCTATGATTATCGTTGTGAAACCACCGGTGAGGTGTTTGAAGTACGCCATCCAATGGCCATTGATATATCCACCTGGCAAGACCTCTGTGACATCGGCGGCTTTGAGGCGGGCACAACCCCCGCTGACGCGCCGGTCACCAAACTGCTGACCACTGGTGGCGTGATCAGCAATAAAACCCTAAAAAACCCGGAGGCCCCTCCCTGTATGAGTGGTGGAGGTTGTCCCGGACGTTGTGGAATCTGATATGTTTTTTAAAAGTTTAGGCAAACTCTCACTGATACCTTTTTTTATGGCACTGTTTCTGGGCCTGTCACTTTCCACCAGCGCGTCGGCGGGGCCCCTGAAGCCCACCATGAAAGAGATGCGACTGCACTATAAGCAGGCGATCGACACCCGGGACCCCGCAGTTTTCAACGACAAGATCACACAGTTTCTGACCGAACTGCAAACCGCCCGTGACTTCAAGTTTTCCCCGGAGCGCAAACAGCTTTCCCTGGAAGGTCTGGACAAGGTTAATACGCTGGTCCGCGGGCTGCCAACAGCTACCGATGCCAACCTTACTCAACTGCAATCGCAACTTAAAGAGGTCGATCAGTTACGGGTGGAATATCACAAGAAAGTTAAGCCAGGGGTTTTTGAGTTATTGCTCGATACTGTGAAACAGTATCTGGGGCTCTGATAACGCAACAATTTGTTTATATCCCCCGGAAATCGCTGTCCGTCATGAATCAAGCTGTGGTATAGATACAGTTATTCATAGTTTCATTGAGACGGCGATTTCTGCTCATGTTCTGCAAACCTTATATCCTTTTATTCGGCGCGATCCTGATACTGGCGGGTTGCGATCAGCCGCCATCCGCTAAAGCCCGCATACCAAAACCCCATCTGGTGGAGGTGCTGTCAGTCCAGCCAGTGGATATCGAGCTTGAGCGGGTGCGTACCGGCACCCTTGAAGCGTTCCAGACCATCAATATCTATAATCAGGAAGAGGGGATCGTTAAACAGATCCTGCCCCGTGAAGGCGATACGGTAAAGCGTGACGATCTGCTGATCACCCTTGATGATCAACTGCTCAGTGCCCAACTACAGCGGGCCCGGGCAGTACGTCAGCAGGCAGAAAAGGAGCTGCAGAGAATCAGCGGGCTGATCAAGCGCAATCTTACCGCACGTTCAGAGCTGACCCAGAAAGAGACTGATCTGGCAGTCGCCAAAGCCGACGAACAGGTGATCGCCACCCGTCTCGGATATACCCGCATAAAATCACCGATTGATGGTGTGGTAACCGCCCGTCATACCGAACCGGGAAACCTGGCAGAAAAATCCTCGCTGCTGCTCACCTTAGCGGATCTGAGCAGTTTGCGGCTTAAAGTAGATGTGTCTGAGCTGTTGCTGAATCAGCTGATCCCCGATATGCCGGTGGATATTGAGATCGATGCGTTGCGCAGCGCCAACCGGAGCAACAGCTTCGAGGTCTCCGGAAAAGTCAGCCGCATCTACCCCACCATCGACCCAACAACCCGCAGCGGCACCCTTGAAATCAGTCTCAATCCAGCGCCACAGGGTGCCCGGCCGGGGCAATTTGCCCGGGTAAAATTCCAGATCGCCCGGCAGCAGGTGTTGCTGCTGCCGTTTGCCAGTCTTCGCCAGTCTGACAGCGGCAGCTATGTGTATATCATCGATAGCGATAACAACGTTCAGATCCGGCCGCTGCAAACCGGCCTGAAAGCGGGTGAACAGATTGAGGTACTGGCCGGACTTCAACCCGGAGAGCGGGTGATCACCCGCGGGTTCACCAACCTTAAAGCGGGGATGCAGGTGATCGTGGTTGACCGGGGGACTGATAACCAGAACGGGACCTCAGCACCGTGAAACAAAGATCCATGCGCCACTCCAGAGGGCTTGCGAACTGGTCTATTCATCACCCGGTCGGGGTGGTGATGATCGCACTGGCGGTGATTGTGCTGGGAGCTTTCGCGCTTAACCGACTGGCGGTTGATCTGCTGCCCCATATTATCTACCCGGAGATCCGCGTCAGAGTGGTCGACATGGGGGTGCCGCCTTCAGTGATGGAGGATCGTGTCACCCGCAAACTGGAAGAGCAGCTGGCCATCACTGAAGATGCAATCCACGTACAGTCCACCACCACTCAGGGCAGAACCAGTGTCGACCTGGCGTTTGAGTATGGCAAAGATATCGATGTCGCCCTGCGGGACGCCAGCACTCGCCTGGACCGGGCCCGGCGCACACTGCCGGATTCAATCGATTCACCGGTCATCTACAAGCTAGACCCGGCGCAGATCCCAGTGATGGAGTTTGTTATCAGTTCACCGATTCGCGACAGCGCTACACTGCGACAGTGGTCGGATGATGTTATCGCAAAATGGCTGATTAACCTGCCCGGCGTCGCCGCCGCAGAGGTCGGCGGCGGTGTGGTTCGTGAGGTCCATGTGATCCCCGATCAGCAACGGATGGCCGCTTATGATATCAGTTACAAAACCCTGATCGCGGCGGTCAAAGAGGGCAACGGTGATCAGGCGGCGGGGCGGATCACCATGCCCGGTAATGAAATTAACAGCCGCATCAGTGGCCGACTGATAACCTTAGACCAGTTACGCCAGTTACCCGTCGCCCGAAGAGGCGATGCCACACTGACCCTGGCGGATCTCGCTGAGGTCAGACTCAGCACCGAAGATGAACGAATACTGATCCGCGCCGATGGTGTCCAGGGCATCAAACTATCGATTCAGAAACAGCCCACCGCCAACACCACCTATGTCGCCGATCAGGTCAAACAGCGGCTGGAATGGTTAGCACAACAAAAAATCATTCCCGACGATATTAGCGTGACGCAGGTGGCGGATCAGTCTATCTACGTTAAGCAGGCCCTTAATAACGCCGCCACGGCTGCCATCAGTGGTGCTCTGCTGGCGATGGCGGTGGTATACCTGTTCCTCGGTAATCTGCGCCATACCCTGATTATCGGCAGTGCCATCCCGATTGCGATCATGTTTACCTGTGTCTTGATGGGACTCGGCGGTCTGACCCTCAATATTATGACACTGGGAGGGCTGGCGTTGGGGATCGGTATGCTGGTGGATAACACCATTGTGATGCTGGAAAACATCAACCGCCATCAGCAAAATCATGAGCATCCGCTGGCGGCCGCAAATAACGCGGCCACCGAGGTCAACAGTGCCATTATCGCCTCCACCTCCACCAACCTCTGCGCGGTGCTGCCCTTCCTGTTTATCGGCGGTCTCACGGGGCTGCTGTTTCAGGAGCTGATTATCACCATCTCGGCGGCGATCTTTGCGTCTATGGTGATCGCGCTAACGCTGGTGCCAGCCCTTGCCGCGGCCACCAAAAGAGTCACCAACGGGGGTGGAGTACGTCACCTGACCGACCGTTTTTTACAGTTATTACGGCGCAGTTATACCGCGGTTCTCAGCAAACTGCTGCATTATCGCCTGCTCACCCTGCTCTGTTTTATCGCCGCTCTGGTAGTCAGCGCACCGGTATTTGTCAGTGGCAAACAGATCTTCCTGCCGCCACTGGATGATGGCCGGATAACCGTCAGAGTTACGGCAGACACCGGCATCTCCCTGACCGAGATGAACAGCCGGGTTGAACAGTTGGAAGCACTGTTCGCCAGTCAGCCGGAAACAGACACCGTCTTTACCCTGGTGGGCGGGTCCGTATTCGGACGTTCGCAACGGGAGCAATCCAACCGTTCTACCGTCATCGTGCAACTGAAATCGGTCGCCGAGCGGGATCTGTCCAGCAATCAGTGGATCGAACGGCTGCAAAAACAGATCGCCAAACTACAGTTGGCAGGGTTCACGGTACGCATGACTCAGCGTGGCATCCGGGGCATCCGCACCAACAGCGGCAGCGACGATATCAGCCTGCGATTACAGGGGCCGGATAATAAAACCCTGACCCTTCTGGCCGAACAGCTGACAACAGAGCTGAAGACACTGCCACAACTGCGCAACCTGAGCCATTCGGCAGAAGATCAGCTCAATGAACTGTCGATCACCCTGGACCGGGTGCGCGCCAGTCAGTTGGGCATCGAGCTGGCAGACCTGATAGAGGCAACCCAGATCGCCCTGCAGGGTAAAGTGATCAGCGAATATATTACCGATGACCACGCTTACGATATCCGCCTGAGGCTGGCGGAGCAGCACTTCAACACCCCGGAATCGATGGAGACACTGCTGCTGTTTCCCGGCACCGGGGCCTCACCCCCGGTACATCTTTCCGACGTTGCCAGCCTGGAGCTGATAGAAACTCCTGCCAGTATCCAGCGCGATAATCAGATGCGTATCGTCGAGATATCCGCCTCACTGGCACCGGATATCACCCTGGGAGAAGCCCTGAGCGCCATCAATCAGGTACGGGATAACTTTATTATGCCTTCGGGCTATACCGCGTATGACGGGGGATCTGAAAAGATTCTGCAAGAACAGAGCAAGCTCACCAGCCTGTTACTCGGCCTGGCGCTGTTTCTGGTATTTGTGGTGATGGCGATTCAGTATGAATCCCTGCGCAACCCGCTGATCATCATGTTTGGCGTACCCTTTGCCGCCATCGGCGTTGCCGCAGGGATCTGGCTGCTGGCCCTGCCACTGTCGATGCCGGTGTGGCTGGGGATGATCATGCTCACCGGGATTGTAGTCAACAACGCCATCCTGCTGATCGAATATGTCGAGCTGGCCAGGGATCAGGGCAATAACATCACCGACGCGATTCTGGAAGCAGCCAGACTGCGTCTGCGACCCATCATCATGACCACCCTCAGCACCGTCGCCGGCATGCTGCCACTGGCCCTGGGCTGGGGCGACGGCGCTGAGATGCTGCAACCCCTGGCGATCACGGTGATCTGGGGGCTGAGTTTCTCCATGCTGGTCAGCCTGGTGCTGATCCCGGTGATCTACCATCTGGTGAATGAGCGGGGTTCAGTGCGGCGTTGAGACACCAGACAGCACAAATGCACCTGCCACCGATATTGAAAAGGCTCAAAATAGATCAGAAAGAATGGCTCAGCAACGCGACGCAATTTGAAATGCTCTATCCCAAAAGAATCGCCCGCAAGCGGTTATCTGCTCAAGCCGCCGGAGCATTTTAAACGCTTGGCCCAGGGGCTATCTGTCATCAGTTTATAACAGCTGAGGCGGAGAACTGGCTGAAAAACACGGTCGTCAGGGTCGTGTAGCCATCCGAACAGGTTTCTGGCTATCCCATCTCAGAAATAAAATTAAAACCCATATTCAACATGAATGGAAAGCGTGTTTTTTAAAGGTGCCTGTCCATAGCGCACGTAGTAACGGCCCAGAGCCTGCATCAAGCAGCTAACCCTGTTTTCGTTTTCAGGTTGAGTACATGATTGGTCATAGAGATACTCCTTTGACGACATTGTCGCTAATTAAAAGTATCCGTTAAACTGGGGGAGCTTCACTCTGACCCCTTGATCGCTCAATGGGTCTAGCGAAAATCAACAACTCTGACCCCTTGATCGGTCAGGGTCGTGTAGCCATCCGAACAGGTTTCTGGCTATCCCATCTCAGAAATAAAATTAAAACCCATATTCAACATGAATGGAAAGCGTGTTTTTTAAAGGTGCCTGTCCATAGCGCACGTAGTAACGGCCCAGAGCCTGCATCAAGCAGCTAACCCTGTTTTCGTTTTCAGGTTGAGTACATGATTGGTCATAGAGATACTCCTTTGACGACATTGTCGCTAATTAAAAGTATCCGTTAAACTGGGGGAGCTTCACTCTGACCCCTTGATCGCTCAATGGGTCTAGCGAAAATCAACAACTCTGACCCCTTGATCGATCGGGGATACCACAGGCTCTGACCCTATTTATCCCCTATTTCTCTGAACCTATTCGTTCATCTATAAATCCCAGCCCCTTGAGCTCTGCTATAACTCTATTGTAACCAATCTTATTAGAATCAAGGTTTTCACCTCGCTTAATCCAATCAGAAACATCACCAACATCTTGATTAAATAATTTATTTTCTACGGCATAGGCTATAAGATAAGCAGATATATAGTCCCCTTCTTTATAAGAGTTATTTAAGTAATACAAAGCCCACTCAGGTGCCGAACTATAAAGCCTGCTACCATCGTCCAAGAAGTAAAGTCCAAGATATCTGGATGCTTTCAGCTTATTTTCTCTCAATGACATTTTTAAAAGCAATGGCCCAGCCGAGTGCCTTTTTTTTGAAAGAAAGGTCCAATGTACCCCCAAATAAAGCGCAGCCTGGGTATCACCTAGCATTATTGCTTTCTGCCACATCTCTACAGCTTGCTCTGGATCTCTTTGTCCGAACGCACCTTTATATAAGCAATCCCCATAGATATAATAACTTCTTGCTTCTTCATGCTTTATTGATTTCTTAGACAACTCGCATATATCAATACTGTTACTTTCATCACTCAATACAACAGAAGAAAACAAAATACTGACAAAAAATATTATACGTTTCATAGTTTCTATTTCACTATATCTGGGTCGGACCATTGTGGATTCATACCTCTACACTGATTATTCATCATACATGCAGTCGGGTCGATCAAGGGGTCGGTCTGAGCTTCCCCCAAAATAACGGACTGATTTATTGAGAGACATGTTTCCTCTCATATTCTACCGGACTGATATAGCCCAGTCACCTAAAGCAGAGCTTCCTGAAGCAATTGCCCCCGACCAGAATCCAGCACTGAAACTCCCCCCTTGCGCCACGCTGGATAAACCACCAACCACGCCATGTACTACTATGCTGGCTCTTATGTTGATAATATGCTGCAAGAATTAGTTGAACCATTTAAACAATAGGTATGAATTTGAAATTCTGGGTGGTTTTTTGTGTAATTTCTTTAGTATTGGATGTTAGTCTCTTTATGATTAAGCCACTAGATAGCTTATATGAGAATATCATTATATCTAATTTTGGGGCATGGTTGATCTTATCATATGTTTCTAAAAGGGAAATGGTGTTAGTTTTCAAAGTGATTAAATATGACTCAAACAATGACGGAGAAAGGTTTATTGGTTTGGTTATTGGTGTGATTTTATTATTTGGCGGATTACTAATTCCCGGATAAAGGGGTCAGATTTATTGTGCGCCGAGCTATGCTAAGCTCAGGTGCAGGGGAAGTTAGACGATAAGGATATTGGTTAATGGAAACTGCGCAATAAATACAGGGACAGGCTCCTTTAAAAAGACATAAAAAAACACGCTTTCCATTCATATTGAATATAGGTTTTAATTTTATTTCGATCAAGGGGTCAGAGTCGTTGATCTTGATAGGCCTTAGACCTCCTATCACCACCATGCAAGCCCACTTGAACTCGCCGTCCTAACTGCTGTTCAATTTCTACCTTAAAGCGCTCACCGCCCAATATGCACGCTTTATTTGTAGCATTACGTATACTTTCTAACGTATGTACAGGGATAAAGCCCGAGAACAATGCGGTATAAGCTGTTTGACGTTCTGCAGGAGTACTTCCCAGCGCCAGGTAAATATCGTGCGGTGTAAACAAAGCTATTTCTTTGCCTAGTGCAGTCGCGTGGTAACTGGACCAGAGATAATCGGCGGGAAAATCAACCATCCCCGCTCGTACTGGATTCAACTCGATATAGCGACTGACGATTAAAAAATAGTTTTCACTATCGACCAGAGATGATTTAAAACGCCCCTCCCATAAAGTGCCTGAACGCCGATAACTCTGGTTGATATAGCGCACGTAGTAACGGCCCAAAGCCTGCATCAAGCAGCTAACCCCTTCTTTAGTTTTCGGGGTGAGTAACAGATGTACATGATTGGTCATTAGAACATAGGCATGCACAAGAACTTGATACTGTTCTGCATAATGCTTTAAACGATCCAGATAAACCGCATAATCCTCTTCTGCAAAGAAGCATGCCTGTCGATTATTTCCACGTTGAGTCACATGCTGAGGAATTCCGGGCAACGCCGCCCTGGGTAATCGGGCCATCCCTGACCTCCAGAAAATAAGAATTGAGGTATATCAGTCTAGTACAGAAAGGGGTGAGCGAAAACCAACAACTTTGACCCCTTGATCGCAGACCCCTTGATCGGAGAGCTTCTTTGGTACATTGAAAACAGAATGGGTTGATCACGAAGATTACCGGACCAAAGCAGTCGCCAAGCAAAGTATTTTTGAGTACATTGAAGTCTTTTACAATCGACAGCGCAGGCATTCGTATCTGGGCTATATCAGTCCGGTAGAATATGAGAGGAAACATGTCTCTCAATAAATCAGTCCGTTATTTTGGGGGAAGCTCACATTACTATTGGGCCAGTAACAAATCATTTCATCCCGAAAATTAGAACTACAGGAAATTATATGAAAGCAGAGGATGCTATTGATAGGTTCCAGGAGGGGCTATTAGGATGGTAGTTATAAGATTATTTGTATTATTTTTTATAATGCAGTCAGCTATTGCTCATTCAGACGAAGATTTGTTCGGCATTATCGGCGTTGGTTATAAATCATGCGACGATTATATATATGCCTTGGAAAATAACAGGAATCAAAGCTTAATATATCGTTCTTGGGTCGCTGGATATATTACTGGATTTGGTCATTTAATAACAAAAAATAATTCATTTATTGAGTATTTTGATAAGGAAATATTTTTTAAAAACATGGAAGCTGCCTGTAGGACGGACGTTAATAAGACTATATACGAGGTAGTTCCTGAGCTAATGATCCCTATTTTTAAGACTTGGAAGAGAGATCAAAATGGATAGATAAATGAGGGCAGGGACTGCGGTATCCCCACGAATTTTCAATAAGTAGTTCAAAAGACAGGGGCAAGCACCTCTAAAAAGACACTTCCCATTCATTTTGAATTTGAGTTTTAGTTTTATTTCTGAGATGGGATAGCCAGAAACCTGTTCGGATGGCTACACGACCCTGACGACCGTGTTTTTCAGCCAGTTCTCCGCCTCAGCTGTTATAAACTGATGACCGATACCCCCTGAGCCGAGCGTTTAAAATGCTCCGGCGGCTTGAACTGCTCGCCGCTTGTGGCGAATTTTTTGGGATAGAGTATTTCAAATTGCGTCACGTTGCTGAGCCATTCTTTCTGATCTATTTTGAGCCTTTTCAATATCGGTGGCAGGTGCATAACAATTGCTTTTAAGAATGCCTGTCCCTGTTTATTCTATAAAGTCCAGGTCGAGAAGTGCTGTGAGATTGTGTTTGTCAGAAAGCGTTTTAACCGGCCGATCAGACCGGTTAAAACGTTGTTGGAGAGTGCGGTTCTAAGTCGTCTATCCGCTTATGCGACAGAGGTTGTCTGCTCATTCTGCGCTGCGTAGGCCCGGTCAAGCTGCTCGCCTTCTGCCAGCAGGAACTCAAACGCTGACAATGATGCTTTAGCGCCCTCGCCCATTGAGACGATGATCTGCTTGTAAGGCACCGTTGTGACATCGCCACAGGCATAGATTCCCGCTTCTGAGGTGTGGCACTTTTCATCAATGATGATTTCACCTGCTCTGCTCAACTCAAGCAGCCCGTCGAGGAACTGACTGTTGGGTACCAGGCCGATCTGCACGAAAACACCATCAAGTGCTAAGCGCTGCTCGGCCTCGCTCACCCGATCCACATAGCTGATCGCTGAGACTTTACCGTTGGTGGCCTCAATCTCTTTGGTGGCAACGTTTTTCAGTATCTCGATGTTGGCTTTAGCGTAGGCTTTTTCCAACAGTACCTTATCGGCTCTCAGCTCTGGCATAAACTCGAATACGGTGACGCTGTTGACGATACCCGACAGGTCGAGAGCTGCTTCGATACCGGAGTTTCCGCCACCGATAACCGCCACATCCTTACCCTTGAAGAAGGGGCCATCGCAGTGAGGGCAGTAAGCCACACCATTACCGATATTCTCTTTTTCACCGGGGACGCCCAGCTCACGCCATTTAGCACCGGTGGCCACGATGATTACTTTGGTCTGTATCTGCTCGCCCGAACTCAGCGAGACGGTTTTAATATCACCCTGCTTAATATCGGTGACCTTCAGGTACTCTTTGATGTTGATATCATACTCATCCATATGTGCTTGCAAGGCGTTTGAGAGCTGAGGACCAGTGGTTTTGGTCACGGAGATCAGGTTTTCAATATCCATGGTGTCTTTCACCTGACCACCAATACGATCCGCAATCAATGTTACTTTCAAACCTTTACGGGCACTGTAGATCGCCGCACTGACCCCGGCAGGTCCACCACCGATTACGGTGACATCCTGCAGTGGCAGCGTTTGCACCTGCGTTGCCGGTTGCCCCTGAGAAGCTCCCCGCTGTAACAGTTTCTCTATCAGTTGCGCCGCATCCACTTTACCATTGGCGAACAGCTCGCCATTCAGGTAAACACTGGGAACGCCCTGAATGTCCCGCTCGGCAATAATCTCCGGATAGAGCCCACCGTCGATCATCTCCGCAGAGATATTTGGATTCAGCAGGGCAAACTGATTCAGGGCCTGAACCACATCCGGACAGTTGTGGCAGCTAAGGCTGATGAACACCTCAAACTGGAGGGTTTCCTGAATGCTGCTGATGGTCTGTCTGATACTGTCATCCAGCTTCAGATCGGTTCCCGAAGCGTGCAGAATCGCCAGAATCAGTGAGTTAAACTCATGGCCCGCCGGAATGCCTGAGAAGCGGATACCGGTGTCCTCGCCATCCGCCTTTAACAGAAAACTGACCGGACTTCTTAAAGTCTCCGGCAGGTCTGCCTCTTCCAGGCTGAGATTATCGCTCACACCCGCCAGATCGGAGAGAAAACTCACCAGTTCCGGACGTTTGCTGTGAGCACCGGTCTGCAGAACAAAAGTCACCGGCTTTTTCATTAACGCGGTATAACCTTTAACTGTTTGTAAAATTTCTGTGGTTAACACGATGGTCACTCCTGTTTCCTATTAATCTCTGCGCTGCACCGGCTCAGGTTCGACCGAGCCGGTGCGTTGCGGATAACCGGTCTGACCGGTTGTTATATTTTGCCAACCAGATCAAGTGACGGCGCTAATGTAGCCTCACCCTCTTTCCAGGCTGCCGGGCACACTTCACCCGGGTGGGAAGCAACATACTGAGCCGCTTTAATCTTGCGCAGTACGTCAGTGGCATCGCGGCCAATCCCTTCTGCAGTGATCTCCATCGCCTGAATGATCCCCTCTGGGTCGACGATAAAGGTACCCCGGTCGGCCAGGCCCTGACCTTCACGCATCACCTCAAAATTACGGGTGAGGGTACCGGTTGGGTCGCCAATCATGGTGTATTGAATCTTGCCGATAGTATCGGACGATTCGTGCCACGCTTTGTGAGTGAAGTGTGTATCGGTAGAGACTGAGTAGATCTCTACACCCCGGGCTTCAAACTCCGCGTAATGATCCGCCAGGTCACCCAGTTCGGTAGGGCAGACAAAGGTGAAGTCAGCTGGGTAGAAGAAGAACACTGACCATTTACCCTGCAGGTCCTGTTCTGAAACATCGATAAATTCACCCTTTTTGAATGCACTGGCGGTGAATGGTTTAATCTGTGTGTTGATAAGTGCCATGGTGGCCTCCGGTATCTGTTTAAGTGTTTGTGGTTGTTGAAAAGATGAACCCAGTATATGAGCCAGCCACTGATAGATAAAATTGAATAAATATATCTTTATGATCTATTATTTAGAACTACAAACCGTTTAATGAAGATAAAGCAACCATGATCTCAACCAAACAACTGCTCTATGCCCTGGCGGTAGAGAAAACACTGCACTTCAAGAAAGCCGCAGAAAATTGTCATATCAGTCAGTCAGCGCTGAGCACTGCGCTGAATGAGCTGGAAAAACAGTTAGGTGTGCAGATATTTGAGCGGGACAACAAGAAAGTATTAGTGACCCCGCAGGGCGCGGATGTGTTGCAGCGGGCACGCAGCATCATGGTTCAGGTGAATGAGCTGCAAACCATTGCAGAGAATCAACAGCAGCCACTGAGCTACCCGATCACGGTCGGGGTGATACCAACTATTGCGCCGTTCTTACTACCGGAGGTCTTTCCGCTACTGAGCACACAATACCCTCACGCCCAGCTGAATATTGTCGAGGAACAGTCCCATGTGCTGGTTGATATGGTCAGACGGGGCGAGATCGATACCGCTATTTTAGCCATGCCGTTCCCGTGCGATGGTTTGTTAACCCTGGAGTTCTGGCAGGAGGATTTCTACTGGGTTGCGCTGAAAGGCGATAAATATACCGATCAGCAGGAGATTAGCAGTAATGAACTGGCGCAGAGCCATCTGATGCTGCTAAAGGAGGGGCACTGTCTTAAAGATCACGCTCTCACCGCGTGTAAACTGCCGACACAAACCGCCAACCATGGTTTTGGTGCTACCAGCCTGAACACTCTGATACAGATGGTGAAAGGCAGAATCGGCACAACCCTGATTCCACAGATGGCGCTTAAGCAACTGACACAACAGAATCAGTCCCTCAGCGCCATCCATCTGCAGGAACCGGGGCCACACCGCCGGATCGTTTTTGTCATACGGCCAAACTACACCCGTATGAACAGCATCGACGCGCTTATGGCGTTATGCAAAAAGGCGCTGGAGGATAGTTGAGACTTGCCCTGTTCCGCTACTCTATAGTGCTGTCAGCGGCCTTAGATCCGCTCAAACATCAGGTCCCAGACACCATGACCGAGACGTTCGCCCCGCTTCTGGAACTTGGTTACCGGGCGCCACTCTGGCTGAGGTGAATACTGGCTTTCACCGGCAACGTTGCGATAGCCCGGTGCCGCACTCATCACCTCCATCATATGCTCGGCGTAGTTTTCCCAGTCGGTGGCCATATGAAATACACCGCCGACTTTGAGCTTCTTACGGATGGTCTCAGCAAATTCGGGCTGAACAATGCGTCGCTTATGGTGCTTTTTCTTATGCCAGGGATCGGGGAAGAACAGTTGCAGTGTGCTCAGACTGCCATCGGGGATACAGTTGGCCAGCACCTCGATTGCGTCGTGACAGAACACCCGGATATTGGTCAGGCCCTCTTTTTCAGCGTTACTCAGCAGGCGGCCAACACCCGGGCGATGTACCTCGATACCGATATAGTTGTTCTCCGGCTGAGCTTTAGCCATCTCGATCAGCGAATCACCCATGCCAAAACCGATCTCCAGCACCACCGGGGCTTCCCGGCCGAACACCTGTGCCAGATCCAGCATGCCGCTATCCGGCTCCAGCCCCATCAGCGGCCACTGAGTCTCCATCGCCTTTTGCTGACCTTCGGTCATCCGTCCGGCGCGCAGCACAAAGCTTTTCACGGTGCGCATATACTTTTCTCCGGTCGACTGCTCCGGGGTCTGCTGTTCAGTTTTGTTCTCTTCTGACATCGGTCTGGCTTCTCACTTAAAACAAAGCAGCCTGATCAACGGATCAGGCTGCTGAAATCTTTCATCTGATGAGACCGCCTTGCGGCGATCTCATCGTTAAATCAATTATTTACCGACAATAGTGCCTTCCATCGGCGAGGAGGCGCTGGCATATTTCTTCCGTGGCATCCGGCCGGCCAGAAACGCTTCTCGACCCGCTTCAACCGCCTTGCGCATCGCCGAAGCCATCAGAATCGGGTTGCGGGCACCGGCAATAGCGGAGTTCATCAGCACGGCTTCACAGCCCATCTCCATCGCTACTGCCGCTTCTGAAGCGGTACCAACACCGGCATCCACCAGCACCGGCACTTTGCAGTCTTCCATAATCACATTGATGTTGTGTGGATTCAGAATACCCAGGCCGGAACCGATCATAGAGCCCAGCGGCATGATAGAAACACAGCCGATAGCTTCCAGTTCTTTGGCAACAATCGGATCATCACTGGTATAAACCATCACTTTGAAACCATCCCGCACCAGCACATCGGCGGCTTTGATGGTTTGCACTACGTTCGGATAGAGGGTTTTCTGATCGCCCAGCACTTCCAGCTTCACCAGATCATGCCCGTCCATCAGTTCACGGGCCAGCATACAGGTGCGCACCGCATCTTCGGCATTAAAGCAGCCCGCGGTATTCGGCAAAATAGTGTATTTATCCGGGGAGATCACATCCAGCAGGTTGGGCTCATCCGGATTCTGACCGATATTGGTGCGACGTACCGCCACGGTGACAATCTCGGCACCACTGGCTTCAATCGCCAGCCGGGTCTCTTCCAGGTCACGGTATTTTCCGGTACCAATCAGCAGACGGGACTGAAAGCTGCGGCCGGCAATAA
The DNA here is from genome assembly GCF_900111095.1 of Amphritea atlantica. Taxonomy (GTDB): domain Bacteria; phylum Pseudomonadota; class Gammaproteobacteria; order Pseudomonadales; family Balneatricaceae; genus Amphritea; species Amphritea atlantica. Next base: position 295,503 of record NZ_FOGB01000002.1, on the reverse strand, counting down.
TCAAAGGATCGTTCAGTTGTTCAGACATTATTCTCTACCCAGTTAAATTCTGTAATATTCGCTCAGATACACATCACGGTCGGACCCGGTCAGCCGCCACCAATCGCATGCACCACTTCTACCCGGTCGCCTTCCTGCAGCAGGGTTTCAGCATGCCGGCTGCGGGGCACGATCTCCAGGTTCAGTTCGACTGCAACACGACGCTCACCCAGTTGCATCGTGTCGATCAGACCCGCCACAGAGGTGTTTTCCTGAACCTCCAGAGTGTCACCATTTACCTGTATCAGCATTGAGATTGATCCATTTTTATTCACTTAACTGCCGGATAGCGACCCGGCCAAGATTTAACCAGCCCGCCAGAAACAGCACACCGCCCACCGGGGTTATCGCCCCCAGCCAGTGCTGACCCGAGAGCGCCAGTACATAAAGGCTGCCGCTGAAAAACACGATGCCTGCCATAAACAGTACGGCGGTCTGACGCAGGCCCCGTTCGGACTGACGCAGCATCAGCACACCAACACCAAACAGTGCCATGGTATGAAACATCTGATACTGAATACCGGTTTGCAACACTTCATATAACCGCTCGCTCAGCTGTGTTCTGAGCATATGCGAGGCAAAGGCTCCCAGGGCAACGGTGATAAAACCGCTCAGCGCGGTGCATAGAATGACAAAACGGGCAGACATAACAGCTTCCGGAACATTGAGGTGGCTATTCTAACAAAGCTTAACGGTGGCGATAAGCAATAAAAAAGCCGCGCTCAGCAGAGGGCGGCTTGATAACCGGCAACACCAGAATCCTGAGTGATCAGGCTTCCAGCATCGCTGTTTTAATTTTTTTCATGGCATTTTTTTCCAACTGACGAATCCGCTCGGCAGACACTTCATAGCGGGCGGCCAGTTCGTGCAGGGTAGCTTTCTCTTCACCCAGCCAGCGCTGTACCAGAATATCGCGGCTACGCTCATCCAGCTGCTCCATCGCTTCGCTCAGACGCTGATTGGAATCAGCTTCCCAGTTAGAATCTTCCAACTGGCTGGCAGGATCCTGACTGTGGTCTTCGAGGAAGTAAGCAGGAGACTGATAAGCACGCTCATCATCGTCACCCACCGGCGCATCAAAAGCCATATCGGTGCTGCTCATGCGGCCTTCCATCTCCCGCACTACCTGCTCATCAACCCCCAGATCGCCGGCCATCGCGGTTACTTCATCGTTGGTCAGCCAACCCAGGTTTTTCTTCTTGCTGCGCAGGTTAAAGAACAGCTTACGCTGCGCTTTGGTGGTCGCCACCTTTACAATGCGCCAGTTACGCAGAATAAACTCATGCATCTCCGCCTTGATCCAGTGCACCGCAAAGGAGACCAGACGAACCCCCATGGTGGGGTCAAACCGCTTAACGGCTTTCATCAGTCCAACATTGCCTTCCTGAATCAGGTCAGCCTGGGACAGGCCATAACCGGAGTAGGATTTAGCCACATGGACCACAAATCGCATATGAGAGAGTACCAACTGACGCGCCGCTTCAAGATCGTTCTCGAAATACAGACGTTCAGCCAGTCCGCGCTCCTCTTCTACCGTGAGAACAGGAATCGCAGTCACCTGACGTATATACGCCTCCAGATTCTGACCCGGAGATAATACTTCAATGACCCGTAGGCTTTTGCCCATTTCTCAACCTCATTACTTATTCATTTCAAGGGTGTCGATATAAGTTACAGCTATGACACTCTTCTGCCAGATTAGTTCCGGCTATATAAAGCCCGCACCGGGTAACAATTAACGCTATTACCCTTCGATAACCAGTTTAGCGGACCGACTAAGATAACGGCAACATTAGCAGATGGCAAGTCTGACTGTTTAGCCTCTTTACCTATATTTACAATTCGAAGCTTACAGCTAACGACCCGTTGGGTCTTATACCGTAGCATTCACCGCAACCGGTATACGCATAATTACTGTGGCTGGATCTGTCGCAAATGTCGCCCGACTGCCAGCCAGGCACCACACAACCCCAACAGTATACTGATCAGAAGTAACAGGATTGTTTCAATAAATCCCAGCCCCGCCAGTTCGAACTGACTATCGTAGAGTGACACTAACTGCCCGACCGGGCCATTCAGCAGCAGCAGGCTGAGCTGAATCAGAAACCAGGCAAACACGCCGCCGGCAACACCAAACCAGACACCATCATAGAGGAAGGGACGACGGACATAAGCATCGGTGGCTCCCACCAGCTTGGCGATCACAATCTCTTCCCGCCGGCTCTCGATGGAAAGCCGGATCGTATTGCCCACCACCAGCAATACCGCCATCACAAACAGCGCCGCCAGCACCCAGACCGCCCGTTCAGCCAACACCACAAAGGCCGCCAGCCGCTGTACCCACGCCATATCCACCACCGCTTCATCCACCTGCGGTAATGCCTGTAGCTTAGTCTGAAGCAGCGGCACTGACGCCACCGACAGATCCCGGGGCATCACCATCACCACCGCTGGCAGCGGGTTAGTATCAAGAAAGTTAAACACATCACCGAAACCGGACATCGACTTAAACTCCAGCATCCCCTGGGTAGCGGTAATCAGCTCCGTGGCAGCGACATCATCACGCAGCAGCAACTCGCGACTGAGAGTCTCCGCTTCGGCCTCCGTCACACTCTGTTTCAGATACAGAGCGACCCGGGGATCACCATCCCAGCCACTTCCCAGTTGCTGAATGTTTTTCAGCCCGGTATACAGAGCACCGGGCAATGCCAGGGCGATCGCCAGCACCGCCAGCGTCATAAAGGTTGTCAGCGGCTGCGCCAGCAGCGAAAAATAGGATTGCCGCGCCACCTCTGCATGGTGACGCAGATAGCTACGACTGCGATCGGCCACATTCAGACGATGGTGCTCGGCGCCCCGGTGAACCCTGGCATCCCGTTTAGTATTGGGTTCGACGCGGACAGCCCCTTTGCGGCGCAGATTATTTTCCATCGCTGACCAACCTGCCCTGATTAAGGGTTATCACCCGATGGGGCATCCGTGCGATCAGCCCCAGATCGTGGCTGGCAATCAGCACCGTGGTACCTACCTGGTTAAACTGCTGAAACAACCGCATCACCTCTTCTGAAAGCTTAGGGTCAAGATTTCCGGTCGGCTCATCCGCCAGCAGAAACTGGGGCTTGTGTACAATCGCCCGGGCGATACCGACCCGTTGTTGTTCACCACCGGAGAGCACCACCGGATTGAGCTTCTCTTTACTCAGCAAACCCACCTTATCCAGCGCGGCACGCGCCCGGCGGGCAGCATCTGCAGGGTCAAAGCCACAGATTCGCAGCGGCAGAACGATGTTATCAAACACTGAGCGGTCAAACAGCAGCTGGTGATTCTGGAACACCACGCCAACCCGGCGACGATGATAGGGGATCTGGCTATTAGCCAGACTGGCCAGATCCTGATCACCCACCAGTACACGACCATTCGAGGGACGCTCCATCAGCATCAACAGCTTCAGCAAGGTACTTTTGCCGGCCCCTGAGTGGCCGGTCAGAAACGCCATCTCACCCTTATCAAGACTGAAACTCACCTGACTGAGGGCATCATAGCCATTGGGATAGCGCTTGGTTACATTGTCGAAACTGATCACAGGCTGATTACCTTAGAGAGAGCTCGAAATCTTATGCTTAGCGGTTTTTCAACCGACCTTCAGGAGATCCGTCAACCTCAGTCAAACAGAGCGGTTACAAACTCTTTTGCTTTAAAGGGTCGCAGATCATCCACCTTTTCACCGACGCCAATATAACGGATCGGCAGGTCCAGTTGCTTAGCGATGGCAAAGATAATACCGCCTTTTGCCGTGCCGTCCAGCTTGGTCAGACTGATACCGCTGACACCCACCGCTTCTTTAAACAGTTTGGCCTGACTCATCGCATTCTGTCCGGTGCCGGCATCCAGCACCAGCATCACCTCATGGGGCGCTTCGGGATCGAGTTTCTTCATCACCCGAACCACCTTTTCAAGCTCCTGCATCAGGTTATCTTTGTTCTGCAAGCGACCCGCGGTATCGGCAATCAGCACATCGATATTTTTCGCCTGTGCCGACTGCAATGCGTCATACAGGACCGAGGCAGAATCAGCACCGGTATGCTGCGCCACCACCGGTACGTTATTGCGTTCACCCCACACCTGCAGCTGTTCAACTGCGGCGGCCCTGAAGGTATCCCCCGCAGCCAGCATCACCGACTTGCCATCCGCCTGATATTTTTTTGCCAGTTTACCGATCGTGGTGGTTTTACCCACTCCGTTTACCCCCACCATCAGTAGCACAAACGGGCCTTTACTCTGGCTGAAATCGATCGGTTTTTCGACGCTTTCCAGCAGAGATGCCAGCTCATCTTTCAGTGCGGTATAGAGGGCGTCGGCATCCGCCAGTTGTTTCCGTTTCACCCGCTCGGTCAGTTTACCGATGATCTCCGTAGTCGCCTCAACCCCCACATCGGCCAGCAGCAACTGGGTTTCAATCTCTTCCAGCAGCTCATCATCGATCTGCTTGGCCCCCAGAAACAGATCACCCAACCCTTCGGTCAGGTTTGCTTTGGTACGGCTCAGGCCCGCTTTAATGCGGCCAAAGAAACCGGTTTTCTGTTCTGGTTCAGGCTTCACCTCAGACTCAGCAACCGCTTCAGACTCAACAACCGCTGGCAACTCATCCACGGCCCCGGACACAATATCAGGCTCTGATTCAGCGTCACTGACAGACTCCGCTTCAGCCGTTGTCGGCTCAGCGGCCGTTTCCTGCTGAACGGGTGTATCAGGTTGTTCGTCTGCAGGCTCCGGCGCTACCACAACCGCATCTGCGGCCTGCTCCTGAACGGTCTCTTCAACCGCCTCATCAGTGAGATCAGAAGAGTCAGCCAGCGGCTGCTCAGTGACCGCAGTCTGTACACCGTCTTCCTCAGGAAGGGCTTTCTGAGTATCATCTTTCTCAGAACTGAAAATTGATTTAAGCTTCTTAAACATGCTTGATTACTGTCCGATGTCAGGCGCTGAAGATGCAAAAAAACAGGGTAGTCCCTGTTCCAACTGCGAGTCGTCCTGTATGTTTCATTTAGGCCGCCTATCTTACCATAGTAAAGACCGGCTGGGGCACTGAAAACAGGCCAGAAAATGACCAGGAACAACCGATGCCGGAAGCAAAATCCCCACTATTCAACCGAACCTACCTGAAGGTCATTGTCTGGATCGTTGCAATTGCGATCGTACTGCTGACGGCGGGCCAGAACCGATCCAGGGATTTCATCAGTATACAGAAGCTGGCTGAGAGTCCGGTCTACTACGTTAGTCAGGATAAAGCCCCCTACCTCCAGCTGAGATTTCTCCTGCGCACCGGCGCCGCGATCAATGGCGATCAGCAACTTCTGCAACAACTGTTACTGCAACAGCTGCAGCAGCAACTGGCAGGGTTAGCCACACAGCCGCCGTTTAGCCAACTCGGGGCAAAATTAGCCTCTGAAGCATCAGATGATCGCATAACCATCGCCGTAACCCTGCCAGCAGACCGCAGCGGGGAGCACGCAGCAATAGCAGAGATGACCACTACGCTGTTACAGCAACTCAGCAATTATCAGCCCGGCGACGATCTTGAAAAACGCTGGGAGCGACTGGAAGCGGAACAGTATCTCAACCTGAAAGATCCTGAAAGCCGCCTGCTCAATCGCTTCAGAAACCTGCTTAACGGTCCGCTGTCCGTGCACCCGCTGCAACGCTTTGCCGACTTTTACCGCAGCAGCACCTCGGCGGGAGCGATGACCCTGACCCTGCAAGGGCCTGATGTCGCGGCATTAGCCGAAACCCTGGCGCCGTTATTAAAGGAAAGCAATATTACTCCCAGTCTTACACCGACACCCCTTACGCCAACGCCGGTTCAGCTGGAGCCGGTCAGTAATCAAACCTACAAACTGTGGGGAATCGCCCTGCCCGGACGACAGCAGCAGGATTTCCTCTCTGAACTGCTGGCGGTGAGAACCCTGCAACAGTTGTTGCAGCAACACCAGGCAACTTCACGACTAATCTGGAAATCACTGGACAAGCAGGGCTATCTCGCTATGATTCTGCAGGGGCCGGGGATCAAAGCCGATACCGATCTGACAGCGCTGCTGGAGTCATTGCAGGCGCAACTCAGCGATGAACTGATCGATAAGGCCCGCACCACGCTGCAAACAAACTTCGATACGCTGATGGAACAGACAGACAGTCAGTTGGGGATGCTGGATACCATCGCCTTCTATCAATTACCCACTGACTACCTGAACAGCTTCGACACCCGACTCAGGCAAACCAGCAACAGCCAGGTTCGGCAAACAATCAGCAGTTTTCTCAACAACCCGGGCCGCTATCAGATAACCCTGCCGGCATACTGACCAATACCGGGTTCGACAGTACAGTAAGGAATAAACATGGCCAGACGCCGCCCAGAGCGAAGCTCGCAGAAAATCAGTTCAGGAAACCAACAGCTACGCATTATTGGCGGTGAGTGGCGTGGCCGAAAGCTGAACTTCCCTGAAATTGAAGGCCTCAGACCCACCCCCGACCGGGTCAGGGAAACCCTGTTCAACTGGCTGGCCCTGTATATCCCCGGCGGACGCTGTCTTGACCTGTTCAGCGGCAGCGGTGCACTGGGCTTCGAAGCCCTCTCCCGCGGCGCCACCCATGTCACCATGATCGACAACTCGTCAACGGTAATCCGGCAGCTGCGACAAAACATACAGGACCTGAAAACCCAGTATGCCGAACTGATCACCGGTTCTGCGCTCGACTGGCTGGAAAAACGTAGCAGCGATCTCGAAGTTCAGTTCGATGTAGTGTTTATCGACCCGCCCTTCCGCAAAGACCTGGCCGAACAGTGCTGCCTGTTGCTGGAACAGAAAAGCATGCTGACAGACAACGCCATGATCTACCTGGAAACCGAAAAAGAACTCACTGACCCTAGGGTGCCGGATAACTGGCAACTGTATCGGGAAAAAACCGCCGGACAGGTTACCTATCGACTTTACAAAAGGAGCTAGATCGCCGCTACGCGGCTGCTAGTAGCTAGACGGAAACTTCGTTTCCTTGCTAGAAAAAGCACAGAAAAACAGCTTTCCAAAAGAGCCGTTGCTCGTGGCTCGACGGAAACTGCGTTTCCTTGCTCGGAAAAAGCGCTTGTAGCAATCGTCAGGACTACTGAGATATAGTTAAATCTGGTGGGTAACTGAAGTACCCGTATCGTAGTCTGTAATTTTGATTGGTCTGTGAAGCCCGGCCAGGCGTTCAAGACAGTCCAGACGGATATTCAGGATGAATACCATTGATCCTTTTTTCCTCTCTGGCAGCCCTTGCCTTGGAATATTTAACCAAACATTCCTGATATTACAGCTGCTGCGATACACCTTTTACCCGCCCCTAGAAAGAAATGTACCTTCCGAGGTAGCAAAACTTGAAGCTTGTAGGGGCTGAATAAAAAATTGTTAGCTTCGCGGAGTAGAAATCGAAATTATGGATGACGATTACCAAAACCCCTTGCCGGGCAAGACCTATATAAGTCCATCACTCCAAGCCTTTGGTGACAAGGAGCGAAGAGTTCGTATCGCATCTAAAATTCTACCCTCTGAAGACGGCTATGAATATGTAAAGGAGCGCGACGAGGTAGTTTTAAGAAAGAAGCTAGACGCAAAAACTTATATAACAGCGAAGTTCTTAGAAGACACCAGGCAAACCTTCGTCTTATCTGTCCAAAAGTTTGTATCAGAAACAGGACATCCTTATGGGTCTGGATTTTCATTTGTAGGTGAAGAAATAGGTCGGTTCTGTGAATTTCTAGCAAATATTCAGTCTGTAGATTTCAAGAACAGAGCCAAAGTAAACATTACTGATGAGGAACTTCGGAAAATAGCTTTAACCACTCATCAGGCAAAAGCTTTTCTTACTGAAAATCAGGCGCTGTTTGCTGAAGCACTAAAATCCGAAGTAACAACAGAAGACCTTGTTGCGGTAGGCTTCCGAAAGAAGCAGTTAAGTGTCTATTGCAATCTTCTGAATGACGAAAGCTACTTCGACGGTTTAAAGAATAGAAAGAAATGTTCAAATGAAGCTTTATGGCAAAAGTACTTTGAAAAGAACCCTTGGGTATTTGGTTATGGGCTAGGTTACATATTCTTGTCCAGCCTCGATGATAGAAAGTTAGAACAAGTAGTCCAAGGGCATAGTGTAGATTCGCATGGTAAGCGTGTTGATGCGCTTATGAAAACAAAAGGTATTATTTCCAATCTATGCTTTGTTGAAATTAAGACTCACACGACTGCTCTACTAGAGGCTAAGCCTTATCGATCTGGCTGCTGGGCGCCGTCAAAAGAATTGGCTGGTGCCATCGCGCAAGTCCAAGGTACTGTAGCCTCCGCAGTAGAAAATCTATCTAGCAGAATTAACCCCAGTGATAGTGAAGGTAATCCAACTGGCGAAGAAATTTATAATTACCAACCTAAATCCTATTTGGTAATTGGTAGTATGGGTGAATTTGTATCGGAGCAAGGCGTGAACAAAGACAAACTGAGGTCATTTGAGCTGCTTCGTAAAAATACATCTAACCCTGAAATTATTACATTCGATGAACTTTATGAACGTGCAAAATTCATTGTCCAGCACAACCAAAGCTAATATTGCGCTGCTGTCCGACAATTTTTACACTGCGCTCCTGTTTCCGCAGAGAGCGATATTAGTGATCATATAGCGTGAAGTCTGAATCAAACCACAAGACATAAAAAACGTCTCGTTGCCTATATCCAACCATTGGCTTTAAGCCGTGATATCTAAAGACTAGGTAAGTTTCCATATCGTCAGTTATGAACTTTGGAATAGGGGCTTTAATTGCATTCTTAGCAATTTTTTCAGTACCCAACCCATGCCTGTCGGCACGTTTAATATCATTCCAAGTTAAGTTCTTTCTGCGAAAAATAGCATCGGCAAACATCGCCTTATTTTCTTGATCAAGCTCAGAGAGACAATATTTTCCTGGCTGAAGCTTCTCTAGAGAGAAGATCGGCGGCTTCTGATCGTAATTAGAGGGTTCCACAGATTTAACCAAGCTTCCTTGCTTGGTTTTTTGCTTTTTTATTCTGCCCATTAATTGATGCGTGTTTTGAAGTACTCGGTTATGACTTTTTTAGGTATAACACCTGCGTCAGCTTCATGATCAAGCCACGGAGACTCTTCATGAGTCATGTTTCGTAACTTCCATGCCGAGTATTGGCCAAAAACTTCAAAAACTTCTTCAATAAGCTCAAGCTCATCCTTTTCCAAAGAGCTTGCGTCAAAGTCATTTACTGGGGGTATATGATTGCTACCGCACTGCTTGTACTGATGGTATAAATCGGGAACCACCGGACCATGAGTCCAAGCTGAAATATCTTCATTAAACAGAGGCTTATCAAATATTGCGCTATAAAAGCCTTGGGCATAATAGACCAGCTTTTGCAGTTTCAAATTTGAGATTCCATCCCCTTCATTGGTGCCATCCAAGTAAAGGAAGTACTGAGCAACATCTTGTAAATTTGCCATAAAGTCCTCCTATATACTGTTATAGCTTAACAACGGTGAAGCAATCTAGCACCAAAACTAGTATAAATCCACATAATACTGTATATGCAGACAGCCAAATCACAAGCAAACTCCTATTGCTCGTACCTACAGAGTAGGCTTGGACCTTCCATACACTTCATTCAAATGAAACATTAAACCACAGCCTCCGCGCTAACGGAGGCTCTGACTAGCCACTAGCAGTCGCGAAGCGACGTTCTAACCACTAGCCACTTAAAAAAGCTTTACCTCGCCGGCATTGCGTCATCGACATAATACCGGGCTTTCATCGCTTCTATCTGCTTCAGCGTAAGGCCGTCGTTGGTTTTGAAGGTCAGGGTGAAACGCTGGCCCGGGCGGACGATGCCGGGCTGATGGGCAACATAGCGGTGGATTTTGCCCGTGCTGTCCTGAGCGAGAAAGCCCATGATGACCCCTTTCAGCGGCAGGTTGCCGGAATAGCGCCAGCGGGTGGTCCAGCTTTTATCCGTCGCACGGCGCTGCTGTTCCAGTTTCATATAGCTTTCCACCGCTTTGACAAACTGGGCATACTGAGACTGCCTCACAGCCTCCCGCTTCGCCTGTTGATGATCCACATACGCGCCCAGGGCGGTGGACAGAATCGCGGTAACACCGCCGCCTTCGCCAGCCAGTTCCTGATCGCGATTCTGGTGTTTCTGCCACAGGCTGTTGTTGTCGCGCAGTTGTGCCGCGTTGGGGTTTATTCTGCCGGGCTGGTAGTACTGTTTCACCCGGTCGGCCAGGGCCCGGGTTTCGGCAGCGCGCTCAGCATTCACCGGGTGGTCATGGGCAAACAGGCTGCGGGCGTTTCCCTGCTGCTGATACTGTCGTTGCCAGATGCCGGTGGCAGCATAGGGGTCAAAACCGGCCAGTGCCGCATAAAGCACACCGATACGGTCCGCTTCCCGTTCCAGCTCGTGCGTATAGGCAGCCTGATATCCCTGCTTTCGGGCGGCGCTGGATGCCAGGGTGCTGATCTGCTGCGTCGTTTGCCGTTCACCGGCGTGGTTGGCGACGGTATGCGCGATCTCATGGCCAACAACCGCTGCCACTTCATCATCATTAAGCTGCTGCATCAGTCCACGGTGAACCACAATATAGGTTCCCCCGGTGGTGAAAGCATTAAATGAATCCCGATCGATCAGTATCGGCTGCCAGCGCTCCTGACTCAGATGACTCACCTGATGGATGCGGTCAAAAATACGCACCAGTCGCTGATACTGCCGGCTGTCCAGCGCCGCGTTTATCCTGCGCCCCGCCTTTTTTTCATCGGCCAGCAACTGTTCAACCGCTGCATTCCCCTGACGTATCTGTGCACTGCGGTCCGCCGTACTGAGGGTTCGCTGTCCGGTAACCCGGTCGGTTTCCGTGATCGATTCAGCGACATCGTAGAGGCCTTTATCGATATTTTGCAGGGTCTGACAACCACTCAGCAGAGCCACACAGACTGCAATCAGCAGTTGGGCCAGGTGTTGATTTATTTTCATCCGCTCACCTTTGTTTCATCCATTCTCAATAGCGATATTCTATAACATTATTAAAAAAATTCTTCTTATAACCACCAAAGATCAATACATTCCATTATTGTATTTGTGATAGCCTTGCAATTCAGCTAATATCGCGCACTTGCGGATTTGCTAATATTCATTCAAGCAGAGTAACGTGAACTCATAATGAACATTGCAGTATACCCGGGTACTTTTGACCCTATAACGAATGGCCACGCTGATCTGGTTGAACGCGCTTCAAAGCTGTTCGATAAGGTCGTTGTTGCCATAGCATCCAGCCCCAATAAAGAACCCTTGCTGCGGCTGGAAGAACGGGTCAGACTGGTAGAAACGGTAACATCGCATCTGGATAATATCGAAGTTGTTGGCTTTGATTGTTTGCTGGCGGAGCTGGTTAAACGGCATCAGGCTAATATTATCCTGCGTGGCTTGCGTGCTGTGTCTGACTTTGAGTATGAGTTTCAGCTCGCCAACATGAACCGCAAGCTGGCACCGAAGACTGAGAGCATCTTTCTGACGCCAGCAGAACATCTGTCCTTTATTTCATCGACTCTGATACGTGAAATTGCGAGTCTGGGCGGTGATGTAGAACAATTTGTGCATCCTTCAGTCAATCAGGTACTGAAAGATCATTTCAGACGCTAATTTTTAGTAATTGTAATTACGAGTCAGTGAGGTAGCCACAATGGCATTAATTATCACAGATGAATGCATTAACTGTGACGTATGTGAGCCGGAATGCCCTAACGAGGCGATTGCTCCCGGTGATGAGATCTATGAGATCAACCCTTCAAAATGCACAGAGTGTGTTGGTCATTATGACACGCCTCAGTGTGTTGAAGTGTGTCCGGTAGACTGTATCCCTAAGGATCCGGACCATGTTGAGAGTGAAGAGCAGCTGATGGAGAAATACCAGAAGCTGACCGGTAAGTAAGCGCTTACATAGTTCAGAAAAGCAGGCCCTGGCCTGCTTTTTTATTGCCTGAATCTACTGCGTCAGTTGCAGTTTATCCAGACCATAGCGGTTATCCAGTAACCGGCCTATTGCCGTGCCCCCCGCGGCCAGATGGAAGGCATACTGCATATGCAGACAGCGCACTTTCTCCCAGTGGCGAATTCCGCCGATGCCGTAATGGTCGAACAGATCGCTGAATCCCAGTGTGGCTATACGTTGCCGGTCCTCCTCTGCCATCAGCTGCCAGCGCAGATCCACATAGCGCTGCTGATCGGCCAGATGCGCACAGCGCAGCTCATCATCGGTTTCGATCTGCTGTTCGATCCGCTTCACCTCGCCACCGGTTTCAATCTCAGCAATCGCCTGATAGAGATCTTTCGAGCTCAACCAGTACAGTGTGGGAAAAGGCTGATCATCCACCAGAGAGCGCATCTGTAATACTGCGGGGATTCCCTGTTGGTTTTGCCAGGCGATCGCCACCAGCCCACGGGGTTTACGCCCCAACTGCCGTTCGATCAGCTCAAGTTGTTGTTCAGATACGGCCATTGATGCTCCTGGTCCAGGTTCTGCTCAGAATGTTATAAGCGTTCAGCAAGGGTAACCACCTCTTCACCGGCCACCGGCACCCTGGCGGGCATGATCAGGGTGCAGTTATCGAATGGCGCGGCAATCAGTTCCTGATCATCGGTCGCGATCAGTTCGCCTTTACTGTATTGCTCGAAACCTTTAACAGGCTCAGCAAAGCGAAACTGGTCACTGTTTGCTTGCAACACCCGGTCAATACGGTAATGCCCTGCGCTGCTATCGGGCTGATATCCCCAGTCCGGCAACTGAACGGATCCGTCCAGCATGCCATGCAGGGCGATGAAACGCAGGGTTATCGCCAGTGCCTGCTGACTGGTTGATCTGGCAAAGTGCTGACCACACTCCGCCACCAGCGATACGCCACCCGAGCTATGACGCTCATGTTCTGAGATCAGAATCCCGGCATGATAGCTGCCCAGATCATAGAGCAGATGCGGAAAAGGAAAATCAAGCCGGTCGGCAAAGCTGCGGTTGCAGCCTTTTTGTGGATAGATCAGCATCGGCGCGACAGCAAAGGTGGTGGAGTGCAGATCCAGCAGGCTGTCGGCATTTTCCACAAAAGGTAGTAGCGCAACCGCACGACGGGCTTCATGACTATCGGGACAGGTCAGCCGGGCAGGCAGCCAGACCCGGTTCATATCCTCATCGAGACAGCGGCTGGCAAACGGACGCTGAGGATCGAATGTTTTGTAAGCGTCAACATTGGCAAAAATCAGCGTCAGCGCCCCTCTGAGGGGCCGGATACCGTTTTCCAGCAGCCACAGCAGGGCATTGGCACCACAGATCTCATTACCATGGGTGAGCGCCTGAATCACCAGTTCCGGCCCTGGCTGCCCGGAATCCAGTCGGTGTACGTAATCAACGCCGCAGTTACCCTGTTGCCAGGGACTCAGATCCCGGGGTAACAACTCAACAGGCGCATCTGATGCCGCGATCGAGAACCGGCAAGGTGGAACAGACATATAGAACTCTTTCAATAAAGTGTTAACGGGGTTTGTCAGTCAATATCGGGGGAACCGGGGTTATACTGCCGCGTATTGCTCATCACGCCCCAGCCAGCGCTGAATAATGGCATCGCTGAGTTGCGGGTCAGCGGCAAGCTGACCGGCAACCTGTTTCACCCGGGTCAGCAGATCCGCATCCCGCTGCAGGTCGGCAACCTTAAACGACATCATACCGGTCTGACGGGTGCCCAGCACCTCGCCCGGGCCTCTCAGCTCGAGGTCTTTTTCGGCAATCCGGAAACCATCGGTGGTTTCGCGCATCACCGCCAGCCGTTCACGCCCCTGTTGCGACAAAGGAGCATGATACATCAGCAGACAAAAACTCTCGACCGATCCCCGCCCCACACGTCCCCGCAACTGATGCAACTGCGCCAGCCCCAGCCGTTCCGGGTTTTCAATAATCATCACCGAGGCGTTGGGCACATCCACCCCCACCTCAATTACCGTTGTCGCCACCAGCAGATCCAGCTCAGCCGCTTTATAACTGGCCATAATTCCGGCTTTTTCAGCAGGTTTCATGCGCCCGTGAATCAGACCTATACGCAGCTCCGGCAACGCCTCGCGCAGCTCCTCTGCGGTCACCTCAGCCGCCTGACACTGCAACGCTTCAGACTCTTCAATCAGGGTGCAGACCCAGTAAACCTGCCGCCCCTGACCACAGGCATCGCTAACCCTTTGCACCACTTCGGGACGGCGCTGATCAGAGATCACTACCGTGCTGACCGGCGTGCGTCCCGGCGGCAGTTCGTCGATGACAGAGCAGTCCAGATCAGCATACGCACTCATAGTCAGGGTACGGGGGATCGGCGTAGCGGTCATAATCAACTGATGGGGAGCACGATGATCGGTGCGCCCCTTCTCCCGCAATGCCAGTCGCTGATGCACTCCGAAGCGATGCTGCTCGTCAACCACCACCAGACCGAGGTTGGCAAACCTGACCTCATCCTGAAACAGCGCATGGGTACCCACCACCACCTGTGCCGAACCATCCTCGATGACCTCCAGCTGAGCCTGACGTTTTTTACCTTTCAGTTTACCCGCCAGCCAGGCAACGTTAAGCCCTAGCGGCTCCAGCCAGCTGCTGAAGCTGATAAAGTGCTGCTCCGCCAGAATCTCGGTGGGCGCCATCACCGCCGCCTGATAACCCCCTTCCACCGCCTGCAGTGCGGCCAGGGCTGCGACTACGGTTTTACCGGAACCGACGTCGCCCTGCACCAGCCGCAGCATCGGGTAGGGCTGTGACAGATCGGCGGCGATCTCTTCACTGACCCGTTGCTGAGCGCCGGTCAGCGGGAACGGTAACTGTTGCACAAAGCGCTGGCGGTAGCGGCCATCCGCCACCAGTGTCGGCGCCCCTGACTGGCGTGCACGCTGACGCAGTTTCAGCAGCGACAGGTGGTGCGCCAGCAGTTCCTCAAAGGCCAGCCGACGCTGCGCCGGGTGATAACCGTCAAGCAGCTGCGCCTGATCCGCATCCACCGGCGGACGGTGCAGGTAATTAACCGCATCATTCAGCGGCGGCAGACGCCACTGCTGGCGCAGGTGTTCCGGAATCAGTTCCGTCAGCGAGCCGTTCGCCAGATATTCCAGTGCGCCATCGGTCAGCGTTCTCAGGCGGGCCTGATTGAGCCCTTCGGTAGTGGGATAGATCGGTGTCAGCGACGCTTCAACCGGTGTGATCACGGTGTCATCTACCCGCCGATATTCAGGGTGATAGATCTCCAGACCGCTGGCACCGGTGCGTACCTCGCCGAAGCAGCGGATCCGGGTGCCGGTTTTGAGATTATTTTTCTGTGCCGCCGAAAAATGAAAAAAGCGCAGGGTGATCGTGCCACTGCCATCCTGCAAACGGCACACCAGACTGCGGCGCCGCCCCATCGCGATATCAGCCGCTTTCACCTCACCTTCAATCACTCCCTCGTCACCGGGACGCAGACCTCCGATCGGCATAATCCGGGTACGATCCTGATAACGCAGGGGCAGATGGAACAGCAGATCCTGGAGGGTGTAAATATCCAGTTTTTCCAGCTTCTGCTGCAATGCAGCCCCGACCCCTTTCAGCTCAGTGACCGGGAGTTGCGCGAGGGAACGCTCGTTCATATCAGCTGTGATGATCCGCAACCGGACAGCTGTTAAGCGACTCAATCAGCAGATCGATCGCCTGGGGGCGGGGGAAACTGGCACGCCAGGCAAGCCCCACGGTGCGCACCGGAGGAGGAGCTTTAAACGGCTTGGTAACCACCATGTCTGACTGATAATAACCACCCGTAGCCGATCTGGGGACCACACTGGCGCCCAGGCCTGAGGCGACCATCATGCGGATCGTCTCAAGTGAGCTGCCCTCAGTAATGGTATGCTTATCAGAGGCGTGACTGGAGAGGGTCGGGCAGGCTTCCAGCACCTGATCGCGGAAGCAGTGGCCCTCGCCCAGCAGTAGCAGGTCCTGCTCATGCAGGGTCTGACTATCGATCTGCTCTTTTCCTGCCAGCGGATGGTCCCTGGGCAGCAGCATCATAAAGGGTTCATCGTAGAGCGGCCGGGTAAGGATATCCGGCTCATCGAACGGCAGCGCCACAATGATCGCGTCCAGCTCGCCATTGCGAATCTTGGGGCGCAGATTTTCGGTGAAATTCTCTTCGATGTAGAGCGGCATTTTCGGTGCCCGCTTCTGCAGCTCGGGTACCAACTGGGGAAACAGGTAGGGGCCAATGGTATAGATCGCGCCAACCCGCAGCGGGCTGGCCAGCTGATCTTTACCCTCCTGAGCCAGATCCTTGATCGACTCAGCCTGTTCCAGCACGGTCTGCGCCTGACGCACAACTTTCTGCCCCACCGGGGTGACCCGGACCGCATGTTTACTGCGTTCAAACAGTGCAGTACCCAGCTCATCCTCGAGCTTTTTAACCGCGATACTCAGGGTTGGCTGGCTGACAAAACAGCGCTCGGCAGCGCGGCCGAAATGTTGTTCCTGCGCCAGGGTAACAATGTAACGTAACTCAGTAAGAGTCATGCGGGGCTTTCCTTTGTTATGATACCGACTCAACCTGAAACAGGATAAGCACTTTGAAGCATAAGTTAAACAGGCATCAGGTCCTGATTGCCGGCTGCGGTGATGTGGGCAGCCAGTTGGGGCTGAACCTGATAACCGCAGGGTGTCAGGTATTTGGCCTGCGACGTAATATAAACCAGCTGCCCCCGGGTATCCAAGGAATTGCGGCTGACCTGGGTCAGCCTGACACGCTTATTAACCTGCCGCAACAGCTGGACACGGTTTTCTATGTGGTGGCCGCCGGAGCGCGGGATGAATCGGTCTACCGCCAGGCATACAGCACCGGTCTGCGCAACCTGCTTGAGGCGTTACAGCAGCAGGGCATCCATCCCCGCCAGCTGTTTTTTATCTCCAGTACTGCGGTCTACCATCAGCAGAATGATGAATGGGTGGATGAGAACAGCGCCACCGAACCGGATAATTTCTCCGGCAGAATTATGCTGGAAGCAGAACAGGTCGCCCTGAACAGCGGCATTCCCGCATCGGTTGTTCGTTTCAGCGGCATCTATGGTCCCGGCCGCAACTACATGCTGAGTCAGGTCAGCCGTGGTATCGGTTACCCCGCAGAGCCCCCGCGCTACAGCAACCGGATCCACCGGGACGATTGCGTCGGGGTGCTGCAACACCTCTGGCAGCTATCCCGGCAACAACCGCTCAGGCCGGTCTATCTGGCCAGCGATAACCGGCCGGCACCACTACATGAGGTCAGTGACTGGCTGGCGCAACAACTGGGGGTTACTATCACCGAGAGGTCAGCACGCCGTACTATTGGCAGTAAACGCTGCCGCAATACCCTGTTGCAACAGAGTGGCTACCGCTTCAGATACCCCGACTACCGGGCCGGTTATCCACAACTGATCGCGGATTTTCTGAACTGACCCGCTGCACCGGCCTTCAGGTTACTTCAGATCGATATGGGGGTCCCGCAGCTGCGGGTCGAGGTCGGCAGGCGTATCGCTGTGGTGATAGTACTGGTAGCGGTTAAAGCGATACTCCATAAAGCGGAACAGCGCAATAATCAGCGCACTGATCGCCAGATAGACCACCCCGGCAGCGAGAAACATCTCCAGCGGAGTATAGGTGCGGGCGATAATCGTGCGTGCCATGCCGGTCAGATCAAGCAGGGTGATGGTGCTGGCCAGGGCACTGCCCTTGAGCATCAGAATCACCTCATTGCCATAGGCTGGCAGCGCGATACCAAAGGCCCTGGGCAGGATGATCCGTCGGATCTGGATCGTTTTACTCATCCCCATCGCTTCTGCGGCTTCTATCTCGCCGGTAGGGATCGCCTGAATAGCGCTGCGAAACAGCTCGGCACTGTAGGCAGCCGTGTTCAGGCTGAAGGCGATAATGGCACACCAGTAGGGTTGCCTGAGCATCGGCCAGAAAACCGACTCACGCACCGCTTCAAACTGCGAGGCACCGTAATACACCAGAAAGATCTGCACCAGCAGTGGTGTACCACGGAAAAAATAGATATAGGCAAACGGCAGCGCCTTAACCCAGGGACGCGTTGATGCCCGCATTAATGACAGCGGTATCGCCAAAGCAATACCGATCAGGCCGGAGATCAGCACCAGCTCCATCGTCAGCCAGGCACCCTCCAGCAAGCGGGGAAAATATTTCCAGATAACATCCCATTCCCAGGTCATCCGCGGTTCCCCCTGGCTGCCGGATTAGCAAGCCGCTCCATAAACATGGTAAATCCGGTGGTGGCGGCCGTCAGTAACAGATAGATAAACGCGGCGACCATAAAGAAGGTAAACGGTTCCTTGGTGGAGCTGATAGCTACCTGAGACTGGCGCATGATATCGTTCAGACCCACCACTGACACCAGCGCGGTATCCTTGAGCAGCACCTGAAACAGATTGCC
Source organism: Amphritea atlantica (assembly GCF_900111095.1). Lineage (GTDB taxonomy): Bacteria > Pseudomonadota > Gammaproteobacteria > Pseudomonadales > Balneatricaceae > Amphritea > Amphritea atlantica. Next base: position 276,923 of record NZ_FOGB01000002.1, on the reverse strand, counting down.
CAGTCCGGGGATCGCCAGACGCCAGACCTGCGGCAGGATAATCCGGAAAAAGGTCCGAGGGGTACTCATGCCACAGGCTAAACCCGATTCCCACTGGCCTTTGGGAATCTCCATCATCGCCATCCGGAACACCTCGGTGGCATAGGCACCAAAGGCGATCGACAGCGCTGCAACCCCGGCCACAAATGGCCCTATCTCGATATATTCGGTATAACCAAAGCCACCCGCGATCCACATCAACAGCTGGGAGCCACCAAAATAGATCGTTAATACCAGCAATAGCTCCGGCAGTCCCCGCACCAGCGTGGTATAACCGGTGGCCAGCCAACGGGCAATACGGTTTTTAGACAGCTTAGCCGCCGCCCCCGTCAAACCCAGCACCAGCCCTACCAGTAAGCTGGACAGCGCCAGCTGGATGGTGATCCAGGTACCGGAGAGCAGCAGATGGCCAAAGCCTTGCAAGTCCATGAAGTTCGCCTAAAAAACGGGCCGGTCAGCGCCGGCCCCGGTTACAGAAACAGTTGCCTGACAGGCCATTAATAGATCGAAAACGGGAAGTACTTCTCGTTGATCTTGGCGTAGGTACCGTCGGCAACAATCGCCTTAATCGCGGCGCTGAACTTGTCTTTCAGTGGGTCACCCTTGCGCACGGCGATACCGATCTCATCATTGATATCGATATCATCCCCGTTGAAGGCAAAACCTTTACCATCATCGGAACGCAACCAGTCATAGGCGGGGAACTTATCTGACAGCAGGGCATCCAGACGTCCGGTGGACAGGTCCAGATAGGCGTTGTCCTGGGTGTCATAGAGCTTCACATTAACCACATCACCGAGATTATCTTCCAGATACTGGCCGGCAATGGTGGCCCGCTGAGCCCCTACCGTTTTACCTTTAAGGCCCTCTTTAGTGACCTCGAGATCACTCCCCTGCGGAGTCACAAACGCCAGAACATTGGAGTAGTACTTCTCAGAAAAATCGACCACCCGCATACGTTCCTCGGTAATCGACATCGATGCAATAATCGCATCATATTTACGTGCCCGCAGACCCGGAATAATGCCGTCCCAGTCCTGCGCAACAATCTCGCAGTCAGCCTGCATCTGTGCACAGAGCGCTTTGGCAATGTCGACATCAAAGCCGATCAGCTCACCATTGGAATCCACCATATTAAACGGTGAGTATGCCCCCTCTGTGGCGATACGGATCTTATCACCGGCAGTTGCCAGCTGAGCGGTCAGCAGGCTGGCGGCAATCAGAGCGGCTGTGGCAAACGCTTTAGGTATATTCATTATCTATTTCCCTTCACTCATTGCATTAATTCAGCAAAAACTTACGTTGTTTACACCAGTCTTCGAGCAAAAGCTTAGCTGTGACTGGCTATAAATTCCTGTACCCGCTTTGATTTCGGGTGGTTAAACACCTGATCCGGCGGGCCCATCTCTTCGATCTGTCCCTGGTGCAGAAAGATCACCTGACTGGATACATCTTTGGCAAAACGCATCTCATGGGTCACGATCAGCATGGTACGCCCCTCTTCTGCCAGCTCTTTCATCACCGCTAACACCTCGTTTACCAGCTCCGGGTCCAGCGCAGAAGTTGGCTCATCGAACAGCAGAACCTGTGGGTCCATCGCCAGCGTCCGGGCAATCGCCACCCGCTGCTTCTGACCGCCGGAGAGATTGTCCGGGTAGGCATTACGCTTATCCGCCAGACCAACCTTCTCAAGCAACTGCTCTGCCCGGGTGATCGCCTCGGCCTTAGGTTGTTTCAGCACCTGAACCGGCGCTTCGATGATATTTTCCAGAATGGTTTTATGGGGCCAGAGATTAAAGTTCTGAAACACAAATCCGATGCGCGAACGCAGTCGTTCCAGCTGTTTGCGGTTTGCAGCAACCAGGTTGCCATCTTTTGCGGGTTTCAGTGCGAGGCTTTCATCGCCCACGGTAATCTCACCCTGACTGGGGTTTTCCAGCAGATTAATACAGCGAAGCAGGGTACTTTTTCCCGAGCCACTGGAGCCCAGTATTGAGATAACATCACCATCATAAGCGGTCAGGGAGACCCCCTTCAGCACCGCAAGGTCGCCGTAGGATTTATGGATATCTTTCAGCACCAGGGCTGTTGGGGCATTCGCCATGATCAGGCTTCCGTCTGGTTCTTATTGTTCCGTGGGTAACGGTTAATAACGTGAAGGATAGCACTCAACGGGTCAATGGATTGACTGGAGTGTCAGCAGGATCCACTGCCGCTATCACGCATGTTTCCTATCAGAAACTTAATTGAATCAGTCAATTGTCCACAAAAAAGACACGGAAGCAAACAAAAATAGAACGAGAAACAACAGAGCCCCGTTACCGGAGGCTCTGCAGGTAAGCAAAGATGAGAGACTGAGAGGTAAAAAAACAGTAAAGAAATAGCGCCGCTGAAGAGTGCCTGTCAGCTGCCAAACTGACCCAGCAGGGTTTCCTGAGCGCTGACCAGTTCTTCCCCCTCCTCGGGCTTATTGAGCGTATAGCTACCATCGGAGTGCAACATCCAGCTGCGGCTGTTGTCCGCCAGATAGAGATCCAGGTCCGACTTAACCCGCTCCGCCAGTTTTCCGGTCAGCGGAAAGCCAGTTTCAACCCGGTTAAGCATATTGCGCTCCATCCAGTCGGCACTGGAGCAGAGCACATCAGGCTTACCTTTATTGCCAAAGTAGTAAACCCGGGTATGTTCCAGGAAGCGACCGATGATAGAGCGTACGGAGATATTCTCGGAGATCCCCTCAATTCCGGGACGCAGCCGGCACATACCGCGCACAATCAGCTCAATCTTCACCCCTTTCTGCGAGGCCTGATAAAGCGCCCGGATCAACTGGGGTTCGGTGAGGCCATTGATTTTGACGATGATATGCCCATGCTTACCATGTTTGGCTTCCCGCTCAATCATCTCAATCATGCGTGAGTGCAGGGTGAACGGCGCATTGTGCAGCTTTTTCAGCCGCAGAATCTTGCCCATACCGGTAAGCTGCTGGAAGATCTTGTGCACATCCTCGCCAACATCCGCATCACTGGTCATATAGCTGTAATCGGTATAAAGACGCGCCGTCCCGGAGTGGTAGTTGCCGGTGCCCAGATGCGCGTACCGTACCAGCTTGCCCTCTTCGCGACGCACCACCAGCATCATCTTGGCGTGGGTTTTGAAGTCCACCACACCATAGACCACCAGTGCCCCGGCTTCCTGCAGACGGCTGGCCAGCTGCAGGTTGGACTCTTCATCGAAACGGGCCCGCAGTTCGATAACCACCGTCACCTCTTTACCACTGCGGGCGGCATCGACCAGTGCATCGACAATATCGGAGTTCACACCGGTGCGATAAAGTGTCTGCTTAATTGCCAGCACCTTGGGATCTTTAGCCGCCTGACGCAGCAGATCAACCACCGGAGAGAATGACTCGAACGGATGATGCAGCAACTGATCTTTCTGCCGCAGCACATCAAAGATATTCTTCTGCTTATATCTGCCAGACATTCCAGGGGTAAAGGGCTTCCAGCACAGATGCTTGCAATCAACCAGATCGCGTAGCGCCATCATCCGGGTCAGGTTAACCGGGCCATCAACCCGGTAGGTGTGCGCTTCATCCAGACTGAACTCCCGCAACAGAAAACGGATCAGGTTTTCAGGGGTCCGCTTATCCACCTCCAGACGCACGGCAGCACCATATTTACGGGAGTGTAGTTCGCCCCGTAACGTGCGGGCCAGATCCTCCACCTCCTCAGAATCAAAGGTGAGGTCGGCATTACGGGTAATACGGAACTGATAACAGCCCTCCACTTTCATCCCCGGGAACATCTCATCGGCAAACTCATGGATGATCGAGGAGAGGAAGATGAGGTTATCACCGCCATCACAGAGGTTATCCGGCAGACGGATCAGACGCGGCAGAGAGCGCGGCGCAGGGATAATCGCCAGGCCGCTCTCCCGGCCAAATGCATCCTTACCATCCAGCTCAACAATAAAGTTGAGGCTCTTGTTAACCAGACGGGGGAAAGGGTGAGACGGGTCGAGACCGATAGGGCTGACCACCGGCTGAACTTTCTCTTCAAAAAACACCCGGATCCACTCTTTCTGCTCATTGGTCCAGTCACGACGGCGCTGAAAGTGAATATTTTCATTTTCCAGCTGCGGAAAGATCGTCTCATTGAGTATCTTGTACTGTCGCTCCACCTGCGCATTACAGATCTCACCGATCCGGTTCATCACCACCTGTGGGTGCAACGCATCGGGGCCGACCGATTCCCGCCCATACTTTAACTGCGCCATCAGTTCGGCGACCCGAATCTCGAAGAACTCGTCCAGGTTACTGGAAAAGATCAGCAGGAACATCAGTCGTTCCATCAACGGATGGCTTTCGTCCAGCGCCTGCTCCAGCACCCGGATATTAAACTGCAGATGACTCAGTTCACGGTTGATATACAGTTCGGGGGCTTTCAGGTCCAGCGGCAGCTCTTCAACCGGCTCGGTCACCGCAATCGCTTCACGGCTCTCAACCAGGGCGATTGAGGCTTCACTGGAGAGATCTCGCTGCTCCGTCGCCTGTTCAGCAGCCCCCTCTATGACTTCCAATACGGCCTGATCAGTGGCTGCGTCATCTGCCTGCTTGTTTATCTGCTCTGTCATTCCTGCCCCCATCAACCACTATTAATACTTATCCCTGCAGCTGCCTGATATCACTCATTCAGTAACTGCGCTGCCCGCTTGGCAAAATAGGTCAGAATGCCATCACAGCCGGCCCGTTTAATACAGGTCAGCGATTCCATCATGACACTGCGTTCATCCAGCCAGCCGTTCTGGAATGCAGCCATGTGCATGGCATATTCACCACTCACCTGATAAACGAAGGTGGGCACTTTCAATTCATGCTTCACCCGACGGACAATATCCAGATAAGGCATACCCGGTTTGACCATCACCATATCGGCGCCCTCAGCCAGATCCAGCGCCACCTCGTGCAGCGCCTCATCACTGTTAGCAGGGTCCATCTGGTAGTTAAATTTATTCCCTTTACCCAGATTACCCGCCGAACCGACCGCATCCCGGAATGGCCCATAGTAAGCACTTGCATACTTGGCAGAATAGGCCATTATGCGAGTATTTACATAAGAGTTCATTTCCAGCTCTTCACGGATAGAGCCGATACGGCCGTCCATCATATCGCTGGGTGCCACAATATCTGCACCCGCCTGCGCATGGGACAACGCCTGACGTACCAGCGTATCCACCGTACGGTCATTTAAAACATAGCCACTGGCATCAATAATGCCATCCTGTCCATGAGTGGTGAACGGATCCAGCGCCACATCGGTGATCACACCCAGCTCGGGACAGGCATCTTTGAGTGCCTTAACGGCGCGTTGTGCCAGACCATCGGGATTATAAGCTTCTTCCGCCAGCTCGGTTTTTACATCCAGTGGCGTCACCGGAAACAGGGCGACGGCGGGCACACCCAGCGACACCAGCTCCCGGGCCTCTTTAACCAGCAGATCAATACTCATCCGCTCGACACCCGGCATTGAGGGCACCGCTTCGCGCTGGTTCTCTCCTTCAATAACAAACACCGGGTAGATCAGATCATCAGGCGTCAGCACGTTTTCACGCATCAGACGACGGGAAAAATCATCGGCCCGCATACGACGCATGCGGGTTTCAGGGAAAAAACGCTGACTATTTGTAAATGACACAGAAATCTTCCTCCAGAAGCGGCTATTTGACCGGAAAACAGTTACGTTATTATGACAGAAGCAACTTGGTGACGACTACAGATAAAGCACTATACTTGGCCACTGAGGTTTTTAATGCGGGCGACAAAGGTCAGTCGCTTTAAATACTCTTATCTGCAGTCATTGACACGTTTCTGTTGTCACAACCCTGTCACCATACTAAGGGAGTACCGATCATGAAAAAAGTTGCAGTCATTCTATCAGGATGCGGCGTTTACGATGGTTCCGAAATTTATGAGTCCGTATTGACACTGCTGGCACTGGAGCAGGGTGGTGCCCGCTATCAGTGTATGGCCCCCAACATTGATCAGATGCATGTCATCGATCACCGCAGCGGTGAGGTGATGGCGGGGCAGCAGCGTAATGTGCTCACCGAAGCGGCACGACTGGCGCGGGGAGAGATTATCGACCTGGCGGATGCCAACCCTGCTGACTACGACGCACTGATTATTCCCGGCGGTTTTGGCGCGGCAAAAAATCTCAGTAATTTCGCGGTAGCCGGGGCTACAGCCGTAGTCACCCCCGGGGTGATCAGCTTTACTCAGGCGATTCATGCAGCGGGTAAACCGGTTGGCCTGATCTGCATCGCGCCAACGATGACGCCTCTGCTATTTGGCAAGGGGGCGATCTGCACCATAGGCAATGACAAAGAGGTCGCGGCAGCAATTGAGGAGATGGGCGGTCAGCATCAGGAATGCGATTGCAGCCACATAATAGTTGATGACACCCGCAAGATTGTAACAACTCCGGCTTATATGTTAGCTGGCAGTATCAGTGAAGCGGCCAGCGGCATTAATAAACTTGTTGATAAGGTGCTGCAACTTTGCTGATCGCTGTTATTATTAGGCTCAATAATTAAAACAACATGATAGTGAGTAGTACTATGCCATCAGTGAAGTTTGCCTGTTATTTCAGTCCGCCTGAGGCGCAAAGGTTTAACTGATGGCCCGCTCACTACCACTGCGAATCAGCCTGATTATTACAGCGATCTCTGCAGCCCTGACGCTGATTATATTACTGGTCAGTTCTTTCCTGATCGGCGAACTCAATCTGAACCAACTCAATCATCTGCCACTTAATCGCCTGGCGATGCTGGCCGTTGCCTTTTTAGTGCTGCTACCGCCGGTGTTCATCCTGTCCCGCATACTGGCAGGCAGACTGCTGCGCCCCTTGCAGACACTGACAGAAAAAACCCGCAGCTACAGCACCGACGGTTCACCGGTCAGTTTTTTACTGGACTCTGATGATGAGTTTGCCGAACTCGGGCAAGCCCTGCAGGAGATGCAGGAGAATCTCAGCGACAGCCATGCCAAACTGGAGCTGATGGCGTTCCGTGACCCTCTGACCGGGCTGTCTAACCGTCGCGGACTGCATCAGGAACTGAGCAAGCTGATCCTGTGGGCACGCCAGCAGGAGAGTCGGATTGCACTACTATACATCGATCTGGACCACTTTAAGCAGATCAATGATTCCTCCAGCCATGCCTATGGCGACCAGATACTGAGGGAGATCGCCCAACGACTGCTGCAGGTGGTAAAACAACAAACCCGGCACAGCCAGTTACCCTTTCCGGAAGAACTCTTACTGTCACGTCCCGGCGGCGATCAGTTTATCATCATGCTTCCCGACATCGGGCAGGTAGAGCAGGCGGGTCAACTCAGCCACCACATTATCGAGGCGATACAGCAGCCCTTCCAGGTCAGCGACAGGTATTTTAAACTCTCCTGCAGTATCGGTATTACGCTCTATCCCGATGATGCCAACAGCGCCGAACGGATGTTAAAGCACGCCGACATTGCCATGTATGAGGCCAAACGCTCAGGACGCAACCGGTCCCGTTACTTTCTTCCCGCCATGCACCGTCAGGTAGAAGAGAGAGTCATGATCCAGCAGGGCATCAGCACTGCAATCGCTGAAAACCAGCTCTATATTGAGTATCAGCCGATCGTCCATATGAAGAAAAAACGGGTGGTCGGGGCGGAGGCACTACTGCGCTGGCATCACCCCAAACGGGGCCGCCTGGGACCGGAAACCTTTATCCCAATTATTGAAGAGTCGGATCAGATTGGCGCACTGACCGTCTGGATTATTGAAACGGTTGCCGCGGAACTCAGACAACTTCCCAGCCAGAAGGAGCCCTCCAAACTATCGATCAATATCTCCTCTGCCATTCTGAATAAACCGGAACTGGCACAACAGGTCAACGATGCCCTGCTCAGGGTAGACGCCCCCGACCACCGGATCTGCCTGGAGATCACTGAAACCAGCCTGATGAAAGATATCGATAACACCCTGCCGCTGCTGCTCCGGTGGAAAGACGCAGGCTACAGCATCTGGATCGATGACTTTGGTACCGGCTACTCCTCCCTCAGCTATCTCGCCCGGCTGCCCATCGATGGCGTTAAAATTGACCGTAGCTTCATCCGTGATTTTGACAACTCTAAACCGGTCATCGAGGCAATAATTGCCCTCGCAGACACCATGAATCTGCTCACCGTATCAGAAGGTGTCGAGCAGGCAGAGCAACAGCAGTCGCTGCTGCGCCTGGGATGTGACTTCGCGCAGGGGTATCTCTATTCAGAACCCTTATCGATCAGTCTGCTAACAGATAAACTGGAACAACAGCTACTCAGGGAGTCCCGTCAGACGCTTAAATTCAAGCCCCGCAGCAAAACCAAACTGCCTTTTTAGAAGCGCATCACAACGCTCGGAATGTGACGATTGCTACCCGTTTTGTGGATCGTTTGATGGCAGAATTGACCTGTATCACTTTAGTGACACTTACCTGAAAACAGACGTAGTTTCCTGCGTGACAAGCCTATATTGTGCAGTCTGATCTCTGATCAACCTCGGAAGTAGAAGGATGAAATACTTAACCGCTATGTATATCTCTCTCAGTGAATCGTTGGGTATCTATACACTAGACCAACTCTACGAGCTGTTCACTCATAAGCATCACAGCATGCCAATATCCCGACACCGGGCCACTATCATACAGAGCCGGGTATTTTTCTTCTGCGCGATTTTCGCAGTGCTGGTGCCAACCTGGTCGCTGATCGACCTGCTGTTCCTGCCAGGAAAGCTATGGGGCGAACTGCTGCTGATTCGCTTGCTCTCCAGCGCAGCGTTTATCCTGCTCGCCTGGCAGGCGCGCAAAGAGGCAAGCCTGCTTCGCGCGCGGTTACTGCTAGCCGGCATGCTATCGGTAACACCGCTGTTCTATCTGGTCTCCGATCACTGGCTGCAATCCTATGAACTGAGTGGCACAGAACAGGTCGTTGCCGAGCTCTATGCGCTGCTGCCCTTTGTGATGATTGCCGGTCTGACCCTGTTCCCATTAACCCTGCGAGAGCTGCTGGCTTATGCCACCCCGATGCTGACCGTCGTGGTAATAGCGGTGATTCCACAGGCCAAAGCTGATATTCCGCAGGCCGTTTCCACAATCTGGTTGTTCTCACTGATTCTGGGGGTTGCGATGTTTGCCTCCCTTAACCAGCTGCGCTACATGCTCTCCCAGGTTAACCGTGCCAGTTATGATGTGCTTACCGGACTGCTGACCCGCAGAGCCGGAATAGAGATGCTTGATCTGCAGTTTCGTCTGACAACCATGAGTGAAAGCCATCTGTCGATTCTCTATCTCGATCTGGATCACTTCAAAACAGTGAACGACGTCTACGGCCATGATGCGGGTGATGTGGTGCTGAAAACAGCCGCACAGCAACTCTGCGCAACGGTGCGTAAAGGAGACAGCGTCATCCGCTGGGGGGGTGAGGAGTTTATCGTTATTCTGCCGACCGCCACACCGGACGAAGCCAACGATGTCATTAACAGAATTATGGTAGCAGGACTGGGACTGCGCCCGGACAACACACCGGTCACTGCCAGCATCGGCGTGGCCGAAATTCAGGCCGATGCAGCGAAAGACTGGAAAGCGCTGATTGAGCTGGCGGACCATCGCATGTACACCGCCAAAACCGGTGGCCGGGCAAGGAGTATGGGTATCAATGACACGCAACTGTTGTGGCCAGAAAACAGTAGTACAGAGACTGCTCAGAGCACTGAGATACTCCACCAGCAGTCGGTCGTTAACATCGACTAATTAATCCACGGGAAAAGGAATCAGTTCCCTGACCACCTGGCTGCACAGATTCCGCAGCCAGAGACTACCCGGGTCCTGATCGACCGCTTTGGGCCACACCAGATAGTAATCGATGTCATTCGATTCGAAGGGTAGCGGCTTAATTGTCAGTCCAAAGCGCTCGGCATACTGAGAGGCCAGCAACCCGCTGGAGCTGAACAGCAGCTGGGTCCGCCCCACCGCTTCCAGCGCAGCCATAAAATAGGGGGTGCGCAGCGCAAACTTTTTTTCCTGTGCCAGCTTCCCCAGGGAATCATTCCCGAGTAACTTCGTCCCCCCTCCCAGGCTAACCAGTACATGGGAATATGACAGATACTCGGCAATGCTGACCCGTTCCTGCATCGCCAGCGGGTGATCCTGCGCCATAATCAACACATACTTTTCCCGTCCCAGCAACTGACGCTTAAAATGATGCGGCACCTGAATAAAATTACTGCACAAAATCACATCACACTGCTGCCCCGGAGCTTCCAGTAAACTGGATTCGGAAACAGTGGTGGTGTCCAGAGAGGCGTTAGGCGCTTGCTGATAAAAACGCTCAGCAATACTGGGGCCATACGCCTGGGCCTGATAATGGGTGGTTTGCAGACGGAAGGTACGCTCACTCAGGTGTGGCACGAACTGCGGTTCTGCTATCAGGCTGGACATCTGCTCCAGCATCTGTCGCACCGGCAGTTCCAGCGCCAGCGCTTTAGAGGTGGGAATCATGCCCCGGGCGGTACGCACAAACAGCGGATCATCAAACCCTTCACGCAGCCGGGTCAATACCCGGCTCATCGCCGACTGACTGATAAACAGACGGTCTGCCGCGCGGCCGACATTGCGCTCTTCTAGCAGATAGATCAGGCCAGTCAGACTCTTAATATCCAGTTGCTGAAACTGACCCGACAACTTAATACTGCTCATCTGATCCTCACTCTCTTGTCATCCCTATCAAGTATTACCCGATTTATGCATAAAGCTATGAACTATTATGCATTGGAAACAGGACAGAATAAACGCCATGCTTCAGACTCTGTTTTTTTATTGTCGAGAGCTGCAATGACACTGGATCGTCGCCGATTTTTATATGGCCTGTTTTTCTGCTGCGTCACCCTGATGTTCTGGGGGATGCTCCCCATTGCCCTGAAACTTTCGACCGGATTTATCGATCCGGTCACCTTTACCTGGCTGCGATTTACCTTTGCCGGTGTGGTGATGGTCATCTGGCAGGCCAAACGGAGCAAATTGTCAGAGTTCCGCAACCTGTCGGCAACCAACTTTATCCGGCTCATGGTGGCCGGGACGATGCTGATCGTAAACTACACCTTTATGGTGTGGGGACTGAGCTATCTTCACCCCGGTGCGGCACAACTCAGCTTTCAGTTAGCGCCGCTGTTTCTCACCCTGGGAGGCTGGTGGTTTCTGAAGGAGCGGGTGTTCTGGCAGCACTGGGCCTGTTTTGCCCTGATGGCAACGGGGATGCTGCTGTTTTTTCATCCGGCGATTGAGAGCAGCACCGGGCTGACCGGTATCGGCTTTCTGATTATTCAGGTGTCAGCACTGGGCTGGACCGCTTATGCGCTGCTGCAAAAGTCGTTGTTCAGGGTGCTGTCGCCCTCCAATATTCTGCTTAGCATCTACCTCTATGCACTGGTGGTCATGCTGCCCTTTAGCCATCCGGCGTCTTTGCTGGAGCTGGATACTCAGGACCGCTGGGTCACGTTGTTCTGCTGCGTGAACACACTGGTCGCTTACGGATCATTTGCCCAGGCGATGCGTTACTGGCAAACCGTGCAGGTGAGTGCCTGCATCGCCATGGCCCCGGTTGTCACCTTTATTCTGACTGAGCTCTGTGTCAGCTTAACGCTGTTCAACGGGGTCATCTTTTCCGCTGATGCCGATCGGTTAAGTCTGCTGGGGATGGCTCTGGTGATCATTGCGGCTATCACCGTGCAACTGATCAGCCCGGTACTGGAAAAACGCCGGATAAAGGCGCTGCACACGCTATCGGTTGTGACAGATCGCTAACGACAAAGACTCTGTACCGCGACTGAGACTGATGATCGCCCGGTGCCGGATCAGCTGAAAGCCCGGAAATACTCAGCGAAGATTCTCAGTACAGGCAGCGATTACAGATCGATAGGAATCGCGGTTTCATTTTTAATCTCGCGCAAGGCAAAATTGGATTTCACCTGACTTACCCCCGGCAGGCTGAAGATTTTTTCATTCAAAAAACGGTCATAGGCAGCCATGTTCTGAATGATTACCCGCAGAACATAATCGGTATCTCCGGTTACGGCATAACACTGCAAGACTTCCGGGTAGCCCTGTACAGCCTTATGAAACTCAACAGCATGATCCTCCTGATGACGGATCAGAGTGACCATTATCAACACGCAGAGGTCATAGCCCAGGGCCTCAGGGTCAACCAGCGCCGTATACTTTTTCAGTACTCCTCTCTCATCCAGAGCCTTCACCCGACGCCAGCAGGCGGCAGAGGAGAGACCAACTTTGTCCGCCAGTTGCTGATTAGAGATACGGCCATCTTCCTGCAGGGTGGCCATAATATGACGATCATAACGATCGAGGGTTTCAGCCATACTCTCACCTATCCACCAAAAAACGAAATATTATCCATATAAAGCACAATAAATATAAAGATTCTTTCTTATTACACGTGAATAACCAATCAGTTTGCAAGCACCTTTCGTAAAAAAAACCATACACTTTGCTGCATCAGGTGGGGCCATTTATTCAGATCAGTAGATACGCCTCACCGCATAACAATAACAACGATGACTAAGGTGTCTGGTATGAACCATTACGATCGGAGTCCGGATCAGGGCAATACTGATCCGACCACTATCGGGGCGGCCCTTGCCGATGATGCGGCGACGCAGGATTTAGACAGTTATACCCTCGATGACCGCTATCTGCGCAAGACCGGGCGCGTTTTCCTGACCGGAACCCAGGCACTGGTTCGTCTGCCAATGATGCAACGGGAGCTGGACCGCAAGAATAATCTCAATACCGCAGGCTTTATCAGTGGCTACCGTGGTTCACCCTTAGGCGGCTATGACCAGGCCTTGTGGCAGGCCAAAAAACTGCTGCAGGCGCAGAACATAGACTTTATCCCGGCGGTGAATGAAGAGCTGGGCGCCACACTGGTGCTGGGAACCCAGCAGGTTGAAACCGCTGCAGATAAGAATGTCGATGGCGTGTTTGCCATCTGGTACGGCAAAGGCCCCGGGGTTGACCGCGCCGCAGATGCGTTAAAGCATGGCAACGCCTTTGGCAGCTCGCCTCGTGGTGGTGTGCTGGTCGTCGCAGGGGATGATCACGGCTGCGTTTCCTCCAGCATGCCGCACCAGTCTGATGTAGCATTCATGTCGTTCTTTATGCCGATCATTAATCCGGCCAGCATTGCAGAGTATTTCGAATTCGGCCTCTGGGGCATTGCGCTATCCCGCTTCAGCGGCACCTGGGTCGGATTCAAGGCAATTTCAGAAACCGTCGAGAGTGCCGCCTCGGTCGACATTGCTGAGTTGCCGCAATTTACCATTCCACAGGATTACACTGCGCCAGAAGATGGTCTGCACTATCGCTGGCCGGATCTGCCCGGCCCACAGATGGAAACCCGGATTGAGAAGAAGCTTGAAGCGGTGGCGGCATTTGCCCGTGCTAACCCGCTGGACCGCTGCCTGTATAACCTCAGGCAGGCCCGCATGGGTATCGTCACCACCGGTAAAGCGCACCTTGATCTGATGGCTGCACTGGAGATGCTGGGGCTTAGTGAAACGAAGCTGCGCGCTCTGGGTATTGATATCTATAAAGTCGGCCTGGTCTGGCCACTGGAAAAGCATGGCGCTATGGACTTCATCCGCGGTAAGGAAGAGGTTCTGGTGATTGAAGAGAAGCGCGGCATTATCGAAAGCCAGATCAAGGAACACCTGTCAGCCCCCGATGAGACCATTAAAGTCCGGATCATCGGCAAACATGACGAACAGGGCAGACCTCTGGTGCCTTATGTCGGCGAACTTGGTCCGAACATGCTGGCTAAAGTGGTGGCTGACCGAATCACCCTGCTGCTGGGTGAGAATTTCCGCGAACAACTGGCAGAGATCGGCCTCCGTGGCAGTAGTGTATGTGATCCACAGGGGGTACGCCGCTTACCCTACTTCTGCTCCGGCTGCCCGCACAACACCTCCACTAAAGTGCCGCAAGGCAGCAAGGCTCAGGCCGGCATCGGCTGTCATGTGATGGCGACCTGGATGGGACGGCAGACCGAATCACTGACGCAGATGGGCGGTGAAGGGGTAAACTGGGTGTCGAAGTCGCGCTACCTGGACAACACACATATCTTCCAGAATCTGGGCGAGGGGACTTACTTCCATTCCGGCACACTGGCGATCCGTCAGTCGGTCGCTGCCCACACCCATATTACTTACAAAATTCTGTTTAATGATGCGGTCGCCATGACCGGCGGTCAGCCGGTTGATGGAGTCATTAGCGTACCGGCCATTGCCAGGCAGGTGCATGCCGAGGGTGTGCAACGTATTGCCATTGTCAGCGATGAACCGGAAAAATACAGCGACAAGAGTATCTTCCCGTCGGTGGCAACCTTCCACGATCGTCTGGAGCTGGATGTTGTACAGCGTGAACTGCGGGAAATAGCGGGAGTAACGGTACTGATCTACGATCAGACCTGCGCCGCCGAAAAACGTCGCCGACGTAAACGGGGCCAGTTCCCTGACCCGCAGAAGCGCATCTTTATCAACCACAATGTCTGCGAGGGCTGTGGTGATTGTTCAGCGCAGTCTAACTGTCTTTCCGTGGTTCCCCGTGAAACGGAACAGGGACGTAAACGCCGTATCGATCAGTCCTCCTGTAACAAAGATTTCTCCTGTGTCGAGGGATTCTGCCCGAGCTTTGTCACCATTGAGGGTGGCACACTGCGCAAAGGCGCTGGCGTCACCACCGGTGAAGCCTTCCAGCAAAAGATTGCCAGTCTGCCACTGCCGCAACAGGCACCGCTGACAGGCTGCTACAACCTGCTGGTTGGCGGTGTCGGGGGGACCGGTATCGTCACCATCGGAGCACTTATCACCATGGCCGCCCATCTGGAATCCAAAGGTGCAACAGTACTTGATTTTATGGGGTTTGCGCAGAAAGGCGGCACCGTACTGAGTTATGTCCGTCTGGCTCCAGAACCGGATGCCATCCACCAGGTGCGGATTGAAACCGGTCAGGCCGATGCGATGATCGCCTGCGATATGGTGGTGGCGACGACCGATAAAGCACTCACCGTCTTGCGTAAGGATCATAGCCGTGCAGTCCTCAATCTGGCCGAGATTGCCACCGCGGACAACGTGCTCTACCGGGATGCGGATATGGAATCCACCCGCCGGACACGTATCCTCAACGAAGCGCTGGGCGATGATCGTCTCGCGTCTCTGGATGCCAACCGCCTCGCGGAAGCGCTGCTGGGCGATACTGTTTTCTCCAATGTGATGATGCTGGGCTTCGCCTGGCAGCAGGGCCTGGTGCCGGTTTCACTGACGGCGCTGCAAACAGCCATAGAGATGAACGGCGTAGCGATTGAAAAAAACCAGAGCGCATTTAACTGGGGTCGCCTGGCGGCGGTGGATCCGGCATTTGTCAGCCAGAGTGCCGGCGGACACACACCGGCACCCGAGCGGACACTGCAGCAAAAAATTGAACGCAATGCAGAGTTTCTCAGTCGCTACCAGGATAGCGCTTATGCCGGGCGCTACCGGTCACTGGTGAAGCAGATTGCGGAAGCGGAACAATCCCTGGCCGTTAACAGCACCGAACTCACCGGACAAGTAGCCACACAGCTGTTCCGCCTGATGGCGTACAAAGATGAATACGAAGTCGCACGTCTTTATACCGGGACAGACTTCCTACAAGAGGTCGCCCAGACGTTTACTGGCGATTACCGTATTAAATTTAATATGGCGCCGCCACTACTGGCGCGTAAGCGTGATAGCCAGGGACGCCCGAAGAAGATGCAGTTTGGCCCCTGGGTTCTGAAAGGTCTGCGTATGCTGGCTAAGATGCGTCGTCTGCGGGGTACCCCTCTGGATCTGTTCGGTTACAACCCAGAACGCAAGCTGGAACGGCAGTTACGCGACGACTATATCACCCTGATCAACGATCTCAGCAGCTCGCTCACCCGGGATAACCTCGCGACGGCCATTGAACTGGCGGCCGTGCCTGCAGAGGTCCGCGGCTTCGGACCGGTCAAGGAAAAGGCGGTCAGAGAAGCACAGGCGCGGTCTCAGTCCCTGCAGCAACAACTCAACCAGAACCGGGTTTAACCCGGTCGGGAACAGGTCAGGAGATCACTATGTTTGAACAGCTAAAACCCGTGCCACAGGACCCGATTCTGTCGCTGCTGGCGGACTACAGAGCCGATACACACCCCCATAAGCTCGATCTCGGCATCGGCGTTTATAAGGATGAGCAGGGAAATACACCAATCATGCGGGCGGTTAAAGAAGCGGAACACCGTTTACTAACGACCGAGAAAAGTAAAAGCTACACCACTCCGGCCGGTACCGATGAATACAACCAACTGGCGAGAGCACTGGTGTTTGGCGCAGACCATGCTGCGCTCAGAGATCAGCGTGTCGTCTCAGCGCAAACCCCGGGAGGCTGCGGAGCACTGCGAATGGGGGCCGAATTTCTCCACGGTTGCAACCAGAAGAGCCGCGTCTGGGTGAGTCTGCCAACCTGGGCTAACCACGCCCCACTACTGGCGGGAGCGGGCCTGGAGATCGTCGAATATCCCTATTATGACTACGCCACCCATGGCATTCAGTTTGAAGCGATGCTAGAGGCGCTGGAACAGGCCAGCGCCGGGGACTTTGTCCTCCTGCATGGCTGCTGCCATAACCCCAGCGGGGCTGACCTGAACCGGGAACAGTGGCACGCGGTGGCCGATCTGATGGCGCGTAAAGGGCTGATCCCTTTTGTCGATATGGCATATCAGGGGCTGGGTAATGGTCTCGATCAGGATGCCTTCGGTGTGCGCATGTTGGCGGAACGTTTTCCGGAGATGCTGGTAGCGACCTCCTGCTCGAAAAACGTCGGTCTCTACCGTGAACGAACCGGCACCCTGTTTATTGTCGCCGCCAACCGTGCTGAAGCGCAAACCGCAGGCAGCCAGCTGTTCAGTAAAATCCGCAGCCACTACTCGATGCCGCCGGCCCATGGCGCTGCCATTGTGGAAACCATCCTGGCTGATGCAGGCCTGACGGCATCCTGGGAGTACGAACTGGCAGCGATGCGGGAGCGGATTCAGGGGCTGCGTCAGCAGTTGGTTGCCGCGATTGCAGCGTCCGGTATCGATGGCGACTTCGCCTTTATCCAACAGCAGTTTGGCATGTTTTCCTTTCTCGGAATCACTCCACTACAGGTAGAACAGCTACGTCAGGACTACAGCATCTACATGATCAACTCCAGTCGTATGAATATTGCCGGGCTGAATCAGGGCAGCATGGATTACTTTGTCTCGGCCCTGACTGAGGTGTTAAGCGCCCGCTAGAAGCGACCGGTCAGGCCAACAGTTGTTGCCAACCACTGATCAACAAAAAAGCCCGGTAACAGATTCTGCTACCGGGCTTTTTGTTGTTTCAGCTAGCGGCTGGGCTGATATCAGAGGCGCACCTCAATACCCCGCTCCCGCATATACTGCTTGGCTTCAGGGATGCTGTATTCATTGAAGTGGAAAATCGATGCTGCCAGCACCGCGTCCGCCTTTCCTTCAATACAGCCAGCTACCAGATGATCCAGGTTGCCAACACCGCCAGAAGCGATAACCGGCACATTAACCGCTTCACTGATCGCCCGGGTGACGCCAAGATCGTAGCCGTTTTTCACGCCATCCTGATCCATAGAGGTCAGCAGAATCTCGCCAGCCCCCAGCTTCACCATCTTCTTCGCCCACTCAACCGCATCGATACCGGTTGGCTTGCGACCACCGTGAGTAAAGATCTCCCAGCGGTCCGTTTCGCCTGGCTGAGACACCTTCTTAGCGTCAATCGCCACGACAATACACTGCGAACCAAACCGCTCCGCCGCTTCACGCACAAAGTCAGGGTTAAATACCGCAGCACTGTTGATCGATACTTTATCGGCACCGGCATTGAGCATGGTACGGATATCCTCACAGGTGCGAATTCCCCCACCCACGGTCAGCGGTATAAACACCTGCGATGCCATCCGCTCCACGGTATGCACCATGGTATCGCGGCCTTCATGGGTCGCGGTGATATCGAGAAAGGTGATCTCATCCGCACCCTGTTCGTCGTAACGCTTGGCCACCTCGACTGGATCACCAGCATCGCGGATATCGACAAACTGCACCCCTTTCACAACGCGGCCGTTTTCAACATCCAGACAGGGGATAATACGTTTTGCCAGTGCCATGGTTTTTACCTATAAGAACTCATATAAAACATTAGACCGGAACCCCTGACAGGGATTCCGGCGTTGCTCTGCGGGTCAGGGCTTACCATTCCAGTTGAGGAAGTTTTTCAGCAACTGCAGCCCCACCGTATGGCTTTTTTCCGGGTGAAACTGTGTCGCAAATACATTATCCCGGGCGATCGCCACATCGAAATCAACCCCATAGTGGCAGTTACCCGCCACCCGCTGTTTCTCTACTGCATCAACATAATAGCTATGGACAAAGTAGAAGCGACTACCATCGTCAATGCCCTGCCACAGGGGGTGATCAAAGCGCTGATGGACTTCGTTCCAACCCATATGCGGCACCTTGAGGCGCTCACCATCGGTCTCTTTCAGATCATCGCCGAAGAAGCGCACAGTTCCCTCAAAATGGCCCAGACAGTCAACACCACCATTCTCTTCAGAACGTTGCATCAATGCCTGATACCCCACGCAGATCCCCAGAAACGGCTTGCCGGAGGCGATCGCCTCAGCCACCTCTTTATCCACACCCAGACGGCGAATCTCCGCCATACAGTCGCGAATTGCGCCAACACCCGGCAGCAATACCCGGTCAGCACTACGTACTTTTTCAGGATCAGCGGTCACCATCACCTCGACGCCGGGCATCACATGCTCCAGCGCTTTAGCCACCGAGTGCAGATTCCCCATGCCATAATCGATAACGGCCACACTGCTCATTTACAGCGTTCCCTTAGTCGAAGGCATCTGATCAGCCGCGCGCTGATCAATGGTCAGCGCACCGCGCAGCGCCCGGCCAAACGCTTTAAAGATCGTCTCCGCCTGGTGGTGGGCATTAAAGCCTTTGAGGTTATCGATATGCAGCGTCACCCCGGCGTGATTAACAAAGCCCTGGAAAAACTCCCAGAACAGCTGAGTATCAAAACGCCCGATACTGGCGCGGGTAAACTCGACATTCATATCCAGCCCTGGACGGCCGGAAAAGTCGATCACCACGCGGGACAACGCCTCATCCAGCGGACAATAGGCATGACCAAAACGCAGAATACCCTTTCTGTCACCCACGGCCTGTGCGAACGCCTGGCCCAGGGTAATACCAATATCTTCCACCGTGTGGTGATCATCGATATGGTTATCCCCTTTCGCCACGATATCCATGTCGATCAGGCCATGACGGGCAATCTGATCCAGCATGTGTTCAAGAAAAGGCACGCCGGTATCAGCATTCAGCTTACCGCTGCCATCCAGATTCACAGAAGCAGTGATCTGGGTTTCCAGGGTGTTACGGGTGACGGAGGCTTTCCGTTCAGCCATGATCTTCTCCGCGATGGGTTAACAACAGTTGGTACAAACATTCAAAAAAATAAGCCGCCATTATACAACCAATAGAGCGTCAATGCGTAGCACCAGGCAGGATTAAGCTCACTAAAAGCCGAATGCAACTGACTGATTTCATGTGCGGTTAATCTAGGGTCTGTAAAATCGTTCTGCTACTATGCTGTTATAACTCTTGTTTACCGAGAGATCTGTTTTGCCGAGAGATGGTTCAAGGAGAAATCATGAAAACGTTTTTAAAGGTTTTTGGTGGCCTGGTTGCCCTGCTGCTGATCGTCATCGTTGCAGGCGGAGTCCTGCTGGGGATGTTCTTCGATCCGAATGAATATAAACCAGAAATCAAAAAACTGGCGCTTGAGAAGGGCGGCGTACAGCTGGAGATCGATGGCGATCTGGGCTGGTCTGTATTCCCCTGGCTGGGTATCGAAATCAACCAGATCAAGGTCAGCTACCCCGGCAAGCCGCAGCTGGCCGAGCTGAATCAGGCCCAGGTATCCGTTGAACTGCCGGCACTGCTGTCCGGTAACGTCAAAATGAGCAGCATCCTGCTGGATGGTCTGACGCTGAATCTTGAAAAGAACAAAGATGGCAGCACCAACTGGGCCGTCTCCGGTGCCGGTCAGCAAGCATCGGGAACCGTTGAAACCCCAACACCCAACGCTGCAGAAGCCTCAGGTGGCGCCGCGATCGCCCTGGATATAGAAAGCATCGCCATCACCAACGGTAATATCAGCTATGTCGATGCGGCCGCTGGCAGCAAGGTGTTGCTGAAAAACTTCACTATGACCTCCGGTAAAGTCACCACCGGTGCATTCTTCCCGGCAGAGCTGAGCTTCCAGGCGGAACAGTACCAGGCCGATCAGAAACAGATGACGGTCGATGCCGCACTCAAAGCGCAATTTTTCCTCGACCTGGCAAATCAGCAATACCAGATCAAAGGGCTGGAAAGCACTCTGGGCCTGACCGGCGCGCCATTTAACGGTAAAACCGTCAACGTCAAACTCGATGCCGACATTTCAAGTGATCTGAATAAAGAAACGGCCACCCTGTCAGATTTGAGCCTCAGTGCTGCAAACCTTATCGCCAGTGGCGATGTAACCGTCACCAGTTTCAGCAAACCGGTTATCACAGGCAACCTGAAAGTCGCTCAATTCAGCCTGCAGGAGCTACTGTCATCGTTGGGTCAGCCGGCTATCGAAACCACCGATCCGGATGTTCTCAAAGCGATCAGCTTTAATGCAGAACTGGGTGGTGCACCAAACACCCTGGGACTAAACAAGATGAGCCTGAAACTGGATGACACCAGCTTCAACGGCAACCTTGCAATGAACCTGGCCACCGGCTCTATCGCATTCAACCTGAAAGGCGATGAGCTCGATGCCGACCGCTATCTGCCACCGGCAAAAGAGCAACCTGCACAGGCCTCTGCGGCGGGCTCTGACAAGTCTGCTGGCTATTCAAAAGAACCCGTGGTTCCGGTTGAGCTCCTGAAAGGGCTGGATCTGGATGTTGATCTGGGACTGAAGAAGCTGCTGATCAACGGCCTCACCCTGAGCAATCTGGAGCTGGACACCAGCGCCCATGGCGGTCTGGTCAATATGAGCAAGATCAACGCCGATATGTACAGCGGCACCCTGCGCAACTCAGTGGTGATCGATGTACGCAAATCACCGACCCGTTTCCACGTTAAGAAAAACATCAAAGGGATCCAGATCGGCGATCTGCTGAAAGATATGGCAGATACCGACCGCCTCACCGGGACGTTCAACACCCAGACCGATATAACCGCACAGGGCGAATCGGTATACGCCATTGTTAACAGCCTCAACGGTAATTCCAATGTCACCATGCCCGATGGCACCGTCAAAGGGATCGATATCGCCCAGACCATCTGTCAGGGCTTTAACAACGTTGCCGCACTGGGCGTTAATGCTGAACAGGTGGACCGTTCCACCCCGTTTGCCGATCTCAGCAGTAACTTCAAATTCACCAACGGTGTGGTCAGCAACAACGACCTGATTACCAAGCTGGATGCGATTACCCTGCGCGGTAAAGGCAAGGTCAGTCTGCCCGCGCAGAACCTGGATTATCGTCTCGGTCTGACCATCGAAGAAAATCTGTTCAAGAAAACCTGTGCCGTGAACAACAACCTGGAAGGGGTTGAGTGGCCGGTTAACTGTAAAGGCAGTTTTGATACTGAGCCGGCTAAACTCTGTCGCCCGGATGCCAGCGTGCTGAAAGAGCTGCTGAAACAGAAAGCGAAAAAACAGCTGGAAGGCAAGCTGATGGATAAACTCGGTGGCGGCGAAGGCAGCAAAACCGAAGATGCGAAGAAACTGTTGAAAGGACTGTTCGGTAACTAATTTGATGACACCTGAACAATTCGCTAACGCCGTGCTGGTCTGGTTTGACCAGCATGGCCGTCACGACCTGCCCTGGCAGGCGCAGAAAACCGCCTACTTTACCTGGCTCTCTGAAATTATGTTGCAGCAGACCCAGGTAACCACGGTGATCCCCTATTTTGAACGCTTTCGCCAGCAATTCCCCACTGTCGATGATCTGGCAGCCGCTGATCAGGATGAGGTGCTGCATCTGTGGACTGGGCTGGGCTATTACGCCCGCGCCCGCAATCTGCATAAAACCGCCAAAATCGTCAGTCAGGATTTCGGCGGCCAGTTTCCCGAAACCGTTGCCGAGCTGGAGCAGCTGCCCGGTATCGGCCGTTCCACAGCGGGTGCAATTCTGTCGATCTCCACCGGCAAGCGGGCGGCGATTCTCGATGGCAATGTGAAACGGGTGCTGGCCCGTTACTATGCCATCGATGGCTGGCCCGGCACCACCGAGAACATCAAACAACTGTGGCACTACGCCGAGCAAAACACTCCCAGCGAACGGGTCGCCGATTACACTCAGGCGATGATGGATATGGGCGCCACCCTCTGCACCCGCAGCAAACCTGCGTGTCTGCTCTGTCCGCTGCAACAGGGGTGTGAAGCTTATCGGCAGGGCCGTGCCAACGAACTGCCTGAGTCCAAACCGAAAAAAGTTATCCCGGTAAAACAGACCCTGATGCTATTGATTGAAGATAACGAAGGTCAGATACTGCTGCGTCAGCGTCCCCCAACCGGTATCTGGGGCGGTCTGTGGAGCCTGCCGGAAACCTCCGACCTGCGTGATGCCGAACAGGAAACCGGCCTGCCAGTCGATGCTGACAGCGCCACACCGCTGGAACCGCTGCGACACACCTTCAGCCATTTCCATCTGGACATCACCCCGGTAAAAATCGCCCTGCGTGAAGCCAGTCTGGAGAGCGAACCCCGCAAAGCCCTTACAAACCGTGTCATGGAACAGCCCGCCACTCTCTGGTATAACTTACGCCAGCCACAGAAGATCGGTCTGGCCGCCCCGGTGAAAAAGCTGCTGGGCAAACTGAAGTAGTCGCCAAAAACCGGTCTGAGCGTAACCGAGCAGAATAACGTTGGAGAATAAGATGACCCGCACCGTCATGTGCCGCAAGTACAAAGAGGAACTCGAAGGTCTGGATAAGCCCCCCTATCCGGGCGCTAAAGGCCAGGAGATCTTTGATACCATTTCGAAAAAAGCCTGGACCGAGTGGACCGCCCACCAAACCATGCTGATCAACGAAAAACACCTGAGCCTGATGGACCCCTCTACCCGCGAATTCCTGCAGCAGGAGATGCAGAAATTTATGGATGGCGAAGACTACGAAAAAGCCGAAGGCTACGTACCCCCGCCAAAATAAGAGATTTAACTTGTAGGAGCGGCGTCCCGCCGCGATAGGGCAACGAATAATAATCATCGCCGCGAGGTACCCAGAGGGCATGCCAGCACGTCTCCCACACTCTCAGCAGCAGATTTTTCCATTCTGATGAGATGACCAAAAGGCTGAAGCTGGAAGAATATTAAAAAAAGCGGGCAGCTGTATTGACAGCGCAGCCTGAAATCAGTTTAATACGCACCTCCTGTTTGCCCGGATAGCTCAGTCGGTAGAGCAGAGGATTGAAAATCCTCGTGTCGGTGGTTCGATTCCGCCTCCGGGCACCACTCAGGACTGAATCAGCCTCACTTTGTAGTGGGGCTTTTTTGTGTCTGGAAGAATGTTAGGGCGTCCTCGAACCTGGTTCGATTATGTAACCGCGCGAACTTTTTGGCAACGATTTGCGTTCTTTTTGGCCTATCTTCACCATAAAAAATAAGATAGAACATGCTTAAGTAGCGATGCTACTTATAGCTACCCACCCTAGGTAAAAAACACCTATAGCAAACGATAAAAGCCCTGCTGTTCCCAAAGCCCATGCGAAAACGTCAATCCACACAGGAATTACTGTTTCGGTCGACTCACCATCTAGTTCTTTTCTCCATCCCTCACCAAGTATATAGCCCCCTAATATCATGAATAAAACCACTAAAATCATGAATACAATGCTTATAAAGAGCAATGACCATGACCACTGAAGCATAGCAACAGCGGATTCACTCAGATCTGGCGCATCTTTTTTGGCAAAAAGCCCCATTGAAATAGTTAATGCTAAACCATCAACGGCTAATATATATCGAACAAGGAGATCCACTCGCTTTCGTGTATCCGCTTGATTCTCATTGAACTGTTTTAGCTTTTCCAGATGAATCTTTTGCTGCTCATGGTTATTTCCTTGGGTCTGTTTTTCCATTTACATGACGTCCTTTATCAAAAAAGACCTTGCTGGCCTCTTGCCTTTGGTTTTTCTTTCCAGTTGCCGAATATCAGTTCAATACAGTCTGAGGCTTTATCAGAACCACCAACGGTGTACTGGTAATCTACTTCGACCACCGGCAAGTTTGCAAATACCTTTCGAATGTCGGGGTGGTCGTTGATACTGATGATCATGTGGCCCTGTATCGATTCGGCCAGTCTGGCCATCTCTTCATACTCTTCAAAGCCGAACGGGACTCCGTAGCCTTCTGTCTGCCAGTAGGGTGGATCACAGTAAAACAGAGTGCCGGGGCGATCGTATTTCTTGATGATGCGCTTCCAGTCGAGATGTTCAATGGTTGTATTGGACAACCGGTAGTGAGCATCGGCGAGATCTTGCTCCAGTGTGAATATATTGAAGCGGGGTCTGCCAGTGGTGCTGGTCCCGAAGCTCTGGCCTTCAACCTTGCCACCGAAGGCCAGTTTCTGCAGGTATAGGAAACGAGCTGCCCGCTGTATGTCGGTCAGAGTTTCCGGTGGTGTCTGCTGCATCCATTGCCAGTTCTGGCGACTGGTTAGTATCCATTTAAACTGCTTATACAGCTCCTCGAGATGATGCTTAACAACCCGGTAAAGATTCACCAGGTCGCCATTAACGTCATTCAATATTTCAGTTTGGCTGGGTTCTTTTAAGAAGAACAGAGCTGCTGCTCCACTGAACGGCTCAACGTAACATGAGTGCTCAGGGAACAGCGGCAGAATGTGATCGGCTAGTTTTCGTTTCCCGCCGATCCAGGGTATGAGGGGCTTTGCCATGATATGTACCTTTCATATCTCTGGAGCTCGCGGCCCTCTGGTTTATTGCCCCGCAGCGGGAGCATTTTATTTCTAAAACTTGAAAAATTGCTTTAGCCAGCAGCTTATTACAGCGCTGACAACGTATGTCTTGCATGTGAACCTACCTAAAATCTGATAGGCTTGCTTTGCCTCGCGAGGCAGGGAAGCCCTGGGTTGGTTCACGTACCTGGTTTACGTGTTCTGACGGCTCAATAACGTTGCCGCGTTATTGGGTCGCTTCCTTCTGTTTCTTACTTTGCTAATAGTTCTTAATACAGAATCATGTTGTGTTGTGGCAGCGTTGGGGCTGATTGTTTTATCTCTCCTCCTTTGATGTATACATTCCCACCGGGGGTGCCGGTGCCTATTACCTTTAGTCTGTCGCCACTAAGAAGTTCAACGGTTGATTCTGTGCCGTCAGTGCTGATTATGGTGGCTATCTGGGTTGAGTCTTTCTCCAGCAGGCTCTCAAATTGT
This sequence comes from Amphritea atlantica, assembly GCF_900111095.1. Classification (GTDB taxonomy): domain Bacteria; phylum Pseudomonadota; class Gammaproteobacteria; order Pseudomonadales; family Balneatricaceae; genus Amphritea; species Amphritea atlantica. Next base: position 251,236 of record NZ_FOGB01000002.1, on the reverse strand, counting down.
GTCCATACGTTAGGCATTGATCCTCCTATCCGCTGACAGTTGCTGACGAACGGTCAGCCCCTGGTCGTTGCTTTGAGCATTGATGGTGGTGCCGGATATCTGCACGGGGTATGTTTCGTTGAGATCCTGAATTTCTACCAGATGACCCGGTAACAGCAGCCCGGGAGCCAGACCGTAATCGGTTAGCCAGGTCGTGAAGCTCATCTCTTCCCAGGTGCCGCCCTTGGCAATCTCGATGCGGGCGCGTTCATAGCCTGCGCTTTGGTGTGTGACCAGATCGTCTGTTACTAACGGTGCAAGCTCATCACCTGCGGTGCCATCACGGGTTAGCGTGACAATAACACCGCCAGTTTTACCTCCTGCAACGATGGCCCGGTTATACGTCGGTAGTGTTTTGAATTGACTGCCCGCCTGATGGATAAGCGAAGCAGGGAGAATGGCATCTAACGCTGTACCTGGATCATTCCACTTGTGCGGGCTGACGGGGTAGCGGGGCTTAACGATCAGCTGTTTATCAGCTGCATGACTTTGCACGATGGCACCAGCAGTGTTTGCCAGGCGTTTTATCACTGCGATCGGGTCTAACTCGTGATAGCTGAAAGCACCGCCCGGGATCAACCAGTCAGTGGCTTGCCAGTCGAGCGTCCAGCCAGTATTCGCCAGCTCTTGCTCTGCCAACTGCTGAGCGGTGTAAGGCGCGCTGATAGCCTTACTTCTCTTTGGTGCATAAGGATCTGAGAGTATCCCGCTACGGCTTTTTCCTTTGATTGTTAAACCTGTTTGCCCGAACTGGCGAGTTCGACCATAACTTTCAACTATCGCGGTGAATAGATGGCCATTAATCTCGCAGGCGATCTCACGCGGGCCATTGCTATCAGGCTTGAGCAGGGCTATATCCGATTCATGCTTAATTGTGGCGCTGAAACGCCAGCCCCACGAGTCAGCATCGGTGCTCCAGTTAACGTTAGTCGCTGCAATTTCAGCCCCGTCAGGGGTGCGATACAGGGTTAATACAGGCATGAAGATATAAACTCCTCTGATATCTGGCTGAGGTGGGCGGGCGGCTTCCTCCTCTGGCTCGGCTGTCCAGCCCGGGCTGTAAGCGTAATCTGGCGTTGGCCGGGTCCAGCTGCCATCACCCCAGACAGCCTCGCGGCTTTCATCTACCGACGGCGGCGTGTTGTGGGCGATCACTTTGCCAGGATCAATTGGCCGGATAGGCTGATTTTCATACGGTGATGCAGCGCCCCAGCTGAAGCTAACTACATCAGCCGCAGGTGGCGTATAAGCCTCAGTAAAGCTGAAATTAACCTCATATCGCCAGGGTGGCGTGTAGTCTCGCGTGTCCCATATCAGGCGGTCACCGAAGTCATCGACACGCTGGAACTGATAGAGGCTGTCAACATCTACCGGTGGCGGCCAGTTCCAGGGGTCTAAATGATCTTTATCCAGCACCAACACAAAGTCAGCCCAGAGCTGATACTTGATCAGGTCGGTGGGTAGTGGGTAATTGCTCGGAAGATCGGTACTGCTGTTCAGTAAGCTGATAAAGCTATCCCAGCCGCTGCTGCGCTCGGTGTCAAACTGCGGGAGCATGCTGTGAGGCATTTCCGGTTCGGTATTGCGCCCGGTGCCGTTCTGCCATCGCCCAGCGCTGCTGGATTGTTTGTTGGGTGAGTCGTTGTGCGGCAGGTCTGATTCAATGTCTGCTATTGCCGCGACACCCCAGCGATAGCCTGAATTATCGTTTGATGACCCGCCTGTCAGGGTGACAACGGGTATGCTTTCACCCCATTGCAGATCAACACCACATATCATTCCTGGAAGTTCAGTCGTTAGGGTCAGCGCAGCGCCTCGCGCCAGATGCAGGTCGGACTGAATCTGCGGCAGTGTTGCCGCTATAGTCAGATCACGGACGTTATCAAGTATCAGCTCTATGGATGGCTGCAGTGGCTGCAACTGCAACGCGATCTGCAGGTCTATTGGTTGCGCGTGTTCCGCTTCGATCGCTGCCGATAGCACCGACAGTGTGGGCGATATTGCTAGCTCGAACGCCGCCGAATCAACAAACGAAAAATCAACAGCATTCCCGGCAGGGGGTGTATATGCACCGGTAAAGTTGAAGTTTACTGCATTACCTGCCGGGGGCGTGTAGGCCATTTACGCACCAGGTTCGATCAACTGCGGTATGGTTCCCGCTTTAATCCGGACAGGGCCGCCCGATACGATATTGGTTGTGTTGATGATGAAGGCTGCGCCCGATCCTGTCACGCCGACACTACCATCCAGTACGTTGTTGCCGTCACCGTCTTTAAATCGCCCCCAGCTTGCAATATTACTGGCATCGGCGCTGCTGTCTTCGGCCCAGGCATTAAACGTCAGCACTCCGTCTGCCACGGTGCCGCTGGGCTGGCTTAGGGTGAGCGTGGCAAGTAGAACGGGAATCTCGCCCATATCCTGCCAGGTGATATCGTTATCGGTGACGGTGCCGCCATCAGTTATCCAAGCGGGCGCTGCACCTGCGCTGGTGCCGGTGTTTTCTGCACGGTAGTAATGCCCGACTGCTGTAGCGTAATCACCCGCCGTGTAGACGGTGCTTATGGCATGGGCTGTCATCGATGTAATAGAGGCGTCAGGGTCTGGCTGCCCGCCGCTGTATTGCTCAAATACTGCCGGGGTTGCTGCCGCGTCCAGTGCGGTGATGATGCAGGTAGCGCGGGCGTTTCTGAGTGCGGTTGTCATTCGGATTGTCACTTTTTAAGTCCTTAAAGTTGGATTGATAGGACCGTGAATTAAAGGGCGGTATCCGGCAGGCGGAACAGCAACAGCATACACTTGTGTGCCATTTGTGAGCGATATTGCATAGTTCCCGCCAGCATCGCAGGTTGAGGTTTTTAATAGCTCACCTGTGCCAGCGTTATAAATCCTGACCTCGGTAATGCCTGGAGATAAATCAACGGTTACTGACCCCCTTACCTCGTATGGTTCTGGCGAGTCATCGGTTAAATAAACGTCCTCGATCTCGGTGTCGCTAAGGGCGAGATTATAGATCAGGATGCTGTCAATTAGCCCTTCAAAGTAAGCTTCGGCTCCAGGGTAACCCCTTCTGCCAATGTAAAGGCTATCAGTTGCCCGGGAGGTATTTCGAGTAACGGTTTTTGATGCCACGCCAGCGCCATCGAGGAATAACGTTGCAACTGTGCCGGACATTCTCAGTCCTGCATGACTCCACCCCTCGCCTACAGCCGGTCCTTTTACTTGTACGTTACCGCCACCTTCTCCCAGTTGGCTATTTAGATAGCCGCTATCATCACGGCCGATGAGTTCAAAAAAAGCAGGGATAGCAGAGTATTTGGATATCAAAACATTGTCGGTTCCTACCGGCTTATAACGCACCAATATCACAAAATCACCCGTCAAACCGTCAAGCGCGCCAGGGGCAAATGATATATGGTCGCCATTTCCGTTGAACGACAGAGCGTTTCCATGAAAGCCGGGGACAGAAATAGCCCCGTGGATAGTTCCGTTAAGGTTTCCCATTTCATCGATCAGCGTAGTGCCATCGATGTTATCCATTGTCCAGTGAGCATAAAGCCCAGTTAACTGGATAGCCATCAGTCTGCATCTCCTCTGATCTGCAATTTAAACGAATCGTCGGCTTTCGTCGGTGTGCCGCTGATTGTCGTTCTAGCAATCCAGATCGGCGCGTGAGCGGCGTCTGTATTGAAGCGCAGCACGTTGTTCGTGGCCCAGCCTGACCCCCATCCGTCAGCCAATATTGTGAAATAAGGCTCTCCGGTTATAGGATTTATTGGTGCGCAGTTTATTGAAGTGCTGCCAGTGGCTATCTGACCAGACACCTCACCAACCACGTTAAACGTGGTTGAACTGGTGAAGATAATCGCCCAGCGATCCCGAATAGCGTTTTTATTATCGGCCTGCAGGGGGTACAGCAGGTCGTTATATTGTGCTGTGGTATTGCTGCCGATACGGGCATCTGACCAGGTACTGGTCCAACTTGCCTGGCTGAACAAGTGGTGCACCCGGCTGCCGATATCGCCAAAGATCAAGGCGCTGGAGATAAAGGTATCTGCGGGGTCGTATGCTCTGGAGATAGCCCCCACCAGAGCCAGCTGACCGTTGATTTGCGCTTCATTTACCAGCGCCATATCTTCGATACGGTGGACAGCCTTCAGCGGCTCAGTGTAAGCGCTCAGGTCTGCCGGGTTGGCCATCGTAACAACACCCGTCTCCCGGTTTACCGTATAGAGCGAAGAATCGACCCTTGCGCCAGTCTGATCGATCAGATAGCAGGACGCCAACTGATCACGGCTTAGGTTCTCCACATCTCCAGCTGATAGCGGGCTGCTCAGCGTTTCGTTTTTGGTGCTGTGGATGACAATAACATCGCCACTTCTGATGATCGGCACCCGGCCGTCAATTGGCAGGCGTACCGGGTCCAGCCCCAAAATTGAGGCATCGAGCGGCATTGTTGAGTAAACCACGGCGTTAAACTTCATAGTGCCGGGGTCGACCGGATCGGGTACCCAGATTGTGCCATCTTCCAGAATATCGGCTGCGCTATACCATAGCTCTGTGCGGTTGTACGCGGTCAGAGTGCTTTCCAGCACATAACGACCAAATTGGACACTAACAATACCGGTTTCATAATCAACAGCGCCCTGTGCGTCATTTGTATCGATCACGCCTTGTCCGTTAGGGGTTAAACCGATCAGAGTGCCGTCTGGCTTGTTGACGCGAAGGTACAGCGAGGAAGGCCGTAGCGGTGCGCCGGGTGTTCTGAAATACAGGTCATGCGCTGTCCAGTCACCGTATTTAGTCAGCATTGTTTTGATTGTCAGGCTGTTGTTTCCGCCACCCTGGTAGCTATCAAACGAGATCTGCCCGGATGCGTAATCAATACTACCCGCCGCAGTGGCCGCGCCGGTGTTACGATCCCAGTCGGTGTAGATAGTGCCTTCCCGGTCGATATGGGTTTTGCCATTCCAGATGAACTCCAGACTGCCGGGAACAATCTTCCTGATAGTTGTCGGCGTCAGATCCAAGGTGACATTTGGTAGGGCTGCACTCTCAGACACAGCGGTTGGTGTCACACTGTCCTGCTGATAATGCACAGCGATATTGCCCGAGATAGTGCCGCTACGGGTCTCGGATCGATAAGTCCCTATAAAATAGCTATTTCCCTGGCTATCGCTGTAATTAACCGGCATTGATACAGCGCCCGTGGCATAGTTAATCGTACCGCCGTTGTTAAGGGTGCCATCACCCTTGTCATACACTGTGACTGTCTTTGTGCCGCTCTCAGTTGATGTGGTGAACCCCTGATTATCATAGGACCAGTTTTGGCTGAATGACGCAGAGAAAGTCCCGGGCTCAACTGGCGCGGCCGCGACTGTGAATGTAGCGTTATTCCCGCTCATGGAGTAGCCGCTGACATCTTCCGCCTGGATCGCGCCCTTGTCATAATCAATGGTCAGCACCGCGCCGCTGTCTGGCATCGCGGTAGGTTTCAAGCCTACTTGCCCGAGGCCATAAATCACTCGCCCGGTACCGTCACCGATCAGATTGCCGCTTCCATCATCGGTGGCCGTTTTTACAACGCCACCAGCATCCCAGCTTAGCGTTAGGCTGCCCGGCAGTATCTCGCCTGCTGATACGGTGAATGTCAGATAAGCAGGTTCAACATCAGGGTCGGTGGTGCGAATCTCATAGTGTACCGGGGTTGCCCAGGTGTAGATAATCTCGCTCTCTGTGTCGGGTAGCGCTCCCAGCGTGGCCACGACTGATCCGGTTGTGTAATCAATGGTTCCAGCACCGCCTGCTTCATCTACCAGAACACCGGTGCCGTCATCCTTCATCTGGTACCACTCGCCCTGTGCCATGTAATCAATGAATAGGGTTCCCGGCTGAGGGATTGGGCGCAGGGTCTTCACGTAGTTATAACCACGATTCGCCAGCGTTATCGTTTCGTGAGCAGTGTGGGCGGTGTCGTAGATAGCGGCCGCTGGTGCGGCTGTGAAGGTATAACCATACGTGCTGTATGATTTTGCACCTGTCACTGCACCACTATCGTATTCGATAGTGCCGTACTGTGTGCCAACAATGCCATATGTAGTACTGATGCTTGATGTGCAGATCAGGTTGCCATTGCTGTCATCTTCAAATGTCGCGTTATTACCGAGGTTTAACGTGACCGACCCAGGCACCACTGCCCGGCCAAATGAAAATCCAGCCGCAATCAGGGTGTAGCTAACCGATATGGAATACGGGTCACCGGCGGCAACGAGGTTTTGTCGGTCTACACCGGCTTGCACGTCAACCACCGGACTTTCAACCGTGGCACTTGGTACCAGCTGGCCGAACATAGAAGTCGCTTTGATGCTCATATCGCCCGGGCTGATCGCCGTGTCCAGCGGTACAATGCCGTAGTAATTGCTAGCGTCAGCCACCTGAGTTGAACGAAACACTGAGGGCGTAGAAACAGAGGAGAAGCGGCTGGCGGTTTGAGGGCCCGGGAATGTAGCCCGCAGGGCTGACCCTATATCCAGCACATAAACACGCCGTTCAAAAACGCCTCGGTCGTCTTCAAATTCTTGTATTTCATGGCTGACCGAATCGATGCGGATATATTGCTCTGCGCCAGTCAGTTCACCGCTGGAATCCTCTTCACGAATCAGGTACACCTGCCCGACCTCCGGCAGCTTTGCATCCACCCGGGAATACAGTTTAACCATCCGCTGGCCTTCCAGCTGGTCGCCCAACAGGGTGTAATCCGATACCGGGCCTTTCACTACATAGCTCTCTATCCGGTCACGGGCGTCAGTACGCTCATCGGTATAGCTATCGGTGCTGAACATCACCACTGAAACGCGAGGGTCTGCCGGGGCGTCGGTAATGATCGCATGGCTGCCGTAGTACATATCTTTGTTGGCAGTCTGAACGGCCGCATAAGCTTTGCGCAGGTTGACCCGACCATACGTGCGATCAAGCCGTGATATATCAGGAAACAGGTTATTAACCACACCATCCTCAACGACCACCGCGCTCATCATGCCGCCGCCGTCAGCGCTATCAGATAGACGCTCTGACGCCATGAGTTTGATGTCTGTGTCTAAAATTGTCATGCGTTATACCACCATCAGTCGGAGGGTAATTATGTAGAGATCGTCCGGTGCAGGGTCAGTAACCGGCTGCACTGGGTTTGCAGTGAGTGGGCCATCGGCCTGACGAAACATCACCGAATAGGTTGTGCCCTGCAGCGACAACGAATGCACCTGGCCGGGTTGCTGCACTAATGCATACAGAAGCTCAACCGTGGCTCGGGTTGCCCAGCCATCGACCAACGTGATCGGTCTGCCAGCCTGCTGCGCGGCTTCCTCGACAATCAGGGCACCGGTTAACGTCACATCAGCGCTCTGGCGTACAGCAGACCAGGCGAATTCATCAGACCAGATCAGGTCATCGGGGAGTGTGATCGCGTTCAAGGTAATCATCGTGAAATACTCGCAGCGTCACTCAGTTGACGAACCAGCACCTCGGCATCGGACTCAAAGAACTGTCCACTGATTGATTGGCCATTATCTGACTTGAAGTGCACCGTCATGGTTTTGCCTTCTGCTACAGCAGCCGGTGCTTGAGAAGCAGGCGCAGTGGGTTCCTGGTTGTATTGAGGCTGAGCCTGGGTCTGAGCTTTCTCCTGCTCGATGTTTTTTAGACGCAGTTGATGCGCTTCTTTTAACAGTTGTATGGCCTGGTTTGCCTCTTTCATCGCATCTGCATTGCCTGAGTCTCGGGCTGCTTTTTGTGCCGCACGCAGCTCACTCAACTGACGTTCAAACTGATTCACTTCAATAGATGCGTTATCACCTTTGAGGGCTGCCAGCTCATCTCTTAGGCTGGCCACGGTGTTGCTGAGATTGTCGGTTAACTGTTGGCTTTCACGGTTTATGGCATCCATCGCGGTGCGCAAACTATCAAGACGGGTTTTATCCAGCAGGGTAAAAGCACTGAGAGACTTTTCGCCATTTCTGGCCAGCGCAGCGGCCTGCTGGCCTCCTTGTTCCAGCACTTTGGCCATACGCTCTGCAGCGGCGGCCTGCTGGTGATAAGACTCCATGACTTTTTTGCCTTCGTGTAACTGATACCCGATTGCTTGCTTCAGGGTTTGTAGATAGAGCAATGTCCCAAAGTGGAACTTATCCATGACTTTGTCATAACCCTCACCAATCCGGCGCCACTGCTCACTCATAACAGAGCCGAGTTCATCCCACTGAGCCTTCGTTTTATCTCCAAGCTTCAGCGCGTATGAATACCCCGCCAGCAGGGAGGTGTTGTGCTTCTCTTTGCCTTTGGCATTTTCAGTGGCTGCCTTGGCATTTTCTGTCGTGGCCTTAGTGTTTTCTTTAACCGCTGTCGTTTCAGTGCCCAAACCGTCAGCCATCGTTTTAACGGTTTTTTTGGCCTGTTCTGCTTTATTCTTTAGGGCGTCTAACGCATCAGCGGCAATAAATAACCCCTGCACCAGATGGTCAGTCGATACGCGGCCATCTTGTCCAAGCTGTTCAAATTTCTTCTTGAGCTGCTCAACATCTTCTTGAGTTTTTGCTGTATTAATACTGTCAACAAACGCATCCCGCAGTTCTTCACTGGTCGCTTTGGCTTTGTTGGTGATCGCATCAAACTGGCTGACAATCTCTGACTTTGCCGTTGAAACAGCTTTTTTAAGGGGTTTCAGGCCGTCACTTGCCAGCGTATTCCAGGCATCAGAGATATCCGCTGCATCCTGCTGCAGCGCTTCTTTAAACGCCTTGCTGACACCCTGCATACCCGCCGCCTCAATACGATAACGGGCAGCGGCTTCTTTCATGCCCACAGCACCCAGCCCTTTCGACAGCGCATCCAACATGGCCGCAATGGCTGAAGAGACGGTCCAGGCAACGGTTTTAATACCGGCTGTAAAGCCGTTGAAAACAATAGAGAAGGCGGCAAAAATTTTATTAGTGCCTGTAAGCGTCTCATTTAACGAGTCAAGAATACTGCTGGCACCCGCCAGCAGCTCCTCAAAACTGCCCACCGAATCCGTCAGAAATTTCTTGGTCTTAGTCGTAGCGCTGACTAAAAAGTCTGATATCTGTTGGGCATATTCTTTCAACCGCCCGTCTGCAGCCATCTGGCCAAACAGCGCCAGCATCTCTTCGAGCTGCGATTTGGCAAAATCAAACACCCCGGCATCGGCAATTAAGCCAACAAAATTGGTCCAGTAATCTTTCAGGTTGCTGAACAGACCGTTCCAGGTCTTCATCTGGGCAGCCGCCGCACCCTTAGATGCACGCCCCATCTCATCAACCAGCAGCGCTATCTCTTTGCGGCCGAGTTTGCCCGCCGCACTGAGCTTTTGCAGTTCAACCGTATTTTTTCCGGTGGCTTTCGCCAGCAGATCCCATACCGGCACACCGCGCTCAATCAGCTGCAGCGCCTCTTCGCCCTGGAGCTTTTGTTTTGTCCAGGCTTGCCCCACCGCGAGAATAACGCCTTCCATTTTCTCCTGGGAAAAGCCAAGCTTGGCGGTCTGATCAATAATCGCCTGGTATGAACCATTCATCGGGTCGATACCGAAGGCTTTAAGTTTGATAAACCCCTCGGCAACACCGGTCAGCTCTGCCGGGGTTGTCGCTGTGAACTCCTTGATCCATTGAACGGCTTCTTTGCCTGCTTCAATAGATCCCATCAACGTGGTTATCTGGGTTTCTAGCAGTTCAAACTGTGCGCCGGTGCCAATAATGCCGCTAAACGCATTTTTCAGCGCATTGATGCCCAGGTATGTCCCGGCCAGGGCGATAACTTTAGTGGTGAGTGTTGAGATGCCACCGCTGGCAGCATTTGCCGCTTCCTTGTTCTTTTTCAGGGTTTTATTGGTTTTTTCCAGTCCCTTAACAAACCGCCCATTGGCTTCGCGCATCCGATCGCTTTTGTCGATAAATCGACCGGATGCTTTATCAGCCTCGGTCAACTTGTTGCCATACTTGTCGACCGACTTAGCCGCACCCTGAGTGCTGGAATCGGCACCCTCTACCGCACCACGAAATTTAGCCAGCGGTACGCTGGCTAAATCACGGGCCTTAATCAGAATACTGAGGGCGGTTTCCTTCAGAGCCATCGGTTATCAGCCTTCCTGATCGAGATAGAAAGGCGCGGTTTCGCCGTCTCGCAGGATCACTTTGCCGCCCAGCGTGGTGCTCACATACTCACTGGCGAGCAGATCAACGGCGGCAGATGGCGCAAGCGAGGCTTTCGGGATCTCGCATTTAACCGGTTTGCCGGTTGCCAGGTTGGTGCCGTCCAGGAAGATACGCGCATTGATGGTGGGGCGAACGCCGCCTTTAATGCGCGAACCGCTCACAGCTGCGTAGTCATAACTCAGCTTAATATCACCACCCGCTGCCAGAGTGCCGCTGGCGGTGGCCCGAATCATCCCAGCGGCATAGTTCACTTCATATGCGGTGGCAGCTATCGCGCTATCATCAGAGGCCAGCAGGGCGCTAAGCCCCTCGGTTGCCAGGTTGCTGTTGGGCAGCTTTGTCCACAATCCCGCTTTCAGCAACGTGACCGGTCCATCGGTGACGGTACCGGCCCCCTGATTGATAGTGGCGATTTCGCCCATCAGCGCCATGGCCAACATCTCTGCAGGCTGGTCATCAAACGCGATCGCAATTTCGCTGGGTTTCGCAATGGTGACGCTATTCAACGCCTGGCCATACGACGTTTTCTTTTTGGATGTTCGGTCTTTGGTGTCAGAGGGGGTGTTGATCTGCAACTGGGTTGCGTTCAACGGGCCGACCAGACCGGTAGGGTTGCCGGTTTCATCAAAGCGATCGAAGTAAACGTCGCCTGCTAACAGTAGTCCGCTCATGGGCGTGCTCCTTTGGTTTTGAATTTAATTTGATACGCTAATGGGTAGTAGCCAAAGCCGTTAGAAAAGCCCGGTCGAGAGGGCGCGTTCTTGCGCACAAAGTTGCCTAACTCGCAGTGCAGCCCCGCCATGGCGTGAATCACTGAGGCCAGCAACGGGCCGCTTTTGTTGGCGTCCCGTAGGCTGACGGCAATGACGATCATCCATGTTTGGGTGACATTACCCTGCAGTCCGCCTTGCGACGTTTCTGGCACAGCATCACCTGCATAGATAACATGCGCAGCGGGGGTTACTTGGCCGCGCTCTTTCATCTCAGCTAAGTCGCAGCTGCGATATACCTTGCGCAGGCCGGAGACCGCTTCTAGCGCTTGCACTAGATGGTCTTCTGCAACCAGGTAGTTATCTGTTAGCTGAAACATCAGATAAATCCCTTACTGTTTTTACGACCAAACACCAGGCCATCACTGCACATCTGTGCAGTGTTGTTACTGGGACTGGCATCACCTTCATCTGGCATGCCCAGGGAGATTTTTCCGGTGCCCAGTTTGCTGAGAAAGTCGATCGCATTGTCATAGCGCTTTTCGATACGCTCTGGCGCGTGTTCGTCATGCAGCAGATAGCGGGCGACATCACAGCAGATGCGTACTAAAACGTCGGGCACGCTGGGCAGGGGCAGGGTGTAGCGCCCGCCGAGATAACCATCGACCTCGGCACTGGCATCGGCTAATGCCTGGGTCAGCACTGTGTCATCGATGACACCGGTGGAGCCGTCCCGATCGGTGAGGAGGATTAGCTCCTCTTCACCGAAGCGTTTGGTCATATCGTTGCGGGCTGCGTACATGGCTTACGCCTTATCCAGTTCGTCAGTGAACGCTTCCCAGGCGGCATCACGCTCTTCGGCGGTAGTGCCTTTTGGGTAGGCGTTGGCCTTGGGGCTGCCGTCCTCTTTCCAGAGTGCGGCATCCTTTTTGTCCAGCTGGCCGATGTGAGCTACAAGCTCTGCCAGGCGCTTTGCGTCCACGGCCCCTTGCGCTTCGCTATCCTTAACTGCTTCGCCTTCCAGCAGCTCTGTGCGGCGATCGCTACGCAGCTGCTCCAGCTGTGCTTCGTTAAAATGATCGGCGGGGAACTCATTACGGCCCTGCTGAAAAACTTCACCCGCCCGGCGATAGCCAGTACCTGCTGCACAAATGACAATAATCGTTGCTTTAGACATTGCATGGTTTCCTCTCGGAATAGATTTATAGGTGAGCGTCCTTGCTCTAAAACGGTGTTAGCCCGCGCCGCTGATCAGATCAGCCAAGGCACAACTACCACTTCAACCGCTTTATAGTTGGTGTTGCTTTCGCCCTGGGCTTTGTACTCAGCTTCAACAACCGCTTTCGCTGCGGCGCGCTTGCTTGGCCCGACAATCAGCATGTTTGGCATGATGCCCAGTGGGCGGCCTTTGTCTGATTTATGCGCCCCCATGGCAGCAATCGCTGCATCAAAGTTGGCGGTATTGAGCGTGGCTTTTGAACCAAACGCCTGCTGCCAAAAACCGAAGCCCACGTTGCCCCGGCCATCAACGCCATAGAGATACTCATCTGCTATAAACACATGGTCTGAATTACCGGCATCTGTTTTAGCCAGCAGACGATAATCACGGCGGCGCTGATAGATCAGCGGCTTAAGTGGCCGGGTGGTGTCCAGCAGGAACCAAGGGCTTTCTGCACCGGCCTGCATATTGCTGACAGATTGCTCGTTACCGTCTTCACCCACGGGATGGTCAGTATCAAAGAAATACTGGCCGTCATAGCAGGTTGTCGTGAAACCGGCAGCGAGCAGGGCAAAGATCAACTCATCGGGGTGGGTGGATGATGCGTATCCCATATCCTGAAACTTAGGGCTGAGAATGCCGTAATTGTCATCTTCGATACGCTCGGCGGGGATACCTTCGGTCGCTTCGAACTTTTTATTTTTCAGCGAATAGTCATAGACTTTCATGCGGTTGATCTGACGATCGCCGATCCACTCGCGCAGACGACTAAACTCGCCGAGCCAGCTGTAATCTTCTTGGGCTGTCGTTGAGGGCACCAAGGTGGCGACTTTTGGCCAGAGAGGTGTGTAAGAGCTTCGGCCGATTTGAAACGCGGCGTTAACAGCTGCATACAGCGCTTTAAGTGCGCTTGGCGTAATATTCATCGTTTTATCCTGTCCTTAAAATTAAGCGTTAAACCGGGCTTACTGGCCCAGCGCTACCCAAACACCATCACCATCCACCTGGATGATCTTGCCTGCGGCATTGAGGGTGTTGGTGGCGTGATCGATTGAGAGCGTGGAGTCATTCACGAAGTAAGCGGTCGCGCCGACATCGGTCACCGCGATATCGCCGCTGTTGGTAAACTTATGTTCACCCGAAACCACTTCGGCTATGATGCTGCCGTTAGATCCGGCGCTGTTATCCACTTCAAAGGTGGTTACACCGGCACTCAGTGCGGCACCTGAACCATCAGTGACGGCGGTCAGATAGCCCGCATCCAATACGGTCGGGGTGTTAGCGTTTAGGGTGACTCCGGCTTTTACTCCGTAGGCGCGCTTACGGCCTACGCGCTCTGCTTTAGCGCTCATTGGCTCAACTCCTGTTTTGATTTAAGGAAGGCCGCTTTATCCAGCCCGGTGGTACTCAGCACCGCCAGGTCTTCAGCGGTTAGATCGTCTGCCTTTTCTCCTTCTGGCTTTTTGCCTTGGGTTTGCTGGGCTTTCAGCGCAACCAGGGAGGGGCGGCTATCGAGCATGGCCTTCAGTGCAGCAACACCCTGTTGCTCGCCAAACTTGGTGAGGTAGTCCTCTTCGGCGGCCAGCACTTTGCCCTCTGCTTTGGCATCCTTCAGCAGCTGTTCCAGGCTTGCCTCATCAGAACCGGCTTTCAGCACCGCCATCTGTGTGACCAGGGCGTTGTAAGTTGCGGCAGGCACATACATCGACAGATCGATGTCTCCATCTTTGGCTTTGAGGGCCGCGACTTCGGTTGTCAGCTCTTCTGATTTAGCGGCTTTTTTGGCCAATGCGCCCAGCGCGCTCAATGCCGCTGTGCTCTGCTCATCGGTCAGCTGATCACCTTCATTCAGCTCAATGCCGAGTTGGGCCAGCAGCTTACGCATCGCTTTGTTCATAACAGGATTCTCCTGGGGTTGGTTATCGTGGGTAGGGTGAGGAACGATCTGTGCGCAAAGAGCTTCGAGATCTTGCATGCCATCGATACCGGCACGGTTGGTCAGCGCTGCGCTGTGGATAAAAAGGGGTTCGCCGGTGCGTTTGTCGTACGGAAACACGGAAGAGAGAAAGCGGTATTCCTTGCCTTTGATATATTCGAGGGCGCGGGAGGTCCACGTCGGCTTAATCCATAGGCCAGAACCTTCCCGCCATTCCATATGCTCTCTAAACCAGCCGCTAGCGGGGGCGGGCTGACCATTTTTGTCTGCATTCAGGGTTTGATGTTCGTAATCGATCACTAGGTCATTTACAGCCGCCTTGGCAATTGAGATAAGACGGTGAGCGATGTCTGCGGTTAGATTCCACTTGCCGCCAGGCACATCGAAGGGACGGCCATCAACAGCGCTGAATTCACCAGCGGGGAGTAGCTGGCACCAACCAGCATCGGTGTCATTTAGTTCAAACGACAGCGCAACAACGCCGAGATTGGCGTTGCTGGTGGCTGACAGTACAGCGATTGAGTGGGGTGATTGATTCGTCTTCATGCCGCCAGATTAGCGGCATGGGTGGTGGCGTGGGTTTAACCTTGGTCAGATGTTTTTAACTACAATTCCTCACTAGTACTATCTGATGAGGACTCATCAGCTTCAGATTCATTGAAGCGCCCGAGATAGTTTTCTTTTTCTTGTTCAGTAAATGATTCTACATCAACGATAAGTGCCTGGGAGATTGAGCCTGCGAGATCCTTAGCATTAATTTTTAACTTAACAGGTACCTTACCCCATTCAGCATCAATCAATGCGGCTTTATTTGGCTCAGTTAAAGACGTATCCTGAACTTTAGCCCAAAAAACGGCACCCGAATCAACATTTCTCACCTTAACTTTAAAGCCGTTTATAAAAGAAGAATTAACTTCCATTAAACGATAGGATCCATCTAGTCGTACTTCGGCCGATTTTCTTTTAGCATTCCTTGTCAACAGCTGCGCCTCTTCCCCTGTGATTTCAGCGCCTCCTACACCTATTTTTTCAGCCATTCCTGCACGTTTAAAAACCTCTGTGGCAGTATCGTGAGCATGACGCTGAACATTATCGATAGCGGGGTAACTCTTAGCTATATCACGTATCAACTTCATTCTTTCCGTCTCTTGTGCGGACATAAATTGAAACGTTTCAATGTGTGCTTTTTTCTCTTCAATTATTATTTCTTTCTGCCTAGCGTCTTTGCGATCTTGCAGATAGTCCTTATATGCTGTGTTACCGGCATATAGAGACCCAAGCACTATAATTAATAAAACCAGTTCCTTACTAGACATTTTTGACACCGCCGATCCAAAAGCTTTATCCAGAATTTCTTGTAAATCAATATTAAAAATCGAAGATCCATCTTCCACTCCGATGGCTAACTCAAGCTTTTTTTTGTCTTCAACAGTCAGCTTATTTACATTATAAGTCCCATATTCAGCATACGCATAGGCGCGATGAATACCCCGTTGAAGCTCAATGAAGGCTTTCATTATGGATGGAGTTATTGAGTTGTGGTATTTTGGGCCTACCAAGTGAATCTGAGCTAAAGGCCACCCATCAAACTTTAATTTAATGTCATCAGCATCAATCGAGCCATCGTTGATTGATCTAAGTAAATTAAAAGCATCTATTTCTGTTTTAAGAACGACTTCCCTTGGCATCTATGGCTCCCTTTGAGTAATGGCGTATTAACAATGATACAACTAATACCATTCAACGCGTTAGACCCGCGTTAGAAACCATATACTCACTTTGCGCACTCCATCATAACCACTAAGCAACACAACCCCTTACAGCGCCGCTCAGGCCTCCTTTTGCTAGCCCTCTGCCTGAATAAATTCATCCAGGATATCGATAACTTCTACTTCATCCTCATCACTTAACCCAAAGAATGACCGCGCCTCTATATTGCGGCTCTCATCACCTAGTTGCTGGGTGGCGGCATAAGCGTCTGTACCGGGGCCAGTGCTCAGACCCGCTTCATCGGCAGACCAAAAAGGGAAGATGGTATCGCGCAGGTGGAGTGTTTCACCGTGGAGGATCTTATCAACCGGGACGCCTTTGCGCTGTTTGCGCTTTATCGTGGCCGCTTTAAGGGGAGCCCAGGGGTTGCCGTCCGGGTCTTCTTCGTTATCGAAGTGATCGCGGGTGCGCTCTTCCAGGAAGTGGGCTATCTCCATCATGGCGGGCTGGGTGTTGCTGACTTTTTCAATAAACCGGTCCAGCACCTCATATACCGGGTCGCTGTCATATGCCAGGCTGATTGCTGTTTGTGTTCCCGCCATTGGCTTTTTTATCCTATAATGAAGGTTCTCCAGACAGACAAGGACTTCGAGTTCCGTCCACTGATCTGTCGGTGGGGTGCAACGGCGAAGCGCGGCACCCGCCCTTATTCCTCTTTTGCTGATTCTTTTCTGACGTACAGGTTCACACCTTCACGCTGTCGCTCTAAGTAGGCATCATTATCTGGCACCTTTTGGCCACGTTGCTTTCTATGAGGCGTAA
Source organism: Amphritea atlantica (assembly GCF_900111095.1). GTDB lineage: Bacteria > Pseudomonadota > Gammaproteobacteria > Pseudomonadales > Balneatricaceae > Amphritea > Amphritea atlantica. The sequence continues at coordinate 234,580 of NZ_FOGB01000002.1, read as the reverse complement.
AGGATGTATTACCCGTCCAGATGCCTTGTCCATATTCAAAAGCACTGAACCCATGCACTGACTGGCCAGACTCTTCCATCACCCAGCGTTTGATGTAACGGCGCTTAAGCTTGTATTTACCCGGGCGTGCACGGTCGGTTTCGAGTATTGCCCAGATCTCGTCGGGGTTTTGTATTGCCCTGGCAAGTAAGCGCATATAGCGGTGGCGTAGTTTGTCTTTCGATACTTTGTATTGGCCGTCGGCCCCACGAAACAGATAGTCGTTAATCGCAATGGGCTCACCCAGAACATCTTTAAATATCAAGTCACCTTCGCCAAACTCACCCAGGAACGCCTGCACGTATTGCTCGTCTGGCAGACCGTCAACCATCAGACTCTTTGACGAAACAGAGGTCGCAGCAGGTAGAGGCGGTTTAGCGACCGGGCCGACGGGCACAGATTTTATTGTGCTGGGCCATTGTTCCTGGACGTGGGGAGTACTTTGCCTCAGCCAACTCTGCCCTGGCGTATGTTCAAAACCGGGATCGATGCCCAGGGGGATCTTACGGATCTCGCCGGTGCGTTTGTCCGGGTACTCTTTAAATTCATCTGCAGGGGCGATATCCGGCCCGGTTTTGCCCAGGCGGCGCATGGCCCGTTCTGACTTGGGAAACTTCTTACACTTGCAGCCGTAGCCGTTAGAGGGGCTATGTGCCCCCCAGAACGGATCATCAGACGCTAATACCAACCTGTCCCATTTCTTGTGCTGCGGCCTGAAGTTCTCGGCCCCTGAGTGGCGATACTCCATGTAGGGGAACAGTTTTTTAAAGCCCGGCTCGGCCATCTGCGCTTCACGCCCGGCATTGTATGCCTGGCGAATATTGGTCTCGTAGATCAGCCGAGAGCGCCAGCCACGCGATCCGTGATAGCTCCAGCCATGCTTTTCAACAATGGTGTCGAAACGCTTTTGAAAGTTTTGCAGGGTTTCACCGTCTTTAATCGCGGCCTGTATGCCCGTCAGAAAGTCTTCAACAATGGCGGTCTTTTTGGCACCGGCGATCATAAAACCGTGATCATGCTGCTGACCATAGACGTCGGCCCAGCCGTTAGTCGGCAGGGGCACCTTCTGTTGCAGATAGTCGATAGCCTCTTTAAAAGGCTTGCTGCCGTAGGCTGGCATTATTCGGCATCCTGCAGCAGCTCATAACGGCCCGCTATGGCTGCAACGGTGAGTGCCTGACTCATGGTGTCGGTTAGCGCGGCGCCGTCCAGCGGCAGCGCCATCAATTGTTCTGTTAACTGCTCCAGACTGTCGGCGTTGTCGACCAGCTGGCGCAACGTGTCTAACAGATCATTGGTGTTTTGGTCAGCCTTTGCCTGAACGTTATCAACCAGCGCATCGATCTCATCTGTATCCAACTGTTGTGCTTTCAGCGCTGCGAGGGCGACCTCTTTTGAACTTTTTGCTGGTGAGGCTGGCGTTTGCGGGTAACTTTGAGATAGTTGCAGAATCTCTTCGCCTTCATTGGGCTGTGGGATTTTGGTTTTCTCATTTACCCAGCTCATTGGGATTCTCATACCGAGAGAAACAAGGCCGTTTAATGGTTCAACGAACTGTTGCAGATCTTCCGGCTCATTCAGATCGAACTCTAGCCGGGGAATTCGACGGGGGCTACTGAACGACTTACCGTTCAGCACATACATGGGGTAGACCACATCGCGGGTCAGTGTGGCCGCCAGAGACTTCAGATCGGCGTCGCGGATCTCTTGCCGCACTTCGTTGTGTACGTTGCCCAGTGCATTGGTTGAGCTTTTACCGTCGGCCTGGCTGGTGAGGGTGCCGCCCAGAATGGCTTTAGACTGACTCTTTTCACACCAAGCTATCATCGCCATGAATGGGTCACTGGCACCCTCGGCGGCTTTCTCGAATTCGATCTCCATCCCTTTGGGAATGATGCCACCTGCGTTGTGACCGATACTCATCACTGCCCGCAGCAGCGTTAGCTTTTCACGTTCGCTGGCCCCTTCGGGGTATTTACCCAGGCGCAACGGCAGGCCGTAGATCTCAAGAAATTCGGCGAGATCTCGCACGCTATAGTTCTTAAACAGGAATGGCCAGGCCAACACGCGCACGAGACCACGGCGTGACAGATAGCCAGACTTAGCTTTCGCCTGGTGGCTTATCCAGCCAAACGGGCGCAACGGTTCACCTTCGTGACTGCCATCACGTAGGCGCAGCTCGTCCCGTTTATCCGGGTGGGTTTTAAACCAGCTGGAGTCGCGCCATTCGGCGTCGTTGATAAAGTGGGTTTTATCCTCAAACGTCCAGGATATTTCCAGGTTAGCGAAGCTTTTCAGAATAGCGTCACCGCAATCGAAAATAGCCTCATCCAGCCAGGTTGCTGAGCGTAGCTGCTCTTCGATCATTTCAGCATCGCGCTTTTCGGCAGCGCTGGCGTTCGATGGTGGGACAATGTTCCAGTCTGGCCCCTGCATGGCTAAGCGGCGTTTACCCAGCTCACTCTGTACGTGAGGGTCTTTCTCTTCGATATCTTCGGCCAGTTCACACTGACGCATCAGATCACCTTGCTCAGCCTCTTTCATAATGGTCGCCAGCTTTGCAGGCGTCAGACCGCTGGACGGATGGTCGCTGTAGTGACGGTGAAGCTGCGCCAGTTTAGCATCGGCCTCGGTTTGCGGCTCGGCCAGATCCGGCAGGTCGAACGGCTGGCCATTGATATCAACCAGTGTAGATTTAGCCATTACCAGGCTCCCTGTTTTGAATAGTTGGGTATATCGTAATCGTCGTCATTGTCGGCACCGCCCCACGGATCGGACTTACCAGGCACGGCCATAAAATCAATACTGCCGCCTTCCATCCAGCTCGCGCGGATCGCCATGGCCAACGCAACCGCAAAGTCACCGTGCCGCTGCTGGCCATCACTGCCGGTACCGCTGCCTTTTTCGATTTGCGGCACGCCTTGCTTGACCTGAATCTTGCTCATATCGGACTGAATGTCTTCGTGCCGGGGAATCTCCAGGTTGCCGTCTTCAAACTCGGCTTTAAGTTTTGGCATCCACTCGCGATACCAGGGCAGGTTAAGCATGACGGCATCAACAATCTCGGTACCCCACTTCAGCCGGGCCGCTTCGGCCAGATAGCCGCCGTTGCCGGTGGCGTCGAACGCAGCAGCGGTAAATCGAGGCAGACGGGTGAGAATGTAGAAAAGCACGACGCGCTGGGTTTCGTAAGGTGCGTTCGCCAGCTCTACCAGAAAGGGCACACGTTTTGTCAGATCCGGGTAAATGGTTAGCGGGCAGAACACTGACAGATCGCCTTTGCGGGCAAAATCTTCCCCGAAGACATGACGATGGTTGTCGTTGAGCTTATCCAGCAAAGGCTGCAGGACGTTCTCGCACCATTCTGCAATGATGCGGGTGCGCTCGCCTTCGGGCTTTAACTCAAAGTCTTTAGGGGCCGTCCAGCGCACAATGGGGATAGAGCGATCGGAAACCATTGCCCGTTCGACCAGTGTGCGCTTGATATAGATACCGCTGCCCGATTTAGGCACACAGTAATATTCTTCCAGGGCGTCTTCTTCGGTTGCCGTGTCTTTCAGCAGCCCGGCTTTCCACTCGTCCTCAGCTTCTTGCGTCCATTCTTTGCGGGTGATTTGGCATATCCGCTTATACAGCCCTTCTGCACAGGCATCGTCTAACGTGATGGTGTGCACGCTATAACGCTTTTTACCGGCACGGCTATCAATAATCAGTTGATTAAAAAGGTTTTCAATGCCGTTATGGGTGCTGATGATGCGGACTTTGCTGCCCCACATGGTGAGTGCCAGGGCCGCTTTAAGCAGCTCGGCCAGGCGGTCATGGAATGCCGCCTCATCAATAGTGACGTTGCCCTGCATACCCCGCAGGTTTGATGGGTTGCTTGAAAGAGCTTGTATCTTAAAACCGCTGGCGAAGTAGATAGTGAAGGTGAGGATCTCTTTGCCTTCTTTACCCTCATCGATAAACAGCTCTTCCTGGATATCCCCGGCCGCTTTATCAAACATTCGCGACCACATTGCCGCCGCTTCGATAAACTCCCGCGCCATCTCTTTGTTTGAACCAACGTAGAAATGGTTGCAACCGCCTTCTGACTTTGCCGCCCCCGCACATAACGAACCGTCTGCAGCTTCGGCCCACGTGAGCCCGGTGCGTCGAGATTTCTCAGCAATCTTGAGTACAGATTCATCAGCTATCCAGCGCTTCTGATAACCCAGCAGCACTTCTGATGCATCAAATTGCTGAAGCTGCGCAACCCCCTCAGCAACAGCTTGAGATAAGGCATTAACTGAAAGATCCATAATTACGCAATCCCCAGGATCTGCTGCTTAATCGCTTTTACACCTTCACGGGTTAGCCCCTGCTGCTTCGCGACAGTATCGATGGCTTCGGCGGCATCTTCAGTGGCGCGCTTGCGGATCTCTTGCTCGCGTTTCTCATTAACTGTGGTTGCCTGCTCCAGATGCTTAATAGATAGCGCCAACTCTTTCAGCATCTTTGGGTGGGCCGGTTCCTCGCTAGTCATCATCTCGGTGGATGTTTCAAAAATCATCGTCTGGACAAACTCATTCAAGAGTTTTCCAACCTGACCCTGCGGCGCATTACCCAGCTTACCGATCCACATTTCTGCGACTTCGCGAGACTCACGCACTTTTGCGCCTAGAGCCTCCATCCGCATGCTATAACGGTTGACTGCTGACTTACTGACGCGTTGCTCAATCCCTTCTTCAGCCAGCAATTCATTCACCCGCTGGGCGGTTTCTACCTGGCCGACAGCGGGATCTCTTAGCAAGGCATGCAACGCATCGCGGATCTCAGCGGGCAGCAGATCGATTGAGGATTTACGCGCCATCTTCTTTCATTCCTCTGAGCAAGTTTGACCGCTCTTCCATGACCGCTTTCTGAAAAGCTCTCTCCGCCTGAGCGGCTTCGGGATCATCTTTCAGAAACTGTTTTTTAAACCCTTCCAGGCCTTTGATATTTGCAGAGACTTCCGCAGCCACAACAACTCTGGCGAATGATGCCAAAACGGTTTTCTGAGCTTTGGTTAAAGGCTTAACGGCCATAACGGTTCTCCTTCAGGCTCCCGGCCCCGGACGTTTTACACCGGGCACAATCGCTTTGCCCTGGGCGACATCTAGGCCGCGCTGGGTGAGGGCCACAACCTGTACGCTGTTCAGTGACCAGATCCTGCTCGGTTAACCAGGCGATCTCTGAGTGCAGTTTGTCGCGGCTGACGCTGTGGCCGTACAGCTCCAACCCCCGCTGCAGAATGCTGCTGTTGATCTTGTAGTCAGCGTCTTCGGCCAGCAGTCGCAGCAATACCAGCCGTCGGTCTTCTTGCTCAAATTGAGAAAATGGCATGGTTTACCCCTTGTTGTTCATCAGGTAGTCGTGAATGCGATCTACCGTGTTGGTTACCCGGTCCAGCTTGCTGTCCAGTGCTGAAGACTGTGATTGCAGCTTGGCGATATCTTCATGCGTGGGGGCATGCTTCAGGTTTTCTTCAGCCGATATCACACGTCGTTCCAGCGCATCCTGACGATCATCCAGCGCTTGAATATCAGTGCGGTTCTGGTTGCGCCCGGTGCGAATCCAGACAGCAACACCGATACCGATGGTGAATATCCATTGCATTACATCCAGCCAGAACTTAGCTGCGTCCCAGTTAACGTCCATGTTTTTGTTCCTCAATCTGTTGGCAGTGAATGCAGCGGGCTGCGTTGGGTTTTGCCTTTAATCGGGCGGGTTGAATATCTACGCCACAACTGATGCAGATAACCACCCCGTCTCTGATATCCTGTTCGGGTTCTGAGCGTTTCAGCGCGTTATCCAGGGCGTCCTGGCGCTGGCGCATTTCCAGCTCTTTGGCGTGATCGAGAATGTCGGGCATTACTTCACCATCCCTTTAATCAGATCTATTGCTGGGGATGGGGTTTGCTTCCATTTACTGAACGCATCAACGGTACGCATACCCATGTAGGTGAACAACGGGCCATAGAGTACGCCTGCCACTATTGGGCTGGCTCCCGCTATGGTATACGCCACCAACACAGTGTCTTCAACATGATTGAACAGGGGCGCTATACGGCTGACCAGCTCGGCACCCAGCACATAAGCTGTGCCGGAATAGCCTGATAAACGAGCCATTTTCGGGCGGGTTTCTTTAACGTAGTCTGTGCCGTTAATGGCTTCGGTGCGGATGGTTTCCTGGGTTTCGTGGTGCATGCCCAACTGATGATTGAGCTGGTTCTTTTCGCGCTCAGCGGCGATGTCTTCCAGCTTCACTTTCAGCTGCATCACCACGACAACGTCTTCGGCAGGCATACCAGAAACGATCTGCTCAATATGTGCCTTAGCCCCGTCTGTGGACATCCCCCCGGCAACTTCAACCGCTGAGGCCAGCTTTTCAGATACTGAGGCCGCTTTATCGCCGCCGAACATCTGGCCTGCCATACGAATCAGCGACGGGCCTGCGGTGAGAAGGGCTGTTGCTATCAGAGACATGGGTATGCCTTCCAGCACAGTTCGAAGTGAGGGCCGTCTGAGTAAACCTTTTCACCCTGACGTTTTTTTCGCTCGATATATGCCTGACGGGCGGCTTCTGGTGTGTCGTAGGTATCGAGCAACGCCCAACCACCACCCCAGCGAATAGCGACGTTAAATTCTGCGGCGGCTTGCTTTATAGCGGCCGCTATCTGGTAGTAATACGGCCAGTCATAGCTAACTGTCCCGTCCACCCATGCCGCTAAATCAACTGCATGAGATACTTCGCCCAGCTCTGGGTTATTCGCGGGCACTCGGAGCAAATGGCGGCTATTGAGGGTTGCTGAATCGCCTGTTTTCACAAGCCAACGCTGCCGCTTAATCTCGCGCACTCCCTCGGTCACTGCAAAGTCAACAGCCGACAAGGCAAGTCCGCGCTCTACAACGGCGACCAGATCAGGATGTACTTGCTGCAGATTCTTTTTGGAACGTCGCCCCAAAGCGAATGGCTCTGGTGTATGGTTTTCAGGCATAAAAAATCCCCGTTAATCTGAAGTCCATTGATTTCGTTAGGACTCTAACGGGGATCTGGTGGGGGTGGGTTTAACCTAGGTTAGATGTTTTATGGGTATTTAATTCATTCCTGTCAGTTCGTCATCCTCGAAATACAGGTACTGACGATCATATTTTCCTGTGCAATACACCCACTGCTCATGAACCCCTGAGGCATAAACTGAACGATTGATATCGCAGGGTTTTCCCCAGGAGCGCTCGGCTTGTTTTTTGGTCATTCCAATGGCAACTTCATGATGCCAGATCATCTTCTTAAAACGCTCTTGCCGCAGGCGTTCTTCCCTTATAGCCTTAGATTTTTCGTTTAGGCGCTTTTGCTCTTCTGCCCAGCGCTGTCGACGCTCTTCTTTATAGTCATCATCGGGGATGTCCCCAGGCTCGAAAGAGTTATCGGGCACCGACGGTATATAGATATCAACCTCGTCAGAAGCACCTTGCGTACAAGGGGTTGATTGATACATCACACGGTCATTGGTCTTACATTTATAGATTTCTGCGTTAACAGGCAGCACCATGCTCATTAACGCTAACATAAATACGATTTTGATCATCGCTGAGACTCCTTTCCTCAAAACAGTTCTGGCTGTATCCGCTTGCGATAGTATGCCTGCTGTTCTTTGATAATTCGATAGACATGTGTCGCGGATATCTTGTACTTGTCTGCCAGTTCGTCTGGCTGAACGCCTCGCTCACTCCAATCCCTATGCAGCTCGACATCACGGATCGCCTTCTTTAACGCATCCAGCTTAGGCAGATAGAAATAGCGGCCACCGCAATATACTGACTGTTCGGCGAGGAGAGTATGGCTGATTTTCTGAGCCTCTGAACCACTATAGCCCAGGCGCTTTAACGATGCGCTGTAGATATCGACAAGTGCAGACAGATCGCGCGGCCACTTCTTTTGCACCTCTTCAGGGATAGCATCCAGATGATCTAATAAATCTTTAGAGAATGAGTCGTCACCCAGGAGGTCTTTCTGCTCTTCACTCATCGCCTGATTCTCTCTGTTTTGCGGCCTGACGCCTGACGTTGATCTCCAGCGCTGCAACCAGCTTGTGCAACTGGTCGGGCGCTAACCATTCAACCTTTTCAACCTTAAACATATGGCGGGCCATGCTGTGGGCGTAGTTCCAGTGCAGGCCGTTATCCGCCAGCAGCGCCTCGACTTTGCTCATCAGTGGGCGACGGCCCGCACCTGGGTTGGGCCGCTGCCCGAATGTTTGCGTTTTATTCTGAAAACCGCATTTTTTCAGATGGCTGATAACACGCCTCAACTCACTGATGGTCATCTTTGCGCAGCTGTTTTTACCAGTCAGGGAAAACAACATCTGCCGATAGGTATCGTCATCCAGACCCAGCTGCTTTTTAGCGATGTGGATCTGGGCCATTGCTGCTTTTCGTGGGTCTTTTGACATGTTCACCAGTCTGTATCCTTTATATCCATGATTGCGCTGCTAACCACCGCCCTGGCACTCCGGCGATTTGTTGTTGCAAGCCCAGCAGGCAGCGCCGGTATATCCGCGCCCTGGCCACTTTCCAGCACCCGTCTCAGGTAGTTGTGATTTGATAACGGCTTAAAATGGCCCAGCTGCTGTTTGGCCCGCATTGATTCCACCGTATGCACCAGCGCGGCCGTCAGGACGTTAGGCTCAGCCAGCTCTAACGCTTCATTTGCCAGGCGCAGGGCACGATCATTGGCGAGATCCCGGCTGGGGGAACGAAACAGCCCGATGTAAGTGACCAGGGCGGTGCCTGTGTTTTTCTCAAGCCGTGCCAGCAAAGCCAGCAGATCGCGCCCCGCTTCATCCTGAACCAGCGATTCAAGACTGAGGCGGCTATGGCAGATGGGGCAGCGGGTTAGTTGCATGTTGCTGACTCGCTCTGAAAACCAACACTCTCTAAACTGAGCCCTTCAACTTTCTTGTACTGTCGAACGAGTGTTGCAGCTGTCGAAAATACAGGCTCATACCATTCCATATGCTCTTCAAGCTTTGGAAACAACCTTTTAGCGTTGCGTTTACCGAGGCTTTTGATTATTTCCGCTCTTTTCTTTGGGCTATACAGTGACTTGGTTCGCTTGTGCCAAAGTACCTCTGTGAGAGGGTCATAGTGGTCACTCGTTTTCCAGCCCCAACCGATGCTTAACGTGCGATCAAAGTAAACGATCAACTCAAATCGACCTTCTTTAACCAGCTCTCGACGCACCAGAATCTTCTTGCCCTGGTAAGAAAAAACCACCTGGCTAAATTAGTTTTTCAGCTCGGTTTGTATGGCCTGCCATTGTTCTTTTGTGATGCTCATATCAATCTCGCTTGCTTATTCACAATCAGAAACAGCCCACGGGCCGCTTTTGATTATGGCCGCCGTAGCGGCCAGTACTTCAGATCGCCTGCCCAGCGTTGCCGCTGACGATATGCTGCTGAAGCGTCAGAATGGCAGACAATGTTGCTGGCAGTTCTTCGACAGATGGTTCCAGCGTAAAGCCGCTCCAACTAACATTCAGACCATCACGACTGAGGCCGATGCGAACACCCTCCGGTAGCTCTTTCATCATCTCTGCAACCGGATCTGCGGTGCGTTCTTGCGTCATCTCTAACGCTTTTGACTGTGGGGCGAGGACGGGGATATCGCTTTCATGAAAAGACATTCTGGCCACAGGTATTTTGGCGGGTTTGCTTTCAACTTCTGAACCATGCACGGGTGCAGCAGGTGTCTGGGGCGTTGATAGCCAGTTATGCTCTCTGGCTTCTTTCAGCCAGGCTTTAATCACTGCATACTGACTGTTAGATTGCAGTTTTACCGCACCTTTAATCTCTAACTGTTCCAGAACATTTTTCAGCTGTGTTTTTGAATCCAGCGCCGGGCAACGTGGCAGCATCGGGGTCAAACCGCAGGGGCCAATCGCATCGAGCGCTAAAACAACCTGCCGTTGTACTGTTGTTAGTTCCATAATGATCTCCGTTAATTTAGGATTTTTTCCTATTCCGCTTTTCTGGTTGCAGCGTTAGGCTGCAGTGGATAGATAAAATAAAGCCGTACCGGCGGTGGCTGACTATGGATGGTCAACACCAATGCCAAGCCCCCTTTGCGATGCAGAGGGGGCTTTTTATTTAGTTCAGGGCATCTTTCAACGACTTCAGCGCTTTAAACTTCGCAACTTTTGCAGCAGGTATTTCGATTGCTGCACCCGTTTGCGGGTTGCGACCGGTGCGCGCTGCGCGCTCACCTGTTGTCAGCTTTCCCAGGGCTGGCAGGGTGACTTCACCACCCGCCTTCAGCTGTTGAGTGGTAATGTCTCCCAGAGCGTTCAGCATTTTTTCAGCCTGTGCTTTAGTGCTATCGGATGCGTTTGCAATGGCGTTGATCAGTTCTGCTTTGTTCATTGAGTTTCCCCTTAGTTGTTAGCTGCTCATCAGTACCCAGCCGCTACGCTGAGTAGACGCCCGAAAGGGCGATAACAGGGACGTCTGCTGCTTTCGTGTTTTTGACGTCTTCGATTAGCTCTGGATATCGACACTCTTTTTGCATCTGCTTAAGCAAGCTGGCTTTCTCCTCCTTAAACGATGTTGAACACACCTCCCAACCAAAACGGGCTTTTAATGAATCAGCGCCAAAGTGTTTCACCTCCCAGGCTTCAACATTGGCGGCTTCAATTTCGCCACGCTGGGGAGCATTACTGTCATAACCGAAAACCTTAGCCATTGATTGCCTCCCGCATTTTCTTAGCCTGACGAAACCTAACCCCCTTTGTGCCATCGTCTTTCAGTGCAACTTCAAACAGCCCAAACCCGTCAATAGCGACTGTATGGCCCTGCGCCAGGTGCTGCAGAATGACGCTGCCCACGGCTTCTATCGCACTTTTCGCCTGCACCGGTGAAAGCCGCGCGCAAAATGCCACGTGGCTGGCCATTTGCTCTGCTGTAACAATGCTCATAACCACCTCCTAGTATTCAGACCCCATCTCATCTTCGATTTCCGTCGCGACACGTTCACCTTCTTCTTCAAAGAAAAGACGGATGTCATCAGGCGACTTGCCTTCGTCCTTTAGTATCTGGCCAATCTCATCAAGCACTATTTGTGTAGAAAGCAGATCCATCACATCCTCCTATAACGCCGCGATATCGAGTGATATCGGTTGATATTGCTCTGACTCTCCGACCCGCTCATACAGTCGCACATAGGTTTTTGAACCCGCGATCTGAATGCTGTCTGCGATCGCGGCCATCGCCTTGCTCCACTCGCTGTCATCGATCTTGATACGGCGAAGCCCTAACACTCGGCCGGTGCTGATGTTGCCCTCTTTGTCGACCTGGAACGCGTGATCGACCAGCACTTTGATCTTGTTATCAGAGCCTTCGGCCCAACGGTGAATGCAGCCATCTATCAATTCTTTAGCTACTTGCAGACGCTCATCGAAGACGATGTATTCACTGATCGCCCGTTGAATCTTGTACTTGCCGTCATAGCTGAGCAGGCTGATGTTGCCTTTTTTACCGCCCATTTTTACGCTGTAACGTTCGGCACTGAGGTCAACGAACGCGCTGATATCGCCCAGAGTGTTTAGCTTGAAGGTAGCCATTGCCTGCTGCAGCTCACGCGCTTTGATGACAATCTCCTGGACCAGGTCGTTGCGGGTGAGATCGATCTCGTCGATCAACTCGATTGGCACCAGACGACCGGCCTGATCTTGCAGATAGCCTTCGGGGATATGTTGTTGCACTGCGTGGTTCATGCGACCTCTCCTTTTTTCATAAAATTGGGGTTTTCCCAGTTCAGCAGCTCACGCCAGTCGCCCTGGTGGAGCTCAACAGCCTCTTTCAGAATGACACTGGTGGTTGTGCCGTTGTCATAACGTTCAGGGTTGATGTTGATGTACTCCTCTTCGATCACCAGCGCGTCTTTATGGTCGGTGGTGTCAGACTTGCCCGGCTTACCCCAAAACGTTAATTGCTGCCGCTCATATGTGGCTGGCAGATTGATAATCAGATAGTTCATGCATATTCCTCCCAGCGGATCTGGCAGTCGGCTACAAACGCAACGCGTTCGGTGCGGCGACGGCCCCCATCGCTGTAATAACGTGTAATGGCGCTTTCGAGCTGTTCGCAAGCACGGCCGGTGCGCACTTTTATTTGCGGTGACGTGGCTTCGATATTGATAGAGCAGACTGTCAGCCCCAGCGCTGCCAGCGTATTGACCGCCAAGTTCACCTTGGCCAGCCGTTCTTTGATAAAAGCGTTTTGCAAATCAACCTGAACATTAGTCATGGCTGTTCTCCCGACTCTCTGGATTACGTGAGCAGCTACGGCAGGCACGATAGAGTGCAATACGCTGCGGGTTGCTACTGATAAACGGCATTTCGCGTTGTTTTTGGCATTCTGCGCTTTCGATCATGCCCAGCACTGGGCATTCGACGGTGGCGCAGTAGGCCATGATTTTCTGCTCCATCCGGGCAATATTGGCCGGATATTTGTTTGCTAGCAGCGTGCTGACAGAAGCCCGATCGATGCCGATGCGGGACGCTGCGGCTTTCTTGCTGCCGGTTTCTTTCACCAGCATGACCAGCACCTGGATAAACTCCGGTGGCTGTTGGCCCCAGCCAGACAGATCTATATTCATTGCAACTCCTCCGGATCTTCCGCGAACATCACCTTATTGAGATTCGGGTCGTACAGGGTTTTAACCCGCTGAACCTGTGGCGCTCGTGGGCCGGTGTTCATGCTTGGCTTAAGACGAATTAGCTCTAGCCGATGCGGCGTACTGGCCCGCACCACCTGCAGATAACCGGCTTTTTTCAGCAGCGACAGGTAGGTTTTCACGTAAGCCAACTTCACATCTAAGCCGCTGGCTGCTACATGGTTTTCAATCTGTCTGGCATCCAGCACATCGAGAATGCGCAGCGTTCGCCACATGGCCTCTGATACCAGGCCCTGTTTTACCGGCTCGCCTTTGCGGGTAAGCCGTGGGGCTTCCAGGCCATCATCCTTTGTCAGCCGATACACCGCTTTTTTCAGATGGCCACGCGTCACTACCTCGACATAACCTCCGGCCTGCAAACACTGAAGATAGGTTTTAACGGTTTCGATCTCGGCATTGGCATGCTGTGCAACCGGCAGAATCTGAAACGCTTCACGCCGAATGCGCAGTTGTTCCCAGATGCGTTGGCGGGCACATTTACCGCCGATCATTTCTAGCTGAGCGGGTTTGCGATGGCCCTGACGTTCAATTTTTGCGCTTGCTGTCATGATGTTCTCCTTAACTTACAAGCGACGCTTTGGGGCTTCACCGGTGTAAAGCGCAGCTTTGCCCCAGACATCACGGGTGACTGACTCCCAGCCGCTGGTCAGCGCGGTGTCTTGTATCATTTCGAGATTGACAACAACCCGGCGAACGCTGCCCCCGGACAACTCGACCAGGTGCGTGAGCATGTCGTCTGCTATGTCCACTTCACCGGCGTATAACGGTACAAGCTTGCGAGCATCGGCGAGGGTGACAGGCTGCGCAGGCACCCAGCTCAAAACTCGGCCGTGAAAGCGTTCCCACTTTTTCAGTTTGTTGGGCAACTCCTCTTCGCCGATCATCAGGATGGGCGACTGGCTGGCCTCGTATAGATCACGAATCAGCTCTACTGCATTCTTTTCAACCAGGTGATCCATCTCATCCACAATCAGCGGTCGGCCGCTCATAGCCAGTTCCTGCGCGGCCTGGTCGAGCATCTGCGGGATCGTTGAGGCTGGACGCATTCCCATCTCTGCCAGAATGGCGGTGAGGGTGTGCCTTTTAGTCCAGACGCTTTTCGCTTGCACGTAGTAAGCCCGGCGGCGGTTTGCCACATAGGTTGCTGCCACTGACTTACCAAAGCCGGATGGCCCGTAGAGGCACACCATGCCCGGCAGGCTACTGGTTCGTTCCATGGCTTTTTCCAGCGCAACATCGCACAGTCCGATGTTGGCAATATCGGCGATTCCGCCGTTGACGTATGCATTCATGCTTGTCATGCTTTTGTTGCTCCTTTTGCTAGTTCGAATGGGCACCGGGATCAGAGGGTGCGAGCCTCTGGTCCCATCTCTTCTTCACGCCGTGCCCAGGCGGTAAACTCTTTGCTGCTGCTATATTTCTTAAACCAGAACTGATGTGCATCCGGTACCGGGCGACCATTTTTGTATGTTTGATACAGTGCAATGCGTTCGTGTGTTGTCATCTCTGCCGGTGAGCGATCCGCTGCTGATACGGTGACGGGTTCCCGCTCTTCGAGTACAGGCTGCATCCGATTGCTGAGCAGATCCGGGGTGATAGCGCCGATGCCGGGTATATACATCGGTTCGTCTTGCTCCAGTGCCGGGCGTCCGCGCAGCTCTGCTTCAACTTCATTAAGCTTCACTTCTAAGCGGCGTTTACGGCCCATGGCTCGCTGCTCCCGGGCGTTATCGATAACACTTTTCGGCATGTAATCGACTTTGTTGGCGTTCCACTCGGCTTTGCAGATGAGCGTCCCGGTTTCGGGTTCATACACCCAAATTGCATCAGGATCATTAATGTCGTAAGCGATATGCACTTGTTCGCCGTGCCACTCAGTCAGTGAGTGGCTGAAGTAGATATTGTTGATAAACTTAATCTCGCAGCGGTTAACGGTGCGCGTTGTACGGGGGCGGAAGATCTGAGCCGCTTCATCACCGGTCAGAAGCATGGGTGACCAGCCGTTATCCTGGTGTTGCTGCCAAAGCTCATCCGGGGTTATGTGGCGACGCTTGCCGCTTGCATCCGTAATCTTTGGCAGACTGCTGTGAGGGCGGGCGTTGTACCAGTTGATGCGCTCATTAACGAGTTCCATAAATGCGCTCCAGCCCATCAGGTGCATTGCTCCGCCGTGTTTTACAGCGGCACGGCTTAGCTTAAATTGGCCCTGCTTGGCTTCCTGATCCATATCTTTACCGATGAATCCCTGTTCCCCTTTGGCAGCATCAACCCATAAGGTTTGGTGAACACGTTCAATCACCCCACGAGCCTGGGAGCTATACGGCAACGAGTGGGTCATTGTGCTGCCGAGCCTGGCCATTACGCCGGTGGCTTTGTCTTTCATCAGGGCGTTGGCATAGCCGCCCCCGTTGTCGACGTAAATCAGTGCCGGTACCGCCTGGGTGCAGGAACTAATCAGGGCATCTAACACAGCGATACTGCTTTCTGCCAGGTCAACTGAAACACCCACCACCCGGCGAGTGGCTATGTCGATAAAGGTGGTGATCTCCGGACGGAAAGGGCGACCATGCCATGGATGCTGCACTTCTCCGTCATGGGTGTGGCCATCGGCGCTGTAGATATCAGCCGGTAGCAGCTGGCTAAAATCACGCCTAACAAAGGGCAGGATGTTTTTCAGCTCACGGGCACCCATCCGGCCTTTCTGCTTCGATACGTTGCCCATTTTCTTAATAAAACGGCGAACTGCATGGATGCTGGGGGGCGTGCCTTCATAATTAGCTGAAAACTGACGATAAGCATGCTCTACGCTGGGTTTTTCAGGGCGCGACCAGCACATCAGGAAGGCGTTGGCCCAGACCGGTGCTTTTAATTCCCGCTTAGATTTTGGGGCAAGGTTTTTAACATCGGTAGCAAACCAGCGCTTAATACTCCGAGGGCTGGGGTATTGCTCAACAGAGCGGCCGCGAGGATCTTTCGCCAGACGCAAAGCCGCATCTAACACAGGATTTATACTCTCTAACTGCCCGGTGCTGGCTTGTGTCAATAAAGTCGTGATAGCGGCTTCTTTGGTGACACCACTCTCACACATGGCGCTAATGGCGTTGATGACTGTGCCCCGTGCATCAGCAGTGCTGCGCTGACGGTGCGTCAGACTGGTTTCTGTCTGCAGGGTCGAGGCCGGTTTAGTAATGACCGTTTTAGATTCATGCAGACGCGGCATCATGACTGCAATCTGCTGCGCTTCTAACGCGTTACGGGCTTCATGAGGCAGGTTGCTGATGTGGTATTCATAGCCGCCACCTTTTCCCATGCGCTGCTGCGCTTCCCAACCTTCACGCTCGGCACGGCGAACGATAGTCGAATGAACAACGTTTAACGCTGATGCTATCTCCTTAGCTGTAAACCATTGCTTCATAATCTTTCCCTATAGCAGCTCAGGCTGCTGATATTTCTCAACATTGCCACGCTGATGCGCCAGGTCTTCGATAAGCACCGCGATAGCATCTATAACGTCTTGCTGCTCGCTCCGGTCTTCGTAGAAATCAAGCAACATAGCTATAACCTTGTTGCTATATGACCCAAGCTCATTCAGTTGACGATGTTCTGCCTTACGGCCTGTTGGCATCTCAACAACGAGCTTATTGGCGCTGCAGGCGAGATACTGAGAAACAAAATCAATTCCACAGGCCATTTCAAACGCTCTGATTTTAATAGCGGGCATCCGACCGGTTCCAAGCCATTTATAGAGCGTGTTGTAACTTGATTCGCACATCAGCTCGGCGATCTGGTCAACGCTTCTGTTATGCTTTTCACGCGCATGATCGACACACAATTCCAGAGCATGTGTAATGCTTCGCGCTCTTAACCGTTTCCAATCTTTACGGGCCATTTGTACTCCCTCGACTAACTCGCCATCCAAACAAAAATACTTTCTGTGTATATCCCTGGCGCTTTTCTGTAACTAAGATGAAAGCGAATCAGGAAAAGCGGATAGGCTTCGCTATATCAGGCTACTTGTTGCTGCGTTGACACCGTGGTGGTGCTAAACTTTGAAACGCCCTTATTCACATAACGCGAAGGCCAGATTGCTTCAGGCTTAGTTCCAAGAAACTCAGCAATGATCTTCTCGACTTTCGGGTAAGGGGCTTTGAAAACGTTGTATAACGTAGTTGGATTTTCATAGCCGTGATGACGGCCAAGCTCTGCCAGGCTTACGCCTTTTTTGCGGATCTCGGCCAGAACATCCTGGCGATGCCAATCCTGATTTGAGTGGGCTTTTTGCTTGCTCATTTTTTTACGCCTTTATTAACCAGTTTTATTTAGCTGTGTGGCTCACTGCTATAAGTAAAACATAACACGCATAAACGTGCATTAGCAATACGTTTTTACGTGCAAAAGTATGTTATTCCGTTCTTTCTGATTGGTTTTTGTGTAACTAATTGATTTTTAAGTGCTATTCAATGTAACGTTTTAACGTCCCATTGTTTGGCTTAATGCAAAAGTTAGCTAGATATAAGGTTTGCAATGAGTACAGGTGAACGATTACAGGTCGCTCGGAACTATTTAAGCTTGTCTCAGGAGGCGATGGCAGAAGCTATAGGCTCGAAAAAACGTGGCTACCAGGATAACGAACGTGATCGCTCAGTTCCTGGAGGAAAGGTTATAGAAGGCTTTGTTAAGCTGGGCATCAATGCCAATTGGCTTTTGACCGGAGAGGGCCCAATGCTTACAGCCGACCTTTCTCCGGAAGAAAAGCCGAGAGAGTGCGCGGTTAGATCATTTGCTGGTGATTACGGTGTAGATGCTGAAAGAGATGTGTACGCGAAGCAAGGCATGCAAAGCATTGAAGATGCCATGCCTATTGTTGATGGCGCATTATCTGAAGCGGGGTTAGGTGTTGATAAACACTGGAGACGGATGATCGCAAGCTGGGTGGCGCAGTACGGTTTTGAAGGGCAGCATATCAAGGACTTGGCGTCACTCATCAGCTCACAGGCAGAACTGGCCAATGAGTTCGCGTTAATCCCTGGCTATAACGTAGAAGTTTCCGCCGGTAGTGGTGCGTTCCCTAACAGCGAACAGCCATCACGCCGTCTGGCGTTTCGCCATAAATGGCTGCGATATAAGGGGTTAAGCGAAAAAGACCTGGTACTGGTTTTCTCGCGTGGTGATAGCATGGAGCCAACCATCAGCGATAACAACACGCTGATGATAGATACCAGCCAACGAGAGCTAAGCGATGGTGCCATCTATG
The DNA here is from genome assembly GCF_900111095.1 of Amphritea atlantica. Classification (GTDB taxonomy): domain Bacteria; phylum Pseudomonadota; class Gammaproteobacteria; order Pseudomonadales; family Balneatricaceae; genus Amphritea; species Amphritea atlantica. The sequence continues at coordinate 216,537 of NZ_FOGB01000002.1, read as the reverse complement.
TTATTCGTGTGAACTCGCACCTGGTCGTTAAACGCGTTCAGACACTGCTGAACCGAGATATCATGCTGATAAGCGATAACACCGCCTATCACCCGGAAACGCTGAAGCCCGAGCAACTGAATGACCTGGAAGTGATAGGTAAGGTTGTCTGGATAGGAAAGGACGTTTAATAGCGAAGGATCGCTATTAGCGCCTGTTTTGTCCGCAGTGACAAAAACCTCGCTCAAAAGTGGATTGCTCGAATTCAAAAACCGCAAAACGCAAAATTTCTAACACACTCAATTCTCCCGCGAAGTTTCCCTCAATCCCACGAACCACGGGCATCCCATTAATTCCCATCCATTCCCGCTATATCCCGCTTATATATGCCAATAAGATCACTAGATCACAGATTATTCGTCGCTTCGCTCCTCCCCTTCGGGCCATCGTCAAAGAGCGACGATGTTGTAATGGCCTTCGGCCATCGCTCCGCCTCCGGGCACCACTTCAGGTGTCATTAAAGCCTCGCTACGTAGTGAGGCTTTTTTGTATCTGCAACACCGCAGGGCGGAACACGAACCGGTTCGATTATTCGTCGCTTCGCTCCTCCCCCTTCGGGCCATCGTCAAAGAGCGACGATGTTGAATGCGCAAGCGCATTGATCCGCCTCCGGGCACCACTTATTTTTGATAGAGCCTCGCTCATCTTGCAGGAAGAGAGTTGGGGCTTTTTTATGTCTGGAAGAATGTTCGGGCGTCCTCGAACCTGGTTCGATTATTTGCGTTTTCTGCTTACACCGAGGGCCATCGTCAAAGAACAGCGATGTTGTCATGGCCTTCGGCCATCGCTCCGCCTCCAGGCACCACTTATTTTTGATAGAGCCTCGCTCATCTTGTAGGAAGAAAGTTGGGGCTTTTCGCTTTCTGGAGTGGGGTAAATTTTCATTCCAAGTCATTCATAACTAAATCGGCCCCTTCTTTTTCAAGCAAGTAAAACGAAGTTTACGCCTGACAACGAGCTAGCCGCAAAGCGGCGGTCTGGCCACTGTCCTTACCTCGGTGTTCTCTGTGGTGAGTATTCTCTTGATGCTTTGATTTACCACAGAGGACACAGAGAACACAGAGAACACAGAGATGGTTTATCCCGCTTCTTGTTGATGTTGCTGGCGGTAGTGGCTGGGGGAGAGCCCCAATTCCTTATTAAATAACCGGCGTAATGAACTTTGGCTACTATAACCGACCCTCTCCACGATCTGTTCGATGCTGAGGCTGGTTGTTTCCAATAGCAACTTAGTCTGTTCCAATCTAATGCGCTGATGATAGTCAGACAGGTTCATACCGTTGGCTTTTTTAAACCGGCGTGACAGGGTTCTCAAACTGACCGAATGCATCTTTGCCAACGCTTCCATATTCAGTTTCTGAGAAATGTCTCTTTGTAATTGACTCTCAACCGCCAGAACCAGACTATCCTGATGGTCTGTTTGCTCCTGTATAAACAGATAGGGTGATGCATAGCTTTGAGATGCGTCGATTAACATAGTCTTCGCGGCACTCTGGGCTAGCTGCCTTCCCACTTGCTGCTCGACAATCGTTAGCATAACGCTCAGGTTTGCGGTCATTGAGCCGGTGCAGTATGTACCTTCATTTTTCACAAGTAGCTGATCAGCTCGATGTTTAACTCCGGAATAACGACTACGAAAAAGTCCGCCAAGCCACCAGGCGGTCGTTGCTTCTTTGCCTTCCAACCCCCCGGTTTCAGCCAATAGAAAAACCCCACTGCAATTGGCGGCGATCACTGTTTGCTGCTGCACTCTGCGTTGCAACCAGTGTCTCTCTTTGTCGAGCGATTTGAGGTTTTTAAGTAGCGATTTTGCATCCAAGTGATGAATACCTGGCACCACAATTAAGTCCGCCGGAGGCGCGTTTTCCAGGGAAGAATCCACCATCAAACGCATGCCATTTGAACAGGTCACAGGCTCTCCGGTAAGCGACACCAGCCGACAATTGTACAGATCGCTGTCTTCACCGCGCTGTTGCTTCCATATCGTATTGGTAACATTAAACACATCAAAGGGAGAACACAGACCGGAGGCCTGGCATCCATCAAATGCTAATCCAAGTATTTGGTACATATTGTCCTGATTCGCGCGCTAATTGACAGTTTTATGTCTCATTCTTGTCGATAGTGCCGGGTAGACTAACCTACCAGTTATTTGAAATAAAGCCTGAAGGTGATCAAAAATGAGCCAATTCCCAATAAGCCGCTATCCTGTCCCCGATCTGGACGCTTTACCCGCAGATATTCTTTCTCGTATCTTAGCAGTGCAGGAGAAGGCACGTTTTATTCCCAATGTATTTTTAACCCTCGCCCATCGCCCAGAAGAATTCAGAGCGTTCTTTGCCTATCACGATGCCATTATGGAGCGTGAAGGAAGCACTCTTAGCCCGACTGAAAAAGAGATGATAGTCGTTGCCACCAGCGCTGCGAATGGCTGTCAATACTGCGTTGTGGCACATGGGGCTCTGCTCCGCGTTTTTTCTAAAAAACCCCAGCTAGCCGATCAGATAGCGGTAAACTATCTCCATGCCCCTATCAGCGAAAAGCAAAAAGCTATGCTGGCATTTGCTCTTAAGCTGTCACGGACTCCGGAATTAGTCGCACAATCTGATTATGACCAGCTCAAGAGCCACGGCTATGATGATGAGGATATTCTGGACATGGCAGGCATTACAGCGTTCTTCGGGTTATCAAACAGGATGGCTATCGTTACTAACATGCAGGCCAACAGTGAATTCTACACGATGGCACGAGAGTCAAAATCCTGATCTGCCTTATTAAAAACAAGCACATGGATGTGTTAAAAGAATCTTCCGGGGCAGGCCAACCTTACGCTTACAGCTGTTTGATATAAGCCTCCTGTGAAGCCCGATTAACTGGTCTGCCTAACTCTGTATCTGCATTTTTACGTTTGTTTCTGCTGAATAAAGAAGGAAAAAGGGCACTGGTTTATTTTCTATCGCTTAAGAATATTCATAACTAAATCGGCCCCTTCTCTTTCGAGCAAGTAAAACGAAGTTTTACATCTGGCAACGAGCTAGCCGAGAAGCGGTGGTCTGGCCACTTTCCCTATCTCTGTGCCCTCGGTGTTCTTAGTATGCCCCCTGGGTACTGTGATGAGTTTTCTCTTGAAGCTTTGATCTACCACAGAGATCACGGATAAGGGTTGTCAGCACGTTACCAGTACTTATTCTCAGCTCTGGTTTCTCTCATCTAAGCCCTATAAAACGCCGGAAAAATCGCATTATCGTCTGGATGGTTACCGGGGCTAACCCGCACCTCATCAGGGTTTACGCTGGGGTCGGTGCCGGGTCTGGGGTCCCAGATGGCGTCGTCGCCCAGCCAGCGGGTTGAGAACGCCATCCGGTCCTGGGTGGTTGACTGGTTGCCGGGGGAACCATGCAGCGTCCAGGCGGAGAACAGCAGGGCATCACCGGGTTGCAGATCGAAACCGATGATATCGAAGTTTTTGCGGTCGGCTTCAATATCGGGGCAGGGGATGCCCTCACCGGTGCCGGTCCAGCTATTGGCTTTTTCGCCTGAGGCACCAAAGGCTTCTGGCAGGTAGAAAACATCATCACGATGAGAGCCCCGGACAAACTCCAGGCCACTGCCCGCCACTGTTACCGGGGTCAGTGCCAGCCATATGGAGGCGATCTGTTTACCCCTGAATGGCCAGTAGGGCACGTCCTGATGCCAGGGGGTTGGCGTGGTGGTTTCCGCTTTCTTGATTAGCAGATGGTCAAAATAGAAACGCACGGTCTGGCTCTGCATCGCCTGGGCGGCCAGGCGGGCACAGCCGGACTCTTTTGCGTACTGATACACCAGATCATTGGAACGCCACAGGTAGCGGTCGGTGAACATACGACCTTTCTCTGTGCCAGGATTTCCGTCGTTGCAGAGCTTGCCCGGGTGATCAAGCTGGTACTGGCCAAACGCTGTCAGTTTTTCAACCCACTCAGGGTCAACCGCGTTGCGCAGACAAACAACGCCGTCCTGCTGATACTGGCGGATCTCATCTGCTGTCAAATCTCTCTGGGCCATGCCGGTTTCCTCTTATATTTATTGTTGACCCGACTATAGCGCCATCAATATTATTGATTAAGTCGATAATTTTGATAACTGTTATGGAAAAATTTGATTACAGTACGCTGAGTTTCAAAAGCCTCAGGACACTCAAGCTAATCTATGAGCAGGGTTCCCTGACGGCAGCAGCGATTGAACTGGGACAGAATCAACCTGCCGTCAGTTATACCCTGGAGCAGATGCGTGAAGCACTGCACGACCCTCTGTTTGTGCGTTCAGGCCGGGGCGTTTCACCAACCCGTCGCTGCCACCAGATCATGCCGGAGATTGAGAACCTGCTTCGGGGGATGTCAGAACTACTCCAGCCAGAGGAGTTTGAGCCCGCCAATGCCGATCTGGATGTCACGCTCTCCTGCAACCAGTATGAACTGCAGGTGATCGTTCCGGAACTGGTACAAAGAATAAGCAGGCTAGCGCCCAATATCCGCATGATATTTATCCAGTCACACCTCAGTGGCCATCAACAGCTGCAGCGCGGTCAGTGTGATCTGCTGCTGTCACCCGTGCTGCAGGATTATGAAGCACTCTATCAACGCGCGCTGTTTCAGGATCGCTATGTGTGCCTGATGTCTGCAGAACATCCGTTAGCCCGACGGCAGATCAGCCTCGAAGAGTATATCCAGGCCCGACATTTAGAGGTTCGTTACGAAGGTGGCTGGAAGCCTCTCTACCTGAATACCCCGGAACTTCAGGGGGTGAATCTGAATGTCGGACTGCGTCTGCCCAGTGTCTCCAGCTTTATTCCGACCATTGCCAATACCGGTCTGATCATGACGTTGCCTGAACGTTTAGCACGACTGATTGGTGGGCCGATGCAGATTAAAGATCCCCCTTTCAGTTGCCGCTTCGAGCTGAACCTTTACTGGAACAAGATCACCCACCACTCGAAGGCTCATCAGTGGATACGAGAGCAGATTATCAATACCTGTACCAGGCTGGATACCACAGAATAAGCAGAAAGGGATAGGGATAGACGACAGGGCTGTTTGTTCAACGACTGGAACAGATGCCTGACCGCTCTAAGAGCGGGCTATTTTATAACGGGGTCCGGGTTACTCATCAGACTAAGCATCTCCGGCCACGGCAGCGGCCGGGATAGAAAATACCCCTGTACCCAGTCACAGCCTATCTGTTGCAGATAATCCAGTTGCTCTTGTGTTTCCACCCCTTCAGCAACCACCCGCAACTCATATAGCTCGGCCAGTTCCTCAATAATCCTGACCATTTTATGCCGCGCAACATTAGCTGAAAACAGATCATTCACAAATGACCGGTCAATTTTAAGACAGTCCGCAGGGTAGTTTATTAACTGCCTGAAAGCGGTAAAGCCGGTACCAAAATCATCCAGTGCCAGTGAGATACCCAGCGCTCTGAGCTCATTGAGTATCGTCCGGCTCTTATTGTCGTCTACAACAAAGGCGGTTTCAGTAATTTCAAACTCAACAGAAGAGGGAGTCACGCCATAGGTATTGAAGAGCGCTTTCACCTGCGCCGGGAACAGTTCATTATGCAGCTCTACGCCGGAGATATTGATGCAGAGTTTGCCACTGAAACCAGTTGCGGACTGAAGCTCTACCAGCCGTTCCAGGGCATTACTGATCACCCATAGATCGATCTCTTTGATCAGACTGGTTTTCTCCGCAATCTGGATAAAACGATCCGGGCCAATACCATCGGATTGCAGGTTTTCTGCCCGCAACAACACTTCAAGCCCGACGATCTCAAGCGTCTGGCAATCATACATCGGCATAAAGACCAGGGAGAAGAAGTTGTGCTTCAACGCGACTCTCAAAGCACTCTCAATCCGGTCCTGATCGCGCAACTCCCCGGCCAGTGCATCAGAATAATATTCAAAGCGGTTCCGGCCGTTGCCTTTGGCCTGATACATCGCCAGATCTGCACGATGGATCAGTTCTGAGGCGGTTTCGGCATGTTGCGGATAGAGGGCGATGCCGATACTGGCATACACCGAATGACTAATCCCCTGCACGGGCAGTCCCTCTTCAAATAGCTGCAGAATACGCTCAGCCACCTCCCGGGTTCGGTTGATGAGGTGCGGGCCATTTACCACGACCACAAACTCATCTCCCGCCATCCGTCCCAGTTCAAGCTGAAAAGATGGATTCAGTTCCTCCGCCAGTTGTCTGAGCCGGGCACTAAAGGTGCCTAAGAGTTGATCACCCATATCATGGCCATAGTTATCATTGACCTTTTTAAAATTATCCAGGTCGATATAAAGCAGGCCGACATGCCGATCGGGCGCTTTGCTGCTATGTAGTAATGATTCAAGCCGATCCTTTATATTCCAGCGGTTTGGCAGGCCCGTCAGGGTGTCAAAAAAGGCCATTTTGTGCATATCCGCATCATGCATCGCAATCAGCATCGCTTGTGCACGCTCCTCTGAATGCAACGTTGCCAGACAGATCAGATAGAGCGCGGCCAGGGTAAACTCAATACGTATCGCTTCGGTCGACGAATAACTTGCCAGTAAAAGTCCCGAAAAGGGGGTTAGCAGAAGCACACCGCAGATAATCAGAAAACAGCCGTACAGCAACACCGCCGTTCTGAAGCGGTTGATGAAGATGTTGATCGCCAGCAGCGGATAGACCCAGAAGATTCCGGTATTTTCCCGTCCACCGGTTATCAGCAAGGTCAGCGACAACACCACGCAAAGACTGTTGATTGCGATAATTCCAAAGCGGATATTGTCATGCCGATGCAGCTGATACAGGGCAACATAACCCAGGCTCATACACCCCAGCAGGATAGTCCCCAGCAGATACATATGATCAATAATCGTCAACGAACCAAACACCAGCAGGAAAGAGGTGCCTATCACCAGCAGTAGTTTGCATAACAGAATATATCGACTATTCCGGACAGACCGGAGTTCATCGCTGCTTTTGGTGCTATGTATCATCAGGCTCCGTATCTCTTCTATTGATTCTGAATGAGTGCGTTGACTCCGTTTTTGGTAAGCTCATCCCAGACAATGACGACTCTCTGCTGACGCAATACAGAAAGCGGGCAACTATATCGGAAGCTTATACAAAAAACAGTCATCGTTTACACCAGACTCACCCATTATGGGGAACCATAAAGAACCCGGGCGAAGCACAACAGGGCATTACCCGGCAGGAGATCAAAACCAGTTTTAGCGGCCGGCTCCGATATCAAGACAGCGTCACCCAACCGGATAAAACACCGGAATCAGGAAGCTCAGCGATAACCACATGATGATGGTGAGCGGGATACCGACCTTCAAAAAGTCATTAAAGCTGTATCCCCCAACGGTCATCACCAGCAGATTAGTCTTATAAGCCATCGGTGTGGCATAGCTCATATTAGCCCCAAACAACACAGCCAGCACAAAAGGCTCGACCGGCATGCCAAGCTGATTGGCTATGCCTATCGCTATCGGTGTGCCGATCACGGCGGCAGCATTGTTTGAGACGATATTGGTCATTATCGCCATCAACAACATCAGGCCGCTTAACTGCATGGTCACCGACAGATCCGCCGTCAGATAGACAAAGCCTGCGGCCATCGCATCGGCGGCCCCGGTTTCAAGCATCGCAAAACCCAGCGCTAATGATGCGGCAACAATCAGGATAATCTGGGCATTAACGGCTTCAGCCATATCTTTCCAGCCGAGGCAGTTTGTCAGTGCCAGTAGCAATACGCCGCAGACGGCACTGATGGCGATAGGGAGAAGTCCCAGCGCTGAAATAGCCACCACAGCGATCATAATCATCAACGCCAGGGGGGCTTTTTCAGAGTGGGGAATATGAGATGTAGCGTCGAGTACTAATATCTTGCCTTGCTGTTTAAGCTCTGCGATGGTTTCGCTGGCGCCTTGCACCAGCAGTACGTCCCCCAGCTGTAGCTGTGTATTGTCTATATCCGCAACGGCCTGACGGCTCTGTGGACCGACACGATGCAACGCCAGAACAACCAGTTGATATCTGTCAGCAAAACGCGTTTTTGAAACCGACGTGTTGAGTAGCGGTGACCCCTGGGCAATGATAATTTCAGCTAACTGTTGCCCCTCTGCCTGCAAAGGGTGATCCTCGTCTATTTTTGTCTCACTGCCATACAGGTCGGCATCTAACAGCTGTTCATAGGCTTTCAGGTTTTCAGGCGTGTCACTGACTAACAACTGATCCCCCGGTTTCAAAGTCAGTTGCCGGGAAGCAACGGTCAGCGCATCGCTGCCCGCCCTTCTGACATATTTAATGCTAACCCGCTTATCGGTCTGTTCAATCACCTCTTCGACCGTTTTACCATCGGAAAAGCCATCCTCATTGATATGCAGTGCAGCAGAAAAAATTCGTGGCGACGCATCCCCCAGCTCGGACGCCCTCTCAGGTAAAATTCTGGGTGCCACCAGCCATAAATAGATAATTGCCAACAGGCTGCTGAGCGCCACCGGCCCGATAAACTCAAACATGGAGAAGGGGGCCATCCCCATACTGACGGCCACCGACACCACCAGCAGATTAGTCGATGTGCCGATGGTGGTTCCCATGCCGCCGATCAGGGTGGCGAAGCCCATCGGCATCAGAATACCTGAAGCCGATGTTTTGGTCTGCAACGAGACACTGATAAGGATGGGCAACAGTAAGATAACAATGGGGACATTATTCACAAAGGCACTCAGTGCCGCACCCACAATCAGCGTCAGCAAAAAGGACAGCTTCGGCGACACCTGCCATAAACGGGTAAGCGCCCTGCCAACTGGCTCAAGTGCGCCAGTCCGGGCCAGTGCGTGGCCAATGATCATCAGCGCAGTCACCGCAATCAGTGCTTCATGGCCAAACCCGGAAAAAAAGTCGACCGCATGAATGGTTTTACCATCAGCGGTATAGGGAAAGAGCTGAAAACCGGTTGCCAGCGCGGCCAGGACAAATAAACTGGAGGATTCCAGCGGTAACCAGTCCCGCGTGAACAGAAACAGAGCCAGAGCTGTGAGCAATAAAACAGCAATGGCATGCGTATTCAATACTATTTCGGCGGGCATCATTATCTGCACTACTCAGTCGGTGAAGGCGTCTGAACCAGTTTAGCAAAGCTAGCCTGATAAAAGACTACGCATGACAATAAAGATTGCGGATCAAAGGGTTATCAGGAGCATATCAGCATTAAGAGCCCCCAACACGGTTAACTCAACCTTCCCATCATATCGGCTTTGCGTGCCACCATTTTCTCAGCCAGTTTATGGCTACCACCACTGTTGATAATCACCTGACGTATCTGTTCGTTGGGGATCAGGGCGACGACCCTGATCGCCTGTTTTACCTCGTCCTCTGTCATATCGGCGAAGAGTTTAAGGGCATGGGGATTGCCTCTGTCCCGTCGTAATACAGTGAGTTCTTCCACCTGAAGACCAAAGGCTTTGCCTTTAGGGTCTCCATGGGCGCGAAAGGCCAGTGCGCCGCCAACGTCCAGAGTGAGAACTTTGCCATTTTTCACCCCCTGATTATCACCATCGAAACCCGCAGCATCCCAGTTTGCGGTCCAGGCATGTACCCCGAACCATTGCTGAGCCTGTTTACGTTCGCTCTCGCTAAAGTGGGCGATATGCTTTTTATCAAGGGCTAACCATTCGGTGACGATCTGACAGGGATCGACACTGTTGTGATAGGTCAGGGTTGGCGCTCCGGCCAGTTGATAGAGTCTTGCGGCGATCAATTCATTGCGGGCATGCATCGGGGATTCAAGCGATTTCACATAGTAGCGCTGGCCGTTGTGATCCTGAAAGATTCCGGCAGGGTTGCTGCCGATCTGACCGGCGACCCGCTGCATTTTCTGAGTATCAATCACACTGCACCCGGCATGCATCACAGCTCATCGGAAATAGCCTGAGTTTGCCGCACAAGAGTCAGTTGCGAGGGTGTTTCTATGGCACCTTTTCGCGCCCGGCGCACCGTTTTAATCGCCACTTTAGGGTTCATACCCAACTCAACCAGCAACCGGGCAGCGATCATCCCTGCCCTGCCAAGCCCGCCCTTACAGTGCACCAGAATATCTTCGCCATGACGCAGCCTGTTGCGGATATCCCGCCCCTGAGTGACCCACTGCTGCTCAAACATCTCATTGGGAACCGAGTAATCCTCTATCGGCAGATGTAGCCAGCCGATCCCTCTGCGCTGGGTGGCGACCCCAAGATCAGGGACTTTCAGTTGTCTGAGCTCAAAGGCTTCCACCAGAGAGATAACCAGCTTTGCCCCCCAGTCAGCGATCACGTCAAGATCGGTATCCAGATCCCTGGCCCAGGCACCAGTAATCGCAAAAGGGTCATGTTTACCCGGACAGAAGGTGATGCCGATGCGGCCAAAAGAGTCAGCCGCACGAACCTCGGCTATCTGCAGGGGATGGGACTCACTGGTTCTTGTTACCATTGTCTCTCCAGTAGTTTACTCGGCACCTGATAGAGCACCGGTTCAGACTTGTGCGACAAATTGTCAGAAAAGTAACGTTGTTTACCTTCCAGTATCGTTATGTTTTCCACCGCACATCTGCCTTTAATACACAACTCAGATCTCTTCCAGACACCGTCACATATAGGCTCAGGAGCATTCAGGGCCAGCCTGTTGAAGCAGCAGCCCTGTTAATGACGGGAAGGATAGGAGAGGATCTGCAAGAAGTGTGCAAGCTTTGTTCTTTGGGAGGCAGAGTTAATGAGCAGCACAAATGGACATCAACGATGGGGCAGGCGCTTTACATTTGCAGGCACCAGAGGGCAAATAACGGCGTCTCCACAGACCTCATCGAATGAACAATATCCGCGGGATTATAGACAAGGCCGCCATGGCCCGGCGACCACCAGGGGTTATCATTTTGTCGCCAGAGACCTTCGCTCAGAACAATATAGAGCTCTTCAGGTGGATGCTGGTGATCCGGATAGGTTATCCCGGGTCGCATCAGGGTAACGCCAACCACCAGATCATCCCGCCGTTCCAGCCCCCGGGGGCCGATAATCTCAGCGTTTGCATGACCGATCATAAAGTCAGGCATATCGGGGGCCGGCCTTTTGTACCATGCCAGATAGTCTGCGATATTGAAGAAAGACCCGACCAGCGGATGCACTTCTGCGGGCAGAGATTGATAGCTGCTTTTCACCTGCAACAGGATGTCACTCAAAGGGTTGGCCTGCACCATTCGCGGGGATAGCTCGCCTTGCCGTTCAAGGCGCTGACTCATCGCTGTTACCATGCTGCGGGCCTCTGACGATAATCCATCAGCGTCGTTTAGTGTTCTGAGCAACTGCACCCGGAAATCATCATATCGAATATCCATAAAGTACCTTTAAAACTTACTTATCGCCTGATGCTTGCAGCTTTTTGATATAGGCCTCCATAGACGCCAGATTAAGCTGATCAACCTGGCTCTGAATCTGAAACTTAACGTTCGCCTTTGCCTCTGCGGAATAGAGGCGATAGAGGACAACGTTAACCCCCAGAGATAACACAAACAGCAGAGCAATAACGATCATCGCATCCAGATGTAACTCAAACTTTTTCAACGCTCAATTCCTCTGTGGAGAATGCTTAAACCCAATGGTTAAACAGTAACACAGGGCTTATTACCGATATATTTGTTCAGCAATTTTTTACTCCGTTTGCTACATCGGCAGGCGCTATCTCTGCTTTCGATACTGCGCCGGACTGACGCCAAACTGCTCCCGAAACATATAGATAAAGGGCGAAGGTGAGCTATAACCAAGCTCCAGGGCGATTGCAGTGATACTCTGACCGGTATTAAGCAATTCTATCGCCTGCATCAGGCGTAGCTGCAAGCGCCACTGTTTCAGGGACATGCCGGTTTCCCGGCGAAAACGGCGATCCAGTGTTCGTAATGAAACCGCCAGCCCGGCGGCCAGTTGTTCCGATGTTTCACTACTGTCAGACTGCTCATAGAGCCGGTTACACAGGCTAATCAGATCTTCGCTGACCGGCCAGGGCAGATATCGGTCATTCCGTTCAAGACGCTCCAGGGTCCGCAACAGCAGCTGAACCAGATTATTTTCATAGCCTTGTATCGGATATTCCACCTCAAACCCTGCTGCGGTAAGTATCAGTTCACGGAACAGCGGTGTCACCTGCAACACAACAGCCGTTTCTGACGTCAGGCCCTGATAACCCGCGTCAAGATAGAGACTTTTCAACTCAGCGCCATACTCGGTGTAAACACGGTGCTGGCAGCCACGGGGGAGCCAGATCGCCTGCTCCGGGGGAATAAAATAGCGCTCGCCAATCAGGTCCACCACCAGCACCCCGGATACCGCATAGAGCAGTTGGTGCCAGTCATGCCTGTGCGGCGGAAAAAAGTGTCCGGCAGGCATCGTCTCCTGACGCACGTACAGCTCCCGGGGCAGGGATTGCATGGTTAAAAGACTCAGTTCGTGTGAAACATCCAACATTATCTTCCAGCTGTCCTATTTTATACATATTTTGTCATTTTATAGAAAGATAACAGAAACGGTATTCGCTAACCTGTTTTCTACTCACTTTACGACCTGACCACCTGAGAACTACCGATGTCCGATATCAGTAAATTTCGCATGTTACTCACCTGTGTTTTAGGTGTAGTTGCCACTATAGGCATCGCCCGTTTTGCCTATACCCCGATGATTCCGGAGATGGCCCGGGGGGTCGGTCTGAGCGAATCGGTGGCGGGCTATCTGGCGGCGGCCAACTATGCCGGTTATCTCAGCGGGGCTCTGCTGATCTCATTTATCCACAGCCTGGCACTGAAAGCCCGGCTGTATAAAATCGGCCTGCTCAGCGCAGTGCTGACCAGCATGGCGATGGCCCTGACAACGTCCGAACCGGTCTGGTATCTGCTGCGCTATCTGTCAGGTCTTAGCAGCTCAGCCGGGATGTTGCTGGGAGGCGGCTTACTGATGCACTGGTTGATGAAGCGCAATCACAAAGCAGAACTGGGTATCTTCTTTTCCGGGCTGGGTATCGGCATCGTGATCACGGCTATTCTCGCGGTTATCATTAAAGATATATTCACCTGGGAGCAACAGTGGCTGATCTATGGCGCCGTCACCCTGTTACTGATTCTGCCTGTCTGGCTGTGGTTACCGGACTTCAGTGCTGAGCAATCACTGCCTAAACACCATACCCGGCAGATCCCGATGCCCTCCTCTTTTATGCCGGTTCTGCAACTGGCCTATTTCTGTGCCGGTGCCGGTTATGTGATCTCAGCCACGTTTCTCATCACCATTGCTGAAAGTATTGATGCCCTGGCAGGACAGGGCTGGATGATCTGGCTGGTTGCCGGGTTAAGTTGCGCCCCGGCCAGCGCATTATGGGATAAAGTGATCAATATTACTGGCCAGTGGCAGGCCCTGTTTGCCGCTTACCTGCTCAATGCCCTGAGCATTCTCATTCTGTTACTCAGCCATCAACTGATTGCAGTGATCATCAGCGCCCTGATCTATGGCGCCAGTTTTATCGGCATCGTCGGTATGATGCTATCGATGGTCGGACGTCTGTTCCCGGATAATCCATCCAGGCCGATGAGCCGACTCACCTTCAGTTACGGTATTGCCCAGGTCATCGCCCCGGCGATTGTCGGTTTGATGGCCGAGTATTATGGCAATTTCAATAACGGCCTGATACTGACACTGATCATCATGCTCATCGGCTGCACCGCCCTGTTACTCGCGCAGCGAATAGAGCAGCGGGCGGAGCAATCAGCAGCGTTGCGTAACACTGTTTAGTTAAACCAACGTCGTTAGTTGTACTCGATGACTCATTTAAGTGACCGAATAATTTGACGCCAGCCGGTTTTATTCCCATGTTTAATCAAGTGGATGATAATCAAGGAGTCTGTTATGGCCACCGATGTCGAGATCGCGCTGCAGTTCACCCCCCGCCCCATCAGCGAGATCGCTGAGAAACTGGGGATTGAAGATCATTATCTGAACCATTATGGCCGGGATATCGCCAAGGTCGACCTGCGGGCACTCAGCCACAACGACCGCCAGCCCGGCAAACTGATTCTGGTGTCTGCCACCACCCCAACGCCCTCTGGAGAGGGTAAAACCACCACGACCATAGGCCTTGGACAAGCATTCTCACAGCTGAATGAATCGGTATGTCTGGCCCTGCGGGAACCCTCTCTGGGGCCTTGTCTGGGGATGAAAGGCGGTGCCACCGGTGGCGGTTATAGCCAGATCATGCCCGCCGACCGGATCAATCTGCACTTTACCGGTGATTTTCACGCCATCACCAGTGCCAACAACCTGGTTTCAGCCGCCATCGATAACCATATCTATCATGGCAATAAACTGAGTATCGATCCCCGGCAGATTGTCTGGCGGCGGGTGATGGATATGAACGACCGTAGCCTGCGTAAAATCGTTCTCGGTCTCGGGGGTAAGCTGCAGGGCATTCCCCGCGAAGGCGGCTTTGATATAACCGCTGCTTCCGAGGTGATGGCGATGCTCTGTCTGGCCGAAGATGCCGAAGACCTGCAACAGCGCCTGGATCGCACCCTGATCGGCTTTACCTACGATGGCGAACCGGTGTATGCCAGACAACTTGAGATCACCGGGGCGATGATGGCATTGCTGCGGGATGCTCTGCAACCGAATCTGGTACAAAGTTTTGAAGGCACCCCGGCCTTTGTGCACGGCGGCCCCTTTGCCAACATTGCCCACGGCTGCAACAGTGTTATCGCCACCCGGATGGCGATGCAATATGCCGACTGGGCGATTACAGAGGCGGGATTTGGTTTCGATCTGGGGGCGGAAAAGTTCTTCGACATTAAGTGCAGAATCGCCAATTTAGATCCGGATGCTGTGGTACTGGTGACAACGGTACGGGCGCTGAAGATGCATGGCGGTAAACAGAAAAACGCGCTGGAAAGCGAAGATCTCAGCGCCGTGAAGCTGGGCCTCGGTAATCTGGATAAGCATATTGAAAGTGTCGTGCTGTTTAACAAGCAACCGGTGGTGGCGCTCAACCGTTTTGCCACCGACACCGATGCCGAAGTCGCGATTATTCGTGATCGTTGTAACGAACTCGGGGTGGCATTCGCTGAAACCACCCATCATACCGATGGCGGCAAGGGCGCACTTGAGCTGGCCCAGGCGGTTATGGGGTCCGTGACACAGAACCAGCCGTTTAAACCCCTCTACGATCTGGATCTGACCGTGCTGGAGAAGGTGCGGGCGGTGTGTAAGCAGATGTATGGTGCCGATGATGTCGCCTTTACTAAAGAGGCAGCAAAAGATCTGCAACTGGTGGAACAGCTGCGCCTGACACACCTCCCCGTGTGTATCGCCAAAGCGCCCAGCTCGCTGTCAGATGACCCGCTGTTACATGGCCGGCCCAGAGACTTTGAAGTCACCGTGCGGGCGATTCAGATTAACTCCGGTGCCGGGTTTCTGGTGATTCTGACCGGTGACATTCTGCGCATGCCGGGGCTACCGAAACAACCGGCCGCCAATAAGATGCGCTTACTTAAAAGTGGCGTGATTGAGGGACTGGAATAACGCAGCACACCGGACTAATCATTTCAGCAACACACGCTGAAATACAGTAATATGCCTGCTTTACTATAACCAGGTAACAACAGAGCCTGTTTCCGTCTCGCCTATTCCGGATTCTTCAGATGATACGTGTTTCTAATATTAAACTGCCGCTTGATCATAACGAGCAGGCGCTCACCGATGCCATTTTAACGACACTTGGCATCACCGCTGAGCAGTTAACAGCGGTTGAGATACGCCGGCGCGGCTATGATGCCCGCAAAAAGAACACTATCTTCCTGATCTACACCCTCGATGTCGACACCACCGATAACGATGCGCTACTGGAAAAACATGCGGGTAATCAGTCGATTCGTCCGACCCCGGATATGGCGTACAAGTTTGTTGCTCAGGCTCCGGCCGATCTGCAGGAACGCCCGCTGGTAATCGGCTTTGGCCCCTGCGGTATCCTCGCCGGTCTGGTACTGGCGCAGATGGGGTATAAGCCGCTGATCATCGAACGGGGTAAAGAGGTGCGTCAGCGCACTAAAGATACCTTTGGCTTCTGGCGGCAGAAAAAGCTCAACACCGAATCCAATGTTCAGTTTGGTGAGGGCGGCGCCGGGACCTTCTCCGACGGTAAGCTCTCCACGCAGATCAAAGACCCTAACCATTACGGCCGTAAAGTGCTGACCGAGTTTGTCGAAGCCGGTGCGCCGGAAGAGATCATGTATGTCAGCAAGCCCCATATCGGCACCTTCCGACTGGTGTCGATGGTGGAAAAGATGCGCGCTAAGATTATCGAACTGGGTGGCGAGATCCGTTTCAGCGCCCGGGTTGACGACCTGCTGATCGAAGCCGGCCAGGTCACCGGTATTACTCTGGCCAGCGGCGAAACGATCCGCTCAAAACATATCGCCCTGGCGATCGGTCACAGCGCCCGGGATACCTTCCAGATGCTCTATGACAAAGGGGTTTATATGGAAGCTAAACCGTTCTCGGTGGGCTTTCGGATTGAACACGAACAATCCCTGATCGATAACGCCCGTTTTGGTAAAAATGCCGGTCATCCGATTCTCGGCGCCGCTGATTATAAGCTGGTGCACCACTGTAAAAGTGGCCGCTCCGTATATAGTTTCTGTATGTGTCCGGGAGGTACCGTGGTGGCCGCCTCTTCCGAAGAGGGCCGGGTAGTGACCAACGGCATGAGCCAGTACTCCCGTCAGGAGCGCAACGCCAACAGCGCCATCGTCGTCGGTATTGATCCCTCAGACTATCCCGGCCACCCGTTAGCCGGGGTGGATTTTCAGCGCCAGCTGGAGAGCAACGCCTACCTGATGGGGGGTGAAAACTACGATGCGCCGGCACAGAAAGTCGGCGATTTCCTGAAAGGCTCAGCCTCAGAGGAACTTGGCAGTGTGCACCCTTCATTCAAGCCGGGTATTAAGTTAACCGACCTGTCCAAAGCCCTGCCGGACTTCTGTATCGAAGCGATTCGTGAAGCGATCCCCGAGTTTAATAAGAAGATCAAAGGCTTTGCTAAGGATGATGCGCTACTGACCGGTGTCGAAACCCGCACCTCCTCGCCGGTTTCAATCAAGCGCGGCTATGATATGCAGAGCATCAACACCCGCGGACTCTATCCTGCAGGGGAAGGCGCCGGTTACGCTGGCGGGATTATGTCCGCGGCGATCGATGGTATCAAAATAGCGGAAGCGATCGCCATGAGCATCAATGAGCAACACAGCTAAGTCATAGGCCAACAATGAATCAGAGCCGGGGCTTAACCCGGCCGCCGTCCCTCAGCTCTGCTGGCGGATAGAGCACCACCTGATCGCCCGCTGCCAGCCCCCCAGACAGTTCAGCACTGATGCCATTGTTATGCCCAACCTCAATGGTCTGCAGCAGCGCTTTACCGGATTCAACCCGATACACCGCCCATTGACTGCCACTGCGAATCAACGCACTGGAAGGCACGATCAGTGCATCCGCATCTTCCCAGACGACGATCCGCGCCTCCACTCTGAAACCATGCCCGAGACTGGCCCGCTGGGATTTGTCACTGATAAAACGGATGGTGGTTTTCACCCGCTGCTCTTCGACTCCCAGGGCGGAGTATTTGGTAAAGCCCCAGGGTTCCACTTTCTCGACGCGTCCCTCGAGTGCCTGTGGTCCGCCCCAGTTTTCGATCATTACCCGGTAGCCGGGTTTGACCCTGACGGCATCGCTGGAGAGCAGTTCAACCTCCACCTCCAGCTCCTCATTGATATCGCCGATTTCGAGAATCGCCTGACCTGCTGGCAGCGTGGTTTCGCTCTCCTGCAAGACCCGCAAAATACTACCGGAATGGGGTGCGACGATATTGATTACCCCGGACTGCGCATCGCGGTTATCTCTCTGTCCCGGCACAAAGGTGATCAGTTGTGCGCGGGCACTGGCCAGATCCGCCTGACGCATTGAGATGGAAGCCTTCGCCATATCCAGCTGAGCACTGGCCGAACGCCACATCTGTTTAGCATTATCCAGCGCAGCGTTACTGACCGCGCCCCGCTGCTGCAACTCGGTGATCCGCTTCAGTTCAGTATCGGCCAGCTCAGTATCGGCCAGCGCTTTATTCAGTTCAGCCTGCGCCAGTCGCACAGCGGCTTCGGCAGAGACCACCGCAGCACGGGCCTGCTCCCGACTGCGACTATCCAGCGCCACCGGGTTAGCGGGCAGCATACGGGCAATAACGGTTTTATCCTGGATGACCCGGTCGCCCGGCTCCACCTCGATACGCAGCAACCGACCGGTCACAGGCGTCGAAACCACATAGGCATCACGCACCCGGGTTTTGCCTTCATCGTCAATGGTTTCCAGCATGGCCCCGCGCTGTACTGTGCCGATATCCACCAGCAACGGCCGGGGCATAAACGCCCACACCAATAGCAACAGCACCACCACAACGCTTCCCAGCAACACCCAGTGACCCGACCGCTTTGCCCCCATAAACCCGTTACTCCCTTACTTTTAATGCCGAAACCAGATCGATCCGGTCGATATCCCGCTTCACCAGCCAGCCAGACAGCAGGGCCGCAATGATCACCGCCAGCGCCGCGATGCCATAGCTCTGGGGCACAAAGACCGCAGAAACCCGGTAGAGATCGGTACTGAAGCCCTCGGATATGGCAAACACCAGAAAATAGCCCAGCAGCCCACCAAGCGGCAGCGCCAGCAGGGTAATAATACCCAGCTCCGCCAGCAGAACAAACGCTGCTTCCCTCCGGGTAAAGCCGATCACCCGGAGACTGGCCAGATCCCGTGCCCGTTCGGCAAAGGCGATGCGGGCACTGTTATAGACTATCCCAAAAGTGATCACAGCGGCTATCGCCGCCATCAGATAGCGCACCGCGCCAGCACTACTATCGATCAGCCGCTGAAACGCCTCGCGGGCATCCTGTTTCAGGCTGACCCCGGCAATCCCCGGCAACGCCTTAATGCGACGGTAGATGGCATCCTGCCTGGCGCTGTCGATACGCAGATAAGCACCGGAGACCCGGCGGGGCTCAGCCAGCACCCGGTTGAGGCTATCCAGCGCCATATAGGCGGGTGAACCGATCAGCGTATCCGCCACTCCGGTCACCGGTATCTGCAACTGAGGCTGACGCCCCTCCCGTACATCAATATCGAGAACATCGCCCGTTTTTACTCTGAGGATATCCGCCAGGGCGCTGCCCAGCACCACGCCCCGGGTTCGCATCGGAATCGCCTGCTGGCGGTTATCCAGGGCGCGATTAAGTCGGGCGTTAACCGGCAGCCCGGTGATCGCACCACGATAGCTGTGCTGGCCATTGCTAAACTTCACCGCCACGGTGCGCTGCGCCTCGACTTCGATAACCCCGTCAATACTCTGCAACTCAAACACGACGTTGTCAGATAACGGTTCAATAAAGCTCACCGACAGATCACTGCGGTCGATCAGATTAAAGCTAAGCGCCAGGGTCTGATCAAACGCGCTCATCACATTCAGCATCGCCACCGCCAGAGACATCCCTGCAGCGATACCGATAACGCCGCCTGCGGCCCTCCCGGGTTGACGCAGCAGCCGCCGGGCAACCATCCGGCCGGGCTGATCCAGCCAGCGTTTCATAAAGGCGGCCAGCGCCAGCGAACGGCTGTAATCAGCCGGTGTGGGTGGTTGCATCGCCACCGCAGGGCTGAGCCGAAACACCGACCTGAGCACCAGCATCCCTCCGGCGGCTGCCGCCAGAATACTCACCAGAATACCGATCACAAAGGTCATTGGATCGACCTGAAACAGCAGAAATGGAAATTTGTAATAGTGCTGATACACCTGTGCCAGACTACGCCCCGACATCACCCCCAGAAAACAGCCCAGCAGTGCGCCGCTGACGGCGATCACAATAACAAACTTAAGGTAGTGCAGGGAGATCTCAATATCCCGGTAGCCGAAGGCTTTCAGCAGACCGATCTGGCTGCGCTCTGCGCGGATCATCCGGGAGATAACGATATTGAGAAGAAAGGCCGCCACCGCCAGAAATATCGGTGGCACGGTACGACTGGACACCCTCAGACCGCTGATCTCCTCCTCGATAAAACGGTTAGAGACATGATCCGCCAGGCCATACGCCCCCCGCCCGCCGTAAGGCTGCAGTAGCACATCGACCCGATCGAGAATCGCTGGCAGAGAGCTGTTTTTCGTGGTTCCCAGCAGCAACTGATTAAAGGCCCCCTGCATATCGTAAACCGCTGCCAGGGCTGACTGACTCATCCAGATCACCGCAAAGCGGGCATCATCCGGGACAAATTCACCGGGCGCAGCGGAATAGAGAAACTCAGGGGCCTGTGCCAGACCGACAATACGGAAGGTGCGGCGGGCTCCGTGCATGGTGGCCGACAGCGGGTCTCCGGGGCTCAGGCTATGGGCTTTAGCGAAATCCTGTAGCAGGATAATTTCATCTTTATGGCTGGGGTCCGGACGCCGTCCGGCGGTGAGATAGATATCATTCAGCCGCGCGTCGCCCTGATCCGGCAGCGATACCGCCTGAGCACTCAGCGGTAACCGCTGACCGGGCAGGTTGATCAGTGCACTACCGGTTACCCGGCCCACCGCCACCGAAACGCCCTCAATCTCAGCAACCCGGGATAACAATGATTGCGGCGCCCTCTGTAGCGGCGCAAACACCTGCGCCAGGCGGTGCCGTTCATAATAGGCGGTGCGGGTATCCTCCAGTGAGCGGACCAGGCCGTTCATCATCACCAGCATCAATACCCCCAGCGCAATCACCAGGGCTATCGCGACAGCCTGACCTTTCATCCGCCATAAATCCCGCAGCAGTTTACGATCAAGCGGCGACAGGTCTGCCAATCCAGCCATCAGGCAACCCTCACCAGACCAGGTCCTGCGCCAGCGACTTTTCACTGTTCATCACCACCTCTCTGATCTGGCCATCAGCAAAGTGAATCACCCGGTCCGCCATACCTGCAATCGTCGCCGCATGGGTGATAATCACCACCGTCGCGCCCAGACGCTGGTTTATCTGCTGCAGCACCTCCATCACCTGTCGGCCACTGGTACTGTCCAGCGCACCGGTGGGCTCATCACAGAACAATACCCGGGGTTGTTTCGCCACCGCCCGGGCGATGGCGACCCGCTGCTGTTCGCCGCCGGACAACTGGGCCGGAAAATGATCGGCCCGCTCACTCAGCCCAACCAGCGCCAGCGCCTGTTCCGCGGTCAGCGGGTTATCGGCGATCTCGGTCACCAGCTCAACATTTTCCCGCGCTGTCAGACTGGGCATCAGATTATAAAACTGAAATACAAAGCCGATATGATCCCGGCGATAGAGAGTCAGAGCGCCATCATCCATCTGCCTGAGGTTCTGCCCGAAGAAGTACACCTCGCCGTCGGTCGGCTGATCCAGTCCCCCCAGAATATTCAGGAGTGTTGATTTACCGCTGCCGGAAGCGCCAAGCAACACCACCAGTTCCCCCTGGGGAATCTGCAGATCAACTCCCCTTAAGGCATGCACGGCAACTGAGCCTTCACCGTACACCCTGGTCAGGCCGGTAGTGGCAAATGCGATTTCGCTGTTGTTTCTATCCATCGTTGCAACATCTGCGTTAATAACCATTAACTATAAGAGTACAAAGGGAATAGCGGTTATGCACTGAAAAGCGATGATCTCAGACATTTTTCTGACGGATACAAAAAAGCCGGACCGCTGCGAGCAGGTCCGGCGTTGAAATCCGGTGTGCGCGTCAGACTAACCGGTCTGACGCAGGGGTTTCAGGCTGAGCCTGATCAAAGAAGCCTTCGGTGTGGATATTATCACCCTGCGCTCCGCAGGCGGTTACCGCTGCGATGCAGTTATCCACAAACTCGGGACTGCCGGCGATATAGATCGCATGTTTCGACAGATCGGGATAGAGATCAGCGATGATATCCGGGATACGACCACTCTGAACGCCCTCTTTCACCTCCCGCGTGAGGGTGGGGATGAACTTAAAGCGGCGATGACGGGCATTCCACAACGACATCAGGCCACGGCAGTAGATCTCCGCTTCGGTTCGCGCCGAAAACATCAGATGTACCGGTTGCTTAAAACCACGACGCAGGGCGGCATCGGCCAGACTCAGAATCGGCGCCAGGCCGGTTCCTGCAGCCAGACAGAGCACCGGACCATCGGTTCCCGGATCACCGATAAAGGTGCCGTAAGGCCCTGAAATATTTACCATTGAGCCCGGATGAATATCATCATGAACCCAGTTACTGGTTTTACCCTCAGGCACGCGGGTAATCTGTAAAACGATTTCACCATCCGGTCTGGGGGCATTGGCAATCGAATAGGAGCGCGGCGTCACACTTCGGGCGGTATCGGTCAGGCTGACATACTGACCCGGCCAGAAGCGCAGTGGATCGCCTACCGGACGCAGCCGGATCTCGGCGATCCGATCGGTCCTTTCGATGCGGTCCACCACCACGCAACGCACATTCTCCCGCGGTGGAAAAAGTTTTGGCATCGCATCATCGGTACCCCAGTCAATCTCCAGAGTATCACTGAGCGGTTTACACATGCACATCAGACCGTAGCCCTCGGCTCGTTCCGCCTGTGACAGCGCCATATCCATCACCATTCCCTGATCGAACTCTCCTTCGAGCACCTTAACCTTACACTCGCCACAGGCGCCTGCACGGCAGTTATTCGGCAGGGCGTAGCCGGCATTTTCGAGGGATTCCAATACCGTTTCACCGGGCTTCGCCTCTACCTCTTTACCCGATGGGGATAAACGAATCGACGTCATACTCACCTCCGGATCGGGGATATCCCAATCCTGTAACAGCAACATTAAATGGTCAGTCATGCAGATAACCGCCGCTCAACAGAGCGGCGGTTGGTGAAGACTATAAGCGGAAGAGGAATCAGAAGATCGGAATAATATCCGCAGAATCCAGGTCCGCCTGAGTCACCTCTTCACCGGTAATATCCACTTCAGGAATTGCCGGGAACGGCGTGTCATACTTATCCAGAACCGTTTTCAGGTTAAGCATGGCGGTACGCCAGTTATCCTTCTTCGCCTCGTAAGAGGGCACACCAAAGCCCGCTTCACGGGCGATCGCTTCCGCTTCCCGCTGATTGGCGATAAAGTCCTCCGGCAGATCCCAGAACTCAGCAGGCGGTTCAAACAACACCGCAGACAGGAACAGGTAGCCCGCACGAATCTGTTTGGTGATAACGCTCTTCTCTTCTGCAGACAGTTTTGGATAGTCACGTTCCATCAGTGACAAACAGATCGCCATATGGCGTCCTTCATCACGGCCAATGTTTTTAAACGCTTCCTGGAACACCATCTCTTCACAGCTTTCAGACATCTGTTTAAAGATAGTGGCTGCCGCAATCTCCCCCATCAGGAAGGAGCTGAACAGAACCGCCAGACTGTATTTAGGCACCGCTTTTTTATATCCGCCCCAGTAACGGCCGCCGTTATAGTACAACCAGGCAGCATTGCGCTTCAGACGGCGACCCAGATCGGTTTTTGGTTCATATTCCAGCGGGCTGTTAGCTTCCAGCAACTTCGTAATCGCCATACCACACATCTGCTCGTGATTCTGTTCATCACGGGTAACCGAGAAAAAGCAGCGACGAATGGCATCTTCTTCATGATCTTCATAGGTTTTGATAAACGCTTCAGCAAAAACAGGGGGTGCCGAGGCATCAAATACCGATAGCAGCGTCCACCAATAGGCGATCGCTTCACGCTCCTCCCAGGAGTAGCTGGAGACATCGAAAGTATCCCAGGGCAGATCCTTTGGATTCCACGCTTCGCGCAGCGATGCATCCCAGATCTCCTCAGCCTTTGAGGTCTTGGTTTCCCAGCTCAGTGGATAGATATTTGGCTGGGGAGTTTCGGGTGGAAATTCCATGGTATTGGCAATTTTATCGTGCATAGCAAAAACCTCAGAGATGGTTGTTTTTGTTTTAAGAACGACGCAACAATACCACTTATGATACATAAATAAATACATGATATTTTATTATGTATCTCTTTTTAAAATACACCCAGCCCAACAAAATCATTTAAATAGTTGAAATATATAGATATACAACCACTTAAACCAATAAAAACCCTTCCTAAATAGTGATACTTGAATTATACATTTATTTAATTTTATTGACTCATATCAATACTTTTTAATCCTCCTATCCCCCTCCCGTACAATAGCAAAGCGATCAGATACGCCTAATTAGCCATTGAAATATGGTTTCAAAAATAATATTGGTATGGGGATTAGTAGCGATACGCTTCCCCACTGAACGGTTTTCTGTATCATGGTGAGCGCGTATCACGGCCAGAGAAAGGGAGCTCCACTAAAGCCCGCTACGCTAAAATAATAATATTGCCACCGATCGAAAGCTGGCTCCCTGTTCCGGAAAAGTGCATGTCGAAAAACAGTGTTATCCCACTGCTTATTTATTCAGTCTTCTTTACCTCCGCATACGCGCGTGCTGACCAACAGGGCTTCAGTGACCTGTCCCTGAAAGAGCTGGTGGCGATGGACGTGTTTACCGCAGCGTCGCTTGTGCCTACACAGGTGAATAAAGCCCCAGGCACGGTCTACACCTTCAACCGCGATGATTTTAAGCGCTATGGCGTGAGACGACTGGAGGATCTGTTACAGTTTGTGCCAGGCCTGCAGCTTAATCAGTACCGCAAACGGCATCGCGCCATATGGGCCCGGGGCGTTCTGGACCGCTATAACGACAAAATGATACTGATGGTTGACGGGGTACGGGTGCGCCAGCTCTATTACAACCACTTCAGCCTCGGAGATAACCTGCCGCTGGAATATCTTGAAACTGTTGAAGTCATTCTCGGCCCGGCATCCAGTCTCTACGGCGCCAACGCCTTTGCGGGCATCATATCGGTGACCACCCGCAACTTCAGCGACACCGAACAACTGGAGATGGGCCTTGAAGCGGGCAGCAACCAGCGAGCCAAAGGCACCGCCCTCTACAACAGCGGCAAGCTTCAGTTGTTTGCCAGCCACCTTGATCAGGACGCCCCCTTCCGTTCTGAGCGGAAGAGTTTTATCGGCGGAGAGTCATTACAGCCGCGGGATGAGGACTACAGCAATATCCATATTAAAGCGCAGCCGCTGCCACGACTGACACTGCAACTGGATTACAATCGCAGTGAAACCCCTTTTCTCTTCATCCCTTCCACTCAGGATGCCTATATCGACAGCGATTTTCTCAATCTGTCGGCGCACTATGAGACAGGCTCTATCGAAGAGGGACAGCTGGAAACCACGTTCTATTATCAGAAAGATAATACCCGGGAATATGAGCTGGAGCAGACCACTCAGTCGCCAGGCTATGAGGAATACCAGAACGGCATTATGGCAGGCGCCTCGTTAACCCTGCTAAAACAGTTTCAGCTGCACACTCTGGCAGGCGGTATCAGCTGGAACTATGAGCAAGCGCAACGGAGTGACTATCGCCGTAGTTACCACTTTTCCAGCGGTTTTCTGAGCCCGCCTGAAACCGGAAACCTGCTCTCCGAACCCGGTATAACCAACAATGACTATGTGGCATTTGCTCAGGACATCTGGCAGATTCACCCGGATCTGAGCCTTACCATTGGTGGACGGTTTGACTACTTTGAACAGTTTGGCGGTTACTTTAATCATCGCGAAGCACTGGTATACACACCCGACACTCAGCAAACCTGGAAACTGCAACATGGCACCGCCATTCGCACCCCGGGATTCAGGGAGTATCTGAAAGTGCTTGAGGGCACCAGTTTTCAGCCTCCTCAGGTTGATGCCGAGCGGATAACGATGTCTGAGCTGGGGTATCTTTACCAGTGGGATGAGGCCAGCATGAATATCAATCTGTTCAACAGTCAGATTGATGATTTTATTCAGGAAACGCCTACCCCCGATGATGCTGATGAGTATTTCACCAATAGCAACACGGTCTATCGAATGCGCGGTGCTGAGCTGTTATTAACCCTGCGGCCAATGCGAAAACTGAACACCCGGGTGGGGATCAGTTATCTTGAAACCGAATCCGATGGCGAATCACTGCCCTACCTGGCAGCCTGGACCGGTAGCCTGCAAACCGATTACCAGATCAGTAATGACCATCTGCTGGGAGCCAGCCTGATCTATAGCAGTCGCCGAACCGATACCAACAGCTTTGATGATGGCGCTGATTCATTTGCCACCGTCAACCTGTTTGGCTCAGGAAAACTGACTCAGGCGCTGAATTATTCATTTGGTATCGATAACCTGTTTGATAAGCGGGTGATGGACCCTGCCGCAGACTTCGGCAAGCAGTACAACAATGAGCGCAGTGAGAGGGAGCTCTGGTTGCGGCTAGAATGGAATCATGATCTGTTATGATTAACGCCGTAATCCTGACATTATCCAGCGTCTCTCAGCGTCTGCCGGTGTTACTGTTGCTGCTCGCCTGCCTCTCGCCACTCCACCTCCAGGCGGAGCCCCATGACAGCAAGCTGCGGCAGGTTAAAACCGCTATTCTGTTCAATATCGCCAAATTTGTCCGCTGGCCAGACAATGCTATCGCGAATAACCCGGATCACATGACCATCTGCTATTACCGTGAAAACTCGCTGAGACCAGCCGTGCAAACCATCACAGGGAAAACCGTACAACAGAGAACAGTCAATGATAAACTGATAGACTCATTATCCGAAGCTGACCACTGTGCCATGCTATTTATCCCATTCAGCCAGATCAGGCGCTTCGCTGAAGATCAGGCTCACCATGGCCCCTTGCCGGTTCTGACCGTGGCGGATCTGACAGAAAGCGACTCCAGCGTGACATCAGACTCCCGGGCAGCTATCAACCTGATCCGGCAGGGCACGCGCATAGGGCTGGATATCTACCTTCCCGAAGTTAACCGCAGCGGACTGACCATCAGTTCTGAACTGCTCAAACTGGCCCGGATCAGGAGGTGAAACAGATGTCCATCTTTAAACGCCTCCCGCTACAGCGCAAGCTGATGTCGATGTTACTCCTGATCAGCAGCACCGTACTGACACTGGCCACCGCAGGCTTCGCCCTGCATGACTGGTATGACTCCAGACTTCAGGCGACCGAGAACCTGCGCTCCCAAGCGGATATCATCAGTACCAACTCCATTGCCGCACTTACCTTTGGTGATGCGGAATCAGCCAGAGTCACCCTTGAATCACTGGATAATGTTCAGGATATTGTCCTGGCTGTGCTCTATGACGCAGACAAGAAGCTGTTTGCAAAATACGCCCCCGGAAACTTTCCAGTCCCCACCCTGCCAACGAGCAGCGAAGGGGAGATTGATGGCGCCCTCTATGTTTTACGTCCGGTAATGATGGATCATGACGCCATAGGCTACACCCTGTTGCTCTCCGATCTCGGCAGTCTGACCACCCGTCAGGCAGATCAGATAGGGATCGCCTTTATCGTCTTTCTGCTGTCACTGATCGTGGCACTGTTACTCTCAAGCGTTGCTCAGCTAATCATCACCCGGCCGATCACCGAGCTGGCCATGACGGTCCGCAAAATCACCCGCACCCGCAACTATCAGTTGCGGGTGCGCAATCGCTCTGAAGATGAGATAGGCAGTCTGGCAACCGACTTTAACCTGATGATCGAACAGATCCAGGCGCGCGACAATCAACTGGAACAGGCGCGACAACTACTGGAAGAAAAAGTTAAAGACCGCACCGCTGAGTTACTGTTACTGACCCAACAGCTGGAGCATCAGGCGTTTCACGATAGCCTGACCGGTCTGCCCAACCGGGCAACCTTCGATAACAATCTGAACACCGCCATCCATTATGCACAACGGAGCAACGAACAGCTGGCGGTCATGTTCCTCGACCTCGACCGGTTTAAGGATATCAATGACACCCTGGGACATGAGATGGGTGACCGGCTGTTGGTGGAACTGTCAGCGCGCCTGCAACACTGTCTGAGAAGCAGTGATACGCTGGCACGGCTTGGCGGCGACGAGTTTGCGGTACTGACCAACAACACCTCACAGAACCGAGCGGCTGACATCGCCACCAAACTGATCAGAACTATCCAGACACCGGTTGATATTGATGGCTTCAATCTGCAGGTAACCACCAGTCTCGGGATCAGCATCTACCCTGCCGACGGAGATGATGCAACAACCATTGTCAAACACGCTGATACGGCGATGTATTACTCTAAAGCGGCCGGCAGAAACCAGTTCAGCTTTTTTGCCAAAGAGATGAATATCCGCTCCGAACGCCGCATTCATCTGGCACAGAAACTCAGACAGGCAATCGAAGAGCAACGCTTCGAAGTCTATTATCAGCCTAAATGGTGCATCCGGCGTAACGTCATTGTTGGTCTGGAAGCGCTGATTCGCTGGTTTGATGCCGATGAAGGAGCCATCCCTCCCGATGAATTTATCCCCCTCGCCGAGGATCAGGGGCTGATTGGCCTGGTTGATCAGTGGGTTATTAAAAAAGCCTGTGCGGATATTCTCCAGGTACGTCAGCAGTTTGGTGAACATATCCAGCTCTCAGTCAACTTCTCTCCGGCGCACTTTATTCGCCGGGATCTGTATAAGCGGATCGCTGAAATTCTCACCGAAACCGGTTTTCCAGGGGAGTCCCTGGAGCTGGAGATCACCGAAACTTTTATGGCCACGGAGAATGAACAACTACTTGAACAACTCAATCAGATCCGCAGTCTGGGGGTAGAGATCTCCATTGATGATTTTGGCATCGCCTATTCCTCTCTCAGCCGGCTAAAACGGTTGCCACTGAATACCCTGAAAATAGACCGCTCATTTATCCGTGATATCGGCAGTGATCGCGATGATGAGGTGATCGTGAAAACCATTATCGATATGGCCCACAACCTCAACCTGAAAGTTGTTGCCGAGGGGGTTGAAACCAGGGAGCAGCTGGCTTTTGTGCGACACCATAACTGCGATCAGGTACAGGGGTTCCTGTTTAGCCCGCCAGTACCACTGGAGCAACTGATCTGTTTAATGGAGCAGCAGGAATCTCTCGTTCAGGCCTGATCTCTACGGCACTAAACTATCACAGATACGCCCCCCTCTTTTCAGTCTCCGACCACAAATGTCACGAACCTTGACATAAGCGCAGCGGCGTAGAAAGATCAAGTCGTTCGGGCTATCACGGCTATCAGCCGCTTCCCAAAAGGCGCCTTTGCAAGCGATGCCGGCGACCGCTGAATGCCATTATTGTCCAGAACCATGGCGCGACACTATGTCACATCACAATCTGACAAAGTTTGCGTCATAATTGACAAATTCCTATAAGAACGCCTCTTTATATAATCCGTTATATAAACATAAGATATTGAAAATAAAAGAGTAATAAAGTTTTAACAGATCTGGTACAGCATATGCCTAAAGAAATGCATTACTCATTTGGATCATCCTGACTCTGTGCCCTCCGCACTCTTTTTCGTTTCGGCCTGGCAGCCGGACCAACCTAAGGTATTGTAACTATGGTTTCTGAAACTGTTGTCGAACTATCGCGGTGGCAATTTGCCCTGACCGCGATGTACCACTTCCTGTTTGTGCCATTAACACTCGGGCTTACATTTATGCTGGCTATTATGGAGTCAGTTTACGTGATGACCGGTAAACAGGTATATAAAGATATGACCCGCTTCTGGGGCAAGTTGTTCGGTATCAACTTTGCACTGGGAGTCACCACCGGACTCACCATGGAGTTTCAGTTCGGTACTAACTGGGCGTACTACTCTCACTATGTCGGCGATATTTTCGGCGCTCCACTGGCGATTGAAGGGCTGATGGCGTTCTTCCTCGAATCTACCTTTATCGGCCTGTTTTTCTTCGGCTGGGACCGGCTCTCCAAAGTTCAACATCTGGCCGTCACCTGGCTGGTCGCTGTCGGATCGAACTTCTCCGCCCTGTGGATACTGATCGCTAATGGCTGGATGCAGAACCCGGTGGGTGCTTACTTTAACTTTGAAACGATGCGCATGGAGATGGACAGCTTTGCCGATGTCATCTTCAACCCTGTGGCTCAGGTTAAGTTTGTCCACACCGTTTCCGCTGGCTATGTCACCGGCGCCATGTTTGTGCTCTCCATCAGCGCTTTCTATCTGCTGCGCAACCGGGATGTCGGCTTTGCCCGTCGTTCTTTTGCCATCGCATCCGCTTTTGGCCTGGCATCGATCCTTTCGGTTATTTTACTGGGTGATGAAAGTGGTTATGAAATTGGCGAGGTACAGAAGGTCAAGCTGGCAGCCATAGAAGCGGAATGGGATACCCATCCGGCTCCGGCCCCCTTCACCCTGGTAGGCCTGCCCGATCAGCAACAACAGACCACCGATTATGCCGTGCGCATTCCCTGGTTGCTGGGGCTGATCGCCACCCGTTCGGTGGATGAGGAGATCACCGGCATTAAGGATCACGTCACTGCCAACGAGACGCGCATCCGCACCGGTATGCAGGCCTATAGTCTGCTGGAAAAATTGCGCAACGGCGAGGATACGCCCGCCAACCGCGAAGCATTCGGTGCTGTCAGCAAAGATCTGGGCTATGGATTACTGCTGAAACGCTTTACCCCGAATGTCACCGATGCCACTGAAGCACAGATCAAAGCGGCCGCTCTGGATACCATCCCCAGAGTTGCCCCGATGTTCTGGACCTTCCGGATTATGGTGGCAACCGGCGTGATCATGTTATTCACCTTTGCTGCTGCGTTCTATTACACTGCCCGCCGGCGTGAATACACGACCCGCTGGTTGCTGAAACTGGCTGTACTCTGCCTGCCCCTGCCGTGGATTGCAGTGGAAACCGGCTGGTTTATTGCAGAGTTCGGCCGTCAACCCTGGGCGATTGGTGAGATTTTGCCCACCTATGTTGCCACCTCAACCCTGAGCGCAACCGATCTGTGGATGAGTATTGCCGGTTTTGCCGCGCTATACACTACCTTCCTCTGTATCGAAATATTCCTGATGGTCAAATATGTACGTAAGGGCCCCAGTGCCCTGGAGACCGGTCGCTATCACTATGAATCACTAGGAGAAACTCAGCATGTTTGATTATGAAACTCTGCGCCTGATCTGGTGGTTATTGATAGGCGTACTACTGATCGGATTTGCCATCACCGATGGCTTTGATCTGGGCGTCGCAATGCTCCTTCCCCTGCTGGGAAAAACCGATACTGAACGTCGGGTGATGATTAATACTATCGGTCCACACTGGGATGGTAATCAGGTCTGGCTGATCACCGCAGGAGGCGCTATTTTCGCCGCCTGGCCGCTGGTCTATGCCACCGCGTTCTCAGGCTTCTACTGGGCGATGCTGCTGGTTCTTTTTGCGCTGTTTTTCCGCCCCCTTGGCTTTGAATACCGCAGTAAAATGCCGGGGAGCCGCTGGCGAAATAACTGGGATATCGGCCTGAGTCTGGGCTCATTTGTCCCCGCGCTGGTGTTTGGTGTGGCATTCGGCAACCTGTTCCTCGGCGTGCCGTTCAGCTTTGATGAACTGACCCGCTCAACCTATACCGGGTCGTTCTGGGCACTGCTGAACCCCTTCGCTATTGTTTGCGGCCTGGTGAGTGTGCTGATGCTGGTACTGCATGGTGCGGTCTGGTTACAGATGCGGGCGGGCGGTGCAATTCAGCAGCGCAGTCGCAGCACCGCCGGAGTGGCCGGTCTGCTGCTCAGCGTACTTCTGGTGGTCGCTGGTCTGTGGCTTTATACCAGCATTCCCGGCTATAGCATCAGCAGCGCCGTTATTGCCGATGCCAGCTCTAACCCACTGAGCAAAACCGTGGTTCAGAGTGCGGACTGGTTTGGTAATTTCGCCCACTATCCTCTGCTCTGGTTGCTGCCATTAGCCGCTGTCCTGCTGCCCCTGCTAACCAGCCTGCTCGCCTGGAGCGGCCGTTATGCACTGGCGTTCTTAACCAGCAGCCTGGGGATCAGCTGCATCATCCTGCTGGCAGGGGTGACACTGTTCCCGTTTGTGATGCCATCGTCCACCGACATGGCCAGCAGCCTGACGCTCTGGGATGCCACCTCCAGCAAACTGACACTGGAAATTATGCTCTGGGTTGCGGTGTTTTTCGTGCCGATTATCCTGCTGTACACCATCTGGTGTTACGTCAAAATGTGGCGCCGCATCGAGCCGGCCTTTATCGAGCAGAACAGTGTGTCTAACTATTAATCGCTTAAGTCTCTAGACCTTAAGCAAGGAGAGTAATATGTGGTATTTCGCCTGGATACTCGGCGTTCTTCTGGCCTGCAGCTTCGGCATTATCAATGCCATGTGGCTGGAGAACCAGATGGAAGACACGGAATAAAACGGTAATATGACGACAAGCTGGTGTCCTGAATCAAGGCTCCAGCTTGCGGTACAGGGTGCGCAGACTGCAGCCGGCAATCTCCGCAACCTGGCCTTTATCGACACAGCGTTGTAGCAGCACCTCAAGGTAACGCTGCTCAACCTGATCCAGACTCAGCCTCTGCTCCGCCATCTGCACCAGACCATCCGTCTTTTGGCCGGACAGTTCAGCCACCGGGATCAGATTCAGACTTCGCTTAATAACATCCGTGCCGATCAGATCATCATGACGCAACACAACTGCCCGCTCAAGTATATTTTTCAACTCCCGGATATTGCCTTTAAAGGGCTGTTGAGCCAGCAATTGCAGTGCTTCATCGGTCAGTTTCAGCGGAGCTTTATCCTCAATGCGCAGCAGAATACTCTCCACCAGCAGGGGCAGATCCTGACGCCGCTCCGCCAGCGATGGCAGACGGATCGGGAAGGTACTGATACGGTGATAAAGATCATCCCTGAACTCGCCCCGCTCAACCATCGCCGGGAGATCCTTATGGGTCGCGCAGACCAGCCGGAAATCCGCCGCAATCGACTTACTGTCACCCACCGGACGAAAGGTCTTGGTTTCTATCAAGCGCAGCAGTTTTACCTGCAGATGCAACGGCACATCTCCTACTTCATCGAGAAACAGAGTGCCGCCATGGGCCGACTGAACCAGCCCGGTACGGGAGCTGATCGCACCGGTAAACGCGCCTTTGATATGACCAAACAGCTCGCTTTCGAACAGACTATCGGTAAGACCAGAACACTCTACCGTCACGAAGGGCTTACTGGCCCGGGGACTGGTGGAGTGAAGCGCCTGAGCCGCCAGCTCTTTACCCGCCCCGGAAGGCCCCATCAGCAATACATTGGTATCCGTTTTACCAACCCTCTGAATCAGATCCACCAGCTCATTAAACGCCCGGCTGCGGCCAATCATCTTGTTGGCAATCGGCACGGCACTGACTTCACGAATCGGTTTCATCACCTCGATAAAGTAGGCCCGCTCCTCATCATCAGTAATCGGAATGGTATCGATACCCACATGCTCTTTGCCCTGTGGCGTATTATGAATATGCAGCACACTAGCCCGGTGACCGCTGTCACGGGCTTCCTGCATGGGGCAGGTTTCCCCTTCCTGGTCGCAGGGTTGCTGATAACCATGGGAGAGAAAAAAGCATTTCGCCGAGCTGCGCCCGTTCAGCCCACCAAAACGGAAATCGTAACTATTATTGGTGGCAACAACGTTATACTCAGCATCTATCAACACTGCAGGGTTATTATAGCTATCGAGAACATTGCGCATGGTTCTCAACCAGCTTATTTTAGTCATCAGTCAGACTCTGTTTCGTCAGTTATGGCTCAATTGTGCCAATAATGGCAAGCGGCATGACACATTACCAGCTCCTTACCAACAGAGGCCGTCATTGATGAGCCAGATCAATATTTCCACACTGCAACACTGTGCCAACGGCCAGCAACTGCTGCGTCAGGCGGGACAAATAAGTCGTCGTGAGAATCTCTGGCTCACCCTGACAGGGGCGCTACAGACCGCTACCACCATCGCGATTACCGGTCTGATCGCCCTGCTGATCAACAGTGCCGTTTATACCGGGGCATTAACCACGCCGCTTCTCTGGCAACACAGCGGGAGCTGGTTGCTGCTGGCGGCCCTGCTGACAGTGCGGGCCCTGCTGCCGCTATGGCAGACCCGCCTGGCGGACCGAGCCAGCATCCGGGTACGAAACCGCCTGCGGGCCATCGTGCTGGAGCATTGCGCCACCCTGCAGCTCAGTCTGGAGAAGCCATTCAGCCACGCTGAGCTGAGCAATCTGCTGAGCGGCGAGATCGATAGCACCCGCGACTACTTTGCGGAGTTTCTGCCGCAGCAGCGACTGGCCATGCTGGCCCCCCTGATGATCATCATCGCCTGCCTCTGGAGCGGCTGGCTGGTGCCCCTGATACTGGCACTGACAGCCCCGCTGGTGCCACTGTTTATGATCATCGTCGGACACAAGGCAGCCGCCGCCAGTCAACGCAACCTGACCGAACTGACACGGCTGGGCAATCTGCTGTCAGACCGGATTAAAGGGATCTCTGCGCTGCAACTGGCGGATAGCTGCGACGCCGAACAACAGCATCTGTTCCGCCAGTCAGAGCAGTTCCGTCACTCCACCATGCAGGTTCTACGACTGGCGTTCCTGTCCGGCACGCTGCTGGAGTTTTTCAGTGCGATCAGTATCGCCATGGTAGCGGTATATCTGGGTTTGCTCTATCTGGACAAGTATCAGATCGGTATGTGGCAGGAACAGCTCAGCCTGTCTCACGGTGTCTTCCTGCTCATGCTGGCACCAGAGTTCTACCTGCCGCTACGCCGCCTGGGCGCGCTCTATCACGCCCGGGCCGATGCCGGCAGTGTTGCCACCCATCTGCTCAAACTGATACAGCTACCGCCGCCCTGCGCTGCCACCAATGACGAGCAGTCTCAGCCAGACAGCGCGCCGGTCAGGCAGATTTCACTACAACAGCTGCAGACCGGCTATGGCAGTACAACGATCGCCCCTCCCCATAACTTTACCCTGTTGCCGGGTCAGAGGGTTTTGCTACAAGGCCCTTCGGGAGCCGGCAAAAGCACCCTGCTGGACACTCTTGCCGGGCTACAGCCCGCCCTCAGCGGAGCGCTGCTCCTCAATGGAGTCAGTATCGCTGTTTATAATAATCGCCACTGGCAGCAACGCATCGGCTATATGACTCAGCAACCAGAGCTGCTGTTTGACACGGTGCGCAACAACCTCTGTCTGGGCCGCGAATTCACCGATACAGAGCTTTTCACTGCACTGAAACAGGCCAGCGCCGACACTCTGGTAGAGGAGTTACCCGGACAGTTGGATTATCGCATCAGCGACTCCGGCGGGTTTCTTTCCGGTGGCCAGGCCCAGCGGATCGCTCTGGCACGGGTGTTTCTGCATCAGCCCGCCCTGCTGCTGCTTGACGAACCCACCGCCAACCTCGATCAACAGACCGCCCAGCAGTTTATGGCCAGTCTTAAACGGTTCTGTGCTACGGGCGGTATCGTCCTGCTCAGCAGCCATCGGGATAGCGCCGATCAGTTTGATCAGGTTATCACTCTGCAACCCCTTAAGTCAGCGGAGACCTCCCATGCCTGAACTGCTAAAACGCTATTTTCAACTACTCTGGCAGCAGCGGGGAATGGCGACTCTGGGACTGCTTCTGGCCACGATCACCGCGCTGGCCGGTATCGCACTGCTGGCGGTGTCGGGCTGGTTTATCAGCGCGACCGCACTGGCCGGTCTGTCACTGGCGGCGGCCCACGGGTTTAACTATTTTGCCCCCGGCGCGGTTGTCAGAGGACTGTCCATCGCCCGCACCTTCGGACGCTACGGCGAACGGCTGGCAACCCATGAAGCCACCTTCCGGGTCATCTCACACCTGCGCAGCGAGATGTTCGCAACCCTGGCAAAACATAACTGGCAGGAGCAACCGCTGAACAGCCATGAGGCCAGCAGCCGGCTGCTGGATGATATCCGCCATGCCGAGTCACTGTACCTCTCAGCGCTGGTGCCAGGGCTGGTGATGCTGCTCAGCGCCCTGCTTTATCTGGTCACGGTCATGCTGTTCCTGCCTGAGCTGGGCTTGTGGTTATTGCTACCATTACTGATCTCGGTAGCCGTGTTACCGACGCTCTATCTGCGCCAGGTATTACAACCCCAGAACACCCTGCATCAGCAGCGCAGCCAGCAATGGAGTGATGCCCATTCACTGTTCAGCAATCTGCGCACCCTGATCCTGTTTGACCGGTTAACACCGCAAAGCGACAAGCTGTGCCAGAGTGCCGCCATTGCAGATCAGACCGAACAGCAGGCCAGTAATGCCCGTCAACGGGTCCAGGCGCTGAATCAACTGGTGCAGGCGTCGATGATACTGCTGGTGTTATGGCAGGGAATTGAGGGGTTCGCCAGCGGGCGACTGGAAGGCACCCTGCTGTTGATGCTGCTACTGCTGACACTGGGGCTGCAGGAGGTATTAACCACCGGCAGCAGCGCTCTGGCGGGCTTTGCGCTGGGGTATAGGGCACTTGAGCGAATCGGTCAGTTGAGTCCGGCACACCCACAACCCGATCAGCGGCAATTCATCGAGCCCGGGAATCCGGCGATCCGCATCGACATTGATCATCTCAGCTACCGTTATCCCAACCGTCAGCAAGCGACCATCGATCATTTCAACGCCCGGCTTCAGGGGCCCCACTGGTACTGGCTAACCAACCCCAGCGGTCGGGGTAAAACCACTCTGATGCAACTGTTAGCGGGTCAGTTGCAGCCGCAACAGGGACTGATCACCTGCTCCGGCGTGGGGATCAAACAGATCGGCATGATGCCGCAACAGATCAGTTTGTTGCAGGGCAGTCTGCGTTTTAATCTCTGTCTGCATCAGCAATATAGCGATACAGAGCTATGGCAGGTGCTGAAAACCGTAGAGCTGGATCAGTGGGCCAGTCAACTACCCGGGCAACTGGACAGCTGGTTGGGTAAAGGCTCGCATCTGCCGTCAGGCGGCGAGATGAAACGACTGGGACTGGCGCGGCTGCTGCTGCAAGACCGCAAAGTGCTGCTGCTGGATGAACCCACTGCGGGCATAGATCCGGACAGAAGCACCCGGATTCTGCAACGACTGCGACAACAATGGCATAACCGTATTGTCATCATCAGTAGTCATGAGGTCAACCTGATCGGAACTAACGATACCGAACTCAGGCTTTAACGATATTTTTTCATGCGGTATTCAAACTGCCCGCGCTTAAGATTGAGCAAGCGCGCGGCAGCAGAGACATTACCCTCGCTGCGCTGTAACGCCTGCTCCAGCATCATATTCTCCACATCCTCAAACGACACCGCGTGATTCAGAATAGACTCAACCGCGCTATAGGTATCGCCCGGCACTGCATCACTGGTTTCATCCTGCCTGTCTGCCATCTCCTGTTGTGCCTCAAGGATCTCTTCACTGGTAAACAGATGCTCCAGATCCAGACTGCCGCCGTCATCCGCCAGAATCACGGCACGCTCACAGATATTTACCAGTTCGCGGATATTGCCCGGCCAGCTGTAACGCATCAGAGCATCCACCGCGGTTTTGGTAATACCGTTGATGGTTTTACCATTAGCAGCGGAAAACTTGTGAATAAACAGATTAAGTAGCAGGGGAATGTCATCCCGGCGCTTACGCAGTGGCGGAATCTCAATGGGAAAAACATTCAGCCGATAAAACAGATCTTCCCTGAAACGCCCCTGCTTCACTTCCTCTTTCAGGTTCACATTGGCGGCAGCCACTAAACGAATATCGATCGACCGGACATCAACACCCCCCACCCGCTCAATCTCCCGTTCCTGTAGCACCCGCAGTAGCTTGCCCTGAGCATGAAACGGCAGACTGCTGACCTCATCGAGAAACAGAGTGCCACCATCGGCCCGCTCAAACTTGCCCGGGCGGGAGGCCGTTGCCCCGGTAAAGGCGCCCTTCTCTACACCAAACAGTTCTGCTTCCACCAGTTCGGAGGGGATTGCCGCACAGTTGATAGAGATAAAGGGTTTATCCGCCCGCTGACTGATGGAGTGCAGCGCCTGGGAAAAACGCTCCTTACCGACGCCGCTCTCGCCGGTAAACAACACCGTTGAATCGGTTGCGGCGACTTTTTTCAGCAGGGTTGCCGCCCGGTTAAAGGCGGGGGATGTGCCTACCAGATCGGGCAGATCGACTGGCGACCCTTTCACCCCATCGCTGCCCAGTTGGTCGAGATCGATACGCCCGGACTTGGGGGTGGAGATAAACTCCTCGATCTTCATAAAGCTGAGATGCTGGTAGAGGTCGTCACCCTCCTCTAAGGGCATCGCCACGACCCGGCAGTGCTCATGCCCCATCGCCCGGCACTCAACCTCGCGCCATAACACCGGACGTCCCATTACCGCGGTGGTAAAGCCGCAGGCGTAACCGGTCATCATCCAGCAGGCCGGCGAACCACTGACGCCACACTGATCCAGATGGGCTTCTGCTTCCCAGGAGTTCTCCCACAGGTAGTCGCCCCAGAACTCTCCGGTCTTGTCATCATACTGCATCCGCTCAATCGCCAGGTTATACACAAACCCCTCTTTTTCACGCAGCAGCGGGGCGATGGAGAGCAGATCGTCGATGCAGTCGATACCTGTTTCTTTCAGGTGACGACAGTCTTCAACCCCCTGTTGATAACCCAGGCGGGAAAACATTTCACGGGCCTTATCGCTGCCCATCTTATCGATGATCTCACGCCGCAATACCGCCAGAGAGAAACCATGCAATAGCAGCATGCGCTGATCAAGCAGCCTGATTTCACCATTTTCAACGTCACTCTGAATAGCGCTATGGAGGATGGAATAATCCGGCTTTTGAGTAATCTCTTTCATATTTATTATTCTTGTTATTGGCTGTGTTTTTTCATCCGGATGCAGTTCTTTTCGTCACCAGCTAATCCATTGATGTCCGGAATATCATTATAGAATACAGCCTCACGCAAGTTCTTCAAATAAAGAAATGCAGACATCCCATTTCAACATATAAAGAAACCAACAGGATTACTCCACTCTTCATCGGCCTGGGGCAGGTTAACATTATGAAAAAATACTCTTTAAAATCAAAAGACTAGTTAAACCAATACTGACTGGCACAGAAGCTGCTAAATCCTGAAGGTAAAGTACGATTTATCGTTTTGCTAATAAGGATAATAAAATGAACAATTTACAGTCTGCTGATAAGCATACATTTCTGCGCAACGCCTGGTATGTTGCGGCCCTTTCATCCGAAGTCGAAGAGCAAGCCTATTTCACCCGTAAAATCCTCGACGAGTCGATTCTGATCTATCGCAGCAAAAGCGGCAAACCGATTGCGCTGCACGATCGCTGCCCACACCGTTTTGCCCCCCTCAGCCTGGGCTCGCGCAATGGCGATAACGTCACCTGCCTGTACCACGGGCTGCAGTTTGACAGCGAGGGCGAGTGCGTTAAAAACCCCCATGGCAACGGCAAAATTCCAAAAGCCTGCAAAGTACAGCGCTACATCACCGAGGAGCGCGATGGCTTTATCTGGATCTGGATGGGTGATGCGGAAAAAGCCGACAAAGATCTGATTCTCGACTGTTCCAAGCTGTCTGAGAACCCAGCAAGCTCGGTGGGCCACATGTATATGTATAATCAGTGCAATTATGAGCTGCTGACCGACAATATTATGGATCTCAGCCATATCGATCATCTGCACGGGCCGTTCATCAATACCGGTGGCAAACTGAGCCCGCTGATTCCGGAAATCACTGAAAACCGCGAGGGTAAACCCCTGCATGTGCGCTGGGACTGGGAGGCCGACCCGGTGATCCCGCTGATCGCACCCCATATGCAGCGCCCGGACGATAAAGCCGATATGTTTCTGGCCGTCAGCTGGACCGAACCTTCCAATCTGACCCTGACCCTGGGTACCGTGCAGGACAGTGATGATTACCTCAACGATGGCATTATGCTATTCGACTTCCATATCATGACGCCGGAAACCGCAACCACTACCCACTACTTCTTCGCGTCCACCCGCAACTACAAGATGGATGATGCTGAATACAACGAGGCGAAAATGGCCGGTATGCGCGAAGCATTCACCACCGAGGACAAACCGGTTATCGAAGCCCAGCAGCAGGAGATGGGCACCCATGATCTCTGGTCGCTGAACCCGGTATTACTGTCTTGCGATGCTGGCGCAGTCCGCGCAAGGCGCCGGCTCAGCCAGCTGATCGAAGCGGAAAACATCTGATCTCAGCTCCGCGTAAACAGGCGTGCAGCCGCGCTGCTGTTACGTCTGTTTACAGCACGCCTGAAGACTCAAAATAATAACAAGCGCCACGCCGGTATGGCGTGACGCTCTATCACTATGAGGCGATTATGAATAACGATCTGATCAGTGTTCGTATCACCGAAAAACGCTATGTTGCTCATAATATTGTACATATCGTGCTGCAGCCTGCTGACAATCAGACACTGCCCCGGTTTACACCCGGTTCGCATATTGATCTGCACATTAACGCTGGCACTGGTAAGCCGTTGATCCGCCAGTATTCTCTGTTGAACGCCCCTGACAGCCATCAGTGCTATGAGATTGCCGTCCTGCTTGAAGCACATGGCCGGGGCGGTTCAAAAGCGGTTCACCAGCAGCTTAACGAAGGCGATCTGATACAGATCAGCCCTCCCAGAAACCTGTTCCCGCTGCTCCCTGATGAAGATGAAACACTGCTGTTTGCCGGTGGCATCGGTATCACCCCGATTTTGTCGATGGCCCACGCACTGCAACAGCGTCAGGCTAAATTTTCACTGCACTATTTTGCGAAAAGCATTGAGCATGCGGCATTTGCCCACAGTCTTATGGAGGGGCCATTCAGCCATAACGTAAACCTCTGTTTCGATGATGGTTCGGCCGACAGTTTTGATCCGCAATCGGTCCTGAAAGAGGCAGCCAAAGGCAGGCATCTCTATATTTGCGGCCCCCAGGGCTTTATCAACTTTATCACCGACAGCGCCAGAGCCTACGGCTGGGATAACGACAATATCCACTTTGAGCTGTTTTCTCAGGATCTGAGTGCGGCGAATGATGACAATGCGGGTTTTCAGATCAGGATTGCCAGCAGTGGTCAGCTGATCGACATCGGTGCTGATCAGACAGTGCTGGAAGCGTTGGAAGAACAGGGCTTCGAGATACCCTGTTCCTGCGAACAGGGTGTCTGTGGCACCTGCCTGCTCCCGGTCATAGAGGGCACTCCGGATCACCGGGATATGTATCTGAGCGACGCGGAAAAGCAGTTGAACAATCAGTTCACCCCCTGCTGCTCCCGGGCACTGTCTGATTGTCTGGTACTGGATCTGTAACTGCCAATATTCGCTTTTGCCCTGCAGCCAGACACAAAAAAGCCCGCGAATGCGGGCTTTTTTAATCAGCGGTAAAGCAACAATTACTTGTTAGCTTTACGCTCTTTCTCTTCAGCGATAACTTTCTCAGATACGTTAGCCGGACATGGCGCGTAGTGAGCGAACTCCATAGAGAACTGACCACGACCAGAGGTCATAGTACGCAGATGTCCGATATAACCGAACATCTCAGACAGAGGCACGTCAGCTTTAACACGAACGCCTGAACCCGCAGCTTCCTGACCAGAGATCATGCCACGACGACGGTTAAGGTCACCGATAACATCACCTACGTGATCTTCAGGAGTGAACACGTCAACCTTCATGATAGGCTCCAGCAGCTGTGGACCCGCTTTAGGCATGGACTGACGGAACGCACCTTTAGCAGCAATCTCAAAGGCAATCGCAGAGGAGTCAACCGCGTGGTAACCACCGTCAAACAGCTCAATCTCAACGTCCAGCACAGGGAAGCCAGCCAGAGGACCAGTCTCCATCATGCTCTTGAAGCC
Organism: Amphritea atlantica; assembly: GCF_900111095.1. Lineage (GTDB taxonomy): Bacteria > Pseudomonadota > Gammaproteobacteria > Pseudomonadales > Balneatricaceae > Amphritea > Amphritea atlantica. Next base: position 174,560 of record NZ_FOGB01000002.1, on the reverse strand, counting down.
CTTCTCGATAGCCGGGAAGAATTCCTTAGGTACGTTACCACCCACAACCGTAGAGGAGAAGGTGAACCCACTGTTCTGCTCGCCCGGCTTGATGCGGTAGTCGATCTTACCGTACTGACCTGAACCACCAGACTGTTTCTTGTGGGTGTAGCTGTCTTCGATTGGCTGAGTGATTGTCTCGCGGTAAGCAACCTGAGGCTGACCAACAACCAGTTCAACACCGTAAGTACGCTTGAGGATGTCAACTTTGATATCCAGGTGCAGCTCGCCCATACCTTTCAGGATGGTTTCGCCAGAGTCTTCATCGGTTTCAACGATGAAGGTTGGATCTTCTGCAACCATCTTACCGATAGCGATACCCATCTTCTCAGCACCACCTTTATCTTTAGGTGTTACTGCAATGGAGATTACCGGCTCAGGGAATACCATCGCTTCAAGGGTACATTCGTGCTTAGGATCACACAGGGTGTGACCAGTCTGTACGTTCTTCATACCCACGATAGCGATGATGTCGCCCGCCTGCGCAGAATCAAGTTCTTTACGCTGGTCAGCTTCCATCTCACACATACGACCGATACGTTCAGTTTTGCCGGTGAACGAGTTCAGGATGGTGTCGCCTTTCTTCAGCTTACCGGAGTAGATCCGAATAAAGGTCAGGGCGCCGAAACGGTCATCCATGATTTTGAATGCCAGGGCGCGGAAAGGCTCATCAACGGAAACAGTTGCCACTTCACCGGTTGGCTCACCCAGCTCATCGGTCAGATCCTGAGGGATAACATCGGTTGGGCTTGGCAGGTAATCAACAACCGCATCCAGCACCAGCTGAATACCTTTGTTTTTGAATGCTGAACCACAGTAAGTTGGGAAGAATGCCAGTTCGCGGGTACCGGTACGGATACAACGCTTGATATCTTCCATAGCAGGCTCTTCGCCGTCCATGTAAGCCATCATCAGATCGTCATCCATCTCAACAGCGGTTTCGATCAGTTGCTCACGGTACATCTCAACATCTTCTACCATGTCGGCAGGGATATCCTGGATGCTGTAGTTCTCAGGCAGACCTGAGTCATCCCACACGTAAGCCTGGCGAGTCAGCAGATCAACAACACCAACGAAGTCTTCTTCGCGGCCAATTGGAAGAACCATAACCAATGGCTTAGCAGCCAGTACATTTTCAACCTGGTTAACTACACGGTTAAAGTCAGCACCCATACGGTCAAGCTTGTTTACGAAGATGATACGGGAAACGCCCGACTCATCGGCATAACGCCAGTTAGTTTCTGATTGTGGCTCAACACCACCAGACCCACAGAATACGCCGATGCCGCCATCCAGAACTTTCAGAGAACGATATACTTCAACGGTGAAGTCAACGTGTCCGGGAGTATCGATGATGTTGAAACGGTGATCTTTCCAGAAAGTGGTGATCGCCGCTGACTGGATAGTAATACCCCGCTCAGCTTCCTGCTCCATGAAGTCGGTAGTGGACTCACCATCGTGAACCTCACCTGTCTTATGGATTTTACCTGTCAGCTTCAGGATACGTTCGGTCGTGGTAGTTTTACCCGCGTCTACGTGGGCGAAAATACCGATATTACGGTAGTGTGATAAGTCAGACATTTCTTCACTCGAATGTTAGGGGCGTAAAATGCGCGGCATTATACCGCATTCATTGGCATTTGTAGATATTTTAAGCAAAGAAAAATCTTTGCTCTGATATCTCCGCACAGGGTTCATTTTATGGGAACAGGATACGCTGATATCGCATCAGTGTGTCAGATTCCGTATTCCTCAAAAATCTGTTTCAGACCCGGCTTATTGGCCAGCATCTCTTCCCGGTCCAACCCCTTGAGTTCGTGGGGGAAAACCAGCCAGTTATCCGACTTATGCAGGAAATAATCCGGCTCAAGATCGGTTCTGTTGTTCACGGGTTTGAACCAGGGTGTAGCAATCCGGATATCATGCGGCGTATTCAGCCGCGCTTTATCTTTCAGTGTATCGATCACCGCTTTGATACTCAGCCCGGTGTCGAACACATCATCGACAATCAGCAGGGAATCGGAGTGGTTGACGTTACGGACCAGATAATCCAGCCCATGCACCCGCACCTCTTTATCCCGGGTACCGATACCGGTATAGGACGAAGTACGGATAGCGATATGGTCGGTCTGAACACCAAGGTTATCCAGCAGTTCCTGCACCGCGATGCCCACCGGTGTGCCTCCCCGCCAGACACCGACGATAAAGTCTGGGCGAAAACCACTATTAAACACTTCCAGAGCCAGCCTGAATGAATCTTCAAGCAGTTCCTGCGCGTTCAGATATACTTTTTCCGTCATCGATCCTCTCCACCCACCGGTCGCTATTCATGCCGGCTTTTCGGCAAGGTTCGCTACTGTACGTATTCTGATCAGGTCACGCAACTATCGTCGCCGCTTTTATGCTAAATGCCCTGAAGATTGAGAAAAACGCTCTATGAAGGTAGCCCAGATCTGTTTTTTTGCCATATATCCAGACGACTCTTCACCGCTTCAGCGAAAATAAAAAAGCGCCTTCCGGGAAAGGCGCTTTAGCTGATGGCTTTACGGCAATTACTTCAGACCACCCCGGTCCAGCCAGGCCTGATAGATCGGTGCCGGCCAGCGGTTCTGGAAATAACTGATCACCGCCTCGGTCTCCGCATCCGATAGCGTATCAGCAAACCCCGGCATCGAACCACCCAGGGGAACACCCCCCTGTTGCACCGAGCGCTTCAATCCGGTTAGCGGATGATGCCAGGCATGAGCGGTACCATTCAGAGGCGGCGGCGGATATTTACCATCAGCCCCGGTTTTATTCCAGTTGGGGGTGCCCTGTGCCGCCACGCCGTGGCACTTGGCGCAGTTATCAATAAATAACTGCTTACCGTTATCCACCTGAGTCTGGGTATACCAGCGCCCGGCTACTTTGGGCTCCGACTCACAGCCACTCAGTAAAACGGCGCCCAGCAACACTATCAACACCGCAGGCAATTCAATAATCCGCATAATGACTGAAACTACCCACCCGGTTCTGACTATCCATCGAATAGACCGTAAAGACGTCTTTGCGGGCTCCCACACCGTCCATTCCCGGACCGCCAGAGGGCATTCCAGGGACCGCCAGCAACTTAATATCATTGTTGGTTGCCAGCAGGCGCTTGATATCCTGAGCAGGAACATGCCCCTCTATCACTTTGCCATTCACTTCTGCGGTGTGACAGGAAGCGGCTTTGGCAGGTACACCCAGTCGCTGTTTATGGGGGGTGACATCATTCACCACCACATCTTTAACACTGAAGTGGTGATCTTTCAGATGGCTTATCCAGCCTTTGCAACAACCACAGGACGCACTGCGGTACACAGTGATCTCATATTGCTGATCGGTTTTGCCTTCCAGCCACACCGAATCGCCGGCATAGCCATTCAGTGACAGCCCAAACAGGCCTGCCAGTAGCAGTATCATTTTTTTCATTGGGTATTACTCCGGACTCTCGTTATCGACAGTCACGCCATTTAACTGATCAAGGATCGGGCATTCAGCGCCATCGTCACCACGGCATTCACGGGCGGCACTTTCCAGTATTGCCCTCATCTGCTGCAACGACTCAATCTGCTGATCGATCCGCTGTATCTGCAATTCTGCTTTCTGTTTGACACTGGCACTGGTACGGGAGGGGTCCTGAGATAACTGCAGTAACTCCCGGCTCTCATCGAGCGAGAATCCCAGATCCCGGGCCCGTTTAATAAAACGCAGGCTTTCCAGTTGCTGTTCACTGTAGATCCGGTAACCATTCGCAGAGCGTGCAGCCGGGGGAATAACACCTTGCTGCTCATAAAAGCGAATCGTTTTACTGGTCAGTCCAGTGGCGGCTGCGGCCTGAGAAATATTCATAATCAACTCCGGCAATCTTTAACAAACAGCGATTATTCCATGAGCGTATCAAACAGACTGGCGCATTGGCCGGGGAGGGTGGTAGAGCGGAGGAGGGATAGCGGAAAGGTAACCGCTGAGTGACCAGCCAGGCTGGATTTGGGAGGATGAAATAGATTGAAACCCGGTCGGCATCATAAACAGTGCTGCCAGCTGCAAACAGCAGTCGGGCAACTCTGCATCGCAACAGTCGGCACTGTTCAGCACAGCGCCGGTCATCTCAACGCTGTGCATATCACAGTTATCACCATGACAGCCCATCTGAGAATGTGACGCAACAACGGGCACTCCAGCGGAGATCGCTGGATTAACAGCCATCACACTCAGCAGCAGGATTAACAGGGCGCGATACCACATCAGAACAACCAGACTCTCAACTCAATTCAACGTTACTCGCTACAGATTCGCCTGTTGGCAAAAAAAAAGCAACTTTCTTGTCCACCAGCAGTTGACCTTACAGCGACTGGAAGCTCTAACCTGTAAATAGAAAGAACCGTTATGCGAGATGAGTCATGACTACCACACTGTTATTAGAAAACGTGACCTGCGCCGGTTGCGTGAAAAAGATTGAAAAGGGGATTAACGCCCTGCCGGATGTCGATCAGGCGGCGGTAGATTTCCCCCAGCGACGACTCAATGTCGAAGGCCCCATCAGCAGCGACAACCTGATCGCTGCCCTGTCAGAGATCGGTTACCGTGGCCGCCTGGCCAGCAATGAAGCGGAAGACCGGGCACGCCAGAAAGCTCAGCAGGCCGCCCAGTACAAACAACATATTCGCAACACCCTGCTGGCACTGGGTGTCGGTATTCCACTGATGGTTGCCGGGATACTGATGGATGAGATGAGCGTTCGAACCCCACAGGATCAGGTTATCTGGGGCATCACAGGCCTGCTGACTCTGGGCATTCTGCTGTTCCCGGGGCGGCACTTTTTCAGCGGTGCCTGGAGCGCACTGAAAAATGGCTCAGCGACCATGGACAGTCTGATCGCCCTGGGCACCGGGGCCGCATGGCTTTATTCCACCGCGGTAGTACTGTTTCCGCAGATGTTACCGGAAGGCTCCCGCCACCTCTATTATGAAGCCAGTGCCATGATTATCGGTCTGGTGAACTTCGGCCTGGCGATGGAGATCCGGGCCCGGGGTAAAACCTCCGAAGCGGTCGAGCGACTGCTCAACCTGCAACCTAAAACAGCGCGGGTGATTCGCAATGAGAAGGAGGTGGAACTGCCGCTGGAACTGGTGCAAAGCGGTGATCTTCTGCGCATTCGCCCCGGCGAACAGATACCCGTTGATGCCATTGTCGAGGAGGGCAGCAGTCTGATCGATGAGTCGATGCTCAGCGGCGAGCCACTACCGGTGAGCAAAGCGGTCGGCGACAGTGTCAGCGCAGGCACCCTGAACAAATCCGGTACGCTGAAGGTGACAGCCGAAAAAGTTGGCAGCGAAACCGCCCTCAGCCGGATCATCGAGATGGTGAAGCAGGCCCAGGCCAGCAAACCGGAAATCTCCCGGTTGGCCGATACGGTCGCGGGTATTTTTGTACCGGTAGTTATCCTCTGCAGCCTAGTGACCGCGCTGATCTGGTATCTGCTGGGCCCTGAGCCTCAGCTGGCGTATATGCTGGTCACCGCCATGACGGTGCTGATTATCGCCTGTCCCTGCGCGCTGGGCCTGGCAACACCGATGTCCGTGATGGTGGGGGTGGGTAAAGCAGCAGAATACGGTATTCTGATCCGCAACGGCCAGGCGCTGCAGAGCGCCTCGCAGCTGGATACTCTGGTACTGGATAAAACCGGCACCATTACCGAAGGCTCACCCCAGGTAACCGACCTGTCCGGCTCCCATCCGCAACTGCTGCAGCTAGCGGCATCACTGGAAGCGGTTTCAGAACACCCGCTGGCAGAAGCCATTGTCCATCATGCTCAGGAGCAAAACATCAGCCTCAGCCCGGTGGCAAACTTTCAGGCTCATAGCGGACGGGGGGCCTCAGGACAGGTTGAGGGCATCGCCGTCACGCTGGGGAACAGCGCCTGGATGACGGAGCAGAATATCGATTTTTCCGCCTTCAAAAACCAGGCGCAGACGCTGGCAGAGCAGGCGAAAACCCCGGTGTATATTGCCATTGATGGCGAGGTAGCCGGATTAATCGCCATTGCTGACCCGATCCGCAAGGACTCTATCGCGGCCATCAGCCGCCTGAAACAGATGGGCATAAGCGTCGTGATGATCACCGGAGATAACCCACATACCGCCGCGGCAGTGGCCCGGCAGGTGGCTGTGGATAACTTTATTGCCGGGGTGATGCCCGAAGATAAAGCAAAACAGATTGAGAAACTGCAACAGGAGGGAGGTCACGTTGCGATGTGCGGTGATGGTATCAACGATGCACCGGCGCTGGCCCGGGCCGATGTGGGTTTCGCTATTGGCAACGGCACCGATGTGGCGATTGAAAGCGCCGATATGGTCCTGATCCGCAACAGCCTGCACTCGGTCGCCGATGCGATTGAACTATCACGGGCGACCCTGAGCAATATCCGTCAAAACCTGTTTGGTGCCTTTATCTACAACACGCTGGGGATTCCGGTCGCCGCGGGTATTCTGTTCCCCTTTACCGGCCTGTTACTCAGCCCGGTGATTGCCGGTGCTGCGATGGCGTTCTCGTCGGTCACCGTGGTCAGTAATGCTAACCGGCTGCGCCTGTTTAAGCCCTCATCGGCTAAAGACTCGGGATGATCTGATCGTTTTTCAGGCTTATTTCAGCTTGCTGCTCAATACTGGGGCTATCAACGTCGGAGGATAGCCCCATGTGCAGCTCACCCAAAGCCAGCCATACCAGCCATCGCAGTGGCACCAGACAGAGACCGACCCAGCTGAGTGGCCGGCAACAGGCCGATTTTGCCGCTAAAGCCAATGCCGCCTGGGAACTCAGGGAGCAGCGCCGTCTGCAGCGCAACGCACATACCACCGCCCCAGCTCAGCCGCCAATAACCGCCGCGACAGGACAACTGTCCGGTCTGCAGCGCTTGTGGCTGATGCTGTTCAGATCAGATAGCGCACCGCCAGCAGACCGGCCCCACTCAGCACAATAGTGTAGGGCAGCGCCATGATCACCATGCGCATATAAGACAAACGGATCAATGGGGCAATGGCTGAGGTCAGCAGAAACAGAAACGCCGCCTGACCATTAGGGGTAGCGACACTGGGCAGGTTGGTACCGGTATTGATAGCGATCGCCAGGGTATCAAAATGCTCCCGGCTGATGCGTCCGGCCTCAAAGGCGCTGGCCACCTCGTTGATATACACCGTGGCAACAAACACATTATCACTGATGGCCGATAACAGTCCGTTAGCGATAAAGAACATCACCGGCTGGCTGCGAAGATCCTGCGCCAGCACCGCCTCAATCACCGGCGTAAACAGGTGCTGATCATGAATCACCGAGACGATGGTAAAAAACACTACCAGCAGCGCGGTAAACGGCAATGCTTCTTCAAATGCCCGGCCAATGCGATGCTCCTCAGTGACACCGTTGAGACTGGTCAGCAGAATAATCACCGTGAGACCGATAACCCCGACCTCCGCCAGGTGAAAGGCCAGCGCCAGAATCAGAAACAGCGCGACCGCAAACTGAATATACAGCTCGGATTTTTCCTTAAATCCCCAACTGGCCTGCTCCCGCTCATCGAACTCCCTGAGTATTTCAAATACCGGCTCCGGAATCCGCGCGCCATATCCAAACCAGCCGGTTTTCTCCAGCACCACCGTAGTTAACAGGCCACAGACCAGAACCGGCATCGAGACCGGGGCAACATTGATGAAGAATTCAATAAAGTGCCAGCCCATCTTTTCACCGATCAGCAGGTTCTGTGGTTCGCCGACCAGGGTGCTCACCCCACCCAGCGCAGTTCCTACCGCGCCATGCATCAGCAGACTGCGCAGAAAAGCACGGAACTCATCCAGCTCCATGCGATGGTCCTCATGCAGGTTATCATCGTTCGAATGATCGTGATCCATATCCGGATGGCTACCAGACACCACCCGGTGATAGATCGCATAAAACCCGACCGCCGAGCTGATCAGCACCGCGGTCACCGTCAATGCATCCAGAAACGCCGACAGCACCGCCCCCATCAGCGTAAACAGCAGCGACAGTGCGGTCTTATTGCGTACATTCAGCAACAGCTTGGTGAAGACAAACAGCAGCATCCCTTTCATGAAGTAGATCCCGGCCACCATGAACATCAGCAGTAGAATCACCGGCAGATTAGCGGCAATCTCATCATACACATGGCTGGGCTCTGACAGATGGATAATCACCGCTTCCATCGCCAGCAGCCCGCCCGGTTGCAGCGGATAACACTTCAGCGCCATCGCCAGGGTAAAGATAAATTCAAAAATCAGCAGCCAGCCGCTGACGACCGGGCCTAACAACAGATCAATCAGAGGGTTAGCTATCAGAAAAGCCAGTATTAACTGCTTATACCAATTGGGGGAATGCCCCAGAAAGTTGCTGTAAACAGCCTGCATAAAAGGACGGAAGTTGCTCATTAACCTATTCCGGAAAGGTGGATATCACAGCTTGCGCTAAACAAGGCTCACTTTAATTTATGCACCGATCTTAAACCAGCATCCCGGTCAATCACTATGACCAGAAACAGTAGTATGCTCAGATGAGTGAAAAACAGGTGATAAACGCTTTAATTAGCGAATAGCTATCGATACATTAAAATTAATTAATTTTATTAACTTTATGTATTTTGACATTATCTCTCTATCGAATCACTACTACTTTTCAGGAATACACGGAATGCTTACTAACAGAGAAGGTCAGAAAGTCCCTCAGGTCACGTTTCACACTCAGCAAAATAATCAGTGGGTGGATGTCACCACCAACGAACTGTTCGCAGGTAAAAAAGTGGTTGTTTTTGCTCTGCCGGGAGCGTTTACACCCACCTGCTCAACGACCCATCTGCCCCGTTATAACGAGCTGGCACCGGTTTTTGCGAAGGAGGGCGTTGACAGCATCATCTGCATCTCGGTTAACGATACCTTTGTCATGAACGCCTGGCAGGGCGATCAGGCGGCTGAAAATATTACCTTTATCCCGGACGGCAACGGTGAATTCTCGGCGGGTATGGAGATGCTGGTCGATAAAGATGATATCGGCTTTGGCAAACGCAGCTGGCGCTACTCTATGCTGGTGGTGGATGGCGTCATCGAAAAGCAGTTTATCGAGCCGGACCTGCCGGGTGACCCGTTCCAGGTCTCCGATGCTGATACCATGCTGAACTACATCAACCCAACCGCTGAACAGCCCAAACGGGTCAGCATACTGACCAAACCCGGCTGCCCACACTGTATCCGGGCGAAGAAACTGTTGCAGGAGCGGGGCTTCAGCTACGAAGAAGTAGAGCTGGGCAGCCACGGGCTGAGCTACAGTTCTCTGGCGGCGATCAGTGGCCAGGGCACAACGCCGCAGGTGTTTATCGATGGTCAGCGCATCGGTGGCGCAGACGACCTGGAACGATACTTCGCTTAACACAGCAACGGGAGCCGGCCAGAACCGGCTCCCGCTTTAAGTGGCCAAGCACCAGCACAAACCTTATTGCGAATCATTCTTGTTTGTATTACCATCTCCTGAATTCTATTTTCAGGAGCCTCTCTATGCGCGTCAAATCAATTGTTTCTGCAGCCGTTCTGGCCGCCACCTTTAGTTGCTCCACAACGTTCGCCGCGGCGCCGACAACCTCAGAGGTCATTACCACCTATGCCGATATCGCCCTGGCGACCTATGAAGATGCCCTCACCGGAGCGAGAGATCTGCAGGCCAGTATCGATGCGCTGCTGCAACATCCCGATGCCAGCACTCTCGAGCAGGCCCGCGCTGCCTGGAAAGCCGCCCGGGTTCCCTACCAGCAATCCGAAGCCTACCGTTTTGGCAACCCAATTGTTGATGACTGGGAGGGGCGGGTTAATTCATGGCCACTGGATGAGGGCCTGATCGACTATGTTGACAGCACCCATTACGGCGACGCGTCAGACGAGAATACCCAGTACCGTGCCAATGTGATTGCCAACACAACCCTGCGGGTCGGTGGCACACAGATCGATGCCACTGACATCACTCCCGAGCTACTGGCAAACACACTGCATGAGATCGATGGCATAGAGGCCAATGTCGCCACCGGATACCATGCGATAGAGTTTCTTCTGTGGGGCCAGGATCTGAATGGTACCGCGCCGGGCGCAGGCAACCGTCCGGCATCCGATTACAGTCTGGAAAACTGCACCGGCGGACACTGTGATCGGCGCCGGGACTACCTGCAGGCGGCGACTCAGCTGTTGATTGCCGATCTGCAGGAGATGGTGGATAACTGGAAAGACCAGGGGGCTGCCCGGCAACAACTGCTGAAGAAGGATGATAACGCCGCTATTGCCACCATCCTCACCGGCATGGGCAGCCTGGCCTATGGCGAGCTGGCAGGCGAGCGGACCAAGCTGGGGCTGATGCTGCATGACCCGGAAGAGGAGCATGACTGCTTCTCCGATAACACCCACTGGTCCCATTATTACGATGCCAAAGGGATCCGTAATGTGTATCAGGGCAGCTATACCCGGATCGACGGTTCAACGGTTGAAGGCCCCGGTTTATCTGCCTATGTTGCCGCTCAGGCAGCCGCCGCCGATGAAAGTATGCAAGCTAAGCTACAGGCCACCGAAGCGGCCGCTCAGGCGATGGTGGATCGCGCCGTTCAGGGCGAGACCTTCGATGTATTGATCGGCGTGGGCAACACCACTGGAAACCAACTGGTACAAAATTTTGTTGATGCCCTCACCGAAGAGACCCGCGCCATTGAAGAGATCATCGGTCAGCTGAAGCTGGACCAGGTTCAGCTGGAAGGCTCCGATAGTCTGGATAACCCGGCACAGGTTCTGGAGTAACAGATGAACCGCAGAGACTTTTCACTGCCCGTCTTAGTGGCGGCAGTCCTCATGACGACAGCGGCATCCGCTGCACAGGACTATAGCCAGCCGCAGCCGGGAGAAGCGCTCCCCGGTGGCAGCACCACGCACCATAAGCAGCGCAATACCAATGCATTCTCCCAAAGCTCGGCCAATATGAGCTTCGAGAACGAACTGAACTTTAAGCTGGGTAACGGCATCTTCAAGAAGATATGGGTGCCAGCCCCCTCTTCGACCACTGCCAGCGATGGTCTCGGACCACTGTATAATGCCCGGGCCTGTCAGCGCTGCCACCTGAAAGATGGCCGGGGCCACCCTCCGGAAGCCAACTGGCCTGAGGATAACGCCGTATCGATGTTCCTGCGCCTGAGTATTCCACCCCAGAACGATGCTCAGCGGCAACTGCTTGAGAGCGGCCAGGTGGGCGTCATTCCTGAACCCACTTACGGTGGTCAGCTGCAGGATCTGGCGATTAACGGACTGGCCGGAGAAGGGCGGATGGTGATCAATTATCGCGAAACCACCGTCACCCTGGCCGATGGTTTCCAGGTACAGCTGCGCAAGCCAGACTACAGTATTACCGAACTCAGCTACGGTCCACTGCACCCCCAGACGCTACTCTCTCCCCGTATCGCCCCGCCGATGATCGGGCTGGGCCTGCTGGAAGCCTTACCCGCAACCGCTATCGAAGCACTGTCGGACCCGGAGGACCGTAACAATGATGGCATCTCCGGGCGCCCTAACCGGGTCTGGAACAGCTTTACCCAACAGCAGGAGCTGGGCCGGTTTGGCTGGAAAGCAGGTAATCCGACCCTGATCCAGCAGGCAGTGGGCGCGTTCAATGGCGACATGGGGATCTCAACCCCCTTTGCACCCTCAGCGTCCGGCGATTGTACCGCACAGCAGCTGGACTGCCTGAAACAGCCCAATGGTAATACCCCACAACAGGATAATGCTGAAGCCTCTGAAGAGATGGTGAAACTGGTCGAGTTTTACAGTCGCAATCTGGCGCCTCCCGCCCGACCCGATACTGCCAGACCGCAGGTATTAAAAGGCAAAGCGGTATTTCACCAGAGTGGCTGTGCCGCCTGTCACCAGCCCAGTTTCACGACTGCTAACCGCGCCGATATGCCGGAACAATCAGCGCAGTTGATCTGGCCCTACAGCGATCTGCTGCTGCACGATATGGGCGAGGGGCTGGCGGATAACCGGCCCGAGTTCCTGGCCAGCGGCAGTGAGTGGCGAACTCCGCCACTGTGGGGAATAGGACTGACCCAGACCGTCAACGGACACACCTACTTCCTCCACGACGGCAGGGCACGGAACCTGCTCGAAGCGATTGTGTGGCATGGCGGCGAAGCACAGGCTTCCCGGGACCACGTCATCAATCTGCCAACCGCTGAGCGGGCCGCCTTACTCACATTTCTGGAGTCACTATGAAGTCAGCACCTACCCCTCTGTGGCCGCTGCTGCTGGGTATATCCCTGCTGTTCACGGCGGTCGGCATCGCCCATGCAGCGCCGTCGCAGCAGCAATGGAAAACCCTTAATCAGAGCCTGGTAGAGGAGCACATACTCCCCCGCTACCAGGCATTACAGGACAGCAGTACGCAGCTGTCAGCCAGCACTGCAGCCCTGTGCCAGCAGCCAGATCAGGACGGGCTTGCCCAGGTACAAGAGGATTTCCAGCAGACCATGGATGCCTGGCAGGCGATACAGCATATCCAGTTTGGCCCGATTGAAACTCTGATGCGCAACTTCAGCATGCAGTTCTGGCCTGACCGGAAAAACCTCATCGGTAAACAGCTCAGCCTGTTGTTGCAACAACAGGATCCGCAAACCCTGTCGATCGATTATCTCTACAAAGCCAGTATCGGGGTCAAAGGATTGCCGGCACTGGAGCGTCTGTTGTTCAGCAGCACCCTGGCGGACTTTGAAGACCATAGCTACCGGTGCCAGCTAACGCAGACTATCGCGGCTTATATTGCCGAAAACAGCCGCGCCACGCTGACCGAATGGCGCGATGACTATCGTCATTCAATAGCCACAGCGGGTAGTGAAGAGAGCTATTATGAAAGCCACCAGGAGGCCGCAGTGGATATGATGAAGTCACTGATTGAGCCCCTTGAAGTGATCCGTGACCAGAAAATTCTCCGCCCATTGAACGGCGCTGAACAGGTTCGGCCCCATCGCCTGGAATCCTGGCGCAGCCAGCGTTCCCTGCGCAATATACAGCTCAATATAGCCAGTCTCAGTGAGCTCTATTCCGGCACCAGCCACAGTGTCGACACGCTGTTAAGAGAGCAGGGCAGAGCGGCTCAGGCAGATAATATCAGCACGCGGTTCACCACGCTTGAGCAGCAACTCAGGGCGGTGCAGGCCCCTCTCGTCACCAGCCTGAATCAACCCGATACGGTCAACCAGCTGCTACAACTCGGCGACACACTGCAACAGCTTGACCGTGAGCTCAGTGCTGAAATGATAACACTGGATATCCAACTGGGGTTTAACAGCCGTGATGGAGATTAACCGCCGCCGCTTCTGTCAGTTACTGGCTAGCGCAGTATTACTGCCGCGACTGGCTCGGGCTGAAGCGGCCACGGCAAACGCAACACCAATGTTTGCAGCCGCAGCCAAAGGCAGAGACGGACACTACCACCTGTACCTGATCGGTCAGCAGGGAGAGCTGATGCTGGATCATATACTACCGGCGCGGGCACACCATACCGAGGTACACCCGCAGTTGCCGCTACTGGCCTGCATCGCTCGACGTCCCGGCACTTTTATCGATATTGTCGATTACCAGCAGCAACGACTGGTTAAGCGCATTATGGCGGGTCGTGGACGACACTTTTTTGGTCATGGCATCTTCTCGGATGACGGACGCTGGCTGATCACCACCGAAAATGAGATCAACAGTGGGCAGGGCAGAGTGGTTATCCGGGCCATGGCGCAAGATTACGCTGTCATTGCGGACTACCCCAGCTATGGGATCGGGCCCCATGAACTGGTTCAGCAACCCGGCAGCGCAGTGCTCACCGTGGCCAATGGCGGTATCCTTACCCACCCGGACCACGGCAGGGAGAAGCTTAATCTGGATAGCATGCAGCCCTCCCTGGTACGTCTGGATCTGCACAGCGGTAACCACCTGGAACAGCAGCAACTGCCTGCTGCACAGCACCAGTTAAGCATCCGCCATATCGATACCAACCACCAGGGCACCACCGTTATCGCGTTGCAGTATCAGGGCGCTCCCGGACACAATCTGCCACTGGTGGGGATTCACCGGCCCGGCGAAGCGATTCAACTGCTGCGCGCTCCGGCTCCGGTTAATCTGGCGATGAAAGACTACTGCGGTAGTGCCCGCTGCGATCACAGCGGCCGCTTCGCTGCGGTATCCGCTCCCCGCGGTGATCTGATCACATTCTGGGACCTGCAGGAAAACCAGTTTATCTCGTCTATCAAAAGTCGCGACGGTTGCGGCCTGGCAGCAACAGACAGCCCTGCCGAGTTTATTATCAGCGCTGGCACTGGCCGCTGTGTTCGCTACAATCTCGAGCACGGCACCACAGAGAGACTACCGCTGGGATTTAAAGCCGCCTGGGATAACCATCTGACAGCGCTGCTTTAACGGCAGCGCCGACGGTGCACCCAGGCCGTTTTCAGATCAGCCAGACACCGGCTCTTCCTGCTCAGGCAGCCCCATCACCTGCAACAACCACTCACGAAAAATTCGCATGCCATAGGTCAGTTGACGATCTTTCGGATAAACCAGATAAAACGCCTTCCCCGTCAGCAACTCCGCTTCCACCGGAACCACCAGTTGCCCATACTGCAACTCCCGACTGATCAGTGACTTGTCCGACAGGGCGATACCCAATCCTTCCAGCGCAGCCCCCAGGGCCAGCTGAGTACTGGAAAATGACAGTCCCTTTTCCTCACCGGTCATTGAGATTCCGGCCTTTTGCAGTAAACGCTGCCACTCATTACGCCGGCTGGTGACATGAATCAGCGTCTGCTTTCTCAGGTCCGCCAGTGTTTCTATATGATGCTCTTCCAGCTTACGCGGACTACACACCGGCACCACCACCGAACGGTGCACCAGCCGTACCTCGATATCATCATCGTCCGGCGGGTCGCCAAAATAGACCGCCATATCCAGATCGGAGTGATCGAAGTCGATGCGGTTCACCGACCCGGTACTCAGTCGCAGCTCCACATCGGGATACAGTGCCTGAAAATCTTTGATCCTTGGCATTAACCAGCGGCTCAGGAAGGCGGGCGGGGCCTCAAAGGTTAACGAGCTGGTATTGGGCGCAGAGATCAGACGACGGGTGGCCGCATCCAGTTCATCCAGGGCGTGCCCCACCGCAACCAGATATTTTTCCCCGGCCACGGTGATCTGCACCTGTCTTTTTTCACGATGAAAAAGTTTAAGCCCCAGATACTCTTCAAGGGATTTAATCTGATGACTCACCGCAGACGGCGTGACATACAGTTCCTCTGCCGCTTTGTTAAAGCTGCCCAGTCGGGCAGCCGATTCAAAACTGCGCAGAGCGTTCAAAGGGGGTAAGCGTCTGATACACACCTCAATAAGTGAATTTATTTCACACTTAAGCTGAAAATCTGTCGTTTGTTTTATAATCAGTGCGACCTTAGTATAACCATCAACGAAACAATGATCCAACCGCAACACACTGTAGATAATAGCTTAATCTGAAAAGCCCCGGAAAAGCTCCTTAAATCCAGTCCGGTTGATTCATTTAACGATATAACAGTTTAATGAATTATTTTGGTGCATAGCATGAACACAGATGAGAATGGTATTAAGGTTGACGAGTTTGGTATGGTTGATACCGCTTACTATGTAAGACAGGGTCAACTGGCACGTAACGAATATATCGCCCAGCAACTGAGCGCGCTGGGCCACTGGCTGAAGAACCTGACCAAGAAACGCCAGCCAAAAAGTTTTAACAGCACTCGTTCATTCGGGACCGTATAGGTCTAAACGAGACTCCTTGGGCCACTTTTTAGTGGCCTTTTTTTTGCCCAGATTTTTCTCTTGCGGGCGACCCCAGCTCTGCAGCACCCGCCTGTCACGCTTCAATGCCATTTAGTGTGATATAGAGTCGATACAGAAAACACCAGCAAGCGATACAGCAAAACAGTATGAGAAACGTAAGCAGAGGCTGTTTTCTGGTTGTCAGAGAATGAGAAATTCAGAAAAGAGAAAAGAGACATAAAACCGGAGAGAATAAAGTTGGTGCAGATGGGGAGACTCGAACTCCCACGCCCGTGAAGGCACTAGCACCTGAAGCTAGCGTGTCTACCAATTCCACCACATCTGCGTATCAACTTTTTACGTTTAGGAGCGTCCCCCTGCTATGAAAATAGCGTTCTCTTTCGAAGCTCAACCGCCGTTAGCGATTGGTGCAGATGGGGAGACTCGAACTCCCACGCCCGTGAAGGCACTAGCACCTGAAGCTAGCGTGTCTACGTGTGTGCGTTCCGAAAGAGGAGCGCATTATAAAGACGACCTTTTCATTTGTGAAGTGTCCGCCACTACTTTTTTTTGTTTTTATTCACCAGAGAGACAATTAGTGAAACTATCTGCCAGTGATTGCAGATAATTGCTGTACCCGTCAGGGCCCGCATCGATAGCAACCGCAAGGGGATCAAGCCGTCCAACCCGGATATCCAGGCCACGAATCAGACTAGCCACAACCGGCGCTTTGAACTGTGGCTCAACAAATACACAGCGAGCCTGGTTAGTTTCCAGCGCTGTGCGTATTTCGCTCAGTCGCCGGGCACCGGGTTTCCGGCCAGGATCAACGGTGAAATAGCCCAGCTGATTCAACTGATAATGCGTAACGAAGCTGCCAAAAGCATCGTGAAACACATAGAAGCCGGTATCACCCACCGCTTTCAACTGTTGCTGCAACTGTTGATCGGTCACTGCAAGCCGGGCAGCGAAGTCGTTATAGGCCTGTTCATAAAGCGCAGCATTCTCCGGATAGCGCTCCACCAGCCGATCTTTAATCAGATCAGCAGCCGCCAGCGCCCGCTCAGGCGCCATCCAGAAATGGGGATCGCTGCCGCCATGGTCATGTTCATGGTGAGCGTCCGCTTCAGTGTCAGCGGTTTGCGCTTCTTCATGATGGTGCGCCTCTCCCCCTTCGAGCAGCGCCAGGGCTGGGTGCTCCAGCTGACTCACCGTCTTCGTCAGAAACAGCTCAAGCCCCGGCCCGCCCCAGATAAACAGATCCGCATCGTGAATCTGCGCAATCGAAGAGGGTTTAAGGGAGTAATGATGGGGCGAACTGCCCGGCGGCAGCAGCACACCAATCTGCGCCAGATCACCAAGCATATCCTGTGCAATCAGTTGAATCGGCTTGATACTGGCCAGTACCCGGACCTGCCCGGCGTAAACGGTTTGCAGGCTCATGGCGCAGAAACTGAGTAAAAAAAGAACAAATGTTGCGGGTATTCTGGAAAACATCGAAGGAAGCCACTGTTAATTGAATTGCCGTAAAGTTATAATATAACAATTAATATATCAACCGGTTTTATTATGGCTCCTGAATCCGTCAGCAATATCGCCCATCAGCCCGATCATGACCACAGCCGCTGCATTAAAACGGCCTTGCAGCAAGCACAAACCCTGTGCCAGGCCAACGGCCAGCGGCTCACCAAAATCCGCGAGCTGGTGCTTAAACTTATCTGGCAAAGTCATAAACCGCTGGGTGCGTATGATCTGCTGCCCGCCATTGCCAAAGCAGGATTTAACTCGGCGCCGCCAACGGTTTACCGCGCTCTGGACTTCCTGCAGGAGCAGGGGTTGGTACACCGGCTGGCCACCCTGAATGCCTTTATCGGTTGCAGCCACCCGGATCATAACCACTCGGGCTATTTCCTCATCTGTCAGAGTTGTGGCACTACCGCTGAACTGGAGTCCAGCGAGCTGCACAACAGCATACAAAACGTCGCCAGCGATGCCGGATTCTCGGTGGATCAGGAAAGTATCGAAATTCTGGGGCGCTGCCCCAACTGTCAGGAGCAGCTATGAACCCGGCAAACCTGGTCGAGATATCCGGTCTGAGCATCAGCTTCGGTAACAACACCGTTATCGACAATATATCCATGGCCCTGAAGCAGGGTGAAATCACCACCCTGATCGGTCCCAACGGGGCTGGCAAAACCACCCTGGTGAAAGCGGTTCTGGGGCTTCTGACACCCAATGAAGGGGTTATTAAACGCTCAGCCACACTGCGTATCGGTTATATGCCGCAAAAGCTGCACATCGATACCACCTTTCCCCTGACAGTGGAACGGTTTCTGAAAACTGCAGCCTTTGCCAGTACAGCAGACCGGCACCAGGCGCTCCAGTCGGTGCGCGCCGAAAACCTGCTGAAGCAATCGGTCCACAGCTTATCAGGCGGGGAGATGCAGCGGGTTCTGCTGGCACGCGCCCTGCTGCGAAAACCTGAACTGCTGGTACTGGATGAACCGGCTCAGGGGGTAGATATCAATGGTCAGACCGAGCTGTATAAACTGATCGCCAGTATCCGGGATAAATACAACTGCGCGGTACTGATGATCTCTCACGATCTGCATCTGGTGATGGCCGCCACCGATCAGGTGATCTGTCTGAATCATCATATCTGTTGCTCCGGCCATCCCGAGCAGGTCAGTACAGACCCATCCTATATTGAACTGTTTGGCATACCCGGCGCAGAAAATCTGGCGCTGTATAGCCATCACCACAACCACCGCCATGATAATCATGGCGATATCCTGCCACTGCCTGACACACAGGAAAGCGACCACACCGCTTGCGGAGGACACCACTGATGCCTGAATTTCTGCTACTGGCCCTGCTGGGTGGTATTGGCGTAGCACTGGTGGCCGGTCCACTGGGCTCCTTTGTCGTCTGGCGGAGGATGGCATATTTTGGTGACACCCTGGCCCATTCAGCATTGCTGGGGATAGCCGTCGGCGTGCTTTTCGATATCAATTTCAACCTGGCGGTGGTGAGCTGCTGCGTCATCCTCGCGCTGATCCTGGTCAGCCTGCAGCGACAGCGTCTGGTGGCCACCGATACCCTGCTCGGTATTATGGCCCACAGCAGCCTGTCGCTGGGGCTGGTAGCCGTTGCCCTGCTGGATGACGTCAGGGTCGACCTGATGGAGTACCTGTTTGGCGACCTGCTGGCGATCACGCCCATCGATCTGTTATGGATCTATGGCGGCGGCGGTATCGTCATGCTGCTGATCTGGCGGCTGTGGAATCCACTGCTGGCGGTTACCATCAATGAGGAACTGGCGCAGGTAGAGGGCGTACCCGTAGCCCGGATACGACTGGCACTGATGCTGCTGATTGGCGTGGTTATCGCTATCGCCATGAAAGTGGTCGGTATTCTGCTGATCACTTCGTTGCTGATCATCCCCGCCGCCAGCGCCCGCCGGCTGGCAAACTCACCCGAGCAAATGGCAGTAAGCGCCAGTCTGCTGGGAGTGGTCGCAGTGCTTCTCGGACTGTTTGCATCGATGCAGTTTGATACCCCCGCAGGTCCCTCGGTGGTGGTTGCGGCGCTGCTTCAGTTCCTGCTGTTGTACAGTCTGCCGTTACGCAGGGTCGCCTGATTCAACGTTTCCAGAGCACATTCACCAGTGCACCGGAGACAATCAGTCCA
Organism: Amphritea atlantica; assembly: GCF_900111095.1. Taxonomy (GTDB): domain Bacteria; phylum Pseudomonadota; class Gammaproteobacteria; order Pseudomonadales; family Balneatricaceae; genus Amphritea; species Amphritea atlantica. The sequence continues at coordinate 154,953 of NZ_FOGB01000002.1, read as the reverse complement.
CCACCGATGAGGGTCCAGAGGGAGGGCAGTTCGCTGAAGACAAACCAGCCCAGCAGTATCGAAAAAACCACCTGGATATAGGAAAAAGCGGTCGCTTTACTGGCCGCCTCATGCTGCATCGCCTTGGTTAACCCCACCTGACCGACTTGCGTAAAGACCCCCACCAGAATCAGCAACATCAGGGCATAACCATCCGGAGCCACCAGTTCACCACCCGATAACAGAATAGCGGCGGGCAGCGCGATCAGCGGGAAATAGAGAATGATCACCGAACTGTCTTCGGTCTGACTCAGCCGTCTGACAATCACATAGGCAACTGCACTGCCAAACGCCCCCAACAACGCCATCATAATGCTAAACAGCGGCAAATCGATTTCGGCAGCAAAGAAAATATCCGGTTTCACCATCACCACCAGACCGGTAATACTCAGCACGATACAGACCATGGTGGAAAACTGAACCCGCTCACCCAGCAACAAAAAGGCCAGCAGTGCGGTAAAGACCGGATGCATATACTGCAGAATGGTCGCCTCAGCCAGCGGCAGAGTGGTGACGGAGTAGTAGACACAGACCAGCGCAGCCGCGCCAACAATACCCCGGGCACTGAGCAGCAATTTATTGTGTCCCCAGACCGGAATCCGTTTACGCCTGACATCAGCATAACTGATGATCAGGGACACCAGCGCCCGGGCGATGACAATCTCCATCAATGGAATACCATACTGACTGACCGTTTTAACGGTGGCCCCCATCAGCGCAAAGCCCATCGATGAGAGCAGCATATAGCGTAATCCCAGCGGGATGTTCTGTATCCGTTGCAGCATAATATTTATCGTAATCAGCGTATTCGTTGTAATAGGCGACTTGTCGTAATGAAAGACATCTTCGTAATAAAGAGATTAGGTCGCCAGAGATAGTGTCAGGCAGGTGCAGACCAGCAGATCATCAGCTATGTTTGACAGAGTTTAACCGATTCCGGTTACGCTGGCATGAATATCAACACAATACCGACCGAAGCCTGTTATGAAACGGATAAGCCTGATACTCGCAGCACTACTGAGCCTGCCACACATCTCCCTGGCGGAGCCCTCTCTGGCATCGCTGAGACTCCCGAAGGGCTACCACATAACCATCGCCGCTGAAGCAACGAACGCACGGCAGATGGCGTTGGGAGAGCCGGGCACCCTGTTTGTCGGCAGCCGCCGGGAGGGCAGGGTATACCGCCTCAAGGATGAAAACCGCGATGGCATCTATGAACAACGGGATCTGCTGTTACAAGGGCTGAATATGCCCAGTGGCATCGCCTGGCGTGACGGCGATCTCTATATCGCGGCAGTGGACCGTATTCTCAAAGTTGCCAGCGCCGATAGTGTCAGAACGCAAGCTGTCCAGGTTCAGCTGATCACTGACCAGTTGCCCAATATCTCTCACCACGGCTGGAAATACCTTAAATTCGGTCCCGACGGCGATCTCTACTTTAATCTCGGTGCCCCCTGCAATATCTGCCTGAGTATAGATCCCCGCTTTGCCTCAATCATGAAACTCAATCTGCAAACGGGTCAGCAATCAGTGATCGCACAGGGTGTACGCAACTCGGTTGGTTTCAGCTGGCATCCGCTGACCGGTGAACTCTGGTTTACCGATAATGGCCGGGATAATCTGGGGGATGATCGTCCCGATGATGAACTTAACCGGCTGACACAGCCCGGCCAACACTTTGGCTATCCCTTTGTACATGCCGGGAATGTTGCCGACCCGGAACTTTATCAGGGTCAGCCATTCAGCGACTTCCAGCCACCCATGCTCAAGCTGGGAGCGCATGTTGCCCCGCTGGGACTGACGTTCTATACCGGACAACAGTTTCCAGACAGCAATAACAGCTCCCTGTTTATCGCCGAGCACGGCTCCTGGAATCGCTCCAGCAAAGTGGGCTATCGGGTGATACGGGTGGACACCTCAACGACGCCCGTCACTTATAAGGTCTTCATTGAGGGATGGCTTCAGGGGGAGAGCGCCTGGGGCAGGCCGGTAGATATTGTCACCGACCGGGACGGCAGCCTGCTGATCTCCGATGACCGGGCAGGGCTGATCTATCGGGTCACTTATCGGGCTGGTTAACAGAGTAGCAACCGGGATTAAAGCGCGAAGAACTCGCCCAGCTCGCGGCAGGGCTGATAACGGATGCAGTCCACTTCATGATCATTCACCATGCCGGTGGCCTGCATAAAGGCATAACAGATAGTCGGGCCAACAAAGGTCATTCCCGCTTTTTTCAGCGCTTTACTCATCGCCTGTGACTCAACCGTTTCAGCCGGAACCTCACGGAGACTTTGCCAGCAATTCTGTATCGGCTTACCCTCAACAAACTGCCAGATATAGTTGGCAAAACTGCCATGCTGCGCCGCCAGATCAAGGAAGATATTGGCAGCTTTGACGGAGGCATTCACTTTCAGGCGGTTACGGACAATGCCGGGATCCTGCAGCATCTGCTCAATTTTTTCAGGGGTAAAAGCGGCGACCGTCGCCGGATCAAAGCCCTCATACAGTCGGCTGTAGCCGTCACGCTTTTGCAGTATCGTGCGCCAGCTCAGGCCCGCCTGGGCACCTTCCAGAATCAGATATTCAAACAGTTGCTGATCATTGGTCTGGGGCACACCCCAGACCTCATCATGATACTGTTGTTCCAGCTCAGTAGCCGCTGCCCAGGCACAGCGATGACACATAGAGATTCCTCAGGTGAGGCCGGGTTAATGTTTTGTCGAGCCGGGATTAGCCACAAAGTTCAGTGGTTGCGCCGGTTCAAGTTCCACTTTGCCACCCCGGTTAACCCGGGTATCCAGCTCGCCTTCCGGCTGATCAGAGCCGTCCAGCGCCATCGAATCACTGAAATCGCAGCGCACACATTCGCGGTACTCCCGACTCTCATCCCGGTACATTTTCAGGGTATCCATCTCGCCACAGCGGGGGCACACTGCACCAGCGATAAACCGTTTAACAATTGTCATAACTTTTTCAACCGTTGACGTTAAAAACAGGCAAAGAGACCAGAGCCTCGGTGCCTGCAGAATTATACCCCAGAAATGCGCCTGTTGGCCTAGGCAGTAATACCGGAATGACGCAGCAACGCTTCGACGCTGGGCTCACGCCCCCGGAAGGCAACAAACAACTCCATCGGCTCTTTGGAACCGCCCATCTCGAGAATATTCTCGCGGAAGGAGCGGCCGGTGTCGGTATTGAATACACCCTCCTCTTCAAAGCGTGAGAAGGCATCGGCAGAGAGCACCTCGGCCCACTTATAGCTGTAATACCCAGCCGCATAGCCGCCGGCAAAGATATGACTGAAGCTGTGCTGAAAGCGATTAAACGCCGGCGGCGTAATCACCGCAACCTCACTGCGAATCCGGTCCAGCACCGCCTGAACATGGGTCACGCCGGGTTTATATTCCCGGTGCAGCTGAAAATCGAACAACGACAGTTCCAGTTGGCGCACCATCATCATGCCGGACTGGAAGTTTTTCGCCGCCTGCATCTTTTCCAGCAGTTCCAGAGGCAGGGTTTCACCCGTTTCATAGTGACCCGAGATCAGCGCCAGCGCTTCCGCTTCATAACACCAGTTTTCCAGGAACTGGCTGGGCAGTTCCACGGCATCCCAGGCAACCCCATTAATACCGCTGACATCCGCATACTCGATCCGGGTCAGCATATGGTGCAATCCGTGACCAAACTCGTGGAACAGTGTCGTCACTTCGTTATGGGTCAGCAGCGCCGGTTTATCACCCACCGGGGGGTTAAAGTTACACACCAGGTAAGCCACTGGCAGCTGCAACACGCCGTTATCGATACGCCGCACCCGACAGTCATCCATCCAGGCGCCACCGCGTTTTTTCGCCCGGGCATAGGGGTCGAGGAAGAAGCGGGCGATCAGTTCACCATCACGACTGACATTGAACAGCCGGGCATCTTTATGCCAGCGGTCAAACTCAGTCACCTCTTCAATCTCGATGGCAAACAGCTTGCCGGTGATTCTGAACATCCCATCAAGCACCTTCGCCATCGGGAAATAGGGGCGCAGTTCCTCCTGAGAGATCGCATAACGGGCCTGTTTCAGCTTCTCGCTGTAGTAAGCGATATCCCATGACTCAAGCTGCGGCTCACTGAACTCTTCCAGTGCGAAGTCCTGTAGCTCCTGATACTCCTTTTCCGCCTGCGGACGGCTCATGCCAGCCAGATCGTTGAGGAAGCTCACCACCTGTTCCGGGGTTTCTGCCATCTTGGTCGCCAGACTGTAGGCGGCATAGTTCTCAAAGCCCAGCAACTGTGCCAGTTCAGCCCGCAACGTCAGGATCTCAGTCATGATCGCGCTGTTGTCCCACTGACCGGCGTGCGGTCCCTGATCGGAGGCCCGGGTAGCAAAGGCTTCATACAGCTCACGACGCAACTCACGGTTGTCCGCATAGGTGATCACCGCAAAATAGGAGGGGAAGTCCAGCGTCACCAGCCAGCCCTCTTCACCTTTCGCTTGCGCCAGCTGCTTAGCCGCCGCCAGCGCGCTCTGAGGCAATCCGGCCAGCTCCGCTTCATCGGTGATCAGCTTGCTCCAGCCATCGGTGGCATCCATCACATTTTCAGAAAACTTCGTGGTCAGCTCTGACAGCTTCTGCTGCAGTTCGCCATAGCGTTTCTTATCTGCATCAGCCAGGGCGATACCCGACAGGCGGAAATCCCGCAGGGTATTATCGATCACCTTGCGTTGCGCCTCGTCCAGATCGTTGTAGGCCTCGCTGCTGGCAAGTTTCTCATAGGCCTCAAACAACCCCTGATGCTGCCCCATCTCGGTCCAGAACTGCGACAGTTTCGGCAGACAGGCATTGTAGGCGTCACGCATCTCATCGCTGTTGACCACCGAGTTCATATGGGACACCGGCGACCAGGCCTTCGCCAGACGGTCGTGGCTCTGCTCCAGTGGCACCACCAGATTGTTCCAGTCAGGCGTCTCGTTGCCATTCAGCACCCGCTCAACCACAGCGCGACACTCCGCCAGCAACTGGTCGATGGCGGGCTCGACCTGTTCAGGTTTAATTTCAGAAAAGGGGGGCAGCAGATGGTCTTGCAGCAATGGATTAGACATGAAAACTCCTGAACCGGGATATAAATAACAATACTATTTACTAAATGGGGTAACCCCGTACTGTTTTCAATCGCATGGCAGAGTTTATTATAGACTCTTCAACAAAGTATCAGACCAGGAAACGATATGACCATCCGCAGCTATCAGGGCATCACACCAAAACTGGGCAACGCAACCTTTATCGACCCCACCGCCGTGGTCATCGGCGATGTGGAACTGGGCGATGATGTCTCAGTGTGGCCATTAACCGTGATCCGCGGCGATATGCACCATATCCGCATCGGCAACCGCACCAGCGTTCAGGATGGCTCGGTATTGCATATCACCCATGCAGGCCCCTTCAACCCCGACGGCTTCCCGCTGACCATCGGCGATGACGTCACTATCGGCCACCAGGCGATGCTGCATGGCTGCACCCTCGGCAGCCGTATACTCGTCGGTATGGGTGCCATGGTGATGGATGGCGCGGTGGTAGAAGACGATGTGATCATCGGCGCCGGCAGCCTGGTGCCCCCGGGAAAAGTTTTGAAAAGCGGCCACCTCTACGTCGGCCGCCCGGTCAAAGAGGTGAGGGCGCTAACGGAGAAAGAGATGGATTTCTTTACCTATACGGCGGGGAATTATGTGAAGCTCAAGGATAAGCATATGGCCGAAGGGTACGGCGAATAGCTAGATCGCCGCTTCGCAAAGGGAAGTGGCTAGATCGCCGCTTCGCGGCTAGCTAGTGGCTAGACGGAAACTTCGTTTCCTTGTTAGAAAAAGGAAAAGCCGTGGCTCGTTGCTCGACGTAAAACTTCGTTTTACTTGCTCGAAAAAGCAAGAGCGAGGTGGCGGCTTTAGTGCTGCTGAGATTCATGGCATAAGAGCCACCATCACTTCCAGAAATCGGATTGAGCACTCAGGGTCGAGTAATTACTTTATTTTCGGGCCACTTCAGTGAGATAAAAACTATCTACTGTGTACACGACCTCTGTGGAATCTTTAATACCATATTTTGGTTTAGTCTCTTTTATTAACTTATCTATAGCGGACTCAATCGTCTTCTTTAAATCACTGAGACCTGCTGGCTCTATTGACGGAATATCAAGAATATTCTGAATAACTATGCCTTGCCACTCCACACTTAGCCTTGAAATCAATGAGTGGTATTCATCGGACTCATAGGGCGCTTTTTCGTATGGCTCTCTGATAAATTGGACTGATACCGCTAAGTTAAAAAGGCCTTGCTCGTTGAGCATGATCGGGGCAACTACTCCACCGTTACTACTGAAGCTTTCGTAGCTACTAAACCCAGCAAAGCTATAGCTTGAAGTAAATAAAATAGTAGCTAGTAGTATTACCCTATAATTCATAACAATATACCTCAATGTGAAGTCATCACGCCTGTAGCACTTAGCTGAAAAAACCATAGATTGTTTTAAGTCAAGCGTTTACTTTTTCAGGCAAAGAAAAACCAGAGATATCTGTTTCCTTTCCCACCACCCCATTATTTAACATCTAATTATTTCTTTATTATTTCAACCTTTTCAACAGTGAGTTTTTTATACCACTTATCATCCTTTGCATACATCATGGCATTAACGTCATCGAATTGATTGAATAACAGAAAATTTTCCTTAATCAACTCCTCTGTATAAAAATCACCCCTAGAAAGATCTCTTTTCAATATTGGCGAATATAAGTCGTTAATTCTATTTGATAGAATTAACTGGTTACAAATTCCATACCTGTCATACCCGGCACAAAGTTTACTTATATTAACATCAGGAACAAAGCTATATTCAACAATTATATGAGCATCAGATGTTATTATATGGGCTTTACTCGTTGATTTCCCTGTAAAGAAGTAGCTGAATCTCTGAAAGTATGGAATTTTAAAAGCCAAAGGACCTTCGCTTACGAACTGAAGCTGACTATCACCTGTACTGCCAGAAATAACCACATAGTCATCTTTTACATATGTAATTGAATCCATTAAAAATGGTATTGTTAATAAAGATATCAAAAACAACTTTCTTCTTTCAGATATATATTTACCAAGCTTAGACTTATTTTGGCAAAGCAGAGATACGTCTATTTTATCACCCTTGTTATGGAACACTGATAACACCAGGTCAGACAGAGAAACGAGGACGATTAGCTTTTCAACAGGCAAATATTTATAAATACCAATATACACATATGAAAACGGAATAAACTCAATTGAAAAAATAAGCAATATGGCCGCCGTTAGAACAACAACAATCCATCCAATAAAATCAAGATAACGTACCATATAATAGTATAGATAAAAATCTCTATATCTAAAAACGTTAGCGGCTCTGGCAACTAGAACAACCCCAAGTAAGGCAATGAAAACCAGCTTAAATAGATGAAAAAAATCAAGAACCCCATCAATAGAAGTGCCCTTTATCGCATAATAAAAACTACCTAGTATATAAAGTGATAGTGATACTAAAAGCGAAAGATATAGACCCCACGCACTCGCTATATGAAAATATCGTTCTTTTCTCACAAACTCCTCCTTGAGTAAAATTTTATTGGTAAATCATTCCAGTAATCGAATAAAACACTCTGACCCTATTGATTTAATAAAAGTAGCTAGATCACCGCTCGATAGCGAAGGGGATAAAAAACCAGCCCTTTAATTACTTTTACTTATATCAAAGCGTTAAATCAACTTACCCGCAGCTCTTTCTTTGCTTTTCCGAGCCACGAGCTACGTCTTTTCTAGCCCCTAGCTAGCAAGCGCGCAGCGCGTTCCAGCTAGCCGCGTAGCGGCGGTCTAAAGCTAAGGCTAACCGCTTCGCGGTTAAGCCTTAGCTTTGGCGATCTCCCGCAGCCGCTTCACCACCGCCGCATTCACCGACCTTTGGGTAAAGGTGCCATCTTCCTTCAGCTGGCCCGCTTTGCGGCCCATCAGCAGTTCCAGACACTGGTCGACGGTGGCGACGGCGTAGATACTGAACTGTCCCTCAGCCACGGCATCCACTACTTCACGTTTCAGCATCAGGTTACGGATATTGGCTTTGGGGATGATCACCCCCTGGGTGCCGGTGAGGCCGCGGGTTTGACAGAGGTTGAAGAAGCCTTCGATCTTTTCGTTGACCCCGCCAATCGCCTGCACTTCGCCATACTGGTTGATGGAACCGGTGATGGCGTACTGCTGTTTAATCGGGATATCGGTCAGTGCCGAGATCAGGGTGCACACTTCCGCCATTGAGGCGCTGTCGCCGTCGACATAGCCGTAGGATTGCTCCAGCGCAATGCTGGCGGACAGGGTGAGAGGGAAGTCTTTGGCGTATTTATGCCCCAGATAACCGGACAGGATCAGCACCCCTTTGGAGTGAATCGGCTGCCCCAGGGTGACTTCGCGCTCAATATCGACAATACCCCGGTTGCCGGGATGTACGGTGACGGTAATGCGCGCCGGGAAACCAAAAGAGACATCACCTACACCCAGCACGGTCAGGCCATTGGTGCGGCCGGAGGCTTCGCCGTCGGTATCGATCAGGACGGTTTCATTGAGAATACTGTCGAGGATCTTGGAGGAGATGCGGCTGGTGCGACGCTCTTTGGCCTGTAACGCCATCTCCACATGCTGATCGTTGATGATCTCGTCACGGTTGCGAATCCGTTTGTAGTCCGCTTCGCAGAGCAGGTCGACCAGCTCGCCGACATGGGCCGATAGCAGTTCCTGATCCTCAGTCAGGCGTGAGCTGTGCTCCACCAGCCGGGCTACGGCCTGACGGTTCAGCGGCGCCAGGCCCTCTTCATCGGCCAGGGTTTTCATCAGCCGGGCATAGCTACGGATGGTGGCAGGTTCCCGTTTTACATCCTCATCAAAATCCACCACTACCCGGAACATCTTCTCAAAATCGTGATCCAGTTCCTGTAGCAGATAGTAGGTTTCACGGGTACCGATCAGCACCACTTTGACATTCAGCGGGATCGATTGTGGCGCCAGGGTGATGGTGCCCATGCCGGTCATCTCTGACATCGGGTTTTCGATGCGGATCTCATGGGATTTCAGCGCGCGTTTCAGGGCACCGTAGACAAAGGGTTGCTCCAGCAGTTTCTCTGATTCCAGCACCAGATAACCACCATTCGCCCGGTGTAGCGCACCGGAGCGGATCAGTTGAAAGTTGGTGCTCAGGGCCCCCATCTCCGAGTTGTATTCGATGCGGCCAAACAGGTTGTCATAGGTGGGGTGGGTTTCAAACACCACCGGAGCGCCCTTGGTTTTCTGGTTATCCACCAGCATATTGACGCCAAAGGTGTTCTCCATATATTGCCGGCGGGCCAGATCGGTGCGCGCTTCGTTGGGCTTATCGTCTTCAATAATATCGAGGGCGTTTTTAACCAGGTTGGACTCCAGCTGACCGAGATAATCGGGCACGCCGGAAAAGTTATGGTATTTCTCCCGCAGTGGCTGAATCAGGGGAGCCACCGCATTGCGGGCGGTTTCCCGGTCCAGCACTTTCATCTTATCGCCTGCTTCCCGGCGCCACTTGGGCATGCTGGCCAGCTCTTCATTGAGGTATTCTTCCAGCTTGGCAATATTACGGGTGAACTCGTCGCGAATCTCTTCTGGCAGCTGGGAAAAAGCCGCCTCATCCATCCCCTGGCCTTCCGCCACCGGGGTAAAGCCGATGCTGCCTGCATCGCGGTAGACGGCGATGCTGTGCTCCCGCGCCAGACTATCCACTTTCTCAATCGCCTGATCGTAAAGGCGGTTAAAATCCCGTTCCACCTTACTCTTCTTGCGCTGATAGGCCGGGCTTTCAAACGCGGCCGGCAGTTCCGTGAGAATCCCCTCTATCAGATGTTTGATATCCCGCTTGAACACCCAGCCTTTGCCCGACGGCAACTGAATCACAATAGGGCTGCGGGTCTCTTCCAGATTGTTCAGATAACACCAGTCGCTGGTCTTCTTCAGCTCTTTTTTGGCTTTTGAACGGATGCTCTCGATGGCGAACGAGAAACGTCCGGTGTGGGGGTTGCCCATAACGAACATGTTGTAGCCAGGGCGCTTCATACCGATACCGAACTCCATCGCTTCGACGGCGCGTTCCTGGCCAAAGAAACCGGCATAGGGCTCTAGTGTTTCGGTGGTTTTGAAAGGCAGCAACTCGGTGTTGCAGTGACGGTAAAGCTGATCGGGGGAGAGCTGGGTCTCTTTTTCCATAACGGATCATTCCTGCGACTGGAGTTGACCCCTCCTGTTATAACCCGAGTCGAAACTCCACGCAAGGAACGATTTTAGTGCTGCTTACTGAGCCAGTAACTGATGCCTAAGCTCTTGAATTAGTTCGGATGTATCGGGGCGGATTCCGCGCCAGATAGCAAATGACTCAGCGGCCTGTTCAACCAGCATGCCCAGGCCATCAAGGGTTTTCTCTGCACCATGGGCGGCAGCCCAGCGGTTGAACGGAGTCACTTCTGCCGCATACATCATATCGTAGCACCAGGCCCCAGGGCGCAGCAGATCGTCGGGGAGGGGAGGGACTTCACCCTGCAGACTGGCGGCGGTGCCATTGATCACCAGATCAAATTGCTGACCGTTTAACTGGTCGTAACTACAGGCTTCGATAGCCCCATGATCAGCAAACAACTGTGCCAGCTGTTCGGCTTTAGCAACGGTGCGGTTAGCGATGACCAGCCGGGCAGGGTGCAACGCCAGAATCGGTTCCAGCACGCCGCGCACGGCACCACCGGCGCCGAGAATCAGCAGATCTTTGCCAGCGATCTCACCGTCATTGTTGCGGGTGATATCGGCGACCAGCCCAAGACCATCGGTATTATCGCCACACAACTGACCGGTCTGATTACGGTAGAGGGTGTTAACCGCCCCGGCCATCCTGGCCCGGTCGGAGTGACACTCCGCTTTCTGCCATGCCTCAACCTTGAACGGCACGGTGATGTTCAGGCCTTTACCCTCTCCCTCAACGGCGAGAAAGTTATCCACAGCCTCATTAAAACCATCCTCCGGCACCAGTACTGAGGTGTACTCAAGGTCCTGCCGCGTCTGCTGGGCAAACGCGGTATGGATCAGCGGTGATTTGGAGTGCTTGATCGGGTTACCAAACACGGCGTAACGATCGGTCATCTCAGCCCTCCAGCCAGTTCTGAGGTTTCAGGAAGTGCTCATACAGCTCCGCCTCTTCTGAACCGGCTTCCGGTTTCCAGTCATAGCCCCAGCGAACTTCCGGTGGCAGCGACATCAGAATCGACTCGGTACGCCCTCCAGACTGCAGACCAAACAACGTGCCCCGGTCAAACACCAGGTTGAACTCGACATACCGCCCCCGGCGGTGCAGCTGGAAATCACGCTGACGCTCACCATAGGGGGTATTTTTACGTTTCTCGACGATGGGGCAATACGCAGGGGCATAGGCGTCGCCAATCGAGCGCATCAGTGCAAAGCAGGTATCAAAGTCCGGCTCATTGAGATCGTCGAAAAACAAACCACCAATACCCCGGGGTTCATCCCGGTGTTTAAGGTAGAAATAGTCATCGCACCAGGCTTTGTAGCGGGAATAAACATCGGCACCAAACGGATCACAAGCCTCTTTCGCCGCCTGATGCCAGGCGCGGCAGTCCTCTTTATCGCCGTAATAGGGGGTCAGATCGAAACCACCGCCAAACCACCAGACCGGCTCTTCACCCTCTTTTTCTGCGATAAAGAAACGAACGTTGGCATGGGAGGTCGGCACATAGGGGTTGTGCGGGTGGATAACCAGCGACACCCCCATCGCCTGAAAGGTGCGACCCGCCAGTTCCGGACGATGTGCCGTGGCCGAGCCCGGCAGCTTATCGCCGAACACATGGGAAAAGTTGACCCCGCCTTTTTCGATCACTGCGCCTTCCGCCAGCACCCGGGTACGACCTCCGCCACCGGCCTCCCGCTGCCAGCTATCCTCGACAAAAGTTGCCAGCCCATCGACCTGCTCCAGTTGAGCACAGACACTGTCCTGCAGGCCCAGCAGATATTCTTTTACCGCATTAATGTCCGGTGCTGACATTCTCTTACCTCTGTGGTTGAAGCGCTGTTAGTTTCTACCAACCGCGGCTCTGTTTAACTTCGTACCGGCGTATCACTGTCCAGTCGATAAATTGTCGTTGGCCGGCTCAGAGCACCAAGCTCACCGGGCACGATAGCATCCACTTTATCCTTGAAGTGAATATTCACTTTCAATTTATCCCTTGCAGCATCTTTATCTGAGTAATTTGCCGAGGTAGATACAATCATCGACCCAAACTCATCACAAAGATTCTTCACCTGATAGTGATCACTTACTCTCACGGCGACTGAAGCGTGATTTCCTTTAATCCAGTAGGGTATAAGATTATCAGGATCAGGTAAAATCCATGTGACGGGACCTGGCCATGAAGCCTCGACGCGCTGCCGGTCTTTTAGCGCAAGATTGTCCAGTAGTGGTTTCACCTGTTGCACTGAAGATGCCACCAGAATCAACCCTTTATGAACCGGACGACGCTTGATGGCCAACAGACGGTATACCGCTGTTTCATTGAAGGGGTCGCAGCCGAGCCCCCAAACAGCTTCGGTAGGGTAGGCGATAACACCACCATGGTGCATCGCCCTGGCTGCCTGACGAATATGCCACCAGCCCATAGCGATCAGATTTCGCCGTTGGCCAGTCGTTCCTGCAGCGCTTTATCTTTCGCAACAACCGCATCGGTATTCGCCTGACGCTCAGCCTTGATCCGCTCCGCCAGCTCTGCATCCTGCACAGCAACGATCTGGCACGCCAGGTAAGCAGCATTTTTAGCGCCCGCTTTACCGATGGCAACGGTCGCTACCGGAATGCCACCTGGCATCTGTACGGTAGAGAGCAGGGCGTCCAGGCCGTCCAGAGAGGACTCAATCGGTACACCAATCACCGGCTTAGTGGTGTTGGCTGCAACCGCACCCGCCAGGTGAGCCGCCATACCCGCTGCACAGATGAATGCTACTGCGCCACGCTGATCAGCATCTTTAACATACTCATGTGTCTGTACCGGTGTACGGTGCGCAGAACTTACTTTCATCTCAAACGGAACTTCGAGAGAACGAAGAACGTCAACGGCAGCCTTCATAATCGGCAGGTCAGAGTCGGAACCCATCAGAATAGCAACAAATGGTTTAGTCATGATTTCCTTCAAAAGTCGTGAAGTTATTCGGGAAAACGTGGCAAATTACTCTAAAACTGTACAACATTCAACCACGCAAAATAGCGGGTTTTTTACGTCCCGGAACACTAAACAGATCAATCTTTTTTCAGATCAGTCGCTGATAACCATCCGGGGTGTTTTCAATATAGCCCGACAGCTCCATCGCCACCAGCTGCGGCAACAATTCTGCGGCATCCAGCCCTGTTATGCCGATCAGTTGCTCCAGCGTCACCAGCTCATAACCGATCTGTTCCAGCAGCCGGGCTTCGACGTCCGTCAGCTTAATGGACTCCGGCATGGTGCGCTTTTCATCGTGGCAATAACTGCCCAGCAGACTGGCTAAGGGCTCGATTATCTGCGCACTGGTTTCGATCAGCATCGCCCCTTCACGAATCAGATCGTGACATCCATGGCTCTGAGGGTTGTTCAGTGCTCCGGGCAGGGCGAACACCTCCCGCCCCTGCTCCAGCGCCAGACGCGCAGTAATTAACGAACCACTGCGCCGGGCCGCTTCAACCACCAGCACCCCGGCACTCAGGCCACTGATAATCCGGTTACGGCGGGGAAAGTTATGGGGTAGCGGCGCCATTCTTAGCGGGTATTCTGACACCAGCGCGCCGCCCTGCAAGACAATATCATCAGCCAGACGCTGATGCTGACGGGGATAGATATTCAACAACCCGGACCCCAGCACTGCCACAGTGGGCTTTGACAGCGCAACAGCAGCCATATGCGCCGCGCCATCAACACCCCTGGCAAGCCCACTGGTAATGGTAATTCCGGCCCGTGTCAGGTCGCTGGCGAAGGACCGGCTCAGCGACACACCAGTGCGGCTGGCTGAACGGCTACCGACAATAGCCAGCTGAGGCAGATGCAACAGCTCGGGATCGCCACTGATATACAACAACAGGGGAGGGTCTGATATCTGCTTTAATAAAGATGGATATAGATCCGAGGTGAATGATATCAGGTGATTCGAAGGCGATTGCAGCCAGTGCTGAACCGTTTCAAGATAGTCGCTGTCAGGCCACTGGCCTGCCTGAAAAGCATGGATATGACGAATTGTCTGAGCAGGCAGACTGAGCGCCTCACGCTGTGAAGCATTCAGTTCCAGCAGGGCAACAGGCTCAAAGCCTTTCTGCGCTGCCAGCCTGAGCAGAACACCCGGCCCCATTCCGGGCAGTTCTGACAGTGCTATCCATTCCCTGAAATAGTTTTCCATGGACACTCCTTGTCCATCTTCATGTTTAACAGCCGGTGTTACTCGGGCGTATGAACCTCATCACCGATAGCAACAACATCGGTAGCTTTCAGGATCAGCGCATAACTGACCTTTTCATACGCCTTGAAGATCATCATCAGGCCCGACTTTTCAGACGGCAGAGTGATCAGCTCTTTAGTCACCGGATCTTTGAGCATTTCACCGGCGCGGTAAATTGTCAGCACATGGCCCGGTTTTAACCCTTCACGTGCACCCTGATTGATGGAAACAACATCATACTGTCCAGCCTGACGCACGCCGCGCAGTACTGAGAGAATTCGACCGTTGATCACGCTGTCTGGGGCACTGGGATAGAAGACAGACTGAATAGCTTCTTTAGGGCTGGGGTATACACGGTCCAGGGCAGACACCTCTTCCCGGGTTTTACGCAGGTCCAGAGTGATAATATCCCCTTTCTTGCTATCCACTACCGCATCGCCAATTTTAAACAGCTCGTAGCCCAGATGTTCCTGGGTGACCGGATCGATATACTCTTTGGCAGGACGATAGATATTCTGCCGCGAATAATCTCCCACCAGCGTGCCCCGCGCATAAACCCGGTCACCGGCACCGGCAACAATCCGGTTTGCGGTGCCGCCCACGATATAGGGGGAGGCGGTCAGTTCATCACTGTCCATAACAATGTTGTCCGCCAGGAAGCTGATAATATCTTTCAGAGGAATCGCCGGGATCGCATCCTTCAGCGAGGTCACTTTCGCTTTCGGGCTCAGACGCAGAATACCGTCATTCAGCACCAGACGTGGCTGACCATCAACCCACTTCAGAGTCAGTACATCACCCGGGTAGATCAGATGGGGGTTATCAATCTGCTGGTTGTATCCCCACAACTGAGGCCACTTCCATGGCGATTGCAGGAACATCCCGGAGATATCCCACAGCGTATCACCTTTAACCACTACATACGTTTTCGGATGGTTTTCTTTCAACGCCAGGGTATCTTTGCGAACATCGGCCTGCGCCGGCATTACTAATGCAATACATACCGCCAAAGCGCCCAGAAAACCTGTTACCAGTTGTTTCATCTTCTAATCCTTGTCTCAGACCGCCATGTTTTTGAGAGTCTATAACAGTATCGGCAATACATTGTGTATCTATATCAGTATAATGGGAAGATTATTGATTCTAGCGCTCATTTTTTTCAACCTTTTCTTTCTCAAGCAGCCATGTCATTACTTCCAATACTTGAATTTCCAGATCCACGCCTGCGCACAATTGCTGAGCCGGTTACCGAATTTAACGATGAGCTGCGCCAGCTGGTCAAAGACATGTTTGAAACCATGTATGACGCTCCCGGCATCGGCCTGGCCGCAACGCAGATCAATGTGCACCAGCGTATCATCACTATCGATACCTCTGAAGAGAAAAATAGCCCTCTGGTGGTTATTAATCCCCAGATTGAGGTTCTTGCTGATGAAACAGAGCGGATGCAGGAGGGCTGCCTCTCCGTTCCAGGGTTCTATGAAGACGTTGAGCGGCCCAACAAAATCCGCCTCACCGCTCAGAATGAGTTCGGCGAAGAGTACACTCTGGAAGCAGATGATCTGCTGGCCGTCTGTATTCAACACGAAATCGATCACCTGGAAGGCAAGCTGTTTGTCGATTACCTGTCACCACTGAAACGTAATCGCATCCGCAGCAAACTGGACAAACTGCACAAACAAAAGGCCTGAAGCATGTCAGACACCGCCAGACAACTGCGCATACTGTTTGCCGGAACGCCGGACTTTGCCGCCGCCAGCCTTGCCGCACTACTGGACGCTGGCCATCAGGTGATCGGTGTTTATACCCAGCCTGACAGGCCTGCAGGCCGCGGCCGTAAACTGACACCAAGCCCGGTAAAAACAGTCGCTCTGGAACACGACCTGCCGGTCTATCAGCCACTGAACTTCAGGCAGCAAGAGGATCGCCAGCAACTGGCCGCGCTGGATGCTGATCTGATGGTGGTGGTGGCCTATGGCTTACTGCTGCCCCAGGCGGTGCTTGATGCGCCCCGGCTGGGCTGCATCAACGTCCATGCCTCACTGCTGCCGCGCTGGCGCGGTGCTGCACCAATCCATCGCGCACTGCTGGCAGGTGACAGCGAAACCGGTGTCACCATTATGCAGATGGATGCCGGGCTGGACACCGGTGATATGCTGCTGAAGAAGCGCTGCCCGATCACTCCCACGGATACCAGCGGTGAGCTGCATGACCGCCTGGCCGCCATCGGTGCAGCAGCACTGTTGGAAAGTCTGCCCGCCATTGCCGACCAGTCAATCCCACGGGAAGTTCAGGATGATAACCTGGCCTGCTATGCCCACAAGCTGGAAAAGGCGGAAGGGGAGATCGACTGGAGCAAACCCGCCACTGAGATCGCCCGACAGATCCGCGGACTGTCGCCCTGGCCGGTTGCCTTTACCCTGCTCAACGGCGAAACCCTCAGGGTCTGGTACGCCGAACCCAGCGATCAGCAGCACGCTACAAAACCCGGCACCGTGATCGGCACCGATAAAAAAGCGATTATTGTCGCCTGTGGCAGCGGTGCGGTCAGACTGCTTAAAATACAACTTCCCGGCAGCAAAGCGATGGACAGCAGCGCAGTGCTGAACTCCAAACGGGAACTGTTTAGTGACGGTACGGAGCTGGGCCACCCCAAATGAATATCCGCGCCATTGCAGCACGCGCTCTGGGCCCGGTTATCGGGCGCAAAGAGTCACTCAACACGGCACTTCCCCGGGCCCTGCAGCAGTGCCAGGAAAGCGACCAGGCGCTGTTACAGCAGATCTGTTATGGCACCATGCGCTTTCTGCCGCGGCTATCCTGCCTCGCAAATCAGCTTCTGAAAAAACCGTTCAAACCCCAGGATCAGGATCTTTACGCCCTGGTGTTGCTGGGATTTTACCAACTGCTGGAGATGCGCGTTCCCGCCCATGCCGCGATCAGCGAAACCGTTGAAGCCGCCAGCCAGCTGAATAAAGAGTGGGCCAAAGGGCTGCTCAACGCCCTGTTGCGCAATCTGCAAAGAGAGCAGGGATCACTGTTTGAACAACTGAGCGAACAGCCCGAGTTTCACTACAACCACCCACAGTGGATGATCGCCAAACTGCAACACAACTGGCCGGACCACTGGCAGGCGGTACTCGAACAGAATAGCCAGCAGCCGCCGATGACGCTGCGGGTCAACCAGCAGAAAACCTCACGGGATAACTACCTTCAGCAGCTCCGGGATGCCGGTATCGCCGCCTCAGCGACCCCCTATTCAACAACAGCGATCCAGCTGGACTCACCGGTGGACGTCAACCTGCTCCCTGGGTTTGCCTACGGTTTTGCCAGCGTTCAGGACGAAGCAGCACAGCTAAGCGCCGGACTAATGGATCTGCAACCCGGCCAGCGGGTACTGGACGCCTGTGCTGCGCCGGGCGGCAAGCTATGCCATATTCTGGAACACCAACCCGATCTCAGCCATGTCACCGCCATAGAGCTGGAGCCAAACCGGGCAGATCGAATTGAGGAAAACCTCAGCCGCCTGAACCTCTCAGCGGAAGTAATCATTGCCGATGCCGCTACCCGTACCTGGTGGGATGGCGCAGAGTATGACCGCATTCTGGTAGACGCCCCCTGTTCTGCAGCGGGCGTGATACGGCGCAACCCGGACATCAAACATCTGCGGCAAAATGAAGATATTAAGCCACTTGCCGAGCTGCAGCTGGCTATATTAGATAACTGCTGGCAGATGCTGAAACCCGGCGGCCGGCTGGTCTATGCTACCTGCTCCGTGTTCCCTCAGGAGAATGAGCGGGTCATTGAACGGTTTCTCAAGACACAAACAGATGCATGCCACCTCCCAATCGAGGCGAACTGGGGCATTGAGCGACCCTATGGCCGCCAGCTATTTCCTCAGCCGCAGGGACACGATGGCTTTTATTATGCGGTATTGCTAAAGGATCAGAACTGAAGCAGACTGTTCTGCCAGCTGACCGGAGAGTTATTAGATATGAAAATCATTATTCTTGGCGCGGGGCAGGTGGGCGGCACGCTGGCAGAAAACCTGGCCAGTGAAGCCAACGATATCACCATTGTCGATACCAATATTGGCCGCCTGAGAGAGTTACAGGATCGCCTCGATATCCGCACAGTGGAAGGTAAGGCATCCCATCCATCGATTCTTGAACAGGCCGGCGCCCGTGATGCGGACATGCTGATCGCCGTCACCAACAGTGACGAAGTCAATATGATCGCCTGTCAGATCGCTCAGAGCCTGTATAACACGCCAACCAAGATCGCCCGGGTGCGCGAGCACGACTATCTGCTGAAAGACAAAGCGATCTTTACCGATAAATCGATCCCTATCGACGTACTGATCAGCCCGGAAGAGCTGGTAACCAAGCATATCCGCCGCCTGATCGAGCACCCCGGAGCGCTGCAGGTGCTTGATTTTGCCGACGGCATTGCCCAGCTGGTTGCCGTTAAAGCCTACTACGGCGGCCCCCTGGTAGGCCGGGAGATATCTTACCTGCGCTCACACATGCCCGCTGTTGATACCCGGGTAGCGGCCATTTTCCGTAAAGACCGGCCAATCATCCCCAAAGGGGATACCGTCATTGAAGCGGACGATGAGGTTTTCTTCATTGCCGCAAAGAAAGATATCCGCGCCGTTATGAGCGAGCTGCGCCGACTGGACCGTCCCTATAAGCGGGTTATCATCGCCGGCGGCGGCAATATCGGCGCCCGACTGGCACAGAATATCGAGAGCAAGTATCAGGTTAAAATCATTGAGCGGGATATCCGCCGCTGCAACAACCTGGCAAAAAATCTGGATAACACCATCGTCCTGCAGGGCAGTGCATCGGATAAAGAACTACTGCTCGAAGAGAACATTGAAGACACCGATGTTTTCTGCGCCCTCACCAATGATGATGAAGCCAACATTATGGCTTCGATGCTGGCTAAGCGGCTGGGAGCCCGCACCGTGATGACACTGATCAACAACCCCGCGTATGTTGATCTGGTGCAGGGCGGGGTGATCGACATCGCCATTTCACCACAGCAAACCACCATCGGCAGCCTGCTGACCCACGTTCGCCGCGGCGACGTAGCTGCGGTTCACTCCCTGCGTCGCGGCGCAGCCGAGGCTATTGAAGCGGTCGCTCATGGTGATAAGCGCACCTCCAAAGTGGTCGGCAAAACAATCGAAGAGATCGATCTGCCTGCCGGCACAACCATTGGCGCCATTGTCCGCAAGGATGAGGTGCTGATTGCGCACGACGATATCGTTGTGGAAAATGACGACCATGTCATCCTGTTCCTGGTCGATAAACGGAAAATCAGTGAAGTGGAGCGTCTGTTCCAGGTAGGCCTGGGCTTCTTCTGATCGGAGAGTATTAATGCATTACAAGGTAATACTCCGGATTCTCGGCCTGCTGCTGATGATTTTCAGCATCACCATGCTGCCGCCACTGGCAATCTCATATGGCTACCATGACGGCACCCATATGGCCTTTATTTCGGGTTTCACCATCACACTGCTGACCGGATTTATTATCTGGTCGCCGGTTTACCGGGTCAGAGAAGATCTCAGAACCCGGGATGGCTTTCTGATCACCGTGCTATTCTGGGTCGTGCTGGGGCTGTTCGGGGCGATCCCCTTTATGCTATCCAAAGACCCGGGACTATCCTTCGTTGATGCGGTTTTTGAATCCCTGTCGGGGCTGACGACTACCGGCGCCACGGTTATGACCGGTATCGACGTTCTGCCAGAGTCGATTCTGTTCTACCGCCAGCAGCTGCAGTGGCTTGGTGGTATGGGAATCATCGTACTGGCGGTGGCGATTCTGCCAATGCTCGGTATCGGCGGCATGCAGCTTTACCGCGCAGAAACCCCCGGACCGGTAAAAGACAGCAAACTCACCCCCCGTATAACTGAGACCGCTAAGGCGTTGTGGTATATCTATCTGTCTCTTACGATTGCCTGTGCTCTGGGTTACTGGATTGCGGGTATGACGCCGTTCGATGCCATCGGCCACAGCTTCTCCACGGTCGCTATCGGCGGTTTTTCCACCCACGATGCCAGCATCGGTTACTTTGACAGCCCGCTGATCGAAGGGGTCTGCACCTTTTTTATGGTAATCTCCGCCATCAATTTCGGTCTGCACTTTTTTGCCTGGCGTCAGCGAACATTCAGTCACTATTTCCAGGACCCTGAGTTCAAATTTTATCTGATAATTCTCTTCAGTATCATCAGCCTGTCAGCAGTAGTACTGACGCTGACAGAAACCTATGCGCCTGTCGAATCAATCCGCAAGGCTATTTTTGAAGTTGTCTCAATCGCCACGACCACCGGCTTCGCCACAGCAGACTTTGCCCAATGGCCGGTAATGCTGCCATTCCTGCTCTTTGTGGCGGCGTTTGCCGGCGGCTGCGCGGGGTCAACCGGTGGCGGCATGAAGGTGATTCGTGTCCTGCTGATCCTGAAACAGGGCCATCGTGAGATAAAACGCCTGATCCACCCCAATGCAGTCATCCCGGTTAAGCTGGGCAGAGAACCGATCTCAGACCGGATTCTGGAAGCGGTCTGGGGCTTTTTCTCTGTCTATCTGATCGTCTTTATTCTGATGCTGATCATTCTGCTGGGCACCGGTCTTGATCAGGTAACAGCCTGGTCAGCAGTGGGCGCGACACTCAACAACCTGGGTCCGGGTCTTGGCGAGGTAGAAACCCATTATGGCGACCTGAACAGTACCGCCAAATGGGTACTGACCTTTGCCATGTTGCTGGGTCGCCTTGAAGTATTCACCTTGCTGGTGCTCTTTACGCCCTCGTTCTGGAAACGCTAAAAAAGAAAAAAGGGCGCAAGCCCTTTTTCTTTCTACAGGCGCCAGATGCATCAGCGCGACCCGCCTGATCAATACATCCGCCCGCCATCCGGCCGATGCTGAAAGCGCTTATACTCCCACTGATACTGCTCCGGCATCTGCCGCACACAATATTCAACTTCGGCATTCATCGCCGTGGCCGAGCACTGCAGATCCTTCTCATTGATCTGCTCAGGCGCTTTATGAAAAAAGATCTCAAAGCCTTGCGCATCCGGCAACCGCCGGGCATAAGCCGAGACCACCACTGCGCCCGTTTGCGCTGCCAGCTGCGGCAACAGCTTCATGGTATAAGCTGGCTGACCAAAGAAGGGGACAAAGATACCACTGCCGCTATCGGCCTCCTGATCTGGCAGAATCCCCAACACTTCACCAGCCCTCAGCGCCTTCATCGCCATGCGCACACCTTTAACATTTGCCGGGGCAAGCTGAGCACCGAGCCGGGCTCGTTTCTTACGAATAAGGCGGTCCATCAACTCAATCTTAGGTGGACGGTACATCGATGTCAGCTTATACCGGGTGCTCAGATAGAGCCCCAACACCTCCCAGTTGCCAAGATGGGGGCCGATCACAATCACACCCCGCCCCTGACTCAGGGCATCCGCCATGATCTCCTCGCCATGAACGTTGCGCACCTTAGCCATCACCCGTTCCGACCGCCACAGCCAGCTCATACCCAGCTCACCGGCCATCTTGCCAGTTTCGATCAGGCTTGCTTTTGCCAGTCCATTCTTCTGATCAGCAGTCAGCTCAGGAAAGCAGAGATCGATATTCATCTGGGTGACATTGTAGCTTTTACCTTTTTTCTTATATGCCCGCGCACCCAACCCTGCGCCGAACCTCTGTGCCAGCCTGAGGGGCAACAACGCAAGCAACCATAAAACCGACACGGACAACCAGCCTTTCAAATGTTTCACGTGGAACCTTTCATATAGCAAAATTAGAATAACAGCCAAAGGCAGTGTAACGATTATATAATGCAGCCTCCTGATATAACCAACATAACGAAGAGGCCGAGATGAAATACACCGTATACCTGTCGGGTGAGATCCATTCAGACTGGCGGGAAAAGATCAAAAACGCCACTCAAGAACACAACCTGCCCATCGAGATCCTGACACCCAACACCGACCATGATAGCAGCGACGAGTGTGGAGCAGGCATCCTGGGAGCAGAGGAGAAGCCGTTCTGGAAAGACCATAAAGCTGCCAAGCTGAATAGCATAAGACATATGACGGCACTCAACAGAGCAGATATCGTTATCGTCCGCTTTGGCGAAAAATACAAACAGTGGAACGCTGCCTT
Source organism: Amphritea atlantica (assembly GCF_900111095.1). Classification (GTDB taxonomy): domain Bacteria; phylum Pseudomonadota; class Gammaproteobacteria; order Pseudomonadales; family Balneatricaceae; genus Amphritea; species Amphritea atlantica. The sequence continues at coordinate 132,215 of NZ_FOGB01000002.1, read as the reverse complement.
TGATGCAGGCATCGCGACAGCACTGGGAAAGTCGCTGATAGTAGAGCACGCAAAAGAACTCACCCATCCCCTGAAAGAGGTCGACGCTGCCGCAATGGCGGTAGCAGAAAACACTGAACAGGTGATCGAGATCCTCAGGTACCTGTGCCAGGACTACTAAATAGCGCTAAAAGGAACTGAAAAACCAGCCATATCCTTCAACCAGGCACTCTAACTGCCTGGAATTCGTGTATAATTTCGCTCTATTTTTGTACAAACAGATTCGAAATGGTGATCTCAGTGACAGATAAAGCGAGACCGGATGCCAGCACTTTTCAAGGGCTGATCCTGGCACTGCAAGAGTATTGGTCAGAGCAGGGCTGTGTAATAGTGCAACCACTGGATATGGAAGTGGGCGCAGGCACCTTCCATCCAGCAACATTCCTGCGTTCAATCGGTCCCGAAAACTGGAACTCCGCATACGTGCAACCCAGCCGCCGGCCAACCGATGGCCGCTATGGCGAGAACCCCAACCGCCTGCAACACTACTACCAGTTCCAGGTTGTGATGAAACCCTCTCCCGATAACTTCCAGGAGCTCTATCTGGGCTCACTTGAACGCATGGGACTGGATCTCAATGTCCACGATGTACGTTTTGTAGAGGACAACTGGGAATCACCCACCCTGGGCGCATGGGGTCTTGGCTGGGAGGTATGGCTGAATGGCATGGAGGTCACCCAGTTCACTTACTTCCAACAGGCGGGGGGCATTGAGTGCTATCCAGTCACCGGAGAGATCACTTACGGCCTCGAACGTATCGCCATGTACCTGCAGGACGTTGAGAGCGTTTACGACCTGATCTGGACCTACAACCCAGACGGCAGCCCGGTAACCTACGGCGACGTGTTCCACCAGAATGAAGTGGAGCAGTCCACCTACAACTTTGAGCACGCCGACGTCCCTCAGCTGTTCCGCAACTTCGACCATCACGAAGCGGAATGCAATAAGCTTCTGGCGCTGGAGACACCTCTGCCACTGCCCGCCTATGAGCAGGTATTGAAAGCATCCCACACCTTCAACCTGCTGGATGCCCGCCACGCGATCTCTGTTACTGAGCGTCAGAGATTCATTCTGCGCGTCCGCACCCTGGCCCGGGAGGTCGCACATGCTTATTTCAACACCCGTAAGGGGCTCGGTTTCCCACTGGCCGAAGAGAGCATCCGCAACGAAGTTTTAGCCGCCTGCGAAGAGGAGAGCAAGTGATGACTGATACCGTGAACCGTCAGGATTTTCTCTTCGAACTCGGCACAGAAGAGCTGCCACCTAAAGCCCTGAGCACTCTGTCCAAGGCACTCGAAAGCGAAGTCATGGCCGGCATCAATGAGCTGTTTGGTAAACAAGCCGCAACACTGCTTGCCGATACCACCGTTAACGCCTATGCCGCACCTCGCCGCCTTGCTCTGCTGATCAACAACCTGGCTGATGAAGTCCCCAGCAGCACATTCATGATGCAGGGACCACCGGCGCGGATCGCATTTGACGAGCAGGGCAACCCCTCCAAAGCGCTGGAAGGGTTCGCTCGTAAGTGCGGCACCACCACAGACCAGCTGCAAGAAATTGACGGCAAGATGAGCTTCAGCCAGTCAGTGCCCGCCAAAGCGATCACTGGCGAGCTGCCAGCTATTATTGAAAACGCACTCAGCAAACTGCCGATTCCTAAGCGGATGCGCTGGGGAGCATCACGCACTGAGTTTGTTCGCCCGGTTAAATGGGTGGTTATGCTGATGGGAGACGAAGTGATTGAGTGCGAAATTCTCGGACTCAAAGCTGGCCGCGACACCCGCGGACATCGCTTCCACTACAACCACGCCATCACCCTGAATCAGGCCAACGAGTACCTGGAAAACCTGGAAAGTGTCGGCTACGTAATTGCCGACTTTGATGAGCGGCGGGAAAAAATTCGCGCCCAGGTTGAAGCGGAAGGGGCGGCCATCAATGGTATCGCTCAGATCGATGATGACCTGCTGGATGAAGTCACCGCACTCAACGAATGGCCCGTTGCCCTGACCGGACGCTTCGACGACCGTTTCCTGGAAGTCCCATCCCAGGCACTGATCTCATCGATGAAAGAGCATCAGAAATATTTCCATGTCACCGACAGTAATGGCCAGCTGGTGCCATTCTTTATCACCATCGCCAATATCGAATCCACCGATCCGGCGCAGGTGATTGCCGGTAACGAAAAGGTTATCCGTCCACGCCTGGCGGATGCCGCGTTCTTCTTTGAAACCGATAAGAAACGCACCCTCGAGTCACGCATCGAAGACCTGAAATCTATCGTCTTCCAGCAAGAGCTGGGAACCCTGCATGATAAAGCCGTGCGCGTCGCCGCACTGGCTAAGCATATCGCTGCCCAACTGGGACAGGATCAGGATAAGGCAGAGCGTGCAGCAATGCTCGCCAAGACCGACCTGATGACCGATATGGTTTACGAGTTTACCGACCTGCAGGGACTGATGGGATATCACTACGCCATCCATGACGGCGAGGACGAAGGGGTCGCCCAGGCGCAGAACGAACAATATATGCCCCGTTTCGCCGGCGATGAACTGCCACAAAGCGAACCCGGTATCGCCGTTGCGCTGGCAGACCGACTGGACACACTGACCGGTCTGTTTGGTATCAATCAGCCACCAACCGGCTCAAAAGACCCATTTGCACTGCGCCGCGCATCGCTGGGTGTACTAAGAATAATCATTGAGCGAGAACTTGATTTAGACCTTATATCACTAATTGCATTTGCTACAGAGCAGCACAGTAACTTGAGAGCTGAAGGGTTTAAAGTTAATCATGAAGTGCATGAATTCATAATGTCCCGCTTGCGCGCTTTGTATCAAGATCAAGGCATTGCAATTGAAGCTTACCTTGCTGTCGAAACCAAACCAGGAGAGATGGAAACCAAACCCTTGGTCTTTGATCGCAAAGTAAAAGCTGTTAGTCATTTCATGACTCTGAACGAAGCCAAATCACTAGCTGCGGCAAACAAACGGGTACTTAATATTCTCACAAAGAATAATTATGACGGACTATCAAAAGCATCAGAAGCACTGCTACAAGAGGATGCGGAAAAAGCACTGGCAACTGCCGTCGCTGAAAAAGAGAACCAGCTGAAACCGCTGATCGCTCAGGGTGACTTCAAAGCCGTGCTTGAACAACTGGCCGAACTGCGCCCGGTAGTCGATAAGTTCTTTGACGAAGTAATGGTAATGGCTGACGATGAGGCCATCCGGAACAACCGGCTGGCACTGCTCAATCAGCTGCGCAACCTGTTCCTGGGCGTGGCAGATATCTCTGCGCTCAGCTAAGATTGCAGCATAACAGGGTTTAAAAAATGCCGGTTATTCACCGGCATTTTTATTGCTGCAGCATCATTAATCGCACATATCTATACAGCGGTAGGCACCATGATGAAACTAGTCATCCTTGATCGGGACGGCGTAATCAACTACGACTCCGACGATTACATCAAAACAGTCGATGAGTGGCAGCCACTCCCTGGCAGCCTTGAAGCGATCGCCCGCCTGACAAAAGCAGGTTTCGACGTCTGCGTTGCCACCAATCAGTCGGGGCTGGCCCGGGGCTATTTCGATATTTCTGAACTCCATGCGATGCACCACAAAATGGTTCAACTCGTTGAAGAGCAGGGCGGGCGGATCGAGAAGATCGAGTTCTGCCCCCACTTACCCGAGGACAATTGTTATTGCCGCAAACCCCAACCCGGCCTCTATCAGCATATTTTAAGCTGCTACCCCGACATCGATCCTGGCAAAGTATTTTCCGTCGGTGACTCTCTTCGCGATCTTGAAGCAGCCGTTGCCGCTGGCTGCCCACCTATACTTGTTAAAACAGGGAAGGGGGAGCGGACATTAGCCAAAGGAGGATTACCCGAGGACACCGTTATTGTCGATGACCTTGATGCGGCTGCCGCGCATATTATCTACCACCAACACCGGGACGACTAAGCAAAGGTTCCACGTGAAACACTCAAAGCATGACCACTAAACCGAACACTCAAACAGCGATGCGTAACCTTATTGCAGATATCAGAGACGCTATTCCATTCGACACACCGATAGAAAAACTGTGCAACGGTCCCTGCACAGGGTGTTCGAAAAAGCTGCTGGATTATCTTGATATGCAATTGGAGGAGAAGGAGGCCGAGATAGGCGCAGGGCATATCCCCAGCTTTGGGGAGCTTAATCGGCTGAAGAAAAGCGCACTGAAAATTCACGCCACGCTGGTTAAGAAAGGGCTGATAGAGCCTGAGTAACAACGCCTGAACTATCCTGATAAGCAGCGCCTGGCTTATCCAGCGTTTGCAGGTTCACAAACAGAGCGACTGCCCAACGGTCAGATATACAGTGCCCGAAAGTGCCAGTCATCACTCCCCATCTCGTTACGGATCATCGCCTTGATCGACGGCTCTATCTCATCAGAATCCTGCGCATATAATCCGCAGAGGGACAACGCTCGCTGCTTATCAACTGACCCTCCCAGATACTCATATACAACCCGGGCACAGCAGGGCATCCGCTCACCACTCCCCGATACGCCAAGTTTAAGTCCACTCAATCGGGAGACCCGGTTCTTAAAGGAAGGAAACAAAATGGTCTGGGTCAGACCATTACCCGTGAGTGATTCATAATCCACCATAAAAATACGGTCGGTCAGAAAACTGGCGATACCGAGATAAACCCCATGAAAGACCTTGTCACCAGGACGCTCACGCAGGCGCTCGGTGCGTTGATAGCAGACCCGATCGTCGCGCCGCTCAATACAGATCAGCGTTCTCAGAATCCGGCCGGGATAGGCCATCGACTGATAGTATTCAAAGTAGTACCCCAGGTATTTGTCCAGGCTGGCCGCTCCACGTTGCAGCCGATCCAGATGTTCTGACTCAGGCGGTTCAGACGCCTCAGCAACCTGAGGGCGGGGACGTACTTTGATCAGACGCTCAAACTGCTCATGAGGCATGAGAATCTCGTGCTCTTCAACACCAAAGAAATCACAAAAGCGCAGCAGCGTATGAGCAGAGGGTTTGTATCGGCCACTGAGGTAACGGTTAAACTGAGGTCGGTTAATATCGAGCCGCCGGCACACTTCCGCTATCGATTTGTAATAGCTGCAGAGCAGCCTGAGATTACTGGCAAAGTCCTGATGCATGCAGATCCTGCTCCACTTAACAACGCCCGGGAGCTTCATTCTAAAGGGGAAGCTGTGCCGGATGCAAAGCAATTGATGGCGCACATTAGCGCACTTAGTGCGCTATCCGGCACCAATGTGCACTAAAGCATCAAATGTTCTGCGCTCCCTGAAGCTGATTAAATATTCGTTTCCACCACAACAATAATAGCGACCCGTTACCGCAAATGGAGACTGTCTTATGTTGGAGTTTCTCAACGACCTGCTCTGGGGAAAAGTCCTGATTGGTGTACTTATCACTCTGGGTCTCTGGTTCACGATTGCATCGCGGTTTGTACAGTTCCGCTTCTTTGGCCAGATGTTCAAAATTCTTAGCGGCAAACAGCTGTTCAGGCACGAACAGCAGGGCCACCTGAGTTCGTTTCAGGCGCTGTTACTTTCCGTTGCCGGACGAGTAGGGGGCGGTAATATAGCCGGTGTTGCCGTTGCTATTACACTGGGAGGACCGGGAGCCATCTTCTGGATGTGGGTCATCGGCCTGATGGGTATGGCGACCAGTTATTTCGAATGTACGCTGGCACAAACCTTCAAAAATGCAGAACCGGATGGCACTTATCGTGGCGGCCCCGCCTACTACATCCGTCGCGGTCTGGGAAAAAAGTGGCAATGGCTGGCGGCGCTCTATTCAGTATTACTGCTGGTCACATTCGGCTTTGGCTTTACCGCGATGCAGTCTTACTCGGTGGCGACCTCCTTTGAGGATGCCTTTGGTATTCCAACCTACTACACCGGCATTGCACTGGCACTGATTGTCGGCCTGATCATCTTTGGCGGTGTAAAGCGTATCGCCAAAGTGTCTGAAGTACTGGTTCCGGTCATGGCGCTGGGCTACCTCGGCATTACGCTGGTCGTACTGGGACTGAACATCGAGCGCATCCCTGACGTTATCGTACTGATTGTCAAAAGCGCGTTTGGCCTGAACCCGGCGATTGGTGGCGGTATCGGCGCGGCCATTCTGATGGGTGTCAAACGGGGCCTGTTCTCCAACGAAGCGGGGCTCGGCAGCGCGCCTAACGTTGCTGCGGTTGCCTATGTCCCACACCCGGCGAATCAGGGCATCGTGCAAGCCTTCTCAGTATTTATCGACACCCTGATTCTGTGCTCCTGCACCGCATTCATCATCCTGCTGAGCGGCATCTATGATCCTGCCACCATTGCCAGCCAGGGCGGCGTTGCACTGACTCAATCCGCACTGGCCGATCACGTCGGCGAATGGGGCCGGATGTTCGTCAGTATTGCGCTGTTGCTGTTCGGTTTCAGCACCATTTTGTACAACTATTACCTGGGCGAAAACAGCCTCAACTTCTTCAGTGAAGAGAACCAGAATCTGTTCAATGCCTTCCGGGTCATGATCATCTGCCTGTGCTGCTGGGGTGCCATTATGGACCTGGGTACAGTCTTTGCTTTTGCCGATATCACCATGGGCTTCCTGGCACTGGCAAACCTGCTGGCACTGGCACTACTGTTTAAGACCGGTCTGCGGGTGATGCGTGACTACGAACAACAACGCAAAGAGGGTATCGAAACGCCGGTATTCGATGCCAGTAAATTCAGCGATCTGAATATTGATCCGGCCGTCTGGGATCAGCAACCTGCGCAACAGGACGCTACCGATCTGTCGGCGGCCAATAACACGGTCAAGGCGACCTCCTGATACACAACAACCGTCGCTAACGGCTGTTAGCGACGGACACTCATAAGCAAATGGTAACGGGCGAGATGCCCAATCACTGATGGAAATCTAACACATGAACACACGTCTCGAGCATGATCTGCTGGGCGATATGGAAATTCCTGCGGATGCCTGGTATGGCATTCAGACACAACGCGCCATTGATAACTTCGCGATTACCGGCGTACCCATCAGCCATTTTCCGCAGCTGGTTGAAGCACTGGCAATGGTAAAAATGGCAGCGGCAAAAGCCAATACGGATCTGGGCAGTCTTGATTCGCTTAAGTCCGAGGCGATTATTGCCGCCTGTGAAGAGATCCGCGATGGTCATCTGCATGATCAGTTTGTGGTCGATCTGATCCAGGGCGGAGCAGGTACCTCAACCAACATGAATGCCAACGAGGTCATTGCCAATCTGGCACTGGAAAAACTGGGGCACCCGAAAGGGCAGTACCAATACCTGCACCCCAACGATGATGTGAACCGCTCTCAGTCGACCAATGACGCCTATCCCTCTGCGGCCTGTCTGGCGATTCAGCTGGCGGCGGATCCACTGATCGAGACCATCAGAAGTCTAATCGTTGCCCTCAGAGCAAAAGGGCAGGAGTTCTCCGATGTGGTCAAGATGGGCCGTACCCAGATGCAGGATGCGGTTCCGATGACACTGGGGCAGGAGTTTGAAGCCTTTGCGGTCACCCTGAGCGAAGATATTGATCGTCTCGGTGACGCCAGTAAGCTGCTGTGCGAGATTAACCTTGGTGGCACCGCTATCGGTACCGGCATCAACACCCATCCCCGCTATGCGGCACTGGCCGTCAGCTATCTGGCTGAGATCTCCGGCAAGCCGATGGTGCCTGCAACCAATCTGGTCGAAGCAACCTCAGATATGGGCGCCTTTGTGCTGTTCTCAGGGGTTTTGCGCCGCTTTGCTATCAAACTGAGCAAGATAGCCAACGACCTTCGACTGCTGTCCAGCGGCCCCCGCACCGGTTTCGGCGAGATCAGACTTCCGCCGATGCAACCCGGATCATCAATCATGCCAGGCAAAGTAAACCCGGTCATTCCAGAGGCCGTTAATCAGACCGCTTATCAGGTTATCGCCAGCGACCTGGCCGTGACCATGGCTGCAGAAGCGGGGCAGTTGCAGCTTAATGCGATGGAACCGCTGATAATCTATAACCTGCTTAACTCGATGAAGATGCTGGGCTCCGCCTGTTCAATGTTTGAAACACGATGCATAAAAGGCATTGAAGCTGACCGTGAGCGTTGTGCTGAACTGGTAGATCGCAGTATCGGCTGTATCACTGCGCTGGTACCTCATATCGGTTATAGCAACGCCTCACGGATCGCTCAGATCGCATTAAACTCCGGGAGCACGGTTCGGGAACTGGTACTGTCAGAAAAGCTGTTAAGCGAAACAGAGCTGGAACAACTGCTCAGCCCAAAATCGATGCTGGCACCGCAATCATATGAACGGGAGACACGTAGCTGATGAAACGACAAATCCTGATTCTATACACCGGCGGCACTATCGGCATGACGTCGTCAGCGCAGGGCTATGTTCCGGATGACGGATTTGAAGCACTGCTGAAGGCTCAACTGGACACACGACCGGCTGATCAGCTTCCTGACTATCAGTTACTAGGGTTTGAGCAACTGATCGATAGCGCCAATCTGACAACCGATGACTGGAGCAAAATCGGCCAGACGCTACTCGATAACTGGAATGAATATGACGGTTTCATCGTTCTGCATGGTACCGATACGATGGCATACACTGCATCGGCATTATCATTCATTCTGCAGGGAATGGATAAGCCCGTTATTGTCACAGGCTCGCAGGTACCGCTGTCTGAATTGCGCAATGATGCCCTGGATAATCTGGTGACCAGTATGATGCTGGCAGGGAACTACAAAATCCCAGAGGTCTGTGTCTACTTTAATGGTCGTCTGTTGCGGGGCAACCGCAGTAAGAAAACCAAAAGTACTGGGTTCGATGCTTTTGATTCACCCAACTTCCCCTGGCTGGGGGAGGTTGGCATTAACATCGGGCTAAGGCAGGAGCTCATACTTCCACCTGAAAAGCCTGAGTTTGAGCTACCGGTATACCAGCCTGATGCGGTTGTCATGGTGCAAACCTATCCAGGTATTCCAGCCAGAATCATTGACAGTCTGATAGATACTGAAGAGGTCAGAGCACTGATTCTGCAGTCCTATGGCGTAGGTAATCCTCCGGACAAAAACCAGGCCCTGATCGCGTCGCTGGAAAAGGCAGCAGGCAGAGGGATAGTGGTCGTGAATCTGTCCCAGTGCTATCAGGGCAGTGTTTATCAGGGCGCCTATGCAACCGGTGCAACTCTGAACCGGCTGGGTGTGGTTCCGGGGGCGGATCTGACACTGGAAGCCAGCTTCGCCAAACTTCACCACCTGATCGGTCTTGGATATGATGCGGAACGTATCAGGCAACTGATCACCACACCGCTGGCGGGAGAGTGCAGCGTCGCTGATCAATACTCGTTTGCCTGCGCTTAAGCCGGCACAGGTTAATACTGATCGCGCGATTCTCTCGCATATGTCACTTTCTCAATGCTATTCTTGAGTCGGCCACAGTGGCCAAATCGATAGTGAACCTGAGAGTCTGATCATATGGGATGTTCTGGATTAATCTATGGCTATGAGCTGGATGGCCAGGGTGGTGGAAAAGCACTAAGCGGCAGTGATATTGAAACAGGATGTCCGGATGCGGAACTGGTCTGGCTTCATTTTGATTACACCGATAGTGAAGCTCGTGACTGGATTACCCATAAGAGTGGTCTGAGCGGCGTCGTTATTGATGCACTCCTGACAGGGGAGAGCCGTCCCCGTGCGACCCAGGTTAATGAAGGCCTTTTGATAGCCCTGCGGGGAGTGAATCTAAGTCCTGATTCTGATCCCGAAGATATGGTCGGTATCCGTATCTGGATCGATGGAAAGCGCATAATCACTACCCGCAGACGTAAAATGTTGTCGGCTAAGGATCTGGTCGACGCAATAGAAGCCGGCACCGGCCCCGACAGTGCCGGGGATTTTCTGGTCATGCTATCGTCAGCACTGATGATCAGAATGTACGACACCGTTAACGCGACAGAAGATATCGTCGATGGTATTGAAGAGGAACTGATCGCGACCAGCCGCTATGAGCTGCGAAATCAGATCTCAGAAGTTCGTCGGACAGTGATATCTCTGCGACGTTATCTTTCTCCTCAGCGGGATGCAATGCTGCAGCTTAACCAGATGCGGGTTTCATGGTTTACTGAAGGACACCGGCAAGAACTGCGGGAGGTAACCGATACGCTGATCCGTTATATTGAAGATCTGGATACCACCCGAGACCGGGCAACCGTTGCTCAGGAGGAGTTGGCTAACAGACTCGCTGAGCAGATGAACAACCGGATGTACCTGCTATCAATTGTCGCCGCGGTCTTCCTTCCTCTGGGCTTTTTTACCGGACTTCTCGGTATCAATGTTGGCGGCGTGCCGGGAACGGATAATCCCTGGGCATTCTGGATAGTCAGCGCATTGATGACAGCAACGGTCGCCGCACAGTTGTGGCTGTTTAAACGAAAACACTGGTTTTAAGCACTGCTGGTTTTAAGAGCATAGAGACCATCATTATTCGCCGCGCATCAGGAGACAGGCGCTGTCATATCAGATAACAGCTTACTGATTTTTTCGCGGAAGGTGTCACGGTCGGCAGGCTTAACAATAAAGTCCCGGGCGCCGGCTTTGAGACAGCGAGTCAGAATCTCCTTATCCCTGTGTGCGGTCAGCAGTATCACCGGGATATCCGTCAGTTGATTGAACTTCTGCATATACGCCAGCACTTTCAGGACATCCAGCCCAGACGTCTCATAATCAAGCAACACCAGATCGGGTCTCTGACAGATCATGGCTGGCAGCGCCTCTTTAGCGCTCTCAAACAGCATCGGATTAAAACCCGTGTCAGTGAGAATCTGTTTAACAGATGCCGAGTACTCAGCATCACCGTTGATCAGGGCAATATTTTTCTGGTTTCCGGATACAGTGGGAATCTGCAACCGGCTCAGCTCGTTATACTCCTCTTTAACTGTTTTGGCCCAGGCTGAAATCTGCTCAAGTTTACGGTCACTCAACTCCCGGGTCTGTTCCGCTATCTTTTGATGATCAAGAATCAGATTCCGGCCTGAGTGCCCGGCAATCAGGTTAGCCAGCTCATTCAGAGCGGCAGAAAAAGCGTCGACAGTATCGGTCTGGCACTCAACCCCTTTATCGACATTATCGATAATAAAACTGTCGAGCGCTTTTTTATGTTCCAGCAGCTCTTCACCAATATAGGTCAATGCCAACTGCTGTTCTGAATGCGCAACGGCGTCAAATGCCTGTTTTACCAGCAATGCTAAACGGTGCATATCGTAAAGCGGCTTAACAATAAAATAGTTATCAACGGTCTGGTTTATACACAGCTCACATGCTTTACCAACATCCTTGCTGATACTCAGCACAATTGAATAATGCGGGTTGCGGTCGAGGCCAAAGTCGGCCACCAGTTGGCTATAACGCTCGATGCCCTCAAGCAGGTTCTGATAGGCAATCAGAATAATTTTGCAGCCTTCCCGGGCTAATGAATCGCCAAAATGGTCGGGCTCCACCACAACCTCATGGCCCTTTGCCTGCAAAAAGTGCGCAACATCATCATGCAAATGTGTTTCATCACTCAGTATGATTACCACAGCTTTTGTCTTCTTCACTGAAGAGCTCTCTATAATAGATAAATAAAAACAATCTCTGCTACGTCTGAAAATACCCCTGACGCATCCCTTCGTTTCACAAGACTGTGCCTTAAAGTTAGCAGCCGAAACCGGGCAATGCCAGATTCAACAGAGCAGGGCAGTACTCCAGCCAGCATTAAGCAATAAGCTCCTCTAATCTTCAAATCATTATCTGCAAAACGATCAATCTGGAAACGGATCAATCTGGAAGCTATGAACCTGAAAAGATGAACTTGAAAAATATGAACTTGAAAAAGAGTACCGCACAGTCACCTTGCATTACTGCCATACTATAGTCAGACGCATTTACAACGAAGTATGGGTAAAGTATGCAGCATCCATATAAGCCACTGGATTTTGATCATCTGAGCGAGCTGGCACAGATCAAACCCCAGGTACTGGAGCGTTATTTACGCTGGCAGATAAACAAACTGATCAGCCGGGCAAAACCTGAAGAGAGAGTCCGCTTACGGCAACTGCAGTTCCGGATCGATGCCATCAGGTACCGCTCTAAAACACCGCTTGCAGCCTGTATCAAAATCTCGCAAATGATGCACGATGAACTTTGGCGCCTGAGGCAGACGTTAAACTACACCACAGAGGTGCCCAACAGCCTTGTGGTAACAGAAGCATCACCGGATCCAACAGCGCGGTCTCGCGGCAAGGTGGTCGTGCTTCCCCCGCGAACAGATGCTGAGTCGCGCGGTGTTGAGAAAAACAATCATAAAGGATTTTAACCCCTCAGGCAGATTGCGTTTCAGAATCACTGAGGGCTTGTTTCAGCTGCTTCGCCGCCAGTGCATAGCCCCCATCAGTTCCATCGACAAAGTGCAGATGGCCACCATCACTCATGCTCTCCACATAGCAGGTCATCTGCGCGGCATCCGACACATGGATACCAAAACATATCCGCCCCAACCGCTGTTCTGATTGCAGATATTCCTCTATAGCCCGATAGCCGGAAGGGGAGCAGTCCAGCACCATGCGCAGAGTGTCATCATATTTTTTAAAGTCACAGTGCAGGGGCACCCGATCAACATAGCTCTGCATCCCCGGTATCCATCTGAAGCCTTTAAGATTGAACAGCGGCACGGTCATCATCAGCTCATAGAGGGTGCGAAAAAATACCCGGTTACAGCGGATATCGGAAGCCTGCAACTGACGCTTAAGGTTATGCAGAAACGAGTGATAGCGAGCGTTATCCATACGTATCGGATTCGCGCTGGCAAAAGAGCCGCCCAGCAGATGCTCTATCCTGGCAATCACCCGGGGGAGCACTGTTGCATCATTCTCATCCCGGGGCTGAATCAATATCGAAAGCGTCACGCCGTTGCCAGAAGGCACGGGCTGCCAGCGACAGGTGAGTCCGCTGAAGATCTCTGTTTTGCTGAACACCGGACGAGGTTCACAGCGAAACTCTGCACTGTTTTTTACCAGTGTCTCAGCCAGAGTCATACCACCGCCTTTAAACATCGCCTGGTTAACAAACTCACCGGAAAGATATTTGGCAATCTGCAGCTCTTTGCCCATCGCCCGCAAAGTTGAAACCGGCACCAGCCCCGCATGAAGCTCCAGAGCAAAGCTCTCTCTGGCGTGATAACTCAGCGACTGCAGCACATTCAGGGTGTTATTACGCATCGCTTCAGTAACCAGAACCGTGGCGCCGTCACCGCCAAAAATAAACGGCAGCCCCGGGTTCACCAGATTCAGCTGGGCAGTAATTGCCGCCGCGCCGATAAAGTTAACATTCCGGTAGTTACCCCGTTCAATCGCTTCGGTGGAGCCACGCACATCGACAACCGATACATACCAGTCATCCGGTACCGGCCGATAAAAACGCCCATCCGCAATCTGTGCTATGTCTGTGAAACCTGTTAACTGCCGATAGAACGCTTCCATCTGCTCTGCCTGTCCAAATCACCGAAAACCGTTTGTTTTATCTTCAATCACTCAGCCACGGCTGACAAGCATCACATATACCACTTTGTTGATGGAGGAGAGCGGTACAGCAGACCCGCTCAAACCATAAAACGGAACAGATCCTGCCGATCATTAAGATATTCAAAGCGGATCTGCTTCTCCCTCATTCGGGCCAGCAGCGGCTGCAGATCCTCTTTGCAGGACAACTCAATACCGATCAGCGCGGGCCCGCGGTCGCAGTTATTCTTTTTCGAATACTCGAAGCGGGAGATATCATCACGAGGGCCCAGTACCTCGGCAAGAAACTCACGCAGGGCTCCGGCGCGCTGAGGAAAGTTAACGATAAAATAGTGCTTCAGCCCCTCAAACAGCATCGCCCGCTCTTTGATCTCTTCAGTCCGTAAAATATCGTTGTTGCCACCACTGACTACGCAGACCACGGTTTTACCGCGAATCTCGTCCTGAACACTGTTCAGTGCCGCAATCGATAATGCTCCGGCGGGCTCAACCACAATCGCCTCCTGATTGTATAACTGCATCATGGTGGAGCAGACCTGTCCCTCAGGCACAGTAATCACCCGTTCAAGATTCTGCCGGCAGATCTCAAAGGTTCGTTCACCCACCCGTTTAACCGCCGCACCATCAACAAAGTTATCGATCTGAGTCAGCGTTTCATTACTGCCCGCCGCTAATGAACCACTCATCGATGCGGCTCCCTCGGGTTCAACACCGATCAGGCGGGTCTGGGGGGAGCTCTCGCGGAAGTAGGATGACACCCCTGAAGCCAGTCCGCCTCCACCGACCGGCATCAGCAACATATCAACCTGAGCATCGACTGCAGCCAGTTGATTGAGAATCTCAACCCCGACAGATGCCTGGCCCTCGATCACTTTAGGGTCATCAAAGGGATGCACAAACGTGGCCTGTTCCGCATGACAGAACAACATCGCCTGTTGAAAGGCATCATCAAAGGTGTCACCGACTAAACGGACATCCACCAGCGCTTTACCATATTTGCGCACCTGCTCAACTTTCTGTCCCGGCGTGGGTGCCGGCATGAAGATCGTCGCCTTTAACCCCAACAGGGCGCAGGCGTAGGCCACCCCCTGAGCATGATTTCCGGCACTGGCACAAACGATTCCCTGTGCCTGCTGTGCCGGCGTCAGGCTAACAATTTTGTTATAGGCCCCGCGAATCTTATAGGAGCGGACCAGCTGTTGATCTTCCCGTTTTAGATAGATCTCGGCACCGTAGCGTTCGCTCAGATTTTCGCTCCGCACCAGCGGGGTACGGGTGACCACCGACTTAAGGCGTTGCGCCGCGGTCAGGATCTCATCAAGGGCAGGGTAGTAATCACAGCTCTCTGTGGTGTTGTCTGTAAAAACAGCGTTGTTCATCAGGGATCTCCAGATCTCAATCATGATTGAATAATCGGTTACCCAGACCCCGGCGGCGGATTTCAGAAATAAAAAAACCCGCCGGTAGGGCGGGTTTTTTTATGTTTTGCTAAGACATGCGCTAACCCACCAGTTCCTCGGAAATGATGGTAATAATGCTGCGGCTGTCAGTTGCGAATCGGTTCATGGCTGCGATGATGCGCTATTTGATCGTTTGCGTCAACAGATAGAACGCTGTTGAATCAACAGTATCGGCAGCTAACAGAATTATGGAGTGAGTACTTACATTCAACAAAGCTACCTTAATTGCTGGGCTAAATCAGCGATAACTTTTCATAAACCCGTCCGTTTGCGGATAGCAGGAGGGGCAGTTCCCGATTTTCAACCGAGGACGATAGGCCCCTGATAAGAGGGTTACTCAACAATGGCTGCCGATTTAATCTGCGCCCAGACGCTGTCCCCCACATTCAGCCCGAGGCTATGCAGTGATCGCTGGGTTAAGCGGCTGAGAATATAGTTTCTGCCAATTTTCAGGCGCACCATGGCGATACCGGGATGGTCACCATCACTGATCTGATCCACCACCGCTGGCAGCACGTTAGCGATACTACTGCTGTGATCCGCCGTCAGTGCCAGGCTGACATCCCGGGCCATCACCTGAAAGCGCACCTTCTGGCCGACATTAAAACTAAGATCGCGAATCCAGAGCTCGCCCCCCTCAAAACTGGCCAGCGCCAGATGCCACTGTGGCTGGAGTTCGGTAATTTGCGCTTCGATAATCGCGCTGCCCGCATCACTGGCCTGTTGTGGTAGCTCCACATGGGAGAAGGTTTCATTAAGTGGGCCAGCAGACTGCAGCTGTCCCTGATTCAGCACCACCAGGTGGTCCGCCAGTCGGGCCACCTCGTTGGGGGCATGGGTCACATAGATCACCGGCATCTCCAGCGCTTCATGCAGCTTTTCCAGAAACGGCAGTATCTCCCGTTTACGGGCCAGATCCAGCGCGGCCAGTGGCTCATCCATCAGCAACAGGCGGGGATTTACCGCCAGCGCCCGGGCGATAGCAACCCGCTGCTTCTCCCCTCCGGAAAGCCGCTCAGGCTTTCGATCCAGCAGATGCGCGATCCCCAGCAGATCAACGATCTCATCCAGCGAGAAACCATCATGCCGGTGCGGCTGACGTTTGAAACCATAATTGAGATTGGCTTGAACACTCAGGTGAGGAAACAGATTGGCTTCCTGAAACACATAGCCGATAGGACGCTGATGGGTTGGCAGAAAATGTTTTTCATCCTGCCACACTTCGCCTTTCACCGTCAGCGAGCCTGCCGCTCTTTCGAGACCCGCAATACAGCGCAGCAGAGTAGATTTACCCGACCCCGAGGGGCCAAACAGCGCGGTCACCCCCTGCGATGGGAGATTCAGATCCACATCCAGCGCAAAGCCGGCATAGTTAAGTTTAAATCGGGCATGAATATCGGCGCACACAGACATCAGCGTGTTCTTCTGTTGGGGTTAAAGGTATAGAGCAACAGCAGGGTGACAAAGGAAAACAGCAGCATCGTAATCGCAAGAGAGTGGGCCTGACCATACTCAAGTGCTTCCACATAATCATAGATCTGTACCGACACCACCCGCGAGACACCGGGAATGTTACCACCCACCATCAACACCACACCAAACTCGCCCACCGTATGGGCAAACCCCAGTACGCTACCGGTGAGAAAGCCCGGCAGGGCCAGCGGCATAGCGACGCTGAAGAAACGGTCTAACGGACTGGCGCGCAGGGTGGCGGCCGCTTCCAGATAGTTTTCCCCGATATTTTCAAACGCCAGCTGAATCGGCTGCACCACAAAGGGCAGGGAGTAAAACACCGAGGCCACCACCAGCCCGGCAAAGGTAAAGGGCAGGGTGCCGATCCCCAGCGCCTGGGTAATCTGACCCACAAAGCCCTGCGGCCCCATCAGCAACAGCAGATAAAAACCTAACACCGAAGGCGGCAGCACAATCGGCAGAGCTACCAGCGCTTCAAAGAAAGATTTCAGGCGACTACGGGTGTGCGCCAGCCACCAGGCGATCGGCGTGCTGATAATCAGCAGCAGCAGAGTCACGATGCTGGCCAGCTTAACTGTCAGTAAGATTGCCGCCCAATTTCCGTCACTGAACATCGCCGGGGCTCCCGAACAGGTTAAAGTTTATAGCCATATGCGCGGATAATCGCCGCAGCAGGCGCTGATTTAAGAAAGTCCAGCAGTGCAATTGCAGCGATATTATCCTTGCCCCGGTTTAGCAGCACCGCATCCTGACGAATCGGAGCATACAGATCAGCAGGCACGACCCAGCCCGACCCGGCACTCAGCTTACCCTCTTTCATCACCTGCGACAGCGCCACAAAACCTATCTGCGCATTACCGGAAAACACATACTGATAGGCCTGAGCGATGTTTTCACCCTGCACCAGCTTGCCAGCCAGACGCTCAAAAAGCCCCAGTTTCTGCAGCGTTTCCACTGCCGCGGCACCATAGGGTGCCAGTTTCGGGTTAGCCAGCGACAAGTGCTTAACGCTGTCTGACCTGAGAATATCCGGGCTGTCGTCTGCCACAAAGCCGGCCTGTGAAGACCACAATATCAGCGATCCCTGAGCATAGGTGAAGCGGCTGCCCGGGACACTCCAGCCCTGTTCCTCAAGCTTTTGGGGCTTGCTGGCATCGGCCGAGAGAAACAGATCAAAAGGAGCACCGTTCTGAATCTGAGCGAAAAACTTACCCGATGACGCAAAGGTGAGCACCACCCTGTGGCCGGTCTGCTGCTCAAACTCTGCGGCGATCTCCTTCATAGGAGCGGTAAAGTTGGCCGCCGTGGCGACCTGAACTGTTTCCGCCCGGGCAACCGCTAAACCAAACAGCAAAGCACAGCCAGTAATCAAACGTAATATCTGTTTCATCATTTAAATCCTTTTACTCAGTCGGTTAGCAGGCTACGGCCAGGATGACGTTGGACGATTTAATCAGCGCGGTCACCTCGCTACCGACTTTCAACCCCATATCGGTCACGCTTTCATTGGTAATAATCGAGGTAAGGGTTTTCCCCCCCGGCAGCTCAACAATCACCTCAGCATTAACCGCCCCCTCATGGCAGCGAACCACCTTGCCGGTAAGTTTATTGCGGGAGCTGGTTTTTAGGTTGTTATTACTGGTCAGAATCACCCAGGATGACTTGATCATGGCGTAAGCTTCATCGCCCACTTTCAGCTCCAGATGTTCGACACTGTCGCAGGTGATGTTAGCAACTATCTCATCACCGCCCCCGATATCCAGCACCACCTCAGCATTAACCCCGCCCTGTTTAATCGCTTTGACTCTGCCTGAAAACTGATTCCGTGCGCTGGTTTTCAAATCGTACTTCCTGATAATTTTGTAGTAGGCCTCAAAGTCTTCCATCACCTGATTAAGCTGATTCAAAACCTGCTGCCGTTCTTTATCGAGACGACGGTACGCCGACACCAGCCGGCGGCCATTGACGGTCAGCACCGCACCACCACCATTGCGTCCACCCACCCGCCGTTCAACCAGCGGGGCCTCAGCCAGGTTGTTAATCGCTTCAACCGCATCCCAGGCGGTTTTGTAACTCATCCCCATCAGACTGGCTGCGGCAGTAATCGAGCCACTGGCATCGATCTGCTCCAACAACTCCAGATGGTCATATTTACGGCCACGATCCATCAATGGCCCCTTGTCCTGCTTCTGCCCTGTCGGCGTCTTCATCCTGATCTCCTCAACCACCACCGTCTGAAAGCCGGTGGGCCTGGCATGATATCGCCCAAAAGCGCTATTAGGTATAACTATATAGCGCTTCTCGCGATAAACACAAACCAAGCCTTATTCCCCCTGTCCTAACGGTGGTCTGTCGCTGCCCCATCTGGCCCGCTAATCGCCAGAGCAACGGTACCGGACAAATCCGGCAGCGGCAGATAACAACCGTTATTAGGTATCACTACATAGCGTACTGCATAAGAAATGCCATTCTTTAACTAACTGAAAATAAAGGATTATCTTATTTTTATTTTGTTAGCTTGCTGACAATTCTGCGAAATATAACAGAAAAAATGTCGTTCACTGTCCTGTTTACAACACGCCCGGATAACCTGTCAGGCTGCTGATACAGCGCTCTGTTTCAGGTTAGCCCGCGCCAAACATGACAGATATCAATGGAATGCAGAATGCTAGCCATAGGTATCATTGCTCTGCCGGGGATAGTCCATAAGATGGTCGCACAATAACCATACAAAATTAATGGATAAAGGAGAGAGAACTGATGGAACAACAGAAGCAGGGAAACCCAGCTGTCGTCGGGCTGGGGGGCTTTGGACTGACAACAATGGTGCTGCAGTTTCACAATGTTGGCTGGATGGGGATCGGTCCGGTGATCTGGCTGGGGCTGATCTTTGGCGGCCTGGCGCAGATGATCGCCGGCTTTCAGGAAAAATCGACCGGCAACAACTTTGGCTATTGCGCCTTTACCGCCTATGGCGCGTTCTGGATCTCACTGGCGCTACTGCTGATCGGTAACCAGTTCAACATCTACGTCTCCAGTAAAACCGATATTGGCTGGTTTCTGGTAGCCTGGACGCTGTTCACCGCCATTCTGTGGATTGGTGCCTTGCGTATTCACGGCGCGATGGCCACCACTTTCACACTGCTGCTGATCGGTTTTATCCTGCTGGATCTGGCTCACTTCGGCTATCCACAACTCACCGTCGTAGCGGGCTATGAACTGATGGCTACGGCACTGGCTGCCTGGTATATGATGGCGCATGTTATTTTTGCTGACGTCTATGGTCGCAGCATTCTGCCGGTCGGCAACCCCTGGATCAAAGCCTGAGAGGAGATCATCATGTATTCTATTCGCAAACAGACCCGACAGGCGCTGCTGGCGCTCACCGTTACCATCACGACCGTTCTCTGCACTGCCGCCGCTGCCGATGAAGGTGCCGCCACCCCTGATGAAGTGGTCACCAAAGTGTGGAGTGCAGCCAAGGTGCTGCAAACCAAGGGGGCCTCGGCCATTCCATCACTGAACAATGCCGATGGACCCTGGGTATGGAAAGACAGCTATGTGTTTGCCTTTGACTGCCGGCTTGACCGGATGGTCGCCCACCCAATGCGCCCGGATCTGGTGGGACGGCCGATCATGCAGGTCACCGACAACAACGGCAAGTTTATCTTTAAGGAGCTGTGCGACGCCGCAAAACATAAAAACGGCGGCTGGGTTGAATATCAGTGGACCCGGCCAGGGGCGGGGCAGACATCGCGTAAATTAAGTTACGCTGTGACCGCTGATCTGGCGTTCTCCACCGGCATTCAGGTGGCGGCCGGAGTCTATGATGAAACATTGTCCGTGGAGCAACTCAACAAGATGACCGAACAGCTGGCCGACCCGGGCAGTTTTGACCATTAAGCCTGTTCCGGCCAGCAAAAAGCCCGCGGAAGCGGGCTTCAGCATCCTACAATGGCTGTATCTGTAGAAGCCCTTTTCAAGGGCAATAAAACAATCGCCGCGAGGGCGCGCCTCCCACACCAGCATCCTACAATGGCTGTATCTGTCGAAGCTCTTTTCAAGAGCGATAAAACAATCGCCGCGAGGGCGCACCTCCCACAACAGCATCCTACAATAACTGCATCTGTAGGAGCCCTTTTTAAGAGCGATAAAACACTCGCCGCGAGGGCGCACCTCCCACCCAACATCCTAGAATGGCTACATCTGTAGGAGCCCTTTTCAAGGGCGATAAAACACT
>NZ_FOGB01000002.1:0-111394 GCF_900111095.1 Amphritea atlantica | reverse complement strand
GCGATAAAACACTCGCCGCGAGGGCGCACCTCCCACCCAACATCCTAGAATGGCTACATCTGTAGGAGCCCTTTTCAAGGGCGATAAAACACTGACCGCGAGGGCGCGCCTCCCACACCAGCATCCGACAATGGCTGTATCTGTAGGAGCCCTTTTTAAGGGCGATAAAACACTCGCCGCGGGGGCGCGTCTCCTACAACAGCAGGAAGCAGTGTAACCGCCTGAAGTTAAACCATTTCAATCATAAGATCGGTTTTTTCGATCTATTTTTATATTTAATTCGAATATTACTTGCTGTTTTCTGGCCCTAAGATAAAACCTCAATGCACTATATCCCTACCAGAATGCAGGAGAGCAAGATGAAAATTAATCTGAAGGTTCGCCATGTTTCTATAAAAAAAGGGCTGGAAGAGTATGTCCGCCGGCGGATGACGTTTGCACTGGCATCACGATATGACCAGACAAATCAAATTAATGTCACTCTTTCCGATATTAATGGCCCGCGAGGGGGCGAAGATAAGCGCTGCCAGGTACGCATCCTGATCGCAGGGCAGCGCGATATCGTCATAGACGATGTGCGGCAAAACTGGCAGGAGGCGATTGATAGCGCCGCCTCACGGGCCAGCAGAACTCTTACACGACGCCTGGCTCGCACACGCAGCAAGGGCATCCGTCCCAAAAACAGGTTGCTCAACGAATCGCAGCTGGGGACAGAAACAGAATACGACGAATATTTGTCTGTAGCAGGAGAACACTAATGGACAAGCCTATCAGCTCAAGCCCGGCATATGCTGCGGGCTCCGACTCAACCCGCATCCAGAACCGGGTGCTTAAAAACACCTATATGCTGTTGTCGATGACACTGCTGTTCAGTGGCGCGACCGCAGGCCTCTCCATGGCCCTGAATCTTCCACATCCAGGTATCATTATTACCCTGGTTGGCTACTTCGGTTTGCTGTTCGCCACCTCGAAGTTTCGTAACAGCGGTTTAGGCATCGTCTGCGTATTTGCACTGACCGGATTTATGGGGCTAACCCTGGGACCGATACTGAGTGCCTATATGAGCTTGCCAAACGGCGGACAGATCATCATGAATGCCATGGCGGCAACCGGGGTTATCTTCCTCGGCCTGTCAGCCTATGTTGTCACCACCAATAAAGACTTCAGCTTTATGGGCGGTTTTTTAACGGTCGGCATTCTGGTGGCGTTCCTGGCCGGTATCGGCGCGTTTTTCTTTGAAATAGCCGCGCTGTCTCTGGTGGTTTCCGCCATGTTTGTGCTGTTAATGTCGGGTCTCATCCTCTACGAAACCAGCAACATCATCCACGGTGGTGAAACCAACTACATCATGGCGACAACCACACTGTTTGTGTCGATCTTTAATCTATTCACCAGTCTGCTTCATCTGATGGGGTTTATGAGTGATGAGTAAAGCGGCATAAAACAGGGGGGTCACCCCACTAAATTCACCTCAGAGGACACCGGAAGCACAGAGATAAAACGCTAACGGGGGAGGAAAAGCCAACAAAAAGCCCGCAACTGCGGGCTTTTATCATTGAGATTAACCTATTAGCTGGTAATGCATTCAGGGCAGGGCGCGGAAGGCGCACACTGATACATCGCCGCTTCATTCAACGGCGCAGCAGCGTTACTGCGCGAGCCCAGGTAAAGCAGTTTTTCTTTGTCAGGCAGGGAAGCACAGGTCTCGTTATGCACCACAAACTCACCCGCCGCATTTGCACCCGTTTCCACATAGAACTTAGCCATATCAATTTCTCCTGTAATTATTAGTCTGTGGCAGCTACAACAGGGCTTCCACCACATCTTTGACCACGATGGCCCGACTGAATAGTCAGATAAAAACCGGGGAAATAGCCTGGAAAGGCTGTAAGTTATTCAACGAATCTACGCTGATTTTGTGCCTTACAGAACAAAACCGGACCATTTGTCACCCACAAACGCGGTCAACAGAGGAAAGAGCAAAAACTATTCCGGGTTATGGCAAACATAGAGAAGCTCAGCTACGCCAGGAATAATGAACCGACTTAATCTTCCAGGTTTCGCACAAAACGGTATTGCTCAGCATCTGCGGCAAGCCGGTATAAAATAGCCGGTCTCCCGGCGTCTTTTCGGAACTTACCGGTATCCTCCAAAAGGTTTGCCTGTTCAATACGGCGACGAAACGAGCGTTTTTGCAACGGTTTGCCAATGAGCAGCTCATGCAGGTGCTGCAACTCAGGAAAAGTAAACTCCTCCGCCAGGGCATAAGCGGGCACGATAGAGTAGAGCGCTTTTTGCTTTAGCCTTTCACGACCAGCCTCAATGATCGTCATATGATCAAACGCCAGTGTCATCTCCGGCAGTTGTTCAACATCAACCCATTGCGCATCAGCCACCGTTGCTATTCTGACCTCGCAGGCCTGATAAGCCATCAGCGCGGTATAACTGACCGTAACCGACCAGCCCCGTTTATCACGCTGGTTGTTGCCATAGCTGGCCAGTTGCTCAAGGTAGGGCGCAGTTATTCCGGTTTTATCCTCAATGACACCATTAATAGCCTGTGTCAGATCAGCCACCCGATGGACATCGATAAATCCCCCCGGTAACCCCCATTTGCCCAGCTCTGGATGACTCGCCCGTTCCACCAGCAACACCTTTAACACGCCATCATGATAGGTAAACAGTGCAGCATCGACGGTTACCAAAGGGCTATCGAACTGCTTTGGGTCATATTGCTGCAGGTAAGTTGCTTCATCCATTACTGATTGTTCTGACATATTCAGGCTGCTTTAGGGTTTAGAAGGGGATAACGCCATTCTAATTAATTTGTGTCTTTTTGTCACTTAGTGCTTGACACAATAAGTGACCATAAGCCACTATTTATATTAGTGACATAAAGACACTATATTGAAGGAGAGATAATCATGTTTGGAATTAAATTCTTTAAAGCCGACGCAGCAACGTACGCCATTAAAACAGCCAACGGTAAAGTCCGCCGAAAAGGCCAGGGCATCAGTTTCTGGTATAACCCGGCGACAGCCTCCATTGCCTGTGTGCCGACCAGCGTGCAGGAAGCCTCATTTATCTTCAACCTACAGACAGAAGACTTCCAGGAGGTGCGGGTTCAGGGGCAGCTGAGTTATCGCATTGTTAACCCCGACCAGTTGGCGGAGGTGATGAACTACACCGTGAGCCCCAGAGAAAACCGTTATACAACAGAAGACCCTTTGCGCTTAGATGATCGCATGATCCGCTTCGTACAAAACCGCTTTCAGGCAGATATACAGGCCGTCAAACTAAGAGAAGCCCTGAAACTGACGAAACAACTCATGACGAACACTCAGCAGGGGCTGGCAGTTGAACCAGCACTGCAGACCCTGGGCATCGAGGTGGTGGATCTGAGTATCACCGGCATTACTCCCGCGCCGGAAACCGTCCGGGCACTGGAAGCGGAAGCCCGGGAGTCGATTCTCAAAGAAGCGGATGACGCCATCTATCTGCGCCGGAAAGCCGCGGTGGAACAGGAAAGAACCATCCGGGAAGCCGAGTTACAAACCGATCTGGAAGTGCAGAAAAAAGAGCAGGAAATTAAACAGGAGCAGGTTACCAACGAGCGCAACCTGATGAGGGCCAGAAAAGAGATCGAACAAGAGAGACTTCAGGCCGATATCGAAGCAGAAAGTCAGCGAATCCAGCTGGTACAACTGAATGCTAAAAACGGCAAGATTGAAGCGGAAACACAGGCCTACGCGATTGAAGCGCAACTGAAAGCCTATCAAAGCATCCCCGTGGAAAGCCTCAAAGCCATGGCGATGAGCAACATGCAGGCCGATCAGCTGTTCGCCTTTGCTTTCGATTCTTTAGCACAAAACGCCGCGAAAATTGGTGAGTTAAATATCTCTCCAGATCTGTTCTCTCAACTGATGAAAAAGGCCGGATAATGACTACGACAAATCAAACCCGCTATGTCCTGGTATGGCGCAAAACAAGGCTTGAAGAGCTGGTAGGGCGGTTTAATACCTGGCCTCAGGCGCAATTCTACCTCGAACACAATCAGGCTGATCCCAGTGACTATCTGGCCGAGCATGATCTTTACCGACAGCGCGTACAGGAGATCGAGCAGGTATTAAAAGCCCGTGGGCGGTTTCAGTCCCTCAGCCGTCAATACCTGCCCAGCTTCCAGTTCGGGCCAGATGATGTGGTCGTGGTGATTGGTCAGGACGGTCTGGTGGCAAACACCCTGAAGTACCTCGACGGACAGCCGGTCATCGCCATCAACCCCGATCCTCAGCGCTGGGATGGCATCCTGCTGCCTTTCGAAACGAAAGACCTGGACAGTGTCATCAGCACCGTCAGCAAAGGACAATCTACCGTTAATGAGATCACCTTTGCGCAGGCGCGAACCAATGATGGCCAAACCCTGTTAGCCATCAATGATCTGTTTATCGGGCCAAAAAGTCACACCTCAGCCCGTTATTCCCTGACCTGGGACGGGCAGACGGAACAGCAATCCTCGTCGGGAATCATCGTCTCCACAGGGTTTGGCTCTACCGGCTGGTTTGCGTCCGTCTTGGCCGGTGCTGTTGGTGTCATGAAAGAAACCGGCACTCAGAACCACCCTCTACAGGGTGGGTTTGACTGGAGCGCACAGAAACTGCAATTTGCCGTGCGGGAACCTTTCCCCAGCCGAACCTCATCCACCTCATTAGTGTTTGGCGAGGTAAGCCTGAACAAACCACTGAGTTTAGAATCCATGATGCCGGAGAATGGGGTTATCTTCTCCGATGGTGTGGAAAATGACTACTTACTGTTTAACTCTGGCTGCAGGGTAACTATTGGGCTGGCAGAAAAGCGGGGGAGGCTGGTAATGGGATAACCGGTAGGCAGGCGAGTATCGTTACACTAAACTCACCACAGAGGACACCGAGGGCACAGAGATAAAGCTCTAACGGAGAAGGGCCACGCTCAGTATGATTAAAGCTACTCATTTGATTGAGGTTTTTCAGCACAAATAGCTCTATATCTGAGCGCCAGCAAATCTTTCATCTTCTCCTTGAGATGTTCCGGAACATAGGATCTATCAATCAGTTGATTAGCCAGCCCTAGTTTCTTCCCGAATGATTTTATTGCCTTCTCAGCAGCAACAGATCTCAGGCCTATCTTTTCAGCTAACATCATGAAGTCCTGCTTGGTGTAGTAACCAAAATAGTCATGAGCCTCAGAAAAAACTCCTTCCTTTTCACTTTCTAATAAAGGCATCGCCAACTGGCCAATGCCATCCGTCGGATAAAACGCTGTGCACAAGATATCGTAATTCGGAGTTAACCTATCGTAGGTAAGGCCTTTGTTATCGGGCTGCCGAATAACGCTGAAGTTCTTTAAGTGCTGATCGTCATTACCAACCAGATAAGAAAGCAGAACCCTCTTAAAATATTCGTTCTGCACGGCCATTTTATTTCCAGTCACTGTCCTCAGCAGTACCCCGGCAGCTTCATACGAGCTGTCATACTTATCATCTTTTAAACGGTCTGAAAGGGAGCAGAGATCTTCCTGATGCAACTTCCCTGTTGAGGTCCGATCATATCGCTTGGTGATATATGCTTTTTCTCCATCTGAAAACTCAACCAAACCAGACTCAGCGGTCTCTATTCCCATCGCACGGCTAATGCCCATACAAAGGTGCTCCATTTCAGCACAGGCCTCTAAACCATCGGGGGACGGCTTTAATATATACTCGCCATCACTTGTTGTTGGTACTAAGGCTGACGTATCAGAATCTACTTTCAATGAAAGTTTCTGCTGAACCCCGGAAATGGACATGCCTTTAGTGAACTGGCGACCTTTTTGAAAAAACGCCTATCGAGAAACACCTAAAGCCGCCGAAACTTTGTCGGAACCATAAAAGGCCTTAGCCGCAACATCTTTCATCAGCGGATTTTTATTGCTACTCGCCAGCGCTTCTAACGAGATATAACAGTGTGTCATGGCTGAGCTTCCTTCAACGTTACGGCTCCGGCTAAATCATCTCCGTTTTGCAACAACAGTCCAAACGTGTCTCTTTCATCAATTTTCTGGTTGACTGACTGAACCTCTTTCATCCAACCCTCAGCTGCCAAATTTTCAAAAAAAGGAAACAATACATCAGACTTAAACGGCTCTTGCTGCAGAGGTAGCCTGTATGAGAGAGGAGCCCCGTCAGCAAAATAGTCAGGCTTGTATTGAAACTCAAAACCACCACCGTCTATTTCTCTCAGCTCACCAGCCACTTGAGCGTTAAAAAATACAATTGCTATCCTACCCATAGCTTTTTACCCAGCGCAGCCAATACTGCGATCATAAGCTCAGCCTTCACATTAGTCTGACCCTTTTCAATTTTTGAAATGGTCATATGAGATACGCCACTATAGGTAGCAAGATCCTCTATCGTCACGCCCTGATCCTTCCTGGCTTGTTTAACGACTTCAGCTAAAGACTCAATTGGTTTGAAGTCTTGCTGCTGACGAAGCAATGAGAGTTCAGCAGCCTGCTTCTCATAAAGCACCCCCAAGTCGGTCAGGAAAGACTGGACTTCAGCGTTAGAGAGTTTCGTATCGCTCATCAGAACATAACCCCTTGCTTATTTTTAGACTAATCTAAAGACAATTTATAAGTAATAATAGATAAGTCAAAGCAATATGTAAATTATTGCTTATTTTTAGACTATAAATAGCAAAAAAATAATAGATAGCTTATTTTTAGTGTTGTAACAAACACAGTAACTCATGAACGAGTGAGTTCAGCGTATCTGAGCCGATTGATCAGCTTATTGATCTTGACCCTTTCATTAGGTGGTAACACCGCACTAAACTCACCACAGAGGACACCGAGGGCACAGAGATAAAGCAATAACGGAGGAGAGAAATTAAAAGGGGTCAAAGCCCTTTTACCTAAGAGTACCTCAAAGAGAAATCGACTCAATTAGCCGAATCAACTATCTCGCACGTTGATGATCCCCTCTATGAAACCGAGGATTGAAGTTTTCCCATGCTTTTGGAAAAGAAAACGCGCAGGGAAGTTGGCGAGGCCGACCAGGCAGTGGGCGGTTTTTAGATTATTATTCGATATTAAGTTTGCACAAACACAAGTAATTTTCAGACATAAAAAAGCAGCCATTTCGGCTGCTTCTTCGTTTATGTCACCCTAAATGACAACACCCATCAAATATCCAGATTGGACACATTCAACGCATTGGTCTCGATAAAGTCACGGCGCGGCTCTACTTCATCGCCCATCAGGGTGGTGAACAGCATATCTGCAGCGATGGCGTCGTCGATGGTGACGCGCAGCATACGGCGCTGTTCCGGGTCCATGGTGGTTTCCCATAGCTGTTCCGGGTTCATCTCGCCCAGTCCCTTATAGCGCTGGATGTAGTAGCCGCGTTTGGACTGTTCCATCAGCCAGTTAAGACCGGTGGTAAAGTTGGAGGTGGGCAGGGTGCGTTCGCCACGTTTAAAGTAGGCGGTCTCTTCCAGCAGTCCGTCTAGGGTGTCACCCAGACTGGTCAGCGCGTTGTAATCGCGGGACTCGAAGAATGCCTGGTCAAAGGTGTAGTGATGGCTAACGCCGTGCTGAATCACTTTTACGCTGGGCAGGAAGATGCCCTGGTGCTCCATATCCTCAGCAGCGGAGGAGGTGTAGACATCACCACCATCCAGATGGTCACCCAGTCCATCGCAGACCTGATCGATCCATTCGGCAACCTTCTGTTCATCTTTCAGATCATCCTGTGTCAGGCGAGTGGTATAGACCATCTGCCGCAGAATCGGCTCAGGATAGAGGCGGGAGAGACGGATAAGCATCTTATCAACGGCGCGATAACGGTTAACAATCTCTTCCAGACCGGTGCCGCTGATTGGTGGAGCATCGGCATTCACATGCATCGATGCGCCTTCCAGCGCGCCCTGCAGCAGGTAGTTTTCCAGCGCATCATCATCTTTCAGATACTGCTCCTGCTTACCTTTTTTGATCTTATACAGAGGCGGCTGGGCGATAAATACATGGCCGCGCTCGATAATCTCTGGCATCTGCCGGAAGAAGAAGGTGAGCAGCAGGGTGCGGATGTGTGATCCATCCACGTCGGCATCGGTCATGATAATGATGGAGTGGTAACGCAGTTTGTCGGCGTTAAACTCTTCCCGGCCGATACCGGTGCCCAGTGCGGTAATCAGAGTGCCGACTTCGGCTGAGGCCAGCATCTTGTCAAAACGGGCTTTCTCGACGTTGAGGATCTTACCCTTCAGCGGCAGAATCGCCTGCGATTTACGGTTGCGGCCCTGTTTGGCTGAACCACCCGCAGAATCACCCTCCACGAGGTAGATTTCAGAAAGGGCCGGATCTTTCTCCTGACAGTCGGCCAGCTTGCCGGGCAATCCGGCGATATCCAGGGCACCTTTACGGCGGGTCATCTCACGGGCTTTACGCGCCGCTTCCCGGGCACGGGCAGCATCGATCATCTTCGATACAACCGCTTTGGCGTCCTGAGGGTTTTCCTGCAGGTAATCGTTAAGCTGCTCATACATCGCCTGCTCAACCGCAGTTTTCACCTCAGAGGAGACCAGTTTGTCCTTGGTCTGGGAGGAGAACTTAGGGTCGGGCACTTTAACCGATACGATGGCGGTGAGACCTTCCCGGCAATCATCACCGGTGGTGGCGCCTTTAGCATTCTTATTGAGCTTTTCCGCTTCGATATAGTTGTTCAGGGCACGGGTGAGGGCGGTCCGGAAACCGGACAGGTGAGTACCACCATCACGCTGAGGGATGTTGTTGGTAAAGGAGTGGATATTTTCCTGATAGCTGTCGTTCCACTGCATCGCCACTTCAACGCCAACACCATTCTCATGCATAACATTGATATGGAACATCTTGTTAACGGGGGTTTTGTTGGTGTTGAGGAAATCAACAAAGGAGCTCAGCCCCCCTTCATAGGCAAACAGCTCCTCTTCACCGCTGCGCTCATCCTTAAGCCGGATAGCCACACCGGAGTTGAGGAAGGAAAGCTCCCGCAGGCGTTTCGCCAGGATATCGAATTTAAACTCGAGCTGGTTGTGGAAGGTATCTTCAGAGGGCCAGAAGCGCACTGAGGTGCCGGAGGTTTCTGTCTGACCAACCACTTTCAGCGGCTCATCGGGAACACCGTGGCGGTAGGTCTGCTCATAGACATCGCCTCTGCGGCGGATAGTCAGTCTCAGCTCGGCAGAGAGGGCGTTAACTACTGAGACACCCACACCGTGGAGACCACCGGAGACTTTATAGGAGTTATCATCGAACTTACCGCCGGCATGCAGTACCGTCATGATAACTTCGGCCGCCGATACCCCTTCCTCTTCATGCAGTTCAGTCGGAATACCCCGGCCGTTGTCTGACACCGTGACGCTGTTATCGCCATGGATCGTCACTTTTATCTCACTACAGTGACCGGCCAGCGCCTCATCGATCGAGTTATCAACAATCTCGAAAACCATATGATGCAGACCAGTACCATCGTCCGTATCGCCAATATACATTCCCGGGCGCTTACGAACCGCATCCAGTCCCTTTAGGACTTTAATACTGGAAGAATCGTATTCCTGATTTTCGACGCTCATTCAGTTCTCCTGGCTTGCTTTCCGGGCGCTACAGGCACCCGTCTTGTATGTTGAAAAAACGTAACCCGGCTGGCTCTGACCAGTACTCCGTCAAAGCATCCTTATCAACACAGGTGATAAAGCACTGACTGGCTGTTTTTTCTAAATAGTTACAGAACAGTCGGCTATGGTGCTGATCCAGCTCTGACGGTAAATCATCGATCAGATAGATACAGGCCCGACTGTTCAATTTGTAAAATAAAACTCCCTGCGCCAGTTTAAGGGCGCTCACCACCACCTTTTTCTGCCCCCTTGAGAGACGTTCTGACGCGGTGTGGCCATCTACCTTAAGCCGCAGGTCGGCCCGTTGCGGACCGGCACTGGTGTAACCCTGACGCAGATCGCGTTCAAAGTTTTCATCCAACACCTGATCCAGGCCACGTTTTTTGTCCCAACCGGGACTAAAACTCAGATCGATGCTGATGCCCTCAAGCAGGTCAGCAAGGATCAGATCAAATTCGGGTTTTAATGCTTCAATATACAGTTCGCGAAGCGTATTCAGCTGCTCCGCGTAGCTAATAAATTCCTGGTCCCAGACCACCCGAATCCGTTGCTCGATTTTACCATATTTCAGCAGAGAATTTCTCTGTTTTAATACCCGTCTGAAACCACGCCAAAGCCTTATAAATTCAGGATTTGAGTGAAATGAGCCCCAGTCGAGAAATTGCCGCCTGATGGCCGGACTACCTTCGAGAATCATGAAGGTTTCTGAGTTGATCACCTGGATCGGTAACAGCTCGGCGAGGGTGGTGATATCGATGTTATTGCCGGCATAGCGGATGCGGCAATCGCTCTCCAGATTGCGCTCCACTCCCAGGGGCTGACTGACGCCACTACCCATCGCATCCAGCTGAGCAAACACGGTGCAGCGCTGTGAACCGGTCTGGATCAGATGGTTGAGCTTATTGGTGCGAAACGAACGGCACAGACCCAGCAGGTGGATCGCTTCAAGCACACTGCTTTTACCGCTGCCATTGGCACCGTGAATAATATTGATACTGGGTGAAGGCGCGAGACTGAGGTCGCTGAGATTGCGAACCGCACGAATATTGAGTTGGGTTATCGGCATATCGGCTATATAAGGAGGGGAGGTATAGGAAGGGGGCCTGTGGCCCCCTAACAGAATTACATCCGCATCGGCATAACAACGTAGAGAGAGTTGGCATCGTCCAGCCCCTCAATCAGCGCACTGCTGTTAGAGTCAGCCAGGGTAAAGCGCACCACCTCAGAGCTGACAATCGACAGCACATCCAGCAGGTAGTTAACGTTGAAACCGATCTCCAGGGTATCGCCTTCATAATCCACAGCAACGGTTTCTTCCGCTTCTTCCTGCTCCGGGTTGTTGGCCATCACCTGAAGATAACCGCTGGTCAGCGACAGACGCACACCACGGTATTTTTCGTTCGACAGAATCGCAATCCGGCTGAATACCTGGCGCAGCTCCTGACGGGTGCCCAGCATAAACTTGTCGCCACCCTGTGGAATAACGCGCTGATAATCGGGGAACTTGCCATCAACCAGCTTAGAGGTGAAGGTGAAATCACCAGCGTGAGCGCGGATATGGTTGGCACCGACCACCAGTTTTACCTGATCATCGCCGCTTTGCAGCAGACGGGCCAGTTCGAGGATACCTTTACGGGGCACGATAAACTGATGGTTTGCCGGACCGTTGGTATCGACCTGTGCAACACTGGTCGCCAGACGGTGACCATCGGTAGACACCGCGCGCAGGCTGTTCTCGGTGATCTCCAGCAGCATCCCGTTAAGGTAGTAACGGACATCCTGTTGGGCCATAGAGAAACCGGTCTGATCGATCAGATGGCGCAGCTGACTTTGCAGAACATTCAGCTCAAACGATTCAGGACTGTCTTCAACATTGGGGAACTCAGCCGCCGGCAGGGTAGAGAGAGTAAAACGGCTGCGTCCCGCTTTGATCACCATCTTCTGACCCGTGAGAGTCAGTTCGATCTGGGCTGAATCCGGCAGGGATTTACAGATATCCATCAGTTTACGTGCCGGCACGGTGATCGAACCCGCTTCAGCCGGTTCATCCAGCTGCACCCGGCCCACCAGTTCAACTTCCAGATCGGTTCCGGTCATCGACAGCTGATCACCCTCTGCAACCAGCAGAATGTTGGAAAGCACTGGCAGTGTCTGACGACGTTCCACAACACCTGCAACCAGTTGCAGTGGTTTAATTAGCGCTTCTCGCGAAATAACAAATTTCATCTTTTTGCTACCCTTAATTGATCAGCCTGCTACGCGGTCAGATGACGCAACAGATTCTGATAATCCTCTCTTATATCCGTATCGGTCTCACGCAGCGAAGCTACTTTACGGCAACCATGCAGTACTGTGGTGTGGTCCCGTCCACCAAAAGCATCGCCAATCTCAGGCAAGCTGTGATTGGTCAGCTCTTTAGACAGGCTCATAGCGACCTGTCTTGGCCGTGCCACAGAACGACTGCGTCGTTTCGAAAGCAGGTCCGATACTTTGATCTTATAGTAATCGGCTACAACCCGCTGAATGTTATCAATACTAACCTGTTTATCCTGCAATGCCAGCAGGTCTTTCAGTGATTCTTTAATAAAAGGTGTGGTGATCGCATTTCCGGTAAAATGGGCATTGGCAATCACCCGTTTCAACGCCCCTTCAAGTTCACGGACGTTGGAGCGGATCTTCTGCGCCAGGAAGAAAGCGGAGTCATCCGGCAGACGCACCTGGGCCTCTTCTGCCTTTTTCATCAGAATCGCCACCCGGGTTTCCAGCTCCGGCGGTTCAATCGCCACGGTCAGACCCCAGCCAAAGCGGGATTTCAGCCGCTCCTCAACACCGTTGATCTCTTTCGGATAGCGGTCACTGGTGAGGATCATCTGCTGGCCACCCTCGAGCAGCGCATTGAAGGTGTGGAAAAACTCCTCCTGGGAACGCTCCTTACCGGCAAAAAACTGAATATCATCGATCAGCAGAGCATCTACAGAGCGGTAATAACGCTTAAAATCGTTGATCGCATTCAGTTGCAACGCCTTTACCATGTCCGCCACAAACCGCTCAGAATGCAGGTAGACAATCTTCGCTTTCGGATTGCGTTGTAACATCTCCATCCCCACCGCATGCATCAGGTGGGTTTTACCCAGACCGACACCACCGTAGATAAACAGAGGGTTATACGAACCACCGGGGTTATCGGCCACCTGCTGAGCCGCCGCCAGCGCCAGTTGGTTGGACTTACCCTGAACAAAGGAGTTAAAGGTAAACGACTGGTTCAGATTGGACTGATGGCGCACGCTACCCTCAACATCGACACTGCGTGACGAGCCTGACTGGGCAGAAGGGGGCACAATAATTTCACGGTGGTTGATCGGCTGAAAGCTGCTGTCATCAATTGCCAGCTGCTGCGGAGCATTTTCTTCCACCGGTTGAGGTCGTGAAGCAGCCTGAGGCCGATTATCAAAGCTGTTCTGGGAATCAAAACTGCCTTGAGAGTCAAAGTTAGCCTGGGAATCAAAGTTGCCCTGATTATCATAGCCAGAGGAGAACGACCCGGAATCATCGAAGCGGTTGGCCGGACGACGAGCCGGTGCCGGCGGTGGTGCAGGGCGGGCAGGGCGCTGAGAGAAACCATTGGCGCGGCCTGCGATATCGATACTGACTTTGGCTGCGATATCACCACTGACCGTGTTGACGATCTCACGGATGCGGTTAAGGTATTTATCGCTCACCCAGTCCTTAACAAACCGGTTCGGTGCCAGCAAAACCAGCCCGGTATCAGACTCTGGTGACACCTTCAGAGGCCTGATCCAGGTATTGTATTGTTGGGAGGGGAACTCATCCTGAAGATTCTGAAGACACTGTTCCCACAACTCAGCCGACATAGCTAATCCTTAAACATCCTCTGTTTTCACTGCTGTTGAGTGACCGAGAACAAGACCGTAAACGTAAAAAATAATAGCAGATAATACCCTTTAAACGCCCGCTTATCCACAGTTAGACGCAATCTGTTGCTAATTCTTTTCTGCTGGTTTTTCAAACAATTAGCAAAGATTCCACAGTTTGCGCGGGAAACAGCGGGGCGATGCAAAAAACTATCCATACTTTAAAAACAGTTAATATTCAGACCTATCAACAGAGTATCTATCTGTTTTTATTACTTTAATATGAGTTAATAACAGATTATTGTGCATATCTGAAAATAACGCCTGAGAATAATGTTACAAAGGCCAGAAACGGCTTTATTATCTGTCTGAAAAAGATCGTCACAGCTTTTTTATGATTGATGTCAGGAATTGTTTGCAAAGCGGATATCTTTTCTCTACAATTTCGCGTCTGTTTTTGACCGTGGGATTCAGCCAACCTTACTGATACCACCACACTGTATGTTAGTAGGACTGACCAATGAAAAGAACATTTCAACCAAGTAACCTGAAGCGTAAACGCACTCACGGTTTCCGTGCACGTATGGCAACTAAGAACGGCCGTGCTGTTATTAACCGTCGTCGTGCTAAAGGCCGTAAGCGTCTGTCAGCATAATTTTTTGCCTGTCAGGCTCTCTGAATGAATGAATTCAGCTATCCCCGCCAGTTAAGACTTTTAACTGGCGGGGATTTTAAACAGGTATTCAGCCGAGCCAGCCTCAAGGTGTCAGATAAACATCTGTTGATCCTTGCCCGTCCAAACGATCTCGATCATCCCCGTGTCGGCTTTGTCTTCTCCAAAAAAAATATCCGTTTAGCTGTTAATCGTAACCGCGTTCGGCGTATCATTCGCGAGTCTTTCCGTCTTAATCAGCATAAGCTGCCTAATGTCGATATCGTTATTCTGGCCAGACAGGGTCTGGGAGATATCGAAAACAGCAACGTTCACGCCCTTATTAATAAGAGCTGGAACCGCCTGATTGGCCGAGCCAAGGCAAAATCTGACAAATCAACTTAAAACTTATAACTGAATGGTCCAGAAACCATGGATGTACAGCGCATTATATTGATCGCAGCACTGGCAATTATCTCCTATATGCTGGTGCTTCAATGGAACCAGGAATACGGTGCTCAGCCGGTAGCGGTTGCCCAGACCGAGTCTGTTTCAGCCTATCAGTCCAGTAACGAAACTGCGGCTCCGCAAGCGGGTGATCTGCCTCCAACGACAACTGAGGTGGCTGCTAACAACGATCTGCCGGAAGC
This sequence comes from Amphritea atlantica, assembly GCF_900111095.1. Classification (GTDB taxonomy): domain Bacteria; phylum Pseudomonadota; class Gammaproteobacteria; order Pseudomonadales; family Balneatricaceae; genus Amphritea; species Amphritea atlantica. Next base: position 96,555 of record NZ_FOGB01000002.1, on the reverse strand, counting down.
TCAGGCCGTTGCGACAACAGCACAGCAACAGCTGATCTCTGTTAAGACCGATGTTCTGGAGCTGCTGATCGATACTAAGGGTGGCGATATCATCCAGTTGACGCTGCCAAAGCACAAAGCAGCGCTGAACGATGATAAACCCTTCGTGTTGCTGGAGCAGAATGGCAATCGTACCTATGTATCTCAGAGTGGTCTGATCGGTAAAGATGGTCTCGACGCTAAGAAAGAGGGTCGGCCGCAATACACCACAGCCAAAAACAGCTATCAGTTGGAAGGCGACAAACTGACCGTTGATCTGGTGCATACCGGTGATGACGGCGTTGTAGTCACCAAACGTTTCGTCTTTACCAAAGGCAGCTACAAGATTGAACAGGATTTCCTGATCAACAACGGTTCTGCTGAAGTATGGCAGGCTAAGCTGTTTGGTCAGATCAAGCGTGACGGTTCAAAAGACCCTTCGCAAACCACCAGTATGGGGATGCAGGCATTTCTGGGTGCAGTGTTCTCTACCGCGGATGAGCACTACGACAAATTTTCCTTCAAAAAGCTGGATGAAGCCAACGTTAAGAAAACCAGCTTGGGTGGTTGGGTTGCTATGTCCCAACACTATTTCCTCAGTGCCTGGATCCCAGCGCAGGATCAGGAAAATAACTATAGCAGCCGGGTAAGCAACGGTAACTATATTGCCGGTTTTGTCGCACCTGAGTTTTCTGTTGCACCTGGTGAAACAAAAACCGTTAGTGCAGGTTTCTACGCCGGACCAAAAGAGACCGATCTGCTGGAACAGGCGGCACCGAATCTGGAGCTGACGGTTGATTACGGCATTCTCTGGTTCATCGCCACACCGTTGTCCTGGTTGCTGAAAACGATTCACAGCTTTGTGGGTAACTGGGGTGTCTCTATCATCTTTATTACCATCATCGTTAAAGCCCTGCTGTTCCAGGTAAATGCGAAAGCATTCAAATCGATGGCTAAGATGCGTAAATTTGGCCCCGAGATGACCCGTCTGAAAGAGCTGTATGGCGATGACCGTCAGAAGATGTCTCAGGCAATGATGGAGCTGTACAAGAAAGAGAAGATCAACCCACTGGGAGGCTGTCTGCCTATTGTTGCGCAGATGCCAATATTCATCGCTCTGTACTGGACGCTGATGGAGTCGGTTGAACTGCGTCATGCACCCTTTGCACTGTGGATCAATGACCTGTCGGTGATGGACCCCTACTTCATGCTGCCCATCCTGATGGGTGCGACCATGTTTATTCAGCAGTTGCTGAACCCGACCCCTCCCGATCCGATGCAGGCGAAGATTATGAAGATGCTGCCAATCGTCTTCACCTTCTTCTTCCTCTGGTTCCCGGCTGGTCTGGTACTGTACTGGCTGGTGAACAACATTCTGTCGATTACACAGCAGTATATAATCAACAAGCAGATAGAAGCTGAAGGCAGTAAGTAAGCCTTCACTAACTTAGAAAAAAGGCCTCTGATGAGGCCTTTTTTTCGCTTCGCTTAAGTAGCCAGAACGGAAACTCCGTTTCCTGCTAGTGGTTAGACGCGACTACGTCGCTTGCTAGAAAAAGCTTAAGAGCCTCTCAACGTTTTAGGCAATAGCACGATTGCAGGCTTTTTCTAACGATTAGCGAGCACGCAGTGCCGTTCTGGCTACTTAAGCGAAGCTGCGTCTGAGTTGTGATAAAATCCCATCTTCTCAAAGTATATAATAAAGCGCTTATATCAAAGCTCTTATATCAAAGCGCTTAAAAAAGTTTCCGAGGCTTCAATGACGCTGATTAACCAGGACACCATCGCCGCACAAGCAACGCCGCCAGGACGCGGAGGCGTGGGTATTGTCCGGGTTTCAGGAAAGCTGGCTGCAACGATTGCCCAGCAGGTGGTGGGCTTTGTGCCTAAGCCTCGCTATGCCCATTACGGGCCATTCTTTGACGCCGATAATAATCAGCTGGATCAGGGATTAGCACTCTATTTTCCCGGGCCGAACTCCTTTACCGGCGAAGATGTGCTTGAGCTTCAGGGCCATGGCGGTCCGATTATCATGGACTTTATCCTGCGCCGGGTGGTGGAGTGCGGTGCGCGACTGGCCAATCCCGGTGAATTTTCCGAGCGCGCCTTTCTCAACGATAAACTGGATCTGACGCAGGCTGAAGCGATCGCCGATCTGATCGATTCCAGTTCTGAACAGGCTGCCCGCTGCGCCCTGAAATCTTTGCAGGGAGCATTCTCCGAGCGGGTACATCAGTTGGTTGAAACGCTGACCCAACTGCGCATCTATGTCGAAGCCGCTATCGACTTTCCGGAAGAGGAGATCGATTTTCTCGCCGATGGCAAGGTCGCCGGTGATCTGCAGCGCATTATTGATAAACTGGCAGAAGTTAAACAGGAAGCACGGCAGGGCAGTATCATCCGTGAGGGGATGAGTGTGGTGATCGCCGGAAGACCCAATGCGGGGAAATCCAGCCTGCTGAATGCGCTGGCAGGTAAAGAGTCGGCGATTGTTACCGATATCGCCGGTACTACAAGGGATGTGCTGCGCGAGCATATCCATATCGATGGTATGCCACTGCATATTATCGATACAGCAGGGCTTCGGGATGCCCCCGATGAGGTTGAGCGGATCGGTATCAGCCGCGCCTGGGATGAGATTCAGAAAGCCGACCGGGTGCTGCTGATGGTGGATGGTACAACAACCGCCACCGATGACCCGGAACAGATCTGGCCTGAGTTTGTCAGCCGGCTTGAAGACAGAAGTAAGATCACGGTGATCCGTAATAAATGCGATCTGACCTCGGAACAGCCGGTTATTGGTGAGCATGATGGCCATACCCTGATCTCTCTCTCGGCCAAAGCGGATATCGGTGTGGATAACCTGCGCCAGCATCTGAAAGACTGTATGGGCTATGCCAATACCACCGAGGGTGGTTTTCTTGCCCGGCGTCGCCATATCGATGCCCTGAACCGGGCGGAAAGTTTACTCCTCACTGGCCAGGAACAGCTGATCTACGGCGGCGCCGGAGAACTGCTGGCCGAAGACCTGCGTCAGGCACAGCAACATCTGAGTGAGATCACCGGTGAATTCAGTTCCGATGATCTGCTGGGACGGATCTTCAGCTCATTCTGTATCGGTAAATAATCGGCTCAGCGATATTTGATAGGGTCTTCCATCGAGCCGACAGGCACATTTTTAAGACACTCCAGAAAGATGGAGAAGAGTTCTCCATGGGAGGTGATCTCAAGTTTCTGGTGGATACGTTTGCGATAAACCTTAACGGTTTCCGGGCTGATCTCCAGTAACCGGGCAATCGATTTACTGGAGTGTCCGCGAAGAATACACCTGACAATTTCGCATTCCCGGTCACTCAGGCATGAGGAGCCAAATAACTGAAACGCCTTTTCCAGATGGGCTCCAACCCGTCCGGTATCCTGAGACAGATCCGATCTGATCTCCGGCCAGTGACTTCGGATCAGTGATATAAACAGTGATTCAACCAGGTCTAAGCGATGCAGGTCATCGGTTGTCAGAGCTGATCGGTTATCTCTTAGCCCCAGGGACAGATGGATCTGAACGCTCTCATTGATATTCACAATCAGAGAGGTTTCATCCCGTAGCCGGGTAGGGACATAAAAGTTTTTAAAATAGTCGCTTTCAAAGAAGTCATCGGGCGCGATATCTCTGAGATGATAAAAACCATCTTCCACACGTTGTTTAGACAGCTCGTAAAAAGGATCGAGTAGATAAGCCCCCTCAAAGTAAGGAATCCAGCAGTTCTCTATCTCTCTTTTATGGAAATCATTAAACAGGGGGCGGGGCAGTTCACCAGGAATAAAGGCATAACCCATGACAGTGTCATATGCCGAGAGGTATTCACAGATTTGGCAGAGTAAACCCGGGAACTCATCTGTACCGATGGCCGCCACCGCCTTAGCACTGAGATCAAAAACCTCTTTTATCTCCTTATTACTGATCAGCGGTGTATGCATTGGGTTTCCTGAGTTTATAGGCTTCTCCTTAATAGTATAGGGTTCCGATAAAGATAAAAACGGGCCATATTAACGGCCCGGATGTTGTTAAAAGTGAGCAAAAGATAGTATTTCTTTATAGTGTTCAGGTCTGCGGTCTCTGAATAGCCCCCAGCCGTCTCTCTGTTTTGCTATCTGATCCAGATCGAAACTGGATAACAGAACCGTTTCGCTGTCACTATCACCATCAGCAACCAGTTCGCCTGTCTGATCGGCGATGAACGATGAGCCATAGAATTTTATCGGTGTGTTACCCTCAGTCTCCTGACCTGTTCGGTTGGATGCGATAACCGGCAGGATATTTGCGGCGGCATGCCCTTTCATCACATTCCGCCAGTGATCGGCGCTGTTATGATCCGGATCGGATGGTTCACTGCCTATCGCTGTGGGATAAAAAATCATCTCGGCTCCCTTAAGAGCCATAATACGCGCGGCCTCAGGAAACCATTGATCCCAGCAGATACCCACTCCAATCCTGCCATAGCGGGTATCATGAACCATAAACCCGGTATCCCCGGGACTGAAATAGTATTTCTCTTCATAACCCGGGTTTTGTGGAATATGCATTTTCCGATAGGTATCACTCACTGATCCATCGGCATCGATAACCACCAGAGAGTTAAAACGGGTATTTCCCGCGCGTTCGAAAAAAGACAGTGGTAACACCACCTCTAACGCTTTAGCCAGCTCAGAAAAGTGCGCTATCAGCCCGCTTTCTTCGACGGTTTTTGCCAGCTCATTGTGACAACTATGCTGCTCAGCACAGAAATAGGGGGTTTCAAATAGTTCCTGTAACAACACAATCTGCGCACCTTGCTGAACAGCCTGCCTGACCAGTTGTTCCGCTTTGGCCACGTTGCTCTGAATATCCCATGTGCAGGACATCTGAGTCGCTGCGACGGTTACTTTTCTCATTCTGTGTCTCACTAATCGTTGTTATTCAAAGCCTGCAGCCAAACCTGACTACAGACTGACAGCATTCAGAAACAGGTCTTCATCGTCCTGTTTTAATCGATGTCCAGGCACTGGTTAACCTGCGATCAAATTTTGCTGTATGCGCTTTTTGTGAGAAGAGATTCGCTTTCAGCTCTTCATCAGGATAGATCCCCTGATTGGTGCGTATTGCCTCATCCAGAAATGGCCCAACCTTGGTGTTCGGCACGGCATACATGACGAAGTTCGATATATCCGCAGCATTTTCAGGTTTCAGAAGGTAGTTAATAAATTGATGGGCCGCGTCGCTGTTAGTGCTATCAGCAGGTATCGCTACCAGGTCAAACCATGCAATAGTGCCCTCTTTTGGGATGGCATATTTAAGGGTTGATTTCATACCCGCCTCATCTGCTCGTTTCTGGGCACGGAGAAGGTCACCGTTATAGCCAATCGTCACACATACATCACCATTGACCAGATCCTTAACAAGGTTCCCCGAGTTAAAGTACTTTATATTCCCGCGCACTTTCTTGAACAGATCAGTCGCTTTACTCAGGTCTGCTCTGTCTTCACTATTGGGATCAAGTCCCAGATAATTTAAAGTAATCGCCATTATTTCTGAGGGTGAATCCAGTAAAGCGATACCGCAATCTTTCAGTTTCGAAGATATCTGCTGATCAAAAATCAGATCGAGAGTATTAAATGGACGGTCTCCTAAACGCTGCCTGAGCATATCTTCGTTGTAACCCAGTCCAATTGTCCCCCAGGCATAGGGGATACCAAAACGGTTACCCGGATCATTCATCTCTGCATTTTTAAGTAGCGCTGGATCAAGGTTGCGATAGTTAGGAAGTTTTGATCGGTCTAATTCCTGATAAATACCTGCTTTAGCCTGGCGCTCAAGGAATGAGCCGGAGGGTACAACCAGATCATATCCTGAGTTGCCTGCCATCAGTTTCGCTTCAAGTACTTCATTGGAATCATAAACGTCATAGTTAACTTTGATCCCGGTGTCAGCTTCAAAGTTTTTAATAACCTCCGGCTTTATGTAATCCCACCAGTTATAAACGTTGAGAGTCTGTGACTCTGCCGCCGCAAACCCTGAAAAACTTAACGCCAGGCCTGCGACTAAACTGATCTTTATTATTTTCATGATGTATCACCATTACCATTGATTGCGTTGATCTTTAGCCTAGAAGTATTTGAAAGTGCCCGGTATCCCCACTACGTGGTACAATTTTCCTGTTTATAATTCATCACTGACAGATATAGCAAAGGTGGTATCAATGGCCCTGAATATCAGCTGCCCGGGTTGTTCGACCCTCAACAAAGTGCCTGCAGAGCGTCTTCAGGACGGCCCGAAATGTGGTAAATGCAAACAGCCACTGTTTCAGGGCAAACCAGTAGATCTGACAGCAGCAAACTACCAGAACATGGTGACCCGTAATGATATTCCGGTTCTGGTTGATTGCTGGGCCAGCTGGTGCGGCCCCTGCAAGCAGTTTGCTCCGGTATTTGAACAGGCTGCCGGGCTGTTTGAACCGAAACTAAGACTGGCCAAGCTCGACACTGAAGCTGAGCAGACCATTGCCGCACAACTACAGATCCGTTCCATTCCCACCCTGATTCTGTTTAAGCAGGGCAGAGAGAGTGCCCGAATCAGTGGCGCTCTACCTCTGGGACAACTAAAGCAATGGCTGAACCAAAACGGGGTTGATCTCTGATCACCCCCTGATTTTCTCATCTAAACCTGCCGTTTCCTCTCCAGCATCACCCAGCCCGATTTATCCCCAACGCTACTGCGCGCTGTATACAACACGCCAGCAAAAGTTATAAACAGTTATTAAAAATCCACACATTAGAAAATAGTTATATTTTTCATACTCTTACATTAACCATCTTCAAGAGGAATAAAATTTATCAACACTTTTCTGTGGATAAGCTTTGAATTAACAGCGTATAAACTGTGCAGAGCCGGTGCTTATCTTATGCCACTTGAAAATTTAGCAACTGAGTCATCATTCGCTCATCGGTAAAACATTGTTGCTCCGGGCAGGTGAAACAACTGATAGCCCCTGTATAGAATCACTAATATGGCCAACATCAGGCTGATTCGCTTCAGATCGGTTATCCAAACGATAGATCAGCCGTCGCCACACCATTCTTTACAGCAGAGATGTTCTGGATAAACCTGCCTGGCAACAGAATTTATCCACTAATTCCTGTGTATAAACTGTATAACTGTATGGGAACAACCGCTTAGCAAAACTGTGCATAATAGTGTCTGTGCATAAACAGCCTGGTTATACACAGCTCTGTGACACCCTGTTCAGAGGTTAAACGCAGCTATACAACAGGGTTATATGATCATTAATCTATTGATAAATAAGTAATAAAATTGGTTATCAACTGAAAAACGCTGCCTCATTAATAGAAGTAAAAATAAAGAACATATCTTAAGAACATATTTAACTTATATATAAAAGATTAAAAAAAAGTAACCGATTAAAAGGTGTACAAAGTTTAACCATTTCTATATTGACCCCTTAGGTTTATACTTAGCGCCTTTTTCTGAGCCACTGCCTTCAGGCATAACAACCCGGGCTCTCTTCAATTAGATAATGAGGTTAAGTGAGTGGACTATCCTGACCACTTTGATGTGATTGTAATTGGTGGTGGCCATGCCGGTACTGAAGCTGCATTAGCTGCAGCCCGGACAGGCGTTAAAACCCTGCTGTTAACCCATAACATTGAAACCCTGGGCCAGATGTCCTGTAATCCGGCGATTGGTGGTATCGGTAAAAGTCATCTGGTTAAAGAGATCGATGCGTTAGGTGGAGCGATGGCGATTGCCACCGATAAGGGGGGGATTCAGTTCCGTACCCTCAACTCCCGTAAAGGTCCGGCAGTACGTGCCACCCGCGCGCAGGCAGATCGTATTCTCTATAAAGCGGCGATTCGTGAAATTCTGGAAAATCAGCCAAATCTACAACTGTTCCAGCAGGCAGCGGATGATCTGATTGTGGAAGGCGAGTCGGTCAAAGGGGTGGTAACACAGGCGGGTCTGCGTTTCTTTGCCAATAATATTGTGCTTACTGTCGGTACTTTCCTCGGTGGTAAGATCCATATTGGTCTGGATAATTACTCAGGCGGACGTGCAGGTGATCCTCCCTCAATCGCGCTGGCTGACCGGTTACGGGAGCTGCCATTACGGGTTGACCGGTTGAAAACCGGCACACCACCGCGCATTGATGCCCGCAGTGTCGATTTCAGTGTGATGCAGGAACAGCCGGGTGATACTCCGACTCCTGTGATGTCGTTTATGGGTTCTCTGGCAGATCACCCCCGTCAGATCAGTTGTTATATTACCCATACCAATGAACGTACCCATGATATTCTGCGTTCCGGACTGGATCGTTCACCGATGTATACCGGAGTTATCGACGGCGTCGGTCCGCGCTACTGTCCATCAGTGGAGGATAAGATCGTCCGTTTCGCCGACAAAACCAGTCATCAGGTATTTGTTGAGCCGGAGGGTCTGACCACCCATGAACTGTATCCGAATGGTATCTCCACCAGTCTGCCCTTTGATATTCAACTGGCAGCGGTTCGCTCTATCAAAGGCTTTGAAAACGCTTTTATTACCCGTCCAGGGTATGCGATTGAATACGATTATTTCAATCCGCAGGATCTGAAACATACGCTGGAAACGAAACTGATCAACGGTCTTTACTTTGCTGGTCAGATCAATGGCACTACCGGTTATGAAGAGGCCGGTGCCCAGGGATTGCTGGCGGGGGTTAACGCCGCCTTGCGGGCACAGGAGAAGGAGCAATGGTATCCCCGTCGGGATGAAGCCTATCTGGGAGTTCTGGTGGATGATCTGATCACCATGGGCACCTCAGAGCCTTATCGTATGTTTACCAGCCGGGCCGAATATCGCCTGATTCTGCGGGAAGACAATGCCGATCTGCGTCTCACAGAGAAGGGCCGTGAACTGGGCCTGGTGAGTGATGAACGCTGGCAGCGTTTCTGCGATAAGCGCGAAGCGATTGAACTTGAGAATCAGCGCCTCAAAGAGACCTGGATTCAACCGGGTAGCGCTGAAGCGGAGCTGCTCAACGGGCAACTGCAGCAACCGATTAGCCGGGAATATAATCTGCAGGATCTGGTTAAGCGGCCAGAACTGAATTACGCCGCGGTTGCCGGGCTGAAAGGGGAGCCCGTGAGCGATCCCCAGGTAGCGGAACAGGTCGAGATTCAGATCAAATATGCCGGATATATTGATCGTCAGAAAGAGGATATCGATAAGGTTCGCCGCCAGGAAGATACGCTGCTGCCGGTTGACTTCGATTACGCCTCGGTGGGTGGTCTGTCCAATGAACTGACCGCCAAGCTGGAGCAGGTCCGACCTGAAAGTATCGCCCAGGCAGCCCGGATTCAGGGCATGACACCGGCGGCGATCTCGCTGTTGTTGATCCACCTGAAAAAGAAACAGATGACCAATAAAAAGGCTCAGGCTTGATGCAGCAGTATCGAAACTTACTGGAACAACAGTGTCATCAGATCGGCCTTCAACTGAGCGATGCGCAGTATGAGCAGCTATTGCAATATCATGCACTGCTGATCAAATGGAATAAAGCATTCAACCTGACGGCGGTCCGCTCTCCCGAAGAGATGATCAGCCGGCATCTTATCGATAGTCTCAGCGTGCTGCCCTATATCGATGTTGAGCGTCTTATTGATGTCGGTAGTGGCCCGGGATTGCCGGGTATTCCCCTGGCGATCTGCCGTCCGGATCTGCCGATCACTCTGCTGGATAGCAATATTAAAAAAAGCCGTTTCCAGTTTCAGGCTAAAGCCGAGCTGAGACTGGACAATGTTGCAGTAATCCATGAGCGGGTGGAAAAATATCATCCGGATACCCTTTTTGATGGGGTTATATCAAGGGCATTTGCCTCATTACAGGATATGATTCACTGGACTTCACATCTGTGCTCTGACACGGGTGTTTTTCTTGCAATGAAAGGAATGTATCCTGAAGAGGAGATTGAGTTATTACCCGAGTCGATTAATCTGCGTCAGAGTATCCGGCTAACCGTACCGGGCACCGATGGCGAGCGGCATCTGCTGATGTTAGGGAGAACTTCAACGTGACCAAAATATTAACCATCACCAACCAGAAAGGTGGCGTGGGTAAAACCACAACCTGCGTGAATCTGGCAGCTTCACTGGCAGTCACCAGGAAGCGTGTGCTGATGATTGATATGGACCCTCAGGGCAACGCCACCATGGGCAGCGGCGTGGATAAGCACAACCTGAAAAACTCCGTTTATGAAGTGCTGATTGGTGAAGCAACCCTGGAAGAGTCGATTATCAGAAATGCTCCCGCGGGCTATGATATCGTCGGTGCTAACGGCGATCTGACCGCCGCTGAAGTTGAGCTTCTGCAGCTACCGCGGCGCGAATTCCGGATGAAAATGGCGCTGGAGAAAGTCCAGGATCAGTATGACTTTGTACTGATCGATAATCCCCCCTCGCTGAACCTGCTGACGGTTAACGCGCTGGCCGCTTCCAGCGGTGTCATCATCCCGATGCAGTGTGAGTATTATGCGCTGGAGGGGATCAGTGCACTGGTGGGAACGATCAATAAAATCAATAAGCGGCTCAATCCTGAACTGAAGATTGAAGGGATTTTGCGCACCATGTTCGATCCCCGTATGAGCCTGACCAAAGATGTCTCTGACCATCTGGTGGAATATTTTGGCGATCAGGTGTATCGCACCGTGATTCCGCGCAACGTACGTCTGGCGGAAGCCCCCAGTCATGGGCTACCGGCACTGATGTATGATAAAAATTCCCGGGGTTCGGTGGCCTATCTGGCGTTGGCGGGGGAGCTGATTCGCAGATCGGCTCAGAATGATAAACAGGCAGACAAACAGGAAGGCTGATCGATGGCGGTTAAAAAGCGTGGTTTAGGGCGGGGGCTGGATGCACTGTTATCAACCAGTACTAAATTTGCTGAGGACGCTGTAACCGATGCGAAGTCGGAAGGTGGCGATGGCTATCGGCTGATGCCGATTGATCAGATTCAGCGGGGTAAATACCAGCCCCGTCGGGATCTTGAACCTCAGGCACTGGAAGAGCTGGCAAACTCTATCAGAGCTCAGGGGGTGATGCAGCCCATCGTGGTCCGCCCGGTGGGTGAAAATCTGTATGAGATTATTGCCGGCGAACGTCGCTGGCGGGCCAGTCAGATGGCAGGGCTTGAGGATATTCCTACCGTAATTCGTGATGTGCCCGATGAAGCGGCAATTGCGATGGCGCTGATCGAGAATATTCAGCGGGAAAACCTCAACCCGATGGAGGAAGCGATCGCCCTGGATCGCCTGAAAATCGAGTTTGAACTGACCCAGCAGGAGGTTGCTGATGCGGTGGGTAAATCCCGCTCTTCGGTGACCAATCTGCTGCGTCTGATGCATCTCACCGATGAGGTGAAAAAGATGCTCGAATACGGTGATCTTGAGATGGGTCATGCCCGGGCATTGCTAGGTATGGATGGCCCGGATCAGATTATCGCTGCCAAAGAGGTGGTGGGTAAAAATATGTCTGTGCGGCAGACAGAAGACCTGGTGCGCAAGCTGCAGCAGAAAAAAAATGAGCCCGCTAAAGAGCCTAAAAAACCTGATCCACTGCTTAAAGATCTGTCAGATTCGCTTTCCAGCAGGCTGAACAGCAAAGTATCCATCAGCGAAAATGCCGCCGGTAAGGGGAAAATTACCATCGCTTATGAAAACCGCGAAAAATTTGAAGCGATCCTTAAAGCCCTGCAATAATTAAGGTTTTTCTGCAGCGTAAGATCGCTGCAGATACCGCTACTAGGGTATTTACTTAGTTCTTCTACTCTGCAGGTCTAATACAAAAGTGCAAATCGGCCTGAATCGTGTTGAAGCTGATGCATTAAGCCCCTATAATGCGCTGGCTGTGAAAGGACGTGTTTACGGTTTTTTTACACAGATGAAGGGAAACTGAGGCTGTATTTATATGAGAAAAGGGCACCGGAAACCTGGCGTTCATACTCGTATCGCCTTGCAGCAGTTTAGGAAAGTCTTCCTGATTCAAGTAGTTAGTTTAGTAATAATTGCGGGAGTTTTACTTCTGCATAGCCTGAGTGCGGCCTGGTCATCCCTCTGTGGTGGTCTGATATTTTTGCTGCCCAGCTATGTGTTTGTCTATCGTGCACTGGTTGTGCAACAGACAAAAAGTACTCCTGGCGCTGTTATCCGGCAGCTGTATACGAGTGAAATATGGAAAATGGGCTTATCCATCGCACTCTTTATTGCGGTGTTTATCCTGATTCAACCTCTGAATCCATTTTCCCTATTTGGCACTTATATATGGCTTCAGCTGACCGGCTTTATTGCCCAGCTGAGGCTGAATAACAGTTTCTTAAAACTTTGAATGAGAGAGATAGTAATGGCTAGCGAAATGACTTCCTCAGCCTACATATCCCACCACCTGACGAACTGGACGTTTGGTGTGCATCCTGAACACGGACTGGGTTTTGCCCATACCGCTGAAGATGCTGCTGCGATGGGATTTTGGGCAATTCACGTTGATACCATGCTGTGGTCTGTAGGTTTGGGCCTGTTTTTTATCTGGATGTTCCGCAAAGTTGCTAAATCAGTAACTTCCGGTGTGCCAGGCAGCACTCAAAACTTTGTTGAAGTGATCATCGAGTTTATCGAGGATAACGTTAGCAGTATCTTCCACTACAAAAATGCGTTGATTGCCCCGCTGGCACTGACCATTTTTGTCTGGGTCTTCCTGATGAACACTATGGACCTGGTGCCAGTTGACTGGATTCCGTTCCTGACTCAGAAGATCGGTGAAGCGTTCGGAGCTGATCCACATCACGTCTATATGAAGGTCGTACCGACTACCGATATCAACGCAACCCTGGGGATGGCGATTGCGGTGTTTGGTCTGATTCTGTACTACAGCATCAAAATGAAAGGTATTGGGGGTTTCCTGGGTGAGCTGGCATTCCAGCCGCTGGGTAAATGGATGCTGCCATTCAACTTGTTCCTGGAGATCGTAGGCCTGCTGGCGAAGCCGGTATCACTGGCGCTGCGACTGTTCGGTAACATGTATGCAGGTGAGATGATCTTTATCCTGATCGCTCTGCTGCCGTTCTGGGCGCAATGGCTGTTGTCAGTGCCATGGGCGATCTTCCACATTCTGGTAATTACGCTGCAGGCGTTCATCTTCATGGTTCTGACGATTGTCTATCTGGCCATGGCGCATGAAGACCACTAAGTAGTTGTAATAACTGAATAATTAAACGATTTCTTTTTAAACTTAAACTTTAGCAATTAAATATCGGAGAAAAACTGATGGAAATGGCATTGCTGTACATCGCTGGTGCACTGATGATGGGTCTGGGTGCTGTAGGCGCCGCTGTAGGTATCGGCATCCTGGGTGGTAAGTTCCTTGAAGGTGCTGCACGTCAGCCTGAGCTGATCCCACTGCTACGTACTCAATTCTTCATCGTAATGGGTCTGGTTGACGCCGTACCTATGATCGGTGTTGGTCTGGGTCTGTACGTACTGTTCGCTGTTGCATAAGTAGAGCTACATACGTCCCTTTATGGGTAACTACTTTTTAAGACAACCGCGAGAGGTAATGGCGTGAATATCAATCTAACCATCTTTGGTCAGATCATTGCATTTGCCTTCTTCGTTGTATTTTGTATGAAATATGTCTGGCCACCAATTACTGGTGCGCTGGCAGAACGTAAGAAGAAAATTGCAGAAGGTCTGGACGCTGCAGACCGTGCTCAACGCGACTTGGAACTGGCTCAGGAAAAAGCCATGGCCGATATGCGTAAGAGCAAGGAAGAAGCAGCCGCCATCATTGAACAGGCTAATAAGCGAGCTAACCAGATCGTTGATGAAGCAAAAGAGAAAGCACGTGAAGAGGCTACCCGCCTTGTAACGGCTGCTCAGGCTGAAATCGATCAGGAAGCAAACCGTGCCAAAGAAGTTCTGCGCGCTGAAGTTGCTGCTCTTGTAGTAGCCGGTGCTGAGAAAATTCTTGAAGCGTCTGTTGACGCTAACGCGCACGCTCAGCTTGTTGAAAAACTAGCTGCTGAGCTTTAAGCGAGGTTTACGATGGCTGAACTCAATACAGTCGCTCGACCTTATACCAAAGCCGCTTTCGAGCACGCTGTGGCAAAGGGAAACCTGGACCAGTGGTCTGATATGCTGACTACTGCAACTGCAGTGGCGCAGCATGAGACGATGAAACTGGTTCTGGGTAATCCCGGACTGACCAGCGAGCAGAAAGCTGATGCAATGATTACCGTCTGTGAAGAACAGATGGCAGATCCGTCGGCAAAGAACTTTATCTCTTTACTGGCCGAAAATCAGCGTCTGGCTTTGTTACCAGAGATCTCTGCGCAGTTTGAACAGTTGAAAGCCAATCAGCAGCATTCTGTTGAGGTAAGTGTGACAACTGCCTTTGATCTGGGCGAGCAGCAGCAACAAAAATTAACTCAGGCACTGAGCTCCAAGCTGGGCCGCGAAGTGAGTCTGACTACCGAGGTGGACAAGTCCATTATCGGTGGTGTGATCGTTCGAACCGACGATATGGTTATCGACGGCTCTATTCGTGCTCGACTGGCTAAGCTAGCCGAAGCAATGAACTCCTGAGTGTGAGGATTAAACATGCAGCAACTGAATCCATCTGAGATCAGCGAGATTCTTAAGAGCCGCATCGAGAAACTTGATGTCTCTTCTGAAGCCCGTAATGAAGGTACTATCGTCAGCGTTTCTGACGGTATCATCCTGATTCACGGCCTGGCTGACGTAATGTACGGGGAGATGATCGAATTCCCTGGCGGTATCTACGGTATGGCGCTCAACCTTGAGCGTGACTCTGTAGGTGCTGTAGTACTGGGTGACTATCAGGGTCTGGTAGAAGGTATGACCGCGCGTTGTACCGGCCGCATCCTGGAAGTACCTGTTGGTCCGGAACTGCAGGGTCGTGTAGTAGACGCCCTGGGTAACCCGATCGACGGTAAAGGCCCTATTGAAACTAAACTGACTGACCCTGTCGAAAAGGTTGCACCCGGTGTAATCGAGCGTCAATCAGTTGATCAGCCAGTACAGACTGGTCTGAAATCTATTGATGCGATGGTGCCAATCGGCCGTGGTCAGCGTGAGCTGATTATCGGTGACCGTCAGATCGGTAAGACTGCGATCGCGATTGACGCTATCATCAACCAGAAAGGTACCGGTGTTAAGTGTGTCTACGTAGCGGTTGGACAGAAACAGTCCACTATCGCAAACGTTGTACGTAAGCTGGAAGAGCATGGCGCGATGGAACACACCATCGTTGTCGCAGCCGGTGCCGCCGATCCTGCAGCGATGCAGTTCCTGGCGCCTTATGCTGGTTGTTCTATGGGTGAATACTACCGTGACCGCGGTGAAGACGCTCTGATCGTATACGATGACCTGACTAAACAGGCCTGGGCTTATCGTCAGATCTCCCTGCTGCTGCGCCGCCCACCGGGCCGTGAAGCATACCCAGGTGACGTATTCTATCTTCACTCACGTCTGCTGGAACGTGCTGCGCGCGTTAACCCAAACTATGTTGAGAAGTTTACTAACGGCGAAGTTAAGGGCCAGACCGGTTCCCTGACTGCACTGCCAGTAATCGAAACACAGGGTGGTGACGTATCTGCATTCGTACCAACCAACGTTATCTCCATCACCGATGGTCAGATCTTCCTGGAAGCAGACCTGTTTAACTCAGGTATCCGTCCGGCGATCAACGCTGGTCTGTCTGTATCCCGTGTAGGTGGTGCAGCGCAGACTAAGGTCATCAAGAAGCTGGGTGGTGGTGTACGTCTGGCTCTGGCTCAGTATCGTGAACTGGCGGCATTCGCTCAGTTTGCATCTGACCTGGACGATGCAACCCGTGCTCAGCTTGAGCATGGTCAGCGCGTAACCGAGCTGATGAAGCAGAAGCAGTACTCACCAATGTCTGTCGCAGACATGGGTCTGAGTCTGTACGCTGCTAACGAAGGCTTCCTGAACGATATCGACCTGAACAAGATCCTTGATTTTGAAGCAGCCCTGATCTCTTACTTCAACAGCGAGTACGCTGATGTAATGGCTAAGATCAATGAAAGTGGCGACTACAATGACGAGATCGCGTCTCAGTTCAAGGCTGGTATCGAAAAGTTCAAATCTACCCAAACTTGGTAACAGCTCATTTGAGTGGGGGTCTGCATAAGTGATTATGCAGACCTGAACTAAGTAAAGGTTTAATAGGTGGAACTATGGCAGCCGGAAAAGAGATAAAGACGCAGATAGCCAGTATTCAGGGCACACGTAAGATTACCAGCGCTATGGAAATGGTGGCTGCATCTAAAATGCGTAAAGCTCAGGATCGTATGCAGGAAAGCCGTCCTTACGCCCGGATTATCCGTGGCGTGATTCAGCACCTGGCGAAATCCAACCCTGAATATAAGCATCTGTATCTGCAACAGCGCGAAGTAAAGCGTGTCGGTTTCATTGTTGTCGCAACCGACCGTGGTCTCTGCGGTGGCTTGAACATTAATGCGTTCAAGGCAGCACTTGCCAAGATGAAAGAGTTTAAAGACTCAAATATCGAGATCGATATCTGTGCTCTGGGCTCTAAGTCTGTAAGCTTCTTTAAAACATTTGGCGGTAATGTAACCGCAGCAAAATCTGGTCTGGGCGATAAGCCTGAAGCAGCTGAGCTGATCGGTACCGTTAAGGTGATGCTGGATGCTTACGATGAAGGCAAGCTGGATATGCTGTATGTGGTATCTAACGATTTCGTAAATACCATGACGCAGAAGCCACAGGTAGAGCAGATTCTTCCGCTGAAAGCAGAAGACGATGATGACCGTCTTAACCATCACTGGGATTATATCTACGAACCCGATGCACGCGAGCTGTTGAACGGCTTACTGGTTCGTTACATTGAGTCCCTGGTCTATCAGGCCGTGGTTGAGAACAATGCCTGTGAACAGGCAGCACGAATGCTGGCGATGAAGAACGCAACAGACAACGCCGGCGATCTTATCGATGAGCTCCAAATGGTTTACAACAAAGCTCGTCAGGCTGCGATTACTCAGGAAATCTCTGAGATCGTAAGTGGTGCTGCTGCTGTATAAGGCAGTTAACAGGTTTAAATGTTAAGAGGATCCGAACATGAGTAGCGGACGTATTGTTCAGATTATCGGCGCAGTTGTCGACGTGGAGTTTCCACGTGACAGTGTACCGAAGATCTATGATGCACTGACTGTTGAGGCCAAAGGCCTGACACTTGAAGTTCAGCAGCAGCTGGGTGATGGTGTGGTACGTGCAATCGCTATGGGTCAGACCGAAGGTGTAAGCCGTGGTCTGACAGTAGTTAATACTGGTGCGCCAGTTTCTGTGCCTGTGGGTACAGCAACACTGGGTCGCATCATGGATGTATTGGGTAACCCAATCGATGAGTGTGGACCTATCGGCGAAGAAGAGCGTATGCCTATTCACCGTTCTGCACCTTCCTATGCTGAGCAGGCAGCTTCTAACGAGCTGCTGGAAACCGGCATCAAGGTAATCGATCTGGTATGCCCATTTGCGAAGGGTGGTAAAGTTGGTCTGTTCGGTGGTGCCGGTGTAGGTAAAACCGTAAACATGATGGAACTGATCCGTAACATCGCGATCGAGCACTCAGGCTTCTCCGTATTTGCGGGTGTAGGTGAGCGTACTCGTGAGGGTAACGACTTCTACTACGAGATGAAAGAATCCAACGTACTGGATAAAGTATCTCTGGTATACGGTCAGATGAACGAGCCTCCTGGTAACCGTCTGCGTGTAGCGCTGACCGGCCTGACCATGGCTGAGAAGTTCCGTGACGAAGGTCGTGACGTACTGTTGTTCGTTGACAACATCTACCGTTACACCCTGGCGGGAACCGAGGTATCTGCACTGCTGGGTCGTATGCCTTCAGCGGTAGGTTACCAGCCAACACTGGCGGAAGAGATGGGTGTTCTGCAAGAGCGTATCACCTCTACCAAGACCGGTTCTATCACGTCTATCCAGGCGGTATACGTACCTGCGGATGACTTGACCGATCCATCACCAGCAACCACCTTCTCGCACCTGGATGCGACAGTCGTACTGTCTCGTCAGATTGCCGAGCTGGGTATCTACCCTGCGGTAGATCCGCTGGACTCCACCTCTCGTCAGCTGGATCCACTGGTTATTGGTCAGGATCACTACGACACTGCCCGTCAGGTGCAGGGTGTACTGCAGCGCTATAAAGAGCTGAAAGACATCATCGCGATTCTGGGTATGGACGAGCTGTCTGAAGAAGATAAGCTGGTAGTAACCCGTGCTCGTAAGATTCAGCGATTCCTGTCTCAGCCGTTCTTCGTAGCTGAAGTATTTACCGGTTCTCCAGGTAAGTACGTTTCTCTGAAAGACACTATCGCAGGCTTTAAGGGTATCCTGGCCGGTGATTATGATGATCTGCCTGAGCAAGCGTTCTACATGGTTGGCGGTATCGACGAAGTGGTTGAAAAAGCTAAGAGCATGTAAGTGCGCTTAGTTAACCTTTTAAAAAGGATAACAACATGGCTATGACTGTTCATTGTGACATCGTAAGTGCTGAAGAAGAGATCTTCTCTGGTCTTATCGAGTTCGTTTCAGTGACAGGTAGCCTGGGTGATCTGGGTATTTACCCGGGTCACGCTCCGCTTCTGTCGGAACTGAAACCAGGTCCTGTAGAGCTAAAGAAACAGGGTGGTGAGCAGGAGATTTTCTACGTTTCCGGTGGCTTCATTGAAGTTCAGCCACACAAGGTCTCTGTCCTAGCGGACGTTGCACTGCGTGCGGGTGATATCAACGAAGCGGCCGCAGAGGAAGCGAAGAAGCATGCTGAACATGTGATGGCTGATAAGAGCAGCGAACTGGATTACTCCCGTGCGACTGCTCAACTGGCCGAAGCTGCAGCACAACTGCGTACTATTCAGCAGATTCGTAAGAAGATGGGTAAATAATCCTCTCTTACTGAACTGCTACTCGAATAAAAAACAGCCTCCGGGCTGTTTTTTTTGGTTTTGAGGGAGGACAATTAACCTAAGTCTTTATCCGATCTGAAGCACACTTCGCTGCCTGCTGCAGATGAATTTAAAAAAGGATTTATTGTATGTTTATTAAACACAAAGGACTGGCTGCAAAATCAGCGGTTGTTCTCTTCAGCGCCGTTTTAGTAACCGGCTGTGCTACAGAGAGTCACCGACAAATTGAGCCACAGAAAGTCGAAACCTATCGCGCAACTTATCAGGGGCCGCGCACCACACTGGTGGTGGGTAATTTTGATAACCGTTCTAACTACCTGCAGGGGATGTTCTCAGCCGACAACAACCGGCTGGGTAATCAGGCACAAACTATCCTCAAAACACATCTGCAACAAACCAACCGTTTTAATGTTGTTGATCGCCAGAGTATGGCTGATCTCAAACAAGAGGCGGGCCTGAGTGGCGTGAAGCAGAAAATTCAGGGGGCACGTTATGTTGTTACCGGGGATGTCACAGAGTTTGGCCGCAAAGTCACCGGCGATAAGCAGCTGTTTGGTATCCTCGGCAAAGGTAAAACCCAGACGGCTTACGCGAAAGTTTCACTGAATATTGTCGATGTTGTTACCTCACAGATCGTCTACTCAACTCAGGGTGCTGGTGAATATGAGCTGTCAAACCGTGAAGTCATCGGTTTTGGTGGCGCGGCGGGCTATGACGCAACGCTGAATGGTAAAGTGCTGAATTTTGCCATTATGGAAGCGGTGAATAATCTGGTTACCGATATGCAGAACGGTACCTGGAAGATCGAACAATAAGGAGTGTCTGAGTGAAAATTTTTGCGCTGTTGTTCGTTAGTATCACTGTTTTACTGGGGGGCTGTGCAACCCAGGACAACAGCCTCTATTATTGGGGATCATACGAAGCGATGATTTACGAGATGTATGTTGAACCCGGTAATGCCCCGGCGGCATTGCAGATCACTAAACTGGAGGAGGATATTCAAAAGTCAGATGCGCTGGGTAAAAAAGTGCCTCCGGGGTTGTACGCCCATCTGGGGATGATGTACGCCGCCGAAGGTAAAGCAGGACTGGCTCAGCAAGCGTTATTGAAAGAGAAAGCAATCTATCCCGAGGCAACCGCCCTGGTTGATACGCTGCTGAAGAATCAGAAACAGGGAGTTAATCAGTAATGCTACGTTCTATCGTATCTGCATCGTTTATGCTGCTGGTGCTGCTCAGCAGCGGTTGTGCAACCCAGGAGCGTTATGATTATGCTGCGCTTGAAGCCAGCAAGCCCCGTTCTATTCTGGTGATTCCACCGATGAATAACTCCATTGAGATCAATGCGTCGAATATCTATCTGTCGACGTTATCGAGACCACTGGCAGAAAAAGGCTACTATGTATTTCCGGTTGCAGTGATCAATCAGTTTCTGCAGGAAAATGGATTGCAATCACCGGCTGATATGCACGATGTACCGCTGGAAAAGTTCGCCGAGCACCTTAATCCGGATGCCATCCTTTATGTGGTGATTGAAGACTGGGGACAGAAGTATGAGATTCTCTCTTCAACCACCGTTGTTAAAGCGAATATGAAGCTTGTGGATGCCAAAACCGGCAAGACCCTGTGGGACACTCAGGTTTCCTACGCTCAGGGCTCCGGGGATAACGGTGGTGGCCTGGTGGGTATGCTGGTGCAGGCTGTGGTGGACCAGGTGGTTGGCACGATTGTCGATCCGACCCCCGGGGTTGCCCGGACAGCCAATAATATCGCAATTAACAACCAGGGACGGGGGCTGCTTAATGGCCCGTACCGGGCTCAGTAATACTCTTAAATTGTTGACCGATTGATAAATAGCGTCGGTTAATTGCAGCTAAATAAAAACCACCTTTGCAGGTGGTTTTTTATGTCTGCAGATAGAGCAGCGACTCTAGGATCTAGTCAGTTCTTTGTCTGCCAGGGCTGAAGTTAAACCGTTCAGAGAATCGCCTTTCAGACCGATCTCTTCGAGCAACCCGTCAACCAGAGGGGCCTGGGCTTTGTACCGCAGGGCACTGCTAACCATCTGATCTGCCAGGCTGGAGGCGTTAGCTTCACCGCCTTCGGTCACGCTTGAACCCGAACCGTTCAAACCATCAACCTGAAAGATTTTAATACCATCGATCTGCTCCATCGGCTTAACACTTTCACGGATAATGTCCGGAAGCCGTTCGATGACTGCCAGTTTGATCTGACGGGTGATCTGCTCAGCTGCAAGCAGGTTCTCGGCTTCATTGAGGGCGCGCTTGCCTTCCGCATCGACCCGGTTGCGGATCTCAGCAGCTTCAGCGGAGAGTTTTTCAGACTTGTTCTGTGCTTCCGCACTGATCAGTTGCTTATCAGCATCGGCATGGGCTTGAATACGTACCGCTTCAGCATGATCTTCTGCAGCTTCCTTCTCAGCCTGAGCACCGACTTTGATACTGATAGCGTTGCGTTCTGCTTCTTTTGCCGCTTCCACCAGCTCGATCTGTTTATCACGCTCAGCAATCTCGGTTTCCCGCACAGTGATGACCTGTTCATCGGCTTTCACCGCTTCAGAGCGGGCACGACTTGCTTCGGCTTCGGCAACCGATTGCTCAGTAGATTTTTGGGCAATAGCGATCGATTTATCCTGTTCAGACAGTTCTAACGTGCGGCGCTTTTCAATTTCAGCACTTTCAATCGCTTTGCTTTTTTCAATCTCTTTCTCCCTCAACAGGCGGGCCATGCCGATACGGCCCTCTTCGACTGCCTGCTCGGAACTGATGCGGGATTGTTCTGTTTGCTGCTCGGCGACAATCTGGGCCTGTTCTGCAGCACGTTTGTTCTCTGCCTGTTCGCGCATGATCTCCGCTTCGATGGTCGCTTTACGGATTTCGACCTCGCGGGATTGTTGCAGTCGGGCATATTCCTGATCACGGGTGATCTCTAAACGCTGCTTTTCCGCCTCAAGGTTTTTACTGGCGATACTGACCTCAGTTTCCTGTTCGATCTCATTACGGCGTTTGCGGCGCTCTTCAATCGCCTCTGTCAGTTTGGTCAGACCCTCGGCATCGAAGGCGTTATCCGGATTAAAATACTGTTTACCTGTCTGGTCGAGACCGGTGAGAGACACGGATTCAAGTTCGAGGCCGTTTTTTAACAGGTCTTCAGAAACCACCTGCTGCACTTTTTGCACGAAGTCGACCCGCTGTTCATGCAGTTCGTACATCGCCATCTCGGCAGCTACAGCGCGCAGGGCATCAACAAATTTACCCTCAACCAGCTCTTTCAGAGCTTCCGGTTCCATGGTGCGCATACCCAGTGTCTGGGCGGCGTTGGCGATAGACTCTACGGTGGGCTGAACGCGGACATAAAACTCTGCCAGAACATCGACGCGCATCCGGTCGCGGGTGATCAGTGCCTGCTCATTGGCCCGTTTCACCTCCAACCGGAGCGTATTCATATTGACCGGAATGATCTCGTGCAGCACGGGTAAGACGATCGCGCCGCCGTTGACAATCACTTTCTGTCCACCAAAACCCGTGCGGACGAAAGAGGTTTCCTTTGAGGCACGACGATAGAGTCGTGCCATTATTAAGCCGATGGCGATAAGGCCAATAATTATGATGGCAGCAACAGTGCCAAGTTCAGTGATGTCGAAGTACATAATCTGAATAATTCCTTTTATTGATTAACGAGGTTTGGGTTGGTATTTGGGATCACGATAAAGGTACTCTGTTGCTGTTTAATGATAAGCACCTGGGACCCCTGAGGCTGATCTGGCTGGTGTTTGTCAGGCTCCACCATCAGATAATGGGTTTGCCCATGCTGATCTTTGACTTTAGCCTGAGCCGGGCTGCCCACCCGGGCTGTTCCGGTGGTGACCACGGCGACTCTGCCGATAAAGCTATCACTGGATACCGCTTCGGATTCATCTTTTGGCAATACACTGGCGACCCCTTTGACTGAAACCCGTGTCAGGGGAAGCGTCAGTAACGTTGCCGGAATGATCGCCAGCCAGTTGTACAGCAGATGCCCGGTAACAGCGCGATACATACTCTGCACAAACAGACCGGCAAGGCCGAAATAGGTGAGCAGGATAATCAGCAAAACCAGAAAGGGTACCTGGCCAATATAAAACCAACCGAGTATCCGGCTGATAAGGCCGCTATCGGGAATATCCGCTGCATCAACATCGACACTGAGATCCGGTAACAGTGTTTCCAGCATGGAGGAAAATGCCAGCCCGACAACAAGGCCGGCGCCTTCAAGCAGCGCCAGAATCACCATCACTGTCAGCGAGAGAGTGAAGGGGAAGTTGCCACTCAGGGTGAGAAACTCAAACATTACCGCTGTCTTCACTGTTTGACTTAAGCAACGCCAGGCGCTCTTTAATGCGATTGGTGCGGTTAAGTTCGTCCAGCTCCGCCAGTTTCGCAGCGTTTTCAGCGCTGTTTTTGTTTACATTGGAATAGGCGGTCTGTTTTTCAATAATCCGCTCAAATGCAGATTCGGCTTTAGCCACTTTGGCTGCAACATCGGAGCCGCTGTTTTCGGCGCTCTGATGGTCCGGGATAGCCGAGGCATTTTTCAACGCCAGCAGCTTTTGCAGTTCCTCTTTCATCTCGCGCTTTTTAGCCGCCAGTGCCTGGATATAGCCATCAAGCTCTTTCTCTTTTTCACCCGCTTCAGAGATCGACTTTTCCAGCACCGGAATCTGCGCTTCGATATCCAGCTGATGGGCTATCCCCGCTTCGGCAAGGTCCTCTCTGCCTTCGGCCAGCGCAACCTGTATTTTGCTACTCAACTCTTCATGCAGACCGCTGGTTTCCATCAAGCGGGTGCTGGCCTGGTGTTTTCTGGCGGCTATCTGCCCCAGCTCAACTCTGACCTGATCGATCGCGCTGTCCACCTCTCTCAGCGCCTCCTCCAGAATCATTTCAGGTGCCGAATCTTCTATTGAGTTAACCAGTGCATTGAGACTTCCACTGATTATGCGGCCAACCCGGCTGGTAATTGACTCATTCATCGTTCACTCCTTGGACGTTCATTAATTCATCTAGTTTGTGTCGCACGTTGTCTAGTATGTCTGGATTGTGACTGCTGCTCAGGGGTGGTTTCAGCTGGCGCAACTGTTGCCCGGTGGTATTCACCAGTAGCTTGAGACACTCACGTTCATACAGCTGAATGGCGTCGTCTGACTGTTTAATATTGCCCGCATGGAATAGCAGTGAGGACAGGGATCTTTCCAGCCAGTAGTGCTGGGTTGCCAATAGGGAGGATTGTTTCTGACAGCGGGATTCTGCCTGTTCAATAACTGCCAGGGCCGGAGCAAGATAGCCCGACGCTCTTTGTTTAGAGTCTGCCAGTGAGTGTGGTGCGTGTTCTTCTTTACGTACTTTGTTAATAATAAAGCGAAGTTTGTCACTGGGTGTAACCGCATCAGGTGCCGTAAAGTCAGCCAGAAATGCGGCTTCGGCAGGGGAGAGTCGAACACTGATAGGGATAGATTTCATTGCAAAGCTCCATTTGCATCAATTAGGTTCCATCCAAAACTGAGCTATATATATCAGTATACAATCGTAAACAGCAAGCAAAACGGAATTATTTTTTGCTTACAACAGTCCCCACAGGGTATCAAAGATGATCTTCTGGGCGGCGGCCACCTCTTTCGATTCAATCACCACTGCCGTTGGGTAGTTGGCCGATGCCAGGGAGATAATCGCGCATTTGGGGGGATAAACGGCGATATAGGCGGCATCAACCCTACCTTCAGTTTTAATCCACTTACGGGCGCTGAGTTCCGCATCTTCACCGCCGTCTCCGATGGCGATCACTTTTACTTCGATACCCTTCAGAATTCGCTGCGCAGTAAAGTTAGGAAACGGGCGATAAAGGTGGGGTCGTATCGGCTTTGAAGAGAATACTGAATAGCTCTTAGGTTGTTGCGTCTCGACGGTGTTGAGTATATCCCTGAGAACCTGTTCGATGCCGCTGTCCCCTTCGTAATAGCTGACATTGGCAGTATTAAAGTCGGGCATCAGGTGGTGCAGCTCCGGTACGACACGGTTTTTCAGCTGATCGATAGCCGAATTGAGAGAGTGACGTCGCTCCTCTGCCATCTGTAGCAATACCTCAGGCTCGCGGGCGGAAAACAGCCGACGTTTGCCTTTTGGCAGATAGGTGACCAGCCCTTTCTGCTGCATCTCTTTCAGGCAGTCGTAGGTTGTGCCGCGATTGATTCCCGCTTTTTCGGCAACGGTGCGGATCGCACTGGGGCCCAGAGAGAGCAGCGCGCGGTAAAGGGTGATCTCCCGGGGTGTCAGTCCCAGCAGCTTAAACAGTTCATTATTCATAATTGTCAATTTTTCTCTGACATTTAATATTGCATCTGAAACCAGTTAGATTAAAGTTCTGTTAAATTACTGTTTGTGTCAACAGCAGCGGGTCGCCGGATCGGCCATTGCTGTAATTAACCAGGGATACCTCTGTTTTGAATACTCTTGATATCGTTATTCTGGCCGCAGGCCAGGGTAGCCGGATGAAATCAACTCTGCCTAAAGTGCTGCACACCATTGGTGGCAAACCGATGCTGCAGCATGTGATCGATAGCGCCAAGGCACTGGAAAACGCCCGTACCCATATCGTTATCGGACATGGCGCGCAACAGGTAGAAACCGCGCTGTCAGGACAGGCTGTACAGTTTTCTTTGCAGGCTGAACAGCTGGGGACCGGTCATGCAGTGGCTCAGGCAATGCCAAATATCTCTGACAATGGGGTAGTACTGGTACTCTATGGTGATGTACCGCTTACCCGGCCTGAAACCATGGCCGAGCTGGTGAAGATCGCAGAGCGTGGACAGTTTGGTTTACTGACGGTGAATCTGGCAGATCCGACCGGTTATGGCCGGATTGTACGTAGCGATGCGGGCGATGTTGTAGCGATTGTAGAACATAAGGATGCCAGTGATGCGCAACGGGCAATCACCGAAGTGAATACCGGTATTCTGGCGCTGCCAACGGCGCTGTTAAGAGAGTGGATACCGCAGCTTTCCGCAAATAATGCTCAGGGTGAATACTATCTCACCGATATTATCGCGATGGCGGCAGAACAGGGCGTCCGTATTCAGGCGATTCAGCCAGCCACCGAACAGGAGGTGCAGGGCGTTAATAATCGTCTGCAACAGGCCGAACTGGAGCGTTGGTATCAGCGGCGTCAGGCGGAAGCACTGATGCTGGACGGGGTTTCGCTGGCAGATCCGGCGCGGATTGATGTGCGGGGAGAGGTCAGCGTGGGTCATGATGTGGCCATCGATATCAATGTGATTCTTGAAGGAAAGGTGGAGATTGGTGATAACGTTACCATCGAAGCCAACTGTATTATTAAGGATTCGGTAATCGGTTGCGGCACCCATATCAAAGCAAACTCCCTGCTGGATGAAGCGGTGGTGGCGGACAACTGTGATATCGGTCCCTTTGCCCGGCTGCGGCCCGGCAGCCATCTGGCAAACAACGCCAAAATTGGTAACTTTGTTGAGACCAAGAAAGCGAATATCGGTGAGGGTAGTAAGGTAAACCATCTGAGTTATATCGGTGATGCCGAGGTTGGGGCAGACGTCAATGTCGGTGCCGGCACCATTACCTGCAATTACGATGGCGTTAATAAGTCGACCACTGAGATTGGTGATGGTGCTTTTATCGGCTCAAACACGGCGCTGGTGGCACCGGTTAAAGTGGGGGCAGGTGCGACCATCGGCGCAGGCTCTACTATCACAAAAGAGGTTCAGGCGGATCAACTCGCTATTACACGCGCTAAACAGACTAATCTGAATAACTGGCAACGGCCGGTTAAAAAATCATAAGGAAGCAGAGTTATGTGTGGAATAGTAGGGGCGATTGCTGGCCGGAATATTTCAGCGATTCTGCTGGAAGGCCTTAAACGACTCGAATATCGGGGCTATGACTCTGCGGGTATGGCCGTTTTAAATAGTCAGACAGGCCAGCTTGATCACCTGAAGCGGGTGGGCAAGGTGGCACAACTGGATGCGGCCCTGACCGGATCGCCTCTGCCGGGTTATCTGGGGATAGCGCATACCCGCTGGGCAACTCATGGTAAGCCGGAACAGCGTAATGCTCACCCGCATCTGTCTGCTGACCGTATTGCTGTCGTGCATAACGGCATCATTGAAAATCATACCGCGTTGAAAGCAGAGCTGGTCGCTGACGGATATCAGTTTTTATCCGACACCGATACCGAGGTGGTGACCCACCTGATCTACCGGGAAGTGATGGCCGGTAAAAGCCTTGAAGTGGCGTTGAAAGAGAGCTTAAAGCGGCTGGATGGCGCCTATGCGCTGGCAGTTATCGATCAGCAGCAGCCGGATCTGCTACTGGCGACCCGCATGGGTAGCCCGCTGGTGATCGGAGTGGGCGTTGAGGAAAATTTTATCGCCTCTGATCCGCTGGCTCTGTTGCAGGTGACTGATCGCTTTATCTATCTGGAAGAGGGGGATGTTGCTGCCATTACCCGCTCAGATATTAAGGTTGAGAGCCTTGCCGGTGAGCCTGTCACCCGTGAGGTGCAGCGCTTTGAGCATGGTCATGATGCGGCAGATAAAGGCCTGTATCGTCACTATATGCTCAAAGAGATCTATGAACAGCCGGATGTGATCGCCCGGGTGCTTGAAGGTCGGATCCATCAGGGACATGTGCTGGAGCAGGTATTTGGCAGCGGTGCATCGGAGCTGTTTGATCAGGTGAAAATGGTGCAGATCGTCGCCTGTGGCACCAGCTATAACGCCGGTGTGGTGGCCCGTTACTGGATCGAAAAACTGGTGGGTATCCCCTGTATGGTGGAGGTGGCCAGCGAGTTCCGCTATCGCAAAACGGTGTGTATGCCTGGCACACTGTTTATCACCATCTCCCAGTCCGGTGAAACTGCCGATACCCTGTCCGCACTGCGGGAGGCGAAAGAACAGAGCTATCTTGGATTTTTGTCTATCTGTAATGTTGCTGGCAGCTCTCTGGTGCGTGAGTCCGATCTGGCGATCATGACCAATGCCGGACCGGAAATTGGCGTGGCGTCAACCAAAGCCTTTACCAGTCAGCTAGTGGTACTGATGCTGACCACCCTGGTGCTGGCGCGCCGCTACGGTTTTGACGATGAGCAGGAGATCGTTGCCCAGCTGGAGCAACTGATTGGCCTCACTGAGCAGGTGTTGGCGCTGGATCCGCAGATTCAGAAAATGGCTGAGCATTTTGTCGATAAACACCATGCCCTGTTTCTGGGGCGTGGCACTATCTATCCTGTTGCCGTTGAAGGCGCTCTCAAGTTGAAAGAGATCTCCTATATCCATGCAGAAGCTTACCCGGCCGGTGAGTTGAAACATGGTCCTCTGGCGCTGGTAGATGAGGATATGCCGGTCGTGGCGATCGCACCGAACAACTCCCTGCTGGAAAAACTGCAGGCGAATCTGGAGGAGGTGCGTGCAAGGGGCGGAAAACTGTTCCTGTTCGCCGATTCCAAAGCCCAGGTGAAACCCGGGAATGATCTCGAACTGATCACCCTGCCGGATGTACCCACGGTGATGGCACCGATTATCTACTCAATACCGCTGCAACTGCTGGCCTATTATGTCGCTTGTCTGAAGGGCACCGATGTGGATCAGCCGCGTAACCTGGCGAAATCGGTCACGGTGGAGTGATGGTTACCTGATAGCGCTGTAATTTTTGTCGTTAGGTTATAGGGAGAGAACCCGAAATACTGACGACAACGAGTCATCTCCGGGCCTGATTTCGAAAAACAGATCGTTTTAGTTTTCAGGCCCTGTCTTTCTGGCGGGTATTTTCTCCCTGCACTAACGTCGTTTTTGTTACCCAATCTGGTTGTCATACGAAAGTATAGTATGGCGGTTTCTGCCATAATCGCCTCCGTTACATGACCGATATCAGGCTGATTCGATCTTTAGCGGTCACGGATGATGTTTCTGACACAACAATAACGATTCCCCGAGCCGTACTATGAAAATTCGTACAAAATTGCTGGCCTTCATTACTGTATCGGTCATTGTGCCAATCCTTATTATCTCTTCATTTTCAATATATGAAGCCAGAGTGACGGCGCTGGATAACTTTGAAACCAGCAGTCGTAAAGAGATCACTCAGATCGATAATGCGTTTACCCTCTTTTTTAAAGCCATTGCCGATAATGTAACTTACGTGGCGGATCTTCCGCTGGTGAAAGATAACAGCTTCAATTTATCCAATTTTCTTAATGGGCCTGGTAGTTTCAAATCACATCTGAGTGCCGGGGGAAAGGAGGCGGAGCTGTTCCGTATTTACGAGAAGTTTGGTCAAACCCATCCCGGGCTGGCTTATGTGTATTCCGGTCGTGCTGACGGCGGTTACATTCAGTGGCCTGATGTTGCCATGAAAGATGCGTACGATCCCCGTCCCCGTCCGTGGTATAAAAAAGCACTGGAGCATCCTGGTGAGGTAGTGCGTACCGAGGCTTATTACTGGGCGGGTGACGACGCCACCTTCGTCGGTACCGCTAAGACGATTACTGACAGTTCAGGCAAGGTTATCGGGGTGCAGTCGATGGATGTCTCTGTAAAACAGCTGACGGAGATTGTGCAGCAGATCAAAATTGGTGAGCGTGGGCATATCCTGCTGATTGAAGACAACGGCACGGTGTTAGTTGATCCACTCTTTCCCGAGCATAACTTTAAAAAAATCGATGAGCTGAACAGCCCGCTGTTTAAGCAACTGGCATCGGTGGACTCTGGTTTACTGGAGGTGGAGCGAAACGGCGAACACTATCTCGCCAAAGTGGTTAAATCCTCTGCACTGGGATGGCGTTTTGTGGCGTTGGTACCCTCCAGTGAGGTTTATCAGACGGCCAATAATATTGCCTGGTTATCGCTGGTTATCGCCGCGCTTCTGATAGCACTGTTTATCATCATCGGTGCTTTCTTTTCCAAGCTGATTACCCGGCCGATCGACAGTGTGGCTGCGGTTTTGAAAAGCATCGCTGAGGGCGAGGGGGATCTGACTACCCGGTTACCGATCACATCAAATGATGAGGTCGGTGAGTTGTCCCGGTCATTCAATCAGTTTATTGAAAAGCTGCAATCGATCATTCAACAGATTGTCGGCCTGTCGGGTGATCTGAAAACCAGTGCTGATGCCGCAGCAGAGAGCGCCAATAACTCTATGGATGAGGTCAAACTGCAGCAGGATCAGATTACTCTGGTAGCGACATCAGTCGAGGAGATGTCGGCGGCGACGCAGGATATTGCCGCGAATGCTGAAAACACCTCCCATGCCGCCAGTGAAAGTGCCCGTTTTAGTCAGCAGGGTCAGGCGGTAGTGATGAAAGCCCGGGATTCGATTGGTGATCTGGCGGGAGAGGTGAGTACGGCATCGCAGGTCATCCTTAAGCTGAGTGAACACTCACAGCAGATCAACTCGATTCTGGGGACAATTCAGGGAATAGCAGAGCAAACCAACCTGTTAGCGTTAAATGCCGCAATCGAAGCGGCCCGGGCAGGCGACAATGGCCGTGGTTTTGCGGTGGTGGCCGATGAAGTTCGTAGTCTTTCACAAAAAACCACTGTATCCACCGCGGATATACGCAATATGATTGCGACACTGCAGTCAACCATGCAACAGGCTGTATCTATTATGGCCAGCAGTGAAGCGATGGCTCAGAGCTCTGTTGAAGAGGCGAACCAGGCTTATGAACAGCTGATTCTGATAACCGATTCAGTCAATAATATCAGCGATATGTCTGCTCAGATTGCAACCGCAACCGAGGAGCAGAGTATGGTTAACAGTGGTATTGCTGAGAATACCAGTCGGATCAAAATGATTGCCGATCAGATGTTGGAAAATGCCGATACCCGGCTGGCACGATCCCGTAAACTGCATACGCTTTCTGAAGGTATGCATGGCCAGGTAGGGCTGTTCAAAGTCTGAAGCGCTTAAACGAACGCGATACCTCAACAGGGTTATATCGGCGGAGCCGGAAAATGCATCCAGCACTCCACTTCGCCGATATCATAGCCCCGGCAGAACCGGGCACTATTCCTGAACTGATCATTCCGGCAGGTGTCTTAACCATGATGGCGCCGATCATTTATTCAATACCGCTACACAGATGTGAAACATAACCGGGCAGTATTACCGGTTTTTTGTCTGGCATCGCCGGCTTAATCTATTAAGCTGATAATCGATAAATTTTCTTCGCCCGCTTTACGTAGTGATCGCTTGCCTCAAACCATGGGAGAACCGGGGTGACAACATTTTCTCAGTATCGCGCTATGAACCGCTTTGGATTAGGTGCCGGGCCGTTAGATCTGAATGCTGCTACCGCTGATCCTAAGGGGTGGCTGCAGCAACAGCTCGAAGTCGAACAAGATCCGGGCCCTCAGGTTCCTGATGCAGCGACCAGCTTAAGCGCTTTTTATGAGTGGCGTAATGAGAGAAAGCGGCTGATGGGCAGTGAGGAATCTGAAAACAGGGCTCAGGAGCTTACGTTACTACAACGGGGATTAGCAGCGCAGGAACAGAGTAACTTCTTTAAGCGTTTTGAGTATGCAGCACATACCCGAACCCCTTTCAGAGAGCGGCTAGTCCAGTTTTATAGCAATCATTTCAGTGTTTCCCGTAAAGGCAAAAGGATGATTTCGCTGGCCAGTGTTGCTTATGAAAATGAAGCGATTCGGGCGCATCTGGATAGCTCTTTCGCCGATATGTTGCTGGCGGTGGTGTCCCATCCGGTGATGCTGTTTTATCTGGATAATAATAACTCTGTCGGCCCTGGCTCGCCTGCGGGTAAAAGGTCTAAGCGGGGGCTGAATGAAAATTTAGCCCGCGAGATTATGGAGTTACATACCCTGAGTGTTAACGGAGGCTATACGCAGCAGGATGTTCAGGCGTTGGCGAAGATGATTACCGGTTGGGGATTTGGTGGCTATAACAACAGGAACCCGGCTATTAAACAGGGAGAGTTCTTTTTCTATAAACAAAATCATGAACCGGGTCCTCAGGTTTTACTGGGCCGTCACTATGACTTTCAGGGATTAGAGCAGGGCAGAGCCGCATTAATTGATCTGGCGCTGGATCCTTCCACGGCGCGCTTTCTGGCAACAAAGCTGGCAACACATTTTATCTCTGATACCCCTCCGCCTGAGGCTATCAGTATTCTGGAGCGCAGTTTTCTGGACAGCCGGGGCCATCTGCCGACCCTGCACCGTACGCTGGTCAATCTTGAGGCCGCCTGGGACCCTGCGCATAAAAAATTCAAAACGCCTAACGAATACCTTCTGTCGGCGGTCAGGGTCTTTGATCTGCCGTTTAACGGACGTATCAGAAAGCTTATCAGGTCTGGTTTAGTCAACCTGAATCAGCGACCGTTTTTTGCCGGGTCTCCCGCCGGGTGGCCGGATGATACCCGCTACTGGAGTTCTGCCAGTGCTTTGAAAAAACGGATCGAATGGGGACTGGCAACAGGGGCTTCTGCCAATACCGGGCTGCATAAAATTGAGCAGGCCGTTGCAATGCTGCCAACAGATGCGGGTGACTTACAGCTGGCAATGAAGCGGGCAGCAAGTCCGGCACAGGCGGCCGGGCTGATGTTAGCCTCACCAGAATTTCAGTGGAGATAATCATGGCATCAGCAATTAACCGCCGTCAGTTTATAAAAGCCTGTGCTGTTTTAACACTGGGCTTCACGACGCCAATATCCTTTGCTCAGGACCACCGCGATCCCCGTATGGTGGTGCTGATCTTAAGAGGGGGGATGGATGGTCTGGCTGCGGTGCCAGCTTATGGTGATCCAGCTTATCGGTCCGGCCGCGGCAAACTGGCGCTGGGAACGCCAGATACGGTTGAAGGGGTGATCGATCTGGATGGATTCTTTGGTTTAAACCCGGTTTTTGAAAACCTTGCGCAGATGTACGCCGGGCGGGAGGCTTTGTTGTTTCAGGCGATTGCGCCACCCTACGCCAAACGCTCACACTTTTATGCGCAGGATGTGCTGGAAACCGGTCTGACTAACCCTGCAGGCAGTGCAAGTGGTTGGTTATACAGGGCTTTACAAGGTTTAAGTGAAGGCCGTAATCCCGAAAAGTATGGCTATTCTCTGGGGGCAGGCATCCCCCGTATTGTGCAGGGAGCAGTGCCTGTGGGGGCCTGGGCTCCGGATCGGCTACCCGATCCTGATGAAGACACCTTGCAGCGTTTAATGGCGTTATATGAACAGGACAGCTACCTTGGCCCCAAGGTGCGGGCGGGCTTCAACGCGGATGAGATGATTAACTCCATGGGGGGAAAGCTCAGGGGCGGTAACAACCTGAAAACAGTGGCTAAAGCGGCAGCCCGTTTTCTGATCCGTGACGACGGCCCCAGAGTTGCCGTGATGGACTGCGGTGGCTGGGATACCCACGCGTGGCAGGGCACCACAAAAGGCCGTTTGGCGAACCGGTTTCGTGAACTTGATACGGTGCTGGCAGGATTAAAACAGGATATGGGCTCTGTCTGGGATCAGACAGCGGTGGTGATTGTCACTGAGTTTGGCCGCACCGTTGCAGTGAACGGGACGTCCGGTACTGATCATGGTGTGGGAGGCGCGGCCTTTTTGCTGGGCGGTGCGGTTAACGGCGGGCGTGTACAGAGTGACTGGCCGGGACTGGCGAAACAAAACCTGTATGAAGGCCGCGATCTTAAGCCGACGCTGGATATGCGGGCGCTGTTTGCGGGTGTGCTGCATCAGCATATGGGACTGGATCGGGGCTTTATTGAGGAGCAGGTCTTTCCTGGCTACCGGGATCAGGTTAGTGGATTGGTTCGCGCCGGATAGTTCTCCTGATTGTTCTCTGAGTTGTTATGCTGATCCCTACTGTGACATCCGGTTAGCCTAAGGCAGAGCGGTCAATCCCATACTTACGTAGTTTGATATACAGCGTGCTTTTGGCGATATTCAGTTGTCGGGCTGCACGGGTGAGGTTGCCTCCCTGTTCCTGAATCACCCGGCAGATGACCTCTCTTTCCGCCTGATTCAGCGGGTTATCAGTTTCGTCTGCTGTTGCATCCGCTGGCGCGGTAACTGTTGTCGTGCCTGGCTGCAACATCAGGTTTGCCGGAAGGTCTTCGGGGCTGAGTTGTTCCGCATCGGTGAGAAAATAGGCGGCGGTGATCAGATTGCTTAACTCACGGATATTGCCGGGCCAGAGGTGTTTTTCGAGCAGTGACCGGAGTTCAGGACTGATCTGCTTTCTGATCCCACCATGTTGTTCTGCCAGCCCCGCAAGAATATGTTCTGCCAGCAAGACAACATCATCCCTGCGCTCTCTTAACGGCGGAATCGTCAGGGTCATCGACGAGATCCGATAGTAAAGGTCCATTCTGAAGCGTCCTTCAGCAACTTCCTGGGCCAGATCCCGGTTGGTCGCCGCAATCAGGCGGAAATTAACCTTGCGCGGTTGTGTCTCACCGATGCGGCAGATCTCTGATTCCTGCAGTACCCGCAGGAACATCGGTTGCAGATCCAGTGGCATCTCACCGATTTCGTCCAGGAACAGGGTACCACCGTTGGCCGCTTCAATTTTACCCGTCATGCCGCCCCGTCGGGCGCCGGTAAAGGCGCCATCAACGTAGCCAAACAGCTCTCCGGCGAGCAGGTCTCGGGATAAGCTACCGCAGTTAAGGGCGATAAACTTCTGGCTGCTGGCGGGGCTCATCTCATGCATCGCACTGGCGAACAGCTCTTTACCCACACCGGTTTCCCCCTGTAACAACACCGGAATCGGTGCTTTTGCCAGCCGGGCTGCCTGCTGAATCGATTTGATGAACATAGGGTTGCGGCCCACCAGTCTGGAAAAACCGCTGCCGGTATCCTGATTGGCGGCTGGTGGTCCGCTTTTTATCGCAACAGAGGGCGCGCGAGGCGCTGGGAAAGGGATCACTGCAATATAGCCGATCTGTTCCCCCTGATGTATCAGGGGTTCAATCCATTGCGGATCGAGCTGATCGAGGA
The DNA here is from genome assembly GCF_900111095.1 of Amphritea atlantica. Classification (GTDB taxonomy): domain Bacteria; phylum Pseudomonadota; class Gammaproteobacteria; order Pseudomonadales; family Balneatricaceae; genus Amphritea; species Amphritea atlantica. Next base: position 61,443 of record NZ_FOGB01000002.1, on the reverse strand, counting down.
TAGCAGCTGAGCGTTCAGTAAATCGGCCCTCTTCATTGAGTGTGAGTATCGGATTGCTGGGGTTTAGGTCAATTTTAAGGCCGCGCGAGGCGAGTACGCGAACGGCCTGATGGTTAGTACGTACCAGGCGTCCATTCAGATCCAGCAACAGCAGTCCGTCGTTACCCGGGGCTCCGAAGCGATCCAGAGTGACCCCTAACAGCAGATCACGTTTAGCCATCTGTAGTTGTGCCAGCTGCCCCTCAATACGCCGGGCACCGGAAACCGCCAGCGCCAGGCAGTAGTCATGCAGGGTGTTTTTCAGACCGGAGATATTCACCGCCCCGAGTATTTTGTTTTCGAACGGGTCCCGGATCACTGCGGCAGAGCAGGTCCAGTTATTGATGTTTTCGCAGAAGTGCTCAAAGGCATGCACCTGTACTGCCGAGCCAACATTGAGGGCAGTGCCGATGGCGTTGGTTCCGGCCACACTTTCATTCCAGTTGGCACCGGGCACAAGGCTGAAATCATTGGCGAGATCGCGGGTATGGTCATCACCGTTTGAGCACAGAATCATTCCTGAAGGTGCCACCAGATGCATAATGGTGCCGGAATCCGCCAGCAACTCTTTGGCATCCTGCATAATCGGTTCTGAGGCGGAGATCAGTTCGCGGTAACTCTCTTTCAGAGACTCCAGCTGCTGCTCATCCAGTTCGATGGTTTGATTGGCCACCAGCGGATTGACCGAGTCTGACACGCAGCGCTGCCATGAGGCCCGGATCAGCGGGCGCACAGAATCATCAGAGAGTGAGCCCTGACTCAGGAGCGTCTCTCTGGCTTTGGCTATCTTCCGGGGATGCTCAACTGCAGCAGACCCTCGCAGGGTAGTTTTCACATTCGTGGCATTCATAGTTTTATTTTTATAGTTCTTGATGCGTTGTTTTATTCTGAACCTACCGCCAGGGTTTTTCAATTGTCTATTTTTTGTGCGGTTATTCCCCGGATGGATCTTATTCCCCTATCTGCGTCTGCAGTGATTCCGTTGTCTGGATAAGCGTCTGATTAACGGTCGATGACCGACCGATTATCGAACTGTTTATCTGTGCTTTTTCAGTCACATAGGCATATTAAAACTTTAACTTATTGTTTTGTATGGATATTTGTCTGTTGGCATGGCCGGTGCAATTTAACAATCCGATCAGTTGCGGCTGATTGCAGAACTTACACCGGCAGATCTCACCGGGTAAGCAGAAACAATAAAAATAACATGAGGATACGATCTTGAATCAATTAACTAATCCAGTTGAAGTTCTTGGGATAGATGCCGGCGGCACTATGACCGATACATTCTTTGTGCGGGCCGATGGGGAGTTTGTCGTTGGCAAGGCGCAAAGTAATATCAATGAATCACAGGCGGTACTGGAGTCCAGCACTGATGCGCTGGCGCACTGGGACCGTAAGGTTGAGGATGTATTTCCGGAGATGGTCACCTGTGTCTTTTCGGGTACCGCCATGCTTAACCGGGTGGTGGGCCGTAAAGGGCTGCGCACCGGTCTGATCGTCAGTAAAGGGTTTGAAGATTTTCATCGCATGGGACGGGCGATCCAGAGCTATCTGGGTTATGCCTTTGAAGACCGGATCCACCTGAATACCCACCGTTATGATGAGCCACTGGTGGATATTAAGGATACCCGCGGGGTGACCGAGCGGGTGGATTCTCAGGGCAATGTGGTGATTGCCGTGCGTCTGCATGAAGCCCGTGAAGCGGCCCGGGAACTGATTGAACAGGGCTGTCAGGCGATCGTTATTAGTCTGCTCAGTTCCTATCTCTACGAAGACCATGAGAAAGCGGTGCGCGATGCCTGTAAAGAGGTTGCCCGCGAAATGGGTGTGGATATTCCGGTATTCGCATCGGTGGATTACTACCCGGTACGGAAAGAGAGCCATCGCACCAACACCACCATTCTGGAAGCTTATGCGGCGGAGCCATCACGGGCAACGCTGGGCACGATTAGTGACAGCATGAAAGCGGTAGGCGGTCAGTTTGACCTGCGGGTGATGGCCAGCCATGGCGGCACCATCAGTTGGAAAGCCAAAGAGCTGGCCCGCTCGCTGGTATCGGGTCCTATCGGCGGGGTTATCGGGGCTAAATACCTGGGTGAAAAACTGGGTTATGAAAACATCGCCTGTTCCGATATTGGCGGCACCAGTTTCGATATGGCGCTGATTACTAAAAACAACTTTGCCATCCATAAAGATGGCGATATGGCGCGACTGGTGCTGTCTCTGCCGCTGGTGGCGATGGATACCATCGGTGCCGGTGCGGGTAGTTTTGTGCGTATCGACCCCCATGCAAATGCGATCAAGCTGGGGCCTGACAGCGCCGGTTATCGTGTCGGCACCTGCTGGCCTGAAGGTGGTGTTGATACGGTGTCTGTCACCGACTGCCATATTATTCTCGGTTATCTCAACCCGGAAAACTTCCTCGGTGGCATTCTCGAGCTGGATGTAGACCGTGCCCGGCGTGAAATTAAACGTCAGATCGCTGATCCACTGGGACTGTCAGTAGAGGATGCGGCAGCAGGTGTTATCGAGCTGCTGGATCTGTCGCTGCGTCAGCATCTGCGGGCGATGATCACCGGTAAGGGTTACAGTCCGACCGATTTTGTCTGCTTCTCTTACGGTGGTGGTGGCCCGGTACACGCTTACGGTTACACCAAAGGGCTGGGCTTTAAGGAAACCATCGTGCCCGCATGGGCTGCGGGCTTCTCCGCCTTTGGCTGTGCCACGGCTGACTTTGAATACCGTTATGACAAGAGTGTTGATATCGGTATCACTGATGAATCGACTCAAGGTGAGATCGCTGACGCCACTACAACCCTGCAGGCTGCCTGGAATGAGCTGCGTGACAAGGTGCTGGAAGAGTTCCGCATCAACGGCTTTAAGGATGAAGAGGTGACGCTGACACCGGGATACTCCATGCAGTATCTGGGACAACTGAACGATCTGGAGATCGATTCGCCGCTGACGGTGCTCTCCGGCGCTGAAGACTGGGATGTGCTGGTGCAGTCATTCAACGATACCTACGCCCGGGTATACGCCGATGCCGCCCGCTCTCCTGAGCTGGGATATGGCATTACCGGTGCGATTATGCGTGGCTCGGTGGTCACTAAGAAACCCAATATCCCAGAAGAACCGGATGCTGGCCCAACGCCCTCTGAGGAATCCCGTCAGGGTACCCGTCCGTTCTATTACGAGAAGGAGTGGGTCGACGCTGACATTTTCAAAATGGAGCTGCTGCAACCGGGTAATGAGGTTAAAGGGCCTGCGGTGATTGAGTCTGATGCCACAACCTATGTGGTGCCACCCGGCTTTGAGACCTTCCTGGACGTGAACCGTCTATTCCACCTGATTGAATCCAAGTAATCCGATAATAAATACAAGAAATTGAGGAAAACAGATGACTATTCAAGAAAAAATAAATGGGGCAGGTACCCGACCAGCCAGTTTGTTACCGAGCGGGCTGACACTGAATGACCATCGTAATCTGATTCTGAAAAGAACGGAAGAGACCGGTCATTATAACGGCCTGGAGACGCTGGAGTTCAAAGAGTCTGACCCGATCGGCTATGAGCGGATCTTCTCCAAGCTGCGTGCCGGGCTGGTTAACTCCCGCGAGGTCGCCAAGAAAATTGCCGCCTCTCCGATTGTCGAACAGGAGGGTGAGCTCTGTTTCACCCTCTACAACGTTGCCGGTGACTGTATTGCCACCTCAACCGGGATCATTATCCATGTGGGCACCATGGGGGCGGCCATTAAATATATGATTCAGAACAACTGGGAAGCTAACCCCGGTATTAACCCCGGTGATATGTTCACCAATAACGACTGTCAGATCGGTAACGTGCACCCCTGTGATATCGCCACTATTGTGCCGATCTTCCACGAAGGCAATCTGATCGGCTGGGTCGGCGGTGTTACTCACGTCATCGATGTGGGTGCGGTAGGCCCGGGCTCTATGTCCAATGGTCAGATTCAGCGCTTTGGCGACGGGGTGCAGATCACCTGCCGTAAAACCGGTGTCAACGATACTCCGCTACGGGACTGGTTGCATGAGAGTCAGCGCAATGTGCGCACGCCGAACTACTGGATTCTGGATGAAAAAACCCGCATTGCCGGTTGTCACATGATCCGTGATCTGGTGGAAGAGACGGTGCGTGAAGAGGGGATGGAAGCCTATGAGAAGTTCGCTACCGAGGTGATTGAGGACGGTCGCCGGGGTCTGGTGAGCCGGATCAGAGCGATGACCATTCCCGGTAAGATCAAAACCGTGGCTTTTGTGGATGTGCCTTATGCCCATGAAGATGTGGCGGTGCCATCACCGTTTGCCAAAGTTGACACCATTATGCATGCCCCCTGTGAGATTACCGTCAAACCGGATGCCACCTGGCGTCTCGACTTTGAAGGTTGCAGTCGTTGGGGCTGGCACACCTATAACGCCAACCCGGTCGCCTTTACCAGTGGTATCTGGGTGATGATGACCCAGTCGCTGGTACCCACCGAGCGGATCAACGATGGTGCCCGTTACGCCACCGAGTTCCGTCTGCCAAAAGGTACCTGGACCAACCCGGATGACCGACGTACCGCCCATGCGGATGCCTGGCACTTCCTGGTGTCCTCCTGGAGCTCATTGTGGCGCGGTATCAGCCGTACCTACTTTGGCCGTGGCTATCTGGAAGAGGTGAATGCCGGTAACTCAAACCCCTGTAACTGGCTACAGGGCGGTGGTATCAACCAGGAGGGCGAGATCCATGCGGTCAACAGCTTTGAAACCGCCGCCTGTGGTACCGGTGCCTGCGCAGTGAAAGATGGTCTGAACCATGCGGCGGCGATCTGGAACCCCGAGGGCGATATGGGGGATATCGAGATCTGGGAACTGGCTGAGCCGCTGCTCTATATGGGCCGCACCATCAAAACCAACACCGGTGGATACGGTAAGTATCGTGGTGGTCTGGGCTTTGAAACTCTGCGTATGGTCTGGGGATCTGCCGACTGGACTATGTTCTTCATGGGCAACGGCTATATGAACAGCGACTGGGGTCTGATGGGTGGCTACCCGGCGGCAACCGGATACCGTTTTGAAGCCCATAACACCGGTCTGCTGGAGCGGATCCAGGAGGGTAAATCACTGCCGCTGGGTAAAGACCGTGATCCGGGCCAGTGTGAGCTTGAGAAGCACCTGGGGCCTGATGCACTGGTGAAACGGGATAAACAGTGTATTACCACCGAAGCGATCTTTGAAAATGGCGATCTCTATCTCAACTATCTGCGCGGCGGCCCGGGATTTGGTGATCCGCTGGACCGTGCTATTGCCGATGTTGAAAACGATCTGAACCAGAACTTCGTCTTGCCGGAGTTTGCCGAAAAGGTCTACGGCGTGGTGATTTCGCAGGATAAGGATGGCACCTGGACGGTGGATGGTCAGAAAACCATTGCCCAGCGTGGCGCGATTCGTAAAGCCCGGATCGCCCGGGGTAAGCCTACCCGTCAATGGATGGAGTCTGAGCGCCAGCGCATTATCGATAAGGATGCTTCGGTGCAGGTGCAGCAGATGTTCGCCTCCAGCTTCCACCTGTCAGAGCGGTTCCTCAATGAGTTCAAAACATTCTGGGATCTGCCGGCCAGCTGGGAGCTGAAAGAGGAAGAGCTGGGTATTCCTATGTTTGGTGCCAAGCATCACATGGACCTGAGCGAACTGCCTGATGTACATCCTGTAATCATGACTGAGCAGTAAAAGATTGACGGAGGGGTGCCCGGCACCTCTCCTGATCACCTTAAAAAGCTATTAACTCAACTCTGAAACTCAGTTCTACAAACTCAAATCTAAAAACAATAAAGAGAGACCGATTATGTCAAATTTCACAAAAAAACAGGTGTCCGATCTGGTTAAAGGCAGCCTCGACTGGGATACCCTGCACATGATGCTGTCCATGCCTAAGGACAAAGAGCGTTATGCCAACTATATGTCCGTATTGCAGGATCAGGTGTCCTGGGACGATAAGATCATCATGGCGTTTGGCCCGCACCTCTATCTGGCCGAAACCACCGCCGATAAAACCCTGGTGACCAAGTGCTCCTGTGGTCATGACTTTGGTGACTACCGCACTAACTGGAAACTCAATGCGCTGGTGTATGTGCGCGATGATGAGGAGAAGATGCAGGAGGTTTATCCAAAGCTGATGGCGCCTGACACCAACTGGCAGGTCTACCGTGAATACTACTGCCCGACCTGTGGTGTGATGCATGATATCGAAGCGCCAACGCCCTGGTATCCAGTGATTCATGACTTCCAGCCCGATATTCCTGCGCTGTTTGACTGGCTGGATCTGCCTGCCCCGGTTAACGCGTAATTGAAGCGGCTTGGATAGGACACACTTCCGGTCGCAGTTGGCCGGAAGTTTTCCTCACCGCGCACATAAGTCACTCACTTTTCCCACCCTCTTAACTAGCAAGGGAGTATCCCATGTCAGATAACAACCAACAGCATCAGGGCGCAGACTCGCCCTTTTTTGCTCTGCAGAAGATCTATGTTAAAAACTCATCCTTCGAATCACCCAACTCAGCCAGGGTGTTCCGCTCAGAGTGGCAGCCCACGGTAACGATGGATCTCAACACAGCCTTTGAGCAGATTGAAGAAGGTCTTTATGAGGTGGTGCTGTCAGTTTCGGTCACGGCGAAAAACCAGGATCAACTGGCGTTCGTGGCAGAGGTTGATCAGGCCGCGATGTTTATGATTTCCGGTTTTCCCGCTCAACAGCAGGCGGAGGCGCTGGGTTCGGCCTGTCCCGCAGTGATGTTCCCCTATCTTCGTGAAACCATTGATCAGTTGATGGTGAAGGGCGGTTTCCCGCCACTGATGATGGCGCCGGTAAACTTCGATGCATTGTATGCCGAGCAGAATCGCAAATCAGCATAACCATCGGGTTATCAGAGAGTCTGTGGGAAACAGCTCTGAAGTACAGGCCATGGAAGGTATCCCTTTTATCTCTGTCGATCGGACCGGGGGAGGCACTCAATGTCAGAAAGCCGACGTCTGTTATTGCTAAACATTCAGTCCCGTAGTCATTTAGCTCAGTGGCAGGCTTGCCTTTGCCGAATGTTGTTGTCGGGTGTGTACCTGCTGCAAAGGGCCGTGAACTGCTTTGATCAGAAGCTTGCCGAGCAGATAAGCAAAAGTGAAGAAACAGATTCAGCCCGACATTGACACAGGCCATGTGAGCCGCGATGAAACGCCTCACCCGGCTTGATGTGGGCGCTCCATCTACGGAATAATCAAACAGATTTGTTGTGCAGATCTGTTATCCGGTTTTGAATATTGCTGCCAGAACCCTCTGGATATTGTCGCTAAATAGGGCGATCGCAATCAAAATGCGCGAAAATGATGCGCTCTTATCCGGACATCGTTCATCGTAAAATATAGTTTTTGTGCATAGTGCACTGTGAAGCTTTAATCAATAAAGTTCAGCAGGAACAGCACTTAAATTGGTTACCTATTTAACTTTAGGGTGGTATAAGCTTTGCTGCTAACAGGTTGTACAAAAAATTCAATCAACCTGAAAAGTTTAGCGGAGCCTGATATGGAACCATCGGATTATCCACTGAGTGAAGTGCCTGAAACTGATCGTAAAGGCCTGCTCTCTACATCTGTGCTATTGCTCGGTTTTACCTTTTTTACTGCCACCATGTGGGCTGGCGGTACCCTGGGTAAGGCCTTTTCTTTCGGTGAGCTGATGCTGGTGATTATGCTGGGCAACCTGTTGCTCGGCATCTATGCGGCGGCGCTTGCTTATATTGCCTGTAAAAGTGGTCTGAATTCGGTATTGATGGGGCGCTTCTGCTTTGGTGAGATCGGCAGTAAATTGTCAGATTTTATTCTGGGTTTTACCCAGATCGGCTGGTATGCCTGGGGTACTGCGACGGTATCTACCGTACTGGTTAAAACCACCGGACTGCCTGCCAGCTTTGAAACGCCCCTGATGATCGGCTTCGGCATGGCCTTCTGTATTACCGCCATGATTGGTTACCGTGGCCTGGACTGGTTATCCCGGTTAGCAGTCCCCTCCATGATGCTGTTTATTCTCATCAGCCTGTATACCGGGATGATCGATATCGGTGGTTTCGGAGGGCTGATGATGCAGTCGCCAACTGAGAGCCTCAGCTGGGCTGCGGCAGTCACTATGATTATTGGTACCTTCGTCAGTGGCGGAACGCAGGCAACTAACTGGAGCCGGTTTGCTAAAACACCGAAAATTGCCGTGATCGCAACGCTGGCAGCATTCTTCTTTGGTAATGGTCTGATGGTGCTGACCGGCGCGCTGGGGACCATGATCTATCAGCAGGCGGATATTGTTGATGTGATGATCGCCCAGGGGTTTGTGGTGCTGGCGGTGCTGATGCTGCTGATGAATATCTGGACCACTCAGGACAATACCATCTATAACTTCGCGGTGGCGGGTTGTAATCTGCTGCGCACCGATAAGCGCCGCCTGGTTACCGTTGTTGGCGCCGCCATCGGTACCGTGCTGGCCGTCGGGGGGATGTATAACCTGCTGATCCCATTCCTTATTTTGCTGGGAACCTTTATCCCGCCGATTGGTGGTGTGATTATGGCTGACTTCTGTTTTAACCATAAAGGCAACTACCCCAAACTGGCGACGCAGCCTTTGCCTGCGTTCAACTGGCTGGGGCTGGCGGCCTATGGTATCGGTTCGCTCGCAGCTTACAGCTCGCCGATTTTGCCGCCGGTGGTTGGGGTGCTGGTTGCGGTGATCAGCTACACCGCTTTGCTGCGGCTGCCGTTTGCCAATTCGTCCCCTGATATTGTGAAAAGCTAATGCCAATACTCTGTGCTGATATTCCCCGTTTGCCAGGCCTTGAGAGTATTTGCCTGGTCGCGGGGCTGCGTGGCAGCCAAATAACAGTTCGCTGGCCCTATGTGGCGGAAGATGAAACCCTGGGGCCGTGGTTGCGGGGTGGAGAGCTGATCTTCATTACCGGCATTAATCAGCGGCGCAGTGAGCAAAACCTGCAACAGCTGATTCGTGAGGCGGTTGAACACAAGGCCGCCGGCATTGTGATACTGACAGGATCTGAGTTCATTCGCTCGATTCCGGCCAGTGTCAAAGCAGTTGCCAATGAACTGGGGTTTGCGCTGTTTGAGCAACCCTATGCGCTGCCGATGGTGCAGGTGACCGAGGTAATCAGTAACGCCATTGTGCAGGATAATCTGATTGGTCAGTCGACCCGGTTGTTCCTCACCCGCCTGATCAATGGCTATGCGGATACGCCGGAGCTGATCCATCTGCGCGCGGCTGATCTTGGGTTGAGTGATACCCGGCCCTATGCGGTGCTGGCGTTGCGGCTGAAAGGTTTTAGTCAGCGTCTGAGTCGTGATGATCCGGCGGATCAGTGGAAGTTTATCCATGAGCGAGCGCTGCTCGGGGAGCAACTGACAGAGTTGCTGATGCGCAGGGGGATTGACTGGCCGGTGCTCGAGTATGAGCAGGACTTGTTAGCCATTTGGCCAACGACCGCGGCGCACTCTCCGGCACTCTCTGATGAGTTGACTCAGGCCCTTGAGCGATTAAAGCCCGATCTTGAGGTGTTTGCCGGTGTCAGTGATCTGCAACCGGGGCTGAGCACCATTGCGAAAGCTGCGGAACAGGCCCGGCATGCGGTGCAGTTTGCGGTGCAGCAGGGTCAGGCATTGTTTTTTTATGATCAGTTAGGGATTGCCCGGTTGTTTGATGCCATTCCTCAACGTAGTGTGTTAGCACAGTTTTGTCAGCAGCAACTGGGGTCTCTGTGTTTTGCCCGTGATCCCCGTTCGACTATGCTCAAGGAGACCCTGAGCCAGTTTATGAACTATTTTGGCAATCAGCAGCAGGCGGCTGAGTCGTTGGGAATTCACCGGAACACCCTCAGTCACCGGTTAAAACGGATTGAGCAACTGATCGATTGCCCGCTGAATGACCCCTTTGCCCGGCTGAATCTGCAAAGTGCATTATTGATCGAGCAGATTCTGTTTCAACATCACAATATAGAGAGTTAACGCGAGAATACCTATGGAGATTGTCAACGCTCGTCTGCGACAGAGTACGGCGCTGTATACCCTGGAGATCGATAATGGATATTTCACAGCGATCAGCAAACAGGACAACCGGGTAAGCGCGACAGCTGATCAGATTGATGCCGATGGCCAGCTGGCCTGCGCCCCGTTTGTAGAACCCCATATCCATCTGGATGCGGCCCTGACGGCGGGTGAACCCAACTGGAATCAGAGTGGCACTCTGTTTGAGGGGATCGAGCGCTGGGGCGAACGTAAACCGCTGCTTAATGAAGCGGATATCCGCCGCCGGGCTTTGCAAACTATCGAGTTGCTGGTGCAGAACGGCGTGCAGTACATCCGCACCCATGCCGATGTCAGCGATCCCAGCCTGGTGGGATTGCGTACCCTGTGTGCCTTGCGTGATGAGCTGGCCAGTAAGATAGAGATTCAGGTGGTGGCATTTCCTCAGGAAGGCTTACTCTCTTTTCCGGGCGGGCTCGGGTTGATGGAGGAGGCGTTGCAGATCGGTGCCGATGTGGTGGGGGGGATTCCCCACTTCGAATATACCCGTGAGCTGGGTGAAGCGTCGATGAAGAAGGTGATCGGACTGGCGCAGGAATATGATCGGCTGGTGGATGTCCACTGTGATGAAACCGATGACCCGAACTCTCGCTTTCTTGAAGTGTTGGCGGCCGAAGCGCTGTTCAATAATATGGGGGCGAAAGTTACCGCCAGCCACACTACCGCGATGGGCTCTTACGATAACGCCTACTGTTCAAAGCTGTTCCGCCTGCTGAAAAAATCGGGCATTAATTTTGTCTCCTGTCCCACTGAAAGTATCCATCTGCAGGGGCGCTTTGACAGCTATCCCAAGCGTCGTGGCCTGACGCGGGTGAAAGAATTGAATGAAGCCGGTATTAATGTCTGTTTTGGCGAGGACTCCATTTTTGATCCCTGGTACTCACTGGGAAATGGTAAGTTGCTGCGCAGCCTCGATTTTGGTCTGCATATCTGCCAGATGATGGGTTATGCCGACTTCAGTCAAGCGCTGGACTTTATCAGTGACAACAGTGCCCGGACACTCAATGTTGATCATCGCTATGGTATCGCCGTCGGTAAGCCCGGCAGCTTTATTCTGCTTGATGGTGAAGATGACTATTCGGTGATTCGACGTCAGGGTGAAGTGCTGTTATCGGTACGCAATGGCGATGTTATTATGCAGCGCGAGCCTGCCTATGTGGTCACGCCTCAATGGATTACCGGTGTTGACTGACGCTGATTGAGATTATCTACCCTCCATTTTGATTATTGTTACCGTAGGCAATGCCGGAATAACAGGATAGGATTGGCACTGGCATTTTTTGTGATGCGCGGATAAACATACTCAAGGAGTTAGGAAGATGATCGATCCCGTCAGTAGCTTTGCGATTGAATTCGTAGCAATTCTGGGCGGCATCCTGCTGTTGATCTTCGTCGGTGGGCTGATTGCCGCACTGATTATTTATCAGATCGATAAGCATCAGACCCAACAGACCATTCGCCGTAACTATCCGTTGTTTGGTCGCTTCCGTTATATGTTTGAACATCTGGGGGAGTTTTTCCGGCAGTACTTCTTTGCCATGGATCGCGAGGAGATGCCGTTCAACCGGGCGCAACGTAGCTGGTGTTACCGCGCTGCAAAGAATATCGATAATACTATCGCCTTTGGTTCATCCCGGGATCTGCGGGTGCCGGGGACCTATTATTTCCTCAACTGCCCCTTTCCGACGCTGGAGGAGGATGCAGCTAAAAATCAGCCGCTGCGCATTGGGCCCTATTGTCGTCAGCCCTACGATGCTAAATCGTTTTTTAATATCTCCGGTATGAGTTATGGCGCTATCTCAAAACCCGCTATACGGGCGCTGTCAAACGGTGCCCGTGAAGCGGGCTGTTGGATGAATACCGGCGAGGGGGGATTATCGCCCTACCATCTGGAGGGCGGCTGCGACATCGTTTGCCAGATCGGTACCGCTAAATATGGCATGCGTGATAATCAGGGCTTACTCAGCGACGATAAGCTGAGAGAGAAGGCCGCCTATAATCAGGTACGGATGTTTGAGATCAAGCTGAGTCAGGGGGCTAAGCCTGGTAAAGGGGGGATGCTGCCAGGTGAAAAAGTGACCGCTGAGATCGCCGCCATCCGTGGTATCCCCGAAGGGGTTGCCTCGATCAGCCCGAACCGCCATCCCGAGGTTGATAGTGCCGATGATCTGCTGGATTTGGTCTGCCATATCCGCGAGGTTACCGGGAAGCCGGTTGGCTTTAAGCTGGTGTTGGGTTCAACTGACTGGCTGGATGAGTTTTGTGAACGGGTGGTTGCCCGGGGGCTGGAACATGCGCCGGACTTTATTACCCTGGACAGCAGTGATGGTGGTACCGGTGCTGCGCCGATGCCGCTGATGGATAGCGTCGGGCTGCCGTTACGGGAGAGTCTGCCAATCCTGGTGAACAAGCTGATTATGCATGGCTTGCGTGAGCGTATCCGGGTGATCGCGTCGGGTAAGTGTATCAACCCCACTGATGTGGCTGCGGCACTCTGCATGGGCGCTGATTTCTGTGTCAGCGCACGGGGCTTTATGTTTGCACTGGGGTGCATTCAGGCGCTGCAGTGTAATAAAAACACCTGTCCTACTGGCATTACGACTCATGATAAGGATCTGCAGCGGGGGCTGGTGCCGGAGGATAAAGCGGTCAGGGTGACTCACTACCATGATAACCTGGTGCATGAAGTGGAGATGATTGCGCACTCCTGCGGTGTGCCGGAGCCGAGAAAACTGAAGCGCAAACATGCCGCGATAGTGATCGACAGTGGCCGCTCGGTACCCCTGGATATTCTTTATCCGGAGATGTAGTGGTGCCAAAGCAAATAAAAAAGCCTGCGCAGATCTGGCAGGCTTTTTTATTGTCAGGCTTCAGATATCATCAAACCAGAGTTCATCGTTAATCTGATATTCCAGCTCTTTGCGCTGTTTGTGTTCTTCGATTGCCCGTCTGACTGCCAGGCTTTTCTGGCTGGCTAGTTTTTGTTGAGCCTGCTTCTCTTGCTCCTCAATACCGACGATGATATCGAAGACCGTTGTTTGGATTTCATTCAGATCCTGATCTTTCCGTATAAGCATAGCATGTACTCCTATACCCTCTGTAAAGTCCACCTGAAAGCCCATAAATCTGACAGGCTAACAGACCGCCTCGCATTTCTGATTAACAGGGAATCTCTTTTTTATACCAGAAAAAAGAGAATTTCAATGAGTCAAAGGCCTTATAAGCGGCGATAACGGGGAAGATAGTGACGTAAAAATGTTACAAAAAGAGGAAATTCCGGGCGATTTATTCTTCTGGTTTGCGCAGAGGCAGGCGCTTATCGTTCTGACGCAGACTTTTCAGGCTGCGCTTGATCGTTTTCAGGTGGTCCAGCAGGCCTGGTCCCAGTTTCATCGCGACTCCCACTGCGAGAACATCGATCACCACCAGATGAACCACCCGGGATGACATCAGCGTACTGAGGTCTTTATCCTCTTCCAGATCGATATGGATGGCGATACTGGCCAGGTCGGACAGCGGGGTGTTGCTGGGGCAGAGCGAGATAACGGTGACACCGGCATCTTTAACCAGTTTAACCGCATGTAGCAGATCTTTGGTTCGGCCGGTCTGGGAGATCGCGATGACAACATCCTGCTCTGTCAGGGTGGTCGCTGAGATCATCTGCATATGCGGATCAGAGTAGGCAGAAGCGGCAATCTTCAGACGGTGAAACTTATGCTGGGCGTCGTTACACACCGGGGCGGATGCGCCAAAGCCATAGAGTTCCAGCCGGTTAGTGCTGGCGATGGCATTGATCGCTTCTTCCAGGGTATTGGCATCAAGCTCCTCCCGCACCCGCATCATATTGCCTACGGTTGAGTCGAAGATCTTTTGCTTGAACTCGCTGACGGTATCTTTGCTGTTCAGTGAGAACTGTTCAAAGTTGGCGTTGCTGGCAAGCCCCTGAGCGAGGGTCAGCTTAAAGTCCTGAAATCCATCGTAGTGGAGTGCACGGCAGAAACGCACCACGGTCGGCTCACTGACATTCGCTTCTGAGGCCAGATCGACAATACGCATATGGATGACATCCGATGGATGCTCCAGAACGTAATCGGCAACTTTCTGCTCTGATTTTCGCAGACTGGTTTTTGCGTCAGTAATAGATTTAAGAAGATTAAGCGGCTGCAAGCTGGTTTCCGTTCTCAGGTTAGGCGTAACGCAGGAGAGTATATCAGTAATTCAGCTTAATAGAATAAATGCGTCTCTTAATCCTGCTGCATTTTATCTTTGCTGATTAATCGATGGGGCTGTGCTTACTATTTGAAATTGCAGCCTTTATGACTTGGTGCTATGTTCAGTGGGTTATAGATAAAAAATACAATAACGTTAGACAGTTAGATAACTAAAATGACGATTAGGGAGAAGCCTTGTGAAACGTCGTGAGATTGTCAAAGTCCTTGGTCTGGGCGTTGCTGCTGCTGGCCTGGCAGCCTGTACCGAAGAGAAAAAAGAGGTTGCTGATTGTAAACCGGCAGCACCGCAACCTGCCGCACCGGCCGTTGCAACAAAGCCGGAAACCATTGAATGGAAAATGGTAACCACCTGGCCGAAGAATTTCCCTGGGCTGGGGACGGGTGCTAACTATCTGGCTGACCTGATTGGTCAGATGACCGGTGGTCGTATCCATGTGAAAGTTTATGGTGCTAAAGAGCTGGTGGGCGCGCTGGAAATTTTTGATGCGGTTTCCCGGGGAACCGCGGAAATGGGGCATGGCGCTTCCTATTACTGGAAGGGTAAATCTCGTGCTGCGCAATTCTTTGCTGCGGTACCGTTTGGTCTGACGGCGCAGGAGATGAACTCCTGGCTCTATCATGGCGGCGGTATGGAGTTGTGGGAAGAGGTGTATGGGGAGTTTGGGCTTATCCCTGGTGCGGCCGGTAACACCGGGGTGCAGATGGGCGGCTGGTTCAACCGGGAGATCAACTCGGTTGACGATCTGAAAGGTCTGAAAATGCGGATTCCGGGGCTGGGTGGTGAGGTGCTTAAGCGTGCCGGTGGTACTCCGGTGCTGCTGCCAGGCGGCGAGATCTTCCCATCGTTGCAATCCGGTGCCATCGATGCGACAGAGTGGGTTGGACCCTACAATGATCTGGCGTTTGGTCTGCACAAAGCGGCTAAATACTACTATTACCCTGGCTGGCATGAGCCAGGTACAACGCTTGAATGCTTTATGAACAAGGAAGCCTTTGAGAAGCTGCCGGAAGACCTGCAGGTTATCGTCCGGAATGCGATCCGGGTGGCTAACCAGGATATGCTGGCTGACTTCACCGCTAAGAATAACCGGGCGTTGGAGCAACTGGTGAATGAGGAGGGTGTCGAGCTGCGTCCGTTCCCTGACGATGTGTTGAAGCAGATCAGAACGCTGTCTGATGAGGTTGTAACTGAAGAAGCCGCTAAGGATTCTATGACGCAGAAAGTATTCGATTCTTTCGTGAAGTTCCGCGAGCAGGCGATCAAGTGGCATGCGGTTTCTGAGCAGGCTTACCTTAACGCCCGTACGCTATAAGCGCTTATTAACTTAGAAATGAAAGACTAAAAGCAGGCAATATGTCTGCTTTTTTATTCCCTAAAGAAAACATATTAAATATAAATGTTATAAGCAGAATTCTGATTTTCAGGGGTATTTCAGGAAGCCCTCATATATTAAGGCTGAACTAACGATATATGAGGAAGTAGACATGACTATTAAATTTTTAACAGGTATTACTCTGGGGCTAGTAATGGTCTCATCTGGCGTATTTGCTGCCAGCCCTACTTTGAATGCCCCTTATTCCAATGATGTATTCAACAATTTTAAAGTTAATTCCAACTACGGAGTTCATGGTTCAGAAATGCGGAGCATGTCTATGCCTGATCAATCTGTTGGTGTTGATAATGCAATGAGTAGCGACATAATGACTCCGATGTGGAGTTGGGATGCTGATTCATCAAGGTAAGTAAAACAGCCTTTTATATAAAAAAGCCTCATGGTGTATACCATGAGGCTTTTTTGACATTGGCTCTGATCTAACCATAAACCAGATGTGGCAGCCAGGTGGCCATCGCAGGCCATTGTGCAAGGGCCATCAGGGCCACCAGCTGAATCATAATAAACGGAATCACACCGCGGTAGATCTGCATGGTTGAGATAGTTTCCGGAGCTACTCCACGGAGGTAGAACAGGGCAAAGCCAAACGGCGGCGTCAGGAACGAGGTTTGCAGGTTGAGGGCGATCATCACCCCAAGCCAGATCGGATCAAGTCCCATTGCCAGCAGAATAGGGGCAACAATCGGTACCACGACAAAGGTGATCTCGATAAAGTCGAGGAAGAAGCCCAGCAGGAAGATCACCAGCATAACCAGTGCTACCGCACCAAACACCCCTCCGGGCAGATTAGACAGGAAGTGGCGTACCAGATCATCCCCACCATAGCCACGGAACACCAGCGAGAAGATTGATGCACCTACCAGAATAATAAACACCATCGAACTGACCTGTGTGGTGGTGCGCATCACATCCTGAAGGATGGACAGGGTGAAACAACGGCGAGCCATCGCCAGCACCATTGCGCCCACTGCACCGACTGAAGCGGCCTCTGTGGGAGTTGCCCAGCCTCCCAGAATTGAGCCCAGTACCAGACCAACCAGAAAAACCGGGGGTAACAGTGCCGAGATCACCCGTTTAAACATGTTATCCATGGCGTCCCGTTCATCTTTTGGGATCGCAGGCACGGTGTCGGGGTGGAAGATCGCCTTAAAGATCAGGTAGACGATATAGGCACCTACCAGCAACAGGCCGGGCAGCAGTGCACCAAGAAACAGGTCGCCGACAGTCACTGTTTTGGGGGAATAGATTCCCTGATCCAGTTGCGCCTGCTGATAAGCTGAGGAGATAACATCACCCAGCAGTACCAGCACAATTGAGGGCGGGATGATCTGTCCCAGCGTGCCCGAAGCACAGATGACCCCGGTGGCGACCTTCGGATCATAACCCCGGCGCAACATGGTGGGCAGCGATAGCAGCCCCATGGTGACCACTGTCGCACCGACGATACCTGTGCTGGCGGCCAGCAGCATGCCAACAACGGTGACTGATATACCCAAACCGCCCCGGAGCGGGCCAAACAGTGCAGCCATAGTATCCAGCAGTTCTTCTGCAATTTTGGATTTTTCCAGCATCACGCCCATAAAGACAAACAGGGGCACGGCGATCAGCACCGAGTTATTCATAATACCGAACAAACGGTTGGGCACCGCTTCCAGGAAGCTTGCCTCAAAGTGACCGGTCATTATGCCGATAGCGGCAAATATCAGCCCGGTGCCCGCGAGGGAAAACGCCACTGAGTATCCCAGCAGCAGAACAAAGATGGCGCCGACAAACAGCAGTAAGGGTAAAAATTCCATCATAACGGGTGCTCCTGAGCGTCGGCTTCAGTCAGATGTGCCTGGCCGGTCAGTACCAGCAGGTTGCGTAACAGTTCAGCAATGCCCTGTAACACCATCAGTACCGGCATCAGCAGCAGTGAGCTTTTGAGAATGTAAAGCGCGTCAATCCCTCCGGCCTCCTGAGAGCCTTCCATTGTATGCCATGAAAACATCACATAGTCCCAGGAGATCCAGAGAATAAACAGTGAAACCGGCAGCAGCAGAAACAGAGTGCCGACGATGTTGATGATCGCCTTGCCCCGTTCGCTCAGGGGGCGGTAGAAGATATCCACCCGGACATGGCCGTCATGCTTGAGCGTATAGCCTGCGCCAAGCAGAAAGACAAAGCTGTGCATATAGATGACGGATTCCTGCAACTGAATGTTGCCAATATTGAGGATATAACGCATTACAACGACAACAAAGGTCACCAACACCATCAGCAGAGTTAACCAGGCAATGCTGCGCCCGGTCCACTCGCTGAGACTGTCCAGTCCTCTGATGACCGCTACAATCGGATTCTTGTTATTCATGGTTTAACTTCCGCTAAGAGCTGACTTTGCATTTGAAGTATACAGTAAAAAAGCGAATCGAATCAGCGGATTAATCAAGGCTGCTCTGAACACCGAAACCGTCTGGAGTGTTGCAGTAAATCAAGTATAACTGCTGCAAAATGATTCCTGCGCGGTACAATAGGATCGAAATAGAGTCTGGGGGAGTATCTGATGTCACAATGGTCACTGGAAAAAGAGCTGCAAGCGCTCGATGGATGGCAACTGAGCGCCTTCTCCGTGGCGCTGACGGAGCGGATGTTTCCCAACTTTGCACTGTTTTCTACCCTGCTTGAGTTTGGTGATCGCGATCAGGTGCGCAGCATCCTTGATGGTGTCTGGAATAAGCTCGGTAATACCGGAGCGAAAATGAACTTCGAGGTGCAGCAGGCTAATGTGGAAGCCAATATGCCTGATCTTGACGAATTTGATATGTATGGCGCATCCCCGGCTCTGGATGCGATGGTCGCGCTGTATTCAACCATCAACTGTTTGTTGGAGCCGAACCGGACAGAAGCGGCCAGTGTTGGCAATCTGTCACTGGAGTGCGTCGCGACCTTTATCGAGGTGACTGCCGACGCCGATATGTCCGATGAAGAGCTGCTGGTCTATATCAGCCATCATGAGATGATGCAGCAGGAAGAAAGCTTTCAGGAAGAGGTGATTAACCGGCTGGCGGCGATGAAGAGTGCCTCGGCTGCAGCTATTCAAGACCTGAAATTGCTGGCTGCAAATGAGGGCGTCAGTAATATTGGAGTCAGTGAAGAGTAATGTTACGACTGGGTCTGATATTGCTGATACTCCCCGGTGTGGTTTTGATGGGGGTGTTCTGGTCTGAACTGAGCAGCGTCAATGAGTGTCTCTCTGCAGGAGGCTCATTTGATTATATGGCAGAGGTCTGCGATATGCAGGCATCGCATCCATTTATCCCCTTTGCTGTTCGTAATCCGCAGTTTGTAAATTTGACGATGCTGGCCAGCGCGGCTGGCTTTTGTTGTTGTCTGCTTGGACTCTATGTTCGCAGGCGTTGAAAAAGGATTTAAGAGTTATGCGACGTTTTTGGCTGGGTCTGCTATTGGCGATTATTGTGGGCGTTTTTTACAGCTGGCTGAACGCACCTGAATGGCTGGAGAGCTGGAATGAAGAACACCAGACGATGGTGGAGCAACAGCGTCTTGAAGGTATCTCGGCCGGCCAGCAAACCGATCAGCAAGGCTGTCTTACGGATGCGTTGCAACGGGTAGAGCAGTGTGATGACTCTGAATACCGCTGTACGGTCAGTGGCGGAACATACTTTAAAGCGTGCTGGGAAAGCAGCCAGCCAACAGTGGGTATCTGCAATAACATCCCTCCTTTTCATGAGAAGGCCACTGAAGATGATAAAGCCTGGGTAAAAGATCGCTGTACAGAGCTGGGCTTGCTGGCGAAAGGGTGTCGACTGATTATGCGACAACAACAACAGCTCTGCAGTGATGCGCCCTGATTGTATAGGGCTTTTAATGGCATATTACCCAGTTTGGGAGGTTGTTTTGCCGGCAGAAGCTGCGCCAGATCATTGACTTCCTGTTACTGTATTTTCTGGCTTAGTATTTGATTTTTAAGAAACCCTTCACCGCTGCTGCGTTCGTTTACAGAGATCTTAACTGGACGCTGCAGTCAATAAATCAATCCTGACTGACTGTCTTGGTCTTGTCAAAACCTTACATAAGCCGTAGTTTGATACAGCTGTTTGAACCCGGCGCTGACTGACCGGTTCAGCAGAAAAAGAAGCACTTGTTTTACAGACAATAAATATAACAAAGGTCAATTGGCGCTGCTTAAGATCAGGCGGGCCAGTTTGGTTTATGTAGAGCGTGATATCCGCAAAATCTAAAGTCGCTGAGGCGCTTAAGTAAACGGATAGTGTGTTGGTCTGAAGCGGTTTAAAGACTCTGTAACACTTTACCTCCATCATTGTTGCCCCCCTTTGTTCGAATATCTGTTAAGCGCTTTTTTGATTAGATAAAGCCGTTTTATGTTAATGCCCGCCCGCCGGGGTGGAATAGATGTTTTGCTGTAGTGGTTAATCAGGAAATACCATGAATATTGGAACTATAGGCTTTCCCGCCGATCAGCAGCAGAAGCTGGCCAGGATACTCGAACTATCGAGAAATCAGCGTTACGAACTGGTGGCCTTTGATCCACAGATGCCGCCGGATCTGTTATTACTTTTTGGTGAGGAGGCAACGGCTGATCCTGCTCTGGAGCAACTGTCCGCTGGCTATCGCTCGCGAATGATTCAGGTCAGTAAGGAGGTTCCATCGGAGAGTGGACTGGGACATATCCGCTACCCGCTGGTATCGTCGCGGGTCATCCGCACCCTGGATGAGATGACCTCAGAAAATGAAGAGTCGGATGATGACCTTCAGGCTGCCGCTGTCGCAGCAGAGGAACGTTTCAGAAAATATACAGAAGTAACGGCTGATCTGCCGCAACCTGTCACGCAACAGGATCACTACCGGGTACTGGTGGTGGATGACAATAGTGCGATGCAGCAGGCCCTGACGCTGGAGCTGGAAAAACTTCCCGCCGCCGTTGAACTTGCTTACGCCGACACCGGTGAGCAGGCACTGGACCGCGTAAACGATGGGCCATTTGATTTTATTTTTCTGGACGTGGTAATGCCCGGTATTGATGGCTTTGAAACCTGCACCCGGATGCGTGAGCTACCGACATTGAAGAAAACCCCGATTATTATGTTAACCTCGAAAACCTCGCCTCTGGATGAGGTTAAGGGGATTATGGCCGGCTGTTCCACCTACCTGACCAAGCCTATCGATCCGGAGGAGTTCCAGAAGGTCATCGGCCGGGTGTCCAGTTGGGTTAATGAGTTTAAGCGAAACTAGATAAGTGTTATGCCAGAGAGTCTGGCAACTGAATATTAAATGGAGTGGTAATGAGTAAGAAAATTCTGGTCGTTGAAGATGATCCCGTACAGCAGCAGCGTATCTGCACAGCACTTCAGGCTGTTGATGCTGAGATTATTGTGGCGGCGAATGGTCAGCAGGGGGTTAGCAAGGCCGTTGAGGAGAGACCGGATCTTATTCTCATGGATGTTGTTATGCCTGAAGTGGATGGTTTTGCCGCCTGTCGTCAGATCACTTCTGGCGATACGACCCGGGAGATCCCGGTCGTGATTGTTTCCAGTAAAAATCAGGAAGCGGATAAAGTCTGGGCACAGCTCCAGGGGGCCAAAGCGATGATTTCCAAGCCATTTTCCGATCAGGAACTGGTGGATCAGGTTAACGCCTTTCTCTGAGGTACCGATAGCAATGGAACAGCACAATATCACTGCGGACAGTGCAGCTGAAACACAGGGTCAATACGATCTTCGCCATGGATTCCGGGTTGGATTTCTGCAACTGCTGCTGCAGCCACAGGTCCGTTCTGAGTTACATCGCTGTGAGCGGCTGTGCGCTATTCCCGATACCCCCGACTGGTTTGTCGGGTTTATCAACCATCGCGGTGATGCTGTTCCTGTATATGACCTGGCAGCCTCTCTGGGGCTGGGTATAACCGATCCGAAAAAGGGATGGCTACTGCTGCTTGATGCACAGCCTGCGACCGCAGCAGTGCTGCTGCAGGAAACACCACAGGGGATCACCAATCCCGGCCGGGCCGATGCACCTTGCCCTGATCTGTTGGATGGCATCTCTAGTGGCGAATATCGCTATCAAAACTCGATCTGGTTTGAGTTTGATCACCGGGCCTACTTTTCCAGACAGAAGCAGCGCTTTATCAAGACCGATTCCGCTCTCCCGGCCTGAAACGCTGGATAAAGCAGATATTGACACGGGGAATACCACGTATGACTTCATTCAGGCAGATAAAAACCGATAACAGCTCGCATATGTGGGAGTTCCGCAATATACGGATGCCCCTTAAGTTCGCGATAGCTGGCATTCTGATGGTGATAGGCCTCATCTTTATGGGCGCGTCCTATTACCAGACCATTGTCATCGATGAGCAGTCTGAGGAACGTTCTCAGCAGGTAAATGCCTTCTTGCGGCTAACGGGGAATATTGATGCGAATATCACTCAGGCCCGCTATTACGAAAAAAGCTTTCAGATTGGTAATGATCTGATGCAGCTGACGCTGTTTAACCGCACTATGGCGACGGTGGATCGGGATATACTCAAACTGAAGCAGTATCTGCAGACGCCTGAAGACCTGCAGCGGGTGTTGAAGTTGCAGGCCGTTATCGATAACTATCAGGATACCCTTTACGATGCCTCAGAAGCGGCCATCGTTGCAGGTCTGACACCTGATGAGGGGCTTTCCGGGGAGATGAGAACCCTGATGGCCGCTACCGGTGATCTGGTAGCCAGAACCCGTCAGCCACATTTGATCAGTTCATTCACTGCTCTGAACAGCAATATCAATGACTATATTTTCAGCGCCGGACAGGCGGCCTCGAAAAACATGGTTAAGCAGCAGATTGAGCAACTGAAGCGAGCGTTGCAGACGGCTGCCTCTGAACAGATCTCCCAGAGCCGTAACGCTCTGGCTGATATTACTGACGCTGAACAACTTTTCACTCAGTTATCTGATGCGGTTGAGCGCAGAGAGAGTCTGTTTCGTCTGCTGCCAGCGATCATTGTAGCGCTGGATCCACATATTATTCGTATTATCAAGCTGGCGGATAAGCAGAAAGCAGACAACAGTGCGTTACAGGCTGAAGAGACGCTCACCATGGTGAGTTACTTCTTTTTCTCCATGGCGATGATGATTGTGGCTTTGGCAGTGGCGATGTCGATTATCAAGTTTGGGGTGGTCGATCCGGTGAAAAAACTGCAGGAAACGGTTAACCGGGTGCGGGAAGGTGATGTGGATGCCCGCAGTCAGCTTGAGTCCCGCGATGAGCTGGGGCAGTTCGGTCTGGTATTGGATACCCTGCTGGACGAGAAAGAGCAGGCGTTGCAAACCAAAGAGCAGGAAAACCGTCAGCTCAACGGTTCGATCATCGAGCTGATCAAGAGCGTATTTCAGATCAGTCAACGGGACCTTACCGTCCGGGTTCCGGTGGCGGAAGATGTTACCGGCGCGATTGCTGACTCGATTAACCAACTGACAACCTCGATTGAGACTGTACTGAACGATGTAAATGCCGTCTCCCTGCGGGTAAATAATGCCTCAGTGCAGGTGAAGTCTCAGTCTGAAACCGTATTGACGTACGCCAGCCGGGAGCAGGAGGAGATCGTTGAAACCCTGCAGGGACTGGACTCTGCTATCAAGGCGATGGAGCTGATCTCAAAACTGGCGGTGCTGACCAACAACGCATCCCAGAAAGCGATTAAAACCTCGGAAACGGCGATGAGCTCGGTATCCCAGACGATTGGCAGTATCAATAAGATCCGTCAGACCATTCATGAGGCGGAAAAACGTATTAAACGTCTGGGCGAACGTTCCCAGGAGATCGGCGGTATCGTCAGCCTGATCAACAACATCTCCGAGCGAACCCACGTATTGTCCCTGAATGCGAGTATGCACGCGGCATCTGCCGGTGAAGCGGGACGGGGCCTGATGGTGGTGGTAGATGAAGTACAGCGTCTGGCGGAGAACTCCCGCGAAGCGACCTCTGAGATCGAATCTCTGGTTAACAATATTCAGCTGGAAACCGCAGATACTATCAACGTTATGAACACCGTAATCGCGGATGTGGTGGAGGGTACCCGTCTGGCAGAGGAAGCGGGTGAGCGGATGGATGAAACCCGTGCAACCACCCAGACACTGGTAGAATCGGTCGTGCGCATCGCACAGAACTCGGCCAGACAGGCCCGGGTGGCGAAAGATCTGCGGGTACGTGCAGGTAAGATCGATGAAACAACCCTGGCGACCAACAAGGAGATGCTGCAGCAGGCTGAACTCTCTGATGAGCTGGTAAGCGCAGCACAGGAACTTCAGCGATCTGTCAGCGTATTCAAGCTGGCGGCTCCGATCGCTTCCTGAGTCACCTGACAGGCAGATAGCATGATCCTTGAAAGTATCACCGCAGCAGAGCAGTTTCTGGCCCAATTACAGCGGCAGATGGATGACCAGCCCAATGCTTCAGACCTGACTGAGGCATTGCAACAGCTGGTCGATCCCTTCAGCGAGGCCGGGTTACTGGGCATTGCCGATGGCCTGGCATTATTTGCCGAGCAGCTCGAACAGCTTGATCAGATTGAAGAACCTTCCGAACAGCGGGTGCTGTTACTGGATTTCCACAAAGCGCTGGATGATCTTATCCATCGGCCGGACAATGGTGTCTGGCAGTATCTTCTTGCCAGTCTGAGTGACAGCCACTGGCCGGAGCCGTTGCCGGAAGAGGATTGTGAGTTCCTGGCAGAGCTGCTGGCACAGGACTGCGATAAGCTGACCGCTCAGCTTTCTGAAGCGGTGTCTGCAACAGCGTTGGAGAGGGTGCCAGAAACCGTAGCAGAGGTTGAAGAAGCTACCAGCAATTCAATTCCTGGCCGTTGGGTAATACAGCTCAGTCAGCTTGCTGAACTGGATACTGATAGCGGCATAGTTCAGCTTCACCAGTTGGCAGAGGAGGCGGGTGATGAGGCGTATACCGGTTTTGCCGATCTGTTTGCCCTGCTGGCTGAACAGTGGCAATCGGAGTGCGACAATCCACAGCGCGCTGAACTGCAACAACAGGCAACCCAACTGCTGACCACGCTGCAACCGGACGCTGTGGCGACGTTGTTGTCACTGATGAGCGCTCCCTGCTGGCAGGAACCCTTGCCGGAGGATGACCGGGCGTTTCTACAGCCGCTGCTGATATCTGATCTGCAACAGCTGAATCCGCCCGCTCAGACTGTTTCCGATGCAGCTCTGTCCACTGATCCGGAGCCTCCGGTAGTGACTGTTGAGGTCGGGGCACTGCCTGAGCCCGCAGCTGTACCTTTCCCCGCAGAGCAATCCCCAGCAGAGCAACCTCCCGCAGAACATCCGCCGCAATTCTGTCAGGTGGCTCTGGAGCAGTTGCAACAACCGGGACCACAGCTGGATCCGGCGGTGCTGGAGATGCTTACCGGTTCGCTGCAACAGCTTGAATCGCTGTGGCAGCAGAACGGCGGCAACACTGATACGGCTGAAGCGCTGCTGGAAAAATCGCAAAAGCTATTAGACCCGGTGATTCGGGCGATGCATACGGTTCATCTGAGCGGTGCGGCGGACATTGTGCTGGGGTTACAGATCAATATCGACTGGTTACAGCGTTATCCGGCGCAGCTGCAGGGGCAAATGCTCTTGCAGATCAGTGCCCTGCTCAGTGATCTGGTCAGTTATCTGGACGACATTAACGATCTTTCCCGGCAGCAGGTGTTGCTGGATCAGCTTGAAGCGCTGGAGCTTCCCGCCAGTCCGACTGAAGAGCAGATCAGCTATATTGGCGGCTTATTGTCACTGGCAAGACTGCAAACTGCGCACAGTATTGAGCAGGAATGGGCTGACGACAGCGATATCCAGCTGGATATCGCCGCAGATATTGATCCCCAGCTGTTGGATATGTTGTTCAGTGAGTTGCCGGTTTTGTCTGAGCAGTTGTCAGAACAGCTTCAGTCTATAACCGAACGGCAGAACCCCGATGCGTTACGAGAGGCTCAACGTGCAGCACATACGCTTAAAGGTCTGGCCAATATGGCGGGTATCAGTGGTATAGCCAACCTGACTCACCGGCTGGAAGATATCTTTGAACTCTATACCGAAGCGGGACAACAGCCGGGTACACAGCTTTGCAATGACCTGACGGCGATAACCGATACACTGGCGATGATGTGTGAGTCAGTGATAAATCAGTCGGCCGCGCCTGAGAACGTCCGGGCCATGTTGCAGCTGTTAATGGACTGGCATTATCGCTTACGCAGTGAAGGGCTGGAACTGAGCGACAGCGAGGTTGTGCCAATACAGACACAGCCGTTAACCGCGCAGGGTCCGGATACTGAAACAGCGCTGTCTCTGACAGAGGAGGAGCCTCCCCAGGATGCTGCTGAGAGTTCCCGGGAACAGACCGTTTTCCGTGTTCCTCAGGCAACACTGGATGAGCTGATGCGTCTTGCCGGTGAAGGCACCACGCTGAATACCCAGTTAAATGAACAGATTACGCAGTTGCGCAGTTATGTCCGTCTCAGCCGCGATCGTCAGCGGATTTTGCAGCGGATTATGTTTGAGCTTGAGCAGCAACTGCACGAGCAGTTTACCATGCAGCCGGCAACCGATACCGACGACAGCTTTGATCCGCTGGAGATGGATCGTTATAACGAGATGCATACCAGTATGTCCCGGCTACAGGAGGCGGCTGCAGATATCCAGGAGGTAGAGCAACTGATGGACCGCCATATCCGTCGTACCGGAGAGCTGCATATTGTCCAGTCCGGGGTGCAGAAAGAGACGCTGGAGCAGGTGCTCAGTACCCGGTTGGTGGAGGTTAAATCGATCGCTGCCAGACTCCACCGGGTGGTCCGTCAGGCGTGTCGCAGTACCGGAAAACAAGCGGAGCTGATTATCGAGGGAGAGGCGGTCCGGATCGACAGTCATATTCTCAGTCAGCTCACCGACCCGCTGATGCATATTATCCGTAACGCGGTTGATCATGGTCTGGAAAGCCCGCAACAGCGGCAGCATCAGGGTAAAGCAGAGCAGGGGCGCATTGTGCTGCGCTTCTGGCTGGATCAGGATCAGGTCCGGGTGGAGTGTAGCGATGACGGCCGGGGTCTTGATGCCGAGCGGATTCGTGAAGTGGCTATTCAGCGGGGGCTGATCGGTACTGAGGTGCAGTTAAGCAAACGTGACGCTGAGCGGTTGATCCTGATCCCGGGATTCTCGACCCGGGATGAGATCAGTCAGTTATCCGGCCGGGGGATCGGCATGGACGTTGTGCATCAGCAGATCATGCGATTACAGGGCGTTCTGGATATCCACTCAGATGAGGGAGAAGGAACCACTTTCGCATTATCGATGCCCTCCAGTTCGCTGATGATTAAAACCCTGTTGGTGCGCGCCGGTGGACAGATCTATGCCCTGGCCAGCCATGGTCTGGAGCAGACCATGATATCGCTGGATGGAACGCTGAATGATACGGCTGAAGGGATGATATTTGAGCACAACGGCGAACAGTTTCCCGCTTACGGCCTGGAAGCACTGTTGGGTGAATACGGCACCCCCTACACCGCGGGAGAGGTTCACCCGGTATTGCTGGTTAATCTGGGGCAGGGTGAGAAGGTTGCGGTCATGGTGCGTGAGCTGCTCGCACACCGGGAACTGGCATTCAAGCAGATGGGGGATTATCTGCCTGACCTGCCGGGTATTCCCGGACTGACGATTCTCGCCAATGGTGATACCGCCGCTGTCATCGATCTGCCCGCCCGAATCCGTTATAAGCTGGCGAGTCAGCACAACCTGTTTAATCCGGTAGCGGTGCAGAGCGACCTGGGCCTGCCGAAGCTGCTGGTGGTGGATGACTCTCTCAGTGCGCGGGCTTCGCTGTCCACTCTGCTACGGGACACCGGCTATGATGTCAGTACCGCTATCGATGGCCTGGATGCGATGAATCAGATGCGTAAAAAACGTCCGGATCTGGTACTGACCGATCTGGAGATGCCACGGATGGGCGGCATGGAGCTGACCAGTACGATTCGTGGCCGGGAAGGGATGAGCGATATTCCGGTACTGATGATCACCTCGAGAAACACCCAGCGGCATCGTGATGAAGCTCAGAGCTCGGGTGTCAGTGTCTTTCTGACAAAACCCTGGACCGAAAATGCACTATTGGATCATGTGCAGACTCTGTTACAAACTACCACTCAAACAGCCTGAAGACAGTATTGATATGAAGACTAAAACAATCATCAAAGCATCAATCTCGACCCTACTAATGACCGTCTGTCTGGCGGGTTTAGCCCGGGCTGCAGAAATCAACACTCAGGCTGAGGCGATCGCTATGGCGGCACAGCAGCGGACGCTGACACAGGTGATGCTGAAAAGTTATCTGTTTTCTGCACTGGGGGTTCGTGCCCGTAACGCCGATGAGCAACTGACACAGGCAACTCAGACGTTTTCTGCGCAACAACAGCAACTGACCGATTTTGTTTCTGATAGGGCGGTGCAGCAACAGCTGGCACGGCTGGGGCAGAGCTGGCAGTCGACGCAAAAGCTGTATCAGCGCAAAGCCGATAAGATGCATTTTAAAGAGCTGTATTCCGGGAACGAAGCACTGCTTAGTCAGGCGGATGCCACTCTGGAAAAAGTTGTATTGGCGAACCCGGATGACAGCGCCCGGCCGCTGTCGTTGCTGGGCCAGCAAGAGCTGCTTTGTCAGCAGTTAGTGGTGCTTTACGCGATGACCGCCTGGGGCGTCGCGGCAGAGGCTGATACCTCTTATGACGCAATCTCCGGCGAGCTGCGCAGCAATATGGTGGCGTTGCAGGAACTGTCACAGAATACCCCTCAGATTAATCAACAGTTAGAGCAACTGAGTAATGCGCTGGAGCGGACCATTCAGGTATCTAAAGCCCGCCCCGGCGCTATGTTGCCCGCGCTGGTTGACCGTTCTGTGGTGAAGGTCGTGATGCAGTTAAAACAACTGCAGGCGGACTATCTCTCTCAAACGAACGCAGCAAACTCCTGAAGGCCGTTTAAGCCTGACCATTGACGGTCAGAATCAGTTTGCCGCAGACATGGCCGCTCTTGCTCAGTTCGAACGCTTCAGCGGCCTTTTCCAGCGGGAATGTCTCGCCGATGTGCAACTTCAGGTCCTCGTCGGCCACCAACTGCGCGATGCGGCTTAGCTGCTCTGCTGATGGTTCGCAGAAAATGGGCTCAACACGCCGCTTCTGAGCCGCTCCAGCGGCGATTACCTGCTCTTTGGTTACCGAGGGCAGGGTGACTAAGACGCCGTTGGGTTTGAGACAGGGCAGGGCTCCGATGCCGGTATCTCCCCCCACGCAGTCGATAATCAGATCCATGCTGTTGGTATACTCATTGAGACTCTGGGTATGGTAATCGATGGCACGTTCACACCCCAGTTCCGCAAGAAACTCATGATTGTGCATCGAGGCTGTTCCAGTGACATGGGCTCCGGCCCATTTAGCCAGCTGCACCGCAAGGTGACCCACGCCGCCCGCGGCACCCAGTACCAGCACCTGCTGGCCGGTTTGCAGTTCTCCTTTATTGAATAGTGCCTGCCAGGCGGTCAGACTGGCCGTGGCCAGACCGCCGGCCATGATCAGATCAACAGCATCCGGCAAGCGGGCGATCTGCGCGGCCGGTGCGGCGATATATTCGGCATAGCAGCCGGCAGGCTGAGGGAATCTGATCATACCAAATACTGCGTCATCGACCTTGTAACCCGTATCCCCCGGGTCGGCAATCACACCTGAAAACTCCCAGCCGGGAATAAACGGAAACTCTTCGATAAAGCCACTGGCACCTCCGCCGGAGCAGGTTTTCCAGTCAATCGGATTTACGCCTGTGGCGGTGGTCTTAACCAGCACCTCGCCTGGGTTAAGCTGAGGTTTGGCTTGTTTACTGTAAATTAACTCTTCTGTACCGCCAAACTGATGAATTGATATTGCATGCATAGGAGACTCCGGTGAATAAAAAGAAGAGGAAAAAAGGAACAGGAAAATTTTATATTCACATAAAGTTATAGGCTAAACCAGCCACTATTGCAGACTATTTCTGTTAATCTTAGCGCTCTGAATAGCAACGAATGGTGATGATAAAATGACTCTGGCAGTGGCGGAACAGCTGTTAATGATGGTCGGTCTTGGCGTATTTCTGGTGTCACTGATACTCTATGTGCTGCGCACCAGTGATTTCAAGTCGATAATTATATTCTGGCAGGCAACGATCAGTTTTACCAAACGGGAGTTTCTGATCAACCGGATAGGTCTGTCGATGATGGTGCTGGCTGTGATTGTGCGTTTTTATAACCACTTTTTTGCCTGATTTTGATCTGTTAACCCATTGAGGAAATGATGAAAGGAAATCCGTTACGCGGCGCAAACTTTTTTTTGCGTGGTCTGGCGATGTTGCCAGAGAAGGGAATTCGGCACTTTGTTGTGGTGCCTCTGTTGATCAATATTTTTCTGTTTACCGGCGCAATCTGGTTGCTGTTTGATCAGATGGGCTACTGGATCGACTATCTGCTCAGTTCAATCCTGCCGGACTGGGACTGGCTGCAGTTTTTACGTTATCTTCTCTGGCCTCTGATTGCAGCGTTGGTACTGATTTCGGTGTATTACAGTTTCAGTGTTGTAGCCAACATTATTGCGGCCCCGTTCAATGGCATTCTGTCCGAGAAAGTTGAGCAGCGTTTACGGGGGGTGACCATCACCGACTCCGGCTGGAAGGAGATTCTGGCGCTGATTCCCCGGACGGTGGCCCGGGAATTCTCTAAACTGTTTTACTACCTGCCGCGATTGCTGTTCCTGATGATTCTGACGTTTATCCCGGTATTGGGTATGGTGGCGCCGGTGCTGCTGTTTCTGTTCGGCTGCTGGATGATGGCGATTCAGTACTGTGATTACCCGATGGATAATAACCGGGTGAGTTTTCGCGATATGAAAGACTCCCTGAAGCAGCGTCGGCTGACCTCAGTGGGGTTTGGTGGACTGATCTCTGTCGGCATGATGATCCCTCTGCTTAATCTGCTGATCATGCCTGCGGCTGTAGTTGGCGCGACGATCTTCTGGGTTGAAGAGTATACTGATGGCGGTGAGATCGATCTTACAGGGTTAGCCGGTCAACGGCAGTTAAACGATAAGCGAGGCTGACGGGCTAAGCAGGCCGGGTGGGGGATTTTCTGAAAAACGTACCGATGGTGCGTTTTTTTACTGCCTGGCTCTGACTTTCTCGGCCGCGGGAATCACCAGTTCATGGGGAAAGTGACAGGTAAATGTGCTGCCTTTGCCCAACTGGCTGCTGATGGTGAGTTTGCCGCCGTGCCGCAGCATGACGTGTTTGACGATCGCCAGCCCGAGACCGGTACCGCCGCTGTCAGACGAGCGGCTTTCATCTACCCGGTAGAACCGCTCCTGTAAGCGGGGCAGATGGATGCTGTCGATCCCTGGTCCGTTGTCTTTGACGGCGAAATGCCCACCCTCTTTATCGGTCCACCAGCGTAGTTTGATATGGCCATCGGCGGGGGTGTAGCGCACTGCGTTGAACACCAGGTTTGAGATCGCGCTGTAGACCTCGGACTCCTGCCCCAGCAGGGCACTGTCTTGCTCCAGGTCCATCTCTATTATCTGATTCTTCTCCTGTCCCAGTACCAGGCCGTCTTCACGGATGCGCGCGATCATTGAGTGAATCGGAATTGGCAGTTCATCGGAGACATGGGCACTGGTTTCCAGTCGCGACAGCAGTAGCAGGTCGGAGACCAGGTTTTCCATCCGGCGGGACTGGCTTTCCATCTGGCTCAGGCCCCGGAGCATCGGCCGGGGAAGCTCCTGATCGAGAAAGGTCTCAAGGTAGCCCCGAATTACTGTCAGCGGCGTGCGCAGCTCGTGAGAGGCGTTGGCGACGAAATCCTGCCGGGTTTGTTCCAGTTGCTTGAGGCGGGTGATATCGCGGGCCACCAGAATCCGGTCACCGGCACCAAAGCGGGTAATGCGGTATTCCAGGACGGTATCTTTCTGTACCGGGGATGTCAGTTGCAGTGGATCATCGTACTGGCTTTTGCGGTAGTAGCGGACAAAGCGCGGATCACGCAGCAGGTTCATCACCGAGCGGCCCCGGTCGGTCTGGGTTTTCATCCCCAGGAGTTTTTCCGCGGCTCTGTTCCACCACTCCAGATGGTTCTGGGCATCGATAATGACGATGGCATCGCTGAGTGCGGCAGAGGATTGCTGAAACCGGTGGATCACATTACGCAGTGACTGGGCACGCTGAATCTGGCGTTTCTGATCCCGGGATATCTCATCAAACAGTTCCCCCCAGTAACCATTACTTTCCGGTACGTCGGTGTGGTCCTCGCGCATCAGCCAGCGCTGTAAGCGATTAAACTGTTTAACCTGATAGGCTCCCCAGAGACACAACGCCAGTGCCAGAGTCCAGCCGGGATAGCCGATAATAAACCCCAGAAACAAACTTACAACCACCGTTAGCAGGAGGTTGCCGGCTATTGTATGGCTGGAGTTGTACATAGGCTAGGCTCAGGCGACCTGGGAAGAGAATCGGTAACCGGTGCCGCGGACGGTCTGAATCAGGTAGTCGTGACGGTCACCCAGGGCTTTTCGCAGACGACGGATATGCACATCAACGGTACGTTCTTCGACGTAGACGTTGCCACCCCAGACCAGATCCAGCAACTGACTACGGGTGTAGGCGCGATCCTGATGGGTCATAAAAAACTGCAACAGGCGAAACTCGGTGGGGCCCAGTTCCAGTGGTTTCAGTTCTGAACTGACTCGGTGAGAAACCGGGTCCAGGGTAAGGCTGTCAACGGTGATCGGCTCTTCAACGCCTTTTGGCGTTGTACGGCGCAGCACGGTCTTCAGGCGGGCAACCAGCTCCCGGGGGGAGAACGGCTTGGTAATGTAGTCATCAATACCGGTTTCAAGTCCCTGAATCTTGTTATCCTCATCGGTTTTGGCCGTCAGCATAATAATCGGGATGTCAGAGGTCATTTCATCTTTACGCAGACGGCGCGCAAATTCGATACCGCTGATCCCTGGCATCATCCAGTCAAGCAGAACCATATCCGGTTTACGATCAACGATCATGGGATGTGCCGCCTGTGCGGAATCGGCTTCCATACAATCGTATCCCGCCATTTCGAGTGCAACAGCGATCATCTCGCGAATCGGAGCCTCGTCGTCAACAATCAGAACGCGTTTACCCGACGTCATGACCAATCACCTCATCTATTCATTCTATGTATTAGGACGGTCATATTAGATTATGAAACTGTTACAGAAATATGACAAAGTATCCTCTGTCGGGCTATTTGTCATCAAGTTGTCAGATAGTGGAGAAATAAGCCGATAAAAACCGACATTCCCGCGTAATTGTTGTTCAGAAAAGCAGTGAAGCATGCCTCCCGCTGACGCTCTCTGATCAGGTATTGCTGGTAGACAAAAAATCCGCCCATTCCCATCAGACCCAGATAGAACCAGAACGACAGGTTCAGGTTGATACCCAGCATGATAAAAATTGCCAGTGTCAGCAGTTGCAGCAATCCGATAATCGCTTTATCCATGTCGCCAAACAGCACGGCGGTGGATTTCACGCCGATACGGATATCATCGTCCCGGTCGACCATCGCATACATGGTGTCATAGGTAATGATCCAGAGAATGGCGGCGATATAGATCAGCCAGGCGATTTTTGGCACCTCATTCAGCGTCGCACTGAACGCCATCGGTATCGCCCAGGAAAATGCCATGCCGAGGACTACCTGAGGCAGATGGGTATAGCGCTTCATAAAGGGATAGGAGGATGCCAGTGCCACCGCAACGATGGACAGCCAGACCGTCAGTTGATTGGTAAACAGTACCAGTACAAATGAGGCTGCCAACAGTGCGGCAAACAGTATCAGCGTTTCCTGAGAGGATATTCTCCCGGATGGCAGGGGGCGTTGAGCGGTCCGTTTGACATGACCATCGATCTTACGATCCGCAAAATCGTTAATAACGCACCCGGCTGAGCGCATCAGGAAGGTTCCCAACACAAAGATAATGAGTAAACTGGCCGACGGAATCCCTGCTGCGGCAATCCACAGCGACCATAGCGCTGGCCAGAGCAGCAGGTAGGTGCCGATCGGTTTACTGACCCGCATCAGCTCGCCACAGGCTTTAAGTTTTTGCTGCCAGGCCGGGCTGATTATCTGTGTACCCAATTGCATAGTGATCAATCCGAATTTATTTATTGCCGTAGTGTACCTGTTGCAGGGCTGGCAGGAAAACCTCGGTTACCAGGAGTGGTTTATTCGCCAGGTAGAACAGTGAGCGTCGGGCCCAGGCTGTATCGCCGCAGTTCAGTGTCAGACGACTGATCTGCAAGGGGCCCCGTTTCATGGTTGGGTCGCGGAACAGAACACTACCCAGTGATCGGCACCCCAGTCCTTTCAGTTTTCGTTGCTTGCCGGTCAGCGTTGAAGCGGGAATGATGGTGCGGGCGAAGACCCAGGGCTGGTTATGGCCGAGTAACCGGACCTCCCGTATCAGCACTCTTTGCCGCGGATCAATATTCAGAGCCCGGGCTTCTGAACGGCTTGGGCGGCCCCACAGTTGGCGCACAACCTCGACTCTGAACTGACCCTGACTGGCCTGTACAAGATGTTGCGTTAACGATCCCCGGTCGAGCAGCCATCTGCGCCAGATCAGTGGCGCATCAGTAGTTGCAGGGCGTTTCAGGGTATACCAGCGGGTATTAAAACGGTTCTGACTCAGAGCGACAGGCACAATAAATTCTCGGCAAAAAAACTGGCCGTATAGTACCCTAGCTGAGGTGAAAAGTATCGGTTTCGCACCGTTCAGAATAGGGTAAAGGTTATGACTGAAGCACTGCGGGGCTATTCGCCCGCTGAGGTAGAAAAGATCACCCGGGAGTGGGTAGAAACGATGGTTGTTGGGTTAAACCTGTGTCCGTTTGCTGCACCGGTGGTGAGAGATAACACCCTGCGTTATGCGGTGACCACCGCTCAGGAGGGGGAGTCACTGGTGGCGGCGTTTCTGGCTGAGATTGAGTTGCTTCTGGCAGCTGACGAGAAGACGGTGTCGACAACGCTGTTTATTGTGCCCGACGGGCTGCAGGACTTTTACGACTATCTGGATCACCTGCGCCTGTTTGAAGAGTTGCTGGAGCAGGCCGGACTGGAGGGAGTGCTGCAACTGGCCAGCTTCCACCCGGCATATCGCTTTGAAGGGGTTCCTGAAGACGACCTGAGCCATTGGAGCAACCGCTCCCCCTGGCCCGCCTTTCACATCATCAGGGAAGCGGAGATGGGGCGTGCGTTGACCCACTATGCCAACCCGGAGCAGATACCGGAGCGAAATATTAAGTTATTACGAGAATTGGGACGGGAGGGGCTGATCAGGCGCTTTCCTCCCTTTGCGGATTACTGCTAAGCAGGATTTAAACGCCGTAATGGGGCGCTTAAGAGGTCAATCGTTCGACCCGGTTGCGGCCGTTATGCTTGGCTTTATAGAGGGCGCTATCGGCGTCCTGGAGCAACTGCCTGGGAGACAGGTCCCGGTTTGCTGGCAGTGCGGTGGCTATCCCCAGGCTGGCGGAGACCGGCTGATGAGCAAAAGCAGCCGCGTGGGGGATATTTAACGCGACAATGTTCTGGCGTATCTGCTCTGCCAGTACGCTCGCGCCCTCCTGATTGGTTTCTGGCAGCAGGATCACGAACTCCTCGCCCCCATAACGGCACACCAGATCCTGTGCCCGGCGGGCCGACGCCTGGATAGTACTGGCTATCTGCTGTAAACAGTGATCACCCTGGAGATGGCCATAGTTGTCGTTAAATGCTTTAAAGTGATCGATATCAAGCAGAATGACCGATATGGGTTGCCGGGATCGCTGGCCTCTGCGCCATTCGGTTTCAAAGTATCGTTCAAACTCCCGCCGATTGTACACCTGCGTAAGTGCGTCGATACTGGCGGCCCGGGAGAGCATATCGTGGGCACTTTTAAGTTGTAGCAGCAGGTTAATGCGTGCCCGGATAATATCAGGGGCCCGCGTCTGTATGAGATAATCGGCGATGCCCAGCTCGTAGAGTTCGACCTCCTCGGCGTCACTGATGGGAGGACCGATCACGGCGATGGGGACCCTCTGCTCTCGGACCTGGTGGGATATGGCGCGGCAAAGATCATTAAGGTCCCGCTGTTGTCCGGTATTATTCAGTAATATCAGGTCGGGGCAGCGCTCCTGTGATAACAGCATGTCGTGGAGTGCCTGCATCGACTGTGGCAGCAGAAGGTTGCTGTCATCCCGCAGTGTTGCAAGCACGCCCCACAGCTCTGTAATTTTTTCATCGCCGTAAATGGCTATCGTCATCTGATTCTGTTGCCGGGAGCGGCTGCTAAGCTCCTGATTTATCTCCGCCCCCCGGAGAAAGTCGAGTACCGATTTCTGATCCAGCAAGCCCGCCAGGCGGCGCCCGTCCTGGGCCTGTATCGTGGGGGTTTGCAAGCCGGGGTTGTGGGCTTCCCACTCGTTTTGCTGATATAGCAACGTCTCTTCACAGAGGCCATCGATATCCAGCTCGATGGGCAGGCCTGCCTCTTCAAGACAATCATAAATAACGGCAGGCGATGATATATCTTTGCCTTTGATCCAGAGTGCCCGGTACAGGCTGCGCAGAAAGGTGGTGGCCCGGTCGGGGTGCTTTAGTTGCACAGCGGTAATGCAGAGGGAAGGGAACAGACTGTTCCCCAGTGTTTGGGGCAGGGAGATGGTGATATCCGGCGCCCGGTGCCGAATAGTGAATATATCATTGGCCAGTTCGGCCATATTTTCTGCGCTGTCCTGATATGAACTGGCGATAGCGTCATGTTCCACCATGCGCCAGTCCACCCTGTGCATCAGGTTCTGAGAGCATAGCATTTCGTGTAATGCATAGCTGAAAGGGCAATTGATATCACCATGAACGATATATTCAGCCATCAGGGCTTCCCGTTATAATTTTTCTGACTTCCATTTGAGTCAATTAGCTATCGGCAGTAACCGTCTGAATCTGAACGATCTTCGTCAGTTTTCTTGTAAATCATCAAATACGTAGTACAACCGCTGTTTTAATTGCGATAAGATTGATCTGTAGCGCTCGAACTGGAACAGTTCGTGCTGTCTTTTTGCTGGCGGGCTGAGTGGTACGCAGAATTAAATGTAATAGATACAGGGTGGAAGCGTGTCAGTAGATTCAAAGAGGCAACCCCAGGGAGGGCTGGGGACTCGGAGTAAAAAACCGCGTAAAGCGGGTGAAGCGGTGTGCGATATGAAGGGTGACCTGTGGGATCTTGATGCGGTATTTCTGCTCTCGATGAAGCGGATTGCGCCCGGATGGAGTGGCGGTAACCTCCCCGAAGAGGTGATGTTTGAATTGAAGAATGCCGGGAGATATCAGGCCCACGATCTGGAGCTGACTGCCCAGCCGATCAGTGGCGGGAAGATCGCCCTGCGCATTTCTGAAACCGGTATCTGAGGTGTATTAAAAAGGCAGCTTTTCGCTGCCTTTTTAGTATCTGTCCGTCGTAGTCAGCAGATTATTTTTTCTGCTCAACTTCGCGTACGGTGCGTTTAATATCTTTCAGACTGCTATGGCGAACGTCGGTACCACTGACCAGATAGATCAGGTGTTCTGCCATATTGCGGGCATGATCACCGATCCGCTCCAGACCGCGCAGAATCCACATAACATTCATAATGCTGGTGATATAGCGCGGATCTTCCATCATATAGGTCATCAGGGAACGCATTGCGGTGCGGTATTCTGAATCGACCTCTTTGTCCTGTTTGGCCACCTTATAGGCCATCTCTGCATCGCTACGGGCAAACGCTGTCAGACAGTTTTGCAGCATATCGCGCACCAGATTACCAATGTGACGAACCTCCTGATAACCCCGGACGTTTTTGCCATCATTGGCCAGTTCTATTGCGTAGCGGCAGATCCGGCTGGTCTCATCGCCGATTCGCTCAAGATCGCTGGTCGCTTTACTGACAGAGATTATCAGGCGCAGGTCAGCTGCGGCGGGCTGACGACGGGCGATGATCAGTGTGCACTGCTCATCGATCATCATCTCCATATCATTGATCGCCTGGTCGCTCTTGCGCGCCTGTTCTGCCTTCTCGGTATCTCCGGCCACCAGCGCCTCAACGGCATCACTCAGCTGGCGCTCAACGAGGCCTCCCATGGTTAGCAATTCGGTACGGATCTGCTCCAGCTCTTCATTGAAGCTCTGGGAGATGTGATTGCTATGACGGTCCTGTTCGTAACTCACTATCGTTCTCCCCTAATTAACCGTAACGACCGGTAATATAATCTTCTGTTTGTTTTTTCGCGGGGTTGGTGAACAGGTGGTCTGTTACACCAAACTCGATCAGATCACCCATATACATAAATGCAGTGTAATCAGATACCCGGGCAGCCTGCTGCATATTGTGGGTTACGATTACGATGGTGAAATCTTTTTTCAGTTCATTGATCAGCTCTTCGATCTTCAGGGTTGAGATCGGATCAAGTGCTGATGCTGGCTCATCCAGCAGTAACACTTCAGGTTTGACGGCGATGGTCCGGGCGATAACCAGACGTTGCTGCTGTCCGCCGGACATACCGAGTGCACTTTCGTGCAGACGATCTTTGACCTCATCCCAGAGCGCAGCAGATTTCAGAGCCCACTCAACGGTTTCGTCGATAGTACGCTTTTTATTGATCCCCTGAATACGCAGGCCGTAGGCAACGTTTTCGTAGATACTTTTTGGGAATGGATTGGGTTTTTGAAACACCATGCCGACCCGTCGGCGCAGGTCGGCTACATCGACACCGCGCTCATAAATATTGTTGCCGTAGAGACTCATCTGTCCCTCAATACGGCAGCTGTCCACCAGATCGTTCATCCGGTTGAAGCAGCGTAACAGTGTTGATTTACCGCAACCTGATGGACCGATAAACGCCGTTACCCGGTTTTGCGGAATATCCATGTTAATGCCATGCAGAGCACGCTTCTCGCCATAGTACAGCTCGAGATCGCGTACTGTCAGAGCAATGGTTTCATCTTCCAGGCGCAGGCTTTGATTCTGGCGCTGCAGCGCGGAAATATCGATTGAATGGGTTTTAGCTTCCATAGTCATCATTAAACCTATCTAAAGTTCCGCTTACATCTCAAGCGCTTTGTATTTTTCACGTAAGTGGTTGCGGATCGCAATAGCAGACATATTCAGCAGTGCGATAACCAGAACCAGTAGCAGGGCGGTGGCATAGACCAGCGGCCGTGCTGCTTCAACGTTCGGGCTCTGGAAGCCCACATCGTAGATGTGGAAGCCCAGGTGCATAAACTTCTGATCCAGATGGATGAACGGATAGTTCCCATCCAGAGGCAGGCTGGGGGCCAGTTTTACCACACCCACCAGCATCAGTGGTGCAACCTCACCGGCGGCACGGGCTATTGCCAGTATAACACCGGTCATCATTGCCGGGCTTGCCATTGGCAGAACCACCTTCATCAGGGTTTCAAACTTGGTGGCTCCCAGTGCCAGGCTGCCTTCACGAACCGCCCGGGGAATCCGGCTCAGACCCTCCTCAGTGGCAACAATCACCACCGGAACTGTCAGCAGGGCGAGGGTCAGGGAAGCCCACATCAGGCCCGGGGTACCAAATGTTGGTGCTGGTTTTGCCGCCTGGAAGAACAGGTCATCGATGTTACCCCCCAGGAAGTAGACAAAGAAGCCCAGACCGAATACACCATAAACGATCGATGGGACCCCCGCCAGATTGTTCACCGCGATGCGGATCAGGCGGGTGATAAACCCCTGTTTGGCGTATTCCCGCAGATAGACCGCAGCGATTACGCCAAATGGTGTTACCAGCAGCGACATCAGCAGAACCATCATAACGGTACCGAAGATCGCCGGGAATATACCCCCTTCGGTATTCGCTTCACGGGGCTCATCACTGACAAACTCCCAGAGCTTCTCAGCGTAGTGGACCATTTTTTGCCCGATTCCCATCGCGTTGGGACGGAAAATGCGCACAATCTTGGCCAGCTGTACTTCAACAATCTGGCCGCCAGCGACTTCTGCGGTCAGAGAATCCCGGTTGATCTCGGTATACAGGTCCAGCAGGCGCTGCTGCAGGCCTTCATAATCGGCATCCAACTGCTTACGACGCTGGTTAATGGCTTCATAGGCGGCCGGGTCTTCAACATGTTTCAGTTGCAGGCCCCGCTCCTTCAGGCGCAGACGCTCAAGCTCGTAGTTGATCGAACCGATCTCATGCTTCTCAATTTTAAGGATATCCTCATGAATCCGCAGAGCCCGCTCGACACGCTTGTCCAACTCGTCCCACATCGCCATATATTCCGGCGATTGTTCATATCCATCGTAATGACTGATCTCTTTACCGGACTCTTTGAGTGAGCGCAGGTATCCATAAAGATTCCCCCACTCCCGGCGCTCAGCGGTAAACAGCATCACCGGACGGGTCTGGTCTTCGAAATAGTGCTCCAGTGCCCAGGTAAAGTCCGTGCCGTTGACATCACGGTTGCCTATTTTCAGCAGGTGACGAATGGAAAACTCATTGTCATCTGGTATTTTGATACCCGCTTCAATCAGCTGTTCGGTCAGTACTTCATGGGTTTCTACAATCTCACCAATGACCTTTTTTGACTGACCATCGATGGTGTAGGTGCCCTGCACAATGTCGGCAGGCCAGAAGTGGCTCAGACCGCGTACGGCGATCAGTCCCAACAGACCGATAACCATAATAATGCTGATAGCGACGGCTCCGGCGTTCAGCCACACCCAGGGTGAACCGGATTTAAACCACTCTTTTGCTGAGATGTTCATATCTGTTATTTCCTCACCAACCCAGGTTACAGGGAGCCATATTTGTTACGCAGCCGCTGACGGATCACTTCCGCCATGGTGTTTACCACAAAGGTAAACATAAACAGCACAAAGGCAGCCAGGAACAGAATGCGGAAGTGGGTGCTGCCGACCTCCGACTCTGGCATCTCCACGGCGATGTTTGCTGCCAGTGTGCGCATCCCTTCAAAGATATTAGCATCCATAATCGGTGTATTACCGGTGGCCATCAGAACAATCATGGTTTCGCCGACCGCACGACCCATACCGATCATAACGGCAGAGAAGATACCGGGGCTGGCGGTTGGCATCACAACGCGGGTGAGGGTTTGCCACGGGGTTGCGCCCAGTGCCAGTGAACCGTAACTCAGATGTTTTGGCACGGCGAAGATCGCATCCTCAGTGATTGAGAAGATGGTAGGAATTACGGCAAAGCCCATCGCGATACCGATCACCATTGCGTTGCGCTGATCGTAAGCGATCCCCAGGTCGTTAGTCAGCCAGTGGCGCATATTACCGTCAAACAGCGCCAGTTCCAGTGATGGGCTGATGGCGATACTGAACCAGGTGGCCAGGATGATAACCGGGATCAGCAGCAGCGCATCCCAGCCATCGGGTACCAGCCAGCGGATCTGTTTTGGCATCTGCGCCCAGAGGAAGGCGAAGGCGAGAATTGATAAAGGTAACATCAGCAGGGTGACAAAGATGCCCGGCAGATTTTCCTCCATAAACGGTGCCAGCCAGAGACCTGCGAGGAAGCCCAGAATAACGGTTGGCAGCGCTTCCATCAGTTCGATAAAGGGTTTTACCTTACGTCGCAGTGACGGCACCATAAAGTAGGCGGTATAGATTGCGCCACAGATCGCCAGCGGTGTTGCCAGGATCATGGCGTAAAACGCCGCTTTCAGGGTACCGAATGCCAGTGGCATCAGGCTGAACTTGGGTTCGAAGTCGTTGTTGGCCGCAGAGGACTGCCATACATATTCAGGCTTATCGTAACCTTCGTACCAGACTTTACCCCACAGTGAGCTCCAGGAAACTTCCGGATGCTCATTGTCGATATGCCAGAGTTTAAGTTTGCCGTTTTCTTCGATCAGCAGCGCATTGGCCCGCGGAGCCATGGTGATCATAGAAGCGTTTGCATCAGCGACTCTCTGCACCAGCACATTAACATTGGCGGTGGTGTTGTAAAGTCGCAGGTCGCCGGCTGTATCAATCGTGGCAAAGCCTTTGCGACGGTGTTCAATCGCCAGGTCAACCACCGGTGAAGTGCCGGTATCGAATGAGCGGATCTTAGTCATCTGCCAGGAGCCCTGCTCATCACGTACCAGAAACCACTCGGAGACTTCGCCCTTTTCATTACCCAGCAGGATTGCATTGCCACCCAGTAGCAGATCAAAGGTGGTGATCTTGCTGGAAGAGGCGTTCAACACCTGAGTGATGGTCGGATCATCATGATTACGCAGGCTGACAACCGCCATTTTGCCACCCTCTCCGGCAACAAATAACCAGGCAAGGTCCGGCATCAGCAGCATTTTCTTAATTTTGATGCCCAGGTCCGGTAGTGACGTTGTGGATTGCTCCAGTTCAACGTCGCCGGTAAACATATTCTCTGTCTGAGAGATAAAAACCGCTTTCAGGTTGCCCTCATTGCCCCCGATCAGTGCATAGCTGCCTTCATTTCCGCTGACGGTCAGTTGAGCGAGTGCAACGTTGGCAACACTGATAGGGTCCTTACCCAGAGGGTAGGTGATGGTGGGCAAAATCACCCGCTTGCCATCAGGATAGGTTGACTTGTATTCATGTTTGAAGACCAGCGCCTGACCGTTGCTCAGTCCCAAAGCGAAGGTGTGGCTGTTCTCGGACACCAGTGCAAAACTGGTGATGCTGGTATCGGCGGGTAGGGCTGCCTGAATACTCTCTATGACCTCACCGCTGGTGGTGCTGAAAAACAGCATTTCGCCGCGGTCAGTAACCCGTAAACCGATCTCTGCCTGCTCTTCCATCGCCATGTACAGGGTTTTACCCTTCCCGGGGACGGCGTAGGGTTCGACAACCTGGCCGTTCTGTTGCCACGGCTGTGCTTCAGCCGCACGAAACATCGGAATGACTTCATAGAGTAGATAGAAAAAGATCAAAAGGATCGCGATGATGACACTGACACCCCCCAGACCGATGCCAACGGTGGCAACCTTGTCTTTGAGGGCCCGGAATTTCCGTCCCCGACGGGCCGCCGGAGAATCAAAATCCAGATCAGGAATAACGGAACTGTTCTCAATATTCATGACATTTCTACAATTATAAAAAAGTTATGGCGCCACGATAAACTGACTTGATGACAGAAATGTTACAGAACTGTAATAAAACTTTTACATCATTAAAAAAGGAGCCATAAAGGCTCCTTTTTTTGGTGTGGGTCTGATAACCCGGGAATAAAAGTCTGTATTACAGACCCAGTTCCTTCATTTTCTTCTCAACCAGAGTGGCTGGCAGTGGGATGTAACCATCCTTAACAACCACTTCCTGGCCTACTTTAGACAGAACCATCTTCAGGAACTCACGCTCCAGTGGTGCCAGATCCTGACCAGGCTTCTTGTTCACATAGATGTACAGAGCGCGTGCCAGAGGGTAAGAACCGTTCAGAGCGTTATCGGGAGTCGCTTCAACAAATGGAGTACCGGCTTTCTTGGTCAGTGGCAGAGCACGAACAGAAGAGGTCTTGTAACCGATACCTGAGTAACCGATACCGTTCAGGGAAGTAGAAACAGACTGCACTACAGATGCAGAACCTGGCTGCTCGTTTACGTTGTTGCGGTAGTCACCTTTACACAGCGCGTGCTTCTTGAAGTAACCGTAAGTACCGGATACAGAGTTACGGCCAAAGATCTGGAAGCCCTGAGATGCGATAGCACCGGTAGCACCTACATCACCCCAGGTGTTAACGTCGTCAGTCAGACCACATTTACGGGTAGAAGAGAAGATCGCGTCAACCTGAGGAATGGTCAGACCTTCGATGGCGTTATCTTTGTTTA
Organism: Amphritea atlantica; assembly: GCF_900111095.1. Taxonomy (GTDB): domain Bacteria; phylum Pseudomonadota; class Gammaproteobacteria; order Pseudomonadales; family Balneatricaceae; genus Amphritea; species Amphritea atlantica. The sequence goes on along the minus strand of NZ_FOGB01000002.1, from coordinate 17,697 downwards.
CGAAGACTGCCAGAGCGTCGATCGCAACCGGAATAGCGGTTGGCTTGTAACCATATTTCTTTTCAAACGCTTCCAGTTCCTTGTCCTTCATCTTACGGGACATAGGGCCGACGTTAGACGTTCCTTCGGTCAGCGCGGGAGGTGCAGTAGAAGAACCGGCTGCCTGAATCTGAACGTTAACGTTTGGATAGTTACGTTTGAACTCTTCAGCCCACATGGTCATCAGGTTAGCCAGGGTGTCTGAACCTACAGAAGAAAGGTTTCCAGAAACACCAGAAGCTTTTGAGTAAGTTGGCAGGTTTGGATCCAGCAGGTCAGCTGCAGAAGCAGTTAGGCAGGTTGCTGTCAGTGCAACAGCCGCAAAAATTTTCTTCATTGGTTTCATTACAAGCTCCACAGAGTCGGGTTTGAATACGCTTTTAAAACGATCAGTATTAAATCGATGAGAGGAATATAAGGGCTATTTGTGACAAACATGTGACATATTGAAAAGTTTTCTGCTGCCGGGTTTGCTGGACTCACTTATTTTAGCTAGACCTGAGTTGGGTATTTGGTAGTAAAATATACCCAGCAAATATAAATACTATGCGGGAACACACCTGATATGAATACCGATAAGACTCTCTTAAAGCCCGAAGGTGAACTAAGCCTTCGTTGTCCTGCGTCCGGGGCAGCCGCCAATATGTTTGGTGATGTTTATGGTGGCTGGGTTGCTTCTCAGGCGGTTCTGGCGGCAGAGATCCGGGCGGCGGAAGCGGCAGAGGGCCGGGTTGCCACTGTCTCTATCGGGGCGATGAGTTTTATGGCGCCGGTGCTGGAGGGGACTATTCTGAGCTTTTATACCCGCATTAAAGAGCAGGGCACCAGCTCACTGCGAATCAATGTTGAGATCTGGGGTTGCTGTCCTGACGGCCGGGATCTGCGCAAAGTATCAGAAACGGAGTGTGTTCAGGTGGCTATCGATGGCCATGGTCATATCCGGGCGCTGGACTTTGGGCACTAACGCCTCGTTAGCCAAAAAACCAGTATCCCACCACAATTGCACTGATAATCCCTGCCAGGTCTGCGGTCAGTCCGCAGGCCAGGGCATGGCGGGTATGACGTACACCCACTGAGCCAAAATAGACCGCCAGTACATAGAAGGTGGTTTCCGTTGACCCCTGAATAATCGCGGCCATTCGACCGGCAAATGAATCTACCCCATGGGTGTTGATCGCATCCAGCATCATGGCCCGGGCCCCGGAGCCACTGAGTGGCTTCATCAGTGCGGTGGGCAGAGCATCCACGAAACGGGTATCCACCCCCAGCAGCGAGATACCCTCCCGCAGCAGCCAGATAGCACCATCCATCACGCCGCTGGCGCGAAACACGCCGATTGCCACCAGCATCGCCAGCAGATAGGGGATAATCATAATAGCGACTGAAAATCCCTCTTTTGCCCCCTCGACAAAGGTTTCATAGATATTCACTCCTTTCAGGTGGGCGGCCCCGAGAAAGCAGATAATGGCACTGAAGATCATCAGATTGCCGATCAGTGATGATTGCTGCTGCAACTGATCAACGGTGAGCGTGGCGAAGTAGCCGAGAAAGGCCAGCAAGAGGGCAAAGAAGCCTCCCAGATAGAACAGAGTTACCCGCTCCCACAAACGGATCTTCTGTACCCAGGCGACCGCCAGCAAACCCGCCAGGGTAGAGCAGCAGGTGGCGATCAGGATGGGAATAAACACCGAGGTCGGATCAGGCGAGCCCTGTTGGGCACGGTAGAGAAACACGGTGATTGGGAACAGGGTAACCGAGGATGTATTCAGCACCAGGAACAGAATCTGAGCATTCGTGGCACGTGCTTTATCCGGGTTGAGCAGTTGCAGATCCTGCATCGCTTTTAACCCCAGTGGCGTTGCTGCATTATCCAGCCCGAGTATATTGGCGGACAGATTCATGGTCATTGAGCCGATCGCCGGGTGCCCTTTGGGTACCTCAGGCATCAGCCGGGTAAACAGTGGGCTGAGACCATTGGCCATCTTTTCCACCAGTCCAGCCGCTTCCGCCAGCTTCATAATGCCCAGCCAGAACGCCAGTGTGCCGATCAGCCCCAGCGCCAGCTCCACTGATAGCTTTGACATATCAAAAGTAGATTGCACCATCCGCTGAAAAACGTCGGCATCGCCGAGTGCCAGCCATTGATACAGGCCGCCGAGAAAGGCGAGCAGGAAAAATCCCAGCCAGATTCTGTGTAGCATTGCCTCTCCCTCTCAGGCCGCTTATAAACACTGTATCGGCAGCCGTACCGGTTATAACAGTGTCGGCTGACCCTAATGCTCAGGGCTATGCCGGTTGCAGGTTCGCATAACCGACCACCAGCCATTTACTCCCTTCGGAATCAAAGTTGACCTGCACCCGGGCTTTGGGGCCAGAGCCTTCATAATTCACCACAATACCATCACCGAAAATCTGGTGACTGACCCGTTGCCCCAGAATAATCTGTGTTTCAGGCACCTCAGCGTGGTCAAACATTGATGGGCGTTGTGGTTGCCGCGCAGTCACCGGGCGGCTGACACTGGCGTTGAGGCGCACCTCTTCAAGGCAGCTATCCGGTATTTCGCGGATAAAGCGGGAGGGGCGGTTAAAGGTTTCATTACCGTGCAGACGACGGGATTCTGCATAGGTGATAAACAGTTTCTGCATCGCCCGGGTGATTCCTACATAACAGAGCCGGCGCTCCTCTTCCAGGCGGCCACCCTCCTCAATTGACATCTTGTGGGGGAATAACCCCTCCTCCATACCGGCCAGAAACACCAGCGGGAACTCCAGTCCCTTCGCCGAGTGCAGGGTCATCAACTGTACCGAATCCTGATGTTCTTCAGCCTGAGCCTCGCCGGCATCCAGCGCCGCATCATCGAGAAATGCCGTCAGCGGCGTGCTGTTCTCATTGCCTTCCAGGTCGGGTTGCCAGGTTGACAGGTACTGGCGCGCTGCGCTGATCAGCTCTTCAAGGTTTTCCACCCGGGCCTGGGCTTTCTCTCCTTTCTCTTTGAGGTGGTGCTCGATCAGCCCCGACCGTTTAATGGCATGTTCGGTCAGTTCGTGCAGATCGGTACCTTCGGTTTCCTGTGCGATCTGCTCGACCAGGTCGATAAAGGCTTGCAAAGCATTTGCTGCCCGGGCGGTGAGTTTATTCAGCTCAATCACCTCGTTCGCCGCCCGCCACATGGATACCCCCTCGGTGCGGGCATGTAAACGCACCTCTTCGAGGGTTTTGCCACCAATACCCCGGGTGGGCACATTGATCACCCGCTCCATGGCGGTATCGTCCTCCCGGTTGTTGATCAGGCGCAGGTAAGCGAGGGCGTTTTTGATCTCCAGGCGGTCATAAAAGCGTTGTCCGCCGTAGATGCGGTAAGGCATTCCGGCACGGATCAGCGCCTCCTCTAATACCCGCGACTGGGCATTGGAGCGATACAGAATCGCTGTCTCGCTGCGCAGATTGCCTTTTCTGACCCAGCTATCTATCTGATCAACAATAAAGCGTGATTCGTCCTGTTCATTGAAGGCCGCGTAGAGGGATATCAGCTCGCCATCTGCCTGATCTGTGCGCAACTCTTTACCCAGACGTCCCTGATTGTTGCGGATGACATCATTAGCCGCCTGCAGAATGGTGTTGCTGGAACGGTAGTTCTGTTCCAGCTTAACCACCATTGTTTCATGGAAATCCTGATTGAAACGCTGGATATTTTCGATCTTGGCGCCGCGCCAGCCGTAGATAGACTGGTCATCATCCCCAACCGCCATCAGTTTTTCCGGCTTCGGCTTACGTGGGTCCATTGGCTGGCAGAGCAGCTTCAGCCAGGCATACTGGATGGAGTTGGTATCCTGAAACTCATCTACCAGAATATAGCGGAAACGTTCCTGGTAATGTTCCAGCAGTGTGGGGTTGTGGTCCCGCAGCAGCTCCAGGCAACGTAGCAGTAACTCACCAAAATCAACCATACCTCCGCGGTCACAGGCATCCTCATAGGCGGCATAAACATTCAGCATCACCTGAGCATTAGGATCGCCACCAGCCTCGATATGGCGGGCACGCAGCCCTTCATCCTTCTGGGCGTTGATATACCACTGAAATTGCCGGGCCGGCCAGCGACTGTCGTCCAGATTCATCTCTTTAGCCAGCCGCTTAATCAGCCGCAGCTGATCATCGGAATCCATGATCTGAAAGTTTTCCGTCAGGCCGGCATCGCGCCAGTGAGCCCGCAGAATACGGTGAGCCAGACCGTGAAAGGTGCCAACCCACATGCCGCTGGGGTTGAGTCCCATCAGCTCCTCTATCCGGCCGCGCATCTCTTTGGCGGCTTTATTGGTGAAGGTCACCGCCATAATTGAGTAGGGGGAGAGCCCCTCGGTCTGCACCAGCCAGGCGATCCGGTGTACCAGTACCCGGGTTTTACCGGAACCGGCACCCGCCAGCACCAGCATGTTACAGACCGGAGCGGAGACCGCTTCCCGCTGGGCTTCATTAAGGGAATCAAGGAGATGGGATACGTCCATAGGGCTTCTTCAGATAGCTGTATAAATATTCAGTGGAGATTATAACGGCCGGGGCGGTCGGAGGCCAGACAGATCTTAAAGAGCCGTTGCTCGTCGCTCGAACGTCACAAAGAGCGTGACTTGCTCGTGACTCGAAAGAGCCTGCTTTACATTTGTAGGAGCGGCTTCCAGCCGCGATCAATATTGGAATATTTCCATTCGCGGCGGGTACGCAGAGGGCATGCTAAAGCCGCTCCTGGAATCAAAATTGTTATATTGGTTGTGCAGTCCAGGTTAATACCACGAGCTAGGGTAACGCCGCAGGGGTCTTAATCCGCTGTAGCAATATCCGGCGGAACTCTTCCGGGTCTTTGATCTTCTGGGTGGAGTTGGGGTCCAGCGCCGGGATCAGTCGGGATAACCAGAAACGCATCGCTGCGGTTCTCACCAGTTGGGGCCAGGCGAGGTATTCGTTGTCGTCGAAGGGTCTGACTTCGCCATAGGCGGTGAGCAGTGCCTGTTCCCGTTGCGGGTCAATCGAGCCATCCGGATTAACGCACCAATCATTGGCGACAATCGCCAGATCATAGAGCAGATAACCGGTGCAGGCATTGTAGATATCCAGAATCGCGCTCAGCTGATCGCCCTCAAACAGAGCGTTATCATGGAACAGATCCCCATGAATTGCACCCTGCGGCAGGTTCCAGGGTTGCTCCCTGAGTTGTTCAAACAGGGTTACTTCTGTGCGTAACAGTTGCGCATCTTCATCACTGAGCTTGCTGGCAATCTGCTGCGATTCCCGGCGCCACCAGAACACGCCGCGATGGGCCTGACGCTGCATATAAAAATCGAGACCTGCCTGATGAAACTGCCCCAGCGCGGCGCCTATCTGGCGGCAATGTTCCGGTGTCAGTTTCTCAATATGGTTGCCGGACAGTCTGGATTGCAGCAGCGCCGGGCGGCCATGCAGTGCTTTCAGGGCGATGCCGTTGCGATCTTTGAACGGAAAGGGCACCGGGCAACCTCGCTCAGCTAGCCAGGTGGTCAGTTCAACAAAATAGGGCATCTCATCATGAGTCAGCTCTTCAAAGAGAGTAAGTACATACTCATGTTTCCCGGCCCCATCATTCAGGGTGACAAAATAGTTGGTGTTTTCGATGCCGCCGTCGATCCCTTTGAAATCAACCAGCTCTCCGAGATCGAAATCCTGTAACAGGGTTTTCAGATCGGTGTTACTCACATGTGTATATACAGCCATAAATACCGCTTATTTTTTACCAGCTGAAAAGAATCCATTTAGGCAACATCAGACTGGAGTCTTCAAATCGCTGAAACTCCCCCTCTTCGGTGGGTCGCAGATAGTAAGTTTTGCCGACCACCGGCTTAACTTTTATCTCTTTCAGTTTACCGTTTACCCGATACTCAAAGTAGGTGGCCTTTTCTCCGTGGCGTATGGTGACCACCGGTTCATTGTCATCAAACTCTGGTAACACATCGGCACTGGCTGTTGGCACCAGAGAGATTGAGCACAGCAGGGTAAGCAGGATTAAAAATTTTTTCATAACCACTCCGTGAACTGAGACGCCCCTTCTGTGTCGGAGGCTAATCTAATATGATGGTACTTCCGGGCACCAAACCCGATAACAATATCTCCTGACGGACAATGACTGCAATACCATGACCGCAAATACTTCTCCTATTATCTTAGTCGATGGATCCTCATACCTGTATCGGGCATTTTTTGCTGCTCAGCAGGCCGATATGCGCACCTCTGAGGGAGTTCCGACCGGTGCCGTGCGTCTGGTCACCAGTATGTTACGCAGCCTGATAAAACAGTATCCCCAAAGTCCGGTGGCGGTGGTGTTTGATGCCAAAGGGAAAACATTTCGTGATGAGATCTATCCGGACTATAAAGCTCAGCGTCCGCCGATGCCGGATGATCTGCGTACCCAGATTGAACCGATCCACAATATTGTCCGGGCGATGGGCTTTCCGCTGGTCTGTGTGGAGGGGGTTGAAGCGGATGATGTGATTGGCACTCTGGCCCGTGAAGCGAGCGAGAAGGGGCTGCATACGATTATCTCTACTGGCGATAAGGATATGGCGCAGTTGGTGGACCAGCATGTCACGCTGATTAACACTATGAATGATTCCCATATGGATATCGATGGGGTCAATGAGAAGTTTGGTATTCCCCCGGAGCTGATTATCGATTATCTGGCGCTGATGGGAGATAAGGTCGATAACATCCCCGGTGTGCCAGGAGTTGGCGAGAAAACGGCTCTGGCGTTGTTGCAGGGAATCGGCGGGATTAAAGAGCTCTATGAAAATCTCGATAAAATTGCCGATCTGGGGTTTCGCGGCGCAAAAACGATGGCCAAAAAGCTGGAAGATAACCGTGAAGCCGCTGAGTTGTCCTACCTGCTGGCAACAATTAAAACCGATCTTGATCTGGAGTGTGGTATCGAGGATATTCCGCTGCCGGTAGCCGATAATGAGCAGTTGCTGCGGCTGTTTCAGCAGTGTGAATTTCGCAGCTGGATCAGTGAGCTGGATGCAGAGGCTGCCGAGGGAGCCAAAGCGTTAGAGAATGAATCGCAGCTGCCGGATGAGATCGTTTATGAAACTATCCTTACTCAGGATGAGTTTGATCGCTGGCTTAAGGTGCTGGAGGCCGCAGACCTGTTTGCTTTTGATACTGAAACAGACAGTCTCAACTATATGGAAGCAAATCTGATTGGTCTGTCGTTTTCGGTGGAGCCTGGAAAAGCGGCTTACCTGCCGGTTGCTCATGATTATATGGGGGCCCCGGCGCAGCTGGATCGCAATGAAGTACTGGCTCAGCTGAAACCTTTACTGGAGAGTGTGTCGCATAAAAAGGTCGGTCAGCATATTAAGTATGATATGAATGTGCTGGCCCGTTACGGGATTACGCTCCAGGGCGTTGCCTTTGATACCATGCTCGAATCCTATGCCCTGAACTCCACCGCTTCGCGCCATAATATGGATGATCTGGCGGATTTCTATCTGGGGGTGAAAACGGTTAAGTTTGAAGAGATCGCCGGTAAAGGCAAAAAACAGCTGACCTTTAATCAGATCGAGATGGAACAGGCGGCCCCTTATGCTGCTGAAGATGCCGATATCACGCTGCGCCTGCATCAGGTGCTGAATACAAAGCTGCAGCAGGATCCGACACTGGAATCTGTCTTCTCCGATATTGAACTGCCCCTGATTCAGGTGCTGGCGCGCATGGAACAGCAGGGAGCGATGGTGGATGCGACGCAACTGGCGATCCAGAGCCGTGAGCATGGAGAGCGTCTGGTTGAGCTGGAGAAAAAAGCCCATGAGCTGGCGGGCGGGCCTTTCAACCTGGGGTCTCCTAAACAGCTGCAGGAGATTCTGTTCGAGCAACAGAAGCTGCCGGTGATCAAGAAAACCCCCAAAGGGGCCCCCTCAACCGCTGAAGAGGTGCTGCAGGAGCTGGCATTGGATTACCCATTGCCGAAGGTTATTATTGAACATCGCGGTCTGAGTAAGCTGAAGAGCACCTATACCGATAAGCTGCCGCAGATGATCAATCCTGCCAGCGGTCGGATTCATACCTCATACCATCAGGCGGTGACCGCCACCGGTCGGCTTTCCTCGTCGGATCCTAATTTGCAGAATATTCCGATCCGTTCCGCAGAGGGGCGGCGGATCCGGCAGGCGTTTGTTGCTCCACAGGGTTACAAACTGGTTGCGGCCGATTATTCTCAGATAGAGCTGCGGATCATGGCGCACCTGTCACAGGATAAAGGCTTATTGAATGCTTTCGCCCACGGGGAAGATGTTCATAAAGCCACCGCCGCCGAGGTGTTTGGTGTGGCGCTGGACAGCGTCACCTCTGAGCAGCGCCGCAGTGCTAAAGCGATCAACTTTGGTTTGATTTATGGCATGTCTGCTTTTGGTCTGGGAAAACAGTTGGGTATCGGCCGGAATGAGGCGCAAACCTATATCAACCACTACTTTGATACCTATCCCGGCGTGCAGCGCTATATGGATGATATCCGTGCACAGGCCGCAGAGAAGGGCTATGTGGAAACCCTGTTTGGCCGTCGTTTGTATCTGCCGGAGATTAAAGCCAGCAATGGCATGCGCCGCCAGGCGGCCGAGCGCACCGCGATCAATGCGCCGATGCAGGGTACCGCTGCCGATATTATTAAGAAGGCGATGGTGAAGGTGGATAGCTGGTTACAAAATAGTGATAGTGGTGCCCGCATGATTATGCAGGTACACGATGAACTGATTCTGGAGGTTCCAGAAGACAATGTTGAGTCAGTGTCAGACCAACTGGTCGAACTGATGCAGTCGGCTGCGGCGCTGGATGTGCCTCTGCTGGTGGAAGCGGGGGTTGGTAATAACTGGGATGAGGCTCACTGATACTAGTAAGCTGACAGTGTTGTGTCTGGTGAGCAGTACTGCAGCAGTGAACTTTTCTTCTGAGTGTCACTCTTAATAGTATGAGAGTTATATTCTTTGCCCTGTGTTAATCACTCAGGGCCAGAACCCATGCCTGGGTTGGCTCTCATCATCAATGAAGCATATGAAAACAAATATGCCTTAGTGCTCTCGAAATCAAATGGTTCCCCTCCTGATGATTCCGGGAGCTTTTTTATGGCGCTGGCTTTGGGCTGTTACGGGGCAATGGCTGATGGCTCCAATGATCCGCTGAGCGACTATTCAGCCGCGCTATCTTCCTCGAGCAACCAGCGATTGAGGTGCTCGCGCAGTTGTTCAACCCCCGTGGTTTTCAACGCGGAAAAGGTTTGCACTGTTAACAATGGGTTATTTTTCACATCCAACTGTTGCTTCATCTTCAGCAGCGCATTCTGTGCTGCGCCACGGTTCAGTTTATCCGCTTTGGTCAGCAGAATGTGCAAAGGCATGGCGGCCTCACTGCACCACTGAATCATCATCAGGTCGAACTCTTTCAGCGGGTGGCGAATATCTACCATCAATACAACTCCGCGAAGGCACTCCCTGTTTTGCAGGTAATCGTCCAGATGTTTCTGCCAGTGCTCCTTCATGGCGATAGGCACTTTGGCATAACCATAACCTGGCAGATCTACGATGCGCACGCCTTCAACGTTGGTATCGAAGAAGTTGATCAACTGAGTCCGGCCCGGGGTTTTACTGGTACGGGCCAGCTTTGCGTTGGTCAGTGTGTTGATCGCACTGGACTTGCCGGCATTGGAACGACCTGCAAACGCGACCTCTGCTCCGGTGTCTTCTGGACACTGGCTAAGCTTGCTTGCACTGGTGTTAAAACGTGTCAGATGGTACTGAATTTGGGGTAAAGACATATACTTTTTGCCTATCAGCCTGTAAATACAGACATTTATCGTTCCAGTTTGTATGGATATTAGGTTATAATTCGGCCGGAATTCTACCTGTGGCTGTAATATTACACCAGCCCGGGTGTTGGTCAGGTCGCCCTGTTTCAGTCTGATTAGCTTCAGAGTGTGGCAGAAACCGTTAGCAATCTATAGCAAGAGTCTGGGTTAGTCGATGAATAAACTACTGATCGCCATACTGGCAAGCGTGAGTATCATAAGTGTTGCACATGCGGCGGGAGATGCTGCTGCAGGACAGGGTAAAACCGCAATTTGCGGTGCTTGTCACGGAGCTGATGGCAACAGTGCTGTCGGAAACTTCCCTAAACTGGCAGGGCAGAATGAGAGCTACCTGCTGAAACAGTTGCAGGATATTAAAGCGGGTAATCGTACCGTTGTTGAAATGACCGGTCTGCTGACCAACCTGAATGATCAGGATCTGGCAGACATTGCGGCTTACTTCTCTTCCAAGACCGTTCAGATTGGCGCTGCTAAGGCTGATCTGGTTGCCGCTGGCGAGAAGATCTACCGTGCCGGTGTCGCATCTAAAGGTGTGGCTGCATGTACTGCCTGTCACGGTGCACAGGGCAAGGGCATTGAAACAGCCGGTTATCCGGCTCTGAGTGGTCAGCATTCTCAGTACGTTGAAACTCAGCTGAAGAACTTCCGTTCCGGAGCACGGGCTAACGATCCTCAGGCGATGATGAGTACTGTTGCTGCAAAACTGAGTGATCAGGAGATCCAGGCGGTTGCCAGCTATATCCAGGGTCTGAATTAAGATTCAGCTCTGAGTCAGGAAAGGCAGCGTAAGCTGCCTTTTTTATTGGCAAAAAGATTTGCGCCGGGGTTGAACTTGACGCATATTGGCCGGTCATAAGAGTTTGATTTTCTGAAAGGTTGGAGAGAGATATGTTTAGAAAACTCGCCATCGGGTTGCTACTGACCCTCACTGCGGTTATCGCACAGGCTGAGGAATATAAAGCCGGCGTGAATTATGACGTGATTGCCATGCCAGTTCCTACCGCCGACAAAACAAAAGTGGAGGTGGTAGAGGCTTTTGGCTATCTCTGTCCTCATTGCGCCCACTTTGAACCGCTGCTTCACAGCTGGGTAACGAAACTGCCTGCGGATGTGGATTTTTCACGGGTCCCGGTGGTTTTTTCCCGCTCCTGGGAGCCGCTGGCCCGGGCATATTACTCCTCTGAGATTCTGCATGACCTTGATAAAACCCATCAGGCTACTTTTGATGCACTACATAAAGAGCGGCGGCGGTTTAATAGCATGGACGATCTGGTGAACTACTATGCTGATCTGGGGGTTGATAAAGATAAGTTCACCAAAATGATTCAGTCTTTCGCGGTGAATATGCGAATGAATCAGGGCGCTTCAAAGTTGAAGGGTTATGGTATTCAAAGTGTGCCGACCCTGATCGTAAACGGAAAGTATCGGATTACCGCTGATAAGGCCGGAGGGCATGCCGGTATGCTTAAAGTGGCCGAGTATCTGATTGAGCAGGAGCGCAATGCGCAATAACTGTATATAGATCAAAAAAGCCGCATTTAGCGGCTTTTTTATTGCATATTGAGTAGGGATCAACGCAGAGGCTCTGGCTTGTCGGTTATAAAGTGACATAAAATTGGGCCTCACTATTTTTATAGATTGGCTCTTCACAGGTATGAGAGATGGATCAGGACGACTGGAAAGAACGTTATAAAGCGCTTTCAGAGGAACTGGATCAGCTGCAGTCTCAACTCAATGATCGACCTCTTCAGCATCTGATATTACAGATGGCAGTGGTGCTGGATGGACAATCTGAACGGCTTGACCGATCGTTAACCGTGCTGTGTGAACAGCTCAAAGCGGATAAAGCGGGTAATCCCGAGACCATCAATCAGGTTGAAAAGCAGCTCAGAGGGTTGGATCTCGAACAGCAGCAACATCGTAAAGAGCTGCTGCAGGGGCTGCAGAAATGGATCTATCAGCTGCGCCTGAATCTGACCACTGATCTTAGTAATCAGCGCTTAAGCGTCATTGAGGAGGCGATGACGCCCTTCTCGGGACACCCCAGCGAAGTTGCCACTCTGATTAATGATCTGGTTGCCCTCCAGGCGCCGCTTCTGACTGACGATTTTACCGGCGGACGGTCGCAGGGCATTCTTGCAGAACTCGGGCATGAAGATGAGGAGCTGTTACAAAAAATCGCTTCCGAACTGCTCAGTCTGATGTCGGGTCTGCGTATTCCGCAGGGTGAGATGTCTCTGGCGCGGGAGTTAATCAGCCGGATTGAACGGGGTATATCGCTGAGTTGCCTGCCTGGTATTATTCAGGATCTCGTTGGGTTGGTGTCCCGCCTGAGCGCCTACAATAGCGAAGACTTTGAAGATTATCTGTTAAACCTCACCGGGCAGTTGGCTGAAGTGCAGGCCTATGTTGAAGCAAGCCAGAAGGATGGGCTACTGAATGAAGAGACAGCGCTTCTGAGTAACGGTATCCATCATGATGTGCAGGCGATTCACCAGGCGATGCAGGACTCAAATGACCTCCAGCAGTTAAAAAGTAATGTCTCATCACAGCTGCAGAATATTGTGAAATCGGTGGATCTGTTTAAGCAGAAAGAGGAAAACCGGGAGCGGCGGTTGCATGAACGTTACCTGCAGCTCCAGGAGCGCCTTGAGCAGATGGAGGAGCAAACTCAGCAGATGAAAGTGCATATGGAAGTTGAACGCCATAAAGCGTTGACCGACTCGTTAACTTCTCTGCCCAACCGTGCCGGCTATGATAAACAGATCGCCGCAGAATTTGATCGCTGGAAACGTTATGGCCAATCTTTTTCCATTGCGGTAGCGGATCTTGATCTCTTTAAGCGAATTAATGATTCCTATGGCCATCAGGCGGGAGATAAGGTGTTACGTCTGGTGGCCAGTATTCTTACCCGGCAATGCCGCTCTACTGACTTTGTCTCCCGCTATGGTGGTGAAGAGTTTGTGCTTCTCATGCCAGGGACATCGGCGGAACAGGCACTCACAGCCGTTGATAAAATCCGTCATGCGGTAGAGGGCAGCCCGTTTAACTTCCATGGTGAGCCGGTCAGAATCACCCTGTCGCTTGGGGTCGCAGAAGTACAGGCGGATGACACTGTTGAGACGTTATTTGGCCGGGCTGATAAAGCGCTCTATACAGCAAAACGCCTGGGGCGAAATCGTATTGAGCTGGGTTAACCTTTTCGGCTTCGGTGTGATGCAGCCCTTTACCTTGAGTGCCGAAGTGGGCAATATGCCTGCCTCACTCCAGAACAACTGACCACGGAACATAACAGCGGTGCGACGTTTACTCCGAATTTTCAAGATTGCACGGGTTTTTGCCCGATACCGGCTTGATACCCTTTTTGAACAACTTAACCTGCGTTGGTATGCCCGTGTCCTATTAATGCTCATGCTATGGCGCTACGTGATTCCGGTGGGGGGGCGTTCACAGGGCCAGCGGCTTCGTTTAGCGCTGGAGGAGCTGGGGCCGGTATTTATTAAGTTTGGTCAGATGCTTTCCACCCGACGTGACCTGTTATCTGATGATCTCGCTCTGGAACTGAAAAAGCTACAGGATCAGGTGCCGCCTTTTGAGAGTGCCTATTCGCAGCAGTTGATTGAGCGGGCACTGGGTGCCCCGGTCGAAGAGTTTTTTGCCGAATTTAATGCAACGCCCATGGCGTCTGCTTCGGTTGCACAGGTGCATGAGGCGCTGTTGTACAACGGTGAAGAGGTGGTGGTGAAAGTGATCCGCCCCGGCATCGAAAAAACGATCCGTAAAGATATGGCCGTGCTCTATACCATTGCTCAACTGGTGCAGGCGTTATGGGTTGAAGGACGCAGACTGAAACCTGTTGAAGTGGTGGCAGACTATGAGAATACGATCTTTGATGAGCTTGATCTGCGTAAAGAGGCGGCAAACGGTTCCCAGATCCGGCGTAATTTTGAGAACTCTCCGATTCTCTATGTGCCTGAGATCTACTGGGATCTGACTCGCCAGAATGTGTTGGTCATGGAGCGGATTCATGGTATTCCGGTGGCTGACGTTGAGCAGCTTAAAGCCCAGAATACCGATATGAAGAAACTGGCAGAGCAGGGGGTGGAGATCTTCTTCACCCAGGTTTTTCGCGACAGTTTTTTTCATGCGGATATGCACCCGGGGAATATCTTTGTCTCCCGGGAAAACCCCTCTGCGCCACAATATATTGCCGTTGATTTCGGCATAGTGGGCTCTCTTTCGCCGGAAGATCAAAGCTATCTGGCGCGTAACTTCCTGGCATTTTTCCAGCGCAACTACCGTCAGGTTGCACAACTGCATATCGATTCTGGCTGGGTTCCGGCGGATACCAATGTCCAGGCATTTGAAACCGCTATCCGCAGTGTTTGCGAGCCAATCTTTGAAAAGCCGCTGAAAGATATCTCGTTCGGTATGGTGCTGATGGGATTGTTCCAGACCGCCCGGCGCTTCAACATGGAGGTCCAGCCACAGCTGGTACTGTTGCAGAAAACGCTGCTGAATATCGAAGGGCTGGGGCGTCAGTTATATCCGGAACTGGATCTGTGGGAAACCGGGCAGCCGTTTCTGGAACGCTGGATGAAAGAACGAATGGGCCCCAAAGCGGTCTACCGTTCTATGAAACAGCAAGCGCCTGACTGGCTGGATAAGATGCCTCACCTGCCGCAGATGGCTTACGATGCGCTGAATCAGCTCAAGAGCCTGGATGATTCCCGGCGGCGGGATATGCTGGCTCTGAGTGTGGCCCGGCATGAATTGCAACAGCAACGCAGTTATAAATGGCGCTGGGTCGGGTTGATCTGCCTGGTAGCCGCGGCGGGTTTCTCTCTGGATGATCCATTCTTTACCATCCGGGAGTTACCGGCAATAAGCTGGCTGCTGGGTACGGCTGGCGTGGTGCTATTGCTGCGTCACTGAACTGAAACAATAAACTATTACTCTTGCGCCTCCCGTGATACGGGGATAGTAGTGTTACAGAGTATCAGGTATTCTTGCCTGCTTAGATTTTGAAGATTATCAATATGTCTGAACAATGGTTACAACAGATCAAATGGAACAGTGATGGCCTTGTGCCGGCAATTGCCCAGGACCACCTCACCGGCAAAGTGCTGATGGTCGCGTGGATGAATCAAGAGGCGCTGGCGCTGACGGTGCAGGAAAACCGGGCTATTTATTGGTCCCGCTCACGTCAGAAACTATGGCGCAAAGGCGAGGAGTCTGGCCATGTTCAGCAGTTACATGATATCCGTCTTGACTGTGATGATGATGTGATTCTGCTCAGTGTTGAGCAATTAGGCGGTATCGCCTGCCATACAGGCCGTGAACACTGTTTTTTTAAAACCCTCAAAGAGGGAGAGTGGGTCGCAGTTGAACCCGTTTTGAAAGATCCCAATACGATTTACGACAAGTAAGGCCTTATATGAGTGATGTATTGACACAGTTGGGCGACATCCTGGAGCAGCGCAAAGAAGCGACAGCTGAGAAGTCCTATGTTGCCAGCCTGCATGCGAAGGGACTGAATAAGATCCTGGAAAAGATCGGCGAGGAAGCAACAGAAACCATTATTGCCGCTAAAGATGCCGAATCAACCGGTGATACCCAGGATCTCGTCTATGAAACGGCCGATCTGTGGTTTCATACTCTGGTGGCGCTGTCTCATCTGGGAGTACGCCCTGAGGCCGTTGTGAATGAACTCGCCAGTCGGTTTGCGATGTCAGGTCTGGAAGAGAAGGCGTCCAGGACAGAGCAAAAGTAGTTTTAATGCTGTTCCAGAGCAGAGATAAAACGAGTAATCTGGAACAACCAAACATAATTCAATCAACGAGCGGATAGGCTCCGCCCAAGTAGTTAATCGGAGAACAATAATATGTTAGGTGGTATTAGTCTGTGGCAGTTAGCTATTCTTTTGGTCATTGTCGTACTGCTGTTTGGCACCAAGAAACTGCGTAATCTCGGTGGCGATCTGGGCGGTGCAGTTAAGGGCTTTAAGAAAGCGATGAATGAAGATCCCAAAGAGGAAGAGAAAAAACTGGAAAATGATGCTGACTTTGCTGAAACAGATAAAACTGAAGCAAATAAGCAGGCTAAAGAAGAGCCAAAAGCTGATAAATAACCGACAGGTAGCCGCAGATGTTTGATATCGGTTTTGCTGAGCTACTGATAATCGCTGTTGTTGGGCTGGTGGTGCTTGGGCCAGAAAAGCTTCCGGTTGCAGTGCGCACTGTAGGTCTCTGGGTGAGTAAAGCAAAAAGGACGCTTAGCAGTATTCAGTCAGAGATCAGTGAAGAGCTTCGCCTGGATGAGATGAAGCGTCAGATTGTCATGAAGCAGGATGAGCTTGACCGTGAACTTGACGAGATGCGTCGCCCCTCCTCTGAAGGTACCGCCGCAACACAAGTACAACAAACGACTCACAGCACGGTTGTAGACGATAAATCGGAGCAGGCGGGACAAACCCAACAATCTGAAGTAAAGCCTGAACAGGAAAATACCAAGGCCGATGATAGACCCTAACCAGACCCACTCAGAGGATGATCAGGAGCAACCTATTGTCTCCCATCTGGTAGAACTGCGTAGTCGCCTGATGCGGGCTTTGCTGGCAATTCTTATTCTGTTCCTCTGTCTGTTCTACTTTGCCAATAACCTATACGAAATCGTTTCTGCACCGTTGACCGCGCTGTTGCCAGCAGGCACCAGTATGATCGCGACGGATGTTACATCGCCTTTTTTTGCCCCTTTCAAACTGACACTGGTGCTGGCAATTTTTCTGGCGATGCCGCTTATCCTGCATCAGGTTTGGGGCTTTATCTCGCCGGGTTTGTATCAGCATGAGAAGCGTTTGGCGGTACCGCTCCTTGCATCCAGTATTGTGCTGTTTTATTCCGGTATCGCGTTTGCGTATTTTGTTGTCTTTCCACTGATTTTCGGATTTTTTACCAGTGTCGGACCTGAAAATGTTGCGGTGATGACCGATATCAGCAGCTATCTGAACTTTGTATTGAAGATCTTTTTTGCATTCGGCGTCGTTTTCGAAATTCCAATTGCTACATTGCTACTGGTGTGGAGTGGCATAACCGATGTTGAAAGCCTGAGAGCAAAGCGGGCATACGTGATTGTTGGCTGCTTTGTGCTGGGCATGTTACTGACCCCCCCGGATGTGATCTCGCAAACCCTGTTAGCAGTACCGATGTGGTTGCTTTTTGAACTGGGTATCGTTTTAGCAGTGATCGTTAAGCGCAAAGCGCCAGCAGAGGATGAAGCGGCGGAGTAGATTCAGGAGCTAGACGCTTCGCTTAATCAGGAGCTAGACGCTTCGCTTGCTAGTGGCGAGAACGGAAACTGCGTTTCCTGCTAGAAAAAGCAACGAAAAACATAAAACCGCCGTCAGGCGGTTTTTATGTTTTTGGATTCTGTTTTGCGGACGCTCTTACGAAGCAGGTTGTCACCGACCGATAAAGAAGGCTCTGCTAACCACTAGCAAGCGAAGCGTCTAGCAGCGGCGCAGCCGCGTTCTAGCCACTTGCTGTTAAAAACTCCAATACTGTTCATCAAATTGAAACTTTTTTCGCATCCCCTGTTGACTCCTCTGCCCCAGAATGTAGAATGCGCTTCCTCGCTTGAGACAGCCACCGGAAACGGTCTCTGAAACAGGTGAGGCTGTTGAGTTTAACGCCTTGATAAATCAGTGTTTACACGGTTTTTCAGGTGGCGATAAACAAAACAGGAAGTGGATCAGGCGGTTTGAAAATTTAGTTAAAATTCTCAA
>NZ_FOGB01000027.1 GCF_900111095.1 Amphritea atlantica | reverse complement strand
TATCGTTAAGACTGGTGAAGAGATCCAGATCGTTGGTATCCGTGACACTCAGACTACTACCTGTACTGGTGTAGAGATGTTCCGTAAGCTGCTTGACGAAGGTCGTGCAGGTGAGAACATTGGTGCGCTGCTGCGTGGTACTAAGCGTGACGACGTTGAGCGTGGTCAGGTACTGGCTAAGCCAGGTACTATCACTCCTCACACTCGTTTCGAAGGTGAAGTATACGTACTGTCTAAAGATGAAGGTGGTCGTCACACTCCATTCTTCAAAGGCTACCGTCCACAGTTCTACTTCCGTACAACTGATATCACCGGTGCTTGTGAACTTCCAGAAGGCGTAGAAATGGTTATGCCAGGCGATAACGTTAAAATGGACGTTACCCTGATTAACCCAATCGCGATGGAAGAAGGTCTGCGTTTTGCGATCCGTGAAGGCGGTCGTACTGTGGGTGCAGGCGTTGTATCTAAAATCATCGAGTAATTGATGATTTAGGCAACTTAACGGTTGCCACCTAGTAGGGATGCGTGTAACATACGCGTCCCTAGTTAGCACTAGGCCAGTGGCTCAATTGGCAGAGCAGCGGTCTCCAAAACCGCAGGTTGGGGGTTCGAGTCCCTCCTGGCCTGCCAACTCTAATCTGAGTTGGCATCTAACAAGTCATAGCAAATTATCGATAACCGAGGCCCATCGTGAATTCTAAAGTGTCTTCCGAAGGTTCAAAGCTGGATGGCCTGAAATGGGTCGTAGTGGTAGCAATTGTAGCTGCTGGCGTAGTAGGTAATTCTGTTTATTCAGAAGAGTCTCTGCTGTATCGCGTAATTGCATTATTAGTTCTTGCTGGTGTTGCAGGCTTTGTTGCGCTGCAAACAGCTAAAGGTCTGGCTTTCTTTACTCTGTTTAAAGAAGCGCGATCTGAAATTCGCAAAGTTGTATGGCCAACCCGCCAGGAAACACTTCAGACAACTCTGATTGTTACGGTGGTGGTTTTGATTGTAGGTTTGCTTCTGTGGGGTCTTGATTCTTTGTTGAGTCTGGGCGTTGCAGCTGTAATCGGATAAGAGGGAAGAGGCATGGCTATGCGATGGTATGTTGTACATGCGTACTCCGGTTACGAGAAGCGTGTAATGAACTCTCTGAAAGAACGGGTTGAGCTGCATAATATGCAGGATGGCTTCGGCGATATCCTCGTTCCAACAGAAGAGGTTGTTGAGATCCGCGAAGGCAAAAAACGTAAGTCTGAGCGTAAATTCTATCCGGGCTATGTTCTGGTTCAGATGGAAATGAATGATGATACCTGGCACCTGGTGAAAGATACGCCACGTGTCCTCGGTTTTATCGGTGGTACGGCTGATAAGCCTGCGCCAATTACCGAAAAAGAAGCACAAGCCATTCTGCAACGCGTTGAGAGTGGTGTTGATCAGCCGCGTCCGAAAACTCTGTTCGAGCCGGGTGAAATGGTGCGCGTTATTGATGGTCCGTTTGCCGACTTTAATGGCGTAGTTGAAGAAGTGAATTATGAGAAGAACAGGCTGCATGTTGCAGTGCTGATCTTCGGTCGTTCGACTCCGGTCGAGCTGGAGTTTGGTCAGGTCGAAAAAGCCTGATAGCAGTATGTCAGGAATTAACCTCGGTGCTTGAATAGGTGCTGGGGTTTTTCCGTCTTTAAACCGGGGAGCCGAAAGGCGCTACTACCCACCAGGAGTAAAACATGGCTAAGAAAATCCAGGCTTATATTAAGCTGCAGGTTGCCGCCGGTCAGGCGAACCCAAGTCCACCCGTTGGTCCAGCACTGGGTCAGCATGGTGTTAACATCATGGAATTCTGTAAGGCGTTTAACGCGGCTACACAGGGTATTGAGCCGGGTCTGCCGACTCCGGTTGTGATCACTGTTTATGCTGATCGCAGCTTTACTTTCATTACCAAGACTCCTCCGGCTGCTGTTCTGCTGAAGAAAGCTGCAGGCCTGAAGAGCGGTTCTGGTCGTCCTAATACTGAGAAAGTCGGTACTGTTACCCGCGCTCAGCTGGAAGAGATTGCTACCACTAAAATGGCTGATCTGACTGCTTCTGATATGGATGCAGCGGTTCGTACCATCGCAGGTAGTGCACGTAGCATGGGTCTGATCGTGGAAGGAGCTGAGTAATGGCTAAGCTGACTAAACGCCAAAAGGCGATTGCTGAAAAAGTTGAACCAGGTAAGCAGTACTCTGTTGCTGATGCTGTTGCGCTGCTAAACGAACTGTCAACTGTTGGCTTTAAAGAGTCTGTCGATGTGGCAGTAAACCTGGGCGTTGACCCACGTAAATCTGACCAGAACGTACGTGGTTCAAGTGTTCTGCCTAGCGGTACTGGTAAAGATGTTCGTGTTGCGGTATTTGCGCAGGGCGAGAACGCAGAGAAAGCTAAAGCAGCGGGTGCTGACGTTGTTGGTTTTGATGATCTGGCTGAACAGATCAAAGGCGGCGATCTGAACTTTGACGTTGTTATCGCGACTCCGGATGCGATGCGCGTTGTGGGTCAGCTGGGTCAGGTTCTGGGTCCACGTGGTCTGATGCCAAACCCTAAGGTAGGTACTGTAACCCCTGATGTTGTGACTGCGGTCAACAATGCTAAGGCGGGTCAGGTACGTTTCCGTACTGACAAGAACGGTATTATCCACGCTGGCGTTGGTAAAGTTGGCTTCGAAGCTGATGCTATCAAAGCAAACGTTGAAGCGCTGCTGAGCGAGCTGAAAAAGCTGAAGCCTGCTTCTGCTAAAGGCGTTTACATGAAGAAAGTTACCCTGTCCACCACTATGGGGCCAGGTCTGGCAATCGATCAGAGCTCACTGAGCGTTTAATCGGTTTTCAGAAAGAATTGAGGGTCTCTGCGGCGTTGCTGCAGAGGTCGTCAAAGACCGCAGGTGAGAATGGTGCACGTAACCGGACTCTTAATCTATCAGCCTGCGCAGACGGTGTGATCCCCTTAACAGGATCAATTGAACCACCGTACTCGGCGCTTCAGTGATCGATGCTGAAGTGAATGGTAAACAGTCGAAAAGACTAAACCCAGGAGTAAATCGTGGCATTAGGACTCGAAGATAAAAAAGCGATTGTCGCTGAAGTCCAGGAAGCTGCCAAGGGCGCTCTCTCTGCTGTAGTTGCAGATTCTCGCGGTGTGACCGTTGAGAAGATGACTGAGCTGCGTAAGCAGGCACGTGAAGCGGGAGTATGGCTGCGCGTCGTACGTAATACGCTGGCACGTCGTGCAGTAGAAGGCTCTGATTTCGAATGTATCACTGATTCATTCGTAGGTCCGACTCTGATTGCATTCTCTACTGAGCACCCAGGTGCCGGTGCGCGAATTCTGAAAGATTTCGCCAAGGGAAATGACAAGCTGGAGCTGAAGACCGCTGCTTTCGAAGGACAGATCGTTGATATCTCTATGCTGGCTTCACTGCCAACATACGACGAAGCGATCGCCAAGCTGATGGGCTGCATGAAAGAAGCTGCAGCAGGCAAGCTGGTGCGCACTATCGCGGCTGTTCGCGAACAGAAAGAACAAGCAGCTGCTTAATACAAGCCGCTTAAGAACGAGTTTAAGAGCCTCTGGCTCGAATATTTTAGGAATTAAACATGTCCGTATCTAAAGAAGATATCTTGAACGCAATCGCTGAAATGTCTGTAATGGACGTTGTAGCACTGGTTGAAGCAATGGAAGAAAAATTCGGTGTATCTGCTGCTGCTGTTGCAGTTGCTGGTGCAGCTGGCGGCGACGCTGGTGCTGCTGCTGAAGAGCAGACTGAATTCGACGTTGTACTGACTGGCGCTGGCGACAAGAAAGTAAACGTAATCAAAGCTGTTCGTGCAGCAACTGGCCTGGGCTTGAAAGAAGCTAAAGGTATGGTTGACGGCGCTCCTGCTACCGTTAAAGAAGGTGTTAGCAAGGAAGACGCAGAAGCACTTAAAGCTGCTCTGGAAGAAGCTGGCGCAACTGTTGAAGTTAAGTAAGCGGCGCGATGCTTCGTATCAGACTATTTAGTAGCTGATACATCTACGGCTGGTGGCAAAGTGCCACCGGCCTTTTTCCGTTATTAGTAAGAGCAAATAATAACGGTTCACAGGCCGAGAAATTTCCTTCGGTTTGTTTGAATTTTTCAGGTGCAGATGCTGGGGAACTTAGATGGCTTACTCATATACTGAAAAGAAACGCATCCGTAAAGACTTCGGAAAGCTGCCGGAAGCGATGGATGTGCCATATCTGTTGGCAATCCAGTTGGATTCTTATTTGAAATTCCTGCAACAGGGTGCTGATTCTGCAGAGCGTAAAGATATCGGGCTGCATGCGGCTTTCAGTTCCGTATTCCCGATCGTTTCCTATTCCGGAAACGCCGCATTGGAATATGTAGGTTACCGTCTGGGCGAGCCGGTTTTTGACGTTAAAGAATGCCAGATGCGTGGTATTACTTATGCTGCCCCGCTGCGCGTTAAAGTACGCCTGGTAATCTATGATCGCGATTCTTCAAATAAAGCGATTAAAGATATTAAAGAACAAGAAGTATACATGGGCGAAATGCCGCTGATGACCGACAACGGTACTTTCGTTGTCAACGGTACTGAGCGGGTTATTGTCTCTCAGCTGCACCGTTCGCCGGGTGTATTCTTCGACCATGACAAGGGTAAAACGCACTCCTCCGGGAAGCTGCTGTATTCTGCCCGTGTTATTCCTTACCGTGGTTCATGGCTGGACTTCGAGTTTGATCCTAAAGATAGCCTGTTTGTACGTATCGACCGCCGTCGTAAGCTGCCAGCAACTATTCTGCTGCGCGCGCTTGGCTATACCACTGAAGAGATCCTCGATACCTTCTTTGACAACACCGAGTGGACCCTCAGTGCAGATGAAATTCTGATGACACTGGTTCCGTCCCGTCTGCGTGGTGAAACGGCTACTTTTGATATTAAAGATTCCAGCGGCAGCGTGCTGGTTGAATCCGGCCGCCGGATTACACCTCGCCATATCCGTCAGCTGGAGAAAGAGAATATCACTCAGCTGGAGGTGCCGGTTGAGTACCTGCTGGGCAAAGTATTAGCGAAAGATATTATTGATCCGACCACCGGTGAGCTGCTGTGCGAAGGCAACAGCGAGATCACTGAAGAGTTACTGGAGCAGATTCGCAGCCGTAATGTTACTGCTTTTGAAACCCTGTATACCAATGAACTTGATTGCGGTCCGTTTGTATCTGATACCCTGCGTATCGATACCACCCGTAACCAGCTGGAAGCACTGGTAGAGATCTACCGCATGATGCGCCCTGGTGAGCCGCCAACCAAGGAATCAGCAGAAAACCTGTTTGAGAACCTGTTCTTTACCGAAGAGCGCTACGACCTGTCTGCGGTTGGCCGGATGAAGTTCAACCGCCGCCTGGGCCGCGAAGAAGAGACCGGTTCTGGCGTGCTGGATAAAGAAGATATCCTGTCGGTCATGAAAACGCTGATCGATATCCGTAACGGTAAAGGCGTTGTGGATGATATCGATCACCTGGGTAACCGTCGTATCCGTTCCGTTGGCGAGATGGCCGAAAACCAGTTCCGCGTGGGTCTGGTGCGGGTAGAGCGTGCCGTTCGTGAACGTCTGAGTATGGCAGAGTCGGATAACCTGATGCCTCAGGATCTGATCAATGCCAAGCCGGTTGCTGCCGCGGTGAAAGAGTTCTTCGGTTCGTCTCAGCTGTCTCAGTTTATGGACCAGAACAACCCGCTGTCAGAAGTGACTCACAAGCGTCGTGTTTCTGCGTTAGGACCTGGCGGTCTGACCCGTGAGCGTGCAGGCTTTGAGGTACGTGACGTACACGCAACTCACTACGGTCGCGTATGTCCTATCGAGACACCTGAAGGACCAAACATCGGTCTGATCAACTCGCTGGCGACCTATGCCCGCACCAACGACTATGGTTTCCTTGAGACGCCGTATCGTAAGGTAGTGGATTGTAAGGTGACCGATGAAGTTGAATACCTGTCAGCCATTGAGGAAGGTCGTCATGTCATCGCCCAGGCATCTGCTGCCATGGACGAGAACCGGACACTGACTGATGAACTGGTTGCAGTACGTCACGAAAATGAATTTACCGTTATGCCGCCGGAAAAAGTAACCTACATGGATGTATCTCCACGTCAGGTTGTATCGGTGGCAGCGGCACTGATCCCGTTCCTGGAACACGATGACGCGAACCGCGCATTGATGGGATCAAACATGCAGCGTCAGGCTGTACCAACCCTGCGGGCTGATAAGCCGCTGGTCGGTACCGGCATGGAACGTTATGTTGCCCGCGATTCCGGTGTGTGTGTGGTTGCCGATCGCGGTGGTGTGATTGAGTCAGTTGATGCGGCGCGTATTGTCGTCCGTGTTAACGACGAAGAGACGGTTGCCGGTGAAGCGGGTGTGGATATCTACAACCTCACTAAGTACACCCGTTCTAACCAGAACACCTGCATCAACCAGCGTGCGATTGTGCGTCAGGGTGAACAGGTTCAGCGTGGCGATATCATGGCTGACGGCCCGTCCGTTGACCTGGGTGAGCTGGCGCTGGGGCAGAACATGCGTATCGCATTCATGCCCTGGAACGGTTACAACTTCGAGGATTCCATCCTTATCTCTGAAAGGGTCGTTCAGGAAGATCGTTTCACGACGATCCATATTCAGGAACTGACCTGTGTGGCACGTGATACCAAGCTGGGTTCTGAAGAGATCACGTCAGATATTCCAAACGTGGGTGAATCTGCACTGGCTAAGCTGGATGAAGCCGGTATTGTCCATATCGGTGCTGAAGTAGGCCCGGGTGATATTCTGGTGGGTAAGGTGACACCTAAGGGTGAAACTCAGCTGACACCGGAAGAGAAGCTGCTGCGTGCGATCTTCGGTGAGAAGGCGTCCGATGTTAAGGACACCTCACTGCGTGTTAAGACCGGTACTATCGGTAAGGTTATCGATGTTCAGGTGTTTACCCGTGACGGTGTGCAGAAGGATGAGCGTGCAATCTCTATCGAGCAGTCCGAGCTGAACCGCATCCGTAAGGATTTGAACGAAGAGTTGCGTATCGTTGAGCAGGCGACCTTTGAGCGTCTTGGACGTGCTCTGTGTGGTCTGAAAGCTGAAGGCGGTGCGAACTTCAAGAAGGGTGAAGAGATCACCGCTGAGGCCCTGGCTGAGCTGAAGAAATCAGACTGGTTCAAGATCCGCGTTGCTGATGATGCGACTCAGGAGATGCTGGAGAAAGCTCAGGAGCAGCTGGAAGAGCGCCGCGTTGAGCTGGATGCCAAGTTTGAAGATAAGAAAGACAAGCTGCAGACCGGTGATGACCTGGCCCCTGGCGTACTGAAAATTGTTAAGGTTTATGTGGCCACTAAACGTCGCGTACAGCCGGGTGACAAGATGGCAGGACGTCACGGTAACAAGGGTGTTATCTCCGTTATCATGCCGGTTGAAGATATGCCATACGATGAGAACGGCGAGCCGGTCGATATCGTACTGAACCCTCTGGGTGTACCGTCACGGATGAACGTAGGTCAGGTACTTGAGACGCACATGGGTATGGCCGCTAAAGGTCTGGGCGTGAAGATCAATAAGATGCTTCAGGCTGAACGTGATCGTCTTGAAACAATCAAAGAGCTGCGTGAGTTCCTTGACCGTATCTATAACAGCGAACTGGGTGGTTACAAGTCTGGTCGTCATGAAGATATCGACTCTCTGAGTGATGACGAAGTGCTGGAACTGGCGAAGAACCTGAAAGGTGGTGTACCTCTGGCAACTGCAGTATTTGATGGTGCTAAAGAGGCGGAAGTGAAGGAGCTGCTGCGGATGGCAGACCTGAGCGACACCGGCCAGTTCACTCTGTTCGATGGTCGCACCGGTGATGAGTTCAGCCGTCCGGTAACCGTGGGTTACATGTACATGCTGAAGTTGAACCACCTGGTTGACGATAAGATGCACGCACGTTCTACCGGTTCCTACAGCCTGGTTACTCAGCAGCCGCTGGGTGGTAAGGCGCAGTTCGGTGGTCAGCGCTTCGGTGAGATGGAGGTCTGGGCACTGGAAGCATACGGTGCTGCCTACACCCTGCAGGAGATGCTGACGGTTAAATCCGATGACGTGAACGGCCGTACCAAGATGTATAAGAACATCGTGGATGGTGATCACCGCATGGAGCCGGGTATGCCAGAATCGTTCAACGTGCTGGTGAAAGAGATCCGCTCGCTCGGTATCGATATCGAGCTGGAAAACGAGTAACCCTTTAACAGATAGTTTACTGCGCAGCTGATTAACCGCTGCGCGGTCAACTCCCCCGAGGAGCTGAATGAAATGAAAGATTTACTTAATCTGTTGAAATCCCAGGGACAGAACGACGAGTTCGACTCGATCCGTATCGGTCTGGCATCGCCTGAGATGATCCGTTCCTGGTCTTTTGGTGAAGTTAAAAAGCCAGAAACCATCAACTACCGCACCTTTAAGCCAGAGCGTGATGGTCTGTTCTGTGCCAAGATCTTCGGTCCTGTTAAGGATTACGAGTGTCTGTGTGGTAAGTACAAGCGACTGAAGCATCGTGGTGTTATCTGTGAGAAGTGTGGCGTTGAAGTTGCACTGGCTAAGGTTCGTCGTGAGCGTATGGGTCACATCGAACTGGCCTCTCCCGTTGCTCACATCTGGTTCCTGAAGTCACTGCCATCCCGTATCGGTCTGATGCTGGATATGACCCTGCGTGATATCGAGCGGGTGCTGTACTTCGAATCATTTGTTGTTATCGATCCGGGTATGACGACGCTTGAGCGTGGTCAGCTGCTGAACGATGAGCAGTACTTTGAAGCGCTGGAAGAGTTTGGTGACGACTTTGATGCCCGTATGGGTGCTGAAGCGGTTCAGGAGCTGCTGAAATCGATCGATCTTGCTGAAGAGATCGAAGTGATGCGTGAAGAGCTGCCGGCGACTAACTCTGAAACCAAGATTAAGAAGCTGTCCAAGCGTCTGAAACTGCTGGAAGGTTTCCACACCTCTGGTAATAAACCCGAGTGGATGATTCTTCAGGTTCTGCCGGTTCTGCCACCCGATCTGCGTCCGTTGGTTCCCCTGGATGGCGGTCGTTTCGCAACCTCAGATCTGAACGATCTGTATCGTCGCGTTATCAACCGTAACAACCGTCTGAAGCGTCTGCTGGATCTGAGTGCTCCGGATATCATCGTACGTAACGAAAAACGTATGTTGCAGGAATCTGTTGATGCGCTGCTGGATAACGGTCGTCGTGGTCGTGCTATCACCGGTTCTAACAAGCGTCCTCTGAAATCCCTGGCTGACATGATCAAGGGTAAACAGGGTCGTTTCCGTCAGAACCTGCTGGGTAAGCGTGTTGACTACTCCGGTCGTTCGGTCATCGTGGTGGGTCCATACCTGCGTCTGCATCAGTGTGGTCTGCCTAAGAAGATGGCGCTGGAACTGTTCAAGCCATTTATCTTCTCTAAGCTGGAGCTGCGTGGTCACGCGACCACCATTAAAACCGCTAAGAAAATGGTTGAGCGCGAAGAGTCACTGGTTTGGGATATCCTGGATGAAGTTATCCGCGAACACCCGATCATGCTTAACCGTGCACCAACCCTGCACCGTCTGGGTATCCAGGCATTTGAGCCGGTACTGATCGAAGGTAAAGCGATTCAGCTGCACCCGCTGGTATGTGCGGCCTACAACGCCGACTTTGACGGTGACCAGATGGCGGTACACGTACCGCTGACAATTGAAGCGCAGCTGGAAGCCCGTGCGCTGATGATGTCAACCAACAACGTACTGTCTCCAGCCAACGGTGAGCCAATCATCGTACCGTCTCAGGACGTGGTACTGGGTCTGTACTGGATGACCCGTGACCGTATCAATGCCCTCGGTGAGGGTATGGTCTTCTCTGATATTAAAGAAGTTCAGCGTGCTTACGGTGCTAAGCAGGTTGACCTGCAGGCCAAGGTAAAAGTTCGTATCAGCGAGACTATCCGCGATATCGAAGGCAACGAAGAGCACCGTACGACCATTCAGGACACCACTGTCGGTCGTGCCATGCTGTTCAATATCGTGCCAAAAGGGCTGCCGTTTGAGCTGGTCAACCAGGCGATGACGAAAAAGGCGATCTCCCGCCTGATCAACACCGCGTACCGTATCGTTGGTCTGAAAGATACCGTTATCTTTGCTGACCAGGTGATGTACATGGGCTTCCGTCAGGCAACCGTATCCGGTTCTTCTATCGGTGTTAACGACTTCGTTATCCCGGATGAGAAGGTCGATATCATCACCTCAGCTGATGCTGAAGTGAAAGAGATCGAGATGCAGTACGCCGACGGTCTGGTTACCCAGGGTGAGAAATACAACAAGGTTATCGATATCTGGTCCCGTGCCAACGAGATTCTGGCCAAGAAGATGATGGATAACCTGAAGAAGGAAGAGGTGATTAACCGTCACGGTGAGCTTGAAGCTCAGGACTCTTTCAACTCTGTATATATGATGGCCGACTCCGGTGCCCGGGGTAGTGCGGCGCAGATTCGTCAGCTGGCGGGTATGCGTGGTCTGATGGCGAAGCCGGATGGCTCTATCATCGAAACGCCCATCACGGCTAACTTCCGTGAAGGTCTGAACGTACTGCAGTACTTCATCTCAACCCACGGTGCTCGTAAAGGTCTGGCGGATACCGCACTGAAGACTGCAAACTCTGGTTACCTGACCCGTCGTCTGGTTGATGTGGCACAGGATCTGGTTATCACTGAAGATGATTGTGGTACTGAAGAAGGTCTGATCATGCAGCCGCTGATTGAAGGTGGCGATGTGGTTGTCGGTCTGGGGTATCGTGTTCTGGGTCGTGTTGTGGCTCAGGATGTGATGGATCCAACCGGGAAAGAGGTGCTGATCGAAGCGGGCACCCTGATGGACGAGGCCTGGGTTAAGCGTCTGGACGATGAAGAACGTTACTCATCAATTGATGAGATCATTGTTCGCAGTGCGATTACCTGTGAAACCACCTTCGGTCTCTGCTCTAAGTGTTATGGCCGTGATCTGGGTCGTGGTCATCGGGTTAACCCGGGTGAAGCGGTCGGTGTTATCGCAGCACAGTCAATCGGTGAGCCTGGAACACAGCTGACCATGCGTACCTTCCACATCGGTGGTGCGGCATCGCGGGCAGCCGCGGTTGACAGCATTCAGGTTAAGAACTCCGGTGAGATCCGGATGCACAATCTGAAGTCTGTAGAAAAAGCCGACGGTTCACTGGTGGCAACTTCCCGCTCCGGTGAGCTGGGTGTAACCGACGAACACGGTCGTGAGCGTGAGCGCTATAAGCTGCCGTACGGTTCTGTGATCAAGGTTAAGGATGGTTCCCGTGTTGAAGCCGGCTCCATCGTCGCCAACTGGGACCCGCATACTCACCCAATCATCTCCGAGGTGGCGGGTAAGCTTGAGTTTGTCGGTATTGATGACGGTATTACTGTTAAGCAGCAAACCGATGAGCTGACCGGTCTGTCGACTATTGAAATTCTCGATCCGGCACTGCGTCCGGCGGCGGGTAAAGATATTCGTCCGATGATCCGTCTGGTCGATGCCGCTACTGGTGATGATCTGTTCCACCCGGGAACTGACTCTCCGGCGCAGTATCTGTTGCCAGCGAAAGCGATTCTTAACCTGAGCAACGGTGCTGAGGTGGGCATTGGTGACGTACTGGCGCGTATCCCGCAGGAAGGTTCTGTGAACAAGGATATCACCGGTGGTCTGCCACGGGTTGCTGACCTGTTTGAAGCGCGTAAGCCAAAAGAGTCCTCTATCCTGGCTGAGATCTCCGGTACCATCACGTTTGGTAAGGAGACTAAGGGTAAGAAGCGTCTGGTTATCAGCCCGCAGAATGCTGATCCAATGGAGATCATGATTCCTAAGTGGCGTAACCTGAACGTCTTTGAAGGTGAAACGGTGCAGAAGGGTGAAATTATCTCCGACGGACCGTCTAACCCGCATGATATTCTGCGGATCAAGGGTGTCGCCGAGCTGGCGAAATACATCACCTCTGAGATTCAGGACGTTTACCGTCTGCAGGGTGTAGGGATCAACGATAAGCATATCGAAGTAATCGTACGTCAGATGCTGCGTAAGGTGGATATCACCGCCAGCGGAGACAGCTCGTTCATTAACGGTGAGCAGGTTGAATTCCATCAGGTGGTTGAAGAGAACAAACGCCTGGAAGCGGAAGGTAAGATGCCGGCTAAGTATGATCGTGTACTGCTGGGTATTACCAAAGCCTCTCTGGCAACCGAGTCCTTCATCTCTGCGGCGTCCTTCCAGGAGACAACCCGTGTACTGACCGAGGGTGCGGTGTGTGGTAAGAAAGACTTCCTGCGCGGTCTCAAAGAGAACGTTGTCGTGGGTCGTCTGATTCCGGCCGGTACTGGTCTGGCATACCACAAGGCCCGTAAGCGTCAGGCGGTTAAGGCTGATGATAGCATGTCTGTCAGTGCAGAAGATGTTCAACTGGCGCTGACTGCAGCCCTGAACCAGGCATCAATGCCTGATTCAGAATAATGAACCTGGGCAGGCTCTGATACTCATTGGAGCGTGTCCGTAAGGTGCATATACAGATAGTACCTGATGGTGATTGAAAGAAAGATCCAAAAAGTACTATCTATTATCTGGTCGAATATTGACCTGATGGGCCGGGATTGAGTACAATCTCGGCCCTTTCGTGACAGGAGTGAAAAAAATCCTGTTTTTTAGTGCTTAAATAAAAGCGTGGAGTTTGCTTAATGGCAACTATTAACCAGCTGGTACGACAGCCGCGCAAGCGCAAAGTGGTAAAGAGTGATGTACCTGCATTGCAGGCATGTCCTCAGCGCCGTGGCGTTTGTACCCGCGTCTATACAACAACCCCTAAGAAACCGAACTCAGCACTGCGTAAAGTGTGCCGTGTTCGTCTGACAAACGGATATGAGGTTACTTCCTACATCGGTGGTGAAGGTCACAACCTGCAGGAGCACTCTGTTGTTCTGATCCGTGGTGGTCGTGTAAAAGACTTGCCGGGTGTTCGTTACCACACAGTACGTGGCGCACTGGATACCAGTGGCGTTAACGACCGTAAACAGGGTCGTTCTAAGTACGGTACCAAGCGTCCTAAGTCTTAAGCGTTTCCGGGACGGCGACAGAAGTCCGGCACAGCTGTTTAAACAGCCCGCTATACAACTAGAGCTAGACCGCAAGCAATAAGAGTAAGGTCAGGTATCAATTCCTGAAATAACCTGAAGACCTGTAGATAAAGGGGCTTATCATGCCAAGAAGAAGAGTTGCGGCAAAACGTGAAATCCTGCCGGATCCTAAATTCGGTAACATTACACTGGCAAAATTTACTAACCACCTGATGATCAGTGGTAAGAAATCTGTTGCTGAGAAGATTGTTTACGGTGCGCTGGACACAGTTGGTCAGCGGACTGGTGAAGATCCAATCGAAGCATTCAACAAAGCACTGGAAGCGATCCAGCCAATGGTAGAGGTTAAATCTCGCCGTGTGGGTGGTGCTACCTATCAGGTGCCTGTAGAAGTTCGTCCTTCCCGTCGTATGGCTCTGGCTATGCGTTGGTTGGTGGATGCTTCCCGTAAGCGTGGTGAAAAATCCATGGCGCTGCGTCTGGCCGGTGAAATCGGTGATGCAGTTGAAGGTCGTGGTGCAGCTGTGAAGAAACGTGAAGACGTTCATCGCATGGCTGAAGCGAACAAAGCATTCGCTCACTACCGCTTCTAAGCTTTTAATAAAGCTTTTGATGTAAGTTCCGAGGATTGAGTTTTGGCTCGTAAAACGCCTATAAACCGGTACCGTAATATCGGTATCTGTGCCCATGTCGATGCGGGTAAAACCACGACCACTGAGCGCGTTCTGTTCTACACCGGGATGTCCCATAAAATCGGTGAAGTACACGACGGCGCAGCGACCATGGACTGGATGGAGCAGGAACAGGAGCGTGGTATCACTATCACCTCCGCTGCGACCACCTGTTTCTGGAGTGGTATGAGTCAGCAGTTTGATCAGCACCGGATCAACATTATCGACACCCCCGGACACGTAGACTTCACCATTGAGGTTGAACGTTCGCTGCGGGTGCTTGATGGTGCGGTTGTTGTGCTGTGTGCCTCTTCCGGGGTGCAGCCTCAGACTGAGACTGTCTGGCGTCAGGCCAATAAGTATGAAGTGCCGCGCATGGTGTTCGTCAATAAGATGGACCGTGCAGGCGCTGACTTCTTTATGGTGGTGCGGCAGTTAAAAGAGCGTTTGGGCGCTAATGCTGTACCGGTCAACTTCCCGATCGGTGCAGAAGATGAGTTTAAAGGTGTTGTCGATCTGATCCGTATGAAAGCCATCATGTGGAATGATGCTGATCAGGGGATGACATACGAGCTTTACGATATTCCTGCTGAGCTGCAAGAACAGGCTGATACGCTGCGTGAGCAGTTGGTAGAAGCAGCAGCAGAGGCATCCGAAGAGCTGATGGATAAATACCTTGAAGAGGGTGATCTATCCAACGAAGAGATCAAGGCGGGTCTGCGTCGTCGCACCCTGGATAACGACCTTGTTCTAATGCAGGCAGGTTCTGCATTCAAGAATAAGGGGGTTCAGGCCGTGCTGGACGCTGTGATCGAGTATATGCCATCGCCGGTTGAAGTTAAGGCGATTGAGGGTACCCTCGATGATGATGAAACCCTTGATACCCGTGAGGCGGATGACTCTGCTCCATTTGCGGCGCTGGCCTTTAAAATTGCCACCGACCCGTTTGTCGGCACCCTGACATTTATCCGGGTGTACTCCGGCGTACTGGCTTCCGGCGACAGTGTGGTTAACACTGTTAAAGGTAAGAAAGAGCGCGTTGGGCGGATGGTGCAGATGCACGCAAATAACCGTGAAGAGATCAAAGAGGTTCGCGCAGGCGATATCGCGGCTCTGATCGGTATGAAAGATGTAACTACCGGAGATACCCTGTGTAATCCTGATCATAAGATCATTCTGGAGCGCATGGAGTTTCCTGAGCCGGTAATTTCTGTAGCGGTTGAGCCTAAATCACAGGCTGACCAGGAAAAAATGGGTATCGCGCTGGGCAAGCTTGCTCAGGAAGATCCCTCTTTCCGGGTAGCAACCGATCCGGAAACCGGTCAGACCATTATCTCTGGTATGGGCGAATTGCACCTGGATATTCTGGTGGATCGTATGAAGCGTGAATTCAGCGTGGAAGCGAACATCGGTAAGCCGC
This sequence comes from Amphritea atlantica, assembly GCF_900111095.1. Classification (GTDB taxonomy): domain Bacteria; phylum Pseudomonadota; class Gammaproteobacteria; order Pseudomonadales; family Balneatricaceae; genus Amphritea; species Amphritea atlantica. Next base: position 761 of record NZ_FOGB01000027.1, on the reverse strand, counting down.
AGGTAGCCTATCGCGAGAAAATCCGTCAGTCTGTTGATGCAAACCATAAGTTTATTCGTCAGTCTGGTGGTCGTGGTCAGTATGGCCATGTAGTCATTGAGTTTAGTCCATCTGACAAGGAAGGGCTGGAGTTCATCAATGAGATCGTAGGTGGTGCTATTCCTAAGGAGTACATCCCGGCGATCGAAAAAGGTATCGAGGAGCAGATGAAGAACGGCGTAATTGCCGGCTATCCGCTGATCGGCCTGAAGGCCCGTCTCTATGATGGATCCTTCCATGAAGTTGACTCTAACGAGATGGCGTTTAAAATTGCTGCCTCCCAGGCGCTTAAGAAGTTTGCACAGGACGCAAGTCCTTGTCTGCTTGAGCCGATGATGCAGGTAGAGGTTGTAACGCCCGAAGATTACATGGGTGACGTGATGGGTGACCTGAACCGTCGTCGTGGTCTGGTTCAGGGTATGGATGATTGCAGTTCCGGTAAGATAATCAATGCACAGGTTCCACTGGGCGAGATGTTTGGTTATGCTACCGACCTGCGTTCGGCTACTCAGGGTCGTGCAACATACTCAATGGAATTCTTTGATTATGCTGAAGCGCCAAATAATGTCGCTGAAGCTATAATCAATGCAAGATAATTTGCCCAATATATTAATGAGGAATTAATCGTGGCTAAAGAACAATTTGAACGTAATAAACCGCACGTTAACGTTGGTACAATCGGCCACGTTGACCACGGTAAAACTACTCTGACAGCTGCACTG
>NZ_FOGB01000014.1 GCF_900111095.1 Amphritea atlantica | reverse complement strand
TTGATACCCAGCTGAGTATCGCGGGTCTGTGTCCAGGTGGTCACACGGGACAGCATATCAATCTCGCCGGACACCAGCGCAGTAAAACGCTCTTTAGCATTCAGTGGAATATACTTAACTTTAGTTGCATCACCCAGTACGGCGGCAGCAACCGCCCGGCATACGTCAACGTCCAGACCTTTCCAGTTACCTTTATCATCAGGCACCGAGAAGCCAGGGACACCACTCGTTACACCACACTGAAGTGCGCCACGTTCCTTCACAGTTTCCAAAGTACCAGCCATTGCTGTTCCTGCCATTGCAGCCATCAGGACGGCAGCGGAAATCAGGGTTTTCTTCATTGTTTACTTCCTCTTGTTTTTATAACGAATGAATAAATGAGACACTAAAACAGGCTGTGTTTAACAGTCGTGCTATAGATTTGGACGTCAGGTTTGAACGTCGTAAAGCGTATTCCACTTCTTTATTTTTTTAATCTTCAACTGGGCTGAGCGCCTGTCGCAGCGCTTCAGGCTCTGATAGGTGCTAATGCAGGCTCAGGGCTGGATTGTGATTCTGAAAACAGCCGCTCGCACATTTTGCGCAACATTCGCCGCGGTGCGAAGCGTATCTGGATTGAATAGAAAAGACTGGCCCCAAGGCAGAGAAAGATCAGAGCAGGGCTTGAGATAATGCCGTTTATGAGATCGACAAATTCTTGCATGTGTCAGTGACTCCGGAAAGCAGCGTGCTGGGCACGAGAGTTATAATTATTGTCTTGCTATATATCCATCTTATTGAGATGGATGCTTATGCCACCAGGGGCATTGCAGTTGTGTCTTACTGGGAAACCCATGTCCTGAACATCAGGCGAGACATAGTATTTCTGACAACTGCGATCTTTTACTGGTTGATCTTTTACCGGTTAGCTCTCCCGCTAAAAAACGTCCGCTAAGTGGTCGGACGCTGTGCGGGGTAACACGAAGATCCGCTGCAGATAATGAGAGTGCTTGGTTCTCTCTGTGTATCTACGCCACTAGACTCTAGTGTGAATCTTCGGAATAAGTTGCATCCTGCCGTGCCTTCTTTACCTCTTTCTGTGCCAATTATTAGCTGATGCAGATCTGAATATGTTGGCTTTAGCGCACGTTTCTGATTTTCTTTTCTGGTTCTCAGGAGGATTGTGTGTTGCTGTTTGACCCTGCATCAGCCGCAGGGGCTGCGTCATTGTGCAGCCCGGTGCGGGAGAATCAATGGCAGTATTTAATCGAGGCGTTTCTTAAAGCGTATCGAGGCAACGGCTAAGCCACCCAGAGTAAACAGCCCCAGCCAGTAGATATCCGGGGCCATGTTGATAATCTCTACATCTTTCAGAACCACGCCGCGAATCAGCCGCATAAAGTGGGTGGCGGGCAGTGCCTCTGCTATATATTGCGCGGCCAGAGGCATCCCTTCGTAGGGAAACATAAAGCCGGATAACAGAATTGAGGGTAGTAAGACAAAGATCGTCATCTGCATCGATTGCAGCTGGCTTTTGGCGATGGTGGAGATAATCAGGCCCAGGGTCAGACTGGCGGTGATAAACAGCAGGGTCGCCAGCGCCAGCTGCAACAGGCTGCCATTGACCGGTACATTAAACAGCAGAAAGCCCAGTCCCAGAATGATGACAACCTGAATCGCACCGATAAAAATATAGGGGAGAATCTTACCTATCATCAGTTCGATAGGACGCACCGGGGTGGTGATCAGCATCTCCATATTGCCTCTTTCCCGTTCCCGCACAATGGCGGCAGAGGTGAACATAATCATCGTCATCGTCAGGATGACCGCTGCCAGTCCCGGCACGATATTCACCACCGTGCGCTGCTCTGGATTGTAGAGCAGGGTGACCTCAAAGGTGGGTGTCTGGCGGTTGGCAGGTTTATCCAGCAGCTCTACCAGTGGCATCCTTCGCAAGCCCTTAATCGCACCGGCGATAATGGTGTCTGAGCCATCAACCAGCCACTGAGCAACCGGTCGGCTGGTTTCGGCATCGCTGGCCGGGGGACTGCCCAGCCCTACACTGGGGTTGCGCACCAGTCGCTGACTGACATCACTGGGGATAATCAGCACCGCCCGTACCTCAGCGCTGGCGATTGCCTGTTCTGCCTCGGGCAGGTTGGTGAAGTGGCGGGTGAAAGTGACCACCTGGGTCGCCTCGATGGTTTGAATCAGCACCCGGCTTAAGCCGCTGTGGCTATAATCGACCACCCCCACAGGCAGATGACGCACATTGGTATTGATAGCAAAACCAAACAGCAGTAGCTGAATCAGCGGGATCATGACGATCATGCCGAAGGTCATCTTGTCCCGTTTAAGTTGCAGCAGCTCTTTAGTGGCGATCGCGCTGACCCGCACAAAAGGGTTCATGATTGCTGCCTCCCGCTGTCGGCCCTGACACCGGTACAGGTGACAAACACATCTTCAAGACTGGGGCGCACCAGATTGAGCTGATCTTCGGGCTTCACCGACGGTTGCTGAGAGAGAAACCCGATCGGGTCGTCTACGCTATCTTTCACCAGTACCCGCAGACGCGCGCCCAGTTGTGCGGCGGAGATAATCTCCGGCAGCGCTATCAGTGTTTGCTTTAACGAGCGCAGTTCAGATGAACTGATCTCTACCACTCTGGAACCCATCTGCTGCATCAGCTCATCGGGGCTGCCATCGGCCCGTTTAATACCGTTCTCCAGAATCGCCAGTTTATGGCAACGTTCCGCTTCATCCATATAGTGAGTGGAGACCAGAATGCTGGTGCCCTGATCGCTCAGATCAAACAGCTGTTCCCAGAACTCCCGGCGATTTTCCGGATCGACCGCAGAGGTCGGTTCATCAAGGAACAGCAGTTTCGGTTTATGCAGCGTGGCCGCAGCCAGGCTGAGTCGCTGGCGCTGACCGCCGCTCATACTGCCGGCAAACTGCTTTGATTTTTCCTGCAGGCCATAGATGCTCAGTAACTCTTCGATCCGCTGTTTCCGGGCCCGGGCGGTCAGGCCATAGATATGGGCGATAAACTTAAGATTTTCCTCGATCGTAAGATCATCGTAGAGCGAAAACTTCTGCGTCATATAACCAATTTGCAGTCGCAGTTTTTCAGCATCTTCCGGCAGGTTGCAGCCAAGCACCTCAACCCGGCCATTACTGGGTTGCAGCAGACCGGTGAGCATTCGGATAGTGGTGGTTTTGCCACAGCCATTAGGCCCGAGAAAGCCATAGATCCGGCCGGTTTCAACTTCCAGGTCGAGATCCTGTACCGCCAGGGTGTCACCAAAGCGTCGGCTGAGCTTTTCTGCCCGGATAGCATAGCTGGCTGACTGACCGGTCATGGCAGCTCCACCTGCGCCGGAACGCCATTGGGCAGGTCCGCTTCACTATCGGGGAGTTTAACCTCCGCCAGGTACATCAGCCGGGCGCGCTCCTCCTGATTCAGGGCGTAATAGGGGGTGAAGGCGGGTTCCGTCGCGATCCAGCTGAGTTTGCCCGTGATCGGTTGCTCGATACCATCCACATGAACAATGAGTGAGTCGCCGACATGAAGTTTTACCCGGTATGGCTCGGGTACATAAACTCGGGCATGGGGCGCTGTGCCCGCCAGTATAATCGCCAGCGGACTGCCGATGGTGACCCGCTCCCCGAGGTTCCAGGGCAGGTTATCCAGAATACCGTCGCGGGTGGCGATAATGGTCAGGTCTGCCAGCCGTTTAGTCTGGATTGCCAGTGTCGCCTGGGCTGAATGCAATGAGGCCTCCGCTGCCCGAAGGTCCTCTTCCCGGGTGCCATTGGTCAGCAACCGCAGGGCTTCCTGCGCGCTTTCCAATCCCGCCTGAGCGGCATCTCTTGCAGAGCGCGCCCGGTCCAGATCTGATTGACTGACCAGCTTCTGCTTTTTCAGATTGAGAATGCGGTTATAGTTAGAGCGGCTCTCAACCAGTGAGGCCCGCGCCCCGGCGACCCTGGCGGTTGCCGCAGCAACCTCCTCCTCACGGGCACCATTTCTGAGTTTTTCCAGATTCGCTTCCGCCCGGGCCACTTCAGCGGTAGCTTTATCCACCTCTGCTTGCTGTAGTGTGCTGTCGAGTTTCACCAGAACGGTTCCCCGGCTCACCTGACTACCTGCTGCCACCGGCAACTCAACCACCACTTCACTGGCGGTGGCCGTATGGGCGATACGATCCCGCTCCAGAGTGCCCAGGGCAAGGTTCTGAGAGGTGCCGTCACAGGCGGTCAGAAATAGCAGAATCAGGCAGATGAGGTAACGCATGATGTTGACCTTTATATGGCTTAAAAAGCACGGGCGAAAAAGAAAAAGCATTCGTAACTTGTTAATAGTAGAACGATAAACCTAATTGGGTGCAACTGCCAGAATTGTGGATATTTATGCAAGACCTGTCGGTGACTCGAAGATGGCTTTTGTCCGGCAAAGAGGGTATCTGGCTGTTATGGCTATTCAATGGATTCCGTCTCAGGCACCTGAACGTTGCTTCAGGCACTGGAATAACCTTTAGAAGTGGTGCATTATCAGATAGATAGGAAATATGGCCGGTAACAACATGTGCCACTAAAAACAGCAAACCGTGCTGGCGTGTTTTCAGGGGATGAAAAGCAACGTGCTTCAGAATTACTCTTTCAGTTCAGATAGATATGACTCTCTCATCCTCTGTCTTGCGGTGTCAAAACGCGCACGCATAGAATTGAAATGTTAGGTGACTGCAAGTTACCGGATAGTGGTGAGGGTAGGAATAATTTATGAAGAAATTCAATATCACAGAATTCTTTGAAGAATATTCAAGAGGTCTTGATGAGTTTCCGATTATTTATTCGAAAGATGATCTGGAAAAAACGATATTGTCATCTAGTAAACCAAGATCATTGTTTTCTTTAGTTTCTTTCTTGCCAAAAATAAATAGCTTAAGAATAGGTGTTTTCGACCTCTACTGCATAGAGGAGTTTTATTCTATTGGTATACTTTATAGGTCATGTATTGAGCATTCTGTAAAGGCTATGTATATTTGGATGAAAATGATTTCTGATTCATCCGATGATATTGGCAAGGATTATCTAGGGATGGAGGGTGACCTTGAAAAAATTAGATATGCAGCTTCCTTAAATAAACAAATTAAGGTTCAAGGGGGCAGTCCTATTCCCAATATATTCGCGTTTATGCAGCGAATGGAGTTGGTTTCAAATGGAAGTTCCCGCAGAGAGGTCGAGAGAGAAACAAACTCATTTAAAATATATAAAATGTTAGACTGGATGCTAGAGGAAAAATCTAGATCAGTATCAGCCCCCAGCTTGCTATTAGAGGTCTATCCATTATATGAAGAGCTCACATCAATCGTTCATGCTATGCCTAATTCCACTTCTTCTTACGAGTTAATTGGAGAGCAAAGTGATAAGATTCTTAAAATTACTGCTATGCTGTCGTTAAGTTTATACGTGCTAATTTATAGATCTCTTGCCCAAGAAAATCCAATGTATGAAGATGTTGCAGAATATTGTGAGTTGAAAATCATTTCATTTACAAAAGAATTGAATGAATGAAAAAAAGGGTTGCACCTAACAAGTAACAGCAATCGACAACTTTGTTAGACGTTTTTTAAAATAACCTTTTAAGGAGGAAAGAACATTGAAATATTTATTAATCATTGGTCTGTTAATAGGTGGTTATTATTTATATATGAACAACCAGCAGTCGGAAGTTCAAATAACGACTTATCAAGAAGTGCTCGACAAAGCTGAAGGTGATCAAGCTTCCCAAGATGAGGTTAAGAAAGGAGCCTTACTTCTTGCTACTAGGTTTTGTAATGACAGTTACTTTCAAGAGACCGGTGGTTCAAGCACCTCAGCGTGCCTTAGCAAGTTAGAAAGTCAAACCAGTCGTTGTAATGAAAGCGTCTTCATAGATGCACCTGATTTTTTCTATGGCAAGGAGTCGGTAGGCATAATTTCAATGAAGTTTGCTCAATGTGCTGGTGTGATTTAGATAAGGCTTAACAAGGAAAGCAGTTGACGCTCAATGAGCTCAACTGCTGTTAGTGTTATACGAAATAGGGACTTTCATGAGAATACTAAAGTTAATCTCAATAAGTGTTGTTATATTCTTCGCAGGATCAGCAACCTATACTAATTTACCACTACATTTTAAATATGAAATTTCCAATTGGTTTTCTCGGATAGGAACGCCAGACTTTATTGTCGCGCTTGATTCGCTTTCCTCCAGAAAGCAATCTGATATTCTTAGAGAGTATAAGAATAGAGGTCACGAGCTTAAATGCTATGGGAATCCTAAAAAAGAGCAAAGAATAGGAAAGTCAGATTATGTATGTGATGCCTATATCGGGTCTGCTTTTGACAATATTCCTGCACGACTGGTAAGCTTTTTCTTTTACAAGAATAAACTTACAAACATAAGAATAGAGTTTCCCGGCAGTTCATTTGGTAAAGTCCAGGATTTTCTTGGTCGAAAACTTGCAAGGTACCCACGTTTAGACTTACAAAAACAGCATGACTTCGGGACAAATATCTTTGGGAAACCTATCATGGTTTGGGCTGTAAAACACGGCTTTGTAGCAACAAGTGCCGAAGAAACTCCTGGACAAAAAGTAATATTGCTATGGTCCAGTATGGATGATTTGCAAATGACTGATTCAGTTAATTGAAATCGTATTGCAAGAGACTTAAATTCACATCGGCCAAAAAGGGGAAAGGAACAGATTTATTTTCTTGTCTCATGCTCAACAGCTTATATATCTGATTAAACTGACGAAGTTGCTAGAAAATTTACATGTGGTCGGGGGTGAAAGAGGCGCTAAGATATTTTGGAATCTCAAGTTAAAGGGGTCAAGCCCTTTTTGACCCCTTTAATCTCGAAACATTAATCGCAGTTAGTTATGCCACAGAATCAATCGGGGCTGAGTAAGTTGGTCAAGATATAACCTGAATAATACAGCTATAGCTTCCCCCTCCGAAGACTCTCTCCAAAAATCTAACTAATTCCTGCCGCTGTGGCTCTATCCTGACGTGGCGATTTATCGAATTTTCTAGCGTATTCGCGGCTGAATTGGGCGTGGTTGTCGTAGCCGACATCAAAGCCAATCGAGGCGATTGGGCGCGAGCTTTCGCGCACCAGGGTTTGTGCTTTCAGTAAGCGTAGCTCTTTGGTATAGGCGAGTGGACTCATGCCAGTGATGGCCTTGAAATGTTGATGCAAGGCAGAGCGGCTCATGCCAGATTCTTTGGCTAACTCAGCGATGGATAGGTTTTTGCTAAGATCGTCGTTGATGAGTTTGATGATTTTGGCCACTTGCGCTGATTTATCACTATGCCATACCAAACGCATTAGCCGCTGGCCGATCTCTGAATGCATCAAACGCGCGTGAATTTCGTCTTCAATTAAGGGCGCAATCATTGGCGCAAGGGTTGGCTCGTTCGCTAATTCAATCAATCGACCTAGTGCCTGTGCTACTTCGTTTGGCACCTGGTGGCAACCGATGGCAGCACTATCATCTACCGGACGCGTCGTGTGTGTTGGGTCAAAATAACGCAATAGCTTTTCTCGATCTAATGGCAAAATGACCGCTACGTAGGGCGTTTGATCTGATGCCTGAGTGATCTGCGAAATCACGGGAATATGGTGGCTCACCAAAATCATTCTGGCTTGGCTACAGCGTACTTGGTGCTCGCCGGCAGAGACTTGTTTTTCACCCTGTAGCACCAGGCATAACAGCGGTTGATACACCGAAGATTCAATCGGTGTGGGGGTGCAAAAGGAGACTATCACTAACTTGCTGTAGTCAAAGTGCAGATAGCGGCCAAGAGCGTTCTGGCGCTGGATGCAGTTTTGGGTAAGGGTGAGCAGAGAGTCAATGGCCATAGTTAGCTTCACATGCGTTGATAAATAAGTGCCAACAGAAATATAGCGCGAATTTTACTAATAATCTTTAAGTTTGGATTATTGTGCAAGTTAAACGGATTATTAGCCAATTTTTATTAGCTTAAATGGACTATAAATATAGTTGCCTTCATTCGATATTCAGGATTAACTATGGACATGTCACAAACAACTCGCAATAAATTGGGTATGCCGTTGGTTGGCTTTGGTACGTATCAGCTTACCACTGAGCAAGCAGAGGTATGTGTATGTGATGCCTTACAGGCTGGATTTCGCCATATTGATTCGGCGCAAGGCTACAATAACGAGGTTGGTACGGGTAAAGCCATAAAAGCCGCTGGCATTTCCCGCGATGAAATATTTGTTACGACTAAGCTGTTTCCGGGCTACGCGCCGTGGGGCTCTGCCGAGAAAACATTCGACGACACCATTAACACCCTGAAGCATCAATTGACCGAGCTGCAATTGGATTATGTGGATATGTATATGATTCACGCGCCGTTTTCCAGCCTTAGATTAGAGCAGTGGCAAGCGTGTATGGAGCTGAAAAAGCTGGGGTTAACCAAGCACATCGGTGTGGCGAATTACAATATTGCGCGCCTTGACGAAATAATGGACGCCGGGTTGGCGTTGCCAGAAGCCAACCAGGTTGAATTTCACCCACTTTGCGCCCAAGTCGAGTTGACTGAGTTTATGGGCCCAAAAGGGATTGTGCCTATAGCCTATAGCTCGCTGGCACCTCTAGCGAGCTGGCGAATGGAAGATGGACAAGGTGGTGAGGTTTTGGCAGAAATCAAAGCGGAAAGTCAGGTCGTGCTTAACGAAATGGCCAACCGTATGAAGGTGCCCCAAGCCAAATTACTATTAAGATGGGGTATGCAGCACGGCTATTGTGTACTCACAAAAAGCAGTAAACCTGAGCGTATTCGCGATAACTTAAATGTTTTTGATTTTAGCATTTCAGATCAAGACATGGTTCGCCTGGATCAGCTTAATCAAAACCAGGCTATCGCTTGGGCGGCAAATGGCTTAAACCCAATGGAAGTTGCCGATCCGCTTAAATAGAGTGGTTTAGGGGCTGGCCGATTGACTGCCCTTTTTTGGTTTTTGCAACACTCGTTGGTTGGTTACTTCAAAGGAGCGTGCAAGCGTTACATAAATCGCATAAGTGACAGTGGTGTTCTGTCAATAATGTCAGGCTGATTTTTCATTCCTGCGCTCCTCATTTTTCAGCATAGTATTTAGGATGACGATCAGCTTTGCTGGCAATCGCCCAGATATACTCCACCATCTCTCGGGCGATGGCTGTGACAGAGACATCGGATGTTTCCCCCGCTTGATTAACCGCTGATAACGCCAGCAGAGCTTTAGCTGTGCTTTCCAGTCTATATCCATGATCTCTTTACTCAACGGCTCTTGTCGTTTCTGTAACTCGGTTGAGATATTAGCGCTGAAACGATAGCTATGTGCCCCTTCAATCAATAAACGTCCGGCGCGGCCATTACCGCACTTGGTGATACTGCCTTGTCTTCGATGCCCGCTACTGGAATGCTCGCTGGAAAGCCCATCCCCAGAATGATGACAACCTGAATAACACTGATAAAAATATAGGGTAGGATTGAACTGTATCAAAGAGAGCGTGGCCATAAACATCACTGTGCGTGTGTGATGGCGGCCACCTCGGACACAGCGTTTATCATTATCCACTGGGAAAAGTCTTCCATTTCCCATTACTTTTTATATATAGGTGGGAGGCTTGACCCTTTATACCCCTGTCTGGCTTTTAAGGAATCAAAGGATGTTTATAGGTTGCTTCATCATTCTTGCCCTGATAACGGTTACGTTTTCAGGTTGTTTATGCATTCCATCTTCAAAGAGCTTCGATAAACATCGCTATCAGCTGATATCTGATTTGGCGACAAAACTTCCTTGCTGCACCCCATTAAGGGATATCCAACCAAAAGCAATTCCGGGCAATGGCTAATGGTTCGAACTGGTCGATGAAAATAGCCCTTCCGTATCTTTGAGTCATTATCGAAGCTACGTGTCGCATCCCGGTGCGGTTTGTGAGCTATATTGAGTTTAATGCACCCGAGAAAATAATATGAATCTGCGTAGTATTCTACTTTTTCTAACCTTGTTCAGTTGCCTGACGGCTGTGGTAGGGGTGTTTCTCTTCTACGAACAATCGGTCAACTCCAATATAGAGAAAGAGGAGCAGTCCGCTGACACGACTGCAAGCCTTATTGCAGTGAAACTCGATACGGCTATAGAAAGATATATCAGGGCCAGCCGAACTCTTGCATCCTTACCGGATATAGTAGGCACGATGTCTGAGTCTCGCGAGCAGGGTTATATAAAAAGTAAGTACTTGTTGTATCAGTTTTGTGACAAGGGACAAGCAAGCCTTTGTTACTTAATCAAGCCTGATGGTCTTACAGTGGTGGATAACCGTGGACCGGATCAAAACAACTCCTTAGAAGGGTATAACTATTCATTTCGTCCCTATTTCACGCAGGCTCTGAAGCGCGGGGGGGATGTATATGCGGCTTTAGGGACAGTGACTAAAAAAAGGGGACTGTATTTCAGTAGTCGTATTGAAAGTGAGAATTCCTCCATATTAGGGGTAGCTGTCATCAAAGTCCCTATGGAAAACCTTGAGTCTGACATTCACAACCTGGAAGGCACTGCGGTTTTAATCAGCCCTGATGGTGTTGTCTTCGCAAGTAGCGACAAAAGCTGGGAAATGTGTTCATTGTGGCCCATTCCTGAAGCGCGTATGAGCGAAATTATTGCATCAAAACAATTCGGAATTAATCCGATAGCTTCACTTGGCTTTCATGACGAGATTAAAGAGCAGCGCCTCTACAGCGAAAAGCTTGAAGTTACCTTTATCGTCGGCCAGTCTGAGCTGAAAACCATGCCAGGGTGGCAACTGCTCTATCTTAATCAGGCTCATGAGTTTTATTGGCTCGACGATACGGTCGTGCCTCTTGTTTCCTTAATGTTTCTTCTGGCGTCTGCCGCATCATTGATGCTGTATAAAGTGGGTACCAGGGATCTGCAATTCCTTAAGGAGGCAGAGCAGGAACTGATGAATAGTGAAGAGCGACTCAGACAGCTTGCTGAACTGACGAATGAAGGTGTTTTGATCCATAAAGACGGCATTATTTTGGATACTAATAAAGCTTCAGCGGAGATTTTTGATTACCCGGAAGAATATCTGATTGGAAAAGATATATGGAGTTTTATGGCTGAAGAATGTATTTCTACGGCCCATCATCATATGTCTATCGGTTACGAACGTCCTTATGACCTTGAGGGAAAAAGGAGGGGAGGTGAGATTTTCCCAATGGAAGTCTGTGCCCGTGACAGCGCCATAAAAGGTGAAAAAGTCCGCGTTTGTTGCATTCGGGATCTTTCTCAAAGTAATTCACTGGTTATTGATCGATTGAACTTCTTCATCGAGGATGCTGAAAAAAGTGGATCTATTTTTGCTGTCGTTTATATCGATCTGGACAACTTTAAACGCTTCAATGACAGCCTTGGTCATCAGTTTGGTGATAAATTATTAACGTCTGCTACCAGACGTTTACGTGGTGGATTAGAGGACCAGGACAGCCTTCTGCGTCACGGTGGGGATGAGTTCATTATATTACTGCAAAACTTTGGGGGCACAAGAGAACTTTATAAAGCTGTAGAACGCTTACATAACGTATTTAATGAGGAGTTTGTGATCGACCAATATGGCGTTTCACTATCGGCCACTTTTGGAGTATCCATCTACCCTCAACATGGTGATAAAGCTATAGGTTTATTGCAAAATGCGGAATTAGCAATGTATCGGTGTCGTGAGATCGGTAATCAGGGGTATTTTGAATATTATTCAGAAGAGATGGGGCGTAATGCTGGGTATAAGCTGGAGATGGAACAATATCTCAGGAAAGCGCTGGAAAACGAGGAGTTGCTGCTGAATTATCAACCGGTGTATGCGTATCAGGATGGAGAGATCAACCTGGTGTCCGCTGAAGTACTGGTCCGTTGGAATTCAAAAGAACTTGGCTGTGTCGGGCCGGACAAGTTTATTCCTATCGCCGAAAACACAGGGCTTATCATTGAGATTGGTAATTGGATTATTCGTACGGCGTGTCAGCAAGGGGCTGAGTGGATTGCGAATGGGTATCGGGCATTCAGACTTGCCATTAATATCTCTCCCAGGCAGTTAAGGCAGTATGATTTTATTAATGTATTGCAGGGTATTCTGAGTGACACGGGTTACCCCGCAGAGCAGCTATGCTTGGAGATTACGGAAGGTATTCTTATCGAGGATGACCAGTATGCCCGGTATATTCTTAACCAAATTAAAGAATTAGGCATATCACTGGCAATTGATGATTTTGGGACCGGTTATTCTTCTCTCTCCTATCTGAAACATTATCCGTTTGATCTGCTAAAAATTGACCGGGCATTCGTAGCCGATTTAGATATAGATAAAAGCCATAACCAACTAGTGACGGCTTGTATTTTAATGGCTCATGGTCTGAATATGAAAGTTGTGGCGGAAGGCGTTGAAACGGCAGACCAACTGACATTTCTGGCGGATCATTCATGTGATTATTATCAGGGGTATTACCTCAACCGCCCAATGCCGGCACAGCCGTTTGAAGCGTTGTTAAAATAAACCGGGCATTAGATTATTTGAGTGATTTTTTATGGTGTCCATGCAGCATTCAGGCATGAGCTGGCTAATGGTTCCTGAAGTCAAAGGATCAAAGCCCTTTACTGTAACTTGATCGCAGTGATCAATAGTTATAATCAAAAAGGGCTTTGCCTCCTTTAATCTGATGATAGCCTTCCAGTACGTATTGTGACGCCTTTAATCGGATAGGTCTGGAAAACGTTACAACAGAATATAGACGTGTTTGAGCCGGAGTAAAAACTATCAATACTTCCAGGCAATAGGTTTAAACGGACAGGGGAAGGCTGGGGTAGATGGATATTTTTGTGCCAAAATATCTACTCCGACAGTCTCGTCAGGCAGACAAAAGGAGAATCAGTATGGACTTGCCAATCACGTCATTACTCGCGGGCATCTTTACATTACTCATGGTGCCTTTGAGTCTTCAAATCTCGATAAGCCGAGCAAAGATCGGCGGTTTTTCTGGTGGTCTTACATTTGGCGATGGTGGGGATGAAACGCTGCGCCGCAAGATCCGGGCACATGGCAATTTCATCGAGTACGCCCCTATGGCGCTTATTGCACTCGGTCTCGTTGAGTACGACGGAGGAGAGAAAACTCTCGTTCTCGGTCTTGCGAGTGCCTTCCTTATCAGCAGGCTATTACATGCAGGTGGAATGCTCTACACGTCCACCCCATTTATTCGCGGTATAGGCATGCTTATACAACACGTGGCTTTTGTTATCGTGGGAGGTTGGCTTGTACTGCAAGTGGCTGCCTAAGCATAATTGCCCATGCGAAAATCACATGGGCTGGATCTCGCTGACGCCGGACCTGTGATGGCCGCGTTAACCAACGTAAGAGGACGTTTAATGACCAGGATTGATCTGATAAAAATGGAAGGGGCAAGGGTGGCACGCATCTCTCTGGCTCCAGGAGAGATTTCGCCAAATCACTATCACACTGAGGTAGTTGAAAATGTTGTCTGTCTGGCGGGGAAGCTGGAAATAAGATTTGATGACAGTAGTAAAACAGAGGTCCTGGTTCCGGGTAACATATACGAAATAAAGCCTGAAGAACCACATTTTCTAATTAATTTATGTGATTCAACATCAGAGTATCTTCTGGTTCAAAAGGGTGCTTACGACTTTGTGCCAGCACAATAACAACAAGCAGCTTAGCTTCGGCGACAAAAATGTGGCCTCCACCTGACTCACTAACGGCGTAGCTGCTGCAAGCGTTATAAGGTAGGGAGAGATTGTGCATCTAATCATGTTCGACATAGATGGAACGCTGGTCGAATCATACGATTTTGATACGGAGTGCTTTCAGGCAGCGATCAGGGACGTATTGGGTATCGCTATAGGCTCTGACTGGAGTTGCTATCGTCACGTCACCGATTCCGGGATTCTTGCCGAGATAGTCGCAGAGTCGGGCTTTCACAGTGACAGAGAGCGTATCGAAGCGAAAGTTAAAGAGCAGTTCGTCAGTCGGGTAGCGGATTACATTTCTTGCCACGAAGTATCACCGATCCCGGGAGCGTATAACTTTTTATCGCAGCTTGTTTCCCGCCAGAATGTCTCTGTCGCTTTTGCCACTGGTGGCTGGGCTGAATCCGCCAGAATGAAACTCAATGCGGCAGGCCTTAGTTTCCCATCCATACCCTTGGCTTCGTCTTCCGATCACAACAGCAGAATAGAGATTATGCGGTTGGCCGAAAGGCTTGTGGGCACTGATCATTATGATTCAAGAACCTACTTTGGGGACGGGCCCTGGGATCAGAAAGCATCTGAGACGCTGGGTTATAATTTTATCTCTGTCGGGCATCGCATTAGCAGCCTCCAATCGATTCGGGACTATACCGAAGCCGATGTGGCCCTGAGATACATTGGCTTATAACCTATAACCAACGCGGCACAGCGTCCGTTTTTCTTCCGCTTTGCGGTTTCGAGTCTGCGCGTGTCCCAGCCGTTATTTTTTGAAGTTAATACAACCCAACTTTTTCATGCGACATAAATTTGTTTATTGTGAATTAAGTCAAAGGGGGTAAAGCCCTTTACTCTACTTTGAAAATAACGATCAACAAGGGCTTTGGCCCATTCAATCCAGGGTTTGTCCCGACTCAGTGGGTCTCTCCCGGACATCGTATGTGGTCCGATATACACAGGATGGTTACATGTTTGATCGCCTGGACCCCAGGTGCTTTAGTGAATTGTTGATTTATTGCTCCAGGGTATGCTTAATTATATATCAATCAGGTGCCTGGATAAGGGGCGTCGATACACCTAATTATTACTAATCACTAATTGGCGATTAGTAATTATCGTGAGAGTGGTCCATAAGAAGAAATAAAATGAAAAAATATTACCGTCTGGCTTTGGGTATCAACGCTGTATCTATAGTAGTTGCATTGCTATTCTCGATAGAAAACACAAGTTTGCTGCTCCTGGTCGCAGTGCAGGCGTTGTTGTTAGGCTGTCTGATAAAAATGGATCATTCGGCAAGAGAGCAGTTCAACTTTTATGAGCAGATTCTTGATGCTATCCCAAACCCACTCTCTGTTACTGACCTGGATATGAAGTGGACGTTTGTCAATCGAGCGGCTACCGATCCCCTGGGAGTAAAACGTGAGGATATACTCGGACAGCACTGCTCAAACTGGGGAGCAAACATCTGTAACACCGAAGATTGTGGCGTGAACTGTTTAAGAAAAGGAAATCAGAGCACTTTCTTTAACCAGTGGGAGAAAGATTTTCGTGTAGACACTTTTTACATCAGGGGATTAGATGGCGACGAGATAGGTCATGTTGAATATGTACAGGAAGTGTCAGAAAAGGTTGCGCTAAAAGCCGTGTATAAAGATGTGGATGCGATCAGTGAAAACCTCACAACAGGTGCAAACGAGCTTAGTGTTGCCAGCAATGCTCTGACAGTAGGGTCAAACCAGCAAGCGAACTCTATTTCTCAAATCGGCAACTCGCTCAATGAGATCCTTGCCCAGGCCAATGACAATGCCGAGCGTGCCTTAATGGCCAGCGCAATCTCGTCTGAGGCGCAGCGAGCTGCGATCATGGCCTCCGATGAAATAAGCGAACTAGAGCATGCGATGGAGAAAATTAATCGTTCAAGCGAAGCGATTAGTGACATTATTAATGTCATTAATGACATAGCATCTCAGACTAATTTACTCGCACTTAATGCTTCCATCGAGGCTGCCCGGGCAGGCGAAATGGGCCGCGGTTTTGCTGTGGTAGCAGATGAAGTCAGAAAACTTGCTGAGCGCAGTACAACAGCTGCTAGCGAGTCGGCGCAATATATTCAGTCATCAGTCGAAAATATCGAAAAGGGAAGTTCAGTATCACAAAAATGTGTGAGTGCGTTGAGCGAGATTGTTAAGCATGTGGCAACTATCTCAGACACCATCAAAGAAATAGATAATGCATCGCAAAGTCAGGCGAGAGGGTTGAGCCAGGTAAATCAGGGAATGTTAGAAATTGGTGATGTAACTCACTCGACGGCAGCATCTGCGGAAGAGACTTCCCTCTCTGCTTCTGAGCTGAGTGCGCTTTCAGTGAAACTCCAGGCCCAGCTGGAAAGCATGAGAAAAATTGACGGATTAATCGATGATGCTGATAAGAAAGAGATGACCTTAATTGAGGTTGAGAATGTGTCATAACGTAAGGTAAAACTGAAAAAGTGCCAGGTATTGGCCAAGAAAAAAGATGCAGTAGACCGTCATTAGTATTGTTGTAGAGGTCATTAGGCAAGAGGTTCAATATACCCAGAGAGCATACTGCTTTCAGGATTTAGCAGTGACCACAACAGACCTCCCATGTTAAAAAGTGACTTGTTGTTCAGCTTTTAATCTAAGTATTCAATCGAGCCAGTTATTCAATTGACTGGCGTTTTTAATCTCCATTTTCTTTCTGTATCAAGGTGTTTCGCGTGATTTTAGCGATCTTCAGGCGAACAGATCCCTTATAGCGTCGATAATTCAAAATGAGCTGAGTGTCCGTTGCATTAAGCCAGTTGCTTTCATTTTGCTGAACCCCGTTTCAGAAGGGATATTGAGCCTTTGAAGTATCGGAGCGAAGGATAGCTCAATGCTGCAGGCCTTAGCTTTCCACTCATACCATTGGCTTCATCCTCAGATCACGACAGCAGAATAGAGATTATGCGGTTGGCTGAAAGGCTGGCGGGCAATGGTCGTTATGATTCAATAACCTGCCTTGAGGACGGGCCCTGGGATCAGAAAGCATCTGAGACGCTGGGCTATAATTTTATCTCTACCGGGCATCGCATTAGCAGCCCCAATCGATTCGGGACTATACCGAGGCTGATGTGGCCTTGAGAGTCATTGGCTTATAACCTATAACCAACGGCGGCACAGCGATCGTTATTTAAAGGAGAATGAAATGAGATTGGCAGGTCTGAGTGATAAGGAAATACTGGATATAGTGCAGCCATTAGCGGAACATACTGAGAACGCATGGAATACAAAGAGTTATCGCGATTTTATTCAATATTTTTTTGATGAAAACCCTTCAGAGCACTTTCCTGAAGAGGAATTTAATCGGCAGATAGAAGAAAACTACGATGTGTACGGAAAACACACAATAGCTGATCTGGTGACTATCCACAGAAACCCTGATCACGTCATTGCGATATGGAAGGTAGACCTTGAAAATCGGGAAGCGCCAGGTCTTCTTATCTATGGCTTTAGAGAGCGGGATGGCAAGGTGTTAATCGAAGGTTGTTCATATCATGCATAAAGGAGAAGTAAGAAAGTGAAATACCTTTATCTGATTTTATGCGTTTTCGGTACCTTATTGCCTTTATCTCAATTTGTACCCTGGGTAGCGGAGCACGGGGTTGATATACCGCTATTCATTCAGGAACTATTCTCTACAAGAATCGGCGCTTTCTTCGGTTGGGATGTCATTATTTCAGCAGTCGTTTTGCTGGTCTTCATATTCACTGAAAGTAAGCGTATTCAGATGCCGCATCTCTGGCTGCCTGTCGTTGCCACATTGAGCATCGGGGTGTCTTTGGGGCTGCCACTGTTTCTTTACTTGAGAGATCTCCATATTGAGAGCAACACATAACCATCGCCTCGGGGTACGGTTGGTGCTGCTTTGGTGAGAGCGATGGCACTCGCCTTTGACGTTGGGTCTTACGCATTCGGAGTAGTCATGGACGTTAAACTCGACACGATTATAATTTACGCGCGAAACATGGATAAAACCGCCGATTTTTATCGGAAGTATTTTGGCTTTATCACGACTGGTGAAATACTCGAGGGTTTGATCGAGCTGACCTCAGAAGATCGCGGTCTCACGATACTGATTCATCAGGCAGCTAAGAGTATCAAGCTTGGGCAGGTAGGCGTTAAGCTGGTATTTAGCGTTCAGGATATTGAAGAGTTTAAACGCAGATCTGCCGAGTCGGGTTTGGTATTCGGAGCCACTCATCAGGCAAATGGTTACTCTTTTTCTAATGCAAAAGATCCTGACAAAAATACAGTGTAAATTTCAAGCAGAGCGTATAGAAAAAAACTTAACAGCTAAAGGCGGCCGACAGCGATGGGGGTGGCTGGTTGAAATTTTTTTAGCTACCAAATGGCGATGAAATTTCCAGGAGGATCCTATGCAAGACAGAGACTACACCGTTAAAACAGTGGGCCGAAACGAGATTGATATTGCCATTGAATGGGCTGCAGATGAAGGCTGGAATCCGGGTTTGCATGATGCTGATTGTTATTATTCAGCTGATCAGAATGGTTTTTTGATGGGCTTTCTGGGTGACGAACCTATCGCTTCAATTTCGGTGATCAGGTACAGCGATGCTTTTGGTTTCCTTGGGTTCTACATTGTTAAGCCTGGGTACCGTGGCAAGGGCTATGGAATTCAGTTATGGAACGCGGGGCTGAAATACCTTGAAGGGGTTAATATCGGCCTTGATGGTGTGGTGGCTCAGCAGGAAAACTACACAAAGTCTGGTTTTAAGCTGGCCTATCGCAATATCCGTTACGAAGGGGTTGGCGGCGGCACGCAGCCCAAAAACGCTGAGATTGTAGAACTCGACACATTACCTTTCGAATCCATTGATCAATATGACCGGCCATTTTTTCCTGCCAGCAGATCGCAGTTTACTAGATCATGGATTACCCAGCCTGGGAGTCATGCGCTGGGCATCCTGCAGAATGGTCAACTGGCGGGTTATGGTGTTATACGCAAATGCCGCAACGGTTATAAAATTGGCCCTCTGTATGCGGACAATCCTGAACTGGCCGAATCTCTTTTCCTGGCCTTAAAATCCACAACAACCTCATCTGACACGGTTTTTCTTGATACACCGGATAGCAATCCTGCGGCTGTGGCACTGGCTGAAAAGCATCATATGAGCGCCTCATTTGAAACTGCAAGAATGTATACCGGCGATTTTCCTGAGATGCCAATACAGCGTCTTTTTGGTGTGACATCCTTTGAAATCGGATGAGAGCGCTACGGACTCAAAGCGGCATATGATAGCTGCACTGCAAATTTCCGAACGCCTTCTCTGTTTCGTTGCCACGCTCCCGCGTGGGAATGCATACGGAACCTGAATTAAGCGGTGAAAGATGACAGACCTTTATGACTACCATTCTCAACGGTGTGATCGCTGATGGGAGTAGGCCAACTAGGAGCCCCTGTAGACAGGGGGCTCTTAAGCGTGGTCTATATAGGGATTGGCTCTTAGTCGCTCAATCGCCAGGTCGATAAAGGCTCTGATCTTTGCGTTAGCTTGTCGCCCTTCGAGATGAACAATGCTGACCGGCAGTGGCTGGCTTTCGTAGTCTTGCAGTATGCGCGTCAGGGAGCCGTTTTTTAACTCCTCGCCAACCTGATAGGACATCAGGCGGGTGATGCCAAACCCTTCTCTGGCCGCTGTTATTGCTGCGCCATTCTGGGAGCAGAGCAGGCGTGGAGTGAGTTTTACCGATTCCCTGCCTGTGGATGATTCAAATTGCCACGTGGTTGGCGGTTCAACCGTTGAAGCCTGAATGATTTCATGATCTCTGAGCTCGGCAGGGTGCCTGGGGGTGCCATGCTTTTGCAAATAGCTGGGCGAAGCACAGACCAGTCGCTGCACGCTGCCGACGGGGGTGGCGTAGATGCTTGAATCCTTGAGGTGGCCAATGCGGACAGCGACGTCGAGACCCTCATCGAGTATATTACTGACGCGATCGTAGAATAACGCTCTGACGGTTACCGCTGGATTCTGCTGCAAATATTCCGTCAGAATCGGTGCGATATGTATCTGACCAAACAGTACCGGGGCTGTAATCGATAACACCCCTTTGGGCTCGGCGTAGCTTCCTGATGCGGTAGCCACGGCCTGTTCGACGTCTTCCAGAATACGTTTGGCGTCTTCGAAAAACCGGGCTCCCGAATCCGTGAGCCGGACATGACGGGTGGTTCTGTTGAACAGGCGCAGCCCCAGGGCCTTCTCAAGCTGAGCGACCGATCGGGTTACTGCTGGTGCTGACAGGTCCAGTGTGCGGCTGGCGGCAACGAAGCTCTGACATTCCGCAACCTCGATAAACACCCGCATCGCTTCAAGTTTATCCATTCTGTTTCACACAGTTTCATCGCATATATTATTTCACTAACAGTAATAGATAATTAAATTTCAGTCTAATTATCTTTATTTTTGTTAATTGTATGCTGGGCTCTCCAATCCGATAACATTTAGGAGTTAATTATGTCCCGTATACCTACACCGGCATCTGTGATGGCTGCACCGGAAGCCTCCCGAGAATCACTTGAAGCGGTTAATTCCCTTCTGGGCAGTGTGCCTAACCTGTTTCGCATTGTCGCCAACAGCCCGCAGACTCTGGAGGGCTACCTCGGTCTGAATGGTGCACTGAGTAATGGTTCGCTGGATGCCCGGACGCGTGAGCGTATCGCCCTTGCGGTTGCCGAGATCAATGGCTGCAACTACTGCCTCGCTGCACACCAGTATCTTGGTTCCAATCTGGCCGGACTGAGTGCAGCTGAAATTGAAGCCAATCGCCGTGGCACCTCCAGTGATGAAAAAGCCGCAGCAGCGGTGAGCTTCGCCGTCAGCATTGTGAACAACCGCGGCAAGGTCTCTGACCGTGAGGTCGGGGCGGTTCGTGCTGCCGGTTATAGCGACGCAGAGATCGTGGAGATCGTAGGCCACGTTGCCCTGAATACCCTGACGAACTACGTGAATGAAGTGCTGGGTACCGAAATCGACTTTCCAGCTGTTGATACCCTGGCAGCCTGAGTCAGTGTGTGGGTGGCGCTTTCGCCACCCTTTACCCTTAAGAGGAGAATTTACTATGTCCAGACCCCCTTTACCGCCGTTTGATGAAGCCTCGGCCATCGAAAAGATCAGACTCGCCGAAGATGGCTGGAATGGCCGCGATCCCCAGAAAGTCGCTCTGGCCTATACCGAGAACTGCTTATGGCGAAATCGTGCCGAATTTGTAGCAGGGCGCGAAGCAATCGTGCAGTTGCTGACACGCAAGTGGACCCGTGAGCTTGACTACCGGCTTATCAAAGAACTATGGGCATACACGGATAACCGAATTGCCGTTCGTTTTGCCTATGAGTTTCATGATGATTCCGGACAGTGGTTTCGTGCCTATGGCAATGAAAACTGGGAGTTCGATTCTAATGGCCTGATGAGACAACGTATCGCCAGTATTAATGAGCATGCGATCAGTGAGGAGGAGCGGAAATTTCACTGGCCTCAGGGTCGTCGCCCTCATGATCACCCCGGCCTCAGCGATCTGGGCCTGTGAGTTATGCCGTCGGTTTTTCGAGGTGCACCAGAGAAAGAGGTATGTAAAGTTGACCTATACCAGCGATATCGCCTTTACCGCGAGTGTAAAGGCTATTCAGACCCGAAAGGGTTCCAGAGATAGTTATGCGCGAATGGAGCAGGGCGGTGGCTGGCAACGTGACATCACGCCCGACTTGGCGGGCTTTATCGCGGCGCAGAGGAGTTTCTATCTGGCGACCGTTAATGCTGACGGTCAGCCTTATATCCAGCATCGTGGTGGTCCACCGGGTTTTCTGAAGGTACTCGACAGGCAAACCCTCGCTTTTGCAGACTACCGGGGAAACAAGCAGTTCATTACTCAGGGAAATTTAACCGATAATCCCAGAGCGTTTATCTTCTTAATGGACTATGCCAACAGTGTTCGAATCAAAATCTGGGGCCGTGCAAAAGTGATAGAGGATCAGCCAGCGTTGTTAGCTGAACTGATGCCCAGCCAGGACCGATACAGGGCGCGGCCGGAACAGGTGTTGATGTTTACCGTTGATGCCTGGGATCGGAACTGTCCACAACATATTCCACAACGGATGGATCAGGAAGCGGTTGAAGCACTGTTGCAGCAACGTGATCAGCGGATCGCAGAACTGGAGGAGCAACTGCGTCTTCTGCAAGGAGAGACCCGATGAGTAATATATGGGTTTTAGATATCGAAGCCAGCGGCTTGAGTCCTGTTAGTTATCCGATAGAGATCGGTCTGGTGAACGCTGAACAGACCTATCAGACACTTATCCGACCTGAAGAATCCTGGGAACACTGGAGTCTGAAAGCATATGAGCTGCACGGACTGTCGCGTCAGGATCTCTTCGAAAAAGGCAGACCGGCGGATGTGGTCGCAAAGGAGCTTAACAGCTTATTGGCGTCTAAAGTCGTGTATTCCGACCATGAAGACTGGGACGGTTTCTGGATAGGTCGCCTGTTTGAAGCGGTGGCTATTGAGCAAACTTTTAATGTTGTGGATCTCAGTACATTGCTGAGTGGTCACCGGGCGGGTACTTTCGCTAGCTGTTTTGATGAATTGTCACAAGCGAGTGATTATCGTGCACATCGCGCTTTGAACGATGCCCGTCTTATTCATCAGGCCGCTATGTTTGCTCTGAATAGTGATGAATAACCGGAGTCATTGACCTGACGGTAAGCTGTCCAGAAGGCATCGGTTCTGTGGTTTTCCCGCTACTCTGTAAGGTAAATTGAGAACTGAATGGTCAGCATCACAATGTAATCGCGCGATATGCCTCAAGGATATGATCCACCTTGATCTTGTCGCCTTGCTGAATCCGTTGGTAGTGGCTGAGGGTTTTACGCAGATAGGATTCGACGATACGTTTTTGTGCGGCGGTTTCTGAGTGCCAGATTCTGTTGCCCACAGGGCTGATAAGCGCCTGGTGATCGGGGGTTGATGATACCAGTATCGCTTCATAGAAACGCTGATTCTCTGCAATCAGAATTTCATCTTTCAGACTGCAATTCAGTTCGATCAGTTTCTCGCGCAAAGCATACTGCTGATAGACCGGGCAGAGCAGCAGATCAATATTCAGTTGGGCATGTTGCTGATGGATCGCTTCAAGAAACTGAATCATCAGATCACCGCCGACCCCGGCAATAATGATCAGTTGTTTGCCACTGTATTGCTGCAGCGGAAGTCGGGCCACATCGATGCAGTGCGTTTCCCATCGTTCCCTGGCGTCGGGATAAAACCGTCGCAGCCTGTTTTCCAGCTGTGTCATGAGCTGAGGCACGATATCCACAAAGTGGATGGTTGCGCTGGTTGGCCGAGATAGCAGCTCAGCCCCAAGAAAGCCATGATCACAGCAACAATCCCAGATATGGTCATAATCTGAAGCCACTAGCTGTTCAATCTGTTGTAGTCGTTTGCTGAGTTTCAATGCATCGCCCAGGTGAGGTTTTCAAACGCGCATTGTAGAGTTTTTTTAGATTTTGGCGAGCAAAAGGGCCGTTGGCCTTTTATAGAAAATGTCCGGAGATCCGACTGTCCGGACTGCTGCGCAAGCGCGGTAATTAACGCGTTTTTAGTGTTGAAAAAGCGCTGTCGGGTGCCGGTTTCTGGCTGAAAATCTTTGCTGTCATCTTAATTTCAACTTGAGGACTCGCCTGTTAGCAACTACTACTTAAGGTAATCAAATATGAATTCTGGTAGTGCAGAAGGTTGTCGTGCTGGCCAGTTTAGGGAGGCATTTCTATGGCTATCGGTGTATGGATTAGCCTGGCTCTTTATTTTGTACTGATGATTGCGATCGGTTTTTATGCCTGGCGGAAGTCTACGGCTTCATCTGAAGAATACATGCTGGGGGGACGAAATCTGCCGCCATCGGTTGCGGCGCTATCGGCTGGCGCATCGGACATGAGTGGCTGGTTGTTGCTGGGGCTTCCGGGTGCCCTGTTTGCGTCAGGCCTGGTACAGGCGTGGATCGGTATCGGGTTACTGGTGGGAGCTTTAGTCAACTGGATTGTGGTTGCGCCACGTTTGCGTGAACAGACCGAACGTTATGATAACAGTCTGACCATTCCGCAGTTTCTGGCGTGCCGTTTTCCTACCCGGGCCTTTGCTTTGCGAACGGTGTCCGCGATTATTGTGGTGGTGTTTTTTGCTGTGTATACCGCTTCTGGTCTGGTGGCAGGGGGTAAGCTGTTTTCCAGCGCGTTCAGTGGGCTGATCAGCGTGGGTGGAGTCAGTGATTATTCTGTGGGAATCTGGCTGACGCTTGGCATTGTATTGACCTATACGGTGATTGGCGGCTTTTTAGCAGTGAGCCTGACGGACTTTGTGCAGGGCTGCATCATGATGATCGCACTGGTGCTGATGCCTGCTGTGGTGTTGTTCGGCAGTGGCGGCGGGGGGCTGAGCCAGGCCTCAGAAACCCTCTCAATCGTTGATCCGAACTTTCTGTCGTGGACCCATGGGTTGACGGTGGTCGGGTTTCTGTCTGCGGTAACCTGGGGACTGGGGTATTTCGGACAGCCGCATATTATTGTGCGGTTTATGGCGGTGCGTTCGGTTAATGAGGTGTCCACCGCGCGGAATATCGGTATGTCATGGATGGCGATTTCGTTAATCGGTGCAATCTGTCTTGGTGTGTTCGGTCGTGCCTATGCGGTGCGCAACGGTCTGGATATCAAAGACGCCGAAACGATTTTTATTGTTCTGGCTGATCTGCTGTTTCACCCATTGATTACCGGCTTTCTCTATGCCGCGTTGCTAGCGGCGATCATGAGTACGATTTCCAGTCAGTTGCTGGTGTCTTCGTCATCGCTGACAGAGGATTTCTATCGTTTGTTCCTGCATAAGGAAGCGAGTGAACGGGAAAGTGTGTTTATCGGTCGTATCAGTGTGCTGTTGGTGGGGATCGCTGCGGCGATTATTGCGGGTAATCCCGATTCAAAGGTGCTGGGTCTGGTGAGCCATGCCTGGGCTGGATTTGGTGCGGCGTTTGGTCCGCTGATTATTTTGTCGCTGACCTGGGCGCGGATGTCCGGTACGGGGGCTGTCGCGGGGCTGATTGTCGGTGCGGTCACCGTTATCGTCTGGATTCAGCTAGGCTGGAACAGCAGTTTCATGGGCGGTCCGGGGGTGTATGAGATTTTGCCGGGCTTTGTTGCCTCCTGGTTAGCGATCTATCTGGTGAGTCTTGCGACGCAGTCTTCAGGGGAGTTTCGCGCGATCAATACCTAGTATTATGGGAGCTGTGGGCTGGTATTTTAGTTGCCAGCTGCACAGCCCGTTGTGTATTCGTCAGGTGTGGGCGTCAATCAGCACGGCTGCGGATGCGTGGGTAGTGTTCTCGGATGTAGTAGCAAAACAATGAGTGGTCAATAAGACTCTGTATTGTTTATTTTTATTAAAAATAATCCCTTGAATATCATAATTTAGGTCGAATGTTTTTGCTTTTATTAGAATAATAGATCAAACGACTTTGCGTGATGCTGTACTGTATAACATCGTAACGTGGTGGTCGCGCCTGGACTCAGGCCAGAGTGTAAGACTGCCACTCAGACAAACAATAATAAAACTATGCAGACAGAATTTATGGACACTCATCACTCAATTCAGGAAGACTCTGAATTTTCTCGTCAGTCCCCGGTTATCATCGAGGACACTTCAGCTCACCGTTCAATGACGACAACCCTCAGCCGTGCCGCAGAGTATTTGCGCAGCCTGGCTGACGATCCCGACGAAAACTGTTTCGTACTCTCTTCAAACTGACATTTTAAGGCGCGCAGGCCAGCTGCGGGCTTTATCCTTTTGCGCCTGTATTACCTGTGGATTTCCAGAGGGGAGATGCAGGCGACACACCCTTTATCCATCAATGTTAAGTGAAGGCGAGATGAGGCAGAACCATTTACGGCTGATTGAAAACTATCAGCAATATGAGCCGGCGATTCACCGGCTGCTGGCATCGATGATGACCAGTTTTTCGGGTACCACACTGCTCTCCGACAGAGAGGCTCAGGCCGGAGTGATGAACCGTATATCCCGTTATTATCCCTTTGCTGAGCTGATGTATAGCGTGGATATTAACGGCGTACAGTTAATGGATACCGTGTGCAGCCCCGGTGTCAGTTATCGACAGCAGCGCGAACCGGGAAAGGGGCGTGATCGCAGTCATCGCCCCTATATGCTGATCGCCCGTAATACCGATAATCAGGTCTGCGTCACTGATCCCTATCTTTCCTGTGCCACCCATCAACTGGCGATCTCCAGTATTCAGGCAGTACATGATTCTGAGGGAAATGTTGCCGGTTATCTGGTGATGAATTTTAATCTGCAGCGGCTGATTTCATATCTGAAAGGTGATCAGATCAGGGCCGGTATCCACCCCATATTTCAGAGTATCTACGCAGCTATCGGTGGCATGCTGGTGCTGGTCTCTATGCTGTTGATTTATGCCGCAGGGGTGTCACTCTGGAAAGCGTTTCAGCTGGGGGGAGATGTCACTACCCGCTCGTTTGGAATTGTGATACTGATTACGCTGGGGCTGGCGATCTTTGATCTGGGTAAAACCATACTGGAAGAGGAGGTGCTGGCCCATAAAGATATTCATCATCATGATACGTCCAGGCGCACCATTACCCGCTTTATGTCGGCCATTGTGATCGCGGTGTCGATAGAGTCCCTGTTGCTGATGTTTAAATCGTTGCTGGTGGACAGTGGCGGACATGTGCTGAATGCAGTCTGGATGCTGATGGCTGCCGTGGCACTGCTGATGTCACTGGGGGTTTATCTGAAGCTGAGTAAGGAGTAAACGGGATATACCACGCAGATATGTAACGCCTGCTGACTATCTGCTGAGCTGCTTACTCCGGTATTCTGGGGGGGCAACGCTAGGGCTTTTGCTACCTGCTTTGATGAGCTGCCACAAGCGAGTGGTTATCGTGCACATCACGCTGTGTAATGCTTTTATACTCGTTAACGTAGCAGTTCGCCTCTTCCCTGAATGAACGGGTCGCTAATACTTCAACAAATCAATAAACTGCGTATGATGAGTTTTTTAAAAGGACATACCAGGACACTCCATGGGAATTATTGACGAAACAATCAGGGATAAATATGCCGAACTGACCCCTCAGGAGCGAAAACTGGCGGATTTTATGCTCGACCGTCCCAATGATCTGGCTATGTTTAACAGTGCTGAACTGGCCCGTTTGTGTGGTGTGTCGAAGGCGACCGTGAGTCGGATGTTCAAACGACTTGGGTTCTCCTCTTTTAAAGAGGGGCAGATGGAATCAAGACGTCAACGTCAATTAGGTGTGCCTGTTGTCGATAGCGATTCCTCTATACGTACCTATGCACCCCATTTTGAACGTGAGATTCGCAACCTGCAGATGCTGGCACAGTCGCTGTCTGAAGAGCAGGTGCAGCCTGTTATTGAGGCGATGGCATCGGCGCGCTCGGTCAAAGTGATCGGGTTTCGCAACAGTTACCCTGTTGCGCTGCATATTCGCCAGCAACTTCTGCAGATCAGGCCCAGTGTTGATCTGGCTCCGTTACCGGGTCAAACCCTTGCTGAGGAGTTGGAAGGTTCAGGCGGTGATGATCTGGTGATCTTTATCGCGTTTCGCCGCCGACCTAAGATATTTGAGGAGGTGCTGAAACTGGTGTTGCAGAAAAATATTCCTGTGCTGCTGATCGGCGATGCTTCTTTGCGAAAAGTGGCAGCGAAGGCGACCTGGTGGTTAGAGTGTCCGCTTGAAAGTGTTTCCGGGTTTGATGCGTATAGCTCAGCGATGAGCCTGGCGACCCTTCTGTGTAACTCATTACTGCACCATATTGCGGTATCGGGACAGGCGCGTAGTTTGTCTATCAGCGATAGCTACCGAAACCTGAACGAACTCGATTTTAGCTAGTGCCGCTTTATCGCACCAGATACCTCTTTTGATTGCACTGTTTCAGAGACTATTGCACAGCATCGGTGCATGGTTTCTGATAAGCGCCTCCCCCTTCTTTATCTCTGAAAGCTAACATACTGTTTTCAAATAACTATCATTTTTTGGCACTAGTGTTGCAAAGTTTTGGCTAAGTGAAACAAAAGTTTCATTGCTGCTTTCCCTAAAACTTTTCCTTATTACCAGAGGACGTAAAGAATGATGAGTGTATTCAAGAGCTGCCTGAAGTTCGTCGGACTGATCGGGCTATGCATTACAGCATTGAGTGCTAATGCTAATCAGCTGGATGAAATTACTAAACGCGGAATGCTGGTTGTCGCAGTACCTCAGGACTTTCCTCCGTTTGGTTCTGTCGGTTCTGACCTGCAACCGGTGGGTTATGATGTCGATACCGCCGCTTATCTGGCTGAGAGCCTGGGCGTTAAACTGGAGCTGGTTCCGGTCACCAGTGCAAACCGTATCCCTTACCTTCAGACCCGTAAGGTGGATCTGGTTATCTCCAGTATGGGTAAGAATCCTGAGCGTGAGCGTGTGATCGATTTCTCCCGTGCCTATGCACCTTTCTTCCTGGGCGTATTTGGCAGCAGTGATGCAGCGGTAGCTTCAGCTGCAGACCTTGCTGGTAAAACGGTGGGTGTAACCCGTGGTTCCGTTGAGGATCTGGAACTCTCTAAGCTGGCCCCGGAAGATGCGGTTATTCGCCGTTTTGAAGATAACAGCACTACGATCTCGGCTTACCTGTCAGGTCAGGTTGAGCTGATCGCTACCGGTAACCTGGTGGCAGCGAAAATTGCTGAGAAAGGTAATTCCCGCGGCCTTAAATCTAAGTTCATCATCAAAAACTCTCCCTGCTATGTCGGTACTCACAAAGGTGATACTGAGCTGCTGACTAAGGTGAACGAACTGATCGTTGCAGGTCTGACCTCAGGTAAGCTTGATGAGCTTTCTATGAAGTGGTTCAACGCTGAACTGCCTGCTGAACTAAAGCTATAACAGGTTAATCGGTATGGACTATACCTTTCAGTTTGGAGAGTTGTTGCCATACTCGGACCTGATTGCCAGGGGAGTGCTGTCGACAGTGATTCTGGCCATCGTTACCACAGTACTGGGGTGCCTGCTTGGCACCCTGGGTGCTGCGGCCCGTGCTGGTAAACAAACATTTTTAAGTCGTGCAGTGGGGGTTTACGTTGAGCTGATTCGCAACACCCCTTTTATCGTACAACTGTTTTTCATCTTTTTTGGTTTACCCACTATCGGAATCAAACTGACCGCTGGGGAAGCGGGACTGTTGGCGATGGTGATTAATCTGGCGGCCTACAGTACAGAGATTATTCGTGCAGGTATTGAATCTATCCCTAAGGGACAGCTGGAAGCGGCCCGAACTCTGGGGCTGAGCCGTACACAGACCTTTACCCGGGTGGTGTTGCCTCCGGCGCTTGAGAAAATCTATCCGGCGCTAACCAGTCAGTGCATTATCGTTATGCTGGGATCAGCTGTACTGTCGCAGATCTCCGTTGAGGAGCTGACCTTTGCCGCGAACTTTATTCAGTCACGTAACTTCCTGAGCTTCGAAGTCTATATGGTGATCACAGTTATCTACCTGTTGCTGGCTATTCTGATGCGTCAGGGATTCAAGCTGATCCATTATTTCATGTTTCCTAATCTGAGGGCCCGGTCATGAGCGTGTTTTCCGATTGGGATATTTTACGTAACCTTTTGTTGGCAGCGCGCTGGACAGTGGTTTTGTCGTTGATCGCATTTGCGGGTGGCGCCACCGTTGGGCTGCTGCTGACTATGATGCAGGTCAGTGGGCGTACGCTGTTGGTTCGCTTTACCCGTTTGTATATCGAACTGTTTCAGGGCACTCCATTGCTGATGCAGCTGTTCCTGGTGTTTTTCGGATTGTCGCTGATGGGCCTGGAAGTGTCTGCCTGGTTTGCCGCTGCACTGGCGCTGACGCTGTTCAGCAGTGCCTATCTGACAGAGATATGGCGGGGATGTATTGAATCTATCCCTCGTGGTCAGTGGGAAGCATCCCGTTGTCTGGGATTAAGCTACTTCGAAATTATGCGGCATATCATTCTGCCACAGGCTTTAAAGGTCGCGATAGCTCCGACGGTTGGCTTCTCAGTGCAAATTGTGAAAGGTACCGCGCTTGCTTCGATTATCGGGTTTGTTGAACTGACCAAAGCAGGCACCATGCTGAATAACGCCACCTTCGAGCCATTTAAAGTCTTTGGTATGGTCGCGTTGCTCTACTTCCTGCTCTGTTATCCCCTGTCAGTCGCAAGCCGTAAACTGGAGAGAAAACTCAATGTCGCTCGTTAGTATTAACAATGTTCATAAGTATTACGGCAGTAACCATGTACTCAAGGGGATCAACCTTGAGATCGGTGCTGGCGAAGTGGTGTCTATTATCGGTCGCAGTGGCTCAGGAAAGAGTACGCTGCTTCGCTGTATTAATGGCCTTGAAGCTTATAGTGAGGGCGGCGTGGTCGTCGATCAGATGGAGGTGGTCTACGATGACCGTCAGATCCGCAAGCTGAGTAAAAGTGTGGGGATGGTGTTTCAAAGCTTCAACCTGTTTCCCCATCTGACTGTCGGCCAGAATATCATGCTGGCACCTAAGCTGGTTCGCAAACTCCCTGAAAGCGAAGCGAAAGTGATCGCCCAGGAGGTGTTGGCAAAAGTGGGACTGGCGGAAAAAATAGACAGCTATCCTGCCGAACTGTCCGGTGGACAGCAGCAGCGTGTCGCTATTGCCCGCTCGCTGGCCATGAATCCGAAAGTATTGCTTTGTGATGAGATTACCTCGGCACTGGATCCGGAACTGGTGGGTGAAGTATTGAAGGTTCTTGAAGATCTGGCAGCGGAAGGGATGACGCTGATCCTGGTGACCCATGAGATGAACTTTGCCCGGGATGTCGGTGATCGGGTGATCTTTATGCATCAGGGGTTGGTATGGGAGGAGGGTGATTCTAAAACGGTTCTTGCCAATCCTCAGACACCTGAACTGAGTAAATTTATTAATGCTGTTTTGTGATCTGGCAGAGCGTTTCTGGGTGTCTGCACCTGTTGTCGTGCTCAGAAATTTAAAAAGTTTAGGTAATAACTGATGATGAAAACTCAGAATCCGGTCATCGGTTTCGATCCGGAAAAATGGTTGAATCTGGCCGATGCCCGGTTGGGTGCCAGGGCGATATCGGTCACCGATGACTGGTTTGCTGAGGTCGGGCGGATGTTGCAACCGACTGAGCCTGTCTGGAAAGAGGGCGTGTTTGATGACAACGGAAAATGGATGGATGGCTGGGAATCCCGGCGTAAACGTTATTCTGGTTATGATCACGCGGTGATACGGCTGTCATCCGCGGGTGTGATCGAGGCTATCGATATCGATACCCGCTATTTTACCGGTAACTATCCGCCATCAGCATCGGTTGATGCCTGCTATTGCGAAGAGGGTGATCCGAACTCTGAAACCGAATGGGTAGAGTTGCTGACCTCTGTGTCTCTCAGTGGCGATAGTCATAACCTGCATCTGATCTCCTCAGAGAGTCAGTGGACCCACCTGCGGTTAAATATCTATCCCGATGGCGGGATTGCTCGTTTTCGTGTTTATGGCACACCCTGTAAAAACTGGGGTGAAACCTCTCCTGGACAGCGGGTTGATCTGGCCGCCGCGATGAATGGTGGCAGGGCTCTGGCCTGTAGTGATCAGCATTATGGCACCATGAGTAATATTCTGATGCCGGGGCGGGGTATCAATATGGGTGATGGCTGGGAAACCGCCCGGCGTCGAACTCCGGGGTTTGACTGGGTGATTATTGCGCTGGCTCAGCCCGGCACTGTTCAGCAGGTGCTGGTGGATACCTGTCATTTTAAGGGTAACTATCCGGATAGCTGTTCGATCACGGCCGCTTATGTGGATGGCGGCACAGATCAACAGATCGAAGCGCAGAGTCTCTACTGGGAAACGCTGCTACCCTCTCAGAAACTGCAGATGGATGCAGAGCACTTGTTTGAGCAGGAGCTGACAGATATCGGGCCGGTTACCCATGTGCGTCTGAATATCTTTCCCGATGGCGGTATCAGCCGGTTACGCATTAACGGGGTGATCGATTCAGGTGAATAGGGACCGGCGTTTTTGTGTCTGTCGAAGCTAAAAAACAGCGCTAAAAGACAGAGGTAACCCATACCTCTGTCTCAACTCAGTTACTCCGGCAGTGGCCGGTTCTGGGCACGGAACTCGTGGGCTTCGTAGGTGCCCAGGTTGCGCATCTCTTTGGTAAAGAACTCCAGCTCCTGCAGGGCATACTGCATCATCCGGTCATCGGGATGGCCTTCGACATCCAGGTGAAAGCTGGCCCCCTTTGTCAGCCCGTTACCCATATAACTTTCCAGCTTCACCATATTGATGCCGTTGGTGGCAAAGCCGCCCAGGGCTTTATAGAGTGCTGCGGGGATGTTACGTACGGTAAACATCAGTGAGGTGATATAGGGGACATCGGGCTTGTGCTCCGGAATCCCCTGTTCACTGGAGAGAATCAGAAAGCGGGTCGTGTTGCCGGTGACATCCTGAAAGTTGTCCCGCAGGATCTCCAGATCATATAGCTCGGCGGCCAGGCTTGAGGCGATAGCAGCGTGGCTGGGATCAGGATTCTGCGCCAGCTCATAGGCGGAACCCGCGGTATCAAAAGCAGCGATCGGCTCTATGCCCAGCTGTTTGATATGGCCATCACACTGAGCCAGCGCCTGTGGGTGCGAAGAAACGGTTTTCAGCTGGTCAACCGAGCTGCCCTTGATTCCCAGCAGACAGTGACTAACCGGTTCGAAATGTTCACCGATAATATGTAACTGACTTTTGGGCATCAGCCGGTAGATCTCTTCCACCCGACCGGCGGTTGAGTTTTCCAGTGGGATCATCGCCAGCCTGGCTTTGCCCTGGTCCACCATAAACATCGCTTCAACAAAGGTCTCACAGGCAAACGCCTCCATCTCCGGGAAAACCCGTCGACAGGATAGATGTGAATAGGCGCCTTCGACGCCCTGAAACGCGATGATGTTCGGTGCAGCTGACATGTTGATTCCGGTTAATGACACTAATAAGGCGGTAATTATGTCACAGATTTATATTTTTGCAGTGAGCAGACCGACATTTTTCAGTAATATGGCTGCAACTTTGTTACCAGCTTAATTTGGGACCCCGATGACTCCGGAACGTACCGCCAAACTGACTCAAACCCTCAATCGCCGCCAACCGGATCTGACCCTGATTACCGATCAGGTACACAAGCCGCGCAACATTGCTGCCCTGATACGCACCTGTGATGCGGTGGGAATACCCCGCATCCATACGGTGACGCCAAAAGAGGGGTATGGCTTTAAAGGGACCACCCGGGGCAGTGATCGTTGGGTCAAAACCCAAAACCATCGTTCCGTTTCGGACGCGATTGCCGGGGCCAAAGCTCAGGGGATGAAGATCTATGCGGCACATTTTTCCGACCGGGCGATCGATTATCGTGAGGTCGATTTCACCCAGCCCTGTGCGCTGCTGATGGGGGCTGAAAAACATGGCGTCAGTGATGAGGGGGCCGCGCTGGCCGATGAGCATATTCTGATTCCGATGATGGGGATGGTGGGCTCGCTTAATGTCTCCACGGCGGCAGGCATTATTCTTGTGGAAGCGCAGAATCAGCGCTTAAAGGCGGGACTGTACGAGCAATCCAGACTTGATCCTCAGGAGTATAAAGATACGCTGTTTGAGTGGAGCTTTCCTGACCTTGCTGATTTCTGTCATAAAAAGGGATTGGAATATCCGCCGATGGATGATCTGCTGGCGCTGATGGATGCTCCGGCCTGGTATCAGGCGGTGCGTGACGGGTCAGCACCGAAGCGTCAGTGGTAATCCCAGATAATCGGTCTGTCCACCATGCGGTGATCAACCCAGGGTTGACATACAACAGGAGAGAGTGAGTGCAGTTTCCGCGTTTTTTTCCGCTTGCCCTGCTGATGCTGATGTTGTCACTCATTGGCACGGTACTGGTGAACCAGTTTGTTCGTAACTGGGCGCTGTCCGACCTGAAGGAGAGCGGGGAAAGCCAACTGCTGAACATTATCAGTCAGACCCGTACCGAGCTGGCAGACTATAAATACCTGCCGTTCCTGATCTCGCAAAGTAATGATGTGGCTGAACTGTTGCGTAACCCCTCACCGGATAAAATTGCCCGGGTTAGCCGTTATCTGGAACAGACTAATCTGGTGGCGGGCTCCACGGCGCTGTTTATCCTTGATGCTCAGGGCCGTGCTCAGGCGTTTAGCCATTGGCGGGAGCAGCAGGATTTCTATTCGGTCAGCCATCGTCAGAAACCCTATTTTCTCCAGGCGCTGGAGGGGCAGCAGGGGTTTCAGCTGGTTTTACCCGCCAGCGAGAGTGATGGTGCTGTCTATCTGTCCGCCCCGGTATATATGAAGAGCCAGCTGTTGGGGGTGGCAACGGTTCGGCTGGATCTGACCCTGTTGCAGGCTGGATTGGATCAGACCAGCCACTACCTGTTCAGTAAAGCGGGACAGATTCTGATCGCCAGTAAACCGTTTCAGGCGGCGAAACAGCTTCAGGATGTGGTGCTAAAACAGCGCACTGATCGGTTATATGATGGTTCTGAGATCAGTCTGGTAGAACTGCACAATGGTACCCGGGCCGTATTGCAGAGCGTTACTCTGGATGACCTGGGCTGGCAGGTGTCGGTGCTCAATGACCTGCGGGAGGTGAGGCGGATACAGCGCAATGCAACCTTGTTTAGCCTGGCATTCTGTATCGTTATCTCATTGCTGGTTTTTCTGTTACGGGAGCGACAGTTGAAGCATATCTCCCGCCGGGAGACACAGCAGGCGCTGGAGCGAAGTGAAGCGCGGCAGCGGGATATTATCAATAATGCCCATGTCGGTATGATCTCCCTGGATAATCAGGGGCGTATCCTGTTTATCAATCCGATGGCGATGCAACAGTTTGGGGTATCGATGGCGCGGATTAAGGGCACCAGAATCGCAGATCTTATCGAGCCGGACGTTTATCAGGGGGTGATGAAACGGGTGCTGGATCGTCTTGGTAGTCGTGGGTTTGCGCCGGTGACAGCGATGGAGACGGTGGGTAAACGTTCCGATGGCAATACCTTTCCCATGTTGTTTTCAATCAAGCAGATTGAGCGGGATGCAAGTGTTAACTATCTGGTCACGGTGATTGATATTACTCCGCGCAAACGGCTGGAACGAGCCCTGCAACAAGCGAATGACCAGCTTGAAGATCAGGTGCAGCAGCGCACTCTGGCGTTGAGGGAGGCGCAGGATGAGCTGGTTCAGGCGGAGAAAATGGCGGCTCTGGGGCGCATGTCATCGGCGGTGGTACATGAGTTAAACCAGCCACTGACCGCTTTGAGAACCTATATTGCGATCTGTCGTCAGTTAATAGAACAGCAGCAAACGGAGCAACTGGACAGTAATCTGGAACTGATTAATGACCTGATCAACAGGATGGCGGTGCTGACCCGGCAGCTGAAAACCTTTGCTTACCAGAAGCCCCAGCATCTTTCCCCGGTTGATCCGCTGCTGGCGCTGGATCAGGTGGTTGATCTGTTTCGCGGTCGGCTGCAGCAGCAACAGATTGAGCTGCACTATCCCCGTCCCGAACTTGAATTGCAGGTCAGTGGTGACAGTGCCCGGCTGGAGCAGATATTTGTTAATCTGATCGGTAACGGCTGTGATGCCCTGGCCGATGTCTCTGCACCGCGCCTTGAGATTCAGATACAGCAGACAACAGAAACCGTTACTATTGCGATCAGTGATAACGGCAAGGGGATTGATCAGCAGAGTCAGACTCAGCTGTTTGAGCCTTTCTTTACCACCAAGCCGATCGGTGAGGGGCTGGGGTTAGGCTTGCCGATCGTTCGCTCAATCGTGCAGGATCTGGGTGGGGCTATCCGGGTTAACAGTCGGCCAGGGCATACCTGCTTTAGTGTGTCCCTGCCATTAATCAGACAGTCAGAGGAGTAAAGATGAACAGAGGCCAGGTTTTGCTGGTGGATGATGATCCGGTGATTCGCCAATCCACCACCCTGTGGCTGCAGATGGCCGGATTCGGGGTGATTGCCTGTGACCGGGCGCGGGAGGCGCTGACCCACCTCAATGAACAGTTTCCCGGTGTGGTGGTCAGCGATGTCCGTATGCCGGAGATGGATGGCTTACAGTTTATGCAGGAAGCCCGCTCTATCATCCCAGAGCTGCCGGTGATTCTGATTACCGGTCATGGTGATGTGGATATGGCGATCAGTGCGATGCGCGATGGCGCCTATGATTTTATTGAAAAGCCCTTTGTCCCTGAACGCCTGGTCGAGACGATCAACCGGGCCTGTGAAAAGCGACTGCTGGTGCTGGAAAATCTTCGTTTACAACAGGATCTGGCCTCCCGCAGCGGGATTGACGCTAAAATCATCGGTATCTCACCGGCTATTCAGAAACTGCGGCGGGATATTCTTAAATACGCCGCCTTGAATACCAACGTGATTATTTACGGTGAAACCGGCAGCGGTAAAGAGCTGGTGGCGCAGTGTCTGCATGAGTTCAGTCCCCGTAGTGAGCGCAACTTTGTGCCCATCAACTGCGGCGCAATACCTGAAAATCTGATTGAAACTGAGCTGTTTGGCCATGAAGCGGGCGCGTTTACCGGGGCGGCCAAAAAACGTACCGGTAAGTTTCAGCATGCCGATGGCGGTACACTGTTGCTGGATGAGATCGAAAGTATGCCTGCCAGTCTGCAGGTGAAGATATTGCGCAGCTTGCAGGAAGGAGTGATTGAGCCGCTGGGGTCGAATAAACAGGTGCCGGTGGATCTGCGTATTGTTGCCGCCTCCAAAGCGGATCTCTCTGTAGAGGAAAACTTTCGCCAGGATCTCTACTACCGGCTTAATGTGTCCTGCCTCTACCTCTCACCGTTACGTGAACGTATCGAAGATATCCCGCTGCTGTTTGAATATTATGCCCGTCAGGCTGCCACCCAGCACGGCCGGGATCTGCGTAGAATTACCCGACAGGATCTGACCAATCTGCAGCAATATGCCTGGCCGGGGAATGTCCGGGAACTGAAGAACATCGCGGTGCGTTATGCCCTGGATGATATGTTGCCGGTGGCCGATCTGATCTACCCGGAAACAGCTATCGAACCGCTTAACAATCAGCGGCTGGAGAGCGCTCTGCCGCTGGCCGCGCAGGTGGCAAATTTTGAATATAAAGTGATCTGCGATGCATTGCAGCAGCACAAGGGCAATATCAAAGCGGTGATGGAGATGCTGGACCTGCCACGCCGTACACTGAACCAGAAAATGGTTAAATATCAGATCGACCGTTCGCAATTCATCGACTCAGCGGGAGAATAGGCAAAAAGTTGCTCATTCTCCCTGCATTTCTGAAAAACTCTGCTTTACTTTAATTTTACTTATCTCTGCGTGCGACATTATCTGTCTTAAGCGGGGGAGTGAAGCCATTTATAGGCAAGATCCTGCTTATCTGTTCTATGGGTAATCGGCAGTTTTTTGCTTATTATCTCTGAATATCGAAGAGGAGAATAATAAAAACTATTTATTATCAATGATTTGTAAATTTTTGTTGGGCTTGGCATCAGCATTGCTTTATACGATGGACACTAACAATAAATCCCGAGAGAAGGAATTGAACATGCAAAGTAGTAAACGAACTCTGATCAAAGGCCTGGGTCTGGCTGTCACGCTGAGTGCTGCTCTGGGTGGCGCATCGATCGCGCAGGCAGAAGAGAATCGCTCCTATATTCTTGCGACCGCTTCGACCGGTGGAACCTACTACCCGGTCGGTGTGGCTCTGGCAACTCTGACAAAAGTAAAGCTTGAACCTAAATATAAGGTGTCTCTCTCTGCTATTAACTCTGCCGGGTCCGGTGAAAATATTAAGTTGCTCAGCGAAAATGAGGCTCAGTTTGCGATTCTGCAGGGACTCTATGGCGCCTGGGCCTGGAGTGGTGAGGGGGCATTTGCCTCAACCGGTCCGAAGAAAAACCTGCGTTCGGTTTCTATGTTGTGGCAGAACGTTGAACAGTTTGTGGTTAAGTCTGATCTGGCGAAAACCGGCACCGTTGATGATCTTAACGGTCTGAAGGGGAAAAAATTCTCCATCGGTAAGAAAAATTCCGGCACAGAGGGATCTGGTCTGCAGATTCTGAAAGGCCTGGGCATCGATGCAGATAGCATGGATATGGCCCATATGGGCTACGGTCCCAGTGCCGATGCGCTGCAGAACGGCACCATTGAAGGGATGAATATCCCATCCGGTGTGCCTACTTCTGCGATTACCCGGGCTTATGCGTCCCTGGGCAGCGATATGACCGTGCTGGACTTTACCGATGAGCAGATCAAAAAAGCCAACGGTAGCTATAAATTATGGACCCGTTATGTGATTCCGGCGAACACCTATCCGGGTCAGGTAAAAGATATCAATACCATGGCTCAGCCTAACTTCCTGGCGGTCCGTGATGATCTGTCAGAGGAAGATGTTTATCTGCTGACGAAAACTATCTATGAAAACCTGCCATTCCTGAACGGTATTCACAAAGCGACTAAAGCGATGGCGCTGGAAAAAGCCATTGCTGGTTTACCACTTCCTTTGCACCCTGGTGCCGCCCGTTATTACAGAGAAGCGGGTCTGACTATTCCTGAGCACCTGATTGCTGAGTGATCCCTATTGCTGATCAGTTCAGTGATCCCCCGGGGGCGGCCAACGCCCCCGATCTCTTACGTTCTACCTTTATTGTCAACGGAATACCGCTATGAGTTCTATTGATACTAATACCGATCAGGAAACCGCTGCAAAGCTGAAGAGTCTGGAGCTGTTGCAGCGTCCGGAACACTCGCTTACAGGACGCTTTATTTACTGGGCGGGCGTTGCCTTTGCCCTGGTGCACATCTACTTTAACACGCTCAGCACGGTGTCAGAGCTGTGGGTGTCTGCCATCCATTTTGGTGGTTTTGCTCTGTTATGTGCGCTGATGGTGCCGATGATGCGCTGTAACACCAGTGCCGGGCGTCGTATTACGCTGATACTCGATATCCTGCTGGGGTGTGCTGCGATCGCCTGTACCCTCTATCTGATCGGTTTCGAAGATGCCCTCTACGCCCGGGGCGTTAAGTTTGATGATCTCGACTGGGTCTTCTCGCTGTGTGCCATCTTTATTGCGCTGGAGATGGCGCGCCGGACCACTGGCTGGTTCATTCCCTGCATGATTCTGGTAGCCCTGACCTATGTTTTCTGGTGGGGGCAATATATTGATGGGATCTTCGGTTTCCCGGGCCTGAGTCTGGAAACACTGTTGTATCGCAGTTACTTCTCTTCAGAGGGGATGTTTGGTCAGATCGCCCGGATATCCTGGACCTATGTGTTCATGTTTATTCTCTTTGGTGCCTTTCTGGTGAAGTCCGGTGCCGGTGATTTTATTATCGAACTGTCCCGCTGTGCGGCCGGCCGTATGATAGGCGGCCCCGGATTCGTTGCGGTGCTGGGCTCAGGCCTGATGGGCTCGGTATCAGGCTCCTCGGTGGCGAATACAGTATCCACCGGGGTAATCACTATCCCTCTGATGCAGAAGGCAGGCTTTCCCGCCCGCTTTGCAGCAGGTGTCGAAGCGGCAGCTTCTACCGGGGGGCAACTGATGCCGCCAGTGATGGGGGCAGGGGCTTTTATTATGGCCTCCTATACGCAGATCCCTTATGTGGATGTGATCGCCGTGGCGGCACTGCCGGCACTGTTGTACTTCCTCTCGGTGGGCTTTTTTGTCCGGGTTGAGGCGATGCGTAGTCAGGCGCAGGCGGTTGAGCTGGATACCCGTCCCATTGGGGAGGTGTTCCGGGATGGCTGGCACTATCTGTTGCCACTGGTGGTTCTGGTGGGTCTGCTGATCTATGGTTTTACACCTACCTACGCCGCGGGTATCTCCATTATCTCGGTGGTGGTTTCATCCTGGTTGTCAAAACATCCGATGGGTGTCAGGGATGTCTTTGATGCTCTGGCGCAGGGTTCCAAAAATATGGCCACAACGGCGATGCTGTTGATCGCTGTGGGACTGGTGGTCAACGTCGTGGCGATGACCGGTATCGGTAACACCTTCTCTCTGATGGTGGCCGAGTGGGCCGGAGGCAGTCTGCTGATTACCCTGCTGCTGGTGGCCCTGGCGTCTCTGATTCTGGGGATGGGATTGCCGGTAACGGCGGCCTATATTGTCCTGGCTACCCTGTCAGCGCCAGCACTGTATAACCTGATTGCGGAGATGCAACTGGTGGATATGATGGTCAATGGGACGCTGCCGGAAGTTGCCCGAACCATCTTCCTGCTGGTCGATGCAGATAAAGCGGCGCTATTGGCTGAACCGATGAGCAAGGTAGATGCGCAACAGTTACTAGCACTGGTGCCCGGCGACTTTAAAGGCCAACTGCTGGAACAGGCGATCGATCCGGCGCATCTGACTATGATCTTGTTGTCTGCCCATATGATTATCTTCTGGTTGTCTCAGGACTCCAATGTCACGCCACCGGTCTGCCTGACCGCTTTTGCGGCTGCTGCGATTGCAAAAACGCCGCCGATGGCAACCGGTTTTACTGCCTGGAAGATCGCTAAGGGACTTTATATTGTGCCGTTGCTGTTTGCCTATACCAATTTTATTGGTGGTACTACCGCTGAGGTGTTGAGTATTTTCTTCTTCTCAATTTTCGGTATCTATGCGCTGGTTGGCTTTATGGAGGGATATCTTGAGAGTCCGCTTAACCCTCTGTTAAGACTGATCTCGGGTGTTGCCGGTGGGGTGATGCTATGGCCCCACGGTGAATGGTGGATGTGTAGTCTGGGGTTGCTGGTATTTCTGGCACTGTTCATCTACAGCCGCTCCCGCAGGGAGATTCCGTCGGGGGCTTTGGCGTAGCTCCCGTAGTGAGATATCTCAACTGTAATAATAAAACCGGCTTTTGATGCCGGTTTTTTCGTTTTTAAGCTAAATAGTGAGTAATATCACTTATTCATCAGCCGACAATTTGTTAAATTGTCGTTGGGAGCGGTGGCTCCCCGTACTTTGCTTGCAGGCCGGTATCGTTACCTTTTGTGCCCGCCTGTTCGGTACCGTCAGTATATGATAAAGACTGGCTGGAAATGGCTCCCAACAGAGGATTGTTATGGTCGCCAGTTTTCTGTTTAGCTCCGGGGGGGAGTTAAGCAGTACAAATGCTATGAAGCGGCTTCTATAAAGCGCTTCAGAATTGCGGTAGGGACTATGTTAATAAGATCGAAGTCAATATCATTGAGCCGGATGGCTCATTTACCCGTACTGCTTGGCGCGGGTTCTGCACTGCTACTTTCCTCTGTTTCGTTTGCCGGTGGGCAGGACACCAATGCATGTTATCAGCTTTTTTCCACTGCCGATTATCAGAGTGCCCGGGGGCAGTGTCAGGAGTTCGCTGAACTGGGAGACGCGAAAGCCGCCTTTCTGTTAGCGACTATGTATTATCAGGCGCTGGGTACTGATGAAGATGATCAGCGTGGGCTCTTCTGGGATAAGGTTGCCGCAGAAAAAGGTCATCCCGAATCGGCTTATCGTCTGGGTCTGGCCTATCAACTGGGGCAGGGGGTTGCCCAGAGTAATAGCCAGGCGCGACACTGGT
Organism: Amphritea atlantica; assembly: GCF_900111095.1. GTDB lineage: Bacteria > Pseudomonadota > Gammaproteobacteria > Pseudomonadales > Balneatricaceae > Amphritea > Amphritea atlantica. Next base: position 71,475 of record NZ_FOGB01000014.1, on the reverse strand, counting down.
ATCAGCAGGCGGCACTGGCGCAACATGCGAAGGCGCAAAAGTTGCTGGCGGCCATGTTTGAAACCGGTGCTGCCGGGGAGAAAGACCAGTCGCGGGCTTATCAGTGGTATCTGAAAGCAGCTCAGCAGGGACTGGTCAGTGCTCAGCTTAAGGTAGGCACTATGTTGCTGGAAGGGCGTGGCGTAACGGCTAACCGGGCATCGGCGCAACACTGGATCAGAAAGGCAGCGGAAGCGGGTAATAGTAATGCCCAGGTGGCGATGGGGGTGATTCTCGCTGAGATCGATCCGGCCGAAAGTCTGATCTGGTATCAACGCTCGGCTAAGCAGGGTAACAGCCTGGCGCTGCAAAACCTGGCTCTGGTGTACTATGCCGGCCAGGGGGTTGAGGCTGATCATGAGAAAGCTGCCGAGTTAGCGCAGCAGGCAGTTGATGCCGGAAACAGTGAAGCCGAGTCCCTGTTAAATCTGATTCGTCTTGAAACAGAACAGCAAAAAGTGGTTGAACTTCAGGCAGAGAAACAGCAGTTAACGCGGCTGATACGTGAGTCGGTCCCCGAAAATGGCTCAGGGGAACAGCAGCTGTTGCTGGCAACGCTCTCGGTTGATGGTGTGTTACCCGAATCCGAGGTTGTAGCGGGACCCGAAGCAGCTGCAGTGCCGCCCGAGGCCGGAGAGTCTTCACAAGAGAGCGTAACTGCATCTGAAACGGCATCACCGGAGTTGGCTGCGACGCAGCCGGCCCCGTCTGCTACAGAGCTTTCTCAGGAGGTTAACGCAGCTGACGCACTGCCTGACACTGAAGACCAGTCTCTGACGCAACCGCAACCGGTTGAATGGCATCCGGATAACCCCTATGCGCTGGCGGATGGCTGGGTGATGGACCAGTTCCCACCCAATTTTACCATTCAGCTACGGTATGGCACCGATGAAGCAGGGATGCTCAAGTATATTAAGAAGCATAACCTGCCGGATAGTGTCAGATATTTTCGTACTCAGCGTGAAGCGGGGCTGTTTTATGTGCTGATCTATGGTGACTATAAAACCATACCGGAGGCTGAACAGGCGGTAGCGGAGATTCCGGAGTCTGCCCGAAAGAGCCACTGGATTCGGAAATTCAGGCGCTTGCAGGAGTTATACGTGCCACCAGAATCCTGATCAATGCGGGATTCTGGTATAGCCAACGCAGGGCTCCTAAGGCCCCCTCTGTATATATTAATGACTTTGTTACTGTTGTTACGGACAAACTATGGCCCGAACTGTTTTCTATCTCCTGAGTGTTTCACTTATCTGGAGTTCTTTGGCGCAGGCTGAAGATCTGAGCTGTCGAACACTCTATGAAAATAAACAAACCCGCGCAGCGCTACAGCGTTGCCTGCCACAGGCAGCAAAGGGGGATGGTGAAGCCAGCTTCATTCTCTCCAATCTCTACAGTCAGGGGTTCGAAGGAAGCTCACCGGATCTGCATCTGGCATTGCAGTGGCTGACCCGTTCTGCTGAGTGGGGGTATGGGCCCGGCTGTTATAACCTGGCGAAGCTTTACGAGCGGGGTGATGTCGTCCCCAAGAGTCTGGAAACTGCTTTTAGCTGGTATCTTAAAGGGGCTAAGCAGGGGCATCTGGCCAGTCAGGTAAAGACTGGTATCAGTTATCTTAAAGGGAGCGGGACACCTCAGGATTTCACCCAGGCGCGCCACTGGCTGGAGCTAGCGGTCGAAAAGGGTGATCTGAGTGCGCAGATTACACTGGCAACGCTGCTAAAACAGACGGATCCGCAGCGAGCGATGACTTTGTATCAGCGTGCTGCAGAGCAGGGCAGTGGTTTTGCCGATTACCAACTGGCGTTGCTCTACCGGGAGCCAGCTGGTGCTGAAGAGATGGATCTGGATAAGGCTTTGCATCACGCAAAAGAGAGTGAACGGCTGAACTATGAAGCGGCTGTTGATCTGGTCGAAAGCCTGCGCCAGCAGATGGCGCTCGAGGAGTCCCGGCGCATCGCAGCACAGTCTGAGTCAGATGCCGGAAATACTCAGTTAACCACAGCGGTATCGGTGACTACCTCAGAACAGGCGCCGGTTGCTGAGGAAGATCAGGATACTGTCGTCAGTGCTGATAGTAGTGCCGATATCAGTTCCGATAGTAGTGCGGTTGAGAAGACAGACACTGAAACAGAATCCCGGCGCATCGCGGAACAGACTCAGACTCAGGCAGAGTCAGATGCCGGAAATACTCAGTTAACCACAGCGGTATCGGTGACTACCTCAGAACAGGCGCCGGTTGCTGAGGATGATCAGGATACTGTCGTCAGTGCTGATATCAGTGCTGATAGTAGTGCGGTTGAGCAGACAGACACTGAAATGGAATCCAGGGGCATCGCGGAACAGACTCAGACTCAGGCAGAGTCAGATGCCGGAAATACTCAGTTAACCACAGCGGTATCGGTGACTACCTCAGAACAGGTGCAGGTTGCTGAGGATGATCAGGTTACTGGCGTCAGTGCCGATAGTAGTGCGGTTGAGCAGACAGACGGTGAAACAAGCCCGCAGGCGGTTATTGGTCGCCACGATTTTTCCTGGCTGAAGTCGCAGCCTGAAGGGCATTATGTGTTGCAGCTGGTACAACTGAGTAGTGAAGATTCGGTCAGAGTGTTTCTGAAAAAAAATCAACTGGATGGCAAAGCTAACTACTTCAGAGCTGTGACTGCTGCCGGGAATATGTATGTGGTGCTCTATGCCGAATCGAGTGCATCCCTGAGTGGTGCCCGGGCAATTGCCGCCGGGAAGTTGCCTGAAAAACTGTCTGATATGGTCTGGTATCGCACCTATCGGGCGATTCTCTCCGCTTATAAACCGGTGGATTAATCCCGTCGCGTTTTGGGCGATCTGGCGGTGTGTTAATCGGATTGAATGAACAAGCAGAAACATTGTGGTAAAGGATCAACAATGCTCAAGGGATTAAGGCTTACCATTGCGGCCGTTATAACACTGTTGGGTAGTGGGGTGTACGCATCGCAGATGCAGCAGTGCCAGCAGGCGTATAGCGAAGGGAAAGTGATGCAGGCCTACCATAGCTGCCTGCCTCTGGCTCAGGTGGGGGATCCTCAGGCCGCTTTTATCCTTGCCCGTCTCTATGCGCTTGGGGTGGAGAGTGGTACGCCTGACTGGCAAAAGGTGGTCGAGTGGCTGACGATCTCAGCTGCAGGTGATCATGCTGAAGCGGCTTATAACCTGGCGATAGCCTATCAGAAAGGCAAAGGCACTGAGATCGATCTGCAGCAGAGTATCAACTATTACACGCAGTCGGCTGAGCTGGGCAATGCTAAAGCGATGCGTAATCTGGCGCTGTTGTATGAAAAGGGTGAAGGGGTACCCCAGGATATCCATCAGGCCTTTACTCTCTACCAGCGTTCAGCAGAAGCGGGCCTGTCGGACAGTCAGTTAAAAACCGGTTTGATGTTATTGCAGGGCGAGGGAGTGGCAAAAGATCCCGCTGCCGCCCGTCCCTGGATAGAGCAGTCTGCCGCTGCGGGGAATGATAAAGCGCAACTGGCACTGGGCGTTTTGTTGATTGACTTTGACCCCGGCAGCGCCATCGAGTGGTACCGACAAGCGGTGTATTCGGGTAACGCTTATGCGGCTCATAATCTGGCACTGATCTACTCCCAAGGACGGGTGGTGCCGCAGGATCTGCTGCAGGCGCTGGCCTATGCTGACGCCAGTATCGAACTGGGTAATCCGAAAACCCAGGTGCTGTATGACAAGATTTTAGCCGCGATGCAACAGGCTGGGACAGCTGTGTCCCGCCCGCGCAACAATCGTATTTCACTGAATCACTCAGATCAGTCCACCGGGCAGGCAGAAGCGGAGCGGGCTGATACCCCTGGGCCTGCATCAGCGGTTCAGGCGGATGCTGAACCATCGCTGCGGGATATTAACTGGCTGAAAGCGCAACCGGCGGGCCTTTTTGTGGTGCAGCTTGCACGGCTGACCAGTCTGGAGAGCAGTATTCGTTTTATCAGCGATTACCATATCCCGCGAATTGCCCATACTGTTAACCTTGCCAAGCACGATTATGTGGTGTTGCTGAAAGAAAGTTTTGTCAGCAAAGCCGACGCTTTGAGGACATTGAAGCAGCGGCTTCCAGGGGCCCTGGCAAGTGAAGCCTGGATTCGAAGTTATCGCTCTCTGTATGCGCAATAGAGCATTATGAAGATACTCCTGCTGTCCGCCTATGATGCTGCCAGTCATGCCTACTGGCATCGCGGGCTGGTCGATAATCTTGGGCAACACCAATGGACCGTTCTGACCCTGCCGCCGCGTTATTTTTCCTGGCGCATACGGGGTAATAGTCTCAGTTGGGCATTCAGTGAGCGTGAGTGTCTTGAGCAGGACTATGACCTGCTGATTGCCACCTCAATGACCGACCTTTCAGCGTTGCGCGGCTTTGTGCCTCATCTGGCGGGTATACCAACGCTGGTCTATTTTCATGAAAATCAGTTTGCCTATCCCGAATCTGGCCGGGAGTATGGCAATGTTGAACCGAAGATACTTAACCTTTATACCGCTTTAGCGGCGGACCTTATCTGCTTCAATACCGACTATAATCGCGATACCTTTATCGACGGCTGTCGTCGATTGCTAAAAAAGCTTCCCGACCAGATCCCGGTGGGTGTGATTGAGCAGTTGGAGCGACGCTCTTCTGTGTTGCCGGTGCCATTGCCGCAATCCGTTTTTCTGCCCCATGCCCCACAACCCGGGCCGCTCCGGCTGATCTGGAATCATCGTTGGGAGTTCGATAAAGGGCCAGAGTTACTGCTCAGGGCTGCCCGGCAACTGTGTGAAGCCGGAGTCGATTTCAGACTGGACCTTGTCGGTCAGCAGTTTCGCCGTGTGCCTGAAGCGTTTCAGGAACTCAGGGCTGTGCTGGGTGATCGGCTGGGGCATTGGGGATATGTTGAGTCGGTTGCAGAGTATCGTCGTTTGCTGCAGCAGGCAGATGTTGTTCTCTCAACGGCGTTGCATGACTTTCAGGGGATCGCGGTTCTGGAAGGGGTTGCCGCAGGAGCGATGCCGTTGGTGCCCGGGCGGCTGGCTTATCCGCAACTGTTACCGGCAAGCTGCTGTTATTGTAGCGGTGAAGGTGAGACTCAAAGCCTGGTGGACAGTGTTATCCGCTTAGCCGGATTGAAGTGTGCCGGACAGGTACTCTCTGCACCGGATATATCGGCTCTGAGCTGGGATAATATGGCACCGCTGTACGAGAGACTACTGCACCGTGTCGCGGCAGAGGGTGTGTAGACCGGTAAGTTCAACGGTTTTATCAGCTTGCTCTGATTTCACAGAGGGGCGGTTCAACAGCTGCTGAACTGCCCATCTTCTTGACGTCAAGATATGGTTGAGCGGTCAGTACTCAATCCAGTCCTGCCAGCAGGGCACGCCACTCAGGGTGAATATACCCTTTTTCTTTCATTACTGTCGTTATGGAGAAGCTCTGCTGATTGCTTTCCAGAGTGACTTTGGTCGCCTGCTTCAGCAGTGCTTTTAGCGGTGTTTCTGAGATGAAAGGACGCATCGCAATCCGCTTGCCAGACACTGTCACACCATGGCGGGTATAACTTTCGGTGGGTGTCAGCTTATAGGCTGTATTATCAATCCACAAAGTCGCGCCGATGATAGGATGATATTCACCACTGACAGCTATTTTCAGCGTTTTAGGGCGGTTGTAGTCAATATAGAGTGCGCTGCACACTTCATATTGGTTACAGCTGAGTGGATGAATCACCTCATCATAGAGATGATCTGGTAGATTATATTGCTGGGCCAGACTAGTGCAGCCACTAAGTAAAACCAGGCAGAATGTAAGCAGGTACTTCATGGGGGTATCTCTTCCTGAAATAGATGTGGAGTTGTTGACTGTTGATTATAACGGGGAAACATCAGGCTGCAATGATTGCAGCCTATTGCTTTTCAGGTGTGAGAGGGGAGATGCTGAATAAATTGTGCGCTTCAGAGCGGTTCGGGTCAGGTGTACATTAGCATTATTATCTCAGTTTGGGCTGTGCTCTGGTTCTACGGCTGCCAGCAGGGTGTGCCACTGAGTGTCAGTGTAGCCAGGCCGTTTCAGCGTGTGGCTCAGTGAGTAACTCTGCAGATCGGTGTACAGTTTAACCCGCACACCCTGCTGCAGTTTATTTCTGATGCCCGGAGGGATGCTGAAGCGGTGAACAGAGGCGCGCAGGCCTGTCAGAGTCTTATTATACACTGTTCGCGACTGGCTGAGCTGAAGTGGATACGTGGTGCCGTCGATCCAGATATTGGCTGCCTTTATGGGGTGATAGATACCACTGACAACAATTTTAAGGTGTTGCTCATCTCTCACTATGGCAGTCGATGCGGTACAGATATCATGGCCAAAACAGCGGGAGGGAGTGGTGGGTGTATCGGAAAGCTGCATGGGGCGGTTAGCGCCGCTGCATCCGATGAGTAAAAGCAGAACAAATGCGAGTGCATAACGTGTCATTAGTGCTCATCCCTGAGTGCGTATATTTTAAAATCAGGGCCTGATTATACGGCGATAACTCCCTAATGCAATCGCTTTTCAAACACCTGTTGGGCTTGCGGGCCGGGGGAGATATCCCTGGGAGGGGGCTGATTTTCCTGTCTTAACTAGCCGTTAATATAGTTGAGAGGAACGGCGGTGGTATCAACGATTTTTCGCATGATAAATGCTGACTTAACGCCGGTGACCCCCTGAATCCGGGTGATCTTTCCCAGCAGGATATCGTGGTAGCGATCCATATCCGGCACTGCAACCTTTAACTGATAATCTGCATCATGGCCGGTAATCAGATAGCACTCCATGACTTCGGGAAAACTGCTGATAGTGGTTTCGAAGGCCTCGAACCGTTCCGGGATATGTTTATCCATACTGATATGCAGAATTGCGATCAGATTCAGATCTACCGCGCGCTCATCGATTCGTACCACCCTGTCCCTGATAATACCGGCCTCTTCCAATGCCTTTACCCGTCGGGAGCAGGGCGCAGCGGTCAGGCCTACTTTTTCCGCAAGATCCTGATTTGAAAGCCCGCCGTCACGCTGTAGCTCGCGCAAGATTTTCAAGTCAAAGCGGTCGAGAGGATGGTTTGATTTCATGGTTTTACTGCTCTGCGCAATTATATCGGTATGCTTAGTGTAAATTGTTAATATTAATTGCGCAAATAAATGAAAAGTTCCGTAATTAGAACGGTTATTGCGTAACAAACACTTTAAACTTTGCTCTATTGATTGCTGCAGCGATAAATATTTGCCGAGAGCCTCCAAAGCATTACGTTATCAACGGATGTGGGTGACAACACCACAAGTGTCTAACCAGGTTGAAGCGCCAGTCTACCTGGCTGATCTATGTGTACCACAAGTATGCGATATACAAGTTTGGTCCCGCGCTTTTCCGCGCGGGATTTCAACTCAACAACCATTTATAAATCAGAGAACTGCCACCGGCAGATACCCAGCAGGAACACGCTATGTTCGACTATCGAAAATACAGTGCATTTGAACCGATCCGTTTGACCGACCGTACCTGGCCAGACAAGACCCTAACACAGGCGCCCGACTGGTGCAGTGTAGATCTTCGGGACGGCAATCAGGCGCTGGTGAATCCGATGAGTGTTGAGCAGAAAACGCGACTATTCGAGCTGCTGGTTAAACTGGGCTTTAAAGAGATTGAAGTGGGCTTTCCTTCAGCCTCTAAACCCGATTTTGATTTTGTTCGTAAGCTGGTGGATGAGCAGCGGATTCCTGATGATGTCACCATTCAGGTATTGACCCAGGCCCGTGAAGAGCTGATTAAACGCACTTATGAAGCGATGTCAGGGGTGAAAAAAGCGGTCATCCATGTGTATAACTCCACCTCTACCGTACAGCGGGAGCAGGTATTTGGTCAGTCCCGTGAGGGGATTAAGGCGATTGCGGTGCAGGGGGCTAAGTGGGTGCAGCAGTATGCCCAGCAGCATCCCGATACGGAGTGGTCGTTCCAGTACTCCCCGGAAAGTTTTAGTGGCACTGAGATGGATTACGCCATTGAGGTCTGTGATGCGGTGATCGAACAGTGGCAACCGGAAAGTGGACGCGACATTATTATCAACCTGCCAGCCACTGTAGAGATGTCTACCCCGAACCGCTTTGCCGATCAGGTTGAGTATTTCTGCCGTCATCTGGTTAACCGCAAATATGTCCGTATTAGTCTGCATACCCATAATGACCGGGGCTGTGCGGTTGCCGCCGCAGAATTGGGTGTGCTGGCCGGTGCTGACCGTATTGAAGGCACTTTGATGGGGAACGGTGAACGCACCGGTAATATGGATGTGATTACCATGGGGATGAATCTTTACTCCCAGGGCGTTGATCCAAAGCTGGATTTCTCCGACATTATGGAGATCAACGAGGTGGTGGAAAGCTGTACAGGTATTCCGGTGGGGGTGCGGCATCCCTGGGCGGGAGAGCTGGTGTATACCGCGTTTTCTGGCAGTCATCAGGATGCGATCCGCAAATCGGTTAACTACCACACCGAACATAAAAAACAGCACTGGGATGTGGCCTATCTGCCGATCGATCCCCGGGATATAGGTCGGGAATATGAGGCGGTAGTGCGCATTAACTCCCAGAGCGGTAAAGGCGGAGTGGCGCTGGTACTGGAACGCGATTATGACATCAGCCTGCCAAAATGGATGCACTTTCCATTGAGCCGGGTGGTGCAGGGGGCGGCAGAGCAGAGCGGGGTTGAGGTTTCACCGACCAATATCAAGCGTCTGTTTGATGAACACTTTATCTCGGTGTCTGAAGCGTGGCAGTTGCATGACTATGATCTGCATACCGAGGGGCACCGTGTCAGTGCCAGCTTCAAAATCGGTGAGCAGCAGATGTCCGGAGAGGGGGCGGGTGCACTGGAGGCACTGTGCGCTGCCCTGACAACCCAATATGGTTGCAGTATCGAGGTGATTCACTTCGATCAGCATGCCCTCAGTGGCGGAACCGATGCCAATGCGCAGGCGTCGATAGCGGTTCAGATCAATGGTGAGGAGTATTGCGCGGTCGCCGTGGCAGAAGATACTTCCGCCGCTGCATTGCAGGCGATGCTGACCGCTTTCAGCCGAACCGGTATTGAAACGGTTCAGGCGGCCTGATTCAGCCTCAGATAATAAAACCCGGCACTGGTTGCCGGGTTTTTTGTTACAGAAGCCAGGGGTGTTTAGTTCTTCGCATCACTGAACGTTACCGGTGGCATCGCGGTGCGATTGATCGCCAGATGGAAGATATCCGGCCGGTGATAATGTCCGGCAACATCCAGAGCCTTACGGGAATCCCTTGCTGCATCGGTATCGATAGTGGCGTATAACACCCCTTTTTCCCGGTGCAGAGGGCCTGCTACCACGCCGCCAAAGGGTTTAACCACCACAGCATCCCCAGGGTTGATCCACTCGTCATCCGTGAACAGTCGATCACGTTCGGGAAATGAGGCGGGGATATCGCTGCCCTGTATCGCCGTTGCGGTACTCAGTACCCAGCAGCCACCTTCGCGGGCGATATGATTCATGGAGGCGATCCAGGTGTCACCGCTGTCCCAGGTGGGCGCGATATAGATGTCGATATCCTGGGCATACAGTGCGTAGCGTGCCAGTGGCATATAGTTTTCCCAGCAGATCAGGCAGCCGATGCGTCCCACCGGTGTATCAACCACCCGCAGTCCGCTGGCATCACCAAATCCCCACACCATCCTTTCCGGGTTAGTTGGCATTATTTTGCGGTGCCGGTTAAGCAGGGAGCCATCACTGCCTATGACCACAACAGTATTGAACAGGGTAGAGCCGCTGAACTCTGAGTCGATCTCGTTCATGCCCATCACCACAACCATGTTATGTTTAGCAGCGGCCTCGCAGACCGGGTTAAGATCTCCTTTGGCGATATTGACTGAATGGTTGCGAAGCTGAAAATGGATCTGATTGCCCAGAGCGATATCTCCGCCGGGCCTCAGGCGCCATATCCAGGTGGGATAGCCCGGCAGAAATGCTTCGGGAAACACCAATAACTGCGACCCCTGTTTAGCGACCTCTTCGATCGTACTTACCGCCAGTTCCAGCGAAGCTTTCAGATCTAAGAGCACAGGAGGTTTCTGTGAAATTGCCACATTGATATCCATAACGATTGCTCCATTATTGTAATTTGAGGATTGTGCCGGAGCCTCTGACGTCTGATAACAGGCTGAAAACCCTCAGCGCAGTGATATTTGTGGACAGATAATTTTGCTTCCCCTCCCTGATCTGCCAACGTTAAGAAAATGCCTGACAGCCTTATTGGAAACTGTGTGGCCAGTCTGTAAATCTTAGTTCAATGTGAGAAAGATGTTCAGGATATAGCGGATTAGCAACAGCTGACACGAACATCATCGCTGTTCGTCGGAGATACTTTGCGGTAAAAGTGTAAGACGGTATCGTTGTAAAGGTGCGGATCAATTCCCTTTTTGAGGGGCGTGATCGGTTGACTTCAATGTAGATTTTCAGGACCTCAGCGCAATGCAATCCAATATTCTGATTCGGATTCAGCCGATTCTTTTCTCTATTTTTGCCGTGGCGGTGAGTCATAACCTGTTTTTTGTGATGTTACCGATTCGTCTCAGAGAGGGGGGCTTTGAATCTGCCAATATTGGTATGGCGATGAGTATGTTCGCTGTTGGAGCCATTATGGCTGGACTGTTTGGCTCCCGGGCGGTGCTGCGGGTTGGACATATCAGAGCGTTTTCTTCAATGGCCGCCACTCTGGCAATTGTCTCGGTGTGCCACAGCTATTTTATCGATATCTGGATTACCGCCGGACTCAGAATGGTCGCCGGTTTCTGCTTTGTCACCAGTTTTATTACACTGGAGAGCTGGTTAAATGTGCTCAGTGATAAGCGAAACCGGGGGCAGGTATTTGGTACGTATCAGATCTGTTTTGCCATCGGTTTCGGTTCGGCTCCGTTTCTGTTCAGTCTCTCCAGTGAACATGATCCCCGGCTGTTTGGACTGATCGGCGTGTTTCTCTGTATCTCGTTGATTATTATGTCGATGAGTCGTTTACCCCTGCCCGAGTTGCCCAGCCGGCCCCGGCCGATGTCGCTAAAAAGGCTGTGGCAATATTCACCCTCGGGTACTCTGTCCTGTCTCTGTGCTGGCCTGATCAGTGCTGCCAGCGTTTCGCTGATTTCGCTGTATGCCTATGATCACGGTATTACCGGAATCTGGCTTTCACTGGTGCTGGGCTCCTATCAGTTGGGTGGTTTACTCACACAGTACCCGGTCGGCTGGCTGGCCGATCGCTATGATAAGCGCCTGGTGGCGGCCGGTCTGATGGCGATGGGGGTGGTCAGTAATCTGTTGATTATCGCTGAGAGCTTTATGCCGATGCCGATTGAGATGCTGGTGGTGCTGTTCCTGATCTCGGGAGGGTCAGGGGTCGCGTTATTTCCGCTGGCGGTGACCCAGGTGTTTGATCATATCGATCTGAAAGAGGCGATGTCAGCCACCAGTATGATGCAGATCCTGTTGGGCTGTGGTGGCGTTTTAGGACCGATTATTGCCGGAGCTCTGATGACTCAGTTTGCAAGTATCTGGCTGTATTACTACCTGGTGGCGGTGCATCTGTTCGTGGTGGTGTTTCTGATGATCAGGAAATTGTTTGTGCGCACCGAAACGCTGGAGAGCAGTTCAAAATATCAGGTCAGTATGCAGGGGGCCTCAGTGGGTTCGACCGTGTTGGAACCGCTGCTCAACTATAACCTTGCCGAGATTGGTGACCCCGAGCTTAAACTGCTACTGGTGGCGCTGGGACAGCAGCCTAAAGATCCCGCAATCCTGATTCGCACTGCGCTGGAAGGGTCATCCCTGAAACCTCAGGATGTGGCGATTCATATGGTGCTGGCCTTACCTAAACGTTCCGGCGAACTGATCAGGGTGTTGGTTAAACAGTTTCCCGAAGCGCGTCTGGTGATTACCTATTCACTGCGTGACCTGTTTATTCTTCGTAAGGAACGGATCAATGCGATGTTGCAGGTGGCTCTGACCGAGGGAGCCGATGACGCTGAGCGTACCGAGATAGACTCCATGCTGGAGCATATCTCCCGGGAGGTTGATGAGGAAACCGTGGTTGCTTAATCAAAAGAGGTGGCGCACAAGAAAAGCCACCGGTCGGTGGCTTGTGGATAGTGGCGGCCCGATGGGTCAGCTTAACCTGCTATCAGTCACTTTTTCTGGGCGAAGGGCCCGCTTTGGGTCCACGACCTACCCGTTTCTTCGGTGATTTTTTCTGTGAAGAGGCTTTTTTGGCGTTGGCTTTAGCCACCGCTTTCTTGTTTTTAACTTTGGGCTTCTTCGGTTTTGCTTTGCCGCTGCCTTTGCCTGGCTCTGGCTTTTTCGGTGCCAGACCCGGGAAGGTGGTACGTGGGAGTTTTTCGCCGATAAAGCGCTCGATCCGGCCCAGAGTTGCCCAGTCTAAGGGCTCAACAATCGACCAGACGGTACCTTTGGCGCCATCACGACCTGAACGTCCACAGCGGTGTACGTAACTGTCAGCTTTCAGTGGCAGGTAGAGGTTGATAACGTGGGTCAGATCCGGCAGGTCCAGCCCACGGCCGACCACGTCGGTGGCGATAATGATCTTGATCCGGCCGCGGCGCATCTCTTTGATCCGCTGGGTCCGCTCACTCTGACGCATATCACCGTGCAGTCCATAACAGAGCATGCCAGCATTGCGGATGATGCTAACCCAGTGCTCCACCTGCTTGCGGCTGTTAACGAAGATAATCCCCTGTTTCAGCTGAGGCTGATGGATCAGCGCTTTCAGCAGGTACTCTTTGTGTTGTTCGTTGTCAGCCCGATAGACAAACTGTTCGATATTCTCAGGTATATGGCGGGGCTGATCGACTGCGATCACCTGGGAATCTTCATTCAACAGGTCCGCCGCAAACTGCTGGATCTTTTCACCCTCCAGGGTGGCGGAAAACATCAATGTCTGACGCTGCAGGGGCAGTACATCGGCGATCTGCTTAATCTCATTGATAAAGCCCAGGTCCAGCATCCGGTCGGCTTCATCGATAATCAGCATCTCTACCAGGGACAGGTCGAGCCACTCCTGTGCGTTCAGCTCCAGCAGTCGCCCCGGTGTGGCGATCATGATATCGATCGGTTCAGCCAGCATGCTCTTTTGCATACCAAAAGGGACACCGCCGACGATCAGACAGCTTTTAATGCGATTATGTTGCGTCTGAAGTTCGATCACCTGATAGATCTGTTTTGCCAGCTCCCGGGTTGGGGCCAGAATCAATATCTGTGGTGCGCTGCTGTGGTCAGGATCTTTGTCGAATACTTTCTGCAGAGCCGGCAGCACAAAGGCCAGTGTTTTGCCTGTTCCGGTGGGGGCGGATGCCAGCAGATCGAAGCCCTCCATGGCCACAGGGATAGCCTGTTGCTGGATCGGGCGGGGGCTGAGAAAGTTGTTGTCAGCCAGTGGGCCCAGAATTTCCAGATCCAGATTTAGGTCGATAAAGAACATCGAAGATTACTCACAGGTTTAAAGGCGCAAGCATACATTATTTTTGCCAGTGCGGATATTTCAGCACACTGGTTTGGTCTGTTTATAGCGATGATTGTATTAATATTTTCCTATATTAGCCGGTGAGAGTGATTGCGCCTTGAGGTACTCCGCCACAACGCCTATCATTCCGCGCTGACCGGTTACTTCCGGCGATAAATTTGATTATCGTCTATAGTGTTTCACGGTGTTGTTTATATCGTTTCCTGTTTGAGAGCTGTCTTTTGTCTGAATTTATTCCCGGCCAACGCTGGATCAGTAATACCGAATCAAATCTGGGGCTGGGGTTGGTAACCAGCGTATCTAACCGCCGCGTTGAAATTCTGTTTCCTGCCGTTGAAGAGGAGCGTACTTACGCTATCGATAACGCGCCGCTGAGCCGTGTGGTCTATCCGGTGGGCGAACAGGTGCGCAATGCCGCAGGCCTTAAGGTCACCATTACCGCCCAGCAGGAACTGAATGGCTATATGGTCTATCAGGTGGAGGATGACGGAGGTGAGGTGCTGGTGCTGGAGGAGCGAGATCTCGACAGTGCGGTGCACTTCAGCAAGCCCCACGACCGACTGTTTGCCGGCCAGGTGGATAAGATCAGTCAGTTTAAGTTGCGGGTGGAAACGCTCAAAAATCAGTTTGCCCACCTGCAATCGGAAAGCTATGGTCTGCTGGGGCCACGGGTGCAGCTGCTGCCTCACCAGCTCTATATTGCTCATCAGGTGTCCCGTCGGTTTGCTCCGCGGGTATTACTGGCGGATGAAGTCGGTCTGGGTAAAACCATCGAAGCGGGGCTTATCCTGCATCAGCAGCTGATTAGCGGTAAGGCGTCCCGGGCGCTGATTGTGGTGCCCGACAGTCTGGTACATCAGTGGCTGGTGGAGATGCTGCGCCGCTTTAATCTGCGTTTTACTATTCTTGATGAGCTGCGCTGTGAAGCATTGGAGCTTTCGGACGAGGGCGTTAATCCGTTCGAAACCGCACAGCTGGTGCTGTGTAACTTATCCTTCCTCAAGTCCAGCCCGGACCGTCTGGTACAGGCGCTGGATGCCGGCTGGGATATGCTGGTGGTAGATGAAGCGCACCATCTGGTCTGGTCCGAAGAGGAGTCCAGTCCGGAATATATCTGTATTGAAGCGCTGGCCCGTGAAGTTAAAGGGTTGCTGCTGTTAACCGCTACGCCGGAACAGCTGGGGGTTGATAGTCACTTTGCCCGGCTGCGTCTGCTGGACCCGGATCGGTATTACAGTCTGCAACAGTTCCGTGCCGAAGAGGAGGGCTATCAGCCGGTAAGTAAGCTGGTGGCCCGGTTGCTGGATGAAGATGCCCGTGAGCAACTGAAAGATGCCCCTGAAGTCTTTACTCAACTGGGCAGCTATCTGGGGGACGAGGTCGCTCAGCAGCTGCAGGATGAGCTGGAAAATGACTCTCTTGATCAGGCGATTCAGGATGCGGTGGACAGTCTGCTCGATCATCATGGCACCGGTCGGGTGCTATTCCGCAATACCCGTGATGGCGTCAGTGGTTTTCCGAAGCGGGTATTGCACAGTTATCCGTTGCCGGAACCCGAGTTCTATCTTGAAAGTGAACAGCAACTGCTGGCCCAGGCTGATCTTGAAGAGCGACTGCATCCCGAGCTGATTCTGGCGGATCGCTGGCTGGAAGCCGACCCCCGGGTCGAGTGGCTGGTGGACTGGCTGAAACAGAACCGTGACCAGAAAGCGCTGGTGATCTGCGCCTACGCAGACACTGCAAAATCGCTGGAAGAGCATCTGCGTCTGTATGAAGGGATTCGTTCCTCGGTGTTCCATGAGGGGATGAGCCTGGTTAACCGTGACCGTGCCGCCGCCTACTTTGCCGATGAAGATGAGAGCGCTCAGGTGCTGATCTGCTCTGAGATTGGCAGTGAGGGGCGTAACTTCCAGTTTGCCAGTCATCTGGTTCTGTTTGATCTGCCGCTGAACCCCGATCTGCTGGAACAGCGCATCGGCCGTCTTGACCGGATTGGTCAGCGCAATGATGTTCAGATCCATGTGCCCCATTATGAGTTCAGTGCACAGGCTATCCTGCTGGACTGGTTCCATCGCGGCCTGAACTGTTTTGAACGGGCCTGCCCGGTAGGCCAGGTATTGTTCGATCAGTTCCTCGATCAGTTGATTCCGGCACTGTTTGAGGAGTATGACGAAGCGAACACCGAGCAGCTGATCAGCAGTACCCGTGCTGAAGCAGATCGTTTGCTGGAGCAACTGCAACAGGGGCGTGACCAGTTGCTGGAACTAAACTCCTGTAACCCGGTGAAAGCCGCTGCTATTGCCGAAAGCATGGAGGTGACCGGTAACAGTATCGAACTGAGCAGCTATATGGAGCGGATGTTTGATCAGTTTGGCGTTGAACAGCAGGTGCATAGCAGTCAGAGTATTATTCTCAGCCCGGGCGATCATATGCATCATGAAAGCCTGCCGGGTCTGCCTGCCGATGGTATGACGGCCACCTACAGCCGGGCGCTGGCGTTGGGGCGGGAGGATATCCAGTTCCTTACCTGGGAACACCCGCTGGTGATGGGCACAATGGATATTGTTGTGAATGGTGACTTTGGTAATACGGCGGTCTGCTCGATTAAACTACCGCCACTGAAACCCGGTACGCTGTTGTTGGAAGCGATCTTTACGCTGCACTGTGCGGCTCCGAAACAACTTCAGGTACAGCGCTATCTGCCCCAGACCCTGAGCCGTATCGTTGTTGATACCAATGGCACAGATCTCAGCGCGATACTGACCGAGACCCATATCAACAACCTGGCAGAGCGGGTGGGGCGGCGCCAGGCGGTGGATATTGTCAAGCATACCCGCAGTGAGATCGGTCAGATGGTCGAGCGAGTAGAAGCAATTGCGGATACTCAACAACCGGCGATGCTGGCGCAAGCCACAGAGAATGTTGCCCGGTTGCTGGGTGCAGAGCAGGAACGACTTAGCGCACTGGCTGCGGTGAACCCGAATATTCGTCAGGAAGAGATCGATTTTCTGGCGCACACCCGGGCAGAACTGGAGCATCACCTGCAGAGCGCTTCGCTGAAACTGGATGCGATCCGGGTCATTGTTGCGACCTGATCTCTGTTATGATTGCCAGCTATATTCCGATGAATTCAGTATAACCGGAGCAGACTTTGTCTAACGCGGAAAACTTTACCGATCTGGGGCTCGACCCCCGGCTTAGCACTATCCTCGCGCATCAGGGGATCACCGAGCCTACTGAGATCCAGGCTCAGGCTGTGCCAACGGCGATCACCGGGCATGACCTGATCGCGTCATCTAAGACCGGCTCCGGTAAAACCCTGGCCTATCTGTTGCCGACCATGCAACGTTTGATGCGCCAGAAAGCCCTCAGCAAAAAGGACCCACGGGCGCTGATTCTGGCCCCGACCCGGGAGCTGGCTAAACAGGTCTACGGGCAGCTGCGCAGTCTGATCAGCGGCTCTCCGTTTAAGGTGGCGCTGGTGCTGGGGGGAGAAAACTTCAACGATCAGGCTAAAGCGCTGGCGAAAAATCCCCATGTGGTGGTGGCAACTCCCGGACGACTGGTCAACCATCTGGATGAACGCTCTCTGTTTCTCGATGGCCTGGAACTATTGATTCTCGATGAAGCGGACCGGATGCTGGATCTGGGGTTTGCCGATCAGCTGAACCGGATTAATCAGACAGCCAGTCATCGTCTGCGGCAGACGCTGATGTTTTCCGCTACCCTGGAACACGCAGAGGTCAACAGCATGGCTAAAACGCTGTTGAAAGCGCCTAAACGGATCGCCATCGGGGCGGCTAATGCTGAACACGCTGATATCGAAAAGCGCTTTTATCTCACTGACCATCTGGATCATAAACAGGCTGTGTTAGAACGCATTCTCGACACTGAAACCTACCAGCAGGTGATTATCTTTACCGCCACCCGTGCCGATACTGAGCGACTGTCACTGTTGCTGTCGGGCAAGGGACTGAAAACTGCCGCTCTCAGTGGTGAGATGAGTCAGAGCGATCGCAATAAAATCATGGACAGTTTCAGCCGCGGCCAGCAGCAGGTGCTGATTACCACCGATGTCGCGTCCCGGGGGCTGGATCTGCTGCAGGTGTCGCTGGTGGTGAACTTTGATATGCCTAAACAGGCAGAAGAGTATGTGCACCGTATTGGCCGTACCGGTCGGGCCGGAGCCAAAGGTCTGGCTGTGTCACTGATCGGGCCGAAAGACTGGGACGCCTTCAAGCGGGTTGAAAGCTTTCTGCAACAGTCGGTTAAGTTCAGTGAGCTGGCCGGTTTAACGGCAAGCTTTAAAGGGATAAAAGAGGCACCTGCAGCAAAACCTGCCAGGCAGCAACAGAAAACGACTGAGGCACGACCCAAACGGGTTGTTAAAGCGCCTCAGGACCGCAAGAATCGCCGCGCTGCTAATCGACAGATTGTCTCCGACGATGGTATGGCTCCGTTGAAAAAGCGAAAAACCGATTAAGCCTGGCGTGTCTTCAGAAAACCAGCCGCTCAGAGCTGGTTTTTTTCACCCGGAAGAACCGGAATAATACCCTGAAAATCCGCCAGATTTTCTGCCTCAGCGAATGCCCTGATCTGAACACCGTTTTTTCCACATCGGTTAACTACCGCTACAGTACCTGAACTGCACCTCTCAAAGTGATGACAGAGCGCTTTGTAATACGTCGAACACCCTTAGTAATATAGAGTTATAACTTATGGGAGGGGACCCGGATGAAAAAAACAGGTGGTATTGTATTGGCTCTGTGTGCGATGGCATTCTCCGCGCCTGTCGTTCATGCTGGTGGCGCTGAGGTTTTTCAGGCCTGTGTTGAATGTCATGGTGCATCCGCTGAAAAGTCGGCTATGGGGAAATCACAGGTGATTCAGGGATGGCCTTCAAGCCAGATTGTCGATGCGCTGAATGGTTATAAAGCGGGTACCTATGGCGGTCCGCTGAAGGCGTTGATGAAAGTTCAGGTTGATAAACTCGATGCTGCTGCGATTCAGGATGTTGCGGAGCATATTTCCGGGCTGTAAGTGCGGCGGTGTTTTATAACCTGATTGAAGGTTTGTGTTTGCGCTTATATTTAAAACCTGTAAAAGCCGGCCAGAAAGCTGGCTTTTAATTTATATATCCTCCTGAAAATGCCCACTATTCGGCAAATAGATCTATGCTAAAGCGAAGGGAAGCAATTAGAGTTGATAAAATCTATCCTGATCCCGACGTGGCTAAACGGGAATTTAACCGTTAAATATTAAGCTATTGAGTATTAAATGATTGTCTTTACCTGATTCATAGAGAGTGTCAGGTTACAGGTTGGAACGCTTTTGCTGTTGGAGATATGGATGTTCAGAATAGCCCCCTGGCTAATCTTATTTATCAGTCTGGCTATGAGCCTGGTTCAAAGTGTATGGGGTTCAGCGTACGCGGCTGAATCTTCTCAGCAATCGGCCACATCTGAATTTTCCTGGCGAGATGATAACCTGAGTGCCACAGAGATCGCCTGGCTGCAGCAGCACCCACAGCTAAAACTCGGTATCGATCGCACATTTGCCCCCTACGAATGGGTCGATAATAACGGTGACTATACCGGTATATCAGCCGATTATTTTGCCCTGCTGGAACAGCGTCTTGGTGTTTCGTTTGTGCCCGTTACGGATAAACACTCCTGGGGTGAGGTGTTAAAAGCCGCCCGGAATGGAGAGTTTGATCTGATGTCCTGTATGGTCAAAACGGCAGAGCGAGAGACATATCTTGATTTCAGCCAACCCTACCTTTCCAGCACAGCCGTGATTATCAGTGAACAATCTAAAGGGTATATCGGAACACTGGACAAGTTGAAAGGTAAACGGGTTGCGATCCATAAGGGGCACTTTACCAATGAGTTGCTGCGGCGTGATTACCCTGAGATCACTATTATCAATCCGGCCACTATTCAGGATGCGCTCAGAATGGTTGCAGAGGGGGAGGCTGTTGCTTTTGTGGGGGATGCGACGGCTGCCGGGTTTGTAATGAAACAGGAGGGGATACTTAATCTGAGCTTTTCTGGCCACACGGACTATCAGAGTGATTTCCGCATTGGGGTCTATCGTGGCAATCCAATCCTGTCAGGGATTATTGAGAAAGCGCTGAATAGCATCACCGAGAACGAACGCAATCAGATCTTTGAGCACTGGGCAGGTCTTACAGTATCCCAGAATGGCATTGCGGTGGAAAAAATACTCAAAGTCAGCGGACTGGTTTTATTGGTATTGCTGTTTATTCTCTACTGGAACTTCCGTTTGTATCGCTCTGAAGAGGCGCATCGCAAGAGTGAAAAGCGTTTTAAAAACCTTGTCGATACGACCAATGGTATTGTCTGGGAAGCGGATCATGATACCTATACTTACACCTATATCAGTGACAATGTTGTCAGGGTGTTGGGTTATCCAATCGGCACCTGGTTTAAGCCCAATTTCTGGAAAGACCATATCCATCCTGATGATCGGGAGTGGGCGATTCGCTTTTGCGACGAAGCGGTCGCTGATCATCGTGATCATGAGTTTGAATACCGTTTTTTGACGGCAAATGGTGATATTGTCTGGCTTCGGGATATGGTCAATGTGGTGGTTGAAGATGGAAAACCCCGCTGGCTTCGTGGGTTGATGCTGGATATCACCGATCAGAAGATGGCCGATATGCTGATACGTCAGAGTGAAACTCGTTTCCGCGAACTGATCGAGAGCCTCCCGGCTATCGCAGTACAGGGGTATGACGAGAACCGCCAGGTGATCTACTGGAATGATGCCAGTGAAACGCTCTACGGTTATAGCCGGGAAGAGGCGCTGGGTCAGCCTCTTGAGGCGTTAATTATCCCTCAGGCGATGCGTGAGACGGTGATTCAGCTACATCATGACTGGCTGGAAAAGGGCCAGGAGATCCCCGCCTCTGAATTGGAGTTGCAACATAAAGATGGCAGTCTGGTACCGGTGTTCTCCAGCCATGTCATGCTACGCTCTGAAAATGACAGGCAGGAGATGTACTGTATCGATGTCAATCTGATCGAACAGAAACGTGCCCGGGCTGAACTGACCCGGATGGCGCATTACGATTCTCTGACCCATCTTCCCAACCGGCGTACGTTTACAGATCGCCTGTTACAAATGATGAAAAAAGCCGACAGGGAAGGCGAACAGGTCGCGGTGATGATGATCGACCTGGACCGCTTTAAAGAGGTGAATGACACACTCGGACACGACTATGGTGACCTTTTATTGCAGGGGGCTGCCAAACGGTTGCTCTCCTGTGTGCGGGAAACCGATACGGTTGCCCGTTTAGGGGGCGATGAGTTTCTGGTGATTCTGGGCAATATCGGTGATCTGTCTGTGATTGAGCGGGTAGCCGGAAATATATTACGGCAGTTGGGTGAGCCTTTTATTCTTAAGGATAATCGCTCTTTTGTCTCGGCGAGTATCGGTATTGCGCTTTACCCCAGCGATGCGATGACCCTGGAAGCACTGATGAAAAATGCTGACCAGGCCATGTATGCAGCCAAGGAGGAGGGACGTAACCGGTTCCACTATTTCACCCCCGAAATGGAGGCCGTGGCTCAGCAGCGCCGTCGTTTGTTGAATGAGTTGCGTGAAGCGCTCGATCTGCAGCAGTTTGAGGTTTATTACCAACCGATTCTTGATCTGCAAAATGGTCGTGTCGTCAAGGCAGAAGCGTTGCTGAGATGGAATCATCCCAGGGGACAGGTTTCACCACTGGACTTTATTCCGTTAGCGGAAGAGACCGGTCTGATTGTGGATATTGGCAACTGGGTGTTTGCTGAAGTGGTGCGTCAGTTGACGATCTGGCAGGCACGGTTCAATACCGAGCTGCAGGTGAGTGTGAATACTTCACCGGTGCAGTATCAGGATGACAATAGCAGCAAACCCAACTGGTTTGGTCATGTCCTCACGCACAATGGTGCGGCCAACCTGTGTGTCGAGATTACCGAAAGTTTGCTGATGGAGGCGGGCAGAGGTGTGGCAGATAAGCTGCTGCAGTTTCGTGATCAGGGGATCGAGGTGGCGCTTGATGATTTCGGTACCGGGTATTCTTCACTCGCTTATCTGAAACAGTTTCATATCGACTATCTTAAAATTGATCAGAGTTTTGTCTCCCATCTGACTTCGGGGTCTCAGGACCTGGTACTGTGTGAAGCGATTATCGTTATGGCGCATACCCTGGACATTAAAGTCATTGCTGAAGGTGTGGAAACGCCTGAACAGAAACAGATGTTACTCGATATTGGCTGTGATTTTGGCCAGGGGTATCTGTTTGGCCGACCGGTGCCTGCTAATGAATTTTCAGCTCGATGGCTAGAATCTCAGGTGATCAATGAGGTTGAATGAGGGAGAAGACGTTCACTAACGTTGCCGCTCCGGTCTCAGACTGGGAGTCATGTGTGGATTTTTTACTTCGACGCGATACAGGCGGGGAGTGAACAGTTAGCCTTACTATTCTGTGTAGCACTGAGGTTGTTGAGTTCATCGAGGCTGTCGCGGTAGGCTGGCTGATCCGGTGCGATGGCCACTGCACAGCTGATCGATTCGATCGCGGCAGCTGTGCAACCTGTTTGCATCAGCGTGTAAGCCAGATTATTCCAGCCTGCTGCGGGTGTATTGCTGTGGTTAATATAGCGGATGAAATAATCGGCAGCCGAGCGGTAATGTTTCCGCGCATAGTCGATATTACCCAGCCCCATCAGTGCGGTAGCGTTGTCGGGCCACTGCTTTAACGCGGTCTGATAGGCCCGGGCTGCCGCTTGCTGCAGCGCTGGGGTGTGCGAACCCAGTTGCTCAAGTTTATTGACGGCGGCGGTATAACGTAGCGGGGTGGCGGTTGCGGGTAGTTGGTCGGGGGACAGTATTACTCTGGCCCAGTGGTCTGCCCGTGACCAGGTTTTTTCAAACAGCGAGAGGTCGGTCGGATAGCGTTTGTCGGGGCCTGAGCGCAGCAGGATCTGTTGTGCATTCAGGTCATAACCGATAGCCACCGCGAAATGCCACTGGGGTAGCCAGCTGAACCCCAGATTTTGCATCACCAGTACCGGGTGTCCGGCATCCAGCTCCAATAATATATCGCTCACATCGGGCTTCAGAGGATAGACGATCAGGTTAAACTGCCGTGCCCTGGCTTCCATCTCAACCGCCAGAGTCCCCCCTTTTTTGGGTATATAAAGGGAAGGGCGCAGTTGTTCCGGAGTGGTTGTGATCTGGTTATAGGCCAGCATGGTTGCCAGTGAAGCGGGGCCGCACTGGTCATCCTGCTGTGGAAAATAGGCAAGTCCATCGATCTCTGTGACCCCCTGGATAGCAGGGTCCTCTGTTAATGAGTCGATTAGTCTCTGATTACTGCTACAGCCGGTTTGCAGCACTATTGCGGTCAGCAACAGTGCTGCAAACAGCTGAGTGGATAGCCGGTTAAGCAGCGTGTCAGCCCTGTTAGCGATTGATGCAGTGAACAAAGCTGAACAGGTCGGTGGCACAGAGCATATCGGTAATGACAAAAATCACAAACACCAGGCCGACTAACCCCAGAATACCTTCACCGGCAGGTTGCGAGGCCAGATTTGCGTTCAACTGGCTGATCTCATCCGGTGTCAGGCTGGCGACCCGTTGCTGAAGTTCCTGTGGATCAACTCCCATATCGACAAGCTGTTGTTGCAGTTCGGCCGATTCCAGCTTCTGTATCAGATCACTTTTAGTGTACTGCTGGTGTTCTGTCTGGATAATGGTCTCGGTTGAAACCATCGCGGCATTGGCGGTTACGCTTTGAAAACTCATCACAAGCATCAATGCGATAACCATCCTGCCGATCCAGGTACGCCTGAGAGTGTTGTGTAGCATCATGATCTATATCCTTTTATGGGCAGCTATTCCCCCCGGCACAGCGGCTTTATAATTAAACTGATCCAGCCGTTTAGCTAAATCACCTGAATTTACAAACAGTTGACCCTACCAGTGTAGCTCAGTTTGTAACAAGTAACGCGGTGAGTGTAATACACCCGAGCTTAAGGCAACAACCCGTAGTGGTAATGCGGCTGGTAACACCGGGTTGCAGGCATAAAAAAGCCAGCAGAGCGGCTGCTGGCTTTTTTTGTTTATTGCTGGGGTATACTTAGCCTGCAATGCCCTGCTTTTTCAGATATTCTTCGTAGCCACCGCGGAAGTCTGTCAGTCCATCTTCACGCATATCGATGATCCTGGTGGCCAGAGAGGAGACAAACTCCCGGTCGTGGCTGACAAAGATCAGCGTGCCGTCAAAGTTTTCCAGTGCCAGGTTGAGGGCTTCGATCGATTCCATATCCATATGGTTGGTCGGTTCGTCCATCAGCAGGATGTTGGGTTGTTGCAGAATTAGTTTACCCAGCAGCATCCGGCCTTTTTCACCCCCGGAAAGGACTTTCACCGATTTCTTAATTTCATTTTGTGAGAACAGCATACGTCCCAGAGAAGCCCTGATGACCTGTTCATCAGAGCCGGATTTGGTCCACTGGGCCATCCAGTCAAACAGGTTAATTTCATCAGCAAACTCGTGAGCGTGATCCTGGGCGTAATAACCGATATTGCTGTTTTCGGACCATTTTACCAAGCCACTATCCGCTTCAAGGTCGCCATGCAGCGTTTTCAGCAGGGTGGTTTTACCGATGCCGTTGGGGCCGATAATAGCGATCCGTTCACCCACTTCGACCATCATGCTGAGATCTTTAAACAGCGGTGCTTCACCATAGCCTTTGGCCAGCCCCTCAACCTCCAGCGCCAACCGGTGCAGTTTCTTCTCCTGGTCAAAGCGGATATAGGGGCTCTGACGGCTGGATGGCTTAATATCGTTGAGTTCGATTTTCTCAATCTGTCGTGCCCGGGAAGTGGCTTGCTTCGCTTTGGAGGCGTTTGCTGAGAAGCGGCTGACAAAGCTGCGCAGCTCGGCAATCTGGGCTTTTTTCTTGGCATTGTCTGACTGCAGACGCTCCTGCAGGGCTGTTGACGCGATCATGTAGTCGTCATAGTTGCCCGGATAAACCCGCAGTTCTCCGTAATCCAGGTCCGCCATATGGGTGCAGACCGAGTTGAGGAAGTGACGGTCGTGGGAGATGATGATCATGGTGCTGTTACGCTCGTTGAGCACCCCTTCCAGCCAGCGAATAGTGTTGATATCCAGGTTGTTGGTTGGTTCGTCCAGCAGCATGATATCCGGGTCGGCAAACAGTGCCTGAGCCAGTAATACCCGCAGTTTCCAGCCGGGTGCTACTTCACTCATCGGACCGAAATGCTGTTCTGTAGGAATGTCCAGCCCCAGCAGCAGCTCTCCGGCGCGGGATTCTGCGGTATAGCCGTCCAGTTCGGCGAACTCTACTTCAAGCTCAGCGACTTTGATGCCTTCCTCTTCGGTCATGTCGGGCAGGGCGTAGATACGATCCCGCTCCTGCTTAATCTCCCATAACTCCGCATGCCCCATGATCACCGTATCGATAACCGTGAACTCTTCGAAAGCAAACTGATCCTGACGTAGTTTACCGATCCGCTCATTGGGGTCCTTGCTGACGTTGCCGGAGGAGGGTTCCAGATCACCACCGAGAATCTTCATCAGGGTTGATTTACCACAACCGTTGGCGCCGATCAGGCCGTAACGGTTCCCCTCACCAAATTTAACAGAGATATTTTCGAACAGAGGCTTAGCGCCAAACTGCATAGTAATATTAGCGGTAGTCAGCAAAACAGGAGTCCATCAGTTATAACGTTGTGGTAAAAATAAGCGGACATATTGTCCCATAGATCAGCATGAATGTGTGTGAATAGCGTGTTTCTTTTTCATAATTTAATGTGGATACTGCATTGATTGTATAGCGGGTTGGATATATGGATAAAAAACAGCTTATAGCGCAGATCATCAGCCAGCTTCAGGCTGATCTGGATATGAATATTGCCGCTGCACATGAAGCCCGGGAGGCGGCCACCCATGAAGAGAGTGTGGCAGAAAATCAGTATGATACTCTGGGTCTGGAGGCGTCCTATCTTGCCCACGGGCAGTCTAAACGGGTGCAGGCGCTGGAGATCGATCTGACAGCCTACCGGGCTATGCCGCAGCGGGAAGTGACTGAAAATTCAGCCATCTCGCTGGGGACATTAGTGACCCTTGAAAATGAGGCGGGAGGGGTGAAACGATTGTTTTTAGGTCCTGCAGGCGGGGGAATTCAGGTGACTGATATGGTCGAAATTGTCACGGTTATTACGCCGCAATCACCTATAGGTCAGGCGTTAACCGGTCGCTATCGGGGGGATATTGTTACCCTTCCGCAGGGTGAATTTGAGATTACTGCGATGAGTTGATGGCGTATAATCCCGGCAACCGTTTCGCTGGGTGATTGTCAGTCCGGCAGCAGATTAAGGAATCCTCATGAGTGTTACCAAAGATAAAGTTGTGCAGTTTCACTACCACCTGACCGACGCAGATAACAGCGTTGAAGAAACCACACGCGGAGGCTCTCCCATGGCTTACCTGCATGGCCATAACAATATGATCAGTGGTCTCGAGAAGGTAATGGAGGGTAAAGCGGTAGGGGATACTTTTTCCGTCACCCTGACACCTCAGGAAGCCTACGGTGAGTTTCTGCCGGACTGTGAACAGCGTATTCCGGTAAAACATCTGCAGGGAGCAAAAAAGTGGCGTCCGGGGATGGTCGGTACTGTGCATACAGAGGAGGGACTGCGACAGGTTAAAGTGGTTAAGGTTGGAAAATTTATGGTGACGGTGGACAATAACCACCCGCTGGCGGGCAAAACCCTGACCTTCGATATCGAAATTGTTGATGTCCGTGATGCCTCAGCCGAGGAGATCGCTCACGGTCACGCCCATGGAGATGGCGGGCATCATCACTAAAACGCCGTTAAGAGCAGATCGCGGCTTAGCCGCTGGCTAGACGTCGCTTCGCGACTTGCTCGTAGCTAGAAAAAGCAAATTTATTTCAAGATTTTTATCTGTTTTGATCTTTTTCTAACAAGGAAAACGCAGTTTTCCGTCTAGCAGGGGCCGCAGGCCCCGTTCTGGCAAGCGACGATGTCGCGTCTGTTTTTTGATTTAGCCGCACAATATCCCCGATAGAGAAATTCTAATGGCTCCCTTCTGAAATCTGATTGATACTCGTTGGTAAATCAGATCAGGGGGAACTATGAAAACTGAACGTTTGGAATTTACCGGCCATGATGGCTCAATACTGGCGGCAAGTCTTGATCTGCCGGTGGGTAAGCCCAGTGCTTACGCGTTGTTTGCCCACTGTTTTACCTGTTCCAAAGATTTGCAGGCTTCACGGCGTATTGCACAGCGGCTGGCGTCGTTAGGGATTGCGGTGTTGCGATTTGATTTTACCGGATTGGGCCACTCTCAGGGAGAGTTTGCCAATACCAGCTTTAGCTCAAATATGCAGGATCTGTTGCTGGCGGTTGATTTTCTCCGGGAGCACTATACTGCGCCCCAGTTACTGATAGGTCACTCTCTGGGAGGGGCTGCCATTCTCGCTATTGCTGCTGAGGTTCCTGAGGCTAAAGCGGTGGTCACTATCGGTGCACCTGCCGATCCGCAGCATGTGCTGCACAACCTGGGGGATCAACTGGGTGAGATCTGCACTGAAGGAGAGGCCCGGGTTAATCTGGCTGGACGGGAGTTTACTATCAAACGGCGGTTTGTAGATGATATCGCCTCGGTTTCTCTGGAGCAGGCTGTTAAAGGTTTGCGTAAGGCGTTGCTGGTGATGCATGCACCGCTGGATACGGTGGTCGGGCTGGATAATGCTGCACGGATCTTCCAGATGGCTAAGCATCCGAAAAGCTTTGTTACACTGGATTCTGCTGATCATCTGTTGAGCGAGAAGAAAGATGCTGATTATGCGGCTGAGCTGATATCCACCTGGGCGCAGCGCTATATCGATATTCAGGTTTTACCTAAGTATATCAATGCACCGGAAGGCATTATCCGGGTAAGTGAGGCTGATCCTGATGGTTTTACTCAGGATATCAGCGTAGCCGGTCATCATCTGGTTGCGGATGAACCGGTCAGCTATGGCGGCAACTATCTGGGCCCGAGTCCCTATCAACTGGTGGCTGCCGGTCTGGGTGCCTGTACCTCTATGACGATCAGAATGTACGCCCGGCAAAAAAAGATTCCGCTGCAACACGTTCAGGTGGATGTATCACACGCTAAAGTTCATGCTGACGACTGTGCTTCCTGTGACACTGTTAACGGTAAAGTCGATCAGTTTGAACGGCTGATTACCCTGACCGGCGAACTGTCAGACGAGCAGCGTCAACGCTTGCTTGAAATTGCTGATCGCTGCCCAGTGCATAAAACCCTTGAAGGGGAGATCAGCATTGTCACCCGGTTAACAGGTTCCCGGGTTGAATAGGCATCCGGTTCTGACGCGCAGAATGCGCTACACTTAAGAACATCCTGGAATTTTGTAGGCGGGGACTGTATTTTGGAAGGCGATTTAGAAAATTTCCTTCATATTCTGGATTGTCTGCCAGTGGCTGCAATGGTGATGATGTTCAACGAAGATTCACTGAGAGAGCCGGGTCGGCAGAGCATTGTCTACGTCAATCAAAAATATCATCAATTGATCGGTTATCCTCTTGAGCTGATGCCCAGCCATCAAGACGGAATGGTGGTCGCTCCTTCTGAGGCTCAGCCGCAGGAAAAGCTGTTGCTGTTTTGCCGCAGTATTGGCCAGCAGCTCAGGGAAACACAGGATAGCGTCCAGGCGCGGTTACAGGTCCGTTGCGGTGATGGCGACGAGCGTGATTTTCAGGTGACGGGTGTTAGCTGCACAGTTATTCAGGATCATTATCTGATCACTTTTCAGGAGGTAACCCGCTTTACTGCTGAGATTGAACAACTGAAGCAGCAGTCAGAGATTGATCAGTTGACCGGCGTTTTTAATCAGCACCATCTGCTCAGAAGGCTTACCGCAGAGGTTGAGCGGGCCCAGTCGAGCGGTACAGGTTTTACCCTGATGATGTTTGATCTCGATTTTTTTAAGGATGTGAATGATCACTATGGTCATAACTGTGGTGACCAGGTGTTAATCACCACCGTTGATATTATCCGCACAGCGCTGAGCGGTGTTGATTGTCTGGCCCGCTGGAATGGCGCTGATTTTGTCGTGTTGATGCGTGAAGATAACCCGGGAATCGCCCGGCAGGTGATTCAGAAAGCCTGGCAGGGGGTGCGTGCACATACCTTTTGCTGGCAGGATTCAACCTTTGCCATGACCACAACCGTGGGGCTGACCACCTACCGGCGGGGGGATACTCCTGAGTCGATTCTGGACCGTGCAGATCTTGCATTAAAGCGGGGTAAACGGGTGGGTGGCGACTTTATATTTGTTGATGACAGTGGCTGAAAATACCGTCTATTCAGTCATTTATCTAATCTGACACTGTATTTTTAAGGTGAAAAAATTAACCCCACTGCTGCAGTTCAAGAGCTTTGTGGCGGATTTTTTCCATCAGACCCAGCAGTTGATGCAGCTCCTCATCTGAGAGTGCCGAGAGGATAAACGCTTCCCGGGCCAGTATCAGCGGTACAAGTTTTTTGTAGATTCCCCTGCCTTTTTCAGTCAGGCTGAGCCGGGTGTAACGGCGGTCATCATGGTCTTCCTGCTGATGTATCAACTCTGAATCTCTCAGCCGTGAGATAGTGCGGCTGACCTG
This sequence comes from Amphritea atlantica, assembly GCF_900111095.1. Lineage (GTDB taxonomy): Bacteria > Pseudomonadota > Gammaproteobacteria > Pseudomonadales > Balneatricaceae > Amphritea > Amphritea atlantica. Next base: position 42,117 of record NZ_FOGB01000014.1, on the reverse strand, counting down.
CATCTTTTCGAGATTGCAGTGAGCTGCTATCTCTTTTGCAGACATCGCATTTGTATTGCCAAGCGCAGCCATGATCCGCCACTCCTGACGATTGAGATTGAAACGGCCAGAGTAGAGCTGGGATATTGACTGGCTGACCGCTGTGTCCAGGGTTGCTAACTGGTAGGGAAAATAATGGCTCAGATCCAGATGCTGTTCTTTAGTGTCCTGAGTGGCATGTTTATCGTTCACTAAGGTATATCTCTAATGGGCCAAAAATAACATTTATTTTATATGGTTATTATAGAAAAAGACAATTTCCAGTTATTGAATAATCAAACTTTCTTTAATTTACATCATAAAAACAGTGAGTTATTGATAGAGACTTACGTCCTGATAATAGTCACGGCTGTTACCTGTCTGGCCTGTACTGTAGTGAAATGCTACTTTGGGGATAACTAAAACCTAATAATAACAATTAACTATGAGAGGCTTTGTCATGATTCAGATTGAACAGATACATCACGTTGCATACCGTTGCAACGATGCGAAAGAGACCGTGGAGTTTTATAAAGATGTGCTGAATATGGACTTTCTTGTCGCGATAGCGGAAGACCGTGTCCCCTCTACCAAAGAGCCTGATCCCTATATGCATCTGTTTCTGGATGCCGGAAACGGCAACATTCTGGCGTTTTTTGAGCTGCCAACTAAGCCAAAAATGGACCGGGATCAGAATACTCCGGCGTGGGTGCAGCATATCGCTTTCCGGGTAAAAGATGAGGCCGCCTTACTGGCCGCAAAAGCAGAGATTGAGTCAAAAGGGATCAGCGTTATCGGACCTACCGAGCATGGTATTATTCGTTCAATCTACTTTTTTGATCCGAATGGTCATCGTCTCGAGCTGACTTATGTGAAAGGCACTGATGAACAGATGAGCGAACTGAAACGGGTTGCACCGCTAATGCTGGAGGAGTGGTCCCGGACTAAGAAGGCACCGAAACATGCGGCCTGGTTGCATGAAGAGGAGTTTAACGGCCTGGATTAAGCCAGCTGCTGTTGCAAGAAATGGAGGCCCAGCCTCCGTTTCTTATGATCGCTCTTTACTGCGACCCCGTCGCTCCAGCCATTTGACGCTGTGGTTACAATGGGGGCAACGGTCGAGCAGCACCGCATCGATCTCCTGACGTAACTGGTTCAGGTCGCGACTAACGTCCTGTTCCATCTTACGGTCTATATTGGCGTGAAGAATATGGGCGGCATCTTCTTTACTGATACCCAGGGTTTCCCGCATCTGGTTCAGAGCTTTATGCTCAATCGAGTCAATTTCACCGTCCTGAAGTGCCAGGTTCACCATTTTTTCATAGGTCCTGCGTCGTTCCCGAATCGCCTCGCTAAATCCCGACGCCAGCAAACCGGCGGGGAGGGCAACGATGCCAAGGCTCATGATACTGATTATCGAAGCCATGATCTTACCCATCACAGTAATGGGAATAACATCGCCATAGCCTAAGGTTGTCATGGTGACGATAGCCCACCACATGGCCGCGGGAATACTGCTGAAAGCTTCGGGCTGGGCATGATGCTCTGCAAAATAGATCAGGCTGGAAGCAACAATGATCAGCATAAACAGCACAAACAGTGCTGCGCTGATAGATCGGGCTTCCCGCTGTAACACCTGCAATAACAATGACATCGAGGAGGAGTAGCGGGTGAGTTTAAAAACCCGCAACAGACGTAACACCCGCATGAAGCGAAGGTCTACAACCAGCATCATACTCAGATAAAATGGCAGAATAACGATCAGATCAATCAGCGCCAATGGGGTCAGCATATAACGCAGTCGCCCCCAAACCGGATGCTTATGGGCTATCTTTTCATCCTCTACACAGCTCCACACCCGCGCTACATATTCAATGCTGAATACAATAACCGAAAAGACTTCAAACCAGTAAAACCATTGATGTTCCAGGGCCGTAATGGCTGGCAGGGTTTCCAGTATAACGAACAGTACATTCAGTGAGATCAGCAGGATCAGGAAAATATCAACAATTTTTCCCAGCGTGTGCTGCTTATTGCCGATATCGAGAATTTCGTATGTTAGTTTGCGTCTGGAGATCATGTGAAACCTGATAAAAGTTGAGCTGATGCGCCATAGTATCGGCAAAAGAACTTGATTTTAAAGTATTTAACCTCCCGAACTGGGTTTTCCATGGATGCAGACAGAAACAGTGCTGGTGACAGGGAGGGATTATTACGGTTTCTGTCTGCGTTGCGTCCCGGCGTTTTAATGACCCGAGAACGGACTGCGCTCAAAGTGAGCGACACCACTGTTCAGTTTTTAATGGATCAAGCTGTAAGCTCAAAGAGGTATTACAGATAATCTTCTGTACTGCTTCTGTGGTGAGGCTGTTGCCGGGCAGTTCTAGCATCTTGTAACCATGGCTGTTGTCACGCTGACGAAATTCGATATAGAGAAACAGATGTTCCCGCGACTGGCGTTTGCCCTGGGTGATCCAGTAACGAATATTGCACTGATAATGGCTGTGCCAGCAACAGGCAGGTGAGTTGAGTTTAACCCAGCGGATGGCCGCAACAGTTTCCGTACGGGGTGATTCTGAATAGATATGTGCTTCAAACATGGATCTGCTCCCATTCTCATGAGAGCTGACGTTGATACGTGGGGGTTACCTGATTTTTGTCGGTAATGACCACATCGTTTTGCTGCTGTTTGCTACAGCGGTCAAAACAACCACCTTGCCCAGGCAGGCAGGTTGGCGAGGACGTCAGCCCTTCTCTTGATGTAAAAAATTAACTGACAAACATTCTAAATCAGAGGTATTTCCAGTGCAATGCCAGCAGCTGTTTTTCTTGATATTAGCGTTGCTCTGTTTAACGTTTCAGGGTCAGGGTGTCGCCGCGCTGAATCAGTTCCAGGTGCTGCAAAAAACTCATTCCCAGTAGTACCGTTTCCCCCTGCATATGTGGATTGATGTGGGCAGATACATCTGCCAGCGACAACCCTCCCAGTGCGACAGAATCCAGCCGGGTGTCATAAACCTTAATGGTGCCATTAGCGGTGCTGGCATATGAGACTCTGCCGGGTGTTAGCCGGAGTGTATCGGCCAGCCTTCCGGGGATGCTGATGTCGGTGGCGCCAGTATCAAGCAGAAATTGAACCGGCTGGCCATTGATGGTTCCGGGGGCCACATAATGCCCCTGACGATTGCGTTGCAGCACGACAGGCTGATTGTTGTCTGAAACCTGCAATGCGTGGTTGGGGTCATTCTGCTGTAGCAGGCGGCCCTGAAAAATCAGATAGAACACCCCCAGCAGCGTAATCCAGGTGAGATGGGCAAAGAGTCGGCCAACAAAGTGCCGGCTGCTATCCTGTTTCATATTGCTCCTGTATATTAGGTCTGACTATAGACTTTAGTCTGATGTGGGCGGTAGATCTTGTCTCCCCTCTCTGTGTCAGACGCCAGAGAATATAGCCGGTTCATTTTTAGCATATGCGAGCCGAAAAAGGATAGCCTTAGTGTCAGGTTGATCTGAGTTATTAACCGAGAGAGTAGATGGGAGAGAGATAGTGCTGTTTCATTCACAGCGGCAGATGATTGCCGATGAAGTTCACGCCCGGCCATTTCAGCAGCTGAGTCCACCGCTAAAAGTACTGCATTTTGCTCTGATGCTGGGGGATAAAGGGATCGCCGAGGTGCGTGATGATATCTCTGCGTTTTTTCTCCGGTGTGGCGGGCAGGCTATGGAGCCGGAAGCCAGCTTCTGTTACCAGCAACTTGAATCACTGGCGCTACGCTGGGAAGCGCATACTGAGTTTTATACCCTGACCCTGTATCAGAATCAGCTGGATAGCCGCTGGCAGCAGACCTTAGCGGGCTTGCCGGAAAACTGGAGTGATCAGCTTCCCGGCGAGCTGATCACCGGGGTGCAGATACAGGTCATGGAGCCTTCCGCCGAAGGCGATGAGGAGAGGGCGCGGGAGCTGTTCAGGAATCATCAACTGATCGGTTCCCGGGTGATGCGTGGCGCTGCCCGGGTGTGGACCGATTTTCGTGCCGAAGGTGAGTTCTATCTGGACCGGATATTGGTGAAAAATATACATATGCATGGCTATCAGTGTGGCCGGCTGATACAGCGTCTCTGCGAAATCGACACCTATCGTGCAGTCGCCCTGCTAGGCCTGGAACCCGCCCGCGAGACCATGAGAAAAGTGTCCCGGCTTGACCGGGAGCTGGCCGAGATAACCCTGAAACTAAGTGCGCTGGATAAGGGGGATGAGTCCGAGACACTGGATGCTTTGATGTCACTGTCGGCCCAGGCAGAAGAGATCTCAGCAGATACGGTAAACCGGTTTTCAGCATCCGATGCCTATTATGCTCTTGTGAGAATGAGAATCTCAGAGCTGGAGGAGATCCGTATCGAGGGCCTGCAAACTCTGGAGCAGTTTATTGAGCGAAGGGTCGACCCGGCGATGCGTACCTGGCAGGCTGCGGCCCAGCGGCTTGAGCGTTTGTCTCAACGTATAGCCCGCTCCAGTGATCTGCTGCGTTCACGGGTGGATCTGTCAACCGAGCAGAAAATTCACGGGCTGCTCAGCTCGATGAATAAACGTACCCGCCGGCAGCTGAATCTGCAGGCAAAGCTGGAAACCTTCTCCATTATTGTCGTCACCTACTATGTTTTTGACCTGGTGGAGCGCACCATTCGCCATCTGACTTCAGGCGAGCCCCGCGATATGGCGATCCACTGGTTGAGTTACTCTCTGCCTGCCGTTGTTTTGCTGGTCTGGTGGTATGTACGGCGTATTACCAAAGAGTTCGAATCGGATGATTAATGGTTGTTTTTTAAACATATTCTTCATTGCATAGCGGTAGTTTTCAGTCTTGTCTGCAATCCTGTTTGCATCTGCCGGACAGGCTGTTATACTGCGCGCCTGTCTCGTTCGAGACGACCTTGAGTGGTCACGTTATGGTGGCTCCATTGGTCCTCCCGCAACGATAAGCCGTGAACCTGGTCAGGCCCGGAAGGGAGCAGCCACAGCGGTGGATTCGTGTGCCGGGATGTGGCTGGTGGGGCCGCCCCCAATCTCTCATATCTTACTTTCTTAGTACTGCCAATTTTTGCGGTTGTCTTTACGCGCATAGTTATTTCCTATTCAGAAATGTAGATCCGGAAGGGAGCAGGCTAACCCCTGCGAGGCGGTGGATGCGTGTGCTGGGATGTGGCTGGTGGGGCCGCCCCCAATACCTTCCATATCATTTTTTTTATACTGCAGTTTTTTGTAGCTGTGTTTGTGTTATCAATCGTTTTCGACTCATAAGTATCGGTCCGGAAGGGAGCAGGCTAACTCCTGCGAGGCGGTGGATGCGTGTGCCGGGATGTGGCTGGTGGGGCCGCCCCCAATCTCCCATGTCTTCTCTTTTAAGCACTGCAAACTTTATTGCGGCTGTATTTGTGTGCTCGATCGGTTCCAGTTCAAAATGTCGACCTGCTAAGGGAGCAGGCTAACCCCTGCGAGGCGGTGGACGCGTGTGCCGGGATGTGGCTGGTGGAGCTGCCCCCAATCTCCCATATTTTACGCTTAAAGCTAAAGCACTCGCCTTTTTGCGATCGTATCTGTGCATAGTCGTTTTCGGCTCAGAAATGTAGGCCCGGAAGGACGCAGGCTAACCCCTGCGAGGCGATGGACGCGTATGCCGGGATGTGGCTGGTGGAGCTGCCCCCAATCTCTTCATCTCATTTCCTGATTAAACGCTCTCTATTTTCGTTTAACAGAGGTTTGATAGTTATTTATTCAATATTTCTCTTACTATTACTCAAAATCACACCTTCACATCCCTACGCCTGAGCTTTCCTGTTTTAGAATAAACTGAGTTAAAGCAGGGGCTGAGTAAAATGTCGGCAAATATTACGCCTCATGGGACACGCGAATGGGTTGAACGGATCAGTGAGCAGGAGTTGCCCGCGCTGTGTTCGACTATTCGGGAGATTGAAAAGATCTCCAAAGATGATACCTCTTCTCTGGCCAGGCTGGGGCAAGCGATTCTGCACGATCATGCACTGACTACGGCGATTCTCAAAGTGGCCAACAGTGCCGGTTATATGGGGCACAATCCGGTCACGACGGTAAGCAGGGCGTCGGTTGTGCTGGGGCTTACCCGGATCAAGAATATTTGTATCACCGCCAAAATGCTCAACAGTCTGCTGAAAAACAGAAAGCTGACTCCCGGCGTATACGAGCGACTGTTAAAGCTGATGGCGCAGTCATTTCATGCCGGAATGATTGCTAAGATGATGATGCAGGATTATGAGGACGATGTTCAGGAGGAAGCTTTTATTGCCGCTCTGCTGAATCGTTTTGGTGAGAGTGCTTTCTGGAGCATGGGCGGGCCGGTCACTGTCGAGCTGGATAAGCAGCTGCGCCAAAAACAGTGTGTCAAACATGACGATATAGCCTATATCGTTCGTCAGAAACTGGGTACCAGCTTTGAGGAGATGAGTCTGGGGCTGGCCAGTTCCTGGAATATGGGGAGCGTGCTGATCAGCACTCTGGAAGAACCGGAACTGCGTACTCCGGAGCTGCGTTGCGTCAGTCTGGCGGTCAAAGTGAGCGAGATACTGGCAACGCCTCACTATAGTCGCAACGAGCTGGATAAGCTGCTGACAAGTATGGCAGATCTGACGCAATGGGATAAGCGGGACCTGATGACCCGGGTAGAGCAGTGTTCTGATGAGACGGTTGAGCTGTTACGTACTTATGGCGCCGGAGTTTTAACCCGTTATATTCGTCATGATCTGGTTTCTCAGGTGCACAGGGAAGCCGGGCCGGTTGTGGAAGAGCTGAGTGATGAGACACTGCAGCTGCGGATCCTGAGGGAGCTGGCATTTTTACCAAATGAGAATGCGGATTTTAATCTGGTTGTTCAGACCGCTCTGGAGGGGATCCATCGGGGTATCCGGATGCGCCGGACTATCGTATTTCTTAAGTCACGGGAGCGGGGCTGTCTGATGCCCCGGTTTATCTCCGCGGTTAATTTTAATCAGATTAAGCGGGAGTTTGTCGTCAGTCTTGGCGGTTCGCCTAATATCTTCACCCATGTTCTTAATAGCCGGCAACCGGTCTGGGTAGAGAATCTTAATGTACCAAAGTGGCGGGCCTATCTGGACAGTTCACTGCGGCAGCAGGTCAGTAGTGATGGCTTTTTTATCGCCCCCATTATCTGGGGGCGGCATTGTGTTGGGCTGTTTTATGCTGATCGTAATGACCCTTCAGGCAGTGCGGTTCAGCGGCCGCTGAGTGAGGATGACTTCATGGCGTTTACACTATTTGCCCAGCAAACCAATATCTGTTTTTCACTGATTCTGAAAAACGCAGGGAACTGAAATACCGCTTCTCTTATATAAAAAACGGGAGCAGACTCAGGCGCCTCTCCCGTTATTTGACCTTGTATAATAAATAGTGAAAACCGGTAGGTTAATGTGAACTTTGTTCACTCCACTCAAGAGATACCGGTTCATCGCTGCTGATCCAGCAGGGGGCTTCTTCTGTGAGGATCTCTATCGGGCAGTGGCGGTCCTGAAAGCGGATGATCTCCTGTTGTTCGATTAAACGATGGTTACGTATCCTGTACTCGTTTGCACTGTTCGCTTTTTGCATCTCCATATCCTCGCAGGTTAGAAGATTGTTGTTGTTCGTTTAAGTTAGTCTATTTATTCCGAGTTCGCTAAAGAACAGTTTTCATGTAAAACCTGAATCACTTGATAAAACGCAATTTAGTTAGCACATAATGGCCGGTTTCGCTGGCGATATCAGGCGGTTACCGTTAGCATTGGTAGCCATGAATAAACACCCCTCTCATATAGATTTGCAGCGATGAGTTATCAGGTACTGGCGCGTAAATGGCGTCCCGCTAAGTTTCAGGAAATGGTTGGTCAGGAGCACGTGCTCAAGGCACTGGTGAATGCTCTGGACGATGACCGGCTGCACCATGCCTATCTGTTTACCGGCACCCGCGGGGTTGGTAAAACGTCGATTGCCCGATTGTTTGCCAAATCACTGAACTGTGAGACCGGTGTCTCCTCCACACCCTGCGGCGAATGTTCAGCCTGCCGGGAGATCAGTGAAGGCCGGTTTGTCGATCTGATCGAAGTGGATGCAGCATCCCGCACCAAGGTGGAAGACACCCGCGAGCTGATGGAGAATGTGCAGTACGCTCCTACCCATGGCCGCTTCAAAGTGTACCTCATTGATGAGGTGCATATGTTGTCGACACACTCGTTCAATGCGCTGCTGAAAACGCTGGAGGAGCCGCCTCCACACGTTAAGTTTTTGCTGGCGACTACTGATCCGCAGAAGCTGCCGGTGACGATTCTGTCCCGTTGTCTGCAGTTTAATCTGAAGAATATGATTCCGGAGCGCATCGTTGAGCACCTGTGTCACGTGCTGACGGCGGAGAATATCCCCTATGAAGAACCCGCGTTGTGGCTGTTAGCCCGCTCTGCGGATGGTTCGATGCGGGACGCGCTGAGTCTGACCGATCAGGCGATAGCCTTTGGTGCCGGTTCGGTGGTTGAGGCTGATGTCCGGGCGATGCTCGGTAGCATCGATCAGCGACTGGTATACCGTTTGGTGGACAGCCTGGCCGCACACGATGCAAAAGGGCTGCTGACCACCGTTGAAGAGCTGGCCCGTTACTCCCCTGATTACAATGCGGTGCTCGGTGATCTGATCAGTCTGATGCACCGGATCGCGTTGGCTCAGATTGTTCCGGATGCGGTAGACAATGGCCTGGGAGACCGGGATCTGGTGCTGGATCTGGCAGGCAAGCTGACCGCTGAAGATGTTCAGCTGTTTTATCAGACGGCTCTGATGGGGCGTAAAGATCTGCCCTTTGTCCCGGATGCCAGGGAAGGGGTTGAGATGACTCTGATGCGGATGCTGGCGTTCCGGCCGGTATCGGTGAGTTATCAGGGGCTGAGCCAGCCCAGCGAGACTGACCCGGCTTCTGCTGCAGTTGCTGTAGAGCCGCGTGCCGCGACACCGCTTGCTGAGCATCCGTCAGCAAGTCCACCGCCTGCCGCTCCCCGACAGACAGAGCCCCAGATTCAGCCTGCGTCTGACCCGTCTGCATCGCAGGGGCCACAGGATTCCCCTCCGGATTATGACGAATCCTATCTGCAGGGTGGTGATGAGGACCTACCGGGAAAAAAGCCTGAAACTGATTCCGAACCGCCCGTTGATGCGGGGCACGCAGCCGTAACGACGCAGGTGTCGCCGCCTGTGGTCGACCTTCCCTGGGAAGAAAGCTCCCCGCTGTCATCGCAGTCAGAAACTGTGGTTCAGTCCATTGGGCGTAACGTTGATGAGGAGTCTGCACAACCGGCGATGAGTCACTCTGAGTCCATTGCCAGTCCACAGGTGGATTCAGCGTCAGTAGACCGTCCGGAGCCGGCTGACCGGCCCGAACCGCCGATGACTTCTCAGCCGCCAGTTGCCAACCCTGCTGTTGCAGCGGTGGAACAGACCGGATCAGCAGCGGCAACGGTCGCTGAGCCCGAAGCGGATGTCAGTAAAGAGATCGGCCAGTTTACGCCTGAGCAGTGGGTGTTGCTGGTTGAACTGATCGGCCTGACCGGAATGACCTACAGTATCGCATCCAACACGTCACTGGAGTCGGTCGGTGATTGCTGGCGTTTTCATTACACCAACGAGCAGAAAGCGCTGATCAGTGAGACCCATATTGAACGTATACGCGAGTCGATTGGTCATTATTTTAACCAGCCGGTTGAGGTAGAATTCAGTTTAGGCAGTTATGGGCGTGAGACCCCCAGCCAGTATCGTGACCGCAAACGCGCTGAACGACTGGCGCAGGCTGTCAGCTCAATTCAGAATGACCCGGTTGTACAATCGGTGATTGAACGGTTTGCCGCCACTATCGATCTGCAGTCGGTGCAGCCAGTCGATTGAGTCAGAGGGTTAAACCCGATTATTTTGCGAACAGATTAAGCCCGGACCTGAACGTCGGGGTTACAAGAGGCGAGGACAAATATGATGAAAGGTGGCATGGGTAACCTGATGAAACAGGCCCAGAAGATGCAGGCAGAGATGCAGAAAGCGCAGGAAGAGATCGCCAAGGCCGAGGTGAATGGCGAGTCCGGTGCCGGTCTGGTGAAAATTGTGATGAATGGTCGTCACGATGTTCGCAGTGTGGCGATCGATGACAGCCTGATGGAAGAGGATAAAGAGATCCTTGAAGACCTGATTGCAGCGGCAGTTAACGATGCTGTGCGCAAGGTGGAAGCGAACACTCAGGAGCGTATGGCGAAAGTCACCGGCGGCATGGGTATGCCACCGGGCTTCAATATGCCGTTCTGAGGCTGAGTAGAGACGATGTCGTTTAGCCCTCTGATTCAGGATCTGATTGATGCATTTCGTGTGCTGCCCGGTGTTGGCCCGAAGACGGCTCAACGGATGGCTTTTCATCTGCTGGAGCGTGATCGGCATGGTGCCAGTACGCTGGCAACAGCACTGACGGTGGCCGCAGAGAAAGTTGGCCATTGCAGTTGCTGTCGCACCCTGTCAGAGAATGAACTCTGTTCGATCTGCGCCGATAACAGTCGTGATGAATCGCAGATCTGTGTGCTGGAATCGCCGGTGGATATGCTCGCTATTGAGCAGACCGGAGGCTTCAATGGCGGTTATTTTGTTCTGATGGGCCACCTCTCGCCGATTGATGGTATAGGCCCCGATGATCTGGGGCTGGACCTTCTGTTTAAACGGCTGGAGTCCGGTGCGGTCAAAGAGATGATTCTGGCAACCAATCCAACCGTGGAAGGTGAAGCAACGGCGCATTTTATCGCCGAACAGATAAAGCACCTGGATATCCGGGTGACCCGCATCGCTCATGGCGTGCCGGTGGGCGGTGAACTGGAATATGTCGATGGCGGAACACTCGCCCATGCAATGGCCGGTCGCCGGTCGATGAACTGAGGTACTGATGACACAAGCGTATAACTGGCAGCGACTTGAAACTGCTGCAGCTGAGCCGGTCTGGATCACTGATGATGAAACGCTTGCCGATTACTGCAAGCAGTGGCAAACCCTGCCTCTGATTGCTCTGGATACCGAGTTTATCCGGGTGGATACCTTTTATCCGGTGCCTGGCCTGATACAGATAGCCGATGACACAGGCTGTTACCTCGTGGATCCGCTTAAAATCGAAAACTATGCCCCCTTGGTGCAATTGTTTCGTAATCCCTCAGTGCTTAAAGTACTGCATGCGGGTAATGAGGATCTGGAGCTGTTCCTCTATATGCTTGGTGAGCTGCCACAGCCGATCTTTGATACTCAGATTGCTGCCGGTTTTCTTGGCTGGGGGTTTTCCATGGGCTATCAGCGTTTGGTGGAGTATGCGCTGGATGTTAGGCTGGATAAGGGTGAAACCACCTCTGACTGGTTGCAGCGTCCATTGAGCGCGTCGCAGCAACTCTATGCCGCCCTGGATGTCGCCTATCTGCCGGTGCTGTGTCAGCGCCAGATAGCGGAACTTGAAAGCCGGGGGATGCGCCAGTGGGTTGAAGAGGAGACCGCACTGTTACTGCAGCAGACGCCGGACAGCGATCCGGATGGCGTCACCTATTACCAGCGTTTTAGTCAGGCCTGGAAACTGCCGCCGGAAAAAATAGCTGCCCTGCGTGATCTGACCGCCTGGCGTGAGCGGATATCCCGGCAGCGGGATGTGCCCCGCAACCGGGTGCTGAGAAATCATGCTCTGCTGGATATTGTGCATAAATGGCCCACAGATCTGCGAGCCCTGGCGAAGGTAGAAGATATCCGTACGCAGCAGGTTAAGCAGGATGGTGAGGTGATACTGGGTTTTCTTAAAACCGCAGCCCAGTCTGCGGCAGCAAAACCGCCGGAACCGATTCAGCAGCCATTGAGTTATAAATGGAACAAACCCCTTAAACAGCTGAAAGCGATGGCGCGCAGTAAAGCAGAAGAGTTGAATATAGCGCCTGAGATACTGTTGCGTAAAAAAGATCTTGATGCCCTGATACGAACGGAAAATCAGGGCAAGTTCAGCCTGCCGCCAAGCCTGTCAGGCTGGCGTAAAGCGGTGATTGGCGATGCATTGTTGGAAAAATTGCAGAGCCTGAAAGTATAAACAGAGAGTTTATGAAAAAGATTTGTAGTGTGTTTCGCAGTTCCAAAAAAGATGAGATGTATCTTTATGTGGATAAGATGGAAAAAATGACACGGGTGCCTGATCCGCTGAAAGAGATGTTTGGTGCGCCAGTCCATGTATTTGATATGTTGTTAACGCCGGAAAAAGAGCTGTCCCGTGTCGATGCGGCAAAGGTGCTGGAGGATATCCGCGAAAAGGGTTACTTCCTGCAGATGCCACCCCCGAAAGATGATTATCTGCTCGATCTGTATCAGGACCGGCCAGAAACCGGAGTACGCTAGTGGCCGATCAGGTATTCTGGCGTAGCAAGTCACTGCAACAGATGACTCCCCCGGAATGGGAGTCTCTCTGTGATGGCTGCTCACTCTGCTGTCTGCATAAGCTTGAGGATGAAGATACCGGCGAGGTGCATTACACCAGCGTGGTTTGTCATCTGCTGGATATGGAGACGCTGTATTGTACGCAGTATGAAAAGCGTTGTTCGCTGGTACCTCAGTGCGTCAAACTGCGGCCGGAAGATGTCGAAGCGTTTCACTGGTTGCCACCCAGCTGTGCCTACCGGCTGGTGCATGAGGGGAAAGAGCTGCCCGAATGGCATCCGTTAGTCAGTGGCCGTCGGGAATCGGTGAAGGAAGCGGGTGCTTCGGTACTGAGCTGGTATGAGATTACCGATGACAAGATTGAAAGCGATGATGATTACTTTGACTATCTGATCGACTAACGCTGGTTTTTCAGTCTATCGCCATGAAAATAAAAAGGAGCACAATGCGCTCCTTTTTGGTGTTGCGGTTCAGCTCCGCAAGGTTACTTCTTCGCTTCCAGCTGCGCTTTGATCAGATCACCGATCGTGGTTGGGCCGGAAAGCTCAACAGGCGCATCAGCAACAGCCTTGATAGCCGCTTTCTCATCAGCCTGGTCTTTAGCCTTGACCGACAGCGTGATTGAGCGGTTGCGACGGTCCAGATTGACGATCTTCGCTTCAATCTCTTCACCGTTTTTCAGGGCAGTGGTTGCATCTTCGATGCGGTCAATGCTGATATCAGCCACTTTGAGGTAGCCTTCGACGCCCTCAGCCAGCTCGATAGTCGCACCTTTCGGGTCGACTGACTTCACTGTACCCTTCACAATGGCGTTCTTGTCATGAACAGCAACATAGTCAGAGAACGGGTCGCCGCCCAGTTGCTTAATACCCAGTGAGATACGCTCTTTTTCGGAATCGATAGAGAGGATAACCGCTTCAACATCGTCACCTTTCTTATATTCACGCAGCGCAGTTTCACCGTCAGCATCCCAGGAGATGTCTGACATATGCACCAGACCATCCAGATCATTTTCCAGACCGACAAAAATACCGAAGTCAGTGATGGTTTTGATCGCACCGGTCACCTTGTCGCCAGCAGCATACTGCTCAGCGAAGCTGGCCCACGGGTTAGGCGTGCATTGTTTGATACCCAGTGAAATACGACGACGCTCCTCGTCCACTTCCAGGATCATCACGTTCACTTCGTCACCAACCTGTACCACTTTGGATGGGTGAACATTTTTATTGGTCCAGGACATCTCAGAAACGTGCACCAGACCTTCAACACCATCTTCAATCGATGCGAAACAGCCGTAATCGGTCAGGTTAGTCACCCGTGCCGGCACGATAGCACCGGATGGGTAACGCGCTTTAATGGAGGACCATGGGTCTTCGCTCAGCTGCTTCAGGCCCAGAGACAGGCGGTTGGTTTCTTTATCAAACTTGATGATTCTGACAGTGATCTCATCACCGGGGTTGAGCATCTCACTTGGATGAGAGATTCGCTTCCACGCCATATCGGTGATATGCAGCAGGCCGTCAACACCGCCCAGATCGATAAATGCACCGTAGTTGGTCAGGTTCTTCACATAACCCTTAACATCCTGACCCTCTTCCAGAGTTTCCAGCAGTTCATCGCGTTGTGCGCTGTTGGCTTCCTGAAGCACGGCGCGGCGAGAGACAACAATGTTGTTGCGCTTAGGGTCGAGTTTGATCAGCTTGAACTCAAGCTCTTTACCTTCCAGGTGGTCGACATCCCGGACTGGGCGTACATCGACCAGAGAGCCAGGCAGGAACCCCTGAATGTTATTAACGTTAACAGTGAAACCACCTTTGACCTTGCCGCTGATATAGCCTTTGACTGTTTCTTCTGCATCAAATGCGCCCTGCAGGACTTCCCAGGCTTCCGCACGCTTGGCTTTCTCACGGGAAAGACGGGTCTCACCGCTACCATCTTCAACGCTTTCCAGGGCAACTTTAACCATATCGCCCACTTGAATTTCAAGTTCGTTAGCATCGTTCAGGAACTGGCTGCGATCAATAACCGCTTCAGATTTCAGGCCAGCGTTGACAGTGACCCAGTCGCTATCGATATCGACAACCTCACCCATCACCAGGGTGCCGGGCTTCATATCGATATGTTGCAGGGATTCTTCAAATAATTCAGCAAAGCTTTCGGACATGTATATTCCTATTGGCCTGCCCCTGATAAACCGGGGGAGTGCCATGTTTACACCCGCATCGTCAGCCAGACACAGGGACAGTTTCGATAGCCCGATGGCGGCCGTGTTGGCTGACGAAAATAACAGCAGGCATCAGGACAGGACCGCAAATTATACAGAATTTGACGTTTTGATTAAAGGGCAGCTGCTTTTGGCTGTCTGAACAGGGGGGGGCGGGGAGAGGTAATTCAGGGAGGGATGCTCAGTTGCTGAAGCTGCTCATGCGCTCGGCAAACAGCTCCTGACAGGGCTCCAGAACCGCTTTAAGGTCACTCTTCAGGCGGCTGCTCATCAGATCGGTTTTTTCGGTTTTGAAATACTCGAGAACCTGTAACTCTTCAGCACGGTTGTTGGCCGCGATATCCATGCCATCGCCGATACAGTAGGCAAACACGGGCAGGTGGTGGTTAACGACGTCATCAATCTGATCCTGGTCGAGTAACAGTTTATTCATCGTCAGATAGCGGCGGTACTCCTGTGCTGAGGCAGCGGCCATCCCCTTCAGCTGATTACTGTTGAACCGCTTGGATTCCTCCTGACTGGCGAGGAACTGTTTCATACGGGTATGAATGGTGGACACCTCCTCATCGAAGGTGTGTGGGGCATAGCGTTCATTGGTGCGTTTGTAAAGCTCCAGCTCGTCAACTTTGGCCTGTAGGGTAGTGATCTGTTCCCGCATCACCTCCGCCTCATTCAGCAGCTTAAAACGCTCCTCCTTGAGGGTGGAAATCACCTTCTCAACCGGCGTCATCGCGTCCTGGGCAATGCTGGGGTTGAGGCTGGGATCATCGGTTGCCTGCGGCGTTGTGGTATCGAGGGGGATGACCAGTTCACCAAAGCCTTCAACTTTTTTACGGTTTTCGGCCTGTTGCGCGCTGATCATGTGATAGACGAAATACCCAGTCACACAGGCGATGATCAGCAACACCGGAGCACCAATCAGAAGTCCAAGTTTGAGCCTGCTTAACTGCATTAAATCTATCCCTGTCGGATCAGTTCTTAAGCGCCATATAGTTATGGGTCAGTTCAATCATATCAAGCAGTACATTGCCCGTTTCGGTGAGAATCGCTTCCTGCTCAGGACTGATGGTACGTCCCTGAGAGTCTTTCTCCAGCAGATCGTCCAGTTCTGAAAGCGCTTTGATGGCGGGCAGTTTTTTCGCCGCGCGGCGCTGGTTTTCCTGATCCAGCAGCCACTGCTCAGATTTGTCGCGCTCAGCCTTGAGGGTTGCTTCATTCAGGGATAGCTCTTTATCCTTCTTATTCTCATGCATCCGCTTGATCTGGGCGTTCATATAGAGGAAATCGGGGTTGAATTTGGTGCGTTCAATATGACGCTTGTTCAGTTCCGGCAGGATAGTGCTGAAGTTGACATAGCGCTGATGGGGCACCTCATGCACCATATCCCAGGGCAGGGCTCCCTCCAGCGAGCTTTCGCCAATCTCGTCGGTATCATACAGTGTTGGCAGCGTTACATCAGGAATCACCCCTTTATGCTGAGTGCTCTCGCCGGAGATACGGTAAAACTTCGCATGGGTCAGTTTTATCTGTCCATGGTGCAGGGGCGAGAGGGTCTGTACAGTGCCCTTACCAAATGTCTGACTACCGACAATCAGGCCGCGCTGATAATCCTGAATGGCACCGGCAAAGATCTCTGAAGCCGAAGCGCTGAGCCGGTTTACCAGAACCGCCATCGGGCCGCTATAGGCGACTTTCGGGTCGGCATCCCCCTGAATATTGACCCGACCCTGCGGGTCTCTTATCTGAACCGTCGGCCCGCGACTGATAAACAGTCCGACCAGCTCATTGGCCTCAAGCAGTGAGCCGCCACCATTGTTGCGCAGGTCGATGATCAGTCCGTCGATACCTTCATCGGTCAGCTCTTTGATCAGACGGGCGGTATCACGGGTGGTGCTTTTATAGTCGGGTTCGCCGCGCTGCAGGGCGGCAAAATCGATATAGAAGGCCGGAATGCTGATAACGCCCAGTTTGTATGGCTTACCCTGGTGTTCGAGTTCAATCACCTTGCTATGGGCAGCCTGTTCTTCAAGCTTCACCTTGTTGCGTGTGATCTTAATAATTTTGTGCTGGCTGTCGTCTCCATCGGCAGGAATAATATCCAGGCGGACCACGGTGTCTTTCGGCCCACGGATCAGTGCTACCACTTCATCGAGGCGCCAGCCGACAACATCCTCAATCTCACCGTCTTCACCCTGACCCACACCCACAATCAGGTCGGCAGGCTTTAACTGTCCGGCTTTGTCAGCGGGTCCGGCAGGCACCAGACGCACTACTTTGGTATTGTCATTCTCACTCTGCAATACCGCGCCTATGCCTTCCAGTGACAGGCTCATATTGATATTGAAGTTTTCCGACAGACGGGGTGAAAAATACTGGGTATGCGGGTCAAACTGCATTGTCAGTGCATTGGCAAAACTCTGGAAAACATCTTCATTGTTGGTCTGCAAAGCCCGGTTTAGCTGGCTTTTGTAACGCTTTATCAGTAGTTTTTTTGCTTCCTCAACCGGCTTGTCAGCCAGTTTCAGCCCCAGTAATGCACTCTTCAGACGTTTGCGCCAGAACTCATCCATCTCTGCTTCGCTGGCGGGCCACTGACTGGTTTCCCGGTCGGTGAGAATGGTTTCATCGCGATTGAAGTCGACCTTATAGTCGGGGTTTTCGAGAGTTGCGATCAGCTTGCTTAAACGTTCCTGAGTACGCTGCTGATAGCGGTTGAAGATAGCATAAGCGGCGGTCAGATCTCCGCTATTGATCTCATCGTCGATCACTGTCCGGTATTGTTGGAACTCATCAATATCGGAGCGGTAGAAAAAAGCCTTTGACGGATCGAGACTATCGAGATACTGATCGAGTACTTTGCCCGATAGTTCATCATTCAGTACGATATTAGTATAGTGATCCCGGTTAAGGGATGTGACAATATCGGTGATCGTCTGGCTGTGGATGGAATCCGGTTGCAAAACAGAGCTGGTCAGTGCGCTTGCTGGCAGCGCTGTCAACAGCCCCAGGATGAGTGAAGACGCGGTGAGCAATCGACGTAAGTGGCGTGTGTAGATCAAGCTGTATGTTCCTGTTTTGCTACTACTGATAGGTTCTGAGACAGACAAATAACCAGCTTGGTTCCGTAACTCAGAAAATCTGAGTGTAGTCTTGTCGCGTGCTGATGTAAAATCAACGGCTTATCTCCAGTTTATTAATTGAAGCAGGTACAGCTATTGTGGTTATGCGGGTTGTTAGTGTTGTCGTTTTGTCGCTGTTAGTCGCCATCACCAGCGGTTGTGGCGAAACTGAAGAGGAAAAGCAGTTTCATCAGCAGTTGCTGGATAAAGCACTGAACGATGGGACTAAAAAAGCAGGGATGCAGTTTCTGCAGGAAAATGCCCAGAGGGATGGGGTTGTGGTCACCCCTTCAGGCCTGCAATATGAGGTGTTACAGGCAGCTGAGGGGCCCCAGCCAAATGTACTCAGTCAGGTCCGGGTGAGTTACACTGGCTGGACCGTAGACGGCGAACAGTTTGAAAGTTCAGTCGGCAAAGAGAAACAACCGGTGTTTACCGTCAAGGATGTCATTAAAGGCTGGCGGGAAGCGTTGCTGAAAATGTCCCCGGGAGCCCGCTGGAAGATCTACCTGCCCTCAGAACTGGGCTATGGTGCACGAAGCCCGGGGGGGATGGTACCGGCCAACTCCACCCTTATTTTTGAAATTGAGTTGTTAGAAATCCTGCCTCAGGAAAAGGCTGATCAATAATGCAAAAACATGAGTTTAATGAGCAACTGTTTGATTTTCTGGCGGCATCGCCAACCCCTTTTCATGCGGTATATGAGATGCGGGCGCGACTGCAGGAAGCCGGTTTTATCGAGCTGGAAGAACAGAACACCTGGAATGTATGGCCCGGTGGGCGCTACTTTATTGTGCGCAATGAATCCTCCATTATTGCCTGGAATATGGCAACCGGTTCAGACCTGGCCACGAGCGGCATACGCATGGTGGGGGCCCATACTGACAGCCCCTGCCTGAAGGTGAAGCCTAATCCTGAAACCATCAGTCAGGGCTGTATGCGACTGGGCGTCGAGGTGTATGGCGGAGCGCTGCTGAATCCCTGGTTTGACCGTGATCTGTCCCTGGCCGGGCGGGTGAACTATGTCTCCATCGATGGTGGGCTGCGCAGCGAGCTGGTGAACTTTCAACGTCCGGTAGCCGTGATTCCCAGTCTGGCTATTCATCTGGACCGTGACGTCAATCATGGGCGCAATGTTAATCCGCAAACAGAGATGCCACCGCTGATGGCGCAACTGCATGGGGATGATAAAGCCGAACTGCGAGAGATACTCAAACAGGAATTGCTGGCAAACCATGTCGATGACATTGCCGAAATTCTCGATTATGAGCTGTATTTCTATGATGTGCAGAAACCCGCTTACATCGGTCTGAATCAAGAGTTTTTCGCATCAGCGCGACTCGATAACCTGCTGAGCTGCTTTATCGGCATGCAGGCCCTGATCGAATCAAACTCAGATCAGAATACCCTGCTGGTGTGTAATGATCATGAAGAGGTGGGCAGCATGAGTGCCGCAGGTGCACAAGGGCCGATGCTGAAGCAGTTGCTGGAGCGTTTGGCACCCGATCCTGAGGTCCGTAACCGGATGATTGCCAACTCGATGATGGTTTCGGTGGATAACGCCCATGCGGTGCACCCCAACTTTGCCGATAAACATGACAGTAATCATGGCCCACGAATGAACAGCGGGGCGGTGATTAAGATCAATGCTAATCAACGCTATGCGTCCAACAGTGAAACCGCTTCACTGTTCCGTCATATCGCCCGGCAGGAAGAGGTTACGCTGCAATCCTTTGTTGTACGCAGTGATATGGCCTGCGGCAGTACGATAGGCCCCATCACGGCGGCAGAGATCGGTGTTAAAACCATTGATATCGGTGTGCCGCAACTGGCGATGCACTCGATTCGTGAACTGGCGGGCAGTGATGACGCAGTCAATCTGGCGCGGGTGCTCAGCCGTTTCTATCGACAGCAGCGGGTGTAAATCGGGCGGATTCAGCTGAGAGAATCCTTAAAACTGATGTGGAGGTGATATGACACGTCATATCACCTCCACTCAGGTTTGTTAGTTTCTCTGGGTTGTCAGTTTCTCAGTGCTGTCAGTTTCTCAGGCCTGGGGCTGATAAATGCCGCAGGCGATATAACAATCGTCACCAAACCTGCGCACAAAGGTGTGCTTAGGCTCATCTTTACCGGTGTGTGGATTCAGGTAGGCGTAGCTATACCAGCCCTGTTCCTGTTCCCTTGCAATCGCTACCAGTGGCGGACACAGCGGCTGACCGCTGGCATCCCGGGCCTCAGCCAGATTCTTGCCGACCAGTGCAGGGTTGCCACCATGAGCGAGCATGGTGCCGTTGAAATCCTGCACCAGCACGTAGAGCTCCCCCTTCACAAAATCACCTTCGTGATCGTTAAATGCTGCAATCGCTTTGTCCCGGCCGTGTTCCCGGGCGTAATCGTGGGCACGTTGCACCAGCGCCTCGGCGTCCGCCTTGCTCACCAGCCGGAACTGCCCGATCAGGTGTTTCATCTCTCTGGCCGATTCCGACAGCTTGGTCACAATCAGGCTGTTATGGTTAACGTTACCGGCTGTTTCATCCATCAGTTGGGCTACCTGATGCAGGCTTCTGGATAGCTCTTCGGTAGTGGCAGTGGTTTCCCGTGAGGCGACTGCGATCTGCTCGACCTCTCCCACCAGAGAGGTGATATGGCTGAGTATATCGTTGAGTGCGGTTTCAGATTGCTGCGCAGACTCGGTGCCGTGCTGGGCGATCAGAACCCCCTGATCCATCATCCCGGTTGCCTGTTTCAGCTCCTTCTGCATCGTTTCAACGGTCAGGCGTATTTTTTCGGTTGCCTGAGAGGTTTTCTCGGCTAACTCTCTCACCTCACCGGATACAACCGCGAAACCGCGTCCCTGATCACCGGCTCTGGCCGCTTCAATTGCGGCGTTCAGCGCTAGCAGGTTGGTCTGGTCGGCGATATTACTGATGAGATCGACAATCTGTCCAATTTCGCCGGAACGCTCACCCAGACTGCGGATAACGGCCGCCGAATCGGTGACAATATCGGTGGTTTTATGCATGCTGCCGATGGTCTGACGAATGATCGACTGTCCCCTGAGTGCTACTTCGTTGGCTTCGTGGGAGTTATCGGATGCACGTTTACAGTTTTCAGATACTTCAGACGCGGCGGCTGACAACTCCTCGCTTGCCGATGCCGAGGTGCTCAGCTGGTGGACAATCTCACCGGTCGCCCGGTCGATGTTGTTCAGATTACCATCAAGCCCCTGAGCAGAGTGGGCCAGCAGAACACTGTTGTGGGAAAACTGGGTCAGGGTATGCTTTAGTCTCTCGATAGCCTGGCTCAGATCCGCTGCCGTTCCACCGTCGGGCTGGTTCCGGACATTTTCCTGTGTCAGATCGCTTCTGACCAGACGCCCGACCATCCCCTCTACGCCAGACTCTGCGTGGAAATCGCGTTGTTCCCTCAACCAGATCGCAGCACCAAGAAGCAGTAATACTCCCCACACAGCCGAGCTGATCATAAACCCGCTTGCTATCCCCCTATTATCCGACGTGTCACTGTTAATCCGATAAGCCAGAAAACACCATGCACCGATAAACAGTATCGCTGCCGCAGCAGTCAGAACCCTCTTAGACATCATACATCTCCCGATGGTAACCTCTGTTATTGTTGTAATTTAATAATGAATATAATCACAACTGTTTAGTTTGGTAAACGTTTATAAGATAAACTAACTGCCAGTATGGGTAGAAAGCTGCCGCGAAAAATCATCACAGTGTGCCGAAGTCATCAGGCTGCTGTGTTGATTGATAAATAGCTTTGGTTACAGGCTGGGGTTGCGTGAATGTGAACAGGGGGGGAGTGATATAGCCCTGTGATTTAATAAGATTGGATATTATGATGTGGGTAAGTTGTTGGCAGGGACGCGGCCTCTACAGATACTCCAATTCTGTGGCAAACCTCTCTTAAGACTGTCTATCCTGCTGATATATAAAATAAAAGTGAATTTTGGCCTGCCCAATTCTCAGATTTATAGTGCCTGGGAGTTATAGTGCCAAACGGCACTATAATTAGCTGTTAGAGCTACAACATCGAGAAAATAAATGAATGGATTTTTAAACTTTGTCGGGTTTATTTTGTTAATAGCTTCTGTTTTCGTATTTGGCCTTAAAGGTATGGCGGCCGAGATGGGAATTGCAGTTGCTGCAAGCGGTATCTTTCTCGCCTTTGCAAATTTGGATAAATTTTCAGAGTTTAAAGGTGCAGGCTTTGAGGCGAAATTGAAGGAGGCGGTAAACGAAGCCAACGCTACAATTGAAAATCTTAAAGAAGTTGCTAAGCCCCTAATAAAGACAAACTTTTTTGCCTTAGCAAAAGCTGGAAGATTTTCAGAAGGAGCTTTTAATAAGAGCCATGATGTATATGACCAGCTATCTGAGCTACAAGAAAAAATAGGTCTTGAGGGTCAAGATTTAGAGAATTCCAAATCTAGTTACCTTAATATTCATGCATGGGATATGGTGTCAGAGTTATCTGGCAATATCGAACGTTCAGGGAATGAGAAATTTTCAGTTACGTCCAGAGAGGCAATAGGTACCCATAGTTTTGAGGTTGCCCCAGATATAAACAAATTTAACGAATTGGTCTCAGGTCTAGAGCTAAATGAAGTACCTAAAAGACAGTACGAGGCACTAAAAAGCTACTATGCCAAATACAAGCTCTAACAATCGCATCTTGGGCGGCTACTTCGTGGCCTGGGACCTCCGTTTCGGCGCTTCGCGTCTACACTGCGGCCCCAAATGCGGGCGTTAAGTTCCTATGAGTGAAAACTACGAGCAATACATAGACGAAGCATGCAAACTTCTAAAAGAGTTAGAGGGGGCGTTTCTAGAACAGGTATTAATTAATACTGTTCAAGATGAGTTCAACGTCGTTTACCTAAAAACAAGCAAAGGTGTATTTTGTTTGCAGGGTGAAATTGGCGGCGAATACTTAGGCGTTCGCAAATTAGCCGAGATGCCAGAAATAACTAGTGATGATGGTTACGAAATTACAAAGTATTCTCCGTTCGAGCAATTTGAAGGCCATGAAATTGTTCAAACTCGTCAATTGGGTACAGCATGGAATGGTCACGGTTTTGAAATTAATTTCAAAGAACTGCATACAAAAAGCATGCTTGTTCAATCAATATACTGTGGTTCCGCTCCAAAAGAGCTAGATGATTGTCTTCGGCTTGGTGTAGGGATTTACAAGAATGAAAACAAATGAACTTAACAAGGCCAGCCAGCATCGCTCCCTGCGGTCGCTGGACCTCGTTTCACTCGGCCGCTGCTGGCAGCGTTATATTTCAAAGAGAGATTTGAGCAATGATCGACGCCATCCTATATAAGAACATAGTAAAGGCAGTTAATAACCAATTCTTAGGCAAGCCTAAACGGATAGCATTTTTTGATGGTGTTAGTCCTGCATCGTCAAAAGCGATGGCTGACGTCAATGCAAAAATCAAGAAGAAAAGTCTTGTCGCAGTCCTATTTTGCAACCCGAATTCACAGTTTTGTAAGGATGAAATTCTGGAATCGCTTAGCTATTTTCATCATCGTTCAAAGGAACACATAGATATTTTCTGTTGTGGTTATGGGGCTTACTGGCCAGAAGATAAATACCCTGACCTTAAGACTGTAACAAGCATAGATGGTGTAGATTGGAGTTATAGTGACAACTCATTTGTATCGGCCTTGGAAGATTTTGAGAGTAAAACAAAATGGCGCTACAGTGGTGAAAATGAGCTCTTGCTATTAGACGTAAGCCCCTCTAATGAGCCTGATGAACTTAATATAAATAGCGCCCTTGTCTGCAATCTAGAGAAAATGAAAAAAGATGGTGCTTTTAGCTCTGTACGTGCATTTTTTGAAGGTATTATTCGTTATTCAGCTAATAATCGCGAAGGTGATGCTTGGGGATTTAGTGATCAACAAGGTATTGAGGTTTCTACCTCATTTTTAAAAGACGCCATCTTAGGGCTGTTACCCAAACCTCTACAGAGTAGCTATCGAAAAGCTGAAAACTATGTAATCAAACAAATATAAAGTGTTCAACCAACGCTAAGCCTTCGGCTCCGCTTTGACTGCGGGTTAACACGGCGTAATGCACAGGGAGATTCCGGTGCAACTATTTGCAACAGACAGGTTGATTGTAAGACCGTTATCCCATCAGGATGTTCAGGCACTCACTGAAATTCTAAGCGACCCGGAAGTGATGAAGTTTTCCGTTCGCGGAGTTTGCGATGAGGAAGCTACCCGACAATTTATAGACTGGTGTCTTGAGTGTTACGCATCACATGGAATCGGGCCATGGGCATTGTGCGAGAAAACGTCAGGCGATTTTATTGGTTTCTGTGGTGTTGGACCTGAGTGGGTTGGCGGCAATAAAGAGATCAATCTGGGGTATCGTTTGGCACGCAGGTTCTGGCATCAGGGGTTTGCGACAGAAGCGGTTAGAGGAGTTCTACAATATGCTTTCGAGCAAAAACAGTGTGAGTCGGTCGTCGTTATTATCGAGCCAGAGCTTGCTGCCTCTGTCAGAGTGACGGAGAAGGCTGGATTCGTAAACTACAGGCTTCAGGATTTTCATAACCGACCGGTGCGATTGTATCGGATGATGCGGGAAGACTGGTTATTGCATGCCTGATGAGAACTCGTCCCTCCGGTTCTCACATAAACAGTAATCGCCATTAAGGTCTGTTCTTTTCCATGCCAGATCACACTCGATATAACTTAAATCGCGACCTTGCTGACCTGATACAGTCCGCCAAGCACGATATATTCACTCTCACATCTGAATGCGCCGGGAAGCAGGTCGGGGAAGAACAGGATCTTACTGAAGGGAACCTGACATTGCAGCAGGGTGTCGCCAAAACTGTCGCACTGTTCCAGGCTGCTGCTGAAAGAGGTCAGGTTGTTAAGAATCACCGCTGAGCTGGATTTTGACCCCTGAAACAGGGTGTCGTATTCATTCAGCCGGTTGGTGGCGCGATAGAGTTGATAGTGTCGCTGGTTTGGCAACCGTCGGTGCAGTTCATACTGGCAATAGCTGTACAGCAGATCGAGCTGGCTTTCCAGACTGTTGGTGTTGTACAGACCGGCACTGCGTTCCTGGGTGTAGTTGAAATAGGTCTCTGATTCGAAATCCCGTAGTGGGCCTTTGTGGTTGCGGGCCAGCAAGCCAAAACGGGACTCTACCCAGCCTTTCATCACCGCCGCTTCACGGCTGTCAGAGTCAAACAACCAACCTCTCAGAAGCTTTCTGTAATCGGCCTTATGGCGCGCCTTTTTCTTGTGAGTGTGTTTTATACCGCGTAACTCTGCGCCGTTTTCCTGATTCTCTGCCTGATAGCCGGCTTCTTCAGGGGCGGTAAGCAGAAACGATGCCTGCATATAGGTTTCAAACGCCACCGCTCTGTCAGCGGCCGCTTCAATGTTATCCAAACGGTTAAACAGAGGTTGATGAAAGGTTGCCACATTGTCGAGAAAGATCGCTTCGGGATAGCGCTGAAATGTCAGGCTGCCCAATATGATGGCAGGGTAATTGCAGTGGTTCACCGGCAGGCGTGCGTAAGCGGGTAGTGTCGGTTCGCCAGGGGCTAAATGTTGGATCAGTTCCAGAGGTGAATCTGCCATGTGCTGCTAAATCTTCGTCGACATGTTTCGCACCTATTATATGGGTGATCGTAACTGGCTGGCTGATCTGAATCAATAAGGAGAGAAAATGGTTTCACTCAAAGAGCGTTATCAGGGCTGCTTGCTCGGGCTGGCGGTGGGCGATGCTATCGGCACAACGCTGGAGTTTAAACCGCCTGGCAGTTTTACACCGATTGACGATATGTTGGGTGGAGGCCCGTTTTATCTGCAACCAGGGCAGTGGACCGATGATACTTCGATGGCGATCTGTCTGGCGGAATCACTGATTGAGTGCAACGGTTTTGACGCCAGAGATCAGATGCAGCGTTACTATCGCTGGTGGAAGGAGGGGCGACACAGCAGCACCGGGCGTTGCTTCGATATCGGTGCAACGGTGGCAAATGCATTGCATCTGTTTGAGTCCTCCGGTGAGCCATTCAGTGGTGATACTCACCCCATGTCTGCGGGTAACGGTTCGCTGATGAGACTGGCCCCGATGGTGCTCTATTATAGCGAACACCCTGATCTGATCGGTTATGTCAGTGATTCGTCGCGCACCACCCATGGAGCCCCGGAGTGCCTGGATGCCTGTTGTTATTTTGCTGCGATTATTGCCCGCTGCCTTCGTGGTGCGAATAAAAACATTCTGATGTCATCAGCGGGGTATCTGCCACAGAGCAAAAAAGTGCGGCTGATCGCCACCGAAGAGTTTCTGCAAAAACCGGTGACTGAAATCAGTGGCAGTGGTTATGTGATTGATTGTCTGGAAGCGGCGCTGTGGTGTTTCTTCCATAGTGATAATTTTGATGATGCCGTGCTGATGGCGGCTAATCTGGGCGATGATGCGGATACCACTGCGGCGGTGTGTGGCCAGATCGCCGGGGCTTATTACGGTATCAACGGTATCAGAGCCTCCTGGCTTGAACGGCTGCATCAGAAACCGTTGCTCTTGTCCCTGGCGGATCAGCTCTATCGGCAGACCACCGAAGCAAAGCTCGGCTCAAAGGCCGGTGAAGCGATGGTCTCTTAGCAACAATCCTAACAACGATCCTAGCAACAACCTTAGCAACGGATGAGTGAAGCCAGACAACAGATATTATTGTCATAAAGACGACAAACTGGGGGAATGCTAGCGGGTGTTAACTGTGTAGCTCATCTGACAATGCTATGCAGATCAATCAGTTAATGCGCTCTGGGTTGCTGGCGTATGTTTTGCAGGTTACTGATCTGTGTTTTGCAACAAGAACAGTGATCAACCCCTGACAGAAGCCGAAGTATGAAACCCAATTTAGACTGGTCTGATTATGAAAGTGCGGGGCTGGGAGATGCCTATGCGGATATCCCCAAAACCGGTGGCAACTTTGCCAAAGCGGTATCCGTGTGTATCAACAGTCTGGTATGCCTGAGGCCTGTGACAAAGAGTGTTATGTGTCCCAGTTTTCGGGTGCGGCAGGATGCTGCCTACTCTCCGGGTGGTCGCAGCCGGTTGCTGAAACGCCTGCTCAATGGCGAGATCACCGCAGACGAGAAGCAGCAACTGGATGATGCGATGCGCGCCTGTGTGGGTTGTAAGGGGTGCAAGCGAGAGTGTGAAAGTGGCCTGGATCTGGCCACGATTCGTTCAGAATATCTGTCGCAACCCGATAACCGGGGGCGCTATGCGTTGCGCGACCGCTTGTTTGCCAACCTGCCTTTGCTGCTCAGGTTTCCCCATCTGCTGCGTGTCTGTTTTACCCTGCGAAACCGCAGCCCGCTTATCCGTCGGTGGATGGAGCGCTATATCGGTATCAGCGCCAGAGTGGCACTGCCGCTGCCGAGTGCTCATCAGCTGACAGAGACGCCAGCCGTTAGTAATAGTAGGGAAGCGATAAAAAGCAATACCGTGGTGATGCTGGCGGACAGTCTGTCGCGGGGATTCTCACCGCAGATCTTTATGGCGGCGCAGGAGGTGCTGGCCCGCGCGGGTTATGATGTGCGTTTTATCGGCGCAAAAGGCGGGGCGATGGAAGGGCGTAGCTGGTTTTCATCCGGAGATCTGGATAAAGCCAGGGAGAAAGCCTGCCGTTTACTGGATGATCTTACCCCTTACATAGATAAACAGGTGCCGATTATAGGACTGGAACCCTCATCAGCACTGATGCTGCGGGACGAATATCAGCAGCTGGGACTGACTGATAAAGCCCCAGGCCTGGCTAAACAGGTTTATCTGTTTGAAGAGTTTGTCGCCCGGGAGATCAGTGCCGGACGTTTCATGCTTGCACTGTCGACGCCGATCGGACAAAAGGTGGTTGTGCATGGACACTGCCATCAGAAAGCGGTGGGGGCGATGAAATCGGTACGTAAAGTATTGAAACTGATACCTGAACTGGAGTTTGAGTTTATCGATGCCAGTTGTTGTGGCGGTGGCGGTAGTTTTGCCTACGAAAAAGAGCATCAGCAGGATTCCGAAAAGATGTTCAACCTTGCTCTGCAGCCCGCTTTGGCAGCGGAACCTGAAGCACTGGTGGTGGCGAATGGATTCTCCTGCCGCTCCCAGATTCAGCATTATGCTGATCGTCAGACGCTGCATCTGGCCGAACTGCTGAAACTGGCCTTATAAGCGTTTTTGGTCAGCTAAGCTTACCGCTTTTTCAGGGCGCCCGGTGGGACTGTTTTACTGCCATCAGTCTATGCCGGGCGTTTCTGATTTCGTATCGACGCGCTGACCCGATCTTTATCCCCCACCATCTCTTCTGCTGGGTAGCAGTCTCTTCATTAACCTGCGTATACGATTCCCTGGGCGCGTCTTACAACCTGTCTGATTGCCCGTATTAAGCTATGTAGTATTTGTGACAAATCGGCTGCTTTGTCGTGATAACCCGCTGGGCGATATTTGTAACTGTCTGTTTATTAAGTATTTATAACTTGGAATGTAGTTTGCAGTAACACTCAGTAAGAAACGTTTATTGACGCAGGCGCGTGAATAAGTTCAGTCAGATACATAGATGCGGTGAGGTTTCCGATGTCTGCAACCAGAATAGTGACCATCAATGATACAACGCTACGTGACGGTGAACAGACGGCTGGTGTGGCTTTCAATGCGGATGAGAAAATCGCGATTGCCCAGGCGCTTCATGGTGCGGGTGTGCCTGAACTGGAGATCGGTATTCCGGCCATGGGTAGCGCTGAATGCGAGGTGATCCGGTCGATTGCAGCCCTGGCTGAGCGCCCTCAGCTGATGGTCTGGTGTCGGATGTGTGACAGCGATATTGCCGCGGCTAAGGAGACCTGTGTCGATATTCTTAACCTGTCGATCGCTGCGTCTGCCCAGCAGATCCGCTATAAGCTGGGTAAAACTCCGCAGTGGGTGTTAAAGCAGATCGATTACTATGTGAAAACAGCGGTAGATCTTGGTTTCAGTGTCAGTGTCGGCTGTGAAGATTCATCCAGAGCGGAGACCGATTTCCTTAAAACGATGTACGAAGTGGCCGCCAGGGCAGGTGCTAAACGGGTTCGTTATGCTGACACCCTGGGGTTGATGGAACCTTTCTCCCTGTTCAGTGTGATCAGCGATCTGAGAGCATCTACCGATCTTGAGATCGAGATGCATGCCCATGATGATCTGGGGCTGGCAACAGCCAACTCCATGGCGGCAATCAGCGCCGGTGCAACCCATGTGAATACCACCGTCAACGGCCTGGGAGAACGGGCTGGAAATGCCGCCCTCGAAGAGGTGGTGATCGGTTTATCACAGCTGTACGGCATCGATTGCGGTATCGATTTCACCAGTCTGCCGTCCCTTTCCGCCATGGTAGAGCAGGCATCCGGACGTCAGGTGCACTGTCAGAAAAGTGTGGTTGGCAGCCATGTATTTACCCATGAGTCCGGTATCCATACCGATGGCTTGCTAAAAGATCAGCGCAACTATCAGGGGCTCGATCCGCTGAAACTGGGACGTTCACATCAACTGGTGCTGGGCAAACATTCCGGTGTCAGCATTGTGAAACATGTCTATCAGGAACTGGGCATCATACTGAGCCGTGAACAGGCAGAAATCTTACTGTCAGAGATTCGCCAGCGGGTCACACTGAATAAACAAACCCTCTCTTCGATGGAACTGATCCGGCTCAGCGAAGAGCTGTTACCGGTCGCGGGTGAGATCTATGAACCCTCAGTTGTTGCACTTTAAACACGCTCTCCAGTCTGGCATGCGCTGTGCTTCATTACTGACTGAAGGGAGACGCTGATGAATATGAAAACGGAGGCTATTCCGATGATCACCAACGGTCCAGTGGGGCTTTGGGCAACCTGGAAAGAGGATGTGAACTGTGTCTTTGACCGAGATCCTGCTGCGCGAAACTACTTTGAGATTTTGCTCACCTATCCCGGGGTTCATGCAGTCCTGTTGTACCGGTTGTCACATAAGCTCTGGAAAGCTAAGTGGTTTTTCACTGCTCGCATGCTGGCCTACCTGGTGCGTTTGCTGACCAACGTCGATATTCATCCTGGCGCCCGTATCGGTGCCCGGCTGTTTATCGATCACGGTGCCGGTGTTGTTATCGGTGAAACCGCTGAGCTGGGCGATGATGTAACCCTTTATCACGGTGTCACTCTGGGTGGCACCAGCTGGAATAAAGGTAAACGTCATCCGACGCTGGGTGACCGGGTGTTGGTCGGTGCTGGCGCGAAAATTCTTGGACCGATCACCATTGGTGCAGATGCCCGGGTGGGCGCCAACTCTGTGGTTGTCGCTAATGTACCGGCAGATGGCACTGTGGTTGGCATTCCGGGGCGGGTGGTTGCCGATCAGAAGCTCAGCGCCGGTGTGTCTGGAATTAACCTCAATCATCATATGATCCCCGACCCGGTGGGCCGGGCGATGGCCTGCATGCTGGAGCGGATCGACAAGCTTGAAGCCCAGTTAGAAAAGCAGGGCGCGCTTGAGTCTGGCTACCAGTTTAAATTTTACAGTCAGTGTGAGCCGAGCAGTGATATCTGCGATAACGAGTGTCCTGACGGAAAAAGATATGCGCATGCGCACGGAGAATAATTATGGACCTGCACAGTTTTGAAGAGGCTGATCTCTATTTTGAAGCACCCCTGGCACCCGAAGTGATGGCTTTGCTCAATCAGGCAGCAGACGCCTACAGCCGTGGTCAGGCGGAACCCTACCTGATAAAAGCCCGCTTTATGGCGCCGCAAAATCTGATGGTGCTGGTGGCTCTGTACCGGTTTTATTACTACCAGCATCGCTATACCGAGGCGCTGGAGGTTGCCGGGACCGCTCTTGAGGTGTCCGGCAAGATGTTTGGTTTTGATCTGGGCTGGCGGCGTATGACCCTGGAACATCTCTCCTACGGCATGGTTGAGTCGTTCGGTATGGTGCGTTTCTACCTGCTGGCGCTGAAAGGCAGCGGTTATCTGTGTCTGCGCCTGGGAGAGCTTGAAGAGGGGATCGAACGGCTGGAGAAAGTAGTGGCGCTGGATAGTCCGGATCGTCTCGGTGCCCGCTCACTGCTGGAAGTAGCCTACAACCAGAAAGGGATCTATTCGCTAGATCAACGAATGAGTGCATGAGGTGAGACGATGAGTGATATGACATTTATGGATGATCTGGAAGAACTTAGCTCTGCTGAGGATTTTCTGGAATATTTCGCTATTGAGTTCGACAGGAGCGTGGTACAGGTAAACCGGCTGCACATTATGCAGCGTTTCCATGATTACCTGAAAGATCTGCCCGATGCCGATCAGGTGGCCGATATCGAGGGCTACAAAACGGCTTATAAAGAGCTGCTGACAAAAGCGTATGAAGATTTTGTGCACTCTGATGCGCTGACAGAAAAGGTATTTCGGGTATTTCATATGAAAGGTCCGCAAACCACTTTTGTCCCCCTGGACCAGATTCTGGAGTGATGTCCTATGCGGCCAAAATATGAATACGGAAGCGAAGTCAGACTGATCAGGAATGTGCGTAATGATGGCACCTATCCCGGAACAGAGGTGGGCGAACTGCTGATGCGACGGGGCGAGGTGGGCTGCGTTTACGATGTCGGAACATATCTGCAGGACCAACTGATCTACCGGGTTCATTTTTTAGAGGCCGGTCGCACCGTTGGCTGCCGGGAGGAGGAGCTGATCCCGGCGGATGCTGAATGGATTCAGAACCGTTTCGAGTTCAGGGATAAAGTACGGATTCTGTGTGATCTGCGAATGGCGGGGCAACTGATTGCCAGCAAAGGCGATCAGGGAGAGATCGAGGGTGTTCTGCGGGATGACCAGAGCGATATTCAGTACAACCTGTATATCAATGGCCAGAGCATCTGTATCCCGGAGCGGGCACTGGAACCTGCTGCAGCAACCGCAGACCCGCAAATGGCACGTGGAGGTGATTATGGTTAACCACGGTGATAGCCCGGAAGCGATCTATGCGCTGTTCAAGCTGTCATGGAGTCAGTTTGAATGTGCCCCGGATCAGTTGGATGCCCGACAGAGAAGTGAAGCCGCCAGTCTGATTGCCAATCAGCTGGAGATTGAACGGGTGATTCTCAGTTCGGATCAAAGCCAGGGCGTCGTGATCTCCGAGGGACAGGTTAAAAAATCCCTGGAAGAGATTATCGAACGCTATGAGAACGCAGCTGCATTTGAGCAGGCGCTGGAACAGGCGGATCTGACCCTGGCGTTGCTGAGAGAGGGGATTCGCCGCGATCTTCTGGTGGAAGCCACCCTTGACCGGGTATCGGCCAGCACTCCGGAAGTCTCTGATGCCGAAGCCGAGCTGTTTTATTACTTTCATCCGGATAAGTTTTCCGTCACCGAACGGCGCACCGCTCACCATATTCTGATAACGGTCAACGATGATTATGACGAGAACCGGGCGGACCGGGCGCTGGCCAGAATCAATGAGATCCGTGAACGGGTTCTGAAAAAGAAAACCCGTTTTAACGAGCAGGCGCAGAAACATTCTGAATGCCCCACGGCGCTGCATGGCGGCAAGATCGGCAACGTTGAACGGGGACAACTCTATCCAGAGCTGGACGACGTGCTGTTTGCTATGCAGGCAGGAGAGGTCAGTGAGCCGGTACTCTCCTCAATTGGCTATCACCTGCTGTACTGCACCGGGATTGAACAGCCGCGCAAACTCCCCCTTGAAGAGGTCCTTCCCAAGCTAAAAGCCTCACTGCGTGATCGACAGCAATCTATCTATCAGCGGCAGTGGATTAAAGAACAACTTAAGCATCAGACTGAGATGCCCAAGGCGGTGAATTCATGAGTGATAAAGAGAAAATCAAATGTTCTTTTTGTGGTGTGCAGCAATCGGCGGAAGTGCCGCTGATCTCTGGCAATGAAGGCTTTATCTGCTCCGCCTGTGTTGAGCTGGCGTATAAAGTGTCGAGCAGTTGGGGGCAGAAGGCGCAGCAGAATGATCTGTCTGAATCACTGATGACGCCAAAAGAGACAAAAGCGCATCTGGACCAGTACGTGATCGATCAGGAGGGCGCCAAAGAGATCCTCTCCATCGCTATCTATAACCACTACCAGCGGCTGCTCAACCTTAACAGCAACGATTCCATTACCGATATTGATGGCGGCGTCGAGCTGGAAAAATCCAATGTGCTGATGGTTGGCCCGTCCGGCACCGGTAAAACCCTGTTGGTGAAAAGTCTGGCCAGGGTGATCGGCGTGCCCTTTGTGGTGGCCGATGCCACGACCCTGACCCAGGCCGGTTATGTCGGTGAAGATGTTGATGTCATTATGCGTCGGCTGGTGGATGCCGCCGATGGTGATGTGCAGCGGGCTCAGTGGGGCATTGTTTATATTGATGAGGTCGACAAACTGGCGGACAAGAGCGGTGGGGCGGCCTCCACCCGGGATGTCTCCGGCGAAGGTGTGCAGCAGGCATTGCTGAAAATGGTTGAAGGTCATGATGTCAAACTGCCGAAAAGTGGTCGTCGCGGAGATAGCGGTGATGAGATGATCAATACCACCAATATCCTGTTTATTGTTGGCGGCGCTTTCCCCGGCCTGGAGGAGCACGTTAAAGGGCGGTTGCGGCCCGATGGGGTTGGTATCGGTTTCCAGGCTGACTTTGTGGCCGATAAAGAGCACACCCACGATGAACTGCTGGCCGAGCTGAAGCCAGAAGACCTACAGAAGTTTGGTCTGATTCCCGAGTTTGTCGGGCGTTTCCCGGTGGTCACCTTCCTCCATGAGCTGGACGCTGAAGCGTTGGTGCGGGTGCTGACCGAACCGAAAAATTCACTGCAAAAGCAGTATCGTCAGCTGTACGCCTATCAGGGAGTTGATCTGGTATTTACCGATGAGGCGCTGACCCGTATTGCTGAACTGGCTTGTGCCCGGGGCAGCGGTGCCCGTGGTCTGCGTTCGATTATGGAATCAGTACTGCGTAAGAGCATGTACGAGATGCCATCCAATCCGCAGCTGAAACAGGTGATTGTGGATCGTGACGGGGTTGATGACGCCAGCGAACTGATCGTCAGAGAGGTGTTGCTGGACCCTTCAGAAGAGGATACCGCATCGGCTGAAGCAGTGGATGGATAAAGGAAAAACCGCTGCTCCTATCTCGAAAAAGCGGGATGGCCCAGGGGGCCGTCCCGCTCTATATCCTGTTACTTACCCCTTTCTAACGCCCTTTGGGGATCTCCTCATGAACGACTGGATCAACTTATAGTTAGCTCGCGCAATGGGGCTTATAGTGTTGGCTATTAGGGCTATACTCTTCTTCAAGGGCGCCACAAAGTAGCCGTAGCGGGCTACCATCCAGTTCCGTAGTGTCCGATGCGCCTGTGTGACATCAGCCGCTATCATGGAGGGGCCCTATGAATATCGATGAAGATAAAATTGACCAAACCGTTTTAGCGCTATTACAGCTGACGCTTCATGATGAAGTCCGTGCCTGGAAAGGGATGGATTTTGAGGTCATGAATCGGTTGCATGAAAAGGGGTATATTCATGATCCGGTTAACAAGACTAAATCGGTTGTGCTGACAGAAGCGGGTTTGAAAGAATCAACGCAGCTGTTCGCAACACTGTTTTGTAAGGATTAAACCGTTTTAATGGCAGGCTTATAGGTTTAAGCTCTATGGATACGTGGTGCCTGACCGACAGATCTGCTGCTTTGCTGTTGTTCCTCACCCGAATAAGATGGAGATGATATGAAACAGTCTGTGTGTTGTATTGCAAAAGCCGTGCAGGCCGCTGTGCTTCTGCTGCTGATAAGCGTTGCTTCGGCATCCGCTCAAACCACCCAGGAGCAGGTGCATCAGATGTCTCACCATGTGATGCCCTTTGCAATGTCGGAGACCATGCATGTGTTCACCATGACCGAATTCGGAGGGGTGCAAAAGGTCGTTGCTAAAGATGCCGCTGCGCATGATCAGATCGCTATGATTCAGCAACATCTCAGTCATGAGGCTGAACGTTTCCAGCAGGGTGACTATTCCGATCCGGCAATGTTGCATGGTGCCACGATGCCGGGACTTAAAGAACTTCAGGCCGGGTCAGCGGGAATAGCGGTCACCTACTCACCTCTCACGACAGGGGCTCAGATCCGTTTTGAAACCACCGATCTTCATCTGTTAACTGCGATTCATCGCTGGTTTGGTGCGCAGTTATCTGAACATGGGGCCGACGCCAGGGCCGAGTAAACCTGATCACTAAGGCTCGTCCAGGAGCAATCAGGGGAGAGCGGTGTTAACAGACCGCTCTCTTGCTGAAGGGAACTCTGTAATACGATGAAAACCTATATTTTACTGTTCAGAGGCATTAACGTTGGCGGGCGAAATATCCTGCCAATGGCGGATCTGCGTTTACTGTTGCAACAGAACGGCTTTGATGCGGTGCGAACCTACATTCAGAGTGGCAATGTTATTTTAAAGGGAAAATCGAAACCCGGAGAGAGTGTACTACGTGAGATTGAAGCGGGGTTTGGTTTCCGGCCTGAAATGATCGTGCTGGGCGAGGATGAGTTTGATGCGGCGGTGAAACATAACCCCTATGATCTGGCTGATGGTAAATCGGTTCACTTTTACTTTTTACAGCACGAGCCTCAGCCTGATAGGGCAAAACTGATGGCGCTGGCTTCTGAAACTGAGCGTTTTGAGATAAAAGGAAAGGTTTTCTATCTACAGGCGCCGGATGGGATCGGCCGGTCAAAACTGGTCG
This sequence comes from Amphritea atlantica, assembly GCF_900111095.1. GTDB lineage: Bacteria > Pseudomonadota > Gammaproteobacteria > Pseudomonadales > Balneatricaceae > Amphritea > Amphritea atlantica. Next base: position 6,468 of record NZ_FOGB01000014.1, on the reverse strand, counting down.
CCGGTCTGGAAAAGTGTCTGGGTGTGCCCGCCACGGGAAGGAATCTCAATACCATCAATAAACTCAGGCAGATGACTGAAGAGGCCTGAATCTGTTTCAGTTGTCATTTCCCTCTTAATTAACCCTTTAATTTTATGACAGGACTGGCGCCTGCCGGTCATTTGGTCAAGAATACGCATAATTCAGATGCTACCCGCTTCAGATTTCATCTGATAAGCCATTTCAGCCCCCATTTTTGAGACATCAATCTATGTTGAGTGACACATCAACCCGTTTGAATAAATATATCAGTGATAGTGGTATCTGCTCCCGCAGGGACGCAGATCGTTTTATTGAGCAGGGTAATGTGTTTATCAATGGTAAGCGCGCCGCTATCGGTGACCGGGTTTCCCCGGGAGATCTGGTGAAGGTGAACGGTCAGGCGATTGATCCTGAAGAAGCGGAAGATCTTGTGTTTATTGCATTGAATAAACCGGTGGGCGTTGTCAGTACCACCGAGGGAAGTGAACGCAATAATATCGTCGATTTTGTCAATCACAGCACCCGCATCTTTCCTATTGGCCGTTTGGATAAAGACTCTCAGGGGCTGATCTTTCTCACTAACAATGGCGACCTGGTAAATAAGATTCTGCGTGCCGGAAATAAGCATGAGAAAGAGTATCTGGTAACGGTGAACAAGCCGATCACCGATGAGTTTATTACCGGAATGAGTGCCGGGGTGCCGATGCTCGGTAAGGTCACCAAAAAATGCAAGATCACTAAAGAGTCGCCTAAGGTGTTTCGTATCACCCTGATCCAGGGCCTGAACCGCCAGATTCGCCGGATGTGTGAACACTTCAATTATGAAGTGACAAAACTGGAGCGGGTGCGGATCATGAATGTCGATCTCAAAGGCTTGCCGGTGGGTGAGTGGCGGGATCTGACAGAGGACGAACTGAAGCAGATCTTAAAAGCGGCGGCTGCCTCGTCATCGGAAGCACCTGCGGGGCAGAAAAAACGATCTGGCGGTGGTCAGAGTAAAAAACCTGGCGGGCAAAATAAAAAGAGCGGATCGGGACGTGGTTCACAGAAATCCAGATCCGGTGGCGCGTCATCTTATTCCCCCAAATCCGGCGAAAGTCCTCGAGGTAAATCGGGCAGGAGTGCCAGAAAACCCCGGCGTCGCTGAGTGGCTGACGAGGTAATACAAGGCGTTGTTCGCTGAAAATCTGTCTATACTGATCTGAGTTTTGATATGGGTATTGACTGAATTCAGAGGAGAGACTGAGTATGAACCTATGGATGAATCCCTGGCTGGGGATGTTCAAGCCGCCTTTCAGTGGTGATCTGACCCAGGATATCTCCCCTGTTACCAGTTGGTGGTCTCCCCAGATTGAGGTTAATTTTGCGGGTAACCGTCAAATAGAAACCGCCGTGGTCCGGGATGTGGCCAGTTATGGTAAGCAACTGGGGGTGATTACCGATGTGTTATTGGAGCTGACAAAGCATCAGACCAGTGAATCCATAGATCAGTTGCAAAAGATAGCTGAAGATATAGAGCAGGTTAAACGGCAGCATCTGTCAGCGAATATCAACTCGCTGAAGTCATCGCTGATGACCCTCAAAGCTGAAGATCCGGATAAGTTTAATCAGCTAATCAAAGAGATTAGCTGATTAAACAGCTTGTCTGGCATCAGCACCGGGAGTTATGCCTGAGCTCTTGTCTTTGAATGTGAGCCGGAAGTATCAGCTGCTTTCGACCCTGAAGCCCACTTTCAGTGTGACCTGAAAGTGGCCCACCTGACCGTTGACAATATGTCCCCGGGTTTCAACTACCTCAAACCACTCCATATTTCTGATCGTTTTACTGCACTCAGCCAATGCATTACGAATCGCTTCGTCACTGCTGATAGGTGATGAACCTACTATCTCTGTTTTCCGGTATGTGTGGTGATCAGACATGCTACTTCCCATCCCTTCAGGCCATTATCGAGTTCAGATTAAGCGTAGTCTAAAAATGGCAGGAGGGTGGGCGATTGTTAATGCTGTGGTTATCTTTGCTTCTTTATTCAGACCCCAGCTTACGTTGAAATTATTTATTCAGAAACATCATGGGCATAGTGAAGAATGTTGTGAAAAACAGCGGGGCTGGCGCTGCTGTTCCGGTATCCATGAAGTGTGTCACCGGCAAACCGCACCGATGATCCCTGAGTCAGTTTAATCCATTCACCATTAATCAGGAGTTCCATCTCTCCACTGATGACAATCACATGTTCCGTGACACCATCAATGTGGGGTTCAGATATCCGCTCATAGCCCGGCAACAGCGTTAACTCAAACATCTCGAATCCAAACTGTTCCTCATAGGGAAATATCGGTGCGATCGGACTGTTGTTGCTGTCCAGCACTTTGGATTGCTTATTTGGCGGGCGGATCACGGTTTGACTGTTGTTGTCTGCTGACGGCTCTAACAGGCTGGATAACGATTTATGAAACCCTTTTGATATCTTCCACATCGTTGCAATGGTGGGGCTGGACTCACCTCGCTCAATCTGTCCCAGCATCGCTTTGCTAACGCCGGTTTCACTGGCAGCACGGTCAAGGCTCCAGCCTTTTGTCTGTCTGAGCTGTTTCAATGTGGTCGCGAGATAAAGATTTATTTCCTGCATTGGGGCTTCCGGTTAGAAGAGAGGTATTAAATTATCATTGTACGCTATAACGCACAATGATACGCTTGCCGTACTTGGACGTTATAACGCACAACATGTTTTCGGGTGTAGGGAGTTGGTAGCATGGGATCAATAAAGAGCCGACCAGGCGTAGCAGGTTTATTCAACCTGTCACATCTGTCTGCGGGCTTTGTTGCCGTACTGGTTGGTTATACCAGTTCGGCGGTGATTATCTTTCAGGCGGCCGCGGCTGCCGGGGCTTCAACAGCTGAAATCAGCTCCTGGTTGTGGGCGTTGGGTATCGGTATGGGACTGACCAGTGCCGGTCTGTCCCTCTACTTTCGAACTCCGGTACTGACAGCCTGGTCGACACCGGGGGCGGCGCTGTTGGTAACGGCGTTGTCCGGTGTGCCGATTAATGAGGCGATCGGTATTTTTATTTTCAGCTCCGGACTGATTCTGTTGTGTGGTATTACCGGCTGGTTTGAAAAAATAATGCATCATGTTCCGATGCCTTTGGCCGGGGCGATGCTGGCAGGGGTTCTACTGCAGTTTGGCATCGATCTGTTTAAGGTGATGCAATCCAGTCTGCTGCTGGTGGGGCTGATGTTAGCGGTTTTTATCGCCGTAAAACGTTTGTTGCCGCGCTATACCATCCCTATTGTACTGTTAGCGGGTACTGCCACGGCGTTGATTCAGGGGCAACTGAATGTTGAGGTGCTTAACTGGCAGTTGTCGACGCCGCTCTGGGTCACGCCGACCTTTAATCTGCAGACCATGATTGGGGTAGGGGTACCGCTGTTCATTATCACCATGGCTTCGCAGAATGTGCCGGGTGTCGCTGTGCTGCGCGCCAATGGTTATGAAACACCGGTTTCGCCTCTGCTCACCTGGACCGGTTTTGCCGGGGTGGTGCTGGCTCCTTTTGGGGGATTCTCATACAACCTGGCGGCGATTACGGCGGCGATCTGTATGGGCGATGAGGCCGGGCAGGATCGGTCAAAACGCTATATGGCATCAGTGTGGGCCGGGGGCTTTTATCTGTTAACCGGGCTGTTTGGCTCGACCATCGCCTCACTGTTTACCGCTTTTCCAACGGCACTGGTGATGGCGATCGCGGGACTGGCGCTGTTGAGTACCATCGGTAACAGTCTGTCGGCTGCGCTGGCCGATCCGGGTGACAGGGAAGCCGCGTTGCTGACCTTTTTAGTCACCGCATCCGGGCTGAACCTGCTGGGCATCAGCAGCGCGTTCTGGGGGTTGTGCATCGGCCTGATCGCCTACTATGTGCAGAAGAGTGTCAGACTGAGCCGCTAGCCATGCTGTACGTGCGCTCAATCCTGCAGGCCTCTGTGCTCTCTGTGGTGTTCTCTATGTTACTGCCGAGGGCACCGGGAACAGATCAGCTGTGATTGAGCATATCCGGCTGATCGCTTCTCAGTTCCCGCAGGTTTTCTATCAGCATCTGTTTGTATTGTGTGGTGAGAAAATCGATGGCGGTATTGATATCACCGGTATCATTCTGTGACATCAGGTGGAAAGCATTAAAACGTGCCGCCGCATGCATGATCGATGCACTGAGCATCGGCTGAGCCCACTCGTCGCCGAGATCATTGGCAAGGTTGATAAACTCATCGGACACTTCAAAAAAGTCTGATTCAAGCATAATCGTCTCTCCGGTAATAACGGTGGTCTTGTGTACCCGCCGTTCTGAAACAGGGCTTCCCCTGACCTCAATACTGAATGGTATGGGTTTCCCCATCCGCGGTGATCACCGCCTCTACCAGACTCTGGTCATCATCGTGATAGCGATAGTGGTGGTGTAACTCGATCTCGTTGTAGACCACTTTGGCGATCTCGGTCACCCGACCCTGATCATCCTCTATCGAGGCGAAAAACGTGTTCCGGTTTTCGATCTCTGATAGTTCTAGCGGTCCGACCAGCTTCAGCGGCAGTTTGATGCCGCTGTAACTTAGATAGAAATGGTTATATTTCTGAAGATCTGCCATCCGTTATCAGCCTCGCTGAATCAGCACTTCATCAATCAGACCGTAGGCTTTTGCTGTCTCTGCGGTCATAAAGTTATCCCGGTCGGTATCCCGGTTGATGGTTTCCAGAGGTTGGCCGGTGTGCTTAGCCAGCAGGCTGTTGAGTTTGTGGCGGATACTGAGAATCTCTTTGGTATGGATCTCAATATCGGAGGCCTGCCCCTGATAGCCGCCCAACGGCTGGTGGATCATCACCCGGGCGTTAGGCAGTGCAAAGCGCTTACCCTGAGTACCACCGGCCAGCAGAAATGCGCCCATGCTGGCCGCCTGACCCATACACATAGTGCTGACATCCGGTTTAATAAACTGCATGGTGTCATAAATAGACATCCCGGCGGTGACCGAACCTCCCGGAGAGTTGATGTAGAGGTGGATATCTTTGCCTGGGTTTTCCGCTTCCAGAAACAGCAGCTGTGCGACCACCAGATTGGCCATGTGGTCTTCAACCGGGCCGATCAGAAAAATGACCCGCTCCTTTAACAATCTTGAATAGATATCATAGGCTCGCTCGCCCTTGGCGGATTGTTCCACCACCATCGGGACAAGTGCATTGAGTATGTCAGTTCCGGAACCGTTGGGATTGATCATCGCAATACCTCACATGAACACGCAGGCCAGCCTGTCAGGCTGTCTGGCGGAAAAAAAGCGTAGCCCTGAGAGCTACGCATAAAAGGCGTACGGCAGGGAATACCGTAACTAATAGAAACTATGGATACCGTCCGCTCTGAGCTTAGAGCGGCAGATCAAAGTCTGGTGCAATCTGGCCTAACCAGGCATTCAGCCGCTCTTCTGTGAGGTTGGACTGGTTATCCAGATCCAGTGCCAGGCCGACGAACTTACCATCTTCACCCACCGCTTCAGAGTGGTTGAATTCATAACCATCGGTAGGCCATGAGCCGACAACTTTCGCGCCGCGTTCGGTGACAAAGTCGTACAGTTCACCCATAGCATCGACAAACTCATCCGGATAACCAACCTGATCACCCAGGCCATAGATAGCAACAGTTTTTCCGGTCAGATCAATATCGTCGATCTCGGGCAGAAACTCTTCCCAGCTTTCATTCTCACAGTCTGCAGACAGACCTGGCAGCAAGCCTTCGCCCAGCGTCGGGGAACCGATAATCAGATACTCATACTCAGCAAAAGCAGAGGCATCTGTACGGTTTACGTTTAACGGGCTTGCCATCACCTCATCGTCAAACTTCTTTTTGATCATCTTGGCTACTTTACGTGTCTTGCCGGTGTCGGTGCCGAAAAACAAACCAATACGTGACATATCAATCTCCTTTTGCACTAAGTGCGTGATAAACCGCATCACAACGCACAGGTATACAGTGCTGATTAAAAGTGGGTAGGAGGAATATTGCAGTTAACGTACCATGATTTTTATAAAAATAAGTGATTGATAAATATAGGTAAAAAATATGTATGTCTGACTATTTTCAGCGTTTGTTGGAAAGCCTACATTGATAGTATTTGATCGATCCGGGCTGTTGTGGGTTTTGCTACAAGGGGGAAAAACGTGAGTTGCTAGACGTGGCTGCGCCACTTGCTAGTGGTTAGAAAAAGCGAAAAGCCCGGTAGTGATACTGAGCTTTCTGGTATTTCATGCATTCTTAAAGGCAACAACCCGGCAGCCTTTTTGCTGTTACGAACGACGAGCGACGAGCCACGGTTTTTATCCAGCAAGCGACGCAGTCGTGTCTAACGACTAGCAGGAAATGAAGTTTCCGTTCTAACTACTCTAGACGTGGCTGCGCCACTGGCTAGGG
>NZ_FOGB01000003.1:251644-401709 GCF_900111095.1 Amphritea atlantica | reverse complement strand
TGACCTTCACCGTGACCCGGAGCGGGGATGCGGCGGATGCCCAGACCATCGACTTTGCCACCAGCATTGGGGCAGGTGATAGCGCCGAAGCCAATGACTTCACTGGCAACAGCGGTACGCTGACCTTTGCGCCCGGCGTGACCAGCCAGACCTTCACTGTGCAGACCACACAGGACGGTATCTATGAAGGTGGTGAGACCTTCACTGCGACCCTGAGCAACAACTCAGCGGGCAGCACCATAGCGGATGCCACCGCCACCGGTACTATCCTGGATGACGGCACTGGCCCGGGTCCATTCGACCCAACCGGTCCGGGAACACCTGATAATGACGTTCCAACGCTGTCTGTCAGTAGCCCAACTGAGGGTGAAGGTGGACAGATGGAGTTCATTATCAGTCTGAGTAACCCGAGTCTTGAGACGGTCAGCTTCAGTGTTGCGACAGTTGATACTGGCAGCGCAACGGATACCACTGATTACAGTCCGGCTCTTGAATACTTCAATACGGGGTCTGGTTTGTGGGAACCTGTTTCAGGTGATCTCAGCTTTGCGCCTGGCACAACAACCCTTCAGGTTCGTTCTGCTACCGTGCAGGATGCCCTGGTTGAAGGCCCTGAAAGTTTCGATCTGACAGCAACGGTTACCGGCGGCAGCACTACAAACAGCAGTGCAACCGGAACAGGTACTATCACTGATGATGACCATACACCTGATGCTGTTAACAGCAGCGCTTCAACTCTGGAAGACACAACACTGACGTTTAGTGCTGCTGACTTCGGTTTCAGTGATGTTGATACCGGTAATACTTTACAGGCTGTTCGGATTGAGTCTCTGCCAACTGATGGCACGCTGTTCTTCAATGGCGTCGAGATTACGGCTGCGAACCTGGCCAGCTTTAATGCGGGTAGCAATGAGATAAGCAGTACTGATATCGGTTTGCTGACCTTTGAGCCTGCTCTGCATGATTCCGGTTATGACAGCTATAGTGCTGCGGGTGAGGGCGATCAGTTAAATGACTACGACAGCATTACCTTCAGTGTGTCCGACGGTGTTAACTGGAGCGTGACTCCTGCGACGCTGACGATCGATGTCACTCCGGTCGCTGATGCTCCGACACTCACCGTCGATGGCACACAGACCAGTGGTGGTGTTGATCTTGTTGATCTGATTACCGTTCCGGCTTCCGAAGGTCTGGTTAAAACAGTTTATACCAATGTGGGGATCAGTCCGGCCACAATCGATAGCAGTACGATTGAAACGATTGCTGATGGTCTGATCGGCGGCACAGCGACTGTCGAAACTCAGCCTTATCGCGATGGCGGTAATGGTGTAGATAATATTCCTGTCGATAATCTCGAAGTCACTACAGGTGTTATTTATCTTGAAGCGGGTACAACCCTGTCGTTCAATGGTTATTCCGATGATGCTTTCCGCATAGAGCTCGGTGGTACTACATTGATTGATACCACTGGAGATGCCTATGGAGACTACGATACGTCTACTGTAGGTACTGCAGCGGTGGGATCCGGTACTGTATCTACCTATGGCGACTTTACTGCGGCATCAGCCGGCTACTACACCTTCGAGATGTATATCTACAACCATATTGGTGCAGGTGACCTGTCGGTTAACGTCAGTGTTAATGGTGGTGCAAGTCAGCCATTCGATACTGCTGCGGTTAATATGTACACCGGTATTGATGCGGTAGATGCCGCTCAGGGACAGCATTCAGATCTGATTCTGACGTCCGGCAGTGATGGTGGTTATTATCCTGTAGAGCTGAATAAAGGGTATGAAGGTACTCCGATCAAATTGACGGCTGTCGATTCTGCTTTGGTCGATACCGATGGTTCTGAAGTGCTTAGCAGTATTGTTATCTCCTCTATTCCTGACGGTTCAGTGTTGACCGATGGCACTAATAGCTTTACGGCTACTGCAGGTAATACCAGCGTTGATGTGACCAGCTGGAATCTGGATAACCTGAGCTATACCGGTTATACCGATCTGCCGAATGGAGCTAGTGAGGTTCATACACTGGTCGTAACGGCTACCTCTCAGGAGCTGGCGAATGGTGCCGTGGTTGATACAGCTACTTCAACCGCTAATCTCAATATTACGGTGATCGAAACTGACGACCCATCAGTGATTACCTCTGTTGATACCGTTTCAGTCTCTGAAGAGGGGCTGATAAATGGACTTATCGATAATACTGGTGATCCGGTTGATACGACCGATGATGCGTTCGCAACAGGCGTTATCAACTTCACTGACTCGGATAGCAGTACGTTTAGTGTGTCTCTGACAGGACTTACAAGTGTTACGTCTGAGGGTAACCCAATCAACCTTACCTCTGGTGGTGATGATGTTGATAGCTGGAGCTGGGATGCGGCTAGTCAGACGCTGACAGGAAGTACCTCTGCCGGGGTCGATGTTCTGACGATTACGCTTGATCCGGTTGTTTCTTCCGGATCAAACAACAGTGTGTCATACACCGTTAATCTGCTTGCGCCAGTTGATCACCCGGTGAACAGTACAGAGGATATTATGGATCTGCAGTTTGGCGTTGCTATCTCTGATGGCTCTAATACTGTGAATTCCAGCCTTAATGTTCGCATTGAAGATGACCGCCCAGTGAGCGGTGATCTGAGCAACTCGCTTGAGGTGCCACTGGCACAGTCCAACGTTATGCTGGTTCTGGACTTCTCTGGAAGTATGTCAGGTAGTAACCTGGCGAATATGAAGGCAGCAGTAATCTCGATGCTGGATTCCTACGATAATGCGGGTTATACCGCAATTCAGATTGTCAACTTCAGCAGTACAGCAACTGTGCCAGGCGATGGTGGCTGGATCAGTGTCGCCGATGCGAAGTCCTATATCAACGCTTTAACTGATGCCGATATGGGCGGGGCAACAAATTACGATGCAGCCCTGGCAGCAGCACAGACCGCTTTTGCCGAAACAAACGGTTATATCGCAGGTGGCAAGAATATATCTTACTTCCTCTCTGATGGTGTACCTACTTCCGGTAATGAGGTCGATACTGCGGGTGACCAGGCCGCATGGGAAACCTTTGTTACTAACAACAACATTGATTCCTTCGCCGTTGGTTTTGGTGGCGCGGCGGTTACATCTCTCGAGCCGATTGCTTACAACGGTGTTGATGCAACGGAGCGCCCGGCAATTGATGCAACGGCTGCAGGGACAACTCTGACCGATTCTCTGTTGGCAACTGTTTCTACTGCTATCCCGGGTAATCTGTTTGGGTCTCTTGCCTCGGGCGGATTTGGTGCCGATGGCAATGGTCATGTACGCACGGTGACTATCGATTCAGTCACTTATACGTATGACAATATCGCCGGTACTATTACCAATAGTGCGGACAGTAATGTCATCAACGATAGTTCTGTAGTCATCACTACGTCTCTGGGTGGCCTGATAACCATCAATATGGATACGGGTGTTTACTCCTATGAGGCGGATCCAACCTTTACGGTGGATTTTGCTGAGACTATCGGCTTTACCATGCAGGATGTCGACGGTGATGTTACCTCTGGTATTGTCACTCTTGATGTCAGCAGAGAGGTGAAACCGACGCCGACATTGAATGCGAATGCGGCAGACGTTTTTGAGGCTGACATGGCTGATGGCACAAACAGTGCTGGTACCGGTGAAGTGGTTACCGGTAATATTCTGGCCGACGATACGATTCCAAATGGTTTATCCCTCAGCACATTGAGTATTGCCGGAGGTACTACGGTCGTAAATGGTAATCTCATTACGGTTACTACGGCAGAGGGCAATACGCTGGTAGTCGATAGTACTACCGGTGATTACACCTATACTCTGATTAATGCTGTCGATCATACTCAGTTGATAAATACGGGTAATACCATCACTCTGGCCAGTGATACCTTTAGTGGTTCTCTGGATGGCTGGGGCGGTAGTAACGTTACTCTTAACGGCAACCGGATGCTAATCGATGGTAATAACGATACCGCAACCAAAACGTTCGACTTTGGTCAGAATTATGCCAATCAAACCGTAACAGTGTCCTTCGATTTTGAAGCAACGACTAACTGGGATGGTGGCACTGACAACTTTGTTGTGACGGTAAACGGAACAGATGTTATCAATGACTCTCACACTGGAGGCACTCAGGCTTACTCTTTCGATATTACCCTGAACAATCTGGGACAGGCTGATGTTGTGTTATTGAATAGTAGTAGCTCAAACTTTGAAGATGCCTATATCGATAACTTTACAATCAGCGGGCCTGAGATCGTTGCTGTAGGAACCGATACTATTGTGGACAGCTTCACCTATGTGGTGACTGATCCCGGCGGTACGCCTTATACCTCGACTCTGGATGTAACGATCCATGACGATGTACCACAGGTGAACAATAGCATCGCTGTCTCTGTCGATGTTCCCGAGTCAGTCGACAGTAATGTCATTATGACTCTGGATATATCCGGTTCCATGACATCAGCTGTAGGTGGTAGCACTCGATTTGAACTGGCTAAACAGGCGATGATTGATACCATCACTGCCTATCAGGCTCAGGGTAACGCTAATGTCAATCTGACATTATTCGGTACACAAGGCGCCAATCTGGGGTGGATGAGTGCTGCGGATGCAATCAGTTATATTAATCTGTTGAGCATGGATACCGGCTCTATTCAGTATAACGGGGCCGCTATTACAGGTCTGACGGATGGCTGGACTAACTACGAAGCAGCCGTGGCCGTGACTGAGTCTGGTTATGCCGGAGCTCCTGCTGCGGATAAAACGGTTGCTTACTTCCTCTCCGATGGCGCACCGACAAAGGAATATGATGACACAACCACGACTCCAACTGATGTAACAGGTCAGAATACACAGGATGGTGTCGATACAGGTTATCTGGATAATACTTATCTGAATTCCTGGGATAGCTTCATCAATGGCAATAACATTGCTCTTGAAGTTGTTGGTATCGGTACAAACCTTAGTACAAGTTATCTTGACATGGTTCAGGTTATTCCAGGCAAGAACGCTCAGGTTGTCGCTGATATTACGACCCTGAGTGATGTATTGCTGTCTACTGTGGCGACTGTAGAGGGCAGCTTGTTTGGCGCTGACGGTGATAGTGGCATACTGTTTGGTGCAGATGGTGGTCATATTCTGGAGCTGAGCTATAACGGCGTAACCTATAGTTATGACGCAGCAAATCCAATACAAACTATCGCATTGTCTGAAGGTGATATGGATCTGAATTTTGAAACCGGATCTTTCACTTACACATCGAATGTTAGTAATGGTACCGACGTCATTGAGAACTTCATCATCAGTGTCAAAGACAGTGATGGCGACAGCTCTCTCAATCAGCCGCTATCAATGCTTATCGGAAAAAATCAGACTCTCACAGGGACTGATTCTGGTGAAACGCTGGATGGCGGCGCTGGTAACGATATCCTGGATGGTGGTTTAGGCAACGATATACTGATTGGTGGTTTAGGTGACGATATACTGATTGGTGGAGCCGGTGACGATTTGCTGATCGGTGGTGCCGGGGCTGATACCTTCGACTGGAATGGCGGAGATCAGGGGACTATCGCAATGCCTGCCAGCGATCATATTCAGGACTTTGTTGTGGCTGATGATAAGCTTGATCTTTCAGGCCTGCTTGATTCATTGGGTATGACAGATCCTGGTGTGGTTGAGTCCTATCTGAGCCTGACTGAGAATGCATCGAACGAGGCCGTATTGAGTGTTAAGGATAGTGCCGGTGGCAACGTTGTGCAGGAGATTGTGCTGGACAATGTCAGTATCCAGGATCTCAAAACCGATCTGAGTATTGATCAGGGCGCAACTAATAATGACCTGCTGAATCAGTTGATTGATCAGTCTAAACTGATTGTCTGAAACTGACTCGGGTGGCTCTCCAGGGAGCTGCCCGTTTTTTTGTTTAGCATATAGCATCGAACAGCTGTTTGATGTCAGGGTTTGAAACAGATAGCTACGGCTAAATATTTGTTTATTGAGGCAAAAAATAACAGTGACACAACCACAATCAGACTGGATTTTTGGCAGCAGTCGGGAACAATTTGTTGACCCTTTGCTGGATGCCCTGGTGCTTTTGAGTAAGTACTATGGCACACCTGCGTCTGAAGACTCTCTCAGTAGCGGGTTGCCTCTGGTCAATAACCGTTTAACGGTGGAATTGTTTCCCCGTGCAGCTGAGCGTGCGGGTTTATCTGCGCGGCTGGCTGACCAGCGGTTGCTGAAGATACATGAGTTGCTACTGCCCTGTGTACTACTGTTAAAGAATCATAGCTGTTGTATTCTGATGTCTATTGATCATCAGGCGGGTAGTGCCCGGATATTGCAGCCGGAGAGCGGTGATGGTGAGGTTGAAATTGGCATAGAATCGTTGGAGGAGATCTATTCAGGCCACCTGTTCTATATTCGCAAGAAGTACCAGTTTGATCAGCGTAGTCCTGATGTTCTGAACACCCGGGAGGGGCATTGGTTCTGGAGTACGTTCCGCAGCGCTTTGCCGATTTACCGTGATGTGCTGCTCGCCTCTTTGCTGATCAACCTGTTTGCTGTGGCATCACCGCTGTTTGTGATGAATGTGTATGATCGTATCGTACCCAATCTGGCATTCGATTCTCTCTGGGTATTGGCGATCGGTGTTGGATTGGTGTTCGTCTTTGACCTGATTCTTAAACACCTACGGTCATATTTTATTGATGTTGCGGGGAAAAAACTTGATCTGCAACTATCAGCAAAAATATTTGCCAAAGTGATGGGAATCCGTCTGGAAGCCCGGCCTCTGTCTGTGGGGGCTTTCGCTAATAATCTGCAATCGTTCGAAACGATTCGTGAATTTATTACCTCTGCAACACTGGGAGCACTGATAGATCTGCCTTTTGCGCTGCTGTTTCTGTTGGTGATATGGATAGTGGGTGGCCCACTGGCCCTGGTGCCACTGTTTGTTATGGTGGTTCTGGTAGGCTATAGCCTCTATATTCAGAAACCACTGGCAAAACAGATTGAACTGACCTCTAAGATTGCTTCGCAAAAACAGGCCACTCTGGTTGAAGGTCTGACGGGGATTGAGGCGGTTAAAATTAATGGTGCTCAGAGCCAGTATCAGGTGATCTGGGAGCAGGCTGTCAGCAAGATGGGGCAGCATGATATCCAAACCCGTAAGCTGGCCAATGGTGCTTCAACACTTTCCGGCTTTATGCAACAGATGATGACTGTTGGTATCGTTGTGCTGGGTGTCTATCTGGTCGCTGCAGGTGAGCTGAGTATGGGGGGAATTATTGCATCGGTGATGCTGAGTGGACGCGCAGTTCAGCCTCTGGCCCAGCTCTCTCTACTGGCAACCCGGTATAATCAGGCTAAGGCATCAATGAGCCTGATTAATAATGTAATGGATATGCCTGTTGAAGAAGAAGAGGGTAAAAGTTATGTCAGTCGGCCTAAGCTGAAAGGGCAGATCGAGTTTGATAAAGTCAGCTTTGCCTATCCGGGACAGCAAAGTTACGCCCTGCATGAGGTAAGCTTTGTCATCCGTCCTGGGGAACGGGTTGCCCTGATTGGCGGAATTGGTGCGGGTAAAAGCTCGCTGGAAAAACTGATACTGGGGCTGTACCAGCCAACGTCAGGTGATGTTCGGATCGATGGTGTTAATATCGCACAACTTCACCCGGCAGATCTGCGTCGCAATATCGGTAGTATTACTCAGGAAAGCCACCTTTTCTTTGGCAGTATCCGTGACAATATTATTATGGGGGCACCCTTTACCAGCGACGAAAATCTGCTGCGTGCTGCCGAGTGGGGAGGGGTAACCGAATTTACCAATCATGATCCTGACGGGCTGGAGCGACAGGTTGGCGAGGGAGGCAGACAGTTATCCGGAGGGCAGCGTCAGTCTGTTGCTGCAGCCCGGGCGATTGTGATGGATCCGCCCATACTGCTGCTGGACGAACCTACCAGTCAGTTGGATAGAAAGTCGGAAGTGAGGCTGATGAATCAGCTTAAATTACTTGATCAGAGTAAAACCGTTATTCTGAGTACCCATAAATCAGGTCTGCTTGATGTGGTTGACCGGATCATTGTTTTGGAGAATGGGCGTCTTGTTGCAGATGGTCCTAAGGCTGAAGTCGTTAACTGGTTACGCGAAGGCGTCAATCAACAGAAAGCCAAAAGGGAGGCTCAGGCCTGATGGGTGATATGCACACAGATCGGGTGCCGGTTTCTGCTGAAGACAACTCTTCGAAAGAAAACACTGCACTGAGCGCAGTGACTGAAGCCCGGCGCGACAAAACCGTGGTTGCAGATGAACTACATGATTTTATTGATAATGCGGCTGCCAGTGTATTGCTGGATACGCCGAGAAGTTCACGCGTGCTCCTCTGGGGGGTTGTGTGTTTTGTGGTTGTCGCCATCGTCTGGGCCTATTTTGCTGAGCTGGATGAGATCACCCGGGGACAGGGGAGTGTGATCCCTTCACAACAGATTCAGGTTGTGCAGTATCTCGAAGGTGGGATTCTTAAAGAGCTGTATGTCAAAGAGGGGGATAAGGTCGAAGCGGGCCAGCCTCTGTTGCGTGTGGATGAAACGCGGTTTTTATCGGACTTCAGGGGGCAGGCTCAGGAGCAGGCCTATCTGGAAATATCGATAGCCCGTCACCGGGCAGAACTGGCTAGTATTCAGATCAGCGATGAGGCCGTCAACAGTGACTGGCAGGGGCAGGTTAAGATTGTGCCTAAGCCTATCTCAATGGATGAAGACTGGCAGAAACGCCATCCCGATCTGTTAGAGCGGGAGCAGTCTCAACTGGAGGAATATCTGCGCAATCTGACTAACCAGTTGGAGATTATTGGCCGACAGATTCAGCAGGGTGATCAGGAAGCGAAGGAGCTGGAGTCTAAAATCAGTCACCTTGACCGCTCCTACCGGCTGAGTCTGCGTGAACTGAAAATGACGCGACCGCTGGCGGAACAGGGAGTTGTTCCTGAGATTGAGCTGATCAAGCTTGAAAGGGACCTGAATAGCTACAAACAGGAACTTGAAGGAGCAAAACTGTTATTGCCTAAAGTGCGGCTAAGTATTCAGGAATCGGTTGCGAAACGTCGCGAAATCGCGTTAAATGCACGCAGTGAAAGCCAACAGAAACTGAATGAAAACCTGGCTCAGCTGAATCAGAAAACTGAGGCTCAGGTGAGTTTACGTGACCGGGTAGACAGGACAACAGTCGTGTCACCAGTGCACGGCACAATTAAAACCATTTCGGTAAATACCATCGGTGGTGTTATTCAACCGGGTATGGATCTGGTTGAGATCGTACCGACAGAAGATCATCTGCTGATTGAAGCAAAGATCTCTCCCAAGGATATCGCATTTCTGCGACCTGGGCTGAGTGCTGTGGTGCGGCTGACTGCGTATGATTTTTCAATCTATGGCGGTTTAAAAGGTACACTGGAGCATATCAGTGCAGATACCATTGAAGATGAGAAGGGTAACCTTTATTACCTCATCAGGGTGCGCACTGAAAATACAGATCTTGGGCGAGGAGGCAACTCCCTGCCAATTATTCCTGGCATGATGGCGACTGTTGACATTATGACGGGTAAGAAGAGTGTACTTGATTATTTGCTGAAGCCTATTTTCAAGGCGCAGCAACAAGCTTTACGAGAACGATAACGTTAAGATGGACTTTATCCGGGGGGAACGGTTCTATGGGTAAGATAAACAGGGTTGGCGTGTGCGCGCTGACGTTACTCGCATGGTCAGGCACAGTCTCATCGCAGACTCTGGTGGAAGCAACATCATTTGCGATTGGTAATTCACCTGAAGTCGCAATTGTAAAAAGTCAGTATCTGAGTCGTATCGAGCAGATCGGTGTGTCCAGAGCGGGCTACAAACCGAAAGTCGATGCCGCGCTGGGCTGGGGCGGTGAGTGGACCAATAGTCCATCTACCCGTGCGGCAACCGGCAGCTCCGACTATGTTGATCTGGAGCGTGGCGAAGCGTCACTGACCATGAGTCAGTTATTGTACGATGGTCTGCGGACTAAAAATGACAATGACCGGACCACCGCAGAAGCGGAAGCTCAGCGCTATCAGCTCTGGAGTGTCGCAGAAAACACCACACTGGAAGTTGCTGACGCTTACATGACCGTGATTAATGCTCAGGAAGCGTCTGTTCTGGCGGCAGCTAACCTGGAATCCCATATAGAGATTCTGGATGGTATTCGTAAGCGTTCAGAGCATGGGCTTGGATCTGCTTCCGATCTGTCACAGGTTAAGGGGCGGTTGAGTCGGGCGCATTCCAACTACCTGGCGACCGATAATAATGTTCTTGATGCTAAAGCCCGCTACTACAAGGTTGTCGGACAGGAAGCGATCGGGCTGGTAAAACCCGCAGCGGTGGATCAGTATATGCCGGTCTCCTATGAGCAGGCACTTGAAAGAGCGGGTAAGGTGCATCCGACACTGTTGTCTGCACAGTTTGATGTTGATGCCGCTGTTGCTCAGCTGAAGACCCGGGACTCAGATTTTCATCCAGATGTTCGTCTGGAACTGGGAGGCACCTGGAATAATAATCTTGATGGAGCCGCTGGATATAACAATGATCTGACAGCGATGATCCGGATGCGTTATAACCTGTTTAACGGTAATGCAGACAGCTATCGTCAGAAAGAAGCGTACTACCAGTTGATGGAGGCCAGTGCGATTCGCGACCGGGCACAGCGGGAAGTGGCTGAAGGTATGAGCCTGTCCTGGAACGCCTACCAGCTGCTGGAACGTCAGATGGAGTTTCTGGAAGCGCATGTGATTGAAGCTGAGAAAACGCTGGATGCATACAAGCAGCAGTTTAAGCTGGGGCGCCGTACTCTGGTTGACCTGCTGGATGCAGAGAATGAACTGTTTGAAGCGCGTAAAGAGCTTCTTAAAGCCGATAAAGATCGTATCATGACACAGTTCAGGGTTCTGAATGCAATGGGTGAGTTGTTGACCGTTCTGAATCTTGATCGTGAGTCAATCCTGACCAGCGAAGACCAGGCAGAGATCTCCGCTCTGCGTGACTAAGCTAAAGCGTCTGTTTGTTCGCTGTGATCAGTTTTGATCGCAGCGGATTTGCAGGCTGATTATTTTGTTGTTATCCGCTATAATCGCCGCCTTTTTAAACTGCTTCCAGAAAGTGTATATGAGCGAAGAACTGGCAAAACAACAGAAAACCCGGCTAAACAAACTGCAAAAACGCCTGCGTCGGGAAACTGGTCGCGCAATCGAAGATTTTAATATGATCGAAGATGGCGATAAGGTGATGGTGTGTCTGTCCGGTGGTAAAGACTCTTTTGCCATGCTGGATATTCTGATGAACCTTCAGAAGAGTGCCCCGATCAGTTTTGACCTTGTTGCCGTTAACCTGGATCAGAAGCAGCCAGGCTTTCCCGAACATGTGCTGCCTGAGTATCTGACTCAGGTAGGTGTGCCGTTTCATATTGTCGAAAGAGATACCTATTCGGTTGTTAAAGAACTGGTGCCGGAGGGTAAAACTACCTGTGCATTATGTTCCCGTCTGCGTCGCGGCACGCTGTATGGCTTTGCCGAGCAGATCGGGGCCAATAAGATCGCCCTGGGACATCACCGTGATGATATTCTGGAAACCTTCTTCCTCAACATGTTTTATGGGGGCAAGCTGAAATCGATGCCGCCGAAGCTGGTGAGCGATGATGGCAAGAATATGGTGATCCGTCCGCTGGCCTATGCCCGCGAGAAAGATATCGCGGCCTATGCTGAGATGCGCGGATTCCCCATTATCCCCTGTAATCTGTGCGGGTCGCAGGATGGCCTGCAGCGTCAGGTAGTTAAAGAGATGTTACAGGACTGGGATAAACATCATCCGGGACGTATTGAAACCATGTTCCGCTCATTGAGACATGTGGTTCCCTCCCACCTTGTCGATACTGAGCTGTTTGATTTTAAGGGGCTGCAACGCGGCTTTGCCCATGGTATCAGTGATCCTGACAATAGCTTTAGTGCTCCGGCGAAAGAGATGCCGGAGATGATCGACATTCTCTCACTCTGATCACAACCGGACCCGTCTATGAATATCTGGGTTGATGCGGATGCCTGTCCTAATGTGGTGAAGGAGATTCTGTTTCGCGCGGCACAACGTTTGGGTATTAAAACGGTTCTGGTTGCTAATCAGTTTTTATCAACGCCGCCGTCTGCTTTTATCAGTGCGGTGCAGGTGCCTGCCGGGTTTGATGTTGCTGATAACTATATCGTGCAGAAGTGCAATGCAGGAGATCTGGTGATTACGGCCGATATCCCGCTGGCTTCCGAGGTGCTGGAAAAGGGGGCACATGCACTGAACCCCCGGGGGGAGTTCTATACCCCTGAAAATATTCGCCAGAGACTGAATATGCGTGACTTTATGGATCAGCTTCGCAGTTCTGGCATTGACACCGGAGGCCCTGCCAAACTAAACCAGCAGGATCGTCAGCTGTTTGCCAATCAGCTGGACCGGTTTCTGGCTAAACAGTTGCGTCAATAACCCATGCAAGCCTGCCTACTTCGCTTTTAGTCTAAAAATAGGGGATATCCTTTATTTTTTGCCGGTTTTGCTTTAGCGTTTGCTCTAACATAAAACAATAACTGAGGCCGCTATGAGTGACACCCTATTGATCCGTGAGGATGCTGATGGTATCTGCACACTGACACTAAACCGCCCTGATGCATATAACTCTCTCTCTATGGAGCTGATGCAAGCGCTCATCGCCGCATTTGACGCGATTGCTGAAGATATCGCTGTCCGTGTTGTTATTTTGCGGGGTAATGGCCGTGGATTCTGCTCCGGTCATGATCTGAAGCAGATGTTGGGAGAGGGAGAGGAAAGCTATTATCAGTGCACCTTTGAAACCTGCTCAACGCTGATGCAGCGAATCGTAAATCTTCCGGTTCCGGTGATTGCACAGGTTCACGGTGTCGCGACGGCGGCGGGTTGTCAACTGGTCGCCAGTTGTGACCTGGCGGTGGCCAGTGAAACCGCACGTTTTGCGACGCCCGGGGTTAATATCGGTCTGTTTTGTTCGACGCCGATGGTAGCTCTGAGTCGTGCCGTGAGTAAGAAACATGCGATGGAGATGTTGCTGCTTGGTGATATGATCAGTGCTGAAAAGGCGGCTGAAATAGGCCTGCTGAACTGGGTCGTTCCTGAATCATCTGTGGGACAAAAAGCCGGGGAGGTGGCTACTAAAATTGCCGCCAGCTCACGTAAGGCGATCTCTATCGGTAAGCTGGCCTATGCCCGTCAGATAGATAAGCCTCTGGAGCAGGCTTACATCGAATGCAGTCGGGTGATGACGGAAAATATGCTTACTCACGATGCTGGTGAGGGGATTGATGCCTTCATTCATAAGCGAAAACCAGAGTGGCAACATCGCTGAGCAGGGGGCGCCTGTTATTGCTTCCTGTTGAGGTTGTCAGAAGAGGAAGGGCGCCTGAGTTCAATAGATTTATATTGTCTCAAATTAGTGAGAAACCCGTGGGGATGCGTTATCTTGCCCGGGGTGAGGGCAGGATAGGCAAGAGTAGCGAAGCATAGAGGGCTGAAACAATGTTGAATCGGCGTGCCATTGTAAAGGCGATCATCAATGGTGGGGCTTTGGTGGGTGTTGGGGCACTGATGCCGAGCCTGGCAATGGCGTGGAATAAAAGCGCTTTTGCTGCACAAAGCCAGGGGTTTGCCGTGAAACTGTTGCTGGGTGGCGTGCCTGTTGCCAGTGATCAGGTTAGTGTTAAAGCGCCCCGCATCGCTGCTGATGGGGCTATGGTGCCGGTTACAGTAAAGACCTCACTGGCCAATGTTGAGTCCATCAGTCTGTTTGTGGAAGCCAATCTTCACCCTCTGGTGGCTCAGTTTATTATCCCGCCAGACACTGAGCCGTCGGTGTCTACCCGGATCCGGATGCGTGAGTCATCCAGTATTACAGCGGTAGTCAAAGCGGATGGTCAACTGTTGAGCGCCTCGCAGGAAACGAAAGTGACCAACGGAGGGTGCAAAGATGGCTGATATGATAAATGTTAGCGCCCACATGCAGAACGGTATAACTCAGGTCAAGCTCAAGGTTCGCCATAGTATGGAGGATGGACAGCGCACCGATAAAAAGACCGGCCAGATAATATCGGCTAAGTTTTTGCGCGAGATTAAAGTGATGCATGAAGGGAAGCCTGTTTTTGCTGCAAATCTCAGTACCGCCATCGCTGAAAATCCTTTTCTGGCCTTTAGCTTTTCCGGTGGGGCTACGGGAGAAACGTTGACGATTAGCTGGGTTGAGAATACCGGGAAGTCCGGTAGTCAGACGGCTAAAATCGAATAGCTTAGTAACCTTTTGTTGATTGCAGTCACCTTGCTGAGCTTCGTATTGTCCTGGATTATGCGGCCTGAATAGCCTCTTCTATGCAGTTCGTCCGATCTGTATTAACCCAGGTCAGCGAATCTCTTCATGTCAGGGGAAAAGCGGTTCTACTCAGCCTGTGCATCCGTTAGAATGGGCGCACAAATGAGAAGGAGAAGTTTGTGAACCGAGTCGCTTTATTATCCCTTCTGAGCATATTCACACTGGCTGGCTGTAATGCCGCCAATGTCCAGCCGGAAGCCAGTTCACCCGCTGGGCCATCTTCGGCTGCGCAGCAGGCGGGCTCACCACCGGATACCCTGGATCAGTCTGCACAGTTCGATCAGTTGAATGGACGTATCACGCTGTTACAGGAGCAGTTTCTCGAACTCAAAGTACAGAACAGCTCTGTTGCTGAGCGTGTGCAGTTGTTACTGACCCAGTTTCAGGTGCTGGCGCAGGAGGTTAAACGTTCGGCTGTTGAAAAACCTCAGGCTGCAGAGCCAGATCCCGGCTTGTCGGACATGATGCAACGGCTGGATCAGCAGTTAACTGAGTTACAGCAGATTGCGCCGGAGCTGGGCGGTGGTGATCCATTTAAACTGGCCAGTTGCTATACCGCGAAAGGGCAGTGGGTAATGATTCGTTACAATCGTTTTTCCGGCGAGAGCTGGATCTCTGCCGCTAACAGCTGGCAGCCACTTGAAGAGGAACAGACACCATCAATCTCCTCCTACGATATACAGTTGTTGCCTGCTAACAGTGATGTCAAAGGGTATGTTGCCGCCCGTATCGACCATAACAGTGGTGATAGTTGGTGGCTGAATCAGCAAACCTGGGTTAAATATCAGCAGTAAGAATATCGACAAAATGACACAACCGACCCCTGAAAGCCTGATCGGTCTTTTTAACGGACTTTTCAGCGAAACACTGAATACTGAGCTGGTCAGAGGAGACGATGAACCGATCTATCTGCCAGCCGATGCCAGCCATCCCAAACACCGGGTTATCTTTGCCCACGGTTTCTTTGCCAGTGCGCTGCATGAGATCAGCCATTGGTGTGTTGCCGGCGAGCAGCGTCGTCAACTGGTCGATTTTGGTTACTGGTATAAGCCTGATGGCCGAACAGCTGAAGAGCAGGCCGAATTTGAGAAGGTTGAGGTTAAACCGCAGGCGCTGGAGTGGCTGCTGTCGGAGGCTGCAGGCCATAAATTTCATTTCAGTGCTGATAATCTTGGCAGCGATATCGGTGCCAGTAAGGAGTTTAAGTCGGCTGTACTGTCGCAGGTTAAGCGTTATCTTGTCGATGGTTTGCCCGAACGTCCAGCAGCCCTGATTAAAGCGTTGCAACACTATTATGCTACAGCGCCACTCAGCGCCGATCAGTTTTCACTGGATGGAAAATAAAAAAACCGGCAGAAGATGCCGGTTTTTTTGTTTCAGATATCAGGGCGTTTGTTTTTTCATCCCATTATGCATCTGCATATTACCCATGCCAGACATGACATCCATCACTTTGATATCCAGCTTCTCTGAGCTGCCATCGCTGAAATTCAGTGTCAGATCAATGGTCTGATCTTTAGCCAGGTTCTGCTTCAGGCCTATCAACATAACATGAAGGCCACCGGGTTTCAGTTCTACCTGCTCATTGGCTTGCAGGGTTATCTCCGGAATCCTGCGCATTTTCATCACCCCGTTTTCCTGAGTGTGAGTATGCAGCTCGGCAACCTTGGCAACTGAGGAGGACGCTGAAACCAGAGATACTTCTGTATCGCTGTTGTTCGTCAGCGTCATAAAAGCAGCACTGTTAGGTTGTCCCGGTGGCACAGCGCGGGCATAGGGGTGGTCGACCCGGACCTCGGCAAAAGCGGAAGCTGAAAGTGTCAGTGCGGCAACCAGCGTAATAAGCTTTTTCATAACGTTTTTATCCATAGTGATAGTGGAATTGTTGATAACATCCTGTGTCGAAGACCAGAGTGCCTTGTCGGTTATTAAAGCAGTGCTTTTATCTCAGTCTCCAGTTTTTCAGGTGGTGTGCCGTGGGCCACAGTGCTGCTCAGTTCACCCTGTTTATTGATCAGGTAGATACGGGAGGAGTGATCAACGGCATATCCCATCGCTGAATCCTTCATATCGACAATGCGGTAAAATGCACCGTACTGTGAGACCGTCTGGTCAATTTTTTCCCGACTGCCGGTGACACCAATAATAGACGGGTAGAAGAACGCGCTGTACTCAGCCAGCTTTTCCGGGGTGTCACGGTCAGGGTCCACGCTGATAAAGATGGGTTGAACCTGCTCCCGCTGATCGGGATCGAGGTTTTTCATCGCCTGAGATATCACCGCCAGAGAGGTTGGGCAAACATCCGGACAGTGGGTATAGCCAAAATAGATCAGGACCACTTTGCCTTTAAAATCGTGCAGGGAAACATCGCCATCGACCCCCTGCAGGGTGAAATCCCCCCCCAGGGTTTTCAGCATTGGCTGCCCCGGTGAACCACTTTGCGGGGACAGTATATAAGCGGTGACGATGCCTGCGAGCAGGGCCAGCGTCAGGAGTAACAGGTTGCGTAGTGTCGTCAGGTTGCTTGCCATTATTTTGCTCTGAATTCAAACCATGTGTTGATTGGTCCGGCAGCGGTTTCTGCCGAGACGGTCAGTCGCCATAACATCTCACCGGTGGTGCAGATGGCTAACTCACCCTGTCCACTAAAAGCTCCGGGGCTGCTTTCGTCAGCGGTTAGTTCAGTCTGATTGATGCCCATATACATTTCACTGCCCTGCAGATCGATGATTACTTTGCTGGCGCTGGTCCCATTAATGCTGACCCGGTAGTTCAGCGGTGTCAGTGAGCGAACGGGCCTGGGTTGAATATCCACAGACAGACTTACTTCCCCCATATCGACCGTGCAACTCTGCTGGTTAAGATCGCAATTGCTGGCCATCCCAGGCGATTGCACAGAGGGTAAAGCAAACATTTTTGAACCCAGCCATATTGCCAGAATGAATCCCCCCAACAAGACCAGGTACAGGTATTGCGGTTTACTATTTTTGGC
The DNA here is from genome assembly GCF_900111095.1 of Amphritea atlantica. Taxonomy (GTDB): domain Bacteria; phylum Pseudomonadota; class Gammaproteobacteria; order Pseudomonadales; family Balneatricaceae; genus Amphritea; species Amphritea atlantica. The sequence continues at coordinate 384,251 of NZ_FOGB01000003.1, read as the reverse complement.
TACAGTCTGGCCCATCAGTGGATCTTTCCTCTGCAATGAATTGTCCCCGATCCAGGTGCGGATCTGAATGTGGCAAATTGTCGCATTATCAATGGATTAGTGAAACGTTTCCTGGTTGAGACATGTGGAACAGAATAAGATGTTATAACTATATTTGTTTAAAATCTAAACGATATATAAGTGTTATAGCGTTGATATTAAAGAGCAATACTGGATTATTGGTACGGGGTTTGTCTGGTTTTGGTATGAATTATTAATGTTATAACCGGTAATAGATCTATACTGAGAGTTGTCTGCTGTAGCTCTGGGGGGGGATATATGCAACCACACTGTCGGGATTGCCAGTTTCTGATCGAATCGAAGTTTGACACTGAGCCACATCCGGGTCTGAAGTCTCTGTTAAAAAAACCGGTAGCTGAGATCTACCAGTGCCGTCACTGTGAAAGCTGTTTCATCTTCACCATGCATGATATTTCTCTGGTTGTGCCTGATGAACCGGAAAGTAATAACCACCGCTGATTCTCACTCTGCCGTTATCAGTAGCGATTGATTTGCCTGGTCTGATACCGCACACTGGAGCAAACAGAACCTGATGGATTGTAATAATGGAGTGGGACAAACTTCTGACAACGAAACGGTATGGTCATGAGAACCTGACACCTGAAGAGGTTGGACGAAGTCATTTTCATAAAGACCATGACCGGATAATTTTCTCCAGTGCCTTTCGGCGACTGGGCCGCAAAACTCAGGTACACCCGCTATCTCTGAATGATCATATCCATACCCGCCTGACCCACAGTATTGAAGTGGGGAGTCTGGGGCGCAGTCTGGGGATCCGGGTGGGGGAGCTGTTGCAGGATCAGTTACCCGCATGGATCAGCCCGCACGATCTTGGCACGATCGTACAATCGGCCTGTCTGGCCCATGATATTGGTAACCCCCCCTTTGGTCACGCCGGGGAGTTTGCTATCCGGGACTGGTTTAAACACAAAGCCCCCAAACACTATCTTGAAGAACTATCTGCGGCGGAGCTACTGGATCTGCAAACCTTTGAGGGTAATGCTCAGGGTTTCCGGGTGGTTACCCGGATCGAGAATAATCTGTTCGATGGAGGACTGAGGCTCACCTATCCGACGCTGGGGACTCTGCTGAAATATCCCTGGACGGTGGAACGCGCAGGAAAAAAAGGCAAATTCAGCAGTTTTGGCACCGAGCGGGAGATTCTCAATGCGCTGGGCCGTGAGCTGGGGCTGGTTAAGCTGGGGGAGGACTACTGGTGCCGCCACCCGCTGGCTTACCTCGTCGAGGCCGCCGATGATATCTGTTATGCGATTCTGGATCTGGAGGATGCGATAGAGCTGAACATTCTGGGTTTTGATGATATCAAACCGATCATGCTGCAGATTTGTGGTGATCTGAACTATGAAGACGAGATCTTTTTCACCCAGGCGTCAGCACGACGGAAAATATCCGCTCTGCGCGGTATGGCAATGGAGAACATGGTTGAATCGACCGTCGCGGCATTTATGGCGAATCTGCCGCTGATTATGACGGGTGAATACCGCGGAGAACTGCTCGCCGATGGCGATGCCGGTGTGCGGGAAGGGTTGGAAAAAGCTAAAAAGCTGGCCCGTGAACGGGTATTTCCGGACAACCGTAAAGCAGAGCTGGAGGTGGGGGCGTACAGCACTTTGGGGAGTCTGCTGGATTCATTTTGTGCCGCAGCCTATGAACAGCATACACAGAGCAGTGACCAGCTGAGTTATCGTAGCCAGAAAATCATTAGCCTGATGGGGATACATAGCCCCGATCCGCAATGGCCGCTGTATCAATCCTATATGCGGGTACTCGATTTTATCGGAGGAATGACCGACAATTACGCCGCTTATCTGTCCCGTCAGATAGGTGGTATGTCAGTCAATTAACTGCAAACTGTAACCATAGGGTGTTTCGTTGTGTCGATGCGTGATCAGCTAAGTAATCTGGTATTTTCTACTGAAAAAGGGGCGCTGTGCCCAGCGTGTAAAGAGTCTGTCGATCACTGTGTGTGTGATCAGTTGGGAGACCAGGAACGACTTTCCAGTCTGGATGGCGTTGTCCGGATCCGTCGCGAAACTGCAGGCAGAAAAGGCAAGGGAGTCACCACCATCAGCGGCGTACCTCTGGCGGACAAAGCGTTGAAAGATCTGGCTAAAAAGCTCAAACAGCAGTGTGGCACCGGAGGCTCACTGAAAGATGGAATCATCGAGATACAGGGCGATCATCGGGAAAAACTCAAACAGCTGCTGGAGCAACAGGGCTTTACCGTAAAGCTGGCGGGAGGCTGATATGGCGCCACCCAAGCGTAAAAAGGTTTGCAAATACTGCCTTATGATCCGTTTTATGCTGCTGTTTCTGGCGATTGTTGCGGTTTTCCTGTTAAATGGCGTTTATCAGTTCTGGAACTAACTTTCTCACACCGGTAGGACGCCGGTGAAGCAAAAACAGGGAGCGAACGTTATGTACCGATCTATCAGGTTTTTATCTGTTATCCTGTGGGCGACAGCTGCGTTGTCCTCATTCGCGTCAGCAGAGATTCTGCATTATATCGATGCCAGTGGACGCAAAGTTTACGTCGATAGCCCCCATAAAATTCCCCCTCAGTTCCGGCACCAGAGCCAGCAGGTTGAGACGGTACGGATGACCGTTGAAGAACAACTGGCCAGTGAGCAAAGTCGTCAACAGATTAGTGAGGAGTATCGCAGGAAGCAGCAGATACGTGAGCTGGAAAGAACGCTGGCGAACATGACAACCCCGGTCAGAATTATGGGCAATCAGGTGCTGGTGCCGGTCAATGTTGTCTGGCGAGGCCGAAAAGCCAGCCTCAATCTGCTGCTGGATACGGGTGCCAGTATGACTGTGCTCCACCGCGACGGTGTCAGCTCACTGAATACTACCAGTCGTGATTCCAGTTATGCGCAGGTTGCCGGAGGTGGATTGATCAAAACCGAACGGGTGGTCTTCGACCGGATCGAACTGGGTCCCTATCGCATTGAAAACAAATCCACGGCAGTGATTGAGACCAGTGGTCCGCAACCCTTCGACGGGCTTCTGGGAATGGATATTCTCGGCGGAGGCGGCTACAACATCGATTTTGCTCAGCGTCAGATTGTCTGGGCACCTGGTAAGTATAAAGAGATGAGTGCTGCACTTGAAGCATTGAAGCATCCTCAGGCAGAGCCCGATGATGCTGTTGCAGTCGATAAGGAATAATCAAAAAAGCCCGCATTCATCGCGGGCTTTTTGCTAGAGTCATCGGCTCTATTATAGTTCCAGCTCTGCCAGTTTCAGATCCAGCGTGGCTTTGAGCAGTTTATAAAGGCGGATAGCGGCATCGATCTCCTCCTTGCGGTTGGTCAGGCTTTCAATATTCAGACCCAGAGGGATACCCAGGTTACCGCAGGCTTCCAGGATCTGATCCAGGTTGTTGCGGCAGATGCGGATAGATTCAGCCAGTGGGTTATGGGCGTCAAGAATCCGGTGACGGGTCGCCTGTGGCACTGAGATGCCCAGCCACTCCATAAACTCAAGTGTCTTTGCACTGCCACAAGGGGTAAAGGTGAGGATAATCCGTTTCGGTGCGACGCCCCGTTCTTTGCACTCCCGGGCATAAGAGCTTAGCAGGTCGATAGTGGCCTGCGGGTTGTAAACCGCCTGAGAAACAAAAAACTCGCACCCCTGTGCACTTTTTTCTAACAGTCGCAGATGCTCATTGCCCTTGCTGGCATGGCGCTCGGCAATCGTCACCCCACCCAGATTGAAATCAAGGCTGTGTTCCTTCAATGCCGTGTAGGCTTGTGGCAGCGTCAGTTTGATATCGCCATCGGCGGAGGGACTGCCGACCAGAACGATGTCCCGTACGCCATGAGGGCACCAGGCCTTGTCCAGCCACTCATTGAAATCATCTTTGTTGCGCTGAGAGACGCTTTTATAGGTGATCACCGGGCGGCCTGATTTCTCCCTCAGTATGGTTGAGTAATCCCGGGGATCATGGGTGTTCATAAACGGGAATGGACGGGGCTTGTCAATCCGGCTGCTTTCGTCCTGAATGTCGTATACGATGACACCGTCATAGTCGATCTGTTGCAGACGTTCCAGCAGCTTATTACCGATCTCAGATAGCTGCTCCATCGAAACAGAAGATTTCGGCGGGGTGGTGCCAATAAAATAGACGCCGCGTGTTGGGTCGGCGAATTTCTGTTTCAGTCGTGAGTGGCTCATCTGGGGTTCCGTAATTTGTGATCTTTGTGGTGCGACAGTGTTCTGGCTGCCAGTACTTCTTGTTAAGCACTTCTTGTTAAGTACTTCTCTTTAAGTACGAACTATTCTAACAATGAATGCCTTTCATGTGATTAAGTTATAAGGTGAAATTTTTTGCAGTTAATATGAGCCGATTTAATGTCGCTTGAAATACACTATAGATATCAGTGAGACCAAGCGTTAAGAGGGGGCAGTGTGAGTGAGAAAAAAAAAGCGGATTTGAAATCGATACAACAGCAACTGGATACAGACCATCGAGAACCCCGTTCTTTGCCTCCGGTTCACCTCTGGACTCCGGAGTTCAGCGGTGATCTGGATATGCAGATCACCCGTGATGGTCGTTGGATACATGAAGGCGGTGAGATCAAAAGGGCCGCCATGGTGAAGTTATTTTCTTCTATCCTGTGGCGTGAAGGAGAGCGCTATTTTCTGGTGACTCCGATTGAGAAGGTCGGCATTCAGGTAGAGGATGTGCCCTTCTTTTTCACCGCGCTGGAGGTTCACGACGGAGAGGCAGGGCAGGAGCTGGTGTTTACCTCATCAACTGATGATGTTGTTATCGCTTCCGCAGGGCATCCGTTACGGATAGAGATCGATCCGGACACGAATGAACCCTCTCCCTACCTGATGGTGCGTTATGGCATGGAAGGCCGGTTAAACCGTAATGTCTTCTATCAGCTTGCGGATCTGGCAGAGGAGCGGGATGGCGTGTTCGGGGTAGAGAGTTGTGGGCAGTGGTTCAGAATCGGTTAGGGTCGATCGCTTTATAAGCCGTAGTTCGAATGTCACAAAAGGCGTGACTTGCTCGTTACCTGATAAAAGCCTTCTTTACATAGGGATTGGTCTTTAGAGGGTTAATGATTTTGTAAGAGGTAGTTGTGTTGATTGGGGCAGTCCAGATAGACAGGATATGAAGATAATTAACATTTTTAATGTCGGAGTCTTCTCGATCGCTTTAGTCGTCCTCGCGGCCTGTGTTAGCGTTCCCAGCGTTTCGCAGCGCACAGATATCTCAGATCAGCTTGCTGTAAATCAGGGTTGGCAGTCTGAAGTTATAGAGACTCCTTTATTTGATTTAATGAGTTATCAGTCCAAACAGAAACAGGCAGCACCCCTGCTTACGGTCTATATCGAAGGGGATGGTTTTGCCTGGCGGACAGCTTCCATCCCCTCCACAGACCCTACGCCGATAAATCCAATCGGACTGAAACTGGCTCTTATTCACCCTGATGGTAATGCCATTTATCTGGCACGACCATGCCAATATGTCGGCGGCAGCACTGCAAGGAACTGTGATAACGCCTATTGGACCGGTAAGCGATTTTCAGAGGAGGTTATTGCGGCAACTAATCAGGTGATAACCGAACTTAAAGCACAGTTTTCTGCAGAACAGTTGCAGCTAGTCGGCTATTCCGGTGGCGGGGCTGTTGCCGCATTAATAGCTGCTCGGCGAGATGATGTGATTCGCTTGATCACCATAGCAGGTAATCTTGATCATCAAGCCTGGACGGATGCGAAACAGCTTTCTCCACTCAGGGGGTCGTTAAATCCCGCTGACGCCTGGCTGGCGCTTACTAATATAGAACAGATTCATCTCATCGGAGGTAAGGATCTGATTGTTAGTCCATCTATTGTTCAGTCCTACAAACAGCATTTTAAGGATGATAGCCAGATAAAGATCATTACCTTTCCTGACTATGATCATCACTGTTGCTGGACAGAGCGATGGAACACTTTATCGGCTAATTATCTCAGCCGTTAGTGACCACATGTAGTTGTTATCTTGAACGACAGGTATGAAAAGGAAAGCATGTAAAAGGAAGACATAATAAAGGATGATAATAGCCATCCTTTCTGGGGGCTCCCTATCTTCAAGCAACAGATCAGAAGTGAACTTTAAAGCCAAACTCACCTTCCACTGAGTGGCTGTCGCCCTGATTCTCTAGACTGCTGCCGCCGGTTACTGAGGCAAAGAGTTGATAGCGTGTCGAGCCTTTATTCCAGCTGTGCCTGATGCCCGCCCCAAGCTCCGCACTCCAGTCATCAACCGAGTTGGTCAGTTGTGCACCACTGACGTTGACTTGAGTTTCATCTTCAAACTCATGGATCACATTGGCGAGTATAAAGCCCTGGGAGGCACCATCATCCGTAAACTGCTTCGCCAACTCTGCTCCGATACGAGCCTTTAGACTGTTGCTGTCTGATAACTTTACCAGTTCTGAATTGGCCCCGGTAAAGTTATCGCTATCAACTTTGGCATAAATAAGTTGTGCTTGTGGGGTGACCTGTAAGCTTTCGCTTAGGGGAATTTTATGTCCGGCTTCTATTGAGGCACTATAACCCTCAGCAGAAATATCATTTACTTTGCCTGCGCCACTGGCTGACAGGTCGGTTGTGTACCAGCTTTTTTGTGCTTGCAGATCAACATAAGCACCATTAATAAAGGTCCATGTACCACTGACGCCAAGGTTATAGTTCTCGGTCTCCAGTTTGCTGTTACCCGTGGAGGAGCTTACATCTGTGTTTGCCTGCCCATAACCGGCATTAACGCCTGCGACAAAACGACTAGCTGCGGTATCTGACAGGGTAAAATCAACCCCGATCTGAGCACGCCAATGGTTGGTATCGAAATTAGCACCTGTGGTTGAATCGGTGCCATCTATGCTCCGTTTACCGCTGGCAATACGTAGCCAGACCGGTGTATCAATAGCGGTGTCATCACCACTGTTAGCGCCGGTAATACGATTGCGGGTACGGTCGGCCAGAGAGGGCAGAGCCTCCAGCGTTAACAGGCTTTGCCCAAGCGCTTCAACCCCTGATGCAAATGGAGTGTAGGCATGGCCGCCTGCTGTTCCAACAGATTGTAATACCCAATCATTCCCCATCAGCGACAGAGCATTATAATTAAATGCGCCATTAACCAGCGGCGTTGCTAAGGTGAAATCTCCGGCTTTGGTGGTGCCGTCAACGGAGATCAGAGTAATGTCATTACCCGTAGCAGGGCCGGTTGATATGTCGTTGACTCTTACCTGAGTACCACCCGCCAGGACGTTACCGGTTATTGCTAATGTATCAGCAGCGTCGGTTGCCAGATCCGTATCAATCAACAAATCGCCCCCGCCGGTAAAGTTGCCGTTAACTGTGGCGCCAGCATCTACCGAGCTGTTTTGCAGGTTGATAACGCCGTGGTTGAAAACATCACCATCGACCGCTAGCGCAAGCCCGGTTGCGACGTTTAGTGTACCGCCATCCAGTATGATTTTGTTGCTTCCGCCTGTTGAGCGGATTGAGCCGGTAGCTGAAGCGCCGGTATTGATGGTGACGGTGGTATCCCCCGGGCCATCTTCGATCGCTATCCCCGATGCTGCGCTGACAGATGAGCCGGTGTTAAGAGTGATAGAGCTATTGTGAGTATTATAGTTGTCGATGCCTGCTCCAGATCCACCCGTTACTGTACCACTGACGGTGATACTGGTAGTGCCTGTATCATAAAGGTTGCGTGCGGAAATACCTGATTTACCTCCGGTTACAGCGACAGAGTTAATGGTAAGGTCAGTGCCTAGGTTTATTGCAGAGATTCCTGTAGATTGTGCTCCGCCAGTTACAGTGCCGGTACTGGTTATATAGGTTGGGCCCTTACCATAGTTATTAGCGGAAACTCCTCCGTAGTGGCTGGTAACAGCAGCAGTGGAAATGGTAAGTTGAGTGGCTGTAAAATAATTTTTGGCATAAATCTGGCCAGAAACGTCCCTCGAAGTGGTAATGTTGGTTGCGCCTGTGCCGTAATTACGTGCGGCAATAGCTCTATAGTCACTTGTTATGGTTGCAGAGTTGATGGTGAGGTCAGTGGCTGTTCCATAGTTATTTGCTTTAATTCCAATACCAAATATACCAGACTGGGTCACTGATACATTTCCGGTGGTGATGCTAGTTTCGCCAGTACCTCTGTTACTGACAGTGATAATACCTCTGTTAAGGTGATTAGGGCTTAAATCGTGATCTGTTACGGTGGCAGCGGTAATGGAAATATCTGTGGATGTAACATAATTACTGGCGGAAATCCCACCAACGACATTACCTGTAGAGGTAATTCTAGTTTCGCCTGTGCCAGAATTATTTGTAACAATGGCTCTTTCGGGTCCAGAAATATCGACTGCACTAATAACAATATCAGAGGCTGAATAACGGTTTCCGGCAACTATCCCGCAGCGATGTAAGCCTTTAACCGTACCGGTAGTGGTAATATTGGTCTTACCCGTGCCATTGTTGCGCGTAAAAATGCCATCTATCTGTCCGATTACATCGGAAGTCTTAATCGTAAGGTGGGTGGATTGTCCAAAGTTTTCAGCATCAATTCCTGAATAATCTAGGCCAGTTACCGTCCCTGTTGAGCTAATACTGGTCGAACCCAAACCATTGTTAGTTGATTTAATACCGGTAAACCCACCCGTTACCGCGACAGTGTTGATGATTAGTTCGGAGGATCTATTTTCACTACGAGCGTTGATGCCATAATCTGTTACACCGGTTACAGTGCCGGTAGTGGTAATGGTGATTGCCCCAGAGCCTTCGTGGAAAGCCGAAATGCCCGAATTTCGACCCGTTACGACCATAGTCTTGATATTAAGGTCAGAGGCACGTGAAACGTTACCGGCAGAAATTCCACCTGTAACGGTATCAGTACTGGTGATACTAGTTGCGCCCGTGCCTGCGTTGTAAACTGAAATACCTTGCCAGTAACCAGTTACTCTGGCCGCGGTAACGGTAAGATCGGTGGCTGTTGTAGAGTTAGTGGCGCTAATACCAATACCAGTACCAAAATAATTAGCTGTACTATTTACTTCTTGGCTAGAAGTAATGCTAGTCGCCCCTGTACCGAGATTGTTTGCAACAATACCACCGTTGTAACCAGTGACTGTGCTAGTGTTAATGGTAAGGTCTGTGGTTGTCGATCCGTTATAGGCATTGACGCCGTTTCTATTCTCACCAGATACTTCTCCGCTAACAGTAATGGTGGTGGCACCGGTTCCATTGTTACGTGTGTTAATGCCGTAGTTCCTACCCGTTATCACAGATCCATTAGTGTCAGCGAAACTGATGGATGAGCCAGAGCTGTTTCTTAAATCTATTGCATTACCGCCAGTACTGGTCGTATCAATACCAAAACCAGCAGATGTGGTGACTGTTAATGGATTAGCACCAGAGTTTAATGTCTGTGTAACATCGGTTGCGTTGTTTTCAGCGCCGTTACAGATATAGGTATTGGCTGAGCCACCGGGTAGACAGCTACCGGCAAATGCCTGGCGAGAGCCATAGCCTGATAACAGTGTTGCCGCAATTGAGGCGCCTAGTTTCAGGCGTTTAAAGGGGGTGCGGGCGGTCTGCTGTAGCCACATTGTTAATACGTCCTTGTGATGCTTGTTTAGCTAACAGAACTATCGGAAGCTGTTGCTTGATATTGTTTACCAATCTAACTCAATCTTGAAAGTTGTTAAATAGCTTGGCTAAGTTTTAATTTTAAATATATTAACGTTATAAAATGCCATAATCAGATCGATAGTTATGCCGCCGCTATTAACTGTCGTTATCTGTGCTTAGCTGTCTATCCTTAGCTAAGTACTGATGGCGCAAAGGTCACCAGATTAGCGGCTTCCGGTGATTCCGGCGGAACTGCCATTGGACATGTGCTTTCAGGAATAACTTCTAAGTCAAACAGTTCAGCGATATTGCCATCTATTCTGAACCAGTCCACACAGCTGAGAGTTGTCAGGTCGATAATTTGTACGCCACACCAGGGGTCTGAATCGGCTTGTTTTAGCTTTTCATCCAGAGTAAGTCCTTCAAAACGCTCATAGCGGGGCTTAGATAAACCAACAAAGGCATAGTTGCCATAAAAGGCGAGGCCTCGGGTAAAACCGGGGCAAAAGACTTTGGGTTCAAATTGTCCTGTACCATCTGCTTGCATGTTTACAATACCCAGTTCACCGGTGCCCGAGTTAAGCAGCCAAAGCTTACCATCGTGTATTCTCGGGGAGTGTGGCATAGACAAACCTTCACAAACAATTTTATTGGTTTGAACGTCTACCACTACGCCACCATCGCTACGGCGGTCACGCCAACCGTCAATGGTGTTGGATCGGCTTACTGCGGTTACATAACGGGGCTCGCCGTCCTGCATCGCCATGCCATTGAGGTGGCAGCGGTCTTCATCTATCAGGGCGGAAATAAAGGGTGGGCGCCATAACTCTGTAAAACTATGTCGTTCTGATACGGTGGCGATGCAGTTGAAGCGGGTGTTGATGAAAACCGGTTGGTCAGCGTTATTAATACCCACGTCGTGGGCATCTAAATGTCCAGTGACATGAACCCGCCTGGGTACAAAACAGGTATCAAAGGTATGGTTGACTAGCTGGTCGGGCTCCAGAATGTTTTCGAAACGCATGATTTGATAGCCTCCAGTCATGGTCAGGCTACCTTTTTTGTCCATGCATAAACCCATCGGCTTAGGCAGAACTGTTTGGTGAACGTTAATGCCATTCTCCAGGTTGCGGCCAATAAGATAGAGCAAACCGGACTGATATGAGGTGAAGGCGATGGCGATATTGAGGTTATGTAGCCGGGCAAATAATCCGCCCGAGACAGAGTATTCAACATTATTAGCAGAGAGTGGCGTTTCGGCGGTGTCTTTCATGGCATATGTGGCCGTATCGGTTGTACTGTTGAATGTTGTTTATTGATCATTGTTGATTCTGAGGGGCAAATGGCAAAACATTACCACAGGAGTAAGAATACTTCGCGCATAGTTGAACGATTCTGAACAAGGAGCACTAAACAAGAATTAATAGTTCCTAATTATACAGCTGCAACGGTGCTTCCTGCAGGGCGAACAGTTGCTCCCTGAGTTCCAGGATATGTTCGCTCCAGTAGCGTACTGTGTTGAACCAGGGGAAGTTATGGGGGAAGGCCGGGTCTTCCCAGCGGCGGGCGATCCAGGCGGCATAGTTCATGATGCGCAGGGTTCGCAGGGTTTCCGTTAGTCTTAGCTGAGCGGGGTTGAAATCACAAAACTCGCTATACCCCTCAATGATTTCCAATAGTTGTGCTTGCTGACTCTCTCGTTCGCCCGACAGTAGCATCCAGATATCCTGAATGGCGGGTGCCATTCTGGCATCATCAAAATCAACAAAATGTGGAGCGTCATCCCGCCAGAGCATATTGCCGATATGGCAGTCGCCATGCACGCGGATGCGGTTGATCGGTTCACAGATCTGCCAGTTTTCCTCCATCAGCTTTAGCAGGTCCGCTGTCAGCGTGTCGTAAGAGGTTTTCAGTTCCGCCGGAATAAACTGTTCGCTGATCAGTTGCACGCTTTCATGACCGTAGCTGGCGATATCGATCTCTGGACGGTGGACAAACGGACGGCTGGCACCGATAGTGTGAATCCGGCCGAGCATCCGGCCCAGGGTAAACAGGTTATCCATGTTGTCCAGTTCGGGCGCGTGACCGCCCTTGCGGGGAAACAGGGCAAACATAAAGTCGCCATAGGTAAACAGGCTTTCACCGTCTCGAATCAGAGGGGCGACCACGGGCAGTTCCTGTGCTAACAGTTCGAAGCAGAACTGGTGTTCCTCCAGAATCTGCTCCCGGCTCCAGCGGGCAGGGCGATAAAACTTAGCGATCAGTGGTTCACTTTCCTCAATGCCGACCTGATAAACGCGATTCTCATAACTGTTCAGACCAAATACCCGCCCATCACAAAGATATCCCAGGCTTTCAATAGCGTCCTGAATAAAGCTGGGTGTGAGGTGTTCAAACGGGTGCAGTGAGGTCATCGGTTTACCAGTTTTTGAAAGGGTTAGAAAGCAGGTTGGAGTTGTAGTAGCGTTTATCACCGGTGACCTCTTCGGTCACCCAGTCGGGCAGTTCAGGTTGTTCATCTTCACTGTCCAGTTCAACCTCTGCGACGACCAGCCCTTCATTGTCTCCGGCAAAGATATCCAGTTCCCAGAGGTGACTTTTATGGGTGATGAGATAACGGGTCTTATCCACTACCGGGCCGGTGCATAACTCATTCAGCATCTGCCGGGCATCGCTTACCGGAATCTCATATTCAAATTCACTGCGGGAGATCCCTTTAGTTTCGCCTTTAAGGGTGAGAAACGCTTTATCACCCATAATGCGAATCCGCACCGTGGTTTTATCAGCGGTCTTGATATAGCCCTGACAGATGGTCAGTCCCTGAGCTGGCAGGTCGACTTTATCCATATTTACGAGAAACTTGCGTTCAATTTCCTGCGCCATTTCAGACTCCAATAAAAAAGGCACTCACAAAGTGCCTTTCAAGATAACTAAGATAAACCATTAAAGATAACGTTAAGAGTAGTCATTGGTGTTGGAGTACAAGGCGCAGATTAATTTATGATGCGGAGTGTACTGTTGTACATGAGCAATCAGAAATTAATCTGCAACGCAGTAATTCGATACCAGGGACGCTCTTACATAATCCGCATGCCAGGCTGAGCCCCTTCGTGGGGTTCAAGAATCCACAGATCTTTACCGCCGGGGCCGGCGGCCAGCACCATCCCCTCTGACATGCCAAACTTCATCTTCCGCGGGGCCAGGTTGGCCACCATCACGGTCAGTTTACCTTCCAGATCTTCTGGATTGTAAGCAGACTTGATACCGGCAAAGACATTGCGGGTCTCTCCGCCGAGATCCAGTGTCAGCTGAAGCAGTTTATCGGCGCCTTTGACATGCTCTGCTTTAGCGATGCGGGCAACCCGCAGATCAACTTTGGCGAAGTCATCAAAGGTAATCTCATCCGCGACCGGATTTTTCTCCAGTTCTGTTTTCTCCGCAGTTGGGGCTGCCGGTGTTGCTGCTGCAATTGCCGCCAGTGTTGCTTTACTGTCTTCGATCATCGCGTTGATGCTGTCTTCTTCAATACGCTGCATCAGCGGTTTAAACTTATTGATCTGATGGTTCAGCAGTGGGGTTTTGATTGCACCCCAGGCAAAACCGTCAATATTCAGGAAGGCTGCGGTGTCTGCCGCAACCTGAGGCAGTACAGGGGCCAGGTAGGAAACGATCACCCGGAACAGATTGATCCCCATGGTGCAGCAATCCTGTACCTGCTGCTCTTTGCCTTCCTGTTTCGCCAGAACCCAGGGTTCAGCAGTATCAATATACTGGTTGGCTTTATCGGCAAGGTGCATGATCTCGCGCATCGCTTTACCGTATTCACGGGCTTCATAGGCGTTTGCAATCAACTCACCAGACGCGACTGCTTCGTCATACAGGGCAGGCTCTGCCAGTGTGTCAGCCAGTTGGCCTGCAAACTTCTTATGGATAAAGCCAGCGCAGCGGGAGGCGATATTAACGACTTTGTTGACCAGGTCGGCGTTTACCCGCATGCGGAAATCATCCAGGCTCAGGTCGATATCATCGATACCGGAACCCAGCTTGGCGGCGAAGTAGTAGCGCAGGTATTCCGGACGCAGATGCTTCAGGTAGGTTTCCGCCATAATAAAGGTGCCACGGGATTTGGACATCTTCTGACCGTTAACGGTCAGGAATCCATGGCAGAACACTTTGGTCGGTTTGCGGAAACCGGCGCCTTCCAGCATGGCGGGCCAGAACAGGGTGTGGAAGTAGGCGATATCCTTACCGATAAAGTGATACAGCTCGGTATCGGAGGCTTCATTCCAGTATTCATCAAAATCGACAGAATTTTTTTCGCACCAGTTTTTAAAGCTGGCCATATAACCGATAGGGGCGTCCAGCCAGACGTAGAAATATTTGCCTGGTGCATCGGGGATTTCAAATCCCCAGTAGGGCGCGTCACGGGAGATATCCCAGTTCTGCAGACCCGATTCAAACCACTCATTGAGTTTATGAATCATCTGCTCCTGCACACAGCTGTCGACCCAGTTGCGCAGGGTGTTTTCAAAATCAGCCAGTTTGAAGAAGTAGTGTTCAGACTCTTTTTCAATGGGTTTGGCACCTGATACAGCGGAATAGGCGTTTTTCAGCTCGACGGGGCTGTAGGTTGCACCGCAGACCTCACAGGAATCACCGTACTGATCCTGGGCACCACATTTAGGGCAATCGCCCTTAACGAAACGATCGGGCAGGAACATCTCTTTTTCCGGATCGTACGCCTGGGTAATAGTCTTCTTAGCGATATGGCCGCCATCACGCAGACGGGTATAGATCAGCGAAGCAAAATGCTTGTTCTCTTCAGAATGGGTGGAGTAGTAGTTATCAAACCCCACCATAAAGCCTGCGAAATCACGCTGGTGCTCCTGGCTCACCTGGCTGATCAGAGCCTCGGGCGTAACCCCCATCTGGTCTGCCTTCAGCATAATAGGCGTGCCATGGGCATCGTCCGCACACACATAGGTGCAGTGGTTACCGCGCTGGTTCTGGAAGCGGGTCCAGATGTCAGTCTGGATATACTCTACCAGATGACCCAGATGGATCGGGCCGTTGGCATAGGGCAGAGCGCTGGTGACAAGAATCTTACGTTGTTTATCAGTCATGATTCGGAGCAGGTCTAGGTTGCAGAGATAAGCGCGCAATTTTACTCTTAACTGACTGAAATTACAGCCAGGAAGGGCGATCTTTTTTATCCGGTGATGATTCAAACACGCAGGTTTAAGTTAACTATACTGGGTAACAATCGGTAGACAGCTTTTTTAAATAACGCTACAACCTGTTAAGGAACATTTGTTACGTTTCAGGAACAAAGTAGTCTGTAACGGTTTATCGCATAATTGTTGTTGCCTTAACGGTGTAATTTAACAGCTATACTGTAACCTTTACTGACAGTGCCTTGAGCGTCTGATACGGAAAATACTAAGGTATGTTTATCAGCTTATTCAGACGATTTTAGGGCCGCATAGAGCATCGCAGGTAGCTGCAGTGATGGGTTAAATTGAGTAAAGGTTGCAGTACTGCACAGATCTGTTTCCATCCGGTCACTGATCCGGAGATGGCACGTTAAGGAGACGAGTGGGGTAGCCACTCTATTGAGGAGATGGAGGGTCATGTTCGAATATATTCTTAAGGAAGATAAAGTTGCGGTGCTCTGGCTCGGTAAGCCGCTGGCTGATCTGAACAATGTGCCGGCAGAGCTGAAGGGCCGGGTTAGTATCAGTCTGGCTAAGGTTCCTGAACAGGCGATGGAGATGCTTGGTCGCCAGGATTATCAGGTGATTGTTGTTCAGCTGAGTCAGGACGATTTTGAGTTTAGTTATAACTGGTTGCGCAAAGTGGTCGCCAAATATCCGGGGGTTATCCGGATCATGCTGAATGACGGCCTGCAGAATTATCAGGTGGCCAAAGCGTCAGAGCTTTGTCACCGTTCGCTGCTGTTCACTTCTGGGGTTACCGAGCTGTTTCATGAGGTAGGACAGAGTCTGCGTCTGATTCAGTCGAGTAATAAGCCGGTGGTCAGGGAGTACGTCGGTGCGATTGAAAGGCTGCCATCCCTGCCGGGCGTGTATGTTGCCCTGAATGATGCGCTGGCGTCTGATACCACTGGTGCAGCGGATATCGCCGCTATCATCGAGCGGGACCCGGCGATGAGTGCGAAAATCCTGCAGCTGGTGAATTCTGCTTTTTTTGCCCTCAGTAGTAAGGTGTTTAAAATCAAAGATGCGGTGGTGATTCTGGGGGTCAGGCAGATTCGGGATCTGTTTCTGGTGTCGCGCATATTTGAACACTATCCGCAGGATAGAAACTGGTCTGGATTTTCGTTCGAAAACCTCTTTGACCGCTGCATGGTGGTTGGCCGGTTTGCCCGGGCGATCTGTCGCGAACAGCGGGTGAGTGCCGATATTGCCGATAAGGCGTTTCTGGCTGCCCTGCTTCAGGATATCGGTATGCTGGTGATCGCTACCCGTGAAGCGGAGCATTACAGTGAGGTGCTTCAGGAAGCTGCGCTGTTGAATCATCCTCTCTATGCCATCGAAAAACTTCGCCTGGGGGTCACTCATATGGAGGTAGGTGCCTATATGCTGGGACTGTGGAACCTGTCGCCGGAAGTGGTTGAGGCGGTGCTTTATCACTCTAATCCAAACGCTACCTCCAGTGAAAAGTTTACCCCGTTAACCGCCGTGCATCTGGCAGACTCTATTCTGCCTGATGTGGTTAATGTGAATGATTGTCGTATCAGTAGCCAGATCAGTGAGAAGTATGTGACCCGTCTTGGGCTGCAGAATAAGCTTCCCCGTTGGCAGCAGATGTCTGAAGATTTTGCTGCACAGCTCTATTCCGGAACCGGGAATGGTTTCTGAACCGGTTCCTATAAGCAGTGAAAGCTTGGAGTGATCGGGGCAGGCTGATAGAATGCGCGGCCTGTTTTGATTCTATATTCCGAGGTTTAGATGGCGCTGCCTGTTGTTGATCCGTCCCAGTATGATGCTCAGCTGAGCGAAAAAAAAACTGACATCGAACAGCAGTTTGCTGACTTCAATCTACCCGGCATTGAGCTGTTTGAGTCGGCCACAACCGCCTATCGCCAGCGCGCCGAGTTTCGGGTGTGGCACGAAGGTGATGATCTTTACTATGTGATGTTTAAGCCGGGGGACAAGCATCAGCACAGCCGGCTTGAATCCTGCCCCATGGTATCTGAACCGATTCAGCAGGTGATGTTTAAGCTGCTGGACTATTTACGCCCCAATGAACTGCTGCGTCGCCGCCTGTTTCAGGTCGATTTTCTCAGCACCCTGTCCGGCGAACTGATCGTCAGTCTGCTATATCATAAGCCCCTTGATGACGCCTGGATTGAGGAAGCCCGTAAACTCAAACAGCATTTCGGTATCCATTTTATCGGTCGTAGCCGCAAAACCAAGATCGTTCTCGATCAGGATTATGCGCTGGAGAAAATGCGGGTTGATGGCCGGGAACTGATCTACAAGCAGGTCGAAAACAGTTTTACTCAGCCCAATGGCGGGGTGTGCGTTAAGATGCTGGAATGGGCTGTGGATGTTACCCGTGACGCCGGTGGCGATCTGGTGGAGCTGTACTGTGGTAACGGCAACTTTACCATGGCGCTGGCAGAAAACTTCGATAAGGTGATTGCCACTGAGATCGCTAAAGTCTCTGTGGATGCGGCGCAATATAATATTGCCGCTAACCAGGTTGATAATGTGAAAATCCTGCGGATGTCCAGCGAGGAGTTTTCCCAGGCATTGCAGGGGGTGCGCGAGTTTCGTCGTCTGAAGCAGAGTGGTGTTAATCTGGCTGATTATAATTTCAGTACTGTTCTGGTGGACCCACCACGTAGTGGTCTGGATGATGAAACCGTTAAGCAGGTCGCTGAGTACGATAATATTGTCTATATCTCCTGCAACCCGGAAACACTGCAGCAGAATCTGAAGCAGCTGACCCTGACCCATGACCTGCACCGTTTTGCGCTATTTGATCAGTTTCCCTATACCCATCATCTGGAGTGTGGGGTATATCTGACAAGGAAGTAGGTTAGTAACAGGTTTGAATCTCTCAGATCTGCAAATATCCACCCTGGGTATTATTAATTAATACTCTTTGCGCGCAGTTGGTGTTGCGTTAACGATAAAAAGATACTTTAGCGATCATTTTATCGGGAGGTTGTATTATGCTCAGCGCTATCTTTTCAGCACTAATGGTCGTGTCACCGGCATTTACCGTTGCTTATTCGTTCTATCAGGGAGAGTAGGATGTCAGCACTTCTTCGTATCAATGGCTTTCTGGCGTTTATTGCCATCGCCTTTATCAATGCCTTTGTCGATCTGGGTCATAAGATCATTATTCAGAACACGCTGTTCAAAGCGTATGACGGTGATCTGCAGATCGTTCTGACGGCCGTGGTCAATGGGCTGATCCTGCTGCCGTTCATTATGTTATTTACCCCTGCGGGGTTCCTGGCAGATAAATACCCGAAAAATCGGGTGATGAAATATTCCGCCTGGGCTGCGGTTGGTGCAACGCTGCTGATAACCCTGTGCTATTTTCAGGGTTGGTTTATCGCAGCCTTCGCGCTGACCTTTATTCTTGCGCTGCAAAGTGCCTTCTACTCACCGGCTAAATATGGCTTTATCCGTGAGCTGGTGGGGGAAGAGAATATTACCGAAGGTAATGGCTGGGTTCAGGCGGTGACCATGGTCGCGATTCTGTCAGGTATCGCGGTATTTTCGTTGCTGTTTGAGATCCGTGTAAACGGGGCGTTTCAGCTATCACCCGAGCAGAGCCTGGAGATGATCGCCCCATTAGGCTGGTTGCTGGTGATAGGCTCGGTGTTTGAGCTGATACTGGCATACCGGTTGCCGCAAACCCGCGATACTGACCATCAGGTTCACTACGACTGGCAGGCCTACCGCAGCGGTAAGACGCTGAGTCGCAATTTATCGATGATCTACCATAACCGAACCATCTGGCTTTCAATCATCGGGGTGGCGCTGTTCTGGTCGGTAAGTCAGGTGATGCTGGCGGTATTTCCTGCGGTGGCTGAAAGCCACCATGGTATCCACAACACCTTTATTATCCAGGGGACCATGGCGCTGGCGGGTGTTGGTATTATGGTCGGTTCGGTGCTGGCCGGCCGCTGGTCGCCACACTATATCAATATTGGCCTGATTCCACTGGGGGCGGCGGGTGTGGCTGCCGGGCTGGTGTTACTGCCGCAGGCTTCCTCGGTGTTCTATCAGGGAGTGGTGTTTTTTCTTATCGGCCTGAGTGGTGCGCTGCTGAATGTACCGCTGCAGGCACTGATTCAGTTTAACGCTGGTCGGGGTGAGACCGGTAAGGTGCTGGCGGGCAGCAACTTTATTCAGAACATCGCAATGCTGGGGTTTCTGTCACTGACGGTACTGTTTGCCTGGGCTGGGATTGATGGTCTCTGGCTGCTCTGGTTGCTTGCACTGTTGGGGGTTGTGGGGGCGTTGTTTGCTATCCGGTTGTTGCCTCAGGCACTGGTGCGGGTGCTGGTGGCTGGTCTGATAAAGCGTAAATACAATCTTCAGGTGCTGGGCTTTGAGAATCTGCCGCGTTCGGGCCAGGGTGTGCTGTTGCTTGGTAACCATATCAGTTGGCTGGACTGGGCGATGATTCAGATGGCTTGCCCGCGTCATATCCACTTTGTCATGGAACGCTCAATCTACGAGCGCTGGTATCTGAAATGGTTTTTGTCGATGTATCGGGTAATTCCGATCTCCAGTGGTCATAGCCGGGATGCATTGCAGGCAGTTGGTGAGCTGATCAGCGCCGGACATGTAGTCTGTCTGTTCCCCGAAGGAGCAATCAGTCACACCGGTCAGATCGGTGAGTTTAAAAAGGGGTTTGAACGGGCCTGTGAAGAGGCTGAAGGGGTGATTGTGCCTTTCTATCTGCGTGGATTATGGGGCAGCCGTTTCTCCCGCTCCACCGATAAGATGAAGGTGATTCGCCGGGGCGGTCTGAAGCGTGATGTGATAGTCGCCTATGGCCAGCCGATGCCGGTGAACAGCAGCGCTTCAGAGGTGAAGAAGAAAGTTTCTGAGCTGTCGATACATACCTGGGAGCGTTACACTCAGACCTTTCAGCCGCTGCCGCAGAGCTTTATTCGTACAGCAAAAAGTGCCATGTCCGATATGGCGATCAGCGATGTGCAGGGGGAGCCGCTGAGTTATCGACGCCTGCTGACCGCCGTGGTGCTTTTCAGTCAGCGTTTGAAACAGACGCCTGGGCAGCGTTTGGGTGTGTTGCTGCCAACCTCCAGTGCCGGTGCGATCGCTAACCTGGCGGGGCTGTTTGCCGGTCGGACACTGGTGAATATCAATTTTACCGCCAGTGAGCCTGCTCAGTTGGCCGCGCTGGAGCAGGGCGAGGTGGAAACTATTCTCACCGCCCATAAATTTGTCTCTAAACTGAAGGCCCGGGGAGTCAGCACCGAGGCGCTGTTTGAGGGGCGCCAGGTGATTTACATGGAGGACCTGAAGGCGGGCATAGGTAAAGCGGAAGCCCTGGTGACAATGTTTCTGTTGAGTGTGGTGCCCGCTACTCTGCTGCAGGGGTGGCTGGGGGCGGGTACCAGGATGGATGATACCGCCGCTATTTTATTCTCCTCCGGTAGTGAAGGCGCACCTAAAGGGGTGATGCTCAGCCACCGGAATATTCTGGCAAACCTGCGCCAGATCGCCGATGTTTTGAATGTCCGTGAAGATGATTGCATTATGGCGACGCTTCCGCTGTTTCACGCCTTCGGCCTGACAGTGACCACCTTTATGCCTTTGATAGAGGGTTTGCCTGTGGTGTGTCATCCGGATCCGACTGATGCTGTGAACATAGGCAAAGGGGTGGCTAAGTACCGGGCAACGATGATCTGTGCCACCTCCACTTTTCTGCGCCTCTATACCCGCAGTAAAAAACTTCACCCTTTGATGTTTCAATCGATCCGTGTTGCGGTTGCCGGCGCCGAGCGACTCGATCCTGCGGTGCAGCAGGCGTTCGAAGCTCGTTTCAGAGTGCCGGTTATTGAGGGGTATGGTTCGACTGAAACGACGCCGGTTGCCAGTGTGAATCTGCCCGACCATCTGTCTGTTGACGGTTGGTTTGTGCAGGTGGGTACCCGTCCTGGTACCGTAGGGCTGGCACTGCCGGGGTCGACTTTCCGTATCGTCGATCCGGTAACTCTGGAAGAACTGCCAACCGGGGAAGATGGTCTGATTCTGATCGGAGGCACCCAGATTATGAAAGGTTATCTGAATAATCCGGAGAAAACCGCCGAGGTGATTGTCGAAATGGATGGCCTGCGCTGGTATAAAAGCGGCGATAAGGGCCATCTGGATGATGATGGTTTCCTGACAATCGTCGATCGCTACTCCCGATTTGCCAAGTTAGGCGGAGAGATGGTCAGCCTGGGGGCGGTCGAACAGGAGGTCAGAAAACATCTTGCGGATGATGAGTCCGCCCTGGTGGCCATTAATCTGCCGGATGAACGCAAAGGTGAGCAGGTTGTGTTGCTGGTGGATGCGGATATCGATCCGCAAAGCTTCAGAAGTCATCTCGCGAGTCAGGGGGTGCCGCCACTGATGTTGCCAGCGAAGGTGTTCCGGGTTGCTGAGATCCCATTGTTGGGCAGTGGTAAAACCAACTATCCGGCGGCAAAACTGCTTGCCGAACAAATGCTGGTTTCAGGCTAAAAGCTGTTTTATCAACCGGGTCCTTTCTGGCCCGGTTTCTCCTCTGTTGTATCTCTTTAAGCTGCTTGCTGCTGCCTGGGCGTCGGGATTTATTTTTTCATGTGTATAGAAATGCTTCGCCTCATGCGCGAGCTTTACGTGACATTTTTGCGTCTGAGAACCACGTTTACTGTATTTATATTATGTTATACTGTAACATTTATGTTTTCGTAAATATTGAGGGTTTGGCGGATGAAACTGTTGGGTGGGGTATTGCTATTACTGGCTGCGCCGGTTGTAGTCGCTGAGGGGATTGAGCGTCAGTATGAAAGTCATGAGCACGGTAAAGCAAGCATGACAGTGGTTTTAGAAGACAGTGAGTTGCAGATTGAGATTAAAACTCCAGCAGCTAATATTGTAGGGTTTGAGCATGCGCCTGCGGATGAACAACAACAGCAGGCACTGGCCTCAGCCCTTGCACAGTTGAAAAAGACCGAGCAGTTGTTTGGCTTTCCAGAAGGTTCTGCCTGTCATACAGAGCTGGCGGACGTTGAAACGACTATGGTGGACAGTCATGATGATCATGAAGCGGATCACGATCATGAGGCGGATCACGACCATGAAGCAGATCGCGACCATGAAGCAGATCACGGCCATGAAGCGGATCGCGACCATGAGGCAGATCACGATCATGAGGCAGATCA
This sequence comes from Amphritea atlantica, assembly GCF_900111095.1. Classification (GTDB taxonomy): domain Bacteria; phylum Pseudomonadota; class Gammaproteobacteria; order Pseudomonadales; family Balneatricaceae; genus Amphritea; species Amphritea atlantica. The sequence goes on along the minus strand of NZ_FOGB01000003.1, from coordinate 362,107 downwards.
CGATCATGAGGCGGATCACGACCATGAGGCAGATCACGATCATGAGGCGAGTCACCAGCATGACGGGCATACTCACAGCGACTTTATGTTGTCATACCGGTTTCACTGTGGGTCTCCAGCATTGCTGAAGGGTTTTTCTGTTGAGCTGTTTGAGTATTACCCACAGATGCACCAGCTTCAGGTGCAGTTAATTGGTCCGGCCGGACAGAGCTATCAGCAGCTGGATGATGAAAACAAATGGTTAAACTTTTAACCGATGGATGATATGAAGAACGCTGTTATTGAGCTGGATAAGGTGGTCTTTGGCTGGCCTGAGGGCCAGCCTGTTCTGGATATTCCAGCGCTGAACGTTGCCGCTGCCGAGCGGGTGTTTGTCAAAGGTCCTTCAGGAAGTGGTAAAAGTACCCTGCTCAACCTGATTGCTGGCATACATACCCCTTTGCAGGGGCGTATCTGCGTATTGGGACAAGCTTTGCATAGCCAGGGGAGTGCCTGGCGGGATAATTTCAGAGCTGATCATATTGGACTCATATTTCAGCAGTTTAACCTGCTGCCTTACCTTTCGGTGCTGGAAAATGTGATGCTGCCCTGTCGTTTTTCGATGGCGCGTAATACACGGGCCACGGAGCGCTATGGATCACTTGAGAACGCTGCGACACAGCTGCTTGAGCATCTGGGAATCCCCCGTGATTCGTTGCACCGTCGAGGGGTGACACGGCTCAGTATTGGTCAGCAACAGCGGGTTGCTGCCGCCAGAGCATTGATTGGCAGTCCTGAACTGGTGATCGCAGATGAGCCAACCTCTGCTCTGGACAGTGATAGCCGCAACGCGTTTCTTGAACTGTTGATTCGTGAATGTGATCTGTCTGAAAGTACTCTGGTGTTTGTTAGTCACGACAGCTCACTGGAAACACACTTCAGCCAGGTTATTTCATTGCGTGATCTTAATCATGCAAAGGAGTTGGTGTGAAAGTTGTTTTGATGCTGGCTCTGCGAAGCCTTTATAACCGGCGCGTGACCGCTATCATGACGATGATCTCTATCGCTGTCAGCGTTGCACTATTGCTCGGTGTCGAAAAAATACGAACGGAAGCGAAGCAGAGCTTCAGTTCGACTATCTCGGGTACAGATCTGATTATCGGCGCTCGTTCCGGGTCGGTGCAGTTGTTGCTCTATTCGGTATTTCGCATAGGTAATGCCACCAATAATATCAGTTGGAAAAGTTATCAGGAGATCGCCTCTCAGCCTTCTGTGGAATGGACGATTCCCATATCGCTGGGCGACTCACATCGGGGCTACCGGGTGCTGGGGACCACCGGGGACTACTTTAAGTACTACCGCTATGGACGTAAACATCCTCTGGTTTTTCGTGACGGGCATCCGTTTGTTGCGCTGCATGATGTGGTATTGGGGGCCGAAGTCGCGCAAACACTGGGGTATCAGCTAGGTCAGAAAGTTATCATCAGTCATGGTATTGGCAGTACCAGCTTTAGCAAACACAAGGATCAGCCTTTTACTGTTGTGGGCATCCTGAAACCAACCGGGACGCCGCTGGATCGTACACTGCATGTGAGTCTTGCGGCGATAGAAGCGATCCATATTGATTGGCAGTCGGGTACCTATATACCGGGGTCAGGGGGGACAACTCCTCTGTCAGAACGAAAGCTGGAGCCAAAACAGATTACTGCGATGCTGGTGGGGCTGAAGTCAAAGCTGTCGACTTTCCAGCTGCAACGGTCGGTTAATAACTATCGTAAGGAAGCGTTACAGGCGATTCTGCCCGGCGTAGCGCTGCAGGAACTCTGGGGGATGTTGGGGGTGGTTGAAAGCACCCTGTTAGTCATCTCAGGGTTTGTTGTGGCGACGGGACTGTTCGGTATGCTGACGGTATTGATGACCAGTTTGACTGAGCGTCGTCGGGAGATGGCAATTTTGCGGTCGGTTGGCGTCAGACCCTGGCAGGTCTGCTTATTATTAGTACTGGAGACCGGCGGTCTGACGCTTGCAGGTATTGTGTTGGCGATGCTGTTTCTCTATGGTGGTCTGGCGATCTGCATTCCGCTCATTGAGAGCCATCTGGGGCTCTATTTAGAGCTGAGCTTACCCGGACTTTATGAGTTAAAACTGTTGTTGTTAGTCTTTGTTACCGGCCTCCTGTGTGGTTTGATACCCGGCTATACTGCCTATCGATACAGTCTGGCAGATGGTATGACGGTGCGTTTGTAACTGAGTGAGATGAGAAATGTTAGCTAGAGTGGTTGTTTTGGTGAGTATTCTGATCGCTGTCTGTATCGCCCCGGTGCGGGGTGAAACGGTTCAGGGAGAGGCGGTTGAGACGATCGACTGGGACCTGTTGATGCCAGAAGATTACTCGCCGATGGCTGTCTTTGATACCAGTCAGTTCTCATCATTGGATGATTATGACCCTATGGCTGAAATAAAACTCAAAGCGATGATGGAAGCCCTGAGTTCTGCCCCGGTTGTTAAGGAGATGGATGGCAGGATGATCCGTATCCCCGGGTTTGTTGTGCCGCTGGTGGAGGAGGGGCAGAGTGTCACAGAGTTCTTTCTGGTACCCTATTTTGGTGCTTGTATTCATGTTCCGCCGCCGCCTTCGAATCAGATTATTCATGTGACCTTTGAGCCGGGCGTTAATGTAGAGAACCTTTACGATGCTATCTGGGTTGTAGGCAAGCTCAGTGTCGAAACCACCATTCATCAGATGGGAACCTCCGGATATACGATGGATGCCTTTAAGATTGAAGCTTATAAAGAGTAAGCAACAGAGCTGAAATTGTGGCACCATGCTGTGCATCGGGTTTCTGCTCGTGGAACTTTTCCGCCGCTTCATGCATAATATCTGACTAATATAGTTGGTTATTAGTGTCTATATGCATAGCAAAGCCACAGGCTAAGGTGTTATTTGATGCAAAATATAAAGAATATTGTTGCTGTCGCTTCCGGTAAAGGGGGCGTGGGTAAATCGACAACGACGGTGAATCTGGCATTGGCGATGGCTGCTGAAGGCTACCGTGTGGGTATTCTTGATGCGGATATCTATGGCCCGAGTATGGGCACGATGCTGGGGGTTGCGCCGACAACCCGGCCGGAGCCGGCGAGTGAAAACGCGATGAAGCCGGTCAGGGCACATGGTCTGGAGGTGATGTCTATCGCCTTTCTGATTGATGATGCGCAACCGATGGTATGGCGTGGACCGATGGCCAGTGGTGCTTTGCAGCAGTTGCTGACGCAGACCGAGTGGGGCGATCTGGATTTTCTGTTTGTCGATATGCCGCCGGGCACCGGGGATATCCAGCTGACTATTTCGCAGAAGGTGCCGGTCAGTGGTGCTGTGATTGTGACAACACCGCAGGATATCGCCCTGCTGGATGCCCGCAAGGGGATTGAGATGTTTCGTAAGGTCGATATTCCGGTTCTGGGAATTGTCGAAAATATGAGTGTACATATCTGCAGTGAATGCGGTCATGCCGAGGCGATCTTCGGCAGTGGCGGTGGTTTAGATCTGTCCCGTGCTTATGACGCGCCGTTGCTGGGCCAGCTGCCACTTAAAATGTCTATCCGTGAGGCCGTTGATGGAGGAAAACCTACCCTCGTTGCCGATCCTCAGGGCCCGGAATCGATGATCTATCGTTCTACAGCCCGTCAGGTAGTTGAAACACTGCAAAACAGGAGTGGTGTGCAGCCGTCGATGCCGAATATTTCCATCAGTCAGGACTGATCTGGCACCAAGCCCGTATCAGTCACCGACCGCATTTTTTTTCTGAAAATGCGGTTTTTTTTTAGCAAAAACGATATTATGTGCGGCCGCACAAAATAACAGAGAACTGGAACTGAAAAGATGGGTATCAAATCAGACAGCTGGATTCGCCGCACTTCAATTGAACAGCGCATGATCGAACCGTTTGAACCGGGTCAGGTACGTCGTCGGGGTGACGATCGACTAATCTCCTATGGTACATCCAGCTATGGTTACGATGTTCGTTGTGCCGACGAATTTAAAATTTTCACTAACATCAACTCATCTATTGTCGATCCGAAGAACTTCGATGATGGTAGTTTTGTTGATGTGAAATCTGATGTTTGTATCATTCCGCCTAACTCATTTGCGCTGGCGCGCACAGTTGAGTATTTTCGCATTCCCCGCGATGTACTGACGATCTGTCTGGGCAAGAGTACCTATGCACGCTGCGGTATTATCGTTAACGTGACACCGCTTGAACCTGAGTGGGAGGGGCACGTAACACTGGAATTTTCCAATACGACGCCGCTGCCGGCGAAGATTTACGCCAATGAGGGGGTTGCTCAGATGCTGTTTCTGGGGGCTGATGAGGTGTGCGAAACCTCATACAGAGACCGTGATGGTAAATATCAGGGGCAGACAGGAGTGGTTGTTCCCCGTACATGATTGAGTCGAGCGATAAAATCCAGAATTTCTGGCAGCAGGTAGAGCAGACTATTGACCGGCTGCTGACCAGTGAGTCTGAAAATCAGTTTGAAAACGAATCATTATTGCTGGAATACAGCAAAAGCCTGAGAAGTATCGACGCCAATCTGACCTTTCACTTCGAACGTGAAGAGGGTGAGGGCAATGTTGAGATGATTTTCGGCTGTGATGGTTATCCCGAATCGATTACTTCGGTATTAACGCTTGTGGGGGCAGCGCCGGATATTGGCGGTGTGCGTTTCGTCGCGTTTAATAATCGCTATGATCCGGTACCTGCCACGGTGAATTTTGGTGATGAGCAGTTTCAGTTAGATGAATTCTGGTTTGGTTATCGGGTCGAATCGGGGCGCTACCACCTGGATATCTACATGCACGATCTGCCGGAGTCACTGGATATGGAGCCCCGTATTGAAGCGGTGATGATCTATCTGGATGCTCTGATTGGCGAATACGACCTTATGACCCGGGTTTCAACCCTGGACTGGTATGACCTTCCGGTTGACCCGGTTGATTATGCGTTGCAGCCGCTGTCTGAGCTGCGTAACTGTTTTGACCAGCAGCGCAACCTGATTAGCCCGATCGGGCTAACCTATCATTAATCCGGGCTTTGAGCCGTCGCTTTAATTGTCGGATAGTATATAGATGCTGCCCTCTTCATCCTCTTCGCCAGTAAACGTGCTCCAGGGTGCCTGACTAAACATGATTCATCCTCTCGTTGTGTTGATCCGCAGAGGTATGAAATCCGGCCCGTTATTGAGGATTCCTGCCTCTTAATACTGCTTCGGCTGTGATTGTATAAACATTAATAGAGTTTTTTCACTGGCCTGTTTTGTCGAAGACCGGCTAAAGTTAATAATATAGTTGAATCTGTAGTTGGCTGCAGAGCGGAGACAAATATGAGTCAGTTATTAACCCGACTGATAGAACAGGTCAGAGCCGATTATCTGCAGCTGATGGAGCAGGATGATGGCCGCTATCCTTATACCTCTGCAGAGAAAATCTGCAATGAGCGCCTTTATCTCAGCGCTGATGAGCTGGCGCCGATAGTCGCTGAAGATCCGACTTTGCTGGCTGCGCGCCGGGGTAATCTTATCGCCAGTGAAAGTGAGCGTGATAATCCCAGTGTCGGCATGATTATCTGTGCCAATATCGTCGCGGCGATGATGGAAGGGCTGGTTGATGTTGCTCTGGAGCATGGCTGGTTGTCAGTGGACGGAGAGGGGCGGCTGATGATCGATGCTGAGGAACTGAAGTTGCCAGAGCCGCTGGCAGCTAAAGTGGATTACAGTGTTTCAGAGATTGCGCGTGAGAATCTGCTATTGCCGGGGGAGAGTCTGCTGACCCGGGTGATGAACGGTGCCGAATCTGCCTATGCTCAGCGGCTTAATGATGAACCGCAGAATGCTTACTCCCTGGCGCTGCAGGTTGCTTCCGAACACTCCCTGTTTGCCCCTGACGATATTGCCCCGCTGGTCGAGGAAAATCCGTTGCTATTAGGCTTGCGCGGCGATGGCATGGTGGATGAGGAGATGTTTGAGGGAGACCCGCCCGCGGGCATGATTGTCAGCGCTCATCTGACTCAGATGGTGGTTTCTCAATTGCTGGAGCTGGCGGTAGAGCAGGGAGTGCTTGGCAGTGACAGTAGTGGTCATCCGCTGCCGCCGGAGGATGGCAGTGCGGGGCCTGTGATTCACTGATCGTTGCTGGCCCGCATCGGTTGTTGCGGGCTTTGTGCGGAGATCAGTTTTTTGAATACTCCTGCTGGGAGCGGTCCAGTTCGCCGATATCCAATAGTGGTGCTGCGTCCAGATGCTGAGCGTTGAGCATAAAGGCGATCCGCTCCAGGCTGGAGACGATCATCGACTGTTCCCAGTTCTGCATATCCTCAAAGTTCCGGACAAAGATATCCTGCTGGGTTGTCGGGGCGCCTTTCATCAGCTCAACCCCTTTTTCCGTCAGGCTGACCCAGACTTTCCGTTTGTCCTCTATACCCCGTTCCCGGGCTATCAGCTCCTTTCTTTCAAGTCGGTCCAGAATACTGGTGACCGTTGCCTGAGTCAGAACCATCTCCTTTGCCAGCTCACCCGTGGTTAACTGAGTATTTTCCCGCAGGGTCTGCATCACCATTAGTTGAGGTGGCGTTAACCCGGTGCTGCGGCTGATATCCTTATCCTGCATATCGGTTGAGCGGATGATCTGGCGCAGTAATACCAGCGCTTTCTGGCTGTTTTCCATGGGCTGTCCTGAAATTATTTTGGTTGGCTATTCTACGGAGTTTTATCTGTGTTTTCTAGAAATAGCTGGCTATGCAGAGGGGATGATTTGTATTTCTAAGTATATATTTTGGCTATTACCGCCTAATAACCGTTTGTATAGGTTGTTTAACGGGGCTTAGTATGTTTTATAATATAAAAGTAATTAGTAAAGCTAAATAAATGTAATTCTAAATATTAGAGGAACGATGGATATCTCAAGCGTAATTTTACGCACCCCTACCGCTGCCGATGGTTTTGCAGTGAATTACCTTATCAATAACATTCCCGAACTCGATAGCAACTCCTGTTACTGTAACCTGTTGCAGTGCAGCCATTTTTCTGAGACCTCAATACTGGCTGAATATGAGGGTCAGGTGGTTGGTTTTATCAGTGGTTATCATAAGCCGCAGACCCCGGACACGCTGTTTGTCTGGCAGGTCGCAGTGTCCTCAAAGGCCCGTGGTTGTGGGCTTGCAACGCAGATGTTGTTGCAGCTTCTGGCATCAGGTGGAAACCGTTCGGTGTCACATGTTGAGACAACAATCACAGAGGATAACGCCCCCTCATGGGCGTTGTTTACACGTCTGGCTAAGCAGTGTAGTGCCCCCCTTGAACGAGCGCTGATGTTTGATCGTGCAGAGCACTTTAATGATCAGCACGATTCAGAGTTCCTGGTCCGTATCGGTCCACTCCATCGTTAATATTTCGTAGTTCTATATAAATTGTCCCTTAATTCTTAATAAATATGAGTATTGTTATGAAAATTTTTGAACAGATTGAATCAGAAGTTCAGTCCTATGCACGTTCGTTTCCCCGTGTTTTTAACAAAGCGCAGGGGGAATTCCTCTATGATGAAGATGGTAAGCGCTATCTTGATTTTCTCGCCGGTGCCGGCACCCTGAACTATGGTCATAACAACCCTGTATTCAAAGAGAAACTGCTGGAATATATCCACGCAGATGGGATCACCCATGGCCTGGATCTGCATACCAAAGCTAAAGGTGAGTTTCTCGAGGCGTTTAATGAAAAAATTCTTAAGCCCAGAGATCTGGATTATGTGATGCAGTTTACCGGGCCTACCGGAACCAATGCGGTGGAGGCTGCGCTGAAACTGGCGCGAAATGTCACCGGTCGTGAAAATGTGATCAGTTTCACCAATGGTTTCCACGGCGTCACGATGGGAGCCCTGGCGGCGACCGGTAACTCTCACCACCGTGGTGCTGCCGGTGTTAGCCTGAGTGGCGTCAGCCGGATGCCGTTTGATGGTTATCTGGGCGATGATATCGACACCACCGTGTATCTGGATAAAGTGCTGACAGATTCCAGCAGTGGTATCGATAAGCCCGCCGCTGTCATTGTGGAAACGGTTCAGGGGGAAGGGGGCATCAATGTTGCTTCTGTGGAGTGGCTGCGACAGCTGGAAAAAGTGTGCCGTAAGCATGAAGTGTTGCTGATTGTTGATGATATTCAGGCCGGTTGTGGCCGAACTGGCACCTACTTCAGCTTTGAAGAAGCGGGCATAAAACCGGATATCGTCACCCTGTCTAAATCTCTGGGTGGCTACGGTCTGCCTTTCGCCGTTGTACTCTTTAGTCCAGAGCTGGATCAGTGGAAGCCGGGTGAACACAACGGTACTTTCCGGGGTAATAACTTCGCGTTTGTTACTGCGAAGGCTGCGATTGACCATTACTGGTCTGACGATGCTTTTGCCGCCGATATCCAGAGTAAGGGGCGCTACATCAAAGAGCGACTGGAGCAGTTTGTTGAACAGTATGGTGATGGTAATTTTTCAACCCGGGGCCGGGGCATGTTCCAGGGTATCAACTGTGTCAGCGGAGAGCTGGCTGACAAGATTACCACTCAGGCGTTCCAGAAAGGCCTGATCATCGAAACCAGCGGTGCCGATGACCAGGTCATCAAGCTGTTCTGTCCGCTGGTTATCAGCATGGAAAACCTGGCCGCTGGTGTTGATATTCTGGAGAGTGCAATCCGTGAGGTATGTGCCAAAGAGGATAGCTTCCCCGAGCAGAAAAAGTATTTTGATCAGGTTTCTATGGCCAGCTAAACATGGCCGAGCAGGATCTGATTCATATCTGGAGAGGGGAGCGGGTATTGCTCCCCGAGAGGCCACAGCGGTGTCTCTACAGGCTTCACTGCCTCAGAGGGTCGGGATTGATTCGGGTGATGTCCCGATCCCGGCCATATCGGCTGAAGTCGGCGCAAAGCATGCTGATTCCGGCTGATGAGGTGGTTACCGTCTCCGGCAGTGAGGATATGGTCATCACCCTGAAGCCCGCGTCAGATGCAGAAGCAACTAAAAACTGAATATTAAGGAAACAAAATGATTGTACGTGATTTAGCAACAGCCGAGCAGAGTAATCGTCGAATTGTATCTCCCGATGGTAACTGGGAAAGCACCCGGATGCTGCTGAAAGATGACAATATGGGATTCTCATTTCACATCACCACCATCTATAAGTATGCTGATTTTGGCATGCATTATCAGAACCATCTTGAATCGGTCTACTGTATATCCGGTGAGGGTGAGGTTGAAACGGTACCTGAAGGAAAGAAATATCCGATTAAACCGGGTACTCTCTATATTCTTGATAAGAATGATAAGCATATCTTGCGGGCTTTTGAAGAGATGCAGATGGCCTGTGTTTTTAATCCGCCCCTGAACGGTAAAGAGGTTCATAACGCGGAAGGCGCGTATGAGCTGAATGCGGAAACAGTGACTGCTTGATTATGAATATGAGAGGAATGTTTATGGCGGGTGAACCAGAGTGTGAAGACCTTTACCCATCACGACAGGGTGTTCATCGTATTACCCAGCGCCAGGATCCAACGGTCTACGCGCCTAAGGGGCGGGTTGCGCCCATCTCTGATCAGCAGATAAATGATTATGCAGAGCAGGGGTTTATGGTGCTGGAGGATATGTTTTCAGCGGTTGAAGTCAACATGTTTCAACAGGAGCTGGAACGGTTACGCAATGATACGGAGGTGAAACAGTCGGGTGAAACCATTACCGAGCCGGAAAGCGGCGAAGTGCGCTCGGTGTTTCGGGTACATGAAAACAGCCCTCTGTTCAGGAAGCTGGCGGCCGATCCGCGCCTGGCAGAACTGGCACGGTATATTCTCAATGATGAGGTGTATATCCATCAGTCCCGTCTTAACTATAAGCCGGGATTTCGGGGTAAAGAGTTCTATTGGCACTCAGACTTTGAAACCTGGCATGTGGAGGATGGGATGCCCCGGATGCGGGCACTGAGTATGTCGATTACATTAACGGAAAACTTTGACTATAACGGCCCGTTAATGCTGATCCCCGGTTCCCATCAGCAATATGCGGCCTGTGCCGGAGAAACGCCGGAAAATCACTTTCAGTCCTCTTTGAAAAAGCAGGAATATGGCGTGCCTTCTGATGATCAGCTAAAGCAGATGGCTCAATCCGGCGGGATTGTGAGCGCCAAATGTAAACCTGGCAGTGTCATCGTTTTTGACTGTAATGTGATGCACGGTTCAAACGGAAATATTACGCCGGAACCGCGTTCCAATGTGTTCTTTGTTTATAACGCCATGAGTAACCAGGTTGTTGCGCCGTTCTGTGATCAGCCTCCCCGTCCGGAATATATCTGCAGCCGTGAAAATATTTCGGCAGTTCCGCCTGCTGAGTGAGCTGTGAGCCGCTCTGAGCGGCTTAACTTTTGAGCGGCAGTGACTGTTGCAATCATCTTATAAACTGAAAATTTGAGAGTTATGCACACTATAGAAAAGATCGGCGGCACATCGATGTCTGATTATGTGTCGGTCCGGGATAATATTATTTTTAAACCCTCTAATCCTGACACACTCTATCAGCGAGTGTTTGTTGTCTCAGCCTATGGCGGAATAACGGATAAGCTGCTGGAGCACAAGAAGAGCGGTCAGCCGGGCGTTTACGGCCTGTTTGCCAGCAGTATGGAAGATAAAAGCTGGCTTCAGGCGCTGGAGCAGCTTAAATGTGAGATGTACGATCTGAATCTGCAGCTGTTCGGTAAAGGTGAGCTGTTGATCAGAGCGAATAATTTTATTGATGAACGGTTGCAGGATGCCCAAAAATGCCTCACCGATCTGCACAGCCTGTGTATGCATGGTCATTTTGCACTGGATGCCCACCTGGCCACCGTTCGCGAGATGCTCGCCAGTATTGGTGAAGCCCACAGCGCCTGGAATATGGTTGAGCTGCTTAAGCGTGATGGTGTCAGTGCCTGCTATGTTGACCTGACTGGCTGGGATACGGATCGGCATATGTCACTGGATGACCGCATCCGATCAGCGTTCCGCTCGATCGATCTGGATAGCCAGTTGCCGGTGGTGACCGGTTATGCCCACAGTGAAGATGGTCTCATGTCCTCATTTGATCGCGGCTACAGTGAGATGACTTTCAGTCGTCTGGCGGTGCTGACTCAGGCCCGGGAAGCGGTTATTCACAAAGAGTTTCACCTTAGCAGTGCTGATCCACGCCTGGTGGGTGAGGGTAATGCGGTGCCGATTGGACGCACCAACTATGATGTGGCAGATCAGTTAGCCAATCTGGGGATGGAGGCGATCCATCCGAAAGCGGCGAAAGGTTTGCGGCAGCACAATGTTCCGTTGCGGGTGAAAAATACCTTTGAGCCGGAACACACCGGCACCCTGATTACCGGAGACTATGTCAGCGATACTCCGCGGGTTGAGATAATCGCCGGTTGTAAGGGGGTCTATGCACTGGAGCTGTTTGATCAGGATATGGCGGGCAGTCTCGAAGATTATGATCGGGAAATTCTGGCGCTGATTAAGCGTTTTCGCGCGCATATTGTGTCTAAGGATGTTAATGCCAACACCATCACCCACTATCTGGCGACCAACCTGAAAACGGTTAAGCGGATTCGTTCAGCATTGGCCGAGAGGTTTCCTGAGGCTGAACTGGATCAGAAAAAAGTGGCGATCGCCTCGGCCATTGGCAGTGATATGGAGGTGCCTGGAATTCTGGCTAAAGCGGTATCCGCTATCGCAGAAGGCAATATCAGTGTCCTGGCGATTCATCAGTCGATGCGGCAGGTGGATATGCAGTTTGTGATTGAGGAAACCGATTACGATAATGCGGTGAAAAGCCTGCATAAAGCGCTGGTGGAGGTACATGACCACGGACGGGCGATCTGTCTGGCGGGTTATCCGATACAGCCTGTTAACTGATAGTTTGCATGATTTTCCGCTCTGGACTGAGACTGCAAGATGATTAAAATATCAATGATTGAAATATAGCGTTCTTTTCAACGGGTTGCGGAGTAGAGTATTCAGTTGAGTGTTTATGGGTATCCTTAACACGCTGCGACCGTACTGAATTGTTCAGGGAGCTTATCAATCAGGAGTAGGGTATGTCTCAGGTTAATCTGCGCATCGATCAGATCCATGAAGCGATCGAGCGACAAGACGATGTTACGCTGAATAACCTGCTGGCCGAAGTCAGCAGTAGCGAAACAGCCCGTCTTATTGAGGCTTCTACCCCGGAAAATCGCTCAGTTATATGGGCATGTCTTGATGTGCAGAAGCGCGCCGGGGTGCTGAAAAGCATTCATGGCAAAGTGCGTCAGTTTCTCATCGATAATACCCCGCAAGAGGCTTTGTTAGAAAGTCTGTTCCTGTTGCAGCCGGATGAACTGGCTGATATCGATGAAGATCTTCCCGGTACCGTAATCAATGCGATGATTGCAGCGATGGATGAGCTGCGCAAACGTCGCTATAACAGTGTTAAGCACTATCCGGATAACACGGCGGGTGGCCTGATGGACACCGATGCGACCGCGGTCAGAGCCGATGTGTCGGTGCTTTCTGTGCTGCGGTATCTGCGTTTGCTGCGCAATAAAGAGGGTGAAATGCCCGAGCAGCTGGATAGTCTGATGGTGGTGGACCGGACCAATAAGCTGTTGGGGGTACTGCCGCTCAGTGAAGTTGTCTCACTGCCGCCCGATACTCTGGTGGCCGATATTCTGGATGAGAGCTTTCAGGCGATACCGGTCGACGCCAGCCAGGAGCGGGTTGCCCGCATATTTGTCGACTGTGATCTGCTGTCTGCACCGGTGGTTGATCATAACTATCGCTTATTGGGTCGCATTACCATTGATGATGTGGTCGATGTGATTCAGGAACAGGCCGACGATAAGTTATTGCGCTCGGCTGGTCTGGAAAGTAATGCGGATATGTTTTCGCCGGTATTAACCAGCGCCTACAAGCGGGGTTACTGGCTGGGGATCAATCTGATTACTGCGTTTGTTGCGGCCTGGGTGATCGGCTTATTTGAAGCGGTAATTGAACAACTGATTGCACTGGCAGTACTGATGCCGGTGGTGGCCAGTATGGGCGGGGTGGCGGGGTCGCAGACGCTGACGATTGTGACCCGTGGCCTGGCGCTTAACCAGATTGGCCGGAGTAATATCCCGCAACTGATCGCCCATGAAGCCTCCGTGGTGTTTCTTAATGGCCTGGTCTGGGCGCTGGCGGTGGCGGCTATCGCGCTCTATTGGTTTGGTGATCCGATGCTGGGTGTCGTGTTTGGCATGGCGTTAATGATCGTGCTGGTTACCGGTGTTATCGGGGGGATCTTTATTCCGTTATTGCTGCAACGGATGTCTATTGATCCCGCTGTGGCGGGCAGTGTCGTGCTGACCACGTTTACCGATGCTATCGGTTTTTTTTCCTTCCTGGGGTTGGCAAAACTGCTTATCTGACTCTTAAACCACTCCAAAGCAAGCCCGAGCGTCAACTGCTAAGCTAAAACAGGGTTAAGCAAGTAGGGTTAGGCAAGCAGGGGGAGGCAAGCAGGATAGAGCCATCGCATGATAACTGCTGTGTTGCGCTAAGCCGAAGCAATCTTCTTAACCTAATAGATAATGAGCACCAATAACAGGTACCAGACAACGAGGTAAGGATGGAATTTATTACTGTTGGCGAAACTATCAACTGTGTACGAGTCTTCAATGATCCCGATACCGGCGAAGAGAAGCGGTTGGTGGTGACATCGTTTAATGCGCAGGTTGACCGGGTCGCTCCCCATGTAGCTGCGGCACTGACTCAGGATGAGCGGGAACAGCTTGCACACTGGCTGACTGACCGAACCCGGTTGCAGTCTGTACTGGAAGAGAAGTCGATTGAAACGACTATTCTGGAAACTCTGCCTGCGTTGATGGCGCAGGCAGTCGATGCGCTGGATAAGCTGGAAACGTTGGATCGTAAGACCTATGAATCGATCACTCAAAGCCTTAAAGCGCTGAGCGACGCTCTGGAGCGGGCAGAGTCTCACACCACCTCACATTCAGTTGAACTTGATCAGATGCAGGATGACGAAGCACTGAAAGAGCGTCTGGATGTGATCCGGGATAATCTGGAAAAAAGAAAATAGCTCAAAAATATCATTATCGGGACGCCGTTCCTCCAGCCGGGATAGCCGAAGAAAACGCCCCGCAGCCGCTGACGTTATTTTTCGGCCGGTGTTGTGGTTTGTTTTTGCAGCAGGGTTAACAGCGTATCACCGGTCATCGGCCTGGCCAGCAGATAGCCCTGGATCATGGGTGAACCAAACTGCTTTAGCAGATCCAGCTGACTCTGTGTTTCCACCCCTTCAACGACTGTTTTCAGGGACAGGGAACTGGCCAGGGAGATCATGCCTGAGACCAGTGACTGAGTGTCCTGATTAGACTCAAGGTCATCAATAAATGACTTATCAATTTTGAGTCGCTGAACCGGATATTTTTTCAGATAGCTGAGCGATGAATAGCCGGTACCAAAATCATCGACGGCGATATCAACCCCCATCGAAACCATGGATTCCAGTTGCTGATAGATCTTTTGTTCTTCAAGTAACAGAATGCTTTCAGTAATTTCAATGATCAGGTCGGAACCCTTGAGTTTCAGGGCTGTTATTTCCTGTGTCAGCTGTTCCTCCACATCCCCTCTGAGAAACTGCGAGCTGGAGATATTGATACTCACTTTGGGCGCATGTTTACAACTATCCGAAAGCTCACGGGCAAACTGACAAGCTTCATGGATCACCCATTTGCCAATCGCGTGAATCAGAACTGATTCCTCAGCGATGGCAATAAACTCATGGGGAGAAACCGTGCCCCGCTCAGGGTGTTGCCAGCGGATCAGCGCTTCTACCGATTCAATGCGATCGCCATCGATGGACCATATGGGTTGGTATAGAAGGTAGAACTCATCTCTTTCCAGCGCTTTAAACAGATCCTGCTCAAGTTGGCTTCGGCGCAGTGAGTCTTCGTTCAACTGCTGGTTAAAATATTCCCGGGTGTTGCGACCTCTTTGTTTTGCCTTATACATAGCGTTATCGGCATTCAGCAGAAGGCGTTCCGGGGTTGCAGCATTATCGGGATAGATTGCGATACCGATACTGCAGGAGATATAGGCCTCATTGTTTTCAAGCTGATAAGTTTGTACAAGGCTGTGCAGGATTTTCTGGGCAATCTCTTCGATGGATGCGATGCGGGTTAATTCGGTAATCACCACCGCGAACTCGTCTCCCCCCAGACGCGCGACCGTATCGGTTCTGCGAATGCAGGACGTTAACCGTCCGGCAACCTGTTTCAGTAACAGGTCCCCTGCAGAATGACCAAATGTATCGTTGACGTACTTAAAGCGGTCAAGGTCTATATAGAGCAGGGCGGTTTTTGTCTGGCTGCGGTCGGACAGCGCGAGTGCCTGTTTTAAGCGGTCTTCAAACAGATGGCGGTTGCACAGGCCGGTCAGTGTGTCGTAATTCGCCTGTTGGATAATGATCGCTTCATCCTGCTTTCGCTGGGTGATATCACTGAACAGTGCAACATAGCCCTCATGTTCGCCGGCGGGGTTAAAACGGCAGGATATCGTCAGCCATTGGGGATAGACCTCTCCGTTCTTTCGCTTGTTCCAGATCTCTCCCTCCCAGGCATGAGTCGCTTCCAACTGATGGTTCATCTCCTGATAAAAACTGCTGGGATGTAAGCCTGATTTCAGAATCGAGGGGGTTTTACCCCGGACTTCTGATTCACTGTATCCGGTGATCTGCTCGAAGGACTCATTAACCATCTGAATACGGTTGTGCTGATCTGTCACCATTATTGCTTCTGCTGCAACACTGAATACAGCAGAAGCCAGCCTGAGTTTTTCCTGTGCTTTCTTCTCTTCGGTGATCGGTTGCTTCAGGGCAATATAATGGGTGATCTCTCCCTCTTCATTGATGAGCGGGCCGATGGAGGAACGCTCCCAGTATAAGCTGCCATCTTTGTGCTTATTATGAAATTCACCCTGCCAGGTTCCCCCCTCTGACAGTGTTTGCCACATTTTTGTGTATTCAGTATCAGAGGTCTCTCCGGATTTGAGAATCCGTGGGTTGCGTCCGATAACCTCATCTTTGCGGTAACCGGTGATCTTTTCAAAGCATCCGTTAACGTATTCGATTGTGCCGTCCGGATCGGTTATAACGATAACGGTGGGGCTGTGTTCAACCACCTCGGAGAGCAGTGCGACCTCTGCTTTCATCTCCATCGCTCTGTGGCCATTGCGAACCACAAACACTGCCCCCACAATCAGGATAATGTTTGATATGAGCAGGATCAGCAGCAGACTCAGTTTCTGTTGCAACCAGAGGAAAAAAGAGCCCTGATGGTTAACCACGATGGCAACCGCGAGAGGGTACTTGGTCAGTAAGCGGATCGCAGTGGTGTTGAGGGGGAGAGTCCCGAAAGTGTTATTGACCCAGTGTTCATCAGCTCCTTCCGATAAAATGGCTTTCAGATGCTGAATAACATAGGAGCGGTTTGGCCCGTATAATCCTTTCTGTAACAGGGTGTTACCCTCGAGATCCGTCAGGTATACGCTGTCGCTTTTTTCCAGATCGAGGTCGCTGATATAACGGGTAAGGTAGCTGGGATTAAAGGTCGCAATAATGAGTAGCCTTTCTCCCTGCCGGGAGTCGGTTTCAATGGCGATGGGGATAAGTTCCCGCAAACTGGCCTCATCAGGGAAGGTGCCTTGTGCTGGAAGAAAGCGACCTTTAAGGGTGTTGCCTATGATTAACCCTAATGAGTAGGTGCTGCGGGCGGATTGATCCAGCCCTAAAATGTTCAGATTAATATTTTTTGGCGAGGTCGTCTGAGTGTCTATCAGGGTGTCGCGCCCCTTAATCACCACAATCTGTCTAAGCTGAGGGGCAAACTTCAGGATTTTTAGTGCTCTGTCACGGATTCTTGCTGTATGTCCCTTTCCCAGATCGCCATCCAGCAGATCATCGGACAGTGACACCAGGCTGACCTCGAGTCCCTCCAGGGTTCGGGTAACGGTGCCCTCAATCATTCGCGCATAGAGAGCAGAGCGTTCAGTGCGTTCCTGAATACTCTGCATAAAGCTAAACCAGAGAACAACAATAAACAGCAGGGTGGTGGCTAACACCCCCCCATAGACCCATCTGGCGAAAGAGGGAGGCTTCTTTTGATTAGTACTACGCATAAAATTACAACTCGCATCAAAGAAGCGGAAGAAAAACGATCATATATCAGTTGCAGGCTTGAAATGAATCAGAACATAGAACTTAATTGACCCCTGACAGCAAACCCGGAGATAAGAATGATGCCGTTTAACTCTAAAATCATGCTCTTTATCGCATTATCGCTGCTGACGATCTCAATTAACAGTGCCAGTGCCAGTGCCAGTGAACGTTCTGAAAAAATTATCCAGGCAGGCCAGATCCGGGTCTGTATCTGGCCTGATTACTTTGCCATCAGCTATCGCAACCCCCGCACCGGGCAGTTGGAAGGGATCGACATCGATATGGCCCATGAACTGGCCGACTCCATGGGGGTCGGGTTACAGTTTGTAGAAAGTTCTTTTTCTAAGCTGGTGAGTAATCTGAAAAATGACGCCTGTGACATCGCGATGCATGGTGTGGGTATCAGAGACAGTCGCAAGCCCTTTATGGAGTTTTCACAACCCTATCTGGCCAGTGGAATCTATGCCGTCGGCACCAAGGATAATACCGGAATCAGCCGCTGGGAGGATATTGACAGGACCGGTGTGGTGGTCGTGGTGCAGAAAGGCACCTATATGGAACCGGTAGTGAAACAGACTTTTAAGTATGCCAGTGTCTCCGTTGTGGATAGTTTTAAAGCCCGTGAACAGGAGGTTCTGAGCGGCAGAGCCGATGTGTTTATGACCGATTACCCTTATGGCAAGCGGATGGCTGCACTGACGCAGTGGGCGGTGCTGATGGCGCCGAAAAAACCACTGGCAAAAACCTATTATGCTTATGCCGTGCCGAAAGGGGAGATCGATTGGTTAAAAGAGGTCGATGATTTTCTTAAGGCGATGAAAAAGAGCAACAAGCTGTATCAGTCGGCAGTAAGAAATGGGTTAAGTGAGATCGTGGTTACTGACTGAGAGTCTCTCTGTTTGTCGCTATACAGCAATAAAAAAGGCTGATGTGATAGATCAGCCTTTTTTGCTTTGCATTCAGGAATAAGAGTGTTCCCTCAGATGTCTGCTCTTATTTCGCTTTAGTTGGCCAGCATCCACTGATCCAGACCGAGGATATCATCCGGGCTCAGCGTGCCCACCTGCTGTTTAAAACTGAACAGGTTCTGGATGTAATCGAAGCGGGCATTGGCATAATCCCGTCTGGCTGAATAGAGTTGCTGTTCGGCCTGCAACACATCGACAACATTTCGGGTGCCCACGTTAAAGCCCTCTTCCGTTGCTTTCAGGGCGGTCTCGCTGGAGAGGATGCTCTGTTTGCGGGCCGCTACACTGAGGACATTGGTCTGCAGGTTGCGTAGCAGGTTACGGGTCTCCTGAATCACGGCACGCAGGGTATCATCTTGTGTATAACGGGCCTGTGCAAAGCCGTATTCGGCCTGACGACTTTTCGAGCTGGTGGCACCACCGGAGAAGATCGGTACTGATAGCGTCAGACCGATCTGGTTGGTGTCTTCCCAGTTGTCATTGCCGGTAGGCTTACCTTTATCCCGATCATAACTGGCGGTCAGCGACAGGGTCGGCAGGTGACCACTGGAGGCCGCCTGCGACTGACGTCGTGCAGCTTCAGTATTTGCCTGGGCGACTTTCAGTGACAGGTTGCCAGCCTGTGCTTTCTCAATCCAGGCCTGAGGATCGATTGGGCTGATATTCTCAATCGGGTACTCTTTGGAGAGGGGATCGATGCTGCCGACAGGCTCACCTGTGAGTCGCTCGAGTTCCTGGAAACTGTTGTCCAGATCACCCTCGGCCAGAATTCTGGCAACCTTGGCATTGTCATAGGTTGCCTGAGCTTCCTGAACGTCGGTAATGGCGATCAGGCCGACTTCAAACTGGGCGTTAACCTGGTCCAGACGGCGTTTGATCGCCCGTTCCTGAGCCTGCGCGGTTTCCAGGGCAGTCTGTGCTCTCAGGACACTGAGATAACTGTTCACGACCCGCAGAATCAGAGCTTGCTGGGCCTGATCAAACTGCAGGCTGGCCGCTTCAGATTGCGCCTCTCCCTGCTTGTAGGTAAACCAGGAAGCTGCGGAAAACAGTGGCTGACTCAGGCTGACGGTATAACCGTGATTGTTGTAATTCGCATTTTCCGCTTCGATCCAGGTGGTATTGCCGGTCAGTGAGATGCTTGGCAGCAATCCAGCCCGGCCTTGCGGCAGGGCTTCTTCACCCGCTTTGGCACCCGCCTCAGCGGCCTTCAGTTGTGGATCCTGATCGAGGGCCTGCTGATAGATCTCCGTCAGTGCTCCGGCGTTTACCTGGGGAGCAATCAGGGCACAACTGATGGCGGTCGCCAGCAGAGTACGGTGTATTGTACGTTGAGTTGCTTTCACTGCTCTGATCCTTGTTCCATTAGTTGATAGTCCGGCTCTACTTTTTTGAACAGACGCCGTCCCAGATAGCTGTAAACCGTTGGTACTATAAATAAGGTTAACAGGGTACCAAAGGTCAAACCACCGACAATTACCCAGCCTATCTGCTGCCGGCTCTCGGCACCGGCTCCAAAGGCGACTGCCAGTGGTACGGTACCCAGCACCATGGCGCCGGTAGTCATCAGAATAGGGCGCAAACGCATGGTTGCTGATTCAATAATAGCCTCTTGTAGCTCACGTCCCTGATCCTGCAGCTGATTGGCAAACTCCACGATAAGAATACCGTGCTTAGTGATCAGACCGATCAGGGTGATCAGGCCGATCTGACTGTAGATGCTCAGGCTGCCGCCAGAGAAGTACAGGGCAAAGAGACCACCAAACAGCGCCGGGGGTACCGAGAGCATAATGATCATCGGATTACGGAAGCTTTCAAACTGTGCCGCCAGCACCAGAAAGGTGAAGATCAGCGCTAATATAGCAGTGACCATCAGGCCGCTACCAGACTCTTTAAACTCCCGTGACTGTCCGCCAAAGTCGTACAGGGTTTCCGGGCTGATCTCTGCCATCTGTTGCTCAAGAAAATCCAGCGCCTGTTTCAGACTGTAGCCGGGTGCCAGAATCGCCTGAAACTTAACTGACTTCATCTTATCGAAGTGGTTCAGTTCCTTAGGCGCGACACTCTCTTTAATGTCGACCACCGAGCTCAGCTGCACCATCGTGTTGTCGTTGGTGCGCAGATACAGATTGCTCAGGTCGCTGGGGCTGCGGCGCTGGCTGGGTTCAACCTGCAGGATAACGTCGTACTGTTCCCCCTCTTTCTTAAAGCGGGTGACATTACGGCTCGCCATATAGGTTTCGATACTGCGTCCGATCAGGTTGATATCCAGGCCCATCTCCGATGCTTTATCCCGGTTCACATTCAGTGACAGCTCGGGTTTATTAAGCTTCAGGTCGATATCGGGTTGCACAAACCCCGGGTTCTTTAATATCCGCGCCATCAGCTGGTCAGAAATGGTTTTCAGCTCAGCATAATCGGTATTCGACTTGATGATGAACTCCACTGGCCGGGAGACAAAGCTTTGTCCCAGGGAGGGCGGGTTCATGGCAAATGACATGGTACCGGTGACGCCACCAAACAGTTGGGGTGTCAGCTCGGCAACAATACTCTGCTGCTTCTGTGTCCGTTCGTCCCAGGGCTTCAGGCCAAGGAAGGTCATCGAGTTGGTTTCAGTCGGGAAGCCGACGATGGTAAAGTAGCGATTGCCGCTGGGTTGTTTGGCAATCATCCCCTCAACCTGTTTGGCATAGCGGTCGACATAATCGACCGATGCGCCATCGGGAGAGATCGACATCGCCAGAATAGTACCCCGGTCCTCCACAGGCGCCAGCTCCTGCGGTAACTTAGTGTACAGCAGACCTGCACCCCCCAGACTGACCGCCATAATCAATACCGCCAACAGGCGAGAGCGCAGTACTTTCTTCAGCAGCGACTGATAGCCGTTGGTGAGACCCTGAATCCAGCCTTCAATCAGATTGAAGATCGCACTGTGGCGTTTTTCATGATGCAGCAGGCGTGAGCACATCATCGGTGATAGCGACAGGGCGATAAAGCCGGACACCAGCACGCCGCCAGCCAGCGTCAGGGCAAACTCAGTGAACAGTTTGCCGGTTCGTCCCGGTGTAAAGGCTACCGGTGCAAACACCGCGACCAGTGTCAGGGTGGTGGCGATAACCGCAAAGCCGATCTCTTTACTGCCTTTAAAAGCCGCCTGGATAGGCGATAAACCCTCCTCAACATGGCGGTAGATATTTTCCAGCATAACGATGGCGTCATCGACCACCAGACCGATCGCCAGCACCATCGCCAGCAGAGTCAGGGTGTTGATACTGAAGCCCATCGCCAGCATCAGGGCAAAACTGCCGATCAGTGACAGCGGGATCGTTATCACCGGAATCAGGGTCGCCCGCAGATTTCTCAGGAAGAAAAAGATAACTGCGATAACCAGTACGCTGGCTTCAAAAATAGTTTTGAACACAGACTTGATCGACTCAGAGATAAAGATCGAAGAGTCATAGGCTATTTCAACATTCACCCCTTCCGGCAGCGCGGCTGTAATCTGTGGCAGACGCTCCTGGATACCGTTTGATACATCCAGCGGGTTGGCTGTTGACTGCTTAACCACCCCGAGGGCGACGGCGGACTTGCCTTTGAAGCGGGATTTACGACGTTCATCTTCCGGGGCGATCTCCACCCGGGCAACATCACGGACTCTGACCGCATAGTTGTTGTCATTGCGGATGATGATATCTTCAAACTGTTCAATGGTGTTCAGATCAGTTTTTGCCAGGACGCTGAACTCCCGTTGATCACTCTCGATACGACCGGCAGGAATCTCTACGTTCTGACTGCGTAACGCGTTCTCAATATCCTGTGGAATAACCTGATAAGCCGCCATTCGAGCAGGGTCCAGCCAGATGCGCATGGCAAAGCGACGATCACCGAACAGCATAACGTTGGCAACACCATCTACCGTTTGCAGCGGGTCTTTGACCATCTTATCGGCAATCTGTGAGATCTCCATCATACTGTGATTGTCGGAGGAGAGTGCCAGCCAGAATACCGGTTGCGCGTCCGCTTCCGTTTTCGCTGTGATGGGTTCTTCAACATCATCGGGCAGGGCGCCCCGCACCCGGCCAACCCGGTCACGGACATCACTGGCCGCATCGTCAGGGTCACGGGTCAGCTTAAAGGTAACCGTGATCTGGCTTTTTCCCGAGCGGCTAACCGAGCTGATGTAATCGACCCCTTCGATGCCAGACAGCGAATCCTCAATAATCTGAGTTACCTGCGTTTCTATAATCGACGAACTGGCACCCGGGTAGTTGGTTTCAACGGTGACCACCGGCACATCGATCTTAGGATATTCCCTGACCGTCAGACGGTCGTAAGACACTGCGCCGACCAGTAATATCAGCAGACTCATAACAGTCGCCAGTACCGGTCGTTTGATACTGATTTCAGAAAGGATCATATTCAGGCTCCCGGTTGTTCAGCCGAAGGCTGCGCGGGTTGTTCTGTACCATCAACAAAAATAGGTGTGACAGGTGAGCCAGGGAATAGCTTGATCTGCCCGGCCGTTACGATCACCTGGCCTGTTGCAAGACCCTCGAGAATATTTACCTCTCCTTCGCGACGCAGACCCAGTTTAACCGGCGACATCGCTATTTTTCCGTCGTTGACAGTCATAACGAAGAAGCTGTTGTTCTGAGGGATAATCGCCTCTTCAGGCACCATCACCGCGTTTTCATTGGTGCTGGTGATAATCTGAATACGGGCAAACAGGCCCGGACGCAGCAGGTTGTCACGGTTCTCGATTCTGGCGCGGATAGCAATATTGTGGCTGCGCTCGTCGATGCTGGGGGCGATGGCGTAGATGGAGCCATTGAATGTTTCACCCGGCAGTGCGTCGACCTGAACCTTAATCTGCTGTCCGTTGTGGATATTGGCCAGCTGATTTTCCGGCACTTTAAAGTCGACTTTCATGGTCGCGATATCGGTCAGCTCCACCAGATCCTGACCGACAGTGACATAATCGCCAGGGCTGAATTTCCGCAGTCCGATAACGCCGTCAAACGGGGCCTTGATAGTCATTTTATCCAGCTGAGTCTGAGCCACCTGTTGTTGCGCCTGATCCACCTGAAGCTGAGCCAGGGAGGAGTCCATATCCTGTTGTGAACCTACTTTTTTCTTAACCAGACTGGCTGCCCGGTTGTAGGCGATACGGCTCAGATTAACACGGGCCTTACTTTCCTGAAGCTGAGCTTTGTACAGGGATGACTCAAGTACGATCAGCGTCTCACCCGACTTAACGGTGGAACCCTCGGTGAAAAGAACCTTCTCAACACTGCCGCTCTGTTCTGGTCGCAGGATGATTGATTCGTTGCCACTCAGACCACCGACCGCTTCGATCATATGGATGAGTGATTTGCTCTGTACGTGGATTACCTCAGCGGGAAGTCCCTGAGCATGTACAGCAGGTGTACAGGTCAATATCAGGCTGAGGAGTGTAGGGGGCAAGAACTGTTTAAATTTCATTATTATCTCCATCCTTAGTCTCAGGATTTTCCAATGGTGCATACAGTGTATAAATAACGTCGGCCACTTCTCGCAGAGGGGTGGTTGAAGCTTCAACTTTGGTGCGTAGCAGTGCGCCTTGCCAGCTATCCCAGAACAGTTGTGCCAGAGCCCTCGCGGAAAGGTCATTGCGGAAGCAGCCCTGTAACTGACCCTCCTTAAAACTCTCTTCGATGCAGTCGATCACGCGGTTACAGGACAGACTGATAATCTCGCGAAATGAGTTACTGGCGTTACCTACCTCACCCATCAGGTTGGTTAATAAACAGCCTGTCGAATCAGGGTCATTCTCATAATCAGCGATGAACTGGTCGATCGCAAGACGGAATCGCTCAAGAAGATTACCTTCGATGGCGTTGGTCCGTTTTTCCCATTTTGCATCTTCAAGCTGATGGCTGTATTCCAGCACTTCTACAGCAAACTGCTCTTTACTTTCGAAGTAGTTATAAAAAGAGCCTTTCGGCACCTGGCAGGTATCGAGAATCTCTTTCAGGCCGGTGCCGTGATAGCCTTTCCGATTGAATAGCTCCATGCCTGTTTGCAGAATCCTTTCTCTATTGTGTTCATTGCGCTTCGGGCGGTTCATGTTAATTAGACCGGTCGTCTCATGAGTGGAAAAGCAATTATAGTTCCCACTGAATGAAATGCAATGTCGTTTAGATTAAAGTTTTCTGCTTGCCTGAGCATGACCGGTGTTGCTGTTGCTCAGGGTATCTGTGATCAGCATAAAAAAAGCCGGGCTTTGCCCGGCTTTTTGTTTAGCGATAGCTTTATTTTTCCAGCGCGGCTTTGATCCGGCTGATGGCATCGGCCAGTATTTCCAGTGAGGTGGCGAAAGAGAGGCGCATATTTCCCGGTGCGCCAAACGCTGATCCCGGTACCAGTGCAACACCGGCTTCCAGAAGCAGGAACTCAGCCAGATCGATATCGTTTGCAAAGCGATCATCTTTATCGATGATTTGCTGAAAACTTGGGAATGCGTAGAATGTCCCGTCAGCCGGAATACAATCGACCCCGTCAATCTCGTTGAGTTTTTCAACCACGAAGTCATGACGCTGTTTGAACGCCTTAACCATCTCTTTCACACACTCCTGATCGCCATCCAGTGCAGCTTGCGCGGCAACCTGAGAGATCGACGTCGGGTTGGAGGTGCTCTGAGACTGAATCTTCTTCATCGCGCCAATCAGCTGGGCCGGGCCTGCGGCGTAACCAATCCGCCAGCCGGTCATCGAGTAGGCTTTAGATACGCCATTGAGCACGATGGTGCGATCATACAGTTCAGGGCAGACATTCAGAATGTTGATGAATGGCGTTTCAGTGAACAGGATATGCTCATACATGTCATCAGTTGCGATCAGTACATCTGGATGCTTCGCCAGCACTTCCCCCAGACCTTTCAGCTCTGCTTCTGTGTAAGCAACGCCGGTTGGGTTGGATGGACTGTTCAGCACCAGCAGACGGGTCTTGTCTGTGATCGCTGCTGCCAGTTGCTCTGGGGTGATTTTGAAGCGTGCTTCCTGGGTTGTGGTAACAATCACGGGTACGCCTTCGCCCATCAGCACCATGTCGGGGTAAGATACCCAGTAGGGTGCTGGGATAATCACTTCATCGCCAGGGTTCAGCAGGGCCAGTGACAGGTTGAAAAAGCTCTGCTTACCGCCACAGGAAACCAGAATCTGATTGGCTTCATAGTCAAAACCGTTGTCCCGTTTGAATTTTGCAATAATCGCTTTTTTCAGAGCGGGCGTGCCGTCAACAGCTGTGTATTTTGTGAAGCCGTTGTTAAGGGCATCAATAGCAGCGTTTTTAATGTGATCCGGGGTGTCGAAATCAGGTTCGCCGGCCCCCAGGCCAATGATATTTTTACCCGCTGCACGCAGTTCAGCAGCACGGTTAGTCACTGCCAGTGTCGGAGAAGGTTTAATGCTGTTAACGCGATCGGAGAGTTGCATTGTCCTAGCTGTATCCTCTGAAAAAATGTGGTGCTGTACCACGGTGTGTTCAACCGATAAATGATACCGGAATCCGGGATGCGGAAAAATCCTTTTCGACGCGGAATCAGATTAAAAGTAGTATTTATTTCAATAAAGAGGCAACTATTTCTGCAAAACAGATCAACGCTAAGGCTGAATGATCATTCAGCAGAAAATATTTCTTACAGGTATAATAGTCCGCTTCAGTTTTTGGCCCGTACAGATCATCTATGAAACAGCGTTTTCAGGTTCAGTCAAAATTTCAGCCCGCAGGAGATCAGCCTGCCGCCATCGCAGGGCTGGTCAACGGAATTCAGGCCGGTCTGGCCTCGCAGACACTGCTGGGGGTAACCGGTTCCGGTAAAACCTTTACCATTGCCAACGTGGTGGCTGAATTGCAGCGGCCAACGATCGTTCTGGCACATAATAAAACGCTCGCCGCCCAGCTTTATGGTGAGTTCCGGGAGTTTTTCCCCAATAACGCCGTCGAGTATTTCGTATCCTACTACGACTATTATCAGCCAGAGGCTTACGTTCCCTCCTCAGATACCTTTATCGAAAAAGATGCGTCGATTAATGAGCATATCGAGCAGATGCGTTTGTCTGCCACTAAAGCGCTGCTGGAGCGTGAAGATGCCATCATCGTTGCCACGGTCTCTTCAATCTACGGCCTGGGTGATCCGAAATCCTATCTGGGGATGATGCTGCATCTGGACCGGGGAGATGAAGCGGACCAGCGGACAATTCTGCGTCGTCTGGCGGAACTGCAATACACCCGCAACGATATCGAGCTGCATCGCGGAACCTACCGGGTTCGCGGTGATGTTATCGATGTGTTTCCGGCGGAGTCGGAAAAAGAAGCGATACGTATCGAGCTGTTTGACGATGAGGTGGAAAACCTCAGCTATTTCGATCCGCTGACCGGGGAGGTGCTGCGGCGGGTTCCCCGCGCCACCATCTATCCCAAGTCTCACTATGTTACCCCGCGGGATATTCTGGTTGCCGCAGTCGACCGGATCAAGGAGGAGCTGGTCCAGCGGCTTAAGCAACTGCGGGATAACGATAAACTGGTTGAAGCGCAGCGACTTGAACAGCGGACACTTTATGATATCGAGATGATCATGGAGCTGGGCTATTGTTCAGGTATTGAAAACTACTCCCGCTACCTGTCAGGCAGGGACCCTGGACAGGCACCGCCCACCCTGTTTGATTACCTGCCGGACGATGCGTTGGTGGTGGTGGATGAGTCACACGTGACAATCCCGCAGTTAGGGGCGATGTATAAAGGAGACCGTTCCCGTAAAGAGACGCTGGTGGAATATGGCTTTCGACTGCCATCCGCTCTGGATAACCGGCCTATGAGGTTTGAGGAGTGGGAAAGGCAGGCACCGCAGATGATCTTTGTCTCGGCAACACCGGGTAAGTATGAAGCTGCAAACGCTGGCCAGGTCGTGGAACAGGTGGTACGTCCCACCGGTTTGCTTGACCCAGAGGTTGAAGTGCGTCCGGCCCGTAATCAGGTGGATGACCTGCTGGGGGAGATCCATAAAGTTGCCGCAAAAGGCGAACGGGTGATTGTCACGGTGCTGACTAAACGGATGGCTGAGGATCTCACCGAGTATCTGGATGAACACGGTGTTCGGGTGCGTTATCTGCACTCCGATATCGATACCGTGGAACGGGTTGAGATTATTCGTGATCTGCGTATCGGAGAGTTTGATGTGCTGGTGGGTATCAACCTGTTGCGGGAGGGTATCGATATGCCGGAAGTGGGGCTGGTGGCGATTCTGGATGCCGATAAAGAGGGTTTCCTGCGATCCGAAACATCCATGATTCAGACGATCGGTCGGGCGGCGCGGAATATCAATGGCCGGGCTATTCTCTACGCCGACCGGATTACCGGCTCGATGCAGCGGGCGATGGATGAAACCGGGCGTCGGCGGGAAAAACAGATGATTCATAATCAGCTTCACGGTATCACTCCGAAGGGAATCATGAAGTCAGTTGCCGATATTATGGAAGGGGCTTCTGCCATTCCCGGACGTAAAAGTAAGTCGGGCCGTAAAGTGGCTGAGCCAAGCGCTGAATATCAGATCGATCCGAAACAGCTCAGTACCGCTGAGTTGGCGAAAACCATGAGTCGCCTGGAAGATCAGATGTATGAAGCGGCAAAAAATCTGGAATTTGAAAAAGCTGCGCAATACCGCGATCAGTTGGAAAAACTCAAGCACAGCGGATTATAAAAATAGACTTATTCGCAGTGTCGGACCGGATGGGTGTTCTTTGATTCCGGGCTTTAGTCATGAGGCTGGTCGATAGATCCGTGGGGAGGTCAGATTTGATCTCTGCTATATATATACAATAATACAGTTGTTTGAAATTAATCGGCTGCTCAATCTGGGTAGTCGGCGCTTATATATGGCAGGTAAATAACGTTACAGACGTGTACATTTAGACCCAGTTCACAAGGGATTGTAATGTATGCATCGTTGTCTTAATTTTGAAGCCATTGATATTTTGTTTATCCCTGATCCTGACCTAATTGCCGGAGCCCTTTTATGAAAGCCAGAGCGGTTCTTTTTGCTCTGACCATCCTCTGTTGTCTTGTCGCGGCTACCGGGGTGATCGCTAATTATCTTAATCTGGTTAGCTTTAGCGAGCGTGATGCTCAACGCAACGCTGAGAATACCGTTGATCTGCTGCAGCATGAACTGGATGCCGTATTCGATGGCTATTACCGGCAGGTAGCATTTCAGGCGGTGTTGCCTGAGATCCAGAACTATCTGCTTGGAGAACACACAGATGTTACCCCTCTGCTGAATCACGTGTGTACTCTGTCCGGCGCTTCGCTCTGCTATATCCTCGATAAGCAAGGCATATTTGTGGCCGCCAATGATTTTCAATTTAAAGCTCAGACACTCAATCAGGACTTTGCCTTTCGTCCCTATTTTAAAGAAGCGGTGGCATCTGGCGCTTCTGTCTATCCGGCGCTGGGTGCCAGTACCCATGAGCGGGGGGTCTACTTTTCTCACCGGGTGCTGGATACTGATGGGCAATTTATCGGGGTTGTGGTGAACAAATACCCGCTACAACCTTTAGAGCAGGTATCCTGGCAGCATGCGGGTCATGTTGTGTTGTTGGACCGCAACGGAATAATCTTTGCCTCCAACAGACCGGATTGGATTTTTAGTAGTCTGTTACCACTGGATCCGATGCAGCAGGCGACCATTCGACAAACAGGCCAGTATGGTACATTGCCAGAACCCGGGGTTGAGTTTAAGTGGTTGCCCGATGGTGTCATTCAGGGGGACTCCGGCGAGCATTTCCGCGCCTACCAGGCCAGTGTTCAATATTTGCCAGGCTGGTCCTTAACCTATCTCGACAGTACTGATCTTTCTCCCTTTAGCAGTCGTCGTTCGCTATGGCTGTGGTTAATGATCGGCTTCAGCCTGGTGGTCATTGGCATGGTGAGTTTTCTGTATCGCCAGGGGAGCAGACAAATTTTGCTTCGGCAGCAGGCTGAAGCTGGCTTAAAGCGCAGTGAAACACGGCTGCAGCAATTATCACAGGTGTCTACTGAAGCGATTATCATGCACCGGGGCGGGCAGATTCTGGACTGTAACCCCGTGGCAGAGGAGATGTTTGGTTATAAGCGTCGGGAACTGATGAATCTACCACTGCTGCAGTTGTTCAAAACGGACCATCAGCAGGATGTCGAGCAATACTATAACCATGATGAGCCCGGCTTCGAGGCGGAAGCGATACGGGCCGATGGGGTGTTGTTCCCGGTTGAGGTCAGCTATCAGTTTACTCAGATTGACGGTGAATCCGTGGGGATGAGCTGTCTCAGAGATATTTCAGAACGAAAAGAGTATGAGCATCGGGTGCAGTATCAGGCTCAGTTCGATGCCCTGACTAATCTGCCTAATCGCAAGCTGATGCGGGCCCGATTAAACCGGTCGATTATCAATGCCCAGTCAAAAGGCAATCTGGTTATCCTGATGTTTATCGACCTGGATGACTTCAAAAAAATCAATGACACTCTGGGGCATGAGGTCGGGGATGAACTGTTGGTGATGGTCGCCCGGCGGTTGCAGGATGCTGTGAGAGAGGATGATACTCTGGCGCGGTATGGCGGTGATGAGTTCATTTTGTTACTGGAGAATCAGGATAACCTCTATAACGCCGAAATTGTGGCGCAGAAAATTCTGAAGATGCTGGCGATGGCGTTTCAGATACAGGAGCGTAGCTTTTACATCAGCGGCAGTATCGGCATCGCTGTCTCTCCGGGGGATGGTGTGGATCCGGATGAGTTGCTGAAAAAAGCAGATACGGCCATGTATCGGGTTAAAGAGCAGGGACGCAATGGCTTCAGCTTTTACTCTCCGGAGATGAATGATTACGTCTTAGGTCGTCTGGAGGTGGAACAGCAACTCAGGGGTGCGCTGGAGCACAATGAATTCTGTATGCATTATCAGCCGATCTACTGTCTCAACCGGAAAAAGGTGATCGGTGCTGAAGCGCTGATTCGCTGGAATAACCCCACACTGGGGCTGGTCTCGCCGGAACAGTTTATACCGGTAGCGGAGCAGACCGGACTAATACTGCCGATCGGCGAATGGATTATACGGGAGGTCTGTGAGCAGGGCGTTCGCTGGCGCCGTAGTCTGGGGGAGGATTACCGAATCGCTTTGAATGTCTCTCCCCGACAGTTCCGTGATGGACAGATAGTGCCGGTACTCTTGCGGATTTTTGAAGAAACGGGCTTTGACCCCACCTGTTTAGAGATTGAGATCACCGAAGGTTTGTTGGTGAGAAATGATGACTCTACTGCTCAGACATTATCACAGCTGAAGTCGCTGGGGATCTCGTTATCGATGGACGATTTTGGCACAGGCTATTCATCGTTAAGTTATCTGAAACAGTTCCCCTTCGATGTGATTAAGATCGATCGTACCTTTGTGCGTGATCTGGCCGATGACCCGGGCGATCAGCAGTTAGTAACGGCAGCACTGGCGATGGCTAAAGGGATGGGCCTGAAAGTAATTGCCGAAGGTGTTGAGAATCAGTTTCAGATGGATTTTCTAGCCAGTGCCGGGTGCGATGCTCTGCAAGGATACTATCTGGGGCGGCCAGTATCAGCAGAAGAGTTTCAGGAAAAGATCATCCCATCGTCCGAGTTCAGAAAAATGCTTGAGGTATAAACCAACACTATCGACAGATAGTGTTGGCTTGCTGGCCAGAGAGCTGGCTCTGTGAAGATCGGTGCGATTGTCAGTAGTTATTTTGAAGCGTTATTACTGCGCTATCGCTG
This sequence comes from Amphritea atlantica, assembly GCF_900111095.1. Lineage (GTDB taxonomy): Bacteria > Pseudomonadota > Gammaproteobacteria > Pseudomonadales > Balneatricaceae > Amphritea > Amphritea atlantica. Next base: position 331,054 of record NZ_FOGB01000003.1, on the reverse strand, counting down.
TTTCAGGTGCCAGGTAGTCGTAACCTAAGTCTGATGCCACTGCCTGGCAGGTGATGTTGCCCCGGTGGACATTTAAACCATTGCGCAGGTGTGGATCATCCAGCAGTGCCTGTTGATAGCCTTTATCAGCGAGGGCAACAGCAAATGGCAGGGTGGCATTGGTCAGCGCAAAGGTCGAGGTGCGTGCCACGCCACCGGGCATATTGGCAACACAGTAATGGATGATACCTTCCACCTCATAGGTAGGGTCCTGGTGGGTGGTTGCATGGGATGTTTCAAAGCAGCCCCCCTGGTCGATAGCCACATCCACCAGTACCGAGCCATTTTTCATCTGCTTCAGCATTTCCCGGGTGACCAGTTTCGGGGCTGCGGCGCCCGGAATCAGTACTGCGCCGATCACCAGATCCGCAGCGATCACCTCATGCTCAACAGATTCAACACTGGAGTAGAGCGTCTTCAGCCGTGGTCCATACTGTTCATCCAGCAGCTTCAGGCGGGCGAGTGACCGGTCCAGTATGGTGACATCGGCACCCAGGCCCATTGCCATACGGGCGGCATTGATACCGACAACACCGCCGCCAATCACGGTGACTTTCGCTGGTGCTACACCGGGAACACCGCCGAGCAGAACACCCATGCCTCCCTGCGCCTTTTCCAGTGCGTGGGCTCCTGCCTGAACCGCCATCCGGCCTGCTACCTCACTCATCGGTGCCAGCAGCGGTAATCCACCCTGCGCGTCGGTAACCGTTTCATAGGCGATGGCAATACAGTCAGATTCAACCAGTAAACGGGTCTGTTCAGGATCCGGCGCGAGGTGAAGGTAGGTAAACAGCAGTTGTCCCGGACGCAGCATTCTGCACTCGTCAGGCTGAGGCTCTTTTACCTTAATAATCATCTCGGCGCGGTCGAAGATCTCCTCAGGGGTGTCGATCAGTAAAGCTCCGGCCGCTTCATATTGTTCGTTCAGCAGACCTATCGCAGTGCCTCCGTCACGCTGCACCATCACTGTATGGCCATGGCTCACCAGTTCACGCACACCGGCTGGCGTCATACCGATGCGGAACTCATTGTTCTTTATCTCTTTAGGGATACCGATCAGCATATTCAGTTCTCCTGCAGGTGAAATAACAAAATAATCCTTCGCTCACTTAAAGTTAGCACCGGTTATGGGGATTTTTCCGCCAAAAAAAAAGCAGAATTCAGAGTTTTCGCTGGCATAGAGATCAAATATCAGAAAGATTAACAGTGAAATTTTTTAAATGAATGCTACTGGTCAGGAGCGGTTTTGCTAACACCGTTGGTGTCGGTATACCCAGAGCGGAACAATAGCAGGCCGGATCACCAACTCATTAGTCTATTGTTATCAGGGCAAACGTTAAGTAAGGAGTCCCTAAGGCGCGTGTCAGCGATATCCCGTGACGGCCTGATAAGGAGTTGCTAACTATTTAAAAAATAAAATTAAATTACCTATATAAATAGTAGTCATAATTGTGTTCCAGTTGAATATTCACTAGTCTCTACTACTATTCCCTGTTATTTCACAGGGTGAGGCATGCAGAAGAAAGAAATGGAGAAGGTAAGCGTCTTGAGTGATCCCGTCCCTATTGTCATATGCGATGATTCCCGTTTGGCGCGTAAGCAGATGGCTGCTGCTTTACATGGCTGGAATGCGGAAATTACTTTTGCCGAACTAGGCCAGCAAGCGCTGGATGCTGTTCGGGCTCAAAAAGGCGATATTCTGTTTCTGGATCTGAATATGCCGATCATGGATGGCTATCAGGTGCTGGAACAGATCCGCAAAGAGGACCTGCCAACCCTGGTGATTGTGGTGTCTGGCGATGTCCAGCCTGAGGCCAGAAAACGGGTGTTAGAGCTTGGGGCGCTGGAGTTTATTAAAAAGCCCTGTTCTCCCGAGATTATTGCCGATGTTCTCAACCGCTATGGGTTACTCACCGAGTTGGAACATCCTGATAATCAACTGCCCGGTGAAGAAGTCATTGAACTGCCGGATTACTATCAGGAAATTTCCAATATAGCGATGGGGCAGGCCGGGGCCATGCTCGCCAGCTTGCTGAATACGTTTGTCGATCTTCCGATTCCAAAGGTAACGCTGGTGTCTCCGGATGCCATTGACGCATTGCTGCTCTCGGCTTCCAGTGAGGGCTTTAACCTTGTCAGTCAGGGGTTTGTGGGACCTGATCTCGCAGGGGAAGCGTTACTGGTGATAAAGCGTAGTAATCTGGATAACATTACCTGGCTGAAGGACCTTCAGGGGGATGTGAACCGGCGCGAGGCTGAATTAGAGATGTTTCTTTCTAATGTCCTGATCGGTGCCTTTTCCTCCAGTTTTTCCAAGCAGCTGGATATCTCTTTAAGCAGAGCGACACCGATAATATTACGTAATTTTACAGGGATGACCGAGCAGAACGCCCAGTGGCAGAAGACGCTGATGATCTCTATCGATTATCAGTTGAATACTCAGGGTTTCCATTGTGAGCTTCTGGTGATTTTTACCGCAGACTCTCTGCCTAAATTAAAGGAAATGACGGGATATTTTTCATGACAGGAGAGATACTTCAGGAAATCGAAGACCTGCACTGGAATCTGGGGTTATTGCAGAACCTGGAAGTGGGGCTGGTTGTGGTTGACCGCGATAGTTATATCTGTATGTGGAATGGCTTTATGGAAAACCATTCCGGCATTTCCGCCAGCAAAGCGGTTAATCAGAACCTGTTCTCTCTTTATCCCGAACTGCCTGCGCTCTGGCTCAAGAAGAAGATTGAGGCGGTTCTGTTGCTTAACAATACTGCCTATATCTCCTGGGAGCAGAGGCCATATCTGTTTCCGTTTAAGAGTAACAGGCCGATTACGGGGAGTGCGTTTTATATGTATCAGAATGTCACTCTGCTGCCTTTAAGTTCGCCGTCCGGACAGGTTGACCATATCGGCATTCTGATCTACGACGTCACCGATAATGCGATAAGCCAGCAGAAACTGGAGGACGCGAATCAGCAGCTACAATCCCTGAGTCGGACCGATGGGCTGACGGGGTTGTATAATCGCGCCTACTGGCAGGAATGTCTGGAAAAAGAGTTTGATCGCTTTGCACGACTGCAGGAAACAAGCTCCGTTATCATGTTTGACATCGATCACTTTAAAAAAGTGAATGATACCTATGGTCATCAGGCCGGTGATCTGGTGATTCAGACAATTGCGCAGACTCTGCAGCAATATGTGCGTAAAACGGATATCACTGGCCGTTATGGTGGCGAAGAGTACGGTGCTATTCTTGTCGGTACCAGCGGAGCAAATGCGCTGGTGTTTGCTGAACGGTTACGTGCTGCCATAGAAGCCACTGTGATGCCCTATGGCGAGCATAAACTAGCGGTCACCATCAGTCTTGGTGTTTCAGAAATATCATTTGCGCAGGCCAGTGCTCTGGAATGGCTGGAACAGGCCGATCAGGCGCTTTATAAATCAAAGCAGAATGGTCGAAACCGGGTCACCCTCTTCGATAATGAGGGCTGATAAGGCGCCAATAGCATCTATTTTGTCAACATTTATACCGCCAGTAGCGGCGGATGATGGGCCGGCAGGTTGAAGGGATCGGCATTTTACTCAACATAGATGAAATAAAGGTTATAACGCGGAAAAAATTATTCAATAAACTATTGAATAGATTGGATGCAACCGTATAATACGCATCACTTCAGGACTATAGCTCAGTTGGTTAGAGCGCTACCTTGACATGGTAGAGGTCGGCGGTTCGAATCCGCCTAGTCCTACCAGATATAAAAGAAACCGCCTTCGGGCGGTTTTTTTGTGTCTGGATTGCGGCTGAAAACCGAAAATTCGGCTTGAGCTCAGCAAGACAGTATCGAAGCATGCGACCGTGGCCCAAAGGGGCAGTGCAGTTCTCTGAGGCAACACTTAGCCTGCTTTCTGCCGATGCTTAGACAATACCTGGCCAGGTTATCAGTCTTTCAATTTCCCACGCGTGTTAATCTGGTTGAAGCTTTCCCTCAACCCGCGTTAGCTTTAACTGAGCCGTATCAGCTATCGCGGTTCGTAAAGGTAAAACCCCCTGCAACTGATCAATCACCCGGGCGGCAGTGAGTCGGTAACCGGTGAGTTTTCCTCCCAGTATCGAGACAAGGCGTGGGTTCTTCGGATCATTGACCGAAATAACGGTTTCCCGGGGCCGGTTAAATGGCGAAGAGGAGGCCTTAGGCAAGACCCGCAGCCCTGCCCAGGCGTTCAACACCCTGGCATCATGATCGGGGAAGTAGTGCTGATAAATCGATTGCAGATAATTGATCGATGCCTGGCAGGGAATAAGCTTATCCGGATCGCCTGAGTAGGGCGTTTCGGTAGTGCCAATCAGGGTGCGATCTTTCCAGGGCAGGATAAAAACACCTCTGTGGTCGGTGGGTGATTCGACATAGCAAGCGGCCGTTAAACCGTTATCCGGACACTCTATATGGGTCCCTTCGATACACTCAAAAGCATAATCGGGCTGGGGAGGCGTAATCCGGTCGCCCATGTTGATACCCCATGCTCCCATAGCGTTAACGATGGCCAGGCATTTGATATTTTTGACAACGTCACCAACCTGATACCTAATCTTACAGTGGTCCTCGAAGATCTCCGCCGAGGTAAACCTGGCTGGACAGCAAAGCTCGGCACCAAGTTGACAGGCGGAGTACATCACCGCCCGGGTTAGTGCCGCATCATCGGTCTGGGCATCGGAATAGGAAAACACCGCTTTCAGTCCCCGGGTCTGCAACCCGGGCAGGTTACTCCACTCTGAGTGGGATAGGCAGGCTGATAAGGGAGCCGTTGAAAAACCAGTTAGCAGGTCATAGGTCCATAAACCAAGACGAACACTGAGGGGGCTGCGTGATGAGTTGTCATAGAGGGGGATATAGAAGGTTTTACGATGGATCAGATCGGGGGCCAGTTTCAGTAGCAGTTCCCGTTCCCTGAGGTTTTTGTGCACCAGATGGATCTGTCCACTTTCGAGGTAACGCAGTCCCCCATGGATCAGCTTGGTCGAACAGCTCGAGGTCCCCGCCGCCAGTGCGGTTTTCTCCAGTAACAGCACCCGGTAACCCGCTGCAGCCGCCGCCTGTGCCACTCCCACACCGTGGATGCCACCTCCGACTATGACCAGCTCAGTCTCTTCCATATGCCCCCCCGGTGACTGCTCGTTTTACTTATTGAGTATAGTCGCACCTTTCCTGGTAAAGTCTAACGGTAAGGAGCAAACATATTTGAGCCAGGGTTCCAGCAGCGCGGGGCCGCTGCTATCGCAAGATTGCTCCGAAGGGATTCTCAACGTTTAATGACTCTTGAGTAACTGAAACGGTCGTGCAACAGGCGCTGATCGCGGAAGAAGATGTTTATCCAGATCGTTATCTTGAATGCGATCAACGCCAGTATAAACATGGAAGAGCGCAGTGATGTGTGCAGGATACCGAGTCTCTTCCCCTGCTTACTAACCACTTTCATACCAAACAGAATTTTGCCCGGAGTCCCCTGCAAAGAAGACGACTCCATCACCGGGGCCAGTAGCAGATAGAACAAAACACCAACGATGCAGTCGAGTATCAGACCATCGCTGTCTGTACTGAGTATAGGCATACCCATTTTTCTCAATAGAACGGCAGCGAATACCATTAACAGCCAATCGAGAAACGTGGCGAGCAACCGCGAAAAATAATTGCAGGGAACCATCTCTCCAACATGCACTTCGGGCGCTGTCCATTTGAAAAGCGGCTCTTTGATTACAGCGATTGCCTGCATCACGGACTCAACCGCTTCAGGACCAAATTCATCTTCCAGCAGATCTCTGCGATCACCCCATTGAAACAGGTTATCCAGGAATATAAATACGTTGTTGCTAAGCATCGGCCTGGGTTGCATCCTGCTCAGGCAATCAGCAACTCTCTCAAAGGTATAGTTTGATAGTTCTGATTTGAACTGGATATCCAGCAACGCTTCCCTGTCGTTGAGGAACGCCCATGCCCCGATCTCGTTGAGGGTGTTATCGCTGGCTGTTATCGCATTAACGTTTTCCGTGATGTCGTGCCATTGTTGCTTTAAAAAGGCATGCTCTGCGTCCAGGTCAATCCTGGCAATATCTTCCAGTTCCTGTTGATAGGGTTGAACGTCGCGATAGTCCTGGAGAGAATGCTCTGATGGCTCTTCAGGGTCGTCTAAAACAAACTCAAAGTACTCTTCACTCTGGGGTTTTTCAGCGGCAGAAATACCCTTATCAATCACCTGAGTCTCAACCCTTTGAGTTTCAATCTCAGGTGGTTCTTCTACTCGTTGATGAACGACTTGTTTGTCTGCAGTAGCGGTGTTTTTGGCAAATTGGCACGCCTGTTTATAGGCTGCATGCAGACGCTTAAAACCTTCCGGATCTTCATCCGGTTTTGTAACCTTTAATTTGGCTGCATAGGCGCGTTTGATAACCTTCAGATCGGCTGTGCTATCGATATCAAGTATTTGCCAATAACTCATGAGAAAAGATTATCTTCTTCCAGACCATCGAGCATTTCACTGAACTGTGCAGTTACCTTCTTAATTTCAACTGGGTTTTGCTTTTCCAGCACCAGTTCAAAATGGGACAACAGATTGCTGATGTAATCGCGCTTGTCCCCCAGTGAACATTCATACAGACGCTCTGCCCGCGCAATTAAGACGCGGTTTTCTGCCTGCTCGCGCGGGTGAAATTTTAATTTAGCGAGCTTCTCTCTGGATTGTTCGATCTCTTTATCGGTTAATCCGCTGGCTGAATTGATAATAGTGGTGTGCTGGGTCAGGCCGGTTGAATTGACCGTTACATCAACGTCCAGTAAGCCATTCATGTCGTAGCTGTAGCGTACGTTAACAGACTCTTCTCCGGCTTTAGCAGGTGGCACTCTGACTTCAAGCTCACCGAGATTGACGTTGTTTTTAACCAGACGGCTTTCACCCTGATAGACATTGATAGAGACTATTTTCTGGTTGTCGCACACTGTATAAAGCGTGCGTTCAATGCTAACCGGTACGATTGAGTTGCGCTCAATAATCGGCATAAACAGGCCTCCCTGTTTATCATTTTTATCACCCTCATTGTGTATTTCTACACCCAGTGTATAAGGGGCAACATCGGTCAGAACCACATCATCCAGATCAGCGTGTTTCTCCTTCAGACCCGCCTGAATCCCTGCACCCATCGCCACCACCAGATCAGGGTCGATATTTGCTGCTGGCATTCGCCGGAACATGCGGGTAATCAGCGAACGGAAGGCAAACATCCGGGTTGCACCACCGACCAGTACGACTTCGTCAATTTCAGCTGGGCTGACCCCTGCATCTCGTAAAGTACGCTCTATGGGGAGTTGTATACGGTGAAGCAGAGGGTGAACGATACGATCAAACTCTTCACGGCTCAGTCTGAAAGGCTGTAGCTGCGATTTCACCGCCTGCTCAATGACAATTTCGCGTTCAGAGCTTAATTTTCGTTTGGCGCCTTCCATGGCAGCATAGACGCGTTGCAATTCATTAGCGGTCAGCGAGCGTTTAGCTATTCCGGTTTTTTCGAAGTAATGATTAACCAGCATCTCCAGAAAATCTTCTCCCCCAAGGCGATTATCTCCTGAAGACGCGTGTACCTCGATCACACCATCGAAGTACTCCACCAATGAGACATCAAAGGTTCCGCCACCCAGGTCGAGGATAAGGAATTGCACGCCATCGCGCTTATCATGCAAGCCGTAAACCATCGCCGCTGCGGTGGGTTCATTGATCAGCCGATCTACATTGAGTCCCGCCAGTTCAGCGGCCAGCTTGGTTGCTTTGCGCTGAACGTCATTGAAATAAGCGGGGACACTGATCACTGCCTGGGTAATCGTCTCCCCAAGATAGGCTTCGGCATCTTCTTTCAAACTGCGTAATATTAATGAGGATAGTTCTGCTGCCGTAAAACTTCGTTTGCCCAGATCAATCGTGTAATCAGTACCCATGTAGCGTTTAAACACCGCAACTGTACTTGCGGGGTGGCTGATCAGACGATGACTGGCCGACAGACCGACAAGAATCTCACCCTGCTGGTCTATGCCTATGACTGAAGGCGTAAGAAACTCATTTAACTGATTGGGAATAAGCGTCGTTTTACCATCTTTCCATATTGCACAAGCGCTGTTGGTTGTGCCCAAATCGATCCCGAGGATTGTCATTGTTCCATCTTCTTTAGTTTTTCAACGGCCTATATTCTAACTAATTTAAGTGCGATGTCTTCATATATTCTACAGTTGGCTAATCGTGTCAACGCGTCACATCAGGCGGCGCAAGTCATCTTCGTTGGCCTTTTATCTAACCCGCTATTGCACCTCTGATCCCCTCAATCAGCATCTGTACCCCGATCACCGCCAGAATAAGTCCCATCAGCCGGGAGATAACCTTGATCGCATTCTGGCCTAAATATAGTGCCAGCCACTGCCCACCTATAAAGGCGATGAAGGTCAGGCAGCACATCGCAGCAAACGCGATCAATACCCGGGAGATCTCTCCTACCGTGGATTGCGCGGCAAAATTCATCGCGGTGGCAATGGTTCCGGGACCGGCAAGAATCGGGATGCCCAGGGGGGTTATTGAAATATCCACCGATGAATCGACGCTTTTTTCATTATCACTGCTGCTGGGGGTGTGGATACTGGAGTGTTCTCCCTGCAGCATGTGATAGCCAATTAACGCGATCATGATGCCGCCGGCGATTCTGAAGGCGGGTAGGGTAATGCCAAACATTGTAAAGATCTGGCGCCCGCCGATGGCAAAGAGCGCAACGATCAGAAACGCCACAATCACTGAACGCAGCGCAATTAAACGGCGAGTACGGTTATCAAAGTCATCCGTCAGGCCAATAAACAGTGAGGAGTTGGCAACAGGGTTCATAATGGCAAAAAAGGCCATAAAAACGGTTAGAAAATGCACCGTTGTATTGTCCATTCTGATATGTGTCCTTTTAACAATAGCTACGATTTACCAGAGTGTATGGCAGATTGGATGTTGATTGTAACAATATCGTCGGCAGCAAATAACCATCTGGTGATTTTGTCTTATGTCGGCCGGGTGGAAAATTAATGGTAAATCAATGGCTCAGATCAACATGCGCCGGAGGGTCCTCGGATATAGTGGCCGTCAAAAATAAGAAAGTCACCGGGTCGTCAGTCAGTATCGACAGACCGATTCTTATATTTTTATCGAGGCTAAGATTATGACAACACAAGCGTTTTTTGTACCTAATGTATCGCTGATGGGGGCTGGATGTTTTAACACTCTGCCGGAGCGTGTAAAGATGCTCGGTGGTAGCAAGCCGCTGGTGGTGGCAGATAAGGGGATGACCTCTCTGGGGTATACTGCCCGCCTGACGGAACTGCTGGGCAGCGAGGGGATCCCGAGTGTCGTTTATGACGATACCGTGCCAAACCCGACCGATGATAACGTTGCTGAGGGCCTTGCCGTTTATCTTGAGCAGGGTTGCGATATGCTGATCTCTCTGGGCGGCGGCAGTGCGCACGACTGTTGCAAAGGGATCGGCCTGGTTGCATCCAGTGGCGGTTCAATCCATGACTATGAAGGGGTGGATCAGGCAAAGGCTCCGCTGCCGCCCTATATTGCGGTGAACACCACTGCGGGAACCGCCAGCGAGATGACCCGCTTTACCATCATCACCAATACCTCCAATCACGTTAAAATGGCGATTGTTGACTGGCGGGTTACTCCGGATGTCGCCATCAATGATCCTGAGCTGATGGTTGATATGCCGCCAGCGCTGACCGCGGCAACCGGAATGGATGCCCTGACCCATGCCGTTGAAGCTTATGTTTCCACAGCGGCTACACCGATTACTGATGCCTGTGCCCTGCAGGCGATCCGTCTGATCGGACAATACCTGCGTAAAGCGGTTTCCCGGGGCGATGATATGGTTGCCCGGGATAAGATGGCCTATGCCGAATATCTGGCGGGGATGGCGTTTAACAATGCCAGCCTGGGGTATGTGCATGCGATGGCGCATCAGTTGGGAGGTTTCTACAACCTGCCGCACGGTGTGTGTAACGCTTTGCTGTTGCCCCATGTCTGCCGGGTCAATATGATCGCCGCGACTGAGCGGTTTGCCGATATTGCCGATGCTCTGGGTGAAGTCACTGAAGGTTTGTCTGAACGTGATGCTGCCTTGCTGGCGATCGATGCGATTGAAACACTGGGCCATGATGTGGGCATTCCGCTTACGCTGTCTGAGCTCGGAGTTAAAGAGGAGGATATTGAAACCATGGTGGCAAATGCGCAGAAAGATGTCTGCCGCCTGACTAACCCCCGCACCCTGAAGGATGCAGAAGTTGCCGCGATCTATCGTGCTGCACTATAGGTATTCGGGGCTTTAATCGTTTTTAGTCGCTGACCCGCAAGTCATCCGTCAGCAGCATAAACGCCGGAGCGTAAAGCTCCGGTGTTTTACTTCGCAAATCTTTACACAACATTACATTAACGGGTCTTCATCCTACATAGTCATAGCCGATAGAATAGACTGTGAGCAGAGTTGTTGTGGATGATTAAAATAACCCATTTTTAATGACTTCCCGATAATATACTGTCCTGCTCACCGGAAGATTCCGGGTGAAGAGGCCGCTGTGCATCTGCCAAATGACAAAAGATGGAATTTTTGATTACACCCCAAAAGGATACCCATAATGAAACCGATTAAGACCCTCTTTGCCCTGTTATTGGTATTACTGACAGGCGTGTGGCTGATTGCTGATACACTGATTCCGGAGCCGTTCAGTTACTTTGCTTTTCGCGCTGTATTCGTACAGTACACGGGTGTCATCGCAATCGGGGTGATGAGTATGGCGATGTTGCTGGCGCTTCGCCTTAAATGGCTGGAACGTTATCTGGACGGTCTGGACAAGAGTTACCGCCTGCACAAATGGTTAGGTATTACGGCACTGGTGGCGTCTGTGGTTCACTGGTGGATGGCACAGGGGAGTAAGTGGATGGTTGGCTGGGGCTGGCTGGATAAGCCTGTCCGGGGTCACCGACCTGAGGAAACCCTTGGACTTATTGAGGGACTGTTGCGTAGCCAGCGGGGCTTTGCTGAATCGGTGGGGGAGTGGGCGTTTTATGCGGCAGCGGTGCTGATGGTTCTGGCACTGATTAAACGTTTTCCCTATCACCTGTTCGTAAAAACCCATCAACTGATCTCTATTGCCTATCTGGTTCTGGCATACCACTCTGTTGTGCTGCTTAAGTCTGAATACTGGTTGCAGCCGGTGGGTATACTGATGGCGGCAATGCTGGCCGGTGGTTCAGTCGCCGCAGTTCTGGCATTGACCGGACGCATTGGTAAAGGGCGAAAAGTGACGGGACGGATTGATCATCTCAGCCACTATGATGGCCTGCGAGTGCTTGAGAGTGAGGTCGTGCTTGACGAAGGCTGGCAGGGGCATGCTGCCGGACAGTTCGCTTTTGTAACCTCAAATCCCCAGGAGGGAGCACATCCCTACACCATTGCTTCGGCCTGGAACCCTGCTGACCGACGCATCGTTTTTATTACCAAAGCACTGGGAGACCATACCGGTCGTTTAAGGGATCAGCTGAAAACCGGTATGCCGGTCACTGTTGAGGGGCCTTATGGCTGCTTTGATTTTAAAGAGGATCAACCACGTCAGATCTGGATTGGTGCAGGCATCGGTATTACCCCCTTTATCGCCCGGATGAAAGAGTTGGCGAAGATACCCGGAGATAAACCGATTGATCTGTTTCATCCGACCGCAGATTTTGATCAGCGTGCAGTCGACAAACTGACTGCGGATGCGGCAGCAGCCGGAGTGACTCTGCACTTGCTGGTCAGTGGCAAAGAGGGGCGTCTGGACTGTAACCGAATTTGTAGCACAATACCTCAATGGAACGCTGCAAGTGTCTGGTTCTGTGGCCCTGCGGCGTTTGGTCAGTCACTGCGTAAAGCGTTTATCGCGAAGGGAATGGCCGCCAGACACTTTCATCAGGAGCTGTTTCAGATGCGCTGACCCGGCTGCTTTTCCCCCTGACCAGCGGGCGGGGGCTGCGTTTGCCGCTGCTGCCGGTTGAGCAGGGTCAGCGAAGTGGCGGATAAACGTTATTATCTTACGCTTTAAGGTTTACTCCCGACAGACTCTTGATTATCCTGCAACCGCCTGAAGTCTCCTCAGGCCCATTAATCTCATTTTGTCCTGAATGATTATTTTTACCGGGAACTACTGAACGCATCTGTTCTTTTCATTAACCCGGCCTAAGCTTACAGACAGTGTAAAAACCTGTTAAATACGTCTGCCACTCAGCGAGATACAACCCGATGACAAACGATGACAAGAGCGTCCATGCTCATGATGAAGATTTTCTATCCCCCGGTGATCGCCGCGATCCTGATTATAAGGATCGCGCAGAACCCGAAGGGTCGCCGGTAACCGGCCTGCGATTGGCTGGCCTGCTGGGCGGGCCGGTTGTGGCGGGGATAATTCTGATGATCTCAGCCCCTGCCGGTATGCCCCCGGAGGCCTGGCGTCTGGTAGCAATGGCTTCCTGGATGGTGATCTGGTGGTTGAGTGAGGCGGTGCCTATTCCTGCCACGGCTCTGTTGCCTATCGTGCTGATGCCGTTGCTTGAGATCGATAAGATTAAACCGGTAGCGGCTAATTATGGCCATCCTCTGATCTTCCTGTTTCTCGGTGGGTTTCTGCTGGCGGCAGCGATGCAGCATGTGGGGTTACACCGGCGTATCGCATTGCAAATTGTCAGCCGGGTGGGGACATCCCCTGCCAGAATCATTCTTGGCTTTATGCTGGCAACAGCCTTTCTGTCGATGTGGATCTCTAACACTGCCACCACAATCATGATGTTCGCAGTGGGACTGTCGGTGATCGACTTTGTTGCCAAGCAGACAGAGGATAAGGCTGTGGTGCGAAATTTCGGTGTTGCCCTGATGCTGGCGATCGCTTATAGCGCTTCGATTGGTGGCGTGGGTACATTGATCGGTACACCGCCGAATGCACTGCTGGCGAGCTTTCTGCAAAGCAACTACAACATCGAGATCAGTTTTTTCAACTGGATGCTGCTCGGTGTGCCCGTCGTTGTCATTATGTTGCCGATCACCTGGTTGCTGCTGACGCGACTGTTGTTCCCCTCTCATCAGATTGCGATTGATGATCCGAGTGTTGTCGTGCAGCGGGAACTGGCTGCGCTGGGAATCATGTCCCGGGGTGAAAAACTGGTTGCAGTTGTGTTCCTGAGCGCTGCTATAGGCTGGATTTTCCGTAAATTTATTGTTGATCTGACCGGCTTGCCGCTGGATGACACCATGATTGCACTGCTGGCTGCGCTGATCTTGTTTGCCGTGCCGATCTCCCGTACGAAAGGGGAGTTTGCACTTGACTGGGAAGCCGCGCGCAACGTCCCCTGGGGGGTACTGTTGCTGTTCGGCGGTGGTCTGGCGCTGGCAGGGGGCTTTAAAGGGACTGGTCTGGCGGAGTGGATCGGTAACGCTGTTGCTGGTGTTGATGTCAGTACTCTGGTGCTGATACTGCTGGTGACCGTGGCTATCGTCTATCTTACCGAGATCACTTCAAACACTGCCTCAACGGCGACTTTCCTGCCGATACTGGCGGCGGTGGCTGTCGGTCTGGGGTTAGACCCGGTATTGCTCTGCGTACCGGTGGCGCTGGGGGCTTCGATGGCGTTTATGATGCCGGTTGCCACGCCGCCCAATGCGATAGTGTTCTCCTATGAGCTGATGGAGTTGCGGGATATGGTACGTGCCGGTTTTCTGCTGAATCTGGTCGCTATCGCCGTCGCTTTCGGGCTCTTCATTCTGCTGGCCAATCTGGTTTTCGGCGTCAATATCTGATCTCTGTCCCGGCCTGTATTCCCCGCAGGCCGGTGTTTCTCCTCTCGCTGTACTCATCGTCTGCGCAATAGATTTTTTGAACAAATGTTTAAATCCCATCTACACTCAATAAAGTTGAGTCGGTTGAAGGGAAAAATAATGGACGAGATCTCAGCAGGTGCAGTTCAGTTAAAACCTGAATATATCGTTGGTCTTTCCATTCTGGCAACGGTGGGATTAGTGGCGATGTGGGGGCTGTTCTGGCACTCGGTGGCTAAATCTCAGTCGAATGTGATGGATATTCTCAAGAGTCCGTCATTTTTTAAAACCGTGACGGTCATGGGTGTTATCGCTGCCACCGTGGTGTTGAGCCTGGCGGGCAGACTTGAAGGTAATATTACCGGTGCAATTCTGAGTGGGATTGCCGGATATGTGTTGGGGCAGCTGTCGGGTAAACATGAAAACGAGAAGTAGGCTGCAATGACCTTTCACTCCCTGGCGGGTTGATATCTGCCATAAGGAGCCCCTCCGGTTTATAACGCTGAAGTCAGATTCTATCACTTGAAAAGGAGGAGTCTTTACCATGCGACGATCTGAAATAGTCCGTTTACAGGAACGAGTGGGTACTCTGGGGGATGGCTTCTGGGGGCCGATGAGTATCGCTGCTTGTCAGCAGCACCTGAAGAGTATGATGCCCTCTCCCCACCCGTTTCCGGTTGAAGGCTCGCCGGAGTTTACCGAGTTTTATGGCCCCCATGGCGATAAAGATTACAGCCCTCCCAGTGAGAAAATTAGGCTGCCCTTTACGCTCTATTATGGTGATAAGCCGGTGAAATCCCTGTGGGTGCATGCCAGATGCGCCGCAAGTTTGCTGCGGGTTTTTGAGCGGTTAGCAGAGGTCTATCCTGATAAAGCATCCCGCGAAAGGGCAGGCATTCTTATCTACAATGGGCTTTATAATCCCCGCTTAAAGCGCAACAGTCTGAACTCATGGTCGATGCACGCCTGGATGAACGCCATCGATATTAATGCTGGCAAAAATGGTAATAAAACCTCATGGCCAGTGAACGCATCAATGCCGATTGAGGTTATGGAGTGTTTTGCTCAGGAGGGTTGGTTGTCTGCCGGGGCGTTCTGGGGGCGCGATGCGATGCATTTTCAGGCGACAGCACCGTTATAATGAATTACCTGTTATCCTGCCACTGAAGAGGGGTAGCCTCCAGTCGGCTGGTAGTTGATATACCGCAATCTCTGAAAATAATGACGACGGGTGGAACCCAAAGATGGCAATGATTAAATGTGAAGAGTGCGGCCACGCGATATCTGATAAAGCGGAGCATTGTATCAGTTGTGGGTATCCCTCAGGTTCTGCCATTGAGGAACCAGCAAAACAGACGGGGGCGAGTGGTGCCTGGTCTGCCGTGACCCGTTCCAGAACACCGATCAATCTGTTTGCTATCGCGATGATGTGCTGTGCATCGATTCTGGGAATGAGTGCCACCCAGATTGATAGTCCTGAATCGCTGAAAGCGTTTACCTATACGCTGCATGTGTTCATGGCGGTGACCGGAATGTTCTTTGTCACCATTCTCTTCTGCCGTAAAGGTGTTTATCATCCGGATGATCTGGCGAAAGCGAAACGTGATGGCCTCAGCGATGAGATGGGGCCGGACCAGCCGGTGATCGCTGCGGTAGTGATTATTATAATGCTGAGCGCTTACGCTGCTTTTCAGGCGGTATACGCTAGCTGAATATTTCCGGCTGGGGTACTGACGCAGATTTACTGACCGATTCCCGGTTATATTATCCAGCCAATGGACGTTCTCTTTTTATGTTTGAAATTAAAACCATCGCCCTTTTTATGGTCACAGCCGTTGCTGAGATTGTTGGCTGCTATCTGCCATACCTCTGGCTTAAACAGGATAAGAGTATCTGGCTGTTGCTTCCTGCAGCGCTTAGCCTGATGCTGTTTGCCTGGCTGTTATCCCTGCATCCTACCGCCGCCGGGCGGGTTTATGCGGCCTATGGCGGTGTCTATATCGTTGTCGCGTTGCTCTGGTTATGGCTGGTGGATGGTATCAAACCGACCTCCTGGGATCTGCTTGGGGGGATGGTGGCACTGACCGGTATGGCGATTATTATGTTTGCACCAAAATCGCTTTAATTGCTTATCAGGGATACCAGGAGATCATATGTTAGCTGGCGTACACCATGTTGCGATCATCTGTTCAGACTACCCACAGTCGAAACATTTCTATGTGTCGATACTGGGGTTAGAGGTAATCGCTGAAAATTACCGGGCGGATAAAGATTCATACAAGCTCGATCTCAGGCTGCCCGATGGTCGTCAGATTGAACTGTTCTCTTTCCCTGACCGTCCCGCCAGACCCAGCTATCCGGAAGCTCTGGGGCTTCGTCATCTGGCATTTTTAGTGGGTTCCATTGACGCGGCTGTGGCGCATTTAAAGCAGCACGGTATTACTACAGAGCCTGTCCGCACCGATGAATATACCGGCAAACAGTATACATTTTTCAGTGATCCGGATAATTTACCTCTGGAACTGTATCAATCTTAACTTGTTATCGATGTAATCGTTACCGGGGAGGTACAGATGCTAACGATTCGACCCAACTGTGAATGCTGTGATAAAGATCTGCCAGCTGACTCCACTGAGGCCTGCATCTGCAGCTATGAATGCACTTTCTGCCGTGATTGTGTGGCAAACAGGCTAAATAATGTCTGCCCTAACTGCGGCGGAGGATTCACCCCCAGACCGATCCGTCCTGCTTCGGAGCACCGTCCGGGGGTTAGCTTACAGCATCATCCGGCATCGACGGATCGGGTGCATACACCCTACAGCCCGGCAGAGATCAGAGCATTTACTGATTCAGTAAAATCGATTAAACCGGAGAATCGTTAATTTACCTGTTTAGGGACCTATTGCTCAGCAGGACGGCCCAGAACCAAAGGAAAATGTTAATGAACATCAGACAGCATTTCATGCTGATGGCGGATTACAACATGCGTATGAATGGTCAGGTATATGATGCCTGCGCCAGGCTGGATGCGAGTAGTTTAACGGCAGACTGTGGTGCATTTTTTGGCTCAGTGCTGGGGACTCTCAACCATATTCTGGTGGGGGATCTGCTGTGGCTGTCTCGATTTTCGCGCCATTCAGACCGTTATCATGCGCTGATCAGTTTGACTGATTTGCCACAGCCAGAACAACTGAATGATACTCTCTTTGCCGATCTTTCATCATTGAAAAACGCCCGCACCAGAGTTGATAGCGCGATCAAACAGTGGTTATCTGAGGAAACTCTGGACAGTGACTTTAATCGCACTCTGGTCTATGCCAACTCAAAAGGGGCGGTCAGTGAACGGGATTTCGGCGAATTAGTCAGTAACCTGTTTAATCACCAGACCCATCACCGGGGACAGGTTTCTACCCTGCTGAATCAGCACGCTCTCGATGTGGGAGTCACCGATTTTTTGATTGATATACCCGATCTGCTTAAAGACTCTGCATAGGCGAGAAGATGTACACCTATATTCATCTTACTGCGGCATTGTGGGCGTTGCTTGTTGGTCTGGTTCAGTTGTTCCGGAGCAAGGGAACGACGCTGCATAAGGGGCTGGGGTGGTCGTGGATGGCCGCGATGATTATCACATCCTTGTCCTCATTCTGGATCAGCGGATTTATCGACTGGTTTTATGGCTATGGGCCGATTCATCTGCTTTCGCTCTGGGTACTGATCTGTGTGGTTGTGTCCGTAAGGGCTGCCCGGCGAGGCAATATCCGCTACCACCGGTCCTTTGCCGTCGGGGCTTATCTGGGCACGGTTGGCGCGGCAATGGGGGCCGTCTTAATGCCGGGGCGTTTACTGCATGAGCTGTTTTTCGGTTAAATCTCTCTGCGCTTTAGCGGACTAGTGGTGCTGCTCACCCTGGCTGCCTTTGATCGCAAAAAACGATGCCATCAGAGCCAGAAACAGCAGCACCGTTGGCAGCATATAGATACTGATAGCGATCAGGAGGGGGGTTATCTGCGCCACCAGTGAACCGATGGTCAGTTGCATAAAACCCAGCATCCCCGTTGCCGTAGCGACTGCGCCTGTGGTTGATGACACCGCTGCCGCCTGGGCATTGGGTTGAATCAGCCCGCGGCCGAAAGTAAACAGTGCCATCGGCAGAAACAGCGCAGCAAAGCTGAGGGGGAACAGGTTAAACAGCGCTAGCATCAGCACCGCACCACCGGCCGATAGTGCACAGCCATAGAGCATCATTTTTCGGGTGCCGATGGTGGCAGAAATTTTTCCCGCCACCAGGCTTCCCAACCAGAATCCACCGGCAACCATCAGAAACCAGTTACCGTAATCGGCTGAGTTTCCCATCAATATGGCATCGACGATAAAGGGTGAACTGTTCATAAAGACAAAAAAACCGCAAGCGGCCATGGTGGCAGACAGTGCGCAGTAGATATAACTACGGGAGGAGAGAACGGTCTTATAGCGACTAAAGCTACTCAGCAGAGTGCCACTGCCTTTTTGATGCCCGGCGGTTTCGGGTAAGCGCAACAGCGCCCCCAGCCAGACAATGCTGCCCAGAACCATAGACACCCAGAAAACCGATTGCCAGCCGACCGCCAGGTTAAGATAGCCACCCATTGTGGGTGCCACTGCCTGAGCGGTCGCTATACCCATGGTGATATAGCCCAGCATGCCGGCGGCTTTGTCTTTACCATGCTGGTCCAGAATAATACTGCGGGCCAGCAGCATGCCGGTACAACCCCCGGCGGCCTGCAGTATACGGGCCAGCAACAGATGCCAGGCTTCGAATGCAAAAATACCGATCAGTCCGCCAATAATATGCAGCAGGAAACCCCAGAAAAATACCGGTCGGCGGCCATAGCGATCTGCCAGAGGACCACTGATCAGTTGTCCGATCGCCAGTGTGAGCAGGTAGAAGGTATAACCGAGCTGAATGATAAAGGGGGTAGTGTTGAACTGTTCAGCCAGCACTGGCATAACAGGTGCGTAGAGATTAAGCGCCACCGGACTGGCAATGGCCATACCGGCTAACAGTGCGACAGGGGTTTTTATCTGGACAGTTTGGGTATTACTGGATGTCGGCATATTCTGTAACTGAAAATACTTAATAAGTTAACAGAATACAGGAAGGGTGATGAGACCGCCAGATTAACTGGCGGTCCCGAAGGGTGTTCTAATGACGGAATGCCATTGCAGATGATGCTTAACGGTCGACCTCAGTGAAGCCTTGCAACAGTGCAGCAACCATCTTATCAACCTCCTCTGTACCAATTGTCAGCGGTGGAGAGATGATGATTTTGGTGCCAACCGGACGGGCAATAACGCCTTCACGCAGGGCGACAGCGGCGATCTGATTGGCAAAGCCACCCATTGGATCGATCGGGGTACGGGTTTTTTTGTCGCTGACCAGGTCGATAGCTACCATCAGACCTTTACCGCGTACTTCGCCTACGGATGGGAAGTCGCTGAGTGCATTTTTCAGCTTGGCTTTCAGGTCTTCACCCTGAACAGCGGCATTGCCTGGCAGATCTTCATCCTGAACAATCTTCAGAGAGGCCAGCGCAGCGGCGCAAGCGACCGGGTGACCGGAGTAGGTGTAACCGTGCATCACTGCACCACTGAAGTTTTCACAGCTCTCGATACCTTTAGCAACCCGTTCGTTGATAACGGTGGCACCAAGAGGGATATATCCGGAGTTAATACCTTTAGCAAAACACTGGATATCGGCGGCAACACCCCATCCACGCACACCAAACATGCTGCCGGAACGACCGAAACCGGTCACAACTTCATCGGCAATCAGCAGAACGCCGTATTTATCGCAGACTTCACGAATCAGCGGCCAGTAGTTCGCCGGGGGAACGATAACGCCACCAGCACCCTGGACAGGTTCAGCAATAAAGGCGGCAACGGTTTCAGGCCCCTGGAAGATAATCTCAGCTTCCAGTTGCTTAGCACACAGCTGACCCAACTCTTCAGGGTCTTCACAGTTCCACGGGTTACGGTACAGCCATGGCGCATCAATATGAACACAACCAGGCAGGACAGGCTCATAGTTGGTACGGAATACGGTGTTACCATTGACGGAGGCTCCGCCGAAGTGAACGCCGTGGTAGCCTTGTTTCAGCGAGATGAATTTATAGCGTTGTGCCTGGCCGACGGCTTTCCAGTACTGCCGGGAAACCTTTAGTGCGGTTTCGACCGCATCAGAGCCACCGGAGCTGTACATGACCCGCGCCATACCTTCAGGCTTAGTCATCTCAATGATCAGATCAGACAGTTCTTTGACACGGGGATGGGTGACACCATCAAAGATCTGGAAATACTCCAGTTCATCCAGCTGAGCTTTAATCGCGTCTTTAACTTCAGTCCGGTTATGTCCGACGTTAACGTTCCACAGGCCGCCGACACCGTCAACCAGCCACTGACCTTCGCGATTCTGAACGTAGTTGCCGTCACCTTTAACAATTTCAAGAGTGCTGTGCGAACCTGGAACGCCCGGATGTACCATCGGGTTCCATAACGTTTTTGATTTTTCACTCATAACATAACTCCGGATGCTTCTTTTATTAATTCCGTAGCGATACAGGTGAGTGCTGACAATTCCAGCAATGCTACGGGGTTGAGTTAAGTATGAATGGATCAGTTGAACAGGGTATCAACCAGAAGGTTGATAAAGGAGTAATTTGTCGCCGGTCAGCTCATCCCTGAGACTGAAAGTTCTGATCAGTGCTGGTTATACAGTTGAGAGGTTATTTCAGTTTTACTGTTAACCCCGGTTTTGCAAAAGATATGCTGCAGATGGGTTTTTACCGTTGCCAGACTGCAATCAAGACTGGCGGCGATGGTTTTGTTAGGCAGGCCCTGACTGACCAGCTCGACAACCATGCGCTCTTTAGGGGTGAGCTGGTACTGCTCACAAAAGCTTTCAAACTGGCTATGTTTTGGTGCATCCAGACTCTGTTCCAGTGAAAACTGCATAAACTGATGCAGTTGCTGGGCTTTACGAAGATCTTCACTGCGCATCTCAGGTTGTTGTTTTGAGGTGAACAGGGCAAATCCTGCAATCAGTTTGTTATCAACCCGTAAAAACAGCTCAACAATATCCTGTACGCCCCAGGGGGAGATAAAGTCCCGATAGTAGGGGTGATGATAGCGCTCCTGGCTGTTCACCAGATCGTTCATTTTGACCACCGTAGCGTCAGTTTGCTCAACAAACTGAGTCGGGTGCAGGGGATCCATCTTATAGAAGGTATCCATATACTGCCGGTGCATTGCCGGCTGCAGCTGCCATGTTTTATAGCAGATAGGTTTTCGCTGATTGTCGACCAGATAGGTGACAGCCTTGGATACATTAAGAACCCCGGTCAGGAGCGACAGACATTCATCCTGAAAACTGTACAGACCAGCAGGGTAAATATTGTTGTTTGTTTTCATTACCGGATCTCCTGATTTAAATCAAGAGATTCAGAATACGTCAACTGACCGCCAAAAACAACTTAATATATTAAGTTGTTTTTGGCGGTCTGCGATTTGCGATTGTATTTATTCGTTTAGTATTTGATCAATAAGTGGTTTTCCACTCAATAATCTAACGCTTTGCTTTCAGGGTGCTCCACAGATAGACCGTAATGGACAGGATAATCATTGAGAACAGAGTCAGGCTGATAGGGCGACTGACAAAAATACTCAGATCGCCATCGGCCACGCCCATTGCCTGACGGAAGCGTGTCAGGAATACGGGACCCAGAACCAGACCGAGAATGATCGGCACGGCTGGGATGTCATTTTTACGCAGAATATAGCCAAACACGGCAAAGCCCAGCGCTATCAACGCATCAGAGAACTGATAATTCTGGCTGTAGCTGCCGACAAACCCCAGCACCAGTATAAAAGCGCCGATAAAACGTCCCCGGATACGGGTGAGGTTAACGATCCATTTAGTTGCGAATGTCAGGTAGATAAATACCACGATATTCATCAGGAACAATGAGATATAGAGGCCCGAGATAAACTCCGGACGCTCGGCGAACAGGGTCGGGCCAGGCACATAGTTATGTACCATGAATACAGCCAGAAGCATCGCCATCAGCGCATCTGCTGGGATACCAAATGCCAGCAGAGGAATCATCACAGATGCCGTTACCGCATTGTTGGATGTTTCTGATGCGATAATACCTTCCGGAGCACCATTACCAAACAGTTCAGGAGTTTTGGAAAACTTTTGCGCCAGGGTATAGGAGAAAAACTGCGAACCAAACTCGCCGACACCGGGCAGCAGCCCCATGACAACCCCTAAAGCAGCAGAGCGAAATACGGTGATTTTGTGTTTCATAAGCACAAAAAAACCGCCGAACAGACCCTCTCCCTCAAGTTTGGTGACACTGGAATCGTTGCCACGGGCAGAGAGCAGGACAAATGCCTGAGACATGGCAAACAAGCCGATAACCGCTGGTACCAGTGGAATACCGTTGAGCAGCCATTCCTGATGGAAGGTGTATACCTGAGTGCTGAATGAGCGGTCGAGACCAATGGTGCCGAGAAAGATACCCAGTCCCAGCATCATGGCGGCTTCGATAACATGCCGGCGGTGCGCCAGCACAACAAAGATCATCCCCAGCGCCGAGAGCATGGCGAATTCGGCAGAGCCGAACAGGCGGGCAACCTGAGACAGAACCGGGGCCAGCAATACCAGTGATAAAACACTGATAATGCCACCGACAAAGGATGACGTGTAAGCGATAGACAGGGCTTTCTTTCCCTCGCCCTTTAACGTCATCGGATAACCGTCATAGGTGGTTAACACCGCGACCGGGGTGCCCGGCGTATTCATCAGGATGGCGGGGATTGCACCGCCGTACCAGGCGCCTCCGTATACCCCCAGCAGCAGCGATACGCCGGCCAGTGGTTCCATCGAAAAACTAAGAGGCAACAGGATTGCAATGACACCAGCAGGCTCAAGCCCGGGGATCGAACCGATAGTGACGCCGATGAGTGCGCCGATAACAATAGCCAGCATCACATTGAGTGTGCCAACCTCATTCAAACCTAATAGCAGGGTTTCCATAGCAGAATTACGTCTTAAACTTAAAGGTATTGGTTAGCAAAGTCAGACCAGAGATCCGGTAGCAGGCTGTACAGCCAGACATCCGGCAGCCAGAGACTGACGCCAACACGGAAAATCAACACCATGACTGTCAGTGTACCCAGGGTTGCGAGGAACCAGGTTCGGTCCAGCAGTCTGCACATCCACAAAAGTGTCGTGGTGAATAAAAGAGTTGAGAGTACAAAGCCAAGCACTGACAGAGTGTTGATATAGAGAAAAAACAGAGCCGCCGAGATCAGCGCTGTACGGTAACTGCTCAGGGTGTCAAACAGTGATTCAGTAATATTCCACCGCTTGAGAAAACCGCTTTTTAATGACTCGATCACCCTGACGCTGGTGAATATCGCTAATAGCAAAAGCCCTACAGATGAACCGAACATCGGCTGTAAAAACCAGCCGCGACTTGTATGAATCAAGGGTGCCTGAAAAGGCAGTAAACCCAGCAATATCAGGGACAGAGCAAGGATACACCAGTAAATACCGTAGTGTTTTTCCGGAGTCAGCTCATCTGTGTCAATCTCTGTGGTATTTTTAACCTGACTGCTCATGAGTTTTACCATTATTATTATGGGTTAACAGGGAGAAATACGGCAGCAGGAAAACCTGCCTGCTGCCGTGACTGGTGGGATTACTCTTTCATGTAATCCAGCAAGGACTTAGACGCTTCGTAGTCTTTAGTAACAACCTCTTCTGCGAATTTACCGCCGATCCAGTAGATACCTGCACCGGTCGTCGCACTCAGCTCTTTAACCCGATCGCTGGAAAGAGCTTTCTCAGCAATCTCCGCGATACGCTGTTTAACCGCTTCAGGGGTGCCTTTCTTAACAAACAGACCGTTCCAGGTTGTCTGGCTGATACCGGTTTGTTCGTTTAGTGTTGGGACGTCAGGCGCAATGCTCAGTCGATTACGGGTCAGCGATGCCAGTAATTTAACGTCGCCTGATTTCAGACACGCCAGAATCTGCTGCGTCGTGGTGTTAATGACATCCGCATCGCCATTTGAAAGGGTAGAGCAGTCATTCGAATCAAACGCCGCATTAGAGGAGAATTTTATACCCTCCTGGGCCGCAACTTTAAAGGTGATCGCTGTTGGCAGTGCCTGATAGCCAAAGTGGCCCAGAGATACATCGTGAGTCTGGGAGTATTCGGCCAGCTCCTCAATGTTGTTGTACTTAGAGTCCGCCTTCGTGGCCAGCACAAATGGATAATCCAGGAAGATACCGACAGGCTCAAAGGTATCTTTGTCGTAGGGGGCATTACCTGACAGCAGATGAGTTGTCAGAATATCAATGACAAAAGAACCGATGGTGAGACCATCTGCACGGGCACGGGCGACGTCAGAAGCCCCCACAATACCAGCCCCCCCTGGCTTGTTAACGACGGTGGTTGGCTTGCCGGTTTCTTTTGCCATATCTTCCGCAATGATGCGGGTCAGGATGTCTTCAAGATCACCTGGAGGCCATGGCACTACGAACTTTACCGGACGGTTAGGATAGTCGGAGGCCTCTGCAACTGACCCCATAAATGGAGCGGTTGCAAGCGCAGCCAGAGCACATACCTTTATTATTTTCTTCATGGATATTCCTCGGGAGTTAATCTTAGTTTTGTTTAGTGTGTTTTTTTAATGGAACAATCAATACAGGTATTTCACTGTGATGAATGACTTTCTGAGCGGTTGAGCCCAGAAAAACTCTTGAGACTGAAGAGACTTCCCGATCACCCATGACGATCATGCTGGCATTCAGCCGTGCGGCCGCTTTCAGAATAACCTGGTCAGGTTTTCCGGGGGATACCTGAATCGTGGGCGGATAGGGGAGTTCGAAATCCTCTTCGAGCTCGCTTTTAAGAAACTCTTTAATACGCATGCCGATGCGTATTTTGAAACTCTCGATAAGTTGGTTCTTATGCTTGAGCGAGGCGTTTACCGGCAAGAAATCATCGATAAAATCATCCATTGGCTCAATGGCGTGTAGAAAGACTATCTGCGCGTTGTTATTGATCGCTTGTTTGACTGCCATGCGAAACGCAGGTCGGCTGCCCTCACTGATATCACTGGCGTACAGAATTGTGTTGATCTCAGGTAGCATGATTAATCTTCCCGCTGAATTCCTCTTCTGTCTCATTACAGAGGAAAACTCTGCGACTGAGTATCAACCATAAGGTTGACCGGTTTATTGAGGTGCTGTTTAAAAAAAAGCCTGCAGAGCAGGCTTGTAAAATGTGCTTCATGACGAAGCACTACCGCATTAACTCTGTAAACAGGAGGTTTCTCTGCCCGCCTGTATTCATCGAACTGTTGATAGATCTATTTAATCAGTATTCTGACCCGCACGGCCATCGACCAAAGGGTTGATCTCAGTGTTTGGATATGAGAAGCAAAAAAAAAGAGCTTACCGGGGTAAGCTCTGAAAAATCTTCAAGAAAGAAGAGGTGCTGCCAATACTGTTGACAAGGCTGGAGCCGCGAGCATCCGCCAGTATTGGCAAGCGTCTGCTAAGCCAGTACAACAGACACCGATATTAGGCCAGCATTACTCTCCGATCGATATCGACCAAAGGGTTGAGCCGGGCAGTGCTTCAGTGGTGAACAGAACGCTTTTTAGCTTTGCCTGAGACAGCCCATTGAGAACTGTTTTTTCCCCCGGCGCAGCAGCAGAAAACGGCCATGTAGCGCCAGCCTGGCAGTCATCGCCTGGTCCGCCTCATTGACCACTGAACCGTTCAGTTGAACTGCGCCGGATGAGACAAACTCCCGTGCCTGACGGCGAGATGTCGCCAGCCCTGAACTGACCAGCAGGTCGGTCAGGGTCATCGCCTCAGTGACTTCGCAGGTGGGCAGACCATCTTGTTCCAGCTGTTGCAGCTCTTCCCGCGTAAGTGTATCGACTGAACCGCTGAACAGTGCTTCAGAGATTCGCCGGGCCTGCTCAAGTGAGCGCTCGCCGTGCACCAGACGGGTCATCTGTTCTGCAAGAATGCGCTGAGCCTGCGGTTTTGATTCACTCAACTGGTCGGTTTGCTCTATCTGTTCAATCTCTGTGAGGGGTAAAAAGGTGTAATACCGCAGGAACCGATAGACATCCGCATCTGCGGTGTTGATCCAGAATTGGTAAAAACTGTAGGGTGAGGTTTTTTCCGGGGCCAGCCAGATAGCACCGGATTCTGTTTTACCAAATTTGGTACCATCGGCTTTGGTGATCAGTGGCAGGGTCATCCCGAACACCTGAGCACCATTGAGTCGCCGGGTCAGGTCAATACCGGCAGTGATGTTACCCCACTGATCATTACCGCCGATCTGCAGCGAGCACTCATAGCTGCGGTTAAGCTCGGCAAAATCGTAAGACTGCAGCAAACTGTAGGAAAACTCGGTAAAAGAGATCCCCTGATCCGGGCGTTCAATACGCTGACGCACCGATTCCTTGTTGATCATGGCATTCACCGAGAAATGTTTGCCGATATCACGCAGAAAACTCATGATATCCATGCTGCCCATCCAGTCACGATTATTTGCGATCATGGCTGATTCAGCGCCGCAGTCGAAGTCGATAAAGCGGGCGAGCTGATTACTGATGCTCTGAATCCACTGATCAACCGTTTCAACCGTATTCAGACTTCGTTCTGTGGCTTTAAAACTGGGATCGCCAATCATTCCGGTTGCCCCGCCAATCAGTGCGATAGGCCGGTGTCCTGCCTGTTGAAAACGTTTAAGCATTAACAACGGTACCAGGTGACCAATATGCAGGCTGTCTGCGGTTGGATCAAACCCACAATACAGGGTTCGTGTTTGTTGCAGATGTTCAGTCAGTTTTTCGGCATCGCCGCTTTGCTGGGCGATCAGTCCACGACCTTTAAGGTCGTCAATAAGGTTTATATCGGTCATCGTTTTTGTGTCATAGATATAGGAAAAAGCGGGGGAATCTGCCCCCGCAGAACCACTGGCTGAGGGACTATTTATTGATATTGAGTACCTGCATCTGGGTATATTCCAACATCCCCTCTTCACCAAACTCGACACCAAAGCCGGACATCTTACAGCCGCCAAAGGGCGCGTGGGGCAGTACTTCAGCGTGTCCGTTGATCCACGCGGTGCCACACTCAAGCTGACTGGCGATCTGCGTAGCTTTCTCAATATCTGCGGACCATACTGATCCACCCAGGCCAACAGTGGCAGAGTTCGCCCGGGCCAGAGCATCTTCCACGTCGGTAAAACGAATAACAGGCAGTACCGGGCCAAACTGCTCTTTATCAACGAGAGGGACACCATCGGTAATGTCCGCAACAATGGTTGGCGGATAGAAATAGCCATTGCCTTCCAGTGGTTCGCCGCCGCAGATAATGCGCGCACCGTTGGCTTTTGCATCGTCTACCAGCTCGCTGACGATTCTGAACTGGTTGGCGTTTTGTATCGGGCCGAATGTGGTTCCAGCTTCAAGACCGTTACCAACAATCTGTGCCTGAGCAATCTCAGCCAGCTTGTTACATAGTGCATCATAGATGTCGTCATGCACGTAAAGACGCTTGAGCGCCGCACAGGTCTGTCCCATATTCAGGAATGCGGTCTGGAAGATCCCCTCGGCAATCGCATCAACATCGACATCCGGCAGGACGATGGCGGCATCGTTGCCACCCAGCTCCAGCGTCAGACGTTTAAGGTTGGCTGCGGCACTGCTCATAATCCGCTGTCCGGTAGGGGTTGATCCGGTAAAGACGATTTTACTGATACCCGGATGGCTACTGATCGCGCCGCCAATTTCAGCCTGACCAGTTACCACGTTTACCACGCCTGCAGGCAGGACTTCGTTGATCAGCTCAACCAGTCGCAGGGTGTTCAGTGGCGTATATTCTGATGGTTTGCAGATGACGGTATTACCGGTGCGCAGTGCAGGCATGATGTGCCAGATAGCGATCATCAGTGGCCAGTTCCACGGCGTGATAGAGGCAACAACCCCCAGCGGCTTGTGGTGTGCTTCAATCCGTTTGTGCTCGCTGTCCTCGATAATTTTTACCGGAATAGTCAGGTCTGCATTGTAGCGGGTCCAGGCGACCGCTCCCCCGACTTCTGCCTGAGCCAGAAACATCGGCTTACCCTGCTCCAGAACAATGATCTCCGCCAGCTCATCAGCATTGGCTTCAATCAGATCAGCAATCTTATGCATCAGAGACTGGCGTTCTGCATCGGATGTGTGCTGCCAGGTTTTAAAGGCATGGGTGGCTGCGGCAACGGCCTGATCCAGTTGTTCGACCGACGCGAGAGGGGCAGACACAATAACCTCTTCGGTCGCCGGGTTGATTACGTCAAAGGTGCCTGCTGCGCCAGCAAGTTGTTTACCGTTAATGGTTAATGAAAAAGAGGTCAGCATCTCGGTTCTCCTGGAGATAAGTGAGCCCTGCAAGTGCAGGGCTCTGTTATAGTTATATAGAAATAGCCCGATATTTAGAAAGGAACGATAGCGATAACCTGAGCATAGAGGTTATCGTCGTTGGTGTTCTGAGTAGCATTATCGCTATCAGGGGTATAAACACCGATCAATGGGCTGATGATCAGATGATCATTCACTACCCACTCAGCGTACAGATCCACTTCCTGTCCATCGGAGTTCGCGCCAAAGGAGGTTGAGTTGCTGAAATCAAAGAACAGTGCGCCAACAGACAGCATCTCTGTAGGAGAGGCTTTCAGTGCAACATGCTGGATCTCGGCAGAAGTACCGAATGGACCGGCGTAGTTGGCCGCAACCTCACCCTGGAACCAGGTGCCGTAGCCGCGATTAAATCCGTAAAACAGAGAGTCGAAGTTATCCTCATACTTGGTATAACGGTAGGTCAGTTGTGGAGACCAGGCGACATCAGCAAAGGTCCAGCCAGCTTCGGCATACCAGGCGTTTGCATCGGCAGAGTTGTCGCCCTGAGACTGATCGGCGTATTCAGCTGACAAAAACAGGTTGTCAACGCCAGCATTACCCTGATAACGAACGCTCACTGTTTTCTGGCCGTCGCGTGCACTGTTGCCAACCGCTCCAAGCCCTTCTATGTAAGTCGCACCAAAAGTACCTTTCCCGGTGATGTACTCGACATTCGCGCCTGCCAGTTCCATCTCTGCCTGTGCGGTATTATCAGAGTGCAGATAGAACAGATCGCCACGCAGACCCTCTTCACCACCAATGCGTGCAATCGCAGTTTGATCAAACGCTTTCCGGGCTGCCAGCCAGTATGCGCCCCCACGGTTAGAGTCTGGGAAGACTCCTTCACCCAGGTTCAGGGCGTCGCCGTTGATCAGGAAACCATCACCGATTGAGAAGTTCTGGCGGCCGATTGAAAGGTCAACCATGCCTGCCCGAAACCCGATGTAAGCATCTTCAAGTGCCGTACGGCGTTCGCTACCATCGGTATTACCGCCAGCATCACCGTCACCCCATGTACCGGATGACACAAAGTTGATGCCGCCATAAAGAGAGTTCACATCATCGATAGTCTTGCTGCCGCTAAAGCCTGCTTTGAGGTAACCTTCCTGCCAGTCAGAGCCGTCACCCATTTTACCGAAATAGTTTTCCTGACTGCTAAACGTGCCCACAACTGCTTCGATATCCAGGTTCAGTTCAGAACCGTTGTCACTATACAGGTTATAAGCAGAGGCTGAGCCTGACGCCAGGGCAATCGCTGAGCCCAGGGCTACGGCAGAGAGCTTTTGTTTAAAGTGTTGTGTCATCGACATGATCCTCCGGGGGATTCCTGGTATTTTTTTTATGGCAGCGGAGGTTGCTGAAGGGGGTAGACAACCACATATGCTGCAGCTTTATTCGACCCCTTATTCGATTTAAAAGTAATCAACCGTATGGTTGATATCCCCTGTGGGATGTTATTCCTGTCTTCTGAGCAGGTTGTCTATATTTCAGGTCAGACACTCATGGTGAGTGATGGCTCAACATAAACGGTAAGCCCCATTCTTATGGCACCGCTTTATCGGGTAAAAGCATAGCCATAAAGGGCCTGATGGAATCAGCTATTATAAAACTTAACATGTTAAGTAATTATGTGTATTATGACAGACTAAATTGATTCTAACGGGACACAGCAGCCCGACAACGTTAAAAAGAGATAGCTATGAAATTAGATCTGAAAGATTCCTCGTTGCTGAAGACTCAGGCGTTTATTGGCGGGCAGTGGCTTGATGGCGATGCGGGTGAAACCTTCTCGGTTTTGAATCCGGCCACCGGTGATGTTGTTGCCGATGTGGCCAGTGTCGGGCAAGCTGAGACTGCCCGGGCGATTGCGCTGGCTGATGCTGCCATGCTGGAGTGGAAAGCCCGCCCGGCAGGGCAGCGCTCTGAGATACTGGAACGCTGGCATGCTCTGATTATCGACAATATCGATGATCTGGCCGCGATTATGACCATCGAGCAGGGCAAGCCGGTTTTCGAATCTAAAGGCGAGGTACTTTACGGAGCGTCCTACCTGAAATGGTTTGCCGAAGAGGGCAAGCGTGTTTATGGTGACGTTCTGCCTTCTGCCAGTGATCGTCGTAGCATCGTTATCAAGCAGCCTGTCGGTGTTGTGGCGGCGATTACGCCATGGAACTTTCCCAATGCGATGATCACCCGTAAAGCGGCTCCTGCACTGGCTGCTGGTTGTGCCATCGTCCTGAAACCGGCAGCAGAAACACCTCTGTCTGCACTGGCGCTGGCGGAACTGGCGAAGCGCGCGGGCCTGCCTGCGGGTCTGTTCAGCGTTCTGCCAAGCTCACGTTCTTCATCCGTGGGTGGTGAGATGACCTCTAACCCGACGGTTAAAAAGCTGACCTTTACCGGTTCTACTCCGGTGGGCAAACTGCTGATGAAGCAGTGTGCCGATACCGTTAAGCGCACCTCTATGGAGCTGGGTGGCAATGCACCGGTCATTATCTTCGATGATGCGGATCTGGATCTGGCGGTCCAGGGTGCTCTGGCATCCAAATACCGTAATTCCGGACAGACCTGTATCTGTGCCAACCGGCTGCTGGTGCAGGAGGGGATCTATGATGCCTTCGTGGAAAAGTTTGCCGCGGCGGTGAAAGAGTTCCGTCTGGGTTATGGTTTTGATGCGGATACAACTCACGGACCTGTTGTGTCTAAGAAAGCGTTGGGTGATATCGATGCGATTGTCAGGAATGCGGTGGAGCAGGGGGCTAATGTCGTTACCGGTGGTCAGCCTTCAGAACTGGGTAACTGCTTCTACGAGCCAACCGTACTGACCAACGTAAATGACGCGATGAGTATCTTCTCTGAAGAGATCTTTGGCCCGGTGGCGCCGGTGTTTAAGTTCAGCACCGAGGAGCAGGCGATTGCGATGGCCAACGATACTGAGTTTGGTCTGGCGGCCTATCTGTATACTGAAAATGTCGGTCGTATCTGGCGGGTGTCAGAGGGGATCGAGTATGGCATGGTGGGCGTCAATGAAACGGCGATCAGCTCCGAGGTGATCCCTTTCGGTGGGGTGAAGGAATCGGGTCAGGGTCGTGAAGGTTCTAAATATGGTCTGGATGACTATCTGGAAACCAAGTATATCTGTATCGGCGGTTTACAGCGTTAATACGGTCGTTTATTGATTCGGTTGAAAAGTGGCTATGTCGCCACTTTTTCAGCTGAATCAGTCTTCAGCTGAATCAGTTTATCCCCTGAGGTTTCAGTCAGCGTGGCCTTCGAGTTCAGTGAGCTCCCTGAGCAAGCGGGTGAGCTGTTCGAGTTTTTCCGCTCCGTACTGCTCGGTAAACGCCCGGTAGCGTGAATCAACATCAGGACTAAGACGCTCAAACAGATTCAGAGCCTTGTCTGTGAGGCTTAGCAGCGTACGTCGCTGATCCTCTTCTGATTTTTTCCGTTTGATATAGCCCTGTTGCTCAAGGCGTTTGATAATGCCTGTCAGGCTTGGGCTGAGAATACAGCAATGCTCGGCTAACTGTTTCGATTCAAGTTCCTCATAGGCTTTGAGTGCTCTGAGAACACGCCATTGCTGCTCAGTAATATTGTTTTCCTGAAGCAGTGGACGAAAATATGCCATTGTCGCTTCCCGGGCTTTGAGTAGTTGCAGTGGCAGAGAGTCTTCGAATTTACGCATATGAGATTCTTAATATCTAAAGTATTTGTCTTATTCTTACGATTCAGCAGTGCTGATGCAAATGTTTTTTTAGCCGCGTGACACTAGCCTATTTTTTCCAGCGTATATAACCATGAATCAGCAGGGTAATGATGACCAGTGCCCCCCCCTGAAGCGCTGCCAGACTGGGCTCTTCACCGATAAACAACCACACCAGCAGTGGTCCGGAAGCTGTTTCCAGCAACATCAGCATACCCACTTCTGCTGCAGAAATACGCGTAGGACCTAAGGTAATCAGGACAAAAGCGGTGGGTACAACGATAACACACAATAACAGCATCCAGCCCCAATCGGCACCGGTCAGTGCCAGCGGTGAGGCAAAGAAAAGACTGGTAAGGCTGACCAGCAGACCTGAAGTGATCAGTGCCGGGGTCATATTCCGATGTTTTACGGCGCGGTCGTTAACAAACTTAGCCGCGAGAGCGATACCACAAAAGAGTGCCATCAGGTCCCCTTCGAGGTTTGGACTGGACCAGGAGTCTTTCATGACCCAGCCGATGCCCAGCATGGAGATCACTATCGCGATCCAGGTAATGGGCGCAGAGCGCTCACCAATAAACAGCCGCGCGATAATCGCTGCAAACAGAGGCTGGGCACTGATGATAACCAGGACATTGGCCACCGAGGTGTGATGAACCGCGGTGACAAAGAGTATTGAACAGATACTGTAAAACAGTGCTGAACGGATGCTGGCCCAGTCGCGATAAAAGAGCGGTTTTCCCGGGTAACGGTAGCGACACCAGAGAGCGACCATCAGAGCCAGCAGCAGGCCGCGCCAGAACAGCAGACTAAATGGTTCAGCCTGAATCAGCCTGATCAGCAGGGCATCAAAGCTCAGTACCAGCACGCCCAGAGAGGTGAGCAGGAGTCCTTTCAGGTATTCAGTATTCATCAGAGTCCTTCACCAGGTGAGTGTTGTTTTGTTTATGTCTGGCACCGACAGGGTCAGGCATTGTAACGATATTATTGTTAAAGGTCAGCGTTACTGATGGAGAAAACAGTACGGAAGTACCATAGAGCTTCCGCTTCATCCTCCTACACTTGATAGAGAATAATCAGGAGCGTTGAGATGAAAAAAATAACTAGAGGGTTAGTACTGTTTATTGCCCTGTGCGTCCCCATGGCACCGACCGTCGCGGCGGGCTTGAGCGAGGGAACCAGGCAGATCTATCTGCTGCAGAAAGATGGTACTGAGCAGTCTATTGGCGAGCTGGTGTTCAGCGCCACCCCGGCGGGGGCGTTCAGTTATAAGATGACTCTGGACCATCATCTGTTTAAAGATTACTTTCTCTCCATGAAAGAGATGAAGTGCCTGGAAGGGCCAGAACTCTGGTGTTTTATCCCTTACCCATATGAACAGCCCAGAACCGTCACTGCGGATGATCTCAGATGGCTGGAGCATGACCTGCTATTTATGTTTAAGAAGCCGGAAGCCTTTGGTGCCAATTTCTGGAACGGCATCTACTACAAAATGAAGTTAACCGATGAAGGTATTCGCGGTACTGCAAAGGCACTGGATCTCAATCTCCTGGCTTCGCCTCCCGATGATCTCTCTCAGCCGCCAGTGGGTGAGTATGATATAGATACGGCTGATCTGGAGAAACGCTGGTTGCCTTTTATCGAGATACGCTGACCGCTCTTTTTTGATCTGATATTAAGATACAATGCCCGGAATTCAACGCAGAGTGATTTCGGGTCATGGTTAAAGCACAGCATCCAGAGGGCAAACAGACGGCCCGGTTCCATCCTGACAACCCCCATCAGGGCCGCTATGATTTTGACCGGCTTTGTCAGGTTTGCCAGGAGCTCAGTCCCTATGTCTCGGTTAACCGGTTTGGCAGTCAGACAATCGATTTTCATGACGCTGATGCGGTTAAGGCGCTGAATAAAGCGTTGCTGATGCAGTGTTATGGCATCAGCTTCTGGGATATTCCCGCAGGCTATCTGTGTCCGCCCATTCCCGGGCGCGCTGATTATATCCATCATCTGTCAGATCTGCTGGCGACCGATAATGGGGGGATTGTGCCAAAGGGCCGCAAAATAACCGGACTGGATATCGGTGTAGGTGCTAACGGTATCTATCCCATTATTGGTTGTCGCACCTTTGGCTGGCAGTTTGTTGGCACTGATATAGATCCGATAGCTGTGAATACTGTAAATCTGATGGTTCAGACAAATCCAACTCTGCGGGGGCAGATAGAGTGTCGCTTACAAACAGACTCCCGGAATATTTTCAGACAGGTGATCAAGCCAGCGGATCGTTTTGATTTTACCCTTTGCAACCCGCCCTTCCATAGCTCCCCTCAGGCGGCAGAAGCTGGCAACCGGCGCAAACTGCGCAACCTCGGTAAACCCGCCTCCAGTGCTAAACTCAATTTTGGCGGGCAGAGTAATGAGTTGTGGTGTGACGGAGGTGAACTGGCTTTTCTGAAGCGAATGATTACTCAGAGCCGGGAATATTCACAGCAGTGTTATCTATTCAGTGCCCTGGTCTCCAAACACGAAAACATTATCCAGCTTAAGCGGGTATTAAAGAATAGCGGTGCGCGACGGGTGAGGGTGGTCAATATGTCGCAGGGGATGAAGGTCAGTCGATTGTTGAGCTGGACCTTTCTGCCTGAAGCTGAGCAGCTTTACTGGCGCGAGTTACACTGGGGCGATAAATAGACTATCGCCCTCAGCGGTATGGTTATCGGTTGCAGCGATCAGATTCGCGGTTGAAATTTACAAGTTTCAGTTGCAGGTAATAACCCTAGTGCTGTTGTTGTTGAAGCAGTTTTGCCGTGTTTTCTAACTCCTCCATATAATTAAGCAGATCCTCCGTAAGAATATCCGGATGTGCGTTAAGAAGGTGTCTGAGAGTTTCTAAGGGCGCAGGTGAACCCTGTTGTAAATTGTTGGTTATTGCTAGTAGCAGAGAGGTGAGCACCTCGAGACTTTTTACGCGTGACTCCAGGTTATATCCATCCACATTCAATCCCCCTTGGATTGCCATAAAAAACGACAACCACCTTCCCGGTAAGCTGTCTCCTGACGTATGAGTAAAGTCTAGTCAAAAATCCCAGAGTTTGGAGCGTAAATCATGAGATGTTTTCACGTGCAATTTAACTGGAGTAGTCTACTCATGAGGCAGCAGCGTCTGCGCCATCAGCTCTCTACTGAGTTGCCCTAACGTTACGATCGCTTTTTCCAGTGCCGGATTGGAACTGTTAACGCAACAGATCCGCATAAAGTTGCGGTATTTACCTGAAGCGGAGAACAACGTTCCCGGGGCGATACTGATGCCCCGTGCCTTTGCCCGGGTGTTCAGTTCATTGGAGTCAACCTGCTCAGGCAGTTCAACCCAGAGGAGGTAACCTCCCTGAGGGTAACTGATACGGGTGCCTTCCGGCATCTCCCGCTTTAACCAGCCGATCACCGCATCGCGGTCACGTTGATAATCCCGGCGAACCCGGCGCAGATGTTTTTCGTAATACCCCTGCGCGATGAATTCGGCCACCGCCATCTGGGTCAGCTTAGGGGTAGACAGACTGGAGAGGTATTTAACCATCATTATATGTTCCCGATAGCGTCCGGGGGAGATCCAGCCGACCCGTATGCCGGGTGCGATAGACTTGGAAAACGAGGAACAGAGGATCACCCGCCCCTGGGTATCAAAGGATTTAATGGTTCTCGGCCGGGGCAGGGTGTAACTGAGATCACCGTACACATCATCCTCAATCAGCGGCACATCATAGCGGTTCAGCAGTTCCAGCAGGCGGATTTTATTCTGGTCCGGCATTGAATAGCCCAGTGGGTTATTGTTGGTCGGCGTCAGCAGGCAGGCTTTTATTGGCCATTGTTCAAACGCCATTTCCAGTGCTTCAAGGGAGATACCGGTTTCAGGATGTGTGGGAATTTCCAGCGCTTTTACGCCGTTGATTTTAATCGCCTGAACCGAACCAAAGAAGCTGGGTGAATCAACTACCACAATATCGCCCGGTTCTGTCACCGCTCTCAGACTGCAGGACAGCGCTTCCTGACATCCTGAGGTGATAATGATCTCATCCGGGTGGATCCGGCAACCGGAGTCCACCATCACCCGGGCGATCTGATGGCGCAGCAGGTCAGAGCCTGCGGCATGCTCATAATCAAGCACATTGCGGTTGGCACTGCGGCTGAGTTCCGCCATGAGTCTTGTTAAGGGTTTCAGGGTGGCGGCATGAGTGTCAGGTAGCGCCAGGCTCAGCTTAGTGGTTTCCTGGCTGCCGTACTCATTGATCATATGTTGGAGTTTCTGCCATTGGGCAACCACCAGGGGTTGCGATGCCGGACTGCTGGTGGCTGGCAGTTCGGGTGGAGCCTGACGTAGTAAAACGTAATAACCCGATTTGGGGCGGGACTCAATAACGCCGTCATCAATGAGCAGTCCATAGGCTTCCTGCACGGTAGAGATACTGACGCCATGTTCCTGACTTAATCCTCTGACAGAGGGCAGTTTGTCTCCCTCGTGGTAATAACCGAGATCGATACGATCTTTAAGGGTTGTGGCAACTTGTTCATACAGTTTCATCAGAATGGTCCCATACAGTGTAAAAAGCAGTACAGATTATTGCGTTTAAACCAATACAGATAAGGAGTTTTCGAATCTGTATTGTGTTTTTAAAATTATTATTGAATCTGTAATGGTATCAGATATGTCCATAAACTGAAGCTCTGAATATGGAGGGCTTTACAATGTTTAAGATTCTTCTCCGGTTAAAGCAATACCGGCAAACCTATTACAGCAGACGCCTGCTCAGGCAACTGGATGACCGGGCGCTCAGTGATATCGGCGTAACCCGCTCGGAAGCAATGAGGGAAGCGCGCAGACCTTTCTGGGATTGTAAAACCGATGAGCTGAAAGACGATAATCAGTCTGTGCTGGTCGCTTACAGCGTTGTATCACTGACGTTGGTCGCCGGGTTGGGGCTGACCTTTTATCTGAGTTTTTAATGGCTTAACGATTAATATACTGGCAGGGCAGGGTAAAACAGAACTATGCTGTAAGGACACCATAAAATAACAACCGGAGGTGCCCGTGTTCCAGGAATTTTATCCTTTACGTTTACAGGACAATTGTGAAGTTGAGCATCTGCTCAGCCCTGAAGTCAGTCAGGAACCGATCAGTCTTCGCAGTCCTGCCAGTGAAGTTATGACCGATTTTAGTCAGACCGAGCCGATCACCGTAACCGAGGGCGTCTCCGTAGATGATGCTCTTGAACGGATGAAAAGCCAGCATGTGCGAATGCTGTTTGTTATCACGCTGGCAGGTCGGTTTGTGGGGGTTATCAGTGCCCAGGATATTGCCGGCAGCAAAGTGATCGTTTATATGCAAAACCACGGTGTCGCCCGGAATGAGGTGGCCGTAGGCCATATTATGCTGCACAAACAATACCTGCGTTCACTGACCTTTGATCAGATTCGTCACTCCCGCATCGGCGATATCATGCTGACACTGAAAAACTCCGGGGATCAGCATCTGCTGGTGGTCGATGAAACCGAACTGGGAATCAGACGTGTCCGGGGTATCATCTCAGCCAGCGATATCTCCCGTAAACTCAAGGTTGGATTTGAGATTATGTATGAAGCAAAGTCCTTCGCGGAGATAGAAAAAATTATAACGCAGGGCGGAGAAATGGTGGTTTGATTATAAGTGTAAAATTTATTTTCAGAAGCCGCTAAATTCACTTTACAGCTGAGACGTTTTAACTATACTGCGCGTTTTCTAATGGAGCTAACCCTCCTCTTGTCCGCCGGAGACACCGGCAGGAGTACAGGTAAAAATAGTGATGAAACTTCCGGATCATATCTCTGCTGAAAAATGGGCTCGCCTGAAAGCAGCGGCCGATCAGTATCAGACTCCATTCCAGTTAATCGATCTGCAAACCGTTGCAGAGAAGTATCAGGAACTGAAGAACGGATTTGACTTTGCCTCGATCTACTATGCGGTAAAAGCTAATCCACATCCTCAGATAGTGGGTCTGTTGGCGGGACTGGGTTCAAGCTTTGATATCGCTTCTATTTATGAACTGGATCAGGTGTTGTCGCATGGTGTCACTCCTGACCGGATCAGTTACGGAAACACGATTAAAAAGCGTGAAGATATTCGCTATTTTTACGATAAAGGTGTGCGCCTGTTTGCCACAGACTCAGAAGCTGACCTTGAAAATATTGCCCAATACGCACCGGGTGCGCGGATCTATATCCGTATTCAGACCGAGGGTGCGGAAGGTGCTGACTGGCCGTTGTCCCGTAAGTTTGGCTGCAACCCGGATATGGCGCTGGACCTGGCTATTCTGGCGAAGAAACTGGGATTGGAGCCTTATGGCATCTCTTTCCATGTCGGCTCACAGCAGCGCCTGATCGATGTCTGGGATGCGGCTATCGCGAAGGTGAAGGTGATCTTCGAACGGCTGCGCAGTGAGTGTGATATTGAACTGCGTATGATCAATATGGGTGGTGGATTTCCGGCGCAATATCTGACCAAAGCGAACGATTTTTCTGTTTATTGTGAAGAGATCACCCGTTATCTGATGGAAGATTTCGGTGATAACCCGCCGCAGATTATTCTGGAACCGGGTCGTTCCCTGGTGGGTGACAGCGGCTTGCTGGTCAGCGAGGTTGTGCTGATCTCCCGTAAATCTCATACCGCACTGAACCGTTGGGTTTACACCGATGTAGGATTGTTTAATGGCCTTATCGAGACCCTGGGTGAAGCGATCAAGTTTCCTCTGGAAACTGAGCGCGACGGCGAGTGCGAAGAGGTAGTACTGGCGGGGCCAACCTGTGACAGTATGGATATCATGTATGAAAACTATAAGTATGAGCTGCCGCTTTCCTTAGAGATTGGTGACCGGCTCTACTGGTTTTCTACCGGGGCGTATACAACCAGTTACAGTTCGGTTGAATTCAACGGTTTTCCTCCACTGAAGTGCTACTGCATCTGATCTTTGAATTTTTAAACCCGCTTCGGCGGGTTTTTTTATGTTCAATTGATTTATCTACACAGAATGAGAACCGATCCTTCAGCTAGGTCTCCCGCTTGTGTTATAAGTGAGGCTTAACACCTATCTGTCATGGAGTTGCGAATGAAAAATGCCAACCTTCTTCAAACCCGAATTGACGCTCTGCTCAACGTCCTCTCTGAAGATGTGCTGATCCTGAGCCAGCAGGGTACGATCATTTTCTCTTCGCATAATGATTCAGCCATCCCCTGGGGAGGCGCGGATGAACTGACGGGTAAACAGCTGACGGACATCTTCCCCGGGGAGATCGCTTCGCAGCTTCAGGGAATGATTGATAAGTCTCTGGGGTTGAATCAACTGATGGTTAAAGAGGTGTTGTTTGACCCGACCGAGTTCATCTATCTGCAACAGCAGGGTATGGTGGAATCCTGTTGGGTTGAGATTCGTATGGCTCCTTCGTCCGGTGATGAGCCCAGTGTGGTCTGTCGGATAGAAGATATCAGTCGGCGAAAAATGGCTCAGCGGGAATCCTCTCAGATACAAAGAGATCTGCTTACCGGTATGTACAACCGTCGGGCGCTGATGCCGGTGCTGGCTCAGTCAATTGCTCAGGCGGTCCGTTATGACTGGGTCTGTAGCCTGATGCTGATTGATGTGGACAGCCTGCGGCTGATT
This sequence comes from Amphritea atlantica, assembly GCF_900111095.1. Taxonomy (GTDB): domain Bacteria; phylum Pseudomonadota; class Gammaproteobacteria; order Pseudomonadales; family Balneatricaceae; genus Amphritea; species Amphritea atlantica. The sequence goes on along the minus strand of NZ_FOGB01000003.1, from coordinate 291,205 downwards.
AATGATCAGCGGGGCTGGGACGTGGGTGACCAGATTCTGAAACGCCTGGCAGAATCGCTCAACAGTCTCAAACGCACTGCCGACTTTCTCGCCCGGGTTGGTGAAGATGGCTTCGCTATACTGCTGCCAGAAACCAATGCGGAGCAGGGGATTCTGGCCGCCGAGCGGGTACGCAATATGGTGTCAGATCTGTCCGCACCCAATTCGGGAACTGATATCGCTTTTACTGTAAGCATTGGTGTCGCCACGCTGACGGGTGAGGACGATAGCGCTGAATCGATGTTTAACCGGGCTGAGAGTAGTCTGCAAATATGCAAGCAGCAGGGGGGAAACCAGATCAGTGGCAGTGAGTGATCCTGTTAGCATTCACAGGAGGGGCGACTGAGTCAGGAGAAGAAGGCAGTGTATCTGCCCTCTGTTGGTCATCAATGGCATGGGTATTCAGTGAATAGCCCTTCGGGCACCCGAGGGGCTATGATGATACATACTGATCGATGCTTAGTTACTTAGTTACTTAGTTACTTAGTTGCTTAGTTGCTTAGTGCATACAGGCATTTATCGGGGGGACTTTTTGATTCCAGGGTTGAAGCTGTTCCAGCTGTCGGGCGAGCTTAAAGAGAGTCGCCTCATCTCCAAAACGAGCAACAAAGTGTGAACCTATTGGCAGATCATTCTTACTCCAGTACAGGGGCACTGACATAGCAGGCTGCCCTGTGCCATTAAATACGGCAGTATAGGGCGAGTAACTATGGGACAGCTCGATAAACTGTTCTAGTGACATCGATTCATCCAGTACGTGCAACTCGCCTAGCTGAGGAGGTTCTCTGACCACTGTCGGCGTTAGCAGCAGGTCGAACTTTTGTAGGAAAGCAGCCATCTGACGGCCTAAGGCATGCATATGTTCAATGGATCTGACGTACTGCACCGCGCTGATCATTCCCTTTTCCCGAACTATAATGCGTGTCGCTGGTTCCAGCTCTTCATTCTGTACCGGCGAGCCGCGCATATCGCCAAGCATCTCAACATAACTTTTAGTGTTCGGCGCAATAATGTTGAATGCGGCTTCAAAAAAGTTCAGCAGATCGACTGGAAACTTAACCACTTCAACATGATGACCCAGATGACTGCAGAGCTTTGCTGTGTGTTGCACGCTTTCCAGGGCCGCTGGTGATACTGTCCATGGCCCCGCATCTTCGATTAGCGCTATCCGCAGAGGTTTAAGAGGATCATTCAATGAATCTGCAAACGGCTTATTGTCAGCAGGACTTGCGTAAGGCGCGCCCAGATCTTCACCTGAGACAATATCAAGCAGGGTAGCGCTGTCGCGAACCGAAAGAGTGATTGCGTGTGCGGTTCCCATGCCGCCCCAGCCTTCTCCCACCAGTGGACCGCTGGGCACTCTGCCGCGGGATGGTTTGAGGCCAAAAACACCACAACAGGATGCGGGCACCCGCAGTGAACCACCGCCATCGTTGCCATGGGCAAAGGGAACCACCCGCGATGCAACAATTGCCGCTGCACCACCACTGGATCCGCCTGCGCTGTGCTGAAGATTCCACGGATTATGGGTTGCGCCGAAGCGGATCGACTCTGTTGTGTAAGAGGTACCAAATTCGGGCGCCGTGCTGGTGCCGATAAAGCGAATCCCTGATGCTCTTAAGCGGGTTACAACTGAGTCATCAAGTTGCGGACGGGCTTCACCCAGAGCGAAAGAACCGTTTGTCATCCGTGCTTCTTTGACGGGGGCGAACAGGTCTTTGGTCAGTGTTGGGATACCTGCAAATATGCCGGATGCCGGTTCGGTATTTCGGGCACTCTGATATAGCTTTTCAGCAACGGCATTAAGCGCTGGGTTAACCTGCTCCAGGCGCTCAATACTGGCTTCTAATAACTCATCTTTTTTGACTTCACCTTGTTTAATCAGATCGGCTAACGCCGTTGCATCACACTCATCCATGAGTTTATGGATATCTTTCATACTGTTCACCTGTAATCTGGTTATTTAACGCTTGATCGATTTTGTTTGGCAACCTGTGAGATGTCAGCGCAGAAACGCGGCATACTGAATTCAATCCGACTCAGCGGAGTCATTGAGAGCAGTATGCCGGGCCCGGCTTATATGGGATTAAGCATCGCAAGCTGGCGTTACCGCTGTGCTACGCGGCGCGTTTAGCTGCCAGGTCTGCGCCTGAGTTTCTCCTGACGAGACTAAAGATGAGCCAGATGGCTGCAACGACAGCGCTGGCCATCGCCAGGCTTACAATGGCTCCTGGCAGATCGACTCCAAAAGAGATGACGATGCCAACAATGATTGGGCTGATGAACTGTCCCAGATAGAGGCATGACGTAAATCCGCCGATACCACGTCCACGCACCGACGCGGGTAACGCATTCATTATGGTGGCCATAATGTTGGGCACCATCATCCCGGCACCAATGCCGTGAATGGTTACCGCAATCATTACTTTGTTATAGGTGTTAGCGTGGGCGAGAAACCACAGACCGACTGCAATTAAAGCCATCAGTAGTGCATTACAGCCAGCAATACCAAATGAACTCCGGAAAACTGGCCACAGCAGAGAACCTGCCAGGGTGGCCAGCAGGCTAAGTCCTGCCGCAAGACCAATTTTGGTGGTTGATACCACACCGATGGAAACCAGCAGAGAGGGGGCCTGGATAGGTACAATAAAGTTGAGCACCATACCAAACATGATCATGCTATACCCCACGATCAGTGGTAGGGTGGCTACCCGTGAGGTAGTGTCTGTAATCTGTTGAACCTCATGGTGTTTTGGCTCCCAAAGTACCCGCATAAAGAATGGGATCAGCAACAATGGCAGCAAGTAGAGATAGAAGGGTAGCCGCCAGGATTGTTCGCCTAACACCCCGCCAATAACAAAGAAAGCGGATCCGACTAAGCCGATGCAGACCACCTGCATATTGACGAATTTGAGTCGTTCCTCAGCATGCCAGTAATCGGCAATCAGCGCAGTACAGCAGGTCATAATCGCCGCTTCAGCACAGCCAAACAGTAACCGGGAGATCACCACGCCATCCAGGCCGTTCAGGAACGCTGGCAGTACCCCCAGGATGGCATACAACAGCGTTGCAATAATCAGCATGTTTTTCCGGCCGGTGCGGTCTGAAAGCCAGCCAGCCAGGGGGGCACATATAGCAATTGCCAGCGCCGGGCCTGTGATTGCGAGTGGCAATAACATATCAGCCTGAGGGTGGGTAGGGCCGAATTCCATGCCCATTTTTGGTAGCATCGGGGCGACCATCACCGACCCCATAATGGTCAGGCTGCTGCCCAGCGCGATCAGAATGCCTTCGCGTCTTCCGGAGGCTGTACGGATAGTTTTTTGGTTTTGATTATCCATGTTTCTCACCCTCAGAAGCTCATTGCGATACGTAACGCCAGGTTGTAGCCTTCAGCGCGATTTTCTGCATCAAACTCTTTGTAAGCATGAAGCCAGACGGCAGGTTTTCCGGGTGAGAAATAGCTCAATGCCGGGCCCAGTGCGGTCACTGTGCCCTTATTACCATCGACCACACCAGGGCCTTCATCATCAGTTAACTGACGGTAGAAATAGCCGCCCATCCCAACGGTCCATGGTCCTGTATGTTTACCGATACCAAACTCATGCCGATATTCAACACCATTGGTATAGTGAGTGTCTGGGTTCTCCGAGCTGATATCCAGCTGGAAATTGGAAGATACCTCATAGCCGGAATCGGATATGTATGACACACCGTAGTTAGGGGAGATAACCCAGTGGTTCAGTCCGGGAGAGACCAGTCTGTCTTTATCGTAGTCACCGGTTGGCAACTGAATCTGAAGCTGGGTATTCATGGCCAGATTTGGCGCTAAATTCCATTGCAGAATCAATGGAATGATCTGCATATCTCCCTGCCTGAACAGATCTGCGTTATCTTCAAAGACAACGCCGACACCGGGAACTGAGACCGATAGGTCAGCATTCATATTGAGAAATGGCAGGATCGCGGAATAACCATATTTGGCACCCAGTATCTCCTCATCGGTCATGTTCAGATAGACGGCCGAGATTGAAAACACATCAAGAGAAAAGTCCTGTCCTGGTATTTTATCTCCGTGGCCGTCAACGACTTTATCTGTGCTGTAATAGGCTGCCCGGGTAGCGAACGTTCCGGTAGGGGTTGCGGGGGGCATAAAGCCAGTGCCGAATTCAAAAACCCCCATTGGTGTGGTTGGGGCTCCATTTTCACTGGCGTGACCGGGAAGTGATGCGATGGCGAAGGCTAAGCAGCTGCTATAGCATAACCCTGATAGAACTGAATTTTTCATAAGTCACTCTCATTATTATATGTGATTGTTATCGTTATTCACATATTCACAATACAGAGACTTAATATGATGGGTTATCCAGAATTGGCAAAGTTATATGTTTTTTTTAAGTGTTTCAGAAGGTAGCTCTTTAAAGAGTGTTTTATACTCCGAGGCAAAACGGCTCAGGTGTAAAAAACCCCATTTAGTCGCAACATCCTGTACACAGCTATTACTGTTACTATTTAAAAGGTCTCTATGGGCTGCATTAAGGCGGACAAGTCTTAAAAATGTCACGGGATTAATGCCCAGCGTATTTTGAAAACAGTATTGTAATTTACGTCTGCTGGTGCCGATAACATTGCATAATTCAATGATTGAAGGAGGCGTATCAAGATTGGAAAGTACGTAATCCCGGGCTTTATCCACGACTTTTTTACGTGCAACCGGGCCTAAATACTGAGCCTGTTCACTGTCGATAATATCAATAAGATGCTGAAACAGCGTATCTTTCACCCGGTTCTGGATGGTCTTTTGCTGAATCAGAGTATTAATGTGGCTTTCAGAAATAATTATTCTTAAGTCATTTAGAAGATCAGTGTTGGATTTTAATTTAGTAATATAATGACCGTCAGAATTGTTATCAAGATAAAATTCTATGTTCTGTTTTTTGGCAATACTTAAGATAGATTCTTTGTTTACAGTTATACTGATAACATCCAGATTTTCAGGGGTTAATAGTTCTGGTAAACAGTTTCCCTTGGCGATTAATATGCTGTCAGAGGATGATACATTACCATCACAATAGAAATTATCCGGTAGGGGGTTATAGGGCATATTGAAGCTTAACGAGCCATCCCACGCTTTACCTGTCTTGACGAGAGCTCTGTTTGAACGATCACGTACCAGTTGTATCTCTTTTAAGTTTAATTCTGTAATGTGGCCATTGAACTGCCCAGCTGATACCTGATCGTAGCAGACCTGCCAGCCACTCATGCCGTTGGCATGCTGTTCAATGTTGAATGTTTCAAAACTACGATACAGCGTTTCATCAGAATAGACTGGCGAACTCTCTATTTGCATACACCCTCCTACATCTACAGCTAATTGATTAACAATCCACCAATTTCATCACTATGTAAAGGCGTTAGCCCGATTATTGCCAAAATTGGATAGTCAGAAATGTTCTATAGAAGACACTTTTATTGCATATTCAATGCAAAGGGATGGATCTTTGGGCCAGCCTGGAGGGGAGCTATCAGGCTCTGAGCTGTCGTGATCTGTGGCGGGTTGAATAAAAAAACAGCCGATGCCGGCTGTTCTTTCTACGATCTGAACTCAACGATTTTCCGGTCGGGAATATTGCTGAATCAGATTTGCGGATGTTGCTTCAGGGTTTCAATCAGGGTCTGCATCTCTGCTGCGGTGCCGATAGTGATACGCAGAAAGTTCTCAATGCCCGGCTTACTGAAGTGCCTCACCAGCAGGTTATTGCTGCGCAGGTACTGCATCAGTTCAGCCCCACTGATCGATTGATGGCAGGTAAACACAAAGTTGGTTTTAGACGGGATAACCCTGAACCCCAGCTGCTCCAACTGAGCGGTTGTCCAGTCCCGGCAATCGATGATCTTCTGGTTGGTTTCATTGAAGTAGTCAACATCTTCAAGGGCCGCTACCGCTCCGACGATCGCCAGACTATCCAGTGGGTAGGAGTTAAAGGAGTTCTTAACCCGCTCCAGTCCGGCAATCAGATCCTCATGTCCCAGGGCAAAACCGATACGCAAGCCTGCCAGACTGCGTGACTTTGAGAAGGTTTGAATAACCAGGACGTTGTCATAGTTGTGGATCAGCTCGACGGCTGAGCTACCACCGAAATCAATATAGGCTTCATCAACGATCACCAGAGATTCGCGGTTTTTTAGCAGCAGTGTTTCGATCTCGTGCAGTGCTGTCTGCCGTCCGGTGGGCGCATTTGGATTGGCGAAGATGATCCCGCCATTGGGCTGATCGTAATCAGTAAAGTTAATTTCAAAATCATCAGTCAGTGGAATCTGGCGATACTCGATATCGTACAGCTTGCAGTAAACATCATAGAAACTGTAAGTTGTTTCCGGTAACAGCAACGGCTTTTCCTGTCGAAAAAAAGCCATAAATGCCAGTGCCAGAACCTCATCAGAGCCGTTGCCCACAAATACATTGTTGTAGTGCAGCTGAAAATGATTCGCCAGTGATTGTTTCAGCGCCGTGGCATCCGGGTCGCAGTAGAGACGCAGGCGATCTTTGGGATAGTTGTTAATCGCCTCAACCACCCTGGGCGAGGGGGGATAAGGGTTTTCATTGGTATTCAGCTTAATCAGGTTATCAACCTTTGGTTGCTCACCCGGAACATAGGGGGTCAGCTGGCGGATAGCCGGGCTCCAGTATTTACTCATGATGGATCGCGTGTCGCTATATAAGGAGTTTGCAGAAAGTGCGCTGCAGGGATGGAACTGTTATTCCCGGGCGTCACTGTTGGGCTTAGCATATCAAATAGCGACGCATTCTCGCTATACCGTTTCAGTCTGCTGCAAAAAATAGGGTATAAAAAAACTGCCCGGAGGGAAGGGGGCCTTCGGGCAGTTTCAGTTTAGCTTCGCACGTTGATGTAATTATATAGAGGGTGATGAGCCGATAAAGTTCAGCCAAAAAATTATTTTTTTAACAGGGTTGTTTCGGCTAACGCTGAAGGGGGGGATTGCGAACCTGGATGGTAGCGGATAAAAAACTGCCCGGAGGGAAGGGGATCCCCCGGGCAGTTCCGGTCTTGCGTATTACGTTGATGTATAAATTTAGAGACGTCTGTTCAGGTAAAGTTCATAAAAAAATGAAAATTTTTTTATTTTTTTTAAATAGTTGTTAATGTTTTGATTTTAAATGAATTTTATTGTTTTATCAGCCCCGTCAATTACCCAGAAGTGAGCTTTTTTCCGGGCTCCTTTAATGCTGAAGCGTACCATGAAGGGTTAAGCGACAGAGTGATTGTAACGGCCGACAAACATCGCGGTTACCGTGTCCATGGTTGATATATGGTTGATCAGCCAGTCACACAGGGTTGTGTTGAGATAGTCTTCCAGCTGTTCGATATGCTGATCTTTCTGCCACTGTGACAGTACCTGAGTCAGCTCTTCCAGTACCCGCTCATGCTCATCCTTATGGCAACCATAAGCAGGAAAGCCTGCCCGAATCATCTCCGCTTCTTCCCGGGCAAAATGGCTCTGACTGTGCGCATAAATCTCTGCTAACAGGGGTTCTATCAGCTCTTCTGATGCTTTATCGCCTGCCCGGGCCTGTCGAAGAAGCTGGTACAGCGTATTTATCTGCTCAGCTGCTGCTGCGTGGTCGTGGTTCATGAAGTCGAGTCCCACTGTGGGGATCTGCTCAGGTTTTAACAGTGTCATCGGGTTATCCCTCCATTATGGTGGGTTTCGATCATACGCGAAGCGGGTGGTGGCTCCTTGTCCAATATCAAGAATCACTCTATCCGGAGAGGGTTAGCTTTTCAGCTTTGTCGTCTCAGGAAGAGTGGTAAGTAATTAACCGCTTTGCTGAGTTGTTGGATAGATAGTTGTCCAGAGGAGGCTGGCCGATGGACTATAACCCCGATACAACAAGGTTTTGGGAAGTTGGAACATAATTTGCTGAAAGCTGGAGGATAAATAATAACTAGAGAAGGTACGAACGGTCTCCTGCTACCAGATAAATACTCTGAGTACAGTTTGAACCGGACCGGACCTTCCTTAAGCGAGCCTGCTGACGGAGAGAACCGCAATGCCCCAATCAATTGAAACCTTCTATGAAGTGATGCGACGCCAGGGGATTACGCGTCGTAGTTTTCTGAAGTACTGCAGTCTGACTGCAGCGGCACTGGGTCTGGGGCCAGCGTTTGCGCCCAGAATTGCCCATGCGATGGAAACGAAGGAGCGAACCCCGGTTATCTGGGTGCATGGTCTGGAGTGTACCTGTTGTTCTGAGTCTTTTATCCGTTCAGCGCACCCGTTAGTTAAAGATGTCGTGTTGTCGATGATCTCGCTGGATTACGATGACACCCTGATGGCTGCAGCAGGCCATCACGCAGAAGCCGCGCTGGAAGAAACCATTCAGAAGTACAAAGGTAAATATATCCTGGCGGTGGAGGGTAATCCGCCTCTCAACGAGGATGGTATGTTCTGTATTGTTGGCGGCAAGCCATTTCTCGACCAGCTCAAACATGCCGCTAAAGATGCCGCCGCCGTGATCGCCTGGGGATCCTGCGCGTCCTGGGGCTGTGTTCAGGCGGCCCGGCCGAATCCGACTCAGGCCGTTCCGATTCATAAAGTGATTACCGATAAACCCATTATTAAAGTACCGGGCTGTCCGCCTATTGCTGAGGTTATGACCGGTGTGATCACCTATATGCTGACCTTTGGCCGGTTACCGGAACTGGATCGTCAGGGGCGTCCGAAGATGTTCTACAGTCAGCGGATTCATGATAAATGCTATCGTCGTCCTCATTTTGATGCTGGCCAGTTTGTTGAACACTGGGACGATGAAAGCGCCCGCAAAGGTTACTGTCTTTACAAGGTTGGCTGTAAAGGACCGACCACCTATAACGCCTGTTCTACAGTTCGGTGGAACGAAGGCACCTCATTCCCGATTCAGGCAGGTCACGGCTGTATCGGTTGTTCCGAAGATGGTTTCTGGGATAAAGGCTCATTCTATGATCGTCTCACCAATATTCCGCAGTTTGGTATTGAGAAAAATGCCGATGAGATCGGTATGGCGGTAGCGGGAGGCGTAGGTGCTGCGGTGGCGGCCCATGCAGCAGTCAGTGCGATTAAACGGGCTCAGCACAAAGGAGATCAGGAATAATGAACACCCCGATGAATGCAAGCGATCTTGATAACTCTGGCCGTCGTATCGTGGTTGATCCGGTAACCCGGATCGAAGGGCATATGCGCTGTGAAGTTAACGTTGATGACAACAATGTTATTCGTAATGCGGTCTCCACCGGCACCATGTGGCGTGGTCTGGAAGTGATATTGAAAGGGCGTGATCCCCGTGATGCCTGGGCCTTTGTTGAACGTATCTGCGGCGTGTGTACCGGTACCCATGCACTGACTTCGGTGCGGGCGGTGGAAGATGCGCTGGGGATTCAGATCCCTCTGAATGCCCATCTGATCCGTCATCTGATGGATAAGACTCTGCAGGTGCATGACCATATCGTCCATTTCTATCATCTGCATGCCCTCGACTGGGTGAACCCGGTGAATGCGCTAAAAGCGGATCCTGTGGGTACCTCTGATCTGCAGAAAATGGTGTCGCCGCATCACCCTAAATCCAGCCCAGGTTATTTTAAAGATGTGCAGACCCGGCTGAAAAAGTTTGTCGAAACCGGCCAGTTGGGTCTGTTTTCTAACGGTTACTGGGATAATCCGGCCTATAAATTGCCGCCGGAAGCGGATCTGATGGCGGTGGCTCACTACCTTGAAGCCCTAGATCTGCAGAAAGATATTGTCAAGATTCACACCATCTTCGGCGGTAAAAACCCACATCCTAACTTTATGGTGGGCGGTGTTGCCTGTGCGATCAATATCGATGGTGTGGGGGCGTCCGGGGCACCGGTAAATATGACCTCACTTAACTTTGTGTTGCAGCGGATTCAGGAGGCGCAGGCGTTCACCAAGAATGTCTATCTGCCGGATGTGCTGGCGGTTGCGGGCATCTATAAAGACTGGCTGCATGGCGGAGGTCTGGCGTCTCAGAATGTTCTCTCATACGGTACCTATCAGAAAGTGCCGTACGATAAATCCTCTGAACTGCTTCCGGCAGGCGCCATTGTTAATGGTAACTGGAACGAAGTTCACGAAGTGGATGTGCGGGATCCGGAACAGATTAAAGAGTTTGTCGACCACTCCTGGTACACCTATGAGGGTGATAAGCAGGGGCTGCATCCATGGGATGGTGAAACCGCTCCTAAATTTGAGCTGGGGCCCAACACCGTGGGCAGCCGCACTGATATTAAAGAGATCGATGAGTCGGCGAAGTACTCCTGGATCAAAGCGCCACGCTGGAAAGGTCATGCGATGGAGGTGGGGCCACTGGCTCGCTACATCGTCGCTTATGTGTCGGGTAAAGAGTATGTCCAGGAACAGGTGGATCGCTCACTGTCAGCATTTAATCAGAATACCGGTCTCGGTCTGGGGTTGAAGCAGTTCCTGCCATCAACGCTGGGCCGAACTCTGGCGCGGGCGCTGGAGTGCGAACTCTGTGTCGATACCATGCTGGATGACTGGCATCAGCTGGTGGGTAATATCAAAAACGGTGACAGCTCTACTGCCAATGTCGAGAAGTGGGATCCTGCCAGCTGGCCAAAAGAGGCGATGGGGGTGGGAACCAATGAAGCTCCCCGTGGTGCCTTAGGTCACTGGATTAAGATCAAAGATGGCAAGATCGAAAACTATCAGGCGATTGTGCCGACCACCTGGAACGGATCCCCCCGGGATGCAGAGGGCAATATCGGTGCCTTTGAGGCGGCACTGATGAATACGCCGATGGAGCGTCCCGATGAGCCGGTCGAGATACTGCGCACACTGCACAGTTTCGATCCCTGTCTGGCCTGTTCTACCCATGTGATGTCTGCAGATGGGCAGGAACTGACTAAGGTAAAAATCCGCTAAGAACCCGATGCCCGTAGTGAAACCTGCGGGCATGCTGGAGGTATGCTATGGAAACAATAAAACAGAGAAAGCAGACGGCGGTCTATGTGTATGAGGCACCGTTGCGCTTATGGCATTGGGTCACCGTGTTTTCGATTATCACACTCTGTATTACCGGGTATTTTATCGGTTCACCATTGCCGACGATGCCGGGGGAGGCCAGTGATCATTTTCTGATGGGTTATATCCGCTTTGCGCACTTCACTGCGGGCTATATCGTTGCCGTTGGATTTCTGGGACGAATCTACTGGGCCTTTGTGGGTAACAGCCACGCCCGGGAACTGTTCCTGGTACCCATCTTCAGCGGTAAGTGGTGGAAAGAGGTGGGTCATGAGATCCGCTGGTATCTGTTTCTGGAGAAAACTCCGAAGAAATATATTGGCCATAACCCGTTAGGGCAGCTGTCGATGTTCTGCTTCTTCGTCGTGGGGATCACCTTTATGATCATCACCGGCTTTGCGCTTTATGCTGAAGGATTAGGTCGCGGTAGCTGGGCTGATACGCTGTTTGGCTGGGTGGTGCCGTTGATGGGGCAAAGCCAGGATCTGCATACCTGGCATCATCTGGGGATGTGGTATCTGATTATCTTCGTCATGATGCATGTTTATGTCGCCATTCGAGAAGATATTATGTCCCGACAAAGCCTGATATCTACCATGATTGGTGGTTGGCGGATGTTTAAGGATGACAAGCCCGACTGAACTTGTCAGATCATTTAGTTGGTGAGTTTGCCGGGGCTATGCTCCGGCATTTTTATCCTGGGTCGTGATTTTGGAGGCTTTGATGCAACGTTTACGCTTTCATGGGCGTCGTCCCGAGCATCCGGGTGGCTTTCTTGAACGCTGTTACCTCAACCCGTTAAAAATCAGTCAGTCTCAACTGGCAAAAGAGCTGGGGATCTCCCGACGCAGAGTTAACGAGATTGTAAACGGTCAGAGAGCGATTACCGCAGATACCGCGTTACGTCTGGCGCATTTTTTTCATACCTCACCCATGTTCTGGCTGGAGAAACAGCAGCTTTGGGAGCTGTATCAGGTGGGACGAGAACCGATCTGACAGGTTTAACCATCTGGTTCAATAACTGGAAACTTACTTTCCACTTTGCTCTCTGCTTATAACTGTAACCCCCTCTGTAACACCCCTGCCATGGCGCTTCGTCGCATTACACAGAGTTGGCATAAAGCTTGTAGTTCTAAATTCAGTCCTGCTTAAGCACTTATTTAGGTTCTTATTTAAGTTCTTATTTGAGTTCTTATTTGAGTTCTTTTTTAAGTCCTTATTTAAGTATGGCAACTTCTGAAACAACAGTGATGTGAGGGGCAGATGTCTGAATCGTTATCCCGGACGGAGTCTGAACTGCGCGTAATGATCCTCGGTATCGGTAACCTGCTGTGGGCCGATGAGGGGTTTGGTATCCGTGTGGTTGAGACCCTGCATGAACGTTATCGCTTTCCGGCCAATGTAGAACTGATGGATGGCGGCACCCAGGGGATCTATCTGGTGCAGCATGTGCAGCGCTGTGATCTGCTGCTGGTGTTTGATGCGATCGATTATGGCCTGGAACCGGGAGCCATGAAGGTGATTCATGGCGACGATGTGCCCAAATTTATGGGGGCAAAGAAGATGAGCCTGCATCAGACCGGTTTTCAGGAAGTGCTGGCGATGGCCGAGTTTACCGGCGACTACCCGCAGCATCTGATGCTGATCGGCGTGCAGCCCGTTGAACTGGAGGATTTCGGTGGTAGTTTGCGGCCCGCGGTTCAGGCGCAGGTCGACCCTGCCATCCGTATCGCACTCGATTATCTTGACTCATTTGGTATCCATCCTCAGAAGCGTGATCAGCCGCTGCCACCGCAGGAGCAGTTAGCGCCCTCCGAGTTACAGCAACGCCGCTATGAGGAGGGGCGTCCCTCAGAAGATCAGGCCTGCCGGCGGGGTGATGAGCGCTTTCTGAATCAGACAGCCGTTAAAGAGAGTAGTAACTGATGTGCATCGGTATTCCTATGAAGGTTGTTCACTGTGACGGATTAGTGGCGGTGTGCGAGTCTGAGGGGCAGCAACAACAGGTTGATATGAGCCTGGTAGGGGCGTTGGACTCAGGCAGTTGGGTGCTGGTATTTCTCGGTGCCGCCCGTGAACAGATCACAGAACAGCGTGCCAGAGAAACCGCTGATGCGATCACTGCACTACGCAGTGTGATGCGGGGTGAAACCGTTGATATGGACTCGCTGTTTGCTGACCTGATTCAGAGCGAGCCTCAACTACCGGAACACCTGCAGATAAAGACAGAGGAGCAAGAGAAACATGGCTGAACTGATAGACCGTTTAACTGAACAGCTGGGATATCCGTTACTGGATCAGTCCAGCTTCGATGAATTCATTCAGGATCAGCCATTTTCGGTGCTGTTTTTTACCGAAGACCCGGCGCGCTTTCCTGAATCACTGGATGTTGCGGTGATTCTGCCTGAACTGCTGAAACAGTTTCCCCAGCTTACTCCGGCGGTGATCAGTCGTGAGGCCGAGAGGTCATTACAGGGACGCTATAACTTTACCGTCTGGCCGACGCTGGTGTTGTTAAAACAGGGACGCTATCTGGGGGCAATCAGTAAGGTGCAGGACTGGGATCTCTATCTCAGGGATATTGAGTCTCTGCTACAGCGGGAACCCACCCGTAATCCCGGCATCGGTATTCCCGTTGTGGTGAATCCGCAACAGACCCAGCCGTGCGGCTGAAAAGACAGATTTAAAAGACAGGACAGAGCGTATGAACCAGGGCGATATTCCACTGATCAATATGCCGGTTGGCCCCGGCAGTCAGTCAAACGGTGAAGACAGCTTAGTGCTGGACTATATGCCGATGCCAAAAGAGATGCATACCTATGATATTCCGATGTTGCCGGAAGCTGAGCAGTTAGAGAGCTGCCCGGAGACACTGGATCTGCTGGACCGGCTTCAGCAACAGCTGGATGATTACACCCCGGAGCGACCGGTGATCAGTCTTGGACTGGAAAAACTGTCTGCCGCGGGGCTTGATCTGATTAACCAGATTCTCGGTGAAGGTGAAGTTGGCCTGATCTGCAAAACTCAGGATGAGATAAGTTACGAAGTCCATGCGCAGGAAACTGTTCTGGCGGGTGTATGGCGGCTTCGCTATCTGGATGCCGCTGCCAACCTGATACGGGAAACACTGGAGATCGCGGATGTGCCTTCGGTGGCGCGTCATTACGCGTTCTCTCAGCCACGTGCTCTGTCGGTCGCCGGGACAGAATGGCCTGCGGGTATTTTAAACGCGCCTCCGGTGTTGATTGAGCTGCAACATAAAAGCGAATGCTATCAACCGGGTGATGAGCCCCATGTGATCAATCTGTCTCTGTTGCCCTTTTCTCCGGCGGATCATCAACTGCTGGAAGATCACCTCGGCTCGGGTGCACTGGTGATCTTATCCCGGGGGTATGGGAACTGCCGCATCAGCAGTACTGGAATCTCTCCTATATGGCGGGTGCAGTATTTCAACTCAACGGATCATCTGATTCTCGATACGTTGGAGGTGGTCGATATGCCCGCCGTTGCCTGTGCTGCACCAGAGGACCTGCAGGATAGTGCTCTGCGTCTGAAAGAGATAAGAGAGGTATTAATCTGATGAGTGTTGATTCGGGTCAGAAGTTTGAAGGCAGCTATCTGGGGCAGAACGATCTGCTCAGTGATGCCACCTGTCTGGAGTGCAAAATCTGCTGGTATGTTTACGATCCCGGCAAAGGGGATGATATCTGGCAGATTGAGGCCGGAACGCCGTTCAGTCAGTTGCCAGAGCACTGGCGCTGTCCAGTATGTGATGGCGACAAAGACCAGTTTATGGTGCTGGATAGCTGAGGTGTTAAACAGATGGTGGATATCGGTTTAATTGAGTCCCGCTATGTCGAAATTCTTCACACCCGTATGGAAGGGGTGGCCGTGGTTAACCAGAAACTCCAGGTAAAGGCTCTGGGGTTTCAGTCGCTGGGAAATGAGCAACTGGGTGTTTTAATCACTCCCTGGTTTATGAACCTGATGCTGCTGCCTGAAACTGTGTTGCCAGAGACAATGCTGTTGGAAACCGAACTGTCGGAAACTGAACTGTTGGAAACCGAACTGCCGGAATCAGAGCCGCAATGGACTGAGCAGCAGGTGGGCAGCAGATGTATTCGTCATCTTCCTTCCGGGCCCTATGAGTTTATTCTGGGCTGGGATGAGATTTTAGGAGGCTATGGCATGTGTGCACTGTTCTCTCCCATGTTTGAGTTTAACGATCAGGCTGCTGCTGTTGCCACCGCAGAGGAGGTGATAAAGGCGCTGTTTGAGTCTGATAACTTCGCTCCCACCGACCGACAGCGGCAATTAAGCCGTTCTGATTCGTTGCTGGAAGCCACTGAAAGCAAAGCTGAGCCAGATACTTCAACGGTAACTTCAGACGAAGGGGAAGCCGTAAAGCTGAGTCGCCGTCAGTTCCTGACCGGAGGGGGGAAACCAACCGCCCGGTGTTCTGGTCATGGCTGATGTGGCGGGACAAATTACTGCCTTACTGGACTGGCGTGAGGGCAGAATCGCAGCACTACAGCTGACCTCAAGTCGCCCGGCACAGATGGGACGGTTATTTGAGGGACGAACGGTCATCGAGGTTTCGCGGATGATCCCGCTGCTGTTTACGGCCTGCAGTGTGGCCCAGCGGCTGGCCTTTTTACAGGCAGTGGAACAGAGTCGTGGCGCTGTCGTTGCCAGAGAGATCAGCAGGGGGCGTCAGCTTTTGCTGCAGGTAGAAAACTGCCGGGAGCTGTTGTTCCGCTTGCTGAAGGACTGGATAACGACTGATTCCACTAAGATGGCGATATTGCAGCAGATTCAGGGATTGCTAACCAGGCTGTTACGCCGCTGGAATTACCTGTTGCAGCCTCAGCGGAATAAAGACCGCTTGAATAGCGATCAGAATCGGGAGCTGACAGCGCTGTTGGGCCCGGAGCGACAACAGATTGCCGGGCAGTTAAATGAGATGCTCACACCGTTGCTGGGGATTCCTGCAGAGCGTGTTCATGGCTGGCTGGATAAGATATCACCTGAGCATCAGTTCAGCGCTCCGTTGCTAGATCCGGTCATGCAGCTTCACCGTGATTTTTCTGGTGTGACGCTGGGAGCGGATCTGCAACCACTGCCTGACTTGCAACAGAGGCAACAGCAGCAGATACTTAAAACGGCGTCTTCGGAAGTGCAGCAAAGATTGTTTTGCGCGACACCACGCTGGCAGGGCGAGTGTTGTGAAACCGGTAGTTACAGCACTTACCGAGGTGAGTTACAGCACTTTAAACAGCGGGGCTGGCATGAACTGAGTTGTCGTTATGCTGCTATGTTGTTACAGCTGAGTCAGATCCCCGGGGCGATCAGTGCTGATTGTAGCGCTGGCGTCACAGAGTCTGCTGAGAGAACCGCTGAGGATATTGGCGTTGGTCTGGGAATAGTAGCAACATCCCGCGGACAGCTGTTACACCGGGTAGAGATGATGGGGGAAAGGGTTTTGAGTTATCACATTCTCGCACCGACCGAGTGGAATCTTCATCCCCGGGGGCTGGTCGCGACAAAGTTGCAGGGCGTCAGAACGGAAACCGATTCGCAGGCGCTGTCATTGGGTCGAACAATGCTATTGCTGGCGGACCCCTGTGTTGCTTTTGATATCACACTGAATCAATGGGAATCTGTCTGAATGCATGAGATGTCGATCTGCGAAGGGATCATTCAGGTATTGGAAGAGCAAGCGGCCAGTCAACACTATCAGCGTGTGAAAACGGTCTGGCTTGAGATCGGCCCACTGGCAATGGTTGAGAACGATGCCTTACGGTTTTGCTTTGATGCCGTCACCCGTAACAGTCTTGCTGAGGGTGCGCGGTTAGAAATAATCGAGTTACCCGGGCTGGCATGGTGTCTGGAGTGTGCCAGGTCCGTGACGATAACAAAGCGCTATGATGCCTGTAGTGAGTGTGGCAGTTACCAGCTGCAGGTCACTCAGGGTGAAGAGCTAAGAATAAAAGAGTTAGAGGTGGAATAACCATGTGTACAGTTTGCGGCTGCAGTGAAGGCGAGGTTTCAATCGAGGGACACCAGCATCATCATGGGCATTCTCATTCACACAACCATCAGGAAGGGCATCATCAACATAGCCATGCTGAGGAGGGCCATCATCACAGCCATGCTGAAACAGAGGTTGTAGCTGAGGGTAATAACCTGCATTTCGGTCAGGGCGCTGCCCATGCCCACGCGCCAGGCATGAGCCAGAGCCGTATGGTGCAGATCGAGCAGGATATTCTTGGTAAAAATGATCGCTATGCCGGACAAAACCGGCAGCGTTTTGAAGCGCTGAATCTGTTTGCGCTGAATCTGGTTTCCAGCCCCGGATCAGGAAAAACATCGCTGTTGACCGCGAGTATCGAGAAAATAAAAGGTCGCTGCCCGGTGGCGGTGATTGAGGGGGATCAGCAAACCGCTAACGACGCTGACCGGATACGCGAAACCGGTGTTGCAGCGGTACAGGTGAACACTGGTAAAGGCTGCCATCTGGATGCGCATATGGTGGGTCATGCGCTGGAACGTTTCGATGATCTGGCCGGGGGCATACTGTTTATTGAGAATGTCGGTAATCTTGTCTGTCCCGCTGCATTCGATCTGGGTGAGGCGCATAAAGTGGCGATTCTGTCAGTCACCGAAGGCGAGGATAAACCCCTTAAATACCCTGATATGTTTTATGCAGCCGATCTGATGTTGTTGAATAAAACCGATCTGCTGCCCTATCTGGATTTCGATGTCGGGCAGTGCATTGCAGCGGCAAAGCAGGTGAACCCTGATATCGAAGTTATTCAGATATCTGCCCGCTCCGGCGAGGGGATGGACGACTGGCTAAACTGGATCGAGCAACACCGGGTTGCCCGAATCCAAAAGCGAATTGAGCAACTGAACAACCAGATCTCGCTGCTGCAGGAGATGGTGTAACGATGCAGACTCAAAAACGGCCGACAGTACTCTGTGTTGATGATGAGATCCGCTCGCTGGAAACCCTTGAGCGGACGCTGGATGAGGAGTTTGATGTTCTGACGGCCAGCAGCGCAGAGGATGCACTGAAAATCCTGGAGGATAGTCGTGTTGAAGCGATTCTCTGCGATCAGCGTATGCCTGGTGTTACGGGCGTTGAGTTTCTGACCGAGGTGCGGCGGCGCTGGCCGGAACCGGCGCGCTTGATTCTCTCTGGTTATACCGATTCGGAAGATATTATCCGCGGTCTGAACGACGCGGGGATCTATCAGTACATTACCAAGCCCTGGCACCCGGATAATCTGCTGATGGTGGTGCGCAACGCCTGCAAACTGTGTCAGTTACAGAATGAAAACGAGCTGCTGACCATGGAGATGCGTCTGACGTCAGAGCAGGTGGAACGCAATATCAACCATAAGAAAGCGCTGCTTAAATCCGGTTTTAAGATGGACGAGATCCGGCGTAGTGAGAACAGTCCGCTGAATAAGCTATGTGAGCAGGCTGCCCGTTTTTCTCCCTTTGATGTTTCCGTGCTGATCACCGGTCCCTCCGGTACCGGTAAAGAGTTATTTGCCAGGGCGTTGCATTACAACAGCCTGAGAGCCGATAAACCCTTTGTGGTTGAGAACTGTGGCGCGATGCCGGATGAGCTGCTGGCTTCTGAGTTGTTTGGTCATAAGAAGGGCTCTTTCACCGGGGCGATCTCAGATCATATGGGAATGTTTGAACAGGCGGATGGTGGCACTATTTTTCTCGATGAGATCGGCGAGATCACTCCGGCTTTTCAGGTAAAACTATTGCGGGTGCTGCAGGAGCGTGAGGTCCGGCCACTGGGTGATTTTCAGCGCCGCAAGGTCGATGTCAGGGTGATCGCCTCTACCAACCGGGATCTGGAAGAGGAGGTGCGTGCCGGACGCTTTCGTCAGGATCTCTATTTCCGGCTCGCCGAGGTCACCCTGACGCTGCCAGAGTTAGCGCAACGAAAAGTGGATATTCCAATGCTGGCGCAGGGGTTTCTGGATAAAGCGATGGCAGAGTTCGATAAGCCGGTAAAAGGGTTTACCGGTGAAGCACTGGCCTGCATGCAATCGTACTGCTGGCCGGGTAATGTCCGGGAATTACAGAATGAAGTTCGGCGCATGCTGGTACTGTCCGATGGCGACTATCTTGGTGCCGATCTGCTGTCCCCCCGGGTGTTGAGGGCTGCACCGCAGGAGGAGGGGGGCGAACTGGAACTGCTGGCGGGGTTGGATGGCAGCCTGAAGGATCGTATCGAAACGCTGGAAAAACGTATTCTCAGAGAAACCCTGATCCGTAACCGCTGGAATAAAAGCCAGGCGTCCAGAGAGTTGGGGCTTTCCCGGGTGGGCTTAAGAGCCAAGCTTGAGCGTTATCAACTGGAGCGCACAACGGTAGCTCAAAGCCCGGACAAACATCAATAGCAAAACCCTCTATCGAGGGTTTTGCTATCAGTCGTAACCGCTTCGTTTCAGCGTTTTTTAGCCCAATTCAGCAGCAACGGGTCAGGCGAGTGGTTATAAATCCACCCCTTTTGGCTTTTTCCAGTGAAGCTTCTTCTCTATAGCATCTATCATTGCACCAGCGACATCAATATTGGTGGCGCTCTCTATCCCCTCAAGTCCGGGTGAGGAGTTCACCTCCAGCAGCAGAGGCCCTTTTCTGGAGCGGATGATATCGACTCCCGCCACTCTCAGCCCCAGCGTTTTAGCCGCCAGGAGCGCCAGTTTCTTCTCCTCGGGGGTTATCTTAACCAGGCGGGCGCTGCCGCCCTGATGGATATTGGCGCGAAACTCTCCCGGCGCTGCCACCCGTTCGATGGACGCTACAATCTTTCCGTCGATAACAAAACAACGCAGATCCTTACCATCGGCTTCCTTTATAAACTCCTGAACCAGCAAGTTAGCCCGCAGGGATTTTATCGCATTGATTACTGATTCAGCCGCTTTACGGGTTTCTGCCAGCACCACGCCACGCCCCTGAGTCCCTTCTAATAGCTTCACGATCAGCGGCGCACCACCCACCATCTCTATAAGGTCCGTAGTATCGATTGGCGAGTTAGCAAAGCCGGTAGTGGGGATATCAAGTCCATTTTTTTGCAATAACTGCAGTGAGAACAGTTTATCGCGAGACTGAGTAATGGCGATTGAGCCGTTGAGAGTTGCCACCCCAAGGCTTTCAAAGTGGCGTGTCAGGGCGCAGCCATAAAATGTCATGCTCGGGCGTATGCGGGGGATGATTGCATCCAGATCATTTAATACCGTGCCACCCCGATAGTGAACCTCCGGTTGCTCCCTGTCCATTTTCATATAGCACTGCTTGATGTTAAGAAACATCATCTCATGGCCACGGGCTTCGCCAGCCTCAATAATCCGCTGGTTACTATACAGATCAGGATTACTGGCCAGCAGACCGATCTTCAGGCCGCTGGATTTGGTTTCTGTGACATCGTAGATTCTTTTCGCTTCTTCAATGGTCAGATTACCCTGACAGAAACTGGAAGAGGGGTTAACGAGAATACCCTCCATTGCCTCCCTGCCAAGCAACATCCGGTAACCCATACTGTCCCGGTTGGTCAGTGTCAGCTCAATTTCCCAGATATCGCCACCGAGTTTCAGAGGAACGCGAATGACATAACGCTTCTCCGCATCTCCGCTTGAGCTTTTCACTGTTCGACGGTCAATCACCTTCGCTTCACATCTGACAGTGACCTTCAGATTTTTTTGCAAAGGGTGCATATCAAAGGAAACCCAGGGATTGCCGTCCCGTTTAAATGGCTGGATGTTGACCGCATGTACCGAAGAGGTTTTAGCACCTGAGTCAACACGGGCTTTAATTGCCGGGATGCTAAGGCTGGGGAACGCACACCACTCTTCACTGCCGACAACAATCATTTCGTTAAGGTTCATCTGCAAAGCCTGATAGGGGAAGGGGTCACCTTCCATTACTGAATTGGCCCGCAAATGTACTACTTTTATATGACTGGGTGAAGTCAGAAATAGGAATTTCAGAAGCAAAAAAAAGCCCTGCATCAGCAGGGCTTTAAAGGGAACTAAGTGAAATTTACTTAGCTAATTTAGATACTTCAGCCATCGCTTCTTCACTTGCTGATTTAGCCAGCTCAGTGAATGCTTCGCCTTGTGCTTTCAGCAGTTCGAACAGAGTAGTGTTAGCTTCAACGTTGAACTTAACAACGTCTTCAGGTGTTTTCAGTTCTTTAGCTTTTTCAGCTTCAGTCTTGAAGAAAGCAGCCAGGTCTTCGCCAGCTTTTTTCTGCAGCTCAACAGACTTAGTGATAGTTGCAGCCTGCATCTCCATCAGAGATTTTACAGATTCGAATGATTTGGTGAAGTCGATTGTGTTAGTCATGGTAGTTCTCCAGTAAATTTATGTTGCGGTGCACAATGAAGTCTATTGTAGGGATCTCAACAGGGAAGTCAAATCTTTTTTTGTGCAGTGCACAAAAGTGTGAGATGGCAGGTCTCTGTCTTGCCCGGATATAAAAAAACCCGGTAGTTTTCACTACCGGGTTTCTCAGAAGCGGTTCGCTATTAGCTAGCCAGTTTCTTGATTTCAGCCATTGTCTCTTCGCCAGACTCTTTAGCCAGAGCGCTGAATGCTTCGCCCTGAGTCTTCAGCAGCTCGTACAGAGCTTTGTTAGATTCAACGTTGAACTTCAAGAACTCTTCTGGAGTCTTGAGTTCTTTAGCTTTGTCAGCTTCACCTTTGAAGAAAGCAGCCAGCTCTTCAGCGGACTTCTTCTGCAGTTCAACGGTTTTAGTCAGTGTAGAGGTTTGCAGACCCATCAGAGTCTGAGCAGATTCTAAAGGCTTTTTGAAATCAAAAGTTGTGTTAATCATCGTAGTCTCCGTTAGGTTATGATGCGGTGCACAATGAAAACTATTTTAGTTGAAAAAGTAACACCGTCAAGTATTTTGTGCGGCGCACAAAAAAATATTTATCGGGTGCAGATTAGCAGCCTGAGATGACTATTTGGTGACAGGGAGAATAAAGCGGCGTGACCGTTTCAGGGACTGCCGCTTTTATTGATGGGGAGAATAACGGCAGAGAGAATGATTTGCTTACAGAGCAGTGCCCAGGGCTAGTCATCCAGATCGAGGGCCTGTTTCAGTTGCTCTATCACCTTGGTTGACAGCCGGTTGATTCGTATCGAGTTGCTGTTTGGGTCAAACTCAATTTCACTGTTACTGTTCAGCGTACCAAGAGAGCGTCGGGAGAAATCCAGTTGCCAGTTGTCCATCTTTGCTTTTACCTGAGTATAGGCATTGATGGTGCTGGTATGGGGCTGAAACTCCTGACTGACCTGATAGTTTTCGGAGTTAGCGAATTTGCTGAAACTACCGCTGGCCTGTTGTGCCTGTTCAGGTGGCATGTGGCTGTCAAAGATTTTTTCAACATCAGGCAGGTAGGCGGACTGTTTATCATCGCGTTGACGGGAAAGGTAGCTGACGACGTCCTCAACAATCTCTTCCTGTTTTTCCTGCAGTTGATAATGGCGGCAGAAATCTTCGCTTGCCTTGATCAGGTCAGAAGTGGACTTCTTAGAGGGCACGACATCGGTGCACCCCAGGGCGTTGGAAAAATAGTGAGTAATATCGCCTTTTCGCCGCGTGCCAATAAAACTCAGATAGCTGTCGCTGCCCTCCTTATAGGTAGTGATGTTGATCTTGGCGGCCTGATGCAATTTTTCCAGATCAACTTCGATTACCTTGGTTGGGTTAAGCTCCTGATCAAAGGCAACGCCGGTTTTATCGCCAACCAAACCGATCAGCAGATAATCAAATACATCCGATGAATAGTAGATGAAGATCACATAGCCACCTGTCGCCGCACGGGCGGAGGGCTGCTGCAGTGACGCTGCCAACTGGGCCAGGGCCTGATCGCAGAGGTTCAGAAAACTGGTTTCATCCGGAGTACTGTCGATAAATTTTTTGAATCCTGAGATAAAGGGGTAACCCTCACTGTTCTCATCATTAAAGGAACCATGGGTCAGTGCTGCACGACGTCCATAGGCTGATACCAGCGCATTAAACAGCTGCTGTGCCATCGGATCATTAACGTTTATAGCACCACCCTTGTCACTGATGGTCGCAACGCTGTCGTCGACTTCTTTTATCAGTTCACGGATAGCGAGAAATTTAAGATCCATTGCGGCAGTTTCCGATGATATTAATGTAACAGTAAACTCAGGAGTCAATCCGGGCTTATCCCAGAGGTGGGCTAGTGTAGCGTATTGGCCGTTGTGGTCAAATATCCGGTGCGGTTTCCCTCTCCATTTGGATGAGCGTGATCAGCGCCTCCTGTCTGTTGTCACCGCAGTGCTCTTCAGCCGCCTGAAATGCCCGGCACAGCGATGGGTAGTCAGTGCTGTTCCAGATAGTGCAGTTAAAAGATTTATCCAGATTGACGCAGGGAACTCCCGCTGGTTTGCCATTGGGCATATTCGGAATCGGAGTGCTGATCTGGGGGGCGATACAGCAGGCGCCACAGCCTGAACGACATTTCATATAGCGATATTATCCTGAGAGTAAACCGCTATAATAGCGCATCAGAGCCAATAAATGCCCCACGAAAAGGTTAAATCCTATGGCGCTTAAGCCAACCATCTATAAAGTTGAACTCCAGTTAAGTGATACGGACCGCCACTGCTATGAAACCTGCCATCTGACCCTGGCGCAGCATCCCTCCGAAACATTACAACGGATGATGGTGCGCCTGCTGGTCTATGGCATTAATTATCACCCGGACCTGAGTTTTACCCGGGGGTTGTCCAGCACTGATGAGCCGGAACTCTGGCAGGTGGGTCCTGACGGAATGGTTGAGCACTGGATAGAGTTGGGGCAGGCGTCACCCGAACGGTTACGCAAGGCGGTAAGCCGTGCACCTAAAATCTCGCTGTATGCCTACGGCAGGGAGGTGGATATCTGGTGGGACAAACAGGGGCGGCAGATTAATGAGTTGCCCAAGGTTCAGGCCTGGCGTTTTCATGATAGTGACGTTACCCGGCTTGATGATTTTGTTAGCCGGAGTATGCAGCTTTCGCTGACCATCAGCGATGGGGAGTTGTTTCTCAGTGATAATATCAATCACCTGAGTCTGAGGGTCAGTTCTTTAAGCTAACGGTTTGAATTTAAATATGTTTTCGGTGACAGTTTTGATCTGAAAGAGGGGAGGATCCGGGCCCACCTGCAAGGGTCAGGCTCTGCTGGAAAGAACCTAGCGTCGGTATATAGAGGGGCCCGGATATAATTCAGTGTATACTGTTTTAGTCGTGGTGCAATTTATCCAGATCAAAGGAGTTTGAGAAAATACTCAAATTGGGTAATGGTTGAAGGGTTAAATAATCACTAAATTGATTGTGATTTTTAGGGTGTTTTACCATGATTAAATTGAAATCAGGCAAACCGATCTGTTTTAGTCGGTTTTGCCCATGCTTTCAATCATCTTCATCTCCTGCGCTGAGAAGCCTGCTTTTATTCTTACTTCGTGATTGAAAGGACCTTTTAACGGGCCTTTCATATATTTCCACAGCAGATCGATAAAGGTTTTATCCGGATCCAACTGGCGTTGTTGGCACTGGTGGTGATACCAGCGGGTGCCGGAACTCACATGGCCGACCTCTTCGTTGGCAATCATGGTGAGGATATCAACCATTTTTTTATCGCCTAGCTGGTCAAACTTCTGAATGGTTTTTGGCACTACATCCAGAGCGCGGGCTTCAAATACCCGGTGAACGATCCCCATCCTTTCGAGCATATCATCGGCGGTGTCGACCGCCATGCTCCAGAGCTCACCATGGGCCTTAAAACTGCCGTAGTCATAACCCATCTCTCTCAGACGCCCGCGCAGTGCGATAAAATGGTTGGCTTCCTCGCCAGCACACTGCATCCAGTCTGCGTAAAACGCTTCGGGCATTCCCCGGTAACGGTAGACCGAATCCAGCGCCAGATTAACCGCAGTCAGCTCAATGTGGGCGAGGGCATGGATCAGCGCTGCGCGCCCCTCCTCTTTACCAAACTTACGCTTGTTGACTTCAGAAGGAGCGACTATCTCCGGTTTTTCTGGCTGACCGGGCTGATTCAGTTGTTCTGGTTCTTCGCCGTCGCGCCACTCCAGTTTACCGGCATTCCAGCGGCTGACGGTTTGTCGCGTCAGTTCGATCTTCAGATCAGGATCTGCTGTGAGGAAGGCTTGTTTTGTGTGGCTGTATAGGTTTTGCACTTAAGTTACCGCCGGGCTGATGAAAAACGGCAGTCATTGTACCTTTTGCAGGCCCGGCAGTGGAGGGCAAAGCGTTTTTTTATGATCTGTATCCTGAACGGAACCGGTTGCCCGGGTTTACAAACTGAGTTGCGATAGCTGAGTTGTCCTGTTTACCAGCCTCCATATGATCGTCGATGGTGAAATCTGCGGTTGTCATGATGACGGTAGATTTTTCTGTGCTGGTGTGAACGTCTGTCTGAATGATATCTGTGACTGGGTTCAACAACATAAGAGTGAGGGTAGCGTCCCGGATACACAATGGTTGAATAAGATCTCAAATGTGATCCTGAACCGAACCGTTCAGATCTGTTATAGCCCGGCCGGTGATAGCCAGACCGGTAATCCGAATGTCTGTGGTGGCGGTCATTATATCGATAATTGCTGAGATGCCGGTCACCGATATAGAGTCGCAGATTGCCGCTGTCGATTGTGATCCCACTATGGATAGTGACCCGGCTATCAGCAGAGCTGCTGAGGGGCAGACCAATGAGGGCCAGAAAGAGTATCAATGCGGGTAACGTTTTTAAATTGCTCATAATATCACCTCTTTTACGGTTAGATATTAGTGCAATAAACCCTTACCTAAGCTGAACAGGGAGGTGGTGTCAGTGGATGATTTTTCAGCATAAATGTCAGCCTGATTCAGCTGTGATACATATTGCAGATGTTTAAGGCCCCCGTCATCTGACTACTCAGATACCATCGAAGGTATCTGAGCTAACTATAATGACTGAGCTCAGCTCTCTGTTTCCTGTTTCATATTTCATATTTCGGGTACAAAGCGGGCAGGCCAGCTACCCCGAAGTGGGCCGAATATCAGGCGTCTCAGCTTGTACCAGTAGGTGCCGAACAGGACAATAAACACACCAAAGCCAATAAAGATCACCAGTGGCAGGTTGTTGCTGTCGAGAATATTACTGCTGACAACCTTGAAGATTGCATAGATCGCATAAGAAAGGCTGGAGACAAGCATTGCCCGGCGGTCAACAAACAGGGCGGTCAACAGAAACAGAATGAAAAATAGTAATAGTGCAATTTCGCGGTTGCTGCCTGCATCAAGCACCCCTGCATGGCTGAATAACAGGGTGGTCATCATACCATGGACAATCAGTGGTGAGGCCAGCAGGTGAAGCCAGAATCCACAATCACCGGCGCTCCGTTGTCGTTTGCGATCCTGCGCATCAAAACTCATTGCCACCAGGAAAACGATCAGGCCCATCGCCGTGAAGAGTAACTGGTGTCTGAACATATCGATGCCGACACTGCTGACCGTGGCAGCCACCAGGCCCGCCGCCACAGGTAACAGGCTGAACGGCATACGGTAACGCAGGTAGAATAGCAGCGAGCAAACGCTGAGCGTCAGAAACTGCAGGGTTGCTGTTTCAAACTGGGAGACTCCAAGTGCTTTGCTCAAAAAGTAGAGTGTCGATATGAGAATAGCGATACCTGGCAACGCCAGCCTGCGAACCCGTACCAGCCACTCTGCAGCACCCAGAAACAGCGCTGCGGGAAGCAGCCACTGGAGCTGACTGAGATGCATTGCAGCGATAGAAAAGGCGACAAACAGAACGCCTAAGGTGATGAAAATATCGCCGAAGTTACGGATAAAGCGCAGTTGTTCTTCGCTTGTGGGTTCGTCGTTATCCTGCGCGGTACTGAACGCGATCAGTTCCTGCAGTTGTTTGTGGGAGATAATG
This sequence comes from Amphritea atlantica, assembly GCF_900111095.1. Lineage (GTDB taxonomy): Bacteria > Pseudomonadota > Gammaproteobacteria > Pseudomonadales > Balneatricaceae > Amphritea > Amphritea atlantica. The sequence continues at coordinate 264,119 of NZ_FOGB01000003.1, read as the reverse complement.
CCGCGTTGAGCGGCTCTCTCCAGGGTTTCAATATCCACGCTGCCTCCATTCCAAAATGGCATAGCTTAGCGCTATTTTGTCAGCGGGGTAAGAGGAGGCTGGCCCGGCGGATGGTTGTGACTGGCGGTTAGCGGCGCCGGATTCCAATTTTACGGCCGATATTGGCAGGTTTGGGCAGATCCGCCTGCAGCTGTGCCATTGCATCTATCTGTTCGGTCACCCCCGCAGGAAACTCACAGCTACTACGGCTGTTCAGATCAACACACATGGCCATCTGCTCCAGAGTTGCTGCAAGGTATTCAACTCCCTGATCGGTATGGGCGTACATCTCAAAGTAGAGGTGCAGGCGTTTGCTGTCGTGATCGATCAGTTGGCAGCGGATCTCAACAGGCTGATCCAGTATAACTTCGTTGTTGTAGGTAATGTGGTTTTCCAGCACCATCCAGGATATTCCGGTTTGTTCAGTGACGGCTTCACTTAACCCCAACTGACTTACCAACTCTACGCCCGCCAGATCGAAAATCAGAACGTAATAGGCAACATTCATATGATTGTTGTAATCAAGCCATTCTGGTTTGATCCGGGTGCGGTAGATAATCGGTGCTTTTGGCGTCATCAGTTCAGCTTCCTGTGTTATTGGCTCTGTTCTGTTTCACTGTGTTGTTGGGTCGCCTCTCTGAGAGCTTTCTGTTCGATATTCCAGATATTCAGCTCCTCATAATAAGTATCCCAGACACAGGGGGAGCATCCGCTTTCACAACATTCGAAGTCGGCAGGTGGCGTTGGTTTCTCCCGGGTCATGACGGTAACGGGCTGGGAGGCGTTGTCTCGCTTCATATCGGTCAATGCTTTTCTGATCGCTTTCGTTTATTCCTGACTATTTTACTATGATTATCCCTCTACGCCCATCCGATATGGGTGGGCTTAATAGGGAGAGCACAACTTTTATACTATATGTTAGTGGAGCTTTCTGCGACAATATCTCCCCGATTTTAAGTTGTCTCGCTGATATCTCCATGAAAAAAAACGCGCCTGACCTGTTTTCCTACCCCCGCTACTGGGCTGAATGCTTCGGCGTCGCGCCCTTTTTGCCGACTAGTCGGCAGGAGATGGAGCAACTCGGCTGGGATAGCTGTGACATTATTATCGTCACCGGTGATGCCTATGTTGACCACCCCAGTTTCGGTATGGCGGTTATGGGGCGTCTGCTTGAGGCGCAGGGATTCAGAGTAGGCATTATCGCTCAGCCAGACTGGCGCAGCGCGGATGATTTTATGGCGCTGGGTAAGCCTAATCTCTATTTTGGTGTGACTGCCGGCAATATGGATTCGATGATCAATCGCTACACCGCCGATCTGCGGCTACGCCATGATGACGCGTATACCGCAGGGGGGAAAGGCGGCAGCCGGCCAGATCGGGCGGTTATTGTCTATAGCCAGCGCTGTAAAGAGGCCTGGAGTGATGTGCCGGTGGTGCTGGGCGGGATTGAAGCCAGTTTACGCCGCATTGCACAGTATGATTACTGGAGCAATAAAGTGCGTCGCTCGGTGTTGCTGGATGCGACCGCCGATATTCTGCTCTACGGCAATGCGGAGCGGGCAATTGTTGAACTCAGTCATGGGCTTGCTGCGGGCAAAAGTGTTGATGATCTTTGGGATCTTCGCGGCACAGTACATATCCGCCAGCAGCCACCGGCGGGCTTTGTTGAACTGGATTCAACCCGCATAGACTGGCCCGGAAATATCGACAAACTGCCAAACCCGTACGATTTTGGAAACGATCAGAGTGGCGTCGATAAGTTGCTCGACCCCACGACAAAACGGTGTGGGGCGGACAGTTCTGTAGCTGCTAACAGTGATCAGACGCGTGATGAGGTGACCCCCATTCGCATCATCCCTATGCCCCTTAAACGTAAAGAGAAGCTGACGCCGGAAACAACCTATATCCGTCTGCCATCGTTTGATAAGGTTGCTAAGGACTCTGCATTGTACGCGCATGCATCACGGGTGTTACATCAGGAATCCAATCCGCATAATGCCCGGGCGCTGATTCAGAAGCATGGTAATCGAGAGGTCTGGGTGAATCCTCCACCGATCCCTCTTGAAACACCGGAGATGGATGGGGTATTCGGTTTGCCCTATCAGCGGGTGCCGCATCCGCGCTATGGTAAACAGAAGATCCCTGCCTACGATATGATCCGCTTCTCAATCAATATTATGCGCGGCTGTTTTGGCGGCTGTACCTTCTGTTCGATTACCGAGCATGAAGGGCGGATTATCCAGAGCCGATCCCATGAATCGATTTTGAATGAGATTGCAGAGATACGGGATAAAGTACCAGGCTTTACCGGGTCTATATCCGACCTGGGGGGGCCGACCTCCAATATGTATTTCCTCAACTGCAACGATGATGAAATTCAGTCGAACTGCAGAAAGCTTTCCTGTGTCTATCCGACCATCTGTAAGAACCTGGATACCGACCATAGCCGGACCACCGAGCTGTATCGTAAAGCCCGGAAAATGGAGGGGATCCACAATGTCGCGATCGCTTCCGGTCTGCGCTATGACCTGGCGGTTAAAGACCCGGAATATGTGCGTGAGCTGGTGACCTACCACGTCGGGGGGTATCTGAAAATTGCTCCGGAACACAGTGAGCAAAATACCCTCAGTAAGATGATGAAGCCGGGTATGGATACCTACTACGACTTTAAAAAGATGTTTGACCGCTTCTCTCAGGAAGCGGGCAAGAAGCAATATCTGATCCCCTATTTTATCGCCGCTCACCCGGGCTGTGAGGATGAAGATATGCTCAATCTGTCTCTGTGGCTGAAACAGAATGACGTTAAGGTGGATCAGGTACAGAATTTTTATCCGTCACCTATGTCGCTGGCGACAGCGATGTACCACTCAGAGAAAAACCCTCTGAAACAGGTGACTTATAAAAGCGAACCCCTTTATATCCCCCGGGATAAAGATCAGCGTAAGGCTCATAAAACGCTGTTGCGCTACCATGATCCTGAGAACTGGCCTGCACTGCGGGTTAAACTGAAGGAGATGGGACGGGAGGATCTCATCGGAACCCGGCCTGGACAGCTGGTAGCGCCCGCTGAGGAGCCTAAGCGTCGTGAGAATAGCAGAGGGGCGGTCAAATCTGGTGACCGCCCACGGGCAGCTGTAAGAGCCGCAGTGAAAGGTAAAAAAAGCGCTGCTTCACGTCCGGCTAAAAAACGTAAAGGGGCAGGGCAAAGCAGCGTTAAAAAGCAGCAACACTGATTGTTGCTGCGGGCTGGGTGGAACTTAGTTCAGAACAGTTCGTAAGACTCCGTGATGCGGCGCTTCAGTGAACGTTCCTCCATATAGTCTTCTATCATCTGACGTTTACGGTTTCGACGTCCGCCCTTTTTTTGTCGTTCTGGTTCAGGGCTTTTAAAAAAATCGTTGTCCATCTCATCAAGAGCTTCGGTTGACAGGTCGTCCAGACGGATTTTGCTACTCATCGATAGTTACCCGGGTTGCGTTTTTTATGATGGGTAAATAAAAACCTTTAAGGGTGACGATAGCGTGACGTCCCTATTAAGCTTTGTTAACAGGGATATTACATGCGGAGATGTGTTTGCCGCTGGCGAGTATCGAGGCGATGTGAATGGGGGATGGTGGGGCAACAGAGAAACTGAAAAGGGCAGCGGATGCTGCCCTTAGTCGTCGTAGAATTCACGTAGTTCGCGTTCGAGTCTGCGTTGTTCCATGAGTAGCTCTATACGTCTTCTTTTCTCAGCATCACAGCAATACTTTTTCTCTTTAGCATCGATCTCAATCTCATCATCTTCCCAGTCATCTGCTAGATCGAGAAGTTCTGTGTCTTGTTTTTCTTTCTCTGTCATGGCTCCGCTCTTCACATGCAAGTTGGCTTTAGATAGTGCTTATCAGAATTAGCCAATACTGATTAATTACATGATCAAACCCGCCTGCCCTGCAGGTTCGCGTCTAACCAGATTATGGGACAAGATTCGCAGGCGTAAAATGAATTTTTATATATCAAACGATTGTTTATATGAATATTTTTGAAGAAAGAAAAGATGGTAAAAGGCATAAAGAATGCTAAAGAATCATTTAAGCTGGCAGGATGCCAGGGGCGCAGCAAGGGGGTGATGGTGGTGGTTGTGTTATGACAAAAAAACGCCCCATGTGGGGCGTATGGCAGGTGGTTTTTAGCTGAACGGGTTAGCGCTTTTGCAGGGCGGCAATACGGTCATCCAGGGGAGGGTGGGTTGCCAGTAACGCCATCAGCCCCCCTTTAAGATGGCTGCTGATACCAAATGCAGTGAGCGTTTCCGGCATCTGATCAGGCACATTATATTCGGCTTTCAGACGTTGCAGGGCTCCGATCATGGCATGCGGGCTGGCCAGCTGCGCTCCCATCTCATCCGCCCGGTACTCTCTTCGACGGCTGAACCAGGCAACAATGGTTGAGGCCAGGATGCCCAGCACTATTTCAGCGACAATTGTTGTAATGAAATAGCCAATGCCGTGACCCTGTTCATTTTTCAGGATTGCCCGGTCGACAAAATGACCGATGATGCGCGCAAAGAACATTACGAAAGTATTGACGACGCCCTGAATCAGGGTGAGGGTAACCATATCGCCATTGGCAACATGGCCTATCTCGTGTGCCAGAACGGCTCTGATCTCCTCCCGGCGAAAGCGCTGCAGCAATCCCAGACTGACGGCAACCAGAGCATCGTTTTTATTCCAGCCGGTGGCGAAAGCGTTGGCCTGTTGGGCTGGGAAGATACCCACTTCCGGCATGCCAATACCGGCCTGATCGGCCAGCTCTTTAACGGTGTCCAGCAGCCACTGTTCATCAGCACTGCGTGCCTGAGTGATCACTTCAGTTCCGGTGCTGTTTTTTGCCATGAACTTAGATAAAAACAGCGATACAAAAGAGCCCGCAAAACCAAACACGGCACAGAAGATCAGCAGATTACCCAGATCAAGATTGACACCGTTTGCCTGTAGCATTGATCCCACACCAAAGAAACTGAGGGTCACACTGGCAAGTGCTATGACTGCAATGTTGGTTAACAGGAAAAGACCGATTCGCATCATGATTCAGTTAGCTCTTATTAATTAAGTTGATGATATAGATATAGGCGAAGGGAAATAGTTTCAACCACTTTGCTGATTGGGAGGATAAATAACTGGCCCTGTCGTCTGTGCGTCTCTATAATCGCGACTTTTTTACGTAAAATGTACCTCGGCGGATCTCGGATGCAGGAAATTTTTGATTCTATCTCCACGCAGCTCGATCTGTCTGCGGGGGAGGTCAGGCGGTTGTTTCACGGCCGGGGTCGCTGTTACCCCGGATATGAGCAACTGGTCATCGATCTGTTGCCTCCGGTCGCGATAATCCGCTTATTCAGCGAGCATCCGGCTGAGTTGATTGAGACGCTGAATTGCTATTTTCAACAGTTGCAAAGTCCCTTTAAACCCGATGCGCTGGTGGTCCAGCACCGCTATCGACGGGAAAATAGTATCGAGGTACTGTGGAATACCGGGGATGAGGCGCTGGATCAGGGGTTGACGGTGACTGAGCTGGGGCTGAAGTATGTTGTGCAGCCATTAAAAAACCAGAACAGTGGTCTGTTTCTGGATATGCGTGAGGGGCGTCGCTGGGTTAAGCAAAACAGCCTGGGCAAGCGGGTTCTGAATCTGTTCTCCTATACCTGTGGTTTCTCGGTTGCGGCTATGGCCGGTGGAGCCGATGGCGTTATTAACCTGGATATGAGTCGTGGCGCACTCAGTAGCGGACGACAAAATCATTGTCTTAATCAGTTGTCTGTGGAGCGGGTGAAGTTTTTAGGCCATGACCTGTTTCGTTCCTGGGGTAAACTCAGGCGAGAGGGACCATACGATCTGGTGATTATTGATCCCCCAAGTTTTCAGCGAGGCAGTTTTGTTGCCACCGATGATTATCGAAAAGTACTGAGGCGTCTGCCTGATCTGACCGCTGATAAAGGTGAAGTGTTGTTGTGTCTTAACTACCCTCAATTGGGTAGTGACTTCCTTATGCAGCTGGTTAAGGATTGTTGTCCTGAGTTTAGTTTTTGTGAACGTATTGCAAATCCGGATGACTTTCCGGATCAGGATCCAGAGCAATCGCTGAAGGTTTTGTTATTTAAAAAAGACTGACTGAACAGTCTGAAAGTAAAGTGTGTTTAAAGCGGGAATGTTATGAATCTGATCTGCCTGGATCTGGAGGCGAGTGGTCTGGGGCCGGACTCCTATCCTATTGAAGTTGCCTGGAAAAGTACTGCTGATGAGAGCGATAGTTTTTTGATCAACCCGGATTCAGTTCCTGGCTGGACCTTCTGGGATGAGTTTGCCGAAGAGATACATAGTCTGTGTCGTACTGAGCTGCGTCAGCAAGGGGTGAGTGCTGAAACTGCCTGCAATCGACTGAATGCAGCATTGCAGGGGTGTGACGTTATTAGTGATGCCTGGGAATTTGATTATTTCTGGCTTAAGCGTCTGTTTGTTGCTGCGGGACAGAAAATGGCGTTTCGCTTAGTGGGATTGCGAGAATTGCTCAGCCCTGAAGAGATGATTCAGTATCAGTTTATCAGTAAGGCGCAGTTGCGCCAGCACCGGGCGATGAGTGATGTCGATCATATATTACAAGCGGTTCACAGTGTGCGGTTTCAGGAATAACGCTTCTGTCCTCAGCTGAGTCGCTTGTCAAAAGGCAACCATCGGGTTGCCTTTTTTGTGTGCCTGAAACACTGGCTACCGTTTTATCCCTGTTCCTTATATCAGCACCTCAAGGCCTGATTGCAACTGCATCGCGTCTTCTGAGATTGATGCGCTATGCGGGGGTAATCCCGCCAGCTCGGCTTCTGCGGCAGGGAACATCGCAATCACCTCTTCGGTGGTTAGCTTTTTACGCATGCAGGTGTTGATATAGCAGGCGATATTCACAATCGCACTCAAAGGAGTAGGGGGATCGGCGTCGAAAGGCTGTTTGTGGTAACGCACCGCTTCGCTCAGGCTGGCGGGGAACTGCCAGTAGCGCAACAGTGCTTCGCCGGCTTCTGCTGTGGTGAAGTTCAGCCTCACTCTCTCTGCTTCAGAGCGATCGCAGTCGGTTTCATCAACCAGTTTCTGTATTGCTTCGGCGAGTTTTGGTTTGGTCAGATGCAGCAGCAACCGGCCAATATTATGGATCAGACCCACAGTAAACGCAGTATCGGGATCCACAGCAGTGCTCTTTTCTGCCAGCCATTTAGCCAGTGCCGCCACCTGAAAGGATTCAGCCCAGAACTGCTTGATATCAAGACCTTCAACCTGTTTCACCGAGCCGGCAAAACCAGAGGCGATCACCATCGTTTTCAGCTGCGCCATGCCCAGCATGATGATAGCTTCATTGATTGACGTTACTTTTCGACTCAGGCCAAAGTGTGCCGAGTTAACCAGGCGCAGAAGCTTCAGCGACAGCGTCTGATCATGGATCACTTTTTCCGCGATAACGCCGTAATCGGCTTTGGGGTTGTTAAGTTGCAGAATTAGTTCGCGTACGACGTCGGGAACATTTGGCAGTTTATGGGTTTGTTGCAATAGCTCACTGACTTCCATAGCCTCATCCTCTTGAGTTCGGAATAACAGCAATTCTGTTATCTGACGAACTGAGTAACAATGCTTTCAGAATCAGGTGGAAGTTGTCATTTTGCAATAACAATGGATCTCACTATGGGAGGTGCCGATCCGGTAGAACTATTCCTGCTACCGAATCGGTTGGTGGGATCAGAGGTTGAGTACGTGTTTTTCGATATGGGAGCGAAGCTCTTCGTACTGTCCCATCTCTTCAGGCTTGAAGTAGAACTTGTAAAAGTTGCGTTCAACAACGCTGCCTTTGGCATCACCGATCTTCTCTTTTGTGCTGGAATAGCGATAAGCCATCTGTAGATGGATAACTCGGGTGTGTGGTGGCACGGTGATCTGGTGGTTTTCAAGATCGAAGCGGGTCTTGGTCTCTTTGATGGTGTAGAAAGAGATTTCTGCTGCATGACCCAGATTGATCAGAAAGTTACTGGTGACTGGCATGATATGGTTTTTTTCCATGCCGTTGTGTTCCATGTAGATACCGCAATTTTTCTTGATCTTAATAAACATACTGATTCCGCGAGAGTGAGTTATTGTTAAGGAGGATGCGACCAGTTCGTGCCTCTGGCTGTTCATTAACAACACAGAATCAATTAAACCTATTCAGATCTTCCTTCGCACTGGAAAGCTGTAACGCCGCCAGATTATATGTCTGTTTTATAACAGAAAGGTGACTAAGTATAGAGCCTGATTCAGAAATAAAAAAAGCGATCATCTGATCGCTTTTGAAAAGGGTTATTCCTGTGAGTAGTTTTTCAGAAACACCGCAATACGATCGATGGCTTCGCAGAGCTCATCTTCCCGTGGCAGGAATACCAGACGGAAGTGCTGGGTGTCCGGGACATTAAAACCACTGCCCTGAACAATCAGTACCTTCTGCTGCTGCAGCAGATCCAGCGCCAGCTTTTCATCGTTTTTAATCGGATAGATCTCCGGGTCAAGTCTGGCAAACAGGTAGAGGGCCCCCTGAGGTTTAACGCAGGAGACGCCGGGAATGTCGTTGAGCTTCTGCCAGGCAAGCTGACACTGATCGTGCAGGCGTCCACCGGGCACTGTCAGTTCGTTAATGCTCTGGTATCCCCCCAGCGCTGTCTGGATCGCATGCTGGGCTGGCACGTTAGCGCAGAGGCGCATACTGGCGAGCATCTCCAGACCTTCAATATAATCGCGGGCGTGATGCTTAGGGCCGGTCAGTACCATCCAGCCGGAGCGGAAGCCAGCGGCCCGGTAGGCCTTGGATAATCCGTTAAAGGTGATGCAGAGAACATCATCGCTCAGCGAGGCCATCGGGATATGCCGGGCGCCGTTGTAAGTTATCTTATCGTAGATCTCGTCCGCAAAAATGATCAGACCAAACTCTTCTGCCAGCGCAATAATCTGGCGTAAAACCGCTTCCGGGTAGACTGCCCCGGTGGGGTTGTTCGGGTTGATAACCACAATCCCTTTGGTGCGTTCGGTGATTTTGCTGCGGATATCATCAATGTCCGGAGTCCAGCCTTTCTCTTCATTGCAGAGGTAATGAACCGGATTACCGCCAGCGAGGCTGGCTGCGGCGGTCCAGAGTGGATAGTCGGGGGCTGGGATTAATAGCTCATCGTTATCGTTCAGCAGGCCCTGCGTCGCCATAACAATCAGTTCGCTGACGCCGTTGCCCAGATAAATATCTTCAATGGCGACATTACGGATACCGTTTTTCTGGCACTCCTGCATCACCGCTTTGCGGGCGGAAAACAGCCCTTTGGAATCACAATAGCCCTGTGCTGAAGGCAGGTTGTAAATAACGTCCTGAACAATCTCTTCCGGCGCATCAAAACCAAACGGGGCAGGGTTGCCGATATTCAGTTTTATAATGCGTTGGCCCTCTTCCTCAAGACGTTTGGCTTCCTGAAGGACGGGACCACGGATGTCATAGCAGACGTTGATCAGTTTATTTGATTTTCTGATAACGGACATGGATTAATCCTGTAGTGGTGTCCTGTAATATTCTATTATCAGTACGGGGCATATTGTTACTGTGTAACCGCTTACTGAAGGCCCGGAATAATACGCTGTTTCACAGAAGTTGCACAGTAACAGATCGATCTTTTTGTTTTACCTTTCTGTATCGGAGTTTCTTATGGCTGGTGATGATTTTAAAGTGAAAAAGACTGAATCTGAGTGGCGTGATCAACTGACGCCAGAGCAATATTATGTCTGTCGGCAGAAAGGTACTGAGCGGCCAGGCACTGGCGAGTATGATCAGTTTTTCAGGGATGGAAAGTATCATTGTATCGCCTGTGGGGAGCAGTTATTCAACAGTGATAATAAGTTTGATGCCGGATGTGGCTGGCCCAGTTTTGATGCCCCTGCCGTGGCTGAGAATATTACCGAAAACCAGGATACCTCGCACGGGATGATCCGCACCGAGGTGGTGTGTAGCAACTGTGGTGCGCATCTTGGGCATCTGTTTCCCGATGGGCCAACCGCCACCGGTATGCGTTACTGTATCAATTCAGTTGCTATCGATTTTCACTCAGAGGAGGACTGACTGGTGAAGTCTTTTAAATGGCTCTATGAGCATGTGGAGGCCCATAAAGCCGGCCAGGATGTTGAAGCGCTGCTGCCACAGGTCAAATCTGCCGAAGAGCTCAGGGCGATGGGGGATGACCGGTTGTTATCGCAAATCTGCCTGCGGGTCTTTCGTGCAGGGATCAAGCATTCGGTAGTTGATGCAAAGTGGCCAGCGTTTGAGCAGGCTTTCTATGGTTTTGATCCCGATAAGATTGTTTTGATGAGCGATGATCAGTTGGAGAACCTGATGCAGAATGATCAGATTATCCGACACTGGGGAAAGATTAAATCGGTGCGTACAAATGCGATGATGGTGACTGAGCTGGCGGCGCAACATGGCAGCTTTGCTAATTTTATTGCGGACTGGCCAGTGACCAATATTATCGGGTTATGGCAATTGCTGAAGAAGCAGGGGCAGCAGTTGGGAGGGAAGTCAGGCGCTTATTTTTTGCGTCAGATTGGAAAAGATACCTTTATTCTGACCGATGATGTTGTTGCGGCGCTTAAGGCTCAGGATATTATTGATAAAGCGCCCACAGCACAGCGGGATCTGCAAAAAGTGCAGGACTGTTTCAATCAGTGGCAGCAGGAGTCGGGCCGGCCGATGGCGCAGATCAGCCGGCTGTTGTCCTATACGGTAGGCTGGTGAGCGGTCTTACCGGGCCAGGAAATTGACTAGTTTGGTGTCATTAAATGCCCGGCTGATAGTCATCAGCAGGATTTCGTTGACCATTTTCTGATTATCCGCCAGAGAGGGAGTGGTTGCATACTGATACTCTTTCTCCGTGCTGTAATTTCCGCTCAGAAACTCACTGTTTTTCTCGGCAGTTACTTTAATGGTGGCGTTCAGTTTCACGGACTGTAGCGCGCTCTGAGTCGCATTGTATTCCAGGTGAGTCAGTTCCACTGTGAGTTTGGTATCGGCCGATGGTGCAGGTATGGCACCCAGCTTGACGATCGCCACCCGGGCTCCCTGCTTCAGCGCTTCAGAGGCCGGGACGGGGAGAGTCACCTCAGCCCGGTCGCTGAAGCGACTGATGCGGTAACCAATGACATCCGAGTTGCGCATATCTTTGCTCTGGACTTCGATCTGAAGGTTAGCAGGCAGAGTCGATTGGGCGGTTACCGTTGGGTGTAGGGGTTCAACTGATACCTGATGGGGCTTGAATGTACTGCACCCTGACAGCAGGAATATGCTGGTAAAGATCGTAATTATTACTTTGCGCATGGTTATTGCTCCATATCGGGGATCGGTTTGGGCGTTAGTTTTTCCAGAAAAGCTTCCAGCGAGTCAGCTAGTTTCATAATGGGTTGTTTGCCCGGTTGTTCCAGCCAGATCTCGCCGGTCTGGTTGTTGATAGATAAAAATTTTTCGCCATCAGGTTCGGTGCAGGCAAAAAACAGGGTAGCAGGTTGTTTCTGCTTCTGCTTAGTCAGCAAGTGGCCTATCAGGTTCCCGCGAAGACGCTCACAATCTTTTTCACTCCAGAGAAACAGCAGGCTCAGCTCGCCCCACTCAGAGGTTGCCGGGAGGGGATCAGACCAATAACGGCTATACCAGAGGCGAAGATCTTCATGGATGCTGTAGCCCAATGCCTGCTCCAGCCGGTCTAACATATCATGGCAGCTGTTGTCGCTCTGTGACTGAAGAACTGGCTTCCAGGGTGTTTGCTGGCCCGGCTCTGAGGGCTGCTGATGGCACTCAGAGGGCCATTCGGGGTCATAAATTGTTAATGGTAGCCGTCCAGTCTGACGGAGTTGCAGATTAATCGCTGCTGCTACAAATGAATCGATTTTTTCAATCAGAGGCTGGGGCATCTTGGTTTGGTCCGTTACAGCAATATTAGGCCTGTTACGCGGTAAGGCTTTTTATAGGTGTCGAGTGTAGCAGAGTCAGTGCGGGTTGGTGAAAAACATCAGGGTATATGGTTTCTGCCTTGCAGGGGGGAAGCAAATAGATGATGAAAATATTTTAAGATAAACGTTTGACATGCCAAGCAAAATCCTTACAATTCGGCTCTCGATTTGAGGGCGTGTAGCTCAGTTGGGAGAGCGTCGCCCTTACAAGGCGAATGTCGGGAGTTCGAGCCTCTCCACGCCCACCAGATCGAAGACGTGATGCGGGTTAATCCCGTCATGCGGAGTGGTAGTTCAGTTGGTTCGATTGCTGTCTTGCACATATGTGGGGATTGGTGGTCGCGGGTTCGAGTCCCGTACAATGCGGAGTGGTAGTTCAGTTGGTTAGAATACCTGCCTGTCACGCAGGGGGT
>NZ_FOGB01000003.1:0-250199 GCF_900111095.1 Amphritea atlantica | reverse complement strand
GATAACGGGTCGTGGGTTTGAGTCCCGTCCATTCCGCCACTTCCTCTTTTAATCTTCAGAATTAATGTCTGCCTGTTCTTATCGCTGTATCTCTTTGTCGCGCTTGAGTTGCTTGGCTTTTCTATCTCTTTTTTGTTTTATTTTAATCTCTATCCAGCTGAATTTTATGGGCTTCAGTTTTTCTGTATGTGTAGTGTATCTGTCATTTTGAGTAATGAGTGTGGGCTCTTGGCAGACATCCGTGATATAAATGCCAGTCATTTTTATCCTTTGCCTTATTGTCTATAGTGAAATCATCAGTTGGGCGTTGGATTATCCTAGTGGCTGTGGGCCTAATCAGATGCATTTGAATATTAATCAGGCGGACTTGATCTCAATCTGTCCTGATCCGGTTATTGCAATCAATCGTCGCGGAGTGATATCCGTGTTTAATACGTCAGCAGAAAATTTGCTGGGGTATTCGGCTGATCAGGTAATTGGCGATATGAATATTCGTCAGATATATCCCAGTGATGCTGAAGCAAGGAAGATTATGCGGCTGATGATGGATGAGTCGTTTTGTGGGCCAGGGCGGGTAGAGGGGTATGAAACCTATGTACTCAACAGCAGTCGGGAAAAGGTTCCTATTCGTTTGTCAGCAGCAATGCTGATGAAGCAGGGGGAGTATCGTGGGAGTGTTGGTTTTTTTCATGATATGACGCGGCAGAAAGCACTGGAAACCACATTGCTGAAACAGTCGATTACCGATGACCTGAGTGGCCTGTATAATCAGCGTCACTTTTATGTCCAGGTTGCCAGTGAGATGATGCGTGTTAAACGCTATGGCGGTGAGTTGAGCCTTGTGTGCATTGATCTGGATGGCTTCAAACAGGTAAACGATAAGCTGGGGCATCTTGAGGGTGATCAGATTGTACGTCTGATTGGTCGGGTGTTGCGGGATGGGCTAAGGGATTCCGATCAGGCTTTTCGCTATGGTGGGGATGAATTTATGCTGTTGTTGCCGAATACTGCCCAGGCTGATGCCTGTCAGTTGGCGGACAGGGTGCGGCAGCTGTTTAATCTGGAATGCAACTATTCTCCCAGTTCACATCATAATCAGGCTGTTACTGTGTCCATGAGTCTGGGCGTGGCATCCTGTAGTGGCGCTGAGCCGGTCGATTTTTTTGTTCAGAGGGCTGATATGGCGATGTACAGCGCAAAACAGGCGGGCGGTGACTGTGTAAGGCAGTTTTCTACCGGCAATAGCTGAATCTCATTTTTCAGCTGCAGTGATGGGTTAAATTACATCTCCTCGCCGTCATCGTACTCGTTATCGTCTTCAAACTCTTCGTTTAGTCTTTCCAGTAGCAGCTCTTCTGTGTACTCTTCCATTTTATTCCCCTCTGTTTATGGCAGCTATCCTATTCTGTCTTCATGATAGAGATGTGACAGGTTTTTTAACGCTTTATGAAAACGCTCCCAGTCGTCTTGCCACAACAGCCCGAAATCCCTGTTGAAAAAGTGTTGTTGCCAGAGTTTGAGCAGGCTGGGGTTCGGCTCGACCTGTTGCGTCTGGATCTTATTCATCCGTTGATCAGTGGTAACAAGTGGTTCAAGTTAAAATATGCTCTTGAAGCGGTGCAGGCTTCTGACTGTCACCGGGTGCTTAGCTTTGGCGGTGCCTGGTCAAACCATCTGCATGCTCTCGCCTATGCGGGTTATAAGTTGGGTATTGAAACGATCGGGGTTATTCGTGGAGAGCGTCCCCCTCAGCTATCCGCAACACTGATGGATGCTGCTGACTGGGGGATGACACTGGAATTTGTCTCCAGAAATCAGTATCGCAATAAATATGATGAGCAGTTTATTGCGGCGCTACAGCATACCTATGGTGAGTTTCACTGTTTGCCAGAAGGCGGTTCGGGTGAATGGGTGGTGGCGGGTTGTCGCGAGATTATCTCTCTGTTTAAGGCGACTGATTATCAACTGATCTGTTGTGCTTGTGGCACGGGTGGTACGTTGGCGGGTTTGATCGCTGATAAGCCGGAGGGGGTCGATCTGCTAGGCGTGCCGGTTCTGAAGGGGGCGGAGTTTCTCTATCACGATATCAGGCAGATACTTGCCCGGGCTGAAGAGAGGGACCCGGGCGGGTGGTTGTTGGATCTGAGTTGTCATGAGGGCGGCTATGCCCGGGTTTCCGTTGAGCTGGTTGATGCGCTGCGACATTTTCGGGAATACAGTGGGATTGAGCTTGAACCGGTTTACAGTGGTAAAGCCTTCCTGGCTCTGCAGCGGAAGCTGGCGCGGGGTGAGTTGCCTCCGGGGAGCCGGGTTATGCTGATCCATACAGGCGGAATGCAGGGGTTGAGAGGCATGCAGGATCGCCTGAGCAAAACGTTACGTTAATGGTTCTGGACGTTATCCCATATCAAAAGCGTATGATCGGCAGGTAAACTATTAAAAAATGAGTATAATCTTTAAAAACAATTGGATAGGTGTGGTTGCGGTGTAACCATCAGTTTCAGTGGAGTGGTAATGGATAACTTTCGTAATATTGGTTTGATCGGGCGTCTGGGTAGCACCAAGGTTATTGATACCCTGAAACATCTGATCCGCTTTCTGGACGAGCAGGGGCTGACGCCTATTCTCGATGATAAAATTGCCGCGGTGATGCCGGGTCATGGCCAGCAAACCAGCTCGTCCCGTTTGATGGGGGAGATATGTGATCTGGTTATCGTTGTTGGCGGCGATGGTAGCTTGCTTGGGGCAGCCAGAAATCTGGCGCAGTCGAATGTGCCGGTTTTGGGGGTAAACCGGGGGAATCTTGGTTTCCTGACAGATATTTCACCGGCAGAGATCGAAGAGAAAGTCGGTGAGGTATTAAATGGGCATTACACCGTGGACCGCCGCTTTCTGATCGATGTTCTGGTGAAGCGCAATGGCGAGCCAATCGGAGAGTCAACCGGCTTGAATGATTGTGTCTTGCACCCGGGTAAATCTGCCCGAATGATTCAGTTTGAGCTCTACATTGAAGGCCAGTTTGTCTATACCCAGCGTTCTGATGGATTGATTGTAGCCACGCCGACAGGCTCTACCGCTTATGCGCTGTCAGGCGGTGGCCCGATTATGCATCCACGTCTTGATGCTTTGGTACTGGTACCTATGTTTCCCCATACGCTGTCCAGTCGACCGATTGTGGTAGATGGCAATAGTGAGCTTAAATTGGTTATCAGTGGCAACAATGAGACCTATCCGACGGTGAGTTGTGATGGCCAGAAACATATAAACTGCGCCCCGGGGGATACGATTACTATTCATAAGAAACCGCACAAACTGAAACTGCTGCATCCTTTGAGTCATAACTTCTATCAGACCTGTCGGGAAAAACTTGGCTGGGCTACGAAGTTAGGAGAATAACCGGGGTGCCTATGGGGAGTGCTTACCAGGGGTATGACCTGATTGGGGATGTGCATGGCTGTGCGCTATCTCTGCAACTGCTGTTGCAGAAGCTGGGGTATAGTAAACAGGCGGGGGTCTATCAGCATCCAAAACGTCAGGCTATTTTTCTGGGTGATATTGTTGACCGGGGGCCGCGTATCCGCGAGGCACTGCATATAGTCCGCGATATGGTGGATGCCGGACATGCCCAGATTGTCATGGGAAATCATGAGTTTAATTACCTTTCCTATCTGACGCCGGGGTTGCCGGGGTCGGGTATGGAGTATCTCAGAACGCATAACCGGCGACATCTGCGTATTCTTAATGAGACGCTCGAGCAGTTTGCAAACTACCCTCAGGAGCAGAAGGCGTTTCTGCAGTGGATCAAGGAGATGCCCCTGTTTCTTGAACAGCAGCAGTTCCGGGTAGTCCATGCCTGCTGGTCTCAGCAGCACATAGACCAGTTTTTACTCACACAGGGGGGGAATCAGATCGATGATGATTATCTGCACCGTTCTGCTTATCACGGTACCCTTGAGTGGGAAACGATGGATCGATTGTTGCGTGGTACCCACCTGAAGCTGCCCAACGATGAAGTCATGGTGAGTAAAGATGGTTATAAGCGCCGTTTTTTTCGCACCAAATTCTGGTCAGAGAGACCGCAGTATTATATTGATGTGGTGTTCCAGCCCGACCCGTTACCTGAGCATGTGGCGCGTATGCGTCTGACACAGCAGGATTATGATGATCTGCTGTACTACAGTACCAATGAACCGTTGCTGTTTGTCGGGCACTACTGGTGTGATGGCGAGCCCAGGCCAGTGGCTCCGAATGTTGCCTGTATTGACTACAGTGCTGTTAAATTTGGTAAATTGGTGGCTTACCGGCTCGATCAGGAAACAGAGATCAATCCGAACAAGTTTATCTGGGTTGATGTATTGAAGGAGATCAGCGATGAATCATGAATGCCATTCGCGGGTTATTGTGATCGTATGAATGAAGTGTTTCGGGTTCCTCTGGATCAGGATCTGTCCGGTTTCACCGCCATACTCTGGCAGCATAAGATTCCTCACCGGGTGCTGGAACAGGGACAGGAGCAGTTGCTGTTAGTGCCCTACAATGTCAATGGAGAGCAGATAGCTCAGCTGTATCAGATGTGGCAGCAAGGCGCAGATCTTTCCGGGTTGCGGGTGCAGCAGACAGGTCAGGGTGGTCTGCAGACGGTTTTTAAAGCCTGGCTGACGCTGGCGCTGATCGCCGTGAGTATCATCATTACACTGATTGTTTCGCTGGGCGATAATATTCAGATGATGGGCTGGTTTACCATTGTTGAATTTTCTGTACAGGGGAATAAGGTCTACTACTCAGATCTGCTGACATCGGTTGCTGGTGGTCAGATATGGCGATTGTTTACACCTGCTTTTATGCATTTTAATCTGCCCCATATCATCTTTAACCTGCTTTGGGTGTGGGTTGTTGGCAGGCGGATTGAGAGCTATCTTGGCTGGCCCGTACTGCTGGGGCTGTTTCTGTTTTCTGCGTTGGCATCTAATGTTGCCCAGTTCTGGGTCAGTGGTCCGATGTTTGGTGGAATGTCTGGCTTCGTTTTTGCTCTGCTGGGTTTTGCCTGGCTTTGGGATCGGCTCAGGCCCGCGCAGATGATCGGTATGCCGCCAGCGCTGATGGGGTTTATGATGTTCTGGCTGGTATTGGGTTTTACCGGCGCACTGGAAACGCTGGGGCTTGGTTCTATCGCCAATACTGCACATCTGGCTGGGCTTATAGCGGGGCTGGTGGTGGTCCCTGTGGTGAGAGTGTTCAAACGATAAAAACTCTGGACGATCAGCAGCATCGAATTGCCGCCGAACCCTGTGATAATATATCAGCCACTTTGGAGGCTAATGAATGAACTTTAAAAAGATGATTGAGGCGATGACGCCTGAGGTGTATCAGAGTCTGAAGCGGGCTGTTGAGTTGGGCAAATGGCCGAATGGTGAGCGGTTGACCGAAGAGCAGCGAGAGACCAGTCTGCGGGCTGTGATTGCCTATGATGAGACCAAGCTACCTGCCCATGAGCGTACCGGGTTTATCGACCGGACGAAGAAAGATGGCAGTCAGCACGGTTCCGATCCACTGGAGCCCCAGGTTCTGAAAATTTTGAACGATAACTGATGGAGGTTATCGCTCAGGGGGCGCTGGTTAAAATGCCAGCGAAGATCGCCCCTCAGATATGTTATCAGCTTAAGCTGGGAGATCATCTGATCGACCTGAACAGCTATCTTGGACAGCCTGTAAAACTCTGCTTTCTGGGACAGATCAACTGTACCCACTGCGGTCGCAAGACCAGTAAAAGTTTTGCCCAGGGATATTGTTACCCCTGTTTTAAAAAACTTCCCCAGTGTGATCTTTGTATTATGAGCCCCGAAAAGTGTCATTATGAACAGGGGACCTGCAGAGACCCGTCCTGGGGTGAGCAGTTCTGTTTTCAGAGCCACTATGTTTATCTGGCTAACTCTTCCGGGGTTAAGGTGGGAATAACCCGGGGCACCCAGATTCCAACCCGCTGGATTGATCAGGGGGCGATTCAGGCACTGCCGGTTCTGCGAGTGGATACCCGTTTTCAGTCTGGCCTTGCGGAACAGATTTTTGCCGCCCATGTTACCGATAAAACCAACTGGCGGGCTATGCTTAAAGGGCAGGTAGATCGCCTGGACCTGCAGGCGGAGCGTGATCGGCTGATGACGCTGTGTCAGGAAGAACTGACATTGTTAGAAAATCGCTTTGGGTTACAGGCAATTCAGCGTCTGCCCGAGGCGGAAGTGGTGGAGCTGGATTATCCGGTGCTCAATTTTCCGGCTAAAGTGACGAGTCTGAGCTTCGATAAAACCCCGGTAGTTGAGGGGGTTTTACAGGGAATCAAAGGGCAGTATCTGATTCTCGATACCGGAGTTATCAATCTCAGAAAATTTACCGCTTATCAGGTTGAGTTCAGCGCCTGAGATGTGTGAAACCTTTGAACCGTTATCACCGCCTGAGTAACAAGGCGATTCGAAGGTTTGTTTATTGTTAATTGTTTGAATGTTATTGCAGGGTGAATGAATGAACCAGTCAGCTACAGAGCAGCCGAGTGTTATCTATTTAAAAGATTATGAGGTTCCTGCATTTCGGGTGGAGCAAACTGAGTTGCGCTTTGAACTGGAAGAGGAGCAAACACTGGTTCGCTCGCAGGTTCGATATGTCCGCAACCCTGACTCCGCTAACCGCCAGCATCCTCTGGTGCTGGATGGACATGAGACTCTCGAGTTACAACGGTTGAGTATCGATGGTGAAGTGCTCAGCGACAAGGATTATCGCCGCTCAGGCGAACAGCTGCTGATCCCGAATCTGCCGGACCACTTTACCCTTGAATGTATTACCCGCATCGAGCCGCAAAATAATACCGCCCTTGAGGGACTGTACAAATCGGATGGCATGTTTTGCACTCAGTGTGAGGCAGAAGGTTTCAGGCGTATTACTTTCTATCAGGACCGGCCCGATGTCATGGCGCTGTTTGAAACCACGATTGTGGCGGATAAGCTGCGTTATCCGGTGCTGCTGTCAAACGGCAATATGGTTGATGCCGGTGAAGAGGACGATGGCAGACACTGGGTTAAATGGCAGGATCCATTTCCGAAACCCGCTTATCTTTTTGCCCTTGTCGGGGGGGATCTCCAGTTTATCGAGGATCGCTATACCACCAGTTCAGGGCGTCATGTGGTCTTGAAAATCTTTGCCGAAGCGAAAGATCTGGATAAGCTCGAATACGCCATGAACTCTCTTAAACACTCCATGCGATGGGATGAACAGGTCTACGGACGAGAGTACGATCTGGATATCTTTATGATCGTCGCCGTTGATTTTTTCAACATGGGGGCGATGGAGAATAAAGGGCTGAATATCTTCAATACCTCCTGTGTGCTGGCGCATCCGGAAACTACTGTTGATGCTGGCTTTCAACGGGTTGAAGGGGTTGTCGCCCATGAGTATTTCCACAACTGGTCCGGTAACCGGGTTACTTGCAGAGACTGGTTTCAGCTGAGTCTGAAAGAGGGTTTTACGGTGTTTCGTGATTCGCAGTTTTCAGCGGATATGAACTCAGCTACTGTAAAACGAATTGAAGATGTTACCCTGCTGCGTACGGCGCAGTTTGCTGAGGATGCCGGCCCTATGGCGCATCCGGTACGGCCCGCCTCTTTTATTGAGATCTCGAACTTCTATACGCTGACGGTGTATGAGAAAGGCTGTGAAGTGGTGCGAATGCTGCACACACTGTTAGGCGCGCAAACCTTTCGCAAAGGCTCCGATCTCTACTTTGATCGCCACGATGGTCAGGCGGTGACCACCGATGACTTTGTCCAGGCGATGGCCGATGTCTCGGGCCGTGATATGAGTCGCTTTAAACTCTGGTACAGTCAGTCAGGTACGCCACAGGTGTCCGTGACCGGTGAATATGATGCGCAGAACCAGCGCTATACCCTGCATATGCATCAGCGTTGCCCGGCAACACCGGATATGGCGACAAAACAGCCGTTTTTGATCCCTGTTGCGGTGGGCTTGCTCGACCCTCAGGGGGCGGATATCCCGCTGCAGGGTGGCGAAACCACCGAGGTGCTGGAGCTGATCGCCACAGAGCAGAGCTTTGTCTTTGAGAATATTCCGGTAGAGCCAATCCCCTCATTGTTGCGCGGATTCTCGGCGCCGGTGAAACTGAAGTTTCCCTACAGTCGTGAGCAACTTGTGTTTCTGATGCAGCACGACAGCGATGGTTTTAATCGCTGGGATGCCGCACAGCAGCTGGCTGTTGGTATTATGAGTGAGTTGATTGCTGATCATCAGCAGGGACGGGAGCTGATACTGGATCAGGCCCTGGTTGATGCCTATCAGCAGGTGCTGAGTGATACCGAGCTGGATAAGGCGATGGTTGCTAAAGTGCTGACACTGCCTTCTGAAGCCTATCTGAGCGAACTCGCTGAGGTGATCGATGTTGATGGGATCTATCGGGTGCGTCGCTTTGTCAGGGATTCAATCGCTAATCAGCTCGAAACGCTGTTCCTCAGGATTTATCAGGATAACAACAGCGCTGAACCCTACAGTCCTGATGCGGCTTCTGTGGCTCGCCGAAGCCTGAAGAATCTTGCGCTGGCCTACCTGATGGCCACCGAGAAGCAGGAATACCTGCAGCTGGCGCTGCAGCAGTATCGTCAGGCAGATAATATGACTGACAGCCAGGCGGCACTGACACTGATTGTACATTCGGGATTTGCACAGCAGGCCAGTGAGGTGTTGGACGATTTCTATCAGCGCTGGCAGAATGAATCGCTGGTAGTGAATCAGTGGCTTGCAGTGCAGGCCAGTGATCCTAAAGAGGGGGCGTTGGCGCGGGTACAGGCTTTACAACAACATCCGGCGTACGATGGCGCCAATCCGAATAAGATCCGTTCACTGATATCGATCTTCTGTGCGCAGAATATGCTTAACTTTCATAATACTGATGGTAGTGGCTACCGTTTTCTGGCGGATCAGATTATTGTATTAAACAAACAGAATCCTCAGATCGCTTCGCGATTGCTGACACCACTCACGCGCTGGAAGCGTTATCCGCAGGAGCGCAGTGCATTGATGAAAGCTGAATTGGAACGGATCAGAAACAGTGGTGATCTTTCCCGGGATGTATTTGAAGTTTTGAGTAAAAGTCTGGTTGGCTAAGCCAGGTCTTAATATATTGAGACCGGTAGAAAAAGGGTATTAAAATGGAACGTACTATCCCCGAGCAGGATAAATTTGAACTACAGCAGAATTATCGTCGTTATCTGAAATATCAGGATCAGTATGATGAAGCATTCAATAATTTAAAACAGTCCAGAGCCAGTCGGGTCTGGCTGGCAGGGTTGGTGGCGCTGCTTTTCAGTCCCGGTTCCGACTTTTTTCTGGGGGCTGCTGCTGCACTCTTCGGACTTTACTTTTACCGTATTGGTTCCGCCTGGTATACCAGCTTTCAGATCGATGAAGGCCGGGAAGAGGTGTTGCGCTGGTTCTCCTCGAAAGGACTGACCTTTGAAGGGCGAATTCTCTATTTTCGGGATGACCGGTTGCTGGCTAATCCTATCGATCCTTTTGCTGATGAGATCTATGGCTAAAGGGCTTTCCTGATGCCGGTTAAACGCGAATATCAGCAGATCAGTCAGCGGGCCAGGAGTCTGCTGGCAAAGCCTGAAGGTGTCGATGTCGATTTCAAGCGTGAAATCAACGGCATTAAAAGCCGCGATCTGGTCTCTTTCGCTAATTCATCTCAGGGTGGGGCTATTCTGGTTGGGGTCGATGAATACACCAACAAAGCAGGCCTGCAACGGGGGCGGGTGGTTGGCTGTGATGTAGATGACAGTGCCCGACTCAGCCTGATCAACAAAGCGACCGACTGTTACCCGATAGTTGATATTGAACTGGTGGTTGAAAACATCAGTAATAAACCCTTTTTCCGTATCGAAATCCCCCCTGGCGGAAAACGCCCCTACTGCACTCAGCGGGGTGAATATGCTATCCGGGCCGATGCCCGCTCTCGTGCGCTCTATCCCGAAGAGCTATTGGCGATGTTTATGGATCGCGAAGGGGAGCTGTTTCTGACCCGCTTCCGTGAAGCTGTGGCACAGTTAGAGCAACGGCTGGGTCAGATGGATCATGCATTTGGTTCGGGAATGGAACAGCTGGTAATCCATCTCGATGAGCTTGATAGCCAGGTGCGGCGAACCCTGACCCGGGTTGATCAGATGACCGATAGCGCCAAGAAACGTTCCCGCAACATGTTGCAGGCATTGCGCGATTCGCAGGACAGTATTGCCGGGCTTGAAGCACTGCTGGTGGCGCAGAACGGTAACCCTTCCGGGCGGTTGGAGATTATGCGCGATATTCGCACCCGGCTGGATCAGTTGACTGAAAACCTCAATCCGAGCGATGGTCAGAGCGATGATTGAGACAATTTGTCAGGCGGGTTATTGGGTGTTTGATCTGGATGGTACGTTAACCCATCCGGTTCATGACTTTGAACGGATCCGCTCGGAGCTGGGGCTTCCGGCAGGCTGCGATATTCTGGCGACTATCGCTGACAGACCAGAGCCAGAACGGCAGGCACTGAATTATCAGCTTGATCAGTGGGAGTATTTCTATGCTGATCAGGTGCAGCCCGCCATTGGCGTGAATGAGTGTCTTGAGTTTCTGGGATCCAAAGGGTGTTTGCTGGGGATTCTGACCCGCAATAAGCGCGAGGTGGCGCTGCACTGTCTTGAGGTTATCGGTGTCAGTCATCTGTTTAATCCCGCTGCAGTTCTGGGGCGGGATGATGCGCTGGCAAAACCGGACCCCCATGGGGTGAGGCTGTTACTGGAGCGTTGGCAAGCCCGACCGGAACAGGCGGTGATGGTGGGGGACTTTCGCTATGACCTGGAAGTAGGGCGAGCCGCGGGTGTCGCGACAGTTCATGTTGACGCTCGTTGCGACAGGCAGTGGCCCGAACTGACCGATCTCAGAGTTGGGACATTGTCAGAGTTACACCAATTGCTAAGAGCGTGAAGGGTGTCTGATTGATTCCCGTCAAGACCGTTTAACAAAGCTGAGGTATAGTGTAATTATCTCACAGGAGGTCGTTATGACAGTATTGAACGAGTTGCACCAGGATCATGTCAACCTGAATAAGTTACTGGCTGTGTTGGGAAATAAGCTGGAACAACTGAAGCAGGGTGAAATGCCAAATTTTGTATTGCTGGCAGATGCTGTTGATTACATCACCAGTTATGCGGATGCGTACCACCATCCATTGGAAGACCAGATGTATGCTTTTTTCAAAGATTCAGGTTGTCCTGAGTTGGATGAAGCCATCAGTCAATGTGTAGAGGAACACAAGCAACTGAAAAAAAGTAGTCAGGATATTATCGAAGCGGTTGACTGTATTCTGAGTGATGCTGTGGTACCGATGGACCAGTTTATCGAAAAACTGGAGTGTTTCCTGGATGAACAGATTGAACACCTGAACCTGGAGGAGGGCACGCTGTTTCCGTTGTTAGATGAGGTAGCGACTGACGAACAGTGGGAAGCGCTGAAACCCGAGCTGCCGACGATGAGCGATCCACTGTTTGGTCAACAGCAGAGACAGCGTTATATCGATCTTTATTCTGAACTACTGCGGGATATGCAGTAAGTGTTTATCGAGAGCTTTAAATCGACTTCAGGTCGCCACTTAACTGACTGAACAGTTCAGGTTTCATATCGGGCAGGGAGCGGTACTCAATCCGGTTCCTGCCTTTTTCTTTGGCCAGGTAGACCGCTTCATCCGCTGCTTTTAACACGGCGTGAGCCTGAGCATCCAGATTATCGAAGGCAAAACTACTGTGACAACAACTGGTTACCCCTATTGATGCGCTCACTCTGAAGGGCTCGTTATCGTTATTATGGACCACCATGTGGAGAATTTTATGGCGTAGTTGGTTGCCAATCTCAATCGCCTTTTCGCTATCGCAATTGGGTAGCAGGATGGCAAACTCCTCTCCACCATAGCGGGCGACAAAATCAGTTTTGCGCAGGTTTTTGTTTAATAGTAAGCCCACCGATCGGAGTACTTTATCGCCGACCTGGTGGCCGAAACTGTCATTCACCAGCTTAAAATAGTCCAGGTCTATAAATAGGCAACTCAGAGGCGTTTTGTTCCGGCTGGCTCTGGATAGCTCGCGGATGATCTCCTGATCGAATGCCCGGCGGTTATTCACTTTGGTGAGCATATCGATAATGCTGAGCCGCTTCAGGTTCTGCTGATTGATACAGTTTTCAAAGCAGACTGCAATGACCGAAGCCAGGTGGCCAATATAGTCGTAGTCGAAGTGTTCGCTGTAGCGGGCAGGGTCGTTACTACCCAGGTGCAGGCTGCCAATCAGGCAGTTGTGACGGATCAGTGGTAGCAGGGCGCTGCTAAGGACATAAGGGTTGCTGGGAAAGGCGATGCTTTTAAGGGGGGCACTCAGTTCTCCTATTCTTAATTCAGACGTGGGGAACAGGCTTTTTAGCAGGCGTTGATTGGTGACAAAGCGAAGGCTGTGCCCCGGTTCTGGTGGAGTATAGTCCTCCAGTAAGCAGCGGGCAGCGCATTCAGGATCGAATAGAATCAGGTTGACCGCGGTGAGCCGGAAGTGCTGTTTAAAGTCGATCAGGATAAGGTCAAGCAGCTCTGCCAGATTACTGCAACTGAGGAGTCTGAGCTCTATCTCAAAGAATGAGCGCAATATCGCTTCATTCCGCTCTACCTTACTGGCCAGCAGGTGAAGAGATCTGCGCAGATCTTTGTTCTCTTTGTCGATTGGTCCCATAAACGCCTGCTTTGCGCCTTTAGTATGAAAGAGTTATCGGCCATCCGAGATAACTATAAAGGAAAAGCAAGCCAGGAATAATAAAAAAAGTAGGCAGCAACAGATAAGGCAGCGCAAAAAGGCAGAGAGGCCGCTAAGGATAAGGGCTTACGATGAAAAACCGACTACCCATATTGGGTAGCCGGTTTTTTTATTGAGATCGGATAACTCAGCTTGCTTTGGCGATATTGCCATGTTGTTCCGGGTGGGTAGTGATAAAGTGATTCAATACCTTTCGCAGAACCTTTTCGTGGGCTGAATCTCCTTTGCGTTGTGCTTTGGCGATATCATCCAGGATGATCCTTTTTACTTTGCTTTCGCCATTATGGCAGCATAGGTAATGACCTATCGCCATGGCGATAATCGGGTCCGTGTGCTCATGCTCTGCTATGGCCTCAACTTCATCCTGGGTGAGATCGCTGAGGTCAAGGCATTCATTGTAGGTTAGCATTGTTGTGTCCCCTTATTGTTATCATGCTTTAAATCAGTCTGGTAGTAACATTTTAGGCAAGAGAAGCGGTTTTCTCTAATTTAAACAGGGGATTTTCTTATATGACTTTATTATTACTGATACATTATTGATATATCTCAGGGTTATAAATACGCAGCTCTTTTTTGTATCATAAACAGCTACGGCGAAGATCACCGTTTGGCACACCGATAAGGGTTATATTTACCAGGGAAGGAGGTGTAGATATATAATATAACTATATGTTTTGTAACGATTGATTTTCGTTTTTATCAGATTCTCCTGTTCCCGGGTAACTA
This sequence comes from Amphritea atlantica, assembly GCF_900111095.1. GTDB lineage: Bacteria > Pseudomonadota > Gammaproteobacteria > Pseudomonadales > Balneatricaceae > Amphritea > Amphritea atlantica. The sequence goes on along the minus strand of NZ_FOGB01000003.1, from coordinate 236,589 downwards.
TCCTCTCCACTCGATTTTTTCAAACCCACTTATCGGGGCCGTCTCTGATGTTGAGAAAGTTTGCAGTTGCCTGATTGAGATCAGTGTGAGTCATCCGGGTGATAAGCGATGATTCCCGATTGATGTATGGGGGCTGATAAGCTCTCTTTTGGATATTATCCCGTTACCGGTGAAGTGGGATTTTGTCAGGCTGACACAGGGTTGTTGATGATGGATACAGAGACAAAAGGTACTATTGCCCGGCTACCTGGGCGGTGGTGCTGGGTCATGGTGCTTCTGTTGGTGTTATTGACCGGGGTAGTGACTGCCCGGATGAGTGGAGTAAAACAGGGCATGGTGGTCACTTTTCACAACAGTAGCCAGGTGGTGATCGAGTCGGTTCAGCTGGACTTCGGCAGTGCTGACACACAGTCGCGCATTCAGGCGTTTCGTATTCCGCCGGGGGATGAGCGACAGCTGTTACTGAATCATGAGCCGGGTATGGGGTTTAACGTTGCGGTGCATTACCGTGGCGGAAAAGAGCAGACTTTTTGTGCTCTGCATGGTGATGACCGAAGCGATCCTGTGATCTATCTCCAGCCCTGAACCGCTATTCAGTCTGCCTGAATGGCAGACGCTGGCGCAGATACTCCATCTCCTGGCGTAACATCTGCTCCTCTTCTTCGGTAAACCGTTCAACGGCCTGGTGGAAGCCCGGGTGAGCCAGCCAGTGGGCTGACCAGGTTTCTATCGGTTCAAAGCCCCGCTGGATTTTATGTTCCCCCTGAGCTCCGGGATCGAAACGCTGTAGTTGGTGTTGAATACAATACTCAATACCCTGGTAGTAGCAGGTTTCAAAATGGAGGCTGTCGTATTCTGCCAGGGCGCCCCAATAGCGGCCGTACAGGGTCTGCTGGTCTCGCAGGAAAAGGGCCCCGGCGACCGCTTCGGTGTCGCTGTGATTCATATCATAAGCAAAGCAGATGATAATCTGGCCGGCCAGGGTATCTCTGAGTTGATGGAAAAACGCTTCTTTAAGATAACCGCTTCGGCCCCTTTTCAGGTAGGTTATCTGGTAGAACTGATAAAACTGGCTGAGCATCTCATCGGTGAGCTGGGCTCCAGTGATAAAGCGGTGTTGTATGTTGTGCTCAGTAATCTTACTGCGCTCCTTGCGTAGATTTTTACGCTTACGGGAGCTGAATGTTTCCAGAAAACTCTCAAAGCTCTGGTAATCGCGATTAAACCAGTGATATTGAGTGCCCAGACGATAGTGCAGTTCTGGATGGCTCGCCTTATCAAGCAGACTGCCTTCAAGAAACAGGCCGTGCCAGCCGGACGCGTTGTACTGGGATGCCAGCTGCTGTATGGCCGCCAGTATCTGTCGGCTAAGCGCGTGCCGCTGATCAGTGTTGCAGCTGGCGTGAAACATCAGGCGTGGGCCATAGCAGGGTGTGAACGGTATCGCTGTCAGTAGTTTCGGGTAGTATTCGAGACCATTGCGCTGATAGGCATCTGCCCAGCTCCAGTCAAATACATATTCGCCATAGGAGTGGCTCTTGAGGTAGAGCGGCATCGCTGCGATTAGCTGCTCTGCTTCCGTGACCACCAGATGGCAGGGTTGCCAGCCAGTCTGCGCGGTAACGCTGCCTGAGTGTTCGAGGGCATGGAGAAATTCATAGCTGATAAACGGGTAATCGTCGCACCTCAGGCTGTTCCAGGGGGCGGCTCCGATCTGTTCTATTGCGCTATAGAAATTGAATTGCGGCATATTGTCCTATACTGTTCAGAGCGGTATATGTTATCTAACTATCCGATAATAAAGCATTATATTATTAAAGATGGATGGCTCTACTGCGCCGTTCAGTTTGTATATTAAGTTTGCATCTGTATTTACGCTAGGAGAATAAAAATGGATGAGCTGGAGTTTGAGTTTGAACTGGATTCCCGCCTGGATAATGATTGTATCACCCTGGGCGACTTCCCGCTGTGCCGTTTATTGCTGATGAATGATGCAAACTACCCCTGGTTTATACTGGTGCCCCGCCGTGCCGAGGCTAGTGAGATCTACCATCTGTCGCCCGCCGATCAGACCCAGTTACTGCACGAGTCCTCATTTCTATCGGAAAATCTGCACGATGTGTTTGATGGCGATAAGATGAATATCGCCGCTCTGGGGAATATGGTTAAACAGCTGCATATTCATCATGTGGTTCGCTTTGAGGATGACCCCGCGTGGCCAGCCCCGGTCTGGGGAGCGGTCGCTGCAAAACCTTATACCCAGGATCAGATCCATGAGATTCATCAGAAGTTACAGATGATGATGCCTCAGGAGGTAAATTTTGTTGCCCGTGATCTGCTCAACTGATTTCTCATCTAAAATCCACTAATTGGCCCTGTCAGGAGCTAATTATTCAGGTATAATTCGCCGTTTTCTGAGCAAGGCGGCTGACGTTGTCGGCTTTTGTAAAAAACAGGGCTGAAACGGGTCAGGTTGCTTTGCGGTTTACTCTATTTTTCTGGGGAAAGCTGCGACTATGCCGATCTTCGATTTTGAATGCCGTCATTGTGGTCATGAATTTGAAAAACTGGTGCTTAAATCTGATGCACCAGCACCGGTCTGTGCTGGTTGTAATTCTGCTGATGTGGTGAAAAAAGTATCCGCACCAGGGTTCAGGTTATCCGGCACCGGCTGGTACGAGACCGATTTTAAAACCGGAAAGAAAAAGAACCTGGCGGGTGGCCAGAGTGAATCCGGGAACTGATTTTTAATTGTCTGAATAAACACTGATTCAGCTTGCTAAGTAACAGGAACATTTAACTATGCGCAGTCATTATTGCGGTGATCTCAGAAAAGAGCATATCGGCGAAGACATTACTCTGACGGGGTGGGTTCACCGTCGTCGCGACCACGGCGGGGTTATCTTTCTGGATCTGCGCGACCGTGAGGGTCTTACCCAGGTGGTATTTGATCCTGATCGTGAAGAGAGTTTCACCCTGGCAGACAGCTGCCGTAGTGAGTATGTTGTTGAGGTCAAAGGTACCGTTCGTGGTCGGCCGGAAGGCACTGTTAACCCGGATATGCCTACCGGTGAGATTGAAGTTCTGGGTAAAGAACTGGTTATCCTCAACAAGTCAGAAACTCCACCTTTCCAGCTGGATGAGCATCAGCAGGTGGGTGAAGAGGTCCGTCTGCGTCATCGTTATATCGATCTGCGTCGTCCTGAAATGCAGGAGAAACTCCGTTTTCGCTCTAAAGTGACCAACGCTATCCGCAGTTATATGGATGAGCATGGATTTCTGGATATTGAAACCCCGATTCTGAACCGCGCAACGCCTGAAGGTGCCCGTGACTATCTGGTACCCAGCCGGGTTCATGAAGGGCATTTCTTTGCGCTGCCGCAATCGCCTCAGTTGTTTAAGCAGTTACTGATGGTGGCAGGCTTTGACCGTTATTATCAGGTTGCCAAGTGTTTCCGTGATGAGGATCTGCGGGCTGACCGTCAGCCAGAGTTTACCCAGATCGATATTGAAACCTCATTTATGAATGAGGAAGAGATCATGGGGATCACCGAGAAGATGATTCGCAAGCTGTTCCTTGAACTCAAAGGGATTGATCTGGGTGAGTTCCCACGGATGCCATACTCTGAAGCGATGCAGCGCTTCGGATCCGATAAGCCAGACCTGCGTTACCCAATGGAACTGGTCGATGTTGCCGATCTGATGGCCGAGATCGAGTTCAAGGTGTTTGCTGGTCCGGCGAAAGATCCGAAAGGTCGTGTCGCAGCGCTGAAAGTGCCCGGTGGTGCTCAGCTGACCCGTAAGATTATCGATGAATATACCCAGTTTGTTAGCATCTATGGCGCTAAAGGTCTGGCCTGGATTAAGGTCAACGAACTTGAAAAGGGTGTTGAAGGGTTGCAGTCTCCCATTGTGAAGTTCCTCGGTGCCGAGGTAGCAATGGCAATTATGGAACGTCTGGGTGCGGAGAACGGTGATATCGTGTTCTTCGGTGCCGATAAAGAGAAAATTGTTTCTGAAGCGCTGGGTGCTCTGCGGATTAAGGTCGGTGAAGATCTTGAGATGGCTCAGTGTGAGTGGGCGCCGCTGTGGGTGGTTGATTTCCCAATGTTTGAAGAAACCGATAACGGTGGTCTGACCGCATTGCATCATCCGTTTACTGCGCCTAGCTGCACGCCAGAAGAGCTTAAAGCGAATCCGCTTGAGGCGTTGTCCCGTGCTTACGATATGGTGCTGAACGGCTGTGAACTGGGTGGTGGTTCGATCCGTATCCATAATCAGGAGATGCAGGCGTCAGTCCTGGATATTCTGGGTATCTCAGATGAAGAAGCCGATGACAAGTTTGGCTTCCTGTTAAATGCATTGAAATACGGTGCGCCACCTCATGGTGGTCTGGCGTTTGGGCTTGACCGTCTGATCATGCTGATGACCGGAACCGATTCGATCCGTGAAGTGATCGCCTTCCCGAAAACCCAGAGCTCTGCCTGTATGATGACTCAGGCTCCGGGAGAGGTCAGTGCGGCTCAGTTACGTGAGCTGAATATCAAGCTGCGTAAGACCCCTTAAGTTATTTTGCAGTTATTGATCAAGCCGTGCTCTGCACGGCTTTTTTTATGGTGGAATCTGAGGTATTGTACTCTGTATAAATAAACAGTATTTTGAGTTGATAATCCAGCAATGTTGATTTTGGGAATAGATCCGGGATCCCGGATCACCGGATACGGTATTATCAATTCCGTTGGCGCGAAGAACGAATATATCGCCAGTGGCTGTATCAGGATAAAAGGGGATGACCTTTCTCAGCGTCTGAAGCAGGTTTACGCCGGGGTGACCGAGATTATAGAACACTACTGTCCCCAGGAGATGGCGATAGAGCAGGTGTTTATGGCGCGTAACCCCGATTCCGCGCTGAAGCTGGGGCAGGCCCGTGGCGTCGCTATCGTGGCGGGTGCCAATCAGGGACTTGAAGTAGCCGAATATGCTGCCAGAAAAGTTAAGCAGGCGGTTGTAGGTAATGGCTCTGCGGATAAGTCTCAGGTGCAACATATGGTTAAATCCATTCTCAGGCTGCCAGGTCTGCCGCAGGCGGATGCCGCAGATGCGCTGGCCATCGCTCTGTGTCACGCACATACCCGTAGCAGCCTGATTATGATGGCGGGGGCAAAGAGCAGTCGGGGAGGGCGGTTGCGGTGATAACGCCAGGCTGTGTGGCTATATTGTGGATGGCGGATTATTGGTTATTGTTGTCCGAGTAAAAAGAATATCAATGTAATCCCCGTGATTCACGGGCGAATCGGGAGTGTGAAGGGCCGTGATAGGACGACTGAGAGGCGAGTTGCTGGAAAAACATCCGCCGCAGCTGGTGATCGATGTAGCGGGTGTTGGCTATGAGGTTGATGCCTCAATGAACACCTTTTATCAGTTGCCGGAGGTTGGGCGACAGGTAACGCTCTATACCCATATGGTGGTGCGCGAAGATGCCCAGCTATTGTACGGTTTTTATGAACGTACTGAGCGTTCACTGTTCCGCACGCTGATAAAGGTCAACGGTGTGGGGCCCAAGCTGGCCCTGACCATCTTGTCGGGTATCAGTGTTAACGAGTTTGTTCAATCGGTGCAGCACCAGGATACCGCGGCGCTGGTACGTTTACCCGGAGTAGGTAAGAAGACCGCTGAAAGACTGATTATTGAGATGAAAGATAAGCTGCAGGATTTCCACTTCAGTGATCTCGATGAATTTACCCTGACCGATGGGCTGGGGCCGGTTGTCAGTGCGCCGTCAGGCGATAACCGTGCAGAAGCGGAAAGTGCGTTGGTGGCGCTGGGATATAAGCCAGTGCAGGCAACTAAGTCGATCGCTCAGGCTGAAAAGAGCAACCCGGGTGCATCCAGTGAAGAGCTGATTCGGGCGGCACTGAAAAGTATGGTACAGGGGTGATAACTCAATGATAACGACAGGGTGCAGTCTATGATCGAAGCGGACCGCTTTATATCTCCGGTTGTCAGTGCGCCTCAGGAGGAGGTGCAGGATCGTGCTATCCGGCCAAAATCGTTGCAGGACTATGTTGGTCAGCCGGTGGTTAAAGAGCAGATGGAGATCTTTATCGGTGCGGCCCGAAAGCGGCAGGAAGCCCTTGATCACACGCTTATCTTCGGTCCTCCCGGGCTGGGTAAAACCACGCTGGCTAATATTATTGCCAATGAGATGGGCTGCGATATTAAAACCACCTCTGGGCCGGTACTTGAAAAGGCCGGTGATCTGGCTGCAATGCTGACTAACCTTGAGCCAGGTGATGTGCTGTTTATCGATGAGATACACCGCCTGAGTGCTTCGGTGGAGGAGGTGCTCTATCCGGCGATGGAGGATTATCAGCTGGATATTATGATAGGAGAAGGGCCTGCGGCCCGCTCTATCAAGCTTGAGCTGCCACCGTTTACGCTGGTGGGGGCAACCACCCGTGCGGGCTTGCTGACCTCGCCATTACGGGATCGTTTTGGCATCGTGCAGCGGCTGGAGTTTTATAATATCGATGACCTTACCTCTATCGTTGAGCGCTCGGCAAGGTTGTCAGGAAGTGGTGTGGATCGCGAAGGCGCTATTGAGATAGCCCGTCGTTCCCGGGGGACTCCGCGAATTGCAAACCGGCTGTTACGCCGGGCCAGAGATTATGCGGAGGTGAAAGGCGATGGAAGAATTTCTCTGGAGATGGCAGACCTTGCATTGAATATGCTCAATGTTGATGAGCATGGTTTTGATCATATGGATCGACGGCTTCTGCTGGCGATGATAGAAAAATTTGGCGGTGGTCCGGTGGGGGTTGATAGCTTGGCGGCGGCCATCAGTGAAGAACGGGATACCATTGAAGATGTGCTGGAGCCCTATCTGATTCAGCAGGGGTTTATGATGCGTACACCGCGAGGCCGGGTGGTGACCGACAACGCTTATCGCCATTTTGGCCTTGATTTGCCTGACCGGGATCAATAGATAATTGATCAGCCAGTGATAACTGATTTATATCAAAGCAGAGTAATGGTTTAGGGGTTAACTTTTAAGTCGTGAACATAAAACAATAATGTTTAAGGCGCTAAAGTATGAACACTATGAAACTCTGTTGCCTGAATCAGTCGCAACTAAAAGGTCTCAAGCGAGAGTTGCAAATACTGCATGAGCAGTTACAGGCGGATCTGAAAGCGGAGCAGAGCGATCAGCAGGAAGAGCTTAGCCAGATAAGCTGTTCTGAAGTACATGATCGTTGTGAAGCGGCGGCAGCTACCGAACTCAATCAAACCAGCATATCGCATATCAAACAGCTCGAAGAGGAGATTCGCGAGTGTCAGAGTGCTTTGCAGCGGATAGAGAACGGTGGTTATGGATGCTGTGAAAAATGTGGCGAAGAGATCGAACTTAACCGTCTGATGGCTAACCCCGCAGCTGTTTTGTGTGTTGGCTGTCAGTCCAGAGATGAACTGCACCGGGTCCGGGACAGCGGGGCAGCTTTCTGAGTGGTTTTTCTGTTTGTTTTTGGCCGCCTGTTGAGGCGGCTTTTTTATGTCTGCAGCTTGCCCGGGTTGAACTTTTATCGCCTCCCGGCATCCAACCGTCGGCTGCTGTTCAGGTGCGGTTTATCAAACTCAGGATAAAGTACTGAATCAGGGTAAATATGTTTTTTTGTCAGAAAAAGAGCAGATTTTAAACGCTGATCTCGCTACTATCAGAGCCAGTTTTTCAGATTTCTACAGAAGGGGTTATAAACGTGCCGGATAAAATGTCGATCTGGAGTCTGGTAGCTAATGCCAGTTTTGTTGTCCAGTTGGTAATGTTACTGCTACTGCTGGCATCAGTGCTTTCCTGGGTTATGATTTTTCAGCGTCATTTTGTTTTGCGCCAGGCGCAGCGCAAGTTAAGGGCTTTTGAAGATCGCTTCTGGTCCGGGGTGGATCTCAGCCAGCTGTTTCGTGAAGTGAACTCCGATCCGGATAGCAGTAACGGTGCTGAGAATGTTTTCCGTGCAGGACTGAAAGAGTTCAGTCGGCTCAGTCAGCAGTCGGGCGCGGACCGGGATGCCATTATGGATGGGGCGCAACGCAGCATGCGTGTGGCGCTGGCCCGGGAGGAGGAAAAGCTTGAGATGCACCTGCCATTTCTGGCAACGGTGGGGTCAACCAGTCCCTATGTCGGTTTGTTTGGCACTGTTTGGGGCATAATGAACTCATTCCGGGGGCTGGCAAATGTCCATCAGGCGACGCTGGCTTCGGTTGCCCCGGGGATATCTGAAGCGCTGATTGCAACAGCTATCGGCCTGTTTGCCGCGATTCCCGCGGTTATTGCCTACAACCGTTTTTCAGCAAAAACCGAATCGCTGATGAACAGTTATGAAACCTTTGCCGATGAATTCTCCAGTGTATTACATCGCCGTGTGCACACCTCAAGCTGATCTGTAACAGGCTGGTATTATGATTCGCAGAGTGAAAAAAAGACGCAAGCTGAACGCTGAGATCAACGTTGTTCCCTATATTGATGTGATGATGGTGCTGTTGGTTATCTTTATGATTACCGCGCCCATGCTGACTCAGGGGGTTGATGTTCAGTTGCCAAAGGCTGGTTCCGATCCCGTTGATACCGAGGACAGTGAGCCGCTGATTGTGACTGTCGATAAAGAGGGACTTTATTACATTGATGTCGGCGGTGATCCGCTGAAAGCGGTCACGGGTGATGTTGTCGAGGAGCGGGTGAGTAAAGTTCTGAGTAACAATCCGAAGAAGTTGCTGCTGGTGAGAGGAGATAAGGGCGTCGATTACGATCATGTCATACAGCTGATGACGCTGTTGCAGCAGGCCGGTGCTGAAACGGTCGGACTGGTAACAGAGTAGTTTGATTGTGAATTTGAGAAGTTACCTGTTTCCCGCGCTATTGGCCCTGATTCTTCATTCAGTGATTCTCAGTGCGTTGTTTTATAGCTGGTTTGGTTATGCAGAGGATCAAAAACACCTGACGCCCCGGCATGTAAAGGCGCAGATGGTTGATCTTAAGTCCCAGCTGAAAGCTCATCAGCAGGATAAGCAGGCTGAGGCGCGGCGCAAAGAGGAGGCCCGTCGACAAGCTGAGCGTAAAGAGGAAGCCCGTAAAGAACAGGCCCGTAAAGAACAGGCCCGGAAGGAAGAAGCGCGTAAGAAAGCCGCGGAAGCAAAGAAGAAAGAGGCGCTGAAGCAGGCTGAAGCGAAGCGTCAGGCCGAGGAGAAGAGAAAGGCTGACGCGCGTAAGAAGGAAGCACTCAAACAGGAGGCTTTGAAAAAAGAGGCCGCCCGGAAGAAAGCTGAAGCGTTGAAGCAGCAGGCAGCAGAGGCTGCGAAGAAAAAGCAGCAGGAGGAGGCGCGGCGTAAAGCTGAAGCGCAAAAGGAAGCGCAGCGTAAACAGCAGGAACAGCAGCGTCTTGAGCGCGAACGGCAGGAGCAGAAGCGTCGTGAGGCCGAGCTGGCTGCCGCGATGGCCGCCGAAGAGCGTGAGATGCAGGCGCTGGCCGACCAGCAGGCAACTGCGGGTTATCTTGAATATATCGCCTCAGAAATTGAGAATAACTGGAGTCGTCCACCCAGTGCCCGTAACGGTATGAAGGTTATTTTGTCTCTTCATCTGCTGCCTACTGGCGAGGTGGATAATGTTTATGTGGTTCAGAGTAGTGGTGACAGCCATTTTGACGATAGTGCGATCCGCGCTGTTAAGCGGGTAGGGCGTTTCCCCGAACTGCAAAAAATGGACCCGGTCCTGTTTGACAGGAATTTTAGAAAGTTAAATCTTGAATATAAACCGTCAGATCTTCGCAGGTAATCAGTCATGCAGCGTACCTTATGTTTCCTATTTTTATTCTTTTTCAGTGTGCTGGCTCGGGCCGAACTGACGGTTGAAATTACTCAGGGGGTTGATGAGCCCACACCCGTTGCGGTGGTTCCATTTTCCTGGAGTGGCGTTCAGGCATTGCCTGAAGATGTCGCTAAGGTCGTTGGCGATGACCTGTACCGCAGCGGCATGTTCAAAATTATGCCGCGGGAAAATATGCTCAGTTTCCCCTCCGACCGAAGCTCACTCTATTTCCGCGACTGGCGGATCAGCGGCAGCGATTTTATTGTTATTGGCCGGATCAGCGAAGCGGAAGGTCAGCTAACGGTTGCTTTTGAACTCTACGATATCCTCAAAGAGGAGCGCATACTGGGTGAAGAGATCAAAGCAAACCGAACTAACCTGCGAGCAGTGGGGCACTATATCAGTGATAAGGTGTTTGAGGCGCTGACCGGAGTTCGTGGTGCGTTTTCGACCCGAATTGTTTATGTCACCGCTAAACAGCTGGCGCCATCGAAACATCGTTATCGCCTGATGCTGGCAGATTCTGATGGCCATAACCCCCGTACTATTCTTGAATCAAAAGAGCCGATTATGTCTCCGGCCTGGTCCCGTGATGGCAGTAAGCTGGCGTATGTCTCATTTGAATCGGGCCGGCCGGCGGTTTACATCCAGTATCTGGCTACCGGTAAGCGTGAGAAGGTCCAATCATTCCGGGGCTTGAATGGTGCACCGTCCTGGTCGCCGGATGGTCGTCAACTGGCGCTGGTGCTCTCTAAAGATGGTAATCCTGAGATCTATGTGCTGGATCTGCAGCAGCGACGTCTGACCCGCATAACTCACCACTTCGGCATCGATACCGAACCGTCCTGGTCACCGGATGGTCAATCGCTGATCTTTACTTCGGACCGCGGTGGTCAGCCACAGATCTATTCAATCTATCTGCCAACCCGTGATGTCACGCGACTGACATTTGAAGGGCAGTATAATGCCCGCGGACGTCTGACCCAGGATGGTCGTTTTCTGGCCATGGTGCATCAGAGTAATGGATCGTTTCATATTGCGGTGCAGGATCTGCGCACCGGCCGGGTAGATCTTCTGACTGAAACCTTTATGGATGAATCCCCCACGATTGCACCGAATGGCAGTATTATCCTGTATGCCACTCAGGAAGGTGTGCGGGGTGTATTGTCAGCGGTGTCGCTTGATGGTCGGGTGAAGTTCCGTTTGCCGTCATCGGATGGCGATGTCCGTGAACCGGCCTGGTCGCCCTTCCAGTAAGGTTTTTTGCAGGCTTTTTAGTGGCCAGTGACTGCACTGAGTGACAAGTTGACTGCACAAAGGTACAAAGTTAAATCAATTAGTTAGAAAAGTCGCTGGATTGCCTCGCGGCTCTTGCAATCATGCTTAGCAAGCTTTACTTTAGGCAGGATTGAGGTTTTATTCGCACATAATTGGCTAAAAATTAGGAGTGTTCGATGCGTGCTATGAATATTGGCAAAGCGACTGCTTTGGCGTTAACTGTCGTTTGGGCAGCAGGCTGTAGTACAACAAATACAACAGACACTGATACGATGGGCAGTGACACCACTGCTCCGGCGACTACGACTCAGGCTGTTTCTGATTCTTCTATGTCCGGTACTACTATGGCCGATGTGAAGAATCTGGCAACTGTGTTCTACTTTGATTTCGACCAGACTCAGGTTAAGCCTGAAGCGGTTGCAGCTCTGCGTGGTCACGCTAAATACCTGGCAGACAACCCATCTGCTTCTGTTGTTCTGGAAGGTCATGCTGATGAGCGTGGAACCCGTGAATACAACATGGCTCTGGGTGAGCGTCGTGCACAGGCTATCGCTCGTGTTCTGACCGTTAATGGTGTTTCCAGCAGCCAGATTGAACTGGTGAGCTTTGGTGAAGAAAAACCGGTGGTTATGGGTCATAACGAAAGTTCATGGGCTCAGAACCGTCGCGTAGAACTGAAATACTAATCACCTGTCAGGTTGTTAGTTTCAATGCGCAAAGCATATAGTTTGACTGCCGCACTGGTGCTATGCAGCACCGGTGCTTTAGCGGCAGATCCTGTTCAGGTGATTGAGTTGCAGGTCGATGATGGGACTACAAACCGGTCATCGGTTAATAGGCCTGCGGGCCAGTTTGTCGGTAACGGCAGTAACGATACAGTAATGTTGTTACAGCAGTTACAGGATGAGGTCCGCTCCCTTCGGGGGATGGTTGAGCAGCAGCAATATCAGATTCGTCAGATGGAGCAGCAGCAACGGGATCGTTATCGCGATCTTGATCGGCGAATTGTCGCGCTTCAGGGGTCGGGTTCCACCCGGCAGCCTGTCGACGGCTCTGATCAGCCTTCTGCAGCTGTAGCGCCGATGCCTTTACCCGCAGGGGATAGTACGCCTACGGATGCACAGGCCTATCAGCAGGCTTTTGGGTTGGTGCGACAAAAGGATTTTCCAGCGGCACTGGATGCCTTCGATAAGTTTATCGAGCTGTATCCGGACAGTGCGAGATTGCCTAATGCCTACTACTGGGTGGGTGAGGTGAATCTGGCGGAGCAAAAGCTGGAACCAGCTAAAGCCGCATTTGAGAAAGTCCTGCAAACGTTTCCCGAGCACAGAAAAGCGGCAGATGCCTCATACAAGCTTGGTGTGATCTATCATCAGATGGGTGATCAGACTAAAGCAAATGATATGTTTAATGACACTATCTCACGTTATCCTGACAGTTCTGCCGCCGGTCTGGCGCGCGATTACCTGAAAAGATAACGACTGAAACTCCTTAAGGTTGTGTAATGAGTACTCCCTCCAACAATGCTGTTGTATTGTTATCCGGTGGTCTTGATTCGGCTACTGCGCTGGCGATGGCGGTTGAGCGTGGTTTTAACTGCTATGTATTGAGCTTTGATTATGGCCAGCGGTCACAAACGGAGTTGCTGGCAGCTAAAAAAATTACCCGGGATCTGGATGTAAAAGAGCACCGGGTGGTGCGGCTTCATCTTGAGGACTTTGGGGGATCTGCGCTGACCGATAATAGCATTGATGTTCCCGACCATGAGGAAGAGGGCATCCCGGTCACCTATGTGCCTGCACGCAACACCGTTTTTATGTCGCTGGCGCTGGCCTGGGCAGAGGTGCTTCATGCGCAGCATATCTTTATTGGGGTTAACGCTGTCGACTACTCAGGATATCCCGATTGCCGGCCAGAATATATCGCTGCTTTTGAGCAGATGGCCAATCTGGCGACTAAAACCGGCGTGGAGGGGGAACGGCTGACGATTGAGACCCCGCTGATCGATCTGACTAAGGCTGAGATTATCAGAGAGGGTACCCGTCTGGGGGTTAACTATGGTTTGACTGTTTCCTGTTACCAGGCGGATGATGATGGTCGGGCCTGTGGTGTATGTGACAGTTGTCGATTGCGGGCTAAAGGGTTTGAGGATGCGGGTGTGGCCGATCCAACCCGTTATATTACTGCCTGAGGTTTCTGTTATCGTCTGCAGATGGGGCGGTCACCGATGCAAGTATCTTAAACAGGGAGCCGCAAGGCTCCTTTTTCGTTACTTTTGCCTGAGGGAGGCAGAGAATTAGCATTTTCTGCATTGCAGTGGTGGTATAATATTTATAGGTTTAAAATCCGTTACTGTTTAATTACCTAATTAAGAATATTTGTAAATGTTGAATAAACAAGAGCTTTCAGACCGTATTCTGGTTCAGGAACACTTTGCTAAAGAGCATCTTCCCGGTGCACTTGATCTGCAAAAGCAGGAAGAATACAAGAGCCGTATCAGGCAGCTTCTTATCGAGAAGGATGCCTGCCTTGTGGCGCACTACTACACCGATGAAGTACTTCAGCAACTGGCTGATGAGACCGGTGGTTGTGTCTCTGACTCTCTTGAAATGGCGCGTTTTGGTAACAACCATCCTGCCAAAACCCTGATTGTTGCAGGCGTTAAGTTCATGGGCGAGACGGCGAAGATTCTGAATCCTGAAAAACGGGTATTGATGCCAACGCTTGAAGCAACCTGTTCACTGGATATCGGTTGTCCGGCGGATGAGTTTACCGCCTTTTGTGATGCGCATCCCGACCATGAAGTGGTGGTTTACGCGAATACCTCGGCCGCCGTTAAGGCACGCGCTGACTGGGTGGTTACCTCTGGTATCGCACTGAAAGTTGTTGAGCATCTTGCGGATCAGGGTAAGAAGATTATCTGGGCTCCGGATAAGCATCTGGGCGAATATGTGCAGAAGCAAACCGGTATCGAGATGCTGATGTGGGATGCTGCCTGTATCGTCCATGAGGAGTTTAAGGCACAGCGTTTGCTGGATCTTAAAAAAGTCTATCCTGAAGCGGCAGTGCTGGTGCATCCAGAGTCTCCGGATCCGGTGGTAGAGCTGGCCGATGTGGTAGGGTCCACTACTCAGATTATCAATGCTGCCCGTGATCTGCCGAATAAGCAGTTTATTGTTGCTACTGACAGAGCAATATTTTACAAGATGCGTCAGGCAGCGCCGGATAAAGAGTTTATTGAAGCGCCTACCGGCGGATCAGGTGCAGCCTGTCGAAGCTGTGCGCATTGTCCCTGGATGGCGATGAACGGTCTGGAGAATGTGCTTCAGGCGCTGGAGCAGGGCAGTGATGAAATTTTTGTCGATGAGTCGCTGATTGATGATGCCCGGCGACCCCTTCAGCGGATGCTGGATTTCTCTGCACAAAACGGTTGAGTTGCTGCACAACTAAAAAAGCCTGCTCAATTGAGCAGGCTTTTTTGTATTCCGGATAAAGCGATTTGTCATCGTGCAGCTTAAGCCGGACGTTTATCAACCATAAAAATACCATAGCCGGTTGCCACCAGCTTGTCACCCACATGTACGTCGGTACGCATTTTGACCCGACGGCGCTTCGTATCTATCTCTTCAACTGTACCGGTTGCTTTAGCCGTATCGCCAATATACACCGGTGCTTTGAACTGGATCGACTGGTCGATATAGATCGCGCCAGGTCCGGGCAGCCGGGTGCCAGCCACCGTTGAGATCAGTGCTGCTGAGAACATACCGTGAACAATACGGTTTTTGAATTGAGTGGTGGCTGCGTATTCGCTGTTGATGTGAATAGGGTTGTTGTCACCGGAAATGCCTGCAAACATATACACATCGGCCTCGGAGATCGTCTTGGCATAGGACGCGCTCATCCCCACTTCCAGATCTTCCAGGTAGTAACCGTGCAGTTCATCCATTAGTAATTCCTCTCTGTATCGCCATGGCCTGCTGGCCATGGCTGCTTTTCGGGTGGTCGCATAAGCGCCGGGCTGATGCGTGATAATTGTTTACCTGAATAGGCATAAACCCTAACCTAGTCTGGTTGCTGTTTCAATGAAGTATTCGGACAGACACTTAGTAAAACAGGTTTTTGTTGCAGTGCGAAGGCATTCCTTATCGACCCGGCTCTGCAATGCCCTGAAATGGTTGGATTAAAGTGAGAGCAGTCAGAAAGTGGCGCAACTTTATCGCCACAATTACCGCCACAAATAGTGGCCATCGGTACTGTCTGACTATTGCAGTTTAAGCCGGGCTATGGAGAATGGAACCCCTTTGCACAGCGGACAGGCTAACCCGGTTATGGTAACAAAAGTATTACTGACACTGTTGGTGATTGTGGTGGCATATATCTATCTCAGGCGCCGGGTAAACGCCAGTCAGTCGAAGCCCCGGTCTGTGACAGTCACACCTAAAGCGGGGGATGCTCCGATCAGAATGATTGCCGTGCTGTTTCTGCTAATCTCGTTCAGCCTTACCGTGGGATTCTTCGTATACCGCTGGATCGATGGCAATCAGTTGCTCAGGATAACGCTGACCTCGCCGCAAAGCCCTGAGCCGGTCTATTATCAGGTGCACAAATCGGAGCTGCAGGAGCGGAGTTTCACTACCACCGACGGTCAGATAATCCGCATCGGTACTCAGGACCGGTTGGTGATTGAGTCGATCCCTGACTGATTCCGTTTTCGCAGATGCTTTTAAAGTGCAAATCGCTATAATGGCAGCTGCAGCAGCTTACACCTGAATATTGCCAGTTTTGTTCCCCCTTTTTCTGAATCAGACACGCATCGCCGCCGGGTTATCAATATTAAGCTGCGATGATCAGTGTTACAGGGATTTTTTATGTTCCAGCGTACCAGTCTTCATAGCCATAAAACACTACCATCAAGTATCAACAGCGATGGTGCTCACCGACAGCTGGCCAGTTCAGGTTATCAGTTGCCGTTGTGCTGGTTGATGCTGTTTCATGAGAGCGATCTGCAGCAACAGAAAGTGTATAGCCATGAAGGCGAGCAAACCTGCGAATACACCACACTGATCTGTACTAAAGCGGATGCGCTGCAACGCTATCAGCATGCTGCTGAGCGATTTAAAGGCTTGCTGAGAAACCGCTGCGACAGCTATTTTGACTACTGGCAACAGTATCTGGAATATAACGCCGAGGAGTATCTGCACCTTGATGCGACCGCGTTGTGGATGACCGGTGAAGAGCAGGCCTATATTGATAACCTGCGTCTCAGTCTCAGTGGTATCAGTTGGGTCGGCTCAGATAGCTGTCGCTGGCAGCGAAGCCGGTTGGAGTCGCTGCCATTTCTGGGGCGGAAGTTTGACCCCCTTGAGGGGGCACTAAAACATGAAGGGGTACGTCATCTGCTGATCCAGAGCGGGGTGCTGGATGCCGATGGGGGTATCTTTATCGATAAATCGGTGCTGCAGGGAAAAATCTGATCAAGCAGCGGCGTCATAACGCCTGATGAATGATTTCCTGGCGGGTTGAATTAAATCAGTATGATAACGAACGGCTTACAAGGGGATGGTATGAAGCAGATCGAAACTGGACGAACGGACTCATTATGAATATTACTGTTGTTTTACTCTCCCTGTGCCAGGCGTTACTGACCACTGGTAATGTACTGCTTATCTCGGTTAATGCTCTGATAGGCCAGCAGCTGGCGCCTTCTCCGGAGCTGATTACCGTTCCGGTAGCGATGCAGTTTGTCGGTCTGATGTGTGCGACGATCCCAGCCTCGCTGGTGATGGCACGGATAGGCAGAAAAAATGGCTTTTATCTGGGAAACAGTGTCGGTATCAGCGGTGCCCTGTGCTGTATCCTGGCCTTGCAACAGGGGGCTTTTTCGCTGTTCTGTTTCGGTACTTTTTTGCTGGGGATCGGTATAGGCTTTGGTACTCTGTACCGCTTCGCTGCGATTGAAGCCTGCCCAGATGCTCAGAAAAGCCGGGCTATCTCACTGGTGATGGCGGGTGGGGTGTTGGCGGCCGTTCTGGGTCCTAATCTGGCGATCAGTAGCCGCAGCTGGGTGGATGACGGTGTTTTTACTGGCGCCTTTATCGGCCTGTTACTGCTATATATTACCGCCCTGGTGTTGCTCTCTTTCGTGCGTATGCCGGGGCAGGGAGAGGCACTACAGACGCAGCAGAGTAGTCGGCCAGTGTTTCAAATTATGTTACAGCCAGTATTTATTGTCGCTGTGACAATCGGCATGGTGAGCTATGCAGTCATGAATCTGATTATGACAGTAACGCCCGTGGCGATGGCGCGCTGTGGTTTTGATTTCAATACCTCGGCCTGGGTGATTGAGTGGCATGTGCTGGGGATGTTTTTACCCTCATTTATCACTCCCCGACTGATCGGACGCCTGGGCTTGTTGCCGGTGATGTTGCTCGGTGTGGTGCTGATGTTACTCTGCATCGCGCTGAACCTGCACGGAGTCAGTCAGTGGCATTTCTGGGCGGCCCTGGCGCTGTTGGGTGTTGGCTGGAATTTTATGTTTATCGGTGCCACTCAACTGGTGACCTCGGCCTATCTGCCAACTGAAAAAGCCAAGAGTCAGGCAGCCAATGAATTTTTGGTGTTTGGCATGGTGACACTGTCTGCATTCAGTTCAGGCTGGCTTGAATCGACTCTGGGATGGCAGATGTTAAATACCCTGATGATTCCGGTGTTACTCTGGGTCATGCTGGTGGTGTTTGTCTATCGCAAGCCGGTTGGGCGACATCTGGCGACACTATAAAACCGGCCGGGCCTCGCTGGTTAAAGCCGGCTCAGTAAAAAAAAGGGCCACAGACGCTCGCCTGTGGCCCAACATATGTTGATGAATACATGTTGATGAGTTTACTTTACGTTACTGGGGAATCCCCACTATTGAAACGGTCTTCTTTTCAATAAGTTTATAGCAACAACTCTCCCTGACTTGCCAGCACAGGCTAACGGACTAACCTGCTGCATTACTTTCCAAAGGGTGCTTCATTAGCAGGGAGTTTCAGTATTGGTCCGGATTCTGAATCCGTCAAGAAAATTTCTGCATATTCGGGCAGATCGGTTTGTGGGGCTTGTGTCCGTCAGCAAAGTGTAGTGCAATGCACCCCATAACGGATGTTGGATAAAGTCGATGAAAAGTTACCTCTTTACAACTGATACGGATCGCGGTGGCGTGATGCTGTGCGAAATTGATGACTTTGATACGGCGGTTGAATATCTTTGCAACCGCTTTGATGGAGTTGTGAAAATCGAGTCCTCCGAACAGGTATGGCAGCTACCAGAAGCAGATAAACCGGCCTCAGAGGCTGTTGAGACGGAACCTCAGTCAGACCTGTCTGCAGTTGCTACAGCGCCCCAGCCGGTCGTCAGTGAGTCCGCTGATCTGTTTGGCTGAGTGTTACCGCCGCTTCATCCTCATCCCCGCATGAGGTATTCTTATAGTCCGTAAAATCAATGGATTACACAGGGCGGGCTGAATGTTTCAGATCTACCATTCCAATAAGCTTGATCTGCAAAAGGATCTGTTGGTCCAGCTGATTAGCCGACACCCGCTACACGATCCCTTTCAACCGGAAACGATTCTGGTACAAAGCCCGGGCATGGCGCAATGGCTCAAACTGGAGCTGGCTGAAACCCTGCAGATCGCCGCGAATATCGACTTCCCATTGCCAGCCAGTTTTCTCTGGAGCAGTTTTACGGCTGTGCTGGATAATGTTCCAACCCGTTCTGCGTTTAATAAAGAGGCGCTCACCTGGGGGTTGATGGAGCTGCTGCCCCAGCAACTGAGTCTGCCGGAGTTTGCCCCCTTGCAGCGTTATCTGGACCAGGATGTGGGCCAGTATAAGCTGTATCAGCTTTGCGGCAAGATTGCCGATATTTTTGACCAGTATCTGGTATACCGGCCGGAGTGGATTGCCAGTTGGGAAGCGGGCGATGATCTGCCGGAAATCAGCCGGTCTCAACCCTGGCAACCGATCCTCTGGCGTACCCTGCAGCAACATATTCTCGGGCTTGGTTTATCCCACTGGCACCGCGGCAATATGTTTAACGGTTTTGTCGCAGCGCTGAACGCTGGCCGGTTTGATCTTTCTCAGCTACCGGCCCGCTTGTTTGTCTTTGGTATCTCAGCGCTGCCGCAAAATTTCGTCGAAGCGTTACAGGCGCTGGGGCAGCGGATCGATGTGCATCTGATGGTATGCAACCCCTGCCGATATTACTGGGGGGATATTGTCGATCCAAAATACCTCGCCCGGATCAATCAGCGCTGGTTAGCCAAGCCAGGTATGAGTGTTGAAAGCCTGACAGAGAACTATCACTCTCATGGTAATCCGTTGCTGGCATCGATGGGGAAGCTGGGGCGGGATTATCTGCATCAGATACAGGATCTGGGGGCTCCCGAGATCGAACTGTTTGAAGACAATCACCGCTTATCCCTGCTGCAATCGGTGCAGCAGGATATTCTCGAACTGGATGACCCCTCATCTGCAGGAGTACTGGAAGCTGAGCAGAAAAGGCTGCTGCCAGGTGCCGACCGGTCGCTTCAGTTACACAGTACTCACAGCCCACTGCGGGAGGTTGAGGTGCTCTATGATCAGCTGTTGGCGATGCTGGATGAGCAAAGCGATCTGTCCCCCCGGGATATTATTATCATGATGCCCGATGTGGCGGCTTATGCGCCCTATATTGAGGCGGTGTTTGGTAATGCCCCAACTGATCGTTATATCCCTTTCTCTATCTCAGACCGTACCCTGCAGCAGGAGAGTCCGCTGCTGCAGAGTTTTCTGCGTTTGCTGGGGCTGCCGGAAAGCCGGGTAACGGTGTCAGAGGTTCTGGAGATTCTTGAGGTACCTGCCGTATTGCGACAGTTCAGTCTGGACGGTGACCGTTTTGAACGTATCTGTCGCTGGATCGAAGCCTGTCAGATCCGCTGGGGGATCGATGCCCAGCAACGGGTTAATCAGGGGTTGCCTGAATTTGAACAGAACAGCTGGCGCTTTGGTCTGCGTCGCATGCTGGCCGGGTTCGCCATGGGCCAGAGTGATAGCCTGTGGCATGGTATAGACCCCTATGCCGAAATTGAGGGGCTGGAGGCTGAGGATCTGGGACAACTGGCGGAGTTTGTCGAACTGCTCGAAAGCTGTTGTGACCGGTTGCAGCAGGAGAAGCCGGTGTCCGCTTGGTTTGAGGTGATCAATGATATTCTGCTGCGGGCCTATCAGCCGGACGAGCAGGATGAAATTCTGCTCAGCCAGATCCGTCAGGTGTTGGAGCAGCTACAGCAGCAACTCAGCGATAGCCATTATCAGCAGCCGCTCAGCTGGGCAATTATACGGGACTATCTGACCGTTGAACTGGGTAACAGCCGCGCTGGCCAGCGCTTTATGGTTGGTGCGGTTAATTTTTGTACCCTGATGCCGATGCGGTCAATTCCATTCCGGGTAGTCTGTTTACTGGGGATGAATGATGGCGTATATCCCCGCACCATCCCCCCGATGGGGTTCGACCTGATGGCGGAACACCCCCGCCGGGGTGACCGCTCCCGCAGGGATGACGACCGCTATCTGTTTCTGGAAGCCCTGTTGTCCGCCCGGCAGACCCTGTATATCAGCTATGTCGGGCGCAGTGTGCAGGACAATAGCCCGAAAGTGCCCTCGGTGCTGGTGAGCGAACTGATCGAATACTGTCAGCAAAACTATCGCTTCGAGACCGGCGAGCTGAAACAGCAGTTGCTGACAGAGCATCCGTTGCAACCCTTCAGCTCACACTATTTTACTTCGCAATCGACACTGTTCAGTTATGCTGATGAGTGGTTGCCACTGTTGCGCCGGCAGGGTAATACAGAACAGAGCTTCATCGCCCGGCCACTGGCTGCCGAACCCCTGGAGGAACTCGAACTGGCAGACCTGCTCGCGTTCGCCCGCAATCCGGTCAGGCACTTCTTCCAGCGACGTCTGAAAGTTTTTTTCAATAGCTCTTCGGTTGAGTTGCAGGATGAAGAGCCATTCCAGCTTGATGGTCTGACCCTCTATCAGTTGAAACAGCGCTTGCTGGATGCCGCTATCAATGAGCAGCAGAGTCAATATTTTGAACGGATCAGCGCGTCCGGACTGTTGCCGGTGGGTATTGCGGCTGAGTTGCAAACCCGAAAACTGCGCCAGGACTGCCAGGAGATGGCGGATAAAATCCGGCCCCATATCGATCAGCCCGGTCGGATTGAGTGCCAGCTGGATATCGCTGGTGTCGCACTGAATGGCTGGCTAACGGCAGTGCACTCAGGCGGTCTGGTGCGTTACCGGGCGGCGAACGCCAAGGGGCGCGATATCGTGCAGTTATGGCTTGAGCATCTGGTGTTATCGGCCAGCGGCTATCCGCTGCAATCATACTTTTTCGGACTTAATGGTCGCCACTGGTTTGATCCTCTTGATCAGGGGAACGCACTGGATTATCTGCAGGAGTGGCTGAACGCCTATCGTCAGGGGTTTTGTGAGCCTTTGCCACTGCCCGCGGATACTTCCTGGATACTGGAGTCGAAGCGTCTGGAAAAGGATGAGGAGCGCGCTGTGATGGAAGCGCAGAAGTGTTTCAATATCGACCCTTATACGCAGATGGGGGAATCCCGTGACCTCTATATTAACCGGGTCTACCCCGATTACAGCGCACTGGGGCCCCGTTTTGTGGCGCTGGCAGAGTTACTCTACCAGCCAGTAGCACAGGCTTTACAGCAGGGTGACAGGGAGGCTGATGATGAGTGAGGTGACGATTCTTGATCCTATCCGCTTCCCGCTGTCGGGGCGGCGTCTCATCGAGGCCAGCGCGGGTACCGGTAAAACCTATACCATTACCGCGCTATATCTGCGCTTACTGCTGGGCAGTGATGAGGCAGAATCGGCGCTGCGGGTTGATCAGATCCTGGTGGTAACTTTTACCGAAGCGGCAACTGAGGAGTTACGGGACCGGATTCGCAGCCGTATCCAGGAGGCTTATCTGGTGTTCCGCGGCGCAGAAACCCGCGATCCTTTTTTACAGCAGTTGGCTGAGCAGCAGAGCGATCTGCAGCGTTCCGCCCGGTTGCTAGAGTATGCCAGCCGACAGATGGATGAAGCGGCTATCTTTACCATCCATGGTTTTTGTCAGCGGATGCTGCGCCAGCATGCATTTGAGAGTGGCAGTCTGTTTGAAACTGAACTGATCACCGACACCGGCCCATTGTTGCGCCAGGCACTGCTGGATTGCTGGCGTGAGCTGATCTACCCCGCAGATAATGAACTGAGTGAAGCGATTCAGCAGCTCTGGCCCGGGCCGGATAAACTGCAGGGCGAGCTCCGGCCGCTGTTAGGACGGCCGGAACTGCAACTGATCCCCGTGCTTGATACCGCTAACCTGCAGCAGCAATGGCAGCAAAGTCAGCGCTGGCTAGCGGATTTCCGTCAGCAGTGGCTGGACCATCTGGAACGTGCTGATGTCGATCTGGCGGAGCTGATTCAGGCCTCCGGGGTTAATAAAAACAGCTATCGCAAAGCCTCAGTGCCCAACTGGCTTGATGCGATCTATAGCTATGCCCGCGGCGAAACCCGCAATGTGCCGGAAACCGAGATCAGTAAGTTTTGTCAATCGCGTCTGGCGGAAAAAACAGCGGCGGGTAAAGCGGTCCCTGAACACCCTCTGTTCGCCCTGTGTGACGCGTTTTTTGAACACCGTCTGCCGCTGCGAGAGCTACTGCTAACCTTTATCCGGCAACAGATAGAGACCCGGTTTCATAAGCTCAAGCAGGATTACCGGCTGCTCTCATTTGACGATCTGCTGAGTCAGCTGGATGCCGCTTTACAGCAGGACCATAGCGGTCTGTTGGCGGCCGCGATCAGCAAACAGTTTCCGGTAGCGATGATCGATGAGTTTCAGGATACCGATCTGCTGCAGTACCGTATTTTCAGCACGCTCTATCCGCCGGGCCCGGACAATGGCTTGTTTATGATTGGTGATCCTAAACAGGCGATCTATGGTTTCCGCGGGGCTGATATTTTCACCTATATTAAAGCACGCAGAGAAGTGGCAGATCACTACACACTGGAGACCAACTGGCGTTCATCCAAAGCGATGATCGCCTCGGTCAATCAGCTGTTCAGCCACTGTGATTCCCCCTTTATCTATAACGATGATATCCCCTTTCTGCCGGTTAAAGAGGCGGGCAGGGCGGATAAAACCCCTTTCACTCTCCATGGCCGACAACCGGCGGCGTTGCAGTTCTGGTATTCCGGCGAAGCCTTTGTCTCCAGGCAGGACTATCTGCAACAGATGGCGCAAGGCTGTGCCTGCGATGTTGATGATAAATTGCGGGCCGCCGCAGAGGGGGCTGCACTGATTGGGGATCAACCTCTGCAAGCCCGCGATATCGCTATTCTGGTGCGTAACCGGGGTGAGGCGTCGGCGGTTATGGAGGCGTTGTCAGACCGGGGTATCAACAGTGTCTATCTGAGTGGCCGGGACAGTGTATTCAGCAGCCGTGAAGCGTTTGATCTGCTACTGCTGTTACAAGCGGTGGCAGAACCACAGGATGAGAGCTGTTTACGCGCTGCGCTGGCGACTTCGTTGCTCAACTATCCGGCCAGTTGGCTGGACCAGTTAAGTACCGATGAACAGCAGTGGGAGCAACTGATCGACGAGTTCAGCGATTACCGTGACAAGTGGTTGCAACTGGGTGTGTTGCCGATGTTGCGGCGCCTGATGCGTCAGCGTCAACTGGCTGAAACCCTGCAGCAGCAACCTCAGGGAGAGCGCCGTCTGACCGATCTTCTGCATCTGGGGGAGATTCTGCAGCGGGCGAGTATGGAGCAGGAAGGTATCGCGGCATTGTTGCGCTGGTACAGTGATCAGTTGAGCAACCCCAACGGTGAAAGTGAGGAGCAGCGGCTGCGACTGGAAAGTGATTCGGGGCTGGTGACAGTGATTACGGTGCACAAAAGTAAGGGGTTGGAATACCCGCTGGTCTATCTGCCCTTTGCCTGCACCTTTAAGAAAGCCCGTGAGCCTCTGTTCCATGATCAGAATGATCGCCTCTGTTTCAATCTGCAGCCAAAAGACCCGGATAGCCTGGCGCTGGCGGATAAGGAGAGGCTGGCTGAAGATCTGCGGTTACTCTATGTCGCCCTGACCCGTTCGGTGTATGGCTGCTATATCGGACTGGCCAGTATTGCTGATGGACAGTCCCGCAAAAGTGGTTTGCACCGCACGGCGCTGGGGTATCTGTTACTCAGGGGGGCGGATAACGATAATGATCTGCAGGAACGGTTGCAACAGCTCTGTAATGATAAGCAGATCAGTGTTGCTACGCCTCCGGATGGTGAGCAGCAGCGGGGACTGTTCGATCTGCCCGAGGCGCCTGTACCTCATTGTGAGGCGCGCCGTTTTTCACGTCGTCTCAAACGGGACTGGCGGATCTCCAGTTACTCCGCGCTGGTGAGTCATCATAGCAGTGCACCGCCGCTGCCCGGACTGGATCTGGAGGTGATCGATGAGAAAAATGTTCCCGAAGCTGAGCCGGTTGAAGCGGTTGATGATATTTTCAGTTTTCCCAAAGGCGCGCAGGCGGGTACCTTCCTGCACGAGCTGTTTGAATCGATCGATTTTACCGACCACCGCAACGGTTTAGAGGCACTGCTGGAACAGAAGTGCCAGATAGCCGGGTATGAGCAGCGCTGGATACCGGTGTTACAACAGTTGCTGGATGATGTGCTCTACACACCACTGGCAGATAGCGATCTGAATAGTGATCAGCCTGCGCCCCGGCTGGCCGATATTGGCAACCGCCAGCGGCTGGTGGAGATGGAGTTTATGCTGCCCAGCAAAGGTCTGGATGCGGTCCGGCTGAATCAGATTATCCGGGAGTATGATCCACTCTCCCGCCAGGCGGGCGCTTTAGCATTTGAAACCCTTCAGGGGATGCTGAAAGGCTTTATCGATCTGGTCTTTGAATATCAGGGGCGCTATTACATTCTTGATTATAAATCCAACCATCTGGGAAACCGGCCAGAACTGTACAGTGGTCAGGCATTGGGCAGCGCGATGATCGATCACCGTTACGATCTGCAATACCAGCTCTATACGCTGGCGCTGCACCGCCTGTTGCAAAGCCGCAAACCCGACTACCGTTACGAGCAGCATTTTGGCGGGGTGTTTTATCTGTTTTTGCGGGGTATGCGAGCGGGAACTCCCGACAGTGGCGTATTTCATTGTCGTCCAGCGGTTGAGCTGGTGGAACAGTTGGACCGGTTGTTCAGGGAGGGCCTGTGATGGCGTTGTTACAGCAGTTACGTCAGTTACAGTTAATCAGACCGCTGGATCTTCAGTTTGGGCGTTTCATCCGGGATGAAGAACGGCAGGATAATCCTGACAGTCATAGTAGTGAACAGCTGGCGCTGCTGGCTGTTCTGGTCAGTCTTCAATTAGGGCGGGGCGAAGTCTGTCTGCCTCTGGATAACTGTGCCACGCTGACAGAGAGCTGGCCGGTTTCCTTAAGGGAGCACGCCAAAGGGCTGTTAGGGGATTTGTCGGCAGAACATTTACTGTCGTTTGCGGTGATCTCCGATGGTCAGAATGAAACGCCACTGGTGTACAACAACGGTCGTCTCTATCTGTATCGCTACTGGCACTATGAGACCCAGGTGGCCAGACGGATTCAAACACTGACGCAGCCGGTTACTTTCGACCGCGTTGCAATCGATACCATCAGCACCGCTTTGCAGCGATTGTTCAATGCCTCCGCGGCGGGTGAGACCGACTGGCAGCAGGTTGCCGTTGCTGTAGCGCTGAGCCGTCGATTCAGTGTTATCAGCGGTGGCCCTGGAACCGGCAAAACGACAACGGTAGCGCGTTTACTCTGTCTCTATGCAGAGCTATTCAGTGCCCGGCAGGGGCGTGCTCCCCTGATTCGCCTGGCGGCACCCACCGGAAAAGCCGCGGCGCGGCTGAGTGAGTCTCTTGGGCGTGCCCAGCAGGGGTTACCTGTCACTGAGGCGGTGCGGGCGATGCTCCCGGATCAGGCGGTTACGCTGCATCGCCTGCTGGGGTCGCGGCCTGACAGTAAAAATTTCCGTCATAACCGGGACAACCCGTTGCATCTTGATCTGCTGGTGGTGGATGAGGCGTCAATGATCGATCTGCCGATGATCTATCGTCTGCTGGATGCGCTGCCTGAGCACGCTCAACTGGTTATGATCGGTGACCGGGATCAGTTGGCATCGGTCGAGGCGGGCAGTGTGCTGGGAGATATCTGTGCCTGGCAACAGCAGGAGGGGTCTAGTGAGCTCTGCTACAGCCCGGTGCAACTGAGCTATCTGCAACAGGTGTGCTCGCTCTCCACGCCTCCCTCCGCTGCGGGAAACAATCCGGTTGCCGATGCGCTGGCGCTGCTGCGAAAAAGTTATCGTTTTGATGAACACAGCGGTATTGGTCAGCTAGCCCGGGCCGTTAACCGCGGAGAAGCAGAGGCGGCGGTCCGTTTGTTCAGTGAAAACTGGCAGGATATCGGCTTTGTACCTCTGTCTGAAGATGGTTATCAGCAGATGGTGGCTGAGGTTGCCAGTGGCTACTCCGATTATCTGAAACGAATGCAGGGTGGTGAACCGCCGCAGCAACTGCTGCAAGCGTTTAATCAGATCCAGTTGCTGGCGGTGGTGCGTCAGGGAGTATACGGTGTGGAGGGGCTCAACCAGGCGATAGAAGCGCAACTGCAGCGACAGAACCTGATCAGCGTGACGGGAGCCTGGTACGCTGGGCGTCCGGTGATGATCAGCCGTAATGACTATCAACTGGGGCTGTATAATGGTGATATTGGTATTACCGTTGCAGACCCGGATGGCAAACTCAGAGTCTGGTTTGAGCTGCCTGATGGGTCGATGAAGGGGGTACTTCCCGGACGCTTACCCAAGCATGAGACGGTATATGCTATGACCGTACATAAGAGTCAGGGGTCAGAGTTCGAAACGGTGGTAATGATACTGCCTGCGGAGGAAACGCCGTTATTAACCCGCGAGCTGATCTATACGGGTATTACCAGGGCTAAAGCGAAGTTTGTGTTACATGCGACAACGGACGCGCTGATGAAGGGAAGTCACCGGCGGACAGAGAGAGCCAGCGGTTTAAGCTGGCGTCTTTGGCGGTCCCCCGGGACTTACGGGTGCTAGTTTCAGGCCTTGGCTTCCTGCTCATCAACGAACGCTGCAAACTCGGTAAAACCACCGATATGCTCCTGGCCATGAAAGATCTGTGGGACGGTATCAACCGGTTTGCCGACAGTTTTTTCCAGATCCTGCTTGGTGATACCCTCTTCGTGGATATCGATGTAGCGGTGATCCAGATTTTTCATTTCACATAGTTGTTTCGCACGGGTACAAAAGCCACAGCCTTTACGGCCAAATATAGTAATTCGTTGCATATCCTGCTCTCCTTAAATCTGTTTGAATGTATTTGAACAGTTTACCAAGTGCAACACCAATTGCCTTTTTTAATGTTTTAGATAGACAGAGGTTATCGTTGGAGCAATCTTGGTTTAAAATGATAGATACAACGAGATGAACGGGTAACACTGTGCCAGAAAATATTCCGATCCACCGGCTTAAAGATATGCCGGTATTTGGTGGATTGCGTGAAGATATCGTTAAGCTGATCCTTGAAGGTAGTCATTACGTTGAGCGTGAGGCAGGCGAACCGTTTTTTCTTGAGGGTGAACGGGGGGATTCCTCGTTTATTGTCGAGTCTGGTAGTGCGGCCCTGTTCAAGGTAAGCAGCTCAGGTGAACAGTATAAGATCCGCGCTTTTTTACCGGGTGAGTGCTTTGGTGCCATGGCCCTGCTGGGGGTTTATCCCCGCAGCGGTATAGTGAAGGCGATGGAACCCTGTCGTGCAGTAGAGATTAAGGCGGATCAACTGTTTTCAGTCTATCAGGCCGATCCGGAACAGTATGTTCTGATATTCATGAATATGGCGCGGGACCTCAGCCGGCGTCTCAGGGATA
The DNA here is from genome assembly GCF_900111095.1 of Amphritea atlantica. Classification (GTDB taxonomy): domain Bacteria; phylum Pseudomonadota; class Gammaproteobacteria; order Pseudomonadales; family Balneatricaceae; genus Amphritea; species Amphritea atlantica. The sequence goes on along the minus strand of NZ_FOGB01000003.1, from coordinate 208,417 downwards.
CCGATGATCAGTTAGTCGAGTGCCTCGAAGAGCGATTGCAGAGCGGCTTGAAGACGATCCCTTAGACGCTTCAGCTTAGCTTTATACAAATTTAGCTTCATACCGGTTTAGCTTTAAATAAAAAAGGGTGGCCTGAAGCCACCCTTTTTTGATCCTGATCCTGTTATCGCTGAATCATTATAACCCCGCAGTTAACGGGGTTGTAAAATAGCTGTTACCAGGTGTCATGCCGCTTCCGGCGTTTTGGCAGATAAGGGATCATCAGCCCCAACAGTAAACCACCAAACGCAACCAGTCCGCCATAGGTGAACCAGCGCATCAGATTGCTTTCATCCATACCGTTGATGGTTCTGTTAAGACCGACAATCTCCTCTTCCAGGGCGGACACTTTGCCGGCATTTCCGGCATTCTCACCCGCAAGTGTCTGGTTTTGTTGCTTCAGTGCCGCAATCTCTTCAGCCTGAGCGGCCAGATCGGCTTCGTTCTGTTTCAGTTGTTCCTGCAACTTGGGAAAACGGTCTGCAAGGCTGGTACCCGATGAGATTTTATCCGCAGGCATCCAGCCCACCTTGCCGCTGGGTGTTTTAATCTGAATAAAATCGGTTTTCTCGTTGCGGCTTAACACTGTTACCGGGGTACCGCTGCGGATCCTGCCGGTAATCCGGTATTCTGTTCCCGGCCCTCCGTGATAGAAGGTATAGACGTCGTCACTGATATAGTTAGCAGCGTGAGACGATGTTGTCAGTGCCATCGCGAAAAGTCCCGCGACCAATGTTTTCTTCGGGAGTCGGTTTAACGAATTCATGTTCTTCCTGTTTGTATAGACGTTCAGCTTTCCCCCCCCTAAAACCGAAACCTGGTTTTCAGGTAAAGCTGGACAGGGTAGACCTGCAAGCGAAAGATAAGTTCAGCGAATTGTAGTAATAATTTAACATTATACAATCAATATGATGCTATTTAAGCCCTGTTTTTTATAGGGAAATAATTTTCAAAGGTAGTGGTATAATCTGGCCCGAATTAATGGGTTGTCATCAGACCCGTATTTAGGAGTTATTAAAGTGTCATTTATTCGTTGGTTTCTGGGCAGAATTATCCTGCTGTTGAACTTCATTTTCAGTCCCCGTCCGTTTAAACGAGCACCAGAGGAGCAGCGTGCACTTGACCTGCGCACAACTAACCTCTCCCTCTATCAGTACGAAGCATGCCCTTTCTGCGTTAAAGTGCGTCGTTCACTACGTCGTAATAGCCTCAACATTGAGTTGCGTGATGCTAAAAATGTTGAGCAGTATCGCAATGAGCTACTTGAGGGGGGCGGTAAGTTAAAAGTGCCCTGTCTGAGAATTGATGAAGGTGAAGGCAACGTCAGCTGGATGTACGAGTCCTCAGATATAATCCACTATCTCGAACAGACTTATCTCGAGTCAAACCAACAAAAAGCAGCTTAGCTGCTTTTTTTTATCCCTGGAGTCTGGTGTCTCTGTGAATATTGAGATAACGTATCTGTATATTTAACCAGTATTTCTTCCGACATGATCCTATACATTGCAGAGAAGCCCAGCCTCGCCCGGGCGATCGCTGATGTTTTACCCAAGCCCCATAAAAAACACGAAGGCTATATCGAGCTGGGCAACGGCGACTGTGTCAGTTGGTGCCTTGGGCATCTGCTGGAGCAGGCTGATCCTGCGGACTACAATCCCGATTTTAAACCCTGGCGCTTTGAACACCTGCCGATTATTCCCGATGAGTGGAAGTTAAAGCCCCGCAGCCAGACCCGTTCACAGCTCGCGGTGTTGCGTAAACTGATTCGGCAGTCGAAACAGCTTATACATGCGGGCGACCCTGACCGGGAAGGGCAACTGCTGGTGGATGAGGTGATCAACTATCTGGGGGCCAGTGAAACCAAGAAACGAACTGCACAGCGGCTATTAATTAGTGATCTCAACCCTAAGGCGGTGAGCGCTGCGCTGGGGAGCCTTAAATCTAATGCTGAATTTATACCGTTATCTGTATCGGCGCTGGCGCGCTCTCGCGCGGACTGGATCTACGGCATTAATCTGACCCGGGCATACAGTATTCAGGGGCGCAAGGCTGGCTATAACGGCGTGTTGTCGGTTGGCCGGGTGCAGACGCCACTTCTGGGTCTGGTTGTCCGGCGAGATAAAGAGATCGAGAACTTTGTTTCAAAGCCGTTTTATGAGGTGCAGGCGGTGATTGAGACTGAGGCGGGGGAACAGTTCAAAGCGCGCTGGAAGCCCAGTGAAAATTGCCAGCCCTATCAGGATGAAGAGGGGCGGGTATTAAACCGCAAACTCGCTGAAAATGTGATTTCGCGGATCAAAGGGCAGCCCGCAGAGCTGGTAAAACTTACCCAGAAGCGTAAGAAGGAAAATGCGCCCCTGCCTTTTAATCTGTCGGCGTTGCAGATAGAGGCAGCGAAGCGTTTCGGTATGAGCGCTAAAGCTGTACTGGACACCTGTCAGTCGCTGTATGAACGGCATAAACTGCTGACCTATCCCCGTTCAGATTGCCGCTATCTCCCTGAGGAACATCACCGGCAGGCGGGGGAAGTGATCAGCGCGATTGGCGCTAATCTGCAGACACTGACTGAGTTTTTGCCTCAAATCGATGCCGCCCGCCGTTCATCGGCCTGGAACGATAAGAAAGTCAGTGCCCATCACGCGATTATACCGACCACCCGGCAGGCAAATCTTGCCTCGCTGAGTCAGCAGGAACGCCAGTTATATGAGCTGGTGAGCCGCTACTATCTGGCCCAGTTTATGGCGCCCTATGAGTATGACGATACCCGGGTTGATCTGACGATTGCAGGGGGGCAGTTTATAGCAACCGCCCATCAGACGTTGCACTCTGGTTGGAAATTACTGCTGTCCACATCTGAAGCAAAACATAGTCTGCTGCCAGTATTAGCAGAAGGACAACCGTTACAATGCGTTGATGGTCTGCTGGAAGAGAAAAATACGCAACCACCCAAGTATTTCACCGATGCAACTCTGTTGGCCGCGATGACCGGTATCAGCCGTTATGTTGCCGACCCGGAAGTCCGTAAAGTGTTGAAAGAGACCGATGGACTGGGCACCGAAGCAACCCGGGCAGGTATCATCGAGTTGCTGTTTACCCGTGGTTTTTTTGTCAGAGAGGGGAAAACAATCCGTTCCACCACGGTGGGACGTGCATTGGTTGATTGTCTGCCAGAGAGCGCCACCACGCCGGATATGACCGCGCTCTGGGAATCCGAACTGAGCAGGATCAGTCAGCAGGAAAGCAGTTACAGCAGCTTTATGGAGCCGCTGACCCAGCGGTTACATGGATTAATTGCTCAGTCGGCAGAGGTGGTGATTCCTGATACGCTGAAAGCCTTAAGTCCTGCGCCTAAGAAACGGAGAACCAGTCGAACCCGCACGGGCTCTGCGGCGAAAAAGCCTGCCGCTAAGAAAACTGCTGCTAAGCAAACGACCACTGGCAAGAAACGGACACCTGTCAGACGTAAAAAGTCGGCTTAACCACACTGGTCAGTTATATATTCCGACGCTTATTTCAGAGATAAAAAAACGGTGCATAGGTGCACCGTTTTTGGCTGTTTAAAGCATCGCCCTAACTGAATAAGCGCTATCTGCTGCGCTCTTCAGTCAGGCTGCTTTATACTGGTTGCTTATATATGGCTTATACAAGCTTTGGCTCGTGCCAGTTGATGCATTTAAGAAACTTATGGGCAGGGTAGAACTTGCCATCTTTGCCGGTCTGATCTTCAGATGACTTGATAAAGGCTTTAGGCAGTTCACCGCCGCTGTATACATTCAGACCGATCTCCGTACGGTAATAGGCCAGGGTTTCCTCGATCTCCGCTTCGGTTTTACAGAGTTTAGACAGGTTGCTTTCCTGAACCGCGGCCATATCTTTATCGGCATCAATACCCAGCACATGGGCCATGCCGTAAGTGACAACCAGTATGTCAGCAACTGCATCCCGCACTTCAGACATATCTTTGTTCTGAATCCCCTCAACCAGTTCCGCCAGTTCCTCCTGGATCAGGTGCAGCTGTTTACCGGCCTTTTCCCAATCCGGATTATTCATGTTGCCCAGTTGATTGCCAAAAACAGTGTTCAGAAAGGAAACGTCGGTGAAATTACTCATGGTTGCATCTATACCGTCAACAGTTAAAAACGGCCTATATGATGAACGTTTCGACGTCGAATCGCAATTTGAAATCTGTTGATTTTGAATCATCAGGGATCCACTGCGTATGGTGAGTCAGATCGGTGTGTGGGAACTGCCCGAATATCTTCATGATCAAGTAAATCTGACAACTCAGGTCTGAATGGATACAATCAATTTTTTTGCACCGTGATGAGGGAGCTTGTGAGCAACAGACCACGCTACCAGCAGATCAAAGGCTATATTCTGGATGGCATCAAGCAGGGGACCTATACCTCTGGCAGTAAAATCCCTGCAGAAGTTGAGCTGGCGAAACAGTTTGAGGTCAGCCGGATGACGGTGAACAAAGCGATCAGGGACCTGGTGCAGGAAAACCTGTTAGTGCGCTATCCGGGCATGGGTACTTTTGTCACCGATGCTAAAGCGGAATCACCGCTGGTGGATATCCGCAATATCGCTGAAGAGGTGGTACAGCGGGGTCATCGTTACAGTTGTTCGGTCATCAAACTGCAGGACGCAGTTGCGGATGAGGTGATCGCGATGCAGATGGGCGTTCCGGTGGGTACCTCTTTGTATCGCTCAGTGATCGTGCATCGGGAAAACGATCTGCCCATTCAACTGGAAAACCGTTTTGTTATTGCACGCCTGCTGCCGGATTATCTGAATCAGGATTTCACCGCCGGTACGCCCCACGAATATTTGTCAAAAATGTATCCGGTCTCCAATGTCGAGCATATCGTTGAAGCGATTCTGCCAGATTCGAATGTACAGCAATTGCTGGAGATCGACGCCAATACCCCCTGTCTGCTGGTCAACCGTCGCACCTGGTCCGATGATCGTCTGGTCAGTTTCGCCTGCCTGACCTATCCTGGCACCCGTTATAAGCTACGTTCGCTGGCATCACCGGGTATCTGAGTTTTCTGTTGCGGCTGGCGATCCCTTTCATTTGTTAGCCTGAAGCACCGATCAGCGATTACCGCATTGTTCATCCCTCCATGCGGTATCTCTCTTTATCGTTATCCCTATTGTTTACATTGGGGCCTATATCAGAGATTCACAAAGCTTTGCTTCTTATGTCTATACATAGGCTCAGACCTATGCAGCGCTCTGTCATGCAATTTTTTTGTGTCTGATTCAGGCGGGGCAGCAAGAATTTTGTAGTCATGTTTAGTTAATTAAAAATCATATTTTTCAGTTGTTTATAAGAAATTATTCCGTCATATCAATTTTTATTCAGGATTAATCTCAGGAGTATTAATAAAAATAGTTTGGCTCTCAGATTTTGTAATGGTATATATATGTATATACAAAGTATGTCTGAGGTGTTTTTGTGTTCAATCGCTGTGAAAAAATCTGGATCAACGTCAACTGTGCAACGATGGATCCAAACATCGAAGCGCCCTATGGCGGCCTGAAAGATCAGGCGGTCGGAGTCCGGGACGGGCAGATCGTGGCCATTGCACCGATGTCTGGGCTGGATCTGAAGGCTGTGACCGCTGAGCTGATCGATGCCCGGGGCGGCTGGATGACACCAGGCCTGATCGATGCGCATACCCATCTTGTCTATGCCGGCAATCGTGCTGAGGAGTTTGAACAGCGCCTGTTGGGTGTGAGTTATGCCGAGATTGCCCGTCAGGGCGGCGGTATTTTGTCCACGGTTAACGCCACCCGTAACGCGACGGTTGAAGAGCTGGTTGAGCTGTCGCAGCCCCGCCTGCAAGCATTGATGGCGGAAGGGGTGACCACGGTCGAGATTAAGTCTGGCTACGGTCTCAGCCTTGCGGCTGAACTCAATATGCTGCGGGCGGCTAAACAGCTGGCTGAGCAAAACCCGGTCAGGGTGTCGACAACGTTGCTGGGTGCCCATGCGCTGCCACCAGAGTTTCGCGATGATGCCGAGGGCTATATCGATCTGGTGTGTCATGAATTGATTCCTGCCGCGGCCCGTGAAGGGCTGGCTGATGCGGTGGATGTGTTCTGCGAAAGCATCGCCTTTACGCCGGCCCAGTGTGATCGGGTGTTCCGGGCTGCCTGCGAGCACGGCTTGGGTATTCATGCCCATGCAGAGCAATTAAGTAATCTGCACGGGGCAGAACTGGCGGCCCGTTATGGTGCCTGGTCGGCTGATCATCTGGAGTGGTTAGATGAGGCGGGGGTTAAAGCGATGGCCGGGCAGGGCACCGTCGCAACTCTCCTGCCCGGTGCCTTTTATTTCTTGCGCGAAACAAAGCTGCCGCCAATCGAACTGTTGCGTAACTATCGGGTACCGATGGCCATTGCCACCGACCTGAATCCCGGCTCCTCACCGCTGGCATCTCTGCAGCTGATGATGAATATGGCCTGCACACTGTTTCGCCTGACGCCGGAAGAGGCGCTCAACGGGGTTACCCGTCATGGGGCGCAGGCTCTCGGTTCAGCTGCGGATATTGGCATGCTCCGTGAGGGGATGCTGGCGGATATGGTGCTCTGGGATATCGCTCATCCGGCTGAGCTGGCCTGTCAGTTTGGCGTCAATCCGATCCGCCAGCGAATTGTCGCCGGGGAGGTAACCCATGTCTGAATACTCAACGGCGTTTGATGCTATCTGGAAAGGCCGTATCGATACGGAAGAGCTGCCAGAACTGGCCAATCGTCTGCATCAGCAGATTCAACCGCTGACTGCCGGAACTGCGGCTGAGACCGCTGACAGTGTGGCGATTATCGGTTTTTGCAGCGATGCAGGAGTGCGCCGAAACCGGGGCCGTGTTGGCGCTCGCCGGGCACCGGATCTGCTGCGTAGTGCGCTGGCCAGTCTGCCCTGGCCTGTCTCCCGACCGGCCTGGGATGCCGGTAATGTGGTATGCGAGGGCGATGAGTTAGAAGCGGCCCATCAGGCGCTGGCTGATCAGGTGCAGGATTGTCTGAGCGCAGGTCACTTTCCGTTTGTACTGGGCGGGGGGCATGAGGTTGCTTATGGCAGCTGGAGCGGATTGAACCACTATCTGCAGCGGCAGAGTGAAACATCCGGCAGCAGGCCTAATATCGGCATTATCAACTTTGATGCTCACTTCGATCTGCGTCCGGATAGCAACGGCTGTAGCTCTGGCACGCCGTTTTATCAGATTGCGCAACAGTGTCAGGCGAATAACTGGCCGTTTAAGTACTGCTGTCTCGGTGTCAGTGAGATGTCGAACACCGCCGCGCTGTTTCAGCGGGCTGATCAGTTGAATGTGACTTACCGTAAGGACAGCGAGCTGGATATTACTCGGCTGACTGAAACTACCCATTTGCTGCAACAGTTTATGGCTGATTGCGATCAGCTCTATCTGACAATTGATCTGGATGTGCTGCCTGCAGCGGTCGCTCCCGGTGTCAGTGCTCCCGCCGCCCGGGGGGTAGGGCTGGAGATACTGGAGCCCCTGATCGCAACGATTGTCGCAACCGGCAAACTGAAACTGGCCGATGTTGCCGAATACAACCCTGAATTTGATATCGATAACCGGACCGCACGCGTTTCTGCGCGTCTGTTCCACTGTATTGTTAAACGAGGATAAGAAAAATGAATGATAGCCGTCACGACGCCAATCGCCTTATTAAAGCGCCGACCGGAACTGAGCTGAGTTGTAAAAGCTGGCTGACCGAAGCGCCGATGCGGATGCTGATGAACAACCTGCATCCGGATGTTGCCGAGAAGCCGGAGGATCTGGTGGTTTACGGCGGTATCGGTCGTGCAGCACGCAACTGGGCGTGTTATGACAAAATTATTGAAGTGCTGCAGCGACTGGAAGAGGATGAAACGCTGCTGATTCAGTCCGGTAAACCGGTGGGGGTGTTTAAAACCCATGCGGATGCTCCCCGGGTACTGATCGCCAACTCCAATCTGGTGCCCCATTGGGCGACCTGGGAACACTTCAATGAACTGGATAAGCAGGGCCTGATGATGTACGGCCAGATGACCGCGGGATCATGGGTCTATATCGGTTCGCAGGGGATTGTGCAGGGGACCTACGAGACCTTTGCCGCAATGGCGAAAAAGCACTTTGGGGGTGATGCCTCTGGCCGCTGGGTACTGACCGGTGGTCTGGGGGGAATGGGGGGGGCTCAGCCCCTGGCGGCAACCATGGCCGGGTTCTCCTGTATTACGGTTGAATGTGATGAGACCCGCATCGATTTCCGTCTGCGAACCCGCTATGTCGACAAAAAAGCCTATACCCTGGATGAAGCGCTGGATATGATCGCCAGCGCTAAAGCGAAGGGCGAAGTGGTTTCGGTGGGATTGCTGGGCAACTGCGCGGATATCTTCCCGGAGATTGTTGAACGGGGTATCACACCCGACGTGGTGACGGACCAGACCAGTGCCCATGATCCGTTGAACGGCTATCTGCCGAAGGGCTGGACGCTGGAGTACGCAGCGCAGATGCGCCTGAAAGATGAAGCGGCGGTGGTCGATGCGGCAAAAGAGTCGATGGCGGTTCAGGTGCGGGCGATGCTGGCTCTGCAAAGTCAGGGGGCGGCGACGACGGACTATGGTAACAATATCCGTCAGATGGCCTTTGAAAAAGGCGTTGAGAACGCCTTCGACTTCCCCGGATTTGTACCCGCCTATATCCGGCCGCTGTTTTGTGAGGGGATCGGTCCTTTCCGCTGGGTAGCGTTGTCCGGTGATCCGGAAGATATCTATAAAACTGATCAGAAAGTGAAAGAGCTGATTCCGGATGATCCGCATCTGCATAACTGGCTGGATATGGCCCGTGAACGGATCGCTTTTCAGGGGCTGCCGGCGCGGATCTGCTGGGTAGGGTTGAAGGATCGTCAGCGCCTGGCGCTGGCATTTAACGAGATGGTCAGAAATGGAGAGTTGAAAGCGCCGGTGGTAATCGGCAGGGATCACCTTGATTCAGGTTCGGTAGCCAGTCCCAACCGGGAAACCGAAGCGATGCTGGATGGCTCCGATGCGGTGTCCGACTGGCCGTTGCTGAATGCCCTGTTGAATACTGCGGGTGGAGCCACCTGGGTGTCGCTGCATCATGGCGGAGGTGTAGGCATGGGCTTTAGTCAGCACGCGGGCGTGGTCATTGTTGCGGATGGTACTGAGGCTGCGGAAAAACGCCTGGCGCGGGTGCTGCGCAATGATCCGGGCACCGGCGTGATGCGTCATGCGGATGCCGGTTATGATATTGCCATCGATTGCGCCCGGGAGCAGGGGCTGGATCTGCCGATGCTGAACAGATAAAAAATCAACTATAACTGATAGTGTATTGCTCATTGGGCCTGATCGACGTCGGGCCTGATGTGATGCAGTCGATAAATATTTTTTAGGAACTATCCTGATGTATCAACTTACTGTTAACCCGGGGCATCTCTCCCTGGCTGAATTACGCCGAATTAACCATGAGCCGGTGTCGCTGTCTCTCGATCCTGCCTGTCATGAAAGGATTCATGCCAGTAGTGCGGCGGTTGAACGGGTCATCGAAGCGGGGCGGGTTGTCTATGGGATCAACACCGGCTTTGGTCTGCTGGCAAATACCCGTATCGCCATTGAAGATCTGGCGCTGTTACAGCGCAGTATTGTTCTGTCCCATGCTGCGGGTGTAGGTGAACTCATGGCAGAATCGACTGTACGGCTGATGATGACCCTGAAGATCAACTCGCTGGCACGGGGTTTTTCCGGGATCCGTCTGGAAATTATAGAAGCGCTGATCAAACTGGTTAATGCTGAAGTTTACCCCTGTGTCCCGCAGAAAGGTTCGGTAGGAGCCTCCGGCGATCTGGCGCCACTGGCACATATGAGCACCGTACTGCTGGGTGAAGGTGAAGTGACTTACAAAGGTGAGCGCATGTCTGGCGCCGAGGGCCTGCGGATCGCCGGACTTGAGCCGATCGCTCTGGCACCTAAAGAGGGATTGGCATTGTTGAATGGTACGCAGGCGTCTACCGCATTTGCACTGCAGGGGCTGTTTGCCGCCGAAGATCTGTTTGCCGCGGCGATTATATCCGGATCCCTGTCTGTGGAAGCGGCACTGGGTAGCCGTCGGCCGTTTGATCCCCGGGTACATGAAGTGCGCGGGCAACAGGGGCAGATCGATGCAGCTACCGCCTACCGTCATCTGCTGGGGGAGCGTTCCGACATTGGCGATTCCCATGAAGGGTGTGAGAAAGTTCAGGACCCCTATTCACTTCGCTGTCAGCCTCAGGTCATGGGGGCTTGTCTGCAACAGATTCGTCAGGCGTCAGAAGTCCTGCTGGTAGAAGCCAATGCGGTGTCTGATAATCCGTTGGTGTTTATCGAAACCGACGAGTTTATCTCTGCCGGTAATTTTCATGCCGAACCGGTTGCCATGGTGGCCGATAATCTGGCGCTGGCCATCGCTGAGATAGGTTCACTGTCTGAACGGCGCATGGCGCTGTTGATCGACTCCAATCTGAGTAAGTTGCCACCGTTTCTGGTAAATAATGGCGGCGTTAACTCTGGTTTTATGATCGCCCAGGTGACCGGTGCAGCACTGGCCTCTGAGAACAAGTCACTGGCACATCCCGCCAGCGTTGACAGTCTGCCAACCTCCGCCAATCAGGAAGATCATGTGTCGATGGCCACTTACGCCGCTCGCCGGTTAAAGGATATGGCGGATAACACCGCGGGTATTCTGGCGGTGGAACTGCTGGCGGCTTGTCAGGGTGTCGATTTCCGGGCACCGCTGAAGTCATCAGAGCGGGTCGAAGCCGCTAAGGCACAGCTGCGTGAAGTAGTGCCTTTCTATGATAAGGACCGTTACTTCTCACCGGATATCGAAAATGCCAAGCAGCTGATTCAGAGTGGGGTTTATAACGCGTACATGCCGGAGCAACTGCTACCGAGCGTATAAACAGCGCGACGATTGCAAACGAAGCCATGACGCTACGGGATTCACCCGATAGCGTCGTGGCTGCGTTGTTACAGATCATCCTGATCAGAAAAGATAGCGTCTATTGCCACTTGTTTGTCTTCTTCTACTTTTGATCGCTATGGCCAGCATAATTCCCTTGCTGCCGTTTGTTGTTCTTTCTACTCATAAGCTTTCTACTTACAAGCTTTCTATTTTCCAAACTCTCTATTTCAGCATTGCTACTTTCTATTAGCTCCTGCACCGCGCGTTATATTTACTCATCGCTTTAATATGAGGTGAACCTGAAGGTCTGCGTTTTAACATGTAAATTCTTCAGGTAAAAGTCACAGAAACCGAGGGTAAATTGACAGCTGATGTTTTATTATATATAAACTGATTCATAAATAATAAAAATAGAGAAGTTATGATGTTTAACGAAGTGCTGCAGGGGAGCGCCATTTATCAGGCGCAGGATCCCCAGGTTATATCCGATTACGTCAACAAACATATTGGAACACATCGGATATCTGTAAAGGGTGAGTGCGATCAGAAAGCGTCTATCTGGCATCGGAATCTATCCGATGTGGCGCTGTCGCGGATAACCTATGGTGGCAATGTCAGGGTTCAGTCAGCCGATCTGGAAGATATCTATCATCTGCAAATTGTTACTAATGGGGTTTGTGACTGGAGTCTGGCGGATAAAGATCTGAGAGTCCGTGCTGGCGAGGTTCTGCTGCTTAACCCTAATGACAGGGTTGATCTTAACTACTCTGCCGACTGTGAGAAAGTGATTGTTAAGATCCCTAAAAGCGTCATGATCTCGGCGTTGGCGGAGAAGGTCGCTTATCTGCCAAAGGATGGGGTTAAGTTTGATCATGCGGTACGTAAAACCTCTGACCATCGTTCTCTGATCCACCTGCTCGAACTGATCTTTATGGAAGCGGAAGCGGCGCAATCAGACTTCTCTCAACTGGCGCCCTACAGCAGTTTGCTGGCGGTTAAACTGCTGGACTGCTTTTCCAATAATATTCAGATTCCCGCGGAGGAGCAGGCACCTCACTGCTTCTCGGCAATTGACAGCTATATAGCGGATCATATTAAAGATGACCTTTCGGTCGATGATCTGGCCAGTCTCAGCCGGGTGAGTCAGCGGACGCTCTATAATATCTTCGCGCGGCATAAATCAGTCACCCCGATGCACTATATTAAGCAGCAGAAGCTGATGCACGTGCACAAAATGTTGCAGGATGGCGAGGGTGGCTGTCGCAATGTCACCGAAGTAGCTCTAGATTTTGGCTTTATGCATCTGGGGCGTTTTTCCAGCGAATATCGCAAGATGTTTGGCGAACTGCCATCTGAAACGTTGAAGAAGAGGGGGCACTAGCTCATCAAGGTCGGGTGAGCGACCGTTCAGTCGCTTACATCAGGCAGCTTATTCAGGCACTTTGTTCAGGCACCTTATTCAGGCACCTTATTTGGGTGCCTTTTTTGATGCAAACTCAGCTATAACCTCTCAGTTGTTGTGTTGCTGTCTGGCAGGCGTGGAGTACCGCCTGCTCATAGATGCTGCCTTTTTCTACCGGCGTATCACTGGTCTGGCCGAGTAGGTTGATGATCGAGCTGATATTGTTATCGACATCAAAGATGGGGGCACTGACGACGTTGATATCCGGCAGATAGTCCTGCATGAAGCGACAGACTTTCTCCTCCCTGATCTCCTCAAGCAGTTTCATAAACTCACTTTTATTCAGCGGCTGTCCCATATGCCTGGGCAGGGCAGGAGGGTTTGCGAAAAATTCATCGACGATCTCCTGACGTCGTTGATCCGGCAGAAACGCCAGGAATATGCGTCCGGAAGCCGAGGTAAAGGGGGATAGTTGCGACCCGAGACGGATATTAACGTTAAGGGAGCGGCTGGAATCCAGCCATTTGATCACCAGCGGGTAGTTGCCGTTCCAGATGGCGACGGTAATGGTCCGGTCGTATTCCCGGTGCAGCTTTTCTGCACATAAAAATGCGCTCTGAATAGGATCGATGAGGCGCAGTGCTGAGATACCGATTTTCAGACTGCTGGTGGCCAGGGTATATTTTGAGTCACTCTGCTGACTGATGTAACCCAGTTTTACCAGACTCACCAGATATTTATGTAACCGGCTGGGAGACATCTCTGATAGTTCAGCCAGTGCTTTTAATGTGATGGGTTTTCCATATTCGGCGATATGTTCCAGGATTTTTAAACCCAGTTCCAGTGAACTGATACCCTGTTTCTGATCTTTGGGAATCGTAATCGTGGTGTCGATCATACAGTGCTTTATTCCTTATAGCGGGAGACCTTTATTATCAGGCAGGCCTCCCGCTATCGTATTAGACTGCCAGGCTTTGTTCAATAAACGCTTTATTGTCATCAAGTGATCGGGAATCCCCCTGAAACATCACTTTTCCTTTTACAATCAGGATATGTTTCTCGCACAGTTCATTGAGTACTTTAATGTTTTTATCCACGATGATGGTGGATACACCAGAGTCTTTAATCTGTCTGATCACCTGCCAGATCTCTTTACGAATCAGTGGTGCCAGCCCCTCGGTTGCTTCGTCAAGGATCAGCAGGTCCGGGTTGGTCAGCAGGGCACGACCGATGGCCAGCATCTGCTGTTCGCCGCCAGACAGTTGAGTGCCCTTATTGGTCAGTCGTTCGGTCAGACGGGGAAACACCTCCAGCACCTGATCGTAGGTCCAGTTAGCGTCACCCCTGGAGTTTTTCCGCGCTGCTATCTGCAGATGCTCTTTTACCGTCAGGTTGTGAAACATCCCCCGTCCCTCGGGAACATAGGCGATATCCCGGCGCATCCGTTTCCAGGTAGGCAGACGGGTAATATCCTCCCCTTTGTAAATCACTGAACCGCTGCGGGGTGGTGCGATCCCCAGAATCGATTTCAGGGTGGTGGATTTTCCCATGCCGTTGCGGCCCATAATACTGACCGTTTCTCCACTTTTAATATCAAAGGAGACGCCATGCAGGATATGGCTCTCGCCGTAGAGTGTCTGCAGGCCGTGAACTTCAAGAATATTCTGCATGGTTAAAATACCTCATCATCGTTACCGAGATAAGCATCCTGAACAAGCGGGTTGTTGCGGATATTGTCTACGGTATCGGTTATTAAGTGTTGGCCATCGACCATCACCGTCATCAGATCTGACAGTTCAAACACTGCATCCATATCGTGTTCGACGAGGACAATGCAGTATTGCTGCTTCAGCTCTTTTAGCAGACTGATAATGGTTTGTGATTCTTCATGGCCCATCCCCGCCATCGGCTCGTCCAGTAACAGGACTTTCGGTGAGGTGGCGAGTACCATGGCGATCTCCAGCTGGCGCTGCTCACCATAGCTGACCTCGGTTGCCCGGGTATCCGCCCGCGCAGTTAAGCCGACCTGTTGCAATGCCTTCCGGGCTATCTCGGTGATCTGACGGTTTTTGCTGCGTTTTCTGAACAGGTTAAAGCTGCCGCCGATGCGTTGCTGGGCGGCGATACAGCAGTTTTCCAGACAGGTCGCGTTATGGAAAATATTGGTTTTCTGAAAGCTGCGGCCAATCCCCTCGCGGCAAAACTCATACCCCTTCAGGTGGGTGATCGGTTTGCCGTGATAAAGGATCACGCCGCTGGTGGCGGGGTAGGCACCACAGAGGGTGTTCAACAGGGTGCTTTTGCCTGCGCCGTTGGGGCCGACAATGCTGTGTAGTTGCTTATCTTTAAACTGAATATTCAGTTCATTCAGTGCCTTCAGTCCACCCCAGAATTTACACAGGTTTTCCGCTTCAAGGATTGTCTGATTCATGAACGTTTACCTCCCAGAGCATTAAGGAATCCCGCGATACCGTGTTTGAGGGTGAGCACCAGTGCAATGATCAGCACACCCATAAAGAACATCCAGTACTCAGTCAGGTGCTCGATATAGTAGTGCAGCCCCTCATACATAAAGCTGCCGATAATGGCGCCAAAAACCGAACCAAGCCCTCCCAGTAACGCCATCACCAGCGCCGTTGCTGATATGTCCCAGGACATCATGCTGGGGTTGACGAAGCCAAACTGCAGGGCAAACAGATAACCGGCATAGGCCGCCAGAGATGAGGAGAGCACGTAGGCGATCAGGCGGAAGTGGAAGATGTTATAACCCAGTGCAATGGCCCGGTCGGGGTTCTCTTTCAGGGCGTCGATGACCCGTCCGAATGAGGAGTTCATGATAACTTTAAAGAACACAAAACAGTTGAACAGCGACAGCAGGCAGAGGTAGTAAAAGTGGGTTTCATTGTCGAGATCGAGAAAACTCAATCCGAAGATGCTGGTTTCCGGTTTGATGTAAACGAACAGACCGTCAAGCCCGCCGTATTCAACTGAATCGGCAAAGAAGTAGAAGGTCATCTGCGCCAGTGCCAGGGTGATCATAATCATATAGATGCCACTGGTGCGCAGCACAATCAGACCAACAATCAGGGCGATAAAACCGCTGATCAGCATCACATAGAAGGTATAAACCCAGAAGTTAACCGCTTCATATTCGGGGGCAAGAATGGTGAAAATATAACCACCCAGGCCGTAAAACATCGCGTGCCCCAACGTGATCAGGCCGGTGCGTCCCACCAGATAATCCAGCGACATGACAAAAATGGAGAGGATGATAATTGTTGAGAACTTATTGATATAAAAGGTGTTGCCCTCCAGAAACAGTGGAATGAACAAACCGATTGCGAAAAACAGATAGATAAATATCTTTTCAGATTTACTGGAAAATATAGACATAGTCTTGCCCCTCAGTTTTTAAACAAGCCCTGGGGCTTTGCTAAAAGGATCAGTGCCATCAACAGATAGATCGACATGCTGGAGGCTTGGGGTACCAGCACTGAGGCATAGGTATCAACGATGCCGACAATCAGTGCCGCGACAAAAGCGCCTTTAATCGACCCAAGGCCACCAATCACAACCACAACAAAGCAGGAGATCAGCACATGTTCGCCCATGCCGGGCACCAGGCTGACAATCGGCGCTGAAACGATACCCGCGAGGGATGCCAGGAAAACCCCAATGGCAAACACAATGGTGAACAGTTTGCTGATATCGACACCCAGGTTTTCCACCATGGCACGATCTGATTCCCCGGCACGGATCATCATCCCCAGGCGGGTTTTATTGATGGTGAAATACATGGTGGCGGCAACCAGCAGGCAGAGCAGCGAGATAAACAGACGATAAACCGGATATTCGACGATATCGGTCAGTTTGATAGAACCCGACAGTAGTTCCGGAACTTCAACCCCCAGCGGGTCGTTGCCCCAGACAAAGCTCTGGGTGGCGTTAAAGATAAAGATCAGCCCCACGGTCAGCAGCACCTGGTCCAGGTGGTCTCGCTTATAGAGGTGGATAATCAGAAATCGTTCGATGATGATGCCGATCACCAGCGCCATCGTACCGCTGATAAGAAAGGCCAGTAGAAAACTGTCGGTCAGGGTGGTGAAATAGTATGCAAGGTATGCCCCAATCATATACATAGAGCCATGTGCCAGATTGAGAATACCCATGACGCCAAACACCAGTGTGAGTCCTGACGCTATCAGAAACAGTAATAGCCCGTACTGTACTCCGTTGAGGAGTTGTACCAGGAAAAGTGACGTATCCATAATATCTGCCTAAAGATGAATCTTGGAAAATCCGATGAAGGG
This sequence comes from Amphritea atlantica, assembly GCF_900111095.1. Taxonomy (GTDB): domain Bacteria; phylum Pseudomonadota; class Gammaproteobacteria; order Pseudomonadales; family Balneatricaceae; genus Amphritea; species Amphritea atlantica. The sequence goes on along the minus strand of NZ_FOGB01000003.1, from coordinate 191,690 downwards.
CCTCCGCGAAGACCCTTAATTGAGCTCCTGAACGGAGCTCCTGATCAGAGTGTTATAGTTTGCAGCCGCGGGCAGGGTCCTCCAGATGATCCTGAGCAACTTTAACCACCGTGTTCTGGCCATCAACCACCTTGCGCAGGTAGATGGTCTGAATCGGGTTATGGGCTTTTGAAAAGTGGAATGCACCCCGTGGGCTGTCTATTTCCAGTTTCTCCATCTGCTGAATCAGTGCGGCTTTATCGGTGGTATTGCCACCCGTCGCGCTTACCGCCTGTGCGATCAGCTGACCCGCATCATAACCCTGCACGGCGAACAGGTCGGCGGGCTTGCCGTAGAGGGTTTCATAATCCTGACGGAAGCGTTGGTTCTTAGGGATATCCAGCGCATCGGCGTAGTGCAGGGTGGTAATCACCCCTTCAGCCGCAGGCCCCTGCGCAGTGGTGGTGCCTTCGGTGAGGAAGCCTGAACCCAGCAACGGTATCTTGCCTTTTAACCCCATGGCGTCGTAATCCTTAACAAACTTAACCGCACCGCCGCCCGCGAAGAAGACAAATACCGCATCAGGATTGATGGAGGCTATCTCGGTCAGATAGGACTGAAACTCTGTTTTCGGGAATGGCACCAGCATCTCTTTAATCACTTCACCCCCGGCTTTGGTGAAGGATTCGTTGAACGCCTCCAGAGACTCTTTACCGAAACCGTAGTTCCAGCTCATGGTGACGATCTTTTTATAGCCCATGTCATAGGCTTCTTTTCCCATCGGGAACGCGGTCTGCCATGAGGAGAATGATGTGCGGAAGACGTTGGGCTGGCAGAAGGCTCCGGTGGCCGCATTAGCACCGGCATTGGGAATGATCATGATGGAGTCTTTACCTTTGATGGTTTTGATCATCCCCATTGCGACCCCGGAATGTACCGGGCCAATGACGAAATCAGCTTTCTGGTTGTCAACCAGCGAGGAGGTGATTTCGGGCGCGCGTGCAGGTTTGGCTTCGGTGTCCATCTCGATAAATTCAACCGGGCGGCCAGCGATGCTGTTGCCTTGCTCTTTCAGTGCCTGTTTCAAACCATTGCGGGTCGATTCCCCCAGGCCGGCATAAACACCACTGAAGGGCAGCATGACACCCACTTTAATCGGATCACTGTCCGCAGCCATTGAGCCGGAACTCATTGTGATCATGGTGGCGGCAATGCTGGCAGATAGAACTGACGGGAATATCTTCTTTTTATTGTTCATCACTAATGTCTCAAAGTTAGAGGATTAAGTCGAACCCAGCCTATGTCCGAAGCGGGCTTTCCAATAGCCACTGATTGCAAGCTTTGTCCATCTAGCGCATGGCATTCGCTTCGCTGCAGAAAATGGATAGAGAGTTTCGCTGAACGGATTTTTTTACCTCTTGCGTGCACCGATAGTAGAGATATGAAAGATGCCCTGGCGAATGTTCTGTCAGTAATAAACCGGAACAACAGTAGTCAGAAGGGCGCAGGACTACAGATCGCCAGCACAAGGTGAATGCTGTAACCCTATGTCGTCAGTGATCGACTCCCGCTATAAGGATTTTAAGTTCGGTCTGAAGAGTGTTATCGCGGATAACTCCGGTTCCAGCCGGGTTATTACCGGTGGGCGTATGGCACCTTCATCATGATCGGTGCGATCACTGCGGCGGCACAGGTCAATAAAGGCGACGGCTTCAGTGTCCGTTATCAGGATGCGGTCAGTTTATTTAGTGGCTCAGATCGGATGATCCAGGGCAAGGAGTAAGAGAAATTATGCCGATTATTCATGTGAACATCATTGAAGGCAGAACGGATCAGCAGAAAGAGTTGCTGATTCATGAGATTACTGAGGCGGTCAATAGAGCCATCAATGCCCCGAAGGAGTCGGTGCGGGTGTTGATCAGTGATGTGCCTGCGCAACACTGGGGCATTGGGGGGCAGTCAGCAAAAACACTGGGCCGATAAACCCATATCCGCGAACGTCAGGCTGAAGGGGGATATCTGCTGGCTGGTCGGGTTTACCCTCTTTCCGATATGCGGACTGAGGTTGTCAAACAACTACAGGTTGAAACGGCCTGATTAAAATAACAACAGAGGATTAACAAAATGAAAAAGGGTGTAATGCGTCCCGGTCATGTGCAGCTCCGGGTGTTGGATATCGATGAAGCGCTGGCTCATTATCGGGATCTGCTGGGACTGATTGAGGTGGAGCGTGATGATCAGGGGCGCGCCTATCTGAAAGGCTGGACCGAAGTGGATAAGTTTTCGGTTGTTCTGCGTCAGGCCGATGAGCCGGGTATGGACTTTATGGGCTTTAAGGTGCTCAACAACAGCGTGTTAGAACAGCTGGAGAGCGACCTGATAGCGTACGGCTGTGCGGTGGAGCATATTGCAGCGGGTGAGCTGAGTGGCTGCGGTCGTCGCATCCGTTTTGAAGCACCGACAGGTCACCGCTTTGAACTCTATGCGGAAAAAGAGCAGCCCGGTAAATGGGGGGTATCCAACGTTAATCCGGAAGCCTGGCCGATGGATCTGAAGGGGATGAAAGCCACCCGTTTTGATCACTGCTTGTTGTATGGGCCGAATGTTGAAGATACTTATGCGCTGTTCCGAGATGTGCTGGGCTTTGATCTGGCCGAACAGGTGGTTGATCCGGAAGGTAATCGTGTTGCGGCGTTCCTGACCGCCAGTATGAAAGCCCATGACGTGGCGTTTATCGACTGCCCAGAGCCGGGTAAATTCCACCATGCCTCGTTCTTTCTGGAAACCTGGGAGTCGGTGCTGCGTGCGGCGGATCTGATCTCCATGACCAACACCTCCATCGATATCGGCCCGACCCGCCACGGCCTGACCCATGGTCAGACCATCTACTTCTTCGACCCATCAGGCAACCGTAACGAAGTGTTCTGTGGTGGCGATTATCACTACCCCGATCATGAGCCGGTCACCTGGAAGGCAGAGGATCTGGGTAAGGCGATCTTCTATCATGACCGGGTTCTGAATGAACGCTTCCTGTCAGTACTCACCTGATCGGCAACGTTGCCCGGAAGAGGGCTTTTTCGGGCAACGCTGCCGGATATCTTGAGTTTCATATGGCGCTTGTGTCACCGCGTTTTCACGCTTGCTTTGCTCCCTTTCGCAATGTGTTTGGCCTCCTTCTGGAGGTCTTTTTTTGGTTTATCGCAGGTTATGGGAGATAAAGAAAATCCGCTGTTTTGAGTCTGGATGTTATAAAGGTTTTACCACAGTACCCAGAGGGCATACTAAGTGCACAGAGGATAAGTAGACGTGCTGTTTAGCGGTTCCTCTGTGCTCTCTGTGTCCTCTGTGGTGAGTCTGTTTTAGATGATGGCTCCCGTGTTTTATCACGGCAGACGTCGCGCCAAAAACCGCAGGCTTGAGTCTGGATAAGGTTTTACCACAGCCCCAGAGTGCATGGAGAAGTGCTGTTTAGCGGTTTCTCTGTGCGCTCTGTGTCCTCTGTGGTGCGTCTGTTTTAGATGATGGCACCCGTGTTTTATCACGGCAGAAGTCGCGCCAAAAACCGCTGGCTTGAGTCTGGATAAAGGTTTTGCCACAGCGCGCACAGGGGACACGGAGAAGTACTGTTTAGCGGTTTCTCTGTGCTCTCTGTGCCCTCTGTGGTGAGCCTGTTTTAGATTATGAAGCCGCCTTCTATGGCGGCAGACTGCCGTTCTATTAGTCACTACTAGTCACTACCCCGATACCCCTTTCCTGGTCGACAAAGAAGCATTATCCCGTTTCTGCACTGTAGGTGCATAAATAGGATATAGGTCGGCATAAAGCGGATATTGAGTCACCCCTCTGTTGAGTATCTTTGAGGAAAACAATAGAGGTGGACCGAATGAACACAGCACTGTTTAATAAAATTGATTCAATGATGGAAGAGAAACCCGAAGAGGGTATCTATCGCTGCAAGCGGGATATGTTTACCGATCCGGAACTGTTCGAACTGGAGATGAAGCATATCTTTGAAGGTAACTGGATCTATCTTGCTCACGAAAGCCAGATTCCTAACAAGAATGACTTTTTTACCTACACCATGGGTCGCCAGCCGATCTTTATTACCCGCAACAAAGATAATGAGCTGAAAGCCTTTATCAACGCCTGTAGTCACCGTGGGGCGATGTTGTGCCGGACCAAAAAAGGCAATCGTGCGGCCCACACCTGTCCGTTTCATGGCTGGGTTTTCAACAACGATGGCAAGCTGCTCAAGGTTAAAGACCCTGATGATGCCGGTTATCCGGAATCGTTTAACTGCGAAGGGTCGCACAACCTGAAAGAGGTGCCCCGTTTTGCCAGCTACAAGGGCTTTCTGTTTGGCAGTCTGAACCCTGATGTTGTCTCTCTGGAAGAGTATCTGGGAGAAGCGGCGAAAATTATCGACATGATCGTGGATCAGTCACCGGAAGGTCTGGAAGTACTGCGTGGCAGCTCAACCTACGTGTATGACGGCAACTGGAAGGTTCAGGCTGAAAATGGCGCGGATGGTTATCACGTCAGTGCGGTGCACTGGAACTATGTGGCAACCACCGGTCGTCGGGATAAAGAAACCGATAAAACCAAAGCGATGGACGCCAGCACCTGGGCGAAGCAGAAGGGTGGTTTCTATGCCTTCGATCACGGCCATATCTGCCTGTGGATGCAGTGGCCAAACCCGAAAGACCGGCCAATCTACCAGCGCCGTGACGAGCTGATCGCCAGCAGTGGTGAGGCACGAGCGGACTGGATGATCGGTAATCTGCGTAACCTGTGCGTCTATCCGAACGTCTTCCTGATGGATCAGTTCAGCTCGCAGATCCGCCAGTTCCGTCCTATCGATGTCAATAAAACGGAAGTCACTATCTACTGTATCGCGCCGAAGGGCGAAAGTGCCGAGGCACGTGCTCAGCGGATTCGTCAGTATGAAGATTTCTTCAATGCCAGTGGTATGGCAACCCCGGATGACCTGGAAGAGTTTCGTTCATGCCAGAAAGGCTTTATGGCCAGCAGCCTGGAATGGAACGATATGTGCCGGGGGGCGGAACACTGGATTAAAGGGCCGGATGAAGAGGCGAAAAAGCTGGGTATGAATCCCGTGATGAGCGGTGCTAAAACCGAAGATGAGGGGCTGTACACCGTGCAACATCGTTACTGGGTTGATGTGATGAAGAAAGCGGCAGCCGAACAGGAGGAGAAATAATCATGGCTATCTCAATCGAGCAGGTAAATAAGTTTCTCTATGAAGAGACCCGCTATCTTGATGACAAAGACTGGGATAGCTGGCTGGAGATGTATGCCGAAGATGCAACCTACTGGGTGCCCTCCTGGGATGATACCGGCGAGCTGACCGAAGACCCTCAGTCTGAGATTTCGCTGATGTATTACGCCTCACGCAGCGGACTGGAAGACCGGGTGTTCCGTATCAATACAGATAAATCCAGCGCCACCAGTCTGCCACAGCCGCGCACTTCGCATAATCTGAGTAACATTGAGATTATCGAAGCGTCAGATGATCAGTGTCAGGTGCGTTTCAACTGGGTTAACTATGCCTATCGTTATGAGCACGTCTACACCTACTTCGGCACCAGCTTTTATACCCTGGATACCTCCTCTGAGCGACCGAAGATCAAAGCGAAAAAAGTCGTGCTGAAAAACGACTATATCCATCATGTGGTCGATATCTATCATCTTTAATAATAACAATAAGGCCCCCGGTTTAACGGGGGCCGGGATCGATTATGTCTTATAAAATTGCATTAAACTTTGAAGACGGTGTCACTCGTTTTATCGAGTGCAACGAGGGTGAACTGGTCGCTGATGCCGCCTATCGTCAGCGGGTTAATATTCCACTGGATTGCCGCGATGGTGCCTGTGGTACCTGTAAGTGCCATGCCGAATCCGGCAAATATACACTGGAAGATTACATCGAGGATGCGCTTTCTGAAGAAGAGGCAGAGCAGGGGCAGGTGCTTACCTGTCGCATGGTGCCCACCTCCGACTGCGTCGTCTCAGTACCGGTGTCCTCTAAGGTATGCAAAACCGTTACCGAGACCTATCCGGTTGAACTGTCAGCGATTAATCGTCATTCAGACACCGCAATCAGCTTTTCGGTGAAAGGTGAGAAACTGGCGAAGCTGCACTTTCTGCCAGGACAGTATGTCAATATTAAAGTGCCGGGTAGCGATGAAACCCGGGCTTACTCCTTCAGTTCACTGGTGAGTGATGCCAACGAAGTCTCCTTTCTGATCCGGGTGATTCCCGATGGCAAGATGAGTGGTTATATGCGTGACAGCGCTCAGGTGGGAGAACCGCTGGAGATCTCTGGTCCGTTTGGCAGCTTCTATCTGCGGGATATGAACCGCCGGGCACTGTTTCTGGCAGGCGGTACCGGTCTGGCCCCGTTCACGGCGATGCTGGAAAAGATGCAACGGGATGGTCTGGAATACCCGGTACACCTTATCTACGGTGTAACCAACGATATCGATCTGGTCGAGGTTGACCGGCTGGAACGTCTGGCGGCAGCGCTGCCACTGTTCAGCTTCGCCACCTGTGTTGCCTCACCCGAGAGCGAACACCCAACCAAAGGCTATGTCACCCAGTACATCGAAGCCGAACACCTCTGTGATGGTGATGTTGATATCTATCTCTGCGGTCCGCCGCCGATGGTCGATGCGGTCAACCACTACTTCTCAGAAAAAGGCATGACACCCGCCAGCTTCCATTACGAAAAATTTGCCTGAGGTAACCTCTATGTCTGTACGTCGTTTTGAAGAAAAGGTTGTCGTCGTCACAGGGGCCGCTCAGGGTATTGGCCGGGAGGTAGCGTTTCGGGCGGCGGCGGAAGGTGCGCTGTTAGTACTGGTCGATTTCTCGCCTCTGGTGGAGGAGGTTTCCGCTGAGATCACCGGGCTGGGCTTTCCAGAGCCACTGGTGGTGCTCGCCAATCTGGAGCAATATGCCGAGTGTTGTAAGGTGATGGATGCCGCCGTGGACAAATATGGGCGTATCGATAGCCTGATCAACAATGTCGGTGGCACCATCTGGGTTAAACCCTATGAGCATTATGAAGAGGCGCAGGTAGAAGCGGAGATACGCCGTTCACTGTTTCCAACCCTCTGGTGTTGTCATGCGGTGCTGCCTGTGATGCAGCAGCAAAACGCAGGCGCAATCGTCAATGTCTCATCCATCGCCACCAAAGGACTCAACCGGGTTCCCTACGCCGCCGCCAAGGGGGGCGTTAACGCCCTGACAGCTTGTCTCGCCTGGGAGAATGGCAACCGCGGAATCCGTGTCAATGCGGTAGCACCCGGTGGCACCGATGTCGGTGAGCGGAAAATCCCCCGCAACACCCAGCCGATGAGCGATGATGAAAAGGTGTGGTATCAACAGATCGTAGACCAGACCATCGATTCAACAGTGATGGGCCGTTATTGCACCCCCGATGAGCAGGCCAGCGCGATCCTCTTTCTTGCCTCCAATGACGCCTCTTATATCACCGGAACAATCCTCCCTGTAGGTGGGGGAGATCAGGGGTGATTTGAACTTCACTTAACAGGCAGCCAGTTGGCTGCCTTTTTTTATGATTGGGGGGCGTTGTCAGATCGCCGCTTCGCGGCTGGCTAGAAAAAGCAAAGAAAACAGCAGTTGTAGTCATTGGTAAGGCTGGGATATAGTGAAACCTGGTGGGTAACTGGAGTACCCGTATCGTAGTCTGTGGTTTTGATGGATCTGTGTCGCTCAGTCAGGGATTAAAGGCAGTTCAGACGGATATTCAGGATGAATACCAGTAATCCTTTTTTCCTCTCTGGCAGTTTTTACCTTCGCATATTGAGTCATATTTTCCTGACGATGTCGGCTTTCGCGATACATTCATATGTACCTTACAAGGTAGCAAAGCTTGCAAGCTATAGAACCTTGCATGGGCGCAATAATAAAATGTTAGAAGTTTTGAAGCCCACGCGGTTTCCGAAGGAGTGATAGTTATGTCTATGGATTGGTATGAGGCAGAACAGGAACAAGCATACTCTGAGTTCATAGATTCGCTTGCTGCTGAACTATATGATGAGCACAAAGAACAGGCTATAGCCGAATTTGTATCAGAGCGCCTCGCGTCATATTATAAAACCCATGCTCATATGGCAGAAGATGCAATAACCTTCTTAAAGAAATCTCAGTCACTTCAAGATAGCGAACCTACAGCATCGCTAATATTTTCATCAACGGTAACAGAAGTTTTATTAAAATCTGTTCTGCTAAAACCGATCGTGTATGGACTTGTTCACACGGAATCGTTAGCTGAGCTAATTTCAACTGTGCTTGTTAAGCAAGCAGGTATTGATCGCTTTAAGGAACTAGTTTTCGGCATTCTAGAGCACCATATCCATTTTGAGAGTGGAATTAGCAACTATTGCCGTGAGGGTGCTGATGTTCCTCTCTGGAAAGAAAGGGAAGGCATTCAAGTCTTGAGAAATAAAGTTCTTCATCAAGCTAAAACCTGCAATAAATATGATGCAGAGCGGTCTCTTGGTGTTGCTATGGCGTTTATAAATCTTACAAATCTTTTGCTGAGCAGCATTGGTTTAAAGTTTTCGAAAGGGGGCTTGTTGGTTAGTGAGTAACTGTAATGCCGCTCCTAACAATCACAAGCAAGGGACCAAACTACGCTCCGTAAATTTGTGGTTCGCTACGCTCACTCTACCACAAATTGGCTCCGCTTCGTTTGGCCCCTGTTGTGGGCGTTATTAGAGCTACTCAAGGAATTGAACATGCCTGTCTATTTCATAGCTGAGAACGAAAATGGAAATTATGGCGATCTCAGAGTGAAGATTGGGATGAGCATTAATGTCCAAAGACGTATTAGGCAGTTGCAAACGGGAAGTCCCTACGCGCTTAAGCTAATGGGATGGATAGAATCGAATAACGATAGGGCATTGGAAAAACAGCTGCATCAAAAATATTCTTCAGTGAACACTCATCGGGAGTGGTTCGCATTGGATGCAAGTGATGTATTTGAAGAGCTTAAACAGCACTCGATAAGCAGTTTCATTGCAACAAACGATAACGCGTTTGAAATCGTTTCACATGATCGAGATGGCGTGCCGGAATATCTCGGCGCTTGGCAGTGGGGTGATTCAGAAATAGATGAGTTTTGTCCTTCTTGTGGGTGGGGAGGCGGAATGGATTACAACGAAAATTACGGTGGCATGAGGTGTCTAAATTGCGGTCTTATGGAGTCGTCTATGTAGCCCTCTCTAACAAACGGCTGCACCGGACAAATTTTCGCGGTCACTTTTTTTGCAACAGCACGCACAAAAGCCGTCATCAAAAAACTGCTGGTAAGCCGGGTGATAAATAGTATGACAATATATTCGATATATAAAAAATGTTTAAAGCGCATTGGGGGGATTTCAAATCCTGATGTACATTGGTATTTGAATGAACGCCCAAAAATCATCACGAGAAAGTCATTTATCGAGGCAGTGATCTTTGCTGTTTGGGCATCTGGCATGAGTCGCGTGTCTGCTAGTTCTTTCTTAGAGAGAGCAGATGACAATGGATTTTCATGGAACTATGAAGATATTTCTTCCTCTTCCAAGAAAGAGTGGAGTTCTTTTCTCGTTTCCATGCACGGGAAATCAGTACCACCTAAAGCACGTGAAAAGTGGAACGCTATTCAGTCTATAGCAGAATTGGTTTCCACGTTTGATTCAGAAAAGGACTTCAGGAAGTTAATGTTTCAGGGAAAGTATAAGAGCATTAAATTAGACAAAACAGATGTAATGGCTTTGAGAAAAATGAAATTGCCATATATTGGACCAGCTAATTGTCAATTTGTAATAAGAAATATGGGTGGTGAAGCAATAAAGTGTGATCGATGGGTTAAGGCATTTATGGAATATCACGATCTGACGCACAGTTATTTAATTAGTTATTTAAAGAAAAAAAAACTGCCGGAAGGTTTGTTTGATCTGGTTATTTGGGCATATTGTGAGATGTTCGTTAAGGAAGTGAAAAATTTTAACGAGCATTTTTCAGAAAATTTTGCTTAACAAATCGCTAACAAAAGCAATGGAGAGGGACAAACCTCACGGCGCAAATTTTTGTGGGCTTTCGAGTTTTGGCATGAATTAGAGTGCCAATACAATCCTCTGCAAGAATGCCTGTCATTTATCTCAAGCTAAGTGAGTTTCGACATCATTGAAAGCAACAAGCACCACGCTAAAGTGCTCAGGCCATAACGACTATGGCCTGAGAACAACACAAACGTGATGTGTTAATCGTAAGACCGGTTATTCCGGTTTTAAAACCAGATGGCCCACTGCGGTGTTAGAGCCGGGTACATGATAGTGACGGTGCAGCGGTTTAACATGGTCTCCCAGTGCGCCACGCATAATCAGCCACATCACCAGTTCTATACCTTCAGAGCCTGCTTCGCGCAGATATTCGATGTGGGGCATCTCCCGCAGACGCTGAGGATTGGCGGTCAGGTCATCGAGAAATGCATTGTCGAATGGCTGGTTGATCAGTCCTGCACGTGGGCCTTGTAGCTGATGGCTCATACCACCGGTGCCCCAGATCTGTACATTGAGGTCTTCAGGGAAGCTTTCTACGGCGCGGGCAATCGCTTCACCCAGCATCCAGCAACGGTTGCCTGTGGGTGGTGGATATTGCACCACGTTGACGGCAATCGGTACTACTTTGACCGGCCAGGCGTCGGGCTGACCAAACATCAGCGACATCGGTACGGTCAGACCGTGGTCAACATCCATTTTGTTAATAATGGTCAGATCAAACTCATCCAGGATGCAGGACTGGGCGATGTGCCAGGCCAGATCAGGCTCGCCAACAACGGGTGGTACCGGCCTTGGTCCCCAGCCTTCATCCGCTGACTGATACTCTTCAGCACAGCCAATGGCAAAGGTTGGGATAATATCCATCGAGAAGGCGGAGGCATGATCGTTATAGACCAGAATAACGACATCGGGCTTCTCTTCTTTGAGCCACTGTTGGGTCCACTCATAACCTTCGAAAATCGGTTTCCAATAGGCATCTTCGGTCTTGCCATTATCAATCGCTGCACCAATGGCGGGTACATGGCTACTGGCGATGGCTGCTGTAATTCGTGCCATGATTAATTCCCATCCTTTATTGAACGCAGGCCTTCAGGAGAGCGACCACCGGCGATCATCATTGCCTGGTAGTCTTCCGGGGTCATACCGGTCATGGTGCCGACCGCTTGCAGGAAGCTTAAACCATCGGTTGAAAACACTTTCGCTAAAAAGTAGATATTGCCGCCCTCATCAAGGGCAGCATTGTAGTCGCGATCGAGAATGGTCTGCTTCTGCGCTTCGGTCATCGGCCACTCGTCGAGATAGGCCCGCTCATCGGCTTTAAAACGTTCGCGGTTTTCCGGTTTCATCAGGCTCATGCAAAACTGGTTTAACCAGTAACCTTTTCTGCCCCGCTGGGCGGTATACACCCGGGTACCCGGAATATCTTCGAACTCGGCGAGATACTCATGAATTGATTGTTTCATTATATTTTTCTCATTTTTTTCACAGCTATAGAACGTGCATCGCTTGTCCCGACGTCAGTCACAGAGTTAAACGATGAATGGAAATAGTATAGGGGATCGATCAGGCTAACCCAATCGACGGGAGGCCGTATACGGCCTGTCAATCATTCAATTTTTGCGTCTCGCTATAAGTATTCAGCTCCGCCTGAACCAGGCCTGCATATTTTCCCGTTTCTGATACAACACAGCGTAGCTTAGCAAGCCGATAATCACTCCCCAGAACGCGGCACCAATGCCCAGATAATTCATCCCTGACGCGGTGACGACAAAGGTGATCAGCGAAGCTTCAAAGTGAGAACTCTCCTGTGCCGCCCCCAGCAGATTACTGGAGATAGCCCCCAGCAGCGCAAGCCCTGCCAGCACCTCAACAAAGTGTTCCGGCAGTGCCGCCAGCAGCGCAATGATAGTGCCAGAAAAGGTAGCGCCAATCAGATAGAACACACCATTAGAGATGCCTGCGATGTATCGTTTGTCGGGATTTGGATGGGCATCCTTACCGGTGCAGAGTGCCGCTGTAATCGCAGCAATCACCGTGGTGATCCCCCCAAAGAATGCGGTAATTACGGATATGGCACCGGTACAGATAAATATGGGCCGGGCCGGGGTGTTGAACCCTGAGGCTTTGAGAATGGCAAAGCCCGGTAGAAACTGGCCACTCAGGCTGACAATGACCAGCGGAATGGCAAGACTGAGGGTGGCGTTAAAGCTGAATTCTGGCGCGATAAACACCGGAGAAGTGAAGCTTAGTTCTACCGATTGCAGATTGGTTTCTCCTAACAGCATCGCCCCCGCGAGACCGGTGATCAATAGCAACAACAGACAGTATTTGGGTAGCAGGCGTCTGAATATCAGGTAGCTGGCGATCATCAGAATACTCAGCTCAGGCATAAACTGGATCGCCAGAAATGCTTTAATCCCGAATTGAAACAGAATTCCGGCCAGCATCCCGTGGGCGATCCCTCTGGGGATAGCGCTCATGATGCGGTCAAAGTAACCCGAGAACCCCAGCAGAATAAGCAGAAACGCGGCTGTAATATAAGCGCCAACGGCTTCATTCAGGGATAGCTCGGGAAAGAGGGTAATCAGCAGCGCCGTTCCGGGGGCAGACCAGGCCGTAATGATGGGGGCCTTAAACCAGATGCTCAGGAATATGCCTGAAACAGCCGCACCGATAGAGATAGCCCAGACCCAGGAAGCCATCATTTCGTTGCTGACATCCGCACTTTGCGCCGCCTGATAGAAAATCACCAGCGGGCCGGAATAGGAGATCAGTACGGCCAGCAGTCCGGCGGTAATCGCCGATAATGAGAGATCTTTATGCATGATTGGAGCTATCCCGATTTAGTGGATTATTGTTTAGTATACCTAGTATATATTCTGGATAAATCGAGATAATCAGCGGTTTTAGAGATAAACTGTTTGGAAAAGCTGAATAATAGACTGTTGTTGAAACATAAAGGGGTGAGAATTGGACAGACTGTTTGCTATGCAGATTTTTACCCGCATTGTCGATAGCGGCAGTTTTACCCAGGCGGCAAAGGAGCTGAATATCTCCAGGGCTTCGGCAACATCGATGCTGAAACAGCTGGAACAAAGCCTTGGCGTCAGGTTGCTTCACCGCACGACCCGCCGGGTGAATCCTACCGTCGATGGCCGGTTTTATTATCAGCGCTGTCGCAACATACTCGAACAGGTGAGCGAAACAGAGGAACTTCTCTCCCAGGTAGCCGCTATGCCTCGGGGGCCTCTGCGTGTGGATCTACCCAATAGCTTCTCCCGTCTGGAAGTGATTCCCCGGCTACCTGAGTTTTGCGCCAGCTATCCCGATGTTGAGTTGTTGCTGAGTGCCGGTGACCGGGTGATCAATCTGGTAGAGGAGTCGGTCGATTGTGCCATCAGGATCGGCACGCTGACAGATACCCCTTCGAATATTTCCCGACCACTGACACCACTGCGGCAGGTCACCTGCGCCAGTCCGCTCTATCTTAATCGGTTTGGTTTACCGCAGAGATTCAGTGATTTTGAAAGACATCAATGCGTTGAGTACCGCTCGACCTCCAGTGGAGAGGTGGAACCGCTGGAGTTTCTGCTGGATGGACAGCTGCAACAGCAAACCCTGCCCGCGCTGATCTCTGTGAGCAATGGTGACTCCTATGTGGCGGCCTGTGAAGCGGGCATGGGGATTATTCAGATACCGGAATACCATATCCGGCGTCAGCTTGAAGCAGGCACACTGGTTGAGATTCTGCCCGACATTCGCCCCCCTTCATTACCGCTCTCAGTGCTCTACAGCCATCACTCGCATATGAAACCAGCTTTAAGAGTGTTTATCGACTGGATGGTGAAGCATTTTTAAAGATATTCGTGTTTCTACATAGCTCATAGCGTCGATAGAGCTTCTGGCGTTAAGTGCAGTCATTAAGCAGGAAAGTACTGAGTTTCTACAAATTATTGCTGACCTTCAGAGCACAGCTTAGTAGTATCATGGTTAACCGCCTGATAATTAAGCAACTCAGCTGTGCTTCGAGGGAACGATGGCTTTGATGACACCTGAAACACCACACAGCAACTTTGCCTTCCTGGCAGAGTATGATCCGATCTTTCAACAGCTGGCTAACGCAGCGGAAAGGTCTTTTTCCAGAGACCCCAACACCACGCTGATCAAGCTACGTCAATTAGCCGAAGCCTTAAACTTGTGCATCCATGCACTCGGGGCTTCGCCCCAGCCTGCGGCTGCCCAAATTCGATCCCGTCGAATTTGTCGCGGCGAACTCACCGCCGACTGGCGCGCATAGAACCTAGATCTGATCAGTCGTAAAAATTCAGCCGAAGCCCTGCTTGAACGTATCAAAGCCCTGCTTGAACGTATCAAAGCCGAGCGCGGGGCGATGCAACTGAAGAAGAGGGCCTGAACCCGGAAACCTGCTTAACTCTGTCACAACGTTATTTGGTTTAGCTTGTAGGTTTTAGTCATACTTAAAGTATGAATAATTTATTTTTAATAAACTATTTAATGCGCTATGGTTTACTATAATGATTATATTAATACCTTAGGTGTGATTATGTCATATAAATTAAACTGGCTGGTTAGCAATACGTCTCCTGGTTCTCTGGTGTTGCAGCAATGGCTATCGGAGAATGGTATCAGCTACTCCCTGGCGCAAAAGTATTGGGAAAGCGGCTGGCTGAAGAAACTGGGTGCCGGTGTTTATTATCGTCCCGGGCCGGGGGATCAGCCTAAGCCTGATTGGACCGAGGCGCTGAAAGCGCTCATCCAGCAGCTGCACCTGCCCGTTCACTTGGCTGGTCTGAGCAGTCTTAACCATCAGGGGCTGAGTCACTATTTACAGATAAACTCAGAGACGGTTTGGGTTGGCACTAAAGAAAAACAAGCCTTGCCCAAGTGGTTTCGTGAGTTTGGTCAGGACTGGCAGTATTGTGGCAATCACAAACTCAGCGAGCAGGTCGAAAAAGATTTTATTACGCGCTCTGTTAATGGCCGGGAGCTAAGGTTGAGTAGCCCGGAGTTGGCGGCTTACGAGGTTGTTGATGCTATAGGTAAACATATCAGCTTCGAACATGCGGCTGAGCTGTTCCAGGGGTTAGTCAGCCTGAGTCCTCGAAAAGTACAGTCAATTCTAAGTCGAAGCCGCTCAGTTAAGACTAACCGGGTCTTCCTCTATCTGAGTCATTATTATGATCATCCATGGGTGAAGCGTCTTGATGAATCCGTGATAGCGCTTGGTGCAGGAAAACGTCAGGTGGTATCGCTGGGCAGATATGATGAGCGTTACCAGATCACGGTACCTGTATCGTTTAGTCGTAACAGTGGACACCATGATGATTAATAAGAGTTCTGTTTATTATCAACAAGTGTCTCTGGTGATAAAGATGTTGTCAGTCGTCGCTGGCGAAAATGTTTTTGCCTTGAAAGGTGGCACGGCCATCAATCTGTTTATCCGAGATTTCCCGCGTTTGTCTGTCGATATTGATTTAGCTTAGCTGCCTTTAGACATAAGGGATGACGCTCTGACAAATGCTCGTGCCGCATTGATGAGGATGAAAGCGGAGATTAATGCCCAGCCAGTATTGACTGCAACGCTTCAGGACAATAAGCCTGATGAACTGCGGGTTATTGTGACCAGTGGTACAGCCACTATCAAAATTGAAGTCTCTCCTGTTGCAAGAGGCACACTGCATGATCCTGTATCGCTTCCAGTGGTTGCATTGGTAGAGGATGAGTTTGGTTATGCAGAAATTCCGGTTGTGAGCCTGCCTGATCTTTATGGTGGCAAGTTGTGTGCGGCAATGGATCGGCAGCATCCGAGAGATCTGTTTGATGTGCAGATGTTATTAGCCCATGAGGGCATTTCCCGAGAGATATTTATTGGTTTTCTGGCTTATGTTCTAAGTCATCCAAGGCCCATCCATGAGGTTCTGGCGCCAAACTGGAAGCCTCTGGATGACGCCTATCGAACTGAATTCTCAGGCATGACGAGTGAACCTGTTGCTCTGGATATGCTATCAGCTTCAAGGGCGGAAATGATGAATTCATTACAAGCCCAAATGACAGAGCAGGATAAGATGTTTTTGTTATCGTTTAAGCGCGGAGAGCCAGACTGGTCTTTGTTCGAAGAACCTTCCGCTGCTGAGCTACCAGCAGTGCGTTGGAAGTTAAATAATATTCAGCGTTTAGCTAAAAATAAAATCAAACATAAAGAACAGCTTGAAAGGCTGGAAAGCGTATTAGACAGCTGGTTAGCTAAGGTGAATCTTGGTCCTGGCAATGATGAGTAATTGCAAGGCTTCCAAGTAACTTTGGAAAAGTCTGATGAGTGCTTTAGGTACGATCAGCTTGCGAATGTCTATAAGGGTTTATTTATAGGATAGAAAGGACCAGATCTATCACCAATCAGTCACTGATTGATTAAAAAGATCTAATCCTTTCTTTTTATTTCAGAGCTCTTTATCTCAGAACTCTTTATCTCAGAACTCTATTTAAGTACTTAAAGCCCCAATTTATCCGCCACATAATCGGCGTCTTTATCGCCCCGGCCGGACAGGTTGATCAGAATGCTCTTATCCTTGCCCAGCTTCGGCGCTTCGCGCATCGCCCAGGCGACGGCGTGGGCGCTTTCCAGTGCCGGGATAATCCCCTCTACCTGAGACAGGGTCATAAAGGCGTTGAGACACTCTTCGTCGGTGACCGATTCATACTCAACCCGCTCAATATCTTTCAGATAGCAGTGCTGTGGGCCGACGCCCGGGTAATCCAGGCCGGAGGCGATGGAGTGAACCGGCAGTGGCTCGCCATCTTCATCCTGCAGTACATAGCATTTGAAGCCGTGAATTGCGCCCGGTGTTCCTTTTGTCAGGGTGGCGGAGTGATCTTTGGTGTCCAGACCTTTGCCTGCTGGCTCTACACCGACGATCTTCACATCTTCATCTTCAAGGAAGGCGGTAAACAGTCCCATTGCGTTGGAGCCACCACCGACACAGGCGGTGATGATGTCCGGGTTTTTACCATGCCGGTCGTTGAACTGTTGACGGGCTTCACGGCCGACAATGCTCTGGAAGTCACGCACCATTTTCGGGAAGGGGTGGGGGCCTACCACAGAACCGATGGCGTAGATAAACTCTGCCGGGTTTTTCAGATACTCTTCGAAGGCGCTATCGACGGCGTCTTTCAGGGTGGCGGTGCCCCGGGTGACCGGTACCAGTTTGCAGCCCAGAATCTTCATCTTGGTGACGTTGGGATGCTCTTTCTCGATATCCACCTGGCCCATATGGATCTCACAGGGGATGCCCACCAGGGCGCAGGCAGTGGCCAGAGCGACACCGTGCTGACCGGCACCGGTTTCCGCCAGCACTTTCTTTTTACCCATAAATTTTGCCAGCAGGGCTTCACCCAGACAGTGGTTAATTTTGTGGGCACCGGTGTGGTTCAGATCTTCCCGTTTCAGGTAGATCTGTGCGCCGCCAAGTTTTTCACTCAGACGTTTGGCATGGTAGATCGGGCTGGGGCGGCCAACATAGTCCTGATTCAGTTGCATCAGTTCGTTCTGGAACGCTTCAGTGTTGCGGATCTCTTCATAAGCCTGATCGATCTCGTCCATCACCTGCTTGAGTTCCGGGGGGATAATCTGGCCACCGTAATTACCGAAATAGCCCTCTTTGTCTGGCATCGGGGCAAAATCAAACTTACTCATAAGACCTCTCTTAGCTCATATCTGACGGCCAGTGTTGTGATACCGTCGGCAACGATTATTTGAAATTATTGTATTATGTAGAGAGGAATATATCGCTGCGGTGCGCAGATGCCAACCGTTGAGTCTAATTAATTACAGGGTTGTTGCGCCGGCGCAGGTTAACCGAAATCCAGTTCGATCTGCTGCTCTTTGGAAACGGTTTTTTTAAACCCAAGGGATTTCTGCTTTCGGCTGATCTCCCGGAGCTGTGCCCGGGCTTCGTGGTAACAGTGAAAGATAGTGTGATGCACAGACCCTTTGTTATTCAGGGTATTGCCCCAGGATTCACTCAGCACCCAGTCCCCCATCAGATCCTGATAGAGTCGGACAATGAAATAATCCTGTTGTCTGCGCCAGCGAATAATCAAAAAACTACCCGAGTAAATTTGTCCGGAAATGATGTCAAACCGTAAGGCGGGCAATTATAATCGGCGTTTCGCCCCT
This sequence comes from Amphritea atlantica, assembly GCF_900111095.1. Classification (GTDB taxonomy): domain Bacteria; phylum Pseudomonadota; class Gammaproteobacteria; order Pseudomonadales; family Balneatricaceae; genus Amphritea; species Amphritea atlantica. Next base: position 173,423 of record NZ_FOGB01000003.1, on the reverse strand, counting down.
TAACCAGCTGATTTTATAACCTTTGGAGTGATCATTGAAACCATCCCGACTGAACATCGTGGCAGATGAAAATATTCCTGCACTGGCGCGTTTATTTGGCCATCTGGGCGAGATTCATACGTTGCCGGGCAGAACCATTCAGAACAGCGATCTGCAACACGCTGACATGCTGTTGGTGCGTTCAGTCACCCGGGTAGATCCGCAGTTGCTGGAGAATACCCCGGTCAGATTTGTCGGAACCGCGACTATCGGTACGGACCATATCGATACCGACTGGCTACAGGCGCATAGCATCGGCTTTTCCAGCGCACCGGGCTGTAATGCCGATGCGGTGGCTGAGTATGTTATCAGTAATCTCCTGCTGGTTGCCGCAGAACAGGGCTTTAAGCTGACAGAGCGTGTTGTTGGTATTGTCGGGGTGGGTAATGTTGGCCGGCGTTTGCAGCAGCGGCTGACCGATCTGGGGGTGACATTAGTATTGAATGATCCTCCCCGTGCAGCTGCGGGCGAAACCGGGTTTATCGCGCTTTCTGCGCTATTAGCGCAGGCCGATATTATCTGTCTGCATACGCCACTGACTAAAACAGGAGATCATCCCAGCTTTCATCTGCTGAATGCGGATAATCTCGAACATATTAAGCCTGGGGCGGTATTACTGAACGCCGGACGGGGACCGGTCATCGACAATAAGGCGCTGCTCAACTGGCACCGGGGGCGTTCAGATGTGACACTGTTACTGGATGTCTGGGAGGAGGAACCAGTGGTGGACTCGCAGTTGGCACAACGGGTGCGCATTGGCACACCCCATATCGCCGGTTATAGCCTCGATGGTAAAATTCGCGGCACCTGGATGCTATATCGGGCGTTTTGCCAGCAACAGGGGATAGCCCCGGCTATTGAGCTGGCGGATTGTCTGGCCAGTGCCGGGTCGGCACCCGACATTCAGCTGGATGGATCGGAGACGCTGACCGATATCGTTCACGCTATCTATCAGCCAGAGGCCGATTTTCAGCGCTTTATGGACTCGCTGGTGGATACTGACCTGCAACCGCAGGCGTTTGATCTGCTAAGGAAAAACTACCCGGTGCGCCGGGAGTTTGTCGCGGCAACGTTGTCTGGCGTCAAGCCCTCACCTGAGCTTGCAAAGCAGTTGACGGCGGTGGGGTTTTGTCCGGACTGAGCAGTCTGCTGAGAAAACTTTCATTTATAAGCGTTGATGGGTTAGTTTAGCAAGCTGACTGATCTGTATAATATTTTCTTAATAATCCGCAACACGATAAGGCTCTGATGGCGCTGAAACTGGAACCCATTCAAACGGACAAAAAACTGGCTGATCTGCGTTTGCAGGTGGGCGAGCCGGTTCGGGTAGAGATCCGTGTTCCCCGGGTAAAATATACCGCTAAACTGCTGGGCTATGCAGAGAACGGTGGGGTTATGATCTCAGCGCCACCGCCGAAAAGTGGTGTGCCGACACTGATAAATGAGGGCAATCTCGCCAGTCTGCGTCTGATCAGTGGTAACCGCATCTGCAACTTCACCAGTAAGATACTGAAACAATACGATCAGCCGTTCAGTTACTGGCTGCTGGAATACCCCGCAACCATTGAGCTGAGACGGATCAGGGAGCACAGCCGGATTCCCGTGAGTCTCAGTTGCTCTATTGATGATTACGATGAGATGGCGGAGAGTGACGGCCTTCCGGTAAATGCGCTCTGTGTTGATATCAGCCGCGAGGGCGTCTGTCTGCAGTTGCCCTACGCCCTGGGCAGTGTGGGAGATCGCTTTTATCTGACGACACGCTTACAGATCGGTGATATCGATCAGGTTTTACTGGTGCCGGTTGAGTTAAGAAATATGCACAGCAGTGCGGCTGAGACGAGCAGTGTGCTCAATCATGGTTTTAAGTTTCTCGATCTGGATGAAGATACCCGTTTGATTATTACCGCATTTGTTTATCAGCAGTTTCTGGTTGAGACGGGCAATCTCGATCAGACCGGACAGGAGTTGTAGATGTTTCGTCTTGGCTTGATTGTGAATCCGCTGGCAGGTGTGGGGGGCAGCGTAGGCCTTAAAGGCAGTGATGGTGAAGCGACCGCATTGAAAGCGCTGGCACTGGGGGCCGAACCAAAAGCCAATCTGCGCACCCAGCAGGCACTGGAACCCCTGGCAGGGCTGGAGATTGAACTGATTACCTATCCCGGCGAGATGGGCGAGGACAGCGCTCGTATCGCTGGTTTTAAGCCACGGGTGATCGGAACTATTACTGCGGGTCACACCTGTGCTGAAGATACCGAGCGTGCGGCCCGGGAGATGGCGAAGCAGGGGGTTGATCTGATTCTGTTTGCCGGCGGTGATGGCACTGCCCGCAATATCTGTCACGCGATTGGCGATGCTACCCCGGTGCTGGGGATTCCGGCTGGCGTCAAAATTCACTCCGGGGTGTACGCGGTGACCCCGAAAGCGGCCGGGGATGTCGTCGCCATGCTGGTGCGGGGTGAGCTGGTGACACTGGCGGATCAGGAGGTGCGGGATATCGACGAAGAGGCGTTTCGCGCGGGCCGGGTCCGGGCTAAGTATTACGGCGAGCTGCTGGTACCGGAGGAGGGGCGCTTTCTTCAGCATGTCAAAAATGGCGGTCGTGAAGTTGAAGAGCTGGTGCTGGATGATATCGCCGCCGACTTCACTGAAAACATGCAGGATAACGTGCGCTATATCATGGGGTCTGGCTCCACTGTTCAGGCGATTATGGATCATCTGGGGCTGGACAATACCCTGCTGGGCGTGGATCTGATCGAGAACGGTCAACTGATCGGCAGCGATCTGACCGCGCAGCAACTGCTGGAGCTGACCGATGGATACGATACCCGGCTGGTGATCACCGTGATTGGTGGTCAGGGGCATATTATCGGTCGGGGTAATCAGCAGCTCAGTGTCGAGCTGCTCAAGCGTATCGGCCGTGAAAATATTATGGTGGTGGCAACCAAGAGCAAGATTAAAGAGCTGGAAGGCCGCCCCCTGATCGTTGACAGTGGTGATGCTGAGCTTAACCATCAGCTTGCCGGATTGATCCGTATTGTTACAGGTTATCGGGACGCGATTCTCTACCGGGTAGCCGATTACTGATATAAACCTCACTGTATTGCACAGCGTGATCCGCCGGACGGGCAAAATTCAGATTCTTTGATAAGCTTAAAGGATTGCTTTGAAGGGAGTACCACTATGGGGTTTGAATTAATATGGTTCTATCTGCGCCTGATGCTACCGGAATGGATGCACGTCAAATACCCCGATAGCAGCCATTTCTTCCGGCGAAAGTTCACGGCAGCCTATAAAGCCCGATTGCGCTGGGTGTATCGTATCTGGCTCGGTTCCGGGCTGTTGATGCTGGCCATTCCCGCCCCGCCGGTGGTAATTGGACTGGGGCTGTTTACCACTTTTATCTCCTTTTCATTGCTGGATGAAGCTGAGTGAAAGTGCTCAGCAGAGAAGATACACCGCCGATTCAGTCAGCCTGACAGAGGCTGGCTTCACCGTTGTCATCAAATAGCAATAACCCGGCAACCTGATTGTCATTTTTCCTGTTTACCCTTCGGGTGGAATATTTTCAGTCTGACGATAGATCGGTTCAGGCTATCCATATTAAACCGGGAGAAAACATGTCCTTTCTGAAACGAGCCGCTGTCGCCGCAGCGATTGCAGGTGTAACACTGTCACTGACTGCATGCCAGTCCAATGAAGTTAAACAGGAGATGGTTAAGGCACCAGTTCTGAATAACCAGGACCTGTATGAAGTTGATCATGAAGGCCGGCATTATGTTTTTGATGACTTTGCGGTTTATCAGGACTTCCTGAAAGTGGGCGAAACCTCTTTCCGCAAAGTATTTATCGGTGCCGGGCCGCACGGTGAATCTCTGGTATTTGGTCTGCGCAGCGAAGACAAGAAGAAGCTTGACGGTCTGGCTGGCGTTGATATGTACAATGGTAAGCTGCCTGCAGCAAAAGATTTTTACGGTGAAATGCGTGCAGAAGATGGTCGTTTGTATGTGTTTAATACCCTGGAAGATATGCAGGAGGTTCGTCAGAACGGTGAAGCCGCTTTCCGTCTGACTCAGATCGGTACCGGCCCAGAAGGGCAGACGGTTGTTTTCGTTCTGAATGACAGTAACAAGAAACAGTACCCTGCTGAGCTGGTTGCCCGTTTCAAAGAGATGAACGCGCTGTAAACCAGTCTGGTTGATGGTACAAGCTTAAACCCGCTAACCGCGGGTTTTCTTTTATCTGAGTAAAAAAAAGCCGGACAGAGCCCGGCTGTGAAGAGTGCTTTGAGCTGTTTTGGGTGATCAAAACAGTACAGCGGAGGTCTTACGGGGACGCGTAAGACATATCAGGCTGACGGGCAATGAGAAACCGGACAGCAGGATCAGGTGTGTGATCTGTAAGTGAGTATTGCAGCGGCCAGTCAATCAGATCGTTAACAACAGATAGCTGCCGACACTGGCGATCGCTGCACCCGCGATATGAGCCAGTCGCGGGGTTAATGTCCGGCTTGCTTTAAATATTCCCATCCCTGTCAGATGAAGGATGGCGGAGCTGCTCATAAAGCCGGCGGCAAACAGCAGCACTGACGCTCCTGATACTTCAGCGCCGTGGGCCTGGCCATGGGCACAGGCAAACAGGGCTGTCAGGGTCAGCGTTGCGATGGCAGGCAGCCGCACGGCGGTCGCAATGATCAGGCCGCAAACCAGTACAGAGGCTGCGATAGTGTGCTCAACCAGGGGCAGCACCACGCCGCCGGTTGCCATAAAAAAGCCAACGGCGAGAAACAGGATAAAGGTGACAGGGATGCTGATCCGCTGCGCTCTGTTCTGCATCGCAGCCCAGAAACCGATTGCCAGCATCGCCAGCAGATGGTCAAGACCTGAGAACGGGTGTATCAGACCGGACTGAAGACCTGACCCGGCACTGTGACCGGTATGGGCCATTGCTGGCACAGAGGTTATCAGCGTGATAAATGCTGCACTGGACATGATCATAGGGCGGAGTTTCATCTGTGCTACCTTTTATTCTATTAATTCACGTTTATCGGCTAATGATTGCCCACCCGCCAGAGGGGGATCAGGCTCTATACAGTTTTATATAGCAAATGTGGGGCCAGAACAGCTATTGCCTCTTATGATTATTAAGCTTTGCTGTTACTCCCGTGGTTGCAGGCTGTCAGCTGTGAAGTGTTGCCGGTGCTGCAGACGTTGCTAGACTGAACTGGTAACTTACTTACCAGTTGGCAGCATTATTGGTTTGAACATGTGTTTTTACCCACTTTGGCAGGGCTTTATGACTTTAATCACGGTTATTCGCGCAATAATGTTTGTGCTGCACCTGCGTAATATGGAAGATATAGATTCAGTCATTCGATCAGATTAACGGGTCAGTCCTGAAGGTCTGCGGAGTAAGTCTCTTGAGTACAAAATATCTCAAACGTTTTTTTAAGCCTAAATCGATTGCGGTGTTCGGAGCCTCTGAGAAAGAGAACAGCATGGGTGGTGTGGTGCTGCAAAACCTGCTGGATAGCGGGTTTCAGGGTAAGCTTATGGCGGTTAACAAGCGTGGCTATGAGACCGTTTATGGTGTCACCTGTTACAGCGGATTAACCAAGCTGCCAGAGATGCCGGACCTGGCGATCATCTGTTCGCCACCGGAGAGTGTCGCTGAACTGATCCGTAAACTGGGTGCTAATATGGTGAAGGCCGCTATGATTCTGACAGGCGGTCTGTCTATTGCCAGCGAACCTCTGGGTAAAAGTATGCGGGATGAGATTATGGAGGCCGCCAGGCCCTATGGTATCCGTATACTGGGACCCGACTGCATGGGGATGCTGGTGTCTGGCCATAAGATGAATGCCAGCTATTCTCATCTGAATATCCGCAAGGGTAAAGTGAGTTATGTCGGGCAGTCCGGTCTGTTGGGCACAGCAATGATTGACTGGGCTAACGGACAGGAGATCGGCTTTTCCCACTTTCTCACGCTCGGCGAAGGGGTTGATATCGACCTGCCGTCGATTATCGATTACTTTGCTCAGGACCCCTACACCCAGTCGATTCTGATTCAACTGGATCATCTGGTTGGCTCCTCCCGTAATCTGCTCAGCTCTTTGCGGGCGGCCTCGCGTAACAAACTGGTGCTGGTGCTCAAATCCAATATGATCTTCGATGAAGATAAGGACAGTCAGCCAGCGCTGGGCATTAAAGATGAAGATCTGGTCTACGATGCGGCGCTGCGCCGTGCCGGTGTTGTTCGGGTGGACACTGTCGATCAGCTCTATAATGCTCTGGAAACGCTGTCGCGGATGAAGCCGATGCGGGGTGAGCGGCTGGCGCTGGTCTGTAATGGTATGGGCCCCAATGCTCTGGCGACGGATCAGCTGTTGCGTAGAGGGGGAGAGCTGTCGCAGCTGTGTGACGAGACGGTGACCGCGTTACGGGAGATAATGCCGGACCACTGGAATCTGAAAAACCCGATCGATCTGCACTCGGATGCGACGCCGGAGCGTTTCGCCCGGGTAACTCAGTTATTAACCAAAGACCCCAATGTGGATGCCGTACTGGTGATTCATGCCCCCACGCGGATGGCCCCCGGTGTGGCAACTGCTGAAGAGATTATTAAGGTGTCCCGTAATACACCGCGCAATATTCTCACCTGCTGGATGGGGCGAAGTACGGCGATTGAGTCACGTAACCATTTTAACGCTGCCGGAGTGACCACATTTATCACCCCCGAAGAAGCGGTCGATGCATTCATGCATATGGTGGAGTTTCGCCGTAATCAGGAAGTGATGAAGCAGACTCCCGCGCCTTTTGAAGATCCCAATGAGCGGAACCATCAGCGGGCCAAAGCCCTGATTGCTGATGCAATGGCACAGGGGCGTGACTACCTGACGCATAACGAAGCAACAGATCTGCTGGATCAGTATGATATTCCGGTCTCCCATACCCAGTATGCTGATGATGTAGATGGGGTGGTCGATATTGCTAAAAAACTGGGGGGTGCCGTCGCCTTAAAAGTGATGCATCGGGAAAATATCTATCCGTTTAACTACGACAATAAAAATCACCCCCGCTGGAAAGATCAGGCGATGGATCTGTTCTCCTCTAATGAGGTCAGGCAGGCCGCTACACAGCTGGCCTACCGGGTGAGAGAACGCTTTCCTGACGATGAAGTTCTGGGGGTCTGTGTGCAGCAGATGAAGCGGGGCTTCCAGTCGCTGCAGATCAATATGGGGATCACCCGTGATCCGGTGTTCGGGCCGCTGCTGGTGTTTGGTAACGGAGGGTATTCCGTTGATGTTCTTGCGGACCGGCAAGTGATGCTACCGCCGCTGAATCTCAGTCTGGCCCGTCAATTGATCATGACGTCACATATCTATTCTGTGCTGAAAGAGAGCAGTGAACAGCTTGAGAGAGATCTGGAGCAGCTTAGTAATCTGCTGATTAAGCTATCACAGATGGTGGTTGAGCTGCCCAACCTTAAAGGTCTGGAGATTAACCCGATGCTGATTAACCGGCGGGGAGCATTGGCTGTTGATGTCGCGGTCTCTTTGGGCGAGCCATCCGTGCTGGCGATCTCACCCTATCCTGAGTATCTCAGTGAACATATTTCACTGCGTAAATCGGGGCGTAAGGCGATGGTCAGAGCGATACGGGGAGAGGATGAACCTAACCATCTGGAGTTTTATAACAAACTGAGTCCGGAATCGATCCGCCTGCGTTATTTCTATAGCCGTGGCATACCAACCCATCAGGAGCTGGCTAACTGGACGCAGATTGACTACGACCGGGAGATGGCCTTTATCGTGACAGCTCCCAGACAGGGGGCGCCGGGTTGGGAAACCCTGGGGGTTGTCCGGGCGGTGACCGATGCTGATAATGTACGTGCTGAGTTCTCGGTCGTCATCCGGGATGACCTGCAGGGAGAGGGGCTGGGCGCGGTACTGATGCAGAAAGCGATCGATTACTGTAAAGCACGGGGCACCTTGCTGCTGATGGGATCAACCCTGACCTCTAATAAAGGGATGCAGGGGCTGGCACAGAAGCTGGGCTTCAAAAATCACTACAACATGGAAGAAGATGTGGTGGAGATGGAGATGATGCTGAATGAGCCAACTGAAGACTGGCAGCGTTACCGACTGCAGAATTAAAACGGTATTGAACGAAAAAACCATCCGGTGACGGATGGTTTTTTTGTTAAGCGCTGATCTTCAGGGCTTTTGTTCCGGACTTATGTTCGGGCTTATGTTCCGGGCTTTACCTCAGTTTTTTACTTCAGACGGTAGGGCAGAACATCTCATGCAGTGTGTGAATAATCCGGGTGGCAGTATCGCCAGAGAGTGAGTAGTAGATTGTCTGAGACTCCCGTCGGGTGCTCACCAGGCCATCTTTACGCAGCACTGCCAGATGCTGTGACAAAGCTGACTGACTCAGATCCAGGCAGTGGTTGAGTTCGCTGACTGAAAGCTCTTTACCATCCAGGTAGCAAAGAATCAGCAAGCGACTCTCGTTCCCCAGCGCTTTCATCAGTTTAGCGGCTTTACTGGAGTTCACTTTCATCATGGCCAGTGTTTCCGGTGTCATCTGCTGGGATGCTGTATTCAATCTGTCCTCCGCTTTTTATTATTCTGCAGGTCATATAAAACGCTCTCATTGCCCTACAATGTAGGGGTTATTTTACTTTAGTGGCTATTAATTCGCAATTTACTAATGTAGTACTTTTAAATATTAGTATATGCTAATATACTAATCAAACAATAGCTTTAACTATAAGTAAAACAGGACTAACAGATGCTGCAAACGACACTGGTTAATCTATCAATGAATCGCCCCAGGTGGGTGTTCTTCGGGGTGTTACTGCTGACCGTGATAGCCGGTTTGCAGATTCCGTCTATCAAGGTGGATACGGATCCTGAGAATATGTTGCCCGCTGATAATGCTGCCCGGGTGTTTCATGATCATGTGAAAGAGCGTTTCGGACTGCACGACATGATTGTTGTCGGTGTGGTGAATGACTCGGCTGGGGGCATCTATAATCAGCAGAGTTTGTCTGAACTGCAGCAACTGTCAGATGCTATCGTACAGATGGATGGTGTTGTCAGCCAGGACCTGATGTCGCTGGACCGTGTCGATAATATCAGCCAGGAGGGGCCGGGGACGATCCGTTTCGAGTGGATGATGAAACAGGTGCCCACCGATCAGGCCGGTATCGATCAGATCCGCACCTCGGTTGAACGCTTACCCTTGCTGAACAACACGTTGGTCTCGGGTGACGGCAAGGCGGCGGGTATCTATATCCCGATTACGCAAAAATCTGAGAGTTATCGTATTTCCGGACTGATTCAGACAGAGATCAGCAAACTCAGCGGTAACAATCAGTATTACATCTCCGGTTTACCGGTCGCGGAAGATACCTTTGGCGTTGAGATGTTTATCCAGATGGCGATCTCTGCGCCGCTGGCGGGCCTGATGATCTTTATCCTGATGTGGGTATTTTTCCGCAGCTTTCTGCTGATCACCGCTCCAATGCTGGTGGCGATGGGATCGGTGATTATTACCATGGGGCTGCTGATCGGTCAGGGTTATACCGTCCATATTATGAGTTCGATGATTCCGATCTTCCTGATGCCGATTGCGGTGGTCGACTCAGTGCATATTTTGTCTGAGTTTGCGGACCGTTATCGTCCGGGGGAAGACCCCAAAGTAGCGTTGAAAGAGGTATTGGGGCATCTGTTTACGCCTATGCTATACACCTCTGTCACCTCTGCCGTGGGTTTCGCTTCGCTGGCCTTCACGCCGATCCCGCCGGTACAGATCTTCGGTCTGCATGTGGCATTCGGTATTATGCTGGCGTTTGTGCTTACTATTACGCTGGTGCCGGCGTATATCATCAGCCTGTCACCCAAGCGGATGGCGCAGATGAAGGACCATAATATTGATGAGGACGATAACTCGTTCCTGGGGCGTTTACTGATCTTCACAGGGCGTTTTTCAATCGCCCGGGCCAAAGGCCTGTTAGTCCTGTTTGTGCTGATTGTGGTGGGCAGTGCCTATGGTGTGGCGCAGATTCAGATTAACGATAACCCGGTACGCTGGTTTAAACCCGATCACCCTCTGCGTGTGGCTGACCGGGTGATGAACCATCATTTCCCCGGAACCTATAATGCTTTTCTGGTGTTGGATAAGACCGGTGATCTGCGCAGCGGACTGGAGCAATCCTTGCAGACCCGGGCTGCGAAAGAGGGGGTTGAGCTACAGCAAAAACTGGATAGCGTTACTGCTGAAAGCTTCATCGAATATACCAATGCACTGATCAACCTGTTCGATCAGCTCAGTTATGACGACAGTGATCATGAAACCCTGTGGCTTGATCTTCTGGATATGACTGAAAAGGCTCAGATAAACAGTAAGTATTTTCTGACACCTGATGCAATGACATATCTGGATGGACTGCAAACCTTCCTTGATGACTCTGAATATGTGGGTAAGAGTAATGGCCTGCCAACGTTGTTGAAAACGGTTTATCGTGAGCTTCAGGGCGGGGCGGCAGACCAGTATCGTCTGCCATCGACCGCTGCGGCGGCGGCACAGACCGTTTTGAGCTTCCAGGGGTCGCACCGTCCCAACGACCTGTGGCATATGGTGACACCGGATTATCGTTCGACCGTTTTGTGGTTGCAGTTAAGTAGTGGCGATAACCAGGATATGAACCGGGTGCTGAAATTGGTCGATGGCTATGTTGCGGATCATCCGTTGCCGGAAGGGGTTAAACTCAACTGGGCGGGCCTTACCTACATTAACGTTGTCTGGCAGGATGAAATGGTGAATGGCATGTTAAACAGCCTGATGGGGGCATTCTTCATGGTGCTGCTGATCATGATCCTGCTGTTCCGTTCAGTCAAAATAGGCCTGCTGTCGATGTTGCCGCTGACGGTGACGATTCTCTTTATCTACGGTCTGATCGGGCTGTCAGGTAAGGACTATGATATGCCGATTGCGGTGTTGTCGGCACTGACCCTGGGGTTGTCGGTGGATTTTGCGATCCACTTTCTGGAACGTACCCGGGCGATCTATCGTGAGTGTGGCAGTTGGGAGCAGACCGTCGCGGAGGTTTATAAAGGGCCTTCCCGGGCGATCAGCCGTAACGCGGTGGTGGTCGCTATTGGCTTCACCCCTTTGCTGTTTGCCCCGCTGGTTCCTTACATTACCGTCGGTTTCTTCCTGGCAACCATCATGGCCGTGTCCGCTGTTGTCACCGTCATGTTGCTGCCAGCGGTGATGGAAATGATTAAAGACAAAGATAGTTTGTTTGGCGTCAAGCCAGGCATAAAGGAGAGTATCCATGATTAAGCAACTGTTTACCTCACTGGTAGTAGGCCTGACCCTGAGCGTTTCAGCACCGTTGTATGCAGCAGATCTGAGCGACGTTAATGAGATAGTCAATCAGGCAAACCTGGCGGCTTATTATCAGGGTGCAGATGGTCGTTCAGAAGCACGGATGCTGATTGAGGACTCTCAGGGACGGCAACAACAACGGCAGTTTACTATCCTCCGAAGAGATCATGAAGATGGTGGGGATCAGCAGTTTCTGGTTGCCTTCAGCCGGCCAGCGGATGTCCGGGGTACGGTTTTCCTGGTAGAGAAACATGCCGGTACCGATGATGATCGCTGGCTCTATCTTCCCGGTCTGGATCTGGTAAAGCGGATCTCTGCTGGCGACAAACGCACCAGCTTTGTCGGCTCTAACTATTTTTATGAAGATGTGTCCGGCCGCAATCCCGAGGAGGATAATCATCAACTGCTTGAAACCACCGCCGAGTTCTATGTGCTGGACAATACCCCTAAGGACCCTGGTTCGGTTGAGTTCAGTCATTATCGGGTGTGGATCGATAAGGTCAGCATGCTGCCGATGAAAATTGAGTATTACGATACCAGTGATAAGCTGTATCGTCGTGTTGAGGTTCTGGCAACTGAACAGGTTCAGGGGTTTCCTACGGTGACTAAATCACGGGTCAGCGATCTGGTGAGTGGTGCCAGTACCACAATGGAGTTTCGTTTTATCCGTTATGATCTGGGTATGGATAGCTCGGTCTTTACTGAACGCTCTCTGCGCAATCCGCCACGTCAGTGGCTTAAGCGTCCAGAGTAACAACGAGGGTGGTGATTAACGTGCAGGATAATTCAGTTTTGAAACCAACGGTACTGATGATCGCTCTGCTGGCTGCGGCACCTGTTGTCGCGGCCCAGCAGGAGACTTCTCCGGCAGCCAGTGATAGTGAACAGGGCTGGGGTAACGATAGCTGGAGTGATGATAGCTGGGCTGAACCGAAAAACACCCGTAACTGGCATGGTTTCATTGAGGGTGGGTTGGGCAACCGGCTGAGTTATGACCCCGCCCTCAATGACCGTTTTGCACCCGTCGATGATGCGACATTAGCGGATCTGCGTTTACGCCTGGAAACCACCGGTTATGTGGGCAATGATCGTTATACGTTGAAAGCGGATCTGTATGCTGATGGTGTTGATCAGGGACTGAGGGGGGATCTGCGTGAGGCGTCCTATACCCTGACTCCGATTGATCGCACCGACCTGAAACTGGGACAGCAGGTGCTCACCTGGGGAACCGGTGATCTGTTGTTTCTCAATGATCTGTTTCCGAAGGACTGGCAGTCATTTTTCTCTGGTCGGGATACCGAGTATCTGAAAGCCCCGGTGCTGGCAGCGAAAGCCAGCTATTATGGCGAGTCTGCCAGCCTTGATCTGGTATGGATGCCGGACTATACCTCGGACCGCTATATTAACGGTGAGCGTTTCTCATGGTTCTCGCCGCAGGCCGGACAGAACGTCGCAGCGCCGGTGGGACGAATTGATGCCGATGAACCCGCTAACAGTTTTAATAATGGCGAGTTTGCTGCCCGGCTGTCGGGCTCTGTCGATAGTACCGAGTGGGCGCTGTATGGCTATCGGGGATTTCAGAAGCAACCCAATGCTCTGGACAGCTCAGGAAATCCTGTATTTACCCGTCTGAATGTCCTCGGCGCCAGCGTGAGGGGGAACCTCGGTTCCGGGTTAGCCAATGCGGAGGTGGCTCTGCACCTGGCCGAGGATAGTGATGGCAGCGATCCCTATAAACCCAATAGTCAGTTTCGACTGTTACTCGGGTATGAGCGGGAAATGCTGCCGAAACTGACGCTGGGATTGCAGTATTATCTGGAACAAACCCTCGATTATGATGCACTTGTGGCGGCATCCCCATCGCCCTATAACCCGGAAGAGTATCGTTATCTTTATACCACCCGGCTGAGCTATCGGATGTGGCAGGATAATCTGGTCTGGTCGATGTTTGTTTTCTACTCCCCCAGTGATGACGACCACTATGTCCGGCCATCGGTCAACTATCGCTATAGTGATACTCTGAGCTTTGATCTGGGGGCGAATATCTTCGGTGGCGAAAAGTCGCATACTTTTTTCGGCCAGTTTGATAACGCCAGTAATATTTATGGCCGGGTGCGATACGCTTTCTAACTGGACATAACGATAAAAAACCGGGCATTGCCCGGTTTTTTTAGCTTAACGCTGAATAGTGTTTCTATCAGCCGGGTTGCTCTGCGTCATCAGCTGCTGCCGGGTCCGGATTGAGCAGTGTATCCATCAATGTGCTCAGTTTCTCCTGCACCAGATCATAGGTGGTATCAATATTTGCAGCGATATCCCCCTGAAGCACTTGCAGGCCATCAAGAATTTCCCGGGCATCGGCAAATCCCTGATCGATACCGCCCGAAATCAGTTTAACGAAGCTTTTTACCTGAGTCTGGTAATCCATCTCCGGGTGCTGATCCTGATAGCTGCTGAAGAAGTTCGCGCTGAGCGCAACAATGCGTTCAGCGGTTGCCGCCGGGCTAACGTCCACACCTGAATCATAGGCCTGTTGAATGGCTGAAGGGCCAAGATCAGCTTCAAGCACTTTGTTTAACTCAGTAACCGCGGTGCGATACAGAAGTGCCAGTGAATCGTTTCCTGAAGAGATACTGACATCCAGAGAGGCCTGCAGAATGGCCTGATTCTGTACTGACTTCTGTGTTGCCGCGGTTTCTTCCGTCGGTTTATTGCGCTCAGCCGCCGACTGACCCTGTATAGAACTGATCTCCATATCATCTCCTTAGCTTGTGTTGCAGGAACTTACTTGACGAGCTTTAAGTTTAGTAATGCCCGTGTTTCATGCAAGGTTATCGGCTGCCAGCGGCGTTATATGCGTGAAAGTTTTTCATCAGGAAGAGGTTTTGCGTGCGCGCGGTTGTGCGATATGACTGGCAACCGAACGGTTACGCCCCTGTTGTTTTGCCAGGTAGAGTGCTTCGTCCGCCTGTTTAATAACCGCCTGACTGTCTTTGTGTTGAGGGGTCTTTTCGCACAGTCCGATACTGATGGTCACTTCGGTGGTACCCTCTGGCCGGTTGGAGCGGTTGCGTTGCTGACGGCCCTTTTTTTCATCTCCAGGGCGATTTTTATCCCGTATCCGCATCGGATAAGCGGCAATGGTATTGCGTACTTTCTCGGCAATCTCGATTGCGCTGACTTCATCCATCCCTTTAAAAACGATAGTGAACTCCTCGCCCCCATAGCGAAAGACGGATGCGCCCCGGGCCGCTTGCTTCATCTGACTGGCGACCATTCTCAATACCTGATCCCCCACATCATGACCATATGTGTCGTTGAATTTCTTGAAATGGTCGATATCAACCATTCCCAGGGTGTAACGACGGCCAGCACTGCGCAGGGTATTTTCCAGTGCCCGACGCCCAGGCAATCCGGTTAATTCATCGATGAATGCCATACTGTATGAGTTAAATAGTACGGTAAACAGGATCAGTATTAATCCCAGTGTGCAACTGAGCACTGAGACGGATGTTTCGCCGAACAGCGCCAGCATCGCGGCAATGGCCAGGGTGATGATGACCAGGCAGGCATCTGCCAGAGTAGCTCTGAACCACAGAATCACCAGCCCCAGCAGGGTGGTGACGGCGAACAGGTATACCGCCCACTGGCTGAGCAGATAGGGATCAGAAAACATCTGAATCAAACCCACCGGCAAGGCACTGAACCAGGCAGAAAGCAGATGGTTTTGTGCGGCTAACCAGAAAAACAGATAACCACTGATAATCACGGGCAGGTGTCTTAGCAGCCAGCGACTGCTTAACCCCCGCTCAGGAATAAAGTTGATAAAAAGCTGCAGCAGCGGGAACAGCAGGCTCAGACCACTGAATAAAACAAAATTAGCGGGCTGACTGAGGCTGGTTTGAAGCTGGTTCTGAATCAACAGGAACAGGCACAACAGGTTGATCGTTGTCAGTAGTAAACGTCCCTGATTGAAACTGATGCAGAGAATGATGGCCAGCCCGCCCAGCAATGGTGGCATGTAGTTGAGAAGCTGCTGCTGGATAATATTAAGGTCGTGAAGCTGACTATGAATCACCGGTGCAAGCAGCATTAAGAAGATGCCTGGCAGCATCAATTTAATCATTTTCTGCAGATTGTAACGCGGCACCCGGTGCTCTCCTTCAGATCAGTACCGCTATCCTATCATGGTGAGAGACAGATGAACTGCAACCCATTGCGTTGCAGTTACCGGTTTGGGTAATGAGTTTGTTGTTGCAGGGTTGAGCCGGGAGAGAAATAGCAGATATAAAAAATGCCGCGCTGGGCGGCATTTATTGCGATGCTTAGTCAGATCTGTGCTTTACACCGCTTTTTTAAATCCCAGCAGTGATGCAACAGTGAATGCGGGACACCAGCCGCTAAAGGCCGACTGCAGCAGGCTGGCACCGACCACTGCTGTGATGTACAGCACCCATTGTGGCGCGGCGAAAAACATAAAGGCACTAACGGTAATCAGCACCGCTGCGCCAGCGATAATATGGACTCCCTGATGAACACTCATCCCGGTGGCGCAGGTTTGCTCTTTCAGCTTTAACATGCGAAATACCGTTATTGCCGGGCACCACTTGGTGAAGCCTGACTGAAGCAGGTTAAGGCCGACAAAGCCGGTGAGGTAATACCAGGCCGGGTTAACATAGGTTCCCAGGGCCAGGCTGATAAGAATTACAGAACCCGCCAGCAGGCGCAGAGCAGCATTAAGAGTCATGGAGTTAGCCTCATTGTTAATTCATGTGTCATAGCGGAGCAAGACATTTTGTATATTATATATTAGTAATATCTAATATGAAAGTTCTCAACTGATAGATGGCCACTGAAGGTCACAGGTCAGTATTCGTAGTCTGGTGGGGACGTGGTATTGCATATTTGCGGCAGATCAAATTATTGTATTGGCAAAATAGCGAGGCTGGCTCATGCTTAAAGGGTCACCAGTGAGGAGGATCTGTTGTGGATATTGGCAAAATTCTGGTCAATCTTGAGCATGGTAAAGATAGCAGCCTGATTCTGGAAAAAGCGCTCCGGCTGGCGGAGGGGAGTGGTGCTAAAGTGGAACTGTTCTGCTGCTGTTATAACGCATCACTGCGTAACAGCTATCTGCTCGATAAGGAGTCGCTGCTCAGAGCGGAACATGGTTATATGCATCGGGTCGAAGCCGAGCTGGAACAGCTGACCGGGCCCTTTGAAGAGCTGAACATTGAGATCGATCTTGACCTCTGCTGGCAACGCCATAAAGCTGAGGCGGTGGTACGAAAGGTGTTACGCTTTCAGCCCGATATTGTGCTTCATCCGATAGAGCAACACAGCCGTCTGGGGCACTATATTTTTGATCAGAGCGACTGGCAGCTGATCCGCGAGTGTCCCGTTCCGTTGTTACTGGTTAAGCAGAAAGCCTGGTCTGATGGTGGGCATGTGGCGGCAGCGGTGGACCCATTTCATGAATGCGACACTCCTGGAGTGTTAGATGTATCTATACTGGAGTGGGCGCGGCGCATGGTGCAGACCCTGGAAGGGGATCTGAAAGTGATGCACAGTTTTAATGTATTGCCTCACTCCGCTATTTTTGATGAGCATCTGGTGACCGATTTTGAAGGGATGCAGCGCAAGGTCAGGGCCGAACATGTGGCGGCACTGGGGGCGTTGCTGGAACCTTACGGGCTGACGACAGATAGCCCTGCGGTGACCCTGAAAGAGAAAGAGACCCATCAGGCGATTCTTGAATACGTAGATGAAGCACATATCGATATTCTGGTAGTAGGGGCTGTGGCGAGGGGATTACTGGACCGGATACTGGTGGGCAGCACTATTGAGCGGATTCTGGATCAGCTACATGCTGACCTGCTGGTGGTTAAACCGCCAGAGTTTGTCAGCTCTATTACCGAGTAAATATTAAGTCTGCCGCTAGCGAGGTAAACCCAGGACGCAGATGGAGGCATGCTGGTCAGGGCATGCCTCTGTTCAGAAAGACCTATTCAAATTAAAGCCGGTTGCTGTTAACTGAACTCCGCCCAGATCGGCGCATGGTCAGAAGGTTTCTCCATACCCCGGATATCATAGTCAATATTGGCATCGGTGCAGCGAAGGTAGAGTGATTCGGTGGCGAGTACCGCGTCGATACGCAGTCCCCGTTTGGGCTCCGCTTCGAAGCCGCGGCTGCGATAGTCAAACCAGCTGAACAGGTTATCAGTGTCTGGGTGGATCTTACGAAAAGTATCTTTCAGTCCCCAGCCCAGCAGGCGGGCCAGCCACTGACGCTCCTCCGGCTGGAAACTGGTTTTACCTGTTTTTAGCCAGCGTTTGCGGTTCACTTCACCGATACCGATATCGATATCCTCCGGAGAGATATTCAGATCGCCCATCACTACCAGCGGCTGAGAGGGATCACACTGTTGTTCCAGATAGTTCTGCAGATCGTTATAGTATTTGCGTTTGGCCGGGTATTTGGTTTCGTGGGCAATATTTTCCCCCTGAGGGAAATAGCCATTGAGCACTTTAATCCGCACCCCTTCGATATCGTATTCGCCGATGATCATCCGCTTTTGCGCCTCATCGTCGTCGTCGGGAAACCCTTTTTCCAGTCTGACCGGCGGTAACTTTGAAATCAGGCAAACGCCGTAGTGACCTTTCTGTCCGTGGTATTCAACATGATAGCCCAGTGCGCGGATCATCTCTTCAGGAAACTCCTCATCATGAACCTTGGTTTCCTGAATACCGATAACATCGGGCTGGTGCTTATCTATCAGCGCTTTAATCTGGTGAGGGCGGGCGCGCAGGCCATTGGTGTTAAACGAGATCAGTTTCATGATAAACCTAAAGACTATCTGATAAAGAGGAGTAGTGAGGCGCTTAACTTAACCTTCGCCCGGGCAAAGTGCAAATGTGACTGATTGAAAAACCCTATTACCGGTTTTGCCTATCTTTATTGGCATCCTAAGAGCACAACAGGTAGATTATGGCGCATAGTTTTATCTGACCGATCAGGTTTTCGGTTCAGTCTGTTTAGTTAATTGTTATCAGTGTTAAGGGGAATCCTGTGGCAGAGTTTGATTTTGACCTGTTTGTAATCGGTGCCGGTTCCGGTGGTGTGCGGGCTGGACGCATGGCAGCAGCAATGGGTGTCCGGGTGGGAATGGCCGAAGACCGTTATCTGGGCGGCACCTGTGTCAATGTTGGCTGCGTGCCAAAGAAACTGTTTGTCTATGGCTCCCATTTCAGTGAAGAGTTTGAAAATGCCGCAGGGTTTGGCTGGACGGTTGGGAAGTCCTCCTTTGACTGGCCAACCCTGAGAGATAATAAAACCAAAGAGATTGAACGGCTTAACGGAATTTACCGCAATATGTTGGTGAATTCCGGCGTCAATCTGCTGGATGGCCGGGCGCGAATCACCGGACCCAATACTGTTGAAGTGTCTGGCACACAGTACAGTGCTGAGCGTATTCTCATTGCTACCGGTGGCTGGCCCTATGTGCCGGAGTTTCCTGGCAACGAGCATGTGATCAGTTCCAATGAGGTATTCTATCTTGATCAGTTCCCCAAGCGGGCTATCGTGGTCGGCGGTGGTTATATCGCGGTTGAATTTGCCGGAATATTCGCCGGTCTTGGCGCTGAAACCTCGCTGATCTATCGTGGTGATCTGTTCCTGCGGGGCTTCGATCAGGAAGTCAGGGAGTTTACCGCCGACGAGGTGGCGAAGAAGAATATCAGTCTGCGCTTTAATAACAACATCGAAAAGATTGAGAAGCAGGCCGATGGCTCATTGCTGGCGTATCTGACCGATGGTTCAACGCTGGAAGCAGATACCAT
Source organism: Amphritea atlantica (assembly GCF_900111095.1). Lineage (GTDB taxonomy): Bacteria > Pseudomonadota > Gammaproteobacteria > Pseudomonadales > Balneatricaceae > Amphritea > Amphritea atlantica. The sequence continues at coordinate 154,149 of NZ_FOGB01000003.1, read as the reverse complement.
TATGTATGCCACTGGCCGGGTGCCTAATGTGATGGATCTGGGGCTGGAAAATATCAGTGTGGAACAGAAATCTAATGGGGCGATTGTTGTTAACGATCAGTTCCAGACCGCTGAACCGTCAGTCTATGCAATCGGTGACGTGATCGATCGGGTGCAGCTGACCCCTGTGGCACTGGCAGAAGGGATGGCGTTGGTGCGTAACCTGTATGCGGGTAAAAATCAGCAGGTTGATTATGATCTGATCGCCACAGCCGTGTTCTGTCAGCCCAATATTGGCACCGTTGGCTTATCCGAAGAAAAAAGTCGTGAACTCTATGACAATGTCGATGTCTATAAGTCTACGTTCAGAGCAATGAAGCATACGATTAGCGGCAGTGACGAAAAAACCTTTATGAAAATGCTGGTTGATCGTGACACCGATAAGGTGCTGGGGGTGCATATGGTTGGCCCCGATGCTGGCGAGATTATTCAGGGCATAGCTGTTGCTCTGAAAGCTGGCGCCACTAAAGCGGTGTTTGATTCCACTATTGGTATCCATCCGACTGCTGCCGAAGAGTTTGTAACAATGCGCGAACCAGCGAGTTAAGTGACCTTCATCGACTATTGCCCCGGCTGCTTGCAGACCGGGGATTTTTTTGTCTGCGAATTAATTTGCCAGTTGGACGTTATTGCGGCCCGCTTCCTTGGCCCGGTAAAGCGCGGCGTCAGCCCGGGCAATCAGATTTTCCGGTGTCTCGTCTGCCGCTAACCGGGCAACCCCAAAGGAGGCAGTAACCGAGCTGATAATCTCACCACTTTTCTTCTGTTTGATGCGGATGGCGGCAACTTTCTTACGTACTTTCTCTGCCAGTTTACAGGCATCAGGTTCTTTGATGCCGGGGAGTAGCATGGAAAACTCTTCACCGCCAAAGCGTACCGGAAGCAGAGGCTCTGAACACTCCTCTTTGATCAGTCTGGCCACATACTGCAGCACCTTATCACCCATCTGGTGGCCGTAGGTATCGTTAAACTTCTTGAAAAAATCGATATCCACCATAATCAGAGAAACATCTGGATGGGGTAGGGCTGCCAGTTGGCTGATCTCTGTATCAAATACTCTGCGGTTATACAGGCCGGTGAGCGGGTCGACCGTGGCCTCCTGTCGGGACTCGTGCAACTCTTTTTTCAGTTTGCTGATCTCGGCCTGGGCCTCATCAATTTTTTTCTGGAACTGGCGGGTGCTTTCGCTGATGGTTTCGGTATTGATGGTCAGGTTCTGGATGATTGTCTCCAGCCCCTCATCATCGTTTCTGTCTTTGAGTGCCGCCAGACTCTCCTGCAGTACTTCGTTATAGGCTTCGGTATCCTGAACGGTTGAAGAGGCTGAGCTTTCCAGATCCCCCATAACCGATAGCAGCGCCTGCTGAAACGTTGCGGCGTTATCAGCCTCATCCTTGATCAGAAAATCGCGGAACAACAGTTCACTGATTCTGTTTGGGCAGCAGCCATAGATCTCCAGCATTTTATCCATCTGCTGGTTGAGCGCCGGGATCGCTCCGGAAACATAAGCGTACCAGAGTGCGTAGTTTAAGGGAGTAGGGGGGGTGCTACTCTTGACCATCAGTGGAATCGCCTGGCGAAGATACTCTGTGGCTTGCTGGGGGTTATCTGCGAACTTCATAGAACCTTTTTCCTATTTCGCGAGACTGGATTCGAACGCGACAAAGAATAACATTATTTTTTCTATGGGTAGACCATTTGCTGTTCAACTTTATGCTGATTTGGAACAATTGTTTGAAAATAATGCTACACGCTGATTTATATGACTAATTGTTCATTGATTCAAGCCCGCAACTGGTGGATTGTTATAAGGTAGTTATGTATACCGATCTATCCAGACACGAATAAATATAAAACCTAGTCAGGATTTGAGATGTCGCTGATTCATGGATTGCACTTTCATAACATCAAAGGCGATCTGCTGGGGGGGCTAACTGCCGCAGTTGTCGCTTTGCCACTGGCGCTGGCATTTGGTGTCTCTTCAGGTGCCGGAGCTATTGCGGGTCTTTACGGGGCCATTTTTGTGGGGCTGTTTGCCGCACTGTTTGGCGGGACGCCCAGCCAGGTGTCGGGTCCTACCGGCCCGATGACCGTTGTTATGGCCTCGGTGTTCACCCAGTTTGTTGCGCTGGACCCCCAGAGTGGGCCGCTTTATGCCTTTACCGTGGTGATTCTGGGAGGGCTGCTGCAGACGTCGTTTGGTCTGTTGAAACTGGGTAAATATGTCACGCTGGTACCCTTCCCGGTGATCTCCGGGTTTATGACCGGTATCGGAATAATCATTATCCTGCTGCAACTGGGGCCGATGTTTGGGTTCCCGGCATCGGCCAGTGCCGGCGAGTCATTGCAGCAGATTCCCCATTATCTGACCCATGCTGATCCTGCTGCGCTGCTATTGGGTGGGGTGACGTTGGCGGTGGTGATCTTTTGTCCTAAAAAACTGGCGGCTGTGGTGCCACCAACCCTGCTTGCGCTGGTGCTTGGCACGGTTATCTATCAGCTGTTTCATGGTGATACCGATCTGGCCATTATTGGTCATATACCCACCGGGTTACCTGAGTTACTGCTGCCGCGGTTTTCGATGGATATTCTCAGCGATATGCTGTTTGCCGCACTGATGCTCGCGGTGCTGGGCTCGATCGATTCCCTGTTAACCTCGCTGGTGGCCGATAATATGACCAAAACCCAGCATGATTCTGATCGTGAGCTGATCGGCCAGGGGATCGGTAATATGGTGGCCGGACTGTTTGGTGGTTTACCCGGTGCCGGGGCGACGATGCGTACGGTGGTCAATATCAAAGCCGGCGGTAAAACACCCATTGCTGGCAGTGTTCATGCGGTTGTACTGGTGTTCGTGATACTCGGTGCCGCGCCCCTGGCGGAAAACATTCCCCATGCGGTACTGGCAGGCATCCTCATCAAAGTGGGGCTGGATATTATCGACTGGCGTTTTCTGATGCGGTTGCATCGGGCACCGCTGTTTGTTGCCAGTCTGATGCTGCTGGTACTGGTACTGACGGTGATGGTGGATCTGGTGACGGCGGTTTTTGCCGGGGTATTTATTGCTAACGTGGTGACGGTTAAGCGTCTGGCTGACCATCAGTTGGATAGCATCCGGGTGATTGACAGCCACGCAGGTAATGATGAGGGGTTGAGTAAACGGGAGCGCAAGCTACTAACTGAAACCCAGGGGCGCGTTATTCTCTATCAGTTTGATGGCCCGGTCAGCTATGCGGCGGCAAAAGGGTTATCTGGCAAACTGCAGGGGAGACACCCCCATGATGCTCTGCTGCTGGACTTTTCCAGAGTGCCATTGATCGACGTATCCACGGCGCTGGCGATTGAGGATATGATTATCGAGGCTCAGGAACTGGGGCGCGATGTTCATATGATCGGTCTGAACCCTATTGTGAAGGATATATTGAGCCGGCTGAAGATTCTCGGGCTGATTCCGGTGAGTTTTTGTCATGAGAGCCGCAGTAAAGCACTGGAAACCGCCTATGCGCTGGTGTTTCGGGATGAACTTAACTGATTGCCAGCGTGATCAGGTGTTGTAACGGAGTCAGGGCCTGTTGAAAGGCGGTCAACCGGTTGGCTTCTAGTTTGGCAATAACTTGCATCTCGGAAGCAAAGTGCCTCTGGCAGTCACTCAGGTTAAACTGGCTGATCAGTTGCTCCAGTTCTCCGGTCAGGTTGTAAGGGGCGGTCAGTGTGATGGTTAGGGTGGCGATCACCGCTTCGGTGGGTAGCGTTTGTAAGGCTTCCTGAACGCTTTGAGAGTAAGCCCGTGCCAGGCCACCGGTACCCAGCTTTACGCCACCAAAATAGCGCGTGACCACCGCACAGATATTGCCCAGATGACTATGGCGCAACACATTGAGCATCGGCTGCCCGGCAGTGCCTTTGGGTTCACCATCGTCACTGCAGTTCCATTGATGAGGGTCATCGGGAACCCCGGCAATATAGCTCCAGCAGTGGTGGTTGGCTTTCGGGTGACCGGCTCGTATCGACTCGATAAAGCGTAGTGCTTCCTCCCGGTCACCGACCGGCTGGATATCACAGATAAAGCGGCTTTTCCGGATCTCAAGTTCAGCGCTGTGGTGAGCGGCCGGGCGCAAGTAGTCCATCGGTCAGTCGGTTCGCTACAGTTTTGGAGGTTGGTATCCCTGCCACAGACGGATACTTCTGAACCATCTGTATTGCCGGAACAGCCTGTCCAGTTCTGTTTCCAGCTGCTTCATATCGATCTGCTGGTTAGTGGGGGTATCAAGCAGCATCAGTTCGATCTCAACTGAATCTCTGCGGTAATAGAGCGCCAGACGGCTGATCCCCAGTTGCGGGTGACCCGTTTGCTCAAGCAGTTCCCATAGGATGCCACTGATCTCGGTTCTGACGGGCAGGCTGGTTGAGTTATCAAACTCCTCTTCGTCATCGTAGGTATCGATATGGAAGATGATATGGCCGATATCTTCAAACTTTTTCATCAGCCTTAGCACCGCTTTATCACCGATATAGTGTCCTTCTGAGGCACTCAGGTGAGGGGCAACCTGCAGATGCATCTCCAGCAGGCTCTGGCTGCCCATACTGCGGCTTTTGAAACTGTGGACGCTGAGTATCCCCTCAACCCCCATAATGACGTCGGTATAGGCTTGCGTTTGTTCTTCCGGCAGGGCGGTATCCACCAGTTCCAGAATGCTTTTCCAGGTCAGGTCCCAGCCAACTTTCGCGATAATCAATGCTACTCCGATGGCGGCAACAGAATCCAGCCAGGCGAGGCCTGCCATCGCCCCGGCAACGCCGAAAAATACCACAATAGAGGAGAAAGCATCGGTTCGGCTATGCCAGGCATTGGCGATAATCAGGTCGGATTTGATCCGCTTACCGACGGTGAGTGTGTAGCGAAATATCGCCTCCTTCGCCAATACCGAGATTGCGGCGATCACCAGTGCGGGCCACTCTGGCAGCTGAACTACTTCGGCGCGGATCAGTGTCAGCAGGCTCTCATAGGCCATTGCACCGGCAACGGCGATCAGAATGCAGCCGAGAATTACGGTACCGATAGTTTCGAATCGTGCATGTCCCCAGGGATGCTCATCGTCTGGTTCCTGGTGGGAATACCTGATGATCCAGACCACCAGAAAATCGGTTAGCAGGTCTGAAAGCGAATGGATGCCGTCGGCGATCAGCGCACTGGAGTGAGACAGCATGCCGAAGACGATTTTAAGCACTCCGAGAACAGTATCGATAACTGAACCAATAATGGTAATGCGCTGGGCCTGTGACTGATTACTGCGGGTTTCTGACATGGTTCAAAAGAGTCCGGTTCTTTACGAGGTCGATATGTTAAGGGGAACCGATCGAATAGGCCAGTTGCAAGGCACTTTTTATAAATATTTTTTTCAAAAAACAGGTTGACTTTTATCAGTCACAGTAACGACGCGGAATTGAAACACTTCTTGGATAAGTTGGATAAATTATTAATTTGATTCAGATCAAAAGTTTATAAGTAATTGATAAATAACAATAAAAACATCTGTTCAAAAAATAACCATATTATAGGGATCGGTGAAAAACCGGGTCATCCGGAGGGGTAATGTGAGGGTACCCACAATGTTATCCACAACTTATGTGGGTAGATTGAGACAGCCCTTTAGTTCTCTGTTATCCGGCAGTTGTGTTAGGTGGTTCTGCACCCTACTATAGCCCTTTCTGAAACTATCTGATGGAGTCTTCCTGCATGGAGGGTGGCAATGCACTTTCGCTATTATTACCTATCGCGCTATTTATTATTATGCTGGGTATGGGGCTGACTCTCAGACCGGGTGACTTTTTTTCGCTGCGGCATCGGCCAGTGGCAATTATTACCGGCGTTGTGTTGCAGCTTCTGTTTCTGCCTTTACTCGCCTGGCTGGTGGTGACGGCTTTACACCTGCCTGCGATGCTGGCTGCGGGCCTGCTGATTGTCTCTTTTGCCCCCGGTGGGGCGACCTCGAATATGATTACCTACCTCTGTCGTGCTGATACTGCCCTGTCTATTTCGCTTACTGCGATCACCAGCCTTATCATCCCTTTTACGCTGCCGTGGTTTACCTGGATCACTCTGGAGCACTTTCTGGGCAGTGGCGTAATGGTACAGCTACCGCTGGTCAGCACCATTATGAAACTGGTGATGGTAACTCTGTTACCGGTTGCGATAGGGGTTGGTGTAAACCACCGCTGGCCACGGTTGTGCTATCAGCTTCAGCGGCCGATGAAAGTGGTCGCACTGGTCTTTATGTGTGTAGTGGTGCTGATGATAAGCTGGGCAAACCGTACAGCACTACCACAGCTAATGCCGTTGCTCAGTCCTGCAATTCTGTTGCTGGCCAGCAGTGCAATGGTGTTTGCGGTGCTGATCGCCCGTTATCTGTTGCGACTGAACACGGAAACTGCTTTGACGCTGGGTATTGAAACCGGGATCCAGAATGCCGGAACCGCATTGATGGTAACTGGTGCGATTTTACAACAACCGGAGATGTCACTGGCGGTACTGCTGTATGGCATCCTGATGCAGGTGCCGGCGGTTATGTTGGTTGTCTGGCGCAACAGCCCAGCGAGGCTGCGGGCTGTGTTAGTCAATGCCAAGTAATTTGTGGGTCTGAAGACTGAGTTTCCACTGGGGATTGGCGAGACAGTAACGAATACAGTCCTGGGTGTGGATGCGTTGCATGGGGCCGTCCATCGGTTGCAGATAGAAGTGTTTAAACGGCAGGTGTATAAACTGTTCTGGCTGTGCGAGGGGTTGCGGGTACACCAGTTTCAGCTCATCGCCACTCTGTTGAATAAGTGCAGCATCTGCTTTCGGACTGACGCAGATCCAGTCGACCGCTTCGGGGACCGGCAGGGTCCCATTGGTTTCTACCGCAACCTCGAAACCCTGTTGATGTAGCGCATCGATCAGCGGCTGGTCTAACTGCAGCAGGGGCTCACCGCCGGTACACACAACGTATGGACGCCCCTGGGTGGTTTCCTTACCCGTGGGCCAGAAACCTCTTATCGCGGCTACCAGGGCCTCAGCTGATTGAAATTTACCGCCATTCTGACCATCAGTGCCAATAAAGTCGGTATCGCAGAAATCACACACCGCTTTACTCCGGTCCTGCTCACGGCCAGACCAGAGGTTGCAGCCGGTGAAACGACAAAATACGGCTGGCCGTCCCGCCTGGGCACCTTCACCCTGAAGGGTATAGAACATCTCTTTGACACTGTAAATCTTACTCACTGAAGGGTCCTGATCTGCTGTATGGAGGGAGTCTGAGGGCTTCCCGGGTTTAAATTGTAATGTATCTGATTCAGCTGAGGGTAACGCCACTGCTTTCAGGGCAGTGGCGCTGGTTTTTCTCAGACGGTTGTTCAGGGACGCTGAGCTTCACCGCCAAACGCATCTATCAGAGCCGGAACAAGGCGGGTCAGCTCCAGTGACATCTGAACAAACTCTGCATCAAACTGGGCAAACGCCTCATCAGGGCTGTCCTGATCGAGTTTCTCTTTCAACTGGTCGGACAGTTTAATACGTTTAATGCACAGGTCATCCTGGAGTATAAAGTTGAGGCTTTCCTGCCATTCCAGTGCCAGTTTTACGACCCGCTTACCGGCCTCCAGGTGATGGCGAATTTCATCGCTGTCAAGATCCTGCCCTTTACAGCGAATGATACCGGTTTCTACTGCACTGTCCCGCAGTTCACACTCATCCAGTGGGGTAAGCCCGGTGTAACGCTCCTCAGGCTTCTCCAGCCAGTGAGACATGATGGCAGAGGGGGATTGGTTTACATCAGGCAGAACAACCGGCAGAGAGCCCAGCAGGCTGCGCAGATGGCTCAGCAGCTCTTCCGCCCGTTTATGGCTGCTGGCATCCACAATCAGCAGATTCTGCTGTGGTGCGATCAGCGCCCAGGTTGTCTGAAATTTACTGAACGCACGGGGTAGCAAGTCCAGCACAATCTCATCTTTAAGCTGGTCCTTTTCCTTCTTATAAACTTTCCGGGCCTGTTCATCTTCGATCAGTTTTACCCGGTTATCCAGTTGCTGACGGATAACCTGGGTGGGAATGATCTTGTCCTCTTTCTGCGCCGCGATCAGCATAAATCCGTTGCCGGCATGTACCAGCATGTCGGACAGCCCACTACTGGGGCTGACCCAGCCAAAACGGCTGAGTTCCTGGCTGCCGCAGGGGGTAAAGGCTTTTTCGCTGAGTTTCTCTTCAAGGGCTTCGGGGGTATAGCTGAACGGCTGTGTGAAACGGTAAACGATGGCATTTTTGAACCACATAAGATGAGCCCTTAATAACAGATAAAAAAAGAGAGGCTATTGTAAAGAGATATACGACGTGCGAACAGGATTGATCTGAAGTTATTCGTTGTCAGCGCAGCCAGGGGGAACCGGTTGTGTGACCAGCTCTGTTGTCAGCCGGGGACCCTGTTTGCAGAGTCCCCGACGGGAGATCACAGGCCTTCGTAGGCCAGCAGGGTGTATACCGGGATGCCTGCTTGTTGAATCAGTTCTGAGCCTTTGAGGTCGGGCAGATCGATCAGTGCAGCAGCTTCATAGACCTCGGCACCAAGCTCTTTAATAATCGTGCTGGCCGCAAGGATGGTGCCGCCGGTTGCGATCAGATCATCAAAGATCAGCACTTTATCGCCTTTGCTGACTGCATCAACCTGCATCTCCACTGCGGCAGTACCGTATTCAAGGGCGTATTCCCGATGAATAGTCTTGCCGGGAAGTTTGCCTTTCTTACGTACCAGTACCAGCGGAATATTCAGCTGGTAAGCCATAATGGAGCCGAACAGGAAGCCGCGGGCATCAATACTGGCGATATGCGTCACTTCGGTGTCGATGTAGCGCTGAATGAATGAGTCCGCAATCATCCGTAACGCTTTCGGGTCTTTAAACAGCGGGGTGATATCTCTGAACATTACTCCGGGTTCTGGCCAGTCCGGAATGGTGCGCATAACGGACTTGATATAACATTCATCGAAACTCATCAGGGGTTCCTTAAAACACTGGGACTATAAAAATAATACCCGCGCAGTGGGCGGGTATTTTTCAACTCAAACATAAGATCAGGATTGCGGGCAGGACTTGTCGTCGCAATATTCGGCATCCTCAGATTCGCCGGACAGGTTGTAGATCTCTTCCAGATTGCTCAGTTCGATCTCTTTACCATCAACCCGTACTAACTCCATTTTCTGGAAACGGGTAAAGATACGGCTGACCGTCTCAACCGCCAGACCAAGGTAGTTACCGATCTCATTACGTGACATCGACAGACGGAAATGGGTGGCTGAGTAACCGCGCGCTTTAAAGCGGGTGGATAGCTTGACCAGGAACGTCGCGACCCGCTGCTCTGCATTCTTCTTACTCAGGAGCAGCATCATCTGCTGATCATCACGGATCTCTTTACTCAGTGTCCGCAATATCTGACGGCGCAGTTCTGGCATCTGTCCGGACAGTTCATCGAGTCGTTCGAATGGAATTTCACAAACGGTTGTGGTTTCCAGCATTTTTGCTGAAACAGGATACTGTTCGCTATCAAAGCCACTCATGCCCACCATTTCACCGGGGAAGTAGAAGCCGGTAATCTGCTCCTCTCCCTCATTGGTGAGGGTGTATGTTTTTATCGTACCGGCACGAATCGCGTAGACAGAGGAGAAGGGCTCACCCTGATGGAATAGGTGCTCACCTTTTTTCAGCGGCCTGCTCTTATCGATAATATCGTCCAGCCGGTCCATCTCTGTCATATTCAGGGACACGGGTAAACATAATGAACTCAGGCTGCACGTGGAGCAATGAACCTGCCTCAAACTATGTAATTTCCCTTCAGATGCCTTATGGTTGCCCATAACTATGTCCTGTTTTCGTTATGTTGTTTGACTTTGCTTGTCAGTGATTATCTACTAAATCGTCAACAGGGTGAAGTATTTCCCGTATCAAATGATACGGGAATACCCTTTAGTCGGTGCCTGCTTGGGAATATAGGCGTCAAATGCCATGCAGATACGACGGATCAGCAGACGTCCGGCAGGGGTGACTTTGATACTGTTTTCAGTAAGTTGAATCAGACCGTCGCCAGTAAACCGCTCCAGTTCCTGTAACTCTTCGGCAAAATATTCAGAGAAACGGATATCAAACTGTTGCTCAATATCCGCCATATGCAGCTGGAAATGACAGATCAACTGGGTGATAACCGCCCGGCGGATGCGATCATCGCGGGTCAGGGTTACGCCGCGTTTGATGGCGTAGTGGTGATCTTCAACGGCTGCGGTGTAGGCCCCCATATCATGTTCATTCTGATAGTAAACATCACCAATCTGACTGATGGAAGAGACACCCATCGCCACCAGATCGCAATCACTGTGGGTTGTGTATCCCTGGAAATTACGGTGAAGCTTTCCGTTTTGTTGCGCCAGAGCCAGCTCATCGTCAGGTTTGGCAAAGTGATCCATACCGATATAAACATAGCCGGCACCACAGAGCTTGCTGATGGTGGTTTCCAGGATTGCCAGTTTGGTTTCCGGGCTGGGCAGGTCTTCAGCTTTGATATGACTCTGGGAACGGAAGCGATCCGGCATATGGGCATAGTTGAAGACAGAGAGCCGGTCAGGGCTCAGCTCGATAATAGTGTCCAGCGTTTTGACAAAGCTTTCCAGTGTCTGGTGCGGCAGGCCGTAGATCAGATCAATATTGATCGAACGGAACCCCAGCCGACGGGCTTCATGCAGCACATCGGCGATCTCTTCAACGGGCTGGACCCGGTTAACTGCCTGCTGAACCTTCAGCTCGATATCCTGAACCCCGAAACTGACCCGGTTAAAGCCGATCTCGCGTAGTACTTTAAGCATTTCATGATCAACTTCGCGGGGATCGATCTCGATAGAGTAGTCTCCGGAATCGTCATCCAGCAATTTGAAGTTCTGCCGCAGTTGCTGCATCACTTCAATCATCTGCTCGTTGCTGATAAAGGTCGGCGTGCCACCCCCGAAGTGAAGCTGTTCAACGGTACGGTCGTTGGCATACCACCCGGACAGTTGCGCCATCTCTTTATACAGGGTGTCGAGGTAGGGCTGAGCCTTTTTGCGGTTGCGGGTGATTACCTTGTTACAGGCGCAGTAATAGCAGACATGGGCGCAGAAGGGGATATGGACATACAGCGATAGCGGTGCACTGTTATCCGCAGTCTGCTGGCCTGTGTGTACCAGATCGGTCGCTGAAAGCTCTGGATCAAACTGGATTGCAGTCGGGTAAGAGGTATATCGGGGGCCGGACAGATCATAGCGGCGGATCAGATCGAGATCCCATTTAATCAGATTATTCTGCGTCACAACTTTTCTCACTTTAACTGCAAAGGTCCGATTATAGTGATTTTAACCGAACCGGTATTGATGTTTATCAAGCCAGACCTGATACCAGTCCCCGCCAGGGGATAGTGTACAGGCCGAAGGCTATAATCAGTAGCCCGGCGATTGTCTGAGCTTTACGGTTCCTCAATAACGTCTGAACCTGATTTGCCAGCAGCCCGGTGGCCAGCATCGCCGGAACCGTGCCCAGACCAAAACATGCCATCAACAGGGCTGAGGTTTTCCAGTCGCTGGCGGTGGCACTCCAGATCAGTGTGCTGTAAACCAGGCCGCAGGGTAGCCAGCCCCAGAGGGCTCCCAGTGCCAGAGACTGCAATGGATTGCTGACCGGTAATAACTTGCGGCTCAGGGGCTGGATATGCCGCCACAGCAGGTTTCCCTGTTTTTCTAAATAGGCCAGAGCCTTCCAGATCTGCGCGACGTAGAGTCCCATAAATATCAGGATGCTTCCCGCCAGAGTGCGCAAAATAAGTGATACCTCGGGCGAGCGGATTAACCAGCCAATGCTGCCAAGCAGAGCGCCAGCCAGCGAGTAGCTGGCGATACGACCAGCGTTGAAACCAAGCAGTAACAGCAGTGGCTGTTGGTTTTTCCGGTCGATACCCATTGCGACCGCGCTGGATATGCCGCCACACATACCCAGACAGTGGGCACTGCCCAGCAGCCCCAGAAGAAGTGCCGTGAAAGCAGAGAGCGACTCGGTCATTCAGGTTTTTCTGCCGGTTTAGGCGGCTTGGCGTCGTCGGGAATCAGATGCTCATCGTCGTCATACAGAATGCTGTGGGCGGGTGATTCAAGATCATCTAACTGACCATTGTTGACCGACCAGAAAAAGCCCCAGATCGCAATTCCCGCAAGGATGATAGCGATAGGGATAAGCAGGTAGATAATTGACATAGCAATACTTCATTCAGGTTTAATATGACTATTCTAACCGATCAGCCCGGTCAAGTTTAGTCAGGCGCAGGGCATTACCTACCACTACGAGTGAACTGACGGACATTCCGATTGCCGCCATCCATGGGGCGATCATCCCGGCGGCAGCCAGCGGCAGGGCGATCAGATTATAGAGAATCGCCCAGCCAAGGTTCTGGCGGATATTCGCGCGGGTGCGCCTGGCCAGCCGTAGCGCCTGTGGCAGGCGCACCAGTTCACTGGAGATCAGCACCGCATCGGCATTGGTTTTAGCCAGGTCGGTGGCTGAGCCCATGGCGATCGACGTCTGGGCTCCGGCCAGCACCGGGATATCGTTGATTCCGTCACCCACCATGATCAGTTGAGCACCATTATCCTGCAGCTGCTGAATATGCTGTAGTTTCTGTTCCGGGCTGACTCCGGAGATCACGGCATCGATTTTAAGTTGTCGGGCGATATGCTTAACGGCAGCGGAGCTGTCGCCTGTCAGCATCTGCACCTCAAGGCCCATGCTTTGTAACTGTTGCACCATGTTAGCCGCTTGTTTGCGGGCTGGGTCATTGAGGCCAAACCAGGCTAGCGGTTCGGTTTCACTGGCGAGCAGAAGCCACTGTCCCTCGGTGTCCGGTGCATCGGTGAAATCCAGCTGCTGGCTGCATAGCTGCGTAGCGAAAGCGGGTTTCCCGATAAAATAGCGTTTTCCGGCAATACTGCCTTCCAGCCCCTGGCCCACATGATTTTTGAGTTGATCGGCGGCAATCACCTGGTGTTTCTGGCTGAGACGGTGGAACGCTTTGGCGATCGGGTGCTCAGAGTGAACCTCCAGGGCGGCGGCAATATCCAGGCACTCCTGTGCAGTCATTTTTGCAAGGGGGGTGGTGTTATGCAGCGACAGATTGCCCTCGGTCAGGGTGCCGGTTTTATCGAACACAATATGGGTTGCCCTGGCAAGACTTTCGAGCACATGGCCCCGGGTGATGAGTAAGCCGTGCTGTCGCAGTGTGCCGGTGGCTGCCGTTAAGGCTGTCGGTGTTGCCAGTGACAGTGCGCATGGACAGGTAATAACCAGCACTGAGAGCGTGACCCAAAAAGCATGGTCTGGGTTTATCTGCCACCAGACCAGTCCGACGGTGGCAGCAACGATCAGTACAGCGGTGACAAAATATCCCGATACGGTATCTGCCAGTCGGGCAACCCTGGGTTTCTCTTCATGGGCCCGTTCCAGTAGTCGAACAATGGAGGAGAGCTGAGAACTGGCTCCGACCTGAGTCACCTCCAGATCGATCGGGTTTTCGACATTGATAGTGCCGCCCACCACTTTATCACCCTCGCGCTTGGTCAGGGGGAGATACTCCCCGGTCAGGGCTGATTCATCGATACTGCTACTGCCCTTAACAATTACGCCATCGGCGGGGATGGTATGTCCCGGCTTGACCAGAATACGGTTGCCCTGTTGCAGTTCATTGGCGGCAACAATTTTCTCGCCACCGTCGTCGGTATAGAGAATGGCACTGGCGGGCAGCAGGTTGAGCAGTGCGTTGCCTGCTTTTCCGGTTCGGTGGCGTGCTTTCATCTCGAGAAAACGGCCGATCAGCAGAAAAAAGGTGAACATACTGACAGAGTCATAGTAGACCTCGCCGCTGGCGGTGACGGTTGCCCAGATGCTGGCAATGTAGGCACCGCCGATGGCGATAGAAACCGGCAGATCCATTGTCAGGTGGCGGGTGCGGAGGTCTCGCAGAGCCGCCTGAAAGAATGGTCTTGAGGCATAAAAAACCACCGGGGTGGCTAATACCAGGCTGGCCCAGCGGATGAAGTTTTCATAATCGGTTTCCAGGCTGGCACCGGCACCAGTGTAGAGTGCAACGGCGAGCATCATTATCTGCATAGTGAAGACACCGGCAATGCCCAGCCTGCGCATGGCTCGCTTGGTCTCCTGCTCCAGCAGTTGCTCCTCTTTGTCCGGGTGATAGGGGTGTCCCTGATAGCCGATACTGTGCATCGCGATAAAGATGTCACTGAGATGGATCTTCTGTTCATCCCACTGCACCCGGGCGCGGTGGTTTGTCAGGTTGACGCTGGCCGCTATAACGCCCTCGAGTGAACTGATATGGTGCTCAAGCAGCCAGACACAGGCAGCGCAGGTTATCCCTTCGATTACCAGTGTTGCCTGCCGGCTGCCGTCGGCCAGCTCGGCAACAAAGTGGCTCTGCACACTGTGGTGGTCATACAGCTCGAACTCGGCCCGTAACTGTTCACTGGCGCTGATGGATTCTGGGGATGCTGCTTCAGAGGTGCGGTGCTTATAGTAGTTTTCCAGACCTCCGTCCGCTATCACCTGCGCGACCGCCTGACAGCCCGGACAACACATCTGCCGCGGCTGGCCACCGATAACCGTATAAAACTCGCTGCCCGCCGGAATATCCAGGCCGCAGTGAAAACAGCCACTTTCCTGGTGCAGACTACCTTCAGAGGCATTCATCACAGGTTACTGAGTACCCAATATGAAAATTTGTTGATCGTACGGGGGTTCAGCCTCATTGATCAGTTGCCAGTCTTTGCTCTCAGGACTGATGATCAGCTTTCTGTTGCCTTTGAGAGTGTTGTTCAGCTCACCGGCATAATGGCCCGGTTTAAGTTGATGCAGGGGGATAATAATATCCAGGCTGGCCTTGGTTGGGTGACCAATGGTCAGCAGCAACTGCTCAGGCAGGGGCTTATTTTGTGCGCTGATCAGCTCCAGATTGATGTCGTTGGTCAGTGTGTCGAATTTAAGCTTGCCACTCAGACCCAACAGGCGCGCAGCTTCTTTAAGACGGTTATCCTCATGGAACGATTTGGCCTTTTTGGTATATTCCTCAAGCACAACACCATCATTAGTGACGATCGATGCGGTGATGTAGATGGCGGAGTAGAGCACAGTAGCAATCAGCGGGGCCAGAATAAACCACAGCCAGGGTTGCTTAAACCAGGGTCCGATTTGTTGATCAGTCATATGTTTCCTTAAAAAAGAAATAGCTGCTCGGAAGTGAATCCGGCAGCTATTCTAACTCAGTCAAATGGGGGAGGGTAGGCTTAGCTTAGCGTTTCACTGGGCCAATAAAGCGATTATCCTCTTCCACCAAAATGCTCTTATCATCCAGCGCCTGAACTTTGAAGGTAATATCGTAGTTCGGACGTTCAAGGAAGCGAGGGTCTGCCTGCAGACTGATTGGATGGTCCAGCAGTTCGCCTGAACGGATCAGCACTTCGCTGTCACCCGCCATTTTGATCCCCTCTACACCTGTCACTTCGATACTGAAGCGATGGTCGATCTGCGATTTATTGGCGAGTTTGAGAGTATAAACGTTTTCAATCATGCCGTTTGACGCTTCGACGTAGAGTTGACCCCGGTCACGAATTATATCAACTTCAAGCGGTACCCTGCTGTACAGGGTGTAGCTGAAAGCAATAAACATAGCGCAGATGGCGATAAAATAACCGATCAGGCGTGGCCGGAGAATATGCGTTTTGCCTCCCTTGAGCGCATGTTCTGTCGTATAACGAATCAGGCCCCGCTCATATCCCATACGGTCCATGATATCGTCGCAGACATCAACACAGGCGCCACAGGCAACACACTCATATTGCAGTCCATCACGGATATCGATCCCCACCGGGCAGACATGAACACAGTTATCACAATCGATACAGTCACCCAGTCCCTGAGATTTGTAGTCAACGCCTTTTTTCCGTTTGCCGCGATTTTCACCGCGGATGTCATCATAGGATATGATCAGAGTGTCCTGATCAAACATAACGCTCTGGAAGCGGGCGTAAGGGCACATGTAGATACACACCTGCTCACGCATCCAGCCCGCATTGGCGTAAGTGGCGACAGTCAGGAAGCCGATCCACCAGGTTTCCCAGGGGCCAAGGTGCCAGGAGATAACGGAGGGAACCAGTTCGCGAATCGGAGTGAAATAGCCGACAAACGCGATAGCAGACGCGGCAGCGATGATCAGCCATATCGCATGCTTAGCTGCTTTGCGGGCGATCTTTTCTCCGCTCCAGCCAGCTTTATCCATACGCATTCTCTGGTTGCGATCACCCTCTGTGACCCGCTCAGCCCAGATAAAAAACCAGGTCCAGACAAATTGGGGGCAGGCATAGCCGCACCAGAGCCGGCCGGCAAACACGGTGACAAAGAACAGAGTGAAGGCAAGAATTATCAGCAGCCAGGAGAGAAGCATGAAATCCTGGGGCCAGAAGGTGAAACCAAATACATGGAATTGACGGCTTGGCAGATCAAATAGAACAGCCTGATGGCCATCCCATTGAATCCAGGAGAAACCGTAAAACATTACCAGCATCATAAAGCCGGAGATAGTTCGAAAGTTCTTAAAGAACCCTTTGTAGTACTTTACATAGATATGCTCACGTTTAGCATACAGGTCGTAATTTTCATCGCCTTTATTGCCTTTTGGAGTCACATCCTTAACTGGTATTTGATTCATACCATTCCTCACCATCAAGTAGTCGAAATACCAACACCAAAACCGTCTGAACTATGGTTTATTAGTGAATTTGAATATTATACCCGGTTTAATGCAGTATTTAAGCGGTAGTACAAAAAAAGGCGATATGATTTGCATCATATCGCCTTTTTTATTGATCTGAACCTTACTTGTTAGAGAGGCTGTATACGTAAGCGGCGATCAGAGTGATCTTGTCATCGCTTAGCAGATCTTTGTGTGCTGGCATAACACCGTTACGACCGGTACGGATTGTGTGGCTGATCTGCTCGAAAGAGCCGCCATACAACCAGGTGTTGTCGGTCAGGTTTGGTGCGCCCAGAGCCTGGGTTCCCTTACCATCAGCGCCGTGACATGCAGTACACAGAGCCTGGAACTGTTGCTTACCGCGCGCAGCCATATCAGCATCGTGCTCTGCACCGCTCAGTGACAATACGTAGCTTGTCACATCACGTACACCCTCTTCACCCAGTACCGGACCCCAGGCTGGCATAGCCCCCTGGCGACCGTTGGTGATAGTCTGCTTGATAGTGGCAGGAGCGCCACCGTACAGCCAGTCACTGTCGGTCAGGTTAGGGAAGCCGTGAGCACCGGCACCGGTAGCGCCGTGACACAGAGAGCAGTTGTTAGCAAACATCCGCTGACCAATTTTCAGGCCGTCAGGCTGGTTCTGCAGGTCTTCAACAGACATGGCAGCGTATTTAGCAAAAACAGGCTTGTAAACCTCTTCAGCGTGCGCCATCTCTTCTTCATATTGACCTATAGAAGTCCAGCCGTAAAAACCTTTTACGTTAGCCAGGCCGTAAAGACCCAGATAGGCAATACCGAAGATAACAGTGGCCACAAACATCTGAAACCACCAGCCCGGAAGTGGGTTGTCATACTCTTCGATACCGTCGAAAGAATGCCCCAGAGTTTCCTCTGTAGCTTCCTTGTGTGGTTCGCTCTTACGCGTGGCAAGCAGCAACCAGGAACAACCCAGAATCACTGCCAGGGTAATTGCCCATACCCATGCGTTCCAAAAAGCACTCATTTTTCATTTCTCCCGTCATTGGTCTCATCTGCATTTGCAGGCCCCTCATCCTCATCGGCAAAGGGCAGTTGTGATGCCTCATCAAATCGCTTGCGGTTACCCGGTAAAAGCACCCAGATAAACAGCGCGATAAAGGTGATAATCATCACTGCGGGCAGATATGGACCATAAACTTCGTAGCTCACTCGAATTACCGCTTATTGGTATATTGAGAGTGGGTTTTACCAAGTGCCTGTAGGTATGAAACCAGGGCGTCGATCTCTGCCTTGCCTTCAACCTGTTCCCGTGCTTTGCTAGCATCTTCCTCGGTGTATGGAACACCCAGTTTAGCGAGAACTCGCATCTTGGCAGCCGTATCTTCACCAGACAGTTTGTTTTCAAACAGCCATGGATAAGCGGGCATCTTGGACTCAGGTACCACATCCCGTGGGTTGAACAGGTGTGCACGGTGCCAGTCATTACTGTAACGACCACCTACACGGGCCAGGTCCGGACCGGTACGCTTAGAACCCCACAGGAACGGATGCTCCCATACGAATTCATTAGCCGTTGAGTAGTGACCGTAACGCTCAGTCTCTGCCCGGAAAGGACGGATCTGCTGTGAGTGACATACATAGCAGCCTTCACGGATAAAGATATCACGGCCTTCAAGTTCAAGAGGAGTATACGTACGCAGGCCTTCAATCGGCTTGGTAGTCGCATTCGCAAAGAACAGAGGTACGATTTCAGCAAGACCACCACCACTGATTACCAGGATAATCAGCAGGATCATCAGGCCAATGTTCTTTTCAATCGTTTCATGCTTGATCATTTTATGTGCTCCTCTGATCCTTAAGCTGTCTGCGCAGATGCGTCAGCTGCAGGAGCTGTGCTGCCTTTACGAACAGTCTGCCAGACGTTGAATGCCATCAGCAGCATGCCGGTCAGGAAGAATGCACCACCCAGCGCACGGACGAAGAAACCAGGATGGCTCGCCTCGAGTGCTTCTACGAAGCTGTAAGTCAGGGTGCCGTCTTCGTTAACTGCGCGCCACATCAGACCTTGCAGGATACCGTTTACCCACATAGAGCAGATATACAGAACAGTACCGATAGTAGCCAGCCAGAAGTGGGTGTTTACCAGAGCGATACTTGCCATCTGAGCTTTACCCCAGAGTTTAGGAATCATGTGGTAAACCGCACCGATAGAGATCATCGCAACCCAGCCCAGAGCACCCGCATGTACGTGACCGATAGTCCAGTCAGTGTAGTGGGACAGAGCGTTTACGGTCTTGATAGACATCATCGGACCTTCGAAGGTAGACATACCGTAGAAAGACAGAGATACAACCAGGAAGCGCAGTACCGGATCGGTACGCAGCTTATGCCATGCACCAGACAGGGTCATCATACCGTTGATCATACCACCCCAGGAAGGCGCCAGCAGGATCAGGGACATCACCATACCCAGAGTCTGAGCGAAGTCAGGCAGGGAGGTATAGTGCAGGTGGTGACCACCAGCCCACATGTAGGTTGCGATCAGAGCCCAGAAGTGAACGACAGACAGACGGTAAGAGTAGATTGGACGCTCAGCCTGCTTCGGTACGAAGTAGTACATCATGCCCAGGAAGCCCGCAGTCAGGAAGAAACCTACCGCGTTGTGGCCATACCACCACTGAACCATCGCATCAACAGCACCTGGATATACAGAGTAGGACTTGAACAGAGAAACAGGCATCGCTGCGCTGTTAACAATGTGCAGTACTGCCACTGTCAGGATAAATGCCATGTAAAACCAGTTACCCACGTAGATGTGAGATGTCTTACGCATCTTCACTGTACCCAGGAACACGATAGCGTAGGCCACCCAGACGACAGTGATCAGCAGATCAATTGGCCATTCCAGCTCGGCATACTCTTTAGATTGAGTAAAGCCCAGTGGCAGGGTGATCGCTGCACTCAGAATAACCAGCTGCCAGCCCCAGAAAGTAAAGGCCGCCAGTTTGTCAGAGATCAGACGGGTTTGGCTCGTACGCTGTACGACGTAGTAAGAGGTTGCGAACAGTGCGCAGCCTCCGAATGCAAAGATAACTGCGTTGGTATGCAACGGACGCAAGCGACCGTATGTCAGCCAGGCAGTATCAAAGTTTAGTGCAGGCCATACTAACTGGGATGCGATTAACACGCCCACGGCCATTCCGACGATGCCCCATACCACTGTCATGATGGCGAATTGACGCACCACCTTGTAATTGTAGGTTGGGTGTTCAGCTGCTGTGCTCATATCAGGCTCTCATCAACAAGCTATTAGAAAGGTTTAGAAAGTAAATTTCCGCTGGCTATTATGTGGAAACAACGGTCACATTTCAATGCGTCAACGGTATTAGTTGCGACATAGTGCCGCAGTGCAAAACGTGTAAATCTCATCATATTAAAATATTTATTTGTTTTGATGTTATTTTTAAGTTATTGAATATAAAGAATATATTGGTTTTTGTTGTACGTTTGGGTGTATGAGGAGATCATCGTTTAGTACTGTTTTTGTCAAAGGTTGATATAGATCAAGCCAGTATCAAAAGTTACTAATTTGGCTTTTCTTGATATGGATCAAGCCGGATTTGTCGCATAATTAACGGTATTTCTGATCTGAGGGCGACGAATGATTATTGAGGGCAGGGCTGAGAAAGCCCGGATATTGCTGGCCCATGGTGCCGGTGCGCCAATGGACAGCCTGTTTATGACTCAGTTGGCAGCAGCGCTTGCGACAGATGGTGTTGAGGTTATCCGGTTTGAATTCCCCTATATGCAGAAGCGCCGTATTGATGGCAAGAAGCGTCCTCCGGACCGGCAGGGAGTATTGCTGGAATATTTCACCCGACTGATAGAGCAGTTTAGTCATGATGGTCTGCCGCTCTGGCTGGCAGGGAAATCTATGGGCGGGCGGATGGCTACCATGCTGGCGGATCATCCCGCTGTCACGGGGTGTTTTGTCTATGGCTATCCGTTTTATCCACCCGGAAAACAGGATCGTCCCAGAATTGAGCACCTTTTCTCTGTCTCTAAGCCGATACATATATTTCAGGGGTGCCGGGATAATCTGGGGCGAAAAGAGGTGGTAGATGAGTATCGGCTTTCAGGCTCAGTGGCTTTGCACTGGCTTGTAGATGGAGACCACGATTTAAAACCGAGAAAAATAACCGGAATTACTCAGGACGAACATATCGCTGATGCAGTAGAATCCACCCTGAAAATTATCAACCGCCATCATTGAGGTACACCGTTGTGAATCACCTTTTACTCTATTGCCGTCCGGGCTTCGAAAAAGAGTGCGCGGCCGAGGTGCGGGAGTTGTGTGAGCAACAGGGTATCTACGGTTATTGTAAGCTTGAAGAGAACAGCGGTTACGCCCTGTTTGTCAGCCATCAGCCCGATGGCGCTTCACTGGCGGTTGAGACGCTACAGTTTCATGATCTGATCTTTGTGCGTCAGTGGATAGCTTGTCTGCCACTACTTGAGAGTATTAATACGGAAGACCGCATCGGTTCGCTGATGCCGCATGTGAGTGGTTTGCCGCAATGCAACGAGTTATGGGTAGAACCTGCTGATACTACTGATGGTCGTGAGATGCAGCGGTTCTGCAATAGCTTTGGTTCGGCATTCAGTCAGGTTTTGCGCAAACAGGGAGTTCTGCAGCGCAAGGCGGCTAACCGGATGCATATTTTTGCCCTGTCCGGCAGTAGTTTCTATATCGGCTATGTCCCGGTTGCCAACTCAGCCCCCTGGCCGATGGGGATTATGCGCCTGAAATTTCCCAATCAGGCTCCCAGCCGCTCGACCCTGAAGCTGGAAGAAGCGTGGCACTGGTTTATTCCTGAACAGCAGTGGCATCACTATATCAGTAGTGGTAAACGGGCGGTCGATCTGGGTGCCGCACCAGGCGGCTGGACCTGGCAGTTGGTGAACCAGAATATGTTCGTCACCGCCATTGATAATGGCCCGATGGCGGAGTCTCTTATGCAGACCGGACAGGTTAAACATCTGACTGAAGATGCCTTCACCTATCAGCCGCACAAGCCCTGTGACTGGATGGTATGCGATATCGTTGATAAGCCGACCCGGGTGATAAAGCTGATGACCCGGTGGCTGGTTGAAGGCTGGTGCCGGGAAACCATTTTCAATCTCAAGTTACCGATGAAGCAGCGTTACCCTGAGGTGAAGCACTGTCTGGGGTATCTGCAGCAGGAGATGGATAGCGCGGGTATTCACTACCGTATTGCGGCCAAGCATCTGTATCATGATCGTGAAGAGATAACGGTGCATGTGCGACGGTCAGATCACTACGGTCAGTAGGACGGGGCGCACAGCAGCCGTTATCAGGGTAACACGCTGCCTCTGGCGCAGATAACCACAGCAGGCCGTTTTGTAACAGGCCTGCTTATTTGTCAGTGTTCCAGAATGGTGATTTTCTCTTCTGTTTCCAGCATCGGCATAATCGCCTCCATGATCTGCTTACGCTCTTCAGAAGAGAACCAGCGTTGCCAGTCCTGAATGGTGCGAAATGTCGCCATTACAACCCGGTGATTCGGATCAAAACTGTTTTTTAATGACTCCCCGGAGATAAAACCATGCGCCTGCGTCGCTACCTGCAGGGTATTGCGGGCGGCTTTTTCGTAGTGTTCAGCCAGGTCGTCGGCAATATGGCGCTCAATCAGTACTCGAATCATCTTTGCTCTCCGTTAACTGAAGAAAATTATTTTCATTTATTTCAATATAATAGCACTGTTGAAGCAGGTAAAATGTTATCAGTTAAAAAGATGGGTTTTTCTATACCGCTGAATTTGCGACAATATGTCTCCCGATGTAGTCGAGGTGGAGTAGATGGTGGAAGTTAAAGCGGATCAGGTTATGGATGCAACCGGCCTGTTCTGTCCGGAACCGGTAATGCTGTTGCACAATAAAGTACGTGAAATGGCTATAGGTGAGGTGTTGCAGTTAACAGCAACGGATCCGTCAACTCAGCGTGATGTGCCAAAATTCTGTACCTTTCTGGGGCATGAACTGCTGGACCAGAAAATGGAAGATGATCGTTTTTTTTACCTGATCCGCAAAGGCGAGTGACTTGCTCACCTGGCGTCAGGGCAAATGTAAATTAAGGCCCGCAGGGTCAATGATAAATGGTTGAGAGAAACTTACTGTGACAGCAACAGAGACAACGGATAAATCTAAATCCCGTACCCGTTCCAAAAACCGGGCTGCTAACCAGGCCGCTTTACAGCTGCTATGCGATGCATATCCTGATGTTTTCAATCGGGAAAATATGCGGCCATTGAAAATAGGGATTCAGGAAGATCTGATTGCTGATGAGAAGTTAGCGAAAAACAAGATTAAACGGGCGCTGGCGTCATATGTTCGTTCTCCCTACTATTTTCGCAGCCTGAAAGAGGGCGCTGACCGTATCGGTCTGGATGGCCAGCCCGCCGGTCAGGTCAGCGAGTCTGAAGCTGAGCATGCTAAACAGCAGTTGAAAGAGATCAATAAGCTGCGTCAGCAAAAACAGCAGGAAGAGAAAGCCAGACAGAAGGTTAAGGAGAAGGAAGATCGCCTTAACAATAAGCTGGAGATGTTGCTGACCAAGCGTGGTTAATAATATTCCGTTATAAAAAACCGCCTTTATGGCGGTTTTTTTGTAGCTGTTGTCAGAGTCTGGGTTCAGAGCTCGGCAGGCTTGCCGTGGATCCAGCCCTGCGCGCCGTCCACTTCCAGCTGGTGCAACGCGCTTAGCTGAGTGTCCCGCTCAACATGTTCAGCATAGGCTTGTATATCGAGACTGTGAGCGACCGTGACCAGGCTTTTGACAAAGAACCGGTCTTCTGCGCTGCTGTCCAGCTCCCGGATCAGAGAGCCATCGATCTTAATGTAGTCAGGATGGACGGTATACAGATAGCTGAAGCCCGCAGGGTTGATGCCGAAATTGTCCACCCCAAAGCGCACGCCGGCCTGCTTGAGCTGGTCGCGAAACAGCGCCACGCGACTCAGGTTGTTGAGAACTGATGTCTCGTTGATTTCGATACACAGCTGTTCTGGTCTGGGCAACCTGCTCAGATTACTGATAAGCCAGTCACAAAATGTTGTGTCGCGAACCGATTCATTGCTCAGGTTGACGCCCAGGGCCTGCTCTGGCTGCTGTTCAAGGCGATCAATAGCGGCATTGAGCACTGATCGGTCCAGCGCGGTGAGTAGATTCAACTGTTTCACAACGCTGATAAACTCACCGGCCATGCAGGGCAGATTTTCCTGATTGAGAATCCGGGCGTAAATCTCGTTATGAATCACCGTCGGGCTATCAGAAATCGATTTAACGGGCTGGGCCTGAAGAAATATATCACCGTTGACAATCCGGCTGCTGACATGCTGATGCCAGCTGTTTTGTTGCTCTGTGTTAGTGGCGCTGCTGCAGAATATAGTGGCGTTGTCCTGACGGGCCTTTCCGGTAGCCTGTCGGGCGTTAACCAGCAGCTCTTTGGAACTGCCCTGTTCAGAATAGGCGGCAACGCCGATAAAGAAAGGGGCGTCCCCTCTACGATTGTCATTCAGCTGCTGATAGGTGTCTTTAAGGCTGTCAGCCAGTTTATTCAGCTCTCTTTCCAACTGGTCCTGATTGGTCATGTCTGTGAGCAGGATAAGCTCTGAAATGCTGATTCGGCCGATGACCGGGCCTTCGGTTAACCGCGCCAGTTCATTCAGCTGTCCGGCACAGGCACGGATAAAGTTATTGGCTTTCTCTATCCCCAGCTGATTATTCAGTTCCTGCAGATCGGCCAGTTGCAGGTGGATGAGGTGACCATGGCCGAAGTCCCTGCGGTAATCGATACGCTCATTCAGCTGAGTGAAGGTCGCCCGCTGATTGGCAAGGCCTGTCAGGTCGTCCTGATAGGCAGTGCGGCGTATCTCTTCAATATTTTTCGCTTGTTCATCAAACATAGTGCGAACCCGGTGTACCATCATATTCATCGCCAGAACCACCTGCTTCAGCTCCCGGGTTCCGGGAATGCGGCTCTGTTCGATATATTTTTGCTGGGACAGCGCCTGGGCCTGCTCTTCGACCCCTTTCAGTGGGTTCAGTATGTAGCGCATCAGCAGGCTGATAAAGACCATGCTGAAGAGAGAGAGCACCACGAACCAGATAAACGTTTGCTCGGTTCCGCGCCACAGCTGCTCATAGGCATAGCCAGCGCGGCTCTGAACAAAGATTGAGCCTGCTTTCTGCCACTGATTGGTTATCTCCCGTGTCATCTCAGGAGGGGTTATCTCCACCAGGTGGACAAACCATTCGGGTACACTATCGCTGATATGGGCATCGGTGCTTTTGACGAAAAGAGGCTGGTTGTCGGCATCCACTACCCGGATCTGCTGATAGAAACCGCTGTCGAAAATTGCATTAACGGTGGTTTCGATGGCAGCGGTATCATGGGCGGCCATATAGGGGGCCAGGTAGAGACCTAAGTGGGTGGCGGTATCCTGACCATGAGACTCAAGCTGATGGATCAGCATCTCCTTGGAACTATCCGACATCAGATATACTGTGCCTGAAGCCAATCCGATCAGTACGGCTAACACGGCGGCCATTAACTGATTAACGATAGACATTGTTGATTCCTCATCTGCTCATTGATCAGGATTAGTAATCCTGATTTTCCATTCGTGATTGTAGTTGTACCCAGGGTTTCAGCTGATCAGAGGTACCCACCAGTGTGCTGCGCCGGCCTTTTTTTGACAGCCAGAGGTTGTCACCGTTAAAACTGTATACGTGTTGCAGGTCGGGCCGCCGGTTGGCCGGTCTTATCTCGGGTATCAGATTATCCAGTATCAGTGGTGTTGATTTTGGTGTGGCGTAATAGGTTAACACCATGTGCGCCTGATTCAGTCTGAGTGCTTTAACATAGGCGATGCTGAGTTTTTCTATCGGGATGCCGACCTGACGCAGGGTGTAGTATTTAGCGATAGAGAAGTCTTCACAATCGCCCCCGTTGGTTATCAGAAACTCCACCGGGCTGGCCCAGTAATCTTTCTGGTGCCAGTGGATAATATCATCGACAAACTCCATCTGATTGAAAAAACGGTTTACCCGGAAGAGTTTTTCATCTTCATCTAGGTCTGCTATCTCTTTGATCAGATTCTGCCAGCTCTGTAGCCGTCGTTCGGCCATCTCTCCATACTTTTGGCCCAGTTTTTTGATCTGGGCGTCTGACATCAGTACGCTGAATTCAGGAGCGGCGAAGAGCGTATAGGTAAGTGATAGCAGAATCAGGCCTGCAAGCAATCCCAGGCTGGAAAACCGGCCTGCAGAACTGTTTCTGGGTCTGTACTGTAGATCTCTGGACACGGTTAACCGCTTAAAAAATAAAGAGTAACTTTATTGTTTCACAGGGAAGATCACAACACCTGTATTATTTACTCAAAATGGTGTTTGTCAGGCGATTAACTACCCGGCATCAGATTGCACTGGCTGAGTAGCTGTTGCCAGGCCTTAGTATGGCGATCTCTCGCCGCTATATAGTTCTGCCACAGAGGGGCATCCGCATCGATAACCTGACTCTGATAGCGTTGCATCGCGGGGGGGATATGGTTGAAATTACTCAGCAGGCGGCGGTTCAGCTGCAGCCACTCCCTGCCTTCGCGATCAATTCTGGACATGTAGGGTTGTAGCTCGCCAGCATAGTATTTGCTGAAAACGTTTTTCACGATTAATGCTTTCGGAGTCGCGTTTTTGTTAAAGCAGAGGGGCCTTCTTCTGAGTCTGGCTTCTATCACGCCAGCGGTGTGTTCGAGGGTGTGGGTGATCAGATAGACCGATCGCAACCAGCGGCTGCCGAAACGCAGAGTAGAGAGGGCCTGGTAGTGAGGTTCAAGCTGATCAAGGTAATCCGGTTCAGTCCATTCTGTCTGCGCTGCATCGATTGTGCTGTTCAGGGTAGCAACCTGATTCAGTATGAGTAATGCCTGGCGGCTCTGACTGAAACCGTCGTCATCGTTCAGGGGCAGGGCTGGTTCAGAGCGGGAAAAGTTTCGTTCCATCGCTTCGCTGGTAAAAATGCCGTTCCAGAGCGCTGCTTCGAAGTCGTGTTTTTTTATTTGATAAAGTTTTTCAACCTGATGGATCAGTTGTGGATCTGCTGTCTGAGACCGCTGCAAAGTTTGTCGGCAACTTCCCAGACCGGAGAGCAGGCGTACCTCATAGACCAGCTGCCGGGAGGGGGGCATCACTTTTCCCAGAGAGCTGTTGCGCTCAGCGATCAGGTTGAGGAGCTGGCAGTGGCGCAGGTTGAGCACTTCAATCAGCCCCTGGCGCAGGTCTGTTACCGGCCGTATCCGTTCTCGGCGGCGAGGGTAGGCAGGCAGTGGCAGCTGAATATCCAGGTCAAGCCTGGTGTCACTGTCCAGGCTGTTGGCCACCCGGTCGCTGTAGCGCTCCAGCATTGTTTCGACGGGGCGCTGATCACAGCCCTGGAGCAGGACCGTGGCGATCAGGATTATCAGGAACCTGTGGGACGTTTGCATCTTGGTTTAATGGTCTGATAGCGCAATAGTAACAGTATAGCGCCAACAGACAGTCCAGCGATCATACCCAGCCAGAAACCCCGGGCTCCGGTTGCCGGAACGATAAGATCAGTAAGTCCCAGAAGGTATCCCAAAGGCAGACCAATCAGCCAGTAAGCGGTAAATACGATCATCAGTGGCACGGCGGTATCTTTGTGACCTCTTAAGATGCCTGCGCTGGCCACCTGAATCGCATCCGGTATCTGAAAAATTGCGGCGATCAGCAGCAGGCTGCTGGCCAGCTGGATGATATCGCTATTGTCGCTGTACATAGCTGCTATCTGCATCGACAGCAGAGCGATCAGTGTGCAGCTGATAACCGAGCTGCAGCACACCAGGGCGTAGCCATTACGGGCCGTGATAGCGGCGCTAAGCGGGTCTTTACGGCCATTAAACTGTCCAATTCTGATTGTCAGGGCCATGGCGATGCTGAGGGGGATCATAAACACCATGCCGGTAAAGCTGAGGGTGATCTGATGCGCGGCGATGACAATCTCCCCCAACCGGGCAATCAGCAGGGCGATAACCGTAAACATGCTGACCTCGATCAGCAGTGTAAATCCGATCGGTATCCCGATGCGCAATATGGTCAGCAGGTAGTTTGCTCTGGGCCGGGGCAGGGTGATCAGATAGAGAGAGCGAAAATGGCGGGAGTAGCGAAGGTAACAGCCGCTTGAGAGTGCCATAATCCACATTACTATGGTGGTTGCCCAGCCGCAGCCAACACCCCCCAGCTCGGGAAAACCCAGTTTGCCGTAGATCAGCAGGTAGTTGAGTGGAATGTTGCACAGCAGGGCGAACAGAGCGATCTTCATCAGTGGCTGGGTTTTACCCAGCCCCTCTGAGTAGCTGCGAGCCCCCTGATAGAGCATCATCCCCGGTATTCCCCAGGAAAGGGCATCCAGATAACCCAGGGTTTTTATTTTCAGGCTACCGGTTACCTGCATCAGATCGAGAACCACCTCCATGTTGCGGAGTATCAGCCAGGCGAATGCTCCGGCGAAAAGCGCAATCAGCACCCCCTGATGGAATATCAGCCGGGTTCTGCGCAACTGATCACTGCCCGCATGGTTGGCAACCATGGGGGTGATCGCCATCAGCAGACCGCCCAGCGAGATAAGCACAGGCAGCCAGATGCCGGAACCCAGAGCGACGGCAGCCAGATCTTCTGCGCCATAGCGGGCCGCCATCAGGGTATCAATAAATCCCATGGCGGCTTGTGACAGTTCAGCAATCAGGATAGGAACAGCCAGGGCGAGAATCTGACGGCTTTCCTGTAAAGAGAGTGTGGCAAGTGGTTTCAAAGGGTGTCAGTCGCAGGTCTGAGAAGCAGGAATAAAAAAACCGGGGCGCAGGCCCCGGTTTATTATCGGTGGTTTCGCTGATTAGTCAACGCGACTGGCAACATAACGGCCGGGAGCCGCTTCAATCGCTTTAAACTCTGCGTTACCGTAATCTTTCGGCGCATCAACCTTCTTGCCCGCCTTGGGTTTAAGCCACTTGGCCCAGTTTGGCCACCAGCTGCCCTCCTGACGTTCAGCGGTTTCCAGCCAGTGATCAGGGCCCTGACCCAGCTCGCCGCCGGTCCAGTAGTTACGGCGGTTCTTGGAAGCCGGGTTAATAACCCCTGCTACGTGTCCGCTGGCGCCCAGTACAAACTCAATCTTACCCTGCATCATCTCGGTACCTTTGAAGGTACCTTTCCAGGGGGCGATGTGATCCTCAATAGTGGAAAGGAAGTAAACCGGAATCTTGATATCGCGCAGGTCAATGGATTCGCCACAAATCGTCAGACCACCCGGTTGAGCCAGTTTGTTGTTGATATACATCTCGTTGATATAGAAGTTGTACATCTTAGCTGGCAGGTTGGTCGAGTCTGAGTTCCAGTAAAGGATATCGAATGGAGCCGGGTTCTGGCCTTTGAGATAGTTGTTAACAACATAGGACCATACCAGATCGTTAGAACGCAGCATGTTGAATGCGGTTGCCAGGTTGCGGCCGTTGAGCAGACCTTCATCATCGACTTTCTGAGTCAGCTGCTTAACCTGCTGTTCATCGATGAAGACACTCAGATCACCCGGATCGGTAAAGTCGGTCAGGGTGGTCAGGAATGTGGCTGAAGCTATGGATTCATCTTTGCGCTTGGCCATGACGGCCAGCGTGGAGGCCAGAATAGTGCCGCCGATACACCATGACACGCAGTTGATTTTATCCTGCTCAGTGATCTTCTTGACCGCCTCAACCGCTTTCAGGGTGCCATTTTCAACATAATCATCCCAGGAGATACCACGCTGTTCCACTGTTGGGTTGACCCAGGAGATAAGGAAAACTGTCATGCCCTGATCGACGCAGTATTTAACGTAGGAGTTATGCTCCTGCAGATCCAGTATGTAAAACTTGTTGATGCAGGGTGGGACGATCAACGTCGGGCGGCTATATACCTGTTCAGTAGAAGGCTTATATTGAATCAGCTGCAGCATTTCGTTTTCAAAAACAACGGCACCCTCTGATGTAGCAATGTTCTCACCCAGAGTGAATGCGGCTTCATCGGTCATGGTAATACGACCTTTTTCCACATCGCCCAGCAGATTTTGCAGGCCATCAATTAAGCTTTGTCCTTTGGTTTCCAATGCCTGTTGCAGCACTTCAGGGTTGGTCAGTGCAAAGTTGGTCGGTGACATGGCATCGGTATATTGCTGAGTATAGAACTCAAGCTTTTTCTGCTCGCTATCGCTTAGTTTAGCGTTGGCCGCCATATCATTGAGCAGGTTTGATGTCAGCAGATAGGATTGCTTTATGTAAGAGAAAACCGGGTTTTGGCTCCACTCTTCAGCGGCGAAACGGCGATCGCCTTTCTGTGGCTCAGCAACGGGCTTCTCCACCGACTTTCCGGTCAGGATATTCTGCCACAGGTTGATCTGTGCTTGCTGATAGTCTGTAATCGCCCGAACCCATACTGAAGGGTCTTCGAAAGAGCGGGCTGCCAGTTCGGTCCAGGACTGCGTAAACTGCTTAAACATATCTTCGCTTTTCCCCTGAGAATAGATCTCCAGAACTTTTTTGCTTTCCTGATTAAGATAGTTGATAAACTCTTGCGGGTTGGAGAGGATGTTGCTGTTATTTTCCATAAAACTGCCTTCTTTCTGGAGCCTGCCTTGAGTATGCGGTGCCAACTTCTATGGTGGGCTATCGCGAGTTGGTAACGGGCTAAAATTGTATAACTGTCTGACGGGCCGGCAGGTTATGCACTTGACTAGATTGCTCCGGCTATTTTTCAAACAGAGACCCTGAGCATAGACAACTTGATGCGGCGCAGCAAGCTTCTATTGCCCTACTTTAGTCAGATTGATTGGGTTCTTTGTGCTATGCCGCCGAAAATATATCACCGGAATGTTGCAGTTTTCTTTAATCTGTATCGATATGGCCGACGGTATCCGGTTGTGGCTGGCTAGGGGAGAGATCTCCGTAAAAGATCCTTCAATTACGATATAATCAACCCGGTGAGCAGTACAACCAAAGTGTCCGGTACCAAAAAGCAGAATCGAAGAGGATAGAGAGACTTAATGCGACAGTTTTTACTTATGAGCAGTGTGGGGTGTCATCTGTGCGATGAAGCCGCCGACATTCTCATCCATTCTATGGATCCGCAGTTGCATCAGCTGGATGAGGTGGATATCGCCTATGACGATGCGCTGTTGGAAAAATACGCGCTGCTCATTCCCGTGCTGGTGGATGAGGTCAGTGGTGAAGAGTTGCGCTGGCCCTTTGATCACCAGGACGTCGGCCGTTTTATCGCCCGTCTTTAAGTATCTGTCTGATTAAACCGGAAGAGTCTCTCGCAATTGATCTCAGTCTGTTGCGCCAGCTGTTGTGGGTCGCAGTCTCTCTGCCGGGCGACCTGTTCGAGAATATGTGTCAGGTATAACGGCAGATTACGGCGGCTTTTAGGCCGGGGTTTCAGGTCACGCGGCAGCAGGTAGGGGGCGTCGGTTTCCAGCATCAGGCGGTCAGCAGGGATCTCTTTGACCAGGCGTAATAGCTCGCTTCCCCGGCGCTCATCGCAGATCCAGCCGGTAATACCGATATAGAGATCAAGGTCGAGGTAGTGATAGAGCTCTTCGCGGTTGCCGGTAAAGCAGTGGGCAACACCTCCATAGAGCTGATCTCTGGCGTCCCTGAGCATCTCAACCTGACGGCTGTGAGCATCCCGTTCATGCAGAAATAGTGGCAGGCCCGATTCGGCAGCCAGCTCCAGCTGTTGCTCAAAGGCCCGGATCTGTTGTTCTGGCGGGGAGAAATTGCGGTTGAAATCCAGCCCTGTTTCACCCACCGCGCGAACTTCCGGCTGTTTGAGCAAGTCTGTCAGGGTTTCCCGGGTGGTCGATGTGAACTCTTTACTGTAATGAGGGTGAACCCCGGCAGTGCAAAACAGCTGATCGGGATATTGCCGGCAAAGACTGATCGCCTGCTCACTACTGGCGGCAGTGGTGCCGGTGATCAGCATCCGTTTGACTCCAACCGCTTCAGCCTCCTGAATCACCGTTTCACGGTCGGCATCAAAGGCGCTATCGGTAAGATTAATACCGATATCTGTGAGAGAGAAGTGGGCTTTATTCATTGAGACTGCCGTTGTTAACGGGTTGTGGTGTTATCACTGTTAATCCTGATAAAGTCTCTGAGCTGTTCCGCCTGGGTCGCTCCGGTTGAATTTTGCAGCGCAACACGGAAGGCTGTTTGTCCTTCCAGTATATGTGAGGGTTGACCTGCCAGGGTCCTGTATACCGCGTGATAGGCCATTACGTTCATCACATAGCGACGGGTTTCGTTAAACGGAATGGTTTCTATCCAGATATCAACTGGCAGCGATCCCCGCTCTTTTAACCAGCGTTTCACCCGGTGAGGGCCTGCGTTATAGGCTGCGGTGGCATAGATCTGATTGTTGTCGAATTTTTCCTGCATGTCGGCCAGGTAGGCAACCCCGAGCGCTATGTTGGTTTCTGGTTGATACAGATCGCTGCTGTTGCTGTAGGGAACATTGTGGTGCTTCGCCGTTGTTTTAGCTGTTTTGGGCATCAGCTGCATTAGCCCCCGGGCCCCGACGCGGGAGCGGGCGTGAGGCTGATAAGCGCTCTCCTGACGGGCGATGGCTCGAGCCCAGTTGGTGTCGATGCGGTATTTGCCTGCCAGCCTGGAAAAGGTTTCAGAGTAGGGCATTGGGAAGCGCAGGCTTATGTCGTCCCAGTATTTTGCCTGAGCGACACCGATGATCGCCATATTGTGCCAGCCCCAGCGGTGCAATACGGTGGCTGCGATACGAAGTTGATCAGCATCGTAGTCGCGGGTCATCTGATTCCACTCTCTGCGGGCCAGGTAGCGCTCATCCAGTTGATACAGCTCGTGGATACGCTGCATCGCCGGGAGATCTTGCTGTTGAGCAACCGTTGTTTCAGGGACCCGGTCCTGTTGTGGGTTGAGACGAAAACCGGTTTGCAGGGTGCGGGCCGCCAGTAAACCGTAATAGCTGCGCTCTCTGCTGAGATTGACAAAGGCATCCGAGTAGCTGGGTTTGAGCCCCTCAATATGACTGGCGGAAAGCGTTTTCCAATAGACCCAGCGCTCATCCTGCTGACTTTCGACAGGTAATTGACTAATCAACTGGTGGACCTTTTTCCAGTTGAGATCGGTCAGTGCCAGCATGATGCGGCGCTCCTGAATCTCATCGTCATGGGGATGGTTTAGCTGACTCAGCAGCTTGTCTGTTTGTTTGTCCGGGCGGTAGGTCAGGCGTCGTGCAAGGTTGCGCGATAGTGTTTGCTGATCATCCGGGCTGAAGGAAAGCTTCGGGCGAACCTTTAACCATACCTGTGTGGCAGCCTGCGGGCTTTTTCTCGATAGTCGGTCGATACCATACAGATAGGTTGTCTGGCTAGCGAGATTATCGCCTGGCAGATAGGCAGGATCCTGTACCAGTGAGGGAGTTTTGCGAACGGCGAAGAACCGCTCGGTCGCCTGTTTCTGTTGTTTCTGTTTGATAAACCGCGTCAGATACTGGGCCAGCCTGAAGTTATCATGGTCAACCGCTTTCCAGAACCGCTGGTATGCCAGCTTGCTGGAGGGGGCGTGATACTGAGTCATCCACTGTTTAAACACCGGGTCGCATGCGTTAGAGATGGAGTGACCGGTATTCCATAAGCTCTCAATCTCTTTCACGGCCAGGCGGGGCTGACCGGTTTGCAATAACGCATAGCGATAGTTGCACTCATACTGCTCACTATTAACCCCGGCGCTCTGATATGCAGTGATATAGGGTTTCCAGCGTTTGTTTTCCGCCAGATAGCTGAGCCATTTCTGCTGCAGCGGGTACACCGTGGGAACCCCTTCGTACTGTTTAGCGTAGAGGTTTATATGGTGCTGAGCGACAGTGTCGAAGTTATGAATCAGCTCCTGCTGCTCCAGATAGGGGTACAGAGGGTAGTCGGTTAAGCGGGATTTAAGCTGGTAAA
Source organism: Amphritea atlantica (assembly GCF_900111095.1). Classification (GTDB taxonomy): domain Bacteria; phylum Pseudomonadota; class Gammaproteobacteria; order Pseudomonadales; family Balneatricaceae; genus Amphritea; species Amphritea atlantica. Next base: position 120,174 of record NZ_FOGB01000003.1, on the reverse strand, counting down.
ACGTTTCCAGGTCATCTCCCTCCAGCATCTTGAGGGCCTGCAGATAAAGCTGTTGTGGTTCACTGGTTGTTTGCGCAGTTGAATCGGCATAGGTAAGGCAGGGTACACTGGTCATGACTGAACAGAGAAAAGCGCTGCAGATAATCCGGGACAGTTTAGTGGCGCTCATAATATAAAACATATATCCATATTTCGGTGATCACTGTTACCCAATCATAGCGGCAATGGTGGCGTAAACTCGAGAGAAATATATCCCGGTTTGGTGAAATTTTTACAGTGTCAGCGGTATCTCCCTGTTCTTTAAGGATAACTATAAATATATTTTCTTTGCGTATCACGCTGCTAAGGTTTTTCTGTAGAATATGCGGCCAACGATTTTGGTGGATTTAAGCATGGCTCTGATCAGACTGGATAAGGTCTCTGTCGCGTTTGGCGATAAACAACTACTCGATCATATCGACTTTCAACTCGATAAAGGTGAACGGGTTGCTCTGGTGGGCATTAATGGCGCGGGTAAATCAACGTTGCTGAAAGTGCTGGCCCGGCATCAGCCAACAGATGATGGTGATATCTGGCAGGATGGTGGTGCCCGTGTTGCCGAGTTGTCTCAGATGTTGCCAGCCGCTGATGAGCGCCGGGTCAGCGATGTGGTTGCCTCAGGTTGCGCTGAAACCGTAGATCTGCTGAATCGCTATCAAACCCTGGCTATGAGCCACAGCGATGCAGATATGGCCGAACTGGAACGGTTGCAACATCAGATTGAACAGGTCGATGGCTGGCATCTGGAACAGAAGATTCAGCAGGTTCTGGAACGTCTTGAGCTGGATGGTGAGCAGCAGATGTCTGCACTTTCGGGAGGCTGGCGCCGTCGGGCCGCGCTGGGGGCTGCTCTGGTACAGTCGCCGGATATATTGCTGCTGGATGAGCCCACCAACCACCTGGATATCGAAACTATAGAGTGGCTTGAAAAGCAGATTATGGAGTTTCGTGGGGGTGTGCTATTTATCTCCCACGACCGCTCGCTGGTAGAACGACTGGCGACCCGTATTGTTGAGCTTGATCGTGGTCATCTGACCTCCTTCCCCGGCAATTATTCTGCCTATCTGACGCAAAAAGAAAAGCTGCTGGAAGAGGAGGAACGTCATAACGCGCTGTTTGATAAGCGTCTGGCTGAAGAAGAAAAGTGGATTCGTCAGGGCATAAAAGCGCGAAGGACCCGTAATGAGGGACGTGTCAGAGCGCTGAAGGATCTGCGTGTAGAGCGTTCACAGCGGCGTGAGCTACAGGGTAAAGCGAAGTTTCAGGTCGAGCAGGCGGATCGTTCCGGTAAGATCGTTATCGAAGTAGATCATGTCAGCCATCACTACAACAATGAGCCGGTAATCAGCGATCTGACGCTCTCTGTCCAGCGGGGGGATCGTATCGGCCTGATCGGGCCTAACGGTATTGGTAAGAGTACCCTGTTAAAGGTGCTGCTGGGACAGTTGGTGCCTGATCAGGGGACGGTTAAGCTGGGTACCAGCCTGAATATTGCCTACTTTGATCAGCTGAGAGGTAAGTTGAACCCTGAGAAAACCATTATCGATAACATTTCCGAAGGGCGGGAAAGTATTACCATCAATGGAAAATCTCGCCATATCATCAGTTATCTGAGTGATTTTCTGTTCTCTCCTGAGCGGGCCCGTACCCCGGTTAAAGCGCTGTCTGGTGGTGAGTGTAACCGGGTGATGCTGGCGAAACTGTTCAGTCAGCCATCAAATCTGCTGGTGCTGGATGAGCCGACCAACGATCTGGATATTGAAACGCTGGAACTGTTGGAGGAGATTCTGCTGGAATACAAAGGCACCCTGTTGCTGGTAAGCCACGACCGTGCATTTCTGGATAACGTGGTCACTTCGACCCTGGTGTTTGAGGGCGAAGGGCGGATTCAGGAGTATGTTGGTGGATATGAAGACTGGCTGCGACAGCGCTCAGAGACTGTTGCTCCCCCTGTATCCAAAGCTGACAACAGACCTGAGACGGTGGTCGAACAGACGGTTGCCAGTACGCCGGTAAAGAAAAAGCTCAGCTACAAACTACAACGGGAGCTGGACCTCCTTCCCGGGCAGATAGAGCAGCTGGAAGGGGAGATTGAACAACTGCATCTGGAGACCAGTGCGCCGGATTTTTACACCGGAGACCACCAACAGGTATCCACCAGGCTGGCTGAGTTGCAGAGTAAAGAAACCCAGCTTGAAGAGCTCATGGAGCGCTGGGTTGAATTAGAGGCGATGCTGTAACTGTCAGTCGTTAGCGCATGGGAGTAGTAAATACTACTCCTTAGCTTTAACCCGGATAGCCAGTACGTCGCACTTGGCACCGTGAAGTATACCGTTCGCGGTGGAGCCTAATAGCAGCGCCAGACCATGGCGGCCATGGCTTCCGACTAAAATCAGATCGCATCCCTGTTCTTCTGCAACCCGGTGAACCTCAGTTTCGGTGTGTCCTGAGACCACATGGCACTGCTTAACCTGATAATCCAGCTGTTTGCAGTAACGGGTCATTTTGCTCTGGGCATGCTCATCCAGTTGCGCCTGAATAGTTGTCAGATCCATTGGCACATCACCGCCATAAGCGAAGCTCAGGGGCTCAATCACGTGGATCAGAGACAGCTCTGCGCTGGTGCATTCAGCCAGCTGTTTTACTTTGCCGATCAGCTGATCAGACTCTTCAGACAGGTCGGTCGCCACTAGTATATGTTTATATAGGGACATGGGGTTATCTCCTTTTGCTTTCTATTTAAGAGAGTAGCATACAGTTCCTGGTTTTAATTCTGACCAGGGTCAAATGAGTTTGTTGAGGATCAAATATGAAGTGGGCCATTATCGTTTTGATTATGATGTCATTACTGGGGTCGATGATGTGGGTTATGCCGAGTCCCCGGCAGCGTTTTTTGGCAAAACTCAGACAACAGGCCTCCCGTCAGGGATTTCAGGTGCAGATAGTACGCGTTACACCACCCCGGGCAGCGGGGCAGGTAAAGCCGGAGGTACTGAACGCCACTGCTTATCGCTTACCCCGTTATAACCTGGAAAAAAAGCACAGAGAAAACTTTACCGAATGGCAGATCTTCCGTCAGACCGCTGTGGCAAATGAAGGCTTGCCCGAAGGCTGGTGCTGGGGAACAGGGGAGCGCAGTCTTAATGAGCAGCAGTTGGTGTTCCTTAATCAGCTAATCGATAAGCTACCGGCGGGGGTTTCGTCGATTGAATCGACTCCGGTTCATATATCACTGTACTGGGACGAAAAGGGCGATGAAGATACTTTGCAACAGTTAAAGGATTTACTGCAGCCGTTTATTGATCAGCAATTCTGACCTGACAGAGGAGGTTTTATGACAGTTAAACCCGGTTTATATCAGCATTATAAGGGCGCGGAATATCAGGTATTACATCTTGCCAGACATTCTGAGACAGAGGAGTGGCTGGTGGTTTACCAGCCCTGTTATGGCGAACGGGATATATGGGTGCGGCCGTTATCGATGTTCACTGAAAATGTGACGGTTACCGATGGTTCGGTGGTCCCCAGATTTCGTTTTCTGCGGCCAGCTTAAGCCCTAGCCCTGCTCCTCTTTGCCCTCTTTAGCGGTCAGCTCTGCAAGTGATGCCGCCAGATTTCCCGCCGCCATGGCGCTGCTGGGGCGTGCCTGGTTAAGCAGGTCTCTGATGGTATCGATATAATCCTGTTTCTGTTTTTGCGGTACATTGGCCCGTGCAATCATCGCTTTGGCATGTTTGTAGTGGGACATGGCCAGTAACTTATCATCCCGTTGTAGGTAGTAGTTGCCCTGATGAATGTGGGCATCGACAAAGACAGACACATGCAGCCAGTAGAGGTCATGCTGAAACTGCTTTGCCCGTGAAACACTGAGTTTTCCTGCCTGGGCCATCTCAATACAGAGTTTTTCTGCATGCTGAATATGGATCTGGGCTTTTTTTAGTGCCCGGTCGTTGTTAAAGCCCCCGGGCGCCGGGTTGACGCGGTCGGTGCTCTCCTTCTGGGCGCTGATATCCTGCAGCAGATCAGAGTCGGGAGCCAGCATGGAGATCTCTCCAATCATGCTGACCACGTAGCCGCTTAATGCATCAATAATCTCAGAGCGGCAGTTTGCCTCCCTGAGGATGGCAAGGGTTTCCAGCGCTTCTCCAGAAGCCTTATTCAGCTCTCTCAATCGCTTTGTACGATATTCCTGTTGCTGCTCTCTGGTGGAAAAAAAATTATTAACCAGTAGCGCAACAAATCCTATGCCGATCAAAGAAAAAAGAAAAATCAGGTTGTCTTGCAACATATTCTCAGGTAGTTGTAATTAAGTAACAGGCTCATAATGGCGGCAGCATACTGTATTTAAGCTACCAGAAACATACCTTTATTAGCCAATATTGTTGATCAATTTGCGTGTTTTTTTTGGCGGAAGCTTGACCCTGCTGGTTACAGCCCTTATATATGCACGCTGTTTTGTATTGTCACCTTGTCCTTTAAGGATTGTATTTATATGGGAAAGTCCCTAGTTATTGTTGAGTCACCTGCCAAAGCGAAAACCATAAACAAGTATCTGGGTAACCAGTTTGTGGTTAAATCGAGTGTGGGCCACATTCGTGATCTGCCCACCAGTGGCTCGGGTAACGGGGCCGGCTCAGACCCTAAAGAGCGTGCTCGTCAGGCCGCGTTAACCCGCAAAATGTCTCCCGAAGAGAAGCTCCTGCACAAAGCCGAGAAAAGTAAAAAACAGCTGATCGCCCGTATGGGGGTTGATCCCGAACATGGCTGGGATGCCCGCTATGAAATTCTGCCGGGTAAAGAAAAAGTTGTTGATGAGTTAAGGCGACTGGCAAAAGATGCAGACACTATCTATCTCGCAACCGATTTGGACCGCGAGGGTGAGGCGATTGCCTGGCATCTGCGGGAAGCCATCGGCGGCGAAGACGGTCGTTACAAACGAGTGGTATTTAACGAGATAACCAAGAAAGCGATTCAGGAAGCGTTTAAGCAGCCCGGTGAGCTGGATCTCAATCGGGTCAATGCCCAGCAGGCCCGGCGCTTCCTTGATCGGGTGGTTGGTTACATGGTTTCACCGCTGCTGTGGGAGAAAGTTGCCCGGGGGCTGTCCGCAGGACGGGTTCAGTCGGTTGCGGTTCGCTTGCTGGTCGAGCGAGAAAAAGAGATTCGCAGTTTTATTCCTGAAGAGTTCTGGGAGCTGCATGCCGACGTTGAGTCTGAAAAGCAGGAAGCGCTGCGCCTGCAGGTAGATAAGTTTCAGAATCAGAGCTTCCGTCCGGTCAGCGCAGCAGAGACCGATGCACACCTGGAACAACTGAAACAGCAGCAGTTCAGGGTTACAAATCGTCAGGACCGGCCTACCAGTAGCCGTCCGTCAGCCCCCTTTATCACATCGACCCTGCAGCAGGCGGCCAGCACCCGGCTGGGGTTTGGGGTGAAGAAAACTATGATGATGGCCCAGCGGCTCTATGAAGCGGGTTATATCACCTATATGCGTACCGATTCGACCAACCTCAGTGCAGAGGCGGTTGCTGCATGTCGGGATTATATCAGTGATAACTTTGGCAGTAAGTATCTGCCGGAAACGGCTAACTCTTACAGCAGCAAAGAGGGGGCTCAGGAGGCGCACGAAGCGATTCGGCCATCCGATGTCACGCTTGAGGCGACCGCACTGAACGGGATGGAGCGGGATGCTGAGCGGCTATATGAACTGATCCGACGCCAGTTTCTGGCATGTCAGATGACACCTGCACTTTACACAAGTACCCGCATCACTGTGACAGCGGGTGACTTTGAATTGCGAACCAAAGGCCGGATTCTGCGCTTTGATGGTTATACCCGGGTGATGAACAGCCAGGGGAAAAATGAAGATATCATTTTGCCGGATGTGCAGCAGGGGGATCTGCTGAAGTTACAACAGCTGGATCCGAAACAGCATTTTACCAAGCCTGCCCCCCGTTACACTGAAGCCAGCCTGGTAAAAGAGCTGGAAAAGCGGGGCATTGGACGTCCCTCGACCTATGCCTCGATTATCTCGACGATTCAGGATCGTGGCTATGTTGAAGTTCAGAACCGCCGGTTTTATGCCCAGAAAATGGGTGATATCGTCACCGAGAGACTGGTAGAAAACTTTACCGACCTGATGGATTTCGGTTTTACCGCACGGATGGAGGAGTCGCTGGACGATATCGCCACCGGTAATGCCGACTGGAAAATGCTGTTGAACCAGTTTTACGAAGGTTTCAGTAACCGGTTGTTACAGGCTCAGCATCCAGATTCGGGTATGCGGCTGAATGCGCCGACAGAAACCGATATCCCCTGTCCCTCCTGTGGCCGGATGATGATGATCCGCACCGGCACCACCGGGGTTTTCCTGGGCTGCTCCGGCTATGCGTTACCGCCGAAGGAGCGTTGCAAAACCACCATGAACCTGATTCATGGCGATGAAGTGGTCAGTGTTGACGGCGACGATGAAGAGGAATCGCGGATTCTGCGTAATAAGCATCGTTGTAAGATATGTGATACGGCGATGGATAGCTACCTGATTGATGAGCAGCGTAAGTTGCATATCTGTGGCAACAACCCGGACTGTCCTGGGTTTGAAGTGGAAAAAGGTAGCTTTAAGATTAAAGGCTATGATGGGCCAGTACTGGAATGTGATAAGTGCGGTTCAGAGATGCAGCTGAAAACGGGGCGTTTCGGTAAGTTCTTTGGTTGTACCAGTGAAACTTGCAAAAACACGCGTAAATTATTGAAAAATGGTGAAGCGGCTCCGCCGAAAATGGATCCTGTACCCATGCCAGAGCTGCAGTGCGACAATGTTGATGACACCTTCATTCTGCGTGATGGTGCCTCCGGTCTGTTTCTTGCTGCCAGTCAGTTTCCCCGCAAACGGGAGACCCGTGCGCCTAAGGTGGCCGAACTGTTGCCACACAAAAATGAGATCGACCCGAAATATAGCTTTTTGTTTAGTGCACCAGTCGCTGACGATGAGGGAAATCCCACCATCGTACGTTACAGCCGGAAAACAAAAGAGCAGTATGTTATGACGGAAGTAGACGGCAAAGCGACCGGATGGCGGGCATTTTATACCGGTGGTAAATGGGTTGCAGAGACCGCCAAAGCGAAGAAGCAAGCAGCAAAGAAGTGAACGGAGACAACGTATGAGCGGTGTGTACCTGACCCGTACCAATCAGAAATTAAATTTTACCCGTATACATCTGGATGCACTTAAAGTTGCTCAGGAATCAACCGGCTGGAGTAAGCATGCGCTGATCGATTCGTACAATGAGTCGGTGCTGTTTCATATGGTTTCTGCCTATAGTTCGCTGTTGCGCGAAATAGCTGAACAGTACCGTTTCGATGCGAACCGGATCACTAAACTGAGTCAGCTAACCGAGCAGATGGAGGCGCAGGGGCTGGAAGCCCCGGAAGTAGCCGAACTGCAGCAGCTGCATGATGATACCAATAGCTGGCTGCACCATCTCCTGGCCGCGTATAAGGCTTGCTGGCGTGCTGAGGAGCATAATCAGTCTGCGGGGCAGGCGGAGAGTGTTTCGGAGATACATGTGATGCAGATCAATCCGGATCATGCAGAAGATGCAGATATTCTGCGCGAATATCAGAGCTGGTTTAACCAGTTTAAAATGCTGGTAGAGCGGCTGCGTGCCGGGATGCAGGAGTGGTAACCACACCCGTTCAGGTGAAATTTTTTCTGTACAGATAAGGGGGTATCAATATTAACGTGCGCTCTGAATCTGTATAGTGGTTGTGATAAGGCTTTGTAGCGAGCCGATTACCACTGTTTTTTTCAAACCCGGGTGCGGCCTGGAATGAGAACAATATGTCAGATATGTTTTTGGAAATTATTGAGCTGGATGACGGACAGATAGCGCTGCGACGGGCGGATTCTGATGATGAGCCCATTATGCGGATCAGCTTCTCCGACAGTGTCAGAGAGCAGCTTGAAGAGGAGTGCATCGATGTGGCAAAGGTGATGCTCACGGCAGGCATCCACATGATCTCAGATCTGAATGGTAAAGCGATCGATGCTGACAATGGAGTCAGCGAGATAGAGTCTGATGATGCGGATCCTCAGCCAAGAGTGATTCATTAATCCTGTCTGATTTATCGGGCCAAATGTAAAATAAAAAAACAGCGCAATGCGCTGTTTTTTTATTTTACTGGTTGAACCTGTTGCCTCAGCTGAGGCGACGATCACGGATCACAATGCCATGGCTCTTGCCGTTTGCAGCAGCGCATTCCAGACCTGCCAGTTCATCATTGCTCAGTACGCCAGGCCAGCTGATCACCGCATGGCAGGTTCCGGCTTTAAGCGCCTGACAGGCTAGCTGATAAGTTGAGTGACTCTGGTCCGGCTGCAATAACATTACCTTTTTGAGGTCGATGCCAGCGGCTTCAAGTAAGCTCTTTGGCAGGGTTGCCGGTGGAGCGATCCAGGCGAACCAGCGGTCATCCTTGCTCAATTGTGCAAGCAGCGGCAGTAGCATGGTCATTTCCCCAAAATCACTGCCTTGCAGGACTATTTCGGTAATTTTACCGGCCAGGCCTGTTTGATGCGGTTGTGCTGTTGCCGGACGGATAAGCCCTGGCAGAACGGGTTCTGAGCTGTTGAAACTGCTAACTGCGTGCAACATGATTAATGTCCTCTTCTGATAACCCCGACACCGAGGCCTTCAATTGAGAGTTCCTGCGTTTGCAGGTCGACCACAATAGGCTCGAACTCTTCATTTTCTGCGATCAGGTAAACCAGGTTACCCTCGCGTTTAAAGCGTTTAACGGTGACATCGTTGTCGATTCTGGCGACCACGATTTCGCCATTTTTAGCACTCTGGCACTGATGAACTGCGAGCAGGTCACCATCCATAATGCCGATGTTTTTCATACTGGTACCACGAACCCTGAGCAGGTAGTCGGCCTGAGGGTGGAAAAAGTCCGACGCGATGGTTATGCGGTCTTCGACATTTTCCTGCGCCAGTATAGGTTCACCGGCAGCAACCTGACCTACCACAGGCAGCCCCGGTTCGTCATCGAAGCCGGGAATCCGTATACCCCGGGAGGTGCCGGGGATCATCTCAATCGCACCCTTGCGGGCAAGCGCTTTGAGGTGTTCCTCTGCGGCGTTAGCCGACTTAAACCCCAGCTCTTTTGCTATATCTGCACGGGTTGGCGGATATCCGGTGGTGCTGATGCATTTTTTTATGCATTCAAGTACATCTGTTTGGCGTTGTGTCAGTTTCATGATGAACTCTGTTTTTTTATCCAGTAGCTGTAACTATATACAGTATTTTGGGTTTGTAAACATTTTTCTGTCTATTTATCCAGTATTATTGCTAGAATGTGCGTGGTTACAGTGTATTAGGGCGGTCAGGTGCTTTCAGAAGAGATAAAAAAAGAGATACAGGGAGCGTACCGGCGGTTTCTCGAGAGTCGTCAGCTTAAACCACGGATGGGTCAGAAGCAGATGATTGCTGAAGTGGCTAAGGTGCTTGGGGCGATCCTTCAGGATGAGAAATCCCATCGCCTTGGTGAGCAGCATGTCAGCGTCATCGAAGCGGGCACCGGCACCGGCAAAACCATCGGTTACCTGCTGGCAGTACTGCCAATCGCTAAAGCCAGGGGCAAAAAGGTGGTTCTTTCGACGGCGACGGTGGCGCTACAGGAACAGCTGCTGAATAAGGATCTCCCCGAAGTTGCAGAGCATGCCGGATTATCATTCAGTTTCGGGCTTGCCAAGGGACGGGGACGCTATTTCTGTATCAGTAAAGCAGAACAGCATCTTGACGCTCATGGCGCGACGGGGCAGCAGGCGCTGTATGAGGATGAGTTGTCGCTGAGACTCGACACCGATACGGTCGAATTTTATAAGAGTCTGCTCAACGAGTTTGCTGCAGGACGCTGGGATGGTGACCGGGATAACCTGACCCAGGATATCAGTGATCAGGATTGGAGCCCGCTGACCAGCGATCATTTGCAGTGTACCAATCGGCGCTGCAGTAATTTCTCCGCCTGTAGCTTTTTTAAAGCGCGTAAAGATCTCGATCAGGCGGAATGTGTGATTGCTAATCATGATATCGTGCTGGCCGATCTGGCGCTGGGGGGAGGGGCGATTTTGCCTGATCCCGCGGAAACGATCTATATCTTTGATGAGGGACACCACCTGTCCGATAAGGCCAGTGGCCATTTCTCCTTTAACCTGCGATTGAAATCAACCGAACGCTGGCTTGCCAGTACCATCAAACAGCTGGATAAAATGCTGGAGCAAACCGGCACGCCGCAGCTGTTGAGTGATTATGTTCAGCAGCAGAGAAGACCGGCAGAAGACCTTCAGGTGGTACTGAATAACTGGGCTGAGCTGATCAGACCCGTTCTGCTGGATGATTCCTTCAAGCGGCCGAAAGAGCGGTTTCGCTATACCGGCGGAGTTGTGCCTGATGAGGTCAGGCAGTTTGGTCTGCAGGTTGAACACCTGGCTGCCCGGATGACAACAAAGATGGAGATGATTCTGGACCTGCTCAAGGAGTCCCTTGATGGCGAAGGGGGCATCGATCGTCAGCCGGCAGAGATCTGGTATCCCCGTGTCGGGATGATGGTCGCCAGGCTGCAGACCATTACTGGCCTGGGACGGTCGATGGGTCATCCGGATGCCGGGGACAGTTCGCCGACAGCACGCTGGCTAAGCCTGGTGGAAACGGCTCAGGGGTATGATTTCGAGTGCAGCACCGCACCGGTGTCCGCTGCCGAGATGTTGCGGATGAATCTCTGGCAGCACTGTTACGCGGCGGTAGTGACCTCTGCGACACTGACCGCCCTGGGACGGTTTGACCGGCTGCTTGCTGATCTCGGGTTACCTGCAGAAACTGCCTGCTTTACTCTGCCCAGTCCGTTCGACCATTATCATGCTGCCGAGCTTTATGTTCCCCCCATGAAGGTTGAAGCTAATGATGTTGAACTGCATACTCAGGCGGTCACTGATTATCTTAATGCTGAACTGAAGACCGATTCCGGTACGCTGGTGTTGTTCAGCTCCTGGCGGCAAATGAGATCAGTGCTTGCCAGTCTCGACGAAAAGCTCAACAATAGGGTCCTGTCGCAGGGTGATTTCAGTAAAAATGAGATACTGAAGCGCCATAAGGCTGAAATTGACGAGGGGCGCGGAAGTATTATTTTCGGCCTCGCCTCTTTTACTGAAGGGGTAGACCTTCCCGGTGATTACCTCACCGAAGTGATTATTACCAAAATCCCTTTCAGTGTGCCGGATGATCCGGTAGACGCTACCATGGCTGAGTGGATTGAGCAGCATGGCGGCAATCCATTTATGGAATGGTCGGTGCCGATGGCATCGGTACGATTAACTCAGGCCGCAGGACGGCTGCTGCGCACCGAGCAGGACCGGGGACGAATCGTACTACTGGACCGACGGGTGGTAACCCGGCGTTACGGCCGGCAGCTACTGGACTCGCTGCCACCATTCCGAAGAAATATTAGCTAACCGTTCGCCCACGCGGATAAGGTATAACTTTGTTAAAGAAACTATTTAAACGTTCACACGATAACGCATCACAAAACAGTCAGTCATCGGTTGCCAGTCCTGCTGTAAAGCAAACGGCAGCGGCAACACCGGTAAAAAGCAACAAGGCCGCTGAGCGATCAGGTCGCAGTGCTGATTCAGCTGAGCGTCCCAAAGCGGCAACGTCCGACAGCGTAAAGCCGAAAGCGACTAAATCGAAAGCGCGAAAAGCTGCTCCCGTTAAGCCCTGGCGGCGCGAAGATTTTGCAGTGGAACCGGTGGAAGGGAAAAAACGCTTCCATGATTTTGATCTGCCCGACGATGTGATGCACGCTATTGCCGATCTTAATTTTAAATACTGTTCTGATATTCAGGCGGCCACGTTGGTGGAATCGCTGGAAGGGCGGGACATGATCGGTAAAGCGCAGACCGGCACAGGTAAAACCGCTGCCTTCCTGATCAGCATAATCACCGATCTGCTTGACTATCCGCTCGAATATAAGCCGGCTAAGGGGGTTCCCCGGGCGCTGATTATCGCGCCAACCCGGGAGCTGGCGCTGCAGATCGCATCGGATGCAGAAGAGCTGGGGAAATATGCCAATATCGGCGTGGTCGCCCTGGTGGGTGGCATGGATTATGACCGACAGCGTAAGCAGCTGGCTGCCCGCCCGGTCGATATTCTGGTGGCAACTCCGGGACGTCTGATCGATTTTGTGCGCTCCTCTGACGTTGATCTGGGGGATGTCGAGGTGCTGGTGCTGGATGAGGCCGACCGGATGCTGAGTATGGGGTTTATTCCCGATGTTCGCACGATTATTCGTCATACACCGCGCAAGGGAGATCGTCAGACGCTGCTGTACAGTGCGACTTTCACCGATGATGTGATGAATCTCGCGCGCCAATGGACTGTCGATGCCAAGGTGATCGAGATCGCCCCGGAACAGAAAAGTACGGACTCCGTTGAGCAACTGGTGTATCTGGTGTCGCGCAAGGATAAATACAAACTACTGCGTAACTTTATGCAGCTTAATCAGCTTGAACGGGTGATCGTGTTTGGCAATCGTCGTGATGAAACCCGGCGCCTGGCTGAGCGACTGCAGAAAGATGGTCTTAAGGCCTCGTTGATGTCGGGAGAGATTACCCAGCAGAAGCGGGTGAAAACCCTGGAAGATTTTCGCAGCGGTAAAATCAATATCCTGGTGGCCACCGATGTTGCCGGGCGTGGCATCCATGTGGATGGCGTCAGTCATGTGATTAACTACGCGTTGCCTGAGGATGCGGACGATTATGTGCACCGCATCGGCCGGACCGGACGGGCCGGTTCAACCGGTACCTCGATCAGTTTTGCCACCGAAGATGATTCCTTCCTGTTACCTGAAATTGAAGAGGTTGCCGGGGTGAAAATGAAGTGCGTATACCCAGATCCGAACCTGCTTGAGCCGGTATAACAACCATACGGGACGCGATGATGACGAGGTCTGGGTTGGATCAGCTACAGCTCGGGAACCGCTTTGCGGAGTTACCGGCCTCTTTTTATGCACGGGTTCAACCTCTGCCGTTGGACAATCCCCGTCTGGTTGCCTTCAGTTCTGATACCGCCGCTCTCATCGGGCTTGACCCCTGCCAGTTTTCTGAGCTGCAGTTAAGCGAGTATTTTGGCGGCCAGCGGTTGCCTGAGGGGAGTGATCCGCTGGCGACGGTGTACGCGGGACATCAGTTTGGAGGTTATACGGCCCAGTTGGGTGACGGTCGGGCTCTGTTGCTTGGGGACCTGCCGGGCTCTGATGGCCAGCGCTGGGAGCTGCAACTGAAGGGAAGTGGCAAAACCCCCTACTCACGACATGGCGATGGCCGTGCTGCCTTGCGCTCTGTTATCCGGGAATATCTTGGCAGCGAAGCACTGGCTGCGCTGGGGGTGCCCACCACCCGGGCATTGTGCATTGTTGGCAGTGACACGCAGATCTACCGGGACTCGATCGAGTCTGCGGCCTCGATGGTGCGGCTGAGTCCCAGCCATATCCGTTTCGGTCATTTCGAATATTTCTATTACAGTCGCCAACCGGACCAGTTAAAACAGCTGTCCGACTTTGTTATCCGGCACTACTACCCCCAGTGTGCCAGCGCGGCGAATCCCTACCTGGCGATGTATTCTGAAATACTGGGGAGGACCGCAAAACTGATAGCCCGGTGGCAGGCGCTGGGCTTTTGTCACGGGGTGATGAATACCGACAATATGTCGATTCTCGGTCTGACCCTGGACTATGGCCCCTTCGCTTTTCTGGATGGTTATCAGCCGGACTACACCAGTAACCGCACCGATGAACATGGTCGCTATGCCTATCATCAGCAGCCCTCAGTGGCGTTGTGGAACTGTGTTTGTCTGGCTCAGAGTCTCACTGGCCTGGTGAAACAGGCTGACCTCGAATCTGCCCTCAGCCGCTTTGAGTCTGTCTATGCGGTCGCTTATACCGAACAGATGAAGCAGCGTCTGGGAATGGAGGGAAAGGAGCGCCAGGATGGGGCATTGATTGAAGCCTTGCTACAGCTTCTGCAGCAGGTAAATGCTGATTATCATTGTGCTTTTCTGAAGCTGGAACAAGCTGCCACAGGCGAGGTCGAACCCTTTATCGCGCTGCTGGGCGATAGTCCACAGGTCAGAGACTGGCTTAGCCAGTATCTCAGTCGGATCAATAGCGATGCGACGATACAGATGAAGCAACATAACCCCAGGGTTGTGTTGCGCAGCTATCTGACTCAGCAGGTGATTGAACAGGCTGTGGCGGGGGATTTCAGTGGGCTGGTCAAATTGCATGATGCAGTGCGCGCACCGTTTAAAGAGCGCACGGATATATATGCTCAGCCGCCCCCTGAAGGAGATAAAAATCTCTCGCTCAGTTGTTCATCCTGATTGGCGAGTATCGTGTCAATTTCAGATGTAATATTACCGAGTTATCAGTTACAAAGAGGAACCCATGGATAAACATAAGACTGGCCGTATCAGTCAGGTTCTGGCAATTGTTGTCAGCCTGTTTTTTATTTTTATTGCGATAAACGGTTATCAGCGAACCGGTGATGTCGCCGTGGCTCTCCTGTTCGGCTTGCTGGCAGTACTTGGGTATTTTATCGTTAAGCTGCTATTTTCAGGGGTTAATAAACTGCTGGATTCGCTGGATGAGAAGCACAATAAGGGTTCTGAATAGTGGTTTCCGGCAATTGTCCGGCCTTTAACAGAAACGAGTTTAAGCACATTGATAATAAGTAAGGATTCTCTGATGACAGACAGGGTAAAAGTTGCAGTACTGGGCGGCGGCAGTTTTGGTACTGTACTGGCAAACCTGATTGGCAGTAAGGGCGAACAGGTTTATCTGTGGATGCGAAATGCCGAACGGGCCGAAGAGATCAATCGCAGCCATGAGAACCACCGCTACCTTCCCGGGCGGCCATTATCGGAAAACCTGACAGCAACAGCTGATCTGCAACAGGCATTGCAGGATGCTGAGATTGTCTTTGTTTCGATACCAAGCCAGTCGTTCCGTGAAGTGATCCGGCAGGCAAAACCATTTTTACGTGCCGACCAGATAGTCGTAAGCACAACCAAAGGGATTGAAGCTAAAAGCTTCAGCCTGATGAGTCAGATTCTCAGCGAGGAACTGCCGGGCAACCCTATCGGCGTCATCAGCGGGCCAAACCTGGCGAAAGAGATCGTACAGCAACAACTCACCGCGACAGTGATCGCCAGTGAGGATGAACGGGTCAGAACGGCCGTGCAGCAGATTCTTCACTGTGCTTTCTTTCGCGTCTATGCCAGCAGCGATATGTACGGTGTCGAGTTGGGGGGGACGCTAAAAAATATCTATGCGATTGCTTCGGGACTGAGTGCGGCGCTGGGTATGGGGGAGAATACTAAAAGTATGCTGATGACCCGAAGCCTGGCAGAGATGAGCCGTTTTGCCGTGCAGCTGGGAGCAAATCCGATGACCTTTCTCGGTTTAGCCGGCGTGGGAGATCTGATTGTTACCTGCTCATCGCCCCTGAGTCGCAACTATCGGGTTGGCTATGCTCTGGGTGAGGGGAAGACGCTTGAAGACGCTGTCGAGTCGCTGGGTGAGGTAGCCGAGGGGGTTAACACGCTGCGCTATGTGAAAGAGAAAGCTGACGAGCTGGAGATCTACATGCCGCTGGTCAGCGGTCTTTATGAGGTGGTGTTTAATCATGCACCGGTGTCTCAGGTGGCAAAAATGATGATGCTGAATACCCAGAGCAGCGATGTTGAGTTTGTTCTGCCAAGAGCCGATCTCTGATGCGCTTACTGCTGTTACGCCATGGAGAGGCAGGTTTTGATGCCCCCAGAGATGAACTGCGCTACCTAACGGAAAGAGGGCGGTTGCAGCTGCGTCAGCTGTTGACCCAACAGGCAGACGAATTTGCAGGGGTGCAGCGAATAGTACATAGTCCCTACCTGCGCACCTGTCAGACGGCTGAGCTGGTGCGCGAGGTGGTGTCGGTTAACGCCGAACCGCTGGATCTGCTGACGCCGGAATCAGCACCTCAGCAGGTGGTCGACTGGCTCAGTGAACAACGCGATGACAGCCTGCTGCTGGTGACCCATCAGCCGTTGGTCGGCTTGTTGGTGTCGCTACTCTGTGAGGCAGACCTGAGCCACCCGGAGCCGATGTTGCCGGGCGCTCTGGCGATTATTGAACTGGAGTTTCCGGCTGCCGGGCTGGGACAGCTGCAGAAACTGCTGCGCTAGCTGCACGGCTTGCTCCAGTTGTCGCTCCGCTGGCTGAAGGGCTGATTGTCTTAGTCAGGGGTGTTCCTGATATAACCTGTTTTATCAACCGGGCACTCTCGTTCAATGTCTTGATTTTGGGGTAACGGGCCTGTCCGTCTTCAATGGTTTGCAGCGCTTTCTGTTTTTGTCCGGTTGCCAGATATGCCCGGGACAGATCGATATAGAGCTGCGGTATCGGGGTGTATTCGATATAGGGGGTTGCCCACTGAATAAACTGCGGTGCAAACTGTCCCTGACGGGCGTTCAACTGGCGTAACAGCAGGGTGCGCATAAAATACAGCTCAGCATCGTCGCGGAAGAAAGGGTTACTCAGGGCCGGTTGCAGCAACGCCGGTTCAGTCATCCGGCCCTGTAAAAAGCGGATAATGCTGTTGTTGGCCTGCACAGTCTGAAGCATCACAGCGGTCACTCCCAGAAACAGAGCGACCGCAGAGATACCGCAGGTTAGCTCAGCGGAGCGGCTTAGTCCCAGTGGTTTTGTGGCCCGGCTGTGACGCAGCACGATAAAGATAAGGAACAGCATCAGGAACCAGGGAATATTGCTGATATAGAAGGGCAGTTCCACCTGGGTATGTAAACCGATTGGGATCAGCATCGCCATATAGCTCAGACCGCGACGCCAGCCACAGCTGAAGGCCGCATAGATAACCGTGATAACGGAGATCAGAATGCCCGCGATAGCGATAAGCCCCCCCTCCACCAACCAGAACATCAACTCATTATGGGGATGGCTGAGGCGGTCGGGAGGCAGGTTAGCATCGGGAAACCGCTGCAGGTAATCGACTTTCTGATCGTGCCAGACTTTCTGGAAACTACCGATGCCATGGCCGCTGAGCGGTTGCTGCTTAAATACCTCATAGGAGATCTTATAGATATTGATGCGGCTGTTTGAGCCGGAACTGGCAACCCCCTCGTTGTTTGTTCTGGCCAGATCGCCGAGCTTAGCGGTGCTGTTGTGGATGCCCTGCTGGCCCATGAACAGTGCTGCGGCGATGGCGATGGCTGCGGCGATCACCAATGGTTTGCGTTGCAGAAAACTGCGCCAGTTACAGAACAATAGAATCACGCCACCGGCGACGGCTGACAGCAGCCCGGTGCGGGATCCCGAAAAGGCGACAATAAAGCAGCTCAGAAAGATGCTGGCAAGCAGCACCAGAATAAGCATTGGCCGGGGCTTTAATGCCAGCGGACGGCTAAGCAGAAACAGCCCGGCCATCAGCACCGTTGCCTGAAACGATGCATGGATATTGATCTGTTGAAAAATACTGTAGGGTATCCCTTTGCTGGGGGTTATCACCAGTGGCAGGATACTGGGCCAGAGAATCTGGGAGACGCCATAGAGCCCGTGCACAATACCTGCGATCAGTATAATGATCAGCCCCCGTTCTACATCCCGGGGAGAAAAGCGAAACTGGAACAGGGCGATCAGAAACATAAAACCGCCGAGTATATAGAGTTGCCGGAACAGCCACTCGGTAGGCAGGAAGTTCTCGACGATGAAACCGAGGATAATCATACCGATCGGCAGCGCTGCCATCGCCAGCCATAAGCGGGGGTAGCTGAACTGTTTCTCTCGCAGCATCAGCAGCGTTGCGCAGGATATGATCAGTACTGCGGCGATCCAGACAGTGATATTGTGCGAGATCGACATCCCTTCGCCACCGAGGTTGGGCTGAAAGAACAGGGTCGCCGGGATAAACAGTATCCCCAGTAACCATAGCCCTGCCTGTTGCGGTTCAATCCGTGATAGTGTGTTGCTCATCAGAGGCCTCGGGGTCGGTGAATCATAGCATTCGCTGTTGGCATTAAGGTTTCTTGAAACAGTCTGTTTTTAAAAGAGAAAACAGTGCAGATACTACCTCATTTTTGTATCCTGATATATGCCGCATGGGGACAAACTCAGCGCCAGGTAAGGTTTTAAACAGATGAATACTACTCAGACGCAGACGACAGAAGAGCTGCGCTTTCAGGTTAATGGCCATCAGATTGCAGCCAAATGCTGGGGTGACCGTAACGCTACACCGGTGCTGGCGCTGCATGGCTGGCTGGATAATGCTGCAACCTTTAACCGTCTGGCACCCCAGTTGCGGGGAGTCCGGCTGATCGCGCTGGATCTGATGGGGCATGGCTTTTCAGATCACCGGCCCGCATCGATGCCTTATTACATCTGGGATAACGTGATGGATGTATTGGGAGTAGCGGATCAGTTGGGGCTGACACGGTTTTCTCTGCTGGGGCACTCCATGGGAGCCAGCATCGCTACACTGATTGCCGGTGCATTTCCCGAACGGGTAGAGAAACTGGTATTGATAGAGGGGATTGCGCCTCTGGTCACCGAGCCTGAAGATGCCGCAACCCAACTGGCTGCCGCCATTAAGAAGCGGATCCGTTTGCAGGGGCGGGAGGCAAAAGCTTACAGTGATTTCGATGCTGCGGTTAACGCGCGGATGAATGGCCGCTGGCCTGTGGATGCCGAAGCGGCGACCTGGCTGGTTGAACGGAGTATCGAGCAGCGTAGCGGTGGATATTACTGGCGCAGTGATGCCAATCTTATTCTGCCATCAGTGATGCGCATGTCTGAACCGCAGGTGGAAAGCTTTCTCACCCGAGTGACCGCGGCAACACTGCTGATTCTGGGTGACAATGGTATCCCTCAAAGTGATCGGCGTATCGCTTTGCTGCGTAACATCAGAACTGAGCAGTTGGCTGGAGGCCATCATCTGCATCTTGAAGAGCAGGCGGCCGGGCTAATTGCTACACTGATTAATGAGTTTGATCTGGTTTAACCGACGTAGATAAACAAAAGGATTGTGAATGAGGATTCAGGCATTTTTACAGGTAGTGTTGATGCTGTTGCTGAGCGCTGCCGTTCAGGCAGAGAGTGATGTCAGCGGTAGTAGTGATCCCCGTCAGCTTCCTCGGTTTCCATTAAGCTGGATTGTCAGTTACAACACCCGGGCGGTCCCCGAATACGCCCTTGCTACCGGGCCGATGAGAAAGATTGAGGGTATTATTGCACCGGAAAAGGATAAACGGATAAAGGGGGAACTCACCCGGATCACCTACAGGGTGCCTGATATCCATACACCGGATCAGGTGTTTAACTACTATCTTGATCTGCTGAAGAGTATGCAGGCTGACATTCTGTTCCAATGCAGCAGCCGGCAGTGTGGCAGCAGTAACCAATGGGCTAATAATTACTTTGAAGTTGCGGAGCTTTATGGGCTGGACCGGACCCAGTTTTTTCTCTCCGCCACTGCTGGCAATCTCCAGCTGGCGCTGTATACGGTAAAGCGCGGTAACCGTCGGGTTTATATCCATCTCGATCTGATTGAACCACTGAAGCAGACTGCCGAGACTCTCGCTGCCGATCTGCAACAGCAAGGCTTCAGCTGGCTGAGTGATGCTGAGCAGCTGGAACCTCTGATCGATTTTATGAGTTCGAACCCACAACAGAAGATTTTAATTGCCAGCTACAACCGGTCTGAGGGCGTCGGCACAGATGAACTGCTGGCGCGCAGTCTCAATGCCTCTTCAGAGGTCAGGGATCTGCTGGTTGAAGCAGGTATTGATGCCGGTCGAATCGACAGTATCGGTGTCGGGCCGGCACTGCCGGTGATTGACAGGGAGCAAGCGTCAGGGGTGTGGATTCAGTTACGCTGACTTGTACAACGGGTGTTGTGAGCTGCTATTGAGTGTTGTTTGCAAAGGGATTAAACGATGAAAACCACCGTGTCACTGGTGCTGGGGAGTGGGGGAGCCCGTGGGTATAGCCATATCGGGGTGATTGAAGAACTTAACCGACGTGGTTATGAAATCATCTGCATCGCGGGCAGCTCTATGGGGGCGCTGGTAGGGGGCATATATGCGGCCGGCCGTCTTGAAGAGTATACCGATTGGGTAACGTCTCTGCGACGCATCGATGTCTTTAAACTGATGGATCTCACTCTGAGGGGCGAGGGGACGATACGCGGCGAACGTCTGTTAGCTAAGCTGCGGGACATTGTTGGCAACCCTCTGATTCAGGAACTGCCCATCACCTACACGGCAGTGGCAACGGATCTGACACACCAGAAAGAGGTCTGGTTTCAGAAAGGGCTGATGCTTGAGGCGATCAGGGCGTCAATCGCGGTGCCGGGTTTTTTCACGCCGGTTGTTGAAGAGGACCGGGTGCTGGTGGATGGCGGTGTGTTGAATCCTATTCCCATTATACCCACGGTCGCCGCCCATGCTGACCTGATTATCGCCGTTGATCTGAACGCTGAAGCCCAGCGCCACCGGGTTGTCTTGCCTGAAACCCGCTATCTTGATCGCTCCGGGTTCAGTGATGAGTGGCAGGTTGAAACAAATCATAAGTCGCGACCGCAAACAGGAAAAAACAGTGTCCGGGATGCGCAACCCCATAAGGCTGCCGGCCGGATAGATGTGCTGTTTAATTCTGTCGAGGTGATGCAGGAATCACTGGGTAAGTATAAGGTGGCCGGCTACCCTCCTGATCTGCTGATCGGAATACCTAAAGACGCCTGTCGCTTTTATGAGTTCCATCGGGCCAGGGAGATGATAGAATTGGGACGTCTTATGGCGCAGGACAGTCTGAGGCAGATGGAAAAATCGATGCGTTAACCGCCTTGTCTGCCGAAGATGTTTTTAACTGTGTGCTATCCGGGGCGGATTCACAGCCTGTTGGCTACCGTGCTGAAACGGCTTTGCCTGCCACTCCCTGAAATATCGTTTTCTTATCTCTACATCTGACTACTGAGGTGAATATGCCGCTGTCGCCTGCAGCCCGGGCCGATCTGTTGTTGTTACTGGTAACCCTGATTGCTGCGGCAGGATGGATATTTTCTAAACAGGCACTGCAGGATCTCCCGCCATTACTGTTTATTGGTATACGCTTTCTGCTGGCAGGGGGATTGCTGCTGATTCTGGCATACAGGGATCTGCATCGCTTACGTCAGCAGCAGGCTCTGGTTAAGGTTTTACAACTGGGCGTGCTGATGACCTGCGCACTGTTATGCTGGATTCTGGGGCTTAAACATGGCGCTCACCTCGGAGAAGGGGCTTTTATTACCAGTCTGGGGGTGGTGTTGGTACCGGTGATGGCATGGCTGGTATTCCGGGAACGGGCATCGCTGAGCACCTGGCTCTCTCTGCCCGTTGCCATTTTCGGGCTGATGTTGCTGTCACTGGAGGGCGGGATCTCTCTGGCCGCAGGGCAGCTCTGGTTTCTCTCGGCTGCGTTGCTGTTTTCGCTCCACTTTGTGTTAGTGTCCCGCATGGCGTTGTCGGTACCTGCACTGATCCTCACGGCGGTGCAGTTGCTGGTGGTGGGAGCCGGCGGGGTTGTTGTGTCCGCGCTGGCTGAGGTGTGGCCAGACTCTGTTGGCAGTGCCGCGCTGGGGTGGTTGTTAGCCAGTGCGTTTATCGCCACCAGTCTGCGTTTTGCACTGCAAACCTATGCTCAGAGCCTGGCACCGGCGAGTCATGTTGCCCTGATTATGACACTGGAGCCGGTCTGGGCCGCGCTATTGGCTGCCATTGTCTATGGGGAGCAGATGAGTGTTTTACAGCTGAGTGGTTGCAGTATTATTTTCACCGCAATGCTGGTGAGTCGCTGGCGCTGGTTAAAGCCACTGTTTTACGCGATACGTAACCGCAGCCTTAGTTCTCAGCGCTGATACAATCTGGCGGATATAAAAAAGGAGCCTGTGAGAGGCTCCTTAATAATCCATATCCTGGTGGAGATATGCCGGTGATCAGTTGATCAGGGAGAGGAACTCGCCGCGGGTTGACTGGCTCTTGCGGAACGACCCCAGCATCATCGAAGTCTTCATGCTGCTGTTTTGTTTCTCCACACCGCGCATCATCATGCACATATGCTGCGCTTCGATGACCACGCCCACGCCATCTGCGCCGGTAGCCTGCATAATGGCATCAGCGATCTGCTTGGTCATGTTTTCCTGAATCTGCAAACGCCGGGCAAACATATCCACTATCCGTGCAATCTTGGACAGGCCGATCACCTGGCCTTTAGGGATATATCCCACATGGCACTTACCGATGAATGGCAGCATATGGTGTTCGCACATCGAATAAAGCTCAATGTCCTTGACGATGACCATCTCGCTGTTGTCTGTGGGGAAGAGGGCGCCATTGATCACCTCATCCAGATTTTGTTCATAGCCGCGGGTGAGAAACTGCATCGCTTTGGCCGCGCGCTTTGGAGTATCGACCAGGCCTTCACGGGTGAGGTCTTCACCCAGCTGCTGGATAATGCTGGCAAATTCTTTTTCCATTACAGTGTGTAATCCTGTTTTGGCCTGTCAGATCCTCTGTCAGTTAAAGCTGGTAACCGATCTGGAGTCACCGCTTTGTGACAGGGGCGTTAAAAAAGTGTGCTAACTTACGTGATTAGCGCACATAGGTAAAGTCTGCTGGCAAACATTTAACTGTTCACCGGGGTATTATCTGGCCCGTTTCAGCAATACATAGAGTGCGCCAGTGCCACCATCTTTTGGCTGTGCAGAGGAGAAGGCGATGACCTGATCCATCTGCCGCAGCCAGTCATTCGCATATGACTTCATCAATGCGTGCTGGCTTTCTACGCTGTTGGACTTACCGTGGATCACCATGACACAGCGTAGTTGTCGATTACTGCATTCGCGAATAAAGCTGCTCAACTCGGTGCGGGCATCATCGATGATGTAGCCGTGCAGATCAAGACCCGCATCCCAGGGGATATGGCCCTGTTTCAGACGCTTCATCAGTTTCAGCTGAACCCCGGGGCTGGCGTAGATCAGTTCATCTTCCGTTTCAACCAGATTAATGACTTCGGAGTTGAGACCATCGACAATCATCTCCTCATCCTGAACCGCCATCTGCCGTTTGTAACGGGTGGTCTGATCATCGGCCAGTTTCAGTTTTTTCGGTTGGCCCCGCAGGTCTGCCCGGTCATTTTTAATCCGGGTAACCCCGCTCATTGCCGCTGCAAAATCAAATTCAGTGTTTTCAGGGTGTTCGTTATCAGGCAGATCGTTATCAGACATAGCGTTCGCAAACAATATTCATTAACATACACGGCCTGCAATAAAGCAGGCACCAATTCGACAAATTATCCATCCAGACATGACCATCAATCAAGCACAGACCCTGAAAGAGCTGCATACGATACGGGATTTTATCCGTTTCAGTATGAGCCGCTTCTATGAATACGACCTTTATTTTGGTCATGGTACCGATAATCCATGGGATGAAGCGGTACAACTGGTACTGGGAGCCCTGCATCTGCCCTGGAACAGTAATCCTGAACTACTGGACGCCCGGCTCACGGGTGACGAGAAGCTGCGGGTGCTGGACTTCCTGGAACAGCGGGTGATACAGCGCCGGCCATTGCCCTACATTATAGGGGAAGCCTGGTATGCCGGCATGCCGTTTTATGTCGATGAGCGGGTGTTGATCCCCCGGTCCCCGATTCAGGAACTGATTGAGCAGCATTTCAGCCCCTGGCTGCGGGAAGGGCCGGTGGAGCGGATTCTTGATCTGTGTAGCGGGAGTGGCTGTATCGGTATTGTCTGCGCCTATGCCTTTGAAGAAGCAGAGGTTGATCTGGCGGATATCTCAGCTGATGCGCTGGAGGTTGCCCGGCGTAATATCACCCGCCATGAGCTGGATGAACGGGTGACGGCTATCGAAAGCGATCTGTTCAGCAACCTGACCGGTCGTCGTTATGATCTGATTGTCAGCAATCCGCCGTATGTGGATAGTGCTGATCTGGCGGGGATGCCAAAGGAATACCACCACGAGCCCGATCTTGCTTTGGGATCTGGCCCCGATGGCCTGGATATTACCAAACAGATACTGCGTCAGGCTGAAGAGTTTCTCACCGAGGATGGGCTGCTGGTGATTGAGGTGGGTAACAGCGAAGTGCATCTGCAACAGCAATACCCTCAGATCCCCTTCACCTGGCTGGAGCTGGCTGAGGGGGGGAACGGTGTCTTCCTGCTGACCGCCGCAGAGGTGCGACAGTATTGCAGCGCTATCTGAACGACTAGGGTATAATCGAGTTAATTTTTTTGCTTTAAAATCGGGAACAGACGATGTCAGGAAACACCTACGGTAAGCTATTTACTGTCACCACTTTCGGCGAAAGCCATGGGCCGGCGCTGGGCTGTATTATCGATGGTTGCCCGCCGGGGATTGAACTGACCGAAGCTGATCTGCAGCGGGATCTGGATCGCCGCAAGCCTGGTACCTCCCGTCATACCACCCAACGGCGTGAAGCGGATGAGGTGAAGATTCTCTCCGGCGTATTTGAGGGCAAGACCACCGGTACGCCGATCGGCCTGCTGATCGAAAACACCGATCAGCGCTCCAAGGATTACTCCAATATCGCTGAAACCTTCCGCCCGGCCCACGCCGATTACGTTTACACCCATAAATATGGTTTCCGTGATTATCGCGGTGGTGGTCGTTCATCGGCCCGTGAAACTGCGATGCGGGTGGCGGCGGGTGCTGTGGCAAAAAAATACCTGGCTCAGAAAGGGGTTGAGGTTCGTGGTTAT
Source organism: Amphritea atlantica (assembly GCF_900111095.1). Taxonomy (GTDB): domain Bacteria; phylum Pseudomonadota; class Gammaproteobacteria; order Pseudomonadales; family Balneatricaceae; genus Amphritea; species Amphritea atlantica. The sequence goes on along the minus strand of NZ_FOGB01000003.1, from coordinate 95,252 downwards.
CTGTCTCAGCTGGGGCCGATTAAGATTGACGGGTTCGACTGGAATCAGGTTGATCAGAATCCGTTTTTCTGCCCTGACGTGAATAAAGTCGCTGAGATGGAAACCTATATGGATGCCCTGCGCAAAGAGGGCAACTCCATCGGGGCGAAGATCTCAGTTTCTGCAACCGGGGTGCCGGTCGGTCTGGGAGAACCAATATTCGACCGTCTGGATGCCGATCTGGCCCATGCGCTGATGAGTATCAACGCCGTCAAAGGGGTTGAAATTGGTGATGGTTTTGCCTGTGTCGAACAGAAGGGCACCGAGCATCGTGATGAGATGACACCGGAAGGCTTTCTGTCGAATCACTCTGGCGGCATTCTGGGTGGGATCTCCACCGGCCAGGAGATTACGGCGCATATCGCGTTAAAACCGACCTCCAGTCTGCGTCTGCCGGGCCGGAGTATCAACAGCCGTGGTGAAGCGATCGAAGTCGTTACTCAGGGTAGACATGATCCCTGTGTTGGTATCCGTGCAACACCGATTGCGGAAGCGATGATGGCCATCGTGCTGATGGATCACCTGTTGCGGAACCGGGCGCAAAATGCGGACGTTGAGTGTGAAACTCCGGTCTTAAAAGGTTAAGATTCAGAAATAGTTTTCTAACCCCTTTTTGCAGATTCGTTTCTGCAACCAAGGGGTTTTTGTTTTTAGTTACGTGTAACTTTTTTTAACGACGGCGACATGCTCGCCTTTAGTTGTGGTGGATTTACTATGACAGTCTATAAAGAGACTCTTTACGATGGTTACGGTCAGGCGTTTGATGTGGAAGAGGTGCTGTTCGAGCAGCAGACCGATTCCTGGCATCTGATTATTTTCCGTAACCCCAAATTCGGAACTGTTATGGCGCTGGATGGTATTATTCAGACCACAGAAAAAGATGAGTTTATCTATCACGAGATGCTCACACATGTGCCGCTGATGGCCCACGGCAGTGCTAAGAAGGTATTGATTATCGGTGGCGGCGATGGTGGTATGCTGCGCGAAGTGCTGAAGCATCAGTCAGTCGAAAGTGTCACTCAGGTTGAGATCGATCAGGCGGTCATCGATATGTGTGTTGAATATCTGCCGAATCACTCGCAGGGTGCCTATGACAACCCGCGTGCCAACATCGTTATCGGTGATGGTATCGACTATGTTTGCCAGACTGATGAAAAATACGATGTCATCATTTCTGACTGTACTGATCCGGTTGGTCCGGGTGAGGTCCTGTTCAGCAGCCGTTTCTATGAAGGTTGCAAGCGCTGCCTCAATGACGGAGGCATCTTAGTGGCACAGAACGGTGTGGTCTATATGCAGCCCGAAGAGGTGGTAACCACCCGGCAGCGTCTCAGCCCCTATTTTGCTGATCAGACGTTCTACACCGCTGCGGTGCCCACCTATATTGGTGGTGCGATGACCTTTGCCTGGGGCTGCGATAATGCTGCTGCCCGGCAACTGAATGTGCAACAGATCGCCGAGCGCTTTAATGCCAGTGGTGTTAAAACCCGCTACTACAACCCACAGATCCATGTGGGCAGCTTTGCACTGCCGCAGTATATTCTGGAGAAGCTGGGGGACGTCTGATTTCCAATATGAGTGGTATAGCGTATTAGTGCACAATGACAAAGATCCAGCGGTTGTAACAATCGGTGGATTTTTGTTTTTATGCCTGCACAGATGACAGGAGTCTGCTCAAATGACAATGAAACTGAATAGCTGATGTCACTCAATATCTATAGCCGTTTGTCGGGCTTCTACTTCTTTTACTTCTCCCTGTTGGGGGCTTTGGTACCGTACTGGAGTCTCTATCTCAAGTCGTTCGACTTTAATGCGCAAACGATTGGCAGCCTGATGGCTATTCTGATGGCGTCACGTATTGTTGCCCCCAATATCTGGGGCTGGCTGGCAGACCGGACAGGTGAGCGCTTGAGAATTGTGCGCTATGGGGCATTTCTCACCTGCCTGATCTTTGTGCTGATCTTCTGGCAGGAGAGCGCGCTGGGGATTGCCCTGGTGATGACCGGCTTCAGTTTCTTCTGGAATGCGGTGTTGCCCCAGTTTGAGGTGTTGACCCTGAGCCATCTGAAAGGGCGTGAGCAGCTCTACAGCCGGATACGTTTGTGGGGCTCCGTCGGATTCATTATTGCCGTTATGGGGATTGGCTGGTTGCTGGATCTGGTGAGTATACGCTGGCTGCCCTGGGTGATGCTGGGGCTGATGGTGATGATCTGGATATCATCGTTGTTTGTTGAAGCGAACCCCGCACCACGTCAGACAGATGAAAGTGGTTTTGTGCAGCAATTGCTGCGGCCACAGGTGCTGGTGTTTTTCCTCATCTGTCTGCTGATTCAGTTCAGTCACGGACCCTATTATACGTTTTACTCGGTGCTGATGGACCGTCTGGGTTACATCCGTACCGAGATCGGTCTGCTCTGGTCGGTCGGGGTGGTGGCAGAAGTACTGATCTTTATTCTGATGCCTAAACTGATCGCCGGTCTGGGGTTACGTAAATTGATGATCATCAGCTTGCTGTTGTGCGTAGTGCGCTGGCTGCTGATTGGTCTGATACCCGAAATTCTGCCACTGATGCTGTTTGCTCAGACACTGCATGCCGTGAGTTTCGGGGTGTTGCACGCCGTAGGTATCGCGCTGGTGCATCACTATTTTTCCCCCTCCAATCATGGTCAGGGGCAGGCGATGTTCAGCAGTTTCGGCTTTGGTGTTGGCGGCGCGCTGGGGGCTTTGTGCAGCGGTTTAATGTGGGAAACCCTGGGTGCAGCCGCAACATTCAGTGTGGCCGCAGTGGCTGTTTTAATCGCCGCCGTGTGTGCAACTATTTGGATAAAACCGGAAAATTGTGCAGAAACGAATCGGTAAATTTGTTTTGCACCGCAGTTGGTATAGTATTAGATTAACAGCCGTTAAGTATTTGAATCGCCACTGGGTAGTTTTGCAGAGCGCAGTTTACAGAGTCTTTACTGACAGGCGGTAATTTTGACGGATTAACCGGTCCGGCTGAGGAGAGGTGCTGATGAATTTCAAAGTCGATGTTGAAATGACACCCGAAGAGCTCCGTAAGGTGCTGGGGTTGCCGGATGTAGAATCGTTTCAGAAAGAGATGATGAGCAAAATTCAGGAGCGAATGGATGCGGGGGTGGATGGTTATGATCCCCTGACACTGTTCCAGCCCTATATGGCCAGTGGGCTTGGTTCGATGGATGCCATTCAGAAGATGCTGCTGAATATGATGACTTCATACACCAACAGCAGTAAAAGCGCTGATAAAAACAAATAATACTCCCTCCTGCCACACTGCAGCAGAGTGTCGGACAGGAGCAAAACAGGTAGAGAGAGACTATTTTGAGAATTCTCAGAAAATATACAAACCGCCGTCTGTACGATACATCACGCAGCTGTTACATCACGCTGGAGGATGTTAAACAACTGGTGCTGAATCAGGAAAATTTTCAGGTCCAGGATTCTAAAACAGGAGCAGATCTTACCCGCAATATACTGCTGCAGATTATCAGCGAACAGGAAGCGCTGGGACATGGAACGCTGCTGACCAATCAGGTCCTGCAACAACTGATCCGTTTCTACGGTGACAGTATGCAGGGGATGATGAGCCAGTATCTGGAACAGAGTATTGCGACTTTTATCGATCAGCAGGAACGCATCCGCGAACAGATGCAGAATATGATCGGCGCCGCCAACCCGCTGAATATGATGAACAAGATCGCCGATCAGAATATGGCGATGTGGAATATCTTCACACCGCCGGGTGGTGAAAAATCATCTGATAATCCCGCCAGTAATGATTCCGGGCCATCCAAAGAAGATAAGTAGACCGGCGTTGATTCAATCAGCCCGCTAATGATCCTGACAGATCTTAGCGGGTTTTTTAATGTCTCTTCTGAATCTCGCTGGCGAGAATAGAGTCTGCATCCAGGGTATTGATGGCGATCTCTCTGTTCGCCGGGATCTCACCGGTTAGTTGCAATGCCAGGTAGCGCATACAGCACACCCGCAGGAACGAGGTGAAGTTGCCCAGGTCATGCCCCGCATCGATCGATTCATGATAGAGGCGGGTGAGCATTTGTGGAATATTCATATGATCCCGCGCAGCGATCTCCTCCAGCGTATTCCAGAAATAGTTTTCCAGCCGCACACTGGTGACCATACCATCGATACGCAGCGAACGGGTGCTGCTCTTCCAGTGCGCTGTATCGCCATTGATAAACAGTTTGCACATAGTGTGTTCCTGTGGGGTCGTGGTGAACGTTTAGCAATTTCTGCAGGCAATAAACGGCTATCTGTCAGATAGCCGTTGCAGAGCGTTAGTAAAGGTTAGTTGCAGGTTAAACGTTTTGCTATTTTAGCAGGGCTAAAAACTGCGCTAACCAGGCCGGGTGAGCGGGCCAGGCAGGAGCCGTGACCAGGTTGCCATCGGTGACTGCGGCATCGATAGCGATTTCGGCATAGATGCCGCCGGATTGATTTACTTCCGGCATGCAGGCCGGATAGGCAGAACACTTCCTGCCCTCCAGTACTCCAGCCGCAGCGAGCAGCTGGGCACCGTGACAGATTGCCGCTACTGGCTTATTGGTGGTAAAGAAATGGCGCACCATGGCTAATACAGCAGGATTGAGGCGCAGGTATTCCGGTGCACGTCCCCCGGGAATCACCAGTGCGTCATAATCAGCGGGATCGATCTCGGAAAAAGTAGCGTTAAGGGTGAAGTTATGGCCGCGCTTTTCGGTATAGGTCTGGTCACCCTCAAAGTCGTGAATGGCGGTGGCAACGGAATCGCCACTGACTTTATCCGGGCAAACGGCATCGACACTGTGTCCCACCGTGAGCAGGGTTTGGAAGGGCACCATGGTTTCATAGTCTTCGGTGAAATCCCCGGTGATCATCAGAATCTTCTTATTACTCATAGCGTACTCCTAGCTGTTACTGATTGTTGTTATATCTCAGAAAGCACAAGTACACGGTACCAGTCTCAGCGAAACAGCGGGTATTAGATGGATACTACAGCACCACTTTGCGGAAGGGGGCAGAATAGAGCTGTTCTGCAACGGTCGCAGGTCAGCTGTCTGATTCTATAACTCTGCTTACATCCCGTAACAAGCCGCCCCCTGAGGGGCGGCTTAAGCTACGGTCTTTCACCGGTCAGATATACCGGCGACGCTTGAAGGACACGGTCTCTTTATAGTCCTTCATCGAGCTGACCTTGCGGATATCGGCCCAGGTCCCTTTGTAATAGGGGATATAGTTCCGGTCGGTCCAGCTGGTGACGACATCGCCCACATTGCCGTTGAAGTACCCGAACATCATGAAGGTGTGGCCTGGCTTCATGTCCGGTTCCAGATACGCCATGGCAAAGGAGGAGCCGAAATCGTTGAACACCTCGACCACGTCGCCTGACTCGATCCCCAGCTCTTTGGCATCTGTCGGATTGATTTCGATCGGTGCCATGGGATAGCGCCTGGTGCGAAAGTCGACGCGCTGGTCATGATAGGCCGTCTGCCAGATATGGTTGGTACGTCCGTTGTTGATCCAGAACCGGTATTTTTTACGCTGGGACTCAACCATCTCCGGCAGGCCGGTCCACTCGGCAGGCAGGAAGTGTGCTTTGCCATCGGCAGTACTGAACTTATAGTCGGTATAGACCATCTCGGTGCCGATCAGCCGGTTGTCCCTGTACTCCCTGACGGGCAGTTGCACTCCGTTGTTACCTTGCTTTCGCAGCCGGTCATAGGTGACAAGATGCCCGGTTGCACCTCCCTGAGTGTCGATACCTTCGGGTTTGCGGAAACCATCGTTGAAGGAGTCCTCTTCGGTTTTCCAGTCGAAGCCCGAGAAGCGTTGGGCCATCGTCTTATTACCTTCTTTCTCGTACAGCGCTTTGATGCTGTTGGCAATTTCGGCTGCTATCAGGCAGTCGGGTTTGGCCTCGCCGGGAGGATCCATAAACTTCTCGGAAAGGCGCATACGGCGTTCACCGTTCATCGACGTGAGATTCATCTCCCCCGGATGAGCTGCTGGCAGCATCAGGTGGGACGCCTGGGCGAACTTGGTCGGGTATAGATCGATGGTGGTAATGAATAACCCGCCGCGATTAGTGACCGCGTCATAGATGGCGTCGATCATGCTATCTACGCCGCGACCGCGCACCTGGGCCAGCGCATCACGGACGATGTTGGCACGGCGGTATAGGGTTTGACGATATTCCTGAGCGTTCAGGGTCGACTGGAAGGCGTTGCAGGCCCACACGGTGAGCATTTTGCCATTGCCCCTGATGATTTCCTGATCGATGTAGACCGGCCGCTTACCGGGATAGGGTGGACGTACATAGCCCTCCTGGTGGCCGCCGAGACGGCAGACGCCGGTGCCGCGACGCCCCACGTTGTGAGTAGCCAGCACCAGATCTACCAGGGCGGACTGAATACGATAGTTGTCGTTGCCCCAGATAATACCCTTTTCATACAGGTGCGCGGTGCGTGGACGGTGGCCGGACGGCTTCGGCTTATAGGCCCAGTCGGCGGCTTTTTCCAGATCCTCCTCCGACACGCCGGTGATCCTGGAACACTCCTTCAGACTCATATGGTTGGCCTTCAGCGCTTCATCGAAGCCGGTGGTGTGCTGGGCGATGAAATCCTGATCGTGCCAGCCTTTGTCCACCACGTAAGTCAGCAGGCCGTTGAACAGTGCGGTATCAGTCCCTGGGTTGATCTGCAGATGCAGCACACGGTCCTTACTGCTCTGTTCGCAAATCGCCGTGGTCAGTGAGCGTCGCGGATCCACCAGAATGAAACGTCCACTATTGGCGGTCTCTTCTTTAAACCACGCTTTTTTCTTAGCTACGGTGGCGCCGGTGAGGTTTGGCAGGGCGTGAGCAAGGAAGTAGTTGGTCTGAGTCTCGTAGGCGTTGGCTCCGATAAACATAATGGTGTCTGCCAGTTCGCTGTCCTCATAACTATTATTCAGCTCGCCGATACCCATATCGCGGGTGGCGTGACACTCCGAGTTGTAGGCCGGGCGGTTGTGGATGCGCACCATCCGGGTTTTGAGCGCAGAGAACATTAACTTGCCGCTACCCCAGGTGTTCTCGAAGCCGCCACCGGCTCCGCCATGGTCGAAGGCGTTAAACATGATCGCATCCGGACCAAAGGTGTCCATCAGGCGCTTGGTTACCCCCGCGTAGACGGCCATGGCTTCCTCCCAGCTTACATCCACCCAGTCATCGCCGGTAAACAGGCGTGGGTACTTGAGACGGTCGCGGGTGACGCCATCGGCGTTGTACATAATTGTGGCCATCTGACCCCCGCGGGTGGAACTCAGGCCCTGATTGACCACGCATTCCTTGTCCGGCTGGATCATGATGTTGTATTTCTTGCCACCATCTTCCACAACATTGATCATGGCCGGGGTCATGGTGCCGGATAGCGGCGGTTGTTGACTGCGGAAATCTCTGCCCAGAGCATTCTCGTCTGGCGCACGGCCGCCCTCGGCTCCATGGGGCCATTTGTATACATGGTAGCCACAGCCGACGATACAGAAGTGGCAGGTCATGTTGGTTTTCTGCGCACCCACAGGGGGCAGTGGTACGCGATCTTTATTATGTGACATGATGCTCGCCTCCGGGTTATAAAATGTTGGCCTGGCGGCCGAAGATCAGACCATCAACACCAACAGCAGTTACCGAATCGGTACTGGTATCGTATTCCAGACGAATCTTAGGCAGGTTCTCTGTTGCCTGGCCGGTGACCATCTGGCCCATCTTTTCGCTGTCGAATACGCTGAAGTGACAGGGACACTTGAAGTCGCGTGAGGCTGGATCGTAACTGACCGGACACCCCATATGGGTGCACAGGGTGCTGTAGGCAACAATATCCATGTTGGGACCGACACCACCGGGCACGGGGTGTCCCATGCGAATCACCACGCAGGGAGAACTTTCATCGGGATAGTTGAAATGTACCACCTTGTTCTGTGGCAGGGATTGGGCCTTGGCAACGGCCGTTTGCGGGTAGGGCAGCGTGGTCGCTCCCGGGTTATATGCTTCCGATTTAGCCAGTGCGCTGCTGGGCGTCAGCGATGCCACCCCTGCGGCAACACCTGCTCCGCCCAGCTTAATAAAATCGCGTCGATTGAGTTGATTCATAATTATCCTCTCCTCGAATGGGTTTTAGTTGTTTTTGTTATCTGCCAGCTCCCCCTCCGACTGAGCCTGTTAAGTATAGGCAAGAAACATAAAAACCATATAAAAAGTAAGTGATAGGCTGATAGAGGCTTTTGATGACATAAAACGTTACAAGACAAGGGATACCGGTTCAGTAACGCAGAACCAGAGGTGGGAGGCCGTGTGATAGCGTGGCAAAGCGCTGATACCAATCTTTGTATTTGAACAGAAAATCCCCTACTATCATGAGATTAACCGCTATAAAACAATGGATTATTCGTCGATGGAACAGACTCTATGGCTGCTTGATACAGGGTCAACAGCATCTATTTTTAGCCTTTCAACCTTTCTTCGGTGTCTTTGCCGCAAACAGCATTTTGATCGCCTGAATCCCTACGCTTATCTTCCTGTGATACCGCCTCCAATGAAAATCGCGGGCTTAATTTACGAATCCAGAATATTGATGAATAAAACACCCTCTGGGTCGATGGCCGTAAAGTGAATCTGGTGCCGGGTATGAGCGTCAGTACTGAAGTGAAAACTGGAAAGTGCTATCTGATTGAGTATGTATTGATGCCGTTGCTTCTATATATGAATGTTGTCATTAAGGGTTATTTATGATTAATAAATTTTTTTATATGTTTTGTTTTCTGATGTTTGTTTTATTTAGTGATATAGTCTTTTCTAAAGATAATGCTTTGGTGGGTAGGTTTGAAAATTCTGTACTGGATGGCTCTTATCATGAACTTTATGACGCAACGGACTTAAAAAGTATATATAAGTTGGTTGACTGTAAAAGTGTTGATTATGAGTGTATATCCGATTATATATCCCAATCGATCTTTTATCTGGATTCAAATGACCCTAAGTCATTGTTGTTGTCAATTAATAATTTAAAATATGCGGCTGTGTTCTTTAGTGATTATAAAGATTGCTGTCCATTATATTTCGATTATGCTAGTTTGCTTCTTCTTAAAAAGAATCTGCATGAGTATCCCGGAAGGTTTTTATTGAAGAATATGAAGTATAAAGCTTGGGCTAAAGGAAGGGGGTTAGTGTATATGTATGGTAATGATGGAAGTTATGAATACTGTAGTATATATAAAGATAAAATAATAGAAATATATAAGCATGAGTATTGTTTGATTTATGAATGTAAAATGGATCATGAATGACTACTTATGTCACCACAAGATACCGGAATATTAGCAGTCGTACTTCGTAATCATGACGGTGTTTTACTTGACTCTGAAATTAATGGAAGAGTCTGTTTTTTTGACGATGCTCAGTGTAAAAGATTATGAAGGATCGATAGGTTATAGGCGTATTTTTAGTATGGCGGCAAGGTATTTATGACCGTGCGGGAGAGTGAATAAGAGTGAAAAATTGGGGGCAATCTATAAAGCAAAGCCAGAATGCTGATGAATAAAAATACCCTTTGGGTAGATGGCCGTGAAGTTAATCTGGTGCTAGGCATGAGTGTTAGTGCTGAGGTGAAAACCGGAAAGCGGTATCATATTGAATATGTACTGACGCCGTTGCTTAGATATAAGAATGAGAGTGTTAGGGAGAGGTGATGTTAATTTCAGGAATCGTATCTTTAATTTTACTATTCATGGCTTTCTATTTTAATAAATCAGCTGCATATAAAATTATATTAGGTTCTTTGTCGTTTTTTTTCTTTGATCAGTATGTGGAATCTTTTTTTGTTGATGATGAAATTAAAAGTTATGGCTGTATTGTTAATGTTGTTACAAACAATAGATCGAGTCGCAGTCTAATTATCGGTAATGAAGGCGATCTGAATAGATATATAATAAATGAGAATAGTATTTTTAGTTATCCGTGGTATGAAAGAAATATAGGAAATTGTTTTGAGTTTTACTACTATGTGAATATATTAGGTAGTAGGAATTTTCTTAGGTTTAAATATTAAAAGTTTTTTGTATAAAAAGGGGTTTTTATGTCTAGAATTAATGTTTTGAAAGAAATTGTTGAAGGTGATGTTAGCTCGGTAAGTGTTCCTGTCTATATTAATAATATAGTTAATCAGTTGGATAAAGAATAAGTTGATAAGTTATCTTTAGCCTCAAATGTTATTCGTCGGATTAACAGGGTCAGAGTCATTGATTTATAAGAATGACAGTGTGAGAGATAGCTGAGCATGGTTGGTTGAGCACGTTAACTAAGGTATGCATTCCCACGCGGGAGCATGGGAACGAGTGGCTCTTGCTAGCAAGTCGCGAAGCGACGTCTAACCACTAGCGACTAGCAGGCGCGCAGCGCCGTTCCGGATTAACAGGGTCAGAGTCATTGATTTATAAGAATGAGAGTGTGAGAGATAGCTGAGCATGGTTGGTTGAGCACGTTAACTAAGCTATGCATTCCCACGCGGGAGCGTGGGAACGAGTGGCTCTTGCTAGCAAGTCGCGAAGCGACGTCTAACCACTAGCGACTAGCAGGCGCGCAGCGCCGTTCTAAGTGTTTACTTTCCCTTCATATCCGGCATATTCCGCCCATAGAAGATCTCGTTCATCTCCTGGTAGAGGCGTTCGGTAATCTCTTCGATTTCACGGCCGGTCAGGTCGGCGGTGGTGGTGCCGAACAGGTAGGTGTTGAGGTCGACATCATTGAGCATCATCTTGGTGTGGAAGATGTTTTCCTGATAGACGTTTACATCAACCAACTGGTACTGATCGCGGATGTCCTGACTGATAAAGTTCTGGATCGAGTTGATGTCGTGATCGATATAATGTTTCACGCCGTTGATATCACGGGTAAAGCCGCGCACCCGATAGTCGACGGTCACAATATCGGAATCCAGTTTATGGATCAGGTAGTTGAGTGCCTTCAGGGGCGAGATAATACCGCAGGTGGACACCTCAATATCAGCACGGAAGGTACAGATGCCGTCATCGGGGTGGGCTTCCGGGTAGGTGTGCACGCAGATATGGCTTTTATCCAGATGGGCCACCACGGATTCGGGCAGAGGTCCCGGTTTTTCGGTGGTATCAACATTAGCTGAATCTTTGAGTGGTTCTTCGGCTACCAGAATGGTGACGCTGGCACCCTGCGGGTCGTAATCCTGACGGGCCACGTTGAGGACTGTTGCACCGATAATATCGCAGGCTTCTGTGAGGATCTCCGTCAGGCGATCAGCGTTGTACTGCTCATCAATATATTCGATGTATTCAGCTTTCTGCTGTTTGGTCTTGGCATAGCAGACATCGTAGATGCAGAAGCTGAGGCTTTTGGTCAGGTTGTTAAAACCCTGCAGTTTGATTTTCCCGTTAGATGGCAACGTCATAAACTCCGGCTAAAAACCAAACGGTTTTTGGTTAACGACAAAAGAAAGGGCGGATTTTAGATGAGAATCCTGGCGGAAAAAAGTAAATTTTCAAATTTCCCCTGTCTTGTTTGCGGTTAATCGTGCTGTTTTAGCCACTTAGCAATGGTTGGCGCAACTTCTGTTTGCGATTTGCTGGAAACAAAGACGCCGATATGTCCCGATGCGACCTCATACTCCTGGTATTTACGACTCTTTGTTAGCCCGTTCAGTGCGCGTGAAGCGGAGGGCGGGACCAGATGGTCTGCGCTGCCAAAGATATTCAGCAGGGGCTGGTTAATCTGCTGCAGATCCACCGGCCGATCTCCAACGGTCACCCTGTTGTTGATAAAGCCATTCTCTTTAAAGAAGGTGGTAAGGAACTGACGAAACATCTCTCCGGCCTGGTCTGGGCTGTCGTAGATCCATTTTTCCATGCGCAGGAAGTTCAGCGCCGAGTCGGGGTCTTTCAGTTGTCGGGGGATATTGAGGTTTTTTTGTAATCCCAGACGCATCGGCATCAGTGCGTTGTAGGCGTCGTTAAGCATTGCGCCGGGGATATTGCCATAGGTGTCTACGGCAAGATCGATATCGATCTGCTGCGCCAGGTGGCTGAGCATATTGTCCGGGGTTTTGAAATCCACCGGCGTCACCATGGTGATCAGATTCTTCACTTTCTTGGGGTTGAGTGCGGTATAGCAGAGGCTGAGAGTGCCGCCCTGGCAGATGCCCAGCAGGTTAAGTTGCTCCTGCCCGGAGTCCTGCAGCACCTGATCAACGCAGTTGCTGATATAGCCATTAATATAGTCATCCATATCCAGATAACGGTCAGCAGCGTCGGGGTAACCCCAGTCGATCAGGTAGATATCCAGCCCCAGTGCCAGTAACCGTTTAATCAGTGAACGCTGTTGGTCCAGATCGACCATATAGGGGCGGTTTACCAGTGCATAGCAGATCAGCAGGGGCGTTTTACAGCGCTTGCGGCCCGGTGTTTTTTCACTCTGGTAGCGCAGTAGCTGCAGTTTGTCTTCACGGTAGATGATCTCGTTGGGGGTCTGGCCAACACTGACTTCATCGATCTGTTGCAGGGTGTTGATACTCTGCAATAGCTGTTCGCTGTACTGGCCCAGTTCGGAGACTATTTTTTCCGGATTGAATTTGAACCCACTCATTCCGGTTTTCTCCGGTTGCTGCGTGTTGGTTTATCCCGCTCTGTTTTCATGGACGTGATGATAGCTCGTAGCTCGTCGATCTCCTGTTGCTGGCGCCGCAGTTGCTTGCGTAACTGATGCTGCTGGCGGATGGTGCTGTCCAGCTCTTCTCGGGTAACCAGACCAAACTCTTTCAGTTTGATATCCCGGCTATGGAAGGCGAGCTTGCGTACCCGGTTTAGGCTGTTGCTGATGCGGCCATGACAGGCCTGATACTGGTCTGTAAAAACGGTATCACGGTAGGCTTTTTCATAGCATTCAATCCAGAGGTTTTGCAGCGCTTTAACACTGTCGATATCGGCTGTTTGCTGCTCCAGCTGCTGCTTCAGGTCGGCACCGGTCTGATTGAAGATATGGTCATACTGTTTCAGGTATTCGGTTAAAGAGTCCTGATAATCGATTACCGCCTGGGCAAGTGAGCGCAGTTGTGCCGGGCTGTATGGACCGTTGCCGATCTCCGGGGATCTGGCCAGTTGTTCCAATAGCTCGCGAAAGGGGGCCTGTGAGAGCGTCTCAGGGGCGAACGCGGCGTTTTTCATTAGTGAAGCGAAGGGTTCCGGCAGGTTCCATTGGCGACTGAGCAGGTCGTTGCACTGCTGCTGCATATAGCTCTGCATCTCTTCGACCAACTGATCGGTGCTGAGTGCACCGCTGTGTTTATCACGAAGCGATTCAGCAAATTGACTGAACTGTGCGGACTGAGCTTTGACCAGGTTAAGCAGATCTGCCTGTTGGTCGCTGAAATCGGTTTGGGCGCCGCCCTGAAAACTGTTGAGAAACTGCTGCCACTGTTCTGGTTGTTTATGCGTCAGTTGTTCCGCCATCTCCTGCCAGCGTTGCAGCTGTTCCTGTAACCAGTTGTCGCTTGTGCTACCGGAGCTTTCAGTCATGATGGGTTCCTAAACTTCTTCTGTATGACCATCTTAATGAAGCCTGTCACGATTATGAACCCTTTTCTGCAGCCTGCTCTAAAAGGTGTATAAAGTGACGGGCGGCATTGCTGAGGGTGCGCTCTTTATGGGTGATATATCCCAGTTCCCGGGTTACCGGAGGGAGATCGACTTTGAGCACACTGAGACTGTTTTCGGTCATGGTTTCGGGCAGCAGTGACCAGCCCAGTCCAATCTCAACCATCATTCTGATGGTATCCAGATAGTTAGTGGACATCGTGGTGTCCGGTTGTAACCCCAACTGAGAGAACTGCAGTTGAGCCAGTTGGCGGGTGAAGGTGGCACTACCGGAGAGGATGGCCGGATAATCGCACAGTTGTTCCAGGGTGACCTGTTGCCGGGCAGCCAGAGGATGGTCGGTTGCCACCACATAGTTCAGCTTGTCGCGCCATATGGCCTGGGAATAGATATTGGGATCCGGGTTCGGCGCCAGGGTGATCAGGGCGATCTCGAGATTGCCTTTAAGTACATTATCGTAAGCGATCTCAGACTCATCGAAACGAAGGTCCAGTTTTACCTCGGGAAACGCGTGGATGTACTGGCGCAATACCGGTGGCAGACGGTGCAGACTGATATGGTGACTGGTGGCCACCGACAGTGTGCCACTGACTTCGCCGCTGAGGTTGCTTAACGAGCGCCGGGCATCCTCCAGTTCCAGCAGGATCCGCTGGGCTCTGGGGAGCAGTTCCCGGCCTGCTTCAGTCAGGCTGACCGTGCGCCCGATGCGATCAAACAGGCGGCTGTTCAGTTGCTGCTCAAGTATCAGAATCCGTTTGCTCATCGCTGACTGGGTGAGAAACAGCTGTTCTGCTGCACGGGAAAATGAGCCCGTTTCTGCAACGGCGACGAAGGCCTGGAGGGCGTTGGTATCCATGGGCGATCTCCTGTAACGGTTTGCGTTAGTTTATGTATTCCAATATGGAATGCAAAGTATAAAAAATATGAATTTGTTTTCTGCTATGCCGTGCACTAGGATTGCAGCATATAAAAAAGCTGGCAGGTAAAACCGCCGGTATAAAAGACGCAGTGAGGTGAGTTCCGATGGCTGGAAAAACGTTATACGACAAACTGTTTGATTCGCATCTGGTGCGAACCAATGATGATGGTAGTTCGCTGATCTATATCGATCGGCAGGTATTGCATGAGGTGACTTCGCCTCAGGCATTTGAAGGACTGCGGTTAGCCGGTCGTAAGCCATGGCGGATCGATGCCAATATCGCAACCCCGGACCACAACGTACCCACCACCGAGCGTTCTGGTGGTGTGGATCTGATCGTTGATCCGGTCTCCAAAATTCAGGTGAAGACCCTTGATGCCAACTGCGATGAGTTTGGCATCCTCGAGTTCAAGATGAACGATCATCGTCAGGGGATTGTGCATGTTATGGCGCCGGAGCAGGGCGCTATTCTGCCGGGTAGCACCGCCGTGTGTGGTGATTCCCACACCGCTACACTGGGTGCGCTGGGCGCACTGGCCCACGGCATCGGAACCTCAGAGGTGGAGCATGTGCTGGCCACCCAGTGTCTGATTACCAAGAAGATGCAGAATATGCTGGTGCGCGTGGATGGCGAGCTGGGTGTCGGTGTGACGCCTAAAGATGTTGTCCTGCATGTGATCGGTGTGATTGGTACCGCTGGTGGTACGGGCTATGCCATTGAATTTGGTGGTGATGTGTTCCGCAATATGTCGATGGAAGGGCGGATGACCGTCTGTAATATGGCGATCGAAGCCGGTGCCCGGGTGGGTCTGGTGGCGGTTGACCAGACCACGATCGATTACTTTGAGGGGCGTCCTTTTGCACCGAAAGGTGAGCAATGGGATGCAGCGGTTGCGCAATGGCGTGATCTGGTGTCTGACGGCGATGCCGAGTTTGATGCGGTGGTCGAGATCCACGCTGCGGATATCGAACCACAAGTGACCTGGGGTACTTCACCTGAAATGGTGGTGGGTGTGTCGGGTCAGGTGCCTAATCCGGATAATGAGAAAGATCCGGTTAAGGTGGATGGTATCAACCGTGCCCTGAAATATATGGGCTTGCAGGCTGATCAGAAGATTACCGATATCCAGCTGGACCGGGTGTTTATCGGTTCCTGTACCAATTCCCGTATCGAAGATCTGCGCGATGCCGCCAAAGTGGTTGAAGGACGCAAAGTTGCAGAGAATATCATTCAGGCGCTGGTAGTACCGGGGTCCGGTCTGGTGAAAGCCCAGGCGGAAGCTGAAGGGCTGGATAAGATCTTTATCGAAGCGGGCCTTGAGTGGCGCGAACCGGGCTGCTCCATGTGTCTGGCGATGAACCCCGATAAGCTGGGTAATGGTGAGCACTGTGCATCGACTTCCAACCGTAACTTCGAAGGCCGTCAGGGCTTCGGTGGCCGCACTCATCTGGTGAGCCCGGCTATGGCAGCAGCCGCTGCGGTGACTGGTCACTTTATCGATGTACGTGAGTTGATTTAATAAGGTATCGGGAGAGCGAGATGAATAAGTTTACACTGCACACAGGTATCGCTGCACCGCTGGATCGGGCGAATGTCGATACCGATATGATTATTCCCAAACAGTTTCTGAAGTCGATTAAGCGTTCCGGCTTTGGTAAAAACCTGTTTGATGAGCTGCGTTATCTGGATGAAGGTCAGCCGGATCAGTCCTGTGAAGGGCGTCCGCTGAATACGGAGTTTGTCCTCAATCAGCCCCGTTATCAGGGCGCCAGTATTCTGTTAGCCCGGGAAAACTTTGGCTGTGGTTCCAGTCGGGAACATGCGCCCTGGGCGCTGGATGATTATGGCTTTCGTTGTGTGATAGCCCCCAGTTTTGCTGAGATCTTCTACAATAACTGTTTTAAGAATGGCTTGCTGCCCATTGTGTTGCATGACGAGAAGGTCGATCAGCTGTTTAAAGAGAGTGCTGCGACTGACGGTTATCAGTTGAGTATTGATCTGGAACGGCAGTTGGTTATCACCCCATCTGGGGAGGAGATGTCCTTTAGTATTGATGGCTTCCGTAAGCACTGTCTGCTGAATGGTCTGGATGATATCGGTCTGACGCTGCAACACAGTGATGATATTCGTGCTTATGAAGAGAAACGCCGGCAACAAGCGCCATGGTTGTTTGACGCGATTAAATAGTCTCAATAAATAAGCCATAACAAATAAGCTAAGTGTATTTCAGGCGGCAGAGCCGACTCTGCTGCCAGGATTAAGGAAACAGAATAATGTCTAAAAATGTACTGATTTTACCGGGTGACGGTATTGGTCCAGAGATCGTCGCGCAGGCGCGTCGTGTTCTGGAACTGGTTAACCAGCAGGATAATCTCGATCTTGAACTGACCGAAGCGCTGGTTGGCGGTGCCGCTATCGATGCTGATGGTGTGCCGCTGCCAGAAGCAACACTGGAAGCTGCCCGCGCTGCTGATGCGATCCTGTTAGGTGCGGTGGGTGGTCCGAAGTGGGACACTAACCCCGACTTTCAGATCCGTCCGGAAAAAGGTTTGCTGGGTATTCGCTCCAGTCTGGGGCTGTTTGGTAACCTGCGTCCGGCGATTCTCTATCCGCAACTGGCTCACGCTTCAACCCTGAAACCTGAAGTGGTATCCGGTCTGGATATTCTGATTGTGCGTGAACTGACCGGCGGTATCTACTTTGGTCAGCCTCGTGGTGTGCGCCTTAAAGAGGGTAATGTCCGTGAGGGTTATAACACCTACGTTTACGATGAGAATGAGATCCGTCGTATCGGTCGTGTGGCATTTGAAGCCGCCCGTGCCCGTGATAAGCGTCTGTGCTCTGTCGATAAAGCGAACGTACTGGAAGTGACCGTGCTGTGGCGTGAAATCATGGAGGAGCTGTCTAAAGAGTATCCGGATGTCGAGCTGAGTCATATGTATGTCGATAATGCGGCGATGCAACTGGTGCGTGCACCAAAGCAGTTTGACGTTATGGTCACCGGTAATATGTTCGGTGATATCCTGTCTGACGCTGCGGCGATGCTGACCGGATCGATCGGTATGCTGCCTTCTGCATCTTTGGATGTTGACGGCAAGGGGATGTATGAGCCTTGCCACGGTTCTGCGCCGGATATCGCCGGGCAGGATCTGGCTAACCCGCTGGCGACTATTCTGTCGGTGGCGATGATGCTGCGCTATTCACTGAACGCTGGTGCAACAGCCGATCGTATCGAGGCGGCTGTGAGCCAGGTGCTGGATCAGAATCTGCGTACCGGGGATATCTGGTCTGAAGGGATGCAGAAGGTATCTACCACTGAGATGGGTGATGCAGTTATCGCGGCTTTGCAGGCGTAAAACTGCTGGCTGGAACTCAGGCTGGTTATAAAATGCTCTGATTTCGATAGTCTATATGACTAAAATATTGCATAATTAAAGGGTTTCGGAGCGTCCGGAACATAACAGGCTGCTGCAGAATCTTGTGGCAGCTTTGTTGTTTTTATTCTCAGGAATCTGTTAGCAGGTTCGAATAGTTTTGGTGGAACAGATGAAGCGTGTAGGTTTTGTTGGTTGGCGCGGAATGGTTGGTTCCGTGCTGATGCAGCGCATGATGGAAGAGGGTGATTTCGAACACATCGAAGAGCCGGTCTTTTTTACAACGTCCCAGGCGGGTCAGCCAGGTCCGGCTATTGGTAAAGATATTCCGGCACTGAAAGATGCAACATCCATTGAAGAGTTGAAACAGATGGATGCCATTATCTCCTGTCAGGGCGGTGACTACACGAAACAGGTTTACGGTGCGCTACGCGCAGCGGGTTGGGATGGCTACTGGATCGATGCTGCATCTTCCCTGCGGATGGACGATGATGCCATTATCGTACTCGACCCGGTTAACATGAATGTCATTAAAGACGGCCTGGCAAACGGTGTTAAAACCTATGTTGGCGGTAACTGTACTGTGTCCCTGATGCTGATGGGGCTGGGTGGTCTGTTCAATGCGGGTCTGATCGAGTGGATGACCTCCATGACCTATCAGGCTGCGTCCGGCGGTGGTGCGCGTCATATGCGTGAGCTGATCTCGCAGATGGGTATTATCAAAGATTCTGTCGCTGCTGATCTGGCCAACCCTGCCAGTGCGATTCTGGATATCGACCGTCAGGTTGCTGAAACAATCCGTTCTGATGCTATGCCAACGGATAACTTCGGTGTACCGCTGGCAGGCTCCCTGATTCCCTGGATCGACACCCGCCTGGATAATGGTCAGAGCCGTGAAGAGTGGAAGGCCTATGCTGAGACCAACAAGATTCTGGGGCTGAGTGACAACCCGGTACCGATCGACGGCACCTGTGTGCGTATCGGTGCGATGCGCTGTCACAGTCAGGCATTTACCATTAAGCTGAAGCAAAATGTACCGATGGATGAGATTGAATCCATGATTGCAGAAGCCAATGACTGGGTGAGTGTGGTGCCGAACGAGCGCGACATCACTGCCCGTGATCTGACGCCAGCTAAGGTGACTGGCACTCTGGGTGTACCTGTAGGGCGTCTGCGTAAGATGAACCTGGGTGATGAATTCCTGAATGCATTCGGTGTCGGCGATCAGTTGCTCTGGGGAGCAGCAGAGCCGTTGCGGCGTATGCTGCGGATCCTGTTGCAGGGCTGATGAGTGGAATAAACGATATAACCGGCTGAAAAGGCCGGTTTTTTTGTATCTGACGGAGTGATTCAGGTCAACAAAACCGAAATAAAATTTTTCGGACGGCGATGCAGTCCACAGTCACCAACTTAGGTAGTGGAATTTCGAATCTGTTGTCAGTTTGTGTATATACTGAGGTTAAATTCAGGATTGGTCTTTAACTGTTTGAAATATATGGATTTACTGTTTTTGTCTGAGAGTTGTTTTTTGTTCGAGGTGATCAGCTTTTTACTCAGAACGGTTTTAAATACTGAAGTTTAGCTGTTTATGGCCGATCAGGGTTGTTGATTAAACATGGGTTTTAATGAATACTTTGGCCATTAAAACTGGATACGTAACTTTCTGAATATTGACGATTTTTGTTGAATTCAGGACCCGGGGAAATTAAGGAAGCGAAAATATGCTGCGCAAATTAGCCCTAAGTTTGGCAATTGCAGGTGCACTAGGAACCTCAAATGCAAATGCGCTTGGTCTCGGTGAAATCAGAATAACATCAGCGTTGAATGAACCCCTGCAGGCAGAGATACAGCTGTTGCAGATGCGCTCCGTTGATCCGCAACAGATACAACCCAGAATGGCCAATGTTGATGAGTTTGCTCTGGCCGGCATAGAGAAGTTGCGTTTCCTCTCCGATGTTAAATTTGAGGTGAAGCCGGGCTCTGCTGGTCGGGGAACTATTATTCTCACCTCATCGGCGCCGGTGAAAGAACCTTTTCTCAACTTTCTGGTAGAGGTTAACTGGCCCAGCGGTCGTCTGGTGCGTGAATATACTGTACTACTGGATCCGCCGGTCTACGATCCAACCCCGGCTCCTACGGCCGTACAGCCAGCACGTTCCTCGGCTGCCAGCTCTCCCGCGCCCGTTGCTGTAAAGCCGATGGCGCCACAGCAGCCGGTGAATAATATCCGCACCCGTATGACCGATGGTCAGGTGTATGTGGATGTGAATGACACATTGTGGGATATCGCCAAAAAGCATAAGCCCAGCAACTCTGTATCTGAAGCACAGATGATGCTGGCGTTACAGCGTAAAAACCCGGATGCCTTTCGCAATAACAACGTTAACCAGCTGAAAGCCGGTGTTGTTATGGACCTTCCTTCGCTGGAAGAGGTTCAGGCGCTGAATCAGAAACAGGCGAATGAAGAGTTCTGGCGTCAGACGCAGATGTGGAAGCAGGGGATCACCCCGGCTGCCCAGCCGAAGAATATGGATAGCACTGATGGTGCGGATAAGGCAGCTGCATCCGGAAAAAAGGGTGAGGAGGTTGCAGCCAAGTCGGCCCAGGGGCAACTGAAGATTGTCTCACCTGATACCCAGGCTGACACCAATACGGTATCAGATCAGGCGGCCGACACCGATTTGAGTCAAGCTGATGCTGCCCTGCTGGAAAAAAACAAACAACTGGAAACTGAGCTGGCGTCAGCATTGGAAAGCGTTGATCAGATTCAACGCGAAAATGACGAACTGACCGGCCGTGTGGATGCGCTTGCGCAGCAGATGGAAAGTCTGCAACGATTGCTGGAGCTGAAGGATCAGCAGTTAGCTGACCTTCAGGCGGAGCTTGAATCTGCGAAGAAACAGCCGGTAGCCAGTCAGGTTGCTCCCGCTGCAGACTCCCAGGCTAAGCCTAAAAGCTTACTGGAGGAGTTTGGACTTTACATCGGTGCAGCTGGCGGTGCTTTGATTGCTTTCCTGCTGGCACTGCTGTTTATGCGTCGGGGAAATAAAGAGGAGTCGTCGGAGTCCGTTGTTCCGGGGCAAGCGATCGCTGCTGAAACCCCAGAGACTGCTGTCGATGAGGATGTTACTGTAATTCCAGCGCCCGAGGTGGAGCAGGAGACAGTAGCGGTTGCCGCTGAAGAAGAGGATCTTGATGAGCTTGATCTCGATCTGGATATGGATCTGGAAAAGGTTGGTGAGGCTGAGACTGCAACGGATCTGGATGATCAGGAGTTTGATCTCGGATTTGATGAGGACTTTGGCGAGCCTCCAGGACCTGATTCTGTTGATGAAGAGGTTGATGCTGGTGAAGAGGTTGACGATGCCCTTGACTCTATTCTGGGAGAAGAGAGCGAGTCGTTTGATCTCGATGATCTAGACCAGTCAGATGCTGACGATGATCTTGCCGCGCTGGTTGAAGAGCCTGAGGAACCTGAAGCTGATAGCCTTGAAGATCTGCTGGCCGGTGCTGATGACGCTATAGCGCCAGAGCCTGAGGAAGATGTTGCTGATCTTGAGTTTGATATTCAGCCGACAGCCGATGTTGCTGAAGAGCCAGAACCGGTTGAAGAACCGGACGATGATCTGGATCTGGATTTCAATCTTGATGTTGCTGATGATACCGTCTCTGAAGAGGATGAGGCGATCGAACAGATGGCTGAAGAGCCAGTCGAAGATGAGTTTGACGATCTTGACGCTCTGTTAAATGGCGAAGAGAGTGAAGCGATCGCTGAGGATGAGACTGCCGATTCTGAGCTGGATGAATTGCTTGCCGGTGTCGATGAAGCCGATGTCGAAGAGCTGGATGTTGTTGATAGCGATGCCGATCTGGACGATGACCTTCAGGCGCTGCTTGATAGTGCTGAAGATGATGAAATTGTGCTGGATGAGGAAGAGTTTGAGGCTCCTCAGGCAGAAGATGATTCAACTCTCAGTCATGACCTGGATGCTGAGCTCGACTCTGAACTTGAGATGCTGCTAAGCGATGCCGGTACCGATGAGCTTAGCCTGGATGTGAGCGAAGAAGCTGAGGATGACTCGTTAGAAGGACTGAACCTTCTTGAGGGTGCAGACGAGGTTGAGACCAAGCTTGATCTGGCGCGAGCTTATATCGATATGGAAGATCTGGATGGTGCTAAGGATATCCTCGAAGAGATTCTGCGAGAGGGTAGCGAGGCGCAGCGTGCAGAAGCCAATAGCCTGTTAAGTTCATTAAGCTGATAACCACGGGCCTGGTGCTTTCTGCATCAGGCCTGATTCGATAAATGTTGAGATAAAATCTGCTATGTCACGGGATAAAACCCAGTTAAAACTTCAGCAAGGGGCGACTTCGGTCGCCCTTTCTTATGAACAGGCCCCGGCGGGGCTGAAATCAGAATATTCTGAGCAAGCTGGGTCTGAGGACGGGCTTGCTGAGGCGGAAAGTTTAGCTCCTGACTTACCGCAAACCAAACGCTATGCTCTCTGTGTTGAGTATGCCGGGGCAGCCTACCGTGGCTGGCAAACGCAGAAGGAAAAAGATGTTCCATCGATTCAGGAAACGGTAGAGCAAGCGTTATCTGCGATAGCTAATGAGCCGGTTAAGGTGATCTGTGCGGGGCGCACCGATGCCTGCGTCAGCGGCACTTATCAGATTATCCATTTTGACACCGTTGCTGAGCGCCCCGAGCGGGCATGGGTGATGGGAACCAATACCAAACTCCCGGATGATATTGCTATCCGTTGGGCTAAACGGGTTGATGATAGTTTTCATGCCCGGTTTTCAGCGCTGGAGCGGCGCTATCGCTATCTGATCTATTCGGCGCCCGTAAAGCCGGGATTGTTAAGTCGGGGTGTGACCTGGACCCATAAACAGCTGGACATGTCACGGATGCAGGCGGCGGCTGATTATCTTATCGGGGAGCACGATTTCACCTCCTATCGGGCCATTGGCTGTCAGGCGAAAAGCCCGGTGCGGGAGGTCAGGGCGATGGACATCTACCGTGCCGGTGAGCTGATTGTGATCGATGTGCGGGCCAATGCTTTTCTGCATCACATGATTCGCAATTTTGCCGGAGTGCTGATGAAGATTGGTGCTGGTGAGGCGGAACCTGTATGGGCTCAACAGGTGCTTGACGCTCGCGATCGTACTCAGGGAGGGGTTACTGCTCCACCCTACGGGCTTTATTTTGTCGATGTGAAATATCCCGACCAGTATGAGTTGCCAAAATCAGAGCTGGGGCCCTATTTCCTGATGCAAAACGGTTAACCTCAGGGCCTGCTATCTGTTACTATTGGTCTCTTTCTGAATAGTCTGATCCAAGTGATGCGAACCCGCGTAAAAATCTGTGGAATTACCCGGCTGGAAGATGCGCTTGCTGCGGTAGACTCTGGCGCTGATGCGCTGGGTTTTGTCTTCTATGCGCCCAGCCCGAGGTTCGTTGAGCCTGCGGTTGCCGAGGCGATTATCAAACAGCTGCCGCCATTCGTAACGACGGTAGCCCTGTTTGTTAATGCATCGGTTGACCAGGTGCAGACAATTATGGCTCAGACGGGCATCGATCTGTTGCAATTTCATGGTGATGAGTCCCCTGAATACTGTGCTCAGTTCGACCGACCCTATTTTAAAGCCCTGCGGATGTCTCCGGATATTGATGTAGTGGCTGAAACTAAACGCTTTTCGCTGGCCCGGGGGATACTGCTGGATGCATACCGTCCCGGTGTTCCTGGTGGTACCGGTGAAGCGTTTGACTGGGAGCGCATCCCATCTGATATCGATAAGCCGCTGATTCTGGCAGGTGGACTCGATCAGAGCAATGTAGTGCAGGCTATACGCCGGGTGAAACCCTATGCTGTTGATGTCAGTGGCGGGGTTGAAGCGGCTAAAGGCCTGAAAGACTGTGAAAAAATAACATCCTTTATGAATGAGGTAGCTCGTGCCAACTAAAGAAGATCTCGCGATCGCAAAGCAGATGCCCGATGCAGGTGGTCATTTCGGCCAGTTTGGGGGCCGTTATGTGTCTGAAACCCTGATGGCTGCACTTCAGCAGCTAGAACAGACCTACGAAAAGCTTTGGCGGGATCCACAGTTTCAGGCGGAGTTTGATCACGATCTTGCCCACTATGTAGGCCGGCCATCACCGTTGTACCACGCGGAACGTCTTTCCCGTGAGCTGGGCGGTGCGCAGATCTACCTGAAACGTGAAGACCTGAACCATACCGGTGCACACAAGGTGAATAACACCATTGGGCAGGCTCTGTTAGCTAAGTTTACAGGTAAGCCACGGGTGAGCGCAGAAACCGGTGCAGGACAGCACGGTGTAGCGACGGCAACAGTTGCTGCCCGGCTGGGGCTTGAATGTACAGTGTATATGGGCGAAGAGGATATTCGTCGACAGGCACTGAACGTTTACCGGATGAAACTACTGGGGGCTGAAGTTGTCTCTGTTACGTCCGGTACCCGAACGCTGAAGGATGCGATGAACGAAGCGATGCGGGACTGGGTGACCAATGTCGATAATACCTTTTATATTATTGGTACCGCTGCTGGTCCGCACCCGTATCCAAAGCTGGTACGTGACTTTCAGTCCATTATTGGTCGTGAGGCCCGGCAACAGTGTCTGGCACAGACAGGCAAACTTCCGGATGCACTGGTTGCCTGTGTGGGTGGTGGTTCTAATGCCATCGGTCTGTTTCATCCGTTCATCGAAGATGCAGATGTGCGCATGATCGGTGTGGAAGCGGGCGGTTATGGGATCGAAACCGGTCAGCATGCGGCACCGTTGAGTTCCCATTGCCGACCGGGTGTACTGCATGGTAACCGTACCTGTCTGATGTCCGATGAGGGTGGTCAGGTTATTGGTACTCACTCTGTTTCAGCGGGTCTCGACTATCCTGGCGTAGGGCCTGAGCATTCTTACCTGCAAGAGATCGGCAGGGCAGAATATACGGCGATTAACGATGATGAAGCATTGCATGCGTTCCGTCATCTGACCCTGACCGAGGGCATTATGCCGGCACTGGAATCCAGTCACGCTGTGGCTGAGGCGATGAAAATGGCGCCAACGATGGGCAAGGATCAGATTATTCTGGTTAACCTGTCAGGACGGGGCGACAAGGATATCCATACCGTTGCAGAAATTGACGGTATTAACTTTTAAGCCCTGACTGAGTGAAGATTAAGATGAGTCGTATTACTGAGTGTTTTAATAATCTGAAAAGCCAGGGCCGCAAAGCGCTGATCCCTTATGTGACAGCGGGTGACCCTGAACCTAAAGTAACTCTGCCGCTAATGCATGCACTGGTTGAATCCGGAGCAGATATTATTGAGCTGGGTATTCCTTTCTCTGACCCGATGGCGGATGGCCCGGTTATTCAGTTGGCCTGTGAACGTGCCTTGCTGCATGGTACACGTCTGGTCGATGTGCTGGATATGGTCGCTGAGTTCCGTAAAACCAACCAGACCACGCCGGTGGTGTTGATGGGCTATCTCAATCCGATTGAGGTGATGGGCTACTCTGCGTTTGCAGATAAAGCCAAAGCGGTCGGCCTGGATGGTGTTCTGACGGTTGATCTCCCGCCTGAGGAGGCGGGAGAGTTTAATCAACTGATGAAGGCGTCTGATATTGACGTGATCTATCTGCTGGCGCCAACCACAGAGGAGGCGCGGATTAAGCAGATCTGTGCAGCGGGTAGTGGTTATGTCTACTATGTATCGGTTAAAGGGGTGACCGGTTCGGCGTCGCTGAATGTTGCCGAAGTTGCTGACAAACTGGAGATCATTCGCAGGCATACCGATATGCCGGTTGGTGTGGGTTTCGGTATCCGTGATGATGCGTCAGCCCGGGCAATTTCGGAAGTCGCCGATGGTGTTATCGTCGGTAGCGTACTGGTTAATAAGATTGCCGAACTGGCAGGCAATCAGGAACAGATCCCTGGGGCAGTTGCAGCGATTACTGCAAGCATGCGTCAGGCAATGGATAAATAAGGGCTGCCACAGGCAGCAGCTGGAGTAATAATGAGTAACTGGCTGGATAAAATCGTTCCCTCTCTGGTTCGTTCCGAGAAGAAGCGAACCAATATTCCTGAAGGACTTTGGAAAAAGTGTCCGAAGTGCGAGTCCGTTCTGTATCGTCCGGAGCTGGAAAAAAACCTGAATGTCTGTCCTAAGTGTGATCATCACATGCGGCTGACGGCACGGGTACGTCTGAACGCTTTTCTTGATGAGGGCACAACCCGTGAGATTGGTGCTGAAGTAGAGCCGGTCGATCACCTGAAGTTCCGGGATACCAAGAAATATAAAGACCGCCTGGTGGCGGCGCAGAAAGAAACCGGCGAGAAAGATGCGCTGATCGCTATGCGCGGTGAGGTCAAAGGTCTTCCTGTGGTTGCAGTCGCCTATGAGTTTAAGTTTATGGGTGGCTCAATGGGCGCGGTTGTTGGTGAGCGTTTTGTGCGTGCGGCAAACATCGCCCTGGAAGAGGGGATTCCGATGATCTGCTTCTCCGCCAGTGGTGGTGCCCGGATGCAGGAAGCGCTGTTTTCCCTGATGCAGATGGCTAAAACCAGTGCGGCACTGGAACGTCTGAAGCAGGCAGGTGTGCCCTATATCTCAGTACTGACCGATCCGGTTTATGGTGGGGTTTCAGCTTCGCTGGCGATGTTGGGTGATCTGAATGTGGGTGAGCCGGGGGCTCTGGTTGGTTTCGCCGGACCACGGGTTATCGAACAGACCGTACGTGAAAAACTGCCAGAAGGGTTTCAGCGCAGTGAGTTTTTGCTGGAGCATGGGCAGATCGATATGATCATATCCCGGGGCCAGTTGCGCGATCGTCTCTCCTCCTTGCTGCGGATGATGCAGGGGTTGCCTGCTGTGTCTCAGCCTGAGTCTGATACGGTTGCCGCTTCCGTCTGATCGAAACGCTACGATAAGGCCG
Organism: Amphritea atlantica; assembly: GCF_900111095.1. Lineage (GTDB taxonomy): Bacteria > Pseudomonadota > Gammaproteobacteria > Pseudomonadales > Balneatricaceae > Amphritea > Amphritea atlantica. The sequence continues at coordinate 68,292 of NZ_FOGB01000003.1, read as the reverse complement.
CTGCAGTTACTCTGGCGGCCTTTTTATTGTCTGGGATAAACATCATTATGTCTGCTGCACACTTTAAGACCCTGCCTGAATGGCTCGAATGGATTGAAAACAGTCATCCGGTCGATCTGATTGAGCTGGGGCTTGATCGCTTGCGTATTGTCTATCAGCGGATGGATCTTGATCTCAGCGCCTGCCTTAAGATTGTTGTCGGGGGGACCAACGGGAAAGGGTCCACTATTGCTATGCTGGATCAGGTGCTTCGTGATCAGGGTAAGACGGTGGGGGGTTTTACCTCCCCTCATTTTCTGCGCTACAACGAACGGATCAGGCTTGCCGGAGTGCCGGTCAGTGATGCACTGATCATGCGGGCATTCGAAGCGATAGAGCAGGTTCGCGGCGACGTCAGACTGACCTATTTTGAATATAATACGTTGGCTGCGCTGCATCTGTTTGCTACCGAAAAGCCCGATGTTGTGTTGCTTGAGGTGGGTCTGGGTGGCCGGCTTGATGCGATCAATATTGTCGATGCAGATCTTTCGGTGGTGACGACGGTTTCGCTCGATCATATCGATTGGCTGGGAGATGACCGGGAGCAGATCGGTTATGAGAAAGCGGGGATCTATCGCGCTGGGCGTCCAGCGGTATGTGGCGATCCGCAGCCGCCGCAGAAGTTGCTTAACTATGCCGATCAGATAGGCGCGCCGCTGTATTGTCGGGGCCGTGACTTTAACTGGTCTCAAACCGACCGGGATAGCTGGGTCTGGCAGGGTGAGGAACCGGGGGGGAATATCCTGACGATCTCGGGTTTACCGGATATGACCCTGCCTAAAGCGAATGCCGCAACGGTTATTCAGGTGTTGAATATACTTGGCCTGTTGCCCGGGGCAGAGCAGCTCAAAGCGAGTCTCGCCAGGGCTTCCCTGACCGGCAGGATGCAGCAGATCTGTGTCGCTGATACCGATTATATTCTTGATGTTGCTCACAATCCCGAAGCGGCGGAGTATCTGGCAGGTCAGTTGCGGGATAAGCCTGTCGCTGGGCGCACTATGATGGTATTGGGAATGTTGGCTGATAAGGATATCGATCAGGTGCTGGCACTGCTGTGTCCAGTGATTGATCAGTGGTATCTGGTAAGCCTGAAAGGAGTCCGGGGTCAGTCAGCCCAGGTGCTGTCTGACAAACTGACAGCTCTGGGGGTAGCCGTTACTCTGCAGGCGACCTATGATACTGTTGCCGATGCCCTGGAAGGGGTGAGGGGTGAGGTGGCGGCTGCTGACCGGGTGGTCATTGCTGGCTCTTTCTTGACAGTGAGTGATGCATTAGTTGCACTGAATATGGATGGTAAAAACAGTGAATGATGGCTTTAAACAGCGGCTGGCAGGCGGTGCTATTCTGATTGTGGCCGCAGCAATTCTTCTGCCCATCTTTTTTGATGGCGCAGGCTATCGGGAACGCCAGCTTGAAAGCGCAATACCGCCGCCACCGGTTGAGCCGCAACTGGTCGTCATTACGCCTGAGAATCAACCGTTGCCGGATAGCTCTGCTCCGGCGGCTCCCGCTGAGCCGGTTACCGTAGCCGTGATGCCGCAGAAGGTTGCTGATGAGGTGGCTAAGCAGAAGCCTGTTATTGAGGAACGGGACGATCCGCCAGCCCTTGATCAGCAAGGGGTTCCGGTTGCATGGAGCCTGCAACTGGCGAGTTTTAAGGATGAAGATAACGCTAAAGGGCTGCGCACCCGACTGTTAAATGCCGGATATAAGGTGTATATCCGTAAGACAGGGGATCTGGTAAGAGTGTTTGTCGGACCTGATATTCAGAAAACCCGGCTAACAGAGTTGCAGAGTGATATTCAGAAAGAGTTCGGTCTGGACGGTATTATAGTCCGTTTCACGACACGATAAACGTTGGGTTCAGCTGACAGCTCTGGTAGAATTCGCCCCTTATTCAGATCCTGAAGTAGATAATTAGTATGACACTCAACTGGGCCGATTGGGCAATTATCGGCATCATTACAATTTCCGGTTTATACAGCCTGCGCGGCGGCTTTATGAAAGAAGCGCTGTCGCTGGTCACCTGGGTAGCTGCATTCATCGTTGCCCGGTTATTTGCCCCCTCATTGAGTACCCTGCTGGATAATCTCCTGCAGACCCCCTCGCTGCGCATAGGTGCAGCTTTCATTTTGCTGTTTATTGCCACCCTGATGGTTGGCGCCGTTATTAATAATCTGATCAATATGCTGGTTCAGGCAACCGGTCTGAGTGGTACTGACCGGGTGCTTGGCATCGGTTTTGGTGTGGTCAGAGGCGGCCTTATTGTGATCGTTATTACTGCGTTGCTGGTGCGTTCGCCGGTAACCGAAGATAGCTGGTGGGCGGAATCGACACTGATTCCCCATTTTTTGCTGATGGAATCCTGGACCCGGGAAACTGCTGCTGATATCGGTCAGATGATCTGGAATCTCAGCGGACGGAATAGTTAAACCCAATTATCATTTATACTTGCTGTAACTAACTTAATACCTGAGGTAGCCTTAATGTGCGGTATAGTTGGCATCGTAGCCAAAAGTAATGTGAATCAGACGATTTTTGATGCATTGACAGTGCTGCAGCACCGTGGCCAGGATGCCGCTGGTATGGTGACATGTGAAGCAGATCGATTCTTTATGCGTAAAGATAACGGTCTGGTGAACGAAGTGTTCCGTACCCGTCATATGAAACGCTTAATGGGCAATGTGGGGATCGGTCATGTACGTTACCCTACCGCAGGTAGCTCCAGTTCCGCTGAAGCGCAGCCGTTCTATGTTAACGCACCTTACGGTATCGCGCTGGCACACAATGGCAATCTGACTAACACTGCCGAGCTGCGTGAGCAGATGCGCAAAGAAAACCTGCGCCATATCAACACCACCTCTGACTCTGAGGTGTTGCTGAATATTATGGCCCATGAGCTGCAAAAGATCGGTAAGCTCATTCCCACTGCGGATGATATCTTTACTGCGATTAAGTCAGTGCATAAACGGGTTCGCGGCGGATATGCGGTGGTTTCGGTGATCACCGGATATGGCATCGTTGCATTCCGTGATCCCCACGGTATCCGTCCTCTGGTTTATGGTATGCGTGAAACTGACGCCGGCACAGAATACATGGTGGCATCTGAGTCTGTAGCACTGGATATTTCCGGTTTTACCCTGATCCGTGATGTGGCGCCCGGTGAAGCGATCTTTATCACGCAGGATGGCGAGGTTCATACTATGCAGTGTGCAGAGAACCCGCAGTTGCATCCCTGCCTGTTTGAATATGTTTATCTGTCTCGCCCAGACTCCATTATTGACGAAGTTAACGTCTACAAGTCCCGTATGCGGATGGGAGTTAAGCTGGCTGAGAAGGTGATGCGGGAGCGTCCTGAACACGATATTGACGTGATCATTCCCATCCCGGATACCAGCCGTACAGCGGCGCTGGAGATGGCTCACCATCTTAACGTTAAGTTCCGCGAAGGTTTTATCAAAAACCGTTATATCGGCAGAACCTTTATCATGCCAGGGCAGACTCAGCGGACAAAGTCTGTTCGCCGTAAACTCAACCCGATCGAACTTGAGTTTAAAGACCGGGTAGTGATGCTGGTGGATGATTCCATCGTCCGTGGGACCACCTCCCAGCAGATCGTTCAGATGGCCCGCGAGATGGGTGCTAAGAAAGTTTACTTTGCTTCGGCGGCACCAGCGGTACGCTACCCGAATGTTTACGGTATCGATATGCCGTCAGCGTCAGAGCTGATTGCCCATGGTCGTACCGACGATGAAGTGGGCGTCGAGATCGGGGCAGACTGGATGCTGTATCAGGATCTGGATGACCTGAAAGATTGTCTGTTGGCGGGCAACAGCTCAGTGACTGGGTTTGATGCTTCTGTATTTGACGGTAAATACATTACCGGCGATATCGATGAAGCTTATCTCAATCGTATCGACGCTGAGCGTAACGATGTTGCTAAAGGTGGCGACAAGAAGTCATCAACCAATCAGAATGCCGATCTGCACGCGACCATTAGCTGATCAGGTAATCTTGTTATGATTGCCCTAGGGCAATAAACACAAATTTATCATAGGCCGCCTTAACCGGCGGCTTATTAATTATAGGAACATGGCTGATGTCCAGGTCCAGTTTTGAACGTCCAGAACGGATTCAGTTTGAAGATGCTGACTATGAATTCAGTACGCTCGCTGTCCGTGCCGGGCAATACCGGAGTGGTGAGGGAGAGCATAATGATGCGATCTATCCGACCTCCAGTTTTGTCTATTCCAGCGCCAGAGAAGCGGCAGCCCGCTTTGGTGGCGAGGAGGAGGGGAATATCTATTCCCGTTTCACCAACCCTACCGTTCAGGCATTTGAGCGCCGTATGGCGGCGCTTGAAGGCGGTGAGCGTGCGATAGCGGCGTCATCAGGGATGGCAGCAATCCTGAGTACCTGTCTGTCTCTGCTGAAACAGGGCGATCATGTTCTCTGTTCCCGCAGTGTCTTTGGTTCAATTGTTTCACTGTTTGATAAGTATCTCAGTCGCACCGGTATCAGCGTAACCTACGTTGATCCAACCGATATCAACGCCTGGGCAGACGCGATTACGCCAGCGACGCGGATGTTTTTCCTGGAGACGCCCTCCAATCCTCTGGCGGAACTGGGTGATATCGAGGCGGTTTCTAAGCTGGCCCATGACAATGATGCGCTGGTGGTGGTCGATAACTGTTTCTGTACCCCGGCGCTACAGCAGCCGCTGAAGCAGGGTGCTGACATCGTTGTACACTCAGCAACTAAATACCTGGATGGTCAGGGACGCTGTGTCGGCGGTGTGGTTGTCGGTCGCGATAAAGAGATGGAAGAGGTCTACGGCTTTATTCGTACCGGTGGGACCTGTCTCAGCCCGTTTAATGCCTGGGTCTTTATGAAAGGACTGGAAACCCTTGAGCTGAGAATGATGGCTCACAGTGCCAATGCCCTGGCGCTGGCTTTATGGCTGAAGCAACAAGCTGGTATCGATAAGGTTTATTACTCCGGCCTGGAGGAACACCCTCAACACGCGCTGGCTAAAAAACAGCAGCGGGCCTTTGGTGGGGTTCTGTCGTTTGAAGTCAGCGGCGATAAAGAGGCAGCCTGGCGTTTTATCGATGCCACTCAGATGATCTCAATTACCGGTAATCTGGGGGATGTGAAGAGCACCATCACCCATCCGGGAACAACAACGCATGGTCGTATGAGTCCTGAAGCGAAAGCGGAGGCGGGGATCAAAGAGAACCTGATTCGTCTCTCTGTTGGCCTTGAGTCGATTGAAGATATTAAGCGGGATCTGTTGCTTGGGCTGGCTGCTATCTGAGCGGTTCTGGTTGCAGGGATGCCCGCCCGATTACCATCGGTGCGGGCATTTTTATGTCACTCGCAGGGCCACTCAATCAGCGTGCTATGTATCGCGCCGGCAGCGTGAAGTTTGCTTTCTTTCAATAAGATAGATGATAAAGTAAAACTAAACTCTTGCCCCTGAAGTGCCTCGCTGAAACATTTTACTTCTGGCGGTGTGAGCGGTTTGAGACTTCGTCCGAGGGTCAGGTGGGGGTGAAAACGTCGCGCTTCAAAGGAGATGCCCTGGTGTTGCAGAGAGAGGCTGATAGTCTGCTGCAATTGCTGAAGTGGTTGAGAGAACTCAACCCCAAGCCAGATCACTGTCGAGCGGAACTGGCCGATACCTCTGAGACGTATAGTGAACGGCTGCAACGTCAGTTGTTCGACGGCCCGGCTAACAGAATCGCAGATAGTGTGGGGTTGTTCGCCGAGAAACAGCAGGGTCAGATGAAGTTGCTCTACAGGCAGTAACCGCAGGTTTTTTAGCTGTGGGCAGCAGCGCCGTATCGCGTGTCGCACCGCTATCGGTGGCTCTATAGAGATGAATGTACGCATAACAGAATAATAGGCTGGGAACTGGATTGAAGATAGTACTTGCTCCGATGGAAGGTGTTGTCGATGCGCCGATGCGGGAGATGCTGACCCGTATTGGTGGGATCGACCAGTGCGTCACGGAGTTTGTCCGCGTGTCTGAGCGGGTGCTGCCGGCAAAGGTCTTTCGTAAAACCTGCCCTGAGTTGTTTAATGACAGCAATACCAGTTCAGGCACGCCGGTGATTCTGCAGCTGTTGGGCAGTGATCCGCAGATCTTAGCCGGTAATGCCCGTAAAGCGGTGAGTATCGGTGCCCGCGGCATTGACCTTAACTTTGGTTGCCCGGCTAAAACGGTCAATAAGAGTAAGGGGGGCGCCATTCTGCTGAACGAGCCTGAGCTGGTGCACAAGATCGTCTGGTGGGTACGCCAGGCGGTGCCTGACCATATCCCGGTGACCGCAAAGATGCGGCTGGGGTATCGGGATAAGACCCTTGCTATGGAAAACGCCGCGGCGATTGCCGATGCCGGCGCCAATGGTCTCACGGTACATGCCCGGACCAAAGAGGAAGGTTACCGGCCTCCGGCCCACTGGGAGTGGATCGCCCGTATCAGAGAGCATATCTCTATACCGGTGACGGCTAACGGTGAAGTGTGGAACTGGCAGGACTACCAGCGCTGTCGCGAGGTGAGCGGCTGTGATGATGTGATGATTGGGCGTGGCTTAGTGGCAGCACCTGATCTGGGTTTACGGATTAAAGCGCTGCAACGGGGCGATGACCCGGACCACCTGAGCTGGGCTGAGATGCAGCTATTATTGCGTCAGTTCCTTGAGCTGGTTGAACAGCAACTGGCACCTAAATATGTCCACGGCCGGATCAAGCAGTGGCTGAAGATGATGTCCCGTGAATACCCCGAAGCGATGCCGATGCTGCAGGAGATGCGACTGCTGAAACAGGTCGCTGAAGTGCGGCAGTTTTTACATGAGTATTCTTTATAATAAAGATACAGTGGCTAGATCGCTTTGAAAGCAGTGGCTAGATCGCGGCTTCGCCGCTGGCTAGTGGTTAGAACGTCGCTTCGCGACTCGCTAGAAAAAGATTAAAAGCCGTAGCTCGTTGTTCGAACGTCACAAAGAACGTGACTTGCTCGTCGCGCGAAAGAGCAAAGAAAGAATCCTCAGAGTATCAACTATCCAGCTCTACCAAAAACAGTACGTAATTTGTATGTCTAAACAGTTTATTTTGTATATCGCAGCGGTTATGCTCGTTTAATCGTTAGAGAAGGCTCGTTTTGCTGCTGGCATCATTAGCAAAACATCAGAAAAACAAAGGGATAGGTTGAAACGCTGGCGGGATAGTACGCCGGGTCCGGAATGCAACTGCGCATTCTCGTTTTTGTCTTAAAGGAGGTCGCGATGTCGATTTTTCCTCTTTATTATCTGATAGTTACCTTGCCTTTAATGAATTCAGCCCGGCATGCATATGCGCCGGCGTAGTATTAAAATGACGGCATACAAATGTTTCAAAAATTACTGCATGGTTTTATTTTTGGTTTAGGCTTTTCAGTTGCGGTCCTAATCGTTACTGGGTTTACCTATAACTTTATTACGCCAGACGACTCATATGAAAGTTCTAGGGTGTGGCTCGAAGGGCCAAGTGTTTTAGGTGTCGCAATAAATAACACTAAATTAGTTCAAGGAGTATCTGAAACTGAAGTTATTGTTAGCGGCTTAATTCAAAACTCGTCTAATGCGAACTATGAAAGCGTTTCTTTGGAAGTTGAGCTTTTTGATCAAACTCCTATTTTTGTTGCTGAGTGTGACTATATTGTTCAATCAGGGGTAGCAGCCAACTCGGAAAATTACTTTTCTACCAGCTGTAAAGTCCCCAGTACTTTTGAACCGTCAAGAGGCAGTTCAAACGTGAAGGTTGTCAGGGGAGTTCAACTTGTTGATATGTAGCCTAACAAAAAGCAGCAATCGATCGTCGCTGCGCTCCTCCAATTGTGCTGGGCGTTAGGCGTAAGTCTATGAGATACATATTGCTATTCCCAGGGCTCGCAATATTCTCATTTAACCTACTGCTGCTTGGTGGTATTGGATTTCCAATAGAGTTCAAGATATTCGATCGCCGAATACATGAACTTGAGTCGTTTACTATAAGTGGTGGTAAAAGCCTTGCTAATCTATCTGAAATCTATGTGGCAATAATTGTGGGGCTGGCTGCTTGCGTAATGCTTTATCTCAATTGGCCAAAGCAGGTTGCTGTTAAAAAATGGAGCGTTGTGTGGTTAAGCTATTTAATAGTGGTCGCTGTGTATTTTCTAATGCCAGCTTTGCCGGAATAATGAAACTCATACAAGGCCAATTAACTCGGATATTTTGCTTCGCTGCGCTTTGCAAAATCCCGGTGTTTGAGGCGTTATGAGTATCTGTGATCTCCGGCGAAGGAGGTAAGATGGAAGTACTAATTTTGGTTGGCATTTATTTGGTAATTGCAGGGACAGCTAGTCTTCCTGCCGTATTGGTTTGGAGTCTATCTAGCCTTTGGCTACCGGAATGGTTTTCGCTGCCTCCTATTCGAATGGCTTTAGTCTGTTTGGCTTTATCCGTTTCTACAGCATTAGTATTTAGTCTTGAGCTTCCGGGCGGTGTGCTTTCAGTTGGGCCATCTATCGTTGTATTGTCATTGGGCTGGTCGTTAGTCTTAATTCCTATACTTGTCTTAATCAGGTATTACCGCCATGCCAAAGCAAAAAACTCATAACAAACCGCTTAAATTCGTTACGGCCACAAAACGCGTGTCCTCCACAGGACTCCGTTTAGCGGAGCGTTAATGCCCACTTTGTAAGCCAGAAGCGGATATGTCTGAGATTTTTAAACCTCAAGAATCTGTGAACATTTTTCTCTTAGCATTTCTCTAAATGCGATAACTCCGGGAGTAACTTGTTTTCTATCAGGGCATAGTAAATAAAGCTCAGCTGGTGGTGATTCAAAGTCATCGAAAAGTTGCACTAATCGCCCTTTATCAAGATCCGAAGAGATATCCAGTAAAGACCTGTATGCGATCCCTTTTCCTTCGACTACCCACCGTCTGACTATATCTGTGTCATTACTTATCCGATTACTCCCGACTTTTACCCTGACATTTTCTGATTTCTTTTGATACTCCCAGTCATTAAACAGACGTCCATTCAGTCTGTATAGCAGGCAGTTATGCTTACTTAATTCGTTTGGATGAGAGGGTGTACCATTATTTTCTAAATAGGAAGGTGCGGCACAGGTGATTCTTTTTATCGTTGCTATATGGAAAGCCACCATTGAGGAGTCTTCGGGCTTTCCGTATCTCAGGGCAACATCAACCTGGTCTAGAAAGAAGTTGGAGAGGGAATCACTAACATTCAGATCAATGGATAGAGATGGATAAATATCCATCATCTCGTTTACCCAGTGAAATAGCAGGTTACGACCCAGGTCGGATGGCGCTGAAAACCTCAGTTCTCCGGTAACATTTTCCATCGTTTCATGTGCGGAAACCTGACCCTGCTCTAAAGACTCCAATGCCCTGCGGCAATGATAAAGAAATTTTTCTCCTTGGGTAGTGATCCTCAACTGTCTGGTGGTTCTTATAAAGAGCTGTATATCAAGCTGCCTCTCCAACCGCTTTAGCGCTGAACTTGCAGCAGCTGTCGTTATGCCAAGCTGTTTGGCTGACTCGGTAATACTGCCAGTTTCGGCAATTCGAATGAATAAGCTCAGATCTGATGTGTTCATTATTAAAATATTTTTAATAGTGTATGTGGTAATAGCCTGTTTTTAGTTTATAAAATATTGAGAATAATGTCTTCAAACCGTTTGTTACTAACCAGAACACCATCCCGAAAGAGCCTTGGGCTTTGCATTGGAGAAGACTCTATGAACCGACGAGAGAACAATAGCCAGAATCTGAGTTACCCTCTGGAACTACCTTGTGGAGCAATTCTAAAAAACAGAATCATAAAATCTGCCATGTCCGACTCCCTTGCTGATGGAGAGGGCGACCCAACAGAGGCTCAGATACGGCTTTATGAAAGATGGGCTGAAGGTGGCGCGGCATTATCAATTATCGGTGAAGTTCAGGGGGATCCACGTTTTCCTGAAAAGCCAGGAAATCTGGTTCTGGGTAAAAACTCCGATCTGGTGAAACTATCCTCTCTGGCAAGAAGAGCCTCGATAGAAAAAGCTCACATTTGGCCTCAGATTGGCCACGGTGGTGCATTGTCATACCCCCTGATCAGCCAACCTAAAGGCCCCTCTGCTCTAAATCTCGGAGGCCTGCAATGCGCAGGAATGAGTGTATCTGACATTAAAAAACTACCTGATTTCTATATAAAAGCTGCTGAGTTAGCTAAAGAGGCCGGGTTTACTGGTGTTCAGGTTCATGCTGGTCATGGTTTCCTGCTGAGCCAATTTTTATCTCCATTATTTAATCGACGGAGTGATCAATATGGCGGATCCATTGAGGCCAGGTGTCGTATCGTTGTTGAGATAATTAACAAAATCCGAGATGTAGTAGGTCCGTCATTCCCCATTGGAATTAAGATTAACTCTTCAGATCAGTTGGAAGGTGGCTTAACACAGGAAGACTCATTAGAAGCCCTTCGAATTCTGGATAAAACATCAGTTGATTTAATCGAGTTTAGTGGCGGTACCTATTTTCCTGGTGCAGCATCCAGTTCTGATAGCTCATCAGAAGGCCCGTATTTTGTTGATTTTTGCCAGAAAGCACAGCTGGTTACCAGTGTACCCCTGGTTGCTACAGGCGGATTTAAGAAACGTGCGGATGCGCTTGATGCACTGGCTAGTGGTAGTGTTGATATAGTTGGTATTGCACGAGCAATGATTTTGAACCCTTCACTTGCGAACGACTGGTTGACTAATCGAGCAGGAGACCCGGTATTCCCTCGCTTTGAATCACCACCCCCTGGAGGAATAACCGCATGGTACACAATGCTATTAACCGCTTTGGGCACTGATGATGAGAAAAGCTTCTCTCTGGATCTGACTTCAGCTATCCAACAATATGAAGAACGTGACGAACAGCGTTGTGAAAAATGGAGAAGAAGATTTCGGGTTTAGTTTGAAAGGTATGTCAGATGGGATGTCCACTTTATGTTGATTAATGAAGAGAGCTGCTGCTTTCTTTGTTTTTCCAGCGAGTTGCGAAGCGACGTTCTAACCACTAGCCAGCGACGAAGCCGCGATCTAGAAAAAGCAAAGATTCAGAACGGTTAGGGGCTTCGGTTATTCTTTTATTTTGCTTGCGGTTATGCTCAGATTATCGTTAGATAAAGGCTCGTTTTGCTGCCTGATGAATTAGCAAAACGTCTGAGAACAAAGGGATAGGTTGAAACGCTGGCGGAATACTACGCCGGGTCCGGAATGCAACTGCGCATTCTCGTTTTTGTCTTAAAGGAGATTGCGATGTCAGTTTTTTCCTCTTTATTATCTGATAGTTACCTTGCCTTTAATGAATTCGGCCTGGCATGCATATGCGCAGGGGTAGTATTAAAATGTTATACGGCAATCAATCTTCAACATAGGAGTCAACATTGAAGATAATTAGTATTTTTAACAACAAGGGTGGTGTTGGTAAAACTACCTATATGTACCACATTGCCCATTTATTAGAGAAGCAAGGAAAGAATGTCCTTGTTGTAGATTTAGATAGCCAATGCAATTTGTCAGCATATTCCCTCAGCGACTCTGAGCTTGAAAGAAGCTGGCGCTCTGATCGGGGAAACAGCATTTGGAATGCAATCGAAAGAGTTTATGAAGGTTTAGGAGATATCCGCCAAAGGCGCCCTTCTTCAGTTTCATCTGAGTACCCAAATTTACACATTGTCCCTGGAGATGTTCTCTTAAGTAATTATGAAGATTCTCTTGGTGACACATGGAGTAGTGCTAAAGGTGGAAATGCTCCCGCATTACGTGTTCAATCTGCTATTTATCGATATATAAAATGGGCAGCTGAGCAAGTGAATGCTGATGTTGTAATGTTAGATTTGGGGCCAAATCTTGGCGCATTGAATCGTGCTGTTCTGGCTGCCAGTGATTATTTCATTATCCCGATGTCTCCAGATTTGTTCTCAATAAGAGGCACAAAAAATCTAGGAGCAAAACTCTCAGTTTGGAGGAGAGAGTGGGATCAATGTAATGGGGCAGCAAATAGCGATATTGAGTTACCTCAAGGTCAACCTACATTTCTTGGCTATGTTATGCAGCAGCACAACATCAGAAGAAATGCTGAAGGTATGACGCGCGGGTGGTCTATCTTCGGAGATCAAGTCGAAAGCTCAGTAAGAGAAAACATAATTAATATTCTCGACCCACTTGGGCAAGTACACGATTGGGGAGATGATAATTGGAATCTCGGTCAAATTCCGAACCTTCACAGTCTGGTTCCCTATTCACTGGAGGCCAAGAAGCCTGTGTTTGATTGTACATCCAGAGACGGATTGAATGGTGCTCATATCACAAGGGCAAGAGAAGCAGCACAATATTTCGATCCAATTGTTAACAAGCTTATGACAGTGCTGTAGTCGTATAACAAGTGGGTCCAGGTGACGCCGATGGCGCACCTGCCCCAGGCGTTATGTATCCGAGTGCCCCACAACTTGTAGACACTTTCTATAGCTATAATTAGTTGAAAGTGGAGGTGCTTACATGGCACGTAAAAAGACCCAATCATATACTGAAGAGTTTCGCCGAGAGGCGGTCAAACGTTCTGAAAAACCTGGCGTCACCCAGGCACAAGTCGCTCAAGAACTGGGCATCAGCTCCCAACAAATCGCCAACTGGAAGCGCCAATTCACTCGTTTGTCGGATAAGCAGTTTAACGCGGTTGACGGTGTGGATTACTCCAAGCAGGAAAGTGAAGAGCTTCGTCGTCTGCGTCGCGAAAATAAACGCCTACAAGAGGAGATGGAGTTCTTAAAAAAGGCAGCTGCGTATTTTGCGAAAAACCAAACGTAAGATACGCAATCATTCGCGAGTTTGAAGGCCAATACTCTGTATCGTTAATGTGTCGGACCATGCGTGTTAGTCGTAGTGGTTATTCACGTTGGCGTCATAGAGGGCCGAGTCCGCGCTCAGTCCGTCGTCAGCAAATGGGTGCCAGAATAAAAGAAACGTTTGAGGAGTTTGAAGCGCGCTACGGTGCGCGTCGTATCGCCAGGGAGCTTACCGAGCTGGGTTATTCGTGTTCAGTGAATTATGTTGCAAGTATCATGAAAGCCGCTGATATCAAGGCAAGGAACGGTAAAGGCTTCAATTATCGTCATCACAGTCTGACGATGCTGAACGTTTCGGACAATTTACTTTGGCGAAACTTTAAAGCGCAAGCGCCGAACGAAAAGTGGACAACGGACATCACTTATATCTGGGTTGAGAATCAATGGTTGTATTTAGCAACGGTAATGGATCTTTATTCACGCAGAATAGTAGGTTGGTCGCTGGATAAGTCGATGACGGAAACGTTGGTCACGACGGCGCTAAAGGATGCTCTTATGAGGCGAAAAGTAAAACCGGGTTTAGTTCTTCACTCAGATCGCGGCACGCAATACCGAGCTCAGAAATATATCGACTTTGCGCGTTCAAACGGGCTAGAGTTAAGTATGAGTCGAAAGGGTAATTGTTGGGATAATGCGCCGATGGAATCCTTTTTTAGTCGGTTGAAAGTAGAGCTTATCTACGCGAAGAACTACAGCAGCGTTCAGGATGCCAGGGCGGGTATTTTTGAATACATTGAAATATTTTATAACCGCAAAAGACGACATTCGGCGAATGACAACCTAAGTCCGGTTGTGTTCGAAGAACAGGCTGCGTTAGCGGCCTAAATAACTGTCTACTTTTTGTGGGGAACACCATAGCGAAAAAAGCACTGCCACGTCATAAACAGGAGGGAGCCATGCTTAAAATAACCGGCCTAGATAAGCTACAAAAAGAACTAAAACAGGCAGAGCAAGCGTTAAATGAACTGGATGGCGAGTTGGGCGTTGTGAACTTTGATCCTCACGAACCTGTGAGTATTGAAGCTGCTATCCAGTCAGTTAACCGAATGATTGATAACCGTGTTGAACCGTACGTTGACAATCCCATTGTTGAGTCCCTCGCTGAGCAAATGAAAGAGCGCTATAGAGAAAATATTCTCCAAAAAGCTGCTGAGGCTAGATTACAGTCTGACGAGGATTAATGATGGCCCAAGATATTTTCGGAGAAATTAACAACGCTGTTCTTGACCTACAGAATTCGCAGTTGCAGACATATGAGCGCCCATTGAAAAAACTCGCCCAATTATTGCGGAATGCCGATCTTGAACTGTACAACGAAGAACTAACGAAAGAAGTGGATCTCGATACTTTTATCGCAGAAAGCGAAAAAACTGGGGGTGGCATGGTTGGTAGTGCCCAGCTTGCATGGCCTGATGACCATAAGAAAACGATGGGATTAACGTTGCTTCTTATCGAAAAGTTAGCCAACGACCCAAGTTATGCTACTAACTTCAGCCATCATTTTTTCTATTCTGGGCGAAAAATCATTGCTGGAATCCATGCGCTTACTGGTCAGCTCATCATACCCTTTGTTCGTGATTACAAGAATTATGTCCAGTCGAAGGGGAGTACAGAAACTGTGTTGAAGTCGCCATTCTCACGCAAGGTATTTATCGTTCACGGCCACGATGATGGTGCTCGGGAAACAGTAGCCCGCTTTCTTGAACGCATTGGGTTAGAGGCCGTCATTCTCCATGAACAGGCCAATCAAGGAAGAACTATTATTGAAAAGGTTGTTGCAAACAGCGATGTTGGGTTTGCGGTAGTTCTCCTCACGCCTGATGATGAGGGTTGTGTAAAGGGAGGAACGCCAGAGCCGCGGGCTAGGCAAAATGTATTACTGGAGCTTGGTTACTTCATTGGCCGTTTGGGCCGAGATAAAGTATGTGCTCTCAAACGCGGTGCGCTGGAAATTCCTAGTGATTTTGCGGGTGTCGTTTGGGAGACAATGGATAGTAATGCTGGCTGGAAACAGGCATTGGCGCGTGAACTTGAAGCGGCTGGGCATAGTATTGATTGGAACAAGGTTATGCGCGCTTAATGGGCGATAGTCGTGAAAAAGGGGACAGATTTATTTTCTTGCCTCATACTCAACAGTCTGTATATCTGGTTAAACCGGCGAAGTGGTCGGAAAAGTTACACGTGGTCAGGGATGAAAGAGATGTTAAGATATTTTGGAATCCAGCCCATGCGAGTGAGTAAAAGATTGATAGCCGTGGACTGGTACTGAGGGTCTGTGTTTTACACGGGCAAGGATATTATTGAAGAGCCGGATGCGGTAGTTCCGCACGTCCGGATCTGTGTGGGGTCGTCTCGGTAACGGGGCGCTCTACCACGACTAACTCATAAAGAATATGCAAACATCGACTAAGAAAACTATATCAATCACAGCTGTTGTTTATGCTATTCCAATAGTGCTGTGCGTAGTTTTCAAGCTGGTCAGTTTAGGCTCTATAGGGCCAATCGTTTTATTTTATTCATTAGCAATGGCATTGGTTCTTTCATACGTTTATTACCAGTCCATGCTAAATGTTCAAGCTAAAATAGCAGCAATTATCATTGGGGTATTTGGTGGTGTAGTTGTAGCTACGTTACTGCTAAATTACTTTATGCTGCTAACGCATTTATTTGGCATCAAAGATTATGAGGCAATCTAAAATTCGTTATAACCAGGCCAGCCAGCCAGCCTCGCTCCCTGCGGTCGCCGGACACTCGCAAGCTCGCGCCGTTTATGGCGGCGTTAATGCTCGCTTTGTATTATCGTAGCTACTGCTGTTTTTCTTTGCTTTTTCTAGCGAGTCGCGAAGCGACGTTCTAACCACTAGCCAGCGGCGAAGCCGCGATCTAGCCACTGCTTTCAAAGCGATCTAGCCACTGCTTTCAGCGCGTTATTCAAAAGAGCACCAGTAGTGGGTTGGATGGTGCGGATTGACTGATTGCATTGGGGCTGATGGCCTATACTTAGGGCGTTGCAATAGGTAAGGGGCGGTCGATATGAGAATTAAGCAGTCTGCTGTTGCTGGTATGTTCTACCCGGATAATCCTGATGAACTTGCTTTACAGGTCAGCCAGTTGCTCGCCGATAATCCGCAGCAGGGGCGACTACCGGTGGCTATTCAGGTGCCCCATGCCGGGCTGGTCTATTCCGGGGGGATCGCGGCAAAGGCCTATAATCTGATCCGCCCCTATCTGGATTCGATTACCCGGATAGTGCTCCTGGGGCCAGCCCACAGAGTGCCGCTGCAGGGGATGGCGGTTATGGATGCGGGGCTGTGGCAAACCCCTTTAGGGCAGATTCAGATCGACAACATTCTTAGTGATGAGCTGGTGCGTGAGGGGTGGGTGAGCGTCAATGATCAGGCCCATGCTCAGGAACACTGTCTGGAGGTTCAGTTACCCTTTTTACAGTTGCTGGATGGCCGCTATCGTATTCTGCCGGTGCTGGTAGGGCAGACGCCCTCAGCAGCGGTATCTGCCCTGGTTGCACAGGTGCTTGAAATGCCGGGAACTCTGCTGGTGATCAGTAGTGATCTGAGTCATTTTCATCCCTATAGCGAAGCCTGTCAGCTAGATCGGGCAACCCAGCAGCAGATCGCTCAGCTGGATAGCCAGATAACACCGCAGCAGGCGTGCGGATGTTATGCTCTCAACGGTTTTTTACGCTACGCACAGTCTGCGGGGCTGAAGGCTGAGTTGCTGGGCTACTGTAATTCAGGTGATACAGCCGGTGATAAAAGTCGCGTGGTGGGGTATTCATCCTATGCCTTTTACTGAGAGTTACAGTCAGGATGAACAGCGGTTGTTAGTCCAGCTGGCGCGGCATGCCGTTGTAAGGGGGATTGCAGGACTTGAGCCGGAGCGTCCTGCGGGATATCTGATCCCCTCTGAACTGGAGAGACCCAGAGCCTGTTTTGTGACCCTGAAGATTGATGGTCAGTTGCGCGGCTGTATCGGTAATCTGGAGGCCAATGGCGCTCTGGCTGATGCGGTGTTGCGTAACAGTTATCTGGCGGCCTTTCGCGATCAGCGATTTGAGCCGGTGTCGGAGTCTGAGCGGCAGCAGCTGGAGTATGAGATATCAGTGCTGACACCGATGCAGCCTCTGCCTGTCAGTTGTGAGGCGGATCTGCTGGCAACGCTTCGTCCCGGCATCGATGGTCTGCTGTTTGAGGCAGAGGGACGACGGGCGACATTTCTCCCCTCGGTCTGGGAGCAACTGACCCAGCCTGAGCAGTTTGTTCGACAGCTACGCCTTAAGGCGGGATTGCCCGCGGACTACTGGAGTGATGCAGTGCAGTGCTGGATTTATCAGACGATACGGATTGAGGAGGGTAGCGGTGATCCGGATTGAAACAGCCGATATTACCCAACTCAAGGTTGATGCGATTGTTAACGCAGCCAACAGCACCTTGCTTGGCGGTGGTGGGGTTGATGGCGCTATACATCGGGCTGCCGGTCCACAGTTGCTGGATGAGTGTCGCGCCATTGGCGGATGTCCAACCGGTGAGGCGCGTATAACCCAGGGGTATCACCTGCCCGCGGGCTATGTCATTCATACCGTAGGCCCTATCTGGCAAGGCGGGGAGAGGGGGGAGGCGCAGTTACTGGCCTCCTGTTATCGTGAGTGTCTGAAGCTCTGTCCGGCGAAGGCGATTAAGCGTATCGCTTTTCCCGCGATCAGCTGTGGTATTTATGGCTACCCTAAAGCCGCTGCTGTGGCGATAGCTGTTGCTACTGTTGCCTCGCTGTATCAGCGTGTTGGCGTGGAGGAGGTAATCTTCTGCTGCTTTGATGAAACGATGGCGGACCTTTATCGGACTGAGATAAGTGGCTGAAAATAGCTTTTCAGATGCCGGGCGTAATCCATTTAGTGAGCCGGAAAAACAAAAACAGGGAGTGATGTCTCCCTGTTTTCCGGTTATCCGCAACTGTAACGCGGCGATAAAAATTCTTAGTTAATAGTGATTGCGCGGGGTTTCATTGCTTCCGGAATTTCCTGTACCAGATCGACGTGCAGCAGGCCATTTTCCATGCTGGCTTCGGTTACACGGACATGGTCTGCCAGCTGGAATTTACGCTCAAAGCCTCTGGCTGCGATTCCCTGATGCAGATACTGACGTTCGGTCTCTTCACTCTTCTTGCTGCCGGTAACGGTCAGCATACCCTGTTCAGTGTTGATTGAGACTTCAGACTTATCAAATCCAGCAATCGCCATCGTAATCCGGTAAGCGTGCTCGCTGATCAGCTCAATGTTATAGGGCGGATAGCCGTTCTGAGTTTGTTCATTACGGGTGGCGTTATCGATCATTGAAGCCAGACGGTCAAAGCCGATAGCGGAACGGTAGAGTGGAGCCAGGTCAAATTGACGCATAATAATATCCTCATAAAGCAATATGTTTTTGGTTGCCTATCACAATGATCAGGCGGTTAACGGACCTCTTCTGAGCCTCCGTTAATCTTCTTTATAAGGACAAAAAAAAGCCTTTCAAGGGAAAGGCTGGATTTTTTTAGCAACGTTTAAGGCTTAATGCCGGAGCGGCT
Organism: Amphritea atlantica; assembly: GCF_900111095.1. Lineage (GTDB taxonomy): Bacteria > Pseudomonadota > Gammaproteobacteria > Pseudomonadales > Balneatricaceae > Amphritea > Amphritea atlantica. Next base: position 49,748 of record NZ_FOGB01000003.1, on the reverse strand, counting down.
AATGTTTAAATTCTGAGACATCGTTGGTGATTTCGACTTCCACCGTGTCAGCGGGAATCTTGAAGTCGTAAACCCGTTCCCAGCCTTCGGATTCCGGGGTGCGCTCCCAGACGGTGCCAGCGTTATACTCCACCAGTTCAGTCAGGGAGGGATCTAACGTAGTCATCTTTTCAACATCAACCGGCAGCAGGTTGGTGACCTCGTCTTCAAGAAACTCCGGGGTCTCATAACCGGTAAACATTCGCCAGCCGGTGTCATTCAGATGTGCAGGTACGGTTTTATACATAAAGCGTACCGGAAGCTTTTCATCAAAGACCAGTTTCGAGACAAGTGCCAGAAAGCCATTTTTCGTTTGGGCAGTTTCATCTTCTTTACTTAAAGGCTTATCGATATCGTCGAGACTCATAACAGCTCCGGTCCAGTGTAATTTACGAAGCCCGTATTCTACGCATTTTTGCGGTCAAAGTTTAGCGAGAAATAGCGCTTTACTGATGGATGACAAGCCAGATAAACAGGATGTGTTAACGCATTGAGCTCTCAATCCTGCATCTTCGATTGTCGAAACTGTTTGGGTGTCACCCCACAAAGCCGTTTAAAAAAGCGGCTAAAGTAGGCGGGATCTGAAAACCCCAGCAGATGAGAAATATCGGCAGCGGATTTACCTGTAAAGATTAAGTTGCGCTGCGCTTCAGTGAGGAGTCGCTGGTGAATCAGGCTGAGTGCTGTTTGTTGCCGTAGTTTTTTACAAATCTCGTTCAGATGGGCTGCGGTAACGCCGACCTTATCCGCGTACCAGTCGACGCTGTGCTCCTGATCAAAATGGCTTTCGAGCAGATCGATAAATCGCTTTAATCGTTGTTCTGAGCGGCTTTTGGGCTGTGCATCGGCTTCGTTCATGAGCGCATGTTGACGGGTAATCCAGATCCCCAGGGAGAGCACTCTGTTTTCCATCAGCAGGTGGCGGTAGATCTCCTTTCCTGCGCACTCTTCGTTAAGAGAGGAGAACAGATCATTAAGGTAGTTGCGGTCAGCTCCGGTTGAAAAAGAGGTCGCTGTACCGTGGGTCCACGAAGGATCATCGAGCACTTTTTCCAGTTTTTTCAGCAGGGGACGGGCCACCGCAAGCACATAGCCGTTGGACCCGGATTCCCAGCGGAATGTGTGAACGCACTGTTCGGGAATGACCAGCAGGTCGCCGGGGCTGATCAGCAGCGAACGATTATCAACCTGGGCTGAGCCCTGTCCTTCAAGGACAAAGAACATCTGCATCAGATCCCTGTGTCGGTGAGGTTTTATCTGCCAGTCATACAGAGCGCTTCGCAGACTCAACTGTTCGCAGTGGACCATATCCTCCAACGGCCAGGCCGTGGATTCTCCATAGAAATCGGTAATAGGGATAGGCTGGTGAGAGTGGCTGTTTGTCATTTTGATCTTGGTAAATCCATGTTTTGTACAATAATAAAGCATGAAATTTGCATTTTATCCAGTATAGATGCGCGTAATATACAACTTGTAGAAAGCACCTATATTTTGATACTGGGGTTTTGGTAGTCCCGCAACTCAATGGAGTCACTATGACTATAAAAAAAATGCGTGCTATTCCAGGCACTACTTTCTTCGATGGACCGATGTCCACGAAGGGTTATCCCGTGAATAAAATGTTCTACTCCTTCAACTCGAAGGAGGGCCGTGATGCCTTTGTCGCCGATGAAGAGGCTTACATGGAGAAATTTAAACTGAATGAAGCTCAGAAGCAGTGCGTGCGTGATCGTGACGTTCTGGGCCTGATTCGTGAGGGGGGGAGTATCTATTACCTCGCTAAAATCGGACCGATTCTGGGTCTGAATGTACAGGATTTTGGTGGTTTACAGACTGGACAAACCACCGAAGAGTTTCAAGCATATCTGGACAGTCAGGGGATAGGTAAAAACAATGGCTAAAATAGTAGGCGGTATCGGTTCATCTCATATTCCAGCCATTGGCGTAGCAATGGACAAAGGTCTGGAAGACACACCCTATTGGCGCGACTTCTTTCAAAGCTATGTGCCTCTGAGAAAGTGGTTTAACGAAGTTGATCCAGACATTCTGATCATATTTTATAACGACCATGGCCTGGAGATGTTTCTGGATAAGAAACCTACCTTTGCCGTGGGTACCGCACCCGAGTATGAAAATGCCGATGAAGGCTGGGGTATTAACCCTATTCCTCCGGTACGGGGTGAAACTGAGTTGTCCTGGCACATTGTCAATGAACTGGTTGAAAATGATTTCGATCCAACCGTTTGTCAGGAGATCAAAGTTGATCACGGTCTGACCGTGCCGCTGACCCTGATGTACCCTGGTAAGGATTACTCAAAGGTCAAGGTTATCCCTATCTGCATCAACTGTGAACGTCACCCGATGCCTAAGCTCTCTCGCAGCTATGCATTTGGTCAGCAGGTCGGTCGTGCGGTTGAATCCTTCGGTGGTGATCAGAAGGTTGTTGTCATGGGAACCGGTGGTCTGTCGCATCAGTTAGATGGTGAGCGTGCAGGTATTATCAACACCGATTTTGACACCGAGTGTCTGGACAAAATGGTATCTGATCCGGAAGCACTGACTAAATACAGTCTGGAAGATATTGTTGAGCTGGCGGGTGGTCAGGGCGTTGAGCTGAATATGTGGATGGCGATGCGCGGCTGTCTGACCGGTAAAGTAACCGAGGGTTACCGTAATCTGATCGCTCCGATCTCCAATACGGCTGCTGGTATTCAGTTACTGATCAACGACTAAGTCTGTTGGTTTCAGTGTAACGGAAATAAAAAAGCCCTGATTGCATATCAGGGCTTTTTTTAGCTTTGAAATAAATGCTTTAAGTTTATAGCTTTGAGTTTATAGCTTTGAGATGAGTGTCTTCAGGTTTTGCTTCAACTGATCGGTTTGATCAGAAGGTATAGAGGCCAGTAGACGGGCTTCTTCAGCCAGTGCCAGTTGCTTCATCTTTTCAGCGACCTCAGATCCTTTCGCTGTGATACGTGCAGTGCTGCCAGACAGTTCAACAAGTCCCTTTTCTGCCATCCAGCTGATAGTCTGATTGAAGGCTACTTCAGGCTGCATAACCCGCTCTGCAAGCTCCTGGGTGTTGATCTCCGGAGACGAGATCATGCGGGCAAGGATGCGCCACTCTTCAGGGGTGATGTCATGGTGTTGTTTGAGTTTTGGATAGAGTTCGGAGCTAAACCCCTGGTAAGCAACGCGCAGCAGGTAGAGCAGATAACTGCCGACGAAATCATCTTCCTGCGATGATGCTGCTTGTGAACTGTTCATCTCCGGGTGTTGAGATGAGATAGCATAGCTACCCCGGGCAAAAACCAGCGGTTCAACGCTATCGTTGTAACGGTAATTAACCACTTCGCCAACTAAGATCAGATGATCGCCACCTTCATAGACCGCCCAGGTTTTACATTCAAACTGAGCAGCATAATCATCCAGAACAGGTGAGCCGCCCAGGCCTTCTGAATAAGCCGCATTGGCGAACTTGTCTTCGCCACGGCTGGCAAAATTATTGGACGTAGAAACCTGATCCTTACCTAAGACGTTAACAGCAAAATGGCTGGCATTTTCAAAGGCAGACAGGCTGTGTGCGCCTTTGTCGATGCTCCAGAGCACCAGAACCGGATCCATAGATACCGAGTTAAAACTGCTTGCGGTGACGCCCACCGGCTTGCCGTCAGCATCCAGAGTGGTGATTACCGTTACGCCGGTAGGAAACTGTGAGAGTGCACGACGAAAATCTTTTGGGTCGAATTCTGTCTGAGACATGGAGGGTCACCTTTGATAAATAGTGTAGCGATGTCGTTATTATTGTATCTGCCGTCGATACCGGGCAGGACAAAACTTAATATATTAATTAATTATAGAGGCAGATCGGCTGGTTAACATATAATTTTCACTGCTTTAATTGTACTTTTCATAAGCTATTTACCCGTGGCTGTGAATGATAAGCATTGTAAAGACGACTTAACTGATTGAAATTATATGCTAATTTTTTCCTTCTCTGTACTGGCTGGCGGTAATGCCTGCATTTCTGCGGAAAAAGCGTGCGAAATAAGCCGGGTCTTTGAAGCCCAACTGGTAGCTTATCTCCGTGATCGGTGCAGAAGAGTATGTCAGCAGGCGTCTGGCTTCCTGCATCAGTCGCTCCATAATCAGGCGCTTGGAGGGAAGCCCCGCCAGACGCCTGCAGATCTCATTCAGGCGAGCCTCAGTCACACTGATCATTGCTGAATAACGGGCCAGGGAGAGATGTTCATGAAAATGGGCTTCGATCAGCTCATTGAAGCGGTGAAATATACGGACATCCTCTTTGCGTATTTTTTGTTTTTTCTGGGTTTGATCTGATAGCCGTGTAATATCGATGAGTACCAACTGGAGCAGTGCTTTCAGTGCCAGCGAGTGTTCCATGCTGTTATGATCGTTCTCATCGGCCATCAGGCTGAGCATGTAGAGCATTCTCTTTGCGGTGGCATCATAATCGGGTGACAGGGCTACACACAGGGGATTATTCATAATGCCATTGTTACCCCAGCGGGTTGGTCCCATCTCGCCCATCAGCTCCCACACAAGTTGTTGTCTTGCGGTAATCACATGACCGGTAGCGTCATTGTCAGTGACGAAAGCGTGGGGAATCGTCGGTGGAGTCAGGAAAAACATTGGTCCGTCGACGGTGTAGCTTGTCTCATCCAGATGAACCCGCACGGTACCATTGAGAATGACATGAATCTGATAAAAGCGATCATGGTGGTGAACGGGCATATTGCGGCCGAAAAAATCTGCCAGCTTTTCCAGTTGTTCGTAATGTATCTCTGCGTCAGTGTAATGCTGATCGTAAGCCTTGCCGATATCGATGTTGGGGATATCGGCTGATGGGCTGTTGCTTTGGGCAAGTGGTGTAGAGTGACTACTCATCGCTTTGCTTCTGTCGGTTAGATTTTCCATATCTGGGTATCACCTTATTATAGCGGTAAAACTGCATCTGTGAGGCTGCCATGTAATAGGTTGATTTGTACAAGTTCTCTCTGGTTATGGCCCGTTCTGTTTAGTCTGGTTTTACTTGAAGTGCGATTTCAGTGCTCTTTGTCCTGGTTTTATAGTAGCTATAGTATAAAAATACTTCATATATTAACAATGAAAAGTACAAGTTACCCTGTGAAAGATCCATTTTATTCTGTCGGTGTGTCATCAATAATGTATTCAGAAGTTTGATAGATGGTCCTGAATCAGGGTGTGAGTACATAGGGTTCAGGTAAGCCACTGTCGCGACAACAATAATGAGAAAGGTAATGAGTGATGCAAAGACCAAATCCGATGCTGGATGAGCTTAAAAAAATTCTCCCTGCTATCGCGGCAAATGCTGTTGAAGCAGAGAAGCTGAGACAAGTGCCAGAGGAAAATATCCGTCTGTTAAAATCGATCAAGCTGCATCGTGCGTTACAGCCTAAAGCTTATGGCGGTTTAGAGTTGTCTCTGCCTGAAGTGACCGATTGTGTTGCAGCCCTTGCCGGGGCCTGTGGTGGTACAGCCTGGGCATTTAGCTTGCTGATTACTCACAGCCATCAGATGGCGATGTTTTCAAAGCAGGCTCAGGATGAGTTCTGGGGTGAGGATCCGGACGCGGTGGCCAGTAGTTCAATCGCTCCCTTTGGTAAGACCGAAGAGTGTGAAGGCGGTGTTATCTTTAATGGCGATATGCGCTGGAGCTCCGGTTGTGATCATGCTCAGTGGGCTATTCTTGGTTTTTTGCGCGATAACAAAGAGACCGGTGAGAAAGACTACTGTTTCGGTGTTGTTCCTGCCAGTGATTATGAGATTGAAGACGACTGGTACTCTGCGGGCATGAAGCCTTCAGGCACCAAGACGCTGAAGATCAAACCTAATACCTTTATCCCTGAGCATCGTATCGAGCGTGCTAAAGCGATGATGTCTGGTCAGTCAACAGGTTTTGGTCTGTATCCCGACAGTAAGATCTATTACACCCCGTACCGTCCCTATTTTGCCTGTGGTTTTGCCGCCATGGCGCTGGGTATCGCCGAGCGGATGCTGACGGTTTATAAGGAGATGACACAAAACCGTACCCGTGCTTATACACTGGCCAGCAGTGGTAAGGAGATTCCACCGCTGATGCGTCTGGCTGAGTCGACCCATCAGGTTGCAGCTGCGCGGGCGTTTATGGAGAAAACCTGGGACGAGCATAAAGAGTTTGGTGAGCAGAAGCGCTATCCAACCGATGCTGAGCTGGCATTCTGGCGGACCAATCAGGCCTATGCGATTAAGATGTGCTGCGAGGCGGTAAACCGGTTGTTTGAGGTAGCAGGAGGTTCTACCTGGATTCACGACAATGAAATTCAGCGTCTGTGGCGTGACTGTAATATGACAGCTGCCCATGCTTATACCGATTACGATGTCTGCAAGCAGATTCTGGGACGCTCCCTGATGGGGATGGAGCCAGATCCAACCATGGTGTAATTTTCCACTTTTTAAAAAGCCCGCAAATGTTGCGGGCTTTTTTGTGGGTTAATGATCCGTATGGGAGAAACGGATTCAGGCTAAAAAAAAATTTAAAAGTGTTAGTATTGCCTTCTTAGTTTCGCCACTGTCGGCTAAAACAGGTTTTTTACATTACAGGTATGCATGAAAGCACCAAAATCTCTTCTGCCGCTGATCGATGAAGGCTTGATCGACGAGGTTATCAGCCGGCTTATGAGCGGCAAAGAAGCCGATATCTATATCGTCAGCTGCTCCGGTCAGATTCGATGCGCCAAGGTTTATAAAGACGCGGTGAAGCGAAGCTTTAAAAATGCTGCGCAATACCAGGAGGGGCGCAAGGTCCGTAGTGGCCGGCGTGCCCGGGCGATGGAAAAAAACTCGGCTTATGGTCGAAAACAGCAGGAAGAGATCTGGCAAAACGCTGAAGTCGATGCGCTGGCAAGATTGTATCGGGCTGGCGTTCGGGTGCCGGAAACCTTTGGTTGTATCGACGGCGTGTTATTGATGGAGCTGGTGGTCGATGATGAGGGAGATGTAGCACCGCGTCTTGGTGATGTACTGCTTACAGAAGAGCAGGCCGTTGAAGATTATGCAGTGATGATGCACTACATAAAGCTGATGCTGTGTGAGGGGATTGTGCATGGTGATCTGTCAGAATTTAATGTGCTGGTGGATGAGTACGGTCCGGTCGTGATTGATCTGCCCCAGGCAGTTGATGCCTCAGCGAATAACAGTGCAAGGTCAATGTTATTGCGTGATGTTACTAATATGACCCGTTACTATTCCCAGTTTGCCCCGGTACTGAGTCTGTCCCGCTTTGGTGAAGAGATGTGGGCGCTGTACGAAGAGGGGGAACTGAAGCCTGAAACTGAGCTGACCGGCCTCTATGACGGTGATGCCGATAGTGCTGATGTTGACTCTGTATTGGAAGAGATCAAAGCAGTTATGCAGGAAGAGCGTGAGCGGCAGGAACGCCTTAAAGAGGCTGAGGAAATTTAATTTTCGTTAAGCCGTTTCCGGCAGATCAGCCCTCTACAGGCTGTTACTGAAATAAAAACCCGCATGATGCGGGTTTTTTAGTCAGTATCTTTCGCTTACGCTGTTCTGCTAAGCATTCGCGGCAATAATGTCGCGTAACACCATCGGCAGAATGCCTTTATGACGTATCTGATCCAGCTCTGATGAGGTATCGATACGTGACAGCAGCTCGATCTGCTGGGATGAGCCATCCGCTCGGTGAATCGTCAGTTCTACAGAGCCTCTGGGCTCAAGTGTATCAATACCATTCAGGTCAAAGGTTTCTGATCCATCCAGATTAAGAGAGGCCCGTGTGACCCCTTGCGGCAATTGCAGCGGTAAAACCCCCATTCCCACCAGATTGGATTTGTGAATACGCTCAAAGCTTTCTGCAATGATCGCTCTGACACCCAGCAGCGCTGGCCCTTTTGCGGCCCAGTCCCGTGATGATCCGGTGCCATACAGTTTGCCGCCAAAGACAACGGTGGAGGTGCCTTCTTCACGGTAACGCGCAGCGGCATCGTAAATAGACATCTGTGCAGGTTCACCTTCAGACGGGTGGTAACGGGTTACCGCGCCAGTGGTGCCTGGCAGCATCAGGTTTCTGGCTTTATTGTTGCCAAAAATACTGCGTAGCATGACATGGTGGTTGCCCCGGCGTGCCCCAAGCGATGTCAGATCGCCCTCTGCAACGCCTTGTGAGATCAGGTATTCACCCGGAGGGGAGTCTGGACGTATCCGGCTTACCGGTGAAATATGGTCAGTGGTGGTATTGTCATCACACATCACCAGCATGCGCGCCCCGGCGATATTGTTTAACGCATCTTGTGGCGTTTCCAGTGAGAAACCGTCGAAGAACGAGATCTCCTGGATGTAGGTTGAATCTGGATCCCAGTCATAAACAGGGCCTGTCGGAGAGGCCAGGTTCTGCCAGGTATCAGGGCCGTCGAGGGCGTTCTCATAGGTTTCTCTGAAGGCTTTCGGATCCATACACGCATGCATCGTCTGAGTAATTTCAGCGTTGCTCGGCCAGATATCTTTAAGGAAAACATCCTTTCCGCTGGCATCCTGACCAATGGGCTGAGTAGTGACGTCAATATTCACGTTACCCGCAATAGCCATGGCAACCACCAGCGGTGGTGACATGAGGAAGTTGGTATCAACATCCGGATGAACCCGGCCTTCAAAGTTCCGGTTACCGGATAAAACAGAGGCTGCGATAATATCGTGGTTTTGCAACGCTTCTTCAATGCTGGGTGCCAGAGGGCCGGAATTACCGACGCAGGTTGTACACCCATAACCAGCGGTATTAAAACCCAGTGCATCCAGATGCTGTTGTAGTCCCGCCTTGGTTAAAAAGTCGGTGGCAACCGGTGATCCCGGTGCCAGAGATGTTTTAACGCCATCAGGTACTTTCATTCCCAGCTCATTCGCTTTCTTAGCAAGAAGACCTGCTGCAATTAATAAGCCGGGGTTAGATGTATTGGTGCAGGCTGTAATCGCTGCAATCACGATATCGCCGTCTTTTAACTCCCTTTCCGGTAACGGTGCGAAAATACCGGCTTCGTCTGCTTTCATTGGCGTCACATTAACGACTTCAGGTTTGCGATCTCCTTCGGTTGCCGCTTTCCTGAAAACGTTGCCAAGCTCAGCCAGCGGTAACCTGTCCTGAGGCCTTTTGGGGCCGGCGACAGAGGGTTCAACCGTGGCCAGATCAAGCTGAAGAAGATCGGTATAGCGTGGCAGCGGCTGGCCTGGCGTCCAGGCCATATTTTGTGCTTTATAGAATGCGAGTGGCAGATCACCATCCCTGCCGGTTGCTCTCAGGTAGTCGGCTGAGATCTCATCAAATGGGAAGAAGCCCATGGTTGCACCATATTCAGGTGACATATTGGCGATGGTAGCGCGGTCAGGCAGGGACAGATTGGCGCAACCCTCACCGATGTATTCAACAAATTTACCCACAACACCGCCCGGATAGTTTCTCAACATCTCCGTGATGGTCAGTACCAGATCTGTTGCGGTAACACCCTCTCTCAGTGCGCCTGTGAGCTCAACACCGACCACTTCAGGAGCCAGCATCTGCATCGGCTGGCCCAGCATAGAGGCACCGGCTTCAATACCGCCAACCCCCCAGCCCACAATACCTAAAGCATTGGCCATTGGCGTATGGCTGTCCATACCAATGAGGGTGTCAGGGACCATCAGTCCATTGATGTTGAGATAGCCCTGTGCCAGATATTCCAGGTTAACCTGATGCACAATGCCGGTTTGTGGGGGAATGATCCTGATCGTTTCAAATGCCTGCGCACCCCATTTCAAAAAGGCATAGCGCTCTTTGTTTCTGGCTGCTTCCAGCTCCCCATTAATTCTGAGAGAAGCGGGACTGCCTGTGTTGTCCATTGTCACCGTGTGATCGATAACCAGATCTGCGCGTACCAATGGCTCGATGATGGCCGGATCCATACCCATCCGCTGAACCGCTGAGCGCATAGCAGCAAAATCCACAATGGCTGGCGTGCCACTCAGGTCGTGCATAATGACGCGACCTGCCGTGAAAGGAATTTCGATCGGCTGCTTACCCTGATGTTCAGTCCAGCCTCCAAGCGCCTGAACCTGCTCAGCGGTTATGCCGTTCTGGCCAACATTCCGGGCGATACCTTCCAGGATGGGGCGAAGAGAGAAGGGTAGTTCATCAAGCTTTATACCAAAGCGCGCAGCGGTATCTGGCAGGCTATGGTAGCGGTGCGCTGTTCCGGGGAGGGTTTTAATGGAACGGGATGGATCAAAATCGATAGGACTTGTCATATTCTATTCCTCTCGCAGATGGGATGCTGCTGAACCTATAAGCTGTTTGCACGAGCCCCGGTCATTGGTGGAGTCGCCCGATCTCCCTGCTTCGTCATATATTCAGCTGTCAAACGAACCGCTATCACCTGCAACATAAATTATTACATTGTTAAGATTGTCGACAATGTTATCGGATAGATAGCTTAAAGCAAGGCTGCTGGCGCTATTTTCGTCTATATTTCATACAATCTACGACTATTTGCTAGTGTGCATAGACTGTTTTGACCTTTTTCAAGTGCTGCCGGACGGGGTTTGTGCAATGCAGAATGGCAGAGGGGGCTAGTCAAAAGAATAAATGAAGGGTCTGGGACAGAATCAGCATATGAAGCCACCGGGCTGCTAAACTGAAGCCAGTAAGAGGCGAGGGGATGGTTCTGACCGATCGATTAAATCACTATGGACACGAGCATCCGTCAAACAGCTGTGTCATAAATAACGACTGACTTATATTGGTCAACCTGAAATTAAGCATCCTTCCTGAATGATTACTGTTTTTCAGCAAAGGAGCAGCTATCCCAAATTTGCAAAAACATGTAGATCTACAACCAATGTATACCATCAGGAACAGATTGATTTTGTTGCCATTTATTTTATTTATACCGACTATAAGCGCAATTTAAACTGTTTTCATTGAGCTGTTTGTTGCTTTTTCCTTATAATCTGCCGCAGATTCATAATTAGAATTAACTGAGACGAGACGCTTTACGCTATGAGTTACTATTCTGACTACCTAGAAGAAATTGAGGTTCGTAAAAAGGACCTTGGCCTGAATCCCAAACCGATTGATAGCGCAGAGCTACTTTCTGAAATCATTGCCCAGATTAAAGACACTGGTAATGAGCATCGCGAAGCATCTTTGAACTTCTTCATCTACAACACGCTGCCTGGTACGACTCCAGCGGCTGGCGTTAAAGCCGCTTTCCTGAAAGATATCGCTCTGGGTAAAGAAACGGTTGCCGAAATATCTCCTGAGTTTGCTCTTGAGCAGCTATCTCACATGAAAGGTGGGCCATCTGTTGCAGCGCTGCTGGATATCGCGCTGTCTGACGACGCTCAGGCTGCTGCTGCAGGTGAGGTTCTGAAATCTCAGGTATTCCTGTACGATGCTGACTACACTCGTTTGGCTGATGCTTACAAAGCGGGCAATGCGATCGCTAAAGATATCCTGGAAAGCTACTCAAAAGCTGAGTTCTTCACCAAGCTGGATGATATTCCAGAGAAGATCAAAGTGGTTACCTACATTGCTGCTGAGGGTGATATCTCCACTGACTTACTCTCTCCGGGTAATCAGTCTCACTCCCGTGCTGACCGCGAACTGCATGGCCTGTGCATGATCTCGCCACAAGCTCAGCAGGAGATCGTTGAGCTGGGTAAGCAACACCCTGACGCCAAAGTGATGCTGATTGCTGAAAAAGGCACCATGGGGGTAGGTTCTTCCCGTATGTCAGGTGTTAACAACGTGGCACTGTGGGCCGGTGAAAAAACCTCTCCATACATCCCATTCATCAACAATCGTCCGGTCGTTGCTGGTACTAATGGTATTGCGCCTATCTTCCTGACTACGGTTGGTGTAACCGGCGGTATCGGTCTGGACCTGAAAAACTGGGTTAAGAAAACTGACGCAAACGGCGAAGTTGTTCGTGACGAAAACGGTGATCCTGTACTGGAAGAAGCATACTCTGTTGCAACGGGTACGGTTCTGACCATCGATACTAAAGCGAAGAAGCTCTACAACGGCGACCAGGAGCTGGTTGACGTAGCCGACGCTTTCACGCCGCAAAAAGTTGAATTCATGAAAGCGGGTGGTTCTTACGCGGTAACCTTCGGTAAGAAACTGCAAACGTTCGCTGCTGAAACGCTGGGCGTTGAAGCGCCAGCGGTTTACGCGCCATCTAAAGAGATCTCTCACGAAGGCCAGGGTCTGACTGCGGTTGAGAAAATCTTTAACCGTAATGCTGTTGGTGTTACTTCTAAGACGCCTCTGCACACAGGTTCTGATGTTCGCGTGAAAGTGAACATCGTCGGTTCTCAGGACACTACAGGTCCTATGACTTGTCAGGAACTGGAAGCGATGGCTGCTTCTACTATCTCTCCAAGTGTTGATGGTGCCTTCCAGTCTGGTTGTCACACCGCATCTGTTTGGGATAACAAAGCTAAAGCCAATACACCTAAGCTGATGGCGTTCATGAACGCATTCGGTGTAATCACAGCACGTGACCCGAAAGGCGTTTACCACTCAATGACTGACGTTATTCACAAAGTACTGAATGACATCACCGTTGACGACCGGGCAATCATCATTGGTGGTGATTCCCACACCCGTATGTCTAAAGGTATCGCCTTCGGTGCTGACTCCGGTACTGTTGCAATCGCACTGGCGACAGGTGAGTCCGCTATGCCAATCCCTGAGTCTGTGAAGGTAACCTTCAAAGGCTCTATGAAGCCTCACATGGATTTCCGCGACATCGTACACGCCACTCAGGCGCAGATGCTGAAGAAGTTCGGTGGTGAAAACGTATTCCAGGGACGTGTCATTGAAGTACAGATCGGTACTCTGCTGGCTGACCAGGCGTTCACGTTCACTGACTGGACTGCAGAGATGAAAGCGAAAGCGTCTATCTGTATCTCCACTGACGAAACGCTGATCCAGTCTCTGGAACTGGCTAAGTCCCGTATCCAGATCATGATCGACAAAGGTATGGATAACGCAGCGGGCATGCTGCAAGGCCTGATCGACCTGGCTGACAAGCGTATCGCGGAAGTTAAATCTGGCGAAGCACCTGCACTGGCTCCGGACGATAACGCTAAGTACTACGCTGAGCTGGTTGTTGATCTTGACGCAATCGATGAGCCAATGATTGCTGACCCGGACGTAAACAACGAAGATATCTCCAAGCGTTACACCCATGATGTGATCCGTCCCGCTTCTTACTATGATGGACGTAAGGTAGATCTGGGCTTCATTGGTTCCTGTATGGTCCACAAAGGCGATATGCAGATCATCGCTGCGATGTTGCGTAACCTGGAGAAGAAAGGTCCGATCACCTTTAACGCGCCACTGGTTGTTGCTCCACCAACGTACAACATCGTTGATGAGCTGAAAGCGGAAGGTGACTGGGATGTTCTCGCGAAATACGCTGGCTTCACTTTTGATGATGAACATCCAAAAGAAAAGGCACGTACTCAGTATGAAAACATTCTCTACTTAGAGCGTCCTGGATGTAACCTGTGCATGGGTAACCAGGAAAAAGCAGCGCCTGGTGATACTGTACTGGCCACTTCTACCCGTCTGTTCCAGGGCCGGGTTGTAGAAGATAGTTCAGAGAAGAAAGGTGAGTCTCTGCTGGGGTCAACGCCAATGGTTGTTCTGTCTACTATCCTGGGTCGCTTCCCGACTCTGGAAGAGTACAAAGAAGCCGTTGAAGGTATCAACCTGACCTCTTTCGTTCCACCGAGTCAGGACCTGAGCGTAGCGCATACTGCTATCCCGGCTGTTCGTCTTTAATCACAAATCATGTGACTAACAAAAAGCCCTGATCCTTCAGGGCTTTTTTTATGCTTGCGGTTTAGTTTTCATTCTGACCTCAGAGAGACCCGCGTTTGGTTAGCTGAGATTTTGCCAAATGTAGCGTGCCAAAAACCTGAACGCCCGGCGTTTCAGAAAACAGCCCTATAACTGACAGGTGGAGACCTGATACTTGACGCTGAAAAGTATCAGGGAAATGTTTTACCACAGAGGGCATGGAGAAACGCTATTTATAAGGTTTTCTCTGTGCTCTCCGTGTCCTCTTTGGCGGGGTTATTTCAGGCTGTTATATCGCTCCACAGCATATCGAATATGCTGGCATCCTTTGATAAAGTGCGATGAAGCAAAAAAAATCCGATGCTGATATCAACATCGGATTTTCTGTCAAACCCTTCTATCGCTCTGATGCTTAAGTAAGCATTAGTGGTCTTATCGGGTTATCTAACGATTACGCCGTGGCGATCACGTTAGATGCTTTGTCGATATAAGAGTCGATCTGATCGAAGTTCAGGTAGCGGTAAACATCGGCAGACATGCTATCGATCTTAGTCGCGTAATCCATATACTCCTGAACAGTCGGGATCTTACCAATTAGTGCTGCTACCGCGGCCAGTTCGGCAGAGGACAGGAAGACGTTAGCACCGGTACCCAGGCGGTTGGGGAAGTTTCGGGTGGAGGTGGACACAACCGTGGTGTTATCTCCGACACGGGCCTGGTTACCCATACACAGTGAACAGCCCGGCATCTCGATGCGTGCACCCGCTTTACCGAAGATGTTGTAGTAACCCTCTTCGGTCAGCTGAGCGGCATCCATCTTGGTTGGTGGTGCGATCCACATACGGGTTGGGATAGATGCACCAGAGGCTTCCAGCAGCTTACCAGCGGCGCGGAAGTGGCCGATGTTGGTCATGCAGGAACCGATGAATACTTCATCGATGTGGGTGCCGGCAACTTCCGACAGCAACTTAACGTCATCAGGGTCGTTCGGGCAGGCCAGGATGGGCTCTTTAACATCTTCCAGATCGATTTCGATTACGGCAGCATAGTCTGCGTCAGCATCGCCTTCCATCAGTTCAGGGTTAGCCAGCCACTCCTCCATGCCCTTGATACGGCGCTCAATTGTGCGTGGGTCGCCGTAACCCTCAGCAATCATCCACTTCAGCATGGTGATGTTGGAGTTGAGGTACTCTTTAATCGGCTCAGCATCCAGCTTGATAGAACATGCCGCTGCGGAGCGTTCAGCTGCGGAGTCAGACAGTTCGAACGCCTGTTCAACCTTCAGGTCCGGAAGACCTTCAATCTCAAGAATACGACCGGAGAAGATGTTTTTCTTACCTGATTTAGCAACTGTCAGCAGGCCCTGTTTGATCGCGTAATAGGGGATCGCGTTAACCAGATCGCGCAGGGTGATGCCTGGCTGCAGTTTAGTGCCCTTGAAGCGCACCAGAACCGATTCAGGCATATCCAGAGGCATAACACCGGTCGCAGCTGCGAAGGCTACCAGACCAGAACCTGCCGGGAATGAGATGCCAATCGGGAAGCGGGTGTGAGAGTCTCCGCCGGTACCAACAGTATCAGGCAGCAGCATACGGTTCAGCCAGGAGTGGATGACACCGTCACCTGGACGCAGGGATACGCCGCCGCGGTTCATGATGAAGTCTGGCAGAGTGTGATGCGTTTGTACGTCAACGGGTTTAGGGTAAGCCGCTGTGTGACAGAAAGACTGCATGGTCAGGTCGGCAGAGAAGCCAAGGCATGCCAGATCTTTCAGTTCGTCACGGGTCATCGGACCGGTCGTGTCCTGAGAGCCTACAGTGGTCATCTTAGGTTCGCAGTATGTGCCGGGGCGAACACCTTCGACGCCACAGGCTTTACCCACCATCTTCTGAGCCAGAGAGTAGCCTTTACCGGTATCGGCAGGCTGTTCAGGTTTGCGGAACAGATCAACCGGACCCAGGCTAAGCGCCTCCCGGGCACGATCAGTCAGACCCCGGCCAATGATCAGCGGGATACGACCACCGGCACGAACCTCGTCCAGCAGTACCTGTGTTTTCAGTGCGAATTCACACAGTGTTTCGCCGGTTTCAGCATTGACTGCTTTGCCTTCATAGGGATAGATGTCTACGACATCGCCCATATTCATCTTGTCTACATCCATTTCGATCGGCAGTGCTCCTGCATCTTCCATGGTGTTGAAGAAGATAGGAGCGATCTTGCCGCCGAAGCAGTAACCGCCAGCGCGCTTGTTGGGTACATGTGGAATATCGTCACCGAAGAACCACAGTACCGAGTTGGTAGCAGATTTACGCGAAGAGCCGGTACCCACTACGTCACCTACGTAGGCAACCGGGTAGCCCTTTGCTTTTACCTCTTCAATCTGCTTCAGCGGACCAACAGAGCCTGGCTGAACGGGTTCGATACCTTCACGCTCCATTTTCAGCATCGCATTGGCGTGCAATGGGATATCCGGCCGGGTGAAGGCATCGGGAGCAGGGGACAGGTCGTCTGTATTCGTTTCACCGGGTACTTTAAATACGGTAACGGTGATCTTCTCGGGTAGTTCAGGCTTAGAGGTAAACCATTCGCCAGCTGCCCAGGACTCCAGAACCTGTTTCGCAAACGTGTTGCCTGCGTCAGCTTTATCTTTCACATCATGGAATGCGTCAAACATCAGCAGTGTATGGGACAGAGCTTTTACAGCAGTCGGCGCAAGATCATCGTCATCAAGTGCAGCGATCAGTGGCTGGATGTTATATCCACCCAGCATGGTGCCGAGTAGTTGAACGGCTTTAACCCTGTCAATCAGTGGCGATTCGGCTTCACCTTTTGCGATAGCAGCCAGAAAACCAGCTTTAACATAGGCTGCCTGGTCAACACCCGCAGGTACACGGTTTTCCAACAGGTCAAGGATAAATGCTTCTTCGCCAGCAGGTGGGTTTTTTAATAAGTCAACCAGCGCTGCAGTCTGATCTGCATCCAGTGGTTTTGCCGGCACGCCTTCCTGGGCGCGTTCTTCTACATGTTTACGGTAAGCTTCAAGCACGATATACCTCTCATCTGTTATCTCTGTCAGACAATATTGGTACGCGACTCTCTGACAGTTGGCCGGTAATCTTAGACGCCTAACTTAAGCCTGGCTTAACTAGCTTAAATTGGCGCATAAATTTTAGCCTAAATGTGCTCTAAAGTTAAGATTTGTAGGAAGTTTAACCGCTGATGCTTTTTATTTAGGTATAGTGAATAACTGGCTAAGTTAATGTATTCATAGTTAAAATAGCGGGTGAGATCTATGTGATGCAGATCAAGGTTATCTCTTGAGAATCACAAAAGGCTGAGCGATTTATGTATTATTCAACTTAAGTCACTAAAATGTGTACTTATCAATACCCAAGCACATGTATTTATATTAACGTTAGTTACTAGTTAGTCCGGTTGAGTGATCAACAGTTGTCGGATTCAGTAAATCTTAGTAGTAGAGGGCGGGCTTGTGAATTCACCAATTTGGGCGGCAGTTTCCGGCTGGGAACTGAATGCTGAGCTTGAAGGGCTAAATGCTCTTAACATTGAGACTCTTTTTACCGCATTAGAGGGTAAAGAGCTAATCTATGACGGGCCACACAAGTCTGTTTTATTGCATCATTTCAATCGTTTGGTAGCCTCCCGGCCCAATAACCTGCGTAATCAGGTGCAGCGGGTGTATCTGTCTATCTTATGCCATGATGAGGCTGAACTGACCGGTGCGCTGCTGGATCTGTCTCTGACCCTCGAAGGTAAAGGGCAGGCGTTGCGCAAAAGACTTTTGGAGCAGGGGGCCGATCTGATCAGAAAAGAGGATCTTGAACTGTTCCAGGAAGCTCTGGCAGATGGCGATAATTACAGATTGTTGCAATTAAACAAACAGAAATCTGTGCTTTGTAACGGTAGCTTTTCACTGCATTAGTCTCTATTTTAATTTCTCACTATAACGGGGTGGGCGTAGTTGTGGGGGTATCTCATATCAAGTTGAATAAGCGTGCTGCAAGCAATGTCATTAAGCTGGGAATCGTCGGCTTTGAGTTGCAATCGAAAACAGCGATGGATCTGTTCTTTATGCAGCACCGCAGTATGTACAGTCTGGTCTCGGCTGAGCATGCTGATGTTCTGATCATCGATATGGAACACCCGGCTGTAAAACCGGTTGTTGAGCAATATCGTAATAGCCGCCCAATTATTGCAGTTACTGCCACTGAGAATGAATTTCCCGGATTTGAGACGCTACGCAAACCCCTCGATGGTAAACGTCTGATTAAAGCGATCAACCAGGCAATTGAGTCTTTTGTTCCTGCTGATGGCGATCAGCAACCTGATAATCAGGTGCGCAATGAAGGTGAAAAAGCGTTTCAGGCGTATCAGAAACGCCTGGCTACGGGTCGCCAGGCAATGGCCGATTATAAAACCATCACCTCAGACCGTGATCAGAACTCTTCTGAAGTACGGCAGCGGTTTCAGCTTGATAACCAGCCCGCCCCGGTGAACCCGGAGAGTGAAGACGACGTTGTTAAGGTTGAGGCTGATACTGTTGCTCCTCCTAAGGCACAGGTTGAGTCAGCAGTGGCCGTGCCGGTTGGGCGTAAAGCTGCAGAAAAGAAACCCCAGGATGTCAAAGCCCGGCTTTCCTATCAGATGGTCTATGAATGTTGTGGCAACGCCCCTGATGTCAATATGTATGAACCGGATCAGCGGCGCAGGGTTTTCTTTAAAGAGGATTCTACCCTGCTGGCAATTTTGCAGCAGGCTATTGTTGAAGGCGAGGCGCAGAAGGTGCCGGTGGAAATTACCGGATTGCCCGGAACGCTGGCCTATATTCCTGAACATAAGAAGTTTCTTTTCGATTTCAGTGAAGACCTTCTGATTCCGCTTGCACTTACCCGGTTTGGTTATCAGGAGCTTACGCTGAAAGTGCGTCCGGATCTGGATCTCGAGCGTCCCAGTGTGACCGGATCAAAAGTTTTACTGGTGGAAAGTGATGAGATGATCTGGAAGCTGGCACTCTGGACATCGAAAGGGCGTCTTAACCGTAATATAGACCCGGAGCAACCCCATCGTCTGACTAAGGGGCTTGATTTTGAGCGTCTGCTGGCAATACCTCACGCAACTACGATCAGTAGTTTGTGGGGAAGGCATAGTCTGTCAGCGCTGGAAGTGGTTAAAGTCCTCAAGATTCACCAGCGTTATGTGTTTTCATTTATGACTGCCGCCTACGCCCTGGGAGCGTTCCGGTCGAAATAAGCAGCAGTTGATGGCCCTTAATTTCTTCTGTAGTAATGTGGCAATTCAGGGATTTAGTAACTAATAAAAATGTAGCCGGAGATATGTTGGTGGGAGATTACAATCAGGACTCCATTCGTTATATCGCTATCACCCCTAGCGGAGCTTACTTTGCCACATTAAATTCAGCCCCGGATGACGCGAGGGCGATGTTGTTGCAGTTGCTCTCTACTGATTTTGAATTGCTCTACTCGCTGGAACTGGTGGCTGAGCTGGCTGATCTGGATGAGACCCAGGCAATGGGCTTATTCCAGCAGTTACTCGACCGGGGGTTTGTTGCACTATCTGAATCACCTCCTGAGATTAAGCGGGGTCCGCTTGAGGATATTCTGCCCGACCTTCTGCAGCAGATATCTGATAGTGGTAAGGCGCTGTTGGCAGATGACCAGGGTTTTTGCCTTTCTTCAACGGGGTATTCTGCTGAACAATCAGAAAACCTGGCGGCACTGGCCGCAGATCTGCTCTCTTTGCAGGAACGTCATAAACATATTCTGACCAGCGATCTGGAAGTAGCCGGAGACTCCTGGGGCATCATGAACGCGGCAGGGCAAAGCCAGCTGGGTTTTTGGGTGATCTATATCGGTCATCAACGCTTCACGCTGGTGATATCTGATATGCCTAAACTGAATCAGCAGGCGTTTGCTGAAATACTGGCGAGCCTGGCTCGTCGATACCTTGATTACTAATTAATAGTTTTAATGAACTCCCATATAGGGAAAATAAATGGAAGGAGTGTTCTATGCGTTCTGAGATGCTGACCTCAATTTTGAGTGATCTCAACGGCACATCTGCTGATATCGAAGCCTCTGCGGTAATTTCTACAGATGGTCTGATGATTGCGGCGCTGCTGCCATCAAGTATGGATGAAGACCGCGTTGGTGCAATGAGTGCTGCCATGTTGTCTCTGGGGGAGCGTACTGCAAAAGAGCTTGCCCGGGGTGAACTTGAGCAGGTACTGGTCAAAGGGGACGAGGGCTATATCCTGATGACCCATGCGAATCAGGACTCAGTACTGACTGTTGTTGCTAAACCGAATGCTCGTCTGGGTCTTATATTCCTGGACGTTAAGCGTGCGGCAGAGGCGATCGGTAAGATCCTTTAATCGTAAACATCTGGCACCGGTTATGGATTAACAGCTATCAGGGAAGATGTGCGGTGCCTGAGCGAAGAAGGCTGTAAGTATGTCTGAGCAAGACACAGGAGAAGTACGTACCGTAGAAATAGCATATTTTGATGGTACGAAACGCACAGCAGATATTGTTGACCGGGAGGTTCCTTATCCTGATGGCAAGCTGATTGTGTCCAGAACCGATCCGCAAGGTATTATTACCCATGCGAATCAGGCATTTATAGATATGTCCGGTTACTCGGAAGATGAGCTGATCGGAACCAATCATTACATCTTACGACATCCCGATATGCCTGCAATTGCGTTTAAAGGGCTCTGGGATACTATAGAGCAGGGAACCAAGTGGCACGGTTATGTTAAAAATTTACGTAAAGACGGCGCCTATTACTGGGTAAAAGCGACCGTGATTCCGAACATCCGTAATGGCCAGTTGGTTGGTTATACCTCGGTTCGGCGTAAGCCTTCGCGCAGTAAAATTGTTGAGAGCGAAGCGTTGTACAAAACATTGTTGGCTGAGGAGTGATAAAGATGACATTTAATCTCACGGTCAGCCCTGATTTTGCCCCCGACCATATTTCAGGGTGGTATTTTTTCAACACCTGGCTGCAGCGTAAACTGGGTGTCGGTATTCATCTTGAACTGTATGATAGCTTTGATGCACAGCGCGAAGATATTCGTGCCGAAAAATTTGACCTGATTTATGCAAACCCTTACGACGCCTCTATGCTGGTGCGGGAGATGGGGTTTCAGGCGGTAGTGAAACCGGCCAGTAAGTCTGATGAAACGATTATTGCCGTTAACGCTGAATCTCCATTTCACACGGTAGAAGATCTTATCTCTGGCTGTCGTGTAGCAACCACAGATGACCCGGATGTACATACCATGGGTATGATCATGCTGGAGTCGGCGGATCTGGACAAAAACAATACTGAGATTAAGCAGCACAGCAGTTATGTTGTTGTAGCGAAAAATCTGTTAAACGGTGATGCGGATGCCGGTTTTTTCCTCAAAGATGCGTACGATGAGTTGTCTGAGCTGATCCGTTCAAAAATGCGTGTTCTGGTGAGTAGTCAGATCAGTGTAGTACATCACAGCTTGCTGGTGGGGCCGAGGATGGCGGAGCATATCCCTGCCATTCAGACCGCTTTGCTGACGATGCATGATGATGAGAAAGGTAAGGGAGTCCTCGAAAGTATGGATATCGAAACCTGGGAACCCATGGACTCAGAGCAGACTGAGTTTATGATAGACCTGATCGATACACTGATAGATTAACCGAAATTATCTCACTATAAAAAACGCCCCGGTCGAGGGCGTTTTTTTTTACCAGATCGTTTGTGCTGCTTAATGGCCGACTTTAAATCGCTTCATTTTTCCGTACAGATCACTGGCAACCTTTTTAAACGAGGTCGATATTGTCTGGGTGTTCTGGGTGAGTTCATTGGAAACCTGGTTCTGATCACTCAGGTGGGCCAGGTTTCGGTTGATCTCATCCGTCACCAGACTTTGCTCTTCGGTTGCAGAAGCGATCTGAATTGCCATGTCGTTTACCTGTGTGGCGGATGTTTCGATTTCACTCAGAAGGTCCTGAGTGCTTTCAACCAGTTCGACAGAGGAGTTTACCTGCTCAGAGCCTTCGCGAATTGAGCTGACAGCCTGATTCACCCCCGTTTGCAGCTTTTCTATCATCGCCTGTATCTCTTCGGTGGACGCCTGGGTTTTACTGGCCAGCGAACGAACCTCATCGGATACAACGGCAAACCCACGGCCATGATCGCCTGCTCTGGCGGCTTCTATTGCGGCATTCAGGGCAAGCAGGTTGGTTTGGTCGGCTATCCCTCTGATAACATCCAGCACTGAAGCGATATTTTCAGACTCTTTAGCCAGGTTGCCTATCACCTCTTCTGAATTGGTAACTGAGCGGGTCAGGCTCTGGAACTTAATCACCGAATCATTAATTATGTCCCTGCCTCTGTGGGAGATATCGACGGTTTTAGCGGTTTCTGAGGCTGTACGCTGAGCGTTTTCAGCGACGTCGCGGATGGCGGTACTAAACTCCTCCACCGCGGTTGCTATCATCTCGACCTCCTGGCTCTGCTCATTAACAATTTTCATGCTGCTGTCAGCCGATTGCTCCAGTTGAGCTGAACTGCTGTTCATTGACTCCGCCTGATGGCGGATGTCAGATATCAGTGTTTCAAGGTTGCTGACAAAAGTATCGAAAGTATCAGCTAACTCACCCAGTTCATCTTTCCGATCGGAGTTTATTCTGAGAGTCAGGTCGCCATCGCCCTCACTGATCTCCTGGATGCTTGTGGTAAGCCGGCGGATATTGGTGACCAGAAGTTTCGGTGTTAAGTAGGTGAGCGCGCCGGCAATAATCAGCACGATGAAAATGAAAACTCCCAGGCCAAAAGACACTGTCGAGATCTGTTGCTCCAGCCGGTCACGCTCGCGGATCGATTGTGCATCCAGCTCTTCACCTGCCAGATTGTATAGATTTCGGAGTTTTTTGAAGGCGGTTTGCGCCTCGCCATCGCTCAGGGCGCGTGCCTGGTCGGTATTACCGGTTTTTATAAGCGCCAGTACCCGATCCGCTTTTGCTTTCCAGTCACTGAAGCGCGTATCAAAAGCATCCAGTTTGCGGATGATGTCGGGGTATTCTGACATCAGCGCTTTGTACTTATTCATCCGATCCAGTGCCTGCTGAGCATTCTCATTAAAATCGTTGAGAATTTTATCGCTGGTATTGCCCAGCAGATATTCCAGCTCGGCTTCTCTGGCCTGGTACAGGTCTCTGTCTGCGTTAAGTATGCTTGAAATCGCCGGCAGGTAGTTCTGACCAAAGGTGTTTACACCTGATTTCATCTCATCTGTCAGAATTTTGCCGGATACTGCGATGATCAGGATCGCCAGGGTCAGTATGACCATCGCGATTGAAAGTTTGAATCGAATGCTTTGAAACGGGCTGGACTTCATCATTACTCAACCTGTAGTGGTTTGCTTGCTTGTTGAATGTAAAGCTCAGGCTATCGTGAAGATGACTTAAATCAATAAAAATAGGTCTCAAAGTGACAGTGTCAGCCTTATTCTCTCAAATGCGTCTGCATGCTTCAGGGGATGGGTCTGCGTTTAGCTGATGTGAAGAGGGAGTCTGCCGCTATCTGCTGATAGGGCGCTAGTGTCTGAGAGGGGGGAATAACATTGTGTGAAAGCCTCTGAACCCTTCAGGTTCAGAGGCCATGATGGTTCAGGAAGGACAGCTTGTGGCTAGCTCTCTGGCCCGCGTATATACTTTTTTCGCCGGCAGACCCTTAGCTTCAAGGCTGTCAATATAGTTTTGGGATGCTTTATCCAGCAGTGGTTTCCAGTCCGGGTTGTTTACGCCTCCCTCAATGGTGAAGATCTCGTGGCCGGCATCCTTCGCCTGCTTTTTGCCTACCACATCCAGTGCGTCAAACACTTCACCTGCCTTCTCAGCCCATGTAAGGCCTGAGTTTTTGTCGATAATGGCCTGAAGGTCCGCTGGTAGACTGTTATAGACCCGTTTATTCATGGTGACGATAAAGGATATGGTGTATAGACCGCCCACTTCTGTATGGGTGTTGGTCAGCTCATTGAGCCGGAAAGACGCCATCGCTTCCCATGGAAACGCGACGCCATCAATCACGCCCCGTTGCATCGCCGTGTATGAACCGGGTGCCGGCATGCCCACTGGTTGTGCATTTAACTCTGTCAGCAGCTCTGCGACAACCGTTGTTGGACGGCGAATGCGCAGGCCCGACAGATCAGAGGGTACCTTGATCAGTTTATCCCGGGTGTGCAAAAGACCGGGGCCGTGGGTATAGAGGAAAATAGGTTTGGTATCTTCGTACTCTTCAGAAATCAGCTTCTCATCAAGCAGGCTTTGCAGAATGCAGGAGCCATTGACTGCATCTTTAGCAACGCCAGGGAGCTCGACAATTTGTGTCAGAGGGAAACGGTTTGCACTATAACCCTGAACCGTTGCCGTTACATCCATTATCCCGTTTTTGACTGCGTCATATTGTGCTGGTGGTTTTGCCAGAGTACCGGATGGGTACACTTCTACTGAGATGCGCCCGCCGGATTCCGCTTCGATTTTATCCGCCCAGGGTTGAATCAGGTTTTTATGTGGGCCGGAGACGGCTGGCCAGAGATGCCCCAGCCGGATAGTGAATTCTGCTGCCTGGGCGGGCGAGAGAAGTGCGGCCGATAGCAGGCCTGCCGCGGTTAAACGGGTCAGAAGTTTACACATATGTTGCTCCTATAATTCATCATATTGATGATGCGCAGATCTGTTCAGCTGTCACCCGGGCTTTACGTTATCCCTGAAAGAGTTGTTGCTGAGCTATTGCGGGATGGTCAGATCTGCATCTGTTTATTTTTATTAGCTATATAGGTTTGTATTAATGATAGTGTATCGGTTAAGTTTTTTATTGCAGCCCCCCGGGCTATCTGTTGCAGCATCTAAGCGCTTCATCGGCAGCGTCGTTGACCTATACTCTTAAGTACAGGTCTTGCATGCCCTGGCAATGCTTCAACGAATATAGGTTATTGGATTCAAAAATGTAAAGTTATTTTGTTTGTGATATATTTTATCAGGTTTGTTTTATCGGCTTATTTATTTAAAAACATATAGATAGGCGGGTATTTGTTTTTTGTTTTGGGTGTAAGTTTTTGGTATTTGTATCCAAGTTGTCAGGTGTGTCGGGTGTTGAAAGTAGACCGAATATTGAGCGGGAGTCTGGATGAGTAAGCAGGGGCAACGGGTTATTCTGTCGTTACGACAGATGATTGTGAACGGTGATCTTGCGGCGGGAGAACGACTGCGGGAAGAGTCGCTCGCCGAGCGATTAGGTGTTTCACGCACCCCTATCCGGGTGGCTCTGAAGCTATTGGCGCAGGAGGGGTTGCTACAGACGGTGGGGGCACGGGGTTATGCTGTGCGTCAGATCAGCACTGAAGAGATCAGGAATGCGGTTGATGTGCGGGGGGTTCTCGAGGGGATGGCTGCACGCCTGCTAGCTGAGGTCGGGCTGACAGAGAGTGTTCGCGATACGCTTAAGCAGTGTCTTGATCAGGGTGATCAGCTGTTTTCCCGAGGGGCTATTGATGAAGGGGATGTGGTTACGTTTCACGACCTGAACATGACATTTCATAACACCATCATTGATAACTGCGGTAATGGTGCAGTCAAGAGCGCCATCATGCTTAACGACCATATTCCCTTTGCCTCGGTGCACTCTATTGCTATCGACAGTTCCGCGATGGATCGGGAGTACCTGCGCCTGACGTTTGCGAATGTTCAGCACCACCTTGTTTACGATGCACTGATAAACCGGCAGGGCACCCGTGCCGAATCACTGATGCGTGAGCATGCCAATGCCGCATTACGTTATGCTGAGATTTTTGGCGTGGGGAATGGTGATCGGGGGAGCGTCAAAATCTTGCGCTCCGATCTGACCGCCGACTAACCAGCAGCGGGCAGGGCGCTTGCGTCGGGGATCCTGTCTTCAGATTAACGCTCCTCAGATTATCGCTCCATTGTGTAGATAATATCACCGCCGTTATGTTCTGTGGCGGTTTGGGTTTCCACGCTCCAGGCATCATTGAGACGATAACGCATAAAGAATGTATGCGTCGGCTCGAGCAGTCCAACCCCATATTTAACATACAGGCGGGGCGACAGATATTTGCCAATATACAGCGATGTATCGGTCGCAGTATCGCCTCCGGCAACCCCCAGTTCGTCGATATTAAAGGTTTCTGATATCTGCTCAGCGATTGTGTTGCCGCCTTTCAGGGTTAAAGCTGATGCGGCTTTAAACAGCAGTTCCTGTTCACTCATCGAGTTGCCGCCAGCGCCTGGCGCGTGACCAAACATCAGATAGGAGAGTTGGCTGCTTTCCGGCATGGCCGGTTCGGAGAACAGCGAGAGACGGGGATCATTCAGGGTTCCGGATACTTTTGCACCGGCAGTGATATCCTCCACCTGTCGCGACACTCGCAGATCTAACCCGGGGTTGTCCACCGGACCTCCGCTGTAGACCAGGCTGCCGCGATCAATATTAAGATCCTGCCCATAGAGGCGGTACTGACCCGAAGCTACCTGCATAACGCCGGTGGCACGCATGACCTGTCGGCCATCATCCTCAATCAGTACACTGCCCAATAAGCGTCCTTCAAACCCCAGCGCTTCCAGGTTGACCTTATCCCCGAGGGTAATTCGCATCTGGGCATCCAGATTGCGTTTGTGGGTCGCCCCGGGCGTGTCTGGGTGATTCGGGTCGACAATCACTACATCATCCGATACCGGCGAGGTCGCTTCGATCTCGGGTGGCTTGATACTGGCCTCCGGTATTTTAATCTCGCCTCGCAATACAATCTGATCCGGGGTCACGTTCAGCTTAACAGAGGGGGATATCCACGCCTGAATCTCCTCGGTGGCAACGGCTTTGAAACGTGTGCCTTCCAGAGTCAACTCTCCGCTATCGGCCACCGGGTTGTACTGCCCATGCAGCTCAACAGGGCCATTGTCGGATTGCATTCCGCCGTTAATCAGCAAAGTGTTGCTACCGGGTTCGCCAGTTACATCGAGGTTGATCTGTTGCAGGCTTATACCCAGCGCGGGCAGGTCCGCACTGGCATGGTTGAGGGTCAGATGTCCCTCAATACCGGGTTTGTCTACCGTTCCACTCAGCGCCAGTTGCGAACTGATCTGTCCGGTGATCGCCTGAAGCTGCGGTGTGAACAGGGAGATGAATTTAAGGTCATCCACGGACAGGTTAAGATCGCCATTAAGCTTTCTGCTATGGTAAGGATCATCAACGGTGACCTGTGCTGAAAGTTTTCCCGTAGGATACCGAAGTGGCAGGTTCAGACCTGCTCTGAGTTGATTGTTGTGACCCTGGATACGCAGGGTAATATCGTCAGCACGTATTTTAAGGTCATCCTCCTCGAGCAGTAGCTCGGTATCTTTCAGAACTGCATAGCCTTTAATTTCCGGTGCCAGGCCCGGTGCTTGTGAAAACTTCAGATCAGACTCCAGATAACCCTGTAATGCCGCCTGAGTTGGTATCCAGGGCTGCAGGTGGGTCAGCGAGAGTTGTTTCGTATCGATGGCTGCTTCAAGCCCTTGGGTCGCTGACCAATCGGTTGAGGCACACAGGGAACTGTCGGTTTTGATGGTTGAGTTGAGGCAGAGGCTATCAAGGTGTGCCGCAGTGGAACTCAGTGTCACAGCCACCGGGCGCTGAATCTGCCAGCCGCCCAGTTGCGGCTGAATGAGGTTAAGTGTGTTCAGGGTTCCGTGCCACTGCTCCTCTTTCCACTGGCCACTGAGCGCCAGTTCAAGGTCGGCGGGGCCCTTATCGGTTGTCAGTGTCAGTTGGTGCTTATCAGGCGTCCCCTGACCAGCGATGTTAAGTTCTTGCCACTGGTTGCCAGCGATATTGAGCTGTGCAGCGCTGAGCCGAATATGTGAACGGGTTTCCGGGCTGAGGTTCAGATCCAGGTCTGCGTTTAAGTGGCTGGCTTGATAGGTATCATATGCCAGATTCTGCCCCTCAAGGGTGGCGATAAGGTGCGGCGTTTTCTGGCTACCGGTTAACGTGCCTTTACCATCCAGGCTGCCTTGCAGACTGGGCAGCAGCTGGTTCAGATTGGGCGAGTGAGCAGACCAGGAAAGGTTGAGCTCTTCATCTATCGTTCCGCTGGCCTGAATGGCAGTAGCGGCTATGTTCAGACGAAGATCGGCGATATTGATGTCGCTACCGTTAACCGTGACCTTGCCATGACTGCTGAGGGGTTCATTGCGCAGCACCCCGCTGAGGGAATCAAGCAGTAGCTCAACTCTGAGCGGTTCCGCTGCGGGCTGACTGCCAGTGACCGCTGCCTGAAAGTCCAGCTTGCCGGGCCATTCCGGCCAGAACTGTCCGGGGTTCAGTTGTTTTCCGCTGGCTTTCAGATTCCAGTTCAGTTGCGGCTGCCAACGGACTTTACCACTGACCCTGACACTGCCTTCCAGTGTTTTTCCTGTCAGCAAAAAAGGCTCTAGCCCCTCACTGTTACCGCTGCCTGTCAGCGTCCACTGACCTGGAGGGATGGCGGGGCCTGCAAAAGCGCTGTTGAGGGTAAACCGATAGTGTTGCAGATCACCACTGACCTGAAGCTCGCCTTTGGGGCTTAAATAGGCTGCCTCCCCCTGAAGAGGGTAGCGCAGGTTATTCCAGTGCCCCTGTATATCAAAGCTGAGTGGTTCGCTGGTTACAGCCACTTTACCGGTTAACTGGAGCATTAGCGGATTGCGGCGGTTGCCCTGTAACGGTTCAGTCTGGATCAGATTCAGTTGATCAATCTGCAGCGTGTTGTCTGCAAAATGAAGTTGAAGTGAGAGCTGTATCGCACCGACTTCAGGCAACTTTGTCTCTAGCTGACTATTGAGTTTAAGCTGGTCATCACTGCCGTGTGCGGTTACCGATCCGCTCAGGTTACTATCGCTTAACTGCGGGGTAAACTGCCCCAGATCAGTTGTTATACGCTGTAAAGTCAGCTCTCCCTGTGGTTTTTTCAGCAGGTTTTGCAGCGATGCTGAAAGCTCCGTGTTGATTAATCCGCTGAGTGTCTGCTCAACCTTCAGGGTGTTGCTATCTCCCTTGAGTGTTCCGGTTATGTTGCCCTGGCCCGACAGCGGTTGCTGCTCAGGCAGGGTTAAACTCCATTGGGTGTTCAGCTCCAGCGGGAACTGGCCATTGGGTTGAAGCTGACCACTGATTAGCATCCGGGCCTGCGGGGTGACAACCTTAAACTGATCAATGAACAGTGTATCGTCCGAGGTATGGACACTGATGAAAGCGCTTGAAACGTTAGTTGTGGTTGCTGGCTGATCATCTTCTTTTACAGCGTTTATAAGGCTTAATTGACTGATATTTAACGCATCAATCTGTAGCGTCAAAGGCAGGGTTATATCTTCCAGAGCCAGGTCGGTCGTTTGATTTTTATCAGGGGGCGCTGTGGCCTGACTTGTCGTTGTAATGACCGGCTGCTCAATATCCAGCCTGATAATGTGCAACTGGCCGGTAAGTAGTGCCGATGGTTGCCAGTCCAGTGAGATGCGGTTGAAACGCAGTTCTGTGTCCGGCTGTCTATAGGCGATCCCTCTAAGATCGGGCTGGCTGAGGATTGAGCCCTCAATCTGCTGAACCTCTAATTTGCCCGGCAGCCACTGTTGGCTTATGGCGATCAGTTGCCGCAGACCGCTGGTCGTTGCTGTGAAGTAGAGGAGTGTGGCGCTTGCCAGCAGAGCGAACACCATGAGCAGTATCAATAGCATCCGGAACAGGCGACGTATCCGCTTTGGCCGATGTTGCTGATCAGTTGATGGCGCAGGCTGCTGTTCAGTTGAAGACTCTGACTGAGCTGATTTTCCAGATGGGCTCACAGATCGGTCCCCAGATTAAAATGCAGGTGAATGCTGTTATCGTCACCATTGTCCTGAGGAACTGCCAGGTCGAAACGAACCGGCCCTACCGGAGAGAACCAGCGCAAACCGATGCCTGCACCGGTATGCAGACTGAGTCGGGTATCATTAAACGCATTTCCGCTATCGATAAACGCCGCCACTCCCCAGTTCTCTTTAAAACGATAATCAACCTCAAGGCTGCCCACTAGCAGGTTGCGACCCCCGATAACATCACCACTGTCATTGCGTGGCCCCAGGCTTTTGTAATCGTAGCCCCGGACACTGTTGTCGCCGCCGGCAAAAAAACGCAGACTGGCGGGCAGGGCGTCGAAGTTATCGACCCAGGTGGTACCGGCTTCAGCCCGGGTGAGCAGGCGAAACTTATCGGTAAAGCTATAGATTCCTTTGCCACTGAGGCGGGTCTGGACAAAATCTTCGGTTGATATCACCGCTTTGCTGCTGCCACGCAGTTGTGCAGAGAGACTGTAGCCATTTTTTACATGTAAACGGTCTTCAGTGGATAGGGTGCTGTAGTTGATCTGTGGGATCAGAAAGTAGGAGGTGTCCGTCTCGCCACTAAAGGTTGATTCCTCCTGTTGATAATTCAGGGCCATCACCTGTTGCCAGCTTCCCAGTTGTTTCTGCCGCGACACGCCAATAGAGTAATTGCGTGTTTCAACGCTGTCGGAGTTCTCATCCAGCAGGCTGAAGAGGATGGAGTAGCGGTCCTGACGGGGGTTTTTACCCGGAATCGAATATTCAGCAGAGAGATTGGTGATAATCTCTGAGGTAAGCAGCTGAGTATGGAACTGATGACCCTGGCGATTAACCCAGCGTTTTGTCATACCCAGCTTCGCCCGTGCGCCGGTATCGGTGCCATAACCCAGGCCCAGGTGATATTTGGTTCTCTTATTGGGCTGCAGATCAACGTAAACGGGGACTTCAGTGTCGCTCATCTCGTTCCATAGCGGCCTGACCTCCACCCGTTGAAAATAGTCAGTATCGATCAGCGCTGATTGCAGGTCGATCAGGCTGCTGTTCTGCACCGGGTCTCCGGATGAGAAAGTGGCATAGGATCTGAGATAATCATCGTCAAAGGGGTTGGGGGCAAAAGATATTTCACCAATATTGAAGCGGGGGCCGCTGTCGAAGTAAAGCATAATCGTTGCCGAATAATCGGACAGGTTCACTTCCACCCGGTGACGCGTCAGGGTTGCCTGATAATATCCCCGTTCGACGGCCAGTGAACTGAGCTGTTTTTTCAGCTGTTCATACTGACTGTGAATCAGAGGTAGGCCCTGACGCAGGGGGCTTTTTGCCAGTAGCTGCTTAAAGGATTTGTCGTTGCTGGCATCACCGTTTAGCTGTATATCCAGCTTTGATATCAGCACTGGCTTACCGGGGGTGATGCTGTAACGGGCGACCCAGTCCTGATCTGTTTTGTTTAACTGGCTTTTAATTTGCGGCCTGTAGAAACCAAAAGGCTGCAGTGCTGTCCTGATCTCACTGTCTGCCTGACTATGCAGGTAGCGTAACCGACTAGGATTGGTGACCTCTTTATTGTTGAACTGTTCGATGCTCAGCATGCTGCGGATATTGACTTCCTGCTCTGAGTTTACACCCTCAATGGTGATAGCGAGATTGCCAGCCATAATCTGTAGAGAGAGGCTGCTGAGCAGTAACAGAAGTATCAGGCGCATTAAAATCGTCGTCCGTATTTTGGCGCGGGTAAAAAACACAGGTTTTGATTATACCGGGTAGCGCAGGTATTCATACTGCAATTGCACAGTCTGTGCGCGTATCCGCCTGAGGTATTTATCAGAGCGGCATAAAGCCTTCACAAGTAATGGGTTGACCCGCCCAGGAAGATAAAGTTTTATAAAGGGGCAGGAAAGTCACTGTTTATTCATAACTTTCATCAGTGGACTATCTGTTTGCTGAATAATGGTGTATATCGTCATCGGTTAACGTGCTGGCGCCAGGTTCTGGTGGATTAACGTAACCGGATGATCTGATTTTAAGACCTCTGATTATGCTCAACTGACTGGTGAGTGAAGGAGATGCGATCTTGAATAGCGAGAATAAACCGGTTATCGGGTGGCGTGAGTGGGTGTCTTTGCCGGGGCTTGGCATTGATCAGATCAAGGTCAAGGTAGACTCTGGCGCCCGCACCTCTGCGCTACATACGTTCAGGCTTGAGCCGTTTCAGAAAGAGGGCCAGGATTGGGTGAGCTTTGATGTGCATCCAAATCAGTACGATCCCGATACGGTTATTCGCTGTGAGGCTCCAGTGCAGGATATACGCACGGTCACCGACTCGGGGGGGCATCAGAGTCAGCGCTATGTCATACTGACTGATATTGTAATTGGTGATCAGCAATACCCTATAGAGCTGACACTGACTAACAGAGACACAATGCGATTCAGAATGTTACTGGGCAGAACGGCGATGAACGGCCGCTTCCTGATAGATCCTGAAGGCGCATATTTAATTTCACAAGGCATTCATCCGCCTGAACAGTAAGGTTTTATAATGAAGATAGCCATTTTATCGCGCAATCCGTCTCTGTATTCTACGCGTCGTTTGATTGAGGCAGCAGAGGCTGCCGGTCATGAAGTCCGGGTACTGGATGTATTGCGTTGCTATATGAACATTAACTCTGAAGAACCGAGTATTCACTACAAAGGTGAGGATCTGGGCAGCTTCGATGCGGTTATTCCCCGGATTGGTGCATCGGTAACCTTTTATGGTACCGCTGTGCTACGTCAGCTGGAAATGATGGGGGTATACCCGCTGAACGAGTCTGTAGCGATCAGCCGCTCCCGGGATAAGCTGCGCTCAATGCAGTTGTTATCGCGCAAGAAAGTTGGCTTACCGGTTACCGGGTTTGCCAGTAAACCAAGTGATATTCCCGATCTTCTGGATATGGTGGGTGGTGCCCCTGTGGTGCTCAAACTACTGGAGGGTACTCAGGGGATCGGTGTGGTCCTGGCCGAAACCAGAAAGGCTGCCGAGAGTGTGCTGGAGGCTTTTATGGGGCTGAAAACCAATATTATGGTTCAGGAGTTTATCAAAGAGGCTGGCGGTGCGGATATCCGTTGTCTGGTTATCGGCGATAAAGTGGTGGCGGCAATGAAGCGTCAGGGCAAAGAGGGTGAGTTTCGCTCTAACCTGCATCGTGGCGGATCGGCTTCACTGGTCAGAATCACTCCCCAGGAGCGTGCGACAGCTGTTTTGGCGGCTAAAACCATGGGATTAAATGTTGCTGGTGTCGATCTGTTGCGCTCTGAGCGGGGGCCGCTGGTGATGGAGGTAAACTCCAGTCCAGGCCTGGAGGGTGTGGAGCGGGCTACCGGCAAGGATGTGGCTCACAGCATAATCACCTTTATTGAGAAAAGTGTTGCAGAAAAGAAAAAAGCGACCCGCACACGCACACGGGGCAAAGGATAATACTTTATGGCGCAACTGAATCAACCGCTTGAGATTGCCGGTTGTATTGTAAAGCCGGGCGAGCGGCGAACGATTCATGTCGATCTGGCTCGTCTGTATACCAATACCCATCTGGATCTGGATATCGAGGTGATTCATGGGCGCCGCGCCGGGCCAACACTAATGGTATGTGCTGCAATTCATGGTGATGAGCTCAATGGTGTAGAGATCTGTCGTCAGCTCTTGAAGTATAAATCTTTGCACCGCATTGCCGGGACGCTGATTATTGTGCCGGTGGTTAATATTTTTGGTTTTATCCATCAAAGCCGTTATCTGCCGGACAGGCGCGATCTTAATCGCTGTTTTCCCGGCAGTGAGAAGGGCTCACTTGCCAGTCGGATTGCCTACATCTTCAGGACGCAGGTTCTGAGTCACTGTACCCATGTGCTGGATCTGCATACCGGGGCGATTCACCGCAGCAATATGCCGCAGATCAGGGCAAATCTGGACAACCCGGTGGCAAAAGAGATGGCGGATGCATTTGGTGCACCGGTGATCATTGATTCAAAGTTACGGGATGGTTCGCTGCGCCAGTGTGCTGATGAAGCAGATATCGCTTTGATACTTTATGAGGCGGGGGAAGCACTGAGGTTTGATGACCGGGCGATCCGGGGAGGGATCCGCGGTGTGTTAAACGTTGTCCGCTACCTGAAAATGTTGCCACCGTTGAAGAAATCTAAAAAAGTGCTTGCACCTGTGGTTGCCCACTCTTCAGCCTGGATTCGGGCCAATTCCGATGGTGTTTTCAGGTCAGTGGTTTCGGTTGGTCAACGGGTTAGCAAGGGACAGATCATGGGGGTGGTTGCATCGCCTTTCGGGGCTCATGAAGAGGAGGTGGTCGCACCTAATTCCGGTATTATTATCGGACAGAACAATATTCCGGTCGTTAATGAAGGGGATGCCCTGTATCACCTTGCCCGCTTTGAATCGAGCAGTCTGGAAGCGGAAAAACAGGTAGAACGGATTACCGAAGAGATTGAAGCGCAGCGTATGCCGGAAGATAGCGAACTTAATTTATAATTCTCTTTTAAATTATATAGTTATGTTTGTTTTGTAAGATTTTAATTTAATTGGAATTGCTGCGATTGAGGAAGGGTTAAGCGCTTCTGTTTACCGCTATCGGGCTTTATCCCATGCTCTTCAACCGATTCTTTAGCTCCTGTTTGCAGGGGCTTTTCTATGGCGCTCAGTATTTGATCGCGTTTTCGACCAGCGCATTGCTGAGTTTGCGGATATTTCTGGCCATATCGCGAGCCAGATTCAGGGTGATAATGCCAAAGTCAAAGGGATAGTTTTCATGAACCCGGGCAAACAGATCAGAACTGATCTCCAGCACCCGGCTGTCACAGTTGGCAACGGCATAGCCTGCATGGTTGTGCAGGGCGATCATAGCAACGAAGCCAACCTCTTCACCAAAACCGATATCGCGGGTGTTATAACGCTTGCCATCGTGGAGTTTGACAAAGCTGAGGCTGCCTTCCAGAACGACATAGAAAGCATTGCCGCTATCGCCGGCGTTAAATACCTTCTCTCCGCTGGCAAGTTCAAGTATCCGCCCCTGCTCGAGGATAAAGTTAATACAGTCATCGGTGAGCGCTCCAAACAGAGACCCCTGACGTATTTTTTCCTGGGGCAGGCGGGTATGGATGTCCTCGGCTGTTATCGTTTTCATCGCTTATTTAACAATTAAACCCTGTATGGTCAGCCTAGTACAAATCTGCAGTTCCGGTGAAATAAGTTATTGCAGGAACTGTTCGATGTTGAGGGGCTTACTGTCGCCGAGCCACATAATATATTTGGTATGGTCGTCAAGGTCGTTGCCGGTAACCGGATGGATAAAGACAGTCAGTCCTTTACGATTAAGGATTAGCCACGGCAGAACCTTGCCGATGTCTGGCGCACTGAAGGAGAGTTGGCAGCTCCATTCAGGGTGCGGGCCTACCAGTTTCTGGTGTACTCTGCCCATCGCGACCCCCAGTGTATCGTGGGCCTTTTCGCACAGCTCAACCGCCTGGTTAAGACTGTTGGCATCGAAGTAGACGTGTGCATGATAGGCGGTGATCTCTGTCGTTACCTGGGTCATCTTTATTCCTGTGTTTCTGGTCGTTGCAGATAATAGAGTAAAGCATTTTACAGAAGCAATTGTTATCGAAAAACTGAATAGTGCTCAAAGAAAACAGATGGGTGTTAACGTGTGCAATCTGAGATGCTATACAATCGATACACTATAGTTTCCCGAAACACGAAAATAACGAAATAGCAGGAATATGATGAGTAAAACCTATCTGCAGGCATCACTGACACTGGATGCCGCTCTGGTGATCGCCCGGGCTGCGATTAATCACGGTAATCAGTTGGGGATCAAGGTAAATGTGGTGGTGGTTGATAGTGCCGGTAATCGTCTGGTGTCACTGCGTGAGCCAGGAGCGCCATTACCGGCGATGGATTTCGCTGAGAAAAAGGCATACACCGCTGCAAATTTCAGATCGCCAACTGAGAAGTGGGCGGAACTGCTGGAGGGCAGACCCATTGTTGCGAATGGTTTAGCACAACACCCAAAAGTGGCACTGTTCGGCGGTGGTTTGCCGGTGCTGGTGGATGGCAGTGTGGTGGGGGCTGTGGGCGTTGCCGGCGGCAAAGTACCAGAAGATCTGCAGTGCGCTGAAGCAGGGATAGAAGCGCTTAATGGGCTGATCTGAGGCGGAGTTCCACTGTGTCAGGCTGGTTCCGTCGACTGAAAAAACAGAGCTTGAAAAAACTGATCATGATCGATACTGGCTACCATAGCCATCATCTGTCAACCATCCTGCTTGAACGTGGTGGGTTTTCCCTATTGGCTTTTATCGATGAAGAACCGTGGAATCACCTCAACCTGATGAACGGCGCAAAAATTCACTATCCCAGTGAGTTGCTGGCGCTGGCAGAGAAAAACAGGGCTGATGCTGTTATTAAATTGACTGGAAAGGGGTGGCAGCCAGCCAGTGACTGTGTCTCAGAACTGCAGAAAAAGGGCATAGCGTATATCACGCTGGATGTGGCGATAGCGCCGGATGAACAGTTGAAAATTATTGTGGAGCGTTTATCAGCTGAGTGATGAAGACGACTGGCTCTCTTAGCGGTGAGCCAGTGGTCCTGGAATGAATTCAGGCAGTTCAGCAGAAAACAGGTTGGTCACTTTTTTAGCGATATAAGAAACCATTTCAAGCAGATATTCTGCACGCATGCGCTCAGCTTCTGCAACAATTTTATTCAGGTCATAATCAGCAGATTGATCGGTATATATGTACTTGCTCATGGTCATATTCCTTTAAATGTTTAAGATAGAGGCTATTTTAGACTTTGGTATGACACCATACAAACGAGTATTATTTGAATGAAAGATTAGAAAAATTCATTATTTTAAGTGGGTCGGTCAACCAGTCAATAGTGGTGGGGTTGAAGAGGGCTGGACGATAGCTATTCGAATTATTCTATTGCTATCGACATAGAATGATTCGTCTCCCCCTGATTAGCTCACTATAATTGTCACTCAGTTCCGCTTTTGTCATTCACCGCTTCAATCTCTTTAAGACAGGTTTATTGTGACCAGAATACTGCGTAAGTTTTTTCTGCCAGTGGTTTGCCCCTCTGCTATTGTGTCCATTGTGCAGCAGGCGATGCTGGTTGTATTACCACTTTATGTGCTGGCTATTGGAGGAACGCTGGCACAATCGGCGATGATTATTGGCCTGAAAGGTATCGGGATGATGCTGGCGGATCTGCCTGCTGGATTGCTGCTGGCGCGATTCGGTGATAAACGGGTAATGCTTGGTGCCGCGTTTGCCTCTGTCCTAGCACTGCTGCTGATGTCTCAGTTTCCGACGATGCCTGTATTAATCTCAACAGCACTGCTACTTGGCCTGGCACATGGTAGCTGGCTGGTGGGGCGTATCTCTTTTATTACCGACGCCTCGTCTATTGAAGAGCGGGGCAGAGTGATGGCGCTGTCTGCCGGAACCATTCGCCTGGGTAATGTTATCGGCCCGTTATTGGCAGGTATGCTAATTGCCGCACAGGGCTATCAGGTAACACTGGCAGTGTTTGCTATCTGCTCGTTGCTGGTAGTGTTGTGTGTTGTGCGCTGGGTTTCCTATACAAAACCTCAGGGGCATGACAGTCACAGCGTTATTGCACTGCGTGATGCCCTTATCGATAACCGTAAGGTGTTTATGACGGCGGGTGTTGCCTCATTTGCACTCATGCTGGTGCGCTCTTCGAGGGCGCTTCTGCTGCCTCTGACAGGGGCGGCCCTGATGCTGGATG
The DNA here is from genome assembly GCF_900111095.1 of Amphritea atlantica. Taxonomy (GTDB): domain Bacteria; phylum Pseudomonadota; class Gammaproteobacteria; order Pseudomonadales; family Balneatricaceae; genus Amphritea; species Amphritea atlantica. The sequence continues at coordinate 12,121 of NZ_FOGB01000003.1, read as the reverse complement.
AAACCAGTATCGGTATTGCCATCTCAGCGGGAGCCATCATTGACACGCTGCTGTTTTATCCGGCCGGTAGTCTGAGTGATCGTATTGGCCGTAAACCTATCTTTATCACCAGTCTTGTACTGCTGGGTATGAGTATCAGCCTGTTGCCGTTAGCCGAGGGGTTGTGGAGCCTCATCCTGATCGCTTCGCTGATGGGCCTGGGTAATGGTGTTTCCGCAGGCGTTATTATGACTATGGGCTCAGATCTGGCGCCTCAGAAAAACCGTGGAGGCTTTATCGGCATCTGGCGATTGTTTGCCGATGTGGGGGTGACCTCAGGGCCGTTGATCATTGGTTTTATGGTCAAGCTGGCCGGTTTAGCTGTGGCCACTTGTAGTATTGGTTTTCTTGGGCTGCTGGGCAGTGCGTTTGTGGTCAAAGCCGTTGCTGAAACGCATCGTAAACCGGCTGAGTAAAGCGGCAGACTGTTAGCTTCTTACGTTATGGCAGCCTCCGGTCATCTCATGTGTTCAGCCGCTGCTGATATAGATTTTGCCTTACCCGTTTACTGAATAAATTTGATATAGCTGCCTGCAGTGTTTTCGGGTAGTGAGAAATACCATCACCATAAACAGTTTTGCGGGGAGGGAAGGTGATAAAAAGGCCTCTGAATGAGGCCTTTGTCACTGATGCTAATTGCATCAGTGAGGGACATGGATGATTCGGTCACCCTGATGCTTTGCTGAAAGAGATTATTTATCCCAGTACAGACGCATCGGGTTATCAATCAGCAGCGCCTGTTGCAGTTCTGCTGTTGGTGCAATCAGTGGGATAACGTCAACCAGTTTGCCATCATCGGGCACATGGGATTTCATGTTGGGATGCGGCCAGTCGGTGCCCCACAGAACCCGGTCTGGAAACTTCTCAACCAGGGTGCGGGCAAATGGAACGACATCGCTGTAGTCAGGAGCTTGCTGAGTCAGACGCTCAGGACAGCTGACTTTAGTCCAGATATTAGTGTTTTCAGCCATCAGGTTGATAAACCGTTGAAAATCTTCGTGGTCAACACCGTTTGCAACATCGGGACGGCCCATATGGTCAACGACGATGGTGGTGTTCAGCTGCTTCAGAAACGGAATAAGATCTGCCAGATCTGGCGCTTCAAAATAAACGACGATATGCCAGTCCAGCTGTTTGATCTTCTCAGCAACACTGAGGAAGACCTCTTTGGGGGTGGTATCGACCAGCCGCTTAACGAAGTTGAAGCGAACCGCACGAACGCCGGCCTCATGCATCGCCTGCAGCTCTTCCATTGTGATAGCCGGATCAACAACGGCTACACCACGTGCCAGCTCTCCGGCTGTGTTCAGCGCATCAATCAGGGCCGCGTTATCAGTACCGTGGCAGGAAGCCTGAACGATGACATTGCGTGCAAAGCCAAGATAGTCCCGCAGGGCGAAGAGTTGTTCTTTAGATGCATCACAGGGGGTGTATTTACGTTTTGGGTGGTAGGGGAATTTATCCGCGGGTCCAAATACGTGACAGTGAGCATCGACTGCCCCGGCTGGAGCTTTAAACTCTGGCTTGCTGGGGCTGTCATGGAATGGAAGGTAATCAGCGTCCATTATTTAATCCTGTTCTTATGTTGGAAAGACTCAGTAGGCAAAGTTTTGATTCAGCGAATCAGTCCGCAAACACTTCACCATCAAACAGTTTACGGGCGGTTCGTAAGATCGCAGCACTTTCTGCATCGCCCTGTTGATTCATTTTAAGAATCACGGTCATCTCACCGATCGGATGTTCAACCGGCATCGTTTTAGTCGAGCCCTCGGGTATGTCCGCCAGTGCATGTGCCGGAGAGTCCGGCAGAATGCAGGCTGTCGCAACGCTGACTGCACCCAGTACACCGATCGAAGCGTGGCAGCGATGGGGGATGAAGGTGCGGGTCGAGATTGAACCGCCCTGAGTCGCCCGGCTGACCATGCTCATTTTAGGTACCGATTTGTGGGTGACATCACCCAGATTCATCATTGGGCCCGCCTGCAGGCGGATCGATTCGAGGCGGGATTTAAGCGCTTCATTCTGCTCCAGCAGCTCCCGGGATTCCGTGCCGCTAATACCCAGATCTTCAGCTCTCATGACCACGACCGGCATACCGTTATCGATACAGGTCACCGCGACACCATCGATGATGTCAACCTGATTACCGGTTGGCAGCAGGGCGCCGCAGCTTGAACCTGCAGTGTCCTGGAAGGTGACAGGGATGGCACTGGATGTTCCCGGAACACCATCAATACAGGCATCACCCCGATAGCTGACTTTACCGTTGGGGGTGTGCACCTCCTCAATGGCGATCTGACCGGTATTTTCCATATAGATGGCTACGGAGGTCTGATCCCCACTGATATCGACCAGGCCGCGCTCAATTGCAAACGGGCCGACACCCGCGAGAATGTTGCCACAGTTCTGGGCATCCGTAACGGTCGCCTGGTCAACAAATACCTGCAGAAACAGATAATCAACATCGACGCCGGGGCGTTGCGATTTCTTAACCACCGCCACTTTTGATGTCAACGGATCAGCGCCGCCGATACCGTCTATCTGACGCGGGTCCGGTGAGCCCATAATGTTGAGCAGAAAGTTATCCCGCTCTGTGGTATCAGATGGCAGGTCTTCTGCGAGGAAGTAGGCCCCTTTAGAGGTCCCCCCCCGCATCCACATACAGCGTGCTGAATCAGACATATTTCAGTCCTTTCTCTTTCAGACGTGGGCGCATGTTGTAGATATCCAGTCCCAGCTCACCATTTGCCATACGTACACGCTTTTCCTCTTCCCGTGCTTCCCGAGCCAGTGCTTCCGCCAGAACCTCTTCTGCTTCTTCACGGCGAACCACCACCACACCGTCGTCATCGGCGATGATAATGTCGCCCGGGTTGACGATCTCATCTGCGCAGACCATTGGTATATTAACTGAGCCTAGCGTTTCTTTGATGGTGCCCTGGGCGAAAACATGTTTTGACCAGACCGGGAAGTTCATCTTACGCAGATCACGGGTATCACGAACACCGCCATCAATGATCAGGCCGACGACTCCACGAGCCTGTGCAGAGGTCGCCAGCAGATCACCAAAAAAACCAAAATTAGACGGGGAGGTCGGGGCAAACACCATAATATCGCCCGCCTGGCACTGCTCAATCGCAACGTGCATCATCCAGTTATCGCCTGCCGCTCCGGAGATGGTGATAGCAGAACCGGCAATAGTAACATCCATCTGAATCGGGCGCAGGTGGTCGGCCAGCAGGCCACGGCGGCCCTGTGCTTCATGTACCGTCGCAACGCCACACTTGCCGAGCGCTTCTATAATAGCGGGATCGGCGCGCTCAATATTTTGTACAACAACATTCTCTTGCATAACTGTTCTCCTAAATCATCAGGCCTGTATCGGGCGCGCTTTGATTACTCGACAATTTTCAGACGGCTGAATACCCGGCGGGCATTGCCTTCAAAGATCATCTGCTTCTGTTCCGCTGAGAGCTTGCTGTTGTTATCGATATACCGCTTGGTGTCATCGAAATAATGACCGGTTTCCGGGTCGACGCCGCGTACCGCACCGATCATCTCGGAAGCGAACAGGATATTTTCTGTTGGAATAATATCCAGCAGCAGATCGATACCTTTCTGGTGATAAACACAGGTATCGAAATAGATGTTTTTCAGTGCTGAGATCTCAAGCGGCTCATAACCCTGATCCTGCATAAGGCCCCTGAAACGACCCCAGTGGTAAGGCACTGCACCACCACCGTGGGGGATGATGATTTTCAGTTCAGGAAAGTCTTTGAACACATCGGACATCACCAACTGCTGGAAGCCGGTTGTATCTGCCCCCAGATAGTGAGATCCAGTGGTGTGGAAGCAGTCATTACAGGAAGCACTCACGTGGATCATCGCGGGTACGTCCAGCTCACACATCTTTTCATACAATGGATAAAAGGATCTGTCCGCCAGGGAGGCATCCTGCCAGTGACCACCGGAAGGATCTGGATTCAGGTTGCAACCGATAAAGCCCATCTGCTCAACGGTACGTACCAGCTCGGCAACTGATTTTGCCGGATCAACACCGGGGGACTGTGGTAACTGCGCAACCGGGGCAAAGTTTTTCGGGAACAGGTCGCAGACCCGTTTGATCAGATCATTCTGATGCTCGGTCCAGTACTGGCTGGTGTATTCATTGCCGATATGGTGACCCATCCAACTGGCACGGGGAGAGAAAATAGTCAGATCGGTTCCACGTTCCTGCTGCAGGCGCAGTTGGTTTTTTTCGATACTTTCGATGATCTCATCATCACTGACGACGACCTTGCCTTTCTCACCTTTGAATGATGGGTCCTTAGCTATAGCCGCTTTTTGCTGCTCACGATATTCGCCAACGCCTGGAGGCGTTGTGGTGTAGTGTCCATGACAGTCGATAATCATCTTCGGTTCTCTCATACCTTGTTTATAGTGGTGCGCCTGATTTACCTATAGGAAAAACCTGAAAGGGGATTACCAGACAGGATGGTTCCACTTAGCAAAACGGGCAAACATAGCTTAAAGGTATTCTGAACGACCCGGTTGTGGCTATTCAGTTTTTAAAGTTATGGTATTAGTTTTTGAGATAGACTATGTTTTAGTGAACACTTTTCAGAGGGCGGTATACGTGTTTGAAATACCAAATATAAGGCATCTCAGGGTTTTTCTGGAGGTTGTCGAGTGCAAAAGTATCAGTAAAGCATCAGAGCGCGTCTTCCTGTCGCAGCCTGCAATAACTCAGGCGATTGCAAAGCTTGAAACTGCACTGGGTGCTTCGCTGTTCAGTCGCCGCAGTGATGGTATGTATGTCAGTGAGTCCGGTGAGGTGTTTGCGCTTCGTGTTCAGCGAGCGCTGGATATGGTGCTTGAGGGGTTGCGGGGAGCCGTCAGGCTGGGGGGCAGTAAGTCCCAGCCAGCGCACCTTTTACAGATGTTGACAACGACTCAGTTGCGGGCGCTTATTGCGGTAACCGAGGCTCACAACTTTAGTATTGCAGGTCGGAATCTGGGTATCTCTCAATCTTCGCTACACCGTGCTGCGCGAGAGCTGGAAGCGCTTCTGGGGGTGGTTTTATTTGAGAAGACCAGCACCGGTATCAGTTCAAGCAAAGCGGCCAGGGCATTAGCCCGCGCCTGTAAACTGGCCTTTTCGGAAATTAGTCAGGGCCGGGATGAGGTCGATGCACTGCATAACCGGGAAGTGGGGCAGTTGGTGATCGGTAGTATGCCCCTGGCGCGGACATCACTGTTGCCAAAGGCGATTATAGAGTTTTCCCAGCGTTTTCCCGATTTCAGAATCCGGGTTAACGATGGCCCCTATGATGATCTTTTATACCATCTGCGGCATGGCGATATCGATCTGCTGCTGGGTGCGTTGCGCTTTCCCGTACCCGCTGATGATGTGATTCAGGAGGAACTGTTTTCCTCCCCGGTTGAGATAGTCGCAAGGCCGGGTCATCCTCTCTGTAGTGATCGCAATGTGTCATTGGAAACGCTGCAAAAATATCCATGGGTGGTGCCGGGAAAAGGCACGCCAACACGGGCTATCTTTGAGTCAACGTTCACTGAAGCGGGGTTAGACGTGCCCTCCCGGCTGGTGGAAACCGGTTCTCAGATTCTGGTTCGTTCGCTGCTGATGGGTAGTGATCGCCTGACAATGATATCCGAGCATCAGATTCAGCATGAGCTTTCTACAGGCGTTTTTAAGACAGTTCCTTATGAGGTTGAGCACGCATACAGGCCTATAGGTATCAGTGTCAGGAATAACTGGAAGCCAACAACTACGCAGTCTGTATTCATAAATCTGCTCAGCGATACAGACCATGGGGTCGATCTTGATGATCAGTGATAAAACTGATTCTATGCAAAAAATGAATAATATTACCGGTTATTTAATTATCCTGTTCTGATAACCGGTGTTAGCTTGTTATGTATAGAGTCAGTAAGTTCTGTTGATCATATTTGTGCTGCTTCTGCATTGAGAAGCAAAGAAGACAAAAATTGGAGAAAGTTCAATGAGAGTATGTATTGCCGGCGCTGCAGGCGCTTTTGGTATGAAACATCTGGAAGCGATCCGTGCTATTGAAGATGCCGAGGTTGTTTCTGTTGTTGGCAGCTCTAATTTAGAGAAAATTAAAGCGTTTGCTGCTGAACATAACATCCCTCATTACACCACTGATCTGGCTGAAAGCCTTGCCCGGGATGATGTGGATTGCGTTATTCTGGCGACTCCTACTCAGGTGCATGCCGCTCAGGTAAAACAGTGCCTCAAAGCAGGTAAGCATGTTCAGACTGAGATCCCAATGGCAGACAATATTGAAGATGCCAAAGAGATTGTCGCGTTGCAAAAAGAGACCGGTCTGGTAGCAATGGCCGGTCATACCCGTCGTTTTAACCCCAGCCACCAGTGGATCCACAATAAGATTCAGGCAGGTGAGCTTAATGTCCTGCAGATGGATGTACAGACCTATTTCTTCCGTCGTACGAATACCAACGCAAAAGGCGAGCCCCGTTCATGGACTGACCACCTGCTGTGGCACCATGCCTGTCATACGGTTGATCTGTTCCAGTATCAGACAGGTGAAACCGCCAGTCAGGTTCAGGCTATGCAGGGACCGATTCACCCAGATCTGGGGATCGCTCTGGATATGAGTATCGGTATGAAAGTACCCAGTGGCGCGCTGTGTACTCTGTCTCTGTCATTCAACAACGATGGTCCATTCGGAACCTTCTTCCGTTACATCTGTGATAACGGCACTTATATTGCCCGTTATGATGATCTTGAAGATGGTAAAGGTAATCCGGTTGATCTGTCTGGCGTAGCGGTCTCTTTCAACGGTATTGAGCTGCAGGATCGTGAGTTCTTTGCGGCTATTCGCGAGGGCCGTGAGCCCAACTCCAGCCTGAGCCAGTGCTACCCTGCCATGGAAACCCTCGACCAGCTGGAGAAATGTCTGGCAGCGGCAGAGTAAACCCAAAGCACGATTAAAGCAGGAGAGGTTGTCTTCATGAATACCCGTAAACTCGGTTCTTTCGAATGCTCGCCGATAGGGCTGGGCTGTATGAACCTGTCACATGCTTATGGTACGCCACCTTCCGAGAAGGACGCAGAGCAGGTTCTGTTGCAGGCTCTCGACATGGGGTACAGCATGCTCGATACCGCAGCGTTATATGGCTTCGGTAATAACGAGATTTTACTGGGCAAGGCGCTAAAAGGGCGTCGTAACGATTTTGTGCTGGCCAGTAAATGCGGCATGTTTAAAAACGATGCGGGCGTGCGTGAAATTAATGGTCGTCCTGAGATGATCAAAAAGACCTGTGAAGACAGTCTGCGCCGGCTGCAAACCGATGTGATTGATCTCTATTACCTGCACCGTTGGGATAAGAATGTACCCATTGAAGATAGTGTAGGAGCACTGTCTGATCTGGTTTCAGAAGGCAAAATTCGTGATGTTGGGTTATCAGAGGTTTCCGCAGAGACACTCAGGAAAGCCAGTAAAGTGCATCCGATTGCGGCGGTGCAGACTGAATATTCCCTGTGGACCCGTAATGCAGAGATTGCTGTGCTGGATACCTGTCGCGAACTGGGTGCAACCTTTGTTGCGTTCAGTCCGTTAGCCAGAGCGTTTCTGACTGGAAAGCTGCGGGATGTGAATGCCCTTGAAGAGCGGGATATCCGTCGCGGAATGCCGCGTTTTTATCCGGAAAATTATGCTGAAAACCTACAACTTCTGGACCGCGTAGAGAGCGTTGCTAAAGCCGAAGGGATGACCCTGGCGCAGCTCTCTCTCGCCTGGTTGCTGGGGCGTGATGAAAATATTATCCCGATTCCGGGAACTACGAACCCTGATCATCTGAAAGAAAATATCAGTGCTGTGGATCTGCAGCTGAGCGCTGAAGCTTTCCTGCAACTCGACCAGATTATCAATCAGAGCACCGTCACGGGGAGTCGTTATAACCCGGCAACCCAGGCAGAGATTGATACCGAGGAGTTCGTTTAATCTTTTTTCAAAACGGTTCTGTGCCCGCGTGGCCGTCATAATAAAAATATAAAGCGTTTATAAAAATTTTACTGAGGAGTCTTAAATGAAAAAGCCCCTGCTGAAAACAGCAATGGCGTTAACGGCTGCCCTGATCATTCAGGCGCCCGTTCAAGCTGCTGAATACACACTGCGCCTTGCGCACTTCTTCCCTCCTGTAGCAGGTCAGCATAAGCTGATTGCTCAGGCCTGGGCGGATAAAGTCAAAGCCGATTCAAATGGCCGTATTGAGGTTGAAGTTTACCCTTCATCAACCCTGGCAAAGCCACCGGCACAGTATGATGCGGTTAAGAACCGTATCGCTGATGTAACCATGACCATTCAGGGTTATACCGCTAACCGTTTTCCGCTGACTCAGGTGGTTGAGCTGCCTGGCATTGCCAAAGATGCGGCAAATGGCTCCTGTATTATTCAGGGACTTTATGATGAAGGTTTGATTGCCAGTGAGTATAAAGAAACGCACCCACTGTTCTTCTTTACTCATGGCCCGGGTCATATTCATACCACCGAAAAACTGATTCAGAAACCATCTGACTTTGAAGGGTTGCGTATCCGTCGCCCGACAGCTGTGGTGGCAAAACTTCTGGAAGGCCTCGGCGCGCAGCCTGTTGGTATGCCTGCACCACAGGCTTATCAGTCCGTTCAGCGCGGTGTTATTGATGGTGTTTCATTGCCATGGGAAGGTCAGTTGGTGTTCCGTATTAATGAGCTGACGCCTAATCATACCGAAGTGGGTGGTTTGTATACGCTGTCATTCCTGATGACCATGAACAAAGATGTATATAACAGCATGCCTGCTGATCTGCAGAAAGTGCTGGATGATAATTCCGGCGCTGAGTGGGCGCAGCGTGCAGCCAGGGTGTTTGATGACCTGGATGTGAAAGGGCGTGCTCAGGCGGTAGCGAATGGCGATAAGATCTATACCGTCGAAGGCGGCATCTCAAACCCGGACTGGAAACCGGTTATCGATGGCGCGATCGAAGAGTACCTGTCTGAGCTGGAAGCCAAAGGGCTGCCAGCACGCAAAGTCTATGCCCGCGCGAACGAACTCGCTGCTACCTGTAATTAATGTGCGATTCCTGTCTGACTTATCATCTGGATGAGTCAGGCAGGAGCTGCCTTTAACTGTTAGCCCAGCCTTACTACTCAGTTAAATGGAGTGCCTTATGATGGCTTTCAGCCGGCTGTTTGATCGTATTACCCATGCCATGCATGTGATCAGCGGTGCTATTCTTGTTTCAATGATGTTCATCACCCTCGCGGATGTTCTGGCCCGTGCGTTGTTTAAAGCAACCGGAGGCTCAGTAGACCTGACCTTTATCGGTGGGGTAGAGCTGATTAAGTATGGCTTGTTGCTGATGGTGGTGTTTGCATTGCCATATTCAGTGGGTCGTTCCCAGGTAATTGTTGACCTGTTTACCGAAAATTTATCGTCCCGAATGAAGGCATGGCTTGAAGGCTTTTATATGCTTGGTTTTGTCATGCTGGGTGGGGGGATGAGTTATCGTTTTTATCATGCGATAGGACAGGCGGAAATGTCTGGAGAGACCACTCAGGACCTGCTGATTCCGTTGAGTTATCTTTACGCTATAACCTCTTTTGCGACTGCTTTTCTAGCACTCGCGGCACTCCTGATAAGTATTCGTTTGTTTTTCTTTCGTAAAGAGGTGCATCAGTCATGAGCGGATCAATCATCGGTTTAATCTGTATTTTCAGCATGCTGGGGATGATTGCACTGCGTATGCCAATTGCCCTCGCGATGGCGCTGACTGGCTTTGTCGGTTTTGGCTGGATCGTTGCGTTCGAGCCTGCGCTCTCTATTCTTGACAGTGGTCCGTTCGAAACCCTGTCTAACTATAGTTTCAGCCCGATCCCTATGTTTATCCTGATGGGGGTGTTTGCCTCAAAGGCAAAAATGTCTCAGGAACTGTTTGAAGGTGCCCGCACTCTGTTTGGTAGCTGGAGAGGGGGGATGGCTCTGGCTGCAGTGACTTCATGTGGGATTTTCTCAGCTATTTCGGGTTCATCCATGGCGACTGCCGCGAGTATGTCGCGGGTAGCATTGCCTGAAATGGAAAAGAATGGTTATGCAAAATCGCTGGCATCCGGCACCCTGGCAGCTGGTGGTACGCTGGGTATTATGATTCCGCCATCAATTGCGTTGCTGCTCTATGCGTTGATCACGGAACAGTCGGTTGGTGATATGTTTATCGCAGGCGTGATTCCCGGTCTGCTGGGACTGGGTCTTTACTGTGTAACCATTGCTATTGTGGTGATGCTGTTTCCTAATCTGGCGCAGCCGGGCGCTAAAACTACGTTTGTTGAAAAGATTATCGGCCTGAAAGGTCTGGTGCCATTTACCGGCGTGTTTGCTCTGATAATTGGTGGTATCTATACCGGTTTCTTTACACCGACAGAGGCTGCATCAGTAGGCGCTGCCGGGACCTTCGTGATTGCATTGTTGCGGGGAATGAGCTTTAAGCAGTTTAAGGAATCGGTTGAAGAAACGCTGTTTATGTCTGCGATGATCTTCTTTATGATCATTGGGGCGGAGATATTCGGCTACTTCCTTTCGGTTTCCCGTATCTCCTTTTCGCTGGTTGAGTTTGTCGATAGTATGCATCTGACACCTTATATGGTGCTGTTCTGTGTACTGCTGCTATTCATTCTGCTGGGGTGTGTGATGGACAGTATCGCCATGCTGCTGCTGACCGTTCCCGTTGTTTACCCGCTGATTGAAGCCGCCGGTTTTGATCCGATCTGGTTTGGTATCATTGCGGTAATTACCGTTGAACTGGGGTTAATTACCCCTCCGGTGGGTATGAATGTGTTTGTCATAAAATCGGTTGCGCCCGATATCCCGATAAAGGATATTTTTAAGGGAGTCTTTCCGTTTGTGTTGTCAGATATTGTACGCCTGGGTTTGATTATCGCTTTCCCCATGCTGGCTCTCGGCCTGCTTTAGGAGTTATCAGCTATGAATGTTAACTGGACCAGTGATCTCAGTGTTGGGGATCACAATATTGATGATGATCATAAAGGGTTGTTTGCGCTGATAGATGAGCTTGATTCAGCGGATATGAGTCATGATTATATCAACTCCATCCTGGATCGTCTGAAGGCCTATACCCGTGGTCATTTTAGCCGGGAGGAGGTGTATATGAAAAACGCAGACTTTCCCGGTTTAGAGGAACATCTGAAACAGCATGAAAGCTTTGTTGAGTGGCTGGAGACTATACGCTCGACCTATGCCCGCTTTCCCCAGAGTCCATTCATTATCGGTGATTCTGTCAATGGTTATCTTCAACGCTGGCTGCGGCAGCATATCCTCGAGGAGGATATGAAATACCGCGATTATATTCTCGGGCAACAAAAGTAGCAGTTGAAACTGTTTCTGTTCAGTATCGGGTAATCTGCGTTATTAATCGGCACTGCTTCAGTGTCGGGGAAAAAGCTCAGGCAGTAATATGTCTGAGCTTTTTTTATTTTAAAAGTGAGTAGCAGCAAAAGCATCATTCAGGTTGTTGCAATAAGCAGTTGGCTGAGAATGTTTAAGGACGGTTTAATCCAGATCAAAGGGGGCTCTTTATTCCCGGCAGTTCATTCTGTGTGGTTAATTCCAGGCAGGTATCCTCTGATGCTTATTCAACTGCGTAGCGGATTAATACTGTTCTGATCATCACAATGATACCGCCAGAATCGCTGTTAACAGACGAAAAAAAGGACGCCGAAGCGTCCCTTTTTTTATCACCTTGTCAGGTCAGATATTAACCGAACTGGTTCATGGTGTTGTCTTCACCCGCGGCTTTCAGTGCGGCTTCACCGGCGAAGTATTCTTTGTGATCATCGCCCATATCGGAACCGGCCATGTTCTGGTGCTTAACGCAGGCGATACCCTGACGGATCTCTTTGCGCTGTACGCCAGCGACGTAGCCCAGCATGCCCTGCTCACCGAAGTACTCTTTCGCCAGGTTGTCGGTAGACAGCGCAGCGGTGTGGTAAGTCGGCAGGGTGATCAGGTGGTGGAAGATACC
>NZ_FOGB01000019.1:37768-67576 GCF_900111095.1 Amphritea atlantica | reverse complement strand
CTATGTTCGGACAGGATAACCGCTGAAAGCATCTAAGCGGGAAGCCCCCTTCAAGATGAGATCTCACTGGGGCCTTGAGCCCCCTGAAGAGCCGTTCAAGACCAGGACGTTGATAGGCTGGGTGTGTAAGCGTTGTGAGGCGTTGAGCTAACCAGTACTAATTGCTCGTGAGGCTTGACCATATAACGCCAAAAGCGTTTGGGTCAGCTGATAGAAAAAGATACATTGCGGCTGAATAAAACAGCCACGGATTAGAGTTTGTGCATACTCTTCTCGACTAAAGAGTTACAGGATTCGAATGACGCTTTGAGCATAGGTTAACACTGATGTTCAAATCGTTAGAGCAACCAGTTTTGCTTGGCGACAATAGCGAGATGGAACCACCCGATCCCTTCCCGAACTCGGAAGTGAAACGTCTTAGCGCCGATGGTAGTGTGGAGCTTCTCCATGCGAGAGTAGGTCATCGCCAAGCACCTAATTACGAAACAGCCCCGATCATGAAAATGATCGGGGCTTTTTTCGTTTAGACGCCGCTACGCGGCTCGCTAGAACGGCGCTGCGCGCCTGCTAGTGGTTAGAATAAGCGTAAGAGCAAGAGCAAGAGCAAAAGCAAAAGCCTTCTTATCAGGGAGCATAGGCAATCTTCACAGAAAGGATATTCCGTTCCCTGAAGAAGCTAAGGCCCTGTAGCGAGCGACGCTAGCATGCCCTCTGGGTACCCGTCGCGATGAAAACCTGCGTCGCTTGTTAGTACGGCGCTGCGCGCCTGCTAGTGGTTAGAATAAGCGTAAGATCAAGAGCAAAAGCCTTCTTAGCTGGGAGCATAGGCAATCTTCACAGAAAGGATTTTTGTAAGCAGGTTAGGGCATGCCAGCGTCCTCCTATGCTCTCTGAAGAAGCTAAGGCCTGTAGCGAGCGACGTCCCGTCGCGATAGCTTTTTCTAGCAGGAATCCGATCTAGCGAGTGGCACAGCCACGTCTAGCGACTGTTTAACATCGGGTTAGTGCTCTTGTAACCGTGCGGTCATTTTGGGTCTATAGGCTCTTCGGGTCATTTAATTAACTCTGGAGACTGAATATGCCCGCTCGCTGTTTTACTAAAACGCTATTAGCGATCTCGATCGCTGCTATTGCAACAACTTCTCAGGCTAACTCATTCAACCGAATTTCCAGCTTTGGCGCTATCCATAACCTGCCAGAAGGTACTCCTCAGAGTCAGGAAACGTCTCCGGAGATTATTGCGGCGAGCGAAGATGGTAATACGCTGGTCTATTCTGATAGCCCTTTTGGGACACTGGGGTTTGTTGATATCACCGATGCTGCAAAGCCTGTTGCAGGCGGCAGTTTCAAACTGGATGGGGAGCCAACCTCGGTCGCTATTTCCGGCCAGACCGTGTTTGCTGCTGTGAATACATCTGAAAGTTATACCAAGCCTTCAGGATATCTGCTGGCACTGGGCTTACAAGCCCGTGAGGAGCAGGCCCGCTGTGATCTGGGAGGTCAGCCAGACTCGGTTGCCGTATCCAAAGATGGTCGTTATGTTGCGGTGGCGATTGAGAATGAGCGTGATGAAGATCTGAATGATGGTGCCCTGCCACAATTTCCTGCTGGTTGGGTATCAATAATACCGGTCAAAAAAGGGCTGCCTGAATGCGATAAGCTGACTAAGGTTGATATGACCGGTTTGGCAGAGATAGGTGCTATCGATCCGGAACCTGAGTTTCTGGACTTTAACAGCCACAACGAGATTGTTGTTACTCTGCAGGAAAATAACCACCTGGTAGTTATTGACGCAGCCAGCGGTAAAATTCTGAATCACTTCACCGCCGGCAGTGTTGAATTGCAGGGCATCGATATTGAGAAAGACAAGAAGCTTGATTTCAGCGGTACTCAGACCCGTCTGCGTGAACCTGACTCTGTTAAGTGGCTGGATGATAACCGCTTCGTTATTGCCAATGAGGGGGATATGAATGGTGGTGCACGTGGGTTCACTATCTTCCATAAAGATGGACGAGTGTTGTTTGAATCAGGCTCATCATTTGAACAGCAGGTTGTATTAGCCGGACATTATCCTGAAAAACGCTCCGGTAAAAAAGGCAGTGAACCGGAAGGAGTGGCTATCGGTAAATTCGGCGATGAAACCTATATCTTTATCCTGTCTGAGCGCGCTTCTGTGATCGGTGTTTACCGTGATACCGGTGCTGCTCCGGAGTTTGTTCAGTTACTGCCATCCGGTATCGCGCCTGAGTCTGCTGTCGTTATTCCGCAGCGTAACTTGTTGGTGAGTGCGAATGAGAAAGATCTGATTGAGGATAAAGGTCCCCGTGCACATGTGATGTTGTATCGCTTTGCAGATGAGCCTGTAGCATATCCTCAAATCATATCTACCCGTACCAGCAACGGTTTGCCTATTGGCTGGGGTGCATTGTCTGGCCTCACAGCGGATTCTACAAAGCCGGGTATATTGTATGCGGTGAACGATAGTTTCTACGCCAACCAGCCTTCAATCTTCAGCATCGATGCCAACCAGACGCCCGCAAAAATCACTGCTGCTATGCCGGTACTCCGGGATGGTAAAACAGCTAAGAAGCTTGATCTGGAAGGCATTGCTGTGGACGGTGATGGCGGCTTCTGGCTGGCATCGGAAGGTAAAACATCGAAAGGTGTTCCCCATGCTATTCATCATGCAAATAGCCAGGGTGAGATTGATCGTACAATCGATTTCCCTGCGGAGCTGTTAAAGCATGAGGTTAAGTTTGGTGCTGAAGGGATCACCATGATCGGCGATACCCTGTGGATTGCAATACAGCGGCCATGGAAAGATGATCCTGCGGATCAGGTTAAGCTGTTAGCTTATAACCTCAAGACAAATAGCTGGGGGGCTGTGCGTTATCCGCTCGAACATGTGTCCAGCGGTTGGGTTGGTTTGTCTGAAATCGTTAGCTATGGCGATAAGGTTTACATTATCGAGCGGGATAATCAGTTGGGAGAGTCTGCGGCAGTGAAGCGTCTGTACAGCGTTTCTCTCGATCAGCTAA
Source organism: Amphritea atlantica (assembly GCF_900111095.1). Lineage (GTDB taxonomy): Bacteria > Pseudomonadota > Gammaproteobacteria > Pseudomonadales > Balneatricaceae > Amphritea > Amphritea atlantica. The sequence continues at coordinate 64,538 of NZ_FOGB01000019.1, read as the reverse complement.
AACCTGCAGCCATTGGCAGTGAGCTGCCGGTCGTTAATAAGACGCTGGTTCATGATTTTCTGCCTGATCTTAAGTCTCTGAATGGCTATGTTCAGGATAAGATCGAAGGGTTTACGATTGATGCTGCAGGTAAGGGCTTTGCTGTGACCGACAACGATGGCGTGGATGATAGCTCTGGTGAAACTCTGTTTTTCAGTCTGGGTAAGATGTGAATAATCAATTAACTCAGAATATATAGAAGGGGGCGATCATTGATCGCCCCCTTTTTTTTATCTGGAATCTGATTTGTCGCTATATTTACAAGGTTATTATTAACATAAATATAACCAGCTTTTAATAATAGTTACTTAATTAAAAAGATTCTTAATTATTAACTTAATAATATTTTATTTTAATAGGCGAGTAACTTTTCTGTAATAGTTGCTCACTATTATCGCAGCCAATGAATTTTTGCTTAGAGATATAAGGCAGTGGCAATGCGATTTAGTTCAAATATATTTTTTTCAGTTTTACTTTTTGCTTCTACGTCCGTTATGGCAAACGTTGAACTATCAGCAGGCAGTGGTATCTCTATCATTGCTGTGAATGGGGTTGAAGTAGAAAGTGATTCTCTCATTGGAAATAATGTATCCGCCACACTAGCCAACGGTATTAGCCAGATTCTGGTTAACTACTCGGCAGAAATAGAGTCATCAGGCGATCTGGAAATAGAAACAACTAATCCTCATGTTATTGTTTTTAATGCTAAAGATACGCACGTTCAACTTTCCGCTCCAGAGATTACCCGGTTGTCAGACTTCGATGAGTTTGACAAAGGCCAACAGTGGAAACTGGCTGATAGCTCTGGTCATGTTATCAGTTATCAGTCTAAACCTCTTATTAAGGAGGGGTTTCAACTTAGCCGTGATTATGCATCTGAGCTTCAGCGTTTTAACCAGTCAGGTGATGCGCTTTCGATCAATAGCTTCGCATCGATTAACCGATCTTCCATCAGGTCACCAATAAATAATACAGCTTCGGGTGTCCGCATAAATACATTATCAAATAAATCTGTTGATAACTCTGGGCCTGTAAATCTTCCTGAGGAGCTGCTTCAGTATTGGTATTTGAAAGCTGACGCTGATACCCGGGAAAGATTTAAATCCTGGATCAGTAATAAATAATTTTGTTTTGGATCTTTACCTTATGTCGATGAGGTGGCAGGGATTGCCTTTTTAATAATTTTACTTAACTCAATTTTATCTTTTCTTAACTGGAGAAAGAAATGAAAAAGCTTATCCTGGCCGCTGCTATCGCCGCGACTACTGCTGGTTCTGCAAGCGCTGCGACTATTTATGAAGGTAAGGGACTTACTTATAAACTGAAGGGTGATTTTCAGATTCAACTGCGTAAAGACGTGGGTACAGATCAGAAGCTGGATGTTGAATTCGATGATCTTGAGTTGAAAAACTCTGTTATATACGATCTGGGCAACGACATGAAAGCGTTCGGTCAACTGGACTTCGGGTATAAGAATGCTGCGGAAGGCAAAACTGATAGCAGCCACCTCGAAGAAGCCTATGTTGGTATGCAGTACGGTAACGTATCTGTATCTATTGGTCAGCAAAACTTTGCCGTAGATAGTTTCGGTGTTGACGAACAGCTTGAAGATACTCTTAAAGAAGATCAGTTTGATGCTACAAAAACTTCAGGAAATGATGTTGTTCGTGTAGATGTCAACATGGATAACTTTACACTGATTTTAACCACTGAACTTGAAGCTGGAAGCGAGAAGAGTGCTGACGGAAAAGGGGTTGATATTTTCATGTCTACATCTGTAGCGGGTGTTGAGCTGGGTGCTGCTTACCAAAATTTTGATGAAGATCCTTCAGTTTCCGGTGATGTTGATGTCTGGGGTGTAAGCGCTAAGTACGATGCAGGCTTTGCTGAGTTCGGCGTAGATTACAGTAAAGCTGATGATGGTGCTGTTGAGACTGATCAGTACAACCTGATGACGATTGTGCCTGTTGCTAAGACAACTGACCTGGGCCTGGGTTGGACTAAGATTGAAGAAGATGGCTCGAATGATGTGTCAGAATGGTACGCTAACGTTGTTTACAAATTCCCAACTCAGAAGAACGTTTCTGTCTTTGCAGAGATCGCTGATACTGATAAAGATGGCGTGAAGATGGGCTATCTGACAGGCATGCGCGTTAAGTTCTAATCAGAACTTTTGTGAAAAACAAAGTTCATTCTTAGTTCACCCCTTCGAGCTTTGAATGACCATTTTTCAGGCCGGTTTTCGAACCGGCCTTTTTTTGTTAAAAAACCGTGCATGGAAGTCTGTGTTTATCTGAGGCTGGGATGAGTAGAGGGTAAATTTTACCGCAGAACCCAAAGGACATACTAAGGGCACAGAGCTCACTGAGAAGAACTTTTATTTTCCTCTGTGCTCTCTGTGTCCTCTGTGGTGTAACCTGATCTTTGACTAGACGGATAAGCGAAGCGATCGAACACCAGCGCCTAGCCAGCTGATTTTTCTTTCAGGTAATCATGGCACTCCTGCCAGTTACCCCGGTAAACAATCCGGTCAGATTTCAGGCTCAACTGGTATTCATACATCGGGTCGTAATACCAGTTAAGCAGGGGGAACAGCCAGTTCAGATGGGCGTCATATCCCGCGCCAGCCTGGTGTAGCCTGATCGCTTTCAGCATCTCTTCCCGCAGGATCTGCCAGCGCTCATTGCCCAGCCTTCTGCGGATTTTATCCAGTCCGCTGAGTAGATACTCTTCGCAAAGTACCTGTCCCTGCTCCTCTCCGTGGACGTGGATGTAGTCAGCGACCATATCGATGACATACTCTTTCAGCAACCTCTGCAGCCGAATATCCAGGGGGTCTTCGATGACGGCAACAGGGGCGCTAAGCATTTTCTGGTAGAGGGGAACAGGGAGATCAACACTGCCGATATGCCGCCCTTCATCTTCAAATACCAGCTGCTGGTAGCCCGCATGCTGCTTTTTCAGCATCTGGATAGCGGTGATATTCTCAAAGTTGATCTGAGTGTTCTGAGGCTTAACATAGGCGCCAAAGCTGGAGCCCCGGTGATGAGCCGCCCCTTCGAGATCTACCGCATTAGCCAGGGTGTTGACCATCAGGGTTTTGGCCGAACCGGTTTTACCGCCGACGATATGGAAAGGCAGAGTCTCAGAAAGTTCGTTGATAACATCGAGCAGAGCGTTTCTCAGCGCTTTATAACCGCCCCGTACCAGTGGGTAATCGATGCCCGCATCTTTAAGCCATTGCTGAGTCGTTTGCGAACGCAGGCCACCGCGAAAACAGTAGATGTAGCCCTGAGGGTTATTGCGGCAAAACTCGATCCAGCGTGCCATTCGCCTCTCTTTAATCTCCCCGCTGACTAACTGATGTCCCAGTTTTATCGCGGCTTGCTGGCCATGCTGTTTATAGCAGGTACCGACCTGTGCTCTTTCATCATCACTCATCAGCGGCAGACTGATTGCGCTGGGGAATGCTCCCTGATTAAATTCAACCGGTGCCCGAAGATCGACCATGGGGGTATCGTTAAGAAAGAGTTCGCGGTAGTTATCGGTATCTTCGCGCATAAGGTCTCTTATGTTAGTGTCTTATGTTAGGTGTTAGTTGTCTTGTATTAGCGGTCTCATGTTATCAACCTGAGACGATTTAATTTATCTGCAGATATGCTGCAACTGGCGGTCATGCCAGCGGCTGAGCAGGAGCAGGGCACAACAGGCGCCAATCAGGGCCAGAAACATATCTGACTGGGTGTCCCAGATATAACCCTGAGTGCCCAGAAATGCTTCAGCAGATTCGCCGGTTAACTCGGCAACCCACCATTCAATCAGTTCATAGAGTGCACTGAAAGCGAGGCAGAAACTGATAACAAACAGGTTCAGCCATTTACGTCCATTCACCGCATTCGCGCGAATCATAATCTCTCTGGCGATAATAGCGGGAATAAACCCCTGTGCCAGGTGACCCACCTTGTCATAGTTGTTACGTTGCCAGCCGAACAGTTCAGAGATCTGGTCGAATAGTGGCACTTCAGCATAGGTGTAGTGTCCGCCGACCATCAGTATGATGCAGTGAATCAGAATCAGCACATAGAGCAAAGGTGTCAATGGATGTTTTTTCCAGGTGAGCGCTAACACAACCGCGCCGATCAACGCCGGTACAACTTCAAGAAACCAGGTGAACTGATCCTTGGGGTTGATGGCCGACCAGAGCAGCGCCGCGGTAAAGGTTATGATCCAGAGTAATCGCATCAGCGCAGTATAAGCGATTTGATAAACCTTAAATAGCGTTTGGTTTTTTCGGGATGTTGATCGTAGCAACAGACAGCTTTCTGTCGGTCAGATCTTTTTCTGGTTCGGGCAATACATCGAGGCTGGGCCATACACCGGAGGAAAGTGCTCTCATATAGCCGTTGTTCAGTCCGGCTTGTTCCATCCTTAGGGCGGCTTCAGTATGGTCGTATTGAAGCCGATGCCAACTGCAAGTCAGCTGTGTTTCTGTTGGCGTAATGATCATATACCAGGTGTCAGACGTGCCATCATTCGCAGGCATACCGATCACACCGGCATTCAACCAGTAGCCGCTATCGGTTTCCTGACCAAAGGGGATACCGCAGTGACCGGCGATAATAATCTCACTGCCGGATTGCTGTAGTTGTTGCTGCATCTCGTCAATAGGGGCTGAGGCAAAGATAAACTGATTATTGCTATCAACACCCCCATGAATAACGGTGAATGCAAGCTGGCAGTAGTTAAAACAGATCCGGTTGGGCAGTTGTCGCATCCAGGCTTTATTGGCTTCGCTAACCCGGGGCAGGGTGTAGTTATACCACTGGGCAGACAGCAGATCGCATGAGCTGCCTTCAGTGAAACCGCAGCCACAATCTTCAGCACCATTTCCGACCGACTCTTCACAATTACCGGCAACCACGGCTACGCCCCATTCCCGGATCAGATCAACCGTCTGGTCCGGTTCAGCGCAATAGGCCACCAGATCACCGGTACAGAGGATATTGTGCGCCGCTATCCCGAGCTTATCAGCCACCTGTCTGACTGCCCGGGTGGCCTGAAGATTACTATAAGGCCCGCCAAAGATTAAAAGCGGGCTTGAGTCGTTGGGTTTGATAGGTGTCATACAACTGTTTCTGGCAGAGTTGTGGGTTGCTGCTTGCTGATCATCCCTGCCCAGAACAGCAGGCAGCCGCCAGCCAGAACGCTGAGAGATATCCATAATAGCTTAGTGTATTTATGGCTATCGCCTAGCAGGTGAGTATGCCCGGATGATTCAGTGAAATACAGGGCCGCACCTGCCAGAGCGATTGCGAAACAGCTGAGGTAACTCCATAAAGGAATATCGGTACGCTTACCCCACAAGGAGAAGAAAATCACCGGTGCAAGATACATCGACGCGGTACCGCTCACTGCAACTGCGCTGAACAGATCCTTATTACCCGCGAATACCAGCAGTAATCCCAGCAACACAAAAACCGCCATGGTGATTCGGCCATTAATCAGCGATGGCTCAATCCATTGCATATCCACCGCAACCAGCTTGGACGCGCTCGACAGGGTACTGTCCAGCGTGGACATTGCCGAGATAACCAGTGTGATATTGAACAACAGCATTGGCACTTCACCGAGAAGTCGCATCAGCGTGTCATTCATCGCTTCACCGCTGATGGCGTTAGCGCCGGCGATGATACCAAAGCTGCCAAACAGAGTGATGCAGATAAAGCTGATCCAGGTGGCATGGTAGAAGCTTTTGCGGGTGGTCTCACGGTCTGCCAGAAACCCCCTGTCCATCATCACCGGGTCATGCATCGGATAGCTCCAGATCTGTAGCAGCGCTACCAGAATCAATACTGGTCCGGGATCCGTTATATCAAAGCTTTTAAACATCAGAGCCGTGCTGGTGAGCTGTCCTGTTGTCAGCACCAGAACGGTCAGGCCACCCAGAAGAACCAGAAACAGTATCATCTGAAAAAGATCGGTACGCAGAGAAGCATGTAAACCGCCCAGCATCGAATAGATCAGTGTGATAACGGCAAACAGTGCCACGGCTGCGGTGTAGGAGGTGCTGCCGGTGACACCGAAGAGGATGCCGATCACCAGGATGTTAGCAAACACCTCGCTGATCAGGCGAATACCGATTACGAAGTTATAGCAGCGGGTGCCCCAGTGGCCAAACCGGTGGGCCAGAAACGCCTGAATGCTGCTAAAACCCTGGTCAAATCTGACTGAGTCGATAATTTTTGCACCGGTCAGAAACGAGAGATAATATGCGGCATACGCCAGGGTACCCCAGAGACCATAATAAAAGCCAAGAATTGCAGCGTTCAGCAGAGAGCGGGCAAAGATCCAGGTTGTCACCTGTGAAAAGGTCAGCATTAACAGACCTGGGGGCTTGCCTTCAGGGGAGTGTCCACTAAAGAAAGCCTTGCTGCTGTTTGCTTTGGGGCTGAGAAAGACTGAAATGATCGCGACCGCAGTAACCGCGATGATAAGGGATATGTCCATGAGCTGTCCTGGCTGCTGTGTAAAATACTGATCCGTTATTATGACCGGGAAAACTGAAATAAGGATGAAAAACGGCTTATGGCAATGTCAGACATCCACCTGTATCTGGTACAGCCGTTTTACGCCAGACAAAAAAAAGCCTGTCAGTTGACAGGCTTGATCATACTGAGAGCTTACACGTATTTTTTGCCGGTCGGTACAGAGACAACAGGCACCTTCGCACCTTTAATGACCTGACGGGTGGTCTGGCTGTGGTGGCCGAAGGTGTTTTCAGAGCCCATCACAATCATATCCACGTTGCGCTTAGCGGCTACTTTCAGGATAGAATCGGTATAGTTTCCCTCTACGATCATATGTTCGATGTCCAGATCAACGATCTTATCGAGAGAGCCCAGTTCCTCTTCGCAAAACTTTTCGACCCGGGTTTTCATCTGCTGCATAACCTGATCGATACCCTCATCATGCATCTTCTTGACGATATCTTCTGGCAGGTAGTTTTGAATCAGGGCATGTCCCAATTCACCGATCGGCTCAATAACATGCAGCATAATAATATGTGCTTTCATGGTTTGAGCAAGGTTCACCGCCTGTCTGAAAACCGGGCGGGTGTGTTTGCCCAAAGAGGTTGTGTACAAAATGGTCTTAATCTCAGGAAGTGGCATGCTCAGTATCCTCATAAATTACTGTTCAGTGTTGGTGTGCTGAATCAGTTTGTTTTCTGGAACCCTGTTGTCAGCATTGAGTTTTGGCTGACTAACACGATCCAGAAGATAAATGATCGATTTGTAATCTAAACCGCTATGGTGCGACAGCCCGATCTCACAAGTGCGGCTGGTCGAGTATCCGCTGGTACACTCAACAACATCATCTCTGAGTGAGCGTAGCGCTGACTCATTCAACTCGGGAGTTGAGAATCCCTTATCTCCGGCAAATCCGCAACAGGTTATCTGCTCCGGAATAACCAGATTGGTTACACAGGCCGCAACAATTCGCTTCAGCTTATCGCCGACCCCCATCCGGGTTGTGCTGCAGGTGATATGCAGCGCAACCGTTTCATCGACCGGTGTTATCACCAGCCGGTCGAGCAGAAACTCATGGATAAATTCTACCGTATCAAAAAGTTTAATACGTTGATCTGTATTATCCTTTAGTCTAAGGCTGCAGGGGCTGGTATCTGAAAATACAGGATACTCACCATTATTGGTAGCTTTAAGTAACATCGCTTCCGTTTCTGCCGCCTTATAATCGGCGGCCTCGAACATCCCTTTTGACTGGAAGGGCATACCGCAGCATAACTGGTCCAGATTCTCCGGATAGATCACCTGATAACCCGCTTTGCGCAACAGTTGCTCAGTCTTCTCGGCCAGAGAGGTCTGTTCATCATCGCCCCGTGCCGGCCCCATCGCCCGGCTGGCACAGCTGGGCAGATAGACAACCTTCGGTGCATCCGGGTCGGTCACCGGGCGGTGGATATTGATCTTAGGTGCCGCCGTCGGCATCGCCGGAGTCCATTGCTGTACCCGTCCCCCGGAAAGCTTACGGGTGGTGTCACAGATCGCCGTCATCGCTTTGGTGCCGATCAGGCCATGGGTCAGGTCAGCGCCTTTGAAGGCCACCTTGCTGGCCGTCATGACCCCGCCGTAGTGTTCTGCCAGCCATTGCGCCAGTTTTGTATGGCGTTCATTGTTCCGGCTGCGTAACACGCGGGTCAGATCACCGGTGTTAATCTCAACCGGACAGGTGGTGGAGCATAACCCGCAGGCTGCGCAGGTATCTATGCCCTGATAAAGGTACTCTTTGCGCAGCTCTGCCAGCCGCTCAGGGTCTTCATGGCTGGCCTCAAGCCGGGCGATCTCGCGCCAGATAACTATTCTCTGGCGCGGTGTCAGGGTGAGATCCCGAGAAGGGCAGGTGGGTTCGCAAAAACCGCACTCGATACATTTGTCGACCAGTGGATCGGCAGCAGGAAGAGGCTTGAGGTTTTCCAGATGCACATGGGCATTACGGTTTAACAACACCCCGGGGTTGAGAATGTTGTGCGGGTCGAACAGCTCCTTGATCTCCCACATCAGGGCATAGGCCTGCGCGCCCCACTCCTTCTCAACGTAGGGGGCCATATTGCGTCCGGTGCCATGCTCAGCCTTGAGTGAGCCATCATATTTATCCACAACCAGCGTGGCGACATCATCCATCAGGCCTTCATAGCGGTCTATCTCAGTCTGATCATCAAATGACTGGGTAAACACAAAGTGCAGATTACCCTCCAGCGCATGGCCAAAAATGAGCGCTTCATTATAGTCCCATTTCACAAAGATCTGGTGCAGGTCGTGCACCGCATCAGCGAGCTGGTCTACCGGAAACGCGACATCTTCGATAATTACCGTAGTGCCGGTTTGTCGCACCGCGCCTACCGCGGGGAACAGACCTTTACGGATCGCCCAGTACTTTGAATACTCCTGCGGATCCGTTGTGAACTCGATATCACGAACAGTTTCAAGCGAGGCGATAGAGGCCTTAATCTGTTCAACCTGCTCAGCCAGGTGGTCTTTGCAGCCCGCCCGTGTTTCAACCAACAGTGCTGCTGCATCATCCGGTAGCTGTTTGATAAAGTCAGGCATGCCGGGTTTATTTTCAATTGAGCGCAGTCCCGCACGATCCATCATCTCGACGGCGGATACCGGGGTCTTTTTCAATATTGCCACCGCTTCACAGGTGATGCGAACGGTGGGGAAAAAGATCAGTGCCGACGCTTTATCCGGATGCTCATCCACAGTGTTGTAGGTGATGCTGCTGATAAAGCCCAGCGTACCTTCTGAACCGATCATCAGGTGTTGCATGATCTCTATCGGATCCCGGTAATCGATCAGTGCATTCAGTGCATATCCGGTGGTATTTTTCAGCCGGTATTTATGCTCGATCCGTTGCCGCAGGGCGGCGTTGTCCCTGGTTTGCAGGGCCAGGACTTCCAGAGCGGTCAGCAGACTACCGTGACTTTTTCTGAAGGCGGTGACCGAGTGGCTGTCTCCGGTATCGACAGAGGTTCCATCCGCCAGAATCAGCTTCATGCTGTGCAGGGTGCGATAGCTGTTTTGCGCAGTGCCACAACACATGCCGCTGGCGTTATTCGCTGCGATACCGCCGATCATTGCGGTGTTGATGGAAGCCGGGTCAGGCCCGATCTTCTTGTTAAACGGAGCCAGATAGCCGTTCGCATGGCCACCGATGACACCTGGCTGAAGTGTTATGCGGCTGGCATCATCGGCTATCTGATAACCTTTCCAGCCATCTTTCAGCTGGATCAGTACCGAATCAGTAATGGCCTGCCCGGAAAGGCTGGTCCCTGCGGCGCGGAAGGTGACCGGAACTCTGTGGTTGAAAGCCAGCTTTACAATACGAGCTACCGCCTGCTCCGACTCAGGGCGCAGCACCAGTTGCGGAATCAGCCGGTAGAAACTGGCATCGGTTCCATATGCCAGGGTGCGAAGCGGATCAGAGATGATCTGTTCAGCGGGCAGAAATTCCTGCAATAGTTGCTTGAATTGTTGATATTCCTGCTTCATTTAAATGCCTCGCCTTGGCAGCTGCTGATTCAAATGGTGATTCAGGATCTGCCCGATTAACGTGTGACCCGCAGGTCGGATGAAATAGAACAGCAGAAGGAGACGGGCTCCTTCTGTACTAAACATGTTATATATGCGGCTACCGGGAGTGTTTAGCCGTAAGCTGCAGCGGGCAGCCAGAGTACCAGTTGCGGGACGAAAACCAGCACCAGGAGACCGATAAGCTGCAACAGGATAAACGGAATAACGCCTTTATAGATATCGCTCAGCTTAACACTCGGCGGGCAAACACCTTTGAGATAGAACAGGGCAAAGCCCACCGGCGGTGTCAGGAACGAGGTCTGTAGCGCCATCGCAACCAGCATCACAAACCACACCAGCTCAGGATTATCGACTACACCATAACCGTCTATATCCAGTCCCAGTGCGGAGATAACCGGTGCCAGCAATGGCAGAATAATCAGTGTGATCTCAATCCAGTCGAGGAAGAAACCAAGCAGGAAGATCACCCCCAGGATAAAGAAGATAATACCGTAAGGACCAAATGGCAGACCGGTCAGGAAAGACTCAATCAGCTCATCGCCGCCCAGTTCCCTTAAAACCAGGGCGAAACAGGTGGCACCGATAAAGATAGCGAAAATATAAGCCGTGGTGTTGTAGGTTCCCTGCATCACCTCTTTCAGTACCCGGAAGTTGAATTTGCGGTTATACACTGCCAGCAGGGTCGCACCAAATGCACCTACGCCCGAAGCTTCCGTTGGCGTGGCAAAACCACCAAAAATGGAGCCCAGAACGACGAAGATCAGCAGCAGGGTAGGCAATACCGCCTTCAGAACAGAGACAACGGTCTGAAAGGTCACCGGTTTTGTATCTGGTGGAATCGGTGCGGCTTCAGGCTTGAGCTTACCAACAACCAGAATATAGATGATATACATCGCACCCAGCATCAGACCGGGGAATACTGCGCCCATAAACAGATCACCAACGGAGAGACCCAACTGGTCGGCCATGATTACCAGCATAATACTGGGTGGAATCAGAATACCGAGAGTACCTGCACTGGCAATGGTGCCCAATGCTAAAGGCATGGAATAGCCCTGTTTGGTCATAGAGGGTAGCGACATGACGGCCAGCAGTACCACCGAAGCCCCGATAATGCCGGTAGAGGCGGCCAGAATAATACCGATAGCGGTAACCGTGATGGCAAGACCACCGCGTACCCGGCCGAACAACTCCTGCATAGAGTTCATCAGACGCTCTGCCACGCCGGATTTGTCGAGCATTATCCCCATAAAGATAAACATCGGCAGGGCAACCAGTATCCAGTTGTCCATTATCTTCCACAGGCGGTTAACCACCAGACCCAGCGTCAGAAAATCCAGCCCGGTAATAGTATCAAAATAGGTGTCGGCCAGATAACCGATCAGGGCAAAGGCAACGCCTACGCCGCCGAGAACCCAGGCCACCGGAATACCGGTAAACAGTAACACGATGAACGACAGGAACATCGCAATAACAAGAATTTCATTAATTTCCATTACGCATTGTCCCCTTTAAACAGTAAAACCGTGTCACGGTACAGACGTGACACTACCGCGATACCCAAGAGCAACATACTGGCGGGAATAGCACTTTTGACCAGCCAGCGATAGGGCAAGCCCGAAGGGGACTCTGAGTGTTCATCGATACGATAGGAATCCGCAACGAAATCAAGACTGTGGATAAAGATAACCGAGATAAAAGGCAGCACTAACAGCAGGATGCCCAATATTTCAATAATATATTTGGTTTTTGATCTGAAAGATGAATAAAACAGATCGACCCGGATATGTGAGTTAGTGGTCTGCGCATAAGACAAACCAAACATCACGCCGAGTGCATATAAGTGCCATTCCAGCTCTTCTAAAACGATCAGGCCATTAGAAAACCCTTTTCGCAGAATCACCTGAGTAATAATGACCAGTACCAGAATGACATAGACCCAGGCGATCATATGGCCGATTTTCTGGATGGCCCTGTCAATGCTGTCCGCCAGAGGGACCGAAGGCAGGCTGTTAGGCTCGTTCACGATAATGCACCTTTACCAGTTTTTTATTGTATTAGGAGTTAACGTTTGTAACGTCAGTATATGAATAAGTTTTGAAAAAACTCTGTAAAACAGCGGCGTTGGCCGCCTCTTTGCAGAGTGCTCTCAGGTTTCAGAACAGATTTAAAACCGACAGACTAAACACAGGGGCTAATCAGCCCCTGTGTTGCTAAGTCATATCTGCTTCATGCTCAGTTATTTTTAGCGCGAGGCAGAAATGCGTTGGATTCCCAAAGGTCATAACCTTTACGGAAGGTGCTCAGGTCATCCCAGACTTTCTTAAAGAATGGGTCCTCAGCGGTTTTCTCAGCGACCACTTCGTTCCATTTATCTTCGAAGGTTTTCAGCATGGTGTCGTTCCAGTAACGGATGTGCACGCCGTTTTCCTTCGCTTTAGCCATGACATCAAACTGCATCGCTTCACCTTCAGCAATCGCGTTAGTCACGGATGCTTTACAGGTGTTGTCGAGAATAGCCTGCTGGCCCTTACTCATACTGTTCCAGGTATCTTTGTTCACTAGCAGTTCAAAGACAGTTGCCTGCTGGTGCCAGCCTGGGAAGTAGTTGTATTTGGCGATTTTGTACAGACCCAGACGCTGGTCAATCGCTGGCTGAGAGAATTCAGTGGCATCAATTGCACCTTTCTCCAGTGCGCCGAAGATCTCACCACCGGGTAGCTGAGAGGTGGATACGCCGAGTTTTTCCATCACCGATGCGCCGAGACCGAAGAAACGCATATTCAGACCTTTCAGATCTTCTGGTGTATTGATCTCTTTCTTGAACCAGCCGGAGGTTTCCGGGGAGATAATCGCACAAGGCATAACGTGAACGTTATAACCGTTGGAGTCATACATCTCCTGATACAGTTTCATGCCATTACCGTAATAGAGCCAGGCCATATATTCGCCAGCTTCCGGTCCGAATGGTACGGCGGAGAACAGCGCAGCAGCCGGAATCTTACCCTGCCAGTAACCTGCGGTGGCATAGCCAGAGTTTACTTTACCGGATGAAACAGCACCCAGAATCTCCTTCGCGCCTACCAGTTTGCCCGGCTCGTAGATTTTCATCTTAATCGAGCCATCACTCATAATCGGTAACTGTTCAGAGACCCACTTAATGGGAGTTCCCAGTGCGGGCAGGTGTGATCCGAAAGCGATTGGTGTTTTCAGAAGTAACTTATCTGCCGCTTGTACTGCTGTGGTTGTTGCCGTCATAGCTGTTGTGATTACAGCTGCAGAGACCAGGGCCTTTGCGAATGTATTCATGATCTTCCCTCATGATGTTTGTTGTTTTTGTCTTTCTTTGCCGGATTCAGAACAGGCCATTCGGGTGCCTTTAAAATTGTTCTTGAATAATTGGTAATACCAATTTACCATGCAATTAGTCGCTACCTTAGAATTTTGCGCGGTGTCTTGTCAATGCTTTTGTAAGTAATAAACTTAGCTTCTTTTTTGTAAAAAGCGCTATTTTTTATACAAATCAATAACAAACAGTATGGTCAGACCAGTTTGCAAATGGTGGTGCTGGCAACTTTTAAAGTGCCTGCCGGGGGTGGCGGTGCTTTATCTGTTGGTTTTGGTCGCGTTCATAAGCGTCCTTAAAATTAATAATTAAAGAGTCAGAATTGAGAAATTAATGGCTGGCGGAGATGGTCAGATGGCGTATCAGCGAGTGAAGCAACCCAAAATTTCGGATGTCATCATGGGGCAGCTGGAAGAGATGGTTCTGGAAGGCACCCTTAAACCCGGACAGAAGTTGCCTCCGGAGCGGGAACTGGCTAAGCAGTTTGAAGTGTCCCGTCCCTCATTAAGAGAAGCGATACAGAAATTGGCGGCGAAAGGGGTGCTGGTGAGCCGACAGGGGGGCGGGACCTATATCTCGGAAGATCTGGGCAAAGCATTCTCTGACCCGCTGCTGGAGCTGTTCAAAACCCATCCTGAGGCCCAGTATGATCTGCTGGAGTTTCGTCATGCGCTGGAGGGCGTGTCGGCATATTATGCGGCTCTGCGCAGCACTCCCGCCGATAAAGAGCATATCCGGGCCCGCTATGATGCCCTGCAGGGGTTTCATGACCGTAAGGAGTTCGATAAAGAGGTGTATGCAGATGTGGATTTTCATCTGGCAATCGCCGAAGCAACCCATAATATGGTATTGCTGCACATGATGAGAGCATTGTTCAGTTTGCTGCGTCAGCATATCTGGGAAAACCTGCAGGATATCTATCCGAAAAGCGATATTCGCGGAAAAATTCACCTCCAGCATTCTGTGCTGATGGAAGCGATCCTGGCAGGTGAGCCGGAAAAGGCCCGCAAAGCGGCCCATGATCATCTGGCTTATGTGGAAGATGCCCTGCTGGAGCAGGGGAAAGAGAATACCCGCCTTAAAAGAGCGTTGCGTCGGGCTGATGTAACAACGCTGTAATCTGTCTTATGTATAAAAACTACATTAATGGCTATTCATACCATCTATGTAGACATTAAATCTGTTTTTTTGTAGTATTACTACAAAATAAAAATGATAACAAAAAAAGGCAGGCCTGCTGCAGTGCAGCATGAAGCCTGTTGTTGAACTCATTAAGACATTTATAGCAGTGTCAGTGGGCAGGGCAAAGTGATAAAAATCTGTAAAATCATCGGCTTCTACTGAAATCGTTGTTTTTTTACCTGCTTTTTTACTGATAACTTCTATTCTTAACAGAGTTTACCTGACGCCGGGATGATTGGGATACCTGGTTTTGAGTGCAAGACAAGACAAGAATAGTGGAGAAAGGCAAAGTGCAAGAATATATCGACGATATTGATCCTATTGAAACCAGTGAGTGGATTGAAGCGCTTGAATCGGTAGCCAAACATGAAGGCGAAGAGCGTGCCCATTACTTGCTGAAAAAGCTGGGTGAAAAAGCTGCTGATATGGGCGTTAGCGCAGGTTCAACACTGACCACCCCATACCGCAACACTATTTCATCGAAAGATGAAGTCCGCATGCCGGGCGATCTGTTTATGGAACGCCGTATCCGTTCCTTTATCCGCTGGAACGCGATGGCGATGGTGATGCGCGCCAATGACAACTCTGACGGCCTTGGCGGTCATATCTCCAGCTTCTCCTCCTCTGCAACACTGTACGATATCGGTTTTAACTATTTCTTCCACGGCTCTGAAGGCGATCGCGAAGGTGATCTGGTGTTCTTCCAGGGGCATATCTCTCCTGGGATCTATTCCCGGGCCTATCTGGAAGGCCGTTTGACCGAAGAGCAGATGGATAACTTCCGTCGCGAAGTCGATGGTGTGGGCCTGTCATCCTATCCACACCCATGGCTGATGCCTGACTTCTGGCAGTTCCCAACTGTATCGATGGGTCTTGGCCCTATTCAGGCGATCTATCAGGCGCACGTAATGCGCTATCTGTCAGCCCGTTCCCTGATCAATCGTGGCGAGCGTAAAGTCTGGGCATTCCTGGGTGACGGTGAGTGTGACGAGCCTGAATCTCTGGGTGCGATCTCCCTGGCAGGCCGCGAGCAGCTGGAAAACCTGGTATTTGTGGTTAACTGTAACCTGCAGCGTCTGGATGGCCCTGTTCGTGGTAACGGTAAGATCGTTCAGGAACTGGAAGGTGTATTCCGCGGTGCTGGCTGGAATGTCATCAAGTGTCTGTGGGGCCGTCACTGGGATCCACTGTTTGAAAATGATGAAAAAGGTCTGCTGCAAAAGCGCATGGATGAGGTCTGTGACGGTGAGCTGCAGAACTACAAAGCCAACGGTGGTGCCTACACCCGTGAGCACTTCTTCGGTAAATACCCTGAACTGCTGGAGATGGTTAAGGATCTGTCAGACGATGACATCATGAACCTCAACCGCGGTGGCCACGATCCCTATAAGGTCTACGCAGCTTACCATGCAGCGATGAACCATAAGGGTCAGCCAACCGTTATTCTGGCGCAAACCGTTAAAGGTTACGGTACCGGCAAGTCGGGTCAGGCGAAGAACGACACCCACTCCATGAAGAAAGTGGCGATGGATGATCTGAAAGACTTCCGTGACCACCACAACATTCCGCTGACCGATGATCAGCTGAAAGAGGTTCCATACTACCGTCCATCTCCTGATTCTGCAGAGATGAAGTACATGATGGAGCGTCGTAATAAACTGGGCGGTGTTTATCCTACCCGTCGCAGCGACTTTGATGCCCTGGAAATTCCACCACTGGATACCTTCGCAGCACAGCTGAAAGACAGCGGTAAGCGCGAAATGTCCACCCAGATGGTGCTCAACCGGGTGATGAGCACACTGGTGAAAGATAAGAATATGGGCGAGCGGGTTGTACCGATCGTGCCGGATGAAGCCCGTACCTTTGGTATGGAAGGTATGTTCCGTCAACTGGGTATCTATACCTCAGCGGGGCAGCGCTACGTACCGCACGATTCTGACCAGATCATGTTCTACAAAGAGTCCAAGACCGGTCAGATTCTCGAAGAGGGTATCAACGAAGCCGGTGCTATGTCTGCATGGATGGCGTGTGCGACCTCATACAGCAACAACAACTGCACCATGGTGCCGTTCTACATCTACTACTCTATGTTCGGCTTCCAGCGGATCATGGATCTGGCCTGGGCGGCAGGTGATATGCAGGCCCGTGGCTTCCTGATCGGTGCTACCTCAGGTCGTACCACACTGAATGGTGAAGGTTTGCAACACCAGGATGGTCACTCTCACCTGATGGCGCAGATGATTCCAAACTGTGTCTCTTACGATCCGACCTTTGGTTACGAGCTGACCGTGATCGTACAGGACGGCCTGAAGCGGATGTTCCAGGACAAAGAGAACAAGTTCTACTACATCACCACCATGAACGAGAACTACGCTCACCCAGCCATGCCGGTTGGCGCTGAGGAAGGCATCGTCAAAGGGATGTATGTTCTGCAGGAAGGTAAAGACTCCGATAAGAAAGTACAGCTGATGGGTTGCGGTACGATTCTGCGTGAAGTGATTGCAGCGGCAGATATCCTGCGGGATGAGTTCGGTGTTGAATCCGATATCTGGAGCACCACCTCGATTAACGAACTGCGTCGCGATGCTCAGAGTGTTGCCCGCTGGAATATGCTGCACCCTGAAGAGGAAGCACGTACCTCATACCTGGCCGAGTGTCTGAATGGCCACGAAGGTCCGGTTATTGCCTCCACTGACTACATGCGAATCTATGCGGACCAGTTGCGTGAATATATCCCGCGCACATACAAAGTACTGGGTACCGATGGATTTGGTCGCTCCGATACCCGCGCGAAACTGCGTGAGTTCTTCGAAGTGAACCGTTACTACGTCACTGTTGCTGCGCTTACAGCTCTGGCTGAAGAGGGCAAGATTGAGCGTACTGTTGTAGCCAAAGCGATGCAGAAGTTTGGCATAAACCCGGAAAAACCAGCCCCCTGGACTGTGTAACCCGAAGCTGAACTTTTAAGAGAGGATAATAACGTGAGTACTGTAAACATTACGGTTCCTGATATTGGTGGTTACACAGACGTAGATATTGTTGAGATCTGTGTAGCGGTTGGTGACACTGTGGTTGAGGGCGATTCCCTGATCGTTCTGGAAACCGACAAGGCATCGATGGAGGTGCCATCTACCCACGCGGGTACGGTGAAAGAGATTCTGGTTGAAGCGGACGGTACCTGTAACGAAGGCCAGGCCATCGTGGTACTGGATACCGGTCTGGTGGTTGAAGAGGTTGCTCCGGTTGCTGAAGCTCCTGCGGCTGAGCCTGCACCTGCGGCAGAAACACCGGCACCAGCCGCAGCGCCTGCAGCCGCGAGTGCGGTT
The DNA here is from genome assembly GCF_900111095.1 of Amphritea atlantica. Taxonomy (GTDB): domain Bacteria; phylum Pseudomonadota; class Gammaproteobacteria; order Pseudomonadales; family Balneatricaceae; genus Amphritea; species Amphritea atlantica. Next base: position 46,536 of record NZ_FOGB01000019.1, on the reverse strand, counting down.
GAGAAAGTACTGGTGCCCGATCTGAGTGGTGCCACCGACGTTGATGTGGTTGAAGTCCTGGTGAAGGATGGTGACACCGTTGCGGAAGGTGATTCCCTGATCGTGCTGGAAACCGACAAAGCCTCAATGGAAGTACCTGCACCGAAAGCCGGTGTCGTGGTATCGATGAAGATCAAAGAGGGCGACACCACCAACGAAGGCGATCACCTGTGTGATCTGCAGATCGAAGGTGCTGCGCCTGCGGCCGCCGCGCCGGCACCTGCTGCCGAACCCGCTGCGACTGAAGCGCCTGCTCCTGTTGCGGCTGCGCCTGCCCCAACGGCGGGTGGCGTTGAAGATGTGCTGATTCCAGACCTGAGCGGAGCCACCGACGTTGATGTGGTTGAAGTGCTGGTTAAGGATGGCGACACCGTTGCCGAAGGCGATTCCCTGATCGTGCTGGAAACCGACAAAGCGTCGATGGAAGTGCCCGCCCCGAAAGCTGGTGTGGTTAAGTCCATGAAAATTAACGAGGGTGATCAGGTCAACGAAGGTCAGCTGCTGATGCAACTGGAAGTGGCAGGCGGAGCAGCGCCTGCACCGGCCGCCGCTGCGGCTCCAGCACCTGCGGCAGCATCTGCACCGGCTGCACCTGCACCTGCTCCGGCGAAAGCGGCAGCCCCTGCGCCTGCTGCAAGGGGCAGTGTTGATCGTGAAGCCCTGGAGAAGAAAAACAAGAACGTTCACGCAGGTCCGGCGGTTCGTGCCACGGCCCGTGAGTTCGGTGTTGATCTCTCTCTGGTCTCCGGTACAGGTCCACGTGGGCGTATCCTCAAAGAGGATGTTCAGGCCTACGTTAAAGGTGCCCTGAAACAGCTGGCCGAGAAACCGGCTGCTGCGGTGACTGGCGGTTCGGGTATTCCTGCAATTCCTGAAGTCGATTTCAGCCAGTTTGGTGAGATCGAAATGGAGAAGATGTCCAAGATCCACAAGCTGACGGCGGCCAACATGTCCCGCTGCTGGCTGAACATCCCCCATGTGACTCAGTTTGATAAAGCGGATATTACCGATCTGGAAGCGTTCCGTGCCGAGATGAAAGACGAAGCGGCCCGTAACGGAGTGAAGCTGACGCCGCTGCCATTCATGCTGAAAGCGATTGCGATCGCCCTGAAAGCGCATCCGAAGTTTAACGCTTCGCTGCATGCCGACGGTGAGCACATTGTTTACAAGAAGTATGTCAACATCGGTATGGCAGTTGATACTCCGAACGGCCTGATGGTTCCTGTTATTAAGGACGCAGACAAGAAGAGCATCTACGAGCTGTCGCTGGAAGCGGTTGAACTGGCGGGTAAAGCCAAAGATCGTAAGCTCAAGCCAACTGAGATGCAGGGCGCATGCTTCACCATCTCAAGCCTGGGCGGTATTGGCGGTACTGGCTTTACGCCAATCGTTAATGCCCCTGAAGTGGCCATTCTGGGTGTTTCCAAAGCGGATATCGAACCGCGCTGGAACGGTAAGGAGTTTGAACCACGTAAGATGTTGCCATTGTGCCTGTCTTACGATCACCGTGCGATTAACGGCAGTGATGCGGGTCGCTTCCTGACCTACCTCAACCAGCTGCTGAGCGATGTCCGTCGCATGGTTATGTAATCCGGATTTTTCCGTGATTACCTGAATTCCGGTTACCCAACGCCTTCGGGCGGCAGGTCACCGGAGGTTCGGTGGTAAAACACCGGGCCAGATACGGCAGTGTGCAGGCTGTCGTATCAACCTTATTTTTTATAGTTTCCATGGTTATTCTTGTACCCATGACTCGGGCCCCTACTCATCATTGAGCAGGGGCTTTTTTTTGACTCGCGATTGCGATATCGCCCCTGGTACCCAGAGGGCATGCCAAAGGGGCTCCTACGGGGTGGGAATGTGTTGTAGGAGCCCCTTCCAGGGGCGATGAGATTCTAAAGAAGAGTGTTTTACCACCGTACCCAAAGGGCATGCTAAGGACACAGAGGTCCACAGAGAAAGGCGTTCAAAATGAACCTGCCCGTTGCGCTTAGCATGCCGGGTACCAGCAGCAATGTTTTTATCGCCCCAGGTACCCAGAGGGCATGCTAAAGGAGCTCCTACAATGGGAAATCAGATATTGGCACCTTAGTAACAGGTGCTTTTAGTGGGAGATTTGAGGGAAAGATTTGTGGGAGGCGCGCCCCCGCGGCGATAAAACCATCAGCAGGTACAATTCAAAAGCTATCGCCGCGAGGTACCCAAAGGGCATATCAGCGCGCCTCCCACCAGAATTACATCTTCATACCTCCGCTCTCAGACTTCGGCTCTCAGGTCATCCTATGGTAATATCTCCGCCATAATATACCGCTCGGTTTGGTCGGGATAAATTTCGCAAATGCGGCATTAAGGCTGGTATCATTCTGACCAGATAAATTGCTGTAAAAGGGTACTCAGCACATGAAAGTTACTGTTTTTGGTATAGGTTATGTAGGTTTGGTTCAGGCGGCGGTCCTGGCTGAAGTCGGTCATGAGGTTTGCTGTGTTGACGTGGATGCGCAGAAGGTAGAAAACCTCAAAAATGGCATCATCCCGATCTATGAACCCGGCCTGACACCTCTGGTGCAGTCAAACTACGAAGCTGGTCGTCTGCTGTTCACCACCGATGCCAAAGAAGCCGTTGAGTTTGGTGAGCTTCAGTTTATCGCCGTGGGTACCCCCCCGGATGAGGATGGTTCTGCCGATCTTCAGTATGTTCAGGCCGTGGCAAAAACCATCGCCACTTATATGTCTGGGCCGCGCATCGTCATCGATAAGTCCACCGTGCCTGTGGGGACCGGTGATAAGGTCAAAGCAACCATCGCCGAAACCCTGGCGGCCCGTGGTGCTGAGCTGGAATATCATGTGGTCTCCAACCCTGAGTTCCTCAAAGAGGGGGCCGCGGTCAGTGACTGCATGCGTCCGGACCGGATTGTTATCGGGACCGACAGCGACCACGTTAAAGATGTGATGACCGAGCTTTATGCGCCCTTTAACCGCAACCACGACCGCATCATCTTTATGGATGTTCGCAGTGCCGAGCTGACTAAATATGCGGCCAACTGCATGCTGGCAACCAAAATCAGCTTTATGAACGAGATGGCCAATATTGCGGAGATGGTAGGGGCAGATATTGAGAATGTCCGCAACGGTATCGGCTCTGATGAACGGATCGGTTACCACTTTATCTATCCGGGCTGTGGTTATGGTGGTTCCTGCTTCCCGAAAGATGTTCAGGCGCTGGTGAAAACCTCTGAACAGATCGGTTACGATTCTAAAATTCTGAAAGCGGTTGAAGCGGTAAATGCGAAACAGAAAACCAAGCTGTTTGAGCTGATAAACCGTCACTTTAACGGTGATATCGCTGGCAAAACCGTTGCTCTCTGGGGGCTCTCGTTCAAACCGAAAACCGATGATATGCGCGAAGCGTCCAGCCGGGTGCTGATGCAGCTGCTCTGGGAAGCGGGTGCGAAAGTGCAGGCCTATGACCCGGAAGCGATGGAAGAAACCCAGCGTATCTTCGGTTCCCGCGCCGATCTGAATCTGATGGGCACCAAAGAAGCTGCCCTGAATGGCGCGGATATGCTGGTGATCTGTACCGAATGGCAAAGCTTCCGGGCACCGGATTTCGATCTGATCAAAGCGCAGCTGTCTGAACCGGTTATCTTCGATGGCCGTAACCTCTATGATCCGGTGCGTTTAGCAGACCGGGGCTTCAGCTACTATGCGATAGGCCGGGGGTTGTCTATTAAACAAGGCTAAAATCGGCACGAGGGCGTACCTCCTACAGAGTTTCACTTGCCTGTGTGGGAGCGACGCCCCCGTCGCGAAAAATCCTGACTTGTAGGAGCCGCTTCCAGCGGCGATAATTAGCCCATCTTAAATTCTTATCCTTCCGGGTTAACATCAATATGCAACTCACCTATCTCGTCACCGGCGCCGCCGGCTTTATCGGCAACTTTGTATCAGAGCGCCTCTGTCAGGCAGGGCATAAAGTGATCGGGCTGGATAACCTGAACGATTACTACGATCCTGCATTGAAAGAAGCCCGTCTGCAGCGTCTGGAGCAGTACCCAGAATTCAGCTTTGTAAAACTGGATCTGGCCGACCGCGAAGGGATGGCGAAGCTGTTTGCAGAGAGTGGTTTTGACCGGGTTATCCATCTGGCGGCTCAGGCCGGGGTGCGTTATTCACTGGAAAATCCATTTGCGTATGTTGATTCCAACCTGACCGGCATGATGACCATTCTGGAAGGTTGCCGTCAGAACAATGTAAAGCATCTGGTGTATGCTTCCTCCTCTTCGGTGTATGGCATGAATACCAAAATGCCGTTCTCCACCGCTGACGGTGTTGATCATCCTGTGTCACTGTATGCCGCCACGAAAAAGTCCAATGAACTGATGGCGCACAGTTATTCGCATCTCTACGGTATCCCCACCACCGGCCTGCGTTTCTTTACGGTTTACGGCCCCTGGGGACGCCCGGATATGGCACCGTTCCTGTTCACCAGCGCGATCCTCGAAGACCGTCCCATCAAAGTGTTCAACCACGGTAAGATGCTGCGCGACTTCACCTATGTGGATGATATCGTTGAAGGGGTAATCCGCATTCAGGATGTTATCCCTCAGGCGGATGAAAACAATCCAAGAACCAGCCCCGACAGCAGCAGTGCCCCCTACCGGGTATTCAATATCGGCAATAATGAACCGATCGAACTCAGCCGCTTTATCGAAGCGATTGAAAGCGCTGCCGGAAAAACAGCGAAAAAAGAGTACCTGCCGATGCAGCCAGGTGATGTACCCGCCACCTATGCTGATATCGACAGTTTGCAAAACGCCGTAGGATTCAAACCCAGCACCACCATCGAAGACGGCATGCAAAAGTTTGTGGAATGGTATAAAGGGTTTTACGGTTAAAGCCGAACGCTATGCTTGTCAGCGGACCTCAGACTCGCTCCTGTGTGGCAAGGACTTGTGGGAGGCGCGCCCCCGCGGCGATAAAACGCCGCGAGGTTTTATCGCTCCTACGGAGGAGAATGTGTTGTAGGAGCCCCGTCTCGGGGCGATAAGATTTTAAAGAAGAGCGTTTTACCACAGTACCCAAAGGGCATGCTAAGGACACAGAGGTCCACAGAGAAGAGCTTTTTAAATGAATTTACCCGGTGCGCTTAGCACGCCTTTTGGGTATCCGTGCGAGGTTTTATCGCCCCGGGACGGGGCTCCTACTGTGTGACAAGGACTTGTGGGAGGGACGCCCTCGTCGCGATAAATCTATCAGGTGGCACAATTTAAAAATAATCGCCGCGAGGTACCCAAAGGGCATACCAGCGCGCCTCCTACAATCTACGCATTTTAAGAACAAGGAATGTTCATATGATTAATATAAAACACCACGGCGCAACTACAGGCGTAACCGGCTCTTGCCATGAGCTTGTGTTAGATAACAACACCAGCGTGCTGATCGATTGCGGCATGTTTCAGGGCGCAGAGGCTTCAGGTGCTGAATCGGATAATCTCAAGCTCGACTTCCCTGTAACCAGCGTTAAAGCACTGTTTATCACCCATTGTCATATCGATCATGTCGGACGAATCCCTTCGCTGATGGCTGCAGGTTTTAACGGGCCTGTCTACGTATCCAAAGCGACGGCCCGGTTATTACCGTTAGTGCTGGAAGATGCACTGAAGATCGGTGTTACACGCAATACAACCTTAATCCGTCAGTTTCTTAATCTGTTGTCACAACAGATCCAGCCCGTAGAGTATAAACAGTGGTATCCGGTTGAATCGGTAGAGGGGCTGAGATTTCGCTTTAAGCCCGCTGGTCACATTCTGGGGTCCGCTTATATCGAGTTTGAGTGCAGCGTCGATGATAAAAAAGAGATTATCCTGTTCTCAGGGGATCTTGGCGCTCCCTATGCCCCGTTACTTCCTGCTCCGCAAGCACCCTGGCGCGCCGACCGGCTGATAATAGAAAGCACCTATGGCGACAAGCTTCATGAAAACCGGCGTAACCGGCGCAAACAGCTTGAGAATATTATCACCCATTGTCTGAAAGATGCGGGCACGGTGCTGATTCCGGCCTTCAGCATCGGCAGAACGCAGGAACTGCTCTACGAGCTGGAAGATATTATCCACCGGCAGAAAGGCTCTGCCTGGGAAAATATCGATGTGATCGTCGATTCGCCTCTGGCCGCTAAATTCACTCAGCATTATCGAGAACTGAGCACTCTCTGGGATGCTGAGGCAAAAACACGCAAGCAGCATGGGCGGCATCCACTGGCTTTTGAGCAACTGATCACAATAGATTCACATAGCCAGCACCTGAAGCTGGTGAACTACCTCAAAAGCAGTGGCCGACCAGCCATTGTCATCGCTGCCAGCGGCATGTGCGCGGGTGGACGGATCGTTAACTATCTTAAAGCACTTCTGCCAGACCCGCGGACGGAGGTGCTATTTGTCGGCTATCAGGCCAAAGGTACCCCCGGGCATGATATTCAGAAATATGGCCCAACTGGTGGCTATGTCCATCTTGATAACGAGAAGATCGATATCCGGGCAGGGGTGTATACCATCAGTGGTTATTCAGCCCATGCCGATCAAAAAGACCTGATTAATTTTGTTAAAAGGATGCGTTTCAAGCCCAAGGAGATCCGTATAGTCCATGGGGATAAAGAAGCGAAGCAGGTGTTGAAAGGGGAGTTAAAAAAGATCACACCAGAAACCGAAATCATTATTCCTTAATAGCGATGGTTTTATCGCCCGAAGGGGAAAACCAGATGTTGGCACCCTGTAGGAGCCCCGTCCCGCCGCGATAGGTTTTATCGCCCCGGGACGGGGCTCCTACGGAGTGTGATGTGTTGTAGGAGCGGCGTCCCGCCGCGATAGATTTTATCGCCCCTGGTACCCAGAGGGCATGCTAAAGGGGCCCCTACAGGCAAGAATTCATGTTCTTCCTGATCTCGGACAAGCGCAGCGCTCGGACTACGGACCTCGGCTTCTATGTCCCCGGCTCTTAAGATGAAGTGAGATCTGCCCTAAGGCTAAAATCACCACAAACGTGGCGGCATTGGCTGGTATCTGCAGATTAAAGTCGACTGTTGAATGAATCGCCAGGGCGATAATCGCCATGGTGGCGCTGAAAGCGAGGCCCCGCATCAGGGGATTGCGGCGTTTTATCTGCGCCCTGATAGCAGAGATAAACACCAGTAGAACAGCCAGCAGTAAACAACCGGTGACAACCACACCGTAATCACTGGCAAACTCAAAATAGTCGTTATGGGCATGGTCATAAAAGATGCTGCCGACATCATATTTCCGATAGGCGGGGAAGTTGGTGTAATAGGTTCCGGCACCGCTGCCGGTAAACAGGTTGTCCTGTATCGCTTGCAGAGTGTAAGTGTTTACTTCGTCTCGGGTTTCCGAATTTTCGGAGGTGTTCTCTAAACGCTCGACAACTTTATCTACCCCAAAAAATGTGCCGACCACAAAGATATCGATAATAATCAGGCTGCTGATCAGAATAATGGTCGCTTTGGTTGAACGGCGGCTGAGTATCAGGGCCAGAACACCGGCAATCGCCAGACTGGAAAAGAACGCGCTGTTGCCCATGCGGGAGTGGGTCATCACCAGCCCGGCCACCATCATCACCAGAATAATCCGCAGCCGGGCTTTATTACCCAGTAGTGTGGTCAGTGTCCGGCGAAAGAAATCACGCCAGTTTACCGAGCGCACGCCATCCAGCGTCGATATCATCATCCCTATGCCCACCGACAGCGTCAGTTCCAGATAGCCCGCCAGGTGGTTGCGGTTAACAAAGGTGCCGGTTGCCAGGCCCCGGTAATGTTCTTTTTCCACAAAAAACAGATATTCAACGCCTGTCAGGGTCATCATGCTGCCATAAACCGCCTGAAACAGCCCGCTGCCGACCAGTGCATAGCAGAGCAATCTGATGCGTCGCTTGCTGCGCACCAGCAGGGTGGTGAGGCAGAACAGGCCCACTAAGGCGCAACCCAGCAGGGCATCCTGCAGGGTGGTTGCGGCATCAATGGTGATATTAAGCAGCACCTGCAGCAAAGCCCATAAAGGGGCACATAGCAGTAGCGCAGCAACTGGCAGGCTGCTGAGAAAAGTGGGTGTCAGGTTGATGCGCTGACGGATAAATAACAGCAGCCAGATAATCGCGAGGGTAAATACGGCAAAGCAGAGCAGGCTGACAGCCCAGGGTTTATTGCTGCCCAGTGGCAGAGGAATCCACACCAGCAGGACCAGAAAACTATAAAACAGCGAGGTGTCTGGGGTGTCTGAAACGGAAGATCTGTGTGAAGCGGTAGAGCTGTTCAACGCCTGAGTCCTTGCAGCCGATAATCCTGAGTGCATTAGCTGATCTGTAAGCCGGTGATTCTACCGTAAATACAGCGTCAGGCTATAGAAACAGAAAAAACAGATAGAAAAAAGGTGCCTCTGAGTTTTCTCCGCGAAGTTTTATCGCTCCGGGGCGTGGTTCCTACGGAGGAGGATGTATTGTAGAAGCCTCTTTGGCATGCCCTCTGGGTACCAGGGGCGATAAGATTCTAAAGAAGAGCACGTCACCACAGAACCCAAAGGGCATGCTAAGGGCACAGAGAAGGGATTTTTGTAAGAGCTTTTTTTCAGAGCAAGAGCTGTTAACCACAGAGGACACAGAGGAACACAGAGAAGAGCTTTTGTTATAGCTATCTTTGCCTCGGTGTACTCTGTGTTCTCGGTGGTGAG
>NZ_FOGB01000019.1:25133-37050 GCF_900111095.1 Amphritea atlantica | reverse complement strand
TCTTTGCCTCGGTGTACTCTGTGTTCTCGGTGGTGAGATATCTTTTAAGAGTGGTTGGTTTTAGTACCCAAAGGGCACAATGATCCGCAGAGAAGGGCTTTTGTTATTTTGGGCTATGAACCAAAAAAAAAGCGCTGAAAAGCGCTTTTTTAACGGTTTGATATCAGCGATCAGCTGGGGCTACCAGTGCCGCCGCCAGCGCCGCCACCATTATTACCGAATGGCGGTGGTGTAACCGGGTTGCCGGTTTGTCCGGGCGCAATACCAAGGCCCTGGCCATTACCCTGACCGTTACCATTTCCTGGGCCCTGTCCGTTGCCGTTACCCGCAGCGGTCGCTGCCAGTACGTCGGTGGGGCTCACATTGGCCGCCAGTGCAGACTGGGTAACGACATCAGGTGAAATACCCGTATTATTCGCAGCTGAACCGATGGCAGCCAGTGCATCCGCATCGGCAGAATACACGCTCATCGCAGCGGTCAGAATGGCCTGTTGCTGTTCAGGAGACTCAGCGTTAGCCAGCATATCTTCGATAGCTGCAGAAATCTGCTCAGGTGTGGAAGCGTCCTGAGTAGCCTCCTGGATTTGACTAATGATCGTGTCATTAGAGTCAGCGAAGGCAGGGTACAACGGCAACAACATCCCTGCTACAACACCAATAATTAAACGGCGCATAGTAGCTTGCTCCTTGTTATGGCCATAACGACCGAAACTTTTAGTGATAAGAATAAATAGATTCTAACAACCACTGTCGCCAGATGTAAACAAAATTTGCGGTTGCACAATGAAAAAGAGTAAAATTATTACGACTTTTTTGTTGCGCTGCACAATCTTCTGGTGGTTAATATATCAGTAACGTAGCGGGTGTAAAAAGTTACGGCGCGATTATGGATTCACGGAGATATGAGTCGCGCTATACGGAATCGGTCAGGGGTTGCAGGCAGATGAATATCAGCGTCACGCAATATGGCACTGTCGCGCGTAAGCGACGGCTATTAAACAATCATGAGTCACTGGCATTCTGGGTGCAGCACTTTGCTGACCTGGTGATTGTCTGTGGTACGCTGTTCTTTTTTACCTTTCTCAAAGTAGGCGATGTGCCGGCTAACTATCGTTTGTTAGCAGTGGTGGCGTTGCTGTGTGTCTGGATCATCTACCGACGGCGTGGCGTCTATCGTCAGTCACTGGGCTTTTATAAAAGCGCACTGCGGCTGCTGACCGCCTGGTTTCACGTGTTACTGCTGTTGGCGCTGGTGGGTTTTGTCACAAAAAGCGGTGAAAGTTTCTCCCGCGAAGTGCTGATAGAGTGGGCCGTATCCGGCTATATCCTGCAACTGATCAGTATGAATCTGCTGAGCGCTCTCTATAAACGCTATAAAATCATGTTCTCCCGCGAACTGCCGGCACTGGTTATCGGCACCGGGGATATGGCAGTTAATCTGGTGAATAATCTCAACAGCAATCGCTGGCTGCCTGACCGGGTGATGGGCTTTATCCAATCCGATGATGATCCACTGCAGGACGATGAGGTGATCGATCTGCCCCTGCCGCTGTTAGGGGGGGCAGAAAATCTAAGGTTGCTGATTAAAGAGTTCAAAATACGGCGGGTCTATGTGGCACTGCCGGTGGCCGAATCCGATATTATTGAAGCACTGCATATCGATTTGCTGGATATGAATGTTGATGTTATCTGGGTGCCGGATATCTTCGGTCTTAGTCTGCTCAACCACTCCATCCGCGAAGTCGCGGGTATGCCTTTGATCTCCCTTAATGAAAGCCCGATGACCTCCCGCCGCAGCCACATCATGCTGAAAAGCGCTATGGATAAAGTGCTGGCCGCCATCGCACTGGTGGCATTCAGTCCGCTGATGTTAATTGTCGCCATCCTGATCAAACGGGAGTCCGAAGGACCTGTATTCTTTAAACAGGACCGTCACGGCTTCGATGGTGAAATAATCAAGGTATGGAAATTCCGCAGTATGCGCCTGCATGATGATAAAGAGGTGAAGCAGGCCACCAAAGGCGATTCCCGGGTTACGAAAATCGGCGCCTTTATCCGCCGCACCTCTATTGACGAACTACCGCAATTTATCAACGTACTCCAGGGCACCATGTCCCTGGTCGGCCCCCGGCCCCATGCTGTGGCCCATAACGATTATTACTCCGATAAAGTGAATGCCTATCTGGCGCGCCACCGGATTAAACCGGGCATTACCGGCCTGGCTCAGATCAGTGGTTATCGCGGGGAAACCGAAACCCTGGATAAGATGGAAAAGCGGGTGGAGTTTGATCTGGCATATATCAATAACTGGTCGTTGAGTCTGGATATTAAGATCTTGATTAAGACGCCGTTGAGTCTGATTTCTAAGGATATTTACTAGTTCCTGTGGTGCCTTTTATGGATTTTTTCGAATGAAAAATAAGCTCTTTTCTGTTGTTGATCAAGGGGTCTTTTCTGGAACAAACTTTGTTTTGTTATTTGTTTTATCTTTAGCTATGGATATAAAGAGTTATGGGGAATTCTCGATACTTTTATCTCTCATTGCGCTGTTTCAAACCATAATAAATTCACTTGTTATAGAACATCTTTTTGTCAATAGATCCTGTTTGAATTTATTTGATGCCTATAAGGAGATTATATTTCTGTGGATGCTTGCTAACGTTTTTTTTGTGTTTGTTATAGATTGGGATAGTGAGATTCTTAGTGATATTTTTTTTGTTGTTTTTGGGTGGGGTATTTCAGGTATTTGGCTTGCTCGACGATATTTTATGTCGAAAGGTTTAGGAAAGTACGCTCTGTTGGTTTCTGCTCTTTATTTGATTGTAATTGGGGCGCTTGTTCTTGCAGTATATTCCTTTGATATTCAGAGTTTTATTGTTCCAGTTTATTTCTGTGTAATTGCCATATTTTCAATATTAGTCTGTGTGTTTATGGTAAAAAATGAAAACAGTACGATTGAAAATAGTGATAGCTTTTTTGTGAGATTTAAACGTGATGGCTTTGTTTTTTTACTGTTGTCAATAGTAGGTTGGTATCCATTAAATTCTATATTTGTTTATTGGAGTTCTTATGGGAGTGTAGAAGACCTCGGAAGATTTAAGATATATTTAAACTTTATTTTGCCATTAATGACGCTGAATATTTTAATATTGCTAATGCTTATGAAGAAAGTTAGTACTACTGTTGACAATATAAGAGGTTGTATTCTCGAATTTTATTCTTATGGCTTTGTTATTAATATAGTATATATGGTTCTTGTTTGGCTTGCTTTAGATTGCTTTAAGTTGTTCAATGTTTTTTATGATAATGATGTGGATTTTTATTATTTATTAAAGCTTGCAGGAGTTGCTATATTTGCTTTTAGTTTGCAGTTTGTTCTATATAGTGTGAAGGCTGTCGGTGGTTTTTATAACTTCTGTTTAGTTATGTCATTTGGGTCTTTAATGTCGTATCTCGTTGATTTGTTTTTTTTATTACCTGGCTCTGAAGGCGTTTCTCCAGTAGATATTGCTATTTATAATTACTTGTTTCTTCTTGGGTGTTGTATGGTTTATGTTTTTGTTCTTCGAGTCGGATGTTGTAGATATTTTAAGTAAGAGTTATTTTTTTAATTTCTTTATATTTCAGGTGTTTTTTTTATGAAAATATTGCTGTCTGCTTTTGCTTGCGATCCTATTAATGGTTCGGAAGCATATGTTGGGTGGAATTGGCTTAAGATGTATTCTTTAAGCGGGAATGATATACATGTAATTACTAGGCGATATAATAAGGATATGATTGAGTCTGCAAACTATCCTGATAATGTGAAATTTCATTATTTTGATTTATATGGCTGCGAAAATAAGGGGCATTATTGGAAGGTTATTAAGCCTTATTATGTTGTGTGGCAGTTTTTTGTTTTGTTTTTTGCGTTTTTTTTACATGCTAAATATAAATACATTGTTGCTCATCATGTGACCTATAATAATATTGATGTTCCCGGTTTTTTGTGGCTTCTCCCTAAGGTTAAGTTTATTTGGGGGCCTGTAGGTGGCGGGCAGGTTCCTCCTTCTGAGTTAAAAGTTGTTTACTCAAAAAAATGGGTTAAGCAGGTTGCTAGAAAATGGATGAAGTTTTTTGCAGAATATAATCCAGTAGTCTTTTTCGCGTTAAAAAAATCTAGCTTGGTTATGTATGCTAATTATGAAACAAAGTCTCTATTGTCTAGTATTCAGCATGCATCATGTATGTGTTTGGAAACAGCAATAAATCCACGAGAAATGAGTAGGAGAGATTACTCCATAAAAGAGAAATTTGAAATATTATGGGTGGGGCGTATTGAGGAAAGAAAAGCCCTACTGATAATGCTTGATATTGTTAAAGATATTGGAAGTGCTATCCCGATCAGACTCACAATTGTAGGAGATGGTCCGTTAGAGAATGAAATGAAAGAGTATTCCTCACATATGATAGAGAATGGGACAGTTGTTTTTATGGGGAGAGTTCCTTTTCTCGATATGAAGGAGGTATTTGATCGAGCAGGAGTATTTGTTTTTACAAGTGTCCAGGATACGTCAGGAAATGTTTTATTAGAAGCGATGGAAGCATCATTGCCAGTAGTTGCAATGAACCATCAAGGTGCAGCTTTGATTTTAGATAGAACGTGCGCAGAGCTTGTAGATATTGGCTCTTATGATTCTGTAGTTAAGGGTTTCTCGTTTAGCTTAGTGAAACTATATGGTGATGATAAATTAAGGATGTCTATTGGTATGGAGGGTAATAGAAGATTACGTGAAAATTTTACATGGGAAGCGAAAAGAAAGCTTCTTTCAGTAGAATATTCTAAAGTTGATTTGGATGGAATTTTATAATGGTCACAGAGTTTCTGTGTCGGAAAAGTTCATTGAGTATATGTTTGGTTTTTGCTCTTGCTATATTTCCATATGACGCGCTTTCCTTATGGTACTCTTTGTCATTCCTTGTCATCGTTGCGGTGATTTCTATTCTCTTGAATTATAAGCTTGTTGATTTCGAATATAAGCTTTTTCTTTTGATGTTTTTTTGGTTTTCTTTTGTTTTGTTATGGTCGTATTTTATGGGCGATTATGATGAATATATTATGTCTCAATCGAATAACTATTTTCAGTTGTTTTTCTTTTATGTTGCTTTTTATTCTTTGCTGAAAAGAGTTGATTATTATCAGGTTTTTTCCTCTCCTGTTTTTTTGCTTTTGTGTGTATCTTCTGTTTTAGTTAATATTGCTTTCGGTCGGGGTGGGGATGGTGAATTTTCCCCGTATATGAATTTTAATACATTTCTTCTATTTACATCTTTTTTCTTTTTTTCTAATAAAGCTTCTTTCAGGTTGAGGGTTTGTATTTCAGTTGTTTGGTTTTTAATTGCTTTTTCTCTTTCAGATCGAGCTAGCTTTTTATTGATTGTATTTCTTATGATTTTAACCACATATATAACTTTTACAAGATTTCAAATGCTATGTGTGATTTTTTTTGTTATTTGTTTTCCTTTTTTTATTAACTATATGGATTTTTCATATTTAGAAAAATTATATATTATTGATCAAAATAGTGGAATAAGAGGTGATTTTATACGTGGTGCGTTTGATTATTTGGGAGATGATTTTTTTTGGGGTGTTGGTTTTGATGAACCTTATAGATCGATTGATTTTGATTATATTGGGCATCATGAATTTCTTTTGAAGTATGAAAATGTTATGAAGATTAGTAATCATAACTCAGTTGTTGATATGATGGTGAAAATGGGTTTTATATGGCTTTTATTGTTCTTTAGATTTTTTTATTACTCTAAAAGATATGTTGATTATAAACTGGTCCAATGTATGTTCTTTGTGAGCTTGGTTGGAATTTCATTTGATGCATGGTTCGAAAATCAGTATCAACTACCAATTTTAATTTTTGTATTAGCCTTGATAGGCGTAAATAAAGAGAATTTTGGAGGGTTTAATGGATTACCAAGCAATAGAACGAGTTAGGTTGAATTTGCGTGATCTGTATTTTAAAGGACGTAGTGCTTTTGGCGGATCCGGAGATTATGTTCTCTGTAATTCTTTTCCTAAAAGTGGGACACATTTGTTGTCTCAAATATTGACTGAATGCGCAAATGTGGAGTACTGGGATGACATTGTATCAGTTCAGTCCTTATCTGGTGTAATGAATACTAGATCGCATATTAAGAGTAAAGTTTTATCCTTTCCTAAAGGGTGCTTAGTTAAATCTCATCTTAGCTATGATTTGGAGTTGTCTAGTTTTTTAGATAGTGTCTGTTCGGCACAGTTTTTTATCTATAGAGACCCCAGAGATATTGTAGTTAGTCATGCAAATTGGGTTATCAATGAGCCTAGAATATTTTTACATAAATATTATAAAGAGTCTCTGTGTACCTTTGATAAATGTTTGGAGGCTTCTATTCAAGGTGTCAGTATTGGCGATTCTTTTGGAATGAATATTTCTAACCCAAGTTTAGGTGTTGACTTTTCTAGATGGCTTCCATGGTTGGAAAAAAGCAATGTTTATTCTATTCGTTTCGAGGATATTGTTGGGGAGCGAGGTGATGGTGACGAAAATAAAAGGCTTGACATTATAGCGGATATATTTAGGAATTTAAATTTAGATTTGCCAGATGATTATATTGAAAAATTTTCAAGTAATAATCTTGATCCTTCCAAATCTCATACTTATAGAAAAGGAAGAAAGGGAGGTTTAGGGGGGTGGAGTGAAGCGTTTACTCCAAAACATAAAGAGCTATTTAAGTCAGTTGCAGGTGATTTGTTGATAAAATTAGGCTATGAAACGGACTATAATTGGTAGCTCTTTTATGAATAACGTTTCTAGAATACTTAAAATGGATACTCATGTTCTGGGTATCGAAAATGCCATCGATAAGATTATAGACCCTGATCTAAATGGCTATAGTACATATGTTTGCGTATCGAATGTCCATATGTGTATGGAAGTATTTGACTCGACAGAGTTCCGTAAGGTAGTAAATTCAGCTGATCTGGTGATACCTGATGGCAGACCTATTTTTTGGGCTCAGAAGCTTTTAGGTGCCAAAGATGCTCAGCAGGTGCGCGGACAGGATATTATGATGGCTCTTTGCCAGAAAAGTGCTGAGTCTGAACTGAAGATTGGTTTGTATGGTGGTTCGTCAGATATGGTGCTTGAACAAGTCAAAGATCAATTGAACAGGACTTATCCAGGTATAAAACTTGTCTATTCTTATTCTCCGCCTTTCCGCGCGCTTAGCCCTGATGAGGATGCTGCCGTTGTAACTGAGATCAATAACGCCGGTGTTGATGTGCTTTTTGTGGGTATTGGCTGCCCTAAACAGGAGTATTGGATGGCGGAGCATAAAGATAGACTTCGCTGCGTAATGCTTGGTGTTGGCGCTGCCTATGATTTTATTGCTGGAAGTAAGAAGCATGCTCCAAGATGGATGCAGAAATTTGGGTTAGAATGGCTGTTTAGATTAGTCAGCGAACCGAAACGCCTCTGGAAGCGATACCTTAAGCAAAACCCCCGATTTATCTATTATTTTCTGCAGCAGTGGTTGCTCGGTAAAAAATTTAACTGATTAGAAAGGAAAAGTTGATGTCAAAGAAAGTTGCATTGATCACCGGCGTTACCGGCCAGGATGGCTCTTACCTTGCCGAGTTCCTGCTGGAAAAAGGCTATGAAGTACACGGAATTAAGCGCCGGGCTTCTTCATTTAATACCCAGCGTGTCGATCATCTCTATCAGGACCCTCATGAGGCGAATGTTAACTTTCATCTGCACTATGGCGATCTCACCGATACCTCAAACCTGACCCGTATCATCCAGCAGATTCAGCCGGATGAGGTGTATAACCTGGGCGCTCAATCCCATGTGGCGGTGTCGTTTGAATCACCGGAATATACCGCTGATGTGGATGCGATTGGTACTCTGCGCCTGCTGGAAGCGATCCGCTTTCTGGGGCTGGAGAAAAAGACCCGTTTCTATCAGGCATCCACCTCTGAGCTGTTTGGTGAGGTGCAGGAGATTCCGCAGAAGGAGACCACGCCATTCTACCCCCGCTCCCCTTATGCCTGTGCCAAGATGTATGCCTACTGGATCACCGTAAACTACCGTGAATCCTATGGGATGTATGCCTGTAACGGTATTCTGTTTAACCATGAGTCCCCTCGCCGGGGTGAAACCTTTGTTACCCGGAAGATTACCCGTGCTGTTGCCAATATCGCGCAGGGTGTTGAGAAATGTCTCTATCTGGGCAACATGGATGCACTGCGTGACTGGGGCCACGCTAAAGACTACGTGCGGATGCAGTGGATGATGCTGCAACAGGATCAGGCGGAAGACTTTGTGATCGCTACCGGCAAGCAGATCTCCGTACGTGAGTTTGTGCGCATGTCAGCTGCTGAAGTGGGCGTTACCCTTGAGTTTAAAGGGGAAGGCGTTGATGAGTATGCTGAAGTGGTTGCCGTTGAAGGTGACAACGCGCCTGCAGTCAAGGTGGGTGATGTGATTGTGCGGGTTGATCCTAAGTACTTCCGTCCTGCTGAAGTGGAAACCCTACTGGGTGATCCGTCCAAAGCAAAAGAGAAACTGGGCTGGACACCGGAAATTACCGTTGAAGAGATGTGTGCAGAGATGGTGCAGAACGACCTGACCAATGCCAAGCAACACGCCCTGCTGAAAAAGCACGGTTATGACGTCAGCGTTGCTCTGGAAGGTTGAGAGCCGAAGTCCGAGGTCCGATCGCTTCGCGTGTCCGAGGTCCGGAAGGGCAGAAGTCCGAGGTCTGAAAATGCGGACAAGCGAAGCGTTCGGACTTCTATTTTTAAGGATTTAAAAATATGACTAAAGTTTTTGTAGCGGGCCATAACGGTATGGTGGGGTCTGCTATCTGTCGCCAGTTGGCGGCTGATGATTCGGTTGAGGTGATAACCGCCAGTCGGCAGGCGCTGGATCTGCTGTCTCAGAGCGATGTTGCCCGCTTCTTTGATGAACATAAATTCGATCAGGTGTATCTGGCTGCGGCTAAAGTGGGCGGTATCTGGGCGAACAATGAATACCCGGCTGAGTTTATCTACCAGAATCTGACGATTCAGAATAACGTGATCCACTCCGCGTATCAGTCCGGTGTTAAGAAACTGTTGTTTTTGGGGTCGTCCTGCATCTACCCGAAGCTGGCTGAACAGCCGATGCAGGAAAGCGCTCTGCTGACCGGTGTGCTCGAACCCACCAATGAGCCTTATGCCATTGCCAAGATTGCCGGTATTAAGATGTGTGAATCTTATAATCGTCAGTATGGTGTGGATTACCGCAGTGTAATGCCCACTAACCTCTACGGTGAAAACGATAACTTCCACCCGGAAAACTCTCATGTCATCCCTGCACTGATGCGCCGTTTCCACGAAGCAAAACTGGCGGGTGATGCTGAAGTGGTTGTATGGGGTACTGGTAAACCGATGCGTGAGTTCTTGCATGTGGATGATATGGCCGCGGCGTCTGTATTCGTGATGAATGCCGATGTTGAGACTTATCAGGCCAACACCGAAACCATGCTGTCACACCTTAACGTCGGTACCGGCGAAGATTGCACCATCGCTGAGATGGCACTGACCATGGCTGAGGTTGTGGGTTTTGAGGGGGAGGTTGTGTTTGATTCAACCAAGCCGGATGGCACCCCCCGTAAGCTGATGGATGTCAGTAAACTCAATGCCCTGGGCTGGAAGCATTCAATCAGCCTGAAAGAGGGCCTGACGATGACCTATGAGTGGTTTTTACAGCATCAGGATGATTTTCGGGGGTAAGAGCCGAGGTCAGATGTCCGAGCGCTTCGCTTGTCCGTCGTCCGAAAAAGCGGACAAGCAGGCGAAGGCTGCGTTCGGACAAATGCAATGTTCGGGCTAGCGAAGCGATCTTCATTTTACAATCCGAATAAGGCGATGTTCGTATATGAGTAATAGCTACTTAACATCTGATAATTTTCGTTTAGTCGTCGATTCCACGCCGTTGATCTCGATTGATCTGGTTGTAAAAGATCCTGATGGCAGTGTTTTGCTGGGTAAAAGGCTGAATAAACCCGCTAAAGATTATTGGTTTGTGCCGGGTGGCCGGGTGTTGAAGAATGAAACCCTGGCGGATGCGTTTCTACGCCTGACTGAGGCAGAGCTTGGTATTAAAGTGCCGATTCAGAGCGCCCGATATCTGGGGCTGTATGAACATTTCTATGATGACAGCGCTTTGAGTGATGCGGTGTCGACACATTACGTTGTTAACGCATTTGTAATAGAATTGAGCGAGTCTGTGTCAGCGCTGCCTGTTGAACAGCACAGTGATTATCAATGGTTAAGCGAAACCGAACTATTAGGTGCTGATGATGTACATATTCATTCAAAGTGGTATTTCATGAACGAAAAAGGATATTCCGTATGATCCCTGTAATTATGGCCGGTGGTTCCGGTACCCGCCTGTGGCCTCTTTCCCGTACTCAGTATCCTAAGCAGTTTTTACAGCTGAACAGCAATCTTTCAATGTTGCAGGAGACGGTTAAGCGTCTGGGCGCGGTTGATCAGGTGAGCCTGATCTGCAATGAGGAGCATCGTTTTCTGGCCGCAGAGCAGATGCGGGTGATGAACCAGCCCTGTTCCGTTTTTCTCGAACCGGTTGGACGCAATACCGCTCCGGCGATTGCTCTGGCTGCTTTACAAGCCGAGTCTGAGGTCCGATCGCTGCGCTTGTCCGATGTCCGAAAGGACGACGAGCAACAAAGCCCTATATTACTAGTGTTGGCAGCCGATCATGTTATTGAAGACGAAGCAGCTTTTCGTGATGCTATAGCTAAAGCGCAGCCTCTGGCTCAGGAAGGGTGTCTGGTGACTTTTGGGATTGTGCCAACCCATCCTGAAACCGGTTATGGGTATATCAAAGCCGAGGTTAATCAGCCGATGCCAGCGGGCGGGGAAGGGCAGGATGCATTATCTGAGGCTTTCCCTGTATCAGCGTTTGTTGAGAAGCCTGATCTGGAGACTGCGGAATCTTATCTGGCTGAAGATGGCTATTACTGGAATAGCGGTATGTTTATGTTCCGGGCTGACCGTTATCTGGAAGAGCTGGGTAAATTCCGCCCTGATATTCTTGAAGCCTGTCAAAAGGCGATGGCTGATACATCTGCGGATATGGATTTTGTCCGGGTAAACAGTGCGGCCTTTGAAGCCTGTCCGGATGAGTCGGTGGATTATGCGGTGATGGAGAAGACCGACCGCGCTGTAGTACTACCGCTGGACGCTGGCTGGAGCGATGTCGGTAGCTGGGCGGCACTGTGGGAGATCAAGGCTAAAGATGGCCGGGGTAATGTGCTGGATGGGGATGTGATCGCCCACGACACCAGCGACTCTTTTGTTATGTCTTCAAACCGGCTGGTGACCATCCTGGGTGTGGATAACCTGATCGTTGTTGATACCCCCGATGCGCTGCTGGTGGCGGATAAAAACAAGATTCAGGATGTGAAGAAGATCGTTGCTGAGATTAAGGGGGCGGGTCGTAATGAAACCTTCCAGCACCGCGAAGTGTACCGCCCCTGGGGCAAGTATGATTCGATCGATCTGGGTGACCGCTATCAGGTGAAGCGCATTACGGTTAAGCCCGGTGCGCGTTTATCTGTGCAGAAACATCATCACCGCGCCGAACACTGGATTGTGGTGAGTGGAACTGCGAGGGTCACCAAAGGGGAGGAAACCTTCCTGGTGACTGAAAACCAGTCCACCTACATCCCGTTAGGTGAGATCCACTGCCTGGAAAACCCGGGCAAAGTCGAGCTTGAGCTGATCGAGATTCAGTCCGGTTCCTATCTGGGAGAGGATGATATCGTGCGCCTGGAAGATCAGTATGGGAGGGCTTAGTTGATTATTGAAACT
>NZ_FOGB01000019.1:0-24805 GCF_900111095.1 Amphritea atlantica | reverse complement strand
ATCGCGACGGGGGCGTCGCTCCCACAGGTGTTGTGGTAGCAATATGCTTTTGTAGGAGGCGCGCTGGTATGCCCTCTGGGTACCTCGCGGCGATTAATCCAAAAAGGAGAATGTGATGAAAGGGAATTCATCTGCTTTGCGTAAAGGCCGGTTTTCGGAAGCCGGTCAAATCTATCTGGTTACTTTTGTAACACTTCAGCGAAAGCCTGTTTTCAAAGACTTTGAACTGGGCAGGCTTTTTGTTGATGTCCTCAGGCGTGAGTCAGAGCATTCTGAAACGCTGGCGTTTGTGGTAATGCCTGATCATGTTCATTGGCTGGTGCAGTTAAAATCTAAACTGCTAAGCCGCACGGTGCAGTCAGTTAAGTCTGTTTCCTCCCGCAAGATTAAATCACAGATAATTTCAAATGGGCCGGTCTGGCAGGATGGTTTTCATGATCATGCCGTCAGAAATGGGGATGATCTGGCAAGTATTGCCCGATATCTTGTGATGAACCCGGTTAGGGCGGGGTTGGTGAGCAGTGTAAAGGAGTATCCCCTATGGGATGCTGTTTGGGTTTAGCTTTTGTTGTGCGAGGCGAAGCTCGTACCATCTGATGGTTTTATCGCGACGAGGTACCCAGAGGGCATGCTAGCGTCCCTCCCACAGGTGTAGCTATAGCATGCTGCTGTTGTGGGAGGCGCGCTGGTATGCCCCTTGGGTACCTCGCGGCGATAAGTGTTAAATCATCTGCTTCTGTTTAAGCAATTCGATGACTTTATCGGCAGCCTCTTCAGGTGTCATCTCGACTGTTTTCAGGTCGAGTTCTGGCTGTTGTGGCGCTTCGTATGGCGAGTCGATGCCGGTGAAGTTTTTCAGTTCTCCCCGACGGGCTTTCTTGTAAAGGCCCTTAACATCGCGGTCTTCTGCAACTTCCAGCGGCGTGTTGACATAGATCTCGATAAACTCGCCCTCTTCCAGCATATCTCTGGCCATCTTTCTTTCTGCACGGAAAGGTGAGATGAACGAGGACAGGACGATCAGGCCCGCATCTACCATCAGTTTGGCGACTTCAGCAATACGGCGGATGTTTTCCACCCGGTCCTGATCGGTGAAGCCCAGGTCTTTATTGAGACCGTGACGGACGTTATCCCCATCCAGCAGATAGGTGTGGTGACCGGCAGCCAGCAGTTTCTGTTCGACCAGATCGGCGATGGTGGATTTACCTGAACCGGACAAGCCTGTCAGCCAGATAACGCAAGGCTTCTGGGTTTTCAGCGCGGCACGGACATCTTTGTTCACTTCGGTATGCTGCACGGTGATGTTGGTGCTGCGGCGAAGGGCAAAGTTGATCAGACCTGCACCAACGGTGTTGTTGGTCATCCGGTCGATCAGAATAAAGCTACCGGTGTCGCGGTTGGCTTTATAGGGATCAAAGGCGATATCCCGGTCCAGACTGATATTACACTCGCCGATACCGTTGAGTTCCAGCTTTTTGGCCGCCAGGTGTTCCATGGTATTGACGTTTACCTGGTGCTTGATATCGGTGATGGAGGCGGTGACGGTTTTGGTGCCGATCTGCATCAGATAGGTACGGCCCGGCATCAACGGTTCTTCATGCATCCAGATTACGGTGGTTTCAAACTGTTTACCGATGGAGGCTGGTTCTTCCGCTGAGGTGATCATGTCACCACGGGAGATGTCGATCTCATCATTCAGTGTCAGAGTGATGGACTGGCCTGCCACGGCCCGTTCCAGATTGCCATCATAGGTGGAGATAGTGGCAATGGTGCTCTCTTTACCCGATGGCAGGGCGCGGATGCGGTCGCCAGGCTTCACGATACCGCTGGCCAGCTGGCCTGAGAAACCACGGAAGTCGAGGTTGGGACGGTTAACCCACTGCACAGCCATACGGAAGGGAGCTTTCTGCATCAGCTCATCATCGACCTGAACGGTTTCCAGATACCCCATCAGGGTTGTACCGTGATACCAGGGCATGTTGTTGCTGGGTTCGGTAATGTTGTCACCGGCCAGTGCTGACATCGGGATGAAGGTGGTTTCTTCAATACCGATCTGTTTGGCAAATGCGGTGTAGTCTTCCATGATCTGGTTGTAGGTTTTTTCGGAGTAATCCACCAGATCCATTTTGTTGATCGCAACCACAATGTGAGGAATACCGATCAGCGATGCCAGGTAGGTGTGACGACGGGTCTGGGTGAGGATGCCGCGACGGGCATCGACCATCAGAATAGCCACATCGGCAGTGGATGCGCCGGTCACCATGTTGCGGGTGTACTGTTCATGCCCGGGGGTGTCGGCAACGATGAATTTGCGCTTATCGGTGGAGAAGAACCGGTAGGCAACATCGATGGTGATGCCCTGTTCCCGTTCTGCTGCCAGACCGTCAACCAGCAGGGCGAAGTCGATGTTATCGCCCTGGGTGCCGAACTTTTTGGACTCAGCTTCAACCGCTGCCAACTGGTCTTCAAACAGCAGCTTTGATTCATACAGCAGGCGACCGATCAGGGTACTTTTGCCATCGTCTACACTACCGCAGGTGATAAAACGCAGCAGGCTTTTCTGTTCGTGATCTTTGAGGTATTGGACGATATCTTCGGATATCATGTCTGATGAATGTGCCATTAGAAGTAGCCCTCCTGCTTTTTCTTCTCCATTGATGCGGCGGAATCGTGGTCGATCATGCGGCCCTGACGTTCAGATGTTTTGGTCAGCAGCATCTCCTGGATGATCGCTGGCAGGGTATCTGCTTCAGACTCAACGGCACCGGTCAGTGGGTAGCAACCGAGGGTTCTGAAACGGACTTTCTTCATCATAGGGACTTCATTGGGTTGTAGCGGCATGCGCTCATCATCCACCATGATCAGCGTGCCATCCCGTTCTACTACCGGGCGTTCGGCAGACAGGTAGAGCGGCACAATTGGAATCTGTTCCAGATAGATGTATTGCCAGATATCCAGCTCGGTCCAGTTGGACAGTGGGAACACCCGGATCGACTCGCCGGGACGCTTATTGGCGTTATAGTTTTTCCACAGTTCTGGGCGCTGATTTTTCGGGTCCCAGCGGTGGTCTGCGGTGCGGAAAGAGAAGATACGCTCTTTAGCGCGGGACTTCTCTTCATCACGGCGGGCACCGCCAAAGGCCACATCAAATTTGAATTTATTCAGGGCCTGCTTGAGACCTTCGGTTTTCATAATGTCGGTATGCAGTGCTGACCCGTGGGTAAACGGGTTGATACCTTTTTCCACCCCTTCCGGGTTCATGTAGGTGATCAGCTCGACTCCCAGCTTTTTCACCAGCTCATCCCGGAAGGTGTACATATCGCGGAACTTCCAGCCAGTGTCTACATGCAGCAGAGGAAAAGGTGGCTTGGATGGGTGGAAGGCTTTCATCGCCAGATGCAGCATCACAGCGCTGTCTTTACCGATGGAATATAGCATGACCGGGTTATCGGCTTTGGAAACCACTTCGCGCATTATTTGAATGCTTTCTGCTTCCAGTCTCTCTAGGTGTGTTAATGCCATCGTGTTCCTCACATATGACTGAGTGTGTTCGTGTTTATCAGCGGCTGGCGTTGGGGCCGGTATAGCGCTGCGCGGTGATGTTGCATACGTTAACAGGGTGATCTGTGTCTGGCTTGCCAGCCATTGCTGGATATCTTGGTATCGTGTCAGTGGTGCACTGTGAAACGAAACGATCATCTCTTGCTTCAGTTGTGCACTGAGGCGCTCCAGAAAGTGGATGATTGACTGGCTGTCTGGTTTGCCTGGGTTCGTCA
The DNA here is from genome assembly GCF_900111095.1 of Amphritea atlantica. Classification (GTDB taxonomy): domain Bacteria; phylum Pseudomonadota; class Gammaproteobacteria; order Pseudomonadales; family Balneatricaceae; genus Amphritea; species Amphritea atlantica. The sequence goes on along the minus strand of NZ_FOGB01000019.1, from coordinate 21,029 downwards.
GCCAGTATAGTTTGCCTCTGAAATCCTGCACATAGATTGCATAACCGGAAACGCTTGAGACGTTTTCAGCATCAGTGGTTTTCAGAGGGGCGATACCGCCTTTCAGTATTTTCCGCTTTTTTATCTGGGCGTCAGATTCTGCCGGTGAACCGACAAAATCAGGGTGGTGCTGAAGCAGCCATTCACTTGCAGATTCAGTGCTGTCAGCCGAAGAGGCCGGGGCTATGCCCCACTCTTTAAGATAACGGCCGATGGTTTTCGTCGATAACGGGTGCTGGTGGTTGTCGAACCACTTCTGCACGGCCTGTGTGGTCCATAATCCGCTATCTTTCGGCAGACCTGCCAGCATATATTTGAGACATTCGTCTGCTGTGCCTGGGCCGGATGTTCCACTGCGGGGTCTGCCCCGTTTGCCGATATTGATCGCTTCCCAGCCGCCCGCTATAAAACGTTTATGGGCTGAAATTATGGTTGGGTGAGACAGGCCTGTCTTCTGCTTTATGGCGGCAAGTGTCGCTCCGCTGAGACGCAACTGTACTGCTTCTTTTCTCAGTTTGTTCAGCGCTGTAGCAGAGAGTTTCTTGCCATTCATTATGAATATCCCGTGTAAGAATTGTGATCATACAAAATTGGCGGTATGCTGACAAACATTCTTGTTAAACATTAAGTGTCTTAATCATATTTTTGCGGCAATTGTTGCAATCGGCATGAGATGGCACGAACTAAAAGTCAGAATATGGATTTTTCAGCCGGGTTAACACTCATTCTTCTTGTAACAGTGCTTTTGTTGCTGGTTTTTAGTCATATAGCTGCCGATATGATTCTGATGGCGGCCATGGGCGTGCTGATTGTCTCAAAAGTGCTGACGCCGACTGAAGCCCTGGCGGGTTTTTCAAACCCCGGCGTTATCACTATCGCGGCGTTCTACGTCATCGCCGCCGGCCTTAAAGAGACCGGAGCGGTTCGCTGGATTGGTCAGCTGTTGCTGGGTTCGCCTGAAAGTGAAAAGCGGGCGCTTTCCCGGGTGATTCTGCCCTCAGCACTGTTAAGTGCATTTATGAACAACACTGCGGTTGTGGCGATGTTTATTCCGGCGGTGCAGGACTGGGCACGCCGGATCAGAATTCCGGTTTCAAAGCTGCTGTTACCCTTAAGTTATGCTGCGATTCTTGGTGGCACCTGTACGCTGATCGGTACCAGTACGAACCTGGTGGTCGATGGCCTGTTGCAGGCGAAAACCGGTGTCGCGCTGGGGATGTTTGATCTGGCCTGGGTAGGCGTGCCGGTGTTGCTGATTGCCGGCGGACTGATCGTCTTGCTGGCACCTCTGGTTCTGCCGGATCGCAAAGGGGTGGTTGAACAACTGGAATCTGCCCGGGAATATGTCGTTGAACTGCTGGTCAGCCCTGGCGGACCGATTGTCGGGAAGACTGTTGCTCAGGCCGGTCTGCGGCAACTTACCTATGGCTATCTTGTGGATATCAAGCGCAGGGGGCAGCTGTTAACGGCGGTGTCACCCGATGTCGAGCTGGAAGCCAATGATGTGCTGGTGTTTATTGGTGCCCCGGAAAGTGCGCATGAGCTGCGGGGTGTTCGCGGGCTGGTGCCGCCCCATGGTGATCTTGGCAAGCTGGATATTGCTGTGCAGGAGCGTTGTCTGGTGGAAGCGGTGGTCGGCCCTGAGTTTTTTGGCCTTGACCAGACTATTCGTGAATCGCGGTTTCGCAGTCGCTTCCGGGCGGCGATTCTGTCGGTGTGCCGTCAGGGGCACCGGCTGGATGGTAAGATCGGTGATATCCGTTTGCAGATGGGTGATACCCTGTTGATGGAAGCCAGCGATGACTTTGTCAGCCAATACCGTTCACGTCGGGATTTTCTGCTGGTCAGTGCGCTGAATGAGTCTACACCGCCGGATTTTGATAAGGCTCCAGTGGCAATCGGAACGCTGTTGTTGATGGTTCTGGCCAGTGCTGCGGGCCTTGTGTCTATCCTTGAAGCATCGATTATGGCTGCGGGAATGATGTTGGCCAGTCGTTGTGTCTCGGTTTCCCGGGCACGCCGTAACGTTGATCTGTCGGTGCTGATTGTGATCGCTTCATCGTTTGCCCTGGGGGCCGCCATGGTGAAAACCGGCAATGCCCGGCTGATTGCTGAAGGGTTGCTGTTCAGTGATGCTATAACGCCCTGGCAGGCACTGATTCTGATGTATCTGATTACGGTTCTGGTCACCGAGCTGATTACCAACAATGCGGCAGCGGTGCTGATGTTTCCGGTGGCGATGTCTTTGGCAGAGCAGTTGGGGGTGAGCTATATGCCCTTTGTTATTGCTATAATGTTTGCCGCTTCTGCCAGCTTTATCACCCCATTGGGTTATCAGACAAATCTGATGGTGTACGGTCCGGGGGGGTATCGCTTTACCGATTACGCCCGTCTGGGGATACCTTTGAGTATGACCGCCGGGGTCGTATCGCTGATTTTGATTCCGCTGATCTGGCCGTTTTGAAGTGTTTATTTAAGGCCGGTTTATTTAATGTATTTTTATTCGAAGGCCTGGCGATTTAACGCGTAACTGTTTTGTCGCTTCATTATCTTAAAGTGAGAAGGATGCCATGTTTAACAACCAAGATATTATCGCGCTGGCAAAGAGTGCTGGTGCCGCCATTATGGAGATCTATCAGCGGGATTTTGCGATCTCTGAAAAGAGTGACGAAAGTCCGTTAACCGAAGCGGATCTGGCATCTCATCACTGTATCGTTGATGGGCTGAAAACTCTGACGCCGGAGATACCGGTGTTGTCAGAGGAGTCCGGTGGCAGTGAACATCAGGACCGGATTGCATGGCAGAAATACTGGCTGATCGATCCGCTGGATGGCACCAAAGAGTTTATCAAGAAAAACGGCGAGTTTACGGTTAATATCGCCCTGATCGATCAGGGTAAAGCGGTGTTTGGCGTGGTTTATGCCCCGGCACTGGGGGTGACCTACTGGGGTGATGCGGAAGGCGCATTCAAAGAGAGTAATGGCCAGGTGACACCGATCCATGTATCTGAGATCCCCGCTGAAGGGGCTGTATGGCGTGTCGTTGGCAGTCGTTCCCATCAGTCTGATGAGTTTAAAGAGTTTGTTAAAGGGTTGCCAGAAACCGAAGTGGTGTCGATGGGCAGTTCACTGAAACTTTGCCTGGTGGCTGAGGGAGCGGCTGATATTTATCCCCGTCTGGGCTTAACCAGCGAGTGGGACACTGCTGCAGCGCATGCGGTGGTTAGTGCTGCAGGGGGGCAGGTGCTGCAATATCCAGAACTGACGCCGCTGTTATACAACACCCGGCCTGAGACACTGTTGAACCCATTCTTTATCGTCTGTGCCGATAAGTCGGATAAGTGGGCTTAAGGGCCGAGGTCCGATTGCTTCGCTAGCGTCGCTCCCACAGGTGTAGTGGTAGCAATATGCTTTTGTGTTAGGCGTGCTGGTATGCCCTTGGGGGATCTCACGCGAGGAGAAAGGAGTTTTTTATGGCCATTCTGGTCACTGGCGGAGCCGGGTATATCGGTTCTCATACCGTAGTGATGTTGCTTGAGGCGGGTTATGAAGTGGTGGCACTGGATAACCTCTGCAATAGCCACCCTGAAGTGTTCAATCGAATTGAGACCATTACCGGTAAGCGACCTGCGTTTGTTGAGGGCGATATCCGGGACCGGGCCTGTCTGGATGCGTTATTTGCTGACTATACGATTGATTCTGTTATCCATTTTGCCGGCTTGAAGGCGGTGGGGGAGTCGGTTGCCAAGCCGCTTGAGTATTATCAGAACAATGTTCATGGTTCTGTTGTGCTGTGTGAAGCGATGGCTGCGGCGGGGGTCAAGCGGTTGGTGTTCAGCTCCTCTGCGACGGTTTATGGCGAGGATGCTCCGGTGCCCTATGTTGAGACCATGCCCAGGGGCAAAACCTCTAACCCCTATGGTACCTCCAAAGCGATGGTGGAGCAGGTCCTGACCGATCTGGTTCTCTCCGATCCGCAGTGGTCGGTTGCTCTGTTGCGCTATTTTAACCCTATCGGTGCCCATTCCAGTGGCCTGATCGGTGAAGATCCTCAGGGCATTCCCAATAATCTGATGCCGTTTATCAGTCAGGTGGCGGTCGGTAAACGAGAGCAGCTATCTATTTTTGGTAACGACTATGATACCGCTGACGGTACCTGTGTGCGTGATTATCTGCATGTGATGGATCTGGCGGAAGGGCATCTTAAATCGTTGAGCTGTCTGGATAAGCCGGGTGCCCATATCTATAACCTGGGCACCGGCAACGGGCTGTCTGTACTGGAAATGGTGAATAGTTTTATTACGGTAACCGGGGTGGATATTCCCTATCAGTTTGCGCCACGACGTGATGGCGACCTGCCTGCCTTCTGGGCCGATGCCAGTAAAGCTGAGCGAGAGCTGGGCTGGAGCACCCGCTATTCGTTAGCGGATATGATGCAGGACACCTGGAAGTGGCAATCGCAGAATCCGGAGGGATATAGATAACCCTCACTATTGTAGGAGCGGCGTCTCGCCGCGATGGTTTATCGCCCGGGTACCCAGAGGGCATGCTAACGGGGCTTCTACGGGGTAGGATGTGTTGTAGGAGCGGCGTCCCGTCGCGATGGTTTATCGCCCCGGGTACCCAGAGGGCATGCTAACGGGGCTCCTACGATGTGGGATGTGTTGTAGGAGCGGCGTCCCGCCGCGAGGTTTTATCGCCCCGGGTACCCAGAGGGCATGCTAACGGGGCTCCCACAGGGCTTAGTGTTTATGCCCGCAATAGCGTCAGCAGCTCATCTGTTTTGGCTTTCATCAGTGCTTCATTACCGCGGGTTTCGACATTCAGCCGGACCACTGGTTCGGTGTTGGATGAGCGCAGGTTGAAGCGCCATTCGCCCATATCCAGGCTGATACCGTCGGTGTAGTCGATGGATACTGCCGCGTCTTTGTACTTTTCAAGCACCCGGTCGATAGCCGCTTTCGGATCTTCCAGTTTGCTGTTGATTTCGCCTGGCGAGGGAAATTTGGTAATCCGGTCGTCGACCAATTGTGACAAGGACAGGCCTTTGTTGCTGATCAGCTCGGCAACCAGCAGCCAGGGTACCATGCCGCTATCGCAGTAGAAGAAATCGCGGAAGTAGTGATGGGCGCTCATCTCACCGCCGTAGACTGCATCCTCTTCACGCATTCTTTCCTTGATAAAGGCGTGTCCGGTTTTGCTCTGAATCGCTTTTCCACCGCTGGCTTCAACGATATCCAGGGTGTTCCAGGTCAGACGAGGATCGTGGATGATTGACGCACCTGCATTTTTTGCCAGAAATGCTTCAGCCAGCAGGCCAACGATATAGTAGCCTTCAATAAAGCGGCCGTTTTCGTCAAACAGGAAGCAGCGGTCGAAATCACCATCCCAGGCGATCCCCATATCGGCTTTATGTTCCAGTACGGCCGCGATGGTGTCGGCGCGATTCTCTTCAAGAATCGGGTTAGGGATGCCATTTGGAAAGGTGCCGTCGGGCTGGTGGTGAACTTTAATAAACTCGACCGGCACGGATGCCGCTTTAAACTGGGTCTCCAGGGCGTCAATCACATGTCCGGCAACACCATTGCCGGCGTTAACAACCAGCTTCATCGGTTTCAGGGCCTGCAGATCGATATAGCCTTCGAGGTGTTCGATATAGGCTGCCAGGGTATCCACTTTTTCGTAGCTGCCGCGCTGGGCTTCATCGACAGGCGCAAAGTTATTTTCGCGTGCCAGTTGCTCGATATCATTCAGCCCGGTATCGCCGCTGATCGGGCGGGAGCCCTGTTTAACCAGCTTCATACCGTTGTAATCTTCGGGGTTGTGGCTGGCGGTGACAACGATGCCGCCATCCGTCTTCAGGTGAGCGGTGGCGAAATAGATCTCTTCAGTGCCGCATAGGCCGATATCCAGAACGTTGACACCAGAGTCTCTGAGACCGTTGGCCAGGGCGAGTTTTAGCGCTTCGGTGGACAGGCGCATATCGCCGCCAACCACAACGGTCTCGGGTTTCAGGAACTCTGCATAGGCGCGGCCAATGCGATAGGTAAGGTCTTCATCCAGCTGAGTGCCCAGCTGGCCGCGAATATCATAGGCTTTGAAACAGGCGAGTTTGCTCATTGGTGCTTCTCTGAAGTTTGTAAATTTGATGGGGCTAAAAAAAAATGTCGGACGGCACGCCAGCCGAGCCAGGGCATCAGGATGATGGCGATCCCTGTCAGGTTGGCGTACATGTCGTACAGTGAAAAGTGCCGGTGAGGCAGCAGCCACTGCTGGATAAACTCGGCACTGCAGGCCAGTGCGATCAGACCGACGATAAATAGCGGGATATGTTTACGGGACAGCGCCCAGATGCCTGCAAAGGTTACCACAGCAAATCCGCTCAGGTGGCCGAACTTGTCCGACTGATTAAATAGCTGCGGCGGCGGTGTCTGACGAAACAGTCCGTAGAGCAGCGCCGCGGCACAGAGGCTGAGCAGGATATTTCTCAGCATCAGCGTCCAACACCCATATAGGTGAAGCCGTACATCTCCAGCGCTTCGCGGTCAAAGATGTTCCGGCCATCGATAATCAGCGGCATGCGCATCTGTTGCAGCAGTCGCTCATAATCCGGCGACCAGTATTCCGGCCACTCCGTCACCAGCAGCAGAGCATCGCTCTCGGTAATCGCATCATAGGGATCGTTACAAAAAGCTATGTCGTGGTGATCATCGTAATGCTGCTGCAGATTGCCCAGGGCTTCCGGGTCATGGACTCTGACATGTACACCTTGTGCCAGCAGGGCATCGATAACCTTCAGGCTGGGAGCATTATCGATACTGGCAGTGCCGGGTTTAAATGATGCACCCCAGACGGAGACGGTTTTATGGGTCAGATCGCACTGGTAGTGCTGCCACAACTTTTTGAATAGCAGTTCTTTCTGTATCTCATTCTCGGAAATAACAGTTTTCAGCAGCGAGTTCTGTCCCCGCTTTTCAAAAATTTCGGAGAAGCGGGAGATGTTCTGATTGAAGTTTTGGCCACCAAAACCACAGCCGGGCGACAGATAGTGGTTGCCGATCCGTGGATCAGCTCCCATGCCTTCGCGGATAGTATCGATATCGACATCCATCTGATCAGCCAGGTTGGCCAGCTCATTGATATAGCCAATGCGAATCGCCAGCATGCCGGTGATTGCCAGCTTGGTGAATTCGGCTTCCCGGCTGCTCATCAACAGCAGGTGCTCGATATTTTGCAAAAACGGCCTGATCAGTGAGCGGGTCATGGTGATCGCCCAGCTATTCTCGCTGCCGATGGTTATTCTTTTGGGCTGACTGAAACCCTGCAGTGCCTTACCTTCCTGGAGGTTGTTGGGGATATATACCACGACCTGGTTAGCGGCCTCATTGAGAAGACTCTGCAACATATCGGTTGCGCCAACGCCGAAATTACACTGGTTGACGATCAACAGGTTTTCAGTCACTTCGTTCGCCAGTTCTGAGATAATCGCCTGGGCTAAGTGAAATTCGTTATGTTCCAGTGCCAGCCAATGGATATTGGTCTTACAGTCCTGAGAGCTGGTGCGCTTCAGCCGGCCCTCCTGCATCTGCAGTTCTATCTGATACAGCAATCCGGGCTCATCACGCAGTGCTGAGATCTCCTGAAGCGGTTTTGCCAGTTGGGTGTCAGGGCCCTCTATTAATACATCATTACCCGCTCGTGCCAGCGACGCCGCCGCCACCCAGGCGGTCAGGTCGGCACCATAGACTTTAACTTTCATGACCCGGCCTCCTGACGTTGCTGCTGGACAAAACGGATCAGTCCCTCGGTTGAGCTGTCGGTTGTGGTGGTTGGGTTGCTGAACTGGTCCAGTAGTGAGGTTGCCACCTGTTTACCCAGCTCTACACCCCACTGGTCAAACGGGTTGATCTCCCAGATAACTGACTGGACATAGACTTTATGTTCGTACATGGCGATCAGGGCTCCAAAGCTTTCCGGCGTGAGCTCGTCGATCATAATGGTGGTGCTTGGCTGGTTGCCCCGATAGCGTTTATGCGATGGTGCGTTAGCGGCATCTTCAAGGACGCTGTCCCCCAATGCCAGTAGCCGGGATTGCGCCAGACAGTTGGCCAGCGCTAACTGATGTTGTGCTTTCAGTTCGTCGCCGTGGCCCTGATAGCGCAGCGCCGGAGCGATAAAGTCACACATCACCGATTCGGTTCCCTGATGCAGTAGCTGATAGAACGCATGTTGCGCATTGGGGCCTACTTCACCCCAGAGAATCGGGCAGGTGGCATAGTTGAGTTTTTCCCCTGTCAGGGTGACACACTTACCGTTACTTTCCATCTCCAGCTGTTCAAGGTACGCGGGGAGGTGTTCCAGACGTCCGTCATAGGGGAGGATTGCATGGGCATGAATATTGAGGAAGTTAATGTTCCAGATGCCCACCATCGCCAGCAATACCGGCAGGTTGCTGGTCAGTGGTGCTGTACGGAAATGGGTGTCCATCAGGTTGGCTCCGGCCAGAAATCGGCGGAAGTTCTGATTGCCGGTTTGCAGCGCGATGGCCATACCGATGGCAGACCACATCGAATAGCGGCCGCCGGTCCAGTCCCAGAAGTGCAACTGATTCTTTTCGGGAATCCCCCACTCTGTGGCTTTGGCCGGACTGGCGGTAACGCCAATAAAGTGGTGCTGACTGATCAGCTCTACCGGGAGCCCACTGGCGTTGACCAGCCACTCCCGGGCGGTATTGGAGTTTGCCAGCGTATCGATGGTGGAAAAGGATTTCGATGACACGATAAACAGGGTTGATGCCGGATCGATCTGGTTAAGCAGGCGTGCCAGTTGGCTGCCATCCATTGAGGAGACAAAATGCAGCTCGATATCGCGGATATCATCGGTGGTAAACAGGTTTAACGCCCGGCAGGTCATCAAAGGCCCCAGGTCAGAACCGCCGACGCCGATATTCACCACGGTTTTTATTGGACTGCCATCATAGCCGCGCCACTGGCCGTTATGGATCTGCTCGACCAGTGCTTCCATACGCTCCAGTGAGCAGTGGATCTCCTTTGAGATGTCTACGCCCTGTAATACCAGCGGTGTCTCTTTGGGCTGACGCAATGCGGTATGCAGAGCAGGGCGGTTTTCAGAGGTGTTGACATGTTCGCCGGTGAAAAGCGCTTCAATTTTCTGCGGTAGCTGTTGCTGCTCTGCCAGCCCGATAAGCAGTTGTAATGTGTCATCGGTAATACGCTGTTTGGAAAAATCTGCCAGACAGTGAGCCGCACTGAAACTGAGTTTTGCAAAGCGCTGCGGATCTTCGGCAAACATCTCTTTGAGGTGTTTGTTGCTTAGGCTTTGCGCGTGACTCTTCAGTGCCAGCCAGGCCGGTGATTGGTCAACCGTCATAATTTCAGTCCTGTTGTGCGAGGAACTGCTTAAATCCTTCAGCGGTTTCCGGGTGTTGCAGTCCGTAGGCAACATTGGCCTGCAGGAAGCCAAGCTTGTTGCCACAATCGTATGTTTTTCCTGTCATTCGGTAGGCTTCGACGGTTTGCTCTTTAAGCAGTTCATCGAGGGCATCGGTCAGTTGAATCTCGCCGCCAGCACCAGGTTTGGTATCCGCCAGAAGTTCCATTACCCGTGCAGGCAGCACATAGCGGCCTACAACGGCCAGGTCGGAAGGGGCATCTTCGGCTTTGGGTTTTTCGACCATGGCGCAGATCGGTGTTGATTCTCCTGCAGCGGGTTTAATCCCTTTGCAGTCAGTCACGCCGTAAAGGTGTACTTTGTCCTGAGGAACGGATTCAACCATGATCTGTGCAGCATTATTGTCATCGAATGCGCGCACCATCCGCTGCAGATCATTCTCTTGCTGCTGATAGTTGTTTACCAGCACATCGGGCAGAATCACCACGAAGGGTTCATTATTTACCGCTCTTGCTGCGCAATAGACTGCGTGCCCCAGCCCTTTAGCTTCAGGCTGGCGGACTGAAATAATAGTGACATCGCTGGGGATTATTTTGCTGACCGAATTGAGAATTTCAGTCTTATTTTTCATATCGAGCTGGTGTTCCAGTTCGTAATGGCTGTCAAAATGGTCTTCAATGGCTGACTTGCCACTGCGGGTTACCAGGATGATCTCTTTAATGCCTGCTTTCACCGCTTCTTCAACAACGTATTGGATAACCGGCTTATCGACTACCGGCATCATCTCTTTAGGAATAGCTTTACTGGCGGGAAGTACCCGTGTTCCGAGACCCGCAACCGGGATTACAGCTTTACGTACAGTGGTCATAAATTCTCCAGACTGGTTCATCGTCCTGATGTTGTCCCAATTAAACCAAAATATGGCTTTAATGTATCGCTCAAAAACCGCAAAATTGTTTGCGGTCGGTGCTGGCTTGCAGATTGATGCAGGCGATTGTGAGCTTGTTGATCGCGCTGAGCCTCTGTTTTAAGGCTTTCTTGTTACGTTTAATGCCGCGCTCAATATTTTTAATCACCGCCGCCTGTGTTGTCTGGTCCAGATGGGGCCAGCCGAGCAGTCCTGCTTCAGCTACGCTGGTATTCACTGCATTCTCCCAGGGGCCCAGTTCGGTTGCCCTTTGCAGCGCGTGCAGATATTCCTTATCAAACTGTTGGATCGCCGCTTTCATCAACGCAAAGTTTGCCCAGCTGTATGGCCAGTTAGGGCGTTTCAGGGTTGCCTGGCGATAACTATCGATAGCCTGCCGGGTGGTGGCGATAAAGTCTGACTGATCCTGGCGCTGATATTTTGTCACGGCCTGATAATAGAGCAGTAGTGCCTGCATATCACTATATTCGGCGTTATCGGGTTGCCAGCTGTGGGCTGTTTCGATATTGCCAAGCGCCTGGGTTAACTGCGTCTCAGAAGGTGATTTTCCTGTGTTTTGCCAGTGTTCCAGATGTTGTCTGGGAAAGTAGGCGTACAGGTCTGCAACTCCGGCTCTGATGGCGGCGATACTGGCTGCCAATAGTATGATCAGGAGCGGTATGACAGCGAGAGTACGGCGCCAGTTACGTGTGGTCATTGCCAGAAATAATGTATTCAGGAATGGAGGAGACCAGTGCTCTGGCGGCTTGTTCGCCGATGATCTCTGCTGCTGCATGCATCCCTTCCGATAGGACGGGTGGACGGTGCTTGCTGTTGTGTGCGTCAGTGGCCAGCAGGGTGACCCAGTCCCGCTGTAGCAGAATCTCGGCTGTGTTGCGTGCGGCATCACCAAAGCGGCCTGCTACTGACATTGCGGTCACTTGCAACAGACAGCCCTGTTCGACAAACGGATTGATTTTGTCGACGTTGCCAGCCACCTCTTTGTTGCGTTCAGGGTGGGCAATCATCGGTTGAATATCTTGTGCCTTCAGCCAGGTGATAAGCTTGTCGGTACCTGGAGGTATATGGCTGTGCGGCAGTTCCAGGAGGAGTACTTTTTTACCCTGCCAGTGCCCTAAAAAAGGAATTTTGCCGGAGGGTATCATACTGATCATCTCTGCCGAGATACGCAGCTCTGCGCCCATGCTCAGGGTCAGGGGCAGGCCGGCTGTCGTGATCGCCTGCCGGAGTGTCTCGAGTACCGGCGTGATGGTGGCAATCTGGTTTTCGTAGCGGCCGGGATGGATATGGGGGGTGACGACAATGTGCCGTATACCATCTGCAACCGCTATCTGCGCCAGCTCCAGCGACTCTTCCAGAGTCGCTGGACCATCATCAATGCCGGGCAGTATGTGGTTATGCAGATCATACATCAGGCGGTCTGTTCCTCGGCAGTATAGCCATAGGTGTCGTAGTAGCCGCTGTAGTCGTCGCCATATTTGGCGGCTTTCTTTATATCGACCTGGTTCAGCACCACGCCAATCAGCGGGGCTTTAACCTCTTTCAGCCGTTTCAGGCCGTTCCTTGCCAATTGGTGGTTGGTTGAGTCTGCTTTTACCACATAGATCATGGCGCCGACATGGGGAGCCAGTACCAGGGCATCGCTTACCGCCTGTGTTGGCGCGGTATCGATAACGATGCGGTCATATTTGGTTTCGAGAATCTCCAGTACCTTGGCAAAGCGTCGAGAGGACAGCAGTTCCAGTGGGTTAGGCGGGATAATGCCAGAGGGCAGTACGTCGATTCCGGACTGCTCGTCATGATGGATCGAGTCTTCCAGCTTCGCTGTACCAGCAACAAGATTGGACAACCCGGCGGCTTTTCCGGAGAGACCGAATGCCCGTGCGATAGAGGGGCGGCGCATATCGGCGTCGATCAGCAATACCCGCTCCATCTGGCCCAGAGAGAAGGCCAGGTTGAGTGCCAGCGAGGTTTTTCCCTCACCCGGAATCGAAGAGGTGCAACAGAGCACCTTATGGGGGTTGTCCAGAGCGGAAAGAACGATGCCGGTGCGGATCGTTCTGACCGATTCAGCAAAGGCGGACTGCTGCTCCTGCAGATAGGCGGTATAGCTCTGGTGGTGATTTTTGCCTTTATTCGGTAGTTTTGGCAGTAATCCCAGCATGGTTGCATCAAGCTTATTCTCGACATCCTGAGCACTTTTCAGGGTGTTGTTCAGGGCTTCCAGCAGGAATGAGAACATCACACCAAACATGATGCTGACGACAAAAGCGAGGGCCATAATCAGGCCTTTTTTAGGCTTGGCCGGTTTCTGTGGAGGCTGTGCCGGGTCGGAAACCCGGGCGTTGGCTGATTGCAGGTCACCGGTAGCATTGGTTTCGCTCAGACGGGTGAAGAAGGTGTCATACAGCTGCCGGTTGGCATCGACCTCTTTTTCCAGCTCTTTCAACCGGTAGTCTTTGCGGTTGATCGATTGCAGGTCTTGCTTGGTCTTGTTAACCGCTGCCTGCAGCGAGCGTTCTGCTGACAGGGCCAGCTTATATTCGTTTTCGATGCCGTTGACGACAGACAGGATCTGCGAATTCAGGCTGCGCCGCGCATTTTCAAGTTCTGACTGGGCTGCCTGCATCTTCGGATGCTTAGGGCCATAGCGTTTAGCCAGTTCCGACTTTTTCAGTTCAACCTGAAGCACTGAGCCCTTCAGACTCTGCACCAGCGGGTGCTGCAACACTGCTGGGATTAGTTCAAAGTTTTCAGGATTGCTCTTATCCAGTCGTTTAATCTGACTATTCAGGCTTTCCAGGGCCATCCGTTCGCGGCGGGCTTCTACCAGCTTTGAAGAGACCAGATCCAGTTCGCTGTTGGCGATATCAAAACCGCCGTCACTGCCAACAATCTGTTCCTGTTCGCGGTATTCCTGTAAACGCTGCTCTGAGGTTTTGAGTTTATCTCTCAGGCCACTCAGACGTTCCATTAGCCATTCAGACGCTTTGGAGGTCAGCTGCAGCCGGGCTTCAAGGTTGTTTTCGATATAGGCATCGCCAATGGCGTTGGCGATCTGGGCTGAGAGCAGCGGATCGAATGAGTCGTAACTGATTTTAACCAGTTGGGTCTTGCGGATCGGGGAGATTGTCAGGTTTTCAATCAGCTGAGTGGTGACCTCTTGCAGCTTTATCCGCGCCTGTTCCTCCTCGCTCACCTCGGGCTGGACTCCTAACGGGAGCAGCGCTTTGACCGAACTGAGGGTGGAGGCGATCACACCTGGTGGCTGATTAAACTCAGGATTATCGATCAGATTCAGCTTTTCGATAACCCGTTCCGCCAGCTGTCTGGACTTTAGAATTTCGAACTGGGTGAGAAAATACTCACTGTTGCCCGCATCGAGGCCGTAGACCTCCTCAATCGACACCACATTGGCATTTTTTGACTCAATCAGCAGTGTCGCTTCAGCGCGATACACCGGTTTCATTGAAAATACCACCAGAGTCGTCAGCATGGTGATGACGATGGCGAAGCCAAAAATGCCCCATTTATGCCGGTTGATGGTGTTCCAGTATTGGCGCAGGTCGATAACGTCGTCGCTTATCAGGCGGGACGTGGTTTCCTGAGATTTATTCGTATCCATACTTTCCGGTCTGTCTCTGTCAATGTGTATACTGAGCGGGTTTACTTACTGTGGGTGGTGACGTGGGCTTCGGTTGCTCAGAAGAAGCTCTGTTCAATGGTAATGATATCGCCGGGGCGGATCTGGGTATTCAGGTCAGCCAGGCGGGGATCGCTTGTCTCGCCATCGTGAGCGATGAATAACTTGCTCCTGGATGCCCGTTCTGTGAACCCGCCAGCCAGTGCCACCGCTTTTTGCAGGGTCAGCCCCGGCTGATAAGGGTAGCCACCGGGCTCTTTGATCTCGCCGTTGATAAAGAATTGTCGGTACTCTTTCACTGTAATGCTGACGTGGGGGTCGAGCAGGTAGCCATCCGCCAGACCCTCTTCGATCATTGTGCTGAGGTGACCTATGGTCATATCCAGCACCCGGAGCTCTCCCAGGAATGGATAAGCGATGGTGCCAGCGTCACTCAGGCGGATCTCCATGCTCAGATCCTCTTCGCCAAATACCTGAATACTAAGCAGGTCGCCTGAACCAAGCCGGTAATCAGACAGAGTGGTTGATTCTGCTGATACCGCTGAACAGAAGAAAATCAGAATAGCGGCCAGCGCTACTCTGATTGATTGTGAACCGAAAATCATATCGTTCTCTCGAATTATCTGGCTTATAGCGATGCGTTGACGGTCAGCATAACGATGTTTTTGCTGTAGTCGGTGTTGGCCAGATTTGAATCAGTGTCACTGTACTGATAGTTCAGGGCAAACGTCAGCCAGCGACGCATATCGTAATTCAGCCCCAGGTTCAGAGTTGTAGTGTCATCTTCCCGGCCATCTGCTGCGCCTTCATAGGTTTCATTAATGATGCCTATGCCCGCATCTGTACTGACAATATCGGTCCAGGCGTGGTTCCAGTTGATGTTGTAACTCTTGGTGTCGATGAAGTCGCCGTTGCCGTTGGCTTCAGCAGCGTTCCGGCTGGTGCTGATGTCAACCACAGAGTAGGTGCGGGGAGCCCAGCGTATGGCCGCTTCCCAACTGCCGCCGGTGAAGTCTTTACGACTGGCGGAGTCAAAGTCTTTCTCTGTGATACCCAGCTTGATGGTGCCGGTGGTTTTCGCTGTGCCTTCCCAGGTGGCGCCCACCAGGTATTTCCAGGTGCTACTATCCAGCGAGTTAGCCGGATCGACATCGTAGTCGATATCCTTGTTGCGGGCTTCAAACAGGAGTGAAGTCTTGGGCATTACCTGATAATAGAATACCGCCCCGAGCGTGACTTCGGTATCGTCCCGCCCCTCAGTGATAGAGCGGAAGTTCTGATATTCGCGATCCAGATGCTCGCCATAGAACTGAAGCCGTCCAGTTGCATCCTGGGCACCGTAGACATAGTTAAAGCTGAGGATCTGGGTATCGTATTTCAGTGGTGCGTCGATGCTGGTGGCTATACCGCCGGTTGCGCTCAGGCCGGTACCCCGGGCTTCATGGCCTTTGTTGTAAGCCGCCTTGAGGTCGAGGATGCTGCGCTGACTGAATTCCAGGTGGGCATCGGCTGATAGCGCATGATCGGTATAGTTGTCAGCTGAACTGTTCTGGTGAATACCATGATTTATCTGGTAGGCCAGCCGGTATGCGTTCAGGCCATCTTCAGCAATTAACTGAACTGACGGCGACAGAACCGTAATCGTCTCATCCTGTTCGTTAGCTGATGTACTGAAAAAGTTATCATCATAGCCTGTTTGCACCGTCACCATAGGGACAATGCTGACCGCACCTGCGTCTATGCCGGCAGGCTCAATAGCAGCGAATGCAGGTGTAGAAAGAATCAGCGCTGAGGGGGGAATTATGCTTGCTAAAATCCGGTTTTTCATCGGCGGATATCCTTATGTGAGTCCATGCATTGCCATTTTTGTTCAGTATCTGTGTGCTACAGAGTTAAAATGAACAGAAGCTTTTATGAGCATCAATATTAGCATGGCTTTTTTTTCAGTGGTACCAGTGAATGCAGCCAAATAGCGACATTTTACGAATTTTTTGCTGCAGTGCGAAAAAAAGTGCGCAGCAACCGGGTTTGACGCTTATGGGTCATATACAGTTGAATTGGGTTGGTTCTGCGTCAGTTTCAGTGTGCGGAATCTATTATGCTTGGTTTTTCGTTACAGAGTTGTGTAAAAAGAACGAGTGATTAAAACGTTTTAGTTGGGAAATTCTATGGCTCACGCAAAAAAAAATGTGGCTTTCCAGTCGTTACAGATCGCAGTGCTGACTGTTTCTGATACCCGTACCCCGGAAACCGATACCTCGGGGGATGCGCTGGTTGCTGGTTTGACTGAAACCGGGCATCAGTTAGCGGAGCGGGTGATCTGCAAAGATGATGTGTATCAGCTGCGGGCAGTGGTTTCAAAATGGATTGCCGATGAGGCGATTCAGGCGATTCTGGTAACCGGTGGCACGGGGTTTACCCTGCGGGATACCACTCCTGAAGCGCTGACGCCGCTGTTTGATAAAGCGATCGAAGGCTATGGTGAGCTGTTTCGTCAGCTTTCCTATGAGGAGATTGGCACTTCAACCGTTCAGTCCCGGGCGTTTGCCGGTGTTGCAAACCGGACGGTGATTTTTTGTATGCCAGGCTCAACCGGCGCCTGTAAAACTGCCTGGAACGGTATTATTCGTGAGCAGTTGGATGCCCGTCATCGTCCCTGTAATTTTGTTGAGATGGTGATGACCGCCCGGCCGGTAGATACCGCGTGTGGGCCCCGCGGATGAGTGCTGAGAGTAAGGGATGTTACGCACCTGCACAAACTCTGATGCCGGTTGCTGAAGCGCTGCAAAAGTTGCTGGCAGAAGCGGCGGTGAATGTGGCGGTTGAGACGGTCGGTATTGCGGATGCGCTGGGTCGGGTGCTGGCAGAAGATCAGCGCTCTGTTGTTGATGTCCCCCCCAGAGACAACAGCGCGATGGATGGCTATGCACTGAAACGTTCTGATCTTGCCGGGAGTCAGCGGCTGATAGTCTCGCAGCGGATACCTGCGGGGACTGCGCCAGTACCGTTGCTGTCTGGCACAGCGGCCCGGATCTTTACCGGTGCTGAAATTCCGCAGGGTGCGGACGCTGTGGTAATGCAGGAAAATACCACCACAGGGGAGAGTGATGGTCAGCCGTGGGTTGAGGTTCATGAGCTCCCTGCTGCTGGAAATAACATCCGGCCACAGGGGCAGGATATTCAGACCGGTCAGGTGGTGATGCCTGCGGGAACTCGGCTTCAGGCAGCCCATATCGGTGTGCTGGCCTCCGTGGGTATTGCCTCCGTTAAGGTTTACCGTCGCTTAAAAGTGGCTGTGCTGGCAACGGGTGATGAGCTGGTAACCCCCGGTAACCCGCTGCAACCGGGGCAGATCTATAACTCCAACCTCTACACGCTTCACGGATTGTTGCAGGCGCTGGGGTGCGACATTGTTGATCTGGGGATTGTTAAAGATACGTTGGAGGGAACAAAGGCGGCACTGAAACAGGCGTCAGAACAGGCGGATTGCATTCTCAGTAGTGGCGGCGTTTCGGTGGGTGAAGAGGATCACGTTAAAGCTGCAGTTGAGTCGCAGGGCGAGCTCAGGCTCTGGAAAATGGCAATCAAACCCGGGAAGCCGATGGCGTTTGGTTATGTTAATGGCAAGCCTATACTGGGGTTGCCGGGTAATCCCGCGGCCGTTCTGGTGACCTTCAGTATTCTCGCGAGGCCGTTTTTGTTACGGATGATGGGGGTTGGTTCAGTTACACCCATGAGCTTTCCCGTTGCGGCAGGTTTTAACCGGCCAAGGCCAATTGGTCGTCAGGAGTATCTGCGGGTCCAGCTGAGCGATGGCAGGGCGGTGCTGGGCTCTAGTCAAAGCTCGGGTGTGTTAAGCTCCTCTGTAACGGCTGCGGGCTATCTTGTGGTGCCACCCAATACCGTTGTAGCTGAGGGTGATTTTCTGATGTTTATTCCCTTTAGTGACGTTATGAATTAGCCGCGAGTGGCGGTATTTTGGTTGCGTTGGTTGTAGTGTTAACAGGTGTTCTGAATGGTAAATGTGCTTTTTTTTGCGTCCCTGCGTGAAACGCTGGGTGTTGCTCAGCTGGATCAACCGCTGGACGGGATGGTGACTGCTGGTGAGCTTCTTGAGCAGTTGAAGGGGCGGGATGCTGTGTGGGGAAAGGCGCTGGATGGTCAGTTGCTGTGCTCGGTTAATCAGGACATTGTGCCGCTGGATACGGTTGTGTCTGATGGTGATGAGGTTGCCTTTTTTCCACCTGTAACTGGCGGTTGATGCTGTTGGATGTTGTCATTCTGGCAGGCGGCGAAGGTCGCCGTATGGGAGGACGTGATAAGGGGCTGGTGCCTTTTCAGTCCCAACCTATGGTGGCGTTTGCCGTTCAGTTGGTGCGGCCGGTTGCGGACCGGGTGGTGATCAGCTGCAACCGGCATCTGCCTGAATACGCTGCACTGGCTGATCAGGTGGTGGAAGACTCGCTGGAGGGCTTTCAGGGGCCTTTAGCGGGAATTCTGGCGGGGCTCAGGGTGAGCCACTCGGATCAGGTGCTGGTACTGCCCTGTGATACTCCGTTGCTGGAGGCGGCGTTGATAGAACGTTTATTGGCGGCTGCCGCAGCCTTTCCTGAGTCAATTACCGTTTTGTCCGAAGGCGATAAGCTGCACCCGTTGCATGCGGTGATCCCCAGACTGCTTGCAGATGATCTTGAACGCTGGCTGACCGGTGGGCAGCGGGCGGTGCAGCGCTGGATGCGTAATCATCCGATGCAGTTAATCGATATTTCCGATCTGGCTGATCAGCTGTGTAATCTCAATACTTTTCAGGAGCTTAAATCGCTTGAGGCGTTAAAGTCGGAACGATAATCGAGCGATTGTTTGCCTGAATTCTGTATAATCCCCGGCATTTTCAGAATTTAAGGGTCGAGTGGAATGGATCAGTTAGTGAGCATGGCTGGGGCTTTTTTGCTGGTGTTTCTGGCTGAGTTTGGCGATAAAAGTCAGTTGGTCTGCATGACCCTGGCGACCCGTTACCGCGCTTTACCTGTATTGCTGGGGGCTGTTGTTGCCTTTGCTGTTTTGAATCTGCTGGCGGTGCTGGTTGGTTCGGTGGCTGCAACCTGGTTGCCTCGTCCGCTTGTTCTGACGGTGGTTGCGCTGTTGTTTCTCTGGTTTGGTATTCAGTCGTTCAGAAACGGCGAGGATGACGAGGATGATAGTGTCGCGGTCTCTGTTAAGAGCGTTTTTCTATCGGTGCTGCTGATGCTGTTTCTGGCCGAGCTGGGTGATAAAACGCAGTTGGCGGTGATGGGGTTGGCGAGTACAGAACCTGCGCTACCGGTCTGGATTGGTGCGACACTGGCGCTGATATCGACTTCTGCGCTGGGTATTCTGGCGGGCAGAGCGCTGATGCGCTATGTCTCTATCGCCTGGCTGCATCGGGCATCCGGGGGGCTGTTTTTGGTTTTTGCCCTGTATGCTGGCGCGGAAGCTGTATTGTTGGTAGCTGGATAGGGCAGATCTGTCTGCTCGGGGTTTGATATGTTAATTGGTTTTCTGATTTTGCTGCTGTTTCAGTTTGCCGGAGAGCTTATTGTGGTTGTCTCCGGCTTGCCTGTGCCCGGTCCTGTGGTGGGGATGGTGCTGTTGTTGGCAGGATTGATAGTCAAAGGTGATGTGCCTGACTATTTGCGGATTCCCAGTGAGGCGCTGTTGAAGCATCTTGCGCTGCTGTTTGTGCCAGCGGGGGTGGGGTTGATGACGCATTTTGGCTTGCTGCAGCAGGACTGGCTGGCAATTCTGACCGCCCTGATTATCAGTACCGCGCTGACAATCGTTGTCACCGCGTTGATTCTCAATCCTTCGGCCAGAAAATTGCAGGCGCTGAGTCAGAGTGAACCTGGCGAGGATGATCGCTGATGGAGTTCTGGACCTTCTTTGCGGCAAAACCGCTGATGTGGCTTATCGTAACGATTACCACCTTTATCGCGACCTCCTGGCTTAACCGCCGTCTGGGAGGTACGCCATTGTTGCATCCGGTGCTGGTGTCGCTGTTTCTGATTATTGTGTTTTTGCTGCTGACCGGGACCTCATATGAGACCTACTTTGAGGGGGCGCAGTTTATTCACTTTTTGCTGGGACCTGCGACAGTCGCGCTGGCAGTGCCGCTGTTTGATCATTTTGAACGGGTTAAAAAGCTGCTGCTTCCGCTGTTGCTGGCGTGCATGGCGGGCGCTGTGACCGCAGCGGCTTCAGCCCTGCTGGTGGCTCAGGCGCTTGATGCCTCGCTCGGCACTTTGCTGTCCATTGCGCCTAAGTCGGTTACCTCTGCCATTGCCATTGGCGTGGCGGAAAAGCTGGGAGGGTATCCATCACTGGCGTCGGGGCTGGTGCTGATTACTGGTGCGTTGGGATGTATGCTGGCACCGCCGATCTATCGCATTCTTAATATCACTGATGAGGCGGTTAAGGGGTTTACTCTGGGGGTGTCGGCGCACGGTATGGGCACTGCCTTTGCTTTTGAATACGGTTTGATGGCGGGGGCTTTTGGCGGGCTGGCCATGGGGATGACCGGCGCTTTTACCGCGTTTATGCTACCCCTGCTGGTGTCGTTGCTGGGGATAGGTTAGAGGGCGCGAGCGCTCCGAATATTGGGGATAGAAGTCCGGGCGCTTCGCTAGTTGTAGATTTCAGATACGTTGTTCACAAGTAACCGGCTTATAGGTGGTTGTTTGTTTAAACTACCATGTGGTCTGACAAGGTTATACCACTTCAGATAACAGGATAGTGTCGCATTTCGCTGAGCGGAATTGTTATACAGTTTGCCGTAAGACCACTCCCGAATCAGCGTCTGTATAAAACGTTCCGCTTTACCGTTTGTCTGAGGGCGATAGGGGCGCGTATTCATGGGGCGTGCACCGATCGCTTTGACGGCATTTCTAAAGGCTCTGCTGGTGTAGCACTTACCATTATCCGTCAGCACCCGTTTTACCTTCACATCCATTGCTTTCAGTATTTTGAGGGTGTT
>NZ_FOGB01000025.1 GCF_900111095.1 Amphritea atlantica | reverse complement strand
CACCCTCAAAATACTGAAAGCAATGGATGTGAAGGTAAAACGGGTGCTGACGGATAATGGTAAGTGCTACACCAGCAGAGCCTTTAGAAATGCCGTCAAAGCGATCGGTGCACGCCCCATGAATACGCGCCCCTATCGCCCTCAGACAAACGGTAAAGCGGAACGTTTTATACAGACGCTGATTCGGGAGTGGTCTTACGGCAAACTGTATAACAATTCCGCTCAGCGAAATGCGACACTATCCTGTTATCTGAAGTGGTATAACCTTGTCAGACCACATGGTAGTTTAAACAAACAACCACCTATAAGCCGGTTACTTGTGAACAACGTATCTGAAATCTACAGCTAGAAAAAGCATTTATAAAACCGCCAGACTGGCGGTTTTTTTGTTGGCACAAGAGGCCTCAGAGCAACAGTAATGTTTGTCTGACGCGTAATGTTTTGGCACTATCGAAGCGGGAAGGATATTGCAATAAAGTTGTTAACGGTCTTAAGGGAAATCAAAGATGAAGGAAAAAGGAGGCGCCGTTTACCAACTATTTCTACTGGCATTGAGCATATACGTTCTCATTGTCGTCTTCTTTGAAACATTCTTGATAACTGACCCTGAAGTTTCGCTTATCCTTCAAAGAATTGATCTGTGCATCTGCTTTGTTTTTCTAGGCGACTTTTTTGTCAATTTGTATCACGCTAATAATAAGATTTCATACTTAAAGTGGGGATGGATAGATTTGTTATCCTCTATTCCTCTGGTTGACCCGTTTCGCTGGGGACGACTTGCAAGAATAGTAAGAATATTAAGATTTATTCGTACTATAAAATCGTTGAAGTTACTTGTTTCATCAATTCAGGCCAGCAAATTTCAAAGCCTGACGTTTGTTGTTATTTTGATCACCTTCGTTGCATATACAGTCTGTGCAAGTCTGATATTGGAACTTGAAAGCAGTTATGAAGGTGGAATAAACACTGCTAATGAAGCGCTATGGTGGGCCTTCCTTAATATAATGAACGCCAAAGTGTCAATCACTCAAGCACAGTCAACCGGGGGCATGGTTGCCACAGTGGTTCTGAATAAAATTGGTTTGCTGTTATTCGCTTATTTCAACGCAATGATTATTGCCTGGTTAATACAAAAAAGAGTATCTATAAATCAAAATTTAGATGCCAACAATACTTGAAAAGCGGCTTAAAAAGCATCTTAAAAACCGCCAATCGGCGGTTTTTAAGATGCTTTTTCTAGCAAGCGGCGCAGCCGCGTCTAGCCACCAGCAGGAGCCGGAGGCTCCGTTCTAGCGACTTCTTGGCTCTTCATTCCCCAATACTTCAGCCAGGGTACTTCTGGAGAGCTGTCCGGTCATCTCTCCTTCGTCATCCACTACGGGGAGTGAGTACTCAGAGTTCAGGGTATCCGGGATAACGGTTTCCAGCACTGCATCCTGTGAAATTGCATCCAGCGCTTCGCAATGTTCTGCGGTTAATGCTGCCTGACGATCTTTGTCATAGGCAGCCTGCAGTTTCTTCTCGGTCACTACCCCCTGATAGCCCTCGTCGTTAACGTAATAGCCGTAGTCTTCTTTAAAACCTCGCATCTGTTTCAGAGCATCTTCGATGGTACTCGCGGTTATCCGGCAAATGGGGTCTTTCATCACGGTTTCCACCGTCAGTGCCCGGGCACGGTTTACATCCCGAACGAAGGCTTCCACATAATCATCGGCAGGATGCAAAAGAATATCTTCCGGTTCGCCCTGCTGCACCATCTCGCCGTCTTTCAGAATAGCGATCCGGTCGCCGATACGCAGGGCCTCATCGAGGTCATGGGTGATAAAGATAATGGTCTTGTGCAGTTGTTCCTGCAGTTCAATCAACTGGTCCTGCATTTCAGAACGGATCAGTGGATCCAGTGCGGAAAAAGCCTCATCCATCAGCAAAATTTCGGCGTCGGTACACAGCGCCCGGGCCAGACCAACCCGTTGCTGCTGCCCACCGGAGAGCTGGGCTGGATATTGATCTTCATAACCGGCCAAACCAACAGCTTTCAACCACTCTTTTGCTTTAGCGCCACTTTCACTTTTGCTAACGCCCTGGATCGCAAGGCCATAGGCAACATTATCGATAACCGATTTATGTGGCAACAGACCGAATCGCTGAAACACCATCGACATTTTATGGCGACGAAACTGCTCCAGCTCTTTTTGTGGCAGTTTCATCACATCAGTACCTTCGACTTCGATCACCCCTTCTGTCGGATCTATCAGTCGATTGAAGTGACGAATCAGGGTTGATTTACCGGAGCCCGACAGCCCCATAATGACAAAGATCTCCCCCTTATTAATGGTCAGATTAATATCTTTTAAGCCCAGGGTATGCCCGGTTTCAGCAAGGATCTCATCTTTGCTTTTACCCGCATGAACCAGCGGCATAAACTTTTTCGGATTATTGCCGAACAGTTTATATAAACCTTCAATTTTTATCAGAGCGGTCTGTTCTGTATTCATCTTAGCCTCAGCCATTATCCATACCCTCCAGGTATCGCTGACTCCGTTTGGCATATGCCTGAGAGACCCGGTCAAAGATAATCGCCAGCGCCACAATCGCCAGACCATTCAATAAACCCAGGGTAAAATACTGATTGGTAATAGACTTCAATACCGGTTGTCCCAAACCTTTCACCCCGATCATCGAGGCGATAACCACCATGGAAAGGGCCATCATAATAGTCTGGTTGATACCTGCCATGATGGTAGGCATCGCCAGAGGTAACTGGACCCCCATCAACCGCTGGACTGAACTGGCACCGTAGGCAGTCGCCGCCTCAAGCACATCCTTATCCACCAACCGGATACCCAGGTTGGTCAGACGAATTACCGGAGGTATGGCATAGATCACTACCGCCAGTACGCCGGGAATTTTACCGATACCCAGCAGCATAACCACCGGAATCAGATAAACAAAGGCAGGCATCGTCTGCATAATATCCAGCAACGGCGTAACCACTGACTGAACCCGGTCCGAACGGGCCATCGCAATGCCGATAGGGACCCCCAACGCAATCGCCATCAGGGTACAGACCAGAATAATACTCATGGTTCGCATGGTATCGTCCCACATACCGAAATAACCGATCAGAAAGAACGAGATGACTACGCCCAGGCTGAGTTTCCATGAACGGCTGGACAGATAGGCCAGACCCGCCACTATTGCGATGATCAGCCACCATGGCGTTGCTAACAACAACTTTTCAAACCACACCAGAAAGGATAGCAGAGGATCAAAAAAGCCCTCTATCATCTCACCGTATTCCCGCGAAAACTCCCGGTAACCGGTGTCCAGAAATTTACGGATATCCCGCAACTCCCCCCTGCTAAGCTGGGGAATCTCACTTAACCAGCCTGAATCAGCCATATTTTACCTCTTTCAGAAACAACACTGCCCGATTACCAAGGCAACCGGGCAGTGACGTATTACAACAATCCACCAGGCGTTTATTGCAAGGCGTGCTTAACTTTGTCAGCAACCTCTGCAGAAACCCACGGAGTCCAAAGATCTTCATGTTCTGTCAGGAAATACTCTGCAGCCACCTCCCCATCGGCCTGATTCTCCTCCATCCAGGCCAGCAAACCATTCAGCTGGTTATTGGTCAGAGAACGGTGAGACACATAGCTATAGGCTGCGGGTGATGTTTCTGCAAAACTCTCGGTGGTGACGGTCTGCACCAGTGAAGGCGGATACATAGTAGGATGCGGATCAACACACTCGTTAGCAGAGATACAGTCGATATAATGCTGTTTATCGATGCCGGAACCGAAATCAACTTTCACCATTTTGTATTTACCCAGTACTGCGGTGGGTGCCCAGTAATAGCCAAACCACGGCTCTTCACGGGTAAACGCCTTTGCGATAGAACCGGCCAGACCCGCACCCGAACCGGGATCGATAAGGTCAAAACCAGAGTCCGCCAGTTTCAGAGCTCTGAACAGATTGCTGGCACTGATCTGACAGTTCCAGCCAGCCGGACAACCATAGAAAGCTGATTTACTGTCATCCTCCGGGTGGGTAAACAACTTAGCGTGCTTTTTTACCCCCTCAATCGTTGCCAGTTCCGGATATTTTTTCACCATATACTCCGGCACCCAGAACCCCTCTTCGCCACCATCAGAAAGTGAGTTACCGGCGTAACGCAGACGTTTCTCAGCAACACCTTTATCCAGGGCATCGCGCATGGAATTACTCCACATCTCCGGCGCAATATCCGGTTCGCCTTTTTCAATCATCGAAGTACCCGTCGGCATGGTATCGCCCGGTACCAGTTCTGCATCACAACCGTAGCCGTGTTCAAGAATAAACTTATCAACATTGGCGATCAGAGTCGCTGAACTCCAGTTCATATCTGCAATCGTAACTTTGCCACACTCATCTGCAGCCATTGCCTGCCCAAAGGCTAATACCATTACTGGTATCGCTAACAGGTTCCTCATGATGCCTCCATGATCTTTCGAACTGATTAATTTGATCTATATATATTAGTCTTCTAATATTTAGAACTCAAACTATTATTACTCTGATTATTTGTACTGCACAGACTCTGGGCTATACTCGCACCACTTTTTTTAAAGCTGCCGTTTCTGAAACATTCCCTATCAAGGGGCTAATATGAGTGAACAGATGAAGATGACCGACCCCGCTCCCTCCTGGCAGGATGTTCTGATTGAACTGAGAAAGATCATCCGGGCGACCGACCTTCAGTCAAAGCGCGTGGTGAAGTCCTGTGGACTGACCATTCCACAGGTGATGGTTTTACGTGCAATTAAACAACTGGGGGATGTTACGGTAAAACGGATCTCTGACGCTGTCTCTCTTAGCCAGGCAACTGTTACCACCATTATGAACCGCCTGGAGGAGCGTCAGTTGGTCGAGCGTATCCGCAGCAATACAGACCGCAGAATCGTTAACGCGCGGCTAACAGTAAGCGGAGACCAGGTTCTTGAAACCGTTCCGCCTCTGCTACATGAAGCGTTTATTCACCGTTTTGAAAGCCTGGAAAGCCTGCAGCAACAGCATATTTTTTCCTCGCTGCAACAGGTTGCCGGAATGATGGATGCAGAATCCCTTGATGCTGCGCCGCTGCTGGATATCGCAGCGCCAACCCGCGAGCGAACAGATAAATAATCAGTACCGGACAGCCATAGCAAGCAGCTGTCGCTCGAGAGCTGCCGCGTCGACAGGTTGCTGGCCAATTATCTCTATCCTGCTATCCATCACCTCATCCAGAGCCTGAACTTTCAACACCGAATCCGCCATATTGAAAGCAAAGATACCCTCATTGGTAATAAACACGGCTTTAAGACGCTCTGCCTCAATCCCCATCAGAAACGGCTCAAGCTTTGAGTAATCAAACTCAAATTCCGGACTAAAAATCCAGCCACTGCTGAAGTAGCCTTCGCTCTGGTTATCTTTACGCAGATAACCACATTCAGGTATCTCTTCGTCAGCCTGAAAATGATCATGTTGATCATGTGAATGTTGCTGTGATTCCACATCATTGATTGAACTATGTTGTGAACCCGTATCCAGCCATGTGAGACTTAGCTGACCCTCAGTGCAACTGACAACTGGGGGATCGCACGCCAGCGTTTGCAGATAGTTCACTAGCTGCTCAATCTCATTACCGCTGTACAGGTCTGCTTTATGGGCCACCACCCGATCGGCAACCTGCAGCTGCTGGTTAAAGGTGTCATTATCGGTATAGCGGAGATCTGATAGTTTTCGGGCGTCCACCAGTGTAATGGTGCTGCGCAGATCGAGAACATCCTGATAGTGTGGCTGCTGCAGTACCCGGATCACTTCCAGTGGATGTCCCAGGCCTGTCGGCTCAATCAGAATACGATCAGGTTTAGCCTGGCGAATCAACTGACTCAGGGCCACCTGCATCGGGATCCCCGCAGCACAACACATACAACCGCCGGGCACCTCCCGCATAAACACCCCGGTTGCCTGCTGCTCATTGGACAGCAGGCCGGCGTCGATACCCACTTCGCCAAATTCATTCACCAGCACCGCCCAGCGTTCATCAGCCGGTTTATGGGTTAACAGATATTGAATAGCGGTGGTTTTCCCCACGCCGAGAAAGCCGGTAATAATATTGGTAGGAATCTGACGGAACATCGGTAAGATCTTAAATGGATTAATTTGTTATAATATAACAAATTAATCCCGGGGCGTCACAATTATCGGTGAACACAGGCAGGATGATAGTGAGCTTAATCAGAACTCTCAGCTAGTCCCGTAGCGCCTGCTCCAGCTGGGTAAGCTTTGCAATCATCTCTTCATTCTGATCTGCCTGAGCCAGTGCATGAGAGATGTGCACGCTATCTAAAAACTGATGATAACGATTATCGGATCTCAGCAAACTCCTTTCGGCTTCAGAGCTTTGCAGTAAAAGTGAGTAGTACGCCTCAATATCGGTAATCGACCACTTATCCTGCTCCAACAAAGCATACATTTGAGCCACGACAGGTGTTGAGGTAACACTGTTCGCCGTTGAGCCAATATCAATCTCCCCGCCTGCCTGCAGAGGCTGACTCGTCTGCCGGCTCAACACCCAATAGAGACCGCCCGCAACCAGGAGCAGACACGCCGTAATCGCCAGCCACTTGCCCGCACTCTTGTTGGGAGGTGTTGCTGACGAAACAGGCAGAACATTCCGGTGCATAGCTGGCGCCGCGATATTAGCTTGCTGCTGGAGATCTCTTACCTGAGAGTGCTGAATCTCTTCCATACGTTGCTGTGGCTGTGTCAAATCCCCCCCGTCAGGTTCACTGACAGGCTGGGTCTGATCACCACGATTCACTAAATGATTGATAAAGTGGCGACGCAGACGCCGGTACTCATGCGTCTCTAACTCGCCATTTGAGTAGCGACAACACAGTTCATACAGACTCCGGCTCATAGCTATGTCCTCTAGAGTTCTCTTGCCAAACGGAATCCGGTGGTCGCATCAATGGTCCCGGATACTGGAACGGCCATTGAGACAGAACAATCAGACATTTTGACCTGATAACTGCCCCCCATCGCTTCCAACCCTGCGCCACTGCGCACCAGTTCCTGTGCGTTACCCAGATAGTTAACCAGCCCCCAGGCATTGGGTTTACCCTGCTGCACGCTCACCAGATCCCGGCCTTTCAGGATCTGATCACCCCGGGTCAGACGACAGTTATAATTTTGCGGCTGACTACTGCCGCTCGCTGTGGCCGCACTCACCCATTCAGCTTTGGCCGGCAAACGGTAAACATATCCTGTGGCATTGCTCAGCCATGCGGCATAACCATTGATCTGATTCAGGCTAAGACCGGTCGCGGGCTGTTTTTCGGCTCCGCCCAGGCCTTTACACTCACCCGAGAGTTTGCAATACAGATTAAAATCGCGCCGGGATATCTCAAACTTGCTGATTGCCAGGCTCCCCCCACCGGAGGGAACAACAATCATAAACGGCCCCTTATTTTCAGCACCCTCCGCCAGCATATCCCAACAGACGGCCGCAGAACGTATCCCTTTCCCTGACAGCGAAGCAGAACAGACCCGATCGGAAACCGGTCTTGATACAGCGGCGCTTGAGGGGCGTTGCTGCTGACTATTATCGCCCTGAGATGATGCCTGACTGGTTGCCTGTGCCTGTTGAGATGGGGTTGAAGCAAGCTCCGGAGACTGGCGATCAGCCTGGGACGATTGACGTTCCAGATTGATCTGTTGCAGCGGAATATTTTCAGGAAATAGTTGTTTCGCTTTGTTTAACAGCTGTTGCGCCCGTGCAGGAGACCGGCGATTAAGGCTGGCGATCCGATCGATAACAGCCCGCTGCAGCGATTCGTTCAGTTGCTGATATTTTTCTGCTGGCAGCCCCGGCTGCAACTCAGTCAGATAAGCGTGGGCCTGTTCCAGTTTTTTCAGCCCCGGATTTTTAATCGCCTGGCCGATATGATAAAGCCGCACGCCATCCTGATAGGTGGCGACACGCTGATCGATGACGCTGGAATCGGCAAAAAGATCCCGGGCACTAAGCAGTAGTTTTTCCGCCTGAGTGAAACGCTGACGCGCCGCCAACTGATCGGCTAAGCGCAGATAAACGGTTTGAAAAGTTTGCGGCGCCTGCTGTGTAATAAAGGGGTCATCCGCGTCCAATAGCGCTTGCAACTGGTCAAAGGTTTGCCGTGCGGCGGTCAGATCATTCGCCTGAATCTGAGTATCAAAGGTCTGTTTAAGACCACTGATTCGCGCTTCGCTCTTCCGCTCAGCCTGTTGCTGCCGGTACAGCTCTTCCGCATTTGCGATCGCCCCGCTCTGAACAGAAAGGTCCAGTGAAGCATCATACTGAGCCGCCCGTTTCAGGCTGTCCCGGGCGGCATTAAACTCATTCTTTGCCGCCAGACGTTCTGATTGTTGCGCGTATATCACCGCAATACGACTATTCACGCCCTGCAGATACTGCGGGTCGTCCTGTTCAACCTTCAGCCGGGCTAACAGTTCTGCCAGCTGTTGTTCCCATTCAGGCGACAACCGGGTATCTGCTAACAGCGTATTGAGCTGCTGTTTAAGGGCCTGTTGTTGCTGTGCTTTTTCCTGCTGCGAGGCGTTCTCATAGCGCAACTTCAGCTGAGCCAGCAGATCAGTAATCTCCGCTTGTCCCGGCAGTAGCCGTTTGCCGTCTTCAAGAATCCGCATCGCCTGTACCAGATCGGTATCAGCCACAACAACAGCCTTTTCGGTGTATCGCTTAATCAAACGTTGTCGGCCCTGGTTCACAATAGACGGGTCAGCCTGCTGCGCCTCAATGCGATCGATAATACTCTGTGCCTGACGGGTACTGCTGTCAGACAGTTGTGAGTCATCCAGAATCGTTTTCAGTTCAGACTGCAGCGATACAAGCTCCGCTTGGCGGTTTTTTTCCTGCTCAGCTAATGCAGAAGCTTCCAACTGCTGAGCATTCATCGTCTGCTGTTGTTTCAGTTGTTGCCGCTCATAAACAACACTCTGCTGTAGTTCCGGGCTCACCGATAAGGTTGCAACTCTGTCCAGGGCATCGGTAGCACTCTGCCAGCGCTGTTCATCCCGGGCAGCACGGGACTGCTTTATCAACGCCGATGCCAGGCGGTCATAGACGGCGGTAATGATTCTTGGGTCGGTCACCATCGGCTGTAACTGTCCAATGCGTGTCTCTGCTGCATCAATTCGCTGTGCGGAGATATCGGCATCAATATCGGCCACCTGCTGGTCGATCTGTTGCTGATATTCGGCTTTCGCCTGCTTCAGTGCCTGGTCGAAACGGGCTATCCCCTCCGGGCTGAGAACAGACTCAAATGTCACCCTCAATTTGCTGGCCTGATCCCACATATATTGATCCGTGAGTTGCTGCTGTTCAGCCAGTAACAGCTCCGTCAGTGACACCTGCAACGCACTCACCCGCTGACTCCCTGGATCCAGTTGCTTAAGTTCCTCAATATCCTGACGTGCCGCAGCAAAACTACGTAAACTCTCTGGCGACAACTGATCCAAACGCTGATTCAGTTCTGCGATACGCTGAGTCCGGGTATAACGAAGTTCTTCCTGCTCCAGATTACGACGTGCATTTTCCAGCTCGGGATGTCCCGGAAACAGCTTAATAGCATGGTCTGCCGCCCCCCGGGCGATACTGAACTGCTGTTGCTGCAGTAACTCGTCGATGGTTTCAATAAATTTAACCGGTAGTCGGGCATCGCGCAGCATGGCATTTTGCGGATCAACCTGTTGAATGCTGTGCAACAACTCAGACAGCGGTTGTAACGCAGCGGCAAACTGTTCGGCGGGTAGTTCAAGCAGACGATTCAACTCATTATTCAGATTATTCAGCCGGGCAGCCTTCTGCTTGATCAGTTGCTCCTGCTTATCTGACAGACGTCTTGAGTCTTCATAAATTTGCAGAGCCCTTTCGGCCAGACTCTGCGCCCGCTCATAGGCGTCAGCGTCTGCGCTACGACTCACCTGTTGTAAGAAATAGCGGGTCAGTTCCCGCTTAACCTGAGCATCATTGAAAAACTCGCTTTGCTGTTCCGCATCCATGGCCTGAATCCGTTCCAGCCATTCATTGACGGCGGCTTCATCCTGATTATTCAGATCATCGATAAAATCGCCGATCTGCTGCTGCTGCCAGAAATTGCGCAATGGAAAATAGGAGATACCGCAGACAAACGTCAACATCATCAGCCATACATACCAACGGCTCAGCAGACTATGCCGCTGATACTGCGGCATAAACTGTTGCATGAAGGTTTCCACGCTGTCACATCGCTGTCGCTCATCAAATGCTAACAGCTGCTTTAAGGCTTTATTCTGCTTGCGGCTAAGCTGCTTCAGCTCGGCCACCTTCATACCCAGTTTCCAGGCTTCATCGGCCGGCACTTTCTTATTGTCCCGGATAAACGGATGCTTGCCCGTCAGCAGCTCATGGATGATACAACCCAGCGCATAAAGGTCATCACGGGGATCGGCCTCCGCGGCCCCTGCCAGCATGGCTGGCGAAGCATAACTGGGGGTCAGTGCACCCAGCTCACCGGCATCGAAGCTATCTTCCTGAGCAGACCCGGTCTTAGCCGCCCGGGCGATACCAAAATCAAAAACCTTTATCTGCCCGCCATCAAGAAAAACATTACTCGGTTTAAGATCTGAGTGAACAACCCCCTGCTGATGGGCATATCCCAACGCACCGGCCATTCCGGCAACGTACTCCAGTACCGTAGACAGGGGAAAACCCGAGGGATTACGCTTAATCACCGTGCTCAGTGGCGCACCGCGCATCAGCTCCATGGTCATGAATACATGTTCCCGATCTCTGTCGAAATCGAATACATTGACAATATTAGGGTGAGCAAGATTTTGCGTTTTACGCGCTTCACGCTGCAACGATCTCAGCGATTCCGGGTGCTCTCTGAACGTTTTATTCAGTACCTTAATGGCAACCAGGCTATCAATATCCTGTGCATCAATGCGACGCTGATCTTCAGCTTTATAGACATCTCCCATTCCACCACAGCCAATAAACTCAACCAACCGGAAACGTTCTTTTATGACCGTGCCCACGCTCACCACTGATGTTTCCGACCCGGCCGCTTCCGTAAAGGGCTTATCCCAACGCGAAGTTCCCGTACTGGTCGCAACACTCATGGATGAAGAGGTTGGGGTTGGTATAGATACAGCATCACCCCTGTCTGCAAACTGGGGCTTACCGGGTGGTGTGATACGAGTGTGATCAGCCCCGGGATGAGGGGGGACTGAATTTACCAGGGTATGATCATCAACTGATACTTCAGCTCTGTCCCTGGCTATAACAGTGTTATCACTCTCTGCCGCCCCAGAAGGGGGATCGATAATAACCGCCATCAATGCGCTCAGATCATCCTGGCTCAGCAGATCCCGGGCAGTCATCTGCTGCAAGCCTGCCACAACATTCTCTTTAAGCTGCGGCTGTGAAACCAATAGTTCTGAAACGGTTTCAAGCAACGAGTCCAGGGAGGCCTGACCGTGAAGGTATTGCTTTAGCTGATCTTTAAAACCCTTCATAAGCTGTCTGGTATCCCTTATCTTCAGGCAACTGACGGATTTTCAATCAGTATCAGGGTGATGTTGTCCCGCCCGCCACGTGCCAGACAGCATTCCATCATCTCTTGCGTTAGCTGTTCCAGAGGGGTTTGCCGCTGCGCCATAAACGCGGCTATATCGGCGTCAGACAGCTCTTTATCCAGGCCATCACTACAGATCAGAAAACGGTCTCCCGGGTGCAGATTTCTGATATCCATATCGACATACAGTCTATCGGCAGCCCCCACTGCCCGGGTGATAACATTTCGCTCGGGATGAATCAGCGCGTCTTCAGGTGTTAACCGGCCCTGTGCCACCAACTCCTGCGTATAGGTATGATCAACACTTTCCTGGGCCAGCACACCGTTACGATAAAGATAGATCCGGCTATCACCACACCAGTAAAGCAGGTAGAAATCGGGTAACAACACCAGTCCGGCAACCGTTGACCCGATAATCTTCTGCCCGCCGCCAGCCAGATCGAGCAGATCCTGATTGGTTTGCTGAAGTATCTCTTCCAACAGATCAACGCTATCCGACAGCTGTGGTTGTTGCTCAAAACGCTGTAACGCGGTAACAATTGACTGGCTGGCAACATCGCCTGCAGAATGCCCCCCCATACCATCGGCAACCGCCCAATGGGCCTGTTCAGGCTGACTTAAAAAAGCATCCTCATTATGTTTACGGACATTACCGACTGAGGTCAGCGCACTGCTGATATAGCCACCGGAAGCACGTTGGGTTTCAACCGACATAAACCGCTCCATGGTTCTGAATCATCTATTTTCCCGTTAAAAAGAAGCGAAACTGGGACGCATCCGGCAAACCATCGCTCAACCAAAGCTGGGGCTGAATCGTTTCCGATCCTTCACTCCACCAGACCGCCGGACGACTATATTCAGACTTCAGATCTAAGTGACGAAGATCATCCCGGTGCTGCTGTAGGTTCTGCATAACCGCCACCGGTTTGACGGCCCGATAAAGATCGACTGACGGGTATGAGGGTAGCAGCTTCAGATTGATGACCTGATGGCAAAACAGAGGAAAATCAAAGTGATCCTCCAGTGAATCAAACAGCAGCGCTTCAATCTGCAGCAGTAATTCTTCCTGATCTTCCAGCTGTTTCAGACACACCAATGGTGATAACACCGGCACCGCCACCAGCGAGGGGAATTTTCGCCCGACACTATCGATACTCGGGATAAACACCCCCAGCCAGCCATGCGGGTCCAGTACCCCCGGCGAGACATAAAACTGCCAGACCGGAGCGATCATATAATGTCCGGTCCAGCTATCTCCCAGATAGGCTTTGCTGCTGGTCATCCCCTGCTGCAGCCATCGGTCGAGATTGCCAATACATTCGCGACTCAGCCCACGGCTGACAAAATCCCCTTTGCAGGGGACCTTACCGTAAAAACCGCTCTGAACCGTGGCCATATCAGAGTGTTTCCTGACAACGGAAACCTGCTAACAGGTCTTCCGCAAAGGGATTAATGACACTTCTGGCCCGTAGTTCAAATGAGGCACTGAGCCCCTCTTCGGCGAAGTTCACCTCGTAGACTGCCCGGTTATCTGTTTGCTGCAGCTGGGATTTATTCAGCAGACGGAACCATGCCCAGGGCCCCTCTTCAGTACTGGACTTAACCGACCCATTCAGCCCTTCAAAGCGTAGCCGCACGGTATCACTATCAAGAGAGGGCCAGGTGACAGCACTCGAACGACGCGGACCGTGACGATAGATCACCTCCTGAGAACCAATACTGAGGAAGAATTTCGACGCATCAGTATCCAGTCTGACCGGCCGCATAACAAACGGCACTGACAATTCACCATTACGGAAAAATGTCTCTTTAATGTCATTGGCTTTCTGCAACTGCAGCAGCGTCGCTTTGCTCAACCCGATCTTCTGTCCGTCAACTTCACGTTCTACCCAGATCCGGCCTTTGGTATCAATAAAGTCCCGCAGATAGGTGTTAACGAAGCTGTCCAGGGTTCCATCGGGGCCAAAGAAACGACTGAAGTCTTCCAGTGTTATCTCAGAGCTGGCGCCGGGTTTGACCGGATAGCGTCCCTCAAGAAAGTTCTTACACTCATAGGTCACCTGCGATTGCCACAGCTGGTTCAGTTCGGTTTTAGTATTGTCCAGCACTACCGACCAGTTCTGCGCGCCCAGTGCTCCCAGCCATCCCTGCATCATCTGCGGCATATCTGCCTGATAGCTGTTCACTTTCGCCAGTGGATCGGTTTTGTTCCGGGAGATACGTCCCTGTACTGCATCAATTGCCCCGGTACTTGAGAAAGATGAGTTGGCGGCATCATCCATATAACTGCTCAGCTCTGCCAGATCCTGACTCAGCCGGTCCAGCAGTGAAAAGCTGCCTCGCTTTTCAAGCAATTTATAATACGGGGTATAGTAACGCTCAACCTGCTGTCCCAGATCGCCCCCCAGATTGTCGAGTAATCCCGCCTTTTTGGCGTCCCGCATCAGACGACTGACCTTCTGCTGTTTGACCGCAACCCCCTGATTGACGCTGGAGAGAGTCCGGGCCAGTTGATCAGTCCCCTCGCCCTGCTCTGCGGAGAAAGGCTTGGTCAGCGTTGTTTCTTCATTCAGCGTTTCGACCAGATGGCGTAGAGGACTATCCAATCCCGCCGCAATGGAGATCTGACGGATACTCTCTTCCGCATTTGCTGGCGGTTGCATCCCCATGTCATCGATCATGCCATCCCAGTGCTGAATGAAGTCATCATAATACAATCCCAGTACTTTACGCTGCAGGGTATCACTGTCCATATAGTGGCGTGACTGATAGCGATCTCCCATCACCCAGTTGTTGTCGATATACTCCTTTGAAAGCGTCGTGCTGTTTGGCAAAAAGAGGGTATAAAATCCTTGTTTGGTGAACATACCCGGCATTACAAAAGTGGTCAGATCAGTGCCACGCTTGCTCTTAAACAGATCAAACGCGTAGGGGCCAAACACCTGATCCAGCGCCAGATCATATTTATGTTCCTGATTCAGCTCCCTGCGGATCGCCTGATAGACCTGTTTCTCCAAAGGATCGGTCGATAAAATCCGCCGGGCATGGGAAACGATCTCTTCATTCAGGGTGACCGGCAAAAAGCCGTTCTTCATCAGCACCTGCATATGCCCACTCAGATCATTGATCGCCTGCTCGTCCAGAGCATAGGTTTCCTGCCAGTCAACCACGGCCCATGAGGTTAACAGCTCAGGGTCATAGGGCTTGACGCCCCCGTACATCAGGTAGGTTTTCAATAGTTCATAAAGACTTGAGGTTTGCTTTGGATCGCTGGCGATGATCAGCTCCTCTATGCGAGCAGCCAGCACGGGCAACAGAGCCCCCTGCAATTGATTCAGGTATGCCGAACGTGCCCCCTCTGTAAGGGTGTCTCCCTGATACAATCCGAAGGTATGATCAACACCGGCATCATCATACAGTCCGGTCGCCTCACGAAGGGTATTCAGCTCAGGCAATACGGCAAGGAAATCCGCCTCAAACAGAGGCACCTGTATAGCCTGTTCAGCAAAGTTGCTATTCAGTTGCGTCAGTTGTTGAATTTTTTGTTCATTATTAACAAATGACCAGCCCAGTAAGCCACTTCCGACCAGAAATACGCCCAGCGCACCGGTTACCACCAGCCGCTGCATCCAGCGACGTCGCCTGATCAGTTGCTGGTCAACCCCGGCGATCCCCGCTTCAACAAAGATCACCCGCTGCAGCAGATTCTTAAGAAAGAAGCTCTTGCCCCGTCCACTGGCACCAACCAGGGTTGAATTACTGAAGCCGAAACTCTGTGCCAGCGTCCCCAGCAACCGGTCGATGGGGGTGCCCGCCTGAGTACCACTGGTGAAGTAAACACCGCGCAACAACGCGCCCTCACTGTAGCGATTTGTACTGAAAATATCTCCCAGAAAGATAGAAATGATATCCCTCAGCCCGGCAAACTGACGGGGGAAGCCCATAATCAGAGTCCGCTTATCCGGGTCCTGCTCCTGGTACATTCGTTCAATCAGTTGCTGTTCGAGTCGCAGAGTCAGCGTGTCAAACTTGTCAGCATAATCATCAATATTAAACTGGGGACGTCCGGACTCAGGCAAGGCAAAGGTTTCACCCCAGACCTGTGCCCGGGCATCACGATCATAATGGCCAAAGAACTCACTGAAACCGGAGATCAGATCACACTTAGTAAAGGTAAAATAGACCGGCGCTGAGATCCCAAGATGCTCATTCAACTCTTCGATACGACGCCGTATTGTCTGTGCATATAACGCCCTTTCATCCTCAGACTGTTGCATCAGATCAGCAACACTCATCGTCACCAGCACACCATTCACCGGCTGCTGCGGACGATTCTTTTTCAACAGATCCATAAACTGCTGCCAGGCGGCTTTGTCGACAGATTCATGGCTGTCCTGGGTGGTAAAGCGGCCAGCCGTATCGATCATCACGGCCTCGTCAGTGAACCACCAGTCACAGTGACGGGTTCCGCCAATCCCCTGAATCGCTTCACTGCCCATGCGGTCCGCCAGGGGAAAATTGAGCCCTGAGTTGATCAGTGCTGTGGTCTTACCCGACCCCGGTGGGCCAATAATAATATACCAGGGCAGCTCATACAGATTGGCGGCTTTACCCGCCCCCTTACTGTTGCGCAGGATCTGCAGGGCTTCATCAAACCGGTCACTGATAATCGCCTGCTCATCCTCCCGGGCACTTTCAGCCATTGAAGCCTGATCCAGCTGCTCACTGCCAAGATCATCCAGCAGCTGTTCATTTTTTTTCATTTGGCGCCAGAACAGCAGTACCGATATGGCAACCCAGCACAAAACAACAATCACTATCGCCAGCAGCCGGGAAAACTCACTGGCGAGGAAATAATGCTCTGCAATGGCAAATAATGGCCCGATGAACCAGATCAGCAGTGCGAGACAGATAATCCCGAGACTCTGAATAAACCATCGATTGGTGATAATCCTGATTAACTTTTTCACGTGTCTTCCCGTCAATCCCTGTACAAAACATGCCCGTCATTAAGGCAACACTATTTACGCAGCAGAATCTCTACCCTGCGGTTCAGTGCCCGATTCAGATTTGAGTTATTTTCAACCAGCGGAGCACTGGATGCTTTACCCTCAACCCGCATCACAATCCCCTCTTCCAGCTGACTCAGCAACACTTCAGCAACGGATTTGGCCCGGGCCTGTGACAGTGCCCAGTTAGAGGGATAGCGGGTCGAGAAAATCGGTACATTATCTGAGTGCCCTTCGACGATGATGGGCTTACCCACACCTTTAAGCTGGGTGCCAATTCTCTCAACCAGAGGAACAAACTCGTGAGACAGATCAGCCTGCCCCGAGGGGAACAGTCTTGCATGGCGCAACCGGAGTCTGACCTGATTATCTTCATCGATCAGTTCCACCGTTCCGGCGGCGATCTCTTCCACCAGCTCAGGTTCAAGCAGTGCAAAATAATCAAGCTGTTCAGGCACCAGATCGGGCTCTGCAACTGAATACAGCGGCGCGACAAGTCGATCAATATTCACCGGGGTCACTTCAATGGCTGCCGTATTACTGATGCCTGCAAACTGCTGCATGACCTGATCAGATTCCTGGGTTATCTTCCAGATAAAGCCCAGAAAGGCAGCCATAAGCAGAAACAGACTAAATGCCCAGATCACCCAGAATGGTAAATATCGGGCGATACCGATACGCCGATCCGAGACCCCCTCCCAGTGGGGTGAGAGGCCTTCTGGTTCATAATTCCGGTGCCGGCTGATCAGGATATAAAGCTCGCTGCGCAGGCGATCCAGTTCCCGCCGCCCATTCGCCATGCGCCGGTATTTACCTTCAAACCCCAGCGACAGACAGGCGAAATAGAACTCCAGCAGTTCAAGATTACTCGCCGGACGTTTCATCAGTTCATTGAGGAAATTAAAGAAGCGCTCGCCTCCCCAGGCTTCCTGATGGCGGGTAATCAGCAAACTCTCACTCCCCCAGCGACTGTTACTGCCCCAGGGGGTATTCAGTACAATCTCATCGATCAGGGCACACAGGGGATAACTGATATATTCACTGTTCTCACGGCCACCGGGAACACCCCAGCCCTGGGATTCATACAATTGAATCTGATCCAGTGCATAACGGTGAAACTCCTCCAGATCAGGGCATTCAACGGTATTCTGAATCTTCCCCAGAAAAGAGAGCAAGGGCGTGACCAGTTGCAGCAGCGGATTCTCTCCCTGAGAGGTCGCTCCCTGAGCAACTGCCCCAGCCCCCGAATGCGCATAATCCGGTTCTGGCACTGGAGACTGACGCCAGGGCTGGCCGTGTTGCACATTATCAGTCCGGGGAAGCTGTTCCGCAGGTCGCCGCTCTGGGGTTGCTGTGTTACGGGGTTTCCGGCCTCCCGGCATCGGGCGTATTACTGTCTGATCGTCCATGATAACAACTATTTATCTACGTTTAATGGCCCAGAACTGACATTCAAGTCCTGGGAACTCGCCTCCGATATGGAAAGCTATACCGCCGGATTTATCCAGCTCTTTCCAGATCTCATGGCTGGTATCAAGTTGAAAATAGGTAAACCCTGCATGGTAGGGTATTTCCCGGGGCGCGACGGGCAACGGCGCGATCGGAATCCCCGGCAGAGCGCTGGTAATCAACTCTCTGATGCGCTCAACCGGACCTATCTTGATCTGCTGTGGAAACTGAGTACGAAGTTTTTCCTGGGCAACCTGAGCGCTGACTGCAAAGATAAAATCAGCGCTTTTCAGCAGTACACGATCCCGTATTCTGGCAGCCCGTATTCCGTATTGTTCAGGCGAGAGCGGGATAGCTTCAGCAATCTGTTCAAGCACCGTACCAAAGCAACCTTTCAGCTCTTCCAGCAACGGCAGAAACGTTGTTATCAGATTATCCTGCTGATATTCCGCAAATTCGGGTGGCCGTTTTTCCGGTTTCATAAAGGTTGCCAGTTCGCCGGCCAGCAGCAGCAACCGTTCGTACAGTTCCAGTGGTGACATCTCCGGAACCTGACGATACAAGGACAATACCGGGTCAAAACGATTCAGCAACTGAAGCAGCATAAAGTCAGTGACTTCAGCGACACCACCTTTGCCACCCGAACTGCTTACCCGTGCTGCCAGTTCGCGGGCCCGGGTCGTTAACATCGATTGCAGCTCGGTCAGAAAGTTCTGTAACAGATCCGAAGCACCGATATCCAGCAGCGGCGGAATAAATTGCTGCCGTAAACGTATCTGCCCCCCTTTCACCTCTTCAATATGCGCGACCGCTAATCGGGTATAACCATCAGGAACCCGGTTCTCTGAGTTCTGCCGGGCATCTTCAACAAATAACCGTAAACGCAGCTCACCCACCTGAATACTGGTTCGCTCATTTTCAGCTGAAGCAAGATCGGATACTTCGACAGATTTAGGCAGATAACGCACCAGGCTATTGCGGTTATCGTTGCTACCCACCTCTGTCACACCAGGTTGCTGCAGTGGAATAGCCAGATAGATAATCGCATCAGACACCGACTCATTAACCAGTATCGGCAAGGGGGGCGCATCAGCAGTGTGCAGATCAAAGCTGGTGCCATCGGCAAAACAGCCGGCGCAGTCATCCAGAGAGACCTCACCAGTTTTCAGATTGGCAGCGTTTACTTTGAGGCGGGAAAACCCCCAGTTAAAACAGGAAACCGTGCGGATACGGTTATTGATCTCTTTCAACAAATACTGGTCATGTTGTTGAAAGTGCTGTGGCCGAAGAAACATGCCTTCATGCCAGATTACTTTATTGGTCACTCCGTGACTCCACTTCAAAATCCAAAATCAGCTATTATATTGTCACGACAAAACGCATGCTTCAGTCCAGCAGATCAAGTGTCAATTGATTATCCTTAAGCCTGACCTGAACCGACTGATCCTTTTCTGCATTCACGGCAACCACCTTTTTCATAACACCATTATCAGTATTCTGAAAAGCGGCCAGCACGCCCACAAACTCGGTATCTTCATCCAACAGGGTTTTCTTGATTGCTGAACCGCCCGGGTTAACGATCAGCTCATCACGCAACAGCAGATCTCCGGATAACATGGTGCTGTCACTATCATAGAGGGCAAAGAAATCACTCTCTTTAAACAGAGCATCATCTTCTAACTGATAGATGCGAACGACTGTAGGAGAGGGACGTCCATCGAGATCCTGATTAACACCGGAATCCGCAATAACAGAAACAACAAGCTCTGGGGGCGGGGGTGGCGGTTCATCTTCAGAAAGCATATCTGAGACGGTTGAGCAGCCACTTATAATTGAGCTTGCGATAAACAGCATTATAAATTGCCGCCAATATCGCTCCACGAATCCCTGGAACATAATAAACTCCCTTTCAAAGAGGCTAAATTAAACCTCAAAGGCACGGTTTATTGCAATGGTTGCAGATCAATTGATATAAAAAAACCGGCCTGATGGCCGGTTATCTGTTAAAACCGATTGTTTAAAATCAGGCTTTAGGTACACGCCAGTCATCAGAACCTGAGGTTCCGGCAACTTCATGTGTCCAGCTAATTTTACGATACGTGAAGGAAACATCTTCCATGTGGGTGAAGTGTTCCATCGCAGGATCCTGACAGTTTGGCATATGCGCCTTAATATCTACGATCATGGCATCTTCCAGAACATGAGTGAAGTAATGTTCCTGCTGACCGGTCATAGAAGTACGGAACCATTTCAGCTCAATACGTGGCAAACGCTCGCCACTGGTCAGTGCTTCAAACAGTTTTGGAGAAGACTTGTCATAGATTTTGGAAATAACCAGCGCATCATGTACACGCTGACCACTTGGCTGACCACTCTGTGGATCACGAGGAATCATGATCTGATGGGAAAAGCCCTGAACGGTAATTTCGTTCTCATGACCTTCCTGGTAACGATTCCCCATAGACTCCATGCTGTTAGCGCCTTCGGTGATATTACCCTGAGTTTCGCCCTGAATGGACATATAACCTGGTGTTGGCATTTTTCTCTCCTTAGATAGTGATGTTAGCCTCCCTGTTTCATAGCACGCATCAGGCCAATCCTAAAAAATAATTAAAAATCAATATGTTATAAAAATACCGTTCAAAATCCCAGGATATCTAATGAATCAGGATGGGCAATAAAATGCGCAATCAACAACGACTGCGCAGACTCGCTCAAGCCTGACCATTCAACAGAGACTGCAATTTAACCTGCAGCGGATTTTCAATGGCGTCGATCTGATCAACATCGATAATCTCTTCAAAGCCTGTACTTCCAGAGAACTGTGACACCATTCGCACCAGTTCATTCTGAGGCCGGAATGCAGCCACCCGGGATGTCAGCACAACAAAAGGAAGCGTACCCGCAATTTCAGGCTGCCTCTCAATTGACACGGTATAACCTAAGCCTTCCAGTAAGCGCACCAGTCCGGGACTGTTTTCCAGCAACAGCCAGATCACCAGCGCGTTCAGCACAAACGGGGTAATAGAATCGTAATGGGGCTGTTCACCTTTAAGTTTTTCTGCGATCAGCCTGGGCAGGTCATAACTGCAGTCATAGCTGAGCACCCAGCGAACCGGCGAACTAAAACTCAGAACAGTACCATCCAGGTCATCACTATAAACCCAGGGCTCAGCAACCAGCTCATTCTGAATAGCAGACACCGGAGAGGAAAGCTTGGCGTTATAGCCAAAGGCATCCCGTAAAACCGCTTTGTAATTTTCTAAAATAATGGAATAGTTCTTCTCTGCACCGACAACCTTGTCGCGGGAAGCACTCTGCATATACTCCCCTAACACCTTACGGGGGGAGAACAACGGAGTGATGGTTTTCAGATAGGACTGAAGTTCTTTATTAAGAATAACGGAAACCGTCTTCGACCGTTCCCGCAGCTGAGTCATCTGCTCAAGCTGAATCTCTTTGATAGGCGTCATAGCTCCCTGCATCTCTCTTACTCCCTAAACGTGACCATCCTTTTGATTGACGGAGTTTACTGCAGCCAGCGCGTAAAACAAAGGGCTGCGCTACAACCTTAAAAAGTGAGAAAAAATATGCGCAACAAATCATCAATAACCTGGATTTGCCCGCCATTGAGCCTGAGAACAGGCAACTAAAGCATGGCTTGATTTTTGCTTTATCAGCAATGGCCACAGAGAAAAATAAGGATTTCTGCCATGGACAAGGTTTACCCGATAGCGACACTTATCGCCGCCATGACAATTACGGTTACAGGCAGCGCCTCGGAGCGTGTGCCCCGTTTACCGTCGTCCACCTACAATGTGGAGATACGACCCGATAACTACTACTATCATGAGCAGCAGCTCGGTGCCTGGTTTATCCAGTGTTATCAGCGCAAACAACCTGCCGAACGTTACTGGCACTGCAACGCATCTGACAGCGAAACCATCCGACGATTCAGAACCACGCTGAAAGATCCGGCGCTGGCATTTACTGCACCAGAGCCCGCTGTTCACGCGGACACTTCGCCGCCAAAACAACCTGCAGAGTCACTTCAGCGACCGGTTCCCACCCGGGTAGCCACTTTGCCGCCGGATCCCCCGAAGCAGACTCCACAGAAAAAAACGGTTCAGGCCCAACAGCATTACCTCGCTGCGGAACACTTAAAAAAGAAGAGGTCGGCTAACCCGCAAAAACAGACAAAACCGGTAGAGGCGATACGTCATCACACACCAACAATACAGACCACTTTTAACAATCCGGCGCTGGAGCCCGAAACTTATTACCTGCTACAACTGGCAGCCTTTCAGAATAAAAAAGACGCCAACCGATGGCAGCAAGGCTATCCGGATATCGCAACCCGGATTATCAGAACCCAGGGGAAATTCACTCAGTGGTTTAACGTCGTCACAGCGCAACCGGTTGAGTACTTCGATGCCATCGCACTGTCAGAAGCAATTAAAGATCAGACCGGCGAGACTCCCTGGATACGCGAGAAGAAAGAGCTTTTGTAAACAATCGTGTAAGTGGCTTGTTTAACCGTTCAGGATATCAAGCCACCCGACACTCAATCAGCCGATTGAGACACTGCCAGAACCCGCCGCCACAGAACCACCACAGCTAATCGAATCACCCACCCGGGCAGCAGGCCTGCCATTGATCATCACGGAGGAAGAGCCTGCCGCAATCGCCCGCCCATGGGGTGGACACTTGCTGCAGCCGTGAGGTGCAAGAGGGTCGCCTACCCGGGCCGCCGGGATGCCATCAATAATCACATCACCACTACCTGAAACTATGGGCGTTGGCGGAAAACACCCATGGCCCGACCCAATATCACCTAAACGTGCCGCTTTTGGCATTTCAAACTCTCCTTGTTAATCGATGTAACCCAATACTGAATCATATTAAATGATTTTGAAACTAACATCCCAGCCTGATTCATTAAACAGCTTGATCAAAGCGTTATGCAACGTTCCATTCCCCAGCTTAACCACATTACCACCATCATCCAACACTAAAGTGCTGCAGGTAACAAAACCGGACTGTCCCCGAATCTGGAAGTAATACTCGCCCGCCCCTCGCCTCTCTGTACGCGTGGTCACAACATCTTTCAAGCTGACATGATGCTGCTTCTCATCCAGCCAGATCTTAACAAAAAAAGTCTGTTCAACCGTCGCATGTTGCATCCCCAACGTTAACTCGGTTGTCAGCAGAGGCGGCGCGATAATAATCAGATCATCCTTCTCAAGCAGCTCAAAAGAGCTTCCCTGCACCTTTAATGCTCGTAACCGTTCAATCAGTTCATAAGGAGTGACAGGCTCCACTGAGGGATCCGCTTTAGACGCCATCACTTTACGGCCAATCAACATCATCACCGGCACCATTCCGACGATACCCGCTAACAGAAAGCTCACCAGAGCGCCTTTACTTCCTCCCCCTTCAACAATCGCTATACCCACAGCGCCTAACAGCACCATGTATAAAAGAAACAAACCAAAGGCTAAAAAAAACTTACCAATCATTATCGACCCCTGAACAAACTGATCACTAAAATACGCAACGCATCACCTGATGCGCATAAAATGGCTCAACATCACTCACTGAAACTTTAAGAATCACCCCTGTTTATAACTAGCATCGCACAACCAGGGTCTTCGCAAGCAGGTCATGCAGGCAACGACGATCACGGCGAAAGATGAACAGAACATCAATCAGCGAAAAAATGGGGCCCACAAAAGGTAATATGTAGACAAGAAAAAACGGTAGGTAGCGGGC
Source organism: Amphritea atlantica (assembly GCF_900111095.1). GTDB lineage: Bacteria > Pseudomonadota > Gammaproteobacteria > Pseudomonadales > Balneatricaceae > Amphritea > Amphritea atlantica. The sequence continues at coordinate 7,249 of NZ_FOGB01000025.1, read as the reverse complement.
TATATAGATGCTTTCAAATGATGGAACTGCCTGCGACTCCACTGTTACAACTCTGATACCTACAATCTTTTTGCCTACCGTCTGACCAGACTTCAGCAACAGATAGATATTGAGCAGCAAAAAACCAAAAAAACTGAAGATCAGGACAAGATATACGGACTGCACATCAAAAATCAGGTTTGCTATCAGAGCTATTATACTTCCAATCCAATTGTCGGCATCCGATGCGGCTTCGCTGAATAACATCTCACCAAAATAGAATAGCCAGATTGCCATCAAGACAATCACTGATAAGAACAGATAATCGAGTAATTTAGCCAGCAACCTTAAACCCCGGCTACAAACATCACTGTCTGATATATTTTCCCTTTCGGCAACCGCTTCGGTATATGTGTCTGTCATACAACCATCCTTGTTGTTAAAGTCTTCAGTAGATAAGCACTAAACCATCCCTGTGCGCGGATATACATGAAATAACTATGCCAATATCTCGTCTCTGAATATACAAAAAATAATTGGGCAGGTAGCATACCCGATCATCAACTAAGGAAAACCTGTCTCCAGATCATCAGTTGATATAACGTATAGTAGCTATCTATTTAAGAGATTCATGGATGAATAATCTGCTTGTTAAATCCCTCTTTCTTGCCTCAATGGCGACCTCTCTATTGCTAACAATGGCCTGCTCGCAGAGTGAAGCACTGGAGATTCAGTCTGAGGTTGTCAGCCCCGATAAAATCAACCAGATTATTGCCAATGTTGAGCGCCTGCACCCTGATATCAGTGATGAGCTGAAACAGCAGGTCGCCGAGATCGCAGTCAAATCGATCGAGAACCAGATCTTTGTTGAGGGCGGCAGCTTCGATATGGGGGACTTCGGCATGCCCTGTAACGCTTACCGTGACAGGCCGGTGTATGACCCAAATGATATCTGTAACTCAACGATCAACCCCTACGACCGGCCAGTACATAAAGTCGCACTGGACAGTTTCTCGATGTCGAAATATGAAACGTCGGTTTATGAGTTCGAGCATTTTAAGTTAGCCCATCATCAACCACTCCCCGAGCCCGAGTTCAGGAAAGATGAACCTGACCACTGGATGTTTAAGCCTGATAGTCCAACCGGCACCCAGAAATGGCAGGAGGCTAAAGATTACTGTCTCTGGATTGGTCAGCTAACCGAAAAGAAGTTTGATCTGCCAACAGAAGCACAATGGGAATACGCGGCAAGAGATCGTGGGAAATATATCTATTACGCCACTAATGATGGCACCCTGAAAGATAATCAAAACTTCCCAAGAACTGCCTTTCAAAAAGTAGAGTTATTACCTGTTGATAGTTTTCCACCCAGCCCGCTAGGCTTTTATCATCTTCAGAGTAATGCTGTTGAGTGGGTCAATGACTGGTTTGATCCCGACTACTATAAACACAGCCCGGAACACAATCCACAAGGGCCTGAAAAACCTATAACAGTTTCAATCAAACATAGATCACCGAATCAATATAAAGTACTACGAGGCGGATCGACTAGCTGGAGTCCAAATGTGGTCATGCGTCGAGCAACTGAAAAGCCTGATCTGCAAGTACATGCTCCTAAATACGGTTTTCGCTGTGCTGTACAAGAGACTAACACGATTAACTGAAAGGGGTCATACGACCCTTTTTAGTTAATAACTATGCGTACATCCCTCCCCCTGGAGGACTCAGGTCATCACCATTCCAGCACATCAACTGGCCAGAACTAGCAATATTGTTACGCTTTTCAATTGCAACTTTAAGCCCGCCAGTCACCGGATCAAAGGGTTTATCCTGCCCATTAAACTGTTTTCCATCACCAGGTTGCCGATGCTGCAGTTTATTAATCCACTCATTAAACTGATCCTGCTGTCCCCAGTCGAGAATACTATTCAGCTTTTCCAGGCTGGTAAAACTGTCGACTTATACACCATCTTCACTCATATGCTCCAGTAGCTCGATAAACTGTCGCCATGAACTGATCGGTTTAAATCTGTAATTTCTGTTTATACATCCCCCTTTTTGAGGTTATAAAACCAAGTAAAATCAGATAGTATGCAACTATCATATTAGTTATCTATTTAAGAGATTCATGGATGAATAACCGGCTTACCAAATCCCTCTTTTTTGCATCAATGGCGACCTCTCTATTGCTAACAACGGCCTGCTCGCAGAGTGAAGCGCTGGAGATTCAGTCTGAGGTTGTCAGCCCCGATAAAATCAAACAGATTATTGCCAATGTTGAGCGCCTGCACCCTGATATCAGTGATGAGCTGAAACAGCAGGTCGCCGAGATAGCAGTCAAATCGATCGAGAATCAGATCTTTGTTGAAGGCGGTAGCTTCGATATGGGGGACTTTGGCATGCCCTGTAACTCATACCTCGACAGACCGGTGTATAACCCGAATGATATCTGTAACTCAACCATCAACCCCTACGACCGGCCAGTACATAAAGTCACACTGGACAGTTTCTCGATGTCGAAATATGAAACATCGGTTTATGAGTTCGAGCATTTTAAGTTAGCCCATCATCAACCACTCCCCGAGCCCGAGTTCAGGAAAGAACAACCACATCATTGGTGGTTTACACCAACAAATCCAACAGGAACGCAAAAATGGCAGGAAGCCAAAGACTACTGCCTCTGGATCGGTCAGCTAACCGAAAAGAAGTTTGATCTGCCAACAGAAGCGCAATGGGAATACGCGGCAAGAGATCGTGGGAAATATATCTATTACGCTACCAATGATGGCACTCTCAAAGGCGATATTAACCTGCCAAAAGATGACCTGCATCCCATAGATAGTTTTCCACCCAGCCCGCTAGGCTTTTATCATCTTCAGAGTAATGCTGTTGAGTGGGTCAATGACTGGTTTGATCCTGATTATTATAAACATAGCCCGGAGCACAACCCGCAAGGTCCCGCAGGACCAGTCAAAGCCTCTATACATAATGATCCTCCTCAAATTTTAAAGGTTTTAAGAGGAGGATCTACCAGTTGGGATGAAGATGTAGTGATGCGAAGAGCTACTCAAAAACCGATAATGAAGCACCATTATGTTACTTATGGTTTTCGTTGTGCTATACAAGATGTAAAACCGATTAACTAATAAGGGTCATATGACCCTTTTTAGTTAATAACTATGCGTACATCCCTCCCCCTGGAGGACTAAGATCGTCACCATTCCAGCACATCAACTGGCCAGAACTAGCAATCTTGTTACGCTTTTCAATTGCAACTTTAAGCCCGCCAGTCACCGGATCAAAGGGTTTATCCTGCCCATTAAACTGTTTTCCATCACCAGGTTGCCGATGCTGCAGTTTATTAATCCACTCATTAAACTGATCCTGCTGTCCCCAGTCGAGAATACTGTTTAACTTCTCCAGACTGGCAAAGCTATCGACTTTTTCACCATCTTTGCTCATATGCTCCAGTATCTCGATAAACTGTCGCCATGAACTGATCGGCTTTAAAACCTTGACGATAGCGGACTCCTGAGGCTCGATCATTGGATTTGGAATTACTGACCAGTTTTTGGCCAATGTATATAGAATCGGGCCCGAGGTCTGCGGCGGCAGTCTGGCCAGATCAAACACTTTCAAACCAAAATTGATTTGGCGGGCCAGTGACAAGGCTTCTTTTTCATCAGCTTTACGCTTAACCATCCAACGTTTAAATTCGTCCACCCCGTCCTTAAATTCCTCAAAAACTTCAAGCCCAGCGCCCAGGGTCATTCGGAACAACCCCATCGCCATATATTTAAATGCATCCTCAGAAATAATATTGATATATCGGTAATCCACTTCGGCCAGCACTTCCAGAACCACCTCAAATAGCTCTGCCAGATTCATAACATCAACTGTTGTGCCGAAGCCCCCACCCGCACCGGGGCCAAAAACCAGCTGTCCCTGAACATGTAATTCAAACTTTCCTCTAGCTAATCGAATATGAAAACTACCCGACGCTCCTATACCAAACGAGACTGCACCCTCCGTCTTAACCTCAACCAGTTGCTTCCATTTTTTCCGCTCCCGTGGGGATTCCCATTCAAGCTCTCCGGTGACACTACCTCCCGCATCAACCCCGGCAAACGCCTCCCCTTTCAGAGTAACGCCCTGCTGCGGGGTGCTCTCAACATGGACGGACGGCGACATCAGGGCACTGGCGCCAGAACTCACCTCTTTCTTTTTCAGGCCTGAGGCATCCAGCTTAACTTCACCGTTAGCACTGACTCTTGCACCAGCAAAGCACGAGAGGGTTACAGCCCCCTTCAGCCGGAAAGCCCCGAACTCATGCAGCACCTCTTCACCGCTGGCGTTGTTATAACTGATAATACAGTTATAACCCCCATCATTTGGCAGATAGATATTTGCCCCTACTGAGCCCTCAACCAATGAAACAGCCGTCTCAAATTTGGCGCCCATATTCATCTGGAGCTTTTTAGGATTAAAGCCTGAAACGGAGGCACTTGCCGCGGCAGCAAAACGCAGTGCATGGGCCTCTGCTGTCACCGCCATCACGGTATCACCGGGATTTTTACCCGCAGAAGAGTCATAATTTAATAACTCCGTATGCCAGGAGTTGAACAGGCAATCATCCGGCGCTTTCCATTCCCAGAATTTAGCTTCAAGTGTTTCCAGCGCAGACTTATCCCAGTCGTCTTTAATCCCTGTTTTAATATCGTCAAGCAGGGCTTTGGCTTTCTTCTCAGCTGGAATTTTGGAATCGGAAGCCAGTTGTTTTTTTACATTAACCGAAAGCTTTAATCGTCCGGCAGCCCAACGTTTTTCGACTACATCAGCAGCAAAAGCACTTCGTACATAGTAAAACTTATCCGGTTTACTCAGCAGAGTAACTTCCTGAATCAGAAAACCAGTTTTAGTAGTTTGAATAGAAGCTTTATGCTGATACTTACCTTTTGATTCGGCCAGATCATATTTTTTAGACATAAACTGGGCATTGGTTTTGGTATCACCAGCTGTTTTGGCTGCAGCGGGATCTGTACCATTCAGTAATGCCAGTTCCTGATCAATGATCTTAAGCCGTGCAGCCCGAAGCTTTGCACAGTTATCCTCCCAGTTATTGCTGTCCAACAATCCAGGGCTAAATCTCTCAACAGCCTCCCGTTCTTTTTTTAGTTGCGCTATTAAGCCGGCTTTATCTTCTGCACTGGTCTTAGCAATGTCCTCAGGTGACACCGTATTTAACGCCTCTGATGTACACATCAGACCGTTATCCCGGGCTTTTTCCAACCAGGCTTTCTTTGCTTCAGCTACCTGGTCATGCCCCTGAAGCGTCTGACTCGCGGTGTCTGCACTGTCTGAAACAATGCTTCGATAGTCCGCCATCAGATTCTCAACAAAATCGATCTCCGTATTCAATTCAGTCAACGCCTCTGGCGAAAGTGCGTAGAAAGTATCACCCTCTCCTGTAAGATGTACCAGATCTGAAACTTTCTCCTGACACGAACCTTTTTTGGTCGTCTGATCGTTTGTTTTATCTCCCTGGCATTGAGCTGGCGGCAGCTCCTCTGCTGCTTTTTCACTGCTGCTCATATTTTTATCATCAACTGCCACTGCAGTCTGACTCTGTTGTGACAGCCTGATGCTTTGCCCCGGATAGATAAGATCAGGGTTGTGCCGATATTCCGGATTGAGGTCGAGTAGCTGACTCAGGCTTACTTTATTACGGGCCGCTATCTGGCTTAAGGTATCGCCTGAACGGATTATATAATCAGACATAACATTCCCTGTTGTAACGGGTTATCACTGTTATAGGTTACGAATCAATCTATTCAAGCTGCGTGTCAGGTAACAGAACCGGGTAAACCCGACAATAGCTGCTGTACATGCTGCCAACGCTGGCTGGGGATATACTCGGTATGAGCCAGTACTTCGGCAATATCAGGCCGCCGCATAAAATGTTCCCCTTCCGTTATGGCGGTGCGCAGCCAGGCTTCCTGCAGTTCGCGGGTTGCCATCTCATGCTCCCTGGCAACCTCCAGAACACCTGCGACCCAGGGCTCGGGATCAACCCCTTCGGGCAGGTGACTCTGATAATAAGCGGTCATTTTGCTGACAAAGCGGCCCGCCCGGTGCTGATCAATCTCATCGAACTGTTGTTGAAGAATCACAAATGGTTTCTCGGGCGGCTCAACACAAACCGGCAGAGCTTCAGGTCGTTTAAGTTGATGCCACTCTTCATCAAACCAACTCACCTCTTGTGCTATCTGCCAATAGTGCCACCAGCGTTCATCGCCCAATACTTCCCATGTCGCCAGCATCGCCCGGGGTTCATAAAAGCGGTTTAGAGCGGGACCAAAATCTGTTTCTATCTGCAACATCCAGCGGCATCGTGCGATCACCTCATCGATGGACAGATGACTGCTAAACCGACAGCCAATAGGAGAGGTCTCCATCAGCTTTTCCATCACCTGACAGACCGGGTGGTCCTGATCAATAGCAAACAGTTGTGGGCCAACATCTTCCAGTTGCGCGTATTTCGTGCCACTAAACAGCATGAAATGAACACCTTCATTAAAAGTATCATGCTGATACCAGTGCACACCGATATCCGGTTGCTGAGCCTTATCAATAATAAAATAGCTGAGCTGACTGCTGTCCATAAGTTGTCTCATGCCCCTTTATTTCCATGGATAGGGCAACTGTCACCGCTTTCACTGCAACACTCATGCACAACAGTTTCGCCGCTTTTAGCCATATCCTGATATTTAAACGCCGGTAAAGGTGACCATTCAGGTTCCGGTTGTTTTGCTTCTGAAACAAATCCGGCGACATCCGATTGCGCTTCAACCGGCGGCGTTGGCGGGGTCGGTGATGCTTTTGCCGCACTTCCGCCGCCGCCACCGGAGTTCAGTTTAATGCTGGCACCGGTAATGGTGACCCCGGAAGGATCCAGCTTGACCATACCGCTGCCTGCTTTCAGGACAATCTCAGTGCCTGCGGTAATATAGATTTTCTGTCCGGCTTTCTGGTGGATCTGCTGCCCGGCATAGAGATGGCTTTTTTGCCCTACAGAGAGCTGCAGGTTCTGATCTATAGTGATGTGCTGGTTTTGATTGACCTGCTGAAACTGATCGCCCTGTGTCAGGTGGTGCTCATCGCTGCGATATTCGCTATAAACTTTGCCTTCGACAATTTTATGCCGGTCATTACCCAGCCAGCTGCGGTGATCGTTTTTGGTTCGCTGATCAACATCTTTTTCAGCGTGATA
>NZ_FOGB01000009.1:99011-199543 GCF_900111095.1 Amphritea atlantica | reverse complement strand
AGGGCCAGAGCTTTTATCGCTTGCTCTTGCCAATAAAGCGTTCGCGATGAGATGCGTTTAGGTCGACTTTTACGATCTCGAAGTCCATTGAGGCCTTCTTGATGATAGCGCCTGATCCAGCGATAGATCAGGCTTTTAGATACCTCGAAAAAGTCAGCCAGGTCGGAGACGGGCACATCTTCTTCAAGATGTTTTTTGACAATTAAAACTCGACTATGGAGGCTAGATTTTGCATTCTTGTGCATGGTTGTTCACTCCTCTGTTTAAAGGGCTATTGATTTCGCAACCAACAGCTTCCTATACAACCGAGTTGTGAACAACCTCTCTGAATTTCACATCTAGCAAGGAAACGAAGTTTCCGTCTAACCACTAGCAAGTCGCGAAGCGGCGTCTGGCGGCTGCTCTTAGGCGAAGCGACGTCTAGTAACTTGTTTTAACAGCCGCCGCGGCGGCTAAAGCCTTTTCCTTAGCATCATCGATATCCGCCCCACGCGCCAGTGCGACGCCCATCCGGCGTGTGCCGTTCACTTCAGGTTTACCAAACAGCCGTAACTGAGTGTCGGGGACGGAGAGGGCAGCTTCCAGATTAGAAAAGCTCAGGTTTTGTGATTCACCTTCGACCAGTATTACGGCAGAGGCGGATGGGCCATGCTGCACAATGTTGGGGATCGGCAGGCCTAAGATAGCACGGGCATGCAGGGCGAACTGGGACAGGTCCTGAGAGATCATAGTGACCATGCCGGTATCATGTGGCCGGGGTGATACTTCGCTGAAGTACACCTCATCACCTTTGATAAACAGCTCAACACCGAAGATCCCCCGGCCGCCGAGTGCGCCGGTGACTTTTTCGGCGATCTCTTTCGCCCGGCTCAGCGCTATCCCGCTCATCGCCTGTGGCTGCCAGGACTCACGATAATCACCATCTTCCTGCCGGTGCCCGATTGGCTGGCAGAAGCTGGTGCCCTGAATATGGCGGATGGTCAGCAGGGTGATCTCATAATCGAAATCGACAAAGCCTTCGACAATCACCCGGCCAGCACCGGCGCGACCGCCTTCCTGAGCGTAGGTCCAGCTGGTTTCAATATCCGCAGCGCTTTTAATGGTGCTCTGTCCTTTGCCGGATGAGCTCATAATCGGTTTCACCACACAGGGCATACCAATCTCGGCAACGGCGTTTTCAAAGTCAGTGAAGTTATCGACAAACTGATAGTGGGAGGTAGGAATGCCCAACTCCTCAGCAGCCAGACGGCGGATACCTTCGCGGTTCATGGTCAGGCGCGCGGCATTAGCGGTAGGTACCACATGAAAACCTTCCTGCTCCAGTTCAACCAGGGTATCGGTTGAGATCGCTTCAATCTCGGGGACGATGTAATCGGGTTTTTCAAGCTCAATCACCCGGCGCAGTTCAGCGCCATCCAGCATTGAAAAGGTATAGGAACGATCCGCTACCTGCATCGCAGGCGCGTTCTCATACCGGTCACAGGCGATCACTTCACAACCGTATCGTTGCAGTTCAATCACCACCTCTTTACCCAGTTCGCCAGAACCGCAGAGTAGAATTTTAGTGGCCGACGAGGAGAAGGGAGTACCGATAGTTGCCATGGGGGAGTCCTGTTGGAAAAGGAGGCATTATATTTCAAGATCGCCATCAGCTCTAATCTTAAAATGACGCGGCCTGGAGATCAGAGCCCCAGCCAGCCGATCATTCCCTTAATGGTCACCATCAATGCCGATGCGCCGGAGACCGCCAGTAGCAGTGGTTTAGCCGAGGTGGTCGTTAGCTTTCCGTCGATCAGGCGTGCCAGGAAAAAGCCTAAAAATAACCCCGGCAGCATTTTCAGGCTGAGGTGAGCTGTATGCCAGTCGAGGCTGCCCTGATGGATCAGCATAATGATAGATACCGGTGTACCGATCAGCAGAAAGGCGGCGATCTCACTGCGGGCGGTAATCCGGTCCTGCTGTTGATACACCAGCGCGATCGGAGGCCCCCCCACGGAGGTGGCGGTACCGGTAACGCCGGACAGAAAACCGGCAATGGTCAGGTTGATCGGTGTGGTGGGAATGCTCAAACGCCACAGACTGAGCAGCACGGCACTGAGTACCGAAAAGCCGAAAAACAGACTCAGGGCATACTGTGGTATTGCGACCAGCAGGGCGGCCCCGCACCAGGCCCCCGGAACTCTGGCAATGATAGCGGGCATTACCCTCTTCCAGCGTAACTCCCGGCGCTCGCGGATCACCATCATCAGCGCCAGTCCGAAACCCACTAACAGAATAGGGCCGGGCACATAGACCGGATCGATCAGATAGAGCAGAGGCGCTGCCACCAAACCATAGCCGATCCCCACGACGGTTTGCAGGGCGATACCGCAGGTTACGATCAGGACGGCCAGCAGTTCCGGCAGGGTATATAGCATGGTTTTGGTGCTGTATCGAGATAAGTGAGTAGCCAGTATGCCAGCGGATGAGATGGAGCGGTATACGTTAATAATGAAAAGATGACCCGGTGGCTGGCGGTGCAACCTGTAACCGGGTCATCGGCAGGGCCAGCCCGATTAACATCAGACTGGCCATACTCTCACAGACATCAAAGAGTTAGCGACCACCCGCTCCCTGCCGGGAACGCTCGCTATTTTCCACCAGAACACCTTCGCCGATTCTATTGATTTCGGCCCACAGAGTTTCATCGATATCGATACCGAAATCGACACTGTGCTCTTTATTGAGCCGGATCTGCTCAGCGCTTATATAACGGGCATTCCGGTTGCCTTTCGATTGCTGCAGTGATGAGGTCAGATCAACCCGTGAACTGCAAACAATCGTCATCGTCTGTTTATCTTCCGCGTTGGCTGGCAGGCTGGTGATCGCTTCACTGTAACTTGGGTAGCGTTCGCCTGCATTAATGGCTGCCGTATGTTCGGTTACCGTCTGATTGCCATTTTTCCAGTAGGCGGCCACACTGATGCCACGGCGACCGCAATCGGTCAGCGCTTTAAGGATAAACATCCGGTTGTGGCAGTTATGCACTGTCACCGTTGCGATGCCGTTTTCCAACGCTTTAGCATGGGCGAGATCGACAGATGCGGCGATACAGTTCAGTGCGCTGCGGCCGTTACTGTCGATAATCGCTGAGGTGCTGTCTTCGTAGATCACAGTACTCAGGGACTTGCTGCTGTCATCGCCAATATAGGGCAGGGCGCGCTGCAACTCATCCAGTCCCTTAAGGCCATGTTTTTCCAGCCAGAGAATCATATTGGCAGCATCCTCATAGTTGCCAACATAGTAACCGGTGGCTTCAAAGCAACGACGCAGGGCGGCTTTCAGCTCAATCATAGATACATGCATCAGAGTTCTCCTTGCTGCGCTGGCGCCAGAGGCATGAACCAGTCATCATTGAATGTGTGACCAATATCTTCCAATAGCGGAGCCCCCTGGAACATGGTATTGCGCACCCATAGTTTTGATCGGGGATCAAACTTACCGACACCAAAAAAGGCCAGTTTAGCTCTTAACAGATGCATGGGGAGTATATCCCGGTCCAGCAGATTAGCCTGTATATCGCCATAGATGCAGCGGTTCATACTCTGAATCCGCCGGACAATACCGCGCAGTTTCGGCTGTGCAACCATAAACCGGGCAGTGGAGTGTTGCGGATGTTCACTGATGTACTGACACAGCTGGTCATAGCATTTGCGTACGGCATAACCCACCCCCAGTGCCATCTGTTTCTCTTTTCCATCCTCCTCCCGGGCATCACCCAGGCGAGGTTCCATTTTTTCTTCAGATCGGTACCAGAAAGTGTCTTTTGCGCCGTCCGCAGAAAAGTCCAGCACCAGCGCCCACTGGTAACGTTGCTCGATGACCTGCTTCAGCTGCTGCAGGGGCATCACCGGGTCCAGATCCAGAAACTCCTCGGCGGTGTGATAATCTTCCAGCTCATCAACCAGTTCTGGGTAGAGTTCCAGCATCACTGACACCAGCATCTCCTGTCCCTGCAGTGAACAGTTTTCTTCACTCCATCTGAGCAGAGCATCCCAGCTGCCGATGCCGTTAGCCGTATGCTCTCGAATCGCTTCCAGATCTTTAAGTACCTGCAGATTATTGGCCGTTTGCCAGGCATCTTCGGTGACGGTTTGTTCCGTATGAATAGCACAGCGTTCCAGTAATTCAGGGAATTGCTGGGTGATACGCTTGTTGATGTTACCCAGCACCCGCACCCTTGCCAGCGCCAGTTCCCGCATCTCTACCCATTGGTTAATCAGTAACGGGTGGTTGATCAGGTAGGGAGCCATACCCAGACCGGTTGAATTGCCGATACCGAAGAAACGTTTAATCTCAGGTAACATCGGATGGTAGGTTTCTGGTGTACGGTGCTGTGCAATATGCTCCGCCTGAAGCAGACTGAAGTTCCGTAGCATCAGACAGACAAACATCTCTGCAGCGAAAGGGCGGTTGAAATCGGGGTGGCGGGTAGACACCTTTTCCCAGTCGGCCATACCCAGCTTACCGCTACCGTAAACCGCAGTGGTTCGATACAGATAGCCTACACGGGCTATCTGGGCGACATCGGGTTGTTTACCACAGGCTAACTGATCAACAACATAGTCGAAATTCCGGGCACTACGATTGGCACGGGAGAGTACGAATACCCGTGCATCGACGCGGCCAGCTTCCTGTTTAGGGACATTCTGGCGCAGTTTTTCCAGGTAGAGATCATCAACCTGGCCATCTACCAGCGCCATGGTCAGATCCCACTTTGTGGCGATCACCCGGTCGTTGCGCTCGTCCGGGGAGAGGTAATCGGAAAACAGAACAAAGCTATAGCACTTATTGGGTGTTGTGATTTCGTAGACGACAGTGCCATAGCCCTGCGGGTCGAGTTCAAAGCGAACCGGTTCGATTTGCCAGCGCTCACGCATGATCCGGCGTACCAGGGTGCGCATAAAACTGAGTCGGCTCTGATGAATAGCGCCCAGACGTTCCAGATCCATAACCTGATCAACCGGGCGCAGTGGCAGTGCATTATCGCCTCTCAGGGAAGCCTGTATTGCAGCAGACGTGGTCATTATTGTTATCCTCATAAATAGCAGCACATCTTTTTATAGTTAACAGCATAGATGTGTCCGAAACCTTCAGGAGTCCAGGCTCCTGTCTGCGCGCTACAGGTTTCGTTTGTAATTATTGTATGCAGGGCGCACTACAGGGAGGAGATAACGGCCATTGTCTGTCATGCCCTGCCTGTATGCGATTTATCATGGGCTATAAAAGGGATCACATACAAATCAGAAGGTTATATCGATTAATAAGCAAAACTTATCAAAATAGCTCAAGCTATTATTTTTTCTATACATCTGAACGATGTTTCAGATGGCAAAGATCTGAAAATTTATTCTGAACCTGCTTACGCCGGGCGACTTCTGGCCAGAATAAAGTCCACCAATGCCTGAGCGGGTGGCGTCAGCGATCTGTTTGTCAGTGTGACGATACCGATTCGCCGCACAACCACCGGCGTACTCAACGGAATAAAGCACAGGGTTTCACTCTCTTTGGGGACCGCATACCGGGGTAGTGTCGTTACGCCAAAACCGGCCTCTAACATGGCGATCAGCGATATCATGTTGGAGATGTAGAATTGCGAGTGCCCGATCAGAGGTCGTGCTTCACTGTCTTCCAGCAGGCGGGAGGTACCGTTACCAATCAATCGATGGTTGCGTAACTCTTTCCAGTGTAACTCTTTGAATTCTGCCAGCGGATGATCCTTTGGACATACCACTCCAATCTGATCTTCCCAGATCGGAATAAAGGTTTTATCGCTGTGTTCCTGTTCATGAAACAGGTGAGCGATACCGAAATCTACCTGTTGATTTTCTACCATCCGGTATACCGCGGAAGAGTTATCGTCAAAGAAACTGATATGCAGATCGGGCGTATTGTTAACAAACTCCAATAACAGCTCGGGTAATACCTGGCTTGCAATGGAAGGCACTGATGCCAGACGCAGATGGCCTGTCTTATGTTCGGCCAGCAGTGTCATATCTTCCGAAATCCGGTCGTGATGTTCGATCAGCTCTTTCGCTTTAGGCAGAAAATACTCGCCAAAGGGTGTCAGCTCTGTCTTGGCTGTTTTGGCGTTACGCTTTTCAAACAGCGATTCGCTGAGTTTATTTTCAAGATCACGAATAGACAGGGAAATCGCCGGTTGAGTGCGGTGAGCTTTTTCCGCTGCAGCATGAAAGCCTTTCAGTTCAGCGACCCAGACAAAGTGACGTAATTGAGTAATTTTAAATTCAGGCAGCATGGCATATCCCTCAGATGCATCGGGAGTCGTTGATAAAGTTTGATAAGGAGGCCTTATCAGTAGATATTATTTATTAATTATTCTTATTAAAGCACAGGGCCTATGATTGATCCATCTACATTCAGGAGGTCGATATGTCTGATTCAGTTTTTCGCAATTACATTGCAGGTGAGTGGGTTGAGGGTAATAAGGGTCAGGTGATAAATATCAGCCCGGCCGATATCAGCGATGTGATTGGCAACTATGCTCAGGCCGATAAGGTGCAGACTGAGGCGGCGATTGCGGCGGCAGCTGTCGGTCAGGCTGAGTGGGCAAAGAGTGGTCTGGAGCAACGTTACTCAGTATTAATGGCGATTGGCGATGAGCTGATCGCCCGTAAAGATGAGTTGGGTGAGCTGCTGGCCCGGGAAGAGGGCAAGACACTGGCGGAAGGAGTGGGTGAAACCTATCGTTCAGGTCAGTTTTTCCACTATTACGCGGCAGAAGTACTTCGCCAGATGGGCGAGACTGCTGACTCTGTGCGTCCCGGTATTGAGATTGAAACCCGTCGGGAACCGGTGGGTGTAGTCGGTATTATCACGCCCTGGAATTTTCCTACCGCTACCGGTGCCTGGAAGATCGCTCCGGCGCTGGCTTTTGGTAACGCTGTTGTCTGGAAACCCGCTAATCAGGTACCCGCATCAGCCTGGGCGCTGACTGAAATCATCTCACGACAGGGACTGCCTGCCGGAACGTTTAATCTGGTGATGGGGCCGGGTTCAGAAGTGGGTGATGTGCTGATCAATTCCCGCGGCATTAACGCGCTGACCTTTACCGGTTCTCTTGAAACGGGTCGTAAAGTGGCTGCTGCTACTGCGATCAATCTGGTCAAGTGTCAGTTGGAAATGGGCAGTAAAAATGCACTGGTTGTGCTCGATGATGCGGATCTGGATAACGCAGTCGAATGTGCGGTGGGTGGCGCTTTTGGTGGTACGGGGCAGAAGTGTACCGCGTCTTCCCGCCTGATCGTCACTGAAGGGATTCATGACCGTTTCGTTGAGGCGATGATAGAGCGTATGAAGAAACTGGTTGTCGGTCATCCACTGAAACCCGGGGTCCATATCGGGGCCGTGGCTGATGCCCGACAGATGGAGCAAAACCTTCACTATCTTGAGATCGCTAAGAAAGAGGGCGGCAACCTCATATTCGGTGGCGAAGTGCTGACTGAGGAGACGGAAGGTTACTACATGCAGCCGGCACTGTTCACTGAAACCACAAATCAAATGACCATTAACCGTGAAGAAGCGTTTGCCCCGATCGCCAGTATTATCCGGGTTAAAGATTATAACGAAGCGTTGGCAACCCTGAATGATACCAACTTCGGTCTGACCGGCGGTATCTGCACAGAGTCTTTGAAATACGCGACAGATTTCAAACGTAACGCCAAAACTGGTTGTGTGATGGTAAACCTCCCAACGGCGGGAACTGATTACCATGTGCCGTTTGGTGGCCGTAAAGATTCAAGCTTCGGGCCGCGGGAACAGGGTAGTTATGCTAAAGAGTTTTATACCGTCGTTAAGACTACCTATATCCGTGGTTAACGGAGGCGACTAATGCAATCAATACAAGAACAACACGCTCAGGCACTGCATTCAGAGTTGATCGTTATCGACGGCCTGCAGTACTCCAACTGGGACCGGAAGATCTTCGAACAGCTGCGTGAAGGTGGCGTAACGATGGTGCATGCCACCATTGTTTATCACGAACAGATCAGGGAAACGCTGACCCGCATTGCCGAGTGGAATCGTCTGTTCGAACTGAACAGTGATCTGATCATGCCGGTGCGCAGTGCCGCGGATATCCGCCTGGCAAAGCAGTTGGGTAAGGTTGGCATCATGTTCGGCGCGCAAAACTGCTCTCCCATTGAGGATGATATCGGCATGATTGAGGTGATGCGTGAGCTGAATCTGATGATCATGCAGCTGACCTATAACAATCAGAGCCTGCTTGCCTGTGGTTGTTATGAGGCAGAAGACAGTGGTGTTACCCGCTTTGGGCGTCAGGCGATTAAAGAGATGAACCGGGTGGGCATGATTGTCGATATGAGCCACAGCGGTGAGCGCAGCACACTGGATGCGATCAAAATCTCTGATCGTCCCATTGTCATCTCCCATGCAAATCCGCTCAGTTTTCATGAAGCAAAGCGGAATAAATCAGATCGGGTGCTCCGGGCTCTGGGAGAGTCCGGAGGGTTATTAGGCTTCAGTCTGTATCCATTTCATCTGAAAAATGGCCCGGACTGCACCCTCGGTGACTTCTGTGACATGGTCGCCAGCACCGCCGATATGATGGGCATTGATCAGATCGGTATCGGCACCGATCTGTGTCAGGAGCAACCTCTTTCTGTCCTGGAATGGATGCGAAATGGACGCTGGTCAAAGTCTATGGATTATGGCGAAGGTTCAAAAAGTAATGCCGACTGGCCGCGACCGCTGTCCTGGTTTCGGGATAGCAGAGACTTCCCGAATCTGACGAATGGACTACTGGAGCGGGGGTTTAGCCGTGAGGATGTGGCCAAAATCATGGGTTTGAACTGGCTGAACTTTCTGGACGCCGGGCTTAAACCGCATTCAACTTTTTAAAGTGTCTATGGCTCAGACCTTGAGAGTTCTGCCTGAGCCATAGGTTTACCTGATAACGAATAAATATAATGATCCGTCAGGAGACTACAATGAATCATACAACGCAAACGGCTGTTGCCGGGCAACAGATATGCAATAACGAGGCTGAGATGGCCGGAAAAAAATTACTGGCAGGTGTTGATCTTCCAGTATTTCTGATCAGTGGTGGTGTGCTGGTACTGTTTGCCGTACTGGCTCTTTATGATATTGAGATGATGTCTGGCTGGGTTAACGCCGCCTTTGCTACCTCCACTAAATATTTCGGTGCTTACTGGCAGATTTTGCTGCTACTAACCTTTGTGATCGGCCTGTTTCTGACGCTGGGACGCACCGGATCAGTGGTGTTGGGCGGCGTGAAAGTCCCCGAGATGCCGCTGTTTCAGTGGGTTTCTGTGATTATGTGTACTTTGCTGGCGGGTGGCGGAGTATTCTGGGCTGCTGCTGAGCCGATGGCGCATTTTACCTCGGCGCCGCCGCTTTTTGCGGCTACTGAAGCGGGTACTGCTCAGGCTGCTTATAACGCCCTGGCGCAGAGTTTTATGCACTGGGGATTTCTGGCCTGGGCAATACTGGGAAGCCTGACCGGTATTGTGTTTATGTACCTGCATTATGAAAAAGGGTTGCCTCTTAAACCCCGCACGCTGCTGTACCCGGTTTTTGGTGACAAAGTGATGAGCGGTCCTCTGGGCGCTATTGTCGACTCCAGCTGCGTGCTGGCAGTGGTTGCAGGCACTGTTGGTCCAATCGGTTTTCTTGGGTTACAGGTCAGCTTTGGTCTGGAGAAACTGTTTGGCATTCCCAATACCTATTCAACTCAGTTGATGATCCTCGCAGGTCTGATCGGTATCTATACCCTTTCTGCGGTGAGTGGCGTCACCAAAGGTATTCAGATTCTTAGCCGGGCTAACGTTATTCTGGCGGTTATTTTGATGGCGTTTATCCTGGTCTTTGGCCCGACAGCATTTATTATTGATGGTTTCCTGCAATCCTTTGGGGTCTATCTGGATCAGTTTATTCCGATGGCAACGTTCCGGGCTGATACCGGCTGGCTGGACTGGTGGACTGTGTTCTTCTGGGGCTGGTTTCTGGGCTATGGGCCTTTGATGGCGATGTTTGTTGCACGTATCTCCAAAGGTCGTACCATCCGCGAGATGATCCTGCTGATCTCTGTCGTGGCTCCGGTAATCACCTGTTTCTGGTTTACGATTGTTGGCGGCAGTGGGCTGGCTTATGAGTTGGCGAATCCCGGAGTGATCTCTGAGCCCTTTACCGGATTCAATCTTCCTGCTGCGTTACTGGCGATTACTGAGCAGTTGCCGATGGGCTTTATGATCTCCGTGCTGTTTTTGATTCTGACAACGATCTTTGTGGCGACTACCGGTGACTCAATGACCTATGCCGTTTCTATGGTGATGACCGGTACCGATCATCCACAAAGTTCGGTCAGAGTTTTCTGGGGTATCATGATGGGGGTTGTTGCAGCTCTGCTGATCTCCATAGGTTCTGGCGGTATCTCTGCGCTGCAGTCATTTATTGTGGTGACTGCGGTGCCCGTCTCGCTGGTGTTGCTGCCTTCGCTTTGGACCGCCCCTCAGATAGCCCGCAAAATGGCGGACGAGCAGGGGCTTTAATTAATACGAAATCCTAGTCCGAACACTGTGTTTGTCCGAGTTCCGAGAAAGCGGACAGACACAGTGCCTGACTTTATTCTTGTTCTTATCGGACAAGCTGCACGGGCAACGCTCAGATAAGTACAGTGTTCGGACTTCAAATTGCTATTTTTTATATAAGTGAATTGCTATGAAACAAGCTGTAAAAACTGACCTGTTTGCCTCCAAAGCCCCGCTTGAGTGGGCGGTTATTGCCAATGGCCAGTTATCAACGGCACAGATCCCGATCAATGCTGAAGGTCAGGTTGTAGAGGGCGGAATTGAAGCTCAGGCGCGCCAGACCATGGAAAACTTTAAACACACCCTTGGTGCGGCAGAGCTGACTATGGATGATGTCACTCAGGTACTGATCTATGTTACCGATCGCGAGTATCTACCGGTGTTTAATCAGGTTTATGCGGAGTACTTTAACGCCCCCTATCCGAATCGTGCTGCAATGGTTGTCGCAGGGTTAGCCCGGGAAGAGATGCTTTGTGAAATTGTTGCATACGCTGCGGTTCCTGGCGCATGAGTCAAATAATGTCTGGCTAAGTCCGTTTAGCTGATAAAAACCGCCTTTGTAGGCGGTTTTTGTTGTTATAGACAGGTCATTATTTCCGCCACTTTGCCCATGGATCATCATCGTAGTCAGATGAGTGGTTCGGAGCATCAGATGATTTTCTTTCGGGTTTCCAGCGCTCCTGCTTATCCCGGGCGTTTTCCTGTTTGCTGGAATAGCCGCCGGGCTTTCTGTTTGCTTTATAGCTCTTGGTTTTGCCATGCTCGGCGGCTTTTTTCGCCTGCTTTTCCCGCATCCGCTCAGCATCTTCCAGACTCAGTTCTGCCGGTTCCCGGGGTGTCTGTCCTTCAGGAATAATCCGGTCTCTGGGTGACAGAGCAAACTGTTCAGATGACACTCTTGGCAGATTTTTAAACTTGTACAGGTAGAACAGTTCGACCTTCTCCCGCGCCCAGTCGGTCTTCTTGAGAAATTTAACACTCGACTCAATACTCGGGTTGGTTTTGAAACAGTTGATATTCAGATAGGCATAGAGAATCTCAAAACCGTAGTGATCAACTATCTGGGTGATCAGTTCTTTTAAACCCAGGCCGTGTAACGGATTATTTTTGTAGTTGATCTTATCGTTCATAATAATGTCCGCTAGTCGGTCGAAAAGTTTAAGGTTTCAGAGTGCGTCATCATACCTGTGACGGCTTAGACAATATAGCCAGGCACCGCTTCAATCGTTGTGCATAGTTGGTATTTATTATAATCGAGATGAACTAGCCAGGGGGATTGAACGTATTCAACCTTTGCAACCGGTAAGTGAAGCAACACGTCTGGAGACTTCATGCCGTTCTGTTAGACTGCCAGACAATAGAGATAAGAAAAAATCGACAAGGACTCAGCAATGCCATCAGTCAGTAATGCCATAATCCGAATTAAAAACCTGCGTTTGCGAACCTACATCGGTTTTAACCCGGAAGAGCGTGAGAAACTGCAGGATGTAGTGATCAATATTGAGATCCATTATCCGGCCGAAAAAGCGGCGATCACTGATGATGTAGAAAAAGCCCTGAACTATAAAGTGGTCTGTAAGGATATTATTCAACATGTAGAGGAGGGGCACTTTCTGCTGCTGGAAAAGCTGGTGGGAGATGTGTTGGAGATCGCCACTGGCCACCCCTGGGTCACCTTTGCCAGCGTCACTATTGATAAACCCCATGCCCTGCGGTTTGCGGATTCCGTGTCACTGACACTGGAGAAATACTGCGATTAAGCGGCTGGCCGATTATCTGCGTTTGGTTTCACTGGGGCGTTCGCCAAACATACGCGAATAGTCCTGACTAAAGCGTCCCATATGGGTGAATCCCCAGCGGATGGCGATCTCCGTTACCGATGACTCAGGATCCTGTTTCAGTAACTCTTCCCGTGCTCTCTGCAAGCGGACAGTGCGCAGGTATTCCATTGGACTGGTTTGACGAAAATCTTTAAAACCCGCATACAGTGTGCGTACACTGACGCCCGCCATATCGGCCAGTATTCCCGGCGTTAGTGCTTCATCAGCGTGACTCTCGATATACTCCTCAACCTTTTTAACATGTCGTGGAGCCAGGCTCCGGTCGGGTGTGTTCATGGCGTCGGTGTAGTTGTGGGGTTGGATAGAGATGAGGGTGTTGATGATCAGTTGTTCAAGCTGCAGGGCGATGGTGGGTTGAGTTGTAATCGAGGGCTGATCCTGTAGCAGATGTGCCAGATACATCATCATGTTGCGCCAGACCGGGTTTCGGTGCCAGTTCATATCGGGCTTAAATCGGAGGGGCCCTCGTACTGATCGTCCCAGAATCTGACTGCAGGCCAGTTCCACAGAGTGCCTGTCAATCCTGAACATCAGCTGGTCGCAATCCTCGCTCCAGATCATTGTCAGTGGATCTGACGGGTTAAGAATGGAGGCGGTGTCTTTATCGGTAGAAACGACATTGCTACCGCTGTAGATGTCTGCCTGACCACTGACCGGCATCTGAATCAGATAAAACTGTTCCAGATTGCCTGGGTCGATAACCACTTCGGCACCATATTTAAGCCGGTTGAAGCGGACATTTCCCAGTGCGACGGAGTGTAATCGGGCATCAAGTTTGGATCCCCGTCCATGGATGTCCAGCAGATGCGGTTTATACATCGCTGAGACCTCTTCCCTGACCTGTTCCAGCGTACCCGAACTGAAGACTAATCGCTCGGGGTCACCTTTAAGTGCATCTCTCAGCCAGGGAGACAACGTTAAGTCGGAAGACATCATTTACTACCCTATTTTTATTAATCTAAGTCAATAGATGGTCTCTTATATATTGCATATTGATGAATATAAATATAGTGGGGTTTCCCCGGGGTTTTGTCCAAATTTCACACACTCATCAATAATCTGCGCTAACTGGATAGTCGCTGCACAGACCGGATGGCCAGCGATTACGGGCCTTAGGCCGTTTTCATGAATCATTGAGCTAAATCATTTTTTTGCACCTTGTGGATAGTCGCCGCATTTTTCGGAGCGTATTTGCCTGCCTGATATTCGAGGATGAATAACGATCCAAGAAAAACAACATTCAGGAGGCGTGCTATGGGCACAATGATAGATATCCAGGCAAAAGACGGCAGTGGCAGTTTCAAAGGTTATCTGGCGGTACCCGCTGCGGGCGAGGGGCCCGGTATTGTCCTGCTGCAGGAGATATTTGGTATCAACGATACCATGCGTAAGGTCGCCGATTATTATGCAGAGGAGGGGTATGTAGTACTGGCGCCTGATCTGTTCTGGCGTCAGGAACCCGGCGTTGAGCTGGAATACAGCCCGGCAGAGTGGGAGAAGGCGTTCGGTTTTTATCAGGGCTTCGATCAGGATCTGGGCGTGGAGGATATCGACGCAGCGATCAGTGTTCTCAAAGGACGGTCTGAGTGCAGCGGCAGCGTTGGTGCACTGGGGTTCTGTCTGGGTGCCCGTTTGTCCTATCTGACCGCCTGTCGTTGTGATGTCGATGCGGCCGTCGGTTATTACGGTATGGGCATTGAAAACCATCTGCATGAGGCGGCGAATATCAGTGGCCGCCTGGTGCTGCACTTTGCCGGTAATGATGAGTACTGTCCGGAAGCCTCGCGCAACGCTATCTATGCGGCTCTGGGTGATCAGGAGCAGGTGGAACTGTATACCTATCCCGGCGTTGATCACGCGTTTGCCCGGGCGGGTTCAGAGCATTATGACAAACCTTCCGCTCTGATGGCGCATCAGCGTTCGGTCACCGCATTCCGTCAGGCGATTGGCCCGCATTACGATCTTTCCTACCTTTGGGATAAGCATTGTGAGTATGAGTTTGATACCCGCAATGTGGATGACACCATGGCAACCATGGTGGCTGAACCCTACGTCAACCATATCCCTAATATGACCGGTGGAGTGGGTTATAAAAATCTCTATCGCTTCTACAAAAATCATTTTGTTGATGTGAACCCTGCGGATACGGCGCTTATCCCTATCTCCCGCACCATCGGCGCAACTCAGATTGTTGATGAACTGCTCTTCACCTTTACCCATGACCGGGTCATCGACTGGATGCTGCCAGGCATTGAACCGACCGGAAAATACGTTGAAGTACCGCTGGTGGCGGTGGTCAAGTTCCGTGGCGATAAGCTGTATCACGAGCATATCTACTGGGACCAGGCCTCTGTACTGGTTCAGATTGGCAAGCTTGATCCTCAAGGCCTGCCAGTTGCCGGACGGGAGTCGGCGGCCAAGCTGCTGGATGAAACACTGCCTTCCAATACGCTGATGCCGAACTGGCCCGATAGTGAGGGGCTGGATCAGGGAGGTGCAAAATGAGCCAGTTTAACGACCGTAGTGTCATCGTAACCGGTGGCGCAACCCTGATCGGAGCCGCCGTTGCTGAGGTGTTTATCGAAGCGGGTGCGAGTGTCACCGTGATCGACATCGATACCGAGGCGGGTGTGGCACTGGCCGATCGTCTTGGTGCCAAAGCACAGTTTGTTGCAGCTGATATCACCGACGATGCTCAGTTAACCGCGGCAATACACAGTGCTGAAAGCCGCTTTGGTGGTGTTGATTATCTGATCAATCTGGCCTGCAGCTATCTGGATGAAGGGCAGGACTCTTCCCGGGCAGACTGGCTAACCGCTCTGGATATCAATGTGGTCAGCGCCGTGATGGCGGCTAATATCGCCCGTCCGCTGATGGTTAAACGGGGTGGCGGAGCCATCGTTAATTTCAGCAGCATCTCGTCACAGATCGCCCAGACTGGTCGCTGGCTCTATCCCGTCAGCAAAGCGGCGATCCGCCATCTGACCCGCAGCATGGCGATGGACTTTGCCGACGATGGCATCCGGGTGAACTCGGTTTCTCCGGGCTGGACCTGGTCCCGGGTGATCAATGAAGTCAGTGGCGGCAACCGGGCTAAGGCGGATCAGGTTGCCTCTGATTTCCATATGCTGGGGCGTCTGGGTGACCCCCGTGAAGTGGCCGAAGTGGTGCTGTTTCTCTGTTCTCCACAGGCCAGTTTTGTAACTGCCGCTGATTATGCGGTTGATGGTGGCTATGCCGCGATTGGTCCGGAACAGCGCAGCCCTGCAATCCCTAAACTCGCTGAATAAGCCAGCCATAAAAATAAAATCTGGAGTAAATGTTATGTCACGCAAAATCGCAATTATCGGTGCCGGTCAGTCCGGTCTGCAGACGGGTATTGGCCTTCTGAAAAAGGGTTACCAGGTCACCATGTTATCCAACCGGACCCAGGACGATATTCGTTCCGGCCGGGTCACCTCAAGTCAGTGTATGTTCGATATGGCACTGAATACCGAAAGAGAGCTGGGGCTTAACTTCTGGGAAAACGATTGCCCGCCGGTCGAGGGTATCGGCCTGACGGTGCCCAACCCCGAACGTCCGGGTGAAAAGCTGATCGACTGGGCGGCGCCTATTGACCACAAAGCGCAGTCGGTGGATCAGCGTCTGAAGATGCCGGTATGGATGGATGAGTTTGTTCGTCTGGGTGGCGAACTGGTGTTCCAGGATGCTGGCATTGACGAATTGGAAGCGCTGGCCGCTTCACACGATCTGGTGTTGCTGGCGGCGGGTAAAGGCGAGATCGTCCGTCAGTTTGAACGGGATGCTGAGCGTTCTGTGTTTGATAAACCACAACGGGCTCTGGCACTCACCTATGTACATGGCATGGAGCCTAAAAAAACGTTTTCCCGGGTAGCGTTTAATCTGATTCCCGGTGTCGGTGAATACTTCTGTTTTCCGGCTCTGACCCTGAGCGGTCCCTGCGAAATCATGGTGTTTGAGGGGATTCCGGGAGGTCCGATGGATTGCTGGGGCGATGTCGAAACCCCGCAACAACACCTGGCCCGCAGCCTGGAGATCCTCAATACCTACTGCCCATGGGAAGCGGAGCGTTGCAAAAATATTCAGCTCACCGATGACAATGGTGTACTGGCCGGTCGCTTCCCGCCAACAGTGCGCAAGCCGGTATTGACGCTGCCTTCCGGGCGTAAAGTGCTGGGTATGGCGGATGCGCTGGTGGTCAACGATCCCATTACGGGGCAGGGATCAAACAACGGCGCTAAATGCAGCAAGATCTATCTGGATTCTATCATCGACCGCGCAGACCAGGCGTTTGACGAAAACTGGATGAAGGATACCTTTGAAAAATACTGGGCTTACGCCGAGCAGGTGGTTAGCTGGACCAACAGTATCCTGCTGCCCCCTGAGGAGCATACCCTCAATCTGCTGGGCGCGGCTCAACAGTCTCCTGATCTGGCTAAGACCATTGCGAACGGTTTCAACAATCCAGTCAATCTGATGCCCTGGTGGACTAATGCAGACGCCTGTAATCAGGTGGTTGCTGAGTTCTTCAAGAAGGAGGCCTGAGATGACTGCGTCGAATACACAATCCATAAATGCTGCACCTGCCATTGAAGTCCCACTGATTGATACCCGGGAGCTGCGCAATACGTTTGGCATGTTCGCTACGGGTGTCACGGCGATTACCGCCGTTGGCGAGGACGATCAGTTGGTGGGGATTACCGCTAACTCGTTTTCATCCCTGTCGTTAGATCCGGCACTGATTCTGTGGAGTCTGGTGCTGACTTCACCCAGCGTGGCGGCGTTTGATGAGGGTAAATATTTCAATGTGAATATTCTCAGTCAGAGCCAGGAGGGGCTGGCAATGCAGCTGGCGACCCGCTCTGAAGATAAGTTTGCTGGCGTAGAGTATCGCCTGAGCCCTACCGGGGTGCCGCTGCTGAATGATGCATTGGCAACCCTGCAGTGTCAGGTGGAGTTTACCCGTGTTGCCGGTGATCACCTGCTGATCGTCGGCCGGGTGCTGGATTTTGACCGGGTCGATACGGGTGAGCCGCTGGTGTTCTATCGCGGTGGTTTTAAGCAGCTTTGTGACTGAAACAGATGCCACTGAGCCCGGCTGAGGTCGGGCTTTGATAATACTAATAATCAGGAATAACAACTCATGAAATGTACAGTTAACTATGCTATCGGATGCCTGATCGGGGCATCTTTAATCACAACACCGGTTCAGGCGACCGAGGGCGGTGGCTCGAACTACCCAATGGGGGCTGAAGATCTGTTGGTGGGTGCACTGCCTCCACCGGGTCTGTATCCGCTGATTTACGCTGAGCATTATGAGGCGGATGACTTTAAAGGCAATGATGGCAAAAGCTTGCCGATCAACTTCAATCTGAAAGCCGATGTGCTGGCGCCACGGCTGCTTTATGTCACCGATAAAACTTTGTTCGGTGGTCAGCTGGTGTTTGCCGGTTTGCTGCCGCTGGTTGATCTGGATGTCTCCGTCATGGGGATGAACGATAGCGAATCTGGTATTGGCGATCTCGATCTGACCGCCGCGCTGGCCTTCCATCACAGTCCTCAGTTTCATACCGCTATCGGTGTCGATGTTATCGCTCCCACCGGTGAATATGACTCATCCCGCCTGGCCAATATTGGCCGTAACTACTGGACTGTTCAGGGTATCTACGCCGCTTCTCACATTGATCCTGCCGGATTCAACTGGGGGGTGAAGGTGATGTATGACTACAACTTTGAAAACGATGATACCAACTATCGGTCGGGTCAGGAGCTGCACGCTGATTACTCCCTGGGTTACGGCGTATCACCCAACTGGGTGGTGGGGGTCGGTGGGTATGCCTACAAACAGATAACCGGTGATGAAGTTAATGGCACCGATATCGGCAATAAGGGACAGGCCTTCGCCATCGGTCCAGCGATTAAATATGACAACGGCAAAGGCTTCTTTTTATCCGTTAAGTATCAAAAAGAGATGGCGGTTGAAAACCGGCCTCAGGGTGATGCGTTCTGGATAAAAACGGTTGTGAAGTTTTAATCAATAAGCAGAGCCAGGAGACAGAAACAATGAATACTCATTCGAAACAAACACTGCTTGAGTGGCGCGATAAGGTTGAAAGCTGGACCGATTTCCGTCCCGAAGAAAATGTATACCGGGTGGCCCGCGAGATGTTCACCGATCGTGACCTGTTCGATATCGAAATGGATCTGATTTTTGAGAACACCTGGATCTATGCCTGCCATGAGAGTCAGATTGCCAACCCCCATGATTTTTTTACCATGCAGGCGGGTCGTCAGGCGATGATCATCACCCGTGATGCTAACGGTGAACTGAGTGCACTGATTAATGCCTGTCAGCATCGCGGTGCAACCCTGACCCGGGTATGTCGTGGTAATCAGTCCACTTTCACCTGTCCGTTTCATGCCTGGTGTTATAAGACCGACGGCCGGCTGGTGAAGGTTAAGGCACCCGGTGAATATCCTGATGACTTTGATAAATCCACCCGGGGGCTGCGAAAAGCGCTGATCAGCTCTTACAAAGGGTTTGTGTTTATCAATCTGAATACAGCCTGCACCGAGTCTCTGGAGGACTTCCTCGGTGATGCCCGCATCGGTTTTGACATGATGGTGGCTCAGTCAGAGAACGGTGAGCTGGAAGTGCTGCCAGGCTCTTCCTCCTATACCTTTGATGGTAACTGGAAGCTGCAGAACGAAAATGGTCTTGATGGTTATCACGTCAGTACTGTGCACTATAACTATGTTGCGACGGTGCAATACCGGCAGCAGCTGGAAACAGAAAAGCACGGTGCCGGCAAAAAAGTGCTCGACTATAGCAAACTGGGGGCGGGGGATAAGGAGACCGATGATGGTTGGTTTGCCTTTAACAACGGTCACACCATTCTTTTCAGTGATATGCCCAATCCAGAGGTTCGCCCTGGCTATGCCGCGGTTATGCCCCGTCTGATCGAAGAGTATGGCGAGAGTCGGGCGCAGTGGATGATGCACCGTCTACGCAACCTCAACATCTACCCGAGTCTGTTCTTTATGGACCAGATCAGTTCGCAGTTGCGGGTTGTCCGACCGGTTGCCTGGAATAAAACTGAAGTGCATAGCTTCTGCCTCGGCGTGAAAGGTGAGTCCGATGCCGACCGGGAAAACCGCATTCGTCAGTTTGAGGATTTCTTTAATGTCTCCGGTATGGGAACACCGGACGATCTGGTGGAGTTTCGCGAAGCTCAGAAAGGCTTTGAAGCGCGTCTGGAACGCTGGAATGACATCTCCCGTGGCTGTGATAAGTGGACCCGCGAGGCCACTGCGAACACCAAAGCGCTGGGGATTAATCCGGCTATCACCGGCACTGAGTTTACCCATGAAGGGCTCTACGTTAATCAGCACTCTACCTGGCAGCGTTACCTGCTGCAGGGGTTGGATCTTAAGCTGCAGCAACAGGAGGCAAAGTGATGACTAATGCAATGCAACACGCGGCTCTGCAGAGTATTGAGCAGTTTCTGTACCAGCAGTCTGAATATTGTGATCTCCAGCAGTGGGATGAATATCTGGCAACATTCGATGAAAACGCCGAATTTCACATCCCTCAATGGGACTCCGAGCATGTGCATACCACGGATCCTAAGCGGGAGATGTCACTGATCTACTATGCCACCCGGGCCGGTCTTGAAGACCGGGTGTTCCGCATCCGCACCGGTAAGTCGGCGGCCTGCACGCCGATGCCAAGAACGTTGCATCTGCTGAGCAATGTCCAGGGCGAGGAGCAAGCCGATGGCAACTGGAAAGTGAAGGTTAACTGGGTGACGCATTTTTACCGTTTCGGCGAGTCTGAAGCCTTCTTCGGCCGGGCAGAGTATACCCTTCGGCCAGACAGCGACAGTTGGAAAGTGCTACGTAAACAAGCAATTTTACTGAACGATAAGATTCGTCATGTGCTTGATTTCTATCACGTCTGATCGCGAGTCAGTCCGGTTATAAGATCGTCAGATCATAATGCAGAGCCCTCTTTTATCCCCTTCGGGGGGCTCTGCAACGGTCTGTCGTGTGTCAACTCCGGCCTTTGAACAGGTGAAGAGTTTGTGAGGTGTTATATGAATAAAGTGGCTTTGAATTTCAGTGATGGCCGCACCCGGTTTATCGGTGTTAATAGTGGAGAAACTGTGCTTGATGCAGCGCTGCGCCAGGGCATTACAATTCCGGTGGATTGCCGTGAGGGAGTCTGTGCTACCTGTAAAGGGCTCTGTAGCTCGGGCAACTATCAGCTTGAATATGTTGATGAGGATGCCCTGAGTGCTGCGGAGCTTAAGCAGGGCGGTGTTCTCACCTGCCAGATGCGGGTGGCATCCGATTGCGCGATAGCGTTTGATTTTGAGTCAACGCTCTGCACCAGCAGTGGCCCGGAAGAGCTGACAGCGGTGATTACCAACGTTGATCTGGTGTCTGAATCGGCCGCAGTCGTCTACATCGATGCTCAGGCACTGGGTGATCAACTGGATTTTCTGCCGGGGCAGTATGCTCATGTGAATGTTCCTGGCACTGACGAGTGGCGTTCCTACTCTTTTGCCTGCGCGCCTAATAAGACTAATCAGCTGCAGTTTCTGATCCGTCTTTTGCCCCAGGGGGTGATGAGTGATTATCTGCGTGAACGTGCCAACCCCGGTGACCGGATGAAACTTAAGGCGCCACTGGGAGCGTTCTATCTGCATCAGATAAAACGCCCGCTGATCTTTGTCGCCGGTGGAACCGGGCTGGCCGCGTTTCTCGGAATGCTTGATCAGCTGGTTGAGAATCCTGAACGTTGCGATCAGCCAATCACGCTGTTTTATGGTGTTACTCAGATGGCCGATCTGTGTGAGATCGAACGACTTCAGCAGTATGCCGAAAAGTTACCCGATTTCACTTGCCATAGCATCGTCATGAAAGAAAACGAGGACTGGCCGGGGACTGTTGGGGTGGTCACCGATCTGTTTGAGGATAGTCATTTCAACAACGGCGAGGTTGATCTCTACCTGTGTGGGCCACCGCCGATGGTGGACGCCGTAAAGGGCTGGCTGGATCAACGGGATATGGCCAATAGCACCATCCATTATGAGAAATTTTCCGCCAGTTAGTCCGCTTTAAACAGCACCTTTCATATTCTCTCATCGACTGTCACTTACAATGCCTGGATATCATAGTGATCGATATCCGGGTATTTCCCCTCAGGCTGTAAGTCATCTTTTCTTCTTTGACCCCTTTCGCTAACGCTTTTCATCGCTCATCAGTGTTATCCAGAATTAGCTTACTGTACTATAATCGGCTGTTCTTCGAGGCCATCTGCTGCTCAGTTTCGATTTCTTAGGTTTATAAACCGGGTAACCTGAATAAGGCTCGATGTTATTAATTATATAAATCAATAGGTTAAATATTGATATGTTGCTAATGATCGATAACTACGACTCGTTTACCTATAACGTCGTGCAATATCTGGGTGAGCTGGGCGCTGATGTTCAGGTGTATCGTAATGATGAAATTACCATTGAGCAGATCGAAGCCCTGAATCCCTCTCAACTGGTGATCTCTCCCGGTCCCTGTACGCCGAACGAGGCGGGTATCTCGGTGGCGGCGATCAAACATTTTGCCGGTAAACTGCCGATCTTTGGTATCTGTCTGGGACATCAGAGTATGGGGCAGGCCTTTGGCGGTGATGTGGTGCGTGCCCGTCAGGTGATGCATGGCAAGGTTTCACCGGTATATCATAACAATACAGGGGTCTTTGAAGGACTGGAAAATCCGGTATCGGTGACCCGCTATCACTCGCTGGTGATCGATAAAAATACTTTGCCAGACTGTCTGGAGATCACCGCCTGGACTCAGAATGATGATGGCTCTGTCGATGAGATCATGGGTGTGCGGCATAAAGAGCTGGATATTGAGGGGGTGCAGTTCCACCCAGAATCTATCCTCACTCAGCAGGGCCATGATCTGCTGCAAAACTTTTTGAATCGAGCATAAGGACGACACAATGGATATCAAAGAAGCGCTGGCGCGGGTAGTTGATCATATTGATCTGAGCCGTGACGAAATGGTTGAAGTGATGCGTCAGGTGATGACGGGTGAATGCTCTGAATCACAGATCGCCGGTTTTCTGGTGGCGCTGCGGATGAAGAGTGAATCGATTGACGAGATCACCGGTGCCGCCCAGGTGATGCGGGAACTGGCAACGCCGGTAAACGCCACCGCTGCACCGTTGGTCGATATTGTCGGTACCGGTGGCGATGGTGCAAACCTGTTTAACGTTTCGTCTGCCAGTGCTTTTGTTGCTGCAGCCTGTGGCGTTCATGTGGCCAAGCATGGTAACCGTGGGGTTTCCTCCAGCAGTGGCAGTGCTGATCTGCTGGAGCAAGCCGGCATTAACCTCGATCTGGGCGCGGATGCTGTAGCCCGCTGTATCGATGACGTTGGTGTCGGCTTTATGTTTGCACCGGGTTTTCATGGCGCGATGAAACATGCCATCGGCGCGCGCCGAGCCCTGGGCACCCGAACCATGTTTAATATTCTCGGCCCGATGACTAATCCGGCCGGAGCGCAGCGCCTGGTGATCGGTGTATTTACCAAAAAACTGTGTCGACCAATGGCTGAAGTGATGCAGCAACTGGGTGGCGAACACATCATGGTAGTACATGCGGATGACGGCCTGGATGAGATCAGCCTGGCAACCCATACCTATGTGGCTGAGCTGAAAGACGGTGAAATAACCGAATACCGTTTGTCACCAGAAGACCTCGGGATTGAAAGCCAGAGTCTGATCGGTCTGGTAATCGATAGCCCGGCTCAGTCGCTGGAGCTGATTAAAAAGGCATTCTCCGGTGCTGAAGATGTTGCAGTTAAGAAGGCGGCGTCTATGGTGGCACTGAATGCGGGAGCTGCGGTTTATCTGAGCGGTCTGGCTGCCAGCCATAAAGAGGGTGTGGCAAAAGCCCTGGAAGCGATCAACTCGGGCGCAGCACTGAAGAAAATGCAACAGCTGGCGGATTTCAGCCAGTCGCTGAAGGACTGAACAACGATGACCGATACACCCACCGTGCTGAAAAAAATAATTGCACGGAAATATGAAGAGATTGCTGAACGTCAGCCGGTAAAGAGTATTGCTGATTTGAAAGCGCAGATTGCTGATCAGCAGGGCAGCGCCACGGATCCCCGTGGTTTTGTCGCGAATATGGCGAAAACACTGGCTGAAGGGCGTTCTGCTATTATTGCGGAAGCGAAAAAAGCCAGCCCCTCCAAAGGCGTGATTCGTGATCCTTTTGTGCCAGCGGATATTGCCCGTTCCTACGAGGCGGGTGGTGCCAGCTGTCTGTCTGTACTCACCGATGCGGATTTCTTTCAGGGCAGCGAAGCTTTCCTGATGGAAGCGCGTGCCGCCTGTTCCCTGCCGGTTATTCGTAAGGATTTTATTGTTGATCCTTATCAGATTTATGAAGCCCGGGCGATCGGTGCTGACTGCATTTTGCTGATTGTGGCAGCACTGGAAGATGCGCAGATGGCTGACCTGAATGCCCTGGCACTGGAGCTGGGTATGGATGTGCTGATTGAGGTGCATAACCTGGCTGAACTGGAACGCTCTCTGCCGCTTGGTAATACGCTGGTGGGGATCAATAACCGTAATCTGCACACCTTTGAAGTGTCACTTGATCACACTTTTGAACTGCTGGATAGAGTGCCTGAGGATCGTATTGTCGTTACCGAAAGCGGCATTCTCTGCCGTGACGATGTCATCGCCATGCGTGAGCACAGGGTTGACAGCTTCCTCGTGGGGGAAGCCTTTATGCGGGCTGCAGATCCAGGTCAGAAGCTGGCCGAATTGTTCGCCAAATAATAATGATTGAAAGAAGATACTGAGACTATGCAAGCAAAAGTAAAATGGGATGGCGATGTCCGTTTCAAGGGAACCACCGGTTCCGGATTTGATATCACCATTGATGGCGAGCTGAAGCAGGGCCCACGCCCGATGGAGCTGATGTTGCTGGGTCTGGGTGGCTGCACCTCATATGATGTGATCGGTATTCTGAAAAAGACCCGTCAGGATGTGGTGGACTGCGTGGCGGAGATCGATGCTGAACGTGCCGATGCGGTACCTGCTGTGTTTACCAAAATCCATGTGAAATTCATTGTTTCCGGTCGCGGCCTGAACGAGAAAAAGGTTGAGCGTGCGGTAAAACTGTCGGCTGAGCAGTACTGCTCAGCATCCCTGATGCTGGAAAAGGGTGGCGTAGAGATTACCCATAGCTTTGAGATTGTTGAGGTGGAATAAGAGCCGTTGCTCGTTGCTCGATAAAAGCCTTCTTTGTATTTGTAGGAGCGGCTTCCAGCCGTGAATTGAAATTCTCACATATTTCTCGCGGCTGGAAGCCGCTCCTACAATTAAAATGGCTGTATTAATTGGGGGCAGTACAGCAGTCAACCCTAGCCCCAATTACTTCATTTCTTCCAGCAAAATCTCCGTATCTTCCACCCTTGCATAGGCAAATCCCAGTGCCGCCATAAATGAGGCGTGCACCTGCTCAGCGGGGATGGTGATGCCATTAAATTCCTGATCCATTGTTGCACAGGCGTCCTGAGCGACGGTGACGTTATACCCCAGATCCGCTGCGGCACGCACCCCGGCATCGATACACATATGGCTCATCGCGCCGGCCACAATCAGATTTTCTATATTCCGGCTTTTGAGGATCTCTTGCAGATCTGTTTCTTTAAAACTGTTTGCTGAGTGTTTCAAAATAACCGGTTCATCGTTTACAGCGGCAACGCTGCTGTGAATCTGAGCGCCCTGCGATCCCGGTGTAAAGAAGGGGGCTTCATCGGTTTCAAACTCATGGCGTACATGGATAACCGGCATCTGCTTCTGACGAAAAGCGGCCAGTAGTTTTGCGCCGTTATCCGTAGCGCGCTGAGTGTTAGTCAGTTCCCATTTGCCGCCGGGAAAATAGTCATTCTGAAAGTCGATTAACAGCAGTGCTGTGTTCGGCTGAACCTGTGTCATAGCGATACCTCTATCAATAATATTGGTTGATATGGCTATTATCTGTTGACTTTGCTCTCTATACTGGAGTCGTTTTTGACATATTAAGAGCAATAAGTGACATACAAGTAACATATAGCGTCGGTATTTATGAAAACAATCAACATTGCGGTTATCGACTATCCCGGAGGGATGAAATCCGCCATCGAAGGGTTATCTGAGCTGTTTGGCATGGCCAGTCGTTTGAGTGAGGAGCGACCAGAGGGAGTGCATTTTGAGATACGAGTGTTGCCGGGTGCTGAGTTAACCGATCTGTCAGCGGTTGTCACCGATACTCCGCAAGTGATTATTTTGCCTCCCTGCATTGAGGGTGGTTTTTATACCGACGAACAACCGGTTCTGAGTGAATGGCTGAAGTCGATGCACGCTGCAGGCGTATTGCTCTGTTCTGTCTGTGCCGGGGCTTTTATTCTGGCACAGACGGGATTGCTGAATCAGCGCGCGGCGACCACCCACTGGATGCTGGCTGATCGGCTAGCTCAACGGTTCCCCGACATCAGGGTGGATGACAGCAAAATACTGATTAATGATGGTGACCTGATCACTGCGGGAGGCTTGATGGCCTGGCTGGATCTGGGGTTGGAACTGGTGGCACAGTTTGGCAGTCCGGCGCTGATGCGCCAGTTAGGCAAGCACCTCGTGGTTGACACCGCCCCCCGTCAGCAACGTTACTACCGCTGTTTTATGCCACCATTTGATCATGGTGACCGGGCCGTTCTGAAGAGTCAGCACTATTTGCAAAGTCATAGTCAGGCCAGTGTGACGGTGAAGCAACTGGCTGAGGAGTGTCATCTGACGGAACGGACTTTTCTGCGCCGTTTTGTCCGGGCGACCGGGTATAAGCCAAAAGAGTATATCCAGCAGTTGCGCATCAGCAAAGCCTGCGACGCGCTTGAAAGCTCAGCTGATAGTATTGAGTTGATCGCGCTGAGTAGCGGATACGACGATGTCAGTGCCTTCAGAAAAGTGTTTATTAAGATCACCGGGCTGACGCCACGAGAGTTTCGGCGCCGCTTTAGTGCACAAACATGACCACCATCATGAATATTCGGTCAGTTGTCATCGTTTTTTGGCCCAGAGGTCGAATAAAAGGCTGAGATGCGTTAGCCTGCGATATTGTGAAAACTCATCCCTACAACACTGTTTCGCTATAATCAGGAGGATTGCGATGCTTTATAAAGGAGTGCTGCTGGCAACGCTGCTGGCTTCACCGATGGCCCTTGCCCAGCAGCCAGAGATCTATCTGCTTGGTGAGTTTACTTATAAAGGTACGCCCATCAGTAAAGCGGTGCTGCTGGAAGATAAGCGGGTTACCGATCTGGAACAGTGTCGCGATTTTGTTCACTATCAGATACGCGGCACCGAACGGGGTAAAAACTACTACCGTCACTATATCCGGGCGCAGAAAACCGGCGTGAACATCGTCCCCCGTTATACCTGTATTCAAACCCGTATGAAGGTCAGTGAATGGAATGA
Source organism: Amphritea atlantica (assembly GCF_900111095.1). GTDB lineage: Bacteria > Pseudomonadota > Gammaproteobacteria > Pseudomonadales > Balneatricaceae > Amphritea > Amphritea atlantica. Next base: position 172,511 of record NZ_FOGB01000009.1, on the reverse strand, counting down.
CCATGATTTCTACGACAAGGTCTATCTGATCGATCTGCGTGATGGTCTGCAGTTTACTCAGTTTGAAGACACCAACAGTTGTTGGGCTGCCATTCGCAAAGATCCTGATAAACATACCAAAAAGCTGTTCTGCGCAAAAATGAGTCAGTCGATCTCTCCTGCCCGTTAATATCGGTTTGCAATACCTGAGGACAGAAATAGCGTAGATTTGTTTGTGTTTTATCGATCTTCGCGTATAATTTCGCCTCCCGTTGGCTATGCCATTGAGGAAACTAACTCTAACTCCTTGCTTTCTACCGTTTTTCGATGCGGCTGAAGGCTGTATAAACCGTAAGGAGCAATTAATGCGTCATTACGAAATCGTTTTTCTGGTTCACCCGAATCAGAGTGAGCAGGTTCCAGCTATGGTTGAGCGTTATACCAAGCTGATTGAAGAATCTGAAGGTAAAATCCACCGTCTGGAAGATTGGGGTCGTCGCCACCTGGCATACCCAATTAACAAGATCCATAAAGCTCACTACGTTCTGATGAACGTTGAGTGTGCTCAGGAAACTCTGGACGAGCTAACCAACATCTTCCGTTACAACGATGCGGTTATCCGTAACATGGTTGTTCGTCGTAAAGATGCGGTTACTGAAGTATCTCCAATTAAAGCTGCTGAAGGCCGTGAAGAGCGTCGTCCACGTCGCGAAGAGCGTTCTGAAAAGCCTGCTGAAGCGACTGAAGCACCTGCTGCAGAAGCTCCGGCTGCTGATGCGCCAGCTGCTGAAGAAGCTGCTGCCGAGTAATCGGTTTAACCCATATTTAGAGGAGATATACCATGGCTCGTTTTTTCCGTCGTAGAAAATTCTGCCGTTTTACCGCTGAAGGCGTTACTGAGATCGATTACAAAGATCTGGACACCCTGAAAGGTTACATTACTGAAACCGGTAAAATCGTACCTAGCCGTATCACTGGTACTAAGGCTCGTTATCAGCGTCAGCTGGCAACAGCTATTAAGCGTGCACGTTACGTTGCACTGCTGCCATACACTGACAGCCACCAGTAATAACGGTTAACCTGCGGCACATATTCAGGTATGTGAAATATGTGTGCAGGTGATTAAACAAGTTTCAGCCTGTGAGTGTCAGACGCTGACAGGCGAGAGTAAAAATAGAGGTTTGCGAGATGGAAGTTATCCTGCTCGAGAAAATTGGCAAACTGGGTAGCCTGGGTGACAAGGTAACCGTTAAGCGTGGTTACGGTCGTAACTACCTGCTTCCTTTTGGAAAAGCGGTTCCTGCTACAGCGGCTAATCTGGAAGCTTTTGAAGCACGTCGTGCTGAACTGGAATCTGCTGCATCTGAGAAGCTGAACTCTGCTCAGGCGCGTGCTGAACAACTGAACGAAATTGAACTGTCTATCGTTGCTAAAGCGGGCGAAGAGGGCAAGCTGTTCGGTTCTATCGGTACTGCAGATATCGCTGATGCGATCTCCGCTTCAGGTATCGAAGTTGCTAAGAGTGAAGTTCGTCTGCCAGAAGGTGCGCTGCGTACCACTGGTGAGTTCGAAGTTGCTATCCAGCTGCACCCAGAAGTGACTGCTACTGTCGGCATCGTTGTTGTTGGCGAGTAAGCACTGCTTTTGATCTGAATCTTTCAGATCAGCGGGTGAGTTAAGAAGCACTGCGTAGTATTATACTGCGCAGTGCTTTTTTCGTTTCAGGCCAAGGGGATCTGAAGCGGGTATTCTGTGTGTTGAGGTATAAAGTTTTATGGATTATCTGGATCCTGATTCAGCCGATATGGAGGGGGTAAAAGTTCCTCCTCACTCGCAGGAAGCTGAACAGTCCGTACTCGGCGGGCTGATGCTGGATAATAACGCCTGGGATGCGGTTTCAGAGATCGTGCTGGAAGATCAGTTTTACCGTCACGATCACCGGCTGATCTTTCGTACGATTGAGAAGCTGGTTAATAATATGCAGCCGATCGATGTGGTCACCATCTCTGAAGAGCTGGACCGCACCGGAAATCTGGATGCGGCGGGAGGGCTGGACTACCTGGTTGAACTGGCCCGAAATACCCCCAGCGCGTCTAATATCCGTGCCTATGCCGAGATCGTTCGTGACCGGGCGCTGTTGCGCAAGATGATTACCGTTGCCCACGAGATTGCCGAAAGCGCCTTTATGCCGGAAGGGCGTCCAGGTACGGATATCCTCAGTGAAGCGGAACAGAAGATCTTTCAGATCGCCGAGGATCGGCCCAACGAGGGTGGTCCTGTCGGCGTCAATCCGCTGCTGAAAAAAGCGGTGGATAAGATTGATGAACTGTTTAACTCCGAAGGCTCGATGACCGGAGTTACCACCGGGTTTGAAGAGTTGGATAAATCCACCGGAGGTTTGCAACCTTCCGACCTGATCATCGTGGCAGCCCGTCCCTCCATGGGTAAAACCACCTTTGCCATGAACCTGGTCGAAAATGCCCTGATGGCGCAGGATAAACCGGTACTGGTATTCAGCCTCGAGATGCCTGCCGACCAGTTGGTCACGCGGATGCTCTCCTCCCTTGGGCGGATCAACCAGACCCGGGTGCGTTCCGGTAAACTGGAAGAGGATGACTGGCCCCGTCTGACCACGGCTGTGAATATGTTGCGGGATAAGCCGCTGTTTATTGATGACACTGCCGGTATCAGCCCGACAGAGATGCGCAACCGTGCCCGGCGTATTGTTCGGGAACATGGTGATATCGCTCTGATCATGGTGGATTACCTTCAGTTGATGCAGCTGAAAGGGGGCAGTAGTGAGGGCCGTACAGCGGAGATTTCCGAGATCTCCCGCTCTCTCAAGGCGCTGGCTAAAGAGCTGGAATGCCCGGTTGTTGCGCTGTCGCAGCTCAACCGTGCGCTGGAGCAGCGACCCAATAAACGTCCTGTTAACTCAGACCTGCGGGAATCCGGTGCGATCGAGCAGGATGCCGACGTGATCATGTTTATCTACCGGGATGAGGTCTACAACGAGGACTCTCCGGATAAGGGCATAGCCGAGATCATCATTGGTAAGCAGCGTAATGGTCCTATCGGTAGTAATCGTCTGGCGTTTATTGGTCAGTTTACCAAGTTTGAGAACCTGGCTCCGATGGCCTATCAGGACTACGAATAGAAAGTCATCAGAGGCGTTGGCCCTGTGAAAAAAACCGCCATCTCTGGCGGTTTTTTTGCTTTCTGAGCGCTGCCCATCTGAAAACAGGGGATGTCAATAAGCCCTGTTTTGCCCGCGTCTTGTTATTGAGGCAGGGCATTTGCCTGTGTGACTTTGGCACCAGCAACCTCAATCGCTTCAGCCAGCGTCGGTGTGAAAACCAGCGTCTGATCGATTGGTTTCAGTCCCGCTTTAGCGATGTTTTTCAGGGGTTGAAATTGCAGGTCGGCGATAATAACAAAGCTACCCGTCCTGAACTTTGCCTCCAGAAAATGATTCAGCGCAGACAATCCGCCGGCATCCAGTATTGGCACGGCATCCATATAGAGGATGACACGCTGCTTATGCTCGGTGAGCAATAACATTTCCGAGAATATTCTGTCGGCGGCGGCAAAAAACAGCGGCCCGCTGATTTTATATACGCCCCAGTCATCAGGCAGCGTGTCGGGGACATGTTTGCGGTTATCGCTGATCTCGATCACCCGGGTCATCTGGGCGATATCCCGCATGAACAGCAGGGAAGCGAGGACGATACCGAAGGAGATCGCCACCACCATATCGATCATCACGGTCAGAGAGAAACAGGTCAGCAGCACCAGAATATCCCCGGAGGGCGCTTTTTTAAGAAGCTCCATCACTTTCGGCGCTTCACTCATATTCCAGGCGACCATCAACAGCATCGCCGCCATTGAGGCCATCGGTATATACGCCAGCCAGGGCGCCAGTATCAGCAGGCTGACGAGTACTATCAGACCATGAATAACGGCCGCCAGGGGGGACTGAGCACCGGCGCGGTAGTTGGCAGCAGAGCGGGCGATGGCTGCTGTTGCGGTAATACCGCCAAACCAGGGAGTTACCAGATTGCCAACGCCCTGACCCAGCAGTTCGACATTGGAGTGATGGCGCTTGCCACTCATACCGTCCAGCACCACTGCACAGAGTAGTGATTCAATGGCCCCCAGCATCGCAATTGAAAAGGCGATCGGAATCAGTGCTGTCAGTTTATGGAAATCCCAGTCGATCGGTTGCCCATCCGGGCCTGGTTGCAGCCAGGGCCAGTTGAATTCGGGCAGGACCGGAGGAATGCCCTGACCGATGGTGCCATCGGCCAGTTGATAGTTGAAACGGGAACCGATGGTCTGGAGATCAAAGCCGGCATTGGCCAGCAGTAAAGACAGTGCTACTCCGATGGCAACGGCTGGCAGGTGACCCGGAATCGGGAGGCGTAACCGGGGCCAGACGATTAATACCGCCAGGGTTGTGGCCCCGACAATAAACTCGGCGGGTTCCAGAGTGGGTAATGCATTAAACAGGGCGAGTACTTTGTCGATATATTTTTCCGGCATCTCCTGTAGCTCGAGCCCCAGAAAGTCCTTCATCTGCAGGGTGGCGATCACTACTGCAATGCCTGAAGTGAAGCCCAGGGTGACCGGTTCCGGAATGTACTCAATCAGACGACCCAGTCGACTCAGCGCCATCATCACCATCATAACGCCAGCCATCAGCGAGGCGATCAGCAGTCCACTGAGTCCGAACTGCTGAGCCACGGGATACAAAATCACGACAAAGGCCGCAGTCGGGCCGGATATGCTATAACGGGAACCGCCGGTCAGCGGGATCAGAATACCGGCGATGATGGCGGTATAGAGGCCGTACTGGGGTGGTACACCGCTGGCTATCGCCAGCGCCATCGATAATGGAATGGCGATGATGCCAACCGTGATGCCCGCCATCAGATCCTGGTATAGGGTAGCCAGGGTATAGCCCTCTTTAAGGCACTCACGCAGTGCGCTGAAAGGCTTAATACTGTGCAGATGTAAACGATGCGACATGAATAATTGCTCTCGCTAAGCGGTTACAGCGAACTTGAGACGCTGCGGCCGGCAATATGGCCCCGGATTCGATTGAGTGGTTGTTAGAATATAGATTACATTACATGTTCATCAGGGTATAAATCAATGTTAATATGATTAACATAAATAGTTTTGAGGAGTTGTTATGGAGAAGAGAACGGCACGGCTGACACTGCTGATTGACCCGAACAAGAAAGCGACCTTTGAAAAGCTGTGCAATGCAGATGATGTCACTCCTTCGCAAATGGTGCGTAAGCTGATTCGTGATTATATTGAAGAGAAGCTGGGGCCCGAGTGGCGCGATGAAGTCTTTAGTGAAGAGTCGGACGGCGATCAGTGAGTGTTGGACTGCGTCCCCGGCAATGGGACGTTATCCCCCTTTTATAAACAGAAATAGTGTCACAAGGCTGTTAATAACTCTAGGATAACTCTGTGAAAGCCCCATATTATGGGGCTTTACGGCGGTGGGTTAAAATTCGTTCAGGTTGTCGTTTCTGTATTTTTTTCAACCAGTTAAATTGATTTTTTTGAGTAATTATTAAACAGTCAGACTCGAATGTTTAAACCACTTTGATGATTCTGTCTTTAAACCCTTCGGGTACGGTCACCACCTTTCCTTCGGTGTAATCAAAAAAGACGATACCGGTTTTGACATGGGCGATCTCGACCGCTGTCTTCTTATTGCTGAGAAGGTAGTAGATATCGCAGCCATACTTATTGAAGTCGCCCACAGTAATATCAATCTGTATCAGGTCACCGTAAAAACTCTCGGCCTTATAGACGATAACCGAATCGGTCATAATAATGCCTGAACCCTCGATATCCTGCTCTGTATAGTTGTGGGAGTTCAGATAACGAAGTCGCGCTTCATGTACGATGGATAACACAGAATCGTTGCTGAGGTGGCCAGCATAATTGATATCACTGATACGTACCGGTATTTCGGTGGTGAAACTGTAGTTTTCGGGCATATCAATTTTGATACGTGCCATAGGTAAAGCTCCTGAAATGTAAAACAAAAGTACGTAATTTCAGTACAAGAATAGTGGATGCCAAGAGATGAGTCTACGCCGATTCAATCCATATTATCGCTGGCTGTTTCCCTGGTTGCTGGACCGGGTATCGAAGGTGGTCGCGCCTGAAAGGGAGCAGCTACTAAGCTATGCCACAGGGGCCGTGCTGGAGATTGGCGCAGGTACTGGCACCAGCTTTGATTGTTATCCGGGGCAGGTCTCTGAACTATATGCACTTGAGCCTGATACCGGGGTGATGCAGAAAGCCTGCGCAGTTCTGGCAGCTTTACCGGAAGCTCAGCGTAATAAAATTCAGTTATTGGTTGCTGATGCGATGGATATCCCGTTGGCAGATAACCAGTTTGATACAGTAGTTTGCTTTCTTGTGCTCTGTTCCGTGCCTCATCCACAAAAGGTGTTGCAGGAAATTTATCGCGTGCTCAGGCCGGGTGGGCAACTGCTATTCTTTGAGCATGTGTTGTCTGATGACGTTACAGTACAGCGCTGGCAACACCGTCTTAATCCCTTCTGGCGACGGTGTGCCGGGGGCTGCCAACTGAACCGGGAGACCGCAGAGCTTATCTCCCGCGCTGGTTTTGAGGTGCCGCAGCTACAACGCTATCAGCATCACGCCTTTCCGCGGCTGGTAAAACAACTGGTGACGGGAATCGCCGTTAAACCTTCCTGAGATCAGGCCCTGAGTCGGCATAGAGGTGTTGTGGTATCTGAGCACGGTTTTTCTTTTTTACTTATAAAGCTGGTTTTCCCAATCCTGATTGCTGGCAGCATCCCCCGATTTCCACGGAACATACTCGCTATTGCATGGCTGAAATACTAAAATGGGCCGCTGTAAGTGCTATGGATTCATAATATTTTGGCCCCTGCTACTGTTATAACGTGGTCATCAGCAGGGTGCAGATAGCGCAATATGAGTGGCATCACGAAGGTATAGAAGGGAGCGGCTAGCGCTGTGGTAAAAGTACGCGAAGATCATCCAATACATGCTGACGGTAGTGTCGATCTGGATCTGTGGCTGGAAAGGCTGCAGGAGCAGGTTGAAGTTAAGGATATAGATACAGTTCGTCAGGCCTGTCTTTATGCCAAACAGCTGAAAGAGGAAGCTGAACCTTCGGAAGATTCATGGAAAGACAGTGACAGTTATCTCACCGGGCTGGAGATGGCCCAGATTCTTATTGAACTGAATCAGGATCAGGATGCGCTGGTTGCTGCCATCCTGTATCGCAGTGTTCGTGAAAAACGTACCACTCTGGAAGATATTCGCCGTCGCTTCAGTCAGACAATTGCTACGCTGATCGATGGCGTGTTGCAGATGGCGGCTATCGGCAGTCGACAGAACCCCCGGCGTGAGAATGTGCTGGGCCAGAGCGGAAACCCGCTGGACAACGTCCGCAAAATGCTGGTGTCGATGATTGATGATGTGCGGGTAGTGCTGATTAAGATTGCCGAGCGCACCTGTGCTATTCGTCGTGTTAAGAGTGACTCTCGTAAGAAGCGTTATCTGGTGGCGCGGGAGGTGTTTGATGTGTATGCGCCGCTGGCTCACCGGCTGGGCATCGGTCATATCAAGTGGGAACTGGAAGATCTCTCATTTCGCTATCTCAAACCCAACGACTACAAGCAGATTGCGTCATTGCTGGATGAGAAGCGCCTGGATCGTCAGCAGTTCATCGAAGATTCGGTGAGTATTCTTAATGCTGAGTTGAAAAAGGTCAATATTGATGGCGATGTGATGGGGCGGGCCAAACACATCTACAGTATCTGGCGCAAAATGCAGCGTAAGAACATCGCCTTTAACCAGGTTTATGACATCCGTGCGGTACGCATCCTGGTGCCGGAGATTCGTGACTGTTATACCGTGCTGGGTATTGTTCACGGCTTGTGGCGTAATATCCCCCACGAGTTTGATGACTACATCGCATCGCCTAAACCCAACGGTTATCGTTCCCTGCATACCGCGGTATTTGGCCCATCAGGCAAAGTGCTGGAGATTCAGATCCGGACGTTTTCGATGCATGAAGAGGCTGAGTTAGGGGTTTGTGCGCACTGGCTCTATAAGGGCACCGATACCCACTCGCAAAGTTCCAGTTATGAAGACAAGATCGCCTGGCTGCGTCAGGTGCTTGAGTGGACTGAGGATCTCGGAGGCACTGAAGAGTTTTCTGAGGTAATCGGTGGCGATGTGGCCCATGACCGGGTTTATGTCTTTACCCCAGATGGTCATGTTGTGGATATGCCGGTGGGCTCGACACCAGTCGATTTTGCTTACCGGGTGCATACCGAAGTGGGACACCGCTGTCGCGGGGCAAAACTGAATGGCCGGATCGTCCCTCTGACCCGTCAGCTTCAGACCGGCGATCAGGTGGAGATCCTGACCGCAAGTGAAGAGCATCCGCGGCGTGACTGGCTCAACCCAAACCTGGGGTATATCACCAGTGCCCGTTCACGGGCCAAGATTCAACACTGGTTTAAACTTCAGGATAAAGACAAAAACGCCGCCGCCGGTAAGAAAATTATCGACCGGGAGTTCCGTCGTCTGGCGCTGGAAAATGCTGATCTTAATTTTGATCTGATGGCGAAGGCGGTTAATCATCGTTCTGCCGATGATATGTATGCTGCGCTGGGCGCCGGGGATATCCGTCTTTCGCAAGTGATCAACGCCGCGCAACAGCAGGTTGAGACGGATCATCACGATGAACAGCTGGATCTGGCATTGCCCGGCAGCAGTGTTCGTTCTCAGTCCGTTTATGAAGGGATAAAAATACGCGGGGTGGGTAATCTGCTGACGACTATTGCTCCGTGTTGTAAGCCGGTACCGGGCGATCCGATTATCGGTTATATCACCAAAAGCCGGGGAGTCTCTATTCACCGGGATGACTGTACCAACGCTTTTCAGCTGCGTCAGCAGGAACGGGAGCGGATGGTTGAAGTTAGTTGGGGAGAAGAGGGCGAGTCAACCTATCCGGTGGATATCTATGTGGAAGCCTTTGACCGGGCAGGTCTGTTGCGCGACCTGATGATGGTGATGGCAAACGAGAATGTTAACCTGATCGCCGCGAATACTCAGTCGGATAAGAAGAGCAATATTGCCTATCTGACACTGACGATTGAGATCAGCCGTCTCGAGCTGCTGGGTAAAATTATGGACAAGATCAACCAGATTCCAAACGTTACCGAGGTGCACCGACAGCGGAGTGGTACCCGCTGATGCGTTATACCCTTGAAGATCTGCAAACGCTGATGGCCCGGCTGCGGGACCCTGAGGATGGTTGCCCCTGGGATCTGAAACAGGATTTTGCCAGCATTGTTCCCCATACCCTTGAAGAGGCGTATGAGGTGGCCGATACCATCGAACGACAGGATTGGCAGCACCTGCAGGGTGAACTGGGAGACCTGTTGTTTCAGGTGATCTTTTATGCCCGTCTGGCGGAAGAGCAGCAGGGTTATAATTTTGACGATATCGTCGATACCCTGGTAAAGAAACTGATTCGTCGTCACCCTCATGTCTTTCCCGGGGGAACCCTGACCAGTCGGCGCAGTTCCACGGCGTTGGATGAGCAGCAGATCAAGGAGACCTGGGAAGCGATCAAAGCAGAGGAGCGGGGTGAAAAACCACATCAGGAACCCCGGGTGCTGGATGATATCCCAATGGCTCTACCGGCACTCAACCGGGCTGAAAAATTGCAGAAAAGGGCTGCCCGGGTCGGTTTTGACTGGGGGGATGTGCTGCCAGTGCTGGATAAGATCGAGGAGGAGATCGCGGAGTTGCGCGAGGCGATCGCTGCCGGTGATCAGCTGGAGATGGAGCATGAACTTGGCGATCTGCTGTTTGCTCAGGTGAATCTGGCCCGTCACATGGGGGTTAATCCGGAGACGGCGCTACGCTACACCAATCAGAAGTTTACCAATCGCTTTAACTATATTGAAGACCAGGTCGAGCGCTCCTCTGGAGATTGGCAGGCGTTCACCCTTGATGAGCTGGACCACTGGTGGGACGAAGCTAAACGGAAAGGGCTTTAGTCGTAGCCCGCGGGAGATAATCGATGGGATCATTTCAATGGTTTATTGTCGCGCTGATTGTCATGGCTGGGCTGGGGTACTGGAACTACCAGCGCATCGATGGGCAGCGCAAACAGCTGGTCAGCGCCGGATTCCAGATCTCTGATGATCTTAAAGGCAATCCCGGTCTGCTGGTCAGTACCTCCCAGCGTCAGGTGGCGGTCCTGGTGCCGAGTGGATATCTGCGTCTCAGCTTCGATCAGCTAAAAGACGCAGAGATCCGTTTCCGTTCCGGCGCAGAAGTTGAAACCGACTTTCGCATCGCCCTGTTACTTGAGGGTGCACCTGTGCCGGAGGTCGAGATTCGCTACTCCAATGAGCATACTGTTGAAATAGCCCTGAAGAAACTGCAGCAGTTAACCGGTCTTTAAGACGTTGGCGCTGACGAACTGAGACTAAGATAGTATTTGTGCTTTGCACAAACTATGTAGTATCAATAGAACTTCGCAGAGATGACAGGGGACACTGAATGACAACGCTTCATGAAGACCTGAGGGACGATGTCCGGATGCTCGGTGACTGTCTGGGACAGACCATTGTTGAGCATAAAGGCCAGCTGTTTCTTGATAAAATTGAAAAGATCCGGGCGCTTTCCAAGGCGGCCAGATCATCGGGCAAGCCTGTCGATGATGAACTGCTTAAAACCCTCAGTGAGCTGGGGGATGATGATCTTCTGCCGGTAGCCAGAGCCTTTACTCAATTTCTCAACCTGTCCAATATCGCTGAGGAACATCATCGGGTGCGTCGTCGTTCAGGTATTATGGATGTCTGTACCAGTGACTCATTCTGTGGCCTGCTCGGCCGGTTGCAACAGCAGGGTTTATCAAAAGAGCAGATCGCAGCAGCGGTGCGGGATATGGATGTTGAGCTGGTTCTGACAGCCCATCCAACCGAGGTTAACCGGCGCACGCTGATCCAGAAGTTTGATGCCATTACCGAATGCCTGCAAAGGATCGATCGGGGAGAAGACCTGTATCACCGGCTGCATGAACTGATCAGCCAGGCCTGGCACACAGACGCCATCCGCAAGCAGAGACCGACGCCAGTGGATGAAGCGAAGTGGGGATTTGCGGTGATTGAAAACTCCCTTTGGGAGGCGGTGCCGGTATTCCTGCGGCATATCGATAAGCAACTGTTTGATGCGACCGGTGAACATCTGCCACTGAGCAGCTCGCCGGTGCGGTTTGCCTCCTGGATGGGGGGCGACCGTGATGGCAACCCTAATGTTACCTCCGTGACCACCGAGAAAGTCTTATTGCTGTCCCGCTGGATGGCGGCTGATCTGTATATCAAAGATATTGACCGCTTGCGCAGTGAGCTATCGATGAATGAGTGTAGTGCGGAGTTGCGCGAGCGGGTGGGTGATCATCCTGAGCCCTACCGTGAACTGTTGCGTACGGTATGCACCCATCTGACGCAAACCAAGCGCTGGACCACTGAGCGTCTTGAGGGGCGACCGGTGGAAAAAGAGGGGGTGTATATCTATCCCCGGCAACTGCTGGAACCCCTGTTACTGATCGATGCCTCGTTGCGCAGCTGTCATATGAGTGTGATTGCTGATGGTTTGCTGAGTGATACGATACGGCGGGTGGCGTGCTTTGGTATGACTCTGGTGAATCTGGATATTCGCCAGAATTCTGATCGTCATGCAGAGGTGATGGACGAGCTGACGGGCTTTTACGGTATCGGTTGTTACAGCGAGTGGAGTGAAACCAATAAGCAGATGTTTCTGCTGAAGGAGTTACAGGAGAAGCGTCCTCTGTTGCCCCGCGAGTGGTCTCCCTCGGAGAATGTTCAGGAGGTACTGGATACCTTTAGCGTGGTCGCCCGGGAAGAACCGAACTCTCTGGGATCCTATGTTATCTCCATGGCCAGTCAGCCATCGGATGTATTGGCGGTTATCCTGCTGCTGAAAGAGAGCGGTATCCATCATAATATGCGGGTAGCGCCGCTGTTTGAAACGTTGGACGACCTGGATAACGCTGAAAACTGTATCCGTCAGTTGCTGGCTATCCCCTGGTACAGAGATTACACCGGGGGGCACCAGGAAGTCATGATCGGTTATTCCGACTCATCGAAGGATGCAGGGCAGTTGGCGGCGGCCTGGGGGCAGTATCGGGCTCAGGAAGCGCTGACCAGTGTATGTCAGGAATACGGTGTTCACCTGACGCTGTTTCACGGCCGTGGCGGCACGGTTGGTCGTGGTGGCGGCCCCAGCCATACGGCGATTCTGGCACAGCCCCCTGGGTCTGTGGCCGGCAGTCTGCGGGTGACTGAGCAGGGTGAGATGATCCGGTTCAAGTTTGGTGTGCCGGAGATTGCGGTACGAAATCTCGAGCTGTATACCTCGGCGACCCTGGAGGCAACTCTGGCGCCGGCTCCCGGGCCGAGACCCGAGTGGCGCCAGTTGATGGATGAGATGTCGCTGGCAGGCCTGACCGCCTATCGCGATGTGGTACGCTTTGATCCTCAGTTTGTCCCCTATTTCCGCTCGGCAACCCCGGAGCAGGAGCTGGCAAAACTACCTCTGGGCAGTCGTCCGGCGAAACGTAAGGCGGATGGGGGTGTTGAAAGCCTGCGGGCGATCCCCTGGATCTTTGCCTGGACACAGATCCGCCTGATGTTGCCAGCCTGGCTGGGCAGTGATGTCGCCCTGCAGCAGACACTGGATAAAGGTCAGTTTGAACTGGTGCAGACGATGCGCAGGGACTGGCCGTTCTTCCGCTCCTATATGGATATGCTGGAGATGGTGATGGCCAAGGCAGATGCCAACATAGCCGCTTACTATGAAAAACGGCTGGTGTCTGAAGAACTGGCGGTGCTGGGGGCCGATCTGCGCTGTCGCCTGGCGAAGACCATTGAACTGGTGAAAAAGATTAAGCAACAGGAGACGCTGCTGGAGCATAGTCCGGTGATCCGTCAGTCGATTGAGGTGCGCAACCCCTATATCGATCCATTGCACTTTCTGCAGGCAGAACTGCTCTATCGCGACCGCAATCACCCGGATGCCCGGCTTGAACAGGCGCTGATGATTACCATGGCTGGTATCTCGGCGGGTATGCGCAATACCGGATAAACGCTGAGTGGGCCTGCTCAGGCAAGGACAGGGACGCTTTGCTCAGGTGGGGGGACGAATGGCGGCGATGCCCCGTAAGCCGGGGTATCGCTGGCATGAGGTTTTGATAACTTCGGTCAACAAAAGCAGATGTTATCCTTTTAGGGGGTTGCTACCTTAGCCGGTTTTGACTAACCTCGAGCGTTCGTTTTTCACGACATTGTGTAGTAAATATTACAATGCAGAAAAATTGTCTCCTGCAATTGGTAGAATTAGAAATTGGTAGTAGGCCGAATGTCCAATTGTGAGTAGCAGGCATAGAACGATATTGTGACATATTGCCACTCAGAAAAATTTCAGCCGGTGGTTATCTAATGAACGGCCGGCTTCAAGATTTTACATTATAAAATTAGAAACGGAGCAATCCTTACATGCGAATTATTCTTTTGGGTGCACCGGGTGCCGGTAAAGGTACCCAGGCTCAGTACATCTGCGAAAAGTACGGTATTCCCCAGATCTCCACCGGCGATATGCTGCGTGCTGCGGTAAAAGCGGGTACCCCTCTGGGTATCGAAGCTAAAAAAGTCATGGATGCCGGTGGTCTGGTGTCTGATGAGATTATTATTGGTCTGGTAAAAGAGCGTATCACTGAAGCTGATTGCGCTAACGGCGCTCTGTTTGACGGATTTCCACGCACCATCCCTCAGGCTGATGCGATGAAGGATGCCGGTGTGGCTATCGATGCGGTTGTTGAGATCGATGTTGCTGACGATGAAATCATCAAGCGGATGGCTGGCCGTCGTGTTCATCCGGGTTCCGGCCGCACCTATCACGTTATCTTCAACCCGCCTGCTGTCGAAGGTAAAGATGATGTCACCGGTGAAGACCTGGTGCAGCGTGAAGATGATAAAGAGGAGACGGTTCGTCAGCGTCTGGATGTGTACCATGAACAGACCGCACCGCTGATCACCTATTACAAAGGTTGGGCTGAAGAGTCGCCTGCTGATGCACCTAAATACAGCTATATTCCCGGTGTCGGCAGCGTTGAAGATATCCGTGATGCGGTATTTGCGTCTCTGGAAAAATAAGCCGTTGGTGTGAATATAAAAAAACCGTTGCTTTGATCCCTGAATCAAAACAGCGGTTTTTTATTGCCGGTTATTCCGCGATAATAGCGCTTTGCCTGTAATCGGAAATAGATAGATGTCTCTCCCCAAAACCGCAATACTGCTGGTTAATTTAGGTTCACCGGATCAACCCACTCCTGCCGCGGTGCGTCGCTATCTTAAAGAATTTCTCTCAGATCGCCGGGTGGTAGAGGGCGATGGGGTGATGCGGCTGATCTGGTTAACGGTGCTCAACGCTATTATCCTGACCTTCCGTCCCCGTAAGGTGGCAAAATTGTATGCATCGATCTGGGATCAGGATTCCCCCCTGCGGCTGATACTCAATCAGCAGGTGGCCGCGCTGCAACTGGCGCTGCAACAAACGATACCGGATCAGGATATGCAGGTTTTTTCCGCCATGACCTATGGCAATCCGGGGCTGACGGCGCGCCTGGAAGAGCTGACGGAGTCGGGTTACAGCAAGATTCTGGTGCTGCCACTCTATCCCCAGTACTCGGCAACCACTACCGCACCGATCTATGACCAGATCGCCCGTTTTCAGCTGAAGACCCGCAATTTTCCCGATATCCGGGTGGTTCATGATTATCATGATCATCCGCTCTATATCCGCGCTCTGGCAGATTCGGTTAAGGCCTTCCGCGCAGAGCATCCTGAGAGTGGTAAACTGGTGCTCTCCTATCATGGCATTCCTCAGGAGTATGCCGATAAGGGTGATCCCTATCCGGAACACTGTTATCGCACCTCTGAACTGCTGGCAACAGAGCTGGGCCTGAGTGACGGACAGTGGCAGACCACCTTTCAGTCCCGTTTTGGTCCTAAAGCCTGGCTGCAGCCCTACACCGATAAAACCCTTGAGAAACTTGCTAATAGCGGTACAAAACAGGTTGAGATCATCTGTCCCGCCTTCTCTGCTGATTGTCTGGAAACCCTGGAAGAGATCGCCGTGGAAAACAGGGATGTGTTCATGCAGGCTGGAGGTGAGCAGTATCAGTATATCCCGGCACTGAACGCCGACCCCGGGATGATCCGCCTGCTGGTGGCACTGGTAAAACAGAATAGTTGCGGCTGGGTTTGTCAGACCTGTAACAGTAACGAACAGAATGAGACAGAGAATGCGTCCTGAATATATCTTCGGTATCCACGCGGCTACCACCACCCTGCAACGAGACAGCAAGCGGGTTAAAGGGATGTGGGTTCTGAAAGGGCGTGTCGATGCCCGGATGCAGAAACTACTGGATCTGGCGGCAGAGAAAAAGATCACTGTCGAGTGGGTCAGCCGTAAAGAGCTGGACAATATGGCGCAGGACGGAGTACATCAGGGGGTTGTGGTCGCCTGCGAACCGATTCAGGCGAAGAACGAACAGTTTCTTGAGGCGATGCTCGATAAGCTGGAAGAGCCCGCGTTTCTGCTGGTGCTGGATGGCGTCACGGACCCCCACAATCTGGGCGCCTGCTTGCGTACCGCGGATGCCGCTGGTGTCCACGCGGTGATCGCGCCGAAAGACAAATCAGCCCCGTTGAATGCCACCGCCAGCAAAGTGGCCTGCGGTGCCGCTGAAGTCATCCCCTATGTGCTGGTGACCAACCTGGCCCGCACCCTGAAAGATCTTCAACAGCGGGGAGTCTGGATTACCGGCACCGCTGGCGAAGCGGACACCCTGATCTACGATGCCGACCTGAAAGGCCCAATGGCCCTGGTGATGGGCGCCGAAGGCCAGGGGATGCGCCGCCTCACCCGTGAACACTGCGATTTCCTGGTAAAAATCGATATGGCAGGGGAGGTCTCCTCGCTGAACGTATCGGTGGCGACAGGGGTGTGTCTGTTTGAAGCGGTAAGACAAAGAAAAGCGTAGCTTTTCTTTGTCCAGAACGCTGCGCTTGCTAGTTGTTAGACGTGGCTTCGCCACTTGCCAGAACGTCACTGCGTGACTCGCTAGAAAAAGCGGGGAGGTTTTGTAGGAGGCGCGATGGCATGCCCTCTGGGTACCTCACGGCGATAAACCGCGCAGAGCGCAAGACCCGCATCGCTTGGCGATACGAGTTGTCACTTGCAAGAATATCGCTCCCTCTGGTACGTTATCGAATCAGTGAATTTTAGTGACAGGATGTCAAAAGTTGATCTCTCTTTTTTTAAAGTCTGTTTTTCAGTTTCTTGTGATTGTTGCTCTCTGCGGTCCATGGATATATACGCTATGGATGAAAATACCGGCAGATTATGATGAAAGCGACCTGGACTATAAAAACTATACGTTAATCGATATTCAGGAGGAACGTCGCCATAGAGCTGTAAATTTAGTTAAACTAAAGTTGGTTAATAGTGATGGTAATACTGTTTATCGAACTGAGTATGATCATTGGTTACCGCATAATACTATATGGAGATTGAAATATCGGCACTTGGGAGAAGAGATCCGAGTTGGTATTAATTATAGAGATCAGATCTGCAAAATAGAGACGTTAACAGATGGAAGCTATATAGAAATATTGAAGCCGTCGGAGTTAATGCTTAACTATCGAGAGGGTATCAACTATGATTATTTTTTATTAACACTTTTTCTCTTAATGTTTTTTGTTGGTGTTTATCATGTCTATATTGATTTTAAGAATAAGATTTTTATTAGTGGATATTTGGATGATATAAATGGTGATGTATTTTTGGTTAAGGCTAGTCGGATTGATTTTTTATATTTAATGGCTATGGTTTTTTTGGTGTGTGGCTTGGGATACATTTTTTTATTTAATAAGTTTGGCCTTATCTTGGCTGTAACATTTTCCCCACTGATATTTCTTGGTCTCTTAAAGACTTATAAATATGCATATAAATTAAAGTCTATTTTTAATGACATCGCTAAAGTTAGTAAAGATGGGATTATTGTTTATAAATATTCAAATGAGCCGATTAGATGGTCTGAGATAGAGCAGATTTATTTTAGCCTTAATGGGAGATTTAGTTCAGCAAAGGAACCTATTGTATTGATCATATCGGGGCGTGATAATTGTGAAATTGCCTCAGGTTCAACTCAGATAAAGACTTTAGATTTATATAATGTGCTGAAAGCGATGAAAGAAAAATATTCTTGAAATTCTTTGTGTTTATAGATCGAGTGAGAAGGCTATTCGATGCATGATTTTCCAGATGCGGTTACATCGGAAGAATGTACTCAAAGATATCAACTTAACCGAACCTTAAGAGGGCTACTGAGCAGCTTGCAAGACCATTAATCGCTTCCCTTGCTAGGAAAAAAGACGCGTCTGCGTCGCTTGCCAGAACGTCACTTCGTGACTCGCTAGGAAAAGCGGCGCGCAGAGCGTAAGACCCTATCGCTTCGCGACACTAGCTAGAACGTCACTGCGTGACTCGCTAGAAAAAGCGGGCGCAGATTTGTGGGAGACGTGTTGGCATGCCCACTGGATCCCCCGCGGCGATAAGCGACTTATTCTGTCAACTGCGCCACAGACTGTTCTCAGGTTGATCTCACTGCTATCTGTATCATTACCGGAACGACAATGCAGGCAATCCAGAATGCTAGCTTAAGGTGATGCTTGGCAGGTGAGATCAGTGTTTTATAAGTGCCCGCTATGCCGAGTAGGGCAACAGGGTAGGAGAGTATAACCGGCAGTGTGAAGATATCTCTGTCACTATCCAGATAAGCAACTGAGTAGAGTCCAAAGCAGGTCGCTGCAGGCAGGGCAACCATGATAATAAGCTTAATGACCCACTCTGGAAAGTCCGGCTTATTCACTGATCAGAACCTTTTTGATAATACGTGATCTTTTTTTGTATTCTGGCAACGAGATTATCCATTATGAATAAGTAAGGCTTTGAAAAAAGGAAAAATAATATTTCCGTAGTTTGTCGATAGTAAAGAGTACAGAGTGGAGTGTTCAACACTCGACAAGTGTGTGCCCATAAACCTTACCATAACATCTGCAGGTGTTGTGTCCTTCAACGCATCAAGCTTATTGGGAATACAGTGGTAGGTAGTAGCGTCACCTAAAAGAACGCCCCATTGCTAGCTTGCCCACCGCTATTTCAGCGAATTAGTGGAAGAATCGCGGTTTTTTGACTAAAAAGTTAATAGCCATAGTGGTAAGAACGACAATGAACTGAGAAACCGACAGGAGGTACTTCAAATGTTAGGTGAAGAGCACTCTTTAGCACATGATTTCCCTGATTATGAGGATGTTATCGATCAACTGAAAGAGTCTGACGAACGTTTTGCTAAAGAGAACCGTTATTACCAATCCCTCGATAAGCAGATCCGGGTGCTGGAGATGAATAACTCCCCTATCGATGATCTGTCAATGCATCAGCTGAAGCAGGAACGATCTGAGCTCAAGGATGCCCTCTACCGACGGCTGGTTGAAGCGCGGCATTAACGGCGATAGCGCTAAGAACGCTGCTTCGCAGCTGCCAGACCGTATCGCTTCGCGATACTCGCTAGACGTGGCTACGCCACTTGCCAGAACGTCACTTCGTGACTCGCTAGAAAAAGCGGGTGCTTTTGTACGAGCAGCGTTGGCATGCCCTCTGGGAACCTCACGGCGATTGCTCTTATTTCCTAAACCGGCTCAGCAATTGCCTTGCACAGCACTTTGTTGCACACTCAGTTTATAGAACGTTTAGCCAAGGCTAGATAAACACGCTGATCAATGAGCCTACTCATAATCAGAGACGAGAATGCAGTAGCTGCCGTTTTTATCACAGCAGAACTTGTAAAACGATCAGGCTTGCAAGCTACAGAGCGTTGTAAGGTCGTATCAATGAAGTTGTTTTGGATCTTGAGGGAACATGGTCTTTTTAACTTTCTGGGCAGTTGGCATATTATTCGTAGTCATTGGTTTTCACTTTCATTGTAAATTTTTAGCGCGCCTGAAAAATAATCACACTCAACTATATAGCGATCTCGGGAAACCTGGAGTGTTCACGAAGTATCCTATATCTACCAAATTAATTATCCGTGATCTTAGCCCAAATAACTTAGCTACGAAGTACTCTGAGTTTATGGCAAAGAAGCAATGGGAAGAGTTAAGTGATAGTGAGCTTAATAAATACGCGTCTTACAGAAGATATACGCAGTATATTCTTGGGGCTTTGTTCTTTGTCGCAATTATCAGCGCTGGAACTAAGCTATAACAAGCGTAGGCTTTCGGAACTCCTTTCTGCTCACGTCGTCCGTAGATACGGGCGTTATTTATCATAAGGACACAAAATGGTTCGATGGCCTGCGATCATTAAATACGAAGGCGACAGTGAGCTTACGTTCGTCTCTGGTTTATCAGAATGGGAATGTGATGCAGATCTTCACTTCTTCTCTTATGAAGAGGGTGATGCTCTGATCGACTCTGAAGGGGTGATATATGCCCTGGATAAAAGGGAGGCGGATTGCATCAAACCCAGGGCTACCGGCGGAAGCTTTAACAAAGAAGAGATCCTCGAAATTATTAAAGAACATTTTTCAGCCATCGGAGAGTGTTGTGTTTCTAAATTTTCTATCAGCACCATTTCTGAAGGTGTTGCTGTTGTTGGTAAGTTCGAGGAAAAGTAACAAGTGTGTTAATAAATACCCCTCTCAAGCAGTGACCAAATGCTTTCTTGCTCTTGTCTTTTCTAGCAAGGAAAACGAAGTTTTCCGTCTAGCCACTCGCTAGCCGCGAAGCGGCGGTCTAGCCACTGCTCTTTTCCATCAACCGCCGAAACTCTTCCTCCGGCACCGGCCTGGAAAACAGATACCCCTGCAGTTCCTCGCACTGTTCCTCTTTGAGAAATTGCAGTTGGTTTTCAGTTTCAACACCTTCGGCAATCACGGTCATTTTCAGGCTTTTGCCCAGGGCTATGATCGCGCGGGTGATCGCTCTGTCGTTTTCGTCGACCTCAAGATCACGAATGAATGCGCGGTCAATTTTCAGTTTGCTGATGGGGAACTGTTTCAGATAACTCAGAGAGGAGTACCCCTGTCCGAAGTCGTCAATTGACAGGCTGATGCCCATCTGATGGAGTGCCTGCAACACTTTACGTGATAGCTCCGGGTTTTCCATCAGCGCGCTTTCTGTAATTTCAAACTCGATACTGGAGGCATCGGCGTCGGAACACTGGAGTATTTCAGCCACTTCAGCCACGATCAGATCGCTGATCTGCTGCGTTGAAAAGTTAACCGCGACCTTTGGCAGGGTGTAGCCCATTGCGTGCCAGCGGCTTATATCCCGGAGGGCCTGTTCGATTACCCATCGGCCGATAGGGGCGATGAGGCCACTTTCTTCGGCGTAGGGGATGAACTGATCGGGTGCTAGTAGCCCCCTTTCTGGGTGATTCCAGCGAATCAGGGCTTCAGCCGCGACAATCCTGCCTGTTTCAGTGTTTACCTGTGGTTGATAATAGAGTTCAAACTGATCGTTTTTGAGTGCCTGATTCAGCTGCTCCAGGAGATTAAATCGCTTGGAGGCGGCTTCGGTCATCGATGAGTCGTAGAAGCAGAAGCCATTTCTGCCGTTGCGTTTTGCCTGATACATGGCTGAATCGCCATTGCGCAGAATCATGTCAGGAGTGCTGGCATCTTTAGGGAACAGGCAGATACCTATACTGGCGGTAATACGAAACGCATGTGTCTGAATCTCAAAGGGACGCTGTAGCTCACCGAGTAGTTTACGGGCGATTGTTTCAGCTTCATCATCGCGTAACAGGCCGGTAATCACGGTAAACTCGTCGCCCCCCAGTCGCGCAACCAGATCATCGCTTCGTAGCACCTGAGTGAACCGTTCAGAGACCTGGCGTAATAACTCATCGCCTGCGCTATGTCCCAGGGTATCGTTAATCTCTTTAAAATGATCAAGGTCGATAAACATCAGTGCTGCATTCAGAGGCTGCCCCTGAGATCGGTCGAGCATCTCTTTTAACTGCTGCCAGACATAGCGCCGATTCGGCAGAGCGGTGAGGTGGTCATGCAGGGTGCTGTGGCGCAGTTCTGCCGATCGCTGGTTTAGTCCGGAGATCATTTTGTTGACACTGTCACTGACCAGCCTGAACTCATTAAAGTGGATCTCTTCAGGGTTCAGGTGGGTCAGGGTGTCGACGGATCTTTCAAGGTTGGAACGGAATACCTTTAGGTTCTGTGATAGCTTGCGCATCATGAAATAGAGCAGGAAGCCAATAATGGCCATGGTGACCAGGATAATTTTCAGCGTATCGAAGACTCCCTGTTCAAACTCTTTTTTACGGGCATCAACATGCAGGGCAATCTTGTTTTTGACTGTGTCGGTGTAAAAACCGGTGCCGATGAATATTTTCCACTCATCCACTCCCAGAATGAAAGATACTTTCTCTGACTCTTCGCCGCTGTTTTTCTCCCACACATAGGTACTGAAAGTGCCTTCCGGGTGCTGCTGGGCTAATCGGGAGTTCTCCTGAACAACTTTGGTTCCCCTGGCATCGACGGTATCCCAGATGTTTTTCTGGCCAGCATGATATTCACCATTGGTGACATAAAGGTCGCCATCGTAGGAGTTTATAAAATAGTAACCCTCTTTATCCGGCCCGAAAGAGATATTGGCAATGCGTTGATAAACTTCATCTTTAAGTTGTTTTTCGTACAGTTCCAGGTAATCACCGGTTCCGATCACGAGGTTATAAGGTTTGAATAGTCTGAGATAACTGTATTTGTTCAGCGACTTCTTGCCATCGGGTAATAGCCATTGGTAACTGACAAACCCCTCTTGTTGGTTGTGTAAAAGCGTGATTATCTGTCGAATTGAATCCTGGCCCTCCTGGGGGAATGCGTCGGTGTAATGTTTTGTTTCTAAGGAGGGATCGGGTGGATAGAGATTAACCACGCCGTCAAGTGTATAGATAAAGTAGTAGCCTCTGTCCTGATTAAATCTGAGATCGCGTAGCGCCGCGTAAATCATATTCTTAATATCAGCGTCAGAGTTTTTGCCCTGCTGGCTGAGGTAGATCGATTCAGCTATTTGATAGGCCTGGTCAACTCTCTGTTGCAGTTCTGTTTTGAGTTTATTATTCGCCAGCTTGTTCTCACTCTGCAGGTAGTGTTTTATCGAGTGAACCCGGGCTTCAATCTCCTGTTTCTGCAAAGCGAGATACTCTTGCGCAAAATGTTCGCCATCCCGCTCAAGGTATTGATATTGATTGCTGATCCACAGATAACCAATAAAGCCGCAGGCCAGAATAAACACCGCAATGGTTGCAAGAAAATAGCCAACGACGCTGAATGTAATCGGTTGTCTTAAGCGGCTATTATTCAACGTCCTATCCTTAATGATTTATCAGGGAAAAACAGGAGTGCAGGGAAAACCAACGATGAAAGAAGAGATCAAATTTACACAGGCTTCCCAGATTTAAATCTACAATATCAGAGACGTTTTGTCGCTTTGGGTGTGAGCATTTTGGTGAGACTGGCGAAATGTATTTTCGCGATAAAAAAAGAGAACCAAAGGCTCTCTTTTTTACGTTTTTTCTAGCCACTAACCACTAGCAAGTTGCGAAGCAACGTCTAGCTACTATCTAACCCAACACCTCCTGTGCATGCAGGGCGATCATCGCCTCTTCATTGGTGGGAATAACCCGAACAATAACTTTAGCGCTGGCCTTGCTGATAATCGCTTCGCCCTCTTTATTGGCGCTTTTGTTGAGTTTGACTCCCAGCCACTCCAACTGATCACAGATACGCTTGCGCAGTTTGCTGTCATTTTCACCCACACCGCCAGTGAAAACCAACTGATCTAAACCCTGTAGAGCAGCGCTCAGTCGACCGATCTCCAGGGCAGCACGATAGGCGAACATGGCGATCGCCTCTTCCGCTTCCGGTTTGCCGGATTGTTCCAGCGCTATCATATCGGAGCTGATACCAGAGACTCCCAGCCAGCCGCTCTCTTTGTAGAGGAAGTTTTCCAACTGGTCGGCATCCATTCCATAGTGGCGTTGCAGATAGAGCAGTACACCGGGATCGATATTGCCGGTACGGCTGCCCATCGGCAGGCCGTCTACCGCAGTAAAGCCCATAGAGGAGGCGATCGATCTGCCCTGTTTGACAGCGCACATGCTGGCACCCGCGCCGAGATGGCAGATAATGGTGTTGTCACTTTCCGCCCCTTTGCCGATTTTCTCCAGGGTGCGCTGAATATATTCGTAGGACAGACCATGAAAACCATATCGATGGATCCCGGCTTCAGTGTATTTGCGGGGAATGGCGTAGTGGCGTTCCACCTGTGGCTGGCCGATATGGAACATGGTGTCGAAGCAGGCGATCTGTGGCAGCTCCGGCTCCAGTTGCTGACAGGCACGGATCAGTTTCAGGTTATAGGGCTGATGCAGTGGAGCCAGCGGAATCAGTTCTTCCAGTGACTTCATGATGTCTGGCGTAATCATGACCGGATCGCTGAACGCCTCTGCGCCATGGACCACCCGGTGGCCAAAAGCGCTGATCTGGCTATCGGGTAACTGTTTACGCACCCACTGTATCACCAGATCGAGGCACGCCTGATGGCGATCATCAATCTCGATGGAGGTCATGTCGGGTTCGACCTTTTCCAGTGTTTTTCCCTCACTGGAGAATACTTTCATGACCGGCGTGTTAAGGATATTCCCCAGCTTGAACTGATACAGGGGTTCCACTTTCTTTTCGTGGCGGGCAAACAGCGCGCATTTCAGGCTGGAAGAACCGCCATTAACTGTCAGAACCAGACCCATCTTATTTCACTCCTTGAGGATGCAGAACCATGTGGGATGCCAGGGCACAGGATGCCAGGCGGGCCAGAGTCCCGTCAGAACGACTGTTAAGTATGATCGGTGCACGGGCACCCAGGGCGATACCCGCAGATTTGGCATCCGCAAGGTAAATAAGCTGCTTAGCGATCATATTGGCTGATTCCAGGTCGGGTGCCAGAAGAATATCAGCGTCGCCGGATACCGGCGATGAGATATGCTTATCAATAGCGGCCTGCAGGGATATCGCATTATCAAAGGCCAGCGGACCATCAAGAATAGCGCCGGTGATCTGTCCCCGGTCGGCCATTTTGCACAGTGCGGCAGCATCGATGGTGCTCTGCATTGTCGGCTTCACTTTCTCGACTGCTGCAAGAATGGCCACTTTAGGCTCCTTCATACCCAGTGCGTGGCAGAAGTCGATTGCGTTCTGCACGATATCCCGTTTGGTCAGCAGGTCCGGGGCAACATTGATAGCCGCATCGGTAATCATCAAGGGTTTATGATAGTTGGGAACGTCCAGTACAAAGATATGGCTTTGCCGCCGTTCAGTGCGTATCCCCAGAGTTTTGTGTATCACTGCACTGAGCAGCTCTGATGTACTCAGGTCTCCCTTCATCAGGGTTTCCGCCCGGGCTTCGCGTATCAGTCCAACGGCCTGCTCTGCTGCAGCGTGGCTGTGCTCAACATCGATCAGTTCATAGTCGTCAATATTCAGTTCATACTTATCAGCAGCCGCCTGTATTTTAGCCGCAGGTCCCACCAGAATAGGTACGATCAGACCGCGTTCAGCGGCCTCGATGGCGCCCATCAGGCCGTTATGTTCAACTGGGTGTACTACGGCAGTGATGACCGGACGAGCCTTAACCGCTTCATCAATAAAGAATTCCAGTTGGTTATGGATGGGGGGCTTTTCTGAAAGAATCATTATACTGCTCCAGCTATTCGGCGGTTGGAAACCCGGGGCACCGCGCTCTAACCTATATAACAGGCGCTATCGGCCTTAGCATTTACTCTATGATAAGAGTATGAACTTCTTATGACGCAGTGCAACATGCAGGTTAGTTAAAATGAGTAGTTTTTGTGTAAATCGATGATTAACTGATATATCGTACTTGCGAAATTTAATAGGGGCTAGAACGTCGCTGCGCGACTGCTAGTGGTTAGACGGAAACTTCGTTTCCTTGCTAGAAAAATCACAGAAAAACAGCAACTGTAGTCATTATTGGGCTATTAGGATAAAGTGAAGCTCGATGGGTGGGAGTACCCGAATCGTAGTCTGTGATTTTGATTGGCTGTGTAGTTCGGCCAGGCACTCAAGACAGTTCAGGTGGATATCAAGGATGAGTACCATTGATCCTTTTTCCCTCTCTGGCAGCCCTTGTCTTTGCATACTTAGTCACATACTCCTGGTATTGACGACTTCTACGATACATATTTTACCCGTCTCTGGATTATAACGTACCTTGTAAGGTTGCAGAGCTTGCAAGCTTTAGAACCTTGCAGGGCTTACGAATAAAGTTGTTAGCCTTACAAGGTACACAGCGGGCATGGATAGATTCAAGATTGAGGTCAACAAAAAGGGACATCCAGTAAGAAGAGAATCTTTCGATCTGGAGTTCAAGCAATCCTTCCATTACGGTGATTCCCTTCATTTCTATGTGCGCTCGTTGGTTGGTATGCCAATAACTGTAGTGGTCAAGTAAAACTGGCCACCGCTTTAGAGGCTTTTTGGAAAAAGGACGAGTTAGGCTTTATGTGCTTATCTTTGCTTTTTCTAGCAAGTAAAACGAAGTTTTACGTCTAACCACTAGCAAGACACGAAGTGTCGTCTAGTGAGTCGCTCAGCGACGTTCTGTTCCCGGATACTTGCTATCCGGGAAGCGCTGCGGTGTAATTCCTGAAACGTTGATAAGATGAAGGTGGGATGATGGACTGTCTGTTTTGTAAAATTCTGAATAACGAGATTCCAGCGGATATTATCTATGAGGATGATCGGGTTATCGCTTTTAATGATATCAACCCCCAGGCACCGACCCACGCCCTGATTATTCCCCGTAAACATATCGCTACGCTGAATGATATCAACACAGAAGACTGTGACCTGGTGGGGCATATGGTGATGGTGGCCGGGAAGATTGCGCAACAGCAAGGGTTTGATACGGACGGCTATCGTACCGTGTTTAACTGTAACAGCCACGGCGGTCAGACGGTTTACCATATCCACCTGCACTTGCTGGGGGGTAAACCGATGGGCTGGCCTCCCTATCAGGAAAAGCTCAAAACGCCGGTATGACGTTATAAAAAAAACCGCTCTTAATGAGCGGTTTTATCTATCTGGGGGACGTGTCAGGCCACTTCCTCAGCATGGGGCTTTGGTGGACAGTGGCGTTCGTTGACAATCTGTCCATCAGGTGAGACTGACTCCAGGTGAACGTCAAATCCCCATAGTTGATGGAGATGTTTCAACACTTCATCGGTGTCATCCCCCAGAGGCTGTTCATTATGCATATAGTGACGCAGGGTCAGTGAGCGGTCGCCTCTGATATTAACGTTATAGATCTGAATATTGGGTTCCCTATTGCCGATGTTATAGCTGGCAGCCAGGTTCTCCCGTACTTTCTGATACCCCTCATCATCATGGATAGCGCTGATCTGCAGGGTGCTCAGGGCCGAGTTGTCAGTAATAGTAAACAGCTTCAGCTCACGGATCATATGGGGTGAAAGGTATTGCAATATAAAGCTTTCATCCTTGTAGTTGCGCATCGCATGCTGCAGTGTCTCGTTCCAGTCGCTGCCGGCGATGTCGGGAAACCATTTGCGGTCTTCGTCGGTAGGGTTTTCACAGATTCGTCTGATATCCCGCATCATGCCGTAGCCCAGTGAGTAGGGGTTGATGCCGCTGAAGTAGGGGGAGTCAAACGGTGGCTGGTAGATGACACTGGTGTGTGAATGGAGAAACTCCATAATAAACCCATCGGTGACCAGACCTTCATCGTGCAGATGGTGTAGCAGGGTGTAATGCCAGAAGCAGGCCCACCCCTCATTCATCACCTGAGTCTGACGCTGGGGGTAATAGTATTGAGCGATCTTTCTGACGATGCGGACAATCTCCCGTTGCCAGGGCTCCAGCAGCGGCGCATTCTTCTCAATAAAGTAGAGCAGGTTCTCTTCCGGGTCTTTCGGGAAGCGCGGTGTTTTCTTCTCCTTTATCTCATCTTTTTTCGGGATAGTATTCCACAGCTGGTTAAGGTGACGCTGGATATACTCTTCGCGGTCCAGTAACCGGTTTTTCTCCTCTTCAGGGGTAATCGGCTGAGGGCGCAGGTAACGGTTAACGCCATAGTTCATCAGTGCGTGGCAGGCGTCCAGCATCTGTTCTACAGCATCCACGCCGTGGCGCTCTTCACACTTGGCAATATAATTTTTGGCAAACAGCAGATAATCGATAATAGCGGAGGCATCGGTCCAGGTGCGGAACAGGTAGTTGCCTTTGAAAAACGAGTTATGTCCGTAACAGGCGTGGGCGATGACCAGAGCCTGCATGGTCATGGTATTCTCTTCCATCAGATAAGAGATGCAGGGATTTGAGTTGATAACTATCTCGTAGGCCAGCCCCATCTGGCCCCGTTTGTATTGCTGTTCCGTGGAGACAAACTGTTTACCAAACGACCAGTGATTGTAATTCAGCGGCATGCCGACAGAGGAGTAGGCATCCATCATCTGTTCAGAGGTGATGATCTCTATCTGATTAGGGTAGGTATCCAGCCCGTAATGTTCCGCCACCCGGGCGATCTCCTGGTCATATCGCTGAATCAGTTCGAAAGTCCATTCTGACCCGGTAGAGATCGGTTGATGCTTTTTCATTGGGTCACTCCTTTTTCTCAAACAGCTTTCTGAACACCGGATAGATATCGGAGGGTTCAACGATGGTCTGCATAGCAAAGGTTTCGCCAAACTTTTCCCGAATCTGCTCGTACTCCAGCCAGAGATTCTGATGTGGCCCGGTGGTGATCTCAACATAGGCAAAATACTGCACCAGAGGCAGAATGCGTTGCTCCAGAATTTCCCGGCAGACATGGGAATCACCATCCCAGTTATCACCATCAGACGCCTGGGCAACATAGATATTCCAGTCACCGGGAGGGTAGCGTTCATGAATAATATCTGCGCTCAGGTTGAGCGCACTGGAGACGATTGTGCCACCGGTTTCACGGGAATAGAAAAACTCCTCCTCATCCACCTCCTTGGCATGGGTGTGATGACGGACAAACACCACCTCAATTTTTTTGTAGCTGCGGGTGAGAAACAGGTAGAGCAGAATAAAGAAGCGTTTGGCGATATCCTTGATCGACTGGGTCATCGATCCCGAGACATCCATCACGCAAAACATCACTGCTTTAGAACTGGGCACCGGGGTACGGATCAGGTTGTTGTATTTCAGATCAAACTCATCGATAAATGGCATCCGTTTGATGCGTCTGTTGAGCGCTTTGATCTCTTCATTCAGGGCCGCTATCTGCAGCACCGCTTCCTGGTTGGGCAGCAACCCCTCCAGGGTTTTGATCTCCGCTTTCAGTTCTCGGATTTTGCGGCGCTCTTTACCCGAAAGGGCGATACGCCGGGCGTTGGCGGCTCGTAATGATCGCACCACATTGAGTTTGTCCGGTGAGCCTACACTGGTAAAGCCAGCACGACGCACCTCAAAGCTGGTGGCGTCGCGCAGCTGTTTCTTAATCATGTTGGGCAGTTCAAGGTCTTCGAACATAAAGTCGAGGAACTCTTCCTGATTAATCTGAAAGGTGAAATCATCTTCACCTTCCCCCTGATTGCTGGCCTGCCCCTGGCCGGAGCCACCGCCGCCTCCGCCTTCGGGACGTTTAATTTCGTCGCCGACGACGAACTCTTTGTTACCTGGAAAAACCCGCTGACGGATGCCGCCATCACCGTGATGAAACACCGGTTCGGAAATATCCTTGTTCGGGATACTGACCTCGCCTCCCTGATCAATATCACGGATGCTACGGGAGTTTACCGCTTCCTCAACAGCCCGCTTAATATGCTTCTTATAGCGGCGAAGAAAACGCTGCCGGTTAACGGTGCTCTTTTTTTTCGCGTTTAGGCGGCGGTCGATGATATAGCTCATACAGCGCTCTCCTGCTCTGACCCGGCATAGGCAAACCCCCTTACTGGGATTTGCGCACCCTGATGTACCATTCAGACAGTAATCGAACCTGCTTCTCGGTATAACCGCGCTCGGTCATCCGTTTCACAAACTCACTGTGTTTTTTCTGGTCCTCAGTCGATGCTTTAGGGTTGAAGGAGATAACGGGCAGAAGATCTTCTGTGTTGGAGAACATCTTTTTCTCGATCACAGTGCGCATCTTCTCATAGCTGTTCCAGGCGGGGTTTTTACCGTCATTTTCTGCCCGGGCACGCAACACAAAGTTGACGATTTCGTGGCGGAAATCTTTCGGGTTGCTGATACCCGCTGGTTTTTCGATTTTTTCCAGCTCTTCGCTGATCGCCTGGCGGTTGAGAATATCGCCGGTGTCAGGGTCACGGTACTCCTGATCCTGAATCCAGAAATCGGCATAGGTGACATAGCGGTCAAAGATGTTCTGGCCATACTCAGAATAGGATTCCAGATAGGCGGTCTGAATCTCTTTACCCAGATACTCGATATATTTCGGAGCGATATACTCCTTCAGGAAACCGATCAGTCGGTCATGGGTTTCCTGTGGGAACTGCTGCTGTTCGATCTGCTGTTCCAGCACATACATCAGATGCACAGGGTTGGCGGCAACCTCCGTGGAGTCGAAGTTGAACACTTTGGACAGAATCTTAAAGGCGAACCGGGTTGAGATTCCGACCATCCCTTCATCGACCCCGGCGTTGTCCTTATACTCCTGCATCGACTTGGCTTTCGGGTCGGTATCTTTCAGGTTTTCACCGTTGTAGATACGCATCTTAGAGTAGATGTTGGAGTTTTCCGGTTCTTTGAGTCGCGACAGCACCGTAAACTGCGCCAGCATATTGAGCGTATCAGGTGCGCAGGGTGACTGGGCAAGGGAGCTGTTTTCCAACAGTTTTTCGTAGATTTTAACCTCTTCAGAAACCCGCATGCAGTACGGAACCTTGACGATATAGACCCGGTCGATAAAGGCTTCGTTGGTTTTGTTGTTCTTGAATGTCTGCCACTCCGATTCATTTGAGTGGGCCATGATGATGCCGTCAAAGGGAATGGCTGCCATCCCTTCGGTGCTGTTGTAGTTACCCTCCTGAGTGGCGGTCAGCAATGGGTGCAGCACCTTAATCGGCGCCTTAAACATCTCGACAAACTCCATCATGCCCTGGTTGGCATGGCAGAGTGCGCCGGAGAAACTGTAAGCATCCGGGTCATGCTGTGGAAACTCTTCCAGCATGCGGATATCAACTTTACCGACCAGGCTGGAGATATCCTGATTGTTTTCGTCGCCGGGTTCCGTTTTGGCCACCGCGATCTGATTGAGAATTGAGGGATAGAGTTTCACCACCCGGAACTGAGTGATATCCCCTCCGAATTCATGCAGCCGCTTGACCGCCCAGGGGGACATCAGACCTTTAAGGTAGCGCAACGGAATATTGTACTCCTCTTCGAGAATGGCACCGTCCTCGAGGGGGTTGAACAGCCCCAGTGGTGACTCATGGATCGGAGACCCTTTAATGGCGTAGAAAGGGATATGTTCCATCAGTGCTTTCAGACGTTCAGCCAGGGAGGACTTACCACCCCCCACCGGACCCAGCAGATAGAGAATCTGTTTACGTTCTTCGAGGCCCTGAGCCGCGTGTTTAAAGTAGTCTACGATCTGTTCGATCGCATTTTCCATGCCGTAGAACTCGAAGAAAGCCGGGTAGCGACGGATCATCTTGTTGGAGAAGATTCTGCTTAGCTGAGGGTTCCGAGAGGTATCGATCAGTTCCGGCTCACCGATTGCCGCAAGCAGCCGCTCGGCAGCACTGGCATAGGCCATCGGATCGTTTTTACAAATTTCGAGGTACTCCTGCAGGGAGTATTCCTCTTCCTGTTTGGAGTCGTAACGTGCCTTATATTTTTCGAAAATACTCATATGCCACCTTCCTGCTATAACTGACCCGGTTGGGCTACCTTCGCAAATAGCCCGAAACTCACTCAGGGCTCATAACATCATCTCACTTTATTTCTTAGATTCAGTTTAGTTCATGGATAACCAGCGTGTAGCAAATCTGATAAATTTTTTATCCTCGTTCTGAGGAATAAAAAATTTATTAACTGATTGATTCCTTGGCTAAATCGTTAATGACTGCTCGCATAAATCGCGCCGCTTCGCCACCGGTTGCTGCGCGATGGTCAAAGGTCAGAGAGAGCGGCATCACCCGTCGTATGGCGATCTCTCCTGCTACGGGCATTACCTGATCGCGGATCACCCCGGCCCCCAGAATGGCTACCGTGGGTGGCACCACAATCGGGCTGGCATAGCGTCCGGCAATGGTGCCGAAGTTGCTCAGGGTAATGCTGCCCCCCTGAAGTTCTGACGGCGGAATGGTCCGCTCAATAACATCCTGTCTCAGCCTGTTGAGCCCTTCACGGATATTGTCCAGGCTGCGATTGCCTATATCGCGTAGCACTGGAACAAATAGCCCCTTCTCTGTATCCACGGCAACACCCAGGTTTATCTGAGAAAGCACTCTTCGTGCCAGTTGCTGTCCGTCAAACCAGGTGTTGAGTGCTGGTTCTGCTTTACAGCCCGCCGCAATCGCGTGTATCAGACGCATGGTGATATCTTCCCCTGCTGCCCAGCCGTTGATATCGGCATCTTCATGCAGGGTTACCGGAACCACCTCGGCATGAGCCAGGGCCATATTTCGGGCCATCTGTTTACGGACTCCCCTTAATGGTGCAGCTTTACCATGAGTACGATCTGTTTTCGCCATGCGCTCAATATCATCGCTGGTCAGTTGACCGTTACGACCACTGCCCTTAAGGTTTTCGGTATCGACATTGAGGCGGTTTGCCAGTGAGCGTACTGCGGGTGTCATTTGCTGACTGTGTGCCCGGGTACTCGGGGCTGCGCCAATAAAGAAGTCATCATCAGCAGCGCTGCTGGTTTCCCGTTTCAGCTCACCGACCACGGTGCCGCTGTCATCCTCCTCACCGGCAAACTCAAGCAACGGCTCACCTGTGTGGATAGTATCGCCGGCCTGACCAAACAGATGGGCAATCACACCATCCTGGGGCGAAGGGATCTCGATAATCGCTTTTGCGGTTTCCACGGTGGCCAGAATCTGATCAGCTTTTACCTGGTCACCTTCGTTGATTTTCCATTCAACAATTTCAGCTTCGGGTAATCCTTCCCCAAGATCGGGTAGCTTGAAATATTTCATGAGAACTCCAGTGTCGCCGTCACCGCTTCGACAATATCCGCGGTATTAGGCAGGTAGTGATTTTCCATACGGTAATAAGGCATGATGGTGTCATATCCGGTCACCCGTGCGACTGGGGCTTGCAGACTGAGCAGCCCGCGCTCGCCGAGGGTGGCTGAAATCTCTGCACCCACGGCACAACTCTTAGGGGCTTCGTGAATGATCACGCAGCGTCCGGTTTTAGCTACCGATGCCAGAATAGTTTCATGATCGATCGGGTTCAGTGTGACCACATCGATCACCTCACAGCTGACGCCCTGTTGCGCCAGCAGGTCAGCGGCTTCGAGCGTTTCTTTGATCATTGCCCCCCAACTGACCAGGGTAATATCGGCACCCTCTCGCAGGGTGTAACAGCTGTCGAGCGGCAGGGCTTCACCATTGTCTTCAACAGTCTGAGCATTAAGCCGGTAGATCCGTTTGGGTTCCATGAAGATCACCGGATCAGGGTTGCGGATCGCGGCTAACAGTAATCCATAGGCGCGTTTCGGCGAAGAGGGAATGACGACTCTCAGCCCCGGTATATGGGCAAACAGCGCTTCAGTACTTTCAGAATGGTGTTCCGGCGCATGGATTCCGCCACCAAACGGCACCCGAAGCACCATCGGGCAGTGCAGACGGCCCCGGGTACGGTGGCGCAAGCGGGCAGCGTGACAGATAATCTGTTCCATGGTGGGAAATATAAATCCCATAAACTGAATCTCAGCCACCGGTTTAAGCCCTTGCGCGGCCATACCGACCGATAGTCCGGCAATCATCGTTTCTGCCAGTGGGGTGTCGAGCACCCGTTTGATACCAAAGGTTTCCCGTAATCCGACGGTGGCACGAAACACACCTCCATTGACGCCGACATCCTCGCCCAGAACAATCACTGAGTCGTCCCGTTGCATCTCAGAGCGCAGTGCAAGGTTAACCGCTTCGACCATAGTTATTGCATCACTCATGATGGTTTCCTCCTGGCTGGGCATTGCGGATCAGCCGTTCCCGCTGCTCCTTCAATGCATCGGGTAGCTCGGCATAGAGATAATCGATCAGATCTTCGACTGGCTGAGGAGGGCGTTGCAGAAAACTGTCCAGTCCCTGTTGAATGATCTGTGCCACCTCTTTCTGCCAGGCGGTCTCCTGTACTTCATCCCACCATCCCTGCGCATGCAGGAAGGTTTGCAGCCGCTTGATCGGTTCCCGCTCCCAGGCCGCTTTCAGCTCTTCGTTGCTACGATAACGGGTGGCATCATCAGCCGTTGTATGGTCTGAAAGGCGATAACTGATCGCTTCGATCAGTGTCGGTCCTTTGCCTTCACGGGCGTGTTTCAGCGCTTCGGTGACCGACTCATGCAGGGCGATGACATCGTTGCCATCCACCTGCTCACCGCGGATACCGGCACCGATCGCTTTCTGCGCCAGGGTGGCGGCTGCGGACTGAAGCGAACGGGGGACAGAGATTGCCCACTGGTTGTTGTTCACCACAAATACCACTGGCAACTGCCAGGCTCCGGCCACGTTCAGTGCTTCCAGAAAGTCACCTTTGGACGTGGCTCCATCACCACACACCGTGACCACTGCCCGTTTTTCTCCCCGAATCCTGATCGCCGTTGCGACTCCGGCAGCATGTAATGCCTGAGTGGCGATTGGCACGGCATTGGGAAAATCTTCCGCCATTGTTGCAGAGGCACTGCCCCGCTCATCGCCGCCCCAATAGCTGAGCATATCTTCCAGTGGTAAGCCTCTGAGCATCTGCAAACCGTGGTTGCGATAATAGGGCACCAGCACATCATCGCTCAGCATCAGCTCGCCGAGCACCACTTCAATCGCTTCTGCGCCCAGTAGCGATGCATAGGTGCCCATCTGACCTGTACGTTGCAGGGCGATAATTTTGTTGTCCAACTGACGCAACTGCACCATATTCCGATAGTAACGCACCAGGATATCGGGCTTTCCTGCCCATTCGGGCAGCGCTTGCAGTGGTGCGCCTGCGTCAGAAAGAAACTGGTTATAGCTGATCTGCGCCTGAAATACGGTTTCCATAGGAGTCTCCTTATGCAGCCTGATGAGTTGCCATGCTGGCCTGACGGATAATCGCTTCGGCTCTGAGGTCGGCAATATAGTTGGTGGGGCGGTGGTCTGCTTCAGCGTGTTTATAAAGCTCCAGCAGGGCATCATAGATGGACTCAACTTTCAGCCGGATCGCCTGTTCATGGTGGCGGGCGTGCTGCAGGGCAACGAAGATCAGTCCGCCGGCATTGATCAGGTAGTCCGGAGCATAAAGAATGCCCCGCCGGGCAAGGCTGTCTCCCTGACCATCATCAGCCAGCTGATTATTCGCCGAACCGGCGACAATGGCACAATTAAGACGCTTGACTGTATCGGCGTTGATAATGGCCCCCAGGCCACAGGGGCAGAAAATATCGGCGGCAGTATCGTAGATCGCATCCGCTTCGACCGCCGTGGCATTAAACTCAGCCGTAGCTCTGGCAACTTTCTGCGCATCGATATCGGTAACGGTTAACCGGGCTCCGGCGTGGTGCAGCAGTTTTGCCAGGGCATAACCGACATGGCCAAGCCCCTGAATAGCGATATGAACATTGTGCAGGTCATGGGTGCCAAAACGAAACTGAACACTGGCCCGGATGCCGGCAAAAACCCCTTGCGCGGTAGAAGGGGAGGGATCTCCCATATCCCGGGTACAGGTAACAAAGCGGGTGTTGAGGGCGATGTTGTCCATATCACTGATCTGGGTGCCGCTATCCATTGCCGTGATATAGCGGCCGCCTAAGCTATCGACAAAATGACCAAAGCTCTGCATCAACTGGTTGCGGTCATAGAGCCCAGCGGGCTTAATGATGACTGATTTGCCGCCGCCATGGGGCAGACCTGCCAGCGCTGCTTTATAGCTCATCCCCCTGGCCAGCCTGATGGCATCGGTGATCGCGGCTGCACTGTCCGGATAGTTAATGAAGCGGCAACCGCCAATAGCCGGGCCGCGGAAAGTATCGTGGATGGCGATAATCGCCTGCAAACCGGTATCTGGATCCTGCCAGAAGTGGAGATCCTGTAAACCGGCGCTTTCCATCTGTCTAAACATGACGGGATCCTCCGTACGCGTTTCAAACCTGGAACTGCCTGAAAATCTGTATGGGAAGGCTTGTTGTTGCACTTCCGCTCTGGATTGCTGCCGACCTTTTGGATCGTACCGCAATTCGGTTAAGCCTTATTCAGCTCTGTCTTTTGGATAGCACAGCTTGGCGGAAAGTTCAGCTCGCAAGGTTGCGGCAAAACTATTTTCAGGTAACGGCGGACGAGGTTGAAGTGTTTGCTGCAGTGCATTAACTGCAATAACAGCAAGGGGTCTGCGGTGCTCGGTCCATGCCGGAGAGAAAAATGAAGGCGGCAAAAATATTTTTAAATTTTTTTTGTTCTTGAATTAGCCCGAAATGTTGCTACTCAGGTGAATACGTGTGATGAATTGCGACTAACGTCGAGGAATAATGGTAAAAAACAGGGCTATATTCAACAAAAGAGCAGAAACTCTGACATGAATCAGCGATAAACCACCCGAAATAGGCCGCCGCTGCAAGAATACAGCTGCAAAAACCAGCTTTATCGGTATAATTCGGCTAACGTTCTGAATCTGTCGTAGTTTAAGGTTAGTTGCCAGAGTTATGAAAAGCCTCCCCGATCTGACTGTAGTAAAGCCGTGTAAGAGAGCGCTATTGATCTCTTTGTGCGTATTGCTGCCGTTTAATCTTCAGGCACAGGAGAGTGATTTAAATCTGGATCAGGAATCACTGCTGCTCGCCAGTCTGGGCGATCTGCAGCAGAATCAGATGAATGGTGCCATGACTAAGCTGCGGGCACTGATAAAAGAACAACCCGATTTCAAACTGGCGCAGTTAATCTATGCCGATCTGATGGCGGCTCAGGTAGGCACTATCAGTGCCATCGGCAATAATGGTCAGACCGACCCGAAGGCGTTACAAGGGCTGATATCCGAGGCCCGGGCGCGGATGAGCGTGGACCGTTATAAACCGCAGCCGGGCACTATTCCCGGCAGTCTGTTACAGATGTCTCCCGACCAGAAGCATGTCATTGTAGTGGACACCGGGCTGTCCCGGTTATACCTGTTTGAAAACCATGATGGAGTGCCACAGCTGATCAGGGATTACTATGTTTCCTATGGTCGTGGCGGGGTTGATAAACGTGCCCGGGGTGATCTGAAAACGCCCTTAGGTGTCTATTTTACAACCGGACGCCTGACCGATGAGCAGTTGCCTCCCCGCTATGGTTCCGGTGCCTTACCGATCAACTATCCGAACGCCTGGGATCAGCGCCTTGGTCATACGGGTAGTGGTATCTGGGTGCATGGTTCCCCTAAGGATACGTTTAGCCGTCCACCACAGGCCAGCGAAGGTTGTCTTTCTCTGAGTAATAACCACTTTACCGAGCTCGACAGTATCGTTGACCTGGCTGAAACCCCGGTGCTGATCGGCACCAGCTTTGAGTGGCTTGATCAGGCTAGCTGGAAGCAGAAGCAGAAGGCTTTTGCTCAGGTGGTTGATGGCTGGCGTAAAGACTGGGAAAGCCGTAATACCGACATCTATCTGAGTCATTATTCTAAGCAGTTTAATAATGGCGACGTTGGTTTTAAGGGGTTTGCTGAACACAAACGGCGGGTTAATAGCAGTAAGTCATTTATTAATGTGGACATCGAAAACCTGAGTATCTATCAGCATCCTGATAATCCGGATATGTTTATTGCCACCTTCACCCAGAACTACAAGAGTGATAACTACAGTAACCGTAGTGTTAAACGTCAATACTGGATTAATGAAGAGGGGCGTTGGCATATCGCCTACGAGGGTGAGCCGCAAAAGGGTAAGCCATAGGCTGACAGACGTTATGAATTGATATAAAAAAACCGCCATCCGGCGGTTTTTTTATCAGAACTCTGATTCAGAACTCTTTATCAGAGCTATTTTATTATCAGCGCTACAGGGTCGATTCTGTGGCGATCTTCCAGTGACCGTTTTCCTGGGTCAGGGTCAGAGTCTTATAAACCTCATCCTGATAGGTATCGGACTGGTACTTCTGGCGGAATACAGAACGTATTGTGCCGTTACCGGCTTCTGCCACTGAGATATCGGAGATATCGACTTTAATGAACGAGGGGGCAGTGAGGCGCTGTTTGCGTCCCCATACCCACTGCTTGTGGCTGATACCCGCCTCAGGAGTATACTCAGCGGTGTAGAAATCCAGATACGCCTGGACATCCTGTGCCGCCCAGGAGGCCGCCCAGTTGCTGATCATCTGCTGAATTTCAGCCTTCAGCGGTGTGCTGAGTTTTGCCGGAATGCTGGTGTTATCTGCGACAGTCCCCTGTTCAGCAGTATCCACGGTGCTAGCCAGTCCGGTAGCGGTTTGTTTTTCCTGGCCAGTTTGCCCGTTCTTGTCGCCAGCTGTGTCGGGCTCTGCGGCTTGCTGGGCTGGAACGATCCCTTCCGATTTATCCCGCTCCTCAATAACCAGCCCTGTTTTGGGTTGTGCACTAGCGACTACCTGAGCGGCTGGCTGTGACACAGATGCAGCCGGTTTAGCCGTTGCTTCTGATGCAGCTGCAACGCTTTGCTGTGCCGGTGCTGACGCCAGCAGTGTCGAAGAGGCTGGCTGGTAAACCTGATCCAGAACCCCCAGGTTGGCCCGTGGCGCCTTGTGGCTGGTGTCCAGATCCAGTGCCCGGTTGTAGGCCTGGGTGGCGAGAGCTGCGTATACCGCTTTCAGGTTGCTCTGCACCTGAGCATAGCTTGGATGGGTTTCAAATGCCTGCAGCAGCACATCGACCGCCTTTTCATTGTCACCTTTGCGGGCATAGACTACCGCCAGGTTGTTATAGGGCTCAGGCGAGTCAGGATAGAGGCGGATCAGTTTGCTGAAAATATCCGCCGCCTCATTCAGCTTATTTTGATTGATCAGCGAGATACCATAGAGCAGCCAGCCGTTAGGATCTTTAGGGTTTGTCACCAGATAGTCATTTACCCGGTCAAAAGCACCTTCCAGATCTCCTTTGCTCTGAAGCTTTTTCGCCTGTTTCAGTTCACCGGCCAACAGCTGGGCATTGAAGCGTATTTTTTCACGAAGCTTGTCTGATTCCGGCTGATCGGGGGTCACCAGTGTCTTGCCCTGGGCCTGTTGTTCATCCGTCATCCAGCGATTCAGTTCTTTCAGTTTGGCATCAATATCGGACTGTTTGGCCTGAAAGCTCTGGGCTTTGGCACAGTCATAGCCGTTCTGTTCTCCAGCGCTCTGACAATAACTGTCCGACTGTCCGGCGGCGGCAGCTGTAACCGAACCGGTGATTAGCCCTATGGCCAGAATCAGGGTCAGTTTGTGGTTTTTAACTGAACGTATTGGAGTGATACCGTTCTTTGTCATCGGGCGTTTCCGTTTGGATTAATCAGGCACGGTTATGGCGCGTGGCTGATGATTATAACTGGAAAAAGGTTACCAAAAAGCCTGTGCAGGTCACAGCTCTCAGATAAAAGCAGTCACTGTGGGCGACTGCTTTTATCCTGACCTGAGTATTTACTGCTGTTCCCGTGCGATTGCCCGGAAAGCAATATCATCACGGTAGTAGACACCGTTCCAGTCGATCTGTTTAACCAGTTCGTAGGCTCGCTGCTGTGCTTCAGTGACACTGTTGCCCATAGCGGTAGCACAGAGCACCCGGCCACCGCTGGTGACTATCTGATTATCTTTTGTTGCAGTACCTGCGTGGAACACCTTAGTGCCTTCGGCGACCTGTTGTGGCAGGGTGATCACGTCGCCTTTGGCGTAATCACCGGGATAGCCACCTGCCGCCAGAACAACGCCGACTGCACAGCGTGGGTCCCACTCTGCAGTAGTCTGATCCAGTTTGCCATCCAGTGCGGCATCGCACAGTTCAACAATGCTGGATTTCAGTCGCAACATGATCGGCTGGGTTTCCGGATCACCGAAACGGCAGTTGTATTCGATCACTTTCGGCGTGCCGTCAGACATAATCATCAGACCGGCGTAGAGGAAACCAACATAGGTATTGCCTTCCTCTGCCATCCCCTTAACGGTGGGCAGAATCACCTCATCCATAATGCGCTGATCGATCTCAGGTGTGACAACCGGAGCGGGAGAGTAAGCGCCCATTCCGCCGGTGTTCAGTCCGGTATCGCCGTTGCCTGCCCGTTTATGATCCTGGCTGGTTGCCATTGGCAGTACGTTGGTGCCGTCAACCATAACGATAAAACTGGCTTCTTCGCCATCGAGAAACTCCTCGATGACCACTCTGTGGCCCGCTTCACCAAAGGCATTACCCGCCAGCATATCCTGCACGGCATCTTCAGCTTCCTGCAGGGTCATTGCGACGATAACACCTTTGCCCGCCGCCAGGCCGTCAGCTTTGACAACGATAGGGGCGCCTTTTTCACGCAGATAAGCCAGTGCCGGTTCAATCTCGGTAAAGTTCTGGTACTCAGCGGTAGGGATTTGCTGACGCTCAAGAAAATCTTTAGTGAACGCTTTGGACCCTTCCAGTTGAGCGGCGCCTTTTGATGGACCAAAGCAGCGCAGACCTTCGCGGGTGAAACGGTCAACAATCCCTTCAACCAATGGCGCTTCAGGTCCGATGATCGTCAGGGCGATGTTGTTTGCTTTGGCGAATGCAACCAGGGCATCCTGATCCATCACATCGATGGCAACGTTTTCCAGCTTAGGCTCGATAGCGGTACCGGCGTTACCCGGTGCAACAAAGACTTTGTTTACCCTGCTGTCTTTGGCTGCCTGCCACGCCAGTGCGTGTTCGCGGCCACCAGAGCCAATCACTAATACGTTCATATCTTTACCTTAATTCTGAATCTTGTAATAACAGAAGAGCCAGTCAGACTGGCTCTTGTACTGTTGATACTCTTAGTGGCGGAAGTGGCGCATGCCGGTGAAGACCATCGCCATGCCGTGCTCGTTGGCGGCATCGATCACTTCCTGATCGCGCATTGAGCCACCCGGCTGAATGATCGCTTTGATACCTGCAGCGGCGGCGGCATCTATACCATCACGGAAGGGGAAGAAAGCATCTGATGCCATGACTGAGCCTTTCACTTCCAGTCCTTCGTCGGCGGCTTTGATGCCGGCGATACGGGCGCTGTATACACGGCTCATCTGACCGGCGCCAATACCGATGGTCTGACCATCTCTGGCATAGACAATGGCGTTGGACTTAACAAACTTGGCCACTTCCCAGCAGAACAACAGATCGCGGATCTCCTGCTCAGAAGGTTGCAGTTC
Organism: Amphritea atlantica; assembly: GCF_900111095.1. GTDB lineage: Bacteria > Pseudomonadota > Gammaproteobacteria > Pseudomonadales > Balneatricaceae > Amphritea > Amphritea atlantica. The sequence continues at coordinate 131,750 of NZ_FOGB01000009.1, read as the reverse complement.
GGTCACTACTTTGAGTTCGCTGACATCTACCATACCGAGATCCTGGTCCTGAACCAGCAAACCGCCGTTGACACGTTTGTAGTCGAAACGCTTTGAACGTTCAGCAGACCATTCGCCGCATGCCAGCAGGCGTACATTGGGCTTGGCAGCAACAATATCAGAGGCTTCCTGAGTGACTGTTGGTGCGATAATGACTTCGACAAACTGTCGTTCAACAATCGCCTGTGCGGTGTCGGCATCCAGCTCACGGTTGAAGGCGATGATACCGCCAAAGGCAGATGTCGGGTCGGTCTGGAACGCTTTGTTGTAGGCTTCCAGAATGTTCTGGCCGATTGCCACGCCACATGGGTTAGCGTGCTTAACGATAACACAGGCGGGCTCATGGAATGGCTTGACGCACTCCAGAGCGGCATCCGTATCAGCGACATTATTGAATGACAGGGCTTTGCCCTGCAGCTGACGGGCAGTGGAAACACTGGCTTCAGAAGGGTTGGCCTCAATGTAGAAGGCGGCCTTCTGGTGTGGGTTCTCGCCGTAACGCATCTCCTGCGCCTTAACAAACTGAGTGTTAAAGGTGCGGGGGAAGTCTGCAGGTTCATCCTCACTGCCATCGGTGATGGCGCCAAGGTAGTTAGCGATCATACCGTCATACGCGGCGGTGTGTTCGAACGCCTGAACCGCCAGATCAAAGCGGGTAGCATGGGTCAGCCCAAGACTCTCATCCAGTTCAGCGATGATCCGGTCATAGTTGTCAGCAGCCACAACGATGGCGACATCTTTATGGTTTTTCGCCGCTGAGCGAACCATGGTCGGGCCACCGATGTCGATGTTCTCAATGGCCATAGGCAGGTCGCAGTCCGGACGGGCGATGGTCTGTTCGAACGGATAGAGGTTAACCACTACCATATCGATCGGGGTGATACCGTGCTCGTTCATGATGGCATCATCAATACCACGACGGCCGAGAATACCCCCATGTACTTTCGGGTGCAGGGTCTTAACACGACCATCCATCATTTCCGGAAAACCGGTGTAGTCAGATACTTCAATAGCCGGAATATCGTTTTCTTTCAGCAGCTTGTATGTGCCACCGGTGGAAAGGATTTCAACACCGCGCTGGCTCAGTGCCTGGGCGAATTCAACGATACCGGTTTTATCAGACACGCTGATCAGGGCGCGACGGACCGGAGTGATTTTCTGCTCTGCCATGGTTTAGTCTTCTGAATTTAAGTTAAAAAAATAATCGGTTATAGCAAGCCGTATTGTTTCAGCTTTTTGCGCAGGGTGCCCCGGTTGAGACCCAGAAGCTCAGAGGCTTTGGTCTGATTGTCCCGGGTGTAAGCCATAACAGCTTCAAACAGTGGTGCTTCAATCTCTGCCAAAACCATCTGGTAGACGTCGGTTACCGGCTGTCCGTCAAGCTGACGAAAGTAGTTATTCATAGAGAGTTGTACACTGTCACGCAGAGTGCGTTCCTGCACATCGATGTTTTCTAATTGTGTTACTTGTGTATTCACTGTTTTGTTATCCACTTGCATTAACCTAAAAATGAACCGATATTCAGGCAGCAGCCTCTGCCCTGTCCGGCGCGGTGAAAAATGTCCGGATTGCACTAAGCTGAAGTTCGGTTTCTTCTATTTGATTAAACTCATTTCTGAACATGTCTGAGTTTTTGAATCGTTCTGAACCCTGTCTGTTTTTCAGGTACCAGCCGACATGTTTGCGGGCAATTCGTATCCCGGCATAGTTCCCATAAAAAAGATACAGCGCTTGCAGATGTTCCAAAAGGGTGTCCCGAACCTCTTCAGCGGTCGGGCAGGGTAGCACTTTGCCGGTCGTAAGGTAATGACTTATCTCACGAAAAATCCATGGATTTCCCTGAGCAGGCCGTCCCAGCATAACAGCATCAGCACCGGTATAATCGAGCACCTGACGGGCTTTCCCGGCAGAGTTGATATCGCCGTTGGCGAACAGGGGGATATTGATCGCCTGGCGAATCCGGGCGATGGTATCGTACTCGGCATCACCTTTGTAGCCGCAGGCCCGGGTACGGCCATGGACAGCAAGGGCTTGAATTCCCGCATCTTCTGCAATGCGCGCAATGGTTTCACCATTGCGGTTTTGGCTATCCCAGCCGGTCCGGATCTTCAGGGTCACTGGAAGCTCAACGGCTGCCACCGTCGCCTGAAGAATATCCCTGACCAGTTGCTCATCTTTCAGCAGTGCAGACCCAGCCGCCTTATTACAGACCTTTTTTGCCGGACAACCCATATTAATATCAATAATATGGGCGCCATTCATGGCATTGACCCGTGCAGCCTCGGCCATCATCTCAGGATCACCGCCGGCGATCTGGACAACATTGAGACTGTCATTCTGGTCTTTCTTTAATCGATAGCTGGATTTTCGGGTGTGCCACAGTCGGGTATCTGCGGTGACCATCTCAGACACCACCATCCCTGCTCCCAGTCGTTTGCACAACCGGCGAAATGGCAGGTCGGTTACACCGGCCATCGGTGCCAGAATAACCTGGCTGTCAATGGTGTGCTGTCCGATTTGAAACATGGCCAACCCCGAATTTAGAGTAATAGCTGTCCGTGGCTATCAAAATGACAGCCGCTGTACTGCTGCTTGGAAGGCGGACAATAATACTCTTTCAGACGATGAGGGCCAAGGACTTTTTGATGCTTTTTTGATCATATTGTTGTTGCAAAATCTGTTACAAAATGATCAGAATCTTTGCACTTCATCGGCTGCAAAGTTCCTGCAGGGGCAGAGTGATGGAGCCCTGAGGCCTGTTATTTCTGCTTTTCTGGTGGCGTGGGAGCCTTTAGAGAGGCTTCATAGCTGAGCGCCCGACGGCCGGGGTCGAGAATGTCGAAATGTATCTCGACAGTCTGTTGAGCGGGCATCTCATCCAGGTTATCCGGCTGCAGGTAATCGCTTGGCTGAAACAGTCGTTCACTGATCAGCTTGCCCAGTCTGTCGGAGAACGCTAACAGAATGGCCGGGTAGGGCTGGGCGAACCCGGCATGGTTTTCCAGCAGCAGATTCACGCTTAACACACCCTGATAGTCGGGATGTTCCACGATGATCAGTTTTCTGGTGCTGATCTGATCAAGCATGATGGGGGCGTTCAGCTGGCAGGGGATATATTCGCATGCCAGGGCGTAGACTGGGTGTAAACGGGGATCGCTGTTCAGCTGCTGGCGATTAAACCAGAGATACTGGCCTGCCAGTAGCATGATAGCTAGTAGTGACAGTATGGCCCAGCCCAGTGGGCGCGAGCTGGGTTCTTCTATTGTGGTTCTGATCATCACCGGTTCGGCGCGAAAGCTGGTAACCGCTGGCTGTTGTGGTTCCTTAGCCGGGGATGATGTCTCTTGCTCCGTGGCGGGAGGTTCGGGGGCCGGGTTATTGTCGCTTTGAGGGCTATCAGTCCTGGGGGTGTCTTCGCTGTCCGGGGAAAGAGTATAGCCGGGCTTGGCTTCCAGCACAGTTGCAGGTTCTGTTTCAGGAGCTATGTCAGGCTCTGTTTCAGGAGCTATGTCAGGAGCTATCTCCGGTGTGGCTTCGGGGGCCGCCGCTGGGCTTTCATTATTCCCCGAGCCAGTCTCTGAAGACTGCAACCTGTCAGTGTCAATCAGATCGAACTGCTGCGGGTTTTGAGCTTGTCCGACAGGGTGTAGCAGTTCGCTCACTGGTTGGTCCAGATCGGCTGGCTCTGCAGCCGGTAAAGGGGGTTGTTCCTGAGGCGCTTCAGCTGGCGGTGCTGTGTCAGTCTCGCTGATTTCCTCAGTTGTTTGGGGTTCTGCTAACAGAGGGTCAGCCTGATAGAGAAGATCCTCTTCAGTGAGGGGTAGCCCTGTATCAGCTTCACTCTGAAGCCGTTCGCTCTGTTGACGGGTGGCTAAACCGGGCAGTTGTTCCGGTAGTTGTTGAACCTGGGGGGCGTCCGCAGGCGGTTCAATAACACTTTCCGGCAGGTGGTCCGCAGGGGCGTAACGTTTATCGATACCTTCGTGGGGGGAGGCTGGTGGGCTGAATGGGGGGATCTCGATCGAATCAAACAGCGGGTCTTTATGGCTCTGATCTGAGATAGCTGGTGCCTCTGGTGGCCGAATCATCGACTCCAGCGGATCATCAAGGTCATCACAGCGATAGACTTCAGCATTGAACACTTCAAGACATGCACCGCAACGCACCTTACCGCTGGCAATATTCAGCTGCCCCTGGGTTACCTGAAAGCGTGTGTGACAGGCAGGGCATTCGGTGATGATGTTGCGGCCCATATCAATAACCGGTTATCGTTTTATGCCGGTGATGCGAATCCAGCCCTCTTGTTCTGTCACCGTATCCAGCTCAAACTGGGGGCTATAAGCTTGCCGTAGTTCCGCTTCCTGATCTGCCAGTAAACCGGACAGAACCAACTGTCCGCCGGTTTTGCATAGCGCTGACAGTGTCGGGGCCAGCTGTACCAGGGGGCCGGCAAGGATATTGGCAACCACCAGGTCGGCCTGTTCCTGCGGTGCTCTCTCCGGGAGATAAACCTGCAGCCGCTCTTTGGGCAACTGATTGCGTTGCAGATTATCAAGGCTGGCATCCAGCGCCTGCGGATCGATATCCACCGCAGTCACATGAGTGGCGCCTAACAACAGAGCTGCTATCCCCAGAATGCCTGAGCCGCAGCCATAATCGATGACCTGTTTGCCGTCGAGATCAAGGGAGTCTAAAAACTCCAGGCACAGGGCCGTGGTTGGGTGGGTGCCGGTACCAAAGGCCAGACCGGGGTCCAGCATCAGGTTGACCGCATCCGGATCGGGCACCGCTTTCCAGCTGGGGCAGACCCACAAGCGGCTGCCGAATTTCATTGGATGGTAGTTATCCATCCACTCACGTTCCCAGTCCTTATCTTCCAGAATCTCAGTTTTCATCTTAGGGAAAGGGGTATTGGGGAAGAGCTGTGCATGGGATTCATGCAGAAATGCCTGGGTGGCATCCAGATCATGGTCGGCAGAAAACAGCCCGGTCAGAATGGTGTTACTCCACAGTGGTGTGGTTCCCAGATCGGGTTCAAAGATTGGCGTATCTTCCCGGTCCTGCAGAGTTACTGCGGCGCAGCCCGCAGCGAGTAGCAGATCTTCATACTGCTCAGCATTATCAGGCAGGACATCCAGTTTGATCTGTAACCAGGGCATGACGTTTTCCTTATAACCTTTGGTGTATATAGTCTTTATAGCAAGAGGAGCAAGCGAAAAAAAGCCTCCCAAGGGAGGCTTTTTTCTGAGGCAGCAGGCTGATCAGTCCAGACCCAGCTTCTTTTCCAGATAGTGGATGTTAACGCCACCTTTGGCAAAGTTGGAATCGCGGACGATAGTCTGATGCAGTGGGATGTTGCAGCGGATCCCCTCGATCACCATCTCATCCAGAGCGATCTCCATTCTGCGCAGCGCGGTGGCCCGATCCTCGCCATAGGTGATCAGCTTAGCGATCAGCGAGTCATAGTGTGGAGGAACCGAGTAACCGTTGTACAGGTGAGAATCAACCCGTACACCGATGCCGCCTGGTGCATGGAAGTGGTTAACAGTACCGGGGCATGGCATAAAGGTTTTCGGATCTTCAGCGTTGATCCGGCACTCAATGGAGTGGCCCAGCAGTTTTACATCTTCCTGTTTAAAGGACAGAGGCATACCCGAAGCGATACGCAGCTGCTCTTTGACAATATCTATACCGGTAACCATCTCCGACACCGGGTGTTCAACCTGAACCCGGGTGTTCATCTCGATAAAGTAGAAATGACCATCTTCGTAGAGGAACTCGAAGGTTCCGGCACCGCGATAGTTAATCGCAATACAGGCATCCACGCAGCTTTTCAGCACCTTAGCCCGTGCATCAGGGTCGATGTGTGGCGCAGGCGCCTCCTCAACAACCTTCTGGTGGCGACGCTGCATTGAACAGTCACGGTCGTACAGATGGATCGCATTGCCCTGGCCATCAGACAAAACCTGAACCTCAACATGGCGTGGGTTTTCAAGAAACTTCTCCATGTAGACGGTTTCATCACCAAACGCCGCTTTGGCTTCTGATTTGGTGACATACACTGCGTTCAGCAGGCTGGCTTCGCTGTGGACAACACGCATACCGCGACCACCGCCGCCGGCCGCTGCTTTAATAATGACCGGATAACCGATTCTGCGGGCGATCTCTAAAATGGTGTCGCCATCTTCCGGCAGTTCACCATCAGACCCGGGCACGGTTGGCACGCCCGCTTTCTGCATCGCTTCGATAGCAGCTACTTTATCACCCATGATGCGGATGGTTTCCGCTTTCGGGCCGATAAAGGCAAAGCCGCTCTTCTCCACCCGTTCTGCAAAATCAGCATTCTCAGCGAGGAATCCATAGCCAGGGTGGATACCCATAGCGTCGGTGACTTCTGCAGCGGCGATGATAGCAGGGATGTTCAGATAGCTTTGCGCAGAGGGAGGTGGTCCGATACATACGGCTTCGTCAGCAAGGCGAACATGCATCAGATCGCGGTCCGCAGTGGAGTGAATCGCAACCGTTTTGATGCCCAGTTCCTTACACGCCCGGAGAATTCGCAGTGCGATTTCGCCCCGGTTGGCAATAACAACTTTTTCTAGCATGTTGTAAACCTGTCTGGTTGATAGCTTAAACGATGATTACCAGTGGCTGATCAAACTCAACTGGCTGGCCGTCTTCTACCAATATCGCTTCGACCACACCGGATTTGTCTGCTTCGATCTGATTCATCATCTTCATCGCCTCTACGATGCAGATTGGGTCGCCCTCTTTAACGCTCTGGCCTACTTCTACAAAAGAGGCTGAGCTTGGCGATGGAGCGCGGTAGAAGGTACCGACCATCGGAGACAAAACCGCGTGACCGTTGTGTGCTGGTGCCGCTTCAGCTGGTGCAGCGGCAGGCGCGGGCGCAGCGACTGGAGCTGCAACCGGTGCTGGAGCAGCTGCAACAGGTGCAGGTGCAGCAACAACGGTTGAGCCGCGGCTGATGCGAACGGATTCTTCACCTTCATGAATCTCAATCTCGTTGATGTTTGATTCTTCCAGCAGCTCAATCAGTTTTTTTACTTTGCGAATATCCATACGAATGAAATTCTCTATAAATTCAGATGTTAAGGTTTTTCAATCCGGCTAATAGCGGACTGTAATGCAAATTCATAACCCTGGACGCCCAGGCCGCAGATAACACCCACCGCCACATCCGACAGATAGGAGTGGTGACGAAACGTTTCACGGGCGTGCACATTGGAGATGTGGATCTCTATAAAAGGGATCGCTACGCCCAGAAGCGCATCACGCAGAGCAACGCTGGTGTGAGTAAAGGCGGCTGGATTGATCAGTATAAAATCCACCTGTTCGACACGGGCCTGATGAATTCGTTCAACGAGCACATGTTCGGCATTGCTTTGCAGGCACTCAAGCTGGTGACCCGCCTGCAGAGCCAGGGTAGTTAGGCGCTGGTTAATGTCCTGCAGAGTATCGGCACCGTAGACGTCCGGCTCGCGCGTGCCGAGCAGATTCAGGTTTGGACCGTTAAGAAGCAGTAACTTAGCCATGAAAATTTTGCCTATATGACGCAGGATCGCGTCCGATGGGTATAAAAGTAGGGTAGTTTGCCGGAAAAGCGAAACAGTGTAAACAGCTTTGCTACTTATTGTGTTTTATCATCAGTTTTCCCGACGTTCTGTATGCTTTCTGATCATAGTTGGCTTTCACTCTCTGTTGTTCAGAGGTGTTGCTGGGGCGATTAGGACGATCTTTTCAGTGTCTTCTGGCTTTATTCTGCGTCCTGCATAAATTGAGTCTTATCAGTGATACTATAATGATCAACTATTTACACAGCGGTCAGCATTGACCCGCCGTTACAAATCGGACATATTGCGGTGCAATAAGCGCTTTTTCGTTAAAGGATATACCATGGAAATGTTACAGCGGTTGTGGTTCACATTCTGGGACAAACTGACAGCAGCAACAGGACGGGTGAAGCTTCTGCGGCCTGTTTTAATTTTGCTGGGGCTCTATCTGTTGGTCAGTCTGGGACTGGGAATCTGGTGGAGTCAGGAACCCGATCCTTTTGAAGTTAAGCCGGTGATGGTGCAGACCGCTCAGGGGGCGGAACAGGAGATTGTCGGTTCAGCAACGGTGTCAACGCTGATCAGAATTACTGAAACCCTGCTGCAAAAGCCCGGAGGTTATCTCTCCAATGATCGCACCCCTCCCGGGGTCTGGCTGGACAATATTCCTAATTGGGAGTTCGGTGTGCTGGTGCAGGCGCGGGATATGTCCCGGGCGATGCGCAAAGACTTCAGCCGTTCGCAATCGCAGTCGACCGAAGACGTCGATCTGAAAGAGGCAGAGCCGCTGCTGCACTTTGACAATAACAGCTGGTTGCTGCCCTCTAGTGAAGGCGAGTACAAGAAGGCGCTGAAATACCTGCGCGCCTATGAAGCCCGTTTGTCCGATCCGACCCAGCAGAACGCTCAGTTTTATGCCCGGGCCGATAATCTGCGAGGCTGGTTGGCGGATGTGTCGACCCGGCTGGGCAGTCTGTCTCAGCGACTCAGTGCCAGTGTTGGCCAGAAGCGGGTGAATACTGATCTGGCTGGTGAATCGACTGCGCGACAGTCCACCGATAACGCCGCCGAGCTGGAAGTAAAAACCGGCTGGCTGGAGATCGATGATGTATTTTATGAAGCCCGCGGAACCGCCTGGGCGCTGATCCATCTGCTGCAGGCGGTTGAAGTTGACTTCGCCGATGCTCTGGAGAAGAAAAATGCCCTGATCAGTCTGCGGCAGATTATCCGCGAGCTGGAAGCGACTCAGGGAACCGTCTGGAGTCCCATGATTATGAACGGCAATGAGTTTGGTTTGCTGGCAAATCACTCGCTGGTGATGGCTTCCTATATATCCCGGGCAAACGCTGCCATTATCGATCTGCGTACTCTGTTAGAACAGGGTTGATGCTATTCCGATATTTTTATCTTAACAGCTTGCTGTAAGTGCATACCTCAAAGGAAATTGTATGATCCGAGTTGTCTTTAATCAGAAAGGTGGTGTAGGTAAGTCCAGTATCAGTACCAACCTGGCGGCGATCAGCGCCAGCAGGGGTAATCGGACGCTGGTGGTTGATCTCGATCCGCAATGTAATACCAGCCACTATCTGCTGGGCGACCTTGTTAACGATACCGTGGGTGATATTAAAGATTTTTTTGAACAGACTCTGAGCTTTCAGGTGCGTCCCAAAGAGATTACCGATTTCATCCACCCCACCGTGTATGAAAACCTCGACCTGTTGCCTTCCAGCCCTGAGCTGGGTGATCTGCACGCCAAGCTGGAAGCGAAGCACAAGATCTACAAGTTGCGCGATGCGTTGCTCAATCTGGATCAATATGATGCGATCTATATTGATACCCCTCCGGCATTTAACTTTTACACCCTCTCAGCACTCTGTACCGCGGATAGCTGCCTGATTCCATTCGACTGTGATGAGTTTTCACGCCAGGCGCTCTACAGCCTGATGTATAACGTGCAGGAAACCCAGCAGGACCATAATGACAAACTGGCTATCGAAGGGATCGTGGTGAATCAGTACCAGCCCCGTGCCAACGCTTCGAAAACCATCGTCGAGACCCTGAAAGCGGATGATTTGCCGGTTTTGGACGCTAAGATTTCATCGTCTGTGAAGATGAAAGAGTCGCATAATGAGTGTATGCCGCTGATCTACTTTGCGCCAAAGCATAAGCTGACACTGGAATATCTGGCGCTGTATGACGAATTGCATGGCTAACCGGGTCAGGCATCTGAGTATTCGAATCTCACTGGCAGTTTACCGACAGTGTGATTCGGCTATTACATCTGAAACGCACTTTTGAAGTGCGTTTTTTTTGGTTTGTAGCGGGAGATGCAAGACCGTATCAGCGGATCGATTTTTCTGACTCTGGTCTAAGACTTTCTGCCTAGCTCGGGGTATCATGTTTTAAATTTTAGGGCTTAGTCCGCTGGCAGCTATCAGCAACAAGGTATTAGTGAGCTGCCAACGGTTGAGGCTTCAGTTCACCGGTGCTTTAAGAGAGATTCCCTGATGCAGATTCATGAGATCAACCACCCTTTAGTAAAACACAAAATCAGCCTGATGCGGGCTGCTGATATCAGCACCCGGGCATTCCGGCAACTGGCGGCAGAGGTTGGCGCGCTGCTGACCTATGAAGCAACTAAGGATCTGAAAACTGAAGTCTATCAGTTTGAGGGCTGGTGCGGTGAGATGACCGGTGAGCAGATCAAGGGCAAAAAGGTGACGGTGGTGCCGATTTTGCGTGCCGGCATCGGCATGCTGGACGGCGTGCTTGATCTGATTCCCAGCGCCAAGATCAGTGTGGTGGGGCTGTATCGTGATGAAGAGACACTGGAGCCAGTGACCTATTTTGAACGGCTGACCAGTGATATGGAAGAGCGTCTGGCGCTGGTGATCGATCCGATGCTGGCCACCGGGGGGTCAATGAATGCTACCATCGATATGTTAAAAAAATCCGGCTGTAATGATATTAAGGCGCTGGTGCTGGTGGCTGCCCCTGAAGGGATCAAAGCGGTCAATGAGGCGCATCCCGATGTTGAGTTGTATGCTGCAGCGGTCGATAGCCATCTCAATGAGAATGGCTATATCATTCCGGGGCTGGGTGATGCCGGCGATAAGATCTTTGGCACTAAATAAGGGGTAGATGATGTCAGATATGAATGAGGTTCTGGACGGCACCGAACCGGTATGGCGAACCGTTCTGGCGGGTTCTCAGATGCTGTTTGTTGCCTTTGGTGCGCTGGTACTGATGCCGCTGCTCACCGGCATGGACCCAAGCGTCGCCCTGTTTACTGCAGGTGTTGGCACCCTGTTGTTCCAGTTTGTCACCCGACGGCAGGTGCCGGTGTTTCTGGCGTCCTCCTTTGCTTTTATCGCGCCGATTATTTACAGCACCCAAACCTGGGGCATGCCGGCGACCCTGGGAGCGCTGTTCTGTGCCGGACTGGTGTATATGCTGCTGGCACTGGGGGTGAAACTGCGCGGTGTGGGTTTCCTCCACCGGTTGCTGCCTCCGGTGGTGGTCGGTCCGGTGATTATGGTGATCGGTCTCGGTCTGGCACCCGTTGCCGTAAATATGGCGATGGGTAAAGCCGGGGATGGCAGTGTTGAGCTGTTCCCTTACCTCGATTCGATGGTTGTATCGATGTCGGCGCTGCTGACAACATTGATGGTCGCAACGTTCGGCAAAGGGATCTTTCGTCTGTTGCCGATTATGGCTGGGGTCGTGGTGGGTTATATCATCGCCAACTTTTACGGCATGGTGAACTATCAGATTATCGCCGATACTGCGTTTATTGCTGTTCCCTCTTTTGTTTTCCCCGAGCTCAACTGGCAGGCAATTTTGTTCATGGTGCCGGTGGCCATCGCCCCTGCGGTCGAACATGTGGGTGATGTGTTGGCGATTGGTCATGTCACTGGCAAAGACTACATTAAAAAGCCCGGCCTGCACCGCACCCTGTTCGGTGATGGTCTGGCGACCTCTGCTGCTGCGCTATTTGGCGGCCCACCGAATACAACCTATTCTGAGGTTACCGGTGCGGTGATGCTGACCCGCTCCTTTAATCCGATGATCATGGTATGGGCGGCGGTGTTTGCGATTCTGCTGGCGTTTGTGGCCAAGTTTGGCATTCTGTTGCAAACCATTCCTGCACCGGTGATGGGAGGGATTCTTATTCTGCTGTTCGGTTCAATTGCTGCAGTGGGTCTGAATACCCTGATCAAAGCGAAAGTAGATCTGGCGGAACAGCGCAACTTAGTGATCGTTGCTACCACCCTGGTATTTGGTATCGGTGGCATGATGATTGGCAGTGGTGAATTCAAAATGCAGGGTGTCAGTCTGTGTGGCGTGGTTGCGATAGTACTGAACCTGTTACTGCCGGGGGTTAAACCCGCTTATGATCTGCATGAAGAGCAGGCAGTGGTGGATGATCTGGTCGATCACGCCAAATAACCGATCTGGACTTTAACGATATTGACTAAAACCGGCTCAGGCCGGTTTTATTGTGTCTGGAGCAGGCGAAAGTGATGTAAGGGTATACCCGTATTTTTTGTTGAATTTATCGGTCAATAATGGAACACTGTCGTCTGATTTGAAGAGGATTAGCTGAAATGACGATTAATAGCTTTGGAGTGGTGGGTGCAGGTCAGATGGGCGGTGGTATCGCTCAGGTGGCGGCAGTCTCCGGTTTTGATGTGATACTTTATGATCTCAATGATGCAGCGCTGACGCGGGGTGTTGGGGCTATCAGTGCCAGTCTGGCGCGGATGGTAAAGAAAGAAAAACTGACGCAGAGCGACGCAGATCAGGCGCTGGCGCGCATCCGGCAAACCACCGATATGGCCGCGATGGCTGCGGCGGATATCGTAGTCGAAGCGGCCAGTGAAGATGAAGAGATTAAGAAAAACATCTTCCGCAAACTCGATGAAGTCTGCAAACCCGATGCAATTCTGGCCACCAATACCTCATCGATCTCCATCACCCGGTTAGCGGCGGTCACCTCCCGTCCCGGTAAAGTGATCGGCATGCACTTTATGAACCCGGTACCGATGATGCAGCTGGTGGAGATTATCCGCGCCCTGCAAACCGATGATGCCGTGTTTGATGCGGTTAAACAGCTGTCGCTGGATATGGCTAAAGTTCCGGTGGATGTGAATGATGCGCCGGGGTTTGTCTCCAACCGCATTCTGATGCCGATGATCAACGAAGCGGTGTTCTGTCGCTATGAAAACCTGGCGTCAGCGGAAGAGATCGATACCGTGATGAAGCTCGGTATGAGCCACCCGATGGGGCCGCTGGCGCTGGCAGATCTGATCGGTCTGGATACCTGTCTGAGCATTATGGAAGTGCTCTACGATAACTTCAAAGATTCTAAATACCGCCCCTGTCCGCTGCTGGTACAGATGGTCGATGCCGGCTATCTGGGCCGCAAGAGTGGACGCGGTTTTTATCAGTATGACAGCTGAACGCTAAAGGTTGCTGGCTTGATAAAAGCGTCCGCTCAGGGCGCTTTTTCATTTAACCTCATATCCTTCATAACAGATCCTTTCACAGGCATCGTTATCTGAATGTTACCGACCTCTTTTCCTGAGTTATCCCCATTTTGTTTTCTCCCTGTGTCTCTTGGTATTGATCGGGCCCGTTTCTTGCTGTTGCTAAGGTTACTGAATTAACAGGTAACGACTGAAACGCTGTTTTGTTATGGCTGAAATGAACAGTCTGACGGCCAGCGAGTGTCTGCTGCGGCTGGGCTATTGGCTAATAACAGCTTGAGTTTCAGATAGTTATAGGTGGGGGGGAACTATCGGCGAAATAAAACAATTGTGAATTCTTAACCAACAGCGTTTGTCTGAGGAGAAACCGTTTACTGGATTATCTGTCCGGTAGGGTTGGCTGTGGCCAAAAAATCAGAGCTATAGCGGCAACTCTGTTCCTCATTCAATGATGCCCGTGATTGACAGCTTGGCTGAATGCCTGAGCGGGTTTTTTGCGCCCTGAAGAAATGGATAACTGCCTGTTTAAAATAGGCGGCCCGGGGTTTTATTGCCTGAAAAAGGAGTAAGAGCATGATTATAAACAGTAGTTATATAAACATGAGTGTTGAACATGAGAAATCAGAGTTCCGGGGGATTACCCGCAGTCTGGATGACAGAGGGCAGGGCAGCCAGTTTGTTGCACAACTGGAAGCGCTGATAGCCCGGTCGCAGATGGTAGGAGACGGAGCAGCAACGGACACGGACTCAGCGAACCGGTTGTCGTTCGGATCAGCATCACCGATAAACCCCTTTCGTGGTTTTTTTCAGACAGTGGAGGGTGATGATTATCAGAACCAGGAGAATATTACTCAGGCACGGCTCTGGCAAAGTCTGCTAAAGGCGATTCAGCCTGACTTTCCGTCACAGCCTCTGCCTCAGCTTTTGCCGCAGCCTTTATCACAGATGGATTCCGCAGCGTTCAGGTTTGCAGAGCTATCCGGGGATAGCCCCTCTGTCGAGCTAAAGCCCCGGATGTTAAGGTTGCAGCTCAATGTCAGCGAAACGGTTGAAGAGTATGAGTGCACCCGCTTCAACAGCTGCGGCACCGTAAACACCGCTGATGGCCAGTCAATTGACTTTAATCTCAGTCTGGAGATGGAGCGTAGTTATAGTGCTACCCGGGAATATAAAGAGACTCAGGAGTTAGTATTCACAGACCCGCTAATCCTCAATTTTGAAGGTAACTATGCGGATCTCAGCAATGACAAATTTGAGTTCGATCTGGATGCCGATGGCGATAAAGAGCTGATCAGTTATCTCACCGGAAACAGCGGCATGCTGGCGCTGGATCGCAACAGTGATGGCATCATCAATGATGGATTAGAGCTGTTTGGCGCCCGCACCGGTGATGGCTTTGCCGAACTGGCCGACTACGATGAGGATGGTAATGGCTATATCGACGAAGCCGACTCAATCTTTGATCAGCTACTGATCTGGAATAAAACAGCGGATACGGACTCTCTGGAAACGCTGAAAGAGCGGGATATCGGTGCAATCTATCTGGGGGCCAGCGCGACCCCTTTTGATATCAAAGGGGAGGACAATCAGCACAACGGCACCGTCAGAAACAGTGGTGTCTATTTCAGTGAAAACGGCGAGGTCGGCACATTGCAGCAGATCGATATGGTTGTTTGAACAAAAGGTTATTCAGGGCGAACGGCCCTGAATAACCCAGACCGCGGCTTCGCCGCTCGCTAGCCGCTAGAACGTCGCTTCGCGACTTGTTAGAAAAAGCGAAAAGCGATAGCCAACAAAAGCCTTTCAGCTATCAAAGGGGTTTTCAGAAAACAGGATTCAGTTCATCCCTCTGAACTGTTGCCCTAATGACTCTTTTCAGTCGGGCAATTCTATGTGATGATCAACGAATTCAGGACTGAATAACCGCTGCATTAGGGATTGTAAATGCAAATAATTCTTAACAATGACCATTTTGTCGTATTTATCCAAATCCACTGTCGTATATTTAACTGTTATGACTATTGAGCCAAAATTAGTCGCAAGATGGGGCCTGATTTTAACTGGGCTAAGTTGTCCCGTTTGGTTGCCTTTAATGGAGGGCTATCTGTTTAGCATCTATAAGGACTTCATTACGAAACCTAGTGTCAGTACTGTCGAATCAACCAATTTACTTGTTGTCGTCACGGCCTTCATTTTGGGTAATATTTCTGCACAGAAATGTTGTGGGGACTCGTTGATCGCTACAGTTATAACGTTCTTCGCGTATTCCGCAGTGGCCGTTATTGTTCTATTTTTTACTGGCTGGTTAGCATTGCTAATGGTTGGGTATGGCCACTAGCTATGGGGTCAGTCATAACACATATGAGCCGTCTCGGAGTCAATAGAAAATAACGCTCTTATCTGGCCGCGAAGCGGTCAGTTTTTTAATGAATCAGTCAGCCAGTTTTCTTCGTCTGTCATTGTCGTTGCCAAAACGAGTTTGCAACAAACACATATTGAGACTCTCTTACCCCGTGCTCAACGGGTGCCTACCAATACATCATCCCTGCCGGTAATAATGGTGATATATCTTTCAATGAATAGATGCGCTCACAAATTGGGATTCTTAAGTAATCTGGCCTGTTCTGAGATTATCCCTGCCAGCTGTAGATTATGCGGTAAGTCGGTGGTTCGGAAACATCCTACGCCTGGGTTGTTGGGGGCAGGGATTTTTGTCGCAATGGGGATACCCTATCTGGCGCTGGTGGTGCTTTTATTCCAGTATCTTCCATGGCTCGTTCTGGTGACTGTTCTTCTGTTTCTGGGTGCGTATATCAGGGATACGGTAAAAATACAGCTGTCTCAACATACAGAAGAAGATAGAGCTAACTATAAAGATGCGTCTAGAAAACAGCTCCTTGGTCTGTTTGTTTTAATGGTGATAATGTTCATTTTGGTTATCTATTTAAGGTAATGGAGGGGATTTAAGCCTTCTACTCTGGCTTTTATCTCGGTGCCCTCAGTGTTCTCTGTGGTGCATACGCTCTTAAAGCTAATGGAATCGCTAGGATCAGACTAGTTGATTTAGCAAAACAATAAGGAAGCAGATATATTTCTTCAGACCGTCCGGATCTGTGTGGGGTTGCTTCGGTAACGGGGCGCTCAACCACGACGGCGATAGTCAAAGCAGGCAATAATTTTCCGTAATCAGGCAACTTATTGCCGCAATATATTTAAACCAAATAATCGATTTTAGGTGTTAAAGGACGCCCGTATTTCATCTCATGAACCTCCCCCATTGTAGGCGCATTTTCCGAAGAATATTTTCTTATACTAAGGGATCCTCCATATTTATTTTTAAAGATATTCAGAATCTCAGTTTCAGATAGGTTCTGCCCAAACACATCGTCATTACTGAACACTGTCTTCCAGCCATTATCACCAAAAGCAGCCAGAATCTCACCATTGCTCTCTATAACAGTCGTTTGAGGTATTGAATTTTGATAGTCTATCTGAGCTTGCCTTTCTTCTGGCGTAGGAAGAGTTGGAAGCTTAATACTTAGTTGTTCCTGAATTTCTGTAGGGAGGTCATTTTTTGATAGTCGATTCTTGGGATTTAAGGGGATTGCAATTGCATCGTTGATGTTAATAGAGGCCATTTATCTTCATCCATAAAAGTTTATGCCTTCAATCTAAAGCAATTTATACACCATATTTACAGTGTGGTTGAACAATCGCCTGACAAGCAACTTATGTGGGACTACTAATCAATAGGACCAGAGCAACTGATTTAGCAGAACAATAAGTAAGAAGTAAGCAAATATATTTCCCTTCCCCAATAAACCTTCTACTCTTTCTTTTACCTCGGTGCCCTCTGTGTTCTCTGTGGTGCATAAGCTCTTTCACTCAACAGCCTCACACGGCCTACTCCACAAACACCCCTTTAATCTTCTCCTGATCAACAAATCGTCCATAGTTATTCACGCTTGCTCTGACTTTTTTGTCTGACAGGATATCCTGTATGGCGACTTTGCCGATCATCTCGAAGGCATTTTTCAGGGCCTGTGGGTCTGTCTTAAGGGCGGCTTTTGCTTCGTTGGGGCAGTCCTCAGAAAACAGTCGGGTGATCAGATTGCCAACGGTCTTATCGGAGTTCTGCCGATCGCCTCGGGATATATTGGCGTAGGATTCCAGTTCCGGATGCGCGGACATTGAAAAGTAGATCCACTTAACCAACTCTTTGCGCTCTTTACCGGTGAGGGAATCGATAAAACAGGTGCTCAGGTCGCGAAAGGCTTTGACGGCAGAGCCGGTTGATAAATCCTGAGCACTGGCCTGTAGTGGCAGGGAGAGCATGGTGGCGAAGCCGATGGATAGCAGAAAAGTTGTGGTGGTGTTTTTCAATGGGTGGCTCCTTCGGGGTTCATCTATAGCAAAGCGGCTCTGCTCAGTGTTGCATAACACCGGGTCAGGCCGGTTACTTTGACAGATAGCGAATGCCATCCTCCAGCCCCTCAAGGGTCAGGGGGTACATCTTGTTATCCATAATATTTTTTATCATCTGGGTGCTGGCGGTGTAGTCCCAGTAGCGCGGGTGGCTGGGGTTGAGCCAGATCGCTTTGTCCCAGGTGTCCAGAATGCGTTGCATCCAGACACTGCCCGGTTCTGGGTTGCGGTGTTCAACACTGCCATAGCGCTCGGAGACTTCGTAGGGGGCCATCGCCGCATCGCCGACAAAGATAACCCGGTAGTCCCGGCCATAGGTGTGCAGCAGGTCGAAGGTGTCGATATGTTCATTCCAGCGGCGCTTATTATCTTTCCACACCCGTTCGTAAACACAGTTATGGAAGTAGAAGTATTCCAGATGTTTGAACTCGGTGCGGGCAGCGGAGAACAGCTGCTCACACTGGCGGATATATGGGTCCATTGAGCCGCCGACATCGAAGAACAGCAGGACTTTGGCGGCGTTATGCCGTTCTGGCACCATCTTCAGATCCAGCAGTCCGGCATTATTGGCGGTGGAGCGGATGGTGTCATCCAGATCCAGTTCGTCGGCGGCACCGGTGCGGGCGAATTTACGCAGTTTGCGCAGGGCAACTTTAAGATTACGGGTGCCCAGCTCGACACTGTCATCGAGATCGCGGAACTGGCGTTTCTCCCACACTTTCACCGCGCGTTTATGTTTGCTTTCACCGCCGATACGCACCCCTTCCGGGTTGTAACCGCTATGACCGAACGGTGAGGTGCCGCCGGTGCCGATCCATTTGCTGCCCCCTGCGTGGCGCTTTTTCTGCTCTTCAAAGCGTTTGGCCAGGGTCTCCATCAGTTTATCCAGACCGCCGAGTTTTTCGATCTCAGCTTTCTCTTCGTCAGTCAGGTTTTTGATAAAGTCAGATTCCAGCCACTGTTCCGGAACAACGTTGTCGAACGGGTCAGGCAGTTCGGCCAGCCCTTTAAAGTAGTAGCCGAAAGCCAGATCAAAACGGTCGAAATATTTCTCATCTTTCACCAGACAGGTGCGGGCCAGCAGATAGAAATCATCCCAGCTGGCAAAGGCGAGATGATTTTCCAGTGCTTCCAGCAGGGTCAGCAGCTCTTTGATTGAGACCGGCACCTGTGCCTTGCGCAGGGTGTAGAAGAAATCAACTAGCATCAGTGACTCCGGTTTAGCGGCTTTCGCGGCGGGCCATAAATGCCAGTCGTTGCAGCATATGCACATCCTGCTCATTCTTCAGTAGGGCGCCATACAGCGGCGGAATCGCTTCGCCGGGATTACGGTTTTGCAGCAGATCAACGGGGATGTTGTCCGCCAGCAGCAGCTTTAGCCAGTCGATCAGCTCTGAGGTTGATGGCTTCTTTTTCAGGCCGTTGATCTCACGCACCTGGAAGAAGATCTCCAGCGCTTCATTAACCAGATCTTTCTGAATGTTCGGGAAGTGAACATCGACGATCTGCTTCATGGTTTCCGCATTGGGGAAGTTGATATAGTGGAAAAAGCAGCGGCGCAGAAAGGCATCGGGCAGCTCTTTTTCGTTGTTGCTGGTGATAATAATAATCGGACGATGTTTAGCGACCACCGTTTCACCGGTCTCGTAAACGCTGAACTCCATCTTATCCAGCTCGACCAGCAGGTCATTGGGAAACTCGATATCCGCTTTATCGATCTCATCAATCAGCAGCACTACCTGCTCATCGGCATCGAACGCTTCCCACAGCATCCCTTTGCGGATGTAGTTGTTAATATCGTGTACCCGGTCATCACCCAGCTGGGAATCCCGCAGCCGGGAAACCGCATCGTATTCATACAGGCCCTGCTGAGCTTTAGTGGTTGATTTGATATGCCAGCGCAGCAGCTTTTTACCAAACGCCAGCGCCACCTCATCGGCGAGCATGGTTTTGCCGGTACCCGGTTCACCTTTGATCAGCAGGGGGCGTTGCAGTGTTGCGGCAGCGTTGACCGCCATCCGCAGATCATCAGTCGCAACATAGCGCTCGGTACCTTCAAACTTCATCTGAGTTAACCTCTGTGGAAACTGTTACCAAAGATGATCATATTAGCAGAAAAGTGGTATCGGGATATGTGCGCCGCTTAACTAATTAGGACAATCTGACTATCTATCTGCCACTCTGGCTTGTTGTGGATAACGGCCATCACGCTGCACCAGTAGCATGGCGATCAGCACCAACACAATGCCGGGTAACAGCTGCCACTGGAACACCGCCGAACCGAGTAACAGGTTGAGAAGCACGACAAAGATTGGCGTCAGGAAACCATAAGCGGCCACCTGCGTTGCCCCCAGTGTGATGGTGCCTAACTGCAGCAAAAAGAAGCTGACCAGGGTGGTGAAGACGGCGAGATAGAGCACGCCCAGATAGACGTTGATGTCGACTTCAGTCCATGCAATCTGTCCCAGGTTTGGCATAGACAGCAGCAACAGCCAGACGGCACCGAAGCTGATCACCCAGAATGTCATCATCTCCATCGGCTCACCGGCATAGAATTTTCTGATCAGCGGATTGTAGGTGCCCATAAACAGACAGCCGATCATAAACAGCAGATCACCGCGATTAATATCCAGCTGTAACAGGCTGTTAAGGTCGCCACGGAATACAATCCACAGGGCGCCCAGGGTGCCCAGCAGCAGTCCGCTGGCCCGGCGCTTTCCCGTTGTTTCCCGGTTGATAAAAAACACATAGAACGCCGTAATGGCAGGCACGGTGGTGTAGATTGCGCCGGTATTCAGAGCGCTGGTATAGCGCAGTGCCTCAAACATACACCAGAAAAAAACGACTAACGGAATACTTAAAATGGCATAGACCAGCAATCGTCGGGCTGATGGCAGGTGCCAGCCATTTTTAATAAACACATAGGGGGCAAACAGTAGCGCGGCTAACACAAAACGAATCAGCATCATCACTTCAGGTGGCAGCCCTTCGGTGATCAGCGCGCCAACAGGAAAGGAGCTGGCGACAAGCGCCACCATCAGTAGCATCAGCAGATGAATCAGTGCGCGTGAATATTGTGGGGGCTGGTTGTTCATAGTGTTCTCTTAATGCTTTTTATTAGTGCTTTTTATTAGTGCTTTGGAGCGATGGAGTGCAGATTAACCCGTTTTCAATTGACTGATAATCCCTGTTTTTGGAGAATGACTGTTGAGTTAAAGTAAACAGTGAGGGTTGTATGGATACGATGGGTGCAATTCCGGTGTTTGTTGCCGTGGTGCAGTATGGTGGTTTTTCGCCGGCGGCCCGCTTTCTGGGCATCTCTAAATCCGCGGTGAGTAAGCGGATATCGCAGTTAGAGCAGCAGCTCGGCGTTAAGTTGTTGCACCGGACGACCCGCAAGCTGAGTCTGACTGAAGCGGGGGAGCACTATTTCGAGCATGCTTTGAAGGCCAACCTGGCAGCCCGGGATGCCGAGGATGCGGTGGCTCAGTTGCAGGGTGAACCTCAGGGACGGCTGCGTATCAACACCCCGATGTCCTTTGGTCGTTTGCATATGGCCCCGATGATCCCCGAATTTCTGAAAAAATATCCCAGGATCCGTATCGACTTGGTGATGGACGATAAACGACTCGATCTGGTCAGTGGTGGCTTTGATATTGCGATCCGTGGCGGAGCGCTGCCGGATTCGACGCTGGTGGCCCGTAGGCTGGCGACTCTGAACAGCGTGCTCTGTGCCTCTCCAGACTATCTTGATCGTCATGGTTATCCGCAACAGCTGGATGACCTGTTGCAGCATAACTGTCTCTCATTCAGCTACTCAAATGATGTGAAAGAGTGGAGTTTCACTCAGGGTAATCAGCGCCACTCAGTGGTGGTGTCAGGCAGCTATCAGGTGAATAACAGTGAAGCGTTGCTGGAAGCGGTGCGCCAGGGGCTTGGAATCGCGCGCTTACCCACTTTTGTTGCGGGGCCTGATATCCGCGCGGGGAAGCTGGTGGTACTGTTTCCCGAGTATAAGATGCCGGAGCTGGATATAAATGCGGTGCTGATAGAACGTCAGTATATGCCAGCCAAGGTTCGCGCCTTTCTGGATTTTGCTATTGAATATTTTGGCAGTGAAACCCCCTATTGGGAGCAGGGGATCGAAATATAGTGCTGTTCACTGTTCGTTTTTGCTCAACATTATTTTGATAAAAAAGGGGATTATCGGTCAATAATAAACAATTTAACCTGTTGGTCATGGTCTGACAGAGCCTTTGGTGATCTGTTCAGTCCCATTAAACCGATGAACAGTTAAGGATTTATTATGGACCTTTTTACAGCCATTGAAGCGCGCCGCGCGATTAAGCATTACTCCAGCAACGAAACGGTCAGCGAGGCTGATTTCGAGCGCATTATGCAAGCGGTGCTGCTGTCACCCACCTCCTACAATATTCAACACTGGCGATTTGTCAGGGTGACCGACCCGCAGCAGCGTAGCAGAATTCAGGAGGCGGCCTGGGGACAGACCCAGATAACCGAAGCGGCAGAACTGATAATTCTTTGTGCAGATACCCAGGCCTGGAGTGATGACCCACAGCGTTACTGGGCCAATACCAATGCCGAGGTTCAGTCAGTGATGCTGCCGATGCTGCAAGCCTTCTATGAGGGTAAAGGCCAACTGCAACGGGATGAAGCGTTGCGCTCCAGTGGTATGGCGGCGCAGACGCTGATGCTGGCCGCTAAAGCACTGGGGTATGATACCTGCCCTATGATTGGCTTCGACAGTGAGCAGGTTGCCAGGATTATTAATCTGCCTGCGGGCCATCTGATCAGTATGATCATCACCCTGGGCAAGGCGGACAGACCCGCTAATCCAAGGGCCGGGCAGTTGCCTTTAGAGGAGGTGCTATTGGAAAACAGCTACTGATGTCGTTTCCTTTTTTAATTTCAGCGCTTAGTTCTGAGTTATAAAGCCACTTATTATAAAGCCACTTACTATAAAGCCGCTTAAAGAGGATTATAAAACGCCGCGTAGACAGCGAAACCTGCCCAGCTTAGCAGCAATAACCCCCAGCTCAAGCGACTCTGTACATAGACAGTCTCTGTTACAGCTTCAGTTGTTGTTTGCTGGGCATCCTGTTTTTGCGCTTGCTGCAGTTTTCGCTTCTGTTTGTCCAGCTCCCGGGATTTTTCCTTATGGCGCTTTTTATACTCCTCAATCCCTTTCTGGATGCCCTGAGCGATCAGTTTGGTCTGCTCTTTGGTCTGTCCTGGTCGCTGAGTGGCTTTGGCAACCTGCATCGCTTCTGCCACCACTTCGTTGGATACTTTTGCTCTCTTTGCCATGATCTCTGTTAACACTCCCGTTGCTGAGGCTCTCTCCCAGAGCTACTTTGCTAAGCAGTCTCTACCCGGATAGTGGTTTTATTATCACATGGATAACCGGTCGGTTGGCCTGAAATAAGAAATTTTTGCTCTGTGACAGACAATCATCGCCATAATTGAGTATCCTCTGCAAAAGAGAGAACACCTCAGGAAATAGTCGTTTAAAAGGACCGGAACATGGCAGGCTCAAGCCTTCTTGCATTAATTGATGATATCGCGACACTGCTGGATGATGTTGCCAGTATGACCAAAGTGGCAGCGGGCAAAACCGCCGGAGTACTGGGGGATGATCTGGCACTGAATGCCGAGCAGGTATCGGGGGTGCGGGCTGACCGGGAACTTCCGGTGGTGTGGGCGGTGGCTAAAGGCTCACTGGTGAACAAGATGATACTGGTGCCGGGGGCGATGGCGATCAGTTATTTTATCCCCTGGCTGATTATCCCGCTGTTGATGCTGGGTGGGCTCTATCTCTGTTTTGAAGGGTTTGAAAAGGTCGCCCACCAGTTTTTCCATTCCGCTGATGATGAAGGTAAGCATCATGCTGAGCTGACCTCTGCGGTGGCCAGTGGCGACATTAACATCGTTGAATTTGAAAAGCAGAAGATTAAAGGGGCGATTCGTACTGACTTCATCCTGTCGGCTGAGATTATCGTGCTGACGCTGGGGACGGTCGCGGCAGAGACGCTGCCGGTACAGCTGGGGGTGATGCTGGGGATCGCGCTATTGGTAACGGTCGGGGTTTATGGACTGGTGGCGGGAATCGTCAAGCTGGACGATCTGGGCCTCTATATGGTGCGTAAGCCAGAAGCTGGTCATCTGACCAGAAGAGTGGGGCGGGGAATCGTTCTGGCGGCCCCCAGGTTGATGAAGATTTTGTCGGTTGTCGGCACTATCGCCATGTTTCTGGTGGGCGGCGGTATCCTGGTGCATGGTTTACCGTTTCTGCATCACTTTGTGGAAAGTCTGATCGTCGATATGAATGCGGTGTTGCACTGGCTGGTGCCGGTGTTGCTGGATGCCGTGGTGGGGCTGATTGCCGGGGCGGTGGTGCTGGCAATCGTGACAACGGGGAAGAAGTTGTTTCGCTAAACCCTGTGGGTCGTTTTAAATGGCCACAAAAAAAGGCCGGAGTATTACGCTCCGGCCTTTTTTAATGTCGCCTCTCAGCGGATTACTTAGCGGCTTCGTAAGCTTTCTGAGCTTCAACGATAGCGGCTTTAGCGGCTTCAGCGCCTTCCCAGCCTTCCACTTTAACCCACTTGCCCTCTTCCAGACCTTTGTAGTTCTCGAAGAAGTGCTTGATGCGGGCCAGCAGTAGTTCTGGCAGATCAGTCACGTCATTAACGTTTTTATAGGCTTTGCTCAGCTTGTCGTGGGGAACAGCAACCAGCTTGGCATCTTCACCGGCTTCGTCGGTCATGTTGAGTACGCCAACCGGACGGCAGCGGATAACAGAACCCGGTACAACCGGGTATGGAGTCACAACCAGTACGTCCAGAGCATCGCCGTCGTCGGCCAGAGTGTTGTTGATATAACCGTAGTTCGCAGGGTAGAACATAGGCGCGGCCATGAAACGGTCAACGAAGATTGCTCCGGAATCTTTGTCGATCTCATATTTAACCGGATCGCTGTCCGCTGGAATCTCGATGATTACATTGATGTCATTTGGCAGATCATTGCCAGCAGGGACTTTTTCAAAGCTCATGTATCGCCTTCCTGTTTAAGTGTGAAATCTGTTTGAAATCCAAAGGCCGCATTATATACAGCCCTTGGTTAAAATTTGAATACGACTTAAAGATCATAAACTGAAGATTCAGTTAGTCCTTAGCGTGATATTTCATCATGGTTTCTACTTCTGCTTTAGAACCCAGACCGACAGAGACCCGCTGGTGGATCTTTTCGGGTTCCACGTCCATGATGTGGCCGTAACAGGTGGTGCTCAGACCGCCTGCCTGTTCAACCAGAAAACTCATCGGATTGCCTTCATACATCAGCCGCAGTTTGCCGGGCTTGGCCGGATCCCGGCTATCCCATGGGTACATGAAAATACCACCACGGGTGAGAATGCGGTGTACTTCGGCCACCATGGAGGCAACCCAGCGCATATTGTAGCGCTTACCCAGCGGTCCCTCTTCGCCCTGTAACAGATCTGCTACATAGGATTGCATCTCGGGTTCCCAGAAGCGCTGGTTGGACATATTGATACCAAACTCCTGAGTATATTCAGGAATTTTCACATTCTCTTCGGTAAGAATGAAGTCGCCACCATGACTCAGGGTAAACATATGTACGCCGTTACCGGTAGTCAGCACCAGAACCGCACAGGGGCCGTACAGAACATAACCGGATGCTATCTGCTTACGGCCACACTGCATAAAGGCTGCATCAGTGCCGCCATCCAGCCCTTCAGGCTTTTCCAGAATGGAAAAGATAGTGCCGACAGAGACGTTAACATCGATATTGGATGAGCCATCCAGTGGATCGAAGGTGACCAGATATTTACCTTCGGGGTTGCCGGCGACCGGGTGGTCCTCCTCTTCTGAGGCCAGACCCGCAACCGTGGGGTTATCCAGCAGTACCGCTTTCAGAATATCGTTGGAGATGATATCGAGTTTCTTTTGGGTTTCCCCCTGAACATTAATGCCTTCAGAGGTGCCTAATACACCCGCCAGAGCACCTTCGCGCAGTTTAATTGCGATCTCTTTGCAGGACAGCATCAGACTGTCAATCAGGTCAATAAGATCATCGGGAGTGTCGTGGTGCTTGAGGTACTGGTTTAGCAGTCGCATGTGGCCAAAAAACCTATGGGTTCAGGAGTTAAAAAATTGTCATAATTTTACGCTGATTAACGGGGTAATTACACCGTAACATCGATAATTAACTCAAAAAAACGGCAATAGCGTCGATTGATTTTAATCCTCTGGCAGCAAGCGTTGGGTTTCGTTTATATGTTCAGCTTTTTTGTGATGATGTTAATGGCTGAAAAAGGGCTAAACGGAGTCGGCTTAACTGTTATCATAGGGCGATATTTTTGCGATAGAAGCTGATCTGGAGAACTTATCCGTGCACGTTCATATACTGGGAATCTGTGGCACTTTTATGGGCAGCCTTGCGGTCTTGGCGAAAGAGCTGGGACACCAGGTCAGCGGCTCAGATGCCAATGTTTATCCGCCGATGAGTACTCAGCTGGAACAGCAGGGGATCAGTCTGATCGAGGGGTACGATCCGGCGCAGCTTGACCCGGCCCCGGATATGATTATCGTTGGCAATGCTATGACCCGGGGAAACCCCTGTGTTGAATTTATGCTGGAGCGTGGGCTGCCCTACACCTCGGGACCGCAGTGGTTGTCGGATAATCTGTTGCGGGATAAATGGGTATTGGCGGTGGCCGGTACCCACGGAAAAACTACCACGGCAACGATGCTGGCCTGGCTGCTGCAACATGCCGGCATGGCGCCTGGGTTTCTTATTGGCGGGGTGCCGAAAAATTTCGACCGTTCTGCCCGGGTGGGGGAGAGCCCCTTTTTCGTTATCGAAGCGGATGAGTATGATACCGCCTTCTTCGATAAGCGCTCTAAGTTTGTCCATTACCACCCCCGCACCCTGATTCTGAATAATCTGGAGTTCGACCACGGCGATATATTCGATGATCTGGCTGCGATTCAGCGGCAGTTCCATCATGTGGTCAGAATTGTGCCGGCTAACGGTCAGGTGATTATGCCTGCGGGCGTTGAATCACTGGAGCAGGTGATCGCACAGGGGTGTTGGACACCGGTGGTAAAAACATCGGTCAGCGATGAAGCGCTGTTGAATAGTGACGCTGAGTGGCAGGCGCGGCTGATTAAAGCTGATGGTTCCGAATTTGCAGTACTGCATCGGGGTGAAGAGGTGGGAATTGTACGCTGGAATATGACCGGCCTGCACTCGGTTAATAATGGTTTGATGGCGCTGGTGGCGGCGCGTCATGTGGGTGTGCAGGTCGCGCATGCCATTGAGGGGTTGTGTAACTTTGGCGGTGTAAAACGGCGTATGGAGCTGATCGGCGAAGTAGCCGGGATCCGGGTTTATGATGATTTTGCCCATCACCCCACCGCGATCGAGACCACTCTGCAGGGAGTGCGTGCGCAGGTGGGGGATGCCCCCGTCATTGCCGTGATTGAACCGCGTTCCAATACCATGCGGATGGGGATACATCGACAACAACTGGCACAATCAGCAGGGCT
Organism: Amphritea atlantica; assembly: GCF_900111095.1. Classification (GTDB taxonomy): domain Bacteria; phylum Pseudomonadota; class Gammaproteobacteria; order Pseudomonadales; family Balneatricaceae; genus Amphritea; species Amphritea atlantica. The sequence goes on along the minus strand of NZ_FOGB01000009.1, from coordinate 104,633 downwards.
GGCGGATAGAGTGTTCTGGTATCAGCCTGCCGGGCTCGACTGGTCACTGCAGGATGTGGTGGATAGTTGTGTTAATCCGGCCGTGCTGGCACGGAAAACGGACGACATTATCGACGAGCTGGTTGCCAGTGCTCAACCTGGAAGCCATATTGTGATTATGAGTAATGGTGGTTTTGATGGTATTCACACCCGCCTGGTTAAGGCGTTGCAACAGAAGTGGGGTTGAAGGTGACAGATTCCTATAAAGAGAGAATTACACTGGCGATCACCGGAGCCTCGGGTGCGCAGTATGGTTTGCGTCTGCTGGAATGTCTGGTGGCTGCCCGCTGTCAGGTGCTGGTAATGATCTCCAAAGCCGCGCAGGTGGTGATCGCTACGGAAACCGATGAAGCACTGCCGGGTTCTGCAAAAGAGCAGGAGGTCTGGCTGACTCAGCGCTTTTCCGCGACGGTTGGGCAGATTCGGGTGTTCGGCCGGGAGCAGTGGATGGCCCCGGTGGCCTCCGGTTCCGGTGCGCCGGGAAAGATGGTGGTGTGTCCCTGTTCAACCGGCGCATTGTCTGCCATCGCCACGGGCGCCAGTAATAACCTGATTGAGAGGGCTGCGGATGTCGCCCTGAAAGAGCGGCGTCAGTTGATTCTGGTGCCCCGCGAAGCCCCTTATTCTGAGATCCATCTGGAGCATATGCTGAAGCTCACACGGATGGGATGCGTGGTGATCCCCGCCAGTCCCGGGTTTTATAATCGTCCCCAAACCATTGAGGATATGATCGACTTTGTGGTGGCACGGATTCTGAATCAGTTACAGATCGAACAAAACCTGTTGCCGCGCTGGGGTGAGGATAGCCTTTGCTGATCATAGCGCTTAAAATGCAGCGCTTTTCCAAGGTTCACAGCTGAACCTGCTTTTTTATAGATAGCGGATACTACAGATGACCAAAATTCTTGCCCTGGATACATCAACGGATGCCTGTTCAGTGGCTCTGTCGATTGATGGTGTTATTCAGGAAGATTTTCGTGTGATTCCCCGTCAGCATACCCGTCAGTTATTACCGATGGTGGACCAGATGTTGTCCTCCGCCGGGCTGCAGGTTAAGCAGCTGGATGCGATTGCGTTTGGACGGGGGCCCGGCTCTTTCGCCGGTATCCGTATTGCTACCGGCACTGCCCAGGGGCTTGCCTTCGCGGCTGACCTGCCGTTGTTGCCGGTGTCCACATTGGCGGCGATCGCCCTTAAAGCATCAAGGGAACATAACGCCGAACGTATTGTCAGCACTCTGGATGCGCGAATGAATGAGTTGTATTGCTGCGCTTATGAGATGCGCGATGGCCTGCCCCAGGCGCTGGATAAAGAGATCGTCAGTTCGCCGGAGAATATTGTTCTGCCCGAGGGGGATAACTGGTTTGCCGCCGGGCGTGGCTGGATCTATCTCGATAGCATGTCAGCCGCAGTGCAGCAGGCAGTCTGTACTCCGGAGCTGGATATCTATCCTGCGGCAGGGATGATGTGTGAGTTAGCCGTTGCTGCTTATGTCCAGGGCGAGGGTGTCTCTGCTGAGCAGGCTCAGCCGGTTTATCTGCGCGATGAAGTGTCCTGGAAAAAGGTCGCTGACCAGAAAAAGAAAGGGCAGTGATACGGATCTCTGTGAGTCCGGCCTGAACATCTGTTGGTCATAGAAAGCCAGTAACATCGCATCAGGTGTGGCGCCTAATGTCAGTTTGTATATGTGAAGTATTAAATTGAGGATAAGTTCAGCATGGATTGGTTCCAGGTAGTTTTTTTAGCGTTATTGCAGGGCCTTACTGAGTTTTTACCTATTTCAAGTTCGGCGCACCTGATACTGCCTTCGCAGCTGTTTGGCTGGGTTGATCAGGGGCTGGCTTTTGATGTTGGTGTGCATATCGGTTCGCTGACGGCGGTGATGATCTATTTCCGTCAGGATATCTGGCGAATGATTGTTGCCTGGACCAGCAGTCTGGTTGGCCGCGGCAGCAGTACGGATTCCCGGCTGGCCTGGTATGTTATCTGGGCGACGTTGCCGGCGGTTGTCGCGGGGTTTATCTTTGAGTCTGCTGTTGATCACTATGGCCGCAGTATTCTGGTGATCGCCGGGGCCACGCTGGTGTTTGGTGCGTTGCTGTGGTGGGCTGACTTCAGTCGTACCGAAGTACGGCCACTGGAAAAAATCACCCTGAAAGATGTCATTATCATCGGTCTGGCGCAGGCGGTTGCCCTGATTCCTGGTACCTCCCGTTCAGGTATTACCATTACGGCAGGTTTGATGCTGGGACTTAATCGTCAGTCAGCAGCCCGCTTCTCCTTTCTGTTGTCGATTCCGGTGATCCTCGGCGCTGGCTTGCTCAAAGGCCTGGAACTGATGAAGACCGGTACGGCGGACGAGTGGACTATGGTTTTAAGCGGTACGGTACTGGCCGCAATCAGCGCGTATGCCTGTATCCACCTGTTTCTGAAATGGCTGGACAAAGTCGGTATGTTGCCGTTTGTTATCTACCGCATGCTGTTGGGATTTGTTCTGCTCGGCGTGTATTTTATTATCTGACTAGAATTGTCTGACTAGATTAGCGCAGCCGCGAAGGAACTATCTTGATACAGCAAACCACCCTTGCCACTGAGATTGCTGTCTGTTTTGCCGATGAGGCGGGTAGGCAGGATGCGCTGCAGCTGTCCGTTCGTTTAGGTCTGCCCTTACTGGAACAGTATGACCTGCGAGACGAACAGTACGCTCAGTTGCTGATCTGTGAATCCGGCAGTCGGCGTTTGCAGCAGACTGGCCGTAAAGCGCCGGGGCCGGTGCTGGCGGATTTCGTCTCGGGTGCTGTGGCTCACCGGCGTAAGTTTGGTGGAGGCAAAGGGCAGATGATCGCTAAAGCGGTCGGTATTAAAGGTTCGGTGCGGCCGCAGATAGCCGATGTTACCGCCGGTCTGGGACGGGATAGCTTCGTTCTGGCGACGTTAGGCTGTGATGTGCAGATGGTGGAACGCTCTCCAATTATTCATGCGTTGCTGGAAAGTGGATTGCAACAGGCTCAGGCGGATCCGGAAGTGGCCGATATTGCCGCCCGGATGACGCTGGTTAATGCTGACAGTATCAACTGGCTGGCAGAGCAGCAAACCTCTGATCAGAGGCCCCAGGTGATCTATGTTGATCCAATGTTTCCGCATACCGATAAGTCAGCGCTGGTGAAAAAAGAGATGCGCGTGTTTCGTGATGTGGTAGGGGATGATCAGGACTCTGCGGCTTTGCTTGAGGCCGCCCTGCAGCTGGCTGAATACCGTGTGGTGGTCAAGCGGCCCCGCAAAGCACCGGCCATCGAAGGGCATGCGCCCAGCTATCAGCTCAATGGTAAATCCAGTCGTTACGATATCTACACGCTGAAAAGCCTGCTATAAGCAGGCCCTCTGGTGCTGGACGATCAGTAGTGCGGTGGTGGAACATCATCTTCTGCGGTGCTGATCTGGTCAGGTGCTATCTGCTTAACCTGCTGATGAAGAATCTTAATGATCTGAGTCAGTCGGGCAATTTCGGCACCCTGCTTTGCCATCTCTGCGCTCATTTTATCCAGCGCGTCTTCCTGAAATGCGATCCGTGATTCCAGATCCTCGAGTAGCGGTTGTTGCTTCATAGACCCTTTTGTACCCTTCACTGTGTTTTAGCATTTAAGTTGTTAATTGGTCGCAATTATACCCTATTACGGAGCTGTATCAGTGTTTGAACGGCTAAGCGATTGAAAAAAAGCATAAAAGTCGGTATATAGAGTGGTCTGGGTTCTTTTTTCTATGAGCCCTGTTTTTTATTCAATAACTTTAATTAATTATAAGAGATCTATATGAGTGTTAATCAACTTATACGTAGTGTAGTTGTCAGCGCACTGGCTACCGCAGTCATTCTGTTTTTGCAGGGTGCATTGCCGGGCGAGGGCGGGTTGCCGTTTTTTGATATTGGTGTTGTGTTTGTGGTTGTATTGGTTAGCTGTGTTATTGCCGGCTTGGGATCTGCCAGCGAAGAGGAAACCGATGAGAATGATGACCGTGAGTTAGGTACGGTAAAGTGGTTTAATGTGTCAAAGGGGTTTGGCTTTATTACCCGTGAAAATGGCGACGATGTGTTTGTTCATTTTCGCAATATCCGTGGCCGGGGGCATCGTTCACTAACCGAGGGGCAAAGTGTTCGCTTCACTGTGAAAGAGAGTGATAAAGGATTACAGGCAGAAGATGTGTCTGTGGCCCGTTCCTAGTTGGTCCCTGATTGAAAAACGGGAGCCTTGTCTCCCGTTTTTTATGCCCGGAAAATGAACTGCTTAGATCAGTTCCAGGCTGGCGCAACGCTGCAATAGCTGGTCCCGGCTGCAGTAACCAGCGCAGATCACCTGAATGCCTTTCTTAGTTTCCAGCCCTAGAAACGGAAATCCCTGAATGCCGTGTTGCAGACAAAAGTCCAGGTCTTCAAACAGGGTCTGTGCGGTTTTTTCGCTATACATCTGGCTGGAGAAACGTTTACGGTTTAAACCGATCTCTTCGGCCAGATCGGTCAGCACAGAAAGGTCGGAAGGGTTGCGGGCTTCCTGATAATAGGCGGTCTGAATGGCTTCGGCCATCAGCATACCGCTGCCGCTGCTGATCAGATCCGCACTGATTACCGCACGGCAGGCTGGGTAAGTCGACCTGCGTGGCTGACACTGTTTCCAGAACTCATGGTTAAAAGGGGTTCCGGTGCGTTGTTCTATCTCATGCCAGGTTTGTGCAATTGCCTGCTGCATCTCGTCTGCCATCGGTTTATCGTTATCCGGTGCGAGTCCCCCCATATAGCAAAATATCCGGATCCCAGGGCGCAACCGGCTAATCATATCCCTGAGGTGCGGCTGAAAGGCATAACACCAGCTGCACATGGGATCCATTACGTAAATCAGTGACATACACAACTCCGTTCAGAACGCCTTCTGGTAGTTTAGTTATATCAGATCAGATTGAGTAATTAATTGAAAAGATTATTTATTTTCATTGCTTTTGTTGAATTGTAACAGTAATATGCCTGCCACGTTGATGCGGGGTGGAGCAGCCTGGTAGCTCGTCGGGCTCATAACCCGAAGGTCGTCAGTTCAAATCTGGCCCCCGCTACCACAACGGAAAGATAAGCTAATCGAAAGATTGGCTTTTTTTTCGTCTGAAATTTGAGATTAGGCGTCGGCTCGGCTCTTTATAAGCGCTCGGGAAGGTCGTCGGTTCAGGTCTGGCCCCGCTACCACAACGGAAAGATAAGCTAATCGAAAGATTGGCTTTTTTTTCGTCTGAAATTCGGTGGTTTTAAGCTAGCATAGAAAGGGTCGGGCTCGGCTCTTAATAAGCGCTCGGGAAGGTCGTCGGTTTAGATCTGGCCCCCGCTACCACAACGGAAAACAAGACTAGCCGAAAGGTTGGCCTTTTTTTTGTCTGAAATCTGAGATCAGGCGTCGGGCTCGGCTCTTAATAAGGGCAGGAAGGTCGTCGGTTTAGATCTGGCCCCGCTACTACAACGGAAAACAAGACTAGCCGGAAGGTTGGTCTTTTTTTGTCTGAAATTTGAGATCAGGCGTCGGGCTCAGCTCTTAATAAGGGCAGGAGGGT